>JASGIK010000001.1:0-1323138 GCA_047601885.1 Solirubrobacterales bacterium
TCGCATCGTGAAGGTTAATAGGGAAACACGATAGAATCCGACACAACTTCTTGTGACGGCGCAGGAAGCGCTCTCGGTTGCCGATGGACTTGTTCTTGCCCGCCAGCCGCCGGTCGATGATGCTCTGCAAGGCCATTCAGCGTGCTCCTCAACTTCGGCACGTCTCGGGACGACTCCTACACGCAGGTACCACTCGCACAGCAGGCGAACCTGCTTGGCCGTGTAGCCCTTGGCGACCATGCGGGTGACGAAGTCCTCGTGCTTCTTCGCCTCGTCGGCACTGGCCTTGGCGTTGAAGCTGATCACCGGCAGCAGCTCCTCGGTGTTCGAGAACATCTTCTTCTCGATCACCTGCGCAGCTTCTCGTAACTCGTCCACATCGGGCTCTTGCCGGCGTTGCTGGCCCGCGCGCGCAGCACGAAGTTGACGATCTCGTTGCGGAAGTCCTTCGGGTTCGAGATGCCGGCCGGCTTCTCGATCTTCTCGAGCTCGGCGTTCAGCGAGGCGCGGTCGAACGCCTCGCCGGTGTCGGTGTCGCGGTACTCGTGGTCCTGGATCCAGTAGTCGGCGTAGGTGACGTAGCGGTCGAAGATGTTCTGGCCGTACTCGTGTAGCTCTCCAGGTAGGCGGTCTGGATCTCCTTGCCGATGAACTCGGCGTACTTGGTCGCCAGGTGCTCCTTGATGAACGAGAGGTACTTCTGCTCGGTCTATGCCGGGAACTGCTCGCGCTCGATCTGCTGCTCGAGCACGTACATCAGGTGCACCGGGTTGGCGGCGACTTCCGTGCTGTCGAAGTTGAACACCTTGGAGATGATCTTGAAGGCGAAGCGCGTCGAGATGCCGCTCATGCCCTCGTCGACACCGGCGTAGTCGCGGTACTCCTGGAAGCTCTTCGCGCGCGGGTCGGTGTCCTTCAGGTTCTCGCCATCGTAGACCAGCATCTTGGAATACAGCGACGAGTTTTCCGGCTCCTTCAGCCGCGTCAGCACCGCGAACTGGCTCATCATCTTCAGCGTGCCCGGCGCGCAGGTGGCGTTGGCGAGCGACGAGCCGCGCAGCAGCTTCTCGTAGATCCTCACTTCCTCGCTGACGCGCAGGCAGTACGGCACCTTGACGATGTAGATGCGTCGAGGAAGGCCTCGTTGTTCTTGTTGTCTGCGGAAGGCCTTCCACTCGCTCTCGTTGCTGTGCGCGAGCACGACGCCGTCGAACGGGATCGCGCCGAAGCCTTTCGGTGCCCTTGAAGTTGCCTTCCTGCGTCGCGGTCAGCAGCGGGTTCACGGTCCCCTTGATCGGCGCCTTGAACATCTCGACGAACTCGAGAGGCCCCTGGTTGGCGAGGACAGGCCGCTGGAGAAGCTGTAGGCGTCGGGGTGTCGTGCGCGAAGGTCTCGAGCTTGCGGATGTCGACCTTGCCGACCAGCGAGGAGATGTCCTGGTTGTTCTTGTCGCCCGGTTCGGTCTTGGCGATGCCTGATCTGCTTGAGATCCGACGGATAGCGCTTGACCACCTTGAACTTGCGGATGTCGCCGCCGAATTCCTCCAGACGTTTCACGTCCCAAGGTGATAGGTTGCGGTTCAGGTAGCGACGTGGAATGCCATTTCCTTCTCGAGGATCGGCCTGTCTTCCACAGCGTCGAACAGACCGAGCGGCGACTCGTTCACCGGCGAGCCTTGATCGCGTAGAAGGGCACTTCCTGCATCAGCTGCTCGAGGCGCTCGGTGATCAAGCTCTTGCCGCCGCCCACTGACCTGAGCAAATAGAGGATCCTGTTTCTTTTCTTCCAGGCCCTGCGCGGCGTGGCGGGAGAAGGAGACGACCTGTTCGATCGAGTCCTCCATGCCGTAGAACTCGGCAAAGGCGGGGTGAGATCTTGATGACCTTGTTGGCGAAGATGCGCGAC
Source organism: Solirubrobacterales bacterium (assembly GCA_047601885.1). Taxonomy (GTDB): domain Bacteria; phylum Actinomycetota; class Thermoleophilia; order Solirubrobacterales; family 70-9; genus VAYN01. The sequence goes on from JASGIK010000001.1 coordinate 1,908, forward strand.
AGGCGCGGATGGTTGCGCGTGTCGATGGTCTGGGGCTCGCCGATGGCCTTGAGCATTCGCTAGGCCGCGGTGGAATAGGCCACCGGGTTGCGCTTGCACTCGGCGAGGTACTCCTCGAGCGTGAGCTCTTCCTCGCGGGTGCGCTCGAATCGCGCAGTGAAGCTGCTGATCACATCCATGCCGATCTCCTACGCTACCGCGGCAACCTGCGTGAACGCACGCCGCGAGGGGGGGTTCGACGAAGTCGACGGGCTCCATCAGAGCTTTCCAGTATCATCGGCCAGTGCTGGCTGTGGTTGGCGCTCAAGTCCCGGCGACCATCATCGTCATGATCCCGAAGACGAGGTGGTGGACGTGGAGGCCGCCCTCGCTTTCGATGTTGCCCGGCCACCAGCTCACTTCCTTGCGGATCAGCCGCGTGCTCATGCGGATGAAGGCGAACGAGCCGAGGAACCCGACCAGCACCAGGAAGACCCCCTGGCGGTCGTGGTCCACCAGGTGGTGGTTCCAGAAATCGGTGATGAAGTTGGCGAGCGGAAGGCAGGCGCTCATGCGGTCTCCGGGACGGTGGTGATCGGCTCCGGCCGCCGGTTCAGCGCTGGCCCGGCGCCGTCGTGGTGATGGATCAGCTCCAGCGTCAGCAGCACGATCACGACCGCCAACGGGGGCGTCGTGACGATGTTGCCGAGCGACTCGCCCACCCAGGCGGCGAAGAAGCCGTGTCCGAGCGCGTCGTGGCAGAGGCCGACGATCGCGCCGTTGATCGCGTCGCCGAGGATCTCGATCGGGATCAGCACCGCGAAGACCATCCAGAAGTGGCCGCGGACGAGGTCGAAGCTGCGCCTGAAGCCGCCGAGGACGCTGTGCTTCTCGATCTCCACCAGCGGCCCGGCGAGCCCGAGGTAGACGTAGACGAGGAGCGCGCCGACGAGCAGCCCGACCAGGCCGACCACCACCGCCGCGGTGAAGAGGATGTCGACGGCGATCAGTTTGCCGTAGGAGATGTGGCGGGCGAGACGCATGAAGCCGGGTGCCTCCTGATCTTCGGGGTGGGTCAGGGAGGCGGCGATCGCGCCGCTGAAGAACACCTCGCCGAAGAGGCTGGAGGCGGTGACGGCGGCCCAGGCGAGGACGAAGCTGGCGACCCTCAGGCCCGAGGACAGGGTCAGGGCGCTGGTGTCGACGCCGTGCAGCAGTCCGTCGAGGAAGCCAAGCGGGACGAAGACCAGCACCGCCAGCGCCAGCAGGGTCGGCGCCCAGGCCCAGTAGACGCGGCCCGCGCGGACGTAGAGGCGAAGGAGTCGGCGGCGCCGACTCATCGCCCGCGCCGTCGTCGCCGTCCCGCCGGGACCCGGCCGCGGCGCTCCAGCCGATCCTGCTTCGAATCCGAGGCCGGCACCTTGCGCAGTTCCCACAGCTCCGGGATCAGGATCTCTTCGGCGCACCGACGGTGCCAGTGGTGGTGGTCGGTGCCGCCGAGCCGGCGCACGTACTGGACGATGGTGTGCTCGTCACCGACCTGGATGTCACCGTGACAGCCGGGGCAGCGGTACAGCTTGCGCGCGATGCCGCGGATCAGCCAGGCCTCGTCGCCCTCTTCGGTCACCCCTTGGAGGCTCCAGCGCATGCTCGGTTGTCCGTCGAACTGGCCCATCGGTGGGGTGTCTCCTTTCGCAAACAAATCCAACCAGAAGGGAAAGCGGCAGGCCCGGCGAAATCTTCGGCCGTGACCAAGACCGCGACGAAATCACCTCAACTCAAAAGCCTCTCCGACTACATCCAGGAGCGTTTCGACGAGTTCTCCCGCTCTCAGAAAGACGTCGCCCGTTACATCGTCGACCACCTCGACGAGGCGGCCTTCCTCACCGCCGAGGAGCTCGCGCGCCGCGCCAGCACCTCGTCGTCGACCGTCGTCCGCTTCTCGCAGGCGCTCGGCTTCGAGGGTTACCCCGAGCTGCAGCAGGCCGCGATCGAGGAGTACCGGACGACGATCGCCGCGGTCGGCTCCGCTTCCGGCCCGCTCTTCTCCTTCGACCACTCCGAGCTCGAGGGATCGCTCGGCGCCGACTACTCGAACCTCGAGGAAACCGCGCGCAAACTGACCACCCAACAGGTCAACGACTCGGTCGCCGCGCTCGCCACGGCGCAGCGCATCGTGATCGTCGGCGTCGACCAGATGGCCTTCTTCGCCAGCTACCTGCGCCACACGCTGAGCCTGCTCGACATCCGCGCCGAAATCGTCGCCTCGACCGGCGGCGAGAGCCTCCAGCGGCTCGGCCGGATCGACGAGAACACCCTCGTCATCACCCTTTCGGCGGGTCGGCCGCATCCGTTGCTGCTGCGGGCGGTGAAGCTCGCCCTGCATCGCGGCGCGCGCACCCTGGCGATCTCCGACGCGACCATGTCGGAGGTCGGCGAGCACGCCGAGATGACGCTCTACTTCTCCTCCAACAGCCCGTCTTTCACCCGTTCCAACACGGCGCTGATGGCACTGGTGCAGGCGCTCGCTCACGGGTTGTACGCGCGGGATGAAGACCTCCATAGGGACCGCATCAAGGCGTACAAACTGAAGTGAGGTGAGGGCGGGGCGCTCGCTCCGCTCCCTAATATGGGTTGCATGCCTGATCGTGCAACTTTCCGACTGAAGACTGGCCTCGCCGAGATGTTGAAAGGCGGGGTGATCATGGACGTGGTCACCCCCGAGGAGGCGAAGATCGCCGAGGAGGCGGGTGCCTGCGCGGTGATGGCGCTGGAGCGCGTCCCCGCCGACATCCGCCGCGACGGCGGCGTCGCCCGGATGTCCGATCCGGCGATGATCAAGGGGATCCAGGAAGCGGTGACGATCCCGGTGATGGCGAAGGCGCGCATCGGCCACTTCGCCGAGGCCCAGGTCCTGCAGGCGCTGGAAGTCGACTACATCGATGAGTCCGAGGTGCTGACCCCGGCCGACGAGGTGAACCACATCGAGAAGTTCGGCTTCGAGGTGCCGTTCGTCTGTGGCGCCACCAACCTCGGCGAGGCGCTGCGGCGGATCGGCGAGGGCGCGGCGATGATCCGCTCCAAGGGCGAGGCCGGGACCGGCAACGTGGTCGAGGCCGTCCGCCACATGCGCGCCATCCGGGCCGGCATGTCGCCGGCTGGCGACGCTGCGGCCGGAGGAGCTGGCCACCGCCGCCAAAGAACTGCCGGCGCCGCTGGAAGTGGTCCAGGAGGTCGCCGCGGCCGGGCGCCTGCCGGTGCCGCTCTTCTGCGCGGGCGGGATCGCGACGCCCGCCGACGCGGCGCTGATGATGCAGCTCGGCGCCGAGGGCAACTTCGTCGGCTCGGGGATCTTCAAATCGTCCGACCCGGCGCGGCGGGCCAAGGCGATCGTCGAGGCGACCACGCACTTCGAGGACCCCGAGCGGGTCGCCGCCGCCTCGATCGGCCTGGGCGAGGCGATGGGCGGCCTCGAGATCGGCCCGCTCGAGGAGCAGGGCGCGCTGCTGCAGCACCGCGGGGGCTGACCTGAAGGTCGGCGTCCTAGCTCTGCAGGGGGACTTCGAAGCGCACGCGAAGACGCTGCGCCGGCTCGGCGCGGAGGTGGTCGAGGTGCGCACGCCGGAGGGACTGGCGGGGCTCGACGGGCTCGGTCATCCCCGGCGGCGAGTCGACGACGATGTCGAAGTTGATCGAGTCCTCGGCGGCTCGAGCCGGCGCTGCGCGCGCACCACGAGGCGGGGCGGCCGATCCTCGGCACCTGCGCCGGGCTGATCGTCTGCGACGACGAGCACCTCGGCTTCATCGACGTGACCGCGCGGCGCAACGCCTTCGGCCGGCAGCTGCAGAGCTTCGAGGCCGACCTCGAGGTGGGCGGGGCGGGAGAGGAGCCGCTGCGGGCGGTCTTCATCCGCGCGCCCTGGGTCGAGCGGACCGGGGCGGGGGTCGACGTCCTCGCCTGGTGGGAGGGGCACCCGGTGGCGATCCGCGAAGGCAGCGTCCTCGCCTCGGCGTTCCACCCCGAGCTGACCGACGATCCGCGCTTCCACGCGATATTCATGGCGATGATCACCATGGCCCAGGACCAAGACCAAGCGAGAGGGGCGGCACGAGGATGAGCGGCGATCCGAGGATTCAGAACCTGGCGAAGATCCTGGTCGGCTACTCGACCAAGGTGCGGGAGGGCGAGGTCGTCTCGATCGACGGTGAGAACGCGGCCGCGCCGCTGCTGCTGGCGGTCTACGAGGAGGTGCTGAAAGCGGGCGGCAACCCGGTGCTGAACGTCGCCCTCGACGGCCAGATCGCCTCCTATTTCAAGCACGCCTCCGACAAGCAGCTGGAATGGATCTCGCCGTTCGCCGAGTGGATGGTGGACAACGCCGACGTGCGGATCGCGATCGGCGCGAGCACCAACACGCGTGAGCTCTCCGGGGTGGCGCCGGAGCGCCAGACCCTGCGCCAGTCGGTCACCGGCGACCTGATGAACCGGGCGATGAAACGGAGCGCCGACGGCGACTTCCGCTGGGTCTACACGCTCTACCCGACCAGTGCCTACGCCTCCGAGGCGGAGATGAGCCTGGCCGACTACGAAAGCTTCTACTACGGCGCCTGCCTGGCCGACGACCCCGATCCGTTGACCGCCTGGAAGCGGGCCTCGGAGGAGACCGAGCGCCTGGCCGAGTGGGTCGAGGGGCACGAGGAGGTTCGCGTCGTCGCCCCCGGCACCGACATCAAGCTGGGGATCGCGGGGCGCAAGTTCATCCCCTGCGTCGGCGACCACAACATGCCCGACGGCGAGTTCTTCACCGGCCCGGTCGAGGACGCGACCGAAGGCGAGGTCAGCTTCCATCTGCCCGCCGTGATCGGCGGCCGCGAGGTCTCCGGTGTGCGCCTCAAGTTCGAGGCGGGCCGGGTCGTCGACGCGAGCGCCGACCGCGGCGAAGAGTTCTTGATCGCCCTGCTCGACACCGACGAGGGCGCCCGCACCCTTGGCGAGCTCGGCATCGGCACCAACTACGGCATCGACCGCGGGACCCGCGAGGTGCTGCTCGACGAGAAGCTCGGCGGCACCGTCCACATGGCCGTCGGCCAGGCCTATCCCGAGTCCGGCGGCACCAACCGGTCCGCCGTCCACACCGACCTCGTCTGCGACCTCCGCCTCGGCGGCAAGCTCGAAGTCGACGGCGTCGTGATGCAGGAAGACGGCAAGTTCATCGTCTGAGCTCCCCGCCGCCCCTGGGCGGCGTCAGAAGTGGATCAGGATCGTCGTGAAGAGGCCGGCGAAGCCGAAGATGACGGTCGCGAAGAGGGCGACGAAGGCGAAGATCATGCCCCGGGTGAGCGCCCCGAGCTCGGCGCGGATGGACCGGAATTCGCCGCCGTATTCCGCTCGCATCTCCCGGAGCTCGGCCTTCAGCTCCGCAAAACCCTGATCCATCTTCTTCTCCAGTTGCTCGTTCGTCAGCGCCTGCATGGGTCGATAGAAGCACCCCCGACGCCCCACTTCAAGCGGCGTTACAGAAGTGTTTGAAAGTGGCGCCGAGCTGTTTGAAAGTGCGCGTCAGCGGTTCGGGATCGGCGATCCGGCGAGAAGGAAGAACCAGGTGACGAGGGCGATCGCGGCGAGCGTCACCGAGGACATCATCACCGCCTCGACCACGGTCACGTCGTTGCGGACGGGGCCGGTGTCGCGCATGCTCTTCAGCCAGTTGGGGCGGGTCTGGACGAGTCGGTTGCTGCCGGTCACGCGCACGTAGAGGTCGTTGAGGCGGCCGATCAGCCAGGCGTCGCAGAGGACGGTGACGATGATCCCGATGATCACCACCATGTAGGGGCCGATGCTCGGGAACTGGCTGTGCGCCAGCTTCGAGGCGATGTAGACCCAGCCCAGCGGGATCAGGGTCCAGAGCGAGAAGGCGGCCAGGAGCATGGCGAGGAAGACCGCCGTGGCGGCCATGTTGCGCCCGAAGCTCCTCATCGCGGTTTCCATCCCCTCGCCCCTCTCATAGAATGACACCTGTATGTCAGGACATTCCAAGTGGTCATCGATCAAACACAAGAAGGGCGCGGCGGACGCGAAACGCGGCAAGCTCTTCTCCAAGCTCGCCCGCGCGATCACGGTCGCCGCGCGTGACGGCGGCGGCGACACCGACGGCAACCCGGCCCTCGCCACCGCCGTGCAGAAGGCGCGCGAAGCGTCGATGCCGAAAGACAAAATCCAGAAGGCGATCGACACCGGCACCGGGGCCGGCAACGACGGCGCCAATTACGAACACGTGCTCTACGAGGGCTATGGCCCGGCCGGGGTCGCGGTGCTGGTCGAGGCGCTGACCGACAACCGCAACCGGGCCGGCGCCGAGATCCGCCACGCCTTCTCCACCCACGGCGGCGGCCTCGGGGAGCCCGGCTCCGTCGCCTGGAACTTCGAGAAAAAAGGCGTGGTGGTGGTCGACGCCGACCGCTACAGCGAGGACGACGTGATGCCCGCGATCGACGCCGGCGCCGAGGACGTGCAGGAGGAGGGCGACAAGATGCGCATCCTCAGCGAGCCGACCGACCTCACCGCGGTGAAAGCCGCGCTGCAGGAGGCAGGCGTGGAGATCGAGTCGGCCGCCCTGGCGACGGAACCGAAATCGACGGTCGAACTCACCGGCCGCGACGCCGAGCGGATGATCGACCTGCTCGAGGTGCTCGACGACCAGGACGACGTCGACCAGGTCTACGCCAACTTCGACATCCCCGAGTCGGTCCTCGAAGAGCTGGCGGCGTAGAGAGCGGCGTCGCGGCGGGCGGGGGGCGGGGCGGCGTGCTTCGGGTCGTGGCGGCGGGTTCGGGCCGGCGTGGTCCGGGGCCGCCCCGCCCGTCCGAGGTGCGTCCCGGGCGTCTCGTGGCGGCCCGGGCAGGCTGTGGCCGCCACGAGACGCCCGGGACGTGAGGCTTCCGCAGGGAAGTCCACACGGGCGTGGGAGAGACGCCGGGAACGTCACCCTTCCCCATGCGTCCCGTGACGGGATCGGGGCCCCACCCGGGTGAGTTCGCACTTTCGCTCGCCATGCGAGCAGAACTGCGAACGCACCAGGGGGAGGCATGAGGAGGACGGGAGGAAGCGTGGACTTCCCCCGCTCCTCGTGACCGATCCCCGGAGTTCGTGACGGATCTCGCACCTCTCCCCGACACCCGGCCTTCTCGGTGGCGGCCACAGCCTGCCCGGGCCGCCACCGAGAAGGCCGCGTCCCTTCCCGTCCCTTTAGCTCCCCCGGCTCCGGGCGCCAGCTTCGGGCGCCCCCAGGGAGGCATCCGGTCGCCTCCCCAGAATCAGTCCCTTATGCAGGTTGTGATGGGCATCGATCCCGGTGCGGCGAATCTCGGCTTCGGCATCGTCCGGGTCGAGGGCAACCGCATGGTCGCGCTCGACGGCGGCGTCGTCGAGACGGGGCCGGAGATGCCGATGGAGCGGCGGCTGGAGCGGATCCACGCCGCCCTCGGCGACCTGATGTCCTGGCACGAGCCGCGGGCGCTGGCGATCGAGCAGGTCTACTTCGGCCGCAACGTCGGCTCGGCGACGGTCGTCGGACAGGCGAGCGGGGTCGCGATGCTGGCCGCCGCCCAGCGCGGCATCGCCTGCTTCGCCTACACCCCGCAGGCGATCAAGATGGCGGTCTGCGGCTCCGGCGCGGCGGGCAAGGAGCAGGTCCAGCGGATGGTGGGGACGCTGCTCGGGCTGCCCGAGCCGCCGACGCCCGACCATGCCGCCGACGCGCTCGCGGTGGCGATCTGCCACGGCGGCGGCGAAGGCCGGCGCCGGGCGGAGGCGAGCAGCGGCAGCGCGGTGACGCTCACCGCCGCCGGCACGCGGTCCAAGCCACGCTTCGCCCCGCGGGTGTCCGGATGATCGCCGCCGTCCGCGGCGAGGTTCTCGTCCGCCGCCCCGACCACGTCGTGATCGACGCGCACGGCGTCGGCTACCGGCTCGCCGTCTCCAGCGAGACGCTGAAGGCGGTCCCGGCGGCCGGCTCGGAGACCTTCCTCCACGCCGAGCTGATCGCCCGCGAGGACTCGCTCGCCCTCTACGGCTTCGCCACCGAAGACGAGCGGGAGCTCTTCCGCATGCTGATCTCGGTCAGCGGGGTCGGTCCCAAAGTCGCGATCGCGGCGCTCTCCGGCGGCAGCTCGCGCGAGCTCCTGCGGGCGATCGCGGCAGGCGACACCAAACGCTTCCAGGCGGTCCCCGGAATCGGCAAGCGGACCGCGGAGCGGATCGTGGTCGAGCTGCGCGACAAGGTCGCGGGCGCGCTCGAGGCGACCGCCTCGGCGATCCCCGCCGCCGAGGAGGCCGACGCCCGCTCCCTCGCCCGCGACGGCCTCGTCAACCTCGGCTACCAGCCGCTGGAAGCCGAGCAGCTGCTCGACGGCCTCGAGGGCGACGACGCCGAGGCGCTGCTCGCCGGGGCGCTGCGCAAGGCCGGGGCGAACCGATGAGTGACTTCGACCCGACCGGCGACGACCCGATCGGCGCCAACCGCATCCGCACGCCCGGGCTCGACGGCGACCCGGTGCCGGTCGATGCCGAGGTGCGCGTGCACGACGCCCGCGCCGACGCCGAGGACCTCGACCGCTCCCTGCGCCCGCCGACCCTGGACGATTTCGTCAACCAGGTCCAGGTGACCGAGCAGCTGGCGATCTTCATCGAGGCGGCGCGCCGGCGCGGCGAGCCGCTCGACCACGTCCTGCTCGCCGGGCCTCCCGGGCTGGGGAAGACCTCGCTCGCCAACATCGTCGCCGCCGAGCTCGGCGTGCCGCTGGTCCAGACCGCGGGCCCGGCGCTGGAGCGCAAGGCCGACGTCGCCTCCTTCCTCACCGCGCTGGAGCCGGGCAGCGTCTTCTTCATCGACGAGATCCACCGCCTCGGCCGCGCGGTCGAGGAGACGCTCTATCCGGCGATGGAGGACGGCGAACTGCCGGTCGTGCTCGGCCAGGGCGCCGGCGCCCGCACCGTGACCCTGCCGCTGCCGCCCTTCACGCTGATCGGCGCGACCACCCGCGCGGGACTGCTGACGACGCCGCTGCGCGACCGCTTCGGCGTCAGCCACCGGCTCGAGCACTACAGCGCCGAGCACCTGGCGCTGATCGTCGAGCGCTCCGCCGGGATCCTCGAGGTCGAGATCGACGGCGCGGGCGCCTTCACCATCGCCTCCCGCTCGCGCGGCACGCCGCGCGTCGCCAACCGGCTGCTGAAGCGGGTCCGCGACTACGCCGAGGTGAAGGGGACGGGGGCGATCGACGCCGGCCTGGCGGCCGACGCGCTGGCGATGCTGGAGGTCGACGAGGCCGGCCTCGACCGCTCCGACCGCGCCCTCCTCGACGTGGTCGCGACCAAATTCGGCGGCGGCCCGGTCGGCCTCTCCACCCTCGCCATCGCGATCGGCGAGGAGGCGGATACGATCGAGGACGTGCTCGAGCCCTACCTCCTCCAGCAGGGACTGTTGAAACGTACGCCGCGCGGGCGGGTCCTCACGCAGCGCGCCTACGACCACCTCGGCCTGGTCGCGCCGGAAGGCGCCGCAAGCCTTTTCTAGAGCGGCGCGAGCGTTAACTCCCCGCACAGAACTTTCATCTAGCCTGTCCCGACCATGCCGTTTTTCATCTGCCCCAACTGCGGACACCGCGAGGTCAGCGGCTCCCGGACCGAAGGGTTCAGCCGCCGCCCGAAAGGTTGTTCGAAATGTGGTTTCGGGTTCGTATTCGAACTACTCGACGATTATTATCCGGCTCCGAACGCGGCGTTCTTCGTCTGCGATCAACAGGGGCGGATCATCGATGCGGGTAAAGGGAGCTACGAGTTGACGGGGTTGACTGACGAGGACGTGATCGGGCGGCCGGTGCGCGAGGTCCTGGGCCTCGACTGGATCGATCCCGGTGACGGCGGCCCCGAGGCCGACACCGACGGCGACGGCCAGACCGATCCGATCGAGACCTCGCTCGAGTGGGGCGTGCGCTCGCTCGACAAGCGCGTCTCGGTCAACGCCGAGGGCGACCTGCCCGCGAAAGCGGTCGCCGACGTGTTCCCCGCCTATGACGACGACGGCGGGCTTCTGCTTGTCCTGACCCCGGAGGGTTAGGCACCGATGGGTTCCAGGCGTCAGCACGTCTTCGTCCTGCTCTTCGTGATCGCCCTGGTCGCCGTCTCGGGGATCGTCATCGCGACCAAGGAAACGAAGCTCGGCCTCGACCTGCAGGGCGGCCTCCAGTTGGTCTACGAAGGCCAGCCGACGGGCACCAACACCGAAGTCTCCGGTGAAGACATCGAAGACTCGATCAACATCATCGAAAAGCGGATCAACAACCTCGGTGTGTCCGAGGCGGAAGTCGCGCGACTCGGCGACAAGAACATCACCGTCGGCCTGCCGGGCGTCACCGACGCCAACCGCGCCGCCGAACAGGTGGGGACCACCGCGCAGCTCTACTTCTTCGACTGGGAGACGAACCTGCTGGGCATCCAGCGGGTGATCGGCGGCCATCCCGGCCAGACGGCCCCGAGCGCCGCGGTCAAGCGGCTGGAAAAGATGTGGAAGGAAGCGGGCCGCAACGTCAAGGGCTACGAGAGCGAAGTGCTGATGGCCTCGGGCGCCTTCCCGGACGCCTACACCGCCGCCCTGCTGGCCGCCGAACAGACGCCGAAGACGACCGCGGAATGCGAAAAATGCTCGGTCGGGCGAACCCAGTACTACCTCTTCGACAAGGAATCGCCGCACAAGCTGCTCGCCGGTCCGGAGACGGTGAAGAAGGACCTCTACGAAAGCCCGACCGGCGAAACGCTGCCCAGGGACGGCATCGTCATCGAAGTCCCCGCCGGAACCATCCTCGTCTCCGAACTGCCGACCGAAGAAAACGGCAAGGTCGACGAAACGGCGCAGCCCGGCTGGTACGCGCTGAACGACGAATACGCGCTCTCGGGCAGCGAAATCACCGAACCGAAGCAGGAATACCAGCAGGGCACCGGCGAACCGAACGTCTCCTTCAAATTCACCGACGAAGGGCGCTCCAATTTCGCCCAGGTCACCCGTGAAATCGCCCTGCGCGGGCAGGCGCAGGCCGTCGGCACGGTCAGCGACGAAGAAGCGGCGGCGCTCTCCGGCCACTTCGCGGTCATCCTCGACAACGAAGTCCAGAGCCGGCCGATCATCAACTTCCGCGAAAACCCGAACGGGATCGACGGCCGCCAGGGCGCCGAGATCTCCGGCGGCTTCTCCGGCGAACACGGCCTCGAACAGGCGCAGGAACTGGCGACCACGCTGCAGATCGGCGCCCTGCCGATCAGCCTCCACCTGATCTCCGAGACGCAGGTGTCGGCGACGCTCGGCTCGCAGGCCCTCCACGACGGGATCAAGGCCGGGATCATCGGCCTCGCCCTCGTCATCGTCTTCCTGCTCGCCTACTACCGCTTCCTCGGCCTGATCGCGGTGATCGCGCTGGGCGCCTACGGGGTGATCTTCTTCGCCCTGATCAAACTGATCCCGATCACCCTGACGCTGCCGGGGATCGCGGGCCTCGTCCTCACGATCGGCGTCGCCGCCGACTCGAACATCGTCATCTTCGAGCGAATAAAGGAGGAGGTGCGGGCCGGCCGCGGCATGCAGTCGGCGATCGCCGCCGGTTACAAACGCGGCATCTCGACGATCGTCGACGCGAACGTCGTCACCCTGCTGACCGCCTTCATCCTCTTCGTCCTGGCGACCGCCGGGGTCAAGGGCTTCGCCTTCACGCTCGGCGTCGGCACGATCACCTCGCTGCTGACCGCGGTCGTCTTCACCCAGGCGCTGCTCGGCACGATGAGCAACTCGAAACTGCTGCGCTCGCCGAACGCGCTCGGGGCCGGCGGCGAGGGACGGCGCTGGCACTTCGACTTCATGGGCGCCAGCCGCTGGTTCTTCACCTTGTCCGGGGTGATCCTGCTGATCGGGGCGATCGCGCTCTCGACCAAGGAGCTGAACTTCGGCATCGACTTCAAGTCCGGCACGCGGATCACCGCGGCGCTGGAAAAGCCGACCGACGAGGAAAGCGTCCACGAAACGCTGGGAGAAGCGGGGATCGAAAACGCGCAGGTCCAGCAGGTCAGCGTCCCGCACTTCGGCGACAACGTCTTCCAGATCGAGTCGGCGCAGCTGCAGCCGGGCGAGGTCCACCACGCCGAAACGGCGCTGCAGCAGAAGTACGGGATCGAAAAGGAAGGCTTCGAAAGCACCAGCGTCGGGCCGACCTTCGGCAACCAGGTGGCCGAATCCGCGGTCAAGGCGCTGATCTTCTCGCTGCTCGTGATCTTGGTCTACGTGGCCTTGCGATTCGAGCCGAAATTCGCGGTGCCGGTGATGATCGCGCTGTTCCACGACATCCTGATCACCGGCGGCGTCTATGCCCTGACCGGCCAAGAAGTGTCAAGCGGCACCGTGGCCGCCTTCCTGACCATCTTGGGATATTCGCTCTACGACACGATCATCGTGTTCGACCGAATACGAGAGAACGTGCCGCGCATGCCGCGCGCGGCGTTCTCGCAGATCGTCAATCGCTCGATGAGCGAGGTGCTGACCCGGTCGCTGGCGACCAGCTTCACGACGCTCCTGGCGGTGCTCTCGCTGCTGATCTTCGGCAGCGCGACCTTGCAGGACTTCGCCTTCGCGATGCTGATCGGGATCGCCTCCGGTACCTACTCGTCGATCTTCATCGCCTCGCCGGTGCTGACCGCCTGGAAGGAACGCGAGCCGCAGTTCGTCCGCCGGCGCCAGCGCATCGCCGAGGCCGAGGGCGGCCTGGTGCCCGCCTTCGCCGACGACATCCAGGTGGCGAAGCTGGCCGACGACAGCGAGACCGAAGGGGAGATCGATGCCGCCGAGCCGGTCCCGGCCGCGGCGGGACGACTGAGCCGCCGCCGGCGCCAGGCCGAGGCCGAGGCGATCGAGGAGGCGGTCGAGGCGGAGGCGAAGGGCGACGGGTCCGAGGGAGTGGAGGCGCCGGAGTCCGCCGAGGCTCCCGAGGCCCCGAGCGAGCCCGACGCGGAGGAGAAAGCTCCGACCCGGGCCGGCCCGCGCGCCAACGGCGCCGAGTCGGAATCGGAGGAGCGGCGTAAACGGAACGAGGAACGGCGCGCGCGGCGCGCCCAGCGGCGCAAAGGGCGGCGGCGATGAGCGAGGTGCGCGACTGATGGCTTTCCTGGTCTTCTTCACCATGGGCATCGCCCTCTGGCACTTCACCGTGTTCCTGCCCGACCGCTTCTGGCAGGGCATCGTCGGCGCCTTCGTCGGCTCGGTGATCGGGGCCCTCGTGGTCGGCTCGATCATCCTTCTGGTCGACGGCCAGAGCGTCGGCAACACGACGATCGGCACCGCCCTCTCGGCGATCCCCGGCGTGGCGCTCGGCCTCGGCGTCGTCTGGCTGATCGGCAGCCGCGAACCGCACTACGACTGACCTACGACTGACCGCCCGGCGCGTTCGCACTTGACCGCGCCTGGCGCGGTCAAGTGCGAACTCACTCCGCGGACTCCGTCGTTTCCGGGCAATTTGCGCGCCGAAGGCCGGCAATTTCCCGCCGGACGCCGACCTAGCCTGGAAAGGTGCCGGAAACTGCCAAGGCCTTTGCCGCCGATCCATACGACTATGCCGACGCCCGCGCCGTCGCCGAGGCGCTCGGGCTGAGTCGACCCGTCGCCGTGACCCTGGTCCGGCGCGGCTACCGGACCCCGGAGGAGGCGCGCGCCTTCCTCGCCGCCGACGAGTCCCACCCGCCGGAGGCGTTCCAGGGCATGGACGAGATCGTCGCCCTGGTCTGGGCGGCGATCGAAGCGGGCGAGCGGATCACCGTCCACGGCGACTTCGACGTCGACGGCGTCAGCGCGACCGCGCTGATGATCTCGACCCTGCGCGACCTCGGCGCCGACTGCGACTGGCTGATCCCCGACCGGATCGCCGACGGCTACGGGCTCAGCTCCGCGAACGTGGAGAGGCTGGCGGTGCGGGGCACCGGGCTGCTGATCACCGTCGACTGCGGGATCACCGCGGTCGAGCAGGTCGCGCAGGCGCAGGAGCTGGGGATGGAGGTGATCGTCACCGACCACCATCAGCGGGAGGAGGAGCTGCCGCCCTGCCTGATCTTGCATCCGGAAGTGAGCGGCTACCCGTTCGAGTCGCTTTGTGGGACCGCGGTGGCGTGGAAGCTTGCTTGTGCGCTGCGGGAGGGGGCGGCCTTCACGGGGCAGGCGCAGGCTGTCCCCGAGAAGGCCGCCCCTGGCGCCGAGAGGGACCTGGATCTCGTGGCGCTGGCGACGGTCGCCGACGTGGTGCCCCTTGTCGGGGAGAACCGGTCGCTGGTGAAGCGGGGCCTGGCCGAGATGCGGCGCACCAAGCGGCTCGGGCTGCGGGCGCTGATGGAGGCCTCGAGATGCGATCCGAGTCGGTTGGACGAGAGCGACCTCGCCTTCCGGCTGGCGCCGCGGATCAACGCGGCGGGGCGGCTTTATCGGGCCGACGCCGGAGTCGAGCTGCTGCTGACCGAGGACGAGGAGCGGGCGAAGCAGATCGCCGAGGAGCTGGGACGGGCGAACTCCGAGCGACGGGCCACCGAGAGGGAGGTCGACGCGGCGGCGGAGGCGGCGCGGCGCGAGCTGCCGGACGAGTTGAAAAAAGCAAACGGGCTCGTGGTCGCGGGCCAGGGGTGGCACCCCGGCGTGGTCGGGATCGTCGCCTCGCGGCTGGTCGAGCGGCATCATCGCCCCGTCGTCGTCATCTCCCTGGATGAGGAAGGGGGAGGGCGCGGCTCGGGTCGGAGCATCCCCGGCTTCGATCTGCACGCCGCGCTCGAGGCGTGCGCCGAGCACCTGGAGACGTTCGGCGGCCACAAGGCTGCCGCCGGGCTCTCGATCAGGGCCGAGAACGTGGCGGCCTTCCGCGCGGCGTTCGCCAAGCACGCCGGCGAGGTGCTCACGGCCGCGGACCTGAGGCGGACCGAGCGGATCGACGCGATGGTCGGCGGGGTGGGGATCGGCCTCGAGCTCGCCGAAGAGCTGGGGCGGCTGGCCCCCTTCGGGATGGGCAACCCCGGCGTGCGGCTGATGGTCCCTTCGGCCCGCGTGACCGACGTGCGGACGATGGGGGAGGAGGGAAAGCACTCGCGCTTCAGCCTCCACAGCGGCTCGCACCGCGCGCTCGGCGTCGCCTTCGGCCGCTCCAGCCTCGGTGTCGACGACGGCGAGGTGCTCGACGCCGCGGTGCGCCTCGAGGTCAACCACTGGAACGGAGCGATCGAGCCGCGCGTGGTGCTGCGCGAGGTCTATCCCCTCGACGCCGCCCCCGAGCCCATTTCCGCGCACCGATGCGAGTGCGGCGAAGCCGAGTGGTGGGCACGCTTTGAGGCCGAGCTCGCCCGCGATCTCGGCGTGGAGAGAAACTCGGTCATCGGCCGAGAAAGTCTCCACGCGCACGCCGGGGGATCGCCCCGGCACGTGGTCAAGGACGCGGGCTCATCTCCCACCGCGACCATCGCGGAGCTCGTCTCGAGCGGCGCCGGCGTCCTTGCCGTCGCCGCCGACGCCTCGCGGCGCGCGGCGCTCGCCAACGGGGCCACCGGGCTCGCCCGCTTCAACGGCGGCGCGGCGCTGATGGCCTGCCACCGTTGCGGCGCCGAGGCCGTCGCCGGCCTCGCGGCGCGCGCCGACGGCGGCCTCGCGCTCGTCGACTACGCGGCGCTGGCGCCGGCGCCGGACCTCGCGGCCCACTTCGAGCACGTGGTCCTCGTCGACGCCCCGCGCTCGCCCGTCGACCTCGACCACGTCACCCGCCCGCTCGCCGCCGGCGCCGCGCCGTCGGGGGGCGACCCCGCCTCGCCGGGCTTCCTCCACCCGCTCTTCACCGACGCCGAGCTCGAGTTCTCGCTCGGCGTCCTCGCCCGCCAGGCGCCCTCGCGGGAGACGATCGCCACGGTCTTCCGGGCGCTCCGCTCCGCCGGCCAGGCCTCGGGCCCGGAGCTGCGCGCGGCGCTCACCGGACCCGGACCGCACCCCCTCGATCCGGAGACCGCGGCGCGCTCGTTTCGCGTGCTGCTTGAACTTGGGCTCGTTGCGGGTAGCACCAACGCGGGCGACGGCTTGGTCGGCGTCGTATCCTCTGAAGGGACGGATCTGGAGCGCGCGGCGGCGTTCCGCGTCTACAGCGAAGAGCACTCGGAGGCACAGTCATTTCTGCGGAGCCAAAACTTTCCCTAGAGCACCGGGAGCTGCTCGGCGACCTGTTCGCGGTCGTCGAGGAGTTCGACTCTGCGCATGACGAGCACCAGCCGACGTTCGGCGCCACCGCGATCGCGGTGGCGACGGTCGATCGCGACAAGATCGAGCGCGCCTTCAAGTTCGCCTGCGACCACCACGGCGACCAGAAGCGCTACTCCGGCGACGAGTTCATCACCCACCCGGTAGGGGTCGCCCAGATCTGCGCCGGGATGCGGCTCGACACCGAGACGCTCTGCGCGGCGCTGCTGCACGACACGGTCGAGGACACCAGCGCGACGCTCGACGAGGTGCGCGAGGAATTCGGCGACGAGATCGCCCAGCTGGTCGACGGCGTCACCAAGTTGACCGGGATGAACTTCGAGAGCCGCGACGAGCGGCAGGCCGAGAACTACCGCAAGATGATGGTGGCGATGGCCACCGACGTCAGGGTGATCCTGATCAAGCTGGCCGACCGCCTCCACAACATGCGCACGCTCGGCGCGCTGCCGAAGCAGAAACAGACGCTGAAGTCCCACGAGACGCTGGAGATCTACGCACCGCTGGCGCACCGTCTCGGGATCCACGCGATCAAGTGGGAGCTCGAGGACCTCGCCTTCGCCACCCTCCACCCGCGCAAGTACGCCGAAATCAAACAGCTGGTCGCCCAGCAGCGTGACGAGCGCGAGGCCTACGTGGCCGAGGCGGGCGAGTTCCTCGCCGAAGAGCTGGAAGAGGTCGGCATCGAGGCCGAGATCTCCGGCCGCGCCAAGCACTTCTACTCGATCTACACGAAGATGGCGAAGAAGGGCCGCGAGTTCAACGAGATCTTCGACCTCACCGCGATGCGCGTGATCGTCGGCTCGGTGAAGGACTGCTACGGCGCGATCGGCGTCATCCACTCGCTCTGGAAGCCGCTGCCGGGTCGCTTCAAGGACTTCGTCGCGATGCCGAAGGCGAACATGTACCAAGCGCTCCACACGACCGTGATCGGCCCCGAGGGCAAGCCGCTCGAGATCCAGATCCGCACCGAGGAGATGCACAAGCTCGCCGAGTACGGGATCGCCGCCCACGTCGCCTACAAAGAGGGCGGCCGCGGCGACCCGCAGCGGGAGAAGATGACCTGGCTGCGCCAGCTGGTCGAGGCCGAGGGCGAACAGGACCCGGCCGAGTTCCTCGAATCGCTCAAGGTCGACCTGTTCGAGGACGAGGTCTTCGTCTTCACCCCGAAGGGTGAGGTGAAGAGCCTCTCCGCCGGCTCGACCCCGCTCGACTTCGCCTACGCGGTCCACACCGACGTCGGCCACAGCTGTGTCGGCGCCAAGGTCAACGGCTCGATCGTGCCGCTGCACTACCAGCTGCGCTCCGGCGACATCGTCGAGGTGCTGACGGCGAAGCAGAAACGGGCGCCGTCGCTGGACTGGCTGAAACTGGTGCGCACCAACCGCGCCCGCAACAAGATCCGCGCCTGGTTCAAAGAGGAGCGCCGCGACGACGCCGAGCGCGACGGCCGCGAGAGCCTCGAAGAGGCGCTGCGCAAGCGCGGCGTGCCGATGCAGAAAGTCTCCGGCTCGCCGCTGCTCGCCGACGTGATCCGCGAGATGGGCTTCCGCAAAGGCACCGAGTTCTACATCGCCCTCGGTCAGGGCAAAATCTCGACCAAGACCGCGGTCAACAAGATCCTGCAGCGGCTGAAAACGGGGGAGGGCGTCGGCGACGAGCTGATCCCGACCAAGGAGCACACCGACCGCGCCCGCCGCACCAAGGACGCCTCCAACTACGGGATCGTCGTCAAGGGGGTCGAGGACGTCGCCGTCCGCCTCGCCAAGTGCTGTCGGCCGGTTCCCGGCGACGAGATCGCGGGCTACGTCAGCCTCGGCCGCGGGATCACCATCCACCGCACCGACTGCAAGAACGTGAAGGCGCTGAAACGCGCCCCGGAGCGCTTCGTCGACGTCGGCTGGGAGGGCGACAACCTCGCCTCCTATCGGGTCGAGATCCAGATCGACGCCTACGATCGCACCCGCCTGCTCGAGGACCTCTCACGGACGTTCTCGGAGGGGGGGATCAACATCATCGGCGCCACCTGCACGACCAACCCGCCGATGGTCAAGAACAAGTTCGTGATCGAGGTCGGCGACACCGAGCAGCTCAAACACTGCATCACCCGCCTGCGCAACGTCGAGTCGGTCTTCGACGCTTACCGGATAACCCCGACCGCCTGAGCGCAGATGCCCGGGCTGACCGTCGCCGTCACCGGGCCGACCGGGGAGATCGGTGGCTCGCTGATCGACGCGCTGGAGGCGAGTGACGCGATCGGCGAGGTGCGGGGGATGGCGCGGCGGCCGTTCGACCCGCGGGCGGCGGGCTGGCGCAAGGCGACCTATCAGCGCGGCGACATCCTCGACCGCGGCCACCTGGCGGAGCTCTTCGCCGGCGCCGACGTCGCCGTCCACCTCGCCTTCGCGATCTTCGGCGACCGCGAGGAGACGCGGCGGATCAACCTGGAGGGGAGCCGCAACGTCTTCGAAGCGGCGGTCGAGGCCGGGGTCGGACGGCTCGTCTACGCCTCCTCGGTCGCCGCCTACGGCTTCCACCCGCGCAATCCGCAGCCGCTGACCGAGGAGGCGCCCGCGCTCGGCTCGGCCAGCTTCTATTACTCGGCCCAGAAGGCGGAGCTGGAGGAGGCGCTCGACGAGATCCTCGCCGGCTCGGAGCTCGACGCCGTCGTCTTCCGCCCCTGCATCGTCGCCGGGCCGCGGGCGACGATGCTGATCGAGCAGACGGTCGGCGCGGTCCGCCTCGGCGACCCGGCGCCGCGCCTGCGCCGCCACGTGCTCGAAAGGATCCCGCTGCTGCGGCCGATCCTCCCCGACGCCGGCGTGCCGCTGCAGCTGGTCCACCACGACGACGTCGCCGCGGCGCTCGCCGCCGCGGTCGTGGGCAGGGGCGAGGCCGGCGCCTACAACCTGGCGGGCGACGGTGAGATCGTCATCTCCGACATCGCCGCCGCGCTCGGCTGGCGCTCGGTCCGGGTGCCGCGCCCGGCGCTCGGCGTCGGCACCGCGGTCGCCGGCCGCCTCTCCTTCATCAGCCCGCAGCTCGAGTGGGCGACCGCGCTGACCACCCCGGTGCTGATGGACACGACGAAGGCGCGGGAGGAGCTCGGCTGGGAGCCCCGCTTCGACGCCGCCGAGACGCTCCTCCAGACGGCGGTCTCGGCCCGCGAATCGGGGCTGCTCGACTAGGCGACGATCGTCAGCGCGCCCGGCTCGACGCCGATCTCGACCTTTGTCCGCTCGCCGATGTAGTCGCCGTCGACCTGGAGCTGGAAGGAGCGGGGGGCGCCGGAGCGGTCCTCGGAGATCGACTCGATGGTGGCGCTGTTGACGTCCTCGAAGCCGATGATCTGGCGATGGCGGACGGCCGGCCGCCTGGGCGAGAAGAGGCGCGGCAACAGGGTCGGCATGTCGCGCATCGCGGCCCGTTTCAGCACCGCCATCGAGAGGGTGCCGTCGTCGATCGCGATCCCCTCGTTGACGTAGATCGGTTTGGTCGAGAAGTAGGTGAAGGGGTCGGAGTTCTGGGTGATCGCGGTGACTCCCTCGACCGGCTGCTGGGCGCCGACCGTGACCCGCAGGCGCACCGGGTTGACGAGGTAGCGCCGGGTGAACGCCGAGACGCCGGCCCAGCTGTAGAACCAGGGGCCGAAGCGGGACTTCAGCTTCGGGTGCGCGTCGACGCGCTTGACCACGGTCGCGTCGATCCCGGCGCCGCAGGCGAAGACGAAGCGGCGCTGGTCGACCCGGCCGAGGTCGATCTTGCGCGGCGCCCACTCGTCGGCCAGCGAGAGCAGGTGCTCGGTCGCGTCGACCACGTCGTTGGGGATGCCGAGGCTGCGGGCGACCACGTTGGCCGAGCCGCCGGGCAGGATCGCCATCGGCATGTCGGTCCCGGCGAGCCCGTTGGCGACCTCGTTCAGCGTCCCGTCGCCGCCGAAGGAGACGACCACGTCATAGCCGCCGTCGCGCGCCTCGCGGCCGATCTCGGTCGCGTGGTTCTGCGCCTCGGTCGCCACCGCCTCGACCTCGTAGCGACCCTGCAGCGCGTAGACCACCAGGTTCCGCAGACGATCCGACACCGTCGTCGCGTACGGGTTGACGATGATCAACATCCGTTTCTTCGCGGGTTTCCCCGACCGTCGCGCTCCGAACGAGACCATCTGGCGGGCAGCCTACGCGACTGCTTCGAAGCGGGTCACGGCGCCGTCGTCGACCTCGCGGACGCGGCCTTCGGCCAGCAGGAGATCCATGTGGCCGATGACCTCGGAGAGGGTCAGGAAGGCTTGGGTGACGGCGATGTTCCCCCACATCGACTGGGCCAGCTCGTAGCCCGAGCGAGGGCCGTCGGCGAGCAGGCGCAGCAGTTTCTCCTTGCGCCGTTCGGTCGAGGCGACGCGGGTGTCGATCAGGCGGGCGTGGTCGTCGATCGGCTCGCCGTGGCCGGGAAGGAGGATCGAGCCCTCGGGCAGCTCGCGGGTCTTGGCGAAGGACTCCAGGTAGGTCACCAGCGAGCGGGTGCGACCGGGTGAGCCGTCGAGCGGTCGGGCGATGATCGGGTTGGAGGAGATGTGGGGGAGGAGGTGGTCGCCGACGAAGCCCAGATGGCGCTCGGCGTCCCAGAAGACGGTGTCCATCGGGCTGTGGCCGGGGCGGAAGAGGACGTCGAGCCCGCGGCCGCCCAGCTCGATCGTCTCGCCGTCGGCGAGCGGGCGCGTCACCCGCACCGGCGCGCCCCAGCCGCGGAAGGTCGAGGAGACGCTCTGCAGCGCCAGGGCCGTGTCCTCGGGCACGCCGCTGCGCAGCATCAACGCGACCGCGAACTCGTCGTCGCGCTCCGATTCGGCGTCGAAGTCGGCGAGGCGCCTCGCCGCGGCGCCGAGCGCCGCCACCTCGGCGCCGGAGTGCTCGACGACGATCTCGGTGAGGCCGATGTGGTCGTGGTGGTTGTGGGTGACCAGGACGAGGCCGATGTCCTCGATCGCGTGGCCGTGGGCGGCGAGCGACTCGCCCAGCACGTCGAGCGAGCGCCCCGAGTTCGGCCCGGTATCGATCAGGGTCAGCGGCTCGTCCTCGATCAGGTAGCAGTTGACCTTGCCGACCGCGAACGGGGTCGGGATCGGCAGCCGGTGGACGCCCGCCAGCGCGGCCTGCTCGAGCGCCTCCTCGGGAGTTGGTGTCGTCACCCCCGGATCAGCCCCAGCACCTCGTCGCGCCGGCGCTCCATGTCCTCGCGCGAGACCAGCGACTCGAGGTTCAGCCGCAAGAGCGGCTCGGTGTTGGAGGGCCGCACGTTGAAGTGCCACTCCGGGTAGTCGACCGAGACGCCGTCCAGTTCGGTGATCTCCCCGTCGGCGTAGCGCTCGCGGATCTCCTCGAGCTTCGCCGCCTGGTCGGCGACCTCCGAGTTGATCTCCCCCGAGATGAAGTACTTCGAGCGGAACTCCTCCATCAGCTCGCCGATCGTCCGCCCGTCCTTCGACAGCAGCTCCAGCATCAAGAGCGCCGGGATCGTCCCCGAGTCGGCGTTCCAGAAGTCGCGGAAGTAGTAGTGGCCGGAGACCTCACCGCCGAAGGCCGCGCCCTCCTCGCGCATCCGCGCCTTGAAGAAGGCGTGGCCGACGCGCGAGAGGTCGGAGCGGCCGCCCTCGGCGGCGACCAGGTCCGGCACGGCGCGGCTGGAGCGCGGGTCGTAGAGGATCGTCGCGCCCGGGTTCTTGGCCAGGATCGAGCGGGCCAGCAGGGCGCAGACGAAGTCGCCGTCGCAGAACTCGCCGGAGCCGTCGATGAAGAAGCAGCGGTCGGCGTCGCCGTCCCAGGCGATGCCGAGGTCGGCGCCGGTCGAGCGCACCCGCTCCATGATCATCGCCCGGTTCTCCTCCAACAGCGGGTTCGGCTCGTGGTCGGGGAACTCCCCGTTCGGGACGAAGTACATCTCCTCCAGCTCCAGCGGCAGCTTCTCCAGGATCGGGCCGATCATCGGCCCGCCCATCCCGTTGCCGCCGTCGACGACGACCTTCATCGGCTTCACCGCGGTCGGATCGATGAAGCCGAGCGCGTGGGCGCGGAATTCGTCCCAGATGTCGACCTCCTCCAGCGAGCCGCCGCCGGGCGCCTCGCCGAGGCCCGCCTCGATCGTCGCCTTCACTTCGGCGATCCCGGCGTCGCCGGAGAGCGGCAGCGCGCCCTCGCGCACCAGCTTCACCCCGGTGTAGGCCTTCGGGTTGTGGGACGCGGTCACCATCGCGCCGCCGTCGAGCTGCCGCGAGCCGACCAGGTGGTAGAGCATCTCGGTCGCGACCATCCCCGCATCGACCACCTGGGCGCCCTCGAGCATGATTCCCTCGCGCAGCTCCGCCGCCATCTTCGGCGCGGTCAGCCGCATGTCGCGGCCAAGGCCGATCCGCAGCTCGCCCGCCGGCTTGCCGCGCAGCCCGGCCAGGACGCGGACGAAGGCGCGGCCGATCAGGAGCGCGGTCGCCTCGTCCATCTCCTCGCCGTAGAGGCCGCGGATGTCGTAGGCCTTGAAGATCCCCGGGTTCAGCTCCACGTCGCCCCCTTCAGCACGGAGTAGCTCTGCTCGATCGTCTGCGGCATCACTTTGGTGTCGGCGATCACCGGCATGAAGTTGTTGTCGCCGGACCAGCGCGGCACCACGTGCATGTGGATGTGGTGCTCGACCCCGGCGCCGGCGATCCGCCCCTGGTTGAAGCCGACGTTGTAGCCGTGCGGCCCGTAGACGTCCTCGAGCCGGCGGATCGCGGTCTGCGCGAGCGCCATCATCTCCGCGATCGTCTCGGCCGGGATCTCCTGGAGCGCGCCGACGTGGTCGTAGGGCGCCACCATCAGGTGCCCGTTCGTGTACGGGTAGAGGTTGAGGATCACGAAGGCGCGCTCACCGCGGTGGACGATCAGGTTGCCCTCGTCGTCGTCCTGCGCGGGCTTCGCGCAGAAGATGCACTCCTCCTCCTTGTCCTTGGCAGCGTCAGACACGTAGGCGAGGCGCCAGGGCGCCCAGATCCTGAAATTGGCCACTGCGTTGATCCTATGGGAGGGGGTGGAGAGGAGTCTGAGAGGCGCGCTGTGGCTGGACGCTGCGCGATTCGGGGCCGCCGCGCCCGTCCGAGGTGCGTCCCGGGCGTCTCGTGGCGGCCCGGGCAGGCTGCCCGCTTGCCACGAGACGCCCGGGACGTGAGGGTCCCGCAGGGAAGGTCACACGGACGTGGGAGAGATGTCGGGAACGTCACTCTTCCTCATGCGTCTCTCATGCCTCCCGTGACGGGATCGGGGCCTCCCCCGGGTGAGTTCGCACTTTCGCTCGCCATGCGAGCAGAACTGCGAACTCACCAGGGGGAGGCACGAGGAGGACGGGAGGAAGCGTGGACTTCCCCCGCTCCTCGTAACGGATCAGGGGACCTCGTGGAGGAAGGCACGCATCTCTGCGCCGGGGCACGCCCGGGCCCTCGCCTCTCCCCACATCCCCGGCCTTCTCGGTGGCGGCCACAGCCTGCCCGGGCCGCCACCGAGAAGGCCGCGTCCCTTTCAGCTTCGGGCGCCAGCTTCAGCGGCCCGAACCCCACCCGCCTAGAGCCAGCCCCGTCGCCGGAACCAGATCACCATGCCGACCAGGATCACCACCATCGCGCCGATCACGATGAAGAAGGCGGCGAGGTTGTCCTGGCCCGGGACCTCGGAGTTCATCCCCCAGATCGAGGCGATCAGGGTCAACGGCAGGATCACGACGGAGATCGAGGTGAGGACGCGGAGGATGTCGTTGAGGCGGTGTGAGATCACCGACTCGTTGGTCTCCTCGAGCGCCTCGATCACCTCCTTGTAGTTCTCCAGCATGTCCCAGATCCGCTCGTGCGAGTCGACGATGTCGTCGAAGTAGATCTCGAGGTCGAAGTCGGGGGAGAGGTAGCGCGATTTGACCTTCTCCAGGTCGCGCAGGACCGGCCGCTGCGGGCGGATCACCTTGCGGAAGTTGATGATCTCCTGCTTGACGTTGGAGATGTCGCGGACGATGTCCTCGGAGCGGCCCTCGAAGATGTCGTCCTCGAGCGCGTCGAGCTTGTTGCCGATCTTGCGCAGCATCGGGAAGCAGTAGTCGAAGCTGTCGTCGACGAGGCGGTAGAGGAGGTATCCCGAGCCGCGCGAGAAGAGCTGCTCGCGCAGCTCCTCTTTCTGCCGGCAGCGCTCGAACAGGTACTCGACCGGCTGCAGCGGCTGGTTCGGGATCGTGACGAGGAAGTCGGGGCCGACGAAGAGGTCGAGCTCGCCCGCGCCGAGCCGTTTGGCGGCGCGGTCGAAGACGGGCAGGTTCAGCACGCTGAACAGGTAGTCGTCGTAGATGTCGATCTTCGGCCGCTGGTTGCGGGAGAGGACGTCCTCGAGGTCGAGCGCGTGGAAGTCGAAGTGCTCCTCCAACCAGGCGCGCTCCAATGCCCCCGGGTGCTCGATGTTCACCCAGCGGAGGCCGCCCCACTCGATCTGCTCGACGCGGGGGCCCTGCGGCTCAGCGGCCTCGACCGGCGCGACGAGATCGCCCCGACGCGTGCGCCGCAGGCGTGGTTTCGGAAGGTTCGGCATCGGCCGCGCCCTTCGCATCGTCGAGGCTGAGGATCGAGATCACACGCGTAGGTTAGCCGTCTGGGCGCGCTCGAAACCCGCCCTCCGAGCGGTCGAAGGTTTCCTGCACCCGTGCTAGGCTTCCCCGCACATAAGCGCCACATCTAGAGGGGTGGAGGGACTGGCCCAGTGAAGCCCCGGCAACCATTTCGGACCTTGCGTCCGTGACAGGTGCCAAGTCCAGCAGGTCGTACGGCCTGACAGATGTGGGGGATGTCCGATCCGGACCTCTGCCCCACGTGGCGGAGGTTTTTTTGTTCGTGCTGGTCACATAACGGCAAGGAAGGATCGGATGTCAGTCCAGAGCTTGAAGTGCAAGGAGTGCGCGAGCGAGTACGAGCTCGGCGCCACCTATTTCTGCGAACGGTGCTTCGGCCCGCTGGAAGTTCGCTACGACCACTCCGGGCTGGACGCGGCGGAGGCGAAACGGCGGATCCAGGCGGGCTCGCGCGGCATCTGGCGCTACGCCGACTTCCTGCCCTTCTCGGGCCGCCCGTCAGACCCCTTGGAGCCGGGCCTGACGCCGCTGCTGAAGGCCGACCGGCTGGCCGAGCGGCTCGGCGTCGAATCCGAGATCTGGATCAAGAACGACGCCGCCAACCCGACCCACTCCTTCAAGGACCGGGTCGTCGCGGTCGCCGTCGCCAAGGCGCAGGAGCTGGGCTTCACCACCGTCGCCTGCGCCTCGACCGGCAACCTGGCCAACGCGGTCGCCGCCCACGCCGCCGCCGCGGGCCTCGAGTCCTACGTCTTCGTCCCCTCCAACCTGGAGGAGCAGAAGCTGCTCGCGACCGGCGTCTACGGGACCAACCTGGTCGGCGTGCGCGGCAACTACGACGACGTCAACCGGCTCTGCACGCAGCTCGCCGAGGAGTACCCCTGGGCGTTCGTCAACGTCAACCTGCGGCCCTACTACGCCGAGGGCTCGAAGACGCTCGCCTTCGAGACGGTCGAGCAGCTCGGCTGGCAGCTGCCGGACCGGGTCGTCAGCCCGATCGCCTCCGGCTCGCTCTTCACCAAACTGGGCCGCGGCTTCCAGGAATGGCTGGACATCGGCCTGGTCGAGGGCGAGCAACCGACCTTCAACGGGGCGCAGGCCGAGGGCTGCAGCCCGGTGGCGACCGCGTTCGCCGAAGGCTGGGACGTCTGCAAGCCGCAGAAGCCCGACACGATCGCCAAAAGCCTCGCGATCGGCGACCCGGCCGACGGGCCCTACGCGGTCGAGCACGCGCGCAAGACCGGCGGCGGCATCGACTCGGTCACCGACCAGGAGATCCGCGAGGCGATCAAGCTGCTCGCCGAGACCACCGGGATCTTCACCGAGACCGCGGGCGGGGTGACGATCGGCGTGCTGCGCAAGCTGGCCGAACGGGGCGAGCTGGGGGCGGGAGAAAAGGTCGTCGCCTACATCACCGGCGAGGGTCTGAAGACGCTCGACGCCACCCGCGATACGTTCTCCATGCACGAAATTGATCCGAACCTCGACAGCTTCGGCGCCGAGTTCGCCCAGGAGGTAAGCGTCTGATGAGCGTCACCGTCAAGATCCCGACCCAGCTGCGCGTCGCCACCGGCGGCCAGGCGGAGGTCCAGGTCGAGGGCACCAACGTCGGCGAGGCGCTCGACGCCGTCTTCGCCGCCTACGGCGATCTGCGCGAGCGGATCACCGAGGACGGCACGCTGCGCCGCTTCGTCAACGTCTACGTCTCCGGCGAGGACATCCGCTTCCAGCAGGGCCTCGAGACGGCGATCAGCGAGGGCGACGAAGTCACCATCCTCCCCGCCGTGGCGGGGGGCTGAGCCTCCCGCTCGGTACGCCGCTGTAAGACTGGCGGCGTGAAACCACCCGTGGTGATCCTCTGCGGCGGGCGCGGCACGCGCCTGCGCGAGAGGACCGAGTTCGTGCCGAAGCCGCTGGTCGAGATCGGCGGCCGGCCGATCGTCTGGCACGTGATCGGGATCTACGCGGCGCAGGGGTTCGACCGCTTCCTGCTGGCGACCGGGTACCTGGGGGAGCAGGTGGAGCGCTTCGTGGCCGAAGAGGAGTGGCCGGAAGGGGTGACGGTGGAGTGCGTCGACACCGGGCTCGACACGCCGACCGGCGGTCGGATCGCGGCGCTCGGCGAGCGGGTCGGCGCGGGGACCTTCTGCGCGACCTACGCCGACGGCGTCGCCGATGTCGACCTCGAGGCGCTGCTCGACGAGCACCGGGAGAGCGGCGCGCTCGCGACGGTGACCGTCGTGCGGCCGAACCTCCAGTGGGGGGTGGCGGAGCTCGACGGCGACCGGGTCGCCGGCTTCGTCGAGAAGCCGCGCTCGGAGCGCTGGATCAACGGCGGCTTCTTCTGCTTCGAGCCGGGCGCGCTGGATCACATCGGTCCCGACTCCGTGCTCGAGCGCGAGTCGCTGGAGACGCTCGCCGCGGCCGGCGAGCTGCGCGCCCACCGGCACGAGGGCTTCTGGGACTGCATGGACACCTACAAGGACGCCGTCGTCCTCGACGATCTCTGGCGCGCCGGCGAGGCGCCGTGGCAGGTGTATCGACCCCGTGGTTCGGCGGGCGCGGCGCATGGCTAGCAGCCGGGCGCTGGTCACCGGCGGGCACGGGTTCGTCGGCTCGCATCTGGCCGCGGGGCTGCTCGCGGCCGGGAGCGCGGTGCGCGTGCTCGACCGGCCCGGGCCGCGGCAGACCGATGTGGGCGGCCCGCGCGCCTCGGGGCTCGACCTGCTCGGGATCCGCGACGAGGTCGAGCTGGTCGAGGCCGATCTCCTCGACGCGGAGGGGGTCGCGGGCGCGGTCGGGGGCTGCGACGCGGTCTTCCACCTCGCCGCGCAGACGATCGTCGGCGTCGCCCGCCGCTCCCCGCACGAGACCGTCGACGTCAACGTGCGCGGCTCCTGGAACGTCTTCCTCGCCTGCCGCGACGCCGCGGTCGGCAAGGTCGTCTTCGCCTCCTCCGACAAGGCCTACGGCACCGCGCCGGAGCTGCCCTACCGCGAGGACTTCCCGCTCCGCGCCGATCATCCCTACGACTCCTCCAAGGCGGCCGCCGACGTGATCGCGCGCGGGCTGGCGCGGGAGTGGGGGCTGCCGATCGCGGTCAGCCGCTTCGCCAACGTCTACGGCGGCGGCGACCTCAACTTCACCCGGCTGGTGCCGGAGACGGCGATCGCGGTCGCCGACGGGCGGGTGCCGAAGATCCGCTCCGACGGGGCGCCGCGGCGCGACTTCCTCCACGTCGACGACGCGGTCTCGGCCTACCTCGCGATCGCCGCCGCGCTCGACCGCGGGGACGCGGCGGGGGAGGCCTTCAACGCGGGTGGCGACGTGCCGCACTCGGTGCGGGAGGTGGTCGACCTGATCGCCGAGGTCGGCGGGGCGGAGGTCGCGCCCGAATACGGGCCGGGGCTGCCGGCGGGCGAGATCCTCGACCAGTACCTCGACTCGACCAAGCTGCGCGGGTCGACCGGCTGGGCTCCCGCCGTCGACCTGCGGACCGGGCTGGGGCGTACGGTGGAGTGGTATCGCGAGCACGAGGAGGTGCGTCCCTGATGTGCGGGCGCTACACCGTCACCACCACGGACACGAAGTCGATCGCCGACCGCTTCCAGGTCGAACTGGAGAAGGCGCTGTCGCAGGGGCACGAAGGCGGGTCCTCGGCGGCGAGGGAGTCGGTCAAGGACGGCGGGGCGAGCGTCAAGGAGAAATCCCCGCCCGGGCTCGGCCGCTTCAACGTCGCGCCGACCCAGGAGATCCTCGTCGTCCGGGACTCCCCCGACGAAGCGGCGGCGCTCGCGGGTGAGCGCGAGGCGCGGCTGATGCGCTGGGGCCTGGTCCCGGTCTGGGCCAAGGACCTGAAGGTCGGCTACCGGATGATCAACGCGAAGACCGAGAACCTGACCAAGAGCCGCGCCTACGCCCCGCTGGTCGGCAAGTTCCGCCACCGCTGCCTGATCGTCGCCGACGGCTTCTACGAGTGGATGAAGGCGGAGGACCCGAAGCAGCCGCGCCGGCCGTGGCGCTTCACCGTCGACGACGGCGCCCCGTTCGCCTTCGCCGGCCTCTGCACGCGCAAGGAGTGGGACGACCCCGACGAGCGCGGCGTCGATCCCGACGGCTACCTCTACAGCGCCACGATCATCACGACGACGCCGAACGCGGTCGTCAAACCGGTCCACGACCGGATGCCGGCGATCCTGCCCGGCCCCGAGGCCGAGGCGGCCTGGCTCGACCCGCGCCTCTCGACCGAGGAGGCGATCGCGATGTGCGGCCCGCTCGACCCGGGCCGGATGGCCGCCGCACCCGCCAACCCGGCCCTCAACAAAGTCGGCAAAGGGATGGCCGAGGGCCCGGAGCTGCTGGTCGCGCCGACGGCCTGAGCCCGGGGCGCGCCACGGAGGCCTATTCGCCTTCCGATTCCGCCGATTCGCCCGCCCCTTCTTCGGCTTCCGCGCGCTCTTCCTGGGCTTCTTCTTCGGCTTCTTCGTCGATCGCCGGCGAGACCCGCGGCAGCTTGCCCTCGGTTTCCACGGTCGCTTCGCCGGCTGGGGTCTTCAGCGTGCAGGCGAGCTGTGCGGCAGGGGGCTTGGTCGACTTCCAGATCGTGTAGAAGGGCAGTTCGACCGTCGCTTCGGCCTTGCCTTCGGGCAGCGAGTAGTCGAGGTGCTCGGTCCCTTCCTCGTATTCGGGCCATTCGAGCTTCACGCCTTTGATCGTCGTCCACCTCGGTGGCATGTCTTCGAAGACTTCTTCGAGCACGGCGAGTTCGTAACCGTGCGAGGAGAATTCGGCGAGCACCGTTTCCGGCACGCTCTGGCCGTAGATCCCGTCTTCGTTGGAGCGCGGGTAGAGCATCCGCAGGCCGCCGCTGCTCTGGGCGATCAGGGTCCCGGCGCCGAGGCCGTGGGTCGAGCAGACCAGGTTGCCGCCGTCGAGCGGCGCTTCGTCGTCGATCTTCAGCGTGCTGCGGACGCGGAAGAGCGAGTAGCCGGCCACGTTGGTGCCGGTGGCCTCGATCTTGCCGTCGATCAGCTGCATCTTGTAGTCGCCGCCGCCGGGGACGGCGACCGCCTTGGAGTCCGCGATCTTGCGCGACTGGACGAATTCCAGGTGCGCCGCTTCGCCGCTGCCCTTGCCGGTGGTCAGCAGCGCCGCCGCCAGGGTGGCGATCAGTCCGACCACGACGACGGCGATCGCGCCGCGCGGCATCCGCTGGTCGGCTGGGACCGTCGGCCGCTTGATCGAGGGGCGCTTCACTGCGGCGCGACAGTATCGGGATCGACCGACGGGGTGTTCCCTGCGCCGGGGACCGGGGTATTTTCTGGACCGTGGCACCATTCGATGCAAGCTTCTCGACCGCTCAGACGGTCTCAGTGCATGGCCGCAAGGTCAGCTACCTGCGGGCGGGCGAGGGCCCGCTCTTGCTGCTGGTCCACGGCATGGCCGGGACGGCCCGCAACTGGGACCCGGTGATCGAGCCGCTGGCGCTCCACAACACCGTGGTCGCACCCGACTTCCCCGGTCACGGCGACTCGGCGCCGGGCGGCGGCGACTACAGCCTCGGCAGCCTGGCCAGCGGGTTGCGCGACCTGATGATCGCGCTCGGCCACGAGCGCGCGACGCTCGTCGGCCACAGCCTCGGCGGCGGCGTCGCCCTCCAGTTCACCTACCAGTTCCCGGAGATGGTGGAACGACTGGTGCTGGTCTCCAGCGGCGGCCTCGGGCCGGAGGTCGGGATGGTGCTCCGCGCCGCCGCGCTGCCCGGCGCCGACCTTTTCCTGCGGGCGACCGCCGGGCCGGGCTCGGCCGCGGGTGGCTGGGTCAGCGGCGCGCTTTCCAAGGTCGGCCTGCGGCCCAACGCCGACCTGGCCGAGGTCGGCCGCGCCTACGCCTCGCTCGCCGACGCCGACCGGCGCAAGGCCTTCCTCTCGACCCTGCACTCGGTGGTCGACACCGACGGCCAGCGGGTCGCCGCCCTCGACCGCCTCTACCTCGCCGAGGACCTGCCGATCCTGATCGTCTGGGGCGAGCGCGACCCGATCATCCCGGTCGGCCACGGCCGCGCCGCCCACGCCCAGCTTCCCGGCAGCCGGCTCGAGGTCTTCCCCGACGTCGGCCACGTGCCGATGATGGAGAGCCCCGGCCGCTTCGCCGCCGTCCTCCAGCGCTTCCTCGACGAGACCGATCCCGCCGAGTTCGACGGCGCCCAGTGGCGCGCGCGAATCGGCGGCAAGAAGTAACGCGCCCGACAGGATTCGAACCTGTGACCTCGTGCTCCGGAGGCACGCGCTCTATCCAGCTGAGCTACGGGCGCAGACGGTGCAGCTTAGCCGGGGACGTGCGTTCGTCGCTTGTCCCATATACGGCTACAAGCGACGAACGCACTCGGTGACATCAATCCGCTCGACGGCCGCGTAGGCTCGCCGGATGGATCTGGAGGTCACGTTTCTGGGGACCGGGGCGTCGGCTCCCTCGGCGCGGCGGTCGACGGCGGCGGTGCTCGTGGCGCGGGGCGGGGAGCGGCTGCTGTTCGACTGCGGGGAAGGGACGCAGCGGCAGATGCAGCGGTCGCTGGGGCTGACGCAGGTCGACGAGATCTACCTCACGCACTTCCACGCCGACCACATGCTGGGGCTGCCGGGGCTGCTGAAAACGTATGACCTGACCGACCGCGAGGCGCCGCTGCGGGTGTTCGGGCCGCCGGGATTGAAGGAGCTGTTCACGGTGCTGCGGCCGCTGATCGGGCGGCTGCGCTACCCGCTCGAGCTGGAGGAGCTGAAGGCGGGGGAGAGCGTCGACCACGACGACTACGTGGTCGAGCCGTATGAAGCCGCCCACAACGTGCGGGCCTTCGGCTGGGCGCTGGTCGAGGACGAGCGGCCGGGGCGCTTCGACCCCGAGGTGGCGAAGGGGCTCGGCGTGCGCGAAGGGCCGGATTTCGCGCGGCTGCAGCGGGGCGAGGAGGTCGAGGGCTCCGAGGGCCCGGTGAGGCCGGAGCAGGTGATGGGGGAGACGCGCGACGGGCGGATCGTCGTCGTCACCGGCGACACCTCGCCCTCCCCGCGCACGGTCGCCGCGGCGGCCGACGCCGACCTCTTGATCCACGACTCCAGCTTCGTCGAGGAGGACGCCCAGCGGGCCGCCGAAACCGGGCACTCGACCGTGGGACAGGCGGCCGCGGTCGCCGCCGAGGCGCACGTGAAGCTGCTCGCTCTCGTCCACATCTCCTCCCGCTACCACGTCGGCAAGGTGCTGGAGGAGGGCCGCCAGGTCTTCCCCGACTGCGTCGCCCCGCGCGATTTCGACCAGATCGTGATCCCGTTCCCCGAGCGCGGTGCGCCGGAGCTGATCCAGGACGGCGCGCGAAAAAGAGGGCCGGAGCAGGAGTAGGCGCCTGGCGGGTTGCTACATTCACCACGTCCTTTAACCAGGTCCCGTGAGACCAGGAAGGCAGTCGAACATGAGTGAGAAGGTCGTGCTGGAGCACGACGATCTGAGGCGAACCCTGCGACGGATCGCCCACGAGATCGCCGAGAAGAACCCGGAGCCCGCGCGGCTCGCCGTGGTCGGCATCCACACTCGCGGCGCCGTCCTGGCCCGCCGCCTCCACACCTTCCTCGGGGAGCTGACCGGCGCCGAGCTGCCGATCGGCGACATCGACATCTCCTTCTACCGCGACGACGTCGGCGCCCCGCGCCAGACCCTGGCGCAGCCGGTCGTCCACGACTCCCACATCGACTTCGACCTCGCCGGGCGCACGATCGTCCTCGTCGACGACGTCCTCTTCACCGGCCGCACCACCCGCGCCGCGATCGAGGCGCTCTTCGACTACGGCCGCCCCGAACGGGTCCAGCTGGCCGTCCTCTGCGACCGCGGCCACCGCGAGCTTCCCTTCCGCCCCGACTACGTCGGCAAAAACCTGCCGACCTCACGCGAGGAGCGGGTGAACGTGCGGCTGGAGGAGACCGACGGGATCGACCAGGTGACGATCTCCGAGCCCCGACCGGCGGAGGCCATGGCATGAGAAATCTGCTCAGCATCGAGGAAGTCGACCGCGACCAGATCGAGGCGATCCTCGACCGGGCGGAGAGCTTCGCCGAGGTCGGCCGCCGCGACATCAAAAAGGTGCCGACCCTGCGCGGGCGCACCGTCGTCACCCTCTTCTACGAGTCGAGCACCCGCACCTCGAGCTCCTTCGAGCTTGCCGCCAAGCGCCTCTCCGCCGACCTGATCTCGGTCAAGGCGGCGGGTTCCAGCGTCGACAAGGGCGAGTCGCTGAAGGACACCGTCGCGACGCTCTCCGCCTACGACCCGGCCGCGATCGTCATCCGCCACCCCTATGCGGGCGCCGCCCAGCTGGTCGCCGGCTGGACCGGCGCCGCCGTCGTCAACGCGGGCGACGGCAAGCACGAGCACCCGAGCCAGGCGCTGCTCGACGTCTACACCCTGCGCCGCCGCCTCGGCTCACTGGAGGGCAAGCGGATCTGGATCGTCGGCGACGTCCTCCACAGTCGCGTCGCCCGCTCCAACCTGATCGCCTTCAGGGAGATGGGCGCCGAGGTCACCCTCTGCGGCCCGCCGACGCTGATCCCGCGCGGGATCGAGGAGCTCGGCTGCGACGTCACCTACACGCTCGACGGGCTGGAGGAGGCCGACGTCGTCTACGCCCTGCGGATGCAGCTGGAGCGGATGAACGACAAGTTCGTCCCCAGCCTGGCCGAGTACGCGGCGACCTTCCAGATCGACACCCGCCGGCTCGGCCCGCGCCAGCTGCTGATGCACCCCGGCCCGGTCAACCGCGGGGTCGAGATCTCCGGCGAGGCGATCGACTCGCCGCAGTCGCTGATCGTCGAGCAGGTCGCCGCCGGCCTGGTGGTGCGGATGGCGATCCTCTACGAGCTGCTGGCCGGACGCCCGGAGCGGCCGACCGCGCTCGGCGAGGGCGCCGCCGCCCAGCCAAGCGCGCCGACGATCGGGCAGCCCGCATGAGCGCCGGCGCCTTGAACCTCACCGACGTTCTCGACGTCCGCGCGGGTGAGCCCGCCGACCTCGTCCTCCGCCGCGCCACGCTGCTCGACCCGGTGGCCGGGATCGACGGCGTCCACGACCTGGTGATCCGCGGCGGGCGGATCGCCGAGCTCGCCGCCCCCGGCGAGGCCGACGCGACCGACTGCGAGGAGCTCGACGCCGAGGGACTGCACGCCTTCCCGGCCTTCTTCGACCCGCACGTCCACCTGCGCACCCCCGGCCAGGAGCACAAGGAGGACATCGAGACCGGCACCCGCGCCGCCGCCGCGGGTGGCTTCTGCGGGATCATCGCGATGGCCAACACGGTGCCGCCGGTCTCCACGGCGGCCGACGTCACCGCCCTGCGCGAGCAGGCGCGCGCCGAAGCCTCGGTGCCGACCGGCTTCACCGGCACGGTGACGGTCGGGATGAAGGGCGAGGAGCTGACCGAGATGGTCGAGCTGCGCGAGGCCGGGGCGATCGCCTTCACCGACGACGGCCTGCCGATCGCCGGCGCCCGCATCATGCGCCGCGCGCTCCAGTACCAGCACCTCTGCGGCGGCACGATCGCCCTGCACGAGCAGGACCCCGAGCTCTCCGCCGGCGGCGTCATGCACGAAGGCGCGGTCTCGGCCGCGCTCGGGCTTGGCGGCTGGCCCTCGGTGGCGGAGTCGACGATGATCGCCCGCGACGCCGCCCTCGCCGCCTACGAGGACGCCCGCATCCACGTCCAGCACCTCTCCGCGGTCGAGTCGGTCGACATCGTCCGCGCCGCCAAGGCCGGCGGGGTGAAGATCAGCGCCGAGGCCAGTCCGCACCACCTCTGCCTCACTGACGAGGAGGTCCGCAGCCTCGACCCGGCCCGCTTCAAGATGAACCCGCCGCTGCGCACCGAGGCCGACCGCCAGGCGCTGATCGCGGCCCTGCGCGACGGCACGATCGAGTGCATCGCCACCGACCACGCGCCGCACCACACCGACGAAAAGGAGGTCCCCTTCGAGGGGGCCGCCTTCGGCGTGACCGGCCTCGAGACCGCCTTCGCCGCGCTCCACACCGAGCTGGTGCTGCCCGGCGTGATCGGCCTCGGCCTCCTGGTCGAGCGCCTCGCCGGCGGCGCCGAGCCCTTCGACCTGCCGCGGCCGACCCTGGCGCCCGGCTCGGAGGCCAACGTCGCCCTCTGCGACCTCGCCGCCGAGTGGACGGTCGGCGAGGACGGCTACGAGAGCCGCTCCTCCAACTCCTGGTGCGAGGGCAGGACGCTGACCGGGCGGGTGTTGGTCACCGTCGCCGGCGGCCAGGTCGCCTACCGACTTCGTTCCTTCTCCCTGGGAGTCGCCTCATGAGTGCTCTGCCGCCCGCCTACCTGCTGCTCGAGGACGGGGTCCGCTTCGACGGCGACCTCGTCGGCCACCCCGGCGCCGTCACCGGCGAGGTGGTCTTCAACACCGCGATGACCGGCTACCAGGAGGCGGTCACCGACCCCTCCTACGCGGGCCAGATCATCGTCTTCACCTATCCGCTGATCGGCAACTACGGGGTCTCCGGCGCGGCGATGGAGTCGGAAGCCGTCCACGCCCGCGGCGTGTGTATGCGCGACGCCAAGAACCGCGAGGACGTCGCCACCGCCGAGGGTGGCTGGCTCGACTGGCTCGAGATGACCGGCACGCCGGGGATCAGCGGGATCGACACCCGCGCCCTGGTCCGCCACCTGCGCGACCGCGGGGCGATGCGGGGTGGCATCTTCCCCGGCGAGACGCCGGAGGCCGAGGCGCGCGAGCGGATCGCCGCCGAGCCCGCGATGGCGGGCGCCGACTTCGCCTGCCAGGTGACGCCGCCGGAAGCGGTCCGCTTCGACGGCGAGGGCCCGCACGTGGTCGGCATCGACACCGGGGTGAAGCTCTCGATCGTCAAGCAGCTGCGCGAGCACGGCGCCAAGGTGACGCTGCTGCCCTGCACCTCCTCGGCCGCGGAGGTGCTCGCCGAGGGCCCCGACGTGGTCTTCCTCGCCAACGGCCCCGGCGACCCGGCGGCGCTCGACTACGTCGTCGACACCGTCCGCGGGGTGATCGGCAAGAAGCCCGTCTTCGGCATCTGCCTCGGCCACCAGCTGCTCTGCCGGGCGGTCGGCCTGCGGACCTACAAGCTGCCCTTCGGCCACCGCGGCGCCAACCACCCGGTCAAGGACCTGGAGACGGGCCGCATCGACATCACCTCGCAGAACCACGGCTTCGCGGTCGAGGGCCCGGGCGGCGAGCCGAAGATCGACGGCGACGAGCCGGTCCGCTGGGACACCGACTTCGGCGTGGCGGAGCTTTCGCAGCTGAACCTGTACGACCGGACGGTGGAGGGACTGATCTTGCGGGACGTCGCCGGAGCAACGGTGCAGTACCACCCGGAGGCCGGCCCCGGCCCGCACGACGCGCGCCACCTGTTCGACCGCTTCCTCGCCCTCGCCGGAGAGCCCGCCTGATGCCGCGCCGCGACGACATCGAGAAGATCCTCCTGATCGGCTCCGGGCCGATCGTGATCGGCCAGGCCGCCGAGTTCGACTACTCCGGCGTGCAGGCCTGCAAGGTGCTGCTGGAGGAGGGCTACGAAGTGGTCCTCGTCAACTCCAACCCGGCGACGATCATGACCGACCCGGAGTTCGCCACCGCCACCTACATCGAGCCGCTGCTGCCCGGCCCGGTGACCAAGATCCTCGAAAAGGAGCGCCCCGACGCGCTGCTGCCGACGCTGGGCGGCCAGACCGCGCTGAACCTGGCGATGAGGCTCGACGAGGACGGCACCCTGGAGCGGCTCGGGGTCGAGCTGATCGGCGCCGACGCCGAGGCGATCAGCCGCGCCGAGGATCGCGAGAAGTTCCGCCGCACGATGACCGAGGCGGGCCTGCGGATCCCCTGGTCGATCACGGTCGAGTCGGTGGACGAGCTCGACAAGGGCCTCGCCTCCGGCGAAATCACCCTGCCCGCGATCGTCCGCCCGGCCTTCACCATGGGCGGCCAGGGGGGAGGGATCGGCAATACCGAGACGGAGCTGCGCCAGGTCGTCTCCGAGGGCCTCGCGGCGAGTCCGATCAACCAGGTCCTGGTCGAGGAGTCGGTGATCGGCTGGGGCGAGTTCGAGCTCGAGGTGATGCGGGACCGCAACGACAACGTGGTGATCATCTGCTCGATCGAGAACGTCGACCCGATGGGGGTGCATACGGGCGACTCGGTCACGGTGGCGCCCGCGCAGACGCTGACCGACCCGCTCTACCAGGAGCTGCGCGACGCGGCGATCAAGGTGATCCGCGCGATCGGGGTGGAAACCGGCGGCTCCAACGTGCAGTTCGCCGTCGACCCGGAGAGCGGCTCGGTCGTCGTGATCGAGATGAACCCGCGGGTCAGCCGCTCCTCGGCGCTGGCCTCCAAGGCGACCGGCTTCCCGATCGCCAAGATGGCGGCGAAACTGGCGGTCGGCTACGCGCTGGAGGAGATCCCCAACGACATCACCCGCGCCACGCCCGCCTCCTTCGAGCCGACGATCGACTACGTCGTCACCAAGATCCCGCGCTTCGCCTTCGAGAAGTTCCCCGGGGCGGAGGGCCGGCTCTCGACCTACATGCAGTCGGTCGGCGAGGCGATGTCGATCGGGCGCACCTTCCGCGAGTCCTTCGCCAAGGCGATGCGCTCGCGCGAGCTCGACTCGCGCCCCGAGTTCCCGGCCGACGACGAGGAGCTGCTGGCGAGGCTGGAGGTGCCGAGCGCGGAGCGCTTCGACCAGGTGCTGGAGGCCTTCCGCCGCGGGCTCGGGGTCGAGGCGGTGCACGAGCGCTCGCTGATCGACCGCTGGTTCCTGCGCGAGCTGGAGGCCCTCGCCGTCGAAGGCGACGGCACCGAAGGCCTCGCCCGCACCTACAAGGCGGTCGACACCTGCGCCGCCGAGTTCGAGGCGGCGACGCCGTACTACTACTCCGGCCACGAGCGGGTCGGCCACGACGGCTCGCCGCCCGCCTCGGAGATCCGCCGCGGCGACCGCGACTCGGTCGTCATCCTCGGCGCCGGGCCGAACCGGATCGGCCAGGGGATCGAGTTCGACTACTGCTGCGTGCACGCGGCGATGACGGCGCGCGAGCTGGGTCGCGACGCGGTGATGATCAACTGCAACCCGGAGACGGTCTCCACCGACTACGACACCTCCGACCGGCTCTACTTCGAGCCGCTGACCGCCGCTGAC
Organism: Solirubrobacterales bacterium; assembly: GCA_047601885.1. Lineage (GTDB taxonomy): Bacteria > Actinomycetota > Thermoleophilia > Solirubrobacterales > 70-9 > VAYN01. Next base: position 40,040 of record JASGIK010000001.1, read on the forward strand.
GTGCTCGCGGTCTGCGCCCAGGAGAAGCCGGAGGGCGTGATCGTCCAGTTCGGCGGCCAGACGCCGCTGAAGCTGGCGCGGACGCTGGAAGAGGCGGGCGTGCCGCTGCTGGGGACGCCGGTCGACGCGATCGACCTGGCCGAGGACCGCGGCCGCTTCGGCGCCCTGCTGCGCGGCCTCGACATCGCCCACCCGCCCTACGGCACGGCGCTCTCGGCCGACGAGGCCGAGGTGATCGCGGCCGAGGTCGGCTTCCCGCTGCTGGTGCGGCCGAGCTACGTGCTCGGCGGCCGGGCGATGGAGATCTGTTACTCGACCGAGGACCTGCGGACCTACCTCGACAAGCACGTCAAGGCCGACCAGGAGCACCCGCTGCTGCTCGACCGCTTCCTCGAGAACGCGATCGAGGTCGACGTCGACGCGCTCGGCGACGGCGAGTCGGTCCACGTCGCCGGGATCATGCAGCACGTCGAGGAGGCCGGCGTCCACTCCGGCGACTCGGCCTGCGTGATCCCGCCGCTCAGCCTCGGCGAGGAGATGCTGGCGGAGATCCGGGGGACGACCGAGCGGATCGCGATGGCGCTCGGCGTCGTCGGCCTGCTGAACATCCAGTTCGCGATCGCCGAGGGCCGCCTCTGCGTGATCGAGGCCAACCCGCGCGCCTCGCGCACGGTGCCGTTCGTCTCGAAGGCGATCGGGGTGCCGCTGGCGAAGGTGGCGGCGCGGCTGATGCTGGGGGAGAAGCTGGCCGACATGGACCTGCCCGACGCGCTGCCCGAGCACGTCAGCGTCAAGGAGGCGGTGCTGCCGTTCGCCCGCTTCGCCGGCGCCGACTCGGTGCTCGGCCCGGAGATGAAGTCGACCGGCGAGGTGATGGGCGTCGCCGCCGACTTCCCGACCGCCTTCGGCAAGGCCCAGGCCGCCGCCGGGGTGATCCTGCCGCGCGAAGGCTCGGTCTTCATCACCGTCAACGACACCGACAAGGCGGCGGCGACGCAGCTCGCCGGGCGCCTCCACGACGTCGGCTTCGAGATCATCGCCACCGGCGGCACGGCGATGGCGATCGAGCGGATGGGCGTGCCGGTGCGGCGGATCAACAAGCTGCACGAGGGCTCGCCGCACGTCCTCGACCTGATCCGCAAGCGCGAATGCGACCTGGTGATCAACACGCCGAGCGGCAGCGGGGCGCGCGCCGACGGCTACGAGATCCGCACCGCGGCGGTCAAGCACGGTATCCCCTCGATCACGACGATGACCGCGGCGACGGCGGCCGTGCGGGCGATCGCCTCCGGCCACGGCATCGACGACGAGGTCCGCTCGCTGCAGGAGATCCACGCGGCGGCGCGGGAGGCGGCTGAGACGGCATGAGCGCGCCCTTCGGCCGCCGGCTCTGCGAGGTCGTCGCCAACCGTGACTCGGGCGGCTACCGGGTCGTCTCCTTGGTCGATCGCGAGGGGCCGGCGCCCGCGCCGGGCCAGTTCTACATGCTCGCCGCGGCCGAGGGCTGGGGCGCCCGCGACGGCCGCGCCTTCCTGCCGCGGGCGATCTCGGTCGCCGACGCCGACCCGGCGGCCGGGGGCGGCGTGCGGCTCGACTTCCTGCTCGACGCGGTCGGCCCGGGGACGGGGCGGCTCTGCGACCTGCGCGAAGGGGAGGGGGTCTGGGTGACCGGGCCGCTCGGCAACTCCTTCGCCTCGCCGCGCGAGGTTTCCGCCGCCGCCGCGGGCGCGGTCCTGGTCGGCGGCGGGGTCGGGGTCGCGCCGCTCGCCCTGCTGCGCCGGCGCTTCAGCGAGCGCGCCGTCCCGCACCGCGTCCTGCTCGGCTTCCGCGACCGCGCCCACACCGGCGGCCTCGACCTCTTCTGCGGCTCCTCAGGCGTTCTCTGCCCCGAGGTGAGGCTGGCGACCGAGGACGGCCACGCGGGCCTCCAGGGGCGCGTCACCGACCTCCTGCTGCCGATCCTCGCCGGCGACGACGCCTCCTCGGCCGTCGTCTACACCTGCGGCCCCCCGGCCATGCTGGAGGCGGTGCGGATGCTCTGCGCCGAGCACGGCGTCGCGGTCGAGCTGGCGCTCGAGTCGCCGATGGCCTGCGGCTTCGGCGCCTGCTTCGGCTGCGCGGTACCGAAGCCGGGCGGCGGCTTCCTGCGCCTCTGCGTGGACGGACCGGTGCTGCGCGGCGAGCAGGTCGAGGAGGTGAGCCACGCCTATGCCTGAGCTCTGCGGGATCGAGTTGGACCACCCGGTGATCAACGCCTCCGGGACCTACGACGCGCTCGCCGCGCGGGCGGTCTTCGGCGACGCCCTGCTGGAGGACTTCCCCTTCGCCGCCTTCGTCTCCAAGACGATCACGCCGGAGCCGCGCGCGGGCAACGCGCCGCGGCGGATCTGGGAGACGCCGAGCGGGATGATCAACTCGATCGGCCTGCCCAACAAGGGGCTGGAGGGCTTCCTCGCCGAGGACCTGCCGCGGCTGGGCGAATTGCCGGTGCCGCTGATCGTCTCGATCATGGCGACGACGCGTGAGGACTTCGCCCGCTGCGTCGAGCGGGTCGCGGCGCGGCGCGAGGTGGCCGCGATCGAGCTGAACGTCTCCTGTCCGAACGTGCACTCGGGGCTGATCGTGGGCGAGAACCCGGCCGAGACCGAGGCGCTGCTGGCGGTGCTCCGCCCGCTGACCGAGAAGCCGCTGATCGTGAAGCTGACGCCGAACGTCGCCGACCCGGCGGCGGTCGCGGCGGGCGGCGAGCGGGGTGGGGCGGACGCGATCTCGCTGATCAACACGCTGAAGGGCACGGTGGTTGATCCGCTGACCGGTGCGCCCGCGCTCGGCAATGGCTACGGCGGCCTCTCGGGGCCGGCGGTGCGACCGGTGGCGCTGGAGCAGGTGCGTTCGGTGCGGGCGGCGGTCGGGCTGCCGATCGTCGGCATGGGGGGCATCTCGACCGGCGCCGACGCGGCCGAGTTCCTCGCCCTCGGGGCGTCGGTGGTGGCGGTCGGGACGGAGAGCTTCCGCGACCCGCGGGCCGGCGCCCGCGTCGCGGCGGAACTGGAGTCGACGCTCCGCACTGAGCACTCGGCGGAGCCCGCGCTTGACCTCGACTAGAGGTTGAGATGAATTTAGGCTCAAATGGGTGAGGTCGCCTTGCACGCCCCTGCGCCCGGGCTATACTCGCCGCCGCATGACGACCTCCACCAAGACCTCTCTCGCGGCCCCGGAAAGGTCCCTCGATCAGAGGATGGAGGCGCTCAAGCGGGCGAACGACATCCGCACCGCCCGGGCCAAGCTGAAGAAGGATCTGAAGGCCGGTCGCTCGGGCATCCACGGCATCCTGCTCGACCCGCCCGAGTACGTCCTCACCGCCAAGGTCTTCGACATGCTGCTCGCCGTCCCCAAGTACGGCCGGGTGAAGACCAACCGGATCCTCAACCAGTGCCGGATCTCGCCGTCGAAGACGATCGGCGGCCTCAGCGAGCGTCAGCGCACCGAACTCGTCTCGCTCCTCCGCCGTTAGTCGAGACGACCGACTCGTCCGTAAGGATCGACCGCCGATGAACGGCGCGTCGCCCAAGGTCTTCGTCATCACCGGCCCCTCCGGGGTGGGCAAGGGCACGCTGATCAAGCAATTGCTCGAACGCGTGCCGGACCTGGCCCTGTCCGTCTCGGCGACGACGCGCGAGCCGCGCGAGGGGGAGGAGAACGGCGTCGACTACCACTTCCTCACCGAGGACCAGTTCCAGGAGCGGATCGCCGCCAAAGACTTCCTCGAGTTCGCCACCTACTCGGGCAACCACTACGGGACGCTGAACTCGGAGCTCGACCGCTGCCTCGAAAGGGGCCGCTCGGTCGTGCTCGAGATCGAGGTGCAAGGAGCGACCCAGGTTCGCGCCGCCCGCCCCGACTCGGTGCAGATCTTCATCGCCCCGCCCGACGAGTCCGTCCTCCGCGAACGCCTCCGCGGCCGCGGCACCGACTCCCCGGAGGCGATCGACCGCCGGCTCAAAACCGCCGAGCAGGAGCTCGCCCAGCAGGACGACTTCGACCACCGGATCGTCAACGACGACCTCGACCAGGCCGCCGCCGAGCTTCGAGTCCATAGTCCGCCAGTCGATCGGGCTCGATTCGTAGGTGGGCGAGGGCCCGCGGGGATGCCCCTCCGCCTGAAGCCGTCGCGCAGCTGGGATGGCCACCCCACTTCGAGGCCGGGGCCCATGAGCTTCATTCGGAGGGGCATCCCCGCGGCCCGACCGTCCCGCTCACGCTTCAGGTCCCCAGCCAGGAGCGCGTGCAAGCACCCTAGAGCGCGTTCGCACTTAACCGCGCTGGCCGCGGCTTTTTGCGAACGCGCGCGCCCGCGGTCCTTCGGAGCGCGGTCGGAGGCCCATCGGGTGTCCCTCGAATGAAGCTCATGGGCCACGACACGAAGCCTTTCGGCCGTTCCAGCTGCGCGACGGCTTCAGGCGAGGGACACCCGATGGGCCTCCTCGCCAACCCCAGAACCCTTAGGCGTCGTCCCGACCCGACGACCGTCTACACTGCCCCGTCCATGGTGAAACCACGCGTAGACAAGCTTCTCGACCACTCCGACTCCCACTACGCCGCCGTCGTCGTATCGGCGAAGCGGGCGCGGCAGATCAACAGCTACTTCCACAACCTCGGTGAGGGTGGCTTCGGCGAGTACCCGCCTCCGATGGTGGAGACGAACGCCGAGGGCAACTACCTGACGATGGCCCTGGAAGAGCTGGCCGAGGGCAAGCTCAAATACGAGTACCGCAGCTAGGCGCGCAGCGCCCGGCTCTGCAAGGAGCTCAAAGATGGCCCGGTTGTTGCTGGGTGTCAGCGGAGGGATAGCGGCGTACAAGTCGCTCGAGTTCGCGCGCCTGGCGACCCTGGCCGGACACGGCGTCCGGGTCCTGATGACCCCGAACGCCGAGAGGTTCGTCGGCGCCGCCTCCTTCGAGGGGATCGTCGGCGCGCCCGTGCTCACCTCCGAATTCGAGCGCGACCCGATGCGCGGCGCCTTCCCCGGCGAACCCGGGGAGCAGGGCCACGATCCGATCGGCCACCTCGAGCTGGCCGCCAACTGCGACGCCTTCCTCGTCGCCCCGGCCTCGGCCAACACGCTCGCCAAGCTGGCTGGCGGCTTCGCCGACTCGATGCTCGCCACCTCCTTCCTCGCCTGCCCGGCGCCGCGGCTCGTCGCCCCGGCGATGAACGACCGCATGTACGCCGACGCCGCGACCCAGGCGAACCTCGCCACCCTGCGCGAGCGGGGGGTGGAGGTGATCGAGCCCGACGAGGGTCCCCTCGCCTCGCGCGGCGAGCACGGCCGCGGCCGGCTGCCCGACCCGGAGCGGCTGCTCGCCGCGGTCGAGGCGGCGCTCGCGGGCGGCCCCAGCTCGCTCGCGGCGACGCCCGCCGCCGCCGAAGGCGGCCCCTGGGACGGCCTGCGGGTGATGGTCACCGCCGGCGGCACCCGCGAGCCGATCGACGCGGTCCGCTTCATCGGCAACCGCTCGAGCGGGCGGATGGGCATGGCGCTCGCCGCCGCCGCGGCGCGGCGCGGGGCGGAGGTGACGCTGGTCGCGGCCAACGTCTCCCTGCCCGGGCCCGCCGGGGTCAAACGGATCGACGTCGAGACCACCGCCGAGCTCGCCCACGAGACGGTCGAGAGGTTCGAGACCCAGCACGTGCTCTTGATGGCCGCCGCGCCGGCCGACTTCCGCACCGAGCCGATCACCGGCAAGATCAAGCGCCAGGACAGCCTGAACCTCAATCTGCGGCCGACGGAGGACATCCTCGCCGCGATCTCCGCCCAGCGGACCGGGAGCCAGACCGTGGTCGGTTTCGCCGCCGAGCACGGTGGCGACGCGGTCGCCCGCGCCCGCGCCAAGCTCACCCGCAAGGGCGCCGACCTGATCGTCCTCAACGACGTCTCCGACCCGACGATCGGCTTCGAGAGCGACGAGAACGAGGTGACGCTGGTCGCCGCCGAGGACGAGGTCGAGGTGCCGCGCGCCTCCAAGGACGCCGTCGCCGAGGCTATCCTCGACCGGGTGGAGCGCCTCCGCGCCGCCGCCGGGTCGCCCGCCAAACCCGCCATCTAGGCCGCAAACAGGCCATTTTGGTCGGCGGCTCAGGCCAGCTATACTGGCCTCAAGCTTTTCTGTCCCTATCTGTATCGCGCAGTCGTGAAGTGGGCCTGGCCCACTTTTTTTACGGCCCGAATCGGGTTTCCACCGGAGTGAGAGACAGCAGCAGAGCCACCCCATGAACGACCTTCAAACCGACATCCAGAGCCGAATTTACGAGCTCGACCCCGACATCGACCTGCTCGCCGTCGAGCAGCCGGGGGGCGAGATGCTGCGGTTGTTCATCGACCACCCCGACGGTGTCGACCTGGCGCTCTGCGAACGCGTCACCCACCACCTCAACGACCTTCGCGTCGATTACGCGCTCGAGGTCTCCTCGCCGGGGGAGAAGTACCGTCAGCGGAGAAAGAGCGCGACCAGCACTGCTTCCGAGAACAAGGAGTCGTCCCAGTGAGTAAAGAGATCGTCGACGCAGTCAAAGCGCTCGAGCAGGAGAAGGGAATCTCCGCCGACAAGTTGATGGACGCTCTCGAGGACGCGCTGCTCTCGGCCTACAAGAAGACCCCCGGCGCCGCCAAATACGCCCGTGTCGACCTCGATCACGAGACCGGCGACTTCCTCGTCTTCGAACTGATCCTGCCGCCCGAGCTGGAGGAGAAACTGCTGGCCGAAGCGGTCGAGCAGCAGGACGAACCGGAAGTCGACCCGGAGACCGGCGAACTGAAAGAGCCGGAGGACCCCGAACTCGACCCGGAGATGATCGCCCCTTACGAGGACCAGATCACGACCCGCGACGTCACCCCGGAAGACTTCGGCCGGATCGCCGCGCAGACCGCCAAGCAGGTGATCCTGCAGCGGATCCGCGAGGCCGAGCGGCAGATGATGTACGACGAGTACCAGGACCGGGTCGGTGAGCTGATCACCGGGATCATCCAGCAGTCGGACAAGCGCTACACGCTGGTCCAGCTGCGCGAGCGGGTCGAGGCGTTGCTGCCGAAGTCCGAGCAGGTCTACAACGAGCGCTACGACCACGGCATGCGCGTCAAGGCCGTGATCACCGACGTCTCCGACTCGACCAAAGGCCCGGCGATCGTCGTCTCCCGCCGCAGCCCGGAGCTGATCAAAAGCCTGTTCGAGCTCGAGGTGCCGGAGATCGCCGACCGCCTGGTCGAAATCGTCGGCGTCGCCCGCGAGCCCGGCTACCGCTCGAAGATCGCCGTCGTCTCGCACGCCGACGGCGTCGACCCGGTGGGCGCCTGCGTCGGCCCGCGCGGCTCGCGCGTCCGCATGGTCGTCTCCGAGCTGCGCGGCGAGAAGATCGACATCATCCCCTACAACGAAGAGCCCGCCCGCTTCGTCGCCAAAGCGCTGAGCCCGGCCCGCGTGCGCGAGGTGATCGTCGACGACGACGAGCGCCAGGCGACCGTGATCGTCCCCGACGACCAGCTCTCGCTGGCGATCGGCCGCGACGGCCAGAACGCCCGCCTCGCCGCCCGCCTCACCGGCTGGCGCGTCGACATCAAGTCGGAGACCGAGTTCGCCTCGGAGGAAGCGGACGTCGAGTACGAGGGCGAAGAAACCTTCGACGGCCGCTGCATGGCGGTCCTCTCGAACGGCCGCCGCTGCCCGAACGCGGCGATCCCCGGCTCGACCTACTGCGGTCTGCCCCAGCACCAGGCGCTCTCGCGCTTCGACACCAGCCAGGTGGCCGTCCTGGCGCCGCTGTCGGATGCCGAGGTGGAGATCCTCGCCGACCCCGACGCCGACCAGGGCCAGATCGACGAGATCGTCGCCCGCGCCGCGGCCGATTTCGTCGAGGAGGCCGAAGAGGAGGCCGCGGAGGAGTCGATCGTGGACGAGATCGTCGACGAGGCGATCGCCGAGGAGGAGGCCGAGGAGGCCGCTGAGGACCCGGTCGAGGCCGAGCTGGCCGAGGAGGCCGCCGACGAGGCGGCGGTCGAGGCCGAAGAGGCCGCCAACGGCACCGCCGAGAACGGTTCCACGGAGGGCGCCGGCGAGCCGGTCGCCGAGGAGGCTGAGCAGGCCTAGTGGCGAAAAAGCGGGTTCACGAGATCGCGAAAGCGCAAGGCGTCAGCTCGAAAGAGCTGCTCGCGGCGCTGAAAGCCGCCGGCATCGAAGCCAAGGCGGCCGCCTCGAGCGTCGAGGAGGCCGATGCGCTGAAGGCGATCGCCTCCAACGGCGGCGGCACCGCCACGCAGGCGCCGCCGAAAGCGAAAGAGGCCCCGGCCGCGGCGCCGAAGGCGGCGCCCGCGCAGCCCGCGCCGAAGGCGGCGGCTCCGGCCGAGGCGAAACCGGCGGCCAAACCCGCTCCGCAGGCTTCGACCGCCCCGGTCAAACCGCCGGCGAAAAAACCGGCGACGTCGAGCAAACCGGTGCGCCCCGGCGGCCCGGCCGGCGGTGGCGGTGCGGCGGCAGGCAAAAAACGCCGCGTCGTGATCGATTCCCAGGCCGCCCGTCGCGACCAGATGGGCGCGCCGCCGCCGCAGCGCCCGCCGCGCCGCCGGGGCGGCCGTCGCCGTCGCCCGCTGCTCGAGGAGCCGCCGTCGACGCCGACCGCGCCCGCCGAGCCCGAGGCGACCAAGGTCAACTCCGGCGCCACCGTGCGGGAGCTCGGCGAGGCCCTCGGCCTGGCCCCGGCCGAGGTGATCAAAAAACTGATGATGATGGGCGAGATGGCGACGCTCACCCAGACGCTCACCGACGAGTCGATCCGGGCGATCGCCGACGAGTACGACCGCAAGATCGAGATCGTCCGCGCCGCCGACGAGGAGCCGGAGGAACCGGAATTCGCCGACGACGAGGAGGACCTGGTCGACCGCCCGCCGGTGGTCACGATCATGGGCCACGTCGACCACGGCAAGACCTCGCTGCTGGACGCGATCCGCGAGACCGAGGTCGCCGCGGGCGAGGCCGGCGGCATCACCCAGCACATCGGCGCCTACCAGGTCCACCACGAGGACAAGACGATCACCTTCCTCGACACGCCGGGCCACGCCGCCTTCACCGCGATGCGCGCCCGCGGCGCCAAAGTCACCGATGTGGTGGTGGTCGTGGTGGCCGCCGACGACGGCGTGATGCCGCAGACCAAAGAGGCGATCGACCACGCCCGCGCGGCCGACGTGCCGATGCTGGTCGCGGTCAACAAGATCGACAAAGAGGGCGCCAACCCGGAACGGGTCCGCAACGAGCTTCGCCCAGGAGGGGATCACCCCCGAGGAATGGGGCGGCGACACGCTCTTCTGCGACGTCTCCGCGAAGTCCCACGAGGGGCTCGACAACCTGCTCGAAAGCATCCTCCTGGTCACCGAACTGGAGGAGCTCTCGGCCAACCCCGACGCGCCCGCCTCCGGCAACGTGATCGAGAGCCAGCTCGACCCGGGCCGCGGCCCGGTCGTCACGGTGCTGGTCCAGCGCGGCACGCTCCGCGTCGGCGACTCGCTGGTCGCCGGCCCGCAGTGGGGCCGCGTCCGCGCGATGCACGACTTCCGCGGCGAAGTGGTCAAAGAGGCGGTTCCCGGCATGCCGGTGGAGGTATTGGGCTTCGACGGCGTCGCCGACGCCGGCGAGTTCGTGCAGACGGTGGAGAACGACCGCCGTGCCCGTCAGCTCGCCCAGGAACGCGCCGACCGCCTCCAGCGCGAGGCGCTCGCCCGCCGCAACGCCCGCAAAGTCAGCCTCGACGAGGTCTTCGCCCGCGCCCAGGCCGGCGACATCAAGGAGCTCAACATCGTGCTCAAGGCCGACGTGGCCGGGTCGCTCGAGGCGCTCCAGGACGAGCTCGCCAAAGTGCCGCAGGACCGCGTCGCGATCAACATCATCCACTCGCAGACCGGCGGCATCAACGAGTCCGACGTGATGCTCGCGTCGGCCTCCGAGGCGATCATCATCGGCTTCAACGTGCGCCCCCTGGCGGACGCCCGCCGAGCCGCCGCGCGCGAGGGCGTCGACATCCGGACGTACTCGGTCATCTACAAAATCACCGAAGACCTGCGCAACGCGATGGAGGGCCTGCTGGAGGCCGTCGAGGTCGAGGAGACGGTCGGTGAGGCGGTCGTCAAAGAGACCTTCAAAGCCTCGAAAATCGGCCGCATCGCCGGTTGTCAGGTGGCCGAGGGCAAGGCCGTCCGCGCCGCCAGCGTCCGCCTGCTGCGCGAGGGCACCGTCATCTGGACCGGCAAACTCGCCTCGCTGCGTCGTTTCAAAGACGATGTCAACGAGGTCGAGGAAGGCCAGGAGTGCGGCATCGTGCTCGAGGGGTACGCCGATGTCAAAGAGGGCGACGTGATCGAGTTCTTCCAGACCAAACAGGTCGAGCAGACCCTCGAGTAGGTGGTTGGATGGCCGGCGCTCGTATGCGGCGGGTCGATGAATCGCTTCGCGAAGTGGTCGCGGCGGCGGTCTCCGGCCTCTCCGATCCCAGGCTCGGGTTCGTCACCGTGACCGGGGTCGAGACCAGCCCCGACCTGCGCACGGCCAAGGTCTTCGTCAGCGTCCTCGGCGGCGAGACCGAGCGCGCCGCTACCCTGGACGCGTTGCGTTCGTCGCACGGTGTGATCCAATCTCGCATCGCCGGTGAGACGCGGATGAAGCGGACGCCCACCTTGACCTTCCATTACGACGACACGATCGAGAAAGGAGTGCGGATCTCGCACCTTCTCGACGAGACCGCGGCGGAGATCGGCGGCGGCGAGGACGACCCCTCGTGACCGACCTGACCACCGAGTTCAGCTCCGACGTCACGATGGGGTCCGACTTCGAGGCGATCCTCGCCGAGCTGCGGACTCACGACCGCTTCCTGCTGACCGCCCACGAGGGCCCCGACGGCGACGCCCTCGGTTCGCTGCTCGGCATGCACCACCTGCTGCAGAAGTTGGGTAAGGACTCGGTGATGTTCCTCGCCGCGAAGGAGTTCCCGCTGCCGATCGAGTACCGCTTCCTGCCCTTGGAGGAGGTCTTCCACGAGCCGCCGGCCGACATGGCCGACCGGGTGATCATCTTCCTCGACTGCGGCAACATCGACCGCATGCCGGTCGACTTCCTCACCGAGGGCGGCCACCGCAAGCTGAACATCGACCACCACCACGACAACACCCGCTTCGGCGACGTCAACCTCGTCTGCCCGGGGGCGTCGTGCACGGCGGAGATCGTCTACGACATCGCGCACGTGCTCGGGGTGCAGATCGACGCCGAGATGGCGATGCCGCTCTACGTCGGCCTGATCACCGACACGGGCAAATTCATGTACGAGAACACCAACGCCCACACGCACCGGGTGGCGGCCGAGCTGATCGACGTCGGGGTCGACGTCGACGACACCTACCGGCGCCTCTACGAGCACGTGCCGATCGAGAAGCTGCGGCTGATCGCGCGGGCGCTGGAGAAGGTCGAACGCCACTGCGGCAACCGTCTCGTGGTCAGCTACATCACCGCCGAGGACTACGCCGCGACCGGCTCCGGCGAGGAGATGACCGAGGGCGTGATCGACCACCTGCGCTCGATCGACGGGGTCAAGGTCGCCGCCGTGATCCGCGACCTCGGCAACCGCGGGCGCGCCGCCCGCAAGGCGAGCCTGCGCTCCAGCGAGGGCGACGTGGACGTCTCGGCGATCGCCCGCAAGCAGGGGGGAGGCGGCCACAAGCGCGCCGCCGGGTTCTCGACCGACCTCGAGCTGCCCGAGCTGGTCGACTTCCTCTGCGGCGAGGTCACCGCCCAGCTCGGCGACTAGGTGCCTGATGGCCGCTGCCGACGCCGCGGGGGCGGTGCTGCTGGTCGACAAGCCGGCCGGAAAGACCTCACACGACGTCGTCGCCCAGGTGCGCCGCGAGCGCGGCGAGAAAGCGGGCCACGCGGGCACGCTCGACCCCTTCGCCACCGGCCTGCTGCTGGTCCTGCTGGGCAGGGCGACGCGGCTGCAGCGCTTCCTCGTCGGCCTGCCGAAGGTCTACCTGGCGACGGCGCGACTCGGCTGGACCTCCTCGACCGGGGACCCCGACGGCGAGCTGACCGAGACCGGGATCGTCCCCGACTCGCTGCGGCTGCCGACCGGGACCGTGCGCCAGCAGGTGCCGATGACCTCGGCGGTGCGGGTCGGCGGCGAGCGCCTCTACAAGAAGGCCCACCGCGGCGAGGTGGTGGAGACGCCGGTGCGCGACGTCCAGGTCCACCGGGCCGACCTCCTCTCGAGTGGCGGGGGCTACGCCCACTACGAGATCGAGTGCAGCGCCGGGACCTACGTGCGGACGCTGATCGAGACGCTCGACGACGCCTACTGCTCCGATCTGCGCCGGGTGGGGGTCGGCCCGTTCCGGATCGAGGACGCCGGGCGGGAGTACCCGGTGGCCGAGGTCGCGGCGCTGGTGCCGGCCGTGGGCGACGGCTTGCGATGATGCCGGGTCACTGATGTCGATCAAGGTCACCCCGCTGGACGAGGCGACGCCGCGCGCCCGCGACGTCGCGATCGGCACCTTCGACGGTGTCCACCTCGGCCACCGCGCGGTGATCGAGGGCGCCGACACGGTGCTCACCTTCGAGCCGCACCCGCTCGAGGTGCTGCACCCGGAGTCGGCGCCGAAGCTGATCAACCCGCTCTCGGTGAAGCGCGACGTGCTCGACGGGCTCGGGGTCGAGGAGCTGGTGGTGATCCACTTCGACGAGGAGTTCTCGCACCGCAGCGCCGAGGAATTCATCGACTACGCCCTGATCGAGAAGCTCGGCGCCCGCCGCGTCGCGGTCGGCGAGAACTTCCACTTCGGCGCCAAGGCGCGGGGCACGCCCGCGATGTTGGCCGCCCACCCCGAGTTCGAGACGCGGATCCAGAAGATCGTCGAGGTCGACGGCGAGGTCGTCTCCTCCTCGCGCATCCGGGCCGAGATCGAAGCGGGCGACATGGAGGCGGCGCGGCGCTGCCTCGGCGTTCCCTACATGATCGAGGGCGAAGTGGTGGGGGGCGACCGGCGCGGCCGCGAGCTCGGCTTCCCGACCGCCAACCTGGTCCCGGACGAGCGCCTCGTCACGCCCGGCTTCGGCATCTACGCGGCCTTCGCCAACGGCCACCCGGCGGCGGTCAACGTCGGCGTGCGACCGACCTTCGACTCCGACCTCGGCGTGCTGATCGAGGCCTTCCTGATCGACTTCTCCGGCGACCTCTACGGCCAGAACCTGCGGATCGCCTTCGTCGAGCGCCTGCGCGAGGAGCAGGCCTTCGATGACGTCGACGCCCTGGTCGAGCAGATGAACGCCGACGTCGAGGAAGCCCGCCGGGTCTGCGCCGATTTCACCGAGGCTGCCGCACGAGGCGGCTGACGCAGGCGCTGTGCTACCTTGCTGCGAGCCGCGACCCGAGAGGGCCGCGCTTTTTACGTCATGAGCCTTACCAAAGAGAAAAAAAGCGAGCTGATCGGCAAATACGGCCGCGGCGACGGTGACACCGGCTCCGCCGAGGTCCAGGTCGCGCTGCTGACCGAGCGGATCAACGAACTGACGGACCACCTGCGGACGCACGCGAAGGATCACCACTCGCGTCGCGGCCTGCTGATGCTGGTCGGCAAGCGCCGGCGGATGCTCCGCTACCTCGAGCGCACCGATCTGGAGCGCTACCGCGCCCTGGTCGCCGACCTCGGCCTGCGCCGCTAGCGACGATGATCGCGGTCGGCGACGCGGCACCGGACTTCACCGTCAAAGATCAGGACGGGGAAGAGGTCTCCCTCTCCGACTTCAAAGGCCGCAAGGTCCTGATCGCCTTCTACCCGCTGGACTTCAGCCCGGTCTGCTCAGACCAGCTGTCCGTCTACCAGGAGGGCGTCAAGGGCGAGCTCGCCGACGCCGGCATCACCCTGGTCGGCCTCAGCGTCGACAGCCCCTACGCCCACAAGGCCTTCCAGGAGAAGCTCGGCATCGACACGGTGCTGCTCTCCGACTTCGAGCCCAAGGGCGAGGTCGCCAAGGCCTTCGGCTCCTACATCGACGGCGCCGGTATCGCCAACCGCACCCTCGTCCTCCTCGACGAGGACGGCAAGGTCGCCTGGACCTACGAGTCACCGAGCCCGGGCGAGTTCCCCGGCCCGGACATCGTGCGGCAGGCGATCAGCGCTTAGGCGCTGGAGCTGGCGCCCCCTTAGCTGGCGCCCGGAGCTGAGGGAAGGGACGGACAAGGGACGCGGCCTTCTCGGTGGCGGCCCGGGCAGGCTGTGGCCGCCACCGAGAAGGCCGGGTGTCGGGGAGAGGTGCGAGATCCGTCACGAACTCCGGGGATCGGTGACGAGGAGCGGGGGAAGTCGACGGTTCCTCCCGTCCTCCTCATGCCTCCCCCTGGTGAGTTCGCAGTTCTGCTCGCATGGCGAGCGAAAGTGCGAACTCACCAGGGCCGGCCGATCCCGTGACGGGAGGCATGAGGAAGGGTCACGTCCCCGACATCTCTCATACGTCCGTGTGACCTTCCCTGCGGAAGCCTCACGTCCCGGGCGTCTCGTGGCGGCCACAGCCTGCCCGGGCCGCCACGGGACGCCCGGGACGCAACTCGGACGGCCGCGACGGCCTCGAACCACGCCGCCGCGAAGCACGACCCCGAACCACGCCGCCCCGAACCCCCGGCGTTCGCACTTTCCCGCGCTATCCGCGGAATTCTGCGAACTCAGCGAGGGCTGTACTCTTTGAACGGAAAGAGAACGAGAGTTCTGTGAAAACGATGGCCGCCATCCGGGCGGCCGGAGGATGAAAAAACGAATGAGCATGTTTGACGTGACCCGGGTCACGGTGGAGGTCGGCGACGACACGATCTCCTTCGAGACCGGCAAACTCGCGAAGCAGGCGAGCGGCGCCGTCGTGGTGCGCAGTGGCGACACGATGGTCCTCAACACCGCCACCATCGGCGGGCTTCGTGACGTGGACTTCCTTCCGCTCACCGTCGACGTCGAGGAGCGCATGTACGCCGCGGGCAAGATCCCCGGCTCGTTCTTCCGTCGCGAGGGCAAATCCGGCGAGAAGGCGACGCTGACCGCGCGCATGATCGACCGGCCGATCCGGCCGCTGTTCCCGGCGGGCTGGCACTACGAGACCCAGCTGATCGCGATGCCGATGTCGGTGGACCAGGTCCACCCGTACGACATCCTGGCGATGAACGGCGCCTCCGCGGCGCTGGCGATCTCCCCGGTCCCGGTCGCCAAGCACGTCGGCGCCGTCCGCATCGGCAAACTCGACGGCGACTTCGTCGTCAACCCGCCCGAGGAGACGCACGAGGAGCTGGACCTGGACCTGATCGTCGCCGGCACCGACGAGGCGATCCTGATGGTCGAGGCGGGCGCCCATGGCGTCACCGAGGCCGAGATCCTCGACGCCCTCGACATCGCCCACGGCGAAATCAAGAAGATCACCGCCGCGATCGAGGAGCTGCGCCAGAAGGCCGGCAAGCCGAAGATCGAGCACGAGGCGCCGCAGCTCGACGAGGGCCTGCTGAGCGCGATCCGCGAGTCGCACGGCCAGAAGCTGGTCGAGGCGATCGCGACCGAGGGCAAGCTCGAGCGCTACGAGGCGATCGACCACGTCAAGGACGACGTCGTCAACCACTACGCGCCCTCCGAGGGCGACGAGGACGCCGTCGCGGCCCGCAAGGCCGAGGTCGGCGAGGCCTTCGACGCGATCGAGAAGGAAACGATCCGCAAGGCGATCGCGGTCGAAAAGAAGCGCCCCGACGGTCGCGCCCAGGACGAGATCCGGCCGATCGAGACCGAGGTCGACATCAGCCCGCGCGTCCACGGCTCGGCCCTCTTCACCCGCGGCGAGACGCAGATCCTCTCCAACGTCGCCCTCGGGACGACGCGGATGGACATGCGGATCGACACGCTCGGCCTGCAGACCACGAAGCGCTTCTGGCACCACTACAACTTCCCGCCCTTCTCGGTCGGGGAGGCGGGCTTCATGCGCGGCCCGAAGCGGCGTGACATCGGCCACGGCGCCCTCGCCGAGCGCGCCCTGGCGGCGACGATCCCGGACGAAGAGTCGTTCCCCTACGTGATCCGCGTCGTCTCCGAGACGCTCGAGTCGAACGGCTCCTCCTCTATGGGCTCCGTCTGCGCCTCCTCGATGGCGCTGCAGGCGGCGGGCGTCCCGGTCACCGCACCGGTCGCCGGCGTCGCCATGGGCCTGATCAAGGAGGGCGACGACTACATCGTCCTCACCGACATCGCCGGCGTCGAGGACCACCTCGGCGACATGGACTTCAAGGTCGCCGGCACCGCGGACGGGATCACCGCCCTGCAGATGGACATCAAGATCACCGGCGTCACCTTCGACATCCTGCGCGATGCGCTGGACCAGGCCAACAAGGGCCGCCAGTTCATCCTCGGCAAGATGGCCGAGGCGATCGACGGACCGCGCGAGAAGCTCTCGCCGCACGCCCCGGCGATCGAGTCGATCAAGATCGACCCGGAGAAGATCGGCGCCGTGATCGGCAAAGGCGGCGAAACGATCCGCGGCCTCTGTGAGGAGTTCGAAGCCGAGATCGACGTCGAGGACGACGGCACGGTGCGGGTCTACGCGCCGACCGGCGAACTGGTCGACGGCGTCGTCCAGCGGATCACCTCGATGACCAAGGAGGCCGAAATCGGCGACCGCTACGAGTCCGCCAAGGTCGTCAAGACGACCACCTTCGGCGCCTTCGTCGAGCTGGTCAAGGGCACCGACGGCCTGCTCCACATCTCCAACGTGAAGCCGGGGGAGAGGGTGGACTCGGTCGACGACGTGCTCTCCAGCGGCGACCTGATCGACGTCACCGTGGTCGAGGTCGACAAGGAGCGCGGCCGGATCGGCCTGCGCCTCTCCGACGACCCCTCGGTGGCGGGCAAGTCGCCCGCGGAGCTGGCCACGATCGGCTCCGGCGATGGTGGCCGGCGCAACGGCGGCGACCGCGACCGCGGTCGCGGCGGCCGTGATCGTGACCGCGGTCGTGGCCGCGAACGGGAGCGCCGTAATTGAGCGCTCGCGTAACGACCCTGGACTCGGGCGTCCGGGTGGTCACCGAGGACGTCCCCTCGGTCCGCTCGGTCGCGCTCGGCCTCTGGGTCCGCACCGGATCGCGTAACGAGACCCCGGCACAGGCCGGGGTCTCGCATTTCCTCGAGCACCTGCTCTTCAAGGGCACGGCGCGCTACTCGGCGATCGAGATCTCGGAGCTGTTCGACAGCCTCGGCGCCTCGGTCAACGCGGCGACGGGCAAGGAGACCACGCACCTCCACGCCCGCTTCCTCGACGAGCACACCGAAGAGGTCTTCGACCTGCTGGCGGAGATGATGCTGGCGCCGACCTATCCGGAAATCGACTCCGAGCGCCAGGTCGTGATCGAGGAGATCGCGATGTACGACGACGAGCCGCAGGACCGCGTCCACGACGTGCTCGCCGACGCCGTCTTCGGCTCGCATCCGCTCGGCCGCCGCGTGCTCGGCGAGGCCGACGTGATCACCAACATCCCGATCCCGGACATCCAGAGCTACCACCAGGACCGCTACACGGCGTCGCAGATCGTCGTCGGCGCCGCCGGCCACCTGGAGCACGAGGAGATCGTCGCCCTGGCCGAGAAGCTGGTGCGGCCGGTGGCCGAAGGCGGCGGCGTGGCGCCGCGGACCGCGTTGAGCGAGCCGCCGCGCCTCTGCTTCCTGAGCAAGGAGACCGAGCAGTACCACATCTGCTTCGGCGCGCCGGGCATCGACCGCGAGGACGAGCGCCGCTTCCCGCTCGCCGTCCTCGACGCGATCTTCGGCGGCTCGACCTCCTCGCGGCTCTTCCGCGAGGTGCGCGAGAAGCGCGGCCTGGCCTACTCGGTCGGCTCCTACAACGAGCAGTTCACCGACCAGGGCCTGGTCGCCACCTACGTCGGCACCCGCGAGGACAACGTCGACGAGGCCTGCGCGATCATCGGCACCGAGCTCTCGCGGCTGCGGTCCGAGCCGGTCTCGACGGAGGAGCTGCACCGGGCCAAGGAGAGCGTCAAGGGGAGGCTGGTCCTCTCCTCCGAGTCGACCGCGGCGCGGATGACGCGGATCTCCCGCTCGGTGCTCTTCGGCCTGCCGATCGAAAGCCTCGACGAGATGCTGGCCAAGGTCGACGCGGTCGAGGTCGACCAGCTGACCGAGCTGGCGGCCGAGCTCTACGCCGCGGACCGCCTCTCGGCGGCCTGCGTCGGCGCCGACGAAGATCGCTTCCGCGCCGCCCTGGCGCCGGTCTCGGAGGCCTTGGTCGCCGCATGATCAGGGTCGCCGTCTCCGGCGCCGCCGGACGGATGGGCGCGACCGTCGTCAACGCGGTCGAATCCGCCGACGACATGACGTTGACCGGCAAGGCCGATCCAGGCCTGAAGGTTCCGCTCGCCGAGGTGCTGGAGGAGGCCGACGTCGTCGTCGACTTCTCGATCCCGGCGACGGCGCTCGACAACGTCAAGGAGTGCCTGGCGGCGGGTGTCCACGTGGTGGTGGGGACGACCGGCTTCGACCTCGAGGCGGCAAGAGCGGCCGCCGAGGCGTCCACCGCCAACTGCTTCGTCGCGCCGAACTTCGCGATCGGGGCGGTGCTGATGATGGTGGCGTCCCAGACGATCGCCAGGCACATGCCCGACGCCGAGATCATCGAGCTCCATCACGACAAGAAGCTCGACGCCCCCTCCGGCACCGCCGCCCGTACGGCGGAGCTGATCGAGGCGGCCGGCGGCAAGGTCCACCAGCCGATCCACTCGGTCCGCCTGCCCGGCCTCGTCGCCCACCAGGAAGTGATCTTCGGCGGCCTCGGCCAGACCCTCTCGATCCGCCACGACTCGATCGACCGCTGGTCCTTCATGCCCGGCGTCCTGCTCGCCGTGCGCAAGGTCGGCGAGCAGCCCGACAGCTTCACCGTCGGGCTGGAGAAGCTCCTCTAGGTGGCACCCGTCCGCGGCAGAGAGGTACCCTGGTGCCGATGAAGGAGATTCAGGGCGTTATAACCGCGATGGTGACGCCGTTCCGCGAGGACGGCAGCCTCGACCTCGATGCCGCGCGGCGCCTGGCCGCGAACATCCTCGAGGAGGGCTCGCACGCCCTCGTCATCGCCGGTACCACCGGCGAGTGCCCGACCCTCACCGACGGCGAGGAGATCGAGCTGCTGCAGGCGGTGCGGGCAGAGGTCGGCGACGACGCGGTCCTGATCTGCGGGACCGGCACCAACGACACCCAGCACTCGCGCGAGCTGACGCGGATGGCCGCCGAGGTCGGCGCCGACGCTTCGCTGGTCGTCGTCCCCTACTACAACAAGCCCAACCGGGAGGGCATCCGCGCTCACTTCGAAGCGGTCGCCGAAGCCGTCCCGGAGCTGCCGATGATCATGTACAACATTCCCTCGCGGGTGATCGTCAACGCCGACGTCGAGCTGCTGCGCGAACTCGGCGCCGAGGTGCCGAACATCGTCGCCGTGAAGCAGTCGAACGCCGACGACCTCGGGCCGATCGACGGCCTGGCGGTGCTGGCGGGCGACAACGAGACCTTCTACGACACGCTCACCTTCGGCGGGGCCGGCGGCATCCTGGTCGCCTCCAACGTGGCCAGCCGGCAGATGCGGGAGATCTGGGACGCGGCACAAGCCGGCGACCTGGAGCGTGCCCGCGCGATCGACGAGCAACTTCGACCCCTTTACACCGCGCTCGGTGTGACCACCAACCCGATCCCGGTCAAGGCCGCCGTCGAGATGGTGGGCCTGGCCAACGGCCACGTGCGCCTGCCGCTCGTCCCCTGTGACGACGAGCAGCGCGCCGCCGTGCGGGCCGGCCTGGAGGCCGTCGGCCTCCCCGTCGCCCACTGAGCGCCTTCACCTAACCCAAGAGAAAAGAGATTTTCCAGTGCCCAGCAAGACTTTGCGAGTGCTGCCCCTAGGCGGCCTCGGCGAGATCGGCAAGAACATGACGGTCGTCGAATACGACGGCCGCATCGTCATCGTCGACACCGGCCTGATGTTCCCGACCGCGGAGATGCACGGCATCGACCTGGTCCTGCCCGACTTCAGCTACCTGAGGGACCGGGCCGACGACATCGAGGCGATCATCCTGACCCACGGCCACGAGGACCACGTCGGGGCGCTGCCCTACGTGCTGCGTGAGATCGGCATGCCACCGGCCATCTACGGCGGCCTGCTGACGATCGGCATGGTCCGCTCCAAGCTCGACGAGCACAAGCTCGGTGACAAGGCGCCGCTGGAGGAGCTGCCCGCGGGGGAGAAGGTGCGGCGCGGGCCGTTCGAGCTGGAGCTCGTCCACCTCACCCACTCGATCCCCGACATGCGCGGCGTGCTGATCACCACCGAGCTCGGCTCGATGCTGATGACCGGCGACTATAAGTTCGACCAGACCCCGGTCGACGGCCGCCCGGCCGACATCTCGCGCCTCGCCGAGATCGGCAAAGAAGGGCTGCTGCTGCTCTGCGGCGACTCGACCAACGCCGACCGGCCGGGCGTCGCGCCCTCGGAGTCGAGCGTCGGCCCGGGCCTGCTGCAGCAGTTCGCGCGCTGCGAGGGGCGGATCATCGTCACCTCCTTCGCCTCCAACATCCACCGCGTCCAGCAGGTGATCGACGCCGCCGTGGCGCTCGACCGCAAGGTCGCGCTGGTCGGCCGCTCGATGCGCAAGAACTTCAACATCGCCTCCAACCTGGGGATGGCGCGGGCGCCGCAGGGCACCTTCATCCAGCCGCGGGAGATCGAGAACTTCCCCGACGAGAAAGTCGTCGTCGTCTCCACCGGCAGCCAGGGCGAGCCGCTCTCGGCGCTGCGCCGGATGGCCAACAACGACCACCGCGACGTGCAACTGCACGCGGGGGACACGGTGATCTTCTCGGCCACCCCGGTGCCCGGCAACGAGCGCGCCGTGAACGAGACGATCGACCGCATCTACGAGATCGGGGCGAAGGTGATCACCGCCAAAGACGCGCCGATCCACGCCTCCGGCCACGGCTACCGCGAGGAACTCAAACTGATGCTGAACCTGACCAAGCCGCGCAACGTGATGCCGGTCCACGGCGACTACCAGCGGATCCGCCTGCACTCGGAGCTGGCCGAATCGGTCGGGATCCCGGCGGAGAACATCTTCAAGGGGCGCAACGGGCTGCCGCTGGAGATCGACGCCGACGGTGCCCGCTTCGGCGAGGACCTGCACGTCGGCACGATGTACGTGGACGGGGTCAACATCGGCGACCCCGACGACGCCGCCCTGCGCGATCGCCGCGACATCTCGGCGGACGGCATCTTCATCGTCGTCGTCACCGTCTCCGGCGACGACGGCGCGATCGTCGCCGATCCCGAGGTGATCCTCCGCGGCGTCGCCTTCCTCGAGGGCGAGGAGGGCATCCTCGAAGACCTCAAGGATCTGGTCGAAGACTCGCTCGAAGACGCCGCCGACGCGGGGACCCGCGAGCCCGACCTGATCCAGGACGACCTCCACGAAACGATCGGCAAATTCGTCTGGCAGCGCCTCCGCCGCCGCCCGATGATCCTCCCGGTCGTGATCCAGGTCTAGGCGGGCTTTTGGCGCGACGTGCGCCAGCCTCGCAAGGACGCAGGGAAATGAGGTGAGGGGAGCGCACATCAAGTGCGTGACCCGAACCGAATGACCGAGGACACCGCGAGGCGCCCGCACGTCGCGCCAAAAGAAAAGCCCGCCGGGACAGTGTCTGGGGAGAATCCCGGCGGGCTAGTGTCTCGTCCACGCGTGAATTTACGACCGGGTCCTAAAGCCGGGCTAAAAGATCGAAGTTGAATGCTTTTTGCCGGCGGGCTCGCTGTCGGCGAGCGGGATGCGGGCGCGAAAGAGGGCGCCGCCGAGCGTCGAATCGGTCGCTTCGACGCTGCCCCCGTGGGAGGCGGCGACGGCGCTGACGATCGCCAGGCCGAGCCCGGTGCCGGTCCCGCGCGCGGTGTCGGCAGGGCCCTCGCCGCGGACGAAGCGATCGAAGATCTGGGTCCGCATCGCGACCGGGATGCCCGGCCCGTCGTCGGCCACCTCGATCACCGCGCAGTCTCCCTGCTGGGAGAGCGAGAGCTCGATTGTGGCGCTCTCGGGCGTGTGGCGGGCCGCGTTGTCGAGCAGGTTGAGGATCATCCGGTGGAGCTCGTCGGAGCTGCCCTCGACCCGCAGCGGCTTGTCGTTGTCGATCAGGAATTCGCGCCCGCCCATCAGCGGCGCCGCCTCCAGCGCCGCGTCGCCGGCGATTTCGGCGAGGTCGCAGCGGTGGTGGGGGGCGAGCCGGCCGGCGTCGGCCCGCGCCAGCAGCAAGAGGTCGGAGACCAGGCGGCTCATCCGCCGCGAGGAGCGCAGCGCCGAGTCGACGATCTCCCGGTCTTCGGCCTGGTCGGCGCCGCCGAGCGAGGCCTGCAGCAGCTCCAGGTTGGCGAGCACGCTGGTCAGCGGCGTACGCAGCTCGTGCGAGGCGTCGGCGACGAACTCACGCTGCTGCTGCATCGCGGTCTCACGCTCGGAGCGCGCCGCGTCGAGCGAGCGCAGCATCTCCTCCAGCGTTTTCGCCAGTTCACCTACCTCGTCTTCGACCGGCGGGGCGGGCATGTGGTGGGAGGGGTCGCGGGTCTCCGAGACCTCGCGGGCGCTCGCCGTCAGCGCCGCGATCGGCCGCATCGCCCGGCTGGCGATCGCGACGCCGGCGAGGCTGGCCAGCAGCGTCCCGCCGAGGATCCCGGCGAAGATGAGGAGCCAGATCCGGTCGATCGTCTCGTCGACGTGAGCAGTGCTGCGCGCGTACTGGACGTAGCCGGTCCCGGTGAGCACCGCAGTCTCGATCCGCATCCCATTACGTTCCAGGGTGCCGGTTTTTTCAGGCGCCGGCCCCAGGCCCACACCGTGATATTCGCCGACGATTTCGCCGGTGCGGTCAAAGACACGGATCCTCGCGTCGTCGGTCGCGACATAGGGAGCAAGTGAGTGCGGGACCACTTCTGCTTCGCCAAGTGCCGAGTAGTAGACGTGGAGTTCGCGCTGCAGGCTTTCCACCGCGTTGTTGACCTCGGCGTTGAAGTCGCCGCGGATGCGGGTGGTGGCGATCTGCCCGATCACCCCACCGAAGATCAACAGGATCACCAGGGTAAGGCCGGAGGAGACCGCCGCCAGCCGCCAGCGCACGGGCCAGGCCCGGGGATGCACGACGCGCCGCAGCCAGGCCGCGGTATTGGTGCGCGCTGAGGCGACCATCAGTCTTTGAGGACGTACCCCGCGCCGCGTTTGGTGTGGAGAAGGCGGGGCTCGCCGCCCGCCTCCAGCTTGCGTCGCAGGTTGGAGATGAAGACGTCGATCGTGTTGGTCGCGGCCATCGGGTCGTAGCCCCAGACTTCGTCGAGCAGGCGCTCGCGGGAGACGACGAGGCGCTCGTTGCGCATCAGGAACTCGAGCAGCTCGAACTCGCGGTTGGTGAGCTCGATTTCGCGGGTGCCGCGGTGGACCTCGCGGGTGTCGGGGTTCAGCTGCAGGTCGCCGACCTCGAGCGAGGCGGCGCCGCGCGGCGGCCGGCGGCGGAGGAGGGCGCGGATCCGCGCCAGCAGCTCCTTGCGCTCGAACGGCTTCACCAGGTAGTCGTCGGCGCCGCTGTCGAGGCCGGTCACCCGGTCCTCGGTCTCGGCGCGGGCGGTCAGCATCAGGATCGGCACGTCGCCCTCCAGGCGGAGGCGGCGGCAGACCTCGATCCCGTCGAGGCCGGGCAGGCCGAGGTCGAGCACGACCAGGTCGGGGACGAAGCCGACGGCCACGTCGAGGGCCTCGACCCCGTCGGCCGAGGTCCGCACCTCGTAGCCCTCGTTGCGCAGGGACCGGCGCAGGACGTCGGCGATGTCGGCGTCGTCCTCGACGACGAGGACGCGGCCGCCTTGCTGAACCTCGGGATCGGTGCTGAGCATGCAGCGATCTTAAAGCCGTTTCTGCGCTTTAAGCGGTGGTTTTATGCCGAATTTAGTGCGGGTTCGTCCGCTTGGCCCGCAGGCTGACAGGGGATAGCGGGTCGACGTCGAAATCGATCGCGTGTTCGTCAGACAGAAGCGCACCCCTGCCCGTAAAGCCAAAGGCAAAGCCAAACGAGGCAAAGCCGCCCGATCGCGCGGTGGATTCCACCCGTTCGAGGGCCTCGAACAGCGACATCTCGACTTCATCGGCCTCTTCCTCGTCGCGGCGGGGATCTACCTGCTGTTCGTGCTCTTCTTCGGCTGGGAAGGCGGCAAGGTCGGCTACGGGATCGAAACCGCCCTGATCTACCTGTTCGGCTCGGTCGGGGCGCGCATCTTCACCCTGCTGATGCTGGTCGCGGGCGGGATGATGCTCACCGGCACCTCGGTCTCGGCCCTGGCGCGGGGGATCGGCGGCGGCCTGCGGGCGCTCTTCTTCGGTGGCGTCAAGGGCGGCGAAGCGACCGCGCGGACGATGGCCAAAGGCGGCGAGGAGTGGCGCCGGCGCCGCGACGAGCGGGTCGAGCGGACCGCCGAGACGAAGGCCGCCCAGACCGACGTGATGAGCGACTACCCCGACGAGGACGACGAGGGCTTCGCCCCGACCGTGGCGCTCGCCGAGGACGCCGCCGACGACGACATCTTCGCCCCGGGCCTCTTCAACTTCGACGACGAGGACGAGGCGGAGACCGCCGAGACGCAGGCCCTCTCGCCTCCCGAGGAGCCCGAGCCGGAGCCCGAAGCCCCGGACCCTGAGTCGGTGCAGGAGGCTCTCCCGGCGCCAGACGAGGCGGCATCCCCCGGCACCACCCCTCAGGGCAACCTGCGCGGCGTCACCACCTCGGAGGAGATCGACTACAAGATGCCGTCCCCGCGCGTGCTGGAGCGCGGCAAAGGCGACAAAGGCCCGGATCCGCGCGACCAGCAGGCCACCGGGCGCAAACTGATCGAGGCGCTCGGCCACTTCGGGGTCGAGGCGAAGATCGTCGGCGTCGTCAGCGGCCCGCACGTCTCCCTCTACGAACTGCGCCTCGCTCCCGGCATCAAAGTCAAGAAAGTCACCGAGCTCGCCAACGACCTGGCCTACGCGCTGGCCTCGACCGACATCCGCATCCTGGCGCCGATCCCCGGCAAACAGGCGGTCGGGGTCGAGGTGCCGAACGCGAAGCGCCGCATGGTCCGCCTCGGCGACATCTACGCGGGCCGACCGGCGAAGGCCTCGCCGCTGGTCGCCTGGCTCGGCAAGGGGATCGACGGCAACGCGGTCTGGACCGACATCGCGAAGATGCCGCACGTGCTCGTCGCCGGCACCACCGGCTCGGGCAAGAGCGCCTGCGTCAACGCGATGCTCTCCTCGATCCTGATGTCGTCCTCGCCCAACGAAGTGCGCCTGGTGCTGGTCGACCCGAAGCAGGTGGAGCTCAACCACTACGAGCACGTCCCGCACCTGCTGACCCCGGTGGTGACCTCGCCGCGCCTCGCCGCCAACGTGCTGGCCAACCTGATCGTCGAGATGGAGACGCGCTACGGCGTGATGTCGCAGGCCCGCGCCCGCAACCTCGAGGAGCTGAACCGGATCCGCCGCAAAGCGGGCGAGGCGCCGCTGCCGCACATCCTCTGCGTGATCGACGAGCTCGCCGACCTGATGATGGTCGCGCCCGCCGAAGTCGAGGACTCGATCATCCGCCTGGCGCAGAAGTCGCGGGCGACCGGCATCCACCTGGTGCTGGCGACCCAGCGCCCGTCCACGGACATCATCACCGGCACGATCAAGGTCAACATCCCGAGCCGGATCGCCTTCGCGGTCTCCTCGCAGACCGACTCGCGGGTGATCCTCGACCAGGGCGGCGCCGAGTCGCTGCTCGGCCAGGGGGACATGCTCTTCCGCGGCGCCGGCACCTCGAAGCTGCAGCGCGTCCAGGGGGCCTTCATCACCGAGGACGAGATCGCCAACATAACGTCCCACTGGGCCAGGCAGGGCGAGCCGGAGTTCGAGGAAGAGCTGCTGGAGACGCCCGAGGAGGCGGCCGAGGAAGGCGGGCGCGGGGAGGACGACTTCGATCCCGACTCCGACGACCTGCTGGACGAGGCGATCCGCCTGGTCGTGCAGACCGAAACCGCCTCGGTGTCGATGATCCAGCGGCGCCTGCGGGTGGGCTACACGCGGGCCGGGCGGCTGATCGACATGCTCGAGCGGCGCGGCGTGATCTCCGGCTACGAGGGCTCCAAACCGCGCCAGGTGCTGATCACGCAGGCCGATCTGGCCCGGGTGGTCGGCGGGCCGGGCTCGGGCGGCGGGTCGGAGACGCCTTCCCCGGTCGGGGCCGACGTCGACAACGACCTTTCCTGAGCGCCGCCGTCCGGTAGTTTCGTCCCCGCGTGAAGGACGGGGTCGTCAGAGCGGGGATCGTGGTCACCGGGACCGAGGTGATCACCGGCCGCATCGCCGACGCCAACGGGCCGTGGGTGAGCGAACGGCTGGCCGATCTGGGGATCGAGGTCGCCCACATCATCGTCGTCGCCGATCGTCCCGACGACCTCGAGGGCGCGCTGAAGTTCCTCAGCGCCGAGGAGATGGACCTGATCGTCACCAGCGGCGGCCTCGGGCCGACCGCCGATGACCTGACGGCGGAGATCGTCGCCCGCTTCGCCGGTCGGCCGCTGGCCTTGGACGAGGCGATGGAGGCGAAGATCGCGACGATCCTGCGGCGCTTCGCCAGATCGCGCGGCTTCAAGATCGACGAAGAGGCCGTGATGGAGGCCAACCGCAAGCAGGCGATGGTGCCCGAGGGGGCGGAGGCGCTGGACCCGGTCGGGACCGCGCCCGGGCTGGTCGTGCCCTTCGGTGGGGACGAGCGGGTCGTGATCGTCCTGCCCGGCCCGCCGCGCGAGCTGCAGCCGATGTGGCCGGTGGCGATGGCCACCGGGCCGGTGCGGACCATTCTGGGCCAAGCGACGCCGCTGCATGGCCTGACGATGCGGATGTTCGGCGTCCCCGAGTCGGAAGTCGCCAAGAGCCTGCGCGAGATCGAGGAGGACGACGGGGTCGACGTGGAGGCGGTCGAGGTGACCACCTGCCTGCGGCGCGGTGAGATCGAGATCGACGTGCGCTGGCGCGAGGAGACCGAGGGGGTCGCGCTGGCGGTCCGCGACGGGCTGGTGCGGCGGCACCCGCGGGAGACCTTCAGCCTCGACGGCGAGACGATCGACGAACAGGTGGCGAAGCTGCTGCGCGGGCACAAGCTGGGGCTGGCCGAGTCGTGCAGCGGCGGCCTCCTGGCGGCGCGGATCACCAACGTGCCGGGGGCCTCGGACTACTTCGCCGGCAGCGCCGTCACCTACTCCTACGCGGCGAAAGAAGAGCTGCTCGGGGTGCCGAAGGCGCTGCTGGAGACCCAGGGCGCGGTCTCGCCGGAGGTGGCCGAGGCGATGGCGATCGGGGCGCTGGAGCGCTTCGGCGCCGACGTGGCGATCGCGATCACCGGGATCGCCGGGCCGGGCGGCGGGACCGAGGAGAAGCCGGTCGGCTACGTCTGCTTCGACGCGCGGACGGCCGCGGGCAAGGTGATCGCGCGGGACCGGGTGATCCCCGGCGACCGGGCCGACATCCGCGAACGCTCGGCCCTGTTGGCGATGCACATGCTGCGCAACCTGCTTGACGGCGGACGCGAGGCCGAGCGGGCGCCCGATCCAGAGTCGTCCTCCTAAATTCACGAAGAAGTTGCGATGTGGTGTTGAGCCGCGCGCATTTGCCTCCTAGCTTGGCCGTATGGCGGAGAAAGGGAAGCGGCAGCGGCTGTTCGTGGCGCTCGACCTGCCCGAGCGGGTCAGGGACGGGGTCGCGGCGTGGGGGCGGCAGGAGCTGGTCGATCCGGCCCTGCGGCCGACGCGGCCCGAGTCGCTGCACCTGACCCTGGTCTTCCTCGGGCATCGCGAGGCGGGCGAGGTGGAGGCGATCGCCGACGTGGTGGGGGAGACCCCGGCGCCGGCGACGCTGCTGAAGCTGGAGGACCCGATCCCCAGACCGGGGCGCGGGCGCGCCTCCGTGTTCGCCCTTCCGGCGCCCTCTCCGGCCACCGCGGAGCTCCAGCGGAGGTTGGCGGCGGGGTTGGAGAAGGAAGGGCTGTACGAGCCCGAGGGGCGCGATTTCTGGCCCCATGTGACGGTCGCGAGGGTGCGGCCGGAGGGGCGCGGATCGCGGCGTCCGGCCGCCGTCACGCGACTGCCCGGAGACCTGCCGAAGTCGCTGAAAGAGCCGTTTTATGGCGTCCGGGTGACGCTCTACCGTTCTGAACTCCAGCCGGGGGGCGCCCGATACGTCCCCCTGGCCCAAGTCGAGCTGCCCCGCGCGGCGCAGCAGTGAGGTGATGATCTGAGATGGCGGAGAAAACTGTGAACCTGAAGGACGCCTCCGCGAAGGAGGCCAAAGCGAAGGACGCGGCGCTTCAGGCGACCGTCACCGGGATCAAAAAAGAGTTCGGAGAGGGCGCTCTGATGCGCCTCGGCGACAAAGGCACGATCAAGGTCGACTCGATCCCGACCGGCTCGCTGGCGCTCGACCTGGCGCTCGGGATCGGCGGCGTGCCGCGCGGCCGGATCGTCGAGATCTTCGGCCCGGAGTCCTCCGGTAAGACGACGCTGGTGAGCCACATCATCGCCGAGGCCCAGGCCCGCGGCGGCGTCTGCGCCTTCATCGACACCGAGCACGCGATCGACCCGGTCTACGCACGGGCGATCGGGGTCGACACCGACGAGCTGCTGGTCTCCCAGCCTGATTTCGGCGAGCAGGCGCTGCAGATCGCCGACCGGCTGATCGCCTCGGCGGCGGTCGACGTGATCGCGATCGACTCGGTCGCGGCGCTGACCCCGAAGGCGGAGCTCGACGGGCAGATCGGCGACACCACGGTCGGCCTGCAGGCGCGGCTGATGTCGCAGGCACTGCGGAAACTCGCCGGCTCGCTCAACCGGACCAACACGGTCTGCATCTTCACCAACCAGATCCGCGAAAAGGTCGGCGTCCAGTTCGGCTCGCCGGAGACCCAGCCGGGCGGCCGGGCGCTGAAGTTCTACTCGTCGCAGCGCCTCGACATCCGCCGCATCGAGACCCTGAAGGAAGGGACCGAGGCGGTCGGCAACCGGGTGCGCGTGAAAGTCGTCAAGAACAAGGTCGCGGCGCCGTTCCGCCAGGCCGAATTCGACATCGAGTACGGGGTCGGCATCTCGCGCGAGGGCGGCCTGCTCGACTTCGGCATGGAACAGGACCTGGTGCAGAAATCCGGCTCCTTCTTCTCCTACGGCGAGACCCGCCTCGGACAGGGCCGTAACAACGCCAAACAGTTCCTCAAAGACAACCCGGAGCTGGCCCTGGAGATCGAAACGAAGGTCCGCACGGCGCTCGGAATCGGCGACACGTCGGGCGATCCGGCCTCCGAGGCCGCGGCACCGATCGCGGAGGCCCAGGCCGCCTAGGGCGGCCTGGCGCCTACCGGCAAGCACCGGGTCTCACGCTCGCATAGGATTCGCGCCGCCTGATGAACCACGAAACGCTCTTCTTCATCTGCGGCGGCATCCTCGCCGCATCGGCCGTCGTCGTCAGCTTCGTCGGCCTGAAAAACGAGAACTTCCCCGGCAAATGGATGCCGGCGATCATCGTCTGGTTCGCGGCCTTCGCGATCCTCTCCGGCACCTTCGCCGTCCTGCACGGGAAGGACGAGTCCAAGGACCATGGCGCCGAGTACGCCAAGGCGACGGAAGAAATCGAAAAAAACGAGACCAGCGGGCCGTTCGAAGAAGCTGAAGAAGAAGCGCAAGAAGCCGAAGAAGCCGAATCGGGCGAAAGCAGCGAATCCACCGAAGAATCCGCGGAAGATGAACCGGCGGAAGAATCCGGGGAAGAAGAAGAAAGCGCCTCGGAAGAAGCCGAAGCCGGCGCGACCAGCGCGGGCGGCGAACCCCAGGCGGGTGCCGTCGTCTTCTCGGAAAACTGCTCGGTCTGCCACGGCGCCACCGGCCACGGCGGCAACGGCGGCCCCGACCTGCGGACGATGCCGCTCGCCAAAACCGAAGCGGGCGCGATCGAACAGGTCACCAACGGCGGTGGCGGCATGCCCGCCTTCGCCGGCACGCTCTCCGAAGAAGAAATCGAGAACGTCGCCGCCTACGTCGCGCAGGAAATCACCGGCGGCGAATAGCAAGCGCCCGGCCGGGCAACGGCTCACCCTCTCTGGCTTGCTCTCGCCGCGCCCGGCGGCGCCCTCGACCGCTCGACGTGGCGCTGCCACGCCTTCGGGTCTGCGTCCTTGCCGGCCACGCCGATAGCGGCGCCAGAACCGGGTAGCCGTCACCCGGCCGGGCGCTGCCGCTCTGGACCGCTCATTGTCGGCACTGCCTTTCTGTCTCGGTACCCTGAGCGCGTGAAGCGCTTTCACGTCACCACCTTCGGGTGTCAGATGAACGTGCACGACTCCGAGCGGATGCGGGGCATGTTGACCTCGCTCGGATACGAGGAGGCGGAGGAGCGCGGGGACGCCGACCTGATCCTCTTCAACACCTGCTCGATCCGCGAGTCGGCCGACAGCCGCTTCATCGCCCACCTGGGCGAGGCGAAGCGGCTGAAGAGCGAAGACCCGACCCGCACGGTCGGCGTCGGCGGCTGCTGGGCGCAGTCGGTCAAGGAGGAGGTCTTCGAGCGCTTCCCGTTCGTCGACGTCGCCTTCGGGCCGGGCCAGATCCACAAGCTGGCCGAGTTCCTCAACTCGGACTCGCTGACCGCCCAGGGCTACTTCGAGTTCGAGGACTTCGCCGGCCACCTGCCGACGCGGCGCGAGCGCCGGTTCCAGGGCTGGCTGCAGATCGCCCAGGGCTGCAACTGCCGCTGCTCCTACTGCATCGTGCCGACGACCCGCGGGCGCGAGGTCAGCCGCGACCCGGCCGAGCTGATCGCCGAGGCCGAGGCGCTCGCCGCCGACGGCGTGCGCGAGGTGACGCTGCTGGGGCAGAACGTGAACAGCTACGGGCGCGACCTGCCGCGGGACTCCCGGATCACCTTCGCCGAGCTGCTGACCCGGGTCGACGCGGTCCCCGGGATCGACCGCATCCGCTACACCAGCCCGCATCCGAAGGACATGAAGGAGGACGTGATCCGCGCCCACGCCGAGCTGCCGGCGCTCTGCGAGCAGATCCACCTGCCGCTGCAGTCGGGCTCGAGCGCGGTGCTGAAACGGATGCGGCGGACCTACGACCGCGCCCGCTACATGGACCGGGTGGCGCTGATCCGCGAGCACGTCCCCGACTGTGCGATCACCACCGACATCATCGTCGGCTTCCCGGGGGAGACGGAGCGGGACTTCGCCGAAACGCTCGAAGTGGCGGAGGAGGTGGCCTACGACGGGGCCTTCACCTTCATCTTCAGCCCGCGTCGCGAAACCGAGGCGGCGACGATGGACGGCCAGTTGCCGCACCCGGTCAAGGTCGAGCGGATGGAACGCCTGGTCGAGGTCGTCCAACGCCGCGCCGCGGAGCGCGCCCAGCGCTTCGTCGGGCGGACGATGGAGGTCCTGGTCGAGGGCCCGAGCCGCACCGACCCGACCCGTCTGCGCGGCCGCACGCGGCACAACAAGGCGGTCAACTTCGAAGGGTTCGCCGAGCCGGGGGAGATGGTCGAGGTCGAGATCAAATCGGCCACCTCTCAGACGCTTACGGGCATGTCCGTGAGGCCCCTCTCTCAACTTTTTCGGTGAAGCGTTTGCGGCTCGCCGAGTTGCGGGCAACGAAAAAGTACAAGCCGTTCGGGGCCTCACGGACATGCCCTTGATGGTTCTGGCCGTCTTCGGTCCCACCGGCGTCGGCAAGACCGGGGTCTGCGTCGAGCTTGCTCGTCTGCTGCGCGAGCGCGGCGAGGAGCCGGTGGCGATCAACTGCGACGCGCTGCAGGTCTACGAGGGGCTCGACGTGCTCACGGGGGCGGCGAGCGCCGCGGAGCGCGAGGTGCTGCCACACGAGCTGCTGGGGATCGTCCCGGTCACCGAGGACTTCTCGATCCACGAGTACATGCCGCTGGCGCACGCGGCGATCGACGCGGCGCGGGCCGCCGGGCGCACCCCGATCGTGGTCGGCGGCACCGGCCTCTACCTGCGCGCCGCGCTCGCCGACCTCTCGCTGCGCAAGGTCCCCGCCTTCGACCAGGAGTCCGAGCTCTGGTCCGGCGTCACCCGCCACCCGTCCCGACTCTTCGGTCTCGACATGGACCGCGCCGCGCTCTACGCGCGGATCGACGCCCGGGTCGACGCGATCGTCGCCGCGGGTGGGGAGGAGGAGGCGCGCCGCGCCGACGCGCTCGGCCCCGGCCGCACCGCCCGCAAAGCCCTCGGCCTGAACGAGATCCTCGCCGGCGACCTGGAGACGATGAAGCGCCGCAGCCGCAACTACGCCCGCCGCCAGCTCACCTGGATGCGCAAAATCCCCGACCTGACCACGATCGACCGCACAAATCTCTCCGACCGAGCGGTCGCCGCCCGGATCGACTCCTTGGTTAGGGTGGCGCCGTGAAATTCGAGAAGTGGCAGGCGCTGGGCAACGACTATCTGGTCCTCGAGGCGACGGAGCTGCCCTGGGAGCTGGCCCCGGCGCGGATCGAGTGGCTCTGCGACCCGCACTTCGGGATCGGCTCCGACGGGATCCTCCTGCTGTCGCGCAGCGATGACCCGGCATTCGTCGCCGATCTGCGGATCTTCAATCCGGACGGGTCGGAGGCCGAGCTTTCCGGCAACGGCGCCCGCGAGGCGATCCTCTACCTGCGCCGCCACGGCTGGACCGACGCCGACGAGTTCGCGATCTCGACCGTCGCCGGCCCGATCCGGCCGACGATCACCGGCGAGCTGACCTGCTCGGTCGACATGGGGAGCGCCTCGACCACCTCCAAGGACTTCCCATCCGGCGGCCCCGACGGCCGCGGCACCGTCCGCTCGATGGGTCGCGAGTGGGAGTTCCAGCACGTCTCGATCGGCAACCCGCAGTGCGCGATCGTGATCGAGGACCGCGGTGAGCTGGAGGACCTCGACCTCGGGGCGCTCGGCCCGGAGATCGAAGGCTCGACGCTCTTCCCCAACCGCACCAACGTCAGCTTCCTCATCATCGAGGGCAGCAAGGTTCGCGCCCGCATCTTCGAGCGCGGCGTGGGGGAGACGCTCTCCTCCGGCACCGGCGCCTCGGGCGCCGCCGTCACCGCCTTCCTGCGCGGGGCGGCGAGCCCGATCACGGTCGAGCTCGACGGCGGCGAGCTCACCGTGGCGATCTCCGACGACCTCGCCGTCCGCCTCGACGGCTGGGCCGAGCCGGTCTACGCGGGCGAGGCCTCGGCCGAGCTGCTCGCCGCGCTCGCCGCGCAGGACTGACCGGCCCGCTTCCGCGACCGGGCTTCCGTTAGGTTTCCGCGCCCATGGCCATCGCAGATCCGAGCAAGCGCGTCCAGCAGATCCCGCCCTACATGTTCCAGGAACTGGAACGGCGGATCGAAGAGAAGCGCGCCGCCGGGATCGACGTGATCAGCCTCGGCATCGGCGACCCGGACAAGCCGACCTATCCCTACATCGTCGAGGCGATGAAGGCGGCGCTCGACGACCCGGCGACCCACCAGTACCCGTCCAACCGCGGCCGCCAGGACTTCCGCGAGGCCTTCGCCGAGTTCTACGACAAGCGCTTCGGGGTGGAGATCGACCCGGCCGACGAGGTGATCCCGGCGATCGGCGCCAAGGAGTGCATCTACAACCTCTGCAACGCCTTCCTCGACCCGGGCGACGTCGCCCTCGCCTCCGACCCGGGCTACCCGGTCTACACCGGCGGCCCGCTGCTGAACGGCTCCGGCTCGGTGCTGATGCCGCTGGTGCCGGAGAAGGGCTTTGCCCCCGACCTGAGCGCGATCTCGGCCGCGGACGCCGCCAAGGCGAAGCTGATGTTCATCAACTTCCCCAACAACCCGACCGGCGCCGTCGTCCCCGACGGCTTCTTCGCGGAGGTCGTCGACTTCGCCCGCGAGCACGAGATCCTCGTCGTCCACGACAGCGCCTACACCGAGACCACCTACGACGGCTACGTCGCCCCCAGCTTCCTGGCGACGCCGGGCGCCAAGGAGGTCGGGGTCGAGGTCTTCTCCGTCTCCAAGGGCTACAATATGACCGGCTGGCGCTGCGCCGCCATCCTCGGCCACGCGGGTGCGATCCAGACCTACTGGCGGCTCAAGACCAACGTCGACTCGGGCCTCTTCGAGGCGATCCAGGTCGCCGGCGCCGCCGCGATCTCCGGCCCGCCCGAGCCGCTGGCCGAGATGAACGCGATCTACACCCGCCGCCGCGACCTCGTCGTCTCCGCCCTTGGCGCGATCGGCGTCGAGGTCACCCCGCCGAAGGGCACGATCTACGTCTGGGCGCCGGTCCCCGGGGGCCACACCTCGACCTCCTTCGCCGAGACGGTGCTCGAAGAGGCGGCCGTCGTCGTCTCGCCCGGCTCGATGTACGGCCCCAGCGGCGAGGGCTTCTTCCGCATCTCCCTGACCACGCCCGACGACCGCATCGAAGAGGCGGTCGAGCGGATGCGCGAGCACCTCGCCTAGGCGGCTTCGCGCTCGGCCTTCTTGCGCCAGTAGCGGTCGAGGCCGGACCACTGGTAGGCGGTGGGGACGGCCTGGAACATCTCCTCGGCGACCGCGGGGGAGAGCTGGGCCTTGATCCGCTCCTGGAGGTCGGCCTCGTAGGTGGGCTCGTCCATCCGACGGGCCAGCTCGGCCTCTTCGCGCAGGCGGCGGCGCGCCTCGGCGAGGTGGGCGGCCGGGTCGTCGACCGGGCCGAAGTGGGTGAGGGCGAGCTGCTCCGGCGCCCAGGACTCGAGGATGCCGATCGAGTCTTCCCAGGCCTCGACGTCGATGTCCGGCGGCGGGGTCGGCGGGACGACGAGGTCGGCGCCGGGGAGGAGGCAGGCGGCGACGTCGCCGACGAAGGCGGTGCCGGTCTCCTCATGCAGGTAACAGACGTGATGGGAGGCGTGGCCCGGGGTGTAGGCGACGCGCATGCCGCGGACCGTCTCACCGCCCGCCAGCGTCGTCACGTTGGCCTCCGGGACCGGCTGGATCTTGCCCCAGAGGTACTCCAGCTGGTCGCCGTAGAGGCGCTCGGCACTCGCCAGCAGGCGCGAGGGGTCGATCAGGTGCGGGGCGCCGCGCTCGTGGACGTAGACCGGCAGGTCGGGCCAGCGGGCGACCATCGCGCCGGTCGCCGCCGCGTGGTCGAGGTGGATGTGGGTGAGCAGGATCGCCTCGGGTCGCTCGCCGCCGAGCTTCTCCAGCAGCGTCGGCAGGGAGGACTCGGGGCCGGGATCGACCAACATCCCGTCGACCTCCCAGCAGGCGATCACGTGCGGACGGCCGAGGTGCTCGACATCGATCACTCGCATGGGGGCGAAGACTATGCGGAGGCGCCGGCGGGCAGTCGGCCTTCGGCGGCGAGGTAGTCCCGCAGGCCCTCCTCGAGGCCGCGCGGTTCGTATCCCAGCTCGCGGGTCGCCTTCTCGTGGCCGGCCCAGAAGGTGACGCCATCGGCGGAGGAGATCAGCTCGCGCAGGTTCGGCGGCTGTCCCATGACTCTGCCGACCAGCGGCCCGATCGGGGTCATCAGCTTCATCAGCCCGGTCGGCAGGGCGTGCTTCGGCGCCTTCTTGCCGGTCTCGGCGGCGACCACGCCGATCGCCTCGCGCACCGTCGTCACCGGCCCGCTCAGCACGTAGGCCTCGCCGGGCGTCCCCTTGTCGAGCGCGAGGATGATCCCGGTGGCGATGTCCTCCACGTGGGTCAGGCACATGCCCAGCTCGGGGAACGGGATCAGCGGCATCTTGCCGCTCAGGAACTGATCCAGCAGGACGCCGATCGAGGAGGTGTCGCCGGGCCCGTAGACGCCGCCCGGCTGGACGATCACGCAGGGCAGGCCCTCGCCGATCAGCTTCCTGGCGACCTGGTGGGCTTCCCACTTCGTCTTCTCGTACTCGGAGGTGAAGTCGTCCGCCGGGTTCTCGTAGCTCTCGTCGACGATCCGGCCGTGGGTGTTGCCGAACGCCCCCACGGTGGAGACGTAGACGACCTTGCCGATCCCCGCCTCGAGCGCCGCCCCGAGCACCCGTTCGGTGCCGCCGACGTTCGCTTCGCGCATCGAGGCGCGCTCCGACGCCGGGATCCCGACCTCGTAGACGGCGGCCGCGTGGATCACCGCGTCGCAGCCCTCCATGCCCGCGCGGATCGCCCGTTCGTCCTTCAGGTCGCCGGCGACCAGCGTGCAGCCGAGCTCCTCCAGCGCCGCGCCCTTGGCCGGATTGCGCACGAGCGCCACGACATCGTCGCCGCGAGCGCGCAGCTGGCGCACGACGGCGCCGCCGATGAACCCCGTTCCCCCGGTGATGAACACCTTCACGGGACCAACCCTAGACGGCCCGCGCCGCGCCGTACAATCCCTTCGAGTGAGTGAATCGAGAACGGGCCGCAAGACCGAGACGCGGTACGCGGCAGACACGATCGACAACGGGAACGGCGCAGGGCTGGTCAACCGGAGGGCGCGGCAGCGCGCCCTGGCGATCGGCATCCTTGACAGCGGCGAGCGCGGAGAGCCGCTGGCCGAGCTGAAGGAGCTGTTGCGGACCGCCGGCGTCGCGACCGCCGGCGTCGCCACCCAGCAGCGCCAGAAGCCGGACCCCGACCGCTACTTCGGCCGCGGCCGGCTGGAGGAGCTGAAGGCGGAGGTCGCCGCCGCCGACGCCAACGTCGTCGCCTGCGACGACGAGCTGGCGCCGCGCCAGGAGCGCAACCTCGAATCGGCGCTCGGCGTGCCGGTGATCGATCGCACCGCCGTGATCCTCGACATCTTCGCCGACCACGCCCACTCGGCCGAGGGCAAGCTGCAGGTCGAGCTGGCGCAGCTCGAATACAACATGGCCCGCATGCGGGGCCTCTGGACCCACCTCGAGCGGCTCGGCGGCGGGATCGGCACCAGGGGCCCGGGCGAGAGCCAGATCGAGACCGACCGTCGGCTCGCCCGCGACCGGATCAGCGCCCTGCGCCGTCGCCTGCGCCGGCTGGAGCGCAACCGCGGCGTGCAGCGCGCCCGGCGCGAGCGCTCGGCGATCCCCAGCATCGCCCTCGCCGGCTACACCAACGCCGGCAAGTCGACCCTGCTGAACGCGCTGACCGGGGCCGAGGTCGGCGTCGCCAACCGCCTCTTCGAGACCCTCGACCCGACCACGCGGAGCTTCGAGCTCTCCGGCCGCGACTACCTGCTCACCGACACGGTCGGCTTCATCGAGAAGCTTCCCCACCAGCTGGTCGAGGCGTTCAAGGCGACGCTCGAGGAGACGACGCTGGCCGACCTGATCCTGCACGTCGTCGACGCCTCCGAGGCGGAAGAGCGGCGGTTGATGGACATGCACGCGGTCGACGAGGTGCTGGAGGAGATCGGGGCGGGGGAGAAGCCGCGCCTGCTGGTCCTCAACAAGGCCGACCTGCTCGACGAGGACGAGCGCCACGAGGTCGAGCTGGCGCATCCCGACGCGGTCCTGGTCTCGGCGCTGGCGCGCGAGGGGCTGGAGGAGCTGTGCGAGGCGATCGAGCGGGCCTTCGCCGACACCCTGACCGAGGTCGAGCTGCTGATCCCCTACAGCCAGGGCGGTCGCCTGCACGAGCTGCACGAGGTGGCGGGTGAACTGGAGCGCACCGACGGCCCCGACGGCGTCCGCGTCCACGCCCGCGTCCCCAGTGCCGAGCTCCACCGCTTCGACGACCTGGCGATCGCCTGATTCAGGCTGAGTCCCTAAGCTGCGCGCCATGGAGCTGCCGGTCATCAAGCTCAGCGACGACGCCGTGGTCCCGACGCGCGCCCATCCGGGCGACGCCGGGCTCGACCTCTACGCGACCGAGGGGGCCCACATCGGCCCCGGCGAGCGCTGGTCGGTCGGCACCGGGATCGCGGTCGAGATCCCCGAGGGGCACGCCGGCCTGGTCCTGCCGCGCTCCGGCCTCGCCCGCGAGCACGGCATCACCCTGGTCAACAGCCCCGGCCTGATCGACGCCGGCTACCGCGGCGAGCTCCGCGTGCTGCTGCTGAACACCGATCCGGCCGAGACGGTGCGGATCGAGGCGGGCGCCCGCATCGCCCAACTGGTCCTGACCCCGGTGGCGATCGCCGAGCCGGTCGAGGTGGCCGAGCTGAGTGAGTCGGTCCGCGGCGACGGCGGCTTCGGCTCCAGCGGCCGCTAGCTAGACGTCGGCGTCGGCGATCCGGCCGAGGACGCCGACGGCCTGCGCGACCGTCTCGCGGTCGGACTCCGGCAGCGCTTCCAGCGCCTTCACCAGCCAGCTCTCGCGCGCCCGCCGGTCGGCTTCGATGCGGGCCTTGCCGGATTCGCTGAGGCTGACGATCGCGCGCCGGCGGTCGTCGGGATCGGGGGAGCGGTCGACCAGCCCGTCGGCCTCGAGGTCGCCGACCGTCTGCGCCATCGACTGCGGCCGCACCCGCTCGGCGGCGGCGAGGTCGGAGACGCTCTGGGGGCCGCAGCGGTCCAGCCGTCCCAGCACCGAGGCCTGGTTCAGCGGGAAGAGGTTCTGCTCCGAGCGCAGCCTGCGGATCAGCTGCCCGACCACGACCCGCAGGTCGGAGGAGAGGGCGGCGTAGTCGATGTCGGTCTGCGTGGGCACCCGCCGAGGATACCGAAGTTAGACAGGCGAACTGCACAGGTTGCCTGTGTATCATCCGGGGAGTGATGTCAGCGGCCAAAGCAGGCGGGGCGGGAGCCGCTCACGACGACAAGTACAAGTGGGTCGTCCTCTCCAACACCACCCTGGCGATCCTGCTGGCCACGCTCGACGCCTCGATCACGCTGATCGCGATGCCGGACATCTTCCGCGGCATCCACCTCGATCCGCTGCTGCCCTCCAACAGCTTCTACCTGCTGTGGATGATCCTCGGCTACCTGGTCGTGACCAGCGTGCTGATCGTCAGCCTCGGGCGGCTGGGGGACATGTTCGGGCGGGTGAAGATCTACAACCTCGGCTTCGTCATCTACACGGCGGCCTCGCTGATGCTGGCGATCGACTGGATGACGGGCACGAACGGCGCCCTCTTCCTGGTCGTCTTCCGCATCGTCCAGGGGATCGGCGGCGCCTGCCTGCTCGCCAACTCGGCCGCGATCCTGACCGACGCCTTCCCCGCCAACCAGCGCGGCATGGCGCTGGGGATCAACAACATCGTCGGCGTCAGCGGCATGTTCGTGGGCCTCGTCCTCGGTGGCCTGCTGGCGCCGATCGACTGGCGCCTGGTCTTCTTGATCTCGGTCCCGGTCGGGCTCTTCGGCACCGTCTGGGCCTACCTCAAACTGAAAGAGCTCTCGACCCCGCATCCGGCGCAAGATCGACTGGTGGGGCAACGTCACCTTCGCCCTCGGCCTGATCCTGGCGATGGTCGCCGTCACCTACGGCATCCGCCCGCTACGGCGGCTCGCCGACCGGCTGGGGGAGCCCGCGCGTGCTCGTCCTGCTCGTCGCCGCGCTGGTCTCGCTGGTCACCTTCGTGATCGTCGAGCGCCACGCCGAGGAACCGATGTTCCGGCTGCCGCTGTTCCGCATCCGCGCCTTCACCTTCGGCACGCTCTCGACCTTCCTCGCCGCCGTCGCCCGCGGCGGCCTGATGTTCATGCTGATCATCTGGCTGCAGGGCATCTGGCTGCCGCTGCACGGCTACGACTACACCGAAGCGCCGCTCCTGGCCGGGATCTACATGCTGCCGCTGACGATCGGGATGCTGATCGCCGGACCGACCTCGGGGGTCCTCTCGGACCGCTTCGGGGCGCGCGGGTTCGCCACCGGCGGGATGATCGCCGCCGCCGCCAGCTTCGCCGCCCTGACCTTGCTGCCGGTCGACTTCTCCTATCCCGTCTTCGCCGCGATCCTCGCCTTCAACGGGATCTCGATGGGGATGTTCGCCTCGCCCAACCGGGCGGCGGTGATGAACAGCCTGCCGCCCGACGCCCGCGGCGCCGGCGGCGGCATGAACCAGACCTTCCAGAACTCGGCCCAGGTGATCTCGATGGGGATCTTCTTCACCCTGCTGATCATCGGCCTCTCCTCGACGCCTTCCGCACGCGCTCTCCACCGGCCTGGAAGCCCATGGCGTCAGTGCCGCGAAAGCGCACGAAGTCGGCGAAACTGCCGCCGATCTCGGTCCTCTTCGCCGCCTTCCTCGGCTACAACCCGATCGAACACCTGGTCGGGAGCGCGACCCTGCACGAACTGCCGCAGCACGCCCAGGCGGTGCTGACCGGCCACGCCTTCTTCCCGCACCTGATCTCGGAGCCCGTTCCGCGACGGCCTCGACACCGCGTTCTCGTTCGCGATCGTCGCCTGCCTGATCGCTGCCGGCGCCTCCCTGATGCGGGGCGGCCGCTACACCCACACGGAGCCCAGCGAGGCGAAAGCCGTGGCTCCGGCGATCCGAGAGCTGGAGGAGTCACATGCGAGTTGATTGGCACGGGCAGTCGGCGTTCACGCTCGACGGCGAGGCGGCGACGGTCTTCGTCGACCCCTGGGGGGACATGTCCGCGACGGCGGCGAAAGGGATCACCTGGGACTACCCGCCGATCGTCCCGCCCGAGGAGACCGACCTGCTGATCGTCACCCACGAGCACCGCGACCACAACGCGGTCGAGGTGATCGACGGCGAGCCGACCCTGGTCCGCTCGACCGCGGGCACGCACCCCTCGCCGCTCGGCGACGTGGTCGCGATCGCCTCCGAGCACGACGACGCGGCGGGGACCGAACGCGGCCCGAACACGATCGTCGTCTTCGAGCTCGACGGGATCCGCGTCTGCCACTTCGGCGACTTCGGCCAGGCGGCGCTGCGGCCCGAGCAGCGGGCCCACCTCGACGGCATCGACCTGCTCTTCATCCCGGTCGGCGGCGGCTTCACGATCGACGGCGCGACGGCGGCGAAGATCGCGCTCGACCTGGCGCCCGCCTGGGTCGTGCCGATGCACTACAAGACGCCGAAGATCAGCTTCCTCGAGACGGAGGAGTCTTTCGTCGAGGCGATGCCGAACACCGAACGCCTTTCGTCACCTTCGTTCGAGACGGCGGACCTGGAGCGGGGCGACGAGCCGCTGGTGCTCGTCCCCGCGGTTCCCTAGCGGTGTGCGAAACCCGTCCCAGGGACGGAAAACGCACACCGCGGCGCTAGACGCCCGCGGCGGCCCGGGTGCTCGCTTCGGCGGCGCGCTCGAGCTCGTCGGGGAGGGGCTCCAGTCGGGGGCGCTCGCCGTGGCGGCGCTCCAGCGCCAGTTCGATCAGGTGGTCGGCGAGCCAGGCGTTCTTCGGCAGCAGCGGGCCGTGCAGGTAGGTGCCGATCATGTTGTCGCGCCAGACGCCCTCGCGGCCGTCGTTGCCGTTGTTGCCGAAGCCGTGGCCTTTGACGACGGCGCCGAGCGGGCGGGCGGTGGCGCCGAGGTAGGTGCGGCCGCCGTGGTTCTCGAAGCCCGCCAGGAGGCGCTTCTCGCCGCCCAGCTCGGTCTCGATCGCGACGTTGCCGATCAGCCGCGGGCCCTCCTCGCGGACCGTGCGCAGGTCGGCGAGGCCGAGGCCGGGCAGGGTCTCCTCGCCGAGCTGGTAGCTCTCGCCGAGCAGCTGGTAGCCGCCGCAGACGGCGAGCAGGGCGGCGCCGTCGTCCACCGCCGCGGCGAGCGCGGCGCGCTTGGTCTCGACCAGGTCGGCGGCGACGACGCGCTGGTCGCGGTCCTGGCCGCCGCCGATGTAGAAAAGATCATGCGCGGCGGGATCGATCGATTCGCCCGGCCCGGCGCCGTCGTAGACGAACCCGATCCCGCGCCATTCGCAGCGCCGCTGCAGGAAGAGGATGTTGCCGCGGTCGGCGTAGATGTTCATCTGCTCGGGGTAGAGCCCGAGCACGCGCAGCTCCAT
Organism: Solirubrobacterales bacterium; assembly: GCA_047601885.1. Lineage (GTDB taxonomy): Bacteria > Actinomycetota > Thermoleophilia > Solirubrobacterales > 70-9 > VAYN01. Next base: position 82,085 of record JASGIK010000001.1, read on the forward strand.
CACTCCTCCTCGCCGAGAACGACGACGGTGGAGCCGACGTGGTCGTCGGTCGGCGCGATGTAGAGGCGTTCGATCGGCACCAGGCCGACCGCGGCCGCCTCGGCCTCGAGGTCGTCGGCGGTCATCGTGCGGATCGTGACCGTGTCCGGGATGTCGGTCAGCTCGCCTGCCGGGGAGACCTTCTGGCGCAGCCGGTGGACGTGGATGTGGTCCGGGCCGACCTCCGCCTCCAGCGGCAGGCTCGAGTAGACCCAGCCGTCGACCTCGCGCACGTCGGGCAGCAGTGGCTCGCCCTCCTCGGGCTCGGGCATGCCCTCGACCATCGCCGCGGCGACGCGGCCGCCGGGGAGCAGCTGGGCCGCGATCGAGTCGAGGCAGGCGAGGCGCTCGGCCTTGTTCTCCAGCATCTGCAGGAGCTGCATCGGGGCGAGCGCGAGGGCGACCGGCTCCGGCAGCTCGAAGCCGCGCGCGTCGGCGAGCAGCGGCGTCACCGGGAGGCCGGCGGCGCGCTCCTCCTGGGCGGCGATCAGCTCCTCGTCGCGGTCGAGGCCGATCACCCGGTGGCCGCGGCGGGCAAGGTGGATGGCGAGCCGGCCGGTGCCGGCGCCGAGCTCCAGGATCGGGTCGCCGCAGCGGTCGGCGAGCTCGTCCCAGACGGGGAAGTCGGCGGCGTAGGCGCCGCACTCGACGTCGTGCCAGATCGCCGCTTCGGAGGTGGAGGCGCGCCGCGTGTCGCTCACTGCCAGAACTCCTTCGCCAGGCCGCGGTCGGCGAGCAGCCTGCGCAGCTCCAGCAGGGCGGTGTAGGTGGGGAGGGCGAAGAGGCGGTCCTCGGCGGCGGCGACGGCGGCGTCGAGCGAGGTGGCGATGTCCGGGTCGACGACGATCCGATCCTCGGGCCAGCCCGCGTACTTGAGGCGCAGCGCCATCTCCGGCGCCCGGGTGCCGGAGCAGGTGACGCGGCGGACCTTCTCGGCGAGCAGCTCGAAGTCGGCGTCCCAGACCCAGGAGACGTCGCGCCCGTCGGCGATCCGGTCGTTCAGTGCGATCCAGAGGTCGATCGGCTGCTCTTCGGCCTCCAGAGCCAGGGTGCGGAGGACCTCGTTGGCGCCGGCCGGGTTCTTGATCAGGAGGATCGACACCTGGCCGCCGCCGACGGCGATCGTCTCGACCCGGCCGAAGGCGGCGCGCATGTCGCGCAGGGCGCCGGCGACGCGCTGCGGCTCGACCCCGAGCTTGATCGCCGCGGCGATCGCCGCCAGCGCGTTGTAGACGTTGTAGAGGCCGGGGAGGGGGAGCTCTACCTCGATCTCGCCGCCCGGCACGCGCACCGTCGCCGCCGAGCCCTCCATGCCGCGCAGCTCGATCCGCGTCGCCGCCACGTCGGGCCGCGGCCGCTCGGCGCCGCAGTTCGGGCAGGAGTAGTGGCCCAGGTGTCCCACGAACGCCACCTCGTAGGCGTAGGGATGGCCGCAGCGGCGGCAGTGCTTGGCGTCGAAGGCATGCTGCAGCTCCGGCAGCGCCTGCGAGTGGTCCTCGATGCCGAAGTAGAGGACGCCGTCGCGCGGGCGCTCCGTCCCGGGGTCGCGGCCGAGGTCGGCGACCAGCGGGTCGTCGGCGTTCAGCGCCAGGCCGGTCCCGACGGGCGCCGCGGCCACCGCCTTCGCCCAGTCCTCGGCCAGCGCCTCCATCTCCCCGTAGCGGTCGAGCTGGTCGCGGAAGAGGTTGCCGAGCACGATCAGCTTCGGCTCCAGCTGTTCGGCGACGCGCGGCAGCCAGGCCTCGTCGACCTCGAAGAGGCCCTCCTCGCCACGCTGCTCGAGCAGCGCCGTCGCCACGCCCCAGGTCATGTTCGACCCCGCCCGGTTGTGGACGGGCGGCCGCCCCTCGGCGGCCAGGATCGCGGCGATCATCCCGGCGGTGGTCGTCTTGCCGTTGGTGGCCGAGACGATCGTCGCGCCGTCCGGCAGGCCCGCGCCCAGCTCGGCGATCGCCTCCGGCTCCAGCCGCAGCAGCACCCGCCCCGGCAGCGTAGTGCCGCCGCCGCGCCCACTGCGCCGCGAGGCCGCGCCGATCGCCCGCGCCAGCGCCCGTTTGGCGCCGAAGGCCGCGCCGCCGCCGCGCCTCGCCTGCTTCGCCGCGTCGCTCAAGCGGCGGGCGGCGGGACCAGCACCCGCAGGGCGCGGGGGATGATGCGCAGGTCGGCGGGAAGGTCGGTCAGGTGGTCGCCGTCGGCGTAGACCGCGAAGGGGCGGCTGGCGCTGAGGCTGAGCCGAGAGGCGCGGACGACGCTCACCTCAGGAATGCCGACGTGGGTGCCCTTGAACACCTTGGTCAGGTTATAGAGCGCCCGGAACTTCCCCATGTCCGCGATGGTCACCACATCGAACTCGCCGTCATCGAGCTCGGCGTCGGGAGCGATGAACATCCCCCCGCCATAGGCGCGGTTGTTGGCGACGACGACGTCGTAGCCCTCGAGGCGGGTCCGCCGCTCGCCGATCGCGATCGTGAAGCGCGCCGACTTCCAGCTTGCCATCGTCCGCAGCGCGGCCCAGAGGTAGACGAGGTTGCCGCGCAGGCGCGACTCGTTGGCGATCCGGTTGGCGACCGAGTCGAAACCGACGCTGGCGATGCCGAGGAACGGCCTGCCGTTGGCCTCGCCGACGTCGATCGCGCGGCTGTGGCCGGCGAGCACGACCTCGACCGCCGCCTCCGGCTCGTCGGGGATGCCGAGCACCCGCGCCAGGTCGTTGCCGCGGCCGCCGGGGACGATCCCCAGCGGCATCTCGGCGCCCGCCATCGCGCCGCCGATCGCGCCGATCATGCCGTCGCCGCTGAGGACGATCGGCGTCTCCCCGGCCTCGACCGCGCGCAACGCTTTGGCGACGCCGTGCTCGAGGCTCTTGGTGCGCACGACGCGGAAGACGGCGCGGCGCTCGTCCAGCGCGGCCTCGACGCGCGGCAGCAGCCTCTGGCCGCGCCCGCCGCCGGAGGAGGGGTTGACGAGGAGGACGTAGGGGCGCTCCTCCTCGGAGAGCGGCGGCACGCCGAGATCGTCCGGGCTCGGATCCTGGCTCGCCTCCATCGACCAACCCTAGTCAGGCCAGGCGCGCGACCACGAAGCCGCCGCCGCCGGCGCGCTCCTCGCGCACCGTCTCGAGGCGGTGGCGGCGCAGGCTGCGCGCCAGGAGCCAGGCGCGGGCGCCGCCGCCGGTCGGCGCTCCCTGGGTCGCGGCGAGGATCAGGTGGCCGCCCGGGCGCAGCACCCGGGCCAGCTCGCCGGGGGTGGGGCGGGCGTCGACGACCGCGACCAGGTCGAACTGGTCCTCCGGGTAGGGGATCCGCCGCGGCCCGCCCAGCTTGAAGGCGACCCGGCCCTCCGGGTCGAGACCGACCCTCTGCGTCGCGGCGTGGACCGCGTCCGGATCGGCGTCGATCCCCCGCACCCGTGCCGTCGGGAACTCGCGGGCGAGGAAGAGCGCTCCCTCGCCGTCGCCGCAGGCCACCTGCAGGACCCGCTCCGGCGTGTCGACGTGAAGCGCCGCGGCGGCCAGTGGCGTCAGCGGCGGGAGGCTCGACATCGAGCCGATCGTAATTGCTCTACCCTGCTCTGCCGATGGCAGGGGAGCAGTTCGACAAACGGTGGTACATCCTGGGCGGATTCCTGGTCCTCGCCGTGGTGATCGTCGGGATCATCCTGATCTCGCAGGGCGGCGGTGGCTCGAAGGGCGACTCGACCAGCGCCACGGCGAGCAAGGCTTCCGGCTGCAAGACGGTCGAAACGCCCGAACCGAAGGAAGAGAGCCTGAAGAAGCCGAAGCAGACGGTGAAGAAGGGCGAAAAGCTCACCGCCGTCGTCGAGACGAACTGCGGCACCTTCGACATCGAACTGGCGACCTCCGAAGCCCCGATCACCACCAACTCCTTCGCCTACATGGCCGAAGAAGGCTTCTACGACGAACTGATCTTCCACCGGATCGTCCCCGGCTTCGTGATCCAGGGCGGCGACCCGACCCAGAGCGGCTCCGGCGGTCCCGGCTACAGCGTCACCGAGGCGCCGCCGAAGAACCTCGAATACACCAAGGGCGTCGTCGCGATGGCGAAGAGCTCGAGCGACCCGTCGGGCCGCTCCGGCAGCCAGTTCTTCGTCGTCACCGGGGAAAACGCCGGGCTGCCCGCCGAATACGCCTACGTCGGCAAGGTCAGCAGCGGGATGAAGGTCGTCGAAGCGATCGGCGAACTGGGCGACGCGGAAGAAAAACCGACCCAGACCGTCGAGATCGAAAAGATGTCGATCGAACGCGGGTGACGGGCGCTGCGTAAGCTCTGGCAGTGGCCAAGGTCGACGTAGGAGACGCGGCGCCGGAGTTCGAGCTTCCCGGGACGGGCGGCCGGACCTATCGCCTCTCCGACTATCGCGGCAAAAAGCTGGTGATCGCCTTCTACCCCGGCGACTTCACCGCCGTCTGCACCAAACAGTTCTGCTCCTACCGCGACGAAGGCGAGCGGCTCGACAAGATCGGCGCCGAGGTGGTCGGCATCTCGCCGCAGTCGGTGGACTCGCACGAGCGCTTCACCGAGGAGAAACGGCTGAACGTGCCGCTGCTGGCCGACGAGGACAAGGCGGTCGCCAGGGCCTACGGCGTCGTCGCCGGGCCGCTGGTGCGGCGGGCGATCTTCGTCGTCGACGAGAGCGGCATCGTCGGCTACCGCAAGGTGACCCTGGCCGGGCTCACGTACGAGTCGGTCGCCGACCTCGAGCGCGCGGTCGCGGGGGTCGGCTGATGCCGGCGGCCGAGGCGGCCGAGTTCGCGATCGGCCCGGCCCCGGTGCTGCGCGGCGAGGCCGCGGGGGAGGGGGCCCCGATCGTCCTCTGCCATGGCCTGACGGCGAGCCGCCGCTACGTCGTCCACGGCTCGCGGGCGCTGGAGCGGGCCGGGCACCGCGTCGTCACCTACGACGCGCGCGGCCACGGCGAGTCCGACCCGGCCCCTGCCGATCAGAGTTATGGATACCCAGAGCTGATCGCCGACCTGGAGCGGGTGGTCGAGGCCGAGATCGGGCCCTCCGAGCGCTTCCTGCTCGGCGGCCACTCGATGGGCGCCCACACCGCGGTCGGCTACGCGCTCGCGCACCCCGAGCGGCTGAGCGGGCTGGTGATCATCGGGCCGACCTACGTGGGGGAGATCAGCGAGGCGGCGCTGGCCTACTGGGACGGGCTGGCGAGCGCGCTGGAAGAGGGTGGGATCGACGGCTTCGTCGAGTACCTGCGACGCAACGGCGGCACCGGCGAGGCCTGGCGCGACGCGGTGATGCGGATCAGCGCCGAACGGATGGGCCTGCACCGGAACCCACGCGGCCTGGCGCGGGCGCTGCGCGAGACGCCGGCCTCGCGACCGTTCGGCTCGCTGGAGGAGCTCGCCGGGCTCGACGTCCCGGCGCTGGTCGTCGCCTCCGGGGACGAGGCCGATCCCGGGCATCCGTACGCCGTCGCCGAGGCGTACGCGGCGAGCTTGCCGCGGGCTCGCCTGATCAGCGAGGATGAGGGTCAGTCGCCGTTGGCCTGGCAGGGTGGGCGTCTCTCACGGGAGATCTCCTTATTCGCCCTTGAGCCAGACGTGGCACTATCCAGGTAGAAATTGCTTATGAACTTCCCGAGTGAACGAATTCTTCGGATCGCCATCGCCTTCATCGGCGTCCTCGGCGTCTGCGTGGCGACCTACATCTTCATCTCCGACTCGACCTCGGGGGCGCCCGCCTGCCTGGCGGGCGGCACCGGCTGCGAGACGGTGGCCAAGAGCTCCTACTCGCACATCCTCGGCATCAACGTCGCGATCTTCGGGCTCGCCGGCTGGATCCTGATCCTCGGCACGGTTCTCTACGGCAACGACATGGCCCGACTGCTGGGCTTCCTCTTCACCCTGGGCGGATTCGGCTTCAGCATCTACCTCACGTACCTCGAGATCTGGAAGATCGAAGCGATCTGCCAGTGGTGCGTGACCAACGCGGTGCTGATGACGATCTGCTTCCTGCTCAACGTGACCCGGTTGCTCGGCTACGTCGGGACGCCGGACGGCGGCGCGGTGTTGGGGGGAGGAACCGCGCGGCCGATCGCCGAAGACGGCTGAGCCAGGACCTTTCTCTAAGGTCGCAAGCCCCAGCGCAGCACCGAATCCGCACGTAGACGACACGGAGGACCGACAGCACCGATGGCCAACAACCAACGCTCCAGGGAGAAACGCCGCGAAGAACGCGAAGCGGCCGAAGCGAAAGAAGCGGGCGCCGATCGCCGTACCCGGCTGCTGCAGCTGGCCGCGGGCGGCGTCTTCCTGGCGATCATTATCGTCGTCGTCGTGATCATCGTTGCGGGTGGCAGCAATAAGTCGGGCGGCGACGCCTCGAATCTTGTGGAAAAGGCCGATGTCCAGAAACTGATCGGCGACACGCCCCAGAACAACAACACCCTAGGCGAAACCAGCGCGCCGGTGAAACTCTATGAGTACGGCGATCTGCAGTGCTCGGCCTGCAAATACTATTCCGAAGAAATCCTCCCCGAACTGATCGAAAAGCAGGTGAGAACCGGCAAAGCCACGATCACGTTCCGTAACTTCACCATCATCGGCCCGCAGTCGCTGCCAGCCGGTGAATCGTTCCTCGCGGCAAGCGCCCAAGGCATGGGGTGGACCTACCTCGAGACCTGGTACCGCAATCAGGGCCCCGAGAACGGCGGCTACGTGACCGAAGACTTCGTCGAAGCGATGGCGAAGTACGTGGGCATTCCGAACGTCGCCAAGTTCATGAAGGAATGGAAGAGCGAAAAGTACAAAGCAACGGTCGAAGCCACGACCGCGCAGGCCAATAAATTTGGCTTCAGTGCCACGCCGTCGTTCGCTGTTGAAGGTCCGAACTCCGAAGGCCTGGAACTGCTCGGCACGCCGGAAACGACCGAAGCCATAGAAGAAGCGATCGAAAAGGCAGCCTGACCAAAATGGCCAACAACCAACGCTCCAGGGAGAAACGCCGCGAGGAACGCGAAGCGGAGGAAGCCAAAGCGCAGGGCGCCGATCGCCGCGCGAACCTGCTGAAGCTGGCGGCCGCCGGGGTCTTCATCGCGATCATCGCGGTCGTCGTGGTGATCATCGCCGTCGGCGGCAGCAACAAGTCGGGCGGCGACGAATCGAGCTTCGTCGAAAAGGCGGAGGTCGAAAAGCTGCTGGCCGGGTCGGCGCAGAACGGGACCACCTTGGGCAGCCACAGCGCGCCGGTGAAGCTCTACGAGTACGGCGACCTGCAGTGCCCGTACTGCAAAGCGTATTCGGAAGAAGTCCTGCCGGAAGTGATCGAAAACCGGGTGAAGAAGGGCGAAGTCAGCATCACCTTCCGCAACTTCGTCATCATCGGCCCGCAGTCGATCCCGGCCGGCGAAGCGGCCCTCGCGGCCGGCGCCCAGGGCAAGGGCTGGGACTACATCGAGACCTGGTACCGCAACCAGGGCGAGGAGAACTCCGGCTACGCCACCGATTCCTACATCGAAGCGATGGCCCGATACGTAGGCGTCCCCGACTTCAAGAAGTGGAAGGAAGAATGGAAGGGCGGCACCTACAAGAAGCAGGTCGAAGCGACGACCGAACAGGCCGAAAAGCTCGGCTTCACCGGCACGCCGTCGTTCGCGATCGAAGGTCCGAAGTCCAACGGCCTCGAACTCCTCGGCACGACCGAAGACATCGAAGGAGCGATCGAAAAGGTCAGCTAGCGCAAGCTGCCTCAAAGGGCGGCGGCCCGGGCGGGACCACCCGGTCGGCCTCGCCGCCCTTTCTCTCCTGCGTCAAGTTGACATAACCAAGATTATCGTGCGTTCGATCTGAGCTTGGGCGTCCTCCGCGGTGCCTACTCTGCTGTGGATGCAGGGGTTTTGGTGGAAGCTGCCGCTTCTGCGGCGGGTGTCGCCTATGCGAAAAGGCGCTATCCCGGCCGTCGCCGGCGCGATCGTCATTTCAGTCTGCACATACGCGGTGCTCTCGTATTTCTCTACGTCTCCGTCGCCCGAACTCGCCGGGGACCTGGCGCAGATCGGAGCCACCCTGCTTGTCGCCTATGGAGTCGAGGTGTCTTGGCTCGTCAAGGCCTCTCGTGCCCGCGGCGCCGACCGCGAGAACTGGATCGGGTTTGTCGCCGCCCTCGCTTTCTGCGGTCTGCTCGGGATCGGCGTCGCCCTCGGGCTCTCCGGTCTTCACGGATCGATGACCTGGTTCGAGCGTTGTCTGTTCGCCTGGTCGGTCAGCACGCTCGGCCTGCTTGGAGCGTTCGTTGCCCTGAGTCCAGCTATCTCGTACGACTGGTCACACGCACTCCGGGCCGAGTACTCGGACGAGTAGTCATAACTTTGTGTCCACCCCGGCGCCTGCCGGCAGGTGAGTTCGCAGTTGGCCCCGCATAGCGTGGATAAGTGCGAACGCGCTGGGGAGAGGTGTGGCGGAAGGTGCGCCAGGGGATCGTGCTGGGTCAGGAGCAGGTGGTGGTGGCGCGCTTGGTGAGGCGCTTGCGCTGGTGCTGGACCTTGCGCTTCTGGGTGCGCAGGTGGCGGAGCTTGTGGGCGGCCTTCTTGTGGGCGGCGCCTTTGGTGTGGCGGGATTCGCGCTTCAGGGTGGCGATCCGGCGGTCGAGGCGCTTCAGCTTGCGGGTCGACGCCTCGACTCGCTTCCTCGCCTTCCTGCAGGCGGGCGCGGCGCCCGGGGAGACGATGTCGACTTCAGCTTCGGTGTCGGTCGCGAACTGGCGTTCCTGGGAGTCCTGGAGGAAGGCGCAGACGGTGTCGTCGCCGGTGCTTGCGGCGGTCACCGAGGCGCTGATCGTCTGCGCGTAGGCGGCGCCGGCGGTCGGGGTCGGGAGCGTGCGTTCGAGGATCGTTTCGCCATGGGTCCCGACGAAGGAGCCGCCGCACTCGGAGGCGAGCTTGACGCCGAGGGTCAGGGGCCCCGCGGCGATGTCGAGGGCGCCGGCTTCGGCTTCGACCGCCACTTCGAGCCGGAAGGGCTTCTTGGCTTCGGCGATTTCCGGCGTGGTCGCGTCGATGGCGACCGGTTCGAGGAGGGCCGCTCCGGCGGTCGCGCCGACGGCGAGCAGCGCGACGAGGCCGCCCAGCGCTACGGGCAAGGCCCTCCTCAAGGCTTCAGTCCGAGCTTCGAGGGATGGCGGAAGGTGCGCGCCGGGGTCGCGGGCTTGTACTTGAACCCGAGCCGCTCCAGGTAGCCGGAGGTCTTCAGGGTCGCCAGGTCGTGCTCCTTCGGCCGCTCGACCGCCTTGTCCAGCTGGGTCGCCTGGGAGCCGAGTTCTTCGAAGATGCTTTCGCTGCCTTCGGAGGTCGAGCAGGCGCTCGCGACCACGGTCGGCGGGTCCGACAGGTCGGGGACTTCGTAGTCCGGCTTCGATTCGAAGTCGAAGGAACGGAGGATGTTCTTCGCGTACTGGTCGCGGGTGGTCAGCGGCGCCAGGCCGAAGCGGTAGCGGATCAGCTTCAGGATCGACTCGAAGCCGTAGATGTTGTGGTCGACGTGGTTGCGTTTCGCGTAGGGCGAGACGAGGACGGCGGGGATCCGCATCCCCATCTGACCGAAGTCTTCTTCGAGATCGGCGCTGGAGCGGATGTCCGGCACTTTCGGCGGCCGCACGTGGTCGAAGAACCCGCCCCACTCGTCGTAGACGATGAAGAGGGCGCCGCGCTTCCACTGCGGCCCTTCCATGAAGGCGTGGACGACGTCGGACATGAAGGCCTGGCCGACGCGGACGTCGCCATGTGGGTGTTCGTCGCCCGAGGTGCCCTGTTCCTCGCCCGCGAACGAGGGGTCGACGAAGGACACCGCGGGCAGCGTGCCGGTCGCGCAGCGCTCGTAGTACTCCTGCACCTGGCCGGAGCGCGCCAGCCCCGGCAGCCCCCACAGCGCCGACACCGGGATGTCGGTGTAGAAGTAGCGATTGGAGACGCCCGCCTGGGTCAGCGAGTGGAAGATCGTCGTGTCCGGCCAGCCGAGCAGGTCGGCGACGTTGCCGTCGAGGAAGGGCAGCGTGTTGTCCTTCATCCCGTAGGACTGGGCCGCGTGCATGTAGTAGCGGTTGGGGTAGGTCGAGGCGAGCAGCGAGCAGAAGAAGCGGTCGAAGGTGGTGAACTCCTTCGCCACCGCGGGGATGAAGGGCAGGTCCTCTTCGGCGTAGTAGCCGATCGAGAACACGTCGTTTTCGCCCGAGCGCAGGAAGCCGTCCATGCGGCCGCCGTCGAGCTGTTCCCTCCCCCCTTCCCAGGAGTGGTCGGGATCGGGGTGGGCGCAGCCCTGCCAGTCGGGGGCGAGGCGGTGGGTTTCGAATTCCTTGCCCGCGGCGTTCGCGTAGGTGAGCCCGCCCTGCCGTCCGTCCGCCCCGGGCAGCCAGCCGAGGTAGTGGTCGAAGGAGCGGTTCTCCATCATCAGGACGACGATCGTGTCCAGCGGCAGGTTGGCCGGGGACGGCACGTCGACCCGGTCCTTGGTCGCCGCCTGGGCGAGGATCGTGTCGGGGGCGAGGACGCTCGCCATCCCCATCGCCAGCCCGCCGGTCACCGCGGCGCGCTGGAGGAACTCGCGCCGGCGCATCGCTTCGTCGGCGTCGCGGTGCTCGAGCGCCTCGGCGGAGGCGGGGAGCCGCGGGTCGTTGGGATCCTGCCGGCCGTGTCTGCTTCCGTCGCGCCCGTTCATCGGGTAGCGATTATTGGGTAGGCGCTACACGGATTTGTGAAGACTCCGTTAGCGGGCTCAGCCGGCGAGGACGGCGGTGCCGCGAATCAGCGGCCGCACGATCGGCATCGCTTTCGGCATCTTGCCGCGCTCGATCGCCTCGACCCGGAAGGACGAGGCCCGTAGGTTTGCCTCGGTGTCGCGGTTGCAGTGGCAGCCGTCGGCCAGGAAGCGCCAGGGCTTCTCGAGGCGATCCTGCCAGCGGGCGCGTCCCGCGTCGTCGGCGCGGACGTGCTCGATGAAGAGGAGCCTGCCGCCCGGCTTGAGCACGCGGGCGAGCTCGGCGATCGCTGCGACCGGGTCGGGGACCGTGCAGAGGACGAGCGTCGCGACCGCGGTGTCGAAGCTGTCGTCGTCGAAGGGGAGCGCTTCGGCGGGGGCGGCGACCAGGTGGGCGGGCGTCGCCGCGGTCCGTCCCGCCAGCCGCTCGCGCAGCTTCGCCCCCATGTGCGGGTCGGGCTCGATCAGGCTCAGGTCCTCCACTCCCGAGCCGTAGAGATCGAGGTTGACGCCGGTCCCGGCGCCGATCTCGATCACCCGGCCGCTCGCCTCCGCGAGCAGCGCCGCCCGCATCGCGCCGAGGCCGTTCTCCTCGGTTGCCTTCAGGGCGCGGTCGTAGCAGGAGGCGAAGAGCCTCCCCCAGGTCGCGTCGTATGCCCTTCCCATCGCCCCGGCGGCCATTCGTTCATTTGACCACACCAGGGTGTGGTCGGGCGAACGATGCGGGCGGCCGCCGCGCGCGGCGCTCAGCCGGTGCGTTCCTCGGCGGCGCCCTCCGTGGCCGCCTCGGGCTTCGCCTCACTCGTGCCCTCGCCGCCGCTGTGGGTCACGCGCTCCTCGTAGGCTGCCCGCGCCCCGTGGTCGACCTCGGTCATCAGCTTGTCGGTCCCCATCGTCCGGGCGACCCACTCCGACGCCGCGCGCGGCATCAGGGCGGCGGCCCGCAGCAGCGCGCCGTTCGCCTTCGGCACGTAGACGTCGAAGCGCGGCGCTTCCAGTGCCCCGACGATCGCCTCGGCGACGTCGGTCGCCTCCACCGGTTTCACCCATTTCTGGCCGACCCCGGCGGTCAGCTCGGTGTTGACCACGGTCGGCATCACGCAAGAGATCTCCACCTCGCGGCCGCGCAGCTCGGCCCGCACCGCCTCGCTCAGCCCGACCACCGCATGCTTGGTCGCCGAGTAGGTCGCGATCCCCGGGATCCCCGCCTTGCCCGCCTGCGAGGCGATGTTGACGATGTGGCCGCTGTCGCGCGGCGTCATGCGGCGCATCGCCAGCTGGGTGCCGTGGATGACGCCGATCAGGTTGATCTCGATCTGGCGCCGGAACGAGGCCTCCGACTCCTCCACGAACGGCGTCGTGGGCATGATCCCGGCGTTGTTGATCACCACGTCGAGCGGGCCCAGCTCGCGCTCGGCACCGTCGAGGAAGGCCTCGAAGGAGGCCCGGTCACTGACGTCCAGTGCCAGCGCGACGGTGCCGCCGCCGAGCCCGGCCGCCGTCTGTTCGGCGAGCGCCAGGTCGACGTCGCCGATCGCCACCCGGCAGCCGCGCCGCACCAGCGCCTCCGCCGTCGCCTTGCCGATCCCGCGCGCGCCGCCGGTGATCGCCACCACCTTCCCGTTCAGGGACCGCCGCTCTTTCGCCATCGTTCTCTCCTCCTCCCCGGCCCCGCGTCAGGCGGCCGGCTTGTAGACCGTGACCACGGCCGCGCCGCCGAGGCCGATGTTGTGCTGCAGGGCCACCTTCGCACCTTCGACCTGCCGCCGCCCGGCTTCGCCGCGCAGCTGCCAGGTCAGTTCCGAGCACTGGGCCAGCCCGGTCGCCCCGAGCGGGTGACCCTTGGAGATCAGCCCGCCGGAGGGATTGACCACGACCTGGCCGCCGAAGGTCGTCGCCTCCGCCTCGACCAGCTTGTGCGCCTCGCCCTCCGCGGCGAACCCGAGCGCTTCGTAGGTGATCAGCTCGTTGGCGCTGAAGCAGTCGTGCAGCTCGCAGACGTCGACCTCGTGCGGCGCCACCTCGGCCTCCTCGTAGGCGGCGCTGGCCGCCGTCCGCGACATCTCCGAGCCGACGATCGTCATGCAGTCGGCGCTCTCGTCGAAGGTCGAGGAGAGGTCGGTGACCATCGACTGGCCGGCGATCTCCACCGCCTTGTCCCAGAGGTCGTGCGAGTCGACATAACCCTCCGAGGCGACGATCGCGCAGGCCGCGCCGTCGGAGGTCGGCGAGCACTGCAGCTTGGTCAGCGGGTCGTGGATCATCTTCGCCGCCTTGATGTCCGCCAGCGAGTACTCGTCCTGGAACTGGGCGTAGGGATTGTTGACCGAGTGCTTGTGGTTCTTCCAGCCGATCCAGGCGAAGTGGTCCGGCGTCGAGCCGTACTTCTGCATGTGGTCGCGGCCCGCGTTGCCGAACATCTGCGGCGCGGGCGGCGACGCCTCCGGATCGCGCAGCTCGAACATCCGCGTCGCGTGGCGATCGAGCGCGTTGGTGCGGTCGGTGTACTTGACCCCGAGGCTGCCCGGCTCCATCTTCTCGAAGCCGACCGCGAGCGCGCAGTCGACGAGGCCGCCCTTGACCGCCTGGCGCGCCAGGAACAGCGCGCTGGACCCGGTCGAGCAGTTGTTGTTGACGTTGACGACCGGGATCCCGGTGAGGCCGAGCCCGTAGAGGGCCCGCTGGCCGTAGGTCGAGTCGCCGTAGCAGTAGCCGGCGTAGGCCTGCTCGACGTCCTCGTAAGGGATGCCCGCGTCGGCGAGCGCCTTCTCCCCCGCCTCGACGGCCCAGTCCGGGTAGTCGCCCTCCTTCGTCCCGGGCTTCTCGAACTTGGTCATCCCCACCCCGATCACGAACGTGCGGTTGCTCAACGCTGGGCTCCTCCCCGCGGCCACCGTCCCGAGATGGCCTGTTTGGCTGGCTGGCCAGTAAGTTAGCGGAGCGCTCTGCTCGCGGGGGCCGAGCCGGCCCGCGGCCGCGGGTATCCTTGGGGGTCGTGATCCTGGCCGATATCAGTGGCGACCCCGCGACGGGGGTAGGTCTCCTCGCGGCGCTCGCGGCGGGGGTCGTGTCCTTCCTCTCGCCCTGCGTCCTGCCGTTGGTGCCGGGCTACCTCTCCGCGGTGACCGGCGTCTCCGCCGCCGAGCTCGACGACGCCGACTGGCGCAGCGTCATCCCCCCCGCGCTCACCTTCGTCGCCAGCTTCTCGGTGATCTTCATCCTGCTCGGGCTGACCGCGACCGGCCTCGGCTCGTTCCTGGTGGAAAACAAGTCGCTGCTGACGCAGATCTCCGGCTGGATCATCATCGGCATGGGGGTCCTCTTCGTCAGCTCCCTCTTCATCACCCGGCTGAACAAGGAGTGGCACGTCGAGGCGCTGCTCTCGCGGGCGGGCAAAGGCGGTCCGATCGTCGCCGGCGCCGCCTTCGCGATCGCCTGGAGCCCCTGCATCGGCCCGACCCTCGGCGCGATCCTCTCGGTCGCCGCGGCCGAAGGGTCCGCCGCCCATGGCGCCCTCCTGCTGGCCGTCTACTCGGCCGGCCTGGCGATCCCCTTCCTCGTCACCGCGCTCGCCTTCTCCCGCATGACGACGGCCTTCGCCGTGGTCAAGCGTCACTACCGCGTGATCGTCGTGATCGGCGGCCTGATCCTGATCGTGATGGGCGTCCTGATCGTGACCGGCGAATTCAAACAGTTGAACATCGAAGCCCAGAGCTGGAGCTCCAATCTGGGCCTCGAACAGTAGGCGCGCGGCCGACGTCTGCACTTCACCGCCTCAGGGACGGTCAGATGCAGACGCTGTCAGTTGTTGGTCGTGACGGGGACGGTCGTCTCCAGCTCCTGGCCGATCGCCTCGGTGATCTCGAGGCCGTCGTCCTCCAGGTCGCGGGAGCAGACGATGCGGAAGCGGCCGGTGCCGATCTCGGCGTCGGGGATCACCGGCAGGCCGCGAATGTGGTCCCAGCCGAGGCGCTCGACCTCGAACGGGTTCATCCTCACCTCCGCCGCCGGGAAGGGGCAGTTGGCGTTGTGCTGGTCGATCGCCTTGGAGATCGCCTCGAGGTTCTTCGCCTCGGCGGAAGCCATGCCCACAGGATAGGGAAGCGCGCCCGGCGCTACCGCCCGCCGCCGGTCGCCTCGCGCGCCGGCGACGACTCCCACTCCGGCGCCAGCATCGCGTAGAGCAGCGTGTCCTCGTAGTTGCCGCGGATCAGCTTCGCCTCCCGCAGGACCGCCTCCTGGCGGAAGCCGAGGCGCTCCGGGATCGCCTGGCTGCGCTCGTTGCCGACGACGACTTCGATGAAGACGCGGTGCAGCTCCCAGACGAAGAAGGCGTGGTCGAGCAGCGCCGCCACCGTGGAGCTCATCAGGCCGCGGCCCTGGACGTCGGCGGCGAGCCAATAGCCGATCGAGGTGGTGCGGTTGGGCCAGTCGATGCGATGGAAGCCGGCGGCGCCGACGATCCGCCCGTCGAGCACGATCGGCCCCTCGAAGCCGTCGTTCATCTCGACCTGGAGGCGTTTGCGACGCAGGTACTCGACCGAGTCCTCGAAGCCGTGCAGCTCCGCCCACGGCAGCCACTCCATCAGGTGGTCGCGGTTGGCGGCGATCACCTCGGTAAGCGCCGCCGCCTCGCTGCCGTCCCAGGGACGAAATTGGGCGCCCTCGGCGATCGGCAGCGGATCCATGCCGGTGATTTTGACCGACGCCTTCGGTCGCGTTACCCGGCGCTGCCCCAGGGTGCCGGCGGGCGTCGACAGTGAGCTGCGGGCGGTGGGTGTGGGTGGGGATTGGGGGCTGGCGCCCGGGGCCGCGCAAGGGACGGGCAAGGGACGCGGCCTTCTCGGTGGCGGCCCGGGCAGGCTGTGGCCGCCACCGAGAAGGCCGGGGATGTGGGGAGAGGCGAGGGCCCCAGCGTGCCCCGGCGCAGAGAGGCGCGTGTCCGGGCACGAAGGCGCGTGATCGGGCACGAAGTCCTTAGATCCGTGACGAGGGGCGGGAGAAGTCCACGGTTCGTCCGGTCTTCCTCATGCCTCCCCCTGGTGAGTTCGCAGTTCTGCCCGCATAGCGAGCAAAAGTGCGAACTCACCCGGGTGCGGCCCCGATCCCGTCACGGGAGGCATGGGGATCAGTGACGTCCCCGGCATCTCTCCCACGTCCGTGTGACCTTCCCTGCGGAAGCCTCACGTCCCGGGCGTCTCGTGGCGGCCACAGCCTGCCCGGGCCGCCACGAGACGCCCGGGACGCACCTCGGACGGGCGGGGCGGCCGCGAAGCGCGCGGCCCGAACCCGCGACCCCGAACCCGCGCCCGCCTAACCAACCACCTACCGCTCAACCTGCGAGTACGGCACGCAGGCGCGCGGCGGCCTCCTCGACCTCCGTCGGATCCGGAGGCTCGCCGGCGTCGAACATCGCCGCCTGCAGGTGCGGCCCACGCCGGGCGGGGTCCTCGGAGGCGGCGACCGGTTGGACGACCCAATGGATGTGTCCGGGGACGTTCTCGGCATGGGACCAGAGGCAGACGTAGACCTGGTGCGGGTCGAAGACCTCGGTGACGGCGGCCGCGGCGCGGCGGAGCAAGGGGCCGAGCTCGGCCGCCTCGTCTTCGTCCAGGTCCGCCACGTGGAGGACGTGGCGCTTCGGCTTGACGATCAGCGTCCCGACCCCGAGCGGGCCGACGCAATGCTGGACCGCCCAACCCTCGGTCTCGGCGATCGTCCCGCCCGGGCAGGGCCGGCGCCCGTCGAGCAGTTCGCAGGAGAGGCACCCGTCCACGGCCGTCGCGTCCCCCATCGCCGGCCTAGGCCCCGGCGAAGCGATCGGCCAGCCACGACTCCATCCCGCTTACCGCGGCCTCGGCCATCGCGGTCGGGAAGGAGGTGAAGCCGTGTGGGCACTCGGGATAGAGGCGCAGGTCCACCTCGCCGCCCGCCGCGGCGAGCCGCATCGCCATCGCCAGGTTGTCCTCGAGCAGGATGTCCTCGGTGCCGACGATCATCAGCGCCGGCGGCAGGCCGCCGAGGTCGGCGAAGATCGGCGAGATGTCGGCGTGGGCGCGGTCGTCGACGTCGCCGAGGTAGGCCTCGATCAGGTACTCGGTGGAGATCGGCCTGCCTCCCGGGGTCCGCGCGCTCAGGTCCCAGGCACCGAACTGCAGCGCCGCGCCGAGGAAAGGCTCGAGCAGGTCCCGCTTGCGCAGCCGCAGCAGCGTCGTCACCGCCAGGTTGCCGCCCGCCGAGGCGCCGCCGATCGCCACCCGCGTCGTCCCGAACCGCGACTCCGCCTCCTCCAGCAGCCAGAGCGCCGCCGTCTCGCAGTCGTCCGGCGCGGCGGGCCAAGGGTGCTCCGGGGCGAGCCGGTAGTCGACGCTGACCACGGCGACCCCGACCCCGTCGGCGATCCGCCGGTTCTTCAGGTCGTTCCGCGCCGCCCGGCTCATGAAGAAGCCGCCACCGTGGATGTCGAGGTAGACCCCGCGCGGCTCGCCGTCCTCGGGGACGAGGATCCGGACCGGCACCTCGCTGCCACCGGCCCTGGCGACGATCTCCTGCGGCGGCGGCCCCGACGGCGCTCCCCGCGGCGCCAGGCTCCCCCGCATCCCGGCCAGCCCCTCCGGCGTCCGCAGGTCGTAGTCGGGCGCTTCCGCCTGCTGCGCCTTCCACGTCGCCAGGTACTCCCTCGCCTCCGCGGCCAGCGGCCTCAGCTCCGGCGCGATCAGGCTGTCGATTCCGACGTCCATGCGGTGCGCCAGTTCAGCAGACGCGCCCGACGGCTCGCCGGTCGAAACGTGACCGAACACGCGTTCGCTCCGCCGCCTATCGCGCTAACTTGATGACGTGTCGATCGCAGGTTGGCAGCGCACCGTGGCGCACCTCGACATGGACGCCTTCTACGCGTCCGTCGAGCTGCGCAAGCATCCGGAGCTGAGGGGGAAACCGGTGGTCGTCTGCGGCTCCGGCCCGCGGGCGGTGGTGACGACGGCGAGCTACGAGGCGCGCAAGCTGGCCGGGATCCACTCGGCGATGCCGGCCGCCGTCGCCCGCCGGCGCCTCCCCGACGCGATCTACCTGCCGCCGGACTTCCATTCCTACCGGGAGGTGTCGGCGGTGGTGATGGAAGTGCTGCGCTCCAACGTGGAGATCGTCGAGGTGGTCGGGCTCGACGAGGCCTACCTCGACCTGACCGGCATCTTCTCCCCCAAGGCGACGATGCGACGGATCAAGGCGGAGATCCGCGAACTGACCGGGCTGACCTGCTCGGTCGGCATCTCCGAGTCCCGCCTGCTCGCCAAGATGACCAGCGAGTTGGGCAAGCCGAACGGGATGGTCGTCGTCTCCCGCGAGGACGCGCTGGCGCGATTCGGCGGCGGGCCGCCGGGCGTCGTCCCCGGGATCGGGCCGAAGACGGTGGAGCGCCTGGAGAAGCTCGGGATCACCTCGCTCGCCGCGCTCGGGGCCTGCGACCGCGGCGACCTCGAAGCGCGCTTCGGCCCCCGCTCCGGCGCCTGGCTCCACGCCCGCGGCAACCTCCTCGACGCGACGCCGATCAGCGTC
Organism: Solirubrobacterales bacterium; assembly: GCA_047601885.1. Lineage (GTDB taxonomy): Bacteria > Actinomycetota > Thermoleophilia > Solirubrobacterales > 70-9 > VAYN01. The sequence continues at coordinate 100,401 of JASGIK010000001.1, forward strand.
ACCCGGGAGACCAAATCGCAGTCGGTGGAGACGACCTTCGACGAGGACGTGACCGAGGTCGCCGAGCTCGAGCGGGTCCTCCAGGAGCAGACCGAGGAGCTCTGTCGCCGGCTCGCGAAGAAGGAGCTGGAGGGGCGCTCGATCGGGATCAAGGTGCGCCTCGACGACTGGACCAACGTCACGCGGTCCCAGTCGGTGGAGGCGCCGACCAACGACCCGGAGGTCGTCTGGCCGATCGCCCTCGACCTGCTGCGGGCCTACGACCCGCCGCGGCCGGTGCGGCTGCTCGGCGTCCGCCTCGCGTCCTTCGACAACGAGGCCGACGCCGCCGCCGAGGAGGACGAGCCGCAGCTCCGACTCGCCCTCCCCGGCTGACGCGGGGCCTAGTGGTTGGCCATCACGTCGCCGACGCCCGGGAAGCCGAGGCGCTCCTTCGTCGCCGTGGTCAGGTCGTATTCCCGACCGGCGACGTAGGGGCCGCGGTCGATCACCGGGACCGTGATCGAGCGGCCGCCGTAGCGCAGCTTCACCATCGTGCCGCAGGGCAGCGTCTTGTTGGCGACGCCGAGCGTCCCCGGCTCGAGGGTGCCGCCGCAGGCGACCCCGTTGCCGTACAGCCCGGGCCCGTAGTAGGAGGCCCCGGCCAGGCGGTAGGAGGTCAGGTGGCGGACCTTGCTGTGGGAGCCGCGCACCCGCTTGTCGTGGACGCCGAAGGCCTCCACCTTGTAGTTGCCGATCCGCCCCGCGTCCCACTTGGCCTTGAACGTGCCGTCGGACTTGGTGCGGAACGCGAGGACCTCGTGGTCCGGGCCGCCGAAGACGACCTTGACCCGATGGGCGCCGCCGGGGCGCACCTTGCCTCGCACGATCACGCGCTCGCCGCTCAGCACCGAGTGCCGGGAGACGTGCAGCGCGACGTGTGACTTGACCCGCTTTGGCGTGGCGTGGTGGCGCCGGTGCTGCTGTTGATGCTGGGCGACCGCCGGCGACGCGCCGATCGACAGCGCCATGGCGGCGCCGATCACGGGCAGGATGAATCGCATCGTGGTTCTCACTCGCTTTCTGCCTGCCTACGGGGTGAGCTGACGGGCTCGCGGCCCTCCGACGTCGGTCGGAAGGCCGTTACGGGCGGCAAGCCGCCCGATTCGCCCCGGCGTCGCGGTCTGGTGGTTCCACGACGCAATTGGGTCCCCCGCTCCCCGTCGCGCTGTCGGCGAGGGGACTCGGCAGATGGGTTCTTTCCTTTAGGGAGAGAACACGCTAGGGACCGAGTCGCCGCGTCCGTGTGACGAGGCTCACGGATGTGAGCAGATGCACATATTCCTCCAGCGGCTATCAAACGGCTCTAGAAAGCCAAGGAAATTGCTCCACACGGCCTGAACGCCGTATGCGAAGATGACCCCGTGAGCAATTCAGACCGGCTCACCGGCCTCGACGCGTCCTTTCTCCACATGGAGCGGGAGGGCGCCCACATGCACGTCGCCTCGACGATCATCTTCGAGGGCCCGGCGCCCACGCACGAGGAGTTCCGCGACCACATCGCCTCGCGCCTGCACCTGGTGCCGCGCTTCCGCCAGAAGCTGCGCGCGGTGCCGTTCGGACAGGGACGGCCGGTCTGGGTCGACGACCCGCACCTGAACCTCGAGTACCACGTCCGCCAGACCGCCCTCCCCGCCCCCGGCTCCGACGAGCAGTTGCGCAACCTGGCGGCGCGGATCTTCTCCCAGCAGCTCGACCGCTCGAAGCCCCTCTGGGAGCTGTGGCTGGTCGAGGGCATGGCCGACGGGCGCTTCGCGGTGATCGGCAAGAGCCACCACGCGCTGGTCGACGGCGTCTCCGGCGTCGACATCACCACCGTCCTCTACGACCTCGACCGCGAACCGAAGCGGCCGCCGAGCGCACCGCCCCCCTGGCTCGCCCGCCCCGAACCGACCGACACCCAGCTGCTCGGCGAGGCGCTGAAGGAACGGCTGACCAGCCCCGGGGAGATCGTCCGCGGCATCCGGCGGGCGCTGCGCGGGCCGCGCCAGGTCGTCCGCGGCGCCGCCGCGACGACGAAGATGGCGGCCGCCGGCCTGCGCGCCCCCTCCACCCCGTTCAACGTCGAGATCGGCCCGCACCGCCGCTTCCAGATGGTGCAGACGCACCTGGTCGACCTGAAGCGGGTGAAGGACGCCCACGGCGGCACCGTCAACGACGTGATCCTCTCGGTCACCTCGGGCGCGATCGGCCGCTACCTGCGCGCCCGCGGCCACGACACGGAGGGGATGACGCTGCGGGCGATGGTGCCGGTCTCGATCCGCGAGGCGGAGGAGCACGGCGCGCTCGGCAACCGGATCAGCGCGATGATGGCGCCGCTCCCCGTCTACCGCGAGGACCCGGTCGAACGGCTCCACATCGTCACCGAGTCGATGGGTGACCTGAAGTCCTCCGGCCAGGCGGTCGGCGCCGAAATCCTCACCCGCCTGACCGACTTCGCGCCGACCACGATCGTCTCCCAGGCCGCCCGCCTGCAGCCCGCCCAGCGCTTCTTCAACCTCGTCGTCACCAACGTGCCCGGGCCGCAGTTCCCGCTCTACGTGCTGGGACGGCAGATGGAGTCGATCTTCCCGATGGTGCCGCTCGCCCGCAAGCAGGCGCTCTGCATCGGGATCATGTCCTACAACGGGCAGGTCAACTTCGGCCTGATCGGCGATTACGACGCGATGGCCGACCTCGACAGCTTCGCCCTCGACCTCGAGGCGGAGATCGCGGCGACGATCGCCACCGCCCCGGCGGCGCCGGCGCCGGTCGCCGGCAAGGCGGCCACGAACGGCGCCCCGACGACCGGCGCGCCCTCGGGCGCCTGAGCGGGGCGCGCCGCGCTCGGCGCGAACCGCGAACCGCTACCGCACGATCTGGTCGCCGACCCGGAACGGCTCGGCGCCGCCCCTGTAGTCCCACACGTCGCGGGCGGCGTCCCAACCGCGGATCGCGGTGTCGGCGTCGACGACCACCGCGGTGATCCGCTGGAAGCGACCCGGATCGGGGAGCGTCGCCACCAGTTCGCCGCCTTCTTCGCGGTAGGCGACCGACCTGACCACGCGGCCCTTGCGTTCGCTGCCGATCCGCCCGACCAGCGCCAGCCCCGCCGCCACCCCTTCCGGCGCCCGCAGGCGGACTTCGACCGCGCTGCCGGCGGTGGCGGGGACGCGGATCAGGCTGAAGGTGGTGTGGCGGAGATGGCGGGTTGAGGTCGTGCCGAGCACCAGCGTCCCCTGCCGCGGCATGTCCGGGTAGAGGGAGCTCTCGCGGAAGCCGGCGCCGGTGCGCCACTCGGCGACGTCGGCGGCGAAGCGGGTGAAGTCGCGGCCGAAGCTCGATGGCCCGGCGGCGCGGATCGCCTTTTCGTAGGCGGCGACGGCGAAGCCGCGCGGGCGGGCTTCGGCGGCATCTTCCCAGGCCTCGCGGATGATCGAGCGCCCGTAGTGGCGGGCGAGCCACTCGTTCCAGACCGCCGAGCCGTACTCCTTGATCGACCCCTCGGTCAGCGGCGTGCTCCACATCTTCACCCAGCGGCGGACGTAGCGCAGGTAGTCGTTGATGCCGTTGTAGACCTGGTCCTCCATCCAGACCGCGGTCGCCTCGGCGAACCAGGGATCGCGTTCGACGTCGAGCGCCGCGTAGGAGTACTGGAGGACGTGGTCGTACTCGTGGGCGAGGGTCACCTTGAGGTCGTGTCCCTGCGTGGTCCCGGGGTACTCGAACGGGCTGTAGTCGTTGTCGAGGACCAGGTAGGCGCTGCGCCGATCGCCGCCCGAGGAGGGGTCGGTCGCGGTGTAGCCGAAGACGTCCTCGCCGGCCAGTTCGGTCAGGTAGATGTCGGTCTTGCCGTCGCCGCCGCGGCGGCCATCGTCGAAGGGCTCGCGCCAGCCGAGCTTTTCGTTCTCCACCTGGTGGACGTGTTCGGCGATGCCGAGGACCCGTTCGACGTAATCGGGGACGCCGTCGCCGTCGCCGTCCTTGAGCGGCGGCGCGTCGTCCCCGCTTGCGACCCAGTGGACGCAGAAGTGGGCGTCGCAGGCGGGCGAATCGGCCGCTTCGGGCTGCTCGTAGGGAGTCCGGGTCGGATGGATGATCGCTTCCCCGGGGCGCGCGTAGGCGACGCCGGGCAGCACCGCGAGGACCCCGATGACGGCGGCGGCGAAGAAGCTCAGGCGCATCGCCGTGACCCTAGAGGAGCCGGGTCGGGATACTTCTACGCTCCGCGCATGCGCCTTGCCCTCGCCCAGATCAACCCCACCGTCGGTGACGTCGACGGCAACACGGCGAAGATCGCCGCCTGGATCGAGCGCGCCCGTGAGGCCGGCGCCGAGCTGGTGATCTTCCCCGAGCTCTGCGTCCCCGGCTATCCGGCCGAGGACCTCTACCTGAAGCGGCACTTCCTCGCCGCCAACGTGGCGGCGGTGGAGCGCCTCGCGGCCGGGCCGGCGGCCGGGATCACGGTCATGGTCGGCTACGCCGAGCCGGTCCCCGGTGGCGGCGATCACCGGCACGCCTACAACTCGCTCGCCGTCCTCGCCGACGGCGCCGTCCGGCGCGTCTACCGCAAGAACCGCCTCCCCAACTACGCCGTCTTCGACGAGCAGCGCTACTTCGTCCCCGGGCGCGACGGCGAGGCGATCGAGATCGCCGGTACCGGGGTCGGGCTGACGATCTGCGAGGACACCTGGGCGCCGGGCCCGCCCGGCCAGGCCGAGGCCGAGGCCGGCGCGACGCTGATCGCCAACCCGTCGGGCTCGCCGTATCACCGCGGCAAGGGAGGTGAGCGCGAAGAGATGTTCGGCGAACGGGCGCGCGAATACGGAGCGCACCTGGCCTTCGTCAACCTGGTCGGCGGCCAGGACGAGCTGATCTTCGACGGGCAGAGCCTGTTGCTCGGTCCCGACGGCGCGGTGCTGGCGCGTGCGGCCCAGTTCGAGGAGGAGCTGCTGCTGGCCGAGGTGCCGGCGGCGCCCGGGGCGCCGGCGTCCCTGGCCGAGCCGCTGCCGGACCTCGACGAGGTCTACGCCGCGCTCGTGCTCGGCCTCCGCGACTACGTCGGCAAGAACGGCTTCGGCCACGTCGGCCTGGGGATCTCCGGCGGCATCGACTCGGCCCTGGTCGCGATGCTGGCGGTCGACGCGCTCGGCCCCGAGCGGGTCACCCTGGTGGTCATGCCGTCGCCGCATTCCAGCGTTGAAACCCAGGAGGACGCCCGTCAGATCGCCCGCAACCTCGGAACCGAACTGGTCGAGATCGGCATCGAGCCGATGATGGAGGGCTACCGCGAGGCGCTCGACCTGCACCTGCGGCCCGCCGCCGAGGATGCCGGCGCCTCCCCCACCGACCCGACCCGGCCCTCGGAGCCCGACCTCGCCGCCGAGAACATCCAGGCGCGGATCCGCGGCAACCTGATGATGGCGCTCTCCAACCGGCACGGCTGGCTGGTGCTGACGACCGGCAACAAGAGCGAGATGTCGGTCGGCTACGCGACCCTTTACGGCGACATGGCGGGCGGCCTGGCGGTGATCAAGGACGTGCCGAAGACGCTCGTCTACCAGCTGGTCGAACGGCGCAACGAACGGGCCGGGACCGACCTGGTGCCGGCCTCGGTGATCGAGCGCCCACCCTCGGCCGAGCTGCGCCCGGACCAGCTCGACAGCGACTCGCTGCCCGACTACGACCTGCTCGACCGCATCCTCGAGGCCTACGTCGAGCGCGACGAGGACCGCGAGGAGATGGTCGCCGCCGGCCTGCCGGGGAGCGTCGTCGACGAGGTGATCCGCCTCGTCGACCGGGCCGAGTACAAGCGCCGCCAGGCCGCCCCCGGCCTACGCATCACCCCCAAGGCCTTCGGCCGCGACCGCCGCCTGCCGATCACCAACCGCTTCGGCGGCTAGGTGCTTCGGGCCGTGGCGGCGGGCTCGGCGGCGTGCTTCGGGCCGTGGCGCCCGTCCGAGGTGCGTCCCGGGCGTCTCGTGGCGGCCCGGGCAGGCTGTGGCCGCCACGAGACGCCCGGGACGTGAGGGTCTCGCAGGGAAGTTCACAAGGACGTGAGGGAGATGCCGGGAAGCTCACATGGACGTATGAGAGATGCCGGGGACGTGACCCTTCCTCATGCGTCCCGTCACGGGATCGGGGCCGGCCCCGGATGAGTTCGCACTTAACCGCGCATAGCGCGGGTTTCTGCGAACTCACCCGGGGAGGGCATGAGGAAGACGCAAGGAACCGTGGACTTCCCTGACTCCTCGTCACCGATCCCGGGAGTTCGTGACGGATCTCGCACCTCTCCCCGACACCCGGCCTTCTCGGTGGCGGCCACAGCCTGCCCGGGCCGCCACCGAGAAGGCCGGGTCCCTTTCAGCTCCGGGCGCCAGCTCCCCCGGGCGCCAGCTTCCGCGCCCAGAACCCTCGCTCGACGGTCGAAAAGCGCTGATCAGAGCGCTTATCGGTCCGTCAACCGGCCGGGGCCGGGCGGACGGCCATCGTCATCTTGGCGACGGCGCACAGCCGTTCGTCGTCGTCGAGGACCTCGACCTGCCAGACCCAGGTGGTGCGGCCGCGATGGCGGGCGACGCCGCGGGCTTCGGCGTGGCCGGAGGTGACCGGGCGGACGAAGCTGACCTCGATCGACTGGCCCATCGTGATCATCCCGTCCTTGTAGACGGCGGCACCGGTGGCGAAGGAGCAGAGGCTCTCGATGATCGACGAGTAGACGCCGCCGTGCATGATCCCGTAGGGCTGGCGCAGCTGATCGGTGAGCTCGACCCGGCAGCGGGCGTCGTCGGGGTCGAGGTTGATCCACTCGGTGCCGATGTGGACGTCGAAGTTGCTGACGCCGACCTCGGCGGCCACCTCGGAGTTCTCAGGGTTCTTAATCGAATCGTCGCTCGTCATCGCCGCGGACCCTAATAGGGTTTCGCGGGGTGGCGCTGAGCGACGAGCAGAATGCGATGCTGCGCCTGCTGGCCTCGGGCGAGCAGGGGTACGAGGACATCGCGGCCCTCCTGGGCCAGAGCGTGGACGAGGTGCGGGCCAAGGTGGTCGGCGCGCTCGCCCAGCTGCAGGCCGAAGGCAAGCCCGCGCCGGACATCCCGCCGCCGCTGCCGGGCGGCGCGCACCCGGCCGCCGAAGCGGCGGCGCCGGAGCCCGAGCCGGTCCCCGAGCCGTCCGAGGAGGAGCCGCCCGCCGAGCCTGTGATCGCCGACTCCGTGGCGCCGAGCGAGCCCACCCCGCCCGCCGAGCCGAAACCCGCGGCGCCCAAACCGCCCGCCGCCGGGCCGCAGCCGCAAGCGGCCGCGTCACCGCCTCCTTCCGACCCCACATCCTCCGGCGGGCGGACGATCACGCTGCCGACCGGCCGCAAGGCCTGGATGCTCGGTGGCGGCGTGGTCGGGGCGATCGTGGTGATCGTCGTCGTGATCCTGCTCCTCTCCGGCGGCGGGGGCGGCGATGGCTCCTCGACCGGCGCCAAGGAAGGCGGCAGCGGCTCCACCGCGAACGCCAAGTCCGAAGGCGAAGCCGAAAAGGAAGCGACGCAGGCGCAGCTGCACGCGGTCGACGGCAGCGAAGCGTCCGGCCAGGCGACCTTCGGCCGCTACAAGAAGAAGCTGGCGCTGGCGATCGAAGCGACCGGGCTCGAACCGACCGAAGAAGGCACCACCTCCTACACCGTCTGGCTGGCGAAGTCCCCGACCAAGATGCTGCCGCTCTTCTCCACCTCGGTGAAGGCGAAGGGCGAAAGCGCCGACACGATCGCCGGCGAGTACGAAGTACCGGTCGAAATCCTCTCCTACCTGGCCGGCGAAACCTTCGACCAGATCGCCGTCACGCTGACCAACAACGACAAGCTGGAAGCCTCGATCAAGGCGGCAAAGAAGGAAAAGTCGACGCCCGCCTACACCGGCACCGCCGTGCTGCGCGGGCAGGTCACCGGTCCGATCGTCGGCTACGCGATCCGCGAAGAAGAAGAAAAGAAGGAAGAAAGCGGCGAATAGTCCGCTCAGGGCAGCAGCTTGCCCGGGTTCATGATCCCGGTCGGGTCGAGGCGCTCCTTCACCGCCCGCAGCACCTCGAGGCCCGTATCGCCGACCTCTGCCGCCATGTAAGGCACGTGGTCGCGGCCGACCGCGTGGTGGTGGGTGATCGTGGCGCCGTTGGCGACGATCGCCTCGCTCGCCGCCTTCTTCACCGCCGCCCACTGCTCCAGCTCGGCGCCGCGGCGCGCCCGCGAGATGAAGGTGAAGTAGAGCGAGGCGCCATCGGCGTAGGCGTGCGAGAGATGGCAGAAGACGAGGCCGGGCGTGCCCTGGCCGTCGAGCGCGCCGGCGATCGCCGCACGCACCGCGCGGTGGAGCTCGCCGAGGCGGGTCCAGGTGTGCGAGGTCTCGAGCGTCTCCACCATCGCCCCCATCCCCATCAGCAGGTCGCGCTGGTAGGGCCCGGCGTAGCGGCCGTGCTCCCAGGAGCGGCCGCCGGCCCGTCCCAGGTAGGCGGCGCCACCGCCCCGCAGCGCCCGCACGGTCAGCGCCCGGCGCCGGGTCAAGGTCTCCTCGTCGGCCTCGTAGCCGACGATCATCAGCGCGCCGCCCGCCCGCCTGCGCGCCTTGAGGTAGCCGCCGAACGCTTTCCCGGCCATCCCCCGCGGGCCGGAGAGAGCCAGCGAGCCGAGCGTCTCCTCCTCGTCGGAGACCCGGACGATCGTCGGCAGGCCGGGTCCCTGGGCGAGGACGCGGACGATCTCGCGGCCCGCCTCGAAGCTCTCCGCCATCCACGCCTCGTAGCGGCGCTGCGGCGGCGCCGGGCGCACCCGGACGGTCACGTCGGGGATCACGCCCAGCGTCCCCTCGGAGCCGATCACGACCTCGCGCAGGGCGGGCCCGGCGGCGGTGTGCGGGGTTTCCAGCGTGCTCAGGTTGCCGCTCGGGGTGACCAGGCGGACCGAGGTGACCAGCGAGTCGAAGCGGCCGTAGCCGCTGGAGGCCTGGCCGGCCGAGCGGGTCGCGGCGAAGCCGCCGACCGTCGCGTACTCGAAGGACTGCGGGAAGTGGCCGAGGGTGAGGCCCTGGGCGGCGAGCGCCGCCTCCGCCTCGGGCCCGCGCAGGCCGGCGCCGAGGCGCGCCGTCAGCGAGGTCTCGTCGACGACGACTTCGCGCAGCGCCGCGAGGTCGAGGCTGACCAGCGCCTCGTGGGACCCGCGCAGCGGCTCGACCCCGCCGACCACGCTGGTGCCACCGCCGAAGGGGACGACGGCGACGCCCGCCGCCGCGCAGGCGTCGATCAGCCGGCCCACCGCCGCCGCGTCGGCCGGGACCACGACCGCGTCCGGCGCGGCCTCCAATCGCCCGCCGCGCAGCCGCGCCAGGTCGACGTAACCGCGCCCGACCGCGTGTCGCAGCCGATCCTCGTGCCCACCGAAGACCGCCTTCTCGCCGACCGCGTCGACCACCGCGCGCGGGAGCGGCCGCGCCTCGGGCAGCTCGAAGTCCTCGACCCGCGCCACCAACGGCCACGGCTCCAGCTCACCGATCCGCTCGCGCAGGACGTCGAGCGCCGTCGCGTCGAGCTCGGCGCGCCGCATCGGGTCGCCCCATCCCCACCAGTTGGTGTCGCGCCGCGGCTCGCTCACGTCAGCGCCTCCTCGATCCCGCCGAGGGCGCCGTCGAGGATGTCGCGCTGGCCCTTGCGCATCAGCCAGCCGCCCAGGCGCGACATCCCGCGCATCGTCTGCACCGAGGTCATCACCACCCGCGTCCCCCCTTCCGCCGCCGCGTGCAGCTCGATCTCCACCCGCGAGTCCTTCAGGTGCCTGGCGAAGGGCGAGCCCTCCAGCTGCTGCTCCCAGACGTAGCGTTCAGGCTCCGCCGAGGAAAGGCAGCGGTAGTCGGCCCGCACGCCGCGGCCATGCTGCGTCTCCAGCACCTTCGTCCACTGCGTGCGCCGCCCGCCCGCGCGCTTGTCGACGTCCTCCACCCGGGAGACCCGCGGCCACCAGCGCGGCAGCGCGTAGGGGTCGGAGACCAGCTTCCAGACCGCGGGGACGGGCGCCTCGACGGTCCGCCTGCGGGTCACCCGCGGCACGACCAGCGCTCAGTCGCCGGCGAGGCGACGCAGGTCACGGACCAGCAGCAGGTGCTTGAAGTGGCTGACGGTCGCGGCGAGGGATTCCAGGCTCTGCAACGCCTCTTTGCGGCGCTCCGGGTTGCGCGAGCGCAGCGACGGTCCCAGCAGCGCTTCCAGGAGCTGAGCCTCCCGGTCGGCGGAGGAACGGAAGACGCGCAGGTTGCGGGCGCCGACACCGACGCGTGACAGTTCGTTGGCGGCGCGGACGATCTCGCGGTCGGTCTCGTCGTAGACGGTCCGCCCCTCGCGTTTCTCCGGCTGGACGATCCCGAAGCCTTCCAGCTCGTGGACCAGCTCCTCGCGGGCGCCGGTCTCCTCGAGGATCTCTTCCAGGCTCAGGTAGGTCCGTGAGGTGTCGACGAGGATGGCCCGCCGCACGGCGCCCGAGGCCGGCTTGCGTTCGCCGTCGCCGCTGAAGCCGATGTCGTTGCCGGCGGCCAGCTCCTGGCGGATCACCCGCAGCGGCAGGAACTCGTCGCGCTGCAGGCGCAGGATCGTCCGCAGGCGCTCGACGTCGGACTGGCTGTAGAGGCGGTAGCCGCCGGAGGTGCGCCGCGGGCTGAGCAGCTTCTGGTCCTCGAGGTAGCGGATCTTCGAGATCGAGACGTCGTCGAACTCGCTCTGCAGGATCTTGCAGACGGCGCCGATCGTCAGCGCCTTGCGGGGACGGGAGGCGGAGTCCGGCGAGCGCCGGGCGGACTCGGGGACGGACGCCATCAGCGCTCCAGGTAGCTGAGCTTGTACTTGCCGATCTGGATCTCGTCGCCGTCGGCGAGGCGGTGGGACTCGATCCGGCGGCGGTTCACGTAGGTGCCGTTGAGCGAGCCGAGGTCATCGATGTAGAGGCCGTCGCGGCGGCGCACCAGCAGGGCGTGGTTGCGCGACACGGTGACGTCGTCGAGGAAGACGCCGGCGTCGGGACTGCGGCCGATCGAGGTGCGGTCCTCGTCGATCGAGAAGCTCTCCCCGGCGCGGCCGCCGCCGGCGCGGATCACCAGCGCGGCGCCCGACTCCTCGACCACGTCCTCGATGTCGACCGGCTGCATGTCGCCGGTCTCGTCGACCCGGTAGGTCATCGTCGTCGGGTCCTCTTTGCTCTCCGCCGGTCCGCCCAGGTAGGCGCCGCATTTCTGGCAGTAGTTCGCCCCCTCAGGGTTGGCGAAACCGCACTCCGGGCAGTGGACGGCGGACATCGACGGCTGCCTCAGGCGGCGGGGTCCTCGCCCTGGGCCTTGCCCGCGAGGATCTGGGTCAGCTGCTCGACGTCGTCGCCGGAGATGAGCGAATCGCCCCGCTCGCGTTTCTGGCGTAGGCGGTTGACGAGCTCGGCGCGCAAGATGTCGATTTTCCCGTGCAGGACACGCCGCTTGTAGGAGATCTCGTTCTCCTCCGCCGTCAGGTTGTCGATCAGGTCCTTCAGCTCCTTGTCGCTGAGGGAACCGAGATCCGGAAAGGTGTCCTCCATCGTGCTCCTTAAGAAGAGAGTTGCGCCAGCCCGCTGCTGCGGGAGCGCAGTATAGATCGGCCGATCAAAAGGTTCAACCGTAGGTTGAAGGTTCTGTTGCGCCAGGCGCGGATCCGCGGACGCTGCGCCGGTCAACCCTCAGCCACCACCCCAGCGTTCGCACTTTCGCCCGGATAGCGAGCAGAAGTGCGAACTCACCCGGCGGATTTGGCGGCGCGGACGCCGCGGATGCCGTCGCGGGCGTAGAGGACGGTGGCGAGCAGCGCCATCGCCAGGCCGAAGAAGAAGAACGCGACCGGGACCCAGCCGGCGAAGACCATGACGAAGAAGATCCCGGCCATGATCCAGAAGACGCCGATCCGCCCCGGCCAGTTGATCGCGATGTCGACGCCGTGGCGCAGCCCGTACTCGGCCAGGCAGAGCATCGCCAGCTCGCGCAGCGCCAGGACGATCAGCGCCCAGCGCGGCAGCAGCTCGAAGCTCCAGCAGACGACGGCGCCGGAGATCACCGTGAGGCGGTCGATGAAGGGGTCCATCAGCGCGCCCATGCGGCTGTACTGGCCGGTCGCTCGGGCGAGGAAGCCGTCGACGTAGTCGCCCGCGGCGATCAGCCAGAAGATGATCGCGCCGGGCGCCGAGCGGCCGTCGCCGGAGGAGTAGGCGAGGACCAGGAAGACCGGGATGCCGGCCAGGCGCAGGTAGCCGACCAGGTTCGGGATCGTCCACGGGTGGAGCGGCTCCCCCTTGCGGGTCTGCCGCGGTTTGGGACCGCTGCGATCGAGCCCGAAGAGGCGGCGGACCCGGCCGCGCCCGAACGGATCGACGTCAGTCATCACCCGGACCGGCGGACGGAGGTGGGACGTGTCGGAGACGAGTCACGCCGAAAATCTATCCGGCGCGGGAAAATCGCCGCCCCGGGAGGCCGGCGGCGGGCGCTCAGGCCCTGGTGAAGCGGCGCCCGGCCGTGGGCGAGGCCTCCTCGTCGAGGAGAACCCGGTCGGACTCGCCTTTTTCGACCGCTTCCTTCTCCATCGCGGCGATCTTCTCCGGGGTCAGGTCGCCGGCGTTCTCACGCTCGATGTTGGCGACCCACTCGGCGCCCTCGCGGGACTCGGCCTCGTCGAACTCGACCTCGCCGCCGCGGTCGAGCGACTTGTCGATCTCCTCGAAGAGGGTGTCGACCAACTTCGCCTGCGGGACCTTGCGCAGCGGTTTGCCGCCGGCGAAGATCAGGCCCTCGTTCTTGGCCCCGGCGATGCCGAAGTCGGCGTGGCTGGCCTCGCCGATGCCGTTGACCGCGCAGCCGAGCACGGCCACCTCGACCGGCTCCTCGTAGCCTTCCAGGCGCTGCTCGATTTCGGCGACGACCGAGTCCATGTCGAACTGCAGGCGACCGCAGGTCGGGCAGGCGATCAGCACCGGGCCGCGCTCCCGCAGGCCGAGCGCCTTGAGGATCTCCCAGGCGACCTTGACCTCCTCCTCGGCGTGGAAGGTGGAGAGGCTGACGCGGATCGTGTCCCCGACGCCGTCGGCGAGCAGCGTGCCCAGCCCGACGGCGGATTTCAGCGCGCCGGACCATTTGGTGCCCGCCTCGGTGATGCCGAGGTGCAGCGGATAGGGGATCTTCTCCGAGAGTTGGCGGTTGGCGGCGATCGTGTTCGGCACGTTGGTCGACTTGATCGAGACCTTGAAGTTGGTGAAATCGAGGCCCTCCATCAGTTCGACGAACTCGACCGCGGCGGCGACCAGCGCCTCGACCGGCGCCTCGCGCTCGAGCGCGTGCAGGTGCTTGGGCAAGGAGCCGGAGTTGACCCCGATCCGCATCGGCACCTTCCGCGCGTTGGCCAGCTCGGCGACCTCGGCGACTTTGTCGCGCCCGCCGATGTTGCCCGGGTTGAGCCGGATGCAGTGGGCGCCCGCCTCGATCGCTTTCAGCGCCAGCGTGTGGTTGAAGTGGATGTCGGCGATCACCGGGATCGGCGACTCGGCGACGATCGTCCGCAGCGCCTCGGCGTCCTGCTCGCGCGGCACCGCGCAGCGCACCACGTCGGCGCCCGCGTCGGCGACCTTGCGGATCTGCTCCAGCGTCGCGGGCAGGTTGGCGGTCTCGGTCTTGGTCATCGTCTGCACCGCGACCGGCGCGCCGCCGCCGATCGGCACGCTGCCGACGAAGATCTGGCGTTTGGAAGCCATATGTGGAGGATATCCAGCGGACCCGCCGGGCCTCGTCGCCACCCTGTTACTTGGAGACGTTGAAGCCTTCGCCGGTGATCTTGCCGATGTCGTTCGACAGGCCGACGAAGAAGATCATCAGCACGAGGGCGAAGCCGATGATCGCGGCGCGTTCCATCACCCTCAGCGAAACCGGCTTGCCGCCGCGCAGTTTCTCGACGATCGCCCAGAAGATGTGGCCGCCGTCGAGCGGCAGGATCGGCAGCAGGTTGATCAGGCCGAGGGAGAGGCTGACGAGACCGAGCAGCAGGAACGCCTGGCGCCAGCCCGCATCGACCGCTTCATGGCCGACGTCGCTGATCCCGACGACGCTGTGGAATTCCTTTCGCGCCTTCGATTCGAAGATGTGAGCGAACTTTGACCCGGTCTGGGTGATCACTTCGCTCATCGAGTCCCAGGACCGGCTGAGGGCCGTCGAAGTACTGATCGGCGTGAATTCGCCTCCATAGCTGAAGCCGATCAGCACCTTCCCGGCTTCCTTGTTGTAACGCGGCGTCGCTTCGATCGTCTTCAGCCGGCCGTCGCGTCGAATCGTCAGTTCGACCGGGGTCGCGGCCGCACAGCCCTCGACCTGCTTGCCGGCGCACTTGTGGGCGGCGACGAGCTTGCCCATCCGTTCGACCTTTTCGAGGTTGTCGAGACCGGCAAATCGATGGCCTTCGACCGCGACGATTTCGTCACCCGGCTTGAGCAGCTTGGCGGCCGGGGTCTTCGGCTCGACTTCGCCCACCTGCGGCTTGATTTCTTCCAGCCCGCCGATCTTGAAGACGAGAAAGAAGATGACGAAGGCGAGCGCGATATTGACCGCGGGGCCCGCAGCCACGACCACGATCCGCTTCCAGACCTTCTGCCGGTAGTAGGCGCGGTGCTCTTCACCCGGGGGCATCTCTTCTTCCGGGTTCATGCCGTTGATCTTCACGTAGCCGCCGAGCGGGATGCACTTGATCCCGTACTCGGTGTCGCCGCGTTTGAACGACCAGATCCGGGGGCCGAAGAAGAGGAAGAAGCTTTCCACCCGCATGCCGGTCGCCTTCGCGGCGACGAAGTGGCCCGCCTCGTGCAGGATGATCAGCGCGCAGAAGCCGAGGAAGACGTAGAGCCAACTCATGCCGGGGTCAGCTCCTTGACCGAGGCGGCGGCGCGCTCGCGGGCCTCGGCGTCGGTGGCGAAGAGGTCGTCGAAGTGGGTGACCGGGCGGGCGGGCAACTGCTCGAGGGTGCGCTCGATCACCGCGGCGATGCCGGTGAAGGGGAGCCCGCCGTCGAGGAAGGCGGCGACGGCGACCTCGTCGGCGGCGTTGAGGACGGTCGGCGCGGTACCGCCCGCGGCGCCTGCCTCGAGGGCCAGGCGCAGGCAGGCGAAGGTCTCCGGGTCGGGCTCCTCGAAGGTGAGGCTGCCGATCGCGGCGAGGTCGAGTCGCGGCAGGTCGACCGGCGCCCGCTCGGGATAGTGGAGCGCGTAGGAGATCGGCACCCGCATGTCCGGATAGCCGAGGTGGGCGAGCGTCGAGCCGTCGTTGAGGGCGATCAACGAGTGGATCAGCGACTGCGGGTGGACGACGACGTCGATCCGCTCGTAGGGGACGCCGAAGAGGTGGTGCGCCTCGATCACCTCGAAGCCCTTGTTCATCAGCGTCGCCGAGTCGATCGTGATGCGGCCGCCCATCTTCCAGGTCGGGTGGGCGAGCGCGTCGGCGACACTGACGTCGCTGAGGTCGTGGCGACCGCGGAAGGGGCCGCCGGAGGCGGTGACGACAAGGCGGTCGACGGTGCCGGGCGCCTCGCGGCGGACCAGTTGGTGGAGCGCCGAGTGCTCGGAGTCGACCGGCAGCAGTTGCGCCCCCGTCGCCTCGGCGAGCGCCATCACCAGCTCGCCGCCCAGCACCAGGCTCTCCTTGTTGGCCAGCGCGACGTCGATCCCGGCGCTCAGCGCGACCACGGTCGAGGCCAGGCCGGCGGCGCCGACGATGCCGTTGAGGACGAGGTCCGGTTGCGTCGCCGCGACCAGGTCCCGCACCCCCTCCTCGCCCGCGAGGACCCGCCCGTCCCAGGCCTCCCCGGCGCGCGCGGCGGCGTCACGATCGGCGAGAGCGATGACCTCCACCCCGTGTTCCCGCGCCTGGGCCACGGTCGTCTCCCAATCGCGCCCCGCGGCAAGGCCGACCGCCCGCAGCTCCGGCGAGGCCGAGATCACCTCGAGCGCCTGCGTCCCGATCGACCCGGTCGAGCCGAGTATCAGCACGTTCCTCATCTGTCCAGAGGATACGGAGACGATCTTCCGTCTCCCTAAACGCAGTCGCGGAGGGGTTTGGGGCGGCGTGGCGACGGGGTTGACTGGGTGACGGCGTGCTTCGCGGCCGCCGCGCCCGTCCGAGGTGCGTCCCGCGCGTCTCGTGGCGGCCCGGGCAGGCTGTGGCCGCCACGAGACGCCCGGGACGTGAGGGTCTCGCAGGGAAGGTCACACAGGCGTGGGAGAGATGCCGGGAACGTCACATGGACGTATGAGAGATGTCGGGGACGTGACCCTTCCTCATGCCTTCGGTGACAGCTTCGGAGGCCGGCCGAAGGTGAGTTCGCACTTAACCGCGCATAGCGCGGGTTTCTGCGAACTCATCCGGGGAGGGCATGAGGAAGACGCAAGGAACCGTGGACTTCCCCCGCTCCTCGTCACGGATCCCGGGAGTTCGTGACGGATCACGCACCTCTCCCCGACACCCGGCCTTCTCGGTGGCGGCCACAGCCTGCCCGGGCCGCCACCGAGAAGGCCGCGTCCCTTTCCCGTCCCTTTGAGCTCCCCCACCTCCGGGCGCCAGCCCTACAAGCCCCCGCTCAATACACCAGCGCCACGGCCAGGTAGTAGCCGACGACGACGGTGAAGAAGACGGCGTCGAGGCGGTCGAGGATGCCGCCGTGGGGGCCGAAGAGGGTGCCGGTGTCCTTCTTGCCGAGGTCGCGCTTCAGCATCGACTCGAAGAGGTCGCCGACGGGGGCGATCGCGGCGACCGCCGCGCCGATGATCAGAGCGTCCGCTCCGGACAGCCAGTTCTGGTAGAGGCCCGCGAACCAGAAGCCCATCGTGCCGATCACGAAGCCGCCGACCAGACCCTCGACCGTCTTGTTCGGCGACAGGGACGGGGCGATTTTGTGACTGCCGAACATGCGTCCCGTCGCATAGGCCGCGGTGTCGGTGACGAAGGTGCCGACGAGGACGTCGATCAGCAGCGCCGCGCCGTGGTTCGGCAGGTCGCGCAGGAAGACCGCGTGCGAGAGGGGGATGCCGATCCAGGCGATCCCCAGCAGGGTCACGGCCATCGACACGGTGACCCCGTCCAGACGTCGCGCGTCGGCACCGAAGGCGAAGAGGGCCGGGAAGGAGGCCGCCAGGATCATCAACACGCTGTAGGAGCTGCCGAAATGGGCGGCGACGACCATCGCGATCACCGCCGCGTAGGCCGGGATCGCCAGCGGTCGCGTCGAAGAGGTCAGGTCGAGGTACTCGCGCAGGCAGAGGATCCCGATCGCGATCATCGCCAGGGCGAAGACGGCCCCCCCGGCCACGGTGATCGCGATCGCGAAGATGATCGCCGGCACCGCGACGAGGATCCGCCGCGCCGTCTCGCCGCCGCCTCCTTTGCCGCTGCGGACCTTCTTCGGCTTCTCTTTCGCTTTGCGTTTCCGTTTGCGCGGTTTCCGTCGTCTGGGCGGCGGTGGCGGCTCCTCCTCCACCGGCTGCGGCCGGAACATCTCTTCTTCGAAGAAGTCGCTCACGCCGACCGCCCTCCGAAGCGCCGCTCGCGGCTGCCGAACTGCCCCAGCGCCCGTTCGAATGCCTCCCGGTCGAAGTCCGGCCACAGCTCCGGCGCGAAGACGAACTCCGAGTAGGCGGTCTGCCAGAGCAGGTAGTTGGAGATCCGCTGCTCGCCGCTGGTCCGGATCAGGAGGTCGGGGTCGTGCATGTCGGGCGCGTAGAGGTGCCGGCGGAACTCCTCCTCGGAGTCTCCCTTGAAGTTACGCGCCGCGTCGAGGATCTCCGCCCGGCCGCCGTAGTTGAAGGCGATGAACAGCTTGATCCGCTCGTTCGCGGCCGTCTTCGCTTCCGCCCACTCCATCCGCCGGGTCAGCTCCGGCGCGACCCCCTCGCGGCGGCCGATGAAGCGCATCCGCACGCCCTCTTCGTCGAGCTCCGGCGTTTCGCTCGCGATCCGCTCGCCGAACATCGCCATCAGCCCGGCGACCTCCTCGTCGGAGCGGCTCCAGTTCTCGGTCGAGAAGGAGAACACGGTCAGCTCCTCGATCCCCAGCTCGACCGCGTCGCGCAGCCGCGCCTTGACCACGTCGGCGCCGGCCCGATGACCCTCGATCACCGGCAGCCCGCGCCGCTGCGCCCAACGGCCGTTGCCGTCGGTGATGATCGCTACGTATCGCGGGGTCGAGGCGCCCAAGATGCCGCGCCTAAACCTCGAGGATTTCCGCTTCCTTGCCCTTCAGGAGAGCGTCGATCTCCGCGATCGCCTCGTCGGTCTGTTTCTGCAGCGAGGTCTCGGCACGGCGCTCGTCGTCCTCGCCGACTTCGCCCTCGGTCTTCAGCTCACGCAGGTCGCTCATCACGTCGCGGCGCACGTTGCGCACCGAGACGCGGCCTTCCTCGGCGACGCCGTTGACGACCTTCACCATCTCCCGCCGCCGCTCCTCGGTCATCTCCGGGATCGCGAGGCGGATGATGTTGCCGTCGTTGGACGGCGTCAGGCCGACGTCGGACTCCAGGATCGCCTTCTCGATCGCCCCCACCGCGCTTTTGTCGAACGGGGTGACGGTGAGCAGGCGGGCGTCGCCGGCGGCGACGTTGGCAAGCTGCTTGAGCGGCGTCTGGGCGCCGTAGTAGTCGACCACGATGCGATCGAGCAGGTGCGGGCTGGCCCGTCCGGTCCTCACCGTGGCGAGCTCGCCACGGCTCGCTTCGACGGATTTGGCCATCCGCTCCTTGGCGTCTGCCAGCAGTTCGTCAGTGATTGCCACGGTCGCTCCTCTCTAGGCGGAGGTGCCGTTTTCGTTGGACACCAACGTGCCGACGGTCTCGCCGCTGACGATCCTATCTATGTTCAGCTCGTCGGCCATGTTGAAGACGTAGATGGGCAGATCGTTGTCCATGCAGAGGCTGAGCGCGGTCGAGTCCATCACTTTCAGCCCCTGCTCGATCGCTTCGCGGCCGGTGATCCGGGGGATGAACTTGGCCTCGGGATTCTTCGCCGGGTCGGAGTCGTAGACCCCCTCCACCCCGTTCTTCGCCATCAGGATCGCCTCGGCGTGGATCTCCAGGGCCCGCAGCGCGGCCGCCGTGTCGGTGGTGAAGAACGGGTTGCCGGTGCCCGCCGCGAAGATCACCACCCGCCCCTTCTCCAGGTGGCGCATCGCGCGCCGGCGGATGTAGGGCTCGGCGACCTCCTTCACGTCGATCGCCGACATCACCCGCGTGTGCTGGCCCATCCGCTCGAGCGCGTCCTGCAGGGTGAGCGCGTTGAGGACCGTCGCCAGCATCCCCATGTAGTCGCCGGTCGCCCGGTCCATGCCGGCGGCGGCGCCGTCGAGGCCGCGGTAGATGTTCCCGGCTCCGACGACGATCGCCACCTCCACCCCGCGCTCGCGCACGGCGGCGATCTGAGTGGCGATCCGGTCGACCTCGGCGGCGTCCGTGCCGTAGTCGAGGCGGCCCATCAAAGCCTCCCCGGAGAGCTTCAGGAGGATGCGCCCGAAGCGCTCCCCCGTGGACGCCGCCTCCGTCGCCATGCTTACTCGGCGCCCACCTTGAAGTAGGAGAAGCGGGCGATGCGGATGTTCTCGCCGGTTTTGGCGGCGAGCTCCTGGCGCAGCTCCTCGATCGTCTTCGAGCCGTGTTTCTCGGCGTTGACGTGCTGCTGGTCGAGCAGCGCGACTTCCGAGGCCCACTTGCCCAGCTGGCCCTCGACGATCTTCTCGACGATGTTGTCCGGTTTGCCTTCTTCGCGCGCCTTCTCCTCGAAGACCCGCTTTTCGGCCTCGCGCGCCTCCGGGTCGATTTCGTCGGTGGAGACGTAGAGCGGCGCGGTCGCGGCGATGTGCAGGGCGACCTGGTAGGCGAAGACCTGGAAGTCCTCGTTGCGGGAGACGAAGTCGGTCTCGCACTGCACCTCGACCATCGCGCCGACGCTGTTGTTGGCGTGGATGTAGGAGGCGACGACGCCCTCTTCGGTGCCGCGGCCTTCGCGCTTGGCGGCGCTGGCCTGGCCCTTGACGCGCAGCAGCTCGATCGCCCGGTCGACGTCTCCGTCGGCCTCGACCAGCGCGGCTTTGCTGTCCATCATCGCGGCCCCGGTGCGGTCCCGGA
The DNA here is from genome assembly GCA_047601885.1 of Solirubrobacterales bacterium. Classification (GTDB taxonomy): domain Bacteria; phylum Actinomycetota; class Thermoleophilia; order Solirubrobacterales; family 70-9; genus VAYN01. Next base: position 120,601 of record JASGIK010000001.1, read on the forward strand.
GCGCCTTCACGTCGGCGGCGGTGATCGCTGCCATCACGAATCCCCTTTCTGGGTGTCGGTGTCGTTGTTCTCTGCCGCGGGAGCGGACTGCTCCTCAGCTTTGGGTGCCCTCGCCGCGGGAGCGGGCGCCTCGGGAGCAGCGGCCTCCGCGGCCGAACCGGCGGGTGACGCGGGGGGCGCCGTCGCCGTCGCACCCGCGGCGGGGGCGGTGTCACCGGCGGCAGGACCCGCCGGCTGCTGCGCTTTGGCCGCTGCTTGCGCGGCGGCCTGCTGCTTTTCCGCCTCGGCTTTCGCGGCCGCCTGTTTGGCCGCTTCTTCCTCGGCTTCTTTGGCCTGCTGGGCGGCGATGCGGGCTTTCTCTTCCTCCTCGCGTTTGCGCCGCTCTTCCTCCTCGCGTTTGCGCCGCTCCATCTCCTCGGCGATCCGCTTTTCCTCCTGCACGCGCCAGGCGGAAGAGCCCTCCTCGACCGCGCCGCCGATCGTGCCGATGATCAGCTGGCAGGAGCGGATCGCGTCGTCGTTGCCGGGGATCACGTAGTCGACCGGGGTCGGGTCGCAGTTGGTGTCGACCAGGCCGATGATCGGGATCCGCAGGCGGGCCGCCTCGTGGACCGCGATCTCCTCAGTTTTCAGGTCGGTGACGAAGACCGCGTCGGGCAGCCGGTCCATGTCGCGGACGCCGCCGAGGTTGAACTCGAGCTTCGCCAGTTCGGCCTCCATCTTCATCCGCTCCTTGGTCGGCAGCAGCTCGAGTTTGCCCTCCTCTTTCCAGCCGTTCAGCTCGTGGAGGCGGGAGATCCGGCCCGACATCGTGTTGAAGTTGGTCAGCAGACCGCCCAGCCAACGCTTGTTGACGTAGGGCATCTTGGTTTTCTCGGCCCATTCCTGGATCACGTCGCGCGCCTGCTTCTTGGTGCCGACGAAGAGGATCGTGCCGCCGCCGGAGGCGAGCTCGCCGGCGAAGCGGCGGGCGTTCTCCAGCAGGGCCTCCGTCTGCAGGAGGTCGATGATGTGGATCCCGTCGAGTTCGCCGAAGATGAAACGGCGCATGTTCGGGTTCCAGCGACGCGTCTGGTGGCCGAAGTGGACTCCGGCCTCGAGCAGTTCTTGCAGGCCTGCCTCAGGCATGTGCTTCTCCTTGGATTTCGGTTGCGGGTGCAGCCCGCCCCGCTCGCCGGGACCCGGGATTTGGCTCTCGGGCAGGATCCGGTCCGCTCTGGACGGGGGTAGTAGTGACTGGTGGTACGAGGATTGTAGGGACGAGGGGCGCCCGGTGGCTACTGGCCTCGCGCCGCCTCCAGCGCCGCGGCGAGGTCGGCGGGCAGCGGCGAGGTGAAGTCGAGCGCCGCGCCGCTGCGCGGATGGCGGAAGGCGAGCCGGTGGGCGTGCAGGAACTGGCGCTCCAGGCCGTAGCGGGCCGCGCCGCCGTAGGTCGGGTCGCCGACGATCGGATGGCCGATGGCGGCGAAATGGGCGCGGATCTGGTGCGTGCGGCCGGTCTCCAGGCGGGCCTCGACGTAGCTCTCGCGCGGCAGCAGCTCCAGCACCTCGAAGTGGGTGCGGGCCTCGCGCGAGGCGGCGCCGGAGACCGCCATCCGGGTACGGCGCTTCGCCGCCCGCCCGATCGGCGCGTCGATCGTCCCCGTCCGCGAGGCCAGCCGCCCCCCGGCGAGGGCGAGGTAGCGGCGCTCCACCTGGCGCTCCCGCACCGCCTCCTGCAGCGCCGCCAGCGCCGCCGGGTCGCGCGCCACCACCATCAGGCCGCTGGTGTCCTTGTCGAGGCGGTGGACGATCCCGGGCCGCTCCGGGTCGCCGCCGCCGAGCAGGTCCCCCAGCTCGGAGACCACGGTCGGCCCCGAGTGCGAGGGCGCCGGATGGGTGACCAGCCCGGCCGGCTTGTCGATCACGGCGAGGTCGTCGTCGAGGTGGACGATCCGCAGCTGCGGCGCCTCAGGGTTCACGCTCGGCCCGCTCGGCTTCGCGGATGTAGATGAAGAGCAGGATCACGACCCCGCAGGTGATCCCGCAATCGGCGAGGTTGAACGGCGGCCAGTGGGGCAGCTTGATGAAGTCGGTGACGTGGCCGTGGCGGATCCGGTCGAGCAGGTTGCCGAGGGCGCCACCCGCCAGCAGGCCGGTCGCCACCCACATCCCCGGCCGGGTCGGGTCGCGCGAGAAGAGCCAGAGGACGACGCCGAGGGCGACCAGCGTGATCACGATCAGCCCCAGCCCGCCGCCGTCGGCGAGGCCGAAGGCGACCCCTTCGTTGTGCGAGAGGGTCAGCTTCAGCGGCCCCAGCACGTTCACCGTTTCGCCGAGCACGATGTGGTCGGAGACGATGTCCTTGACCACCTGGTCGAGGATCAGGACGACGATCGCCAGGGCGGCGACCAGCGCCCAGGCGCGGGCGACGCGGTTGCTCACGAGAGGATCTTGAGGACGATCCCCTCGATGAACCCGAGGGCGATCAGGGCGATGATCGGGCTGGGGTCGAAGGCGAAGCTGCCGCCGCCGATCGGCCGGATGAAGCTGCGGAAGAGGTTCAGGTAGGGGTCGGTCGTCTCGGTGATGAAGTCGAGGACCGCCCGCAGCCAGGGCGAGTAGAACGGCATGCGCGGAATGAACGAGAGGAGGATGTTCAGCAGGATCAGGATCGTGTAGACGGCGAAGAGCGCGACCGCGTATTCCCTGAGATCGCCCTTGCTGAGCGCCAGCGGGAGCTCGATGACGGCGCTCATGCGCGCATCCTCCGCAGCGAGGCGGCGACCGCGGCGGTGAAGGCGGCGCGGGCGCCGAGCCGGTCGAGCTCTTCCAGGCCCGCCTCGGTGCTGCCGCCCGGCGAGGCGACGGCGCGGCGGACGTCGGCCGGATCGCGCAGGCGCAGCAGCTCGGCGGTGCCCGCGGTGGTCTCGACGATCAGCTCGCGGGCGAGGTCCTCGTCGAGGCCGTCGAAGGCGCCGGCGTCGGCGATCGCCTCGACGGCCAGCGCGATGTAGGCGGGCGCGCAGCCCATCACCGCGGTGGCGCCGTCGAAGTCCTCCTCGTCGATGCGGACGACGTGGGCGATGTGCTCGAGCGCCGCGGCGACCGGCGGCGAGGGCGCGTCGCCGGCGACGCAGATGACGCCCTTGCGGACCTCGACGCCGACGTTCGGCATCGTGCGCAGGATCGTGGCGTCGGGAAAGGCCTCGCGCAGGCGCGCCAGCGGCGTCGCGGCGAGGACGGAGACGATCTCCTCGGCCTCCTGCAGGGAGGGCGCGACGGCCTCGAGCGCGGCCGGCTTCACCGCCAGGACGATCGCGTCGGCGCGCGCCGCGACCTCCGCGCCGGAGAGCGCCTCGCCGCCCAGCTCCGCGGCCAGCGCCGCCGCCCGCCCCGAGCCTGAGTCGGAGAAGAGCATCCCGTCGACCTCGCCCGCCAGGCCGCGGGCGATCGCGGCGGCCATTGAGCCCGATCCGATGAAGCCGATGATCACGTCGCCCAGATTACCCGCGCGATGAGTTCGCAGAAGACCGCGCGTAGCGCGGGAAAGTGCGAACGCGCCTGCCGTCAGGCGACCGGCGGCGGCGTTCCTTCGGCGCTGGCGGCCAGGTCCGCGTCCCAGCCGCAGGTCGTGCAGGCGTGGGCGAAGACCGATTTGCAGAAGGACAGCGCCAGGCCGAAGGGGTCCGCGGCGGCGACCACGTCGCTCCACTCGAGCACGTACTCGCCGAGGTCGCCGTCCCAGCGGCCGCCGGGGACGCCGAGATCGGCCTCGGAGAAGCCGGGGAGCGCCGGGTGGGCGTAGCCGTAGAAGGCCGCGCCGCCGTGTTTCGGATCGCCCGGCCACCAGCCCACCGCGACCTCCTGGGAGTCCATCGCGTTGCGCATGATGAAGTCGTTCGACGGCGGCGTCGCCGGATCGCCGGAGAAGAGGCTGACGGCGAGGTCGAAGGAGCCCCACCAGGCGTTGACCGGGGTGGAGCGGCCGCGGAAGGGCGCCCGGAAGGCGGCCAGCACCTGGGCGGCGCGGGTCGCCATGCCGAAGTACTCGGCGACCGCCCCGCGGTCGTAGGTCGCGCGCTCGGTGTCCTGGTCGAGCGGGACGGTCCAGGCGACCTCCTGCGGCTCGGGATCGATCGTCGCCTCCCCCGCCACCTCCTCGACCGCGGCGAGCAGGTCGACGGTCACCGCGCCGACGGCGCGATCGGGGACCAGCGGGACCGCCTGCACCTCACCGTCGGAGGTCTCCACCCGCGCCTCGTGCAGGTGCAGGTCGAGGGCGACGACGAAGGAGCCCGACCCGCCCGGCGCGGGCAGCGGCAGGGTCTCCCAGCCGCGCGCGGTGAGGCGCAGCGCGGCGTGTTGGAGCTGCGGCTCCGGCGGCGCCAGTTCGGCCGCCAGCTTGCCCAGCACCTGCGTGTGGGCGTGCAGCGTGTCGCAGGTCCCGCTCCACTCCGGGTAGGAGATGGAGGGCCAATCGCTCATCCGCCCAGCCTACCCCGGCCGCGGTCCCGACTCAGGACTGGTTGAAGAAGCCCTTGTCGATCAGCCGCGCTTTTTCCTCCGCCGAGACCTCGACGTTGCGCGGCGTCAGCAGGAACATCTTCTCGGCGATCCGCTGCATGCCGCCGTCGAGCGCGTAGGTCAGCCCGGAGCAGAAGTCGATCATCCGCTTGGAGAGCTCGTGGTCGGCGGTCTGCAGGTTGAGGATCACCGGCACCGACCGTTTGAACTGGTCGGCGACCTGCTGGGCGTCGTTGAAGTTGCGCGGAATGACCAGGTGGACCTGGATGTCGCCGCCGTTGTCGACCGGGCGCAGCGTGCGGGTGCGGCTCGCGGCGATCGGTTCGTCGTCGCCGAAGATGTCGTCGATCTCGTCGCGACGGGCGCGACGCGAGGTCGGCAGGCGACGGACCGGGGCCGGATCGCGGTCGCGTTCACGGCGCGATTCGAAGACTTCCTCGGTGCCGGTTTCCGGCTCGTAGTCTTCCTCGTATTCCGGACCGTAGTCCTGGTCTTCGGCGAGGCCGAAGTAGACAAGTGCTTTATGCCAACTATCCCGTAGAGCCATGTAGGGGCTGTTTCGGCCTCACGCGGCCGACTCCTTTTGATGAATTTTGATGACCTCGATCGAGGACCCAGATTAGCGCTGAATCACACAAATAGCGCCGATCCAAGACGGATGATCGTCGCTCCCTCGTCGAGCGCGACGCGCCAATCCTGAGAGGTACCCATGGAGAGGCGTTCGAGGCCGTTGGCGGCGGCCAGCTCGGCGAGGCGGGCGAAGTGCGGACGCGAGGCCTCCGGGTCGGCGGCGAAGGGCGGCATCGTCATCAGGCCGGAGACGCGGACCGGACAGCGGCCGATGAACTCGGCCAGGTCGGCGGGCGCGACGCCCCCCTTCCCTTCCTCTTCGGCGACGTTGACCTCGATCAGGACCTCGGTCTGCGGCGTGCCGTGGCGGCCGAGCTGCTCCAGCACCGAGTCGGTGGCGACCGAGTGGACGAGCCGCACCAGCGGCAGGATCTGCTTGACCTTGCGGCTCTGCAGGTTGCCGATGAAGTCCCAGGTGAAGTCGGCGGCGTAGGCCGCGTGCTTGGCGGCGAGGTCCTGCTGGCGGTTCTCGCCGACCAGGGTGACCCCGGCCGCCGCCAGCGCCCCCATCTCCTCCACCGGCACGTACTTGCAGGCGACGAGGACCTCGGCGCGGCCCGCCGCCTCGGCGGTGACCTCCTCGAGGTTGGCGCGGACCCGGGCCGGGTCGATGTCGTGGAAGAGCGTCCGCGGCATGGATCAGGTCCTGCCCGACGGCTCTCCGCCGGGCGCCTCGATCCAGGCGAGGTTGCCCATGCGACCGGTGAGGCCGCGGTCACGACGATGGGAGAAGAAGAGCTCGGCCTCGCAGAAGGTGCAGAGGCCGGCGGACTCGATCGTCTCGACGCCGGCGCGGCCGAGCAGGCGGCGGGCGACCTCGGGGAGGTCGAGCATGCGCCCGTCGGCGATCCCCTCGCCGAGATCGGCGAAGGCCGCCGCCACCTCGGGCCCGACCTCGTAACAGCAGGGCCCGATCCCCGGACCGACGGCGGCGCCGGTGGCCTCGACCAGGGCGGCGCCGCGGGCGACGATCCCGGCCGCGAGGCCGCGCCAGCCACAGTGGAGCATCGCCACCCCGCCGGGCCCGGCGAGCGCCACCGGCAGGCAGTCGGCGGTGAGCACCAGCGGTGCCAGGCCCGGCCCGCGGACGACGTGCCCGTCGACCTCTTCGAGCGCCGCGCCGGGTTCGGCGTAAGGGCTCGGCACCTGCGGCCCGACATGGACCGCGACGTCGGCCCTGTGGACCTGCAGGCCGATCGGCACGTCGCCGGGATCGACCCCGATCGCCCCCGCGAGCCTGCGCCGATTCTCCACCACCGCCGCGTTCGCGTCGTCCGTGAGCACGCCGATGTTCAGCGTGTCGTAGGGCGCCCCGCTGACCCCGCCGACCCGCGTCCCGAACCCCACGCGCCCGACGCCATCGGCCGCCGCCCCCAGCTCGGCGCGAAGCCAGCGCACTCCGTCGGTCTCGATCCACTCCACGCCTGGAGCCAAGCAGATCCCATCAACGTGCGGTGGCGAGGGCGACCCGGAGCTCGTCGGCGCGGGTGGGGGCTTCGCCGTCGAGCTTGGCGGCGAGGGCGGCTTCGAGGCCTGCGCCGATGGCGGGGCCGGAGAGCCCGGCGGCGGTCAGGTCGGCGCCGGTGATGTCGAGGCTGACCTCGCGCCACCGGAGCCAGTCGTCGAGCCAGGCGGCGCCGGCGGCGCGCGCGACGACCAGTTCCAGCGCGTCGTGACCGCGAGCCAGGTGCACCGCCTCGGACGGACGGATCTCCTCGTGGTCCGCCCAGGCCAGGTCGACCTCCGGCCCGAGGGCGGCGAGGAGGATCGCCTCGGCGCGGTCGGCCTCCTCGGACCAGGGCGGAGCGGCCATCAGGCGGTTCACCTCGCGGGCGAGGGCGAAGCTCTCGCCGCCGGGGCGAGGCTCGACCAGGCCCCAGCCCGCCAGCAGTTCCAGTCCCCGGGTCGCGGTCCCTTCCTCCGCCAGGCGACGCAGCTCGGACGCGCGGCGCTCGGGCGTCACCGTGCCCAGGTCGGTGGCCAGGAGCAGCCCGCGCGTGTGATCCTCGACGCCGAAGCCGAAGCGGGCCGCGTACCGCGCGGCGCGGATCGCCCGGGTCGGGTCGTCGACGAAGGACTCGTCGTGGATCACGCGCAGGACGCCCGCGTCGAGGTCGACCATGCCGTCGTAGGGATCGAGGAGCCGGTCCGGGTGCGCCAGCGGTACCGCCATCGCGTTGACGGTGAAGTCGCGGCGCGCCAGGTCGGTGCGGATCGGGGCACCGACCTCGACGCTCGGCAGGGCGCCGGGGCGCACGTAGGTCTCCCGACGCGACGCGGCGATGTCGATCTCCTCGTCGCCCAGCTCCACCTTCATCGTCCCGAAGCGCGAGTGCGAGGTGAGCGGCTCGGCGCCGAGCGCGTCCGCCAGCGCCGCCGGGTCGCCCTCGACGACCAGGTCGATGTCCGCCCGCCCGCGCCCCAGCAGCAGGTCGCGCACGGCGCCACCCACCAGGTAGACCGGGGCGGGCGCCGCGGCGGCGACCGCGGCCAGCTCCGGATAGGCGAGGGCAAGCGCCTCGGCCAGCTCCTCCCCGCTCTTCATCGCCCGGCGCCTTTCATCGGATCCGTACGATGATCGGGGACGCGGATGCCGAGCGACTGGCAAGACGAGGAGGGGATGCCGGAGCGCCGGCCGCGCACGCGGCGCCGCGGCCCCACCCGGGCCCAGATCATCCGCCGCCGCGTCGTCGCGCTCGCCTCGATCGCCGTCGTCATCGTCGCCGTGATCATCGTGATCGACTCCGCCGGCGGCGAAGACACCGGGAATGCCGGGACCCACGCCAAGAAGTCCCAGAAGACGGCCGAAGGCAAGTCGAGGAAGTCCGGCGCCGGCGAATCGGGCAAGGTCCGCAACTCGACCCCGCAGGCGAACTGGAAGCCTCACACCGGACCGGTGCCGATCCTCGAGTACCACGTCCTCGGCCACCCACCGGAAGGCGCCCCCTATCCCGAACTGTACGTCGGCCGCACCGACTTCAAGAAGCAGATGGACTGGCTCGAAGAACGGGGCTACCAGGCGGTGACGCTGGAACAGGTGGAGGAAGCCTGGTACCACGGCGGCACGCTGCCGGAGAAGCCGATCGTGATCTCCTTCGACGACGGCTACCGCCCCCAGTACACCTTCGCCCTGCCGACCCTGCGCGAACACGGCTGGGCGGGCGTCCTCAACCTCAAGGCCGAAGGCTCGGAACTGTACGAATCGAACGTCAAGGCGATGATCGCGGCGGGCTGGGAGCTGGCCGCCCATACGATCCACCACCTCGACCTGACCGAACTGGGGCCCGAAGAACTGGAAAAAGAAGTGGCGGGCTCGCGCAAGATGCTGCGGCGCGAATACCACGTGCCGGTCGACAACTTCTGTTACCCGGCGGGCCAGTTCGACCAGACCGTGGTGGAAGCGGTCGAAAAGGCGGGCTTCACCGGGGCGACGACGGAGATCTCCGGCTTCGCCGAAAAGTCGAAGCCCTACGAACTGGCGCGGCTGGAGATCCTGCGGGAAACGCACGTCTCCGGCTTGGCGGCCGACCTGCGCGACCGCGAAGGCGAAACGACCGCGGGCGGCGGCTGAGCCGTCCCCGGCTAGCGCCGGACCGGGATCCCGTCGGCGGCGAGGCGCTCCTTCGCCTCGGCGACCGTGTGCTGCCCGTAGTGGAAGATCGAGGCGCAGAGGACGGCGTCGGCGCCGCCCTCGGCGATCGCCTCCGACAGGTGCGACAGCTCCCCCGCGCCGCCCGAGGCGATCACCGGCACCGGCACCGCCTCGGCGACCGCGCGCGTCAGCTCGAGGTCGTAGCCGTCGTTGGTGCCGTCGCGGTCCATCGAGGTCAGCAGCACCTCGCCGGCGCCGCGCTCGACCGCCTCGCGCGCCCAGGAGACCGCGTCGCGCCCCTCGACCCGCTCGCGCCCGCCCTTCACGTAGACGCCCCAGGTGCCGCCGAACCAGCCCGCCGGCGCCGCGCAGGTCGGCGACGCCGTCGCCGGCTCCTCCTCGGCGTCGCGCTTGGCGTCGATCGCGATCACCACGCACTGGGAACCGAACTGGTCGGCGAGCTCGCCCAGCAGCTCCGGCCGGGCCAGCGCCGCCGAGTTGACCGAGACCTTGTCGGCGCCCGCGTCGAGCACCGCCTGGGCGTCCTCGACCGAGCGGATCCCGCCGCCGATCGTGAAGGGGATGAAGACGTTGTCGGCCGTCCGCCGGGCCAGCTCGACGATCGTCTCGCGCCGCTCGTGCGAGGCGGTGATGTCGAGGAAGACGAGCTCGTCGGCCCCTTCGGCGTCGTAGCGCTCGGCCAGCTCGACCGGATCGCCGGCGTCGCGCAGGCCGACGAAGTTGGTCCCCTTGACGACGCGTCCGGCGTCGACATCGAGGCAGGGGATGACCCTCTTCAGCGGCATGGTCCCAGGCTAGACGAGCGGCGCGTTCGCAGTTTCGCCCGCATAGCGGGCAGAAGTGCGAACTCGGGCTAGGCCAGGGCGGCGACGGCCTCGTCGACCGTGAAGCGCCCCTCGTAGAGCGCCCGGCCGACGATCACGCCCTCGACGTTCGGCGCCGCCTCGGCCCGCAGCCGCTCGAGGTCGGCGAGCGTGCCGACGCCACCCGAGTAGATGACCGAGGCGTCGGTCGCCGCCGCCACCTTCGCCATCTGCTCGAAGCCCGGGCCGGCCAACGTGCCGTCGACCTCGATCGGCGTGAAGAGGAAGCGCTGCACCCCGCGCGCGGTCAGGTCGGCGACGGCGTCGGCCGCCTCGACGTCCGAGGTCTGCGTCCAGCCCGCCAGCGAGACCTTGCCGTCGCGCGCGTCGACCGAGACGACGATCCGCTCGCCGTGCTCGCGCAGCATCGCGTCGAGGAACTCCGGGTCCCGCATCGCCGCGGTCCCGATCACCACGTGTTCGGCACCGACGCGCAGCACGTTCGCGACACAGTCGGCATTGCGCAGCCCGCCGCCGACCTGGATCGGGAACGGCACCGCGTCGGCGATCCGCCGGATCACCTCGAGGTTCTTCGGCTCGCCCGCCTTCGCCCCGTCGAGGTCGACCACGTGGAGGACGTGGACGCCCGCGTCGGCGAAGCGCAGCGCCGCGTCGAGCGGGTCGGCGTCGAAGACCGTCTCGCGGTCGTAGTCGCCCTCGACCAGCCGCACCGCGTGCCCGCCGCGGATGTCGATCGCCGGGTAGAGGATCACGCCGCGGCCGGGGCCTTCGCGCAGATGCCGGTGAAGTTGGCGAGCAGGGCGAGGCCGGCGGCGCTCGACTTCTCGGGGTGGAACTGGACGCCGAAGACGTTGCCGCGCTCGGCCGCGCAGACGAAGCGCTCGCCGTACTCGGCGGTGCCGAGCACGTCGTCGCCGGCGGGCCGCGCCACATAGGAATGGACGAGGTAGAAGGGCGTCTCCGATTCGATCCCGGCGGTGAGGCGGGACTCGCGCTCCCAGCGGACCGGCGCCCAGCCGATGTTCGGCACCTTCAGACCGGGAGCGTCGAGCAGCGTCACGCCGCCGGGCAGGAGGCCGAGACCGTCGGCGCCGCCGAGCTCCTCGCCGTGCTCGAAGAGCAGCTGCATGCCGAGGCAGATGCCGAGGATCGGCGTCCCCGCCGCCGCCCGCTCGGCCAGCAGCCTGTCGAGGCCGGTCTCGCGCACCCGCTCCATCGCCCGCGGGAAGGCGCCGACGCCGGGCAGGACGAGGCCGTCGGCGGCGCGCACCGCCTCCGGGTCGGCGCCGATGGTCGCCCGCGCGCCGACGTGCTCGAGCGCCTTATCGACCGAGCGCAGGTTCCCCATCCCGTAATCCAGGACAAGGACGCTGGGCGAGCCCTCACTCACTGAGGGTCCCCTTGGTCGACGGCACTCCCGTCTCCTCGGGGTCGATCGAGACGGCGACCCGGAGCGCCCGGGCGAAGGCCTTGAAGGCGCCCTCGATCATGTGGTGCACGTTGGAGCCGTAGCGGACGTCGACGTGCAGGGTCAGCTTCGCCGCGTTGGCGACGGCGCGGAAGAACTCCTCCGCCAGCTCGGTTTCGAAGCCCGCGATCGAGGCCTTCGGCAGATCGGCGCGGAAGACGCAGTGCGGGCGGCCGGAGATGTCGATCGCGCACTCGGCCAGCGCCTCGTCCATCGGCACCAGGGCGGAGCCGTAGCGACGGATCCCGGCGCGGTCGCCGAGCGCCTCGTCGAGCGCCTGCCCGAGCACGATGCCGACGTCCTCGACCGTGTGGTGGCCGCCGGTCTCCAGGTCCCCCTTCGCCTCGACCACCAGGCCGAGCCTGCCGTGACGGGCGAGCAGGTCGAGCATGTGGTCGAAGAAGCCGACCCCCGTGGCGGCGCTCGCCTCCCCCCCGTCGAGGTTCAGGGAGAGGCGGATCTCGGTCTCCCCCGTCTTGCGTTCCTTGCTTGCCGCGCGTGCGCTCATGACCGTCGGATCATCGCCGATTCGCCGTGGACGGGGAATCCCTCGGCGCGGGCGATCGCGTCGACCTGCGGCGCCAACGCCGCCGCCGACTCCTTGTCGATCGAGACGGTGGAGATCCGCCGGCGGAAGGCGCCGGGCCCGAGCGGGCCGGTGAAGCGACCCGAGCCGCCGGTCGGCAGCACGTGGTTGGAGCCCGCCGCGTAGTCGCCGAAGGCGGTCGCCCCCCAGCGGCCGGCGAAGACGCAGCCCGCGGTGCTGATCCGCTCGGCGAGCAACGTCGCGTCCTCCTCGAGGATCTCGACGTGCTCGGGCGCGAAGGCGTTGCAGAGGTCGACCGCGTCCGCCGAGTCCGGCACGTGGACGAGCGCCAACGGCGCCGAGCCGGAGACGCCGGGACGCAGCTCGGCAAGCTTCTCGGTCGCCGCCGCGACGGCGTCAAGGACCTGCTCCTCGACCGCCGCGACAAGCAGCGCGCCGTCGCCGTGCTCCGCCTGGGCGCAGAGGTCGAAGGCGGCCCACTCGGCCTCGGTGTCGTGCCCCGCGATCACCATCAGCTCCGACGGCCCGGCGAGGCTGTCGATCCCGACCGTCCCGTACACCGCCCGCTTCGCCTCCTGCACCCAGGGGTTGCCGGGGCCGGCGATCACGTCGACCGGCTCGATCGTCTCGGTCCCGTAGGCGAGCGCGAAGATCGCCTGGGCACCGCCGATCGCGTAGATCTCCTCGATCTCGCAGAGCGCCGCCGCGGCGAGCGTCACCGGGTGGACCTTGCCGTCCGGTTTCGGCGGCGTCGCCAGGGCGATCCGGCCGACCCCGGCGGCGCGCGCCGGCAGGACCGTCATCAACACGCTCGAGGGGTAGGCGGCGCGGCCGCCCGGCGCGTAGAGCCCGGCGGCGGCGACCGGCACTTCGCGCAACCGCACCGAGTGGCCCTGGGGCAGCTCGACCGTGCGTTCCTCGCCCAGCTGGGCGGCGGCGACGGCGGCGACGTTGGCGGCGGCCGTCTCCAGCGCCGCCCGCAGCGCCGGGTCGAGCGCCGCCAGCGCGGCGGCCGCCTCGGCCGGGTCGACGCGCAGCGTGGAGAGCTCGCCGTCCGGCGCGTCGTAGCGCCTGGTCAGGGCGAGGACCGCGGCGTCGCCGCCCTCGCGCACCAGCCCGCCGATCGAGTCGACCTCGACCGGCGGCGCCGCCTCGGCGCTCCAGCGGCGCACCGCGGCGGCCGTCGTCGTCGCCCCGGCCCACTCGAAGCGCTGCAGCTTCATCGCCCGGCCCTCATGCCCGGCTCGCCACCCGCAGGCGGGCGGTCAGGTCGTCCACCGCGGCGGCCCGCAGTTTGTGGGCGACGCGGTTGGCGACGAGGCGGGCGGTGCAGTCGACGATCTCCTCGCGCACCTCGAGGTCGTTCTCGGCCAGCGTGCGGCCGGTAGCGACGAGGTCGACGATGCCGTCGCCGAGCCCGATCAGCGGCGCCAGCTCGACCGAGCCCTTCACCTCGATCAGCTCGATCTGACGCCCGGTCGACTCGAAGTAGCGCTCGGCGATGCGCGGGTACTTGGTCGCGATCCGCATCATCCCCAGGCGCCGCTGGGATTCGCCCAGGCGCTCGTCGCCGCGCCGCCCGGCCAGCACCATCCGGCACTTGCCGTAGCCGAGGTCGAGCAGCTCATAGACGACCCGGTCGGACTGCTCCAGGAGCACGTCCTTGCCGGTGATGCCGAGGTCGGCGGCGCCCGCCTCGACGTAGGTGGGGACGTCGGAGGGGCGCATCGTCACCAGGGTCATCTCGTCGGTGTGGAAGATCAGCGAGCGCGAGTCGCCGCGCGCGGCGGCGGTGTCGACCCCGGCCGCGTCGAGCACGTCGAGCGTTTCGCCGAAGAGCGCGCCGCGCGGCACCGCCAGCTTCAGCGGCCCGTCGGCGCGGGCGACGCCGGTGACCATCACACCGCCCCCCGTTCGCGCCGCCGCGACTCCTCCTCCATCTGGGCGACGTGGACGCGCTCCAGGTAGAGGGAGAAGCCGGCCGCGGGCAGGTCGAGGCCGAAGTTGGCGAGGAAGTCGTCGTAGCGGCCACCGCCACCGAGGACGTGGCCGAGGGCCGGGTCGTAGACCTCGAAGATCGCGCCGCTGTAGTAGCCGAGGTCGCGCAGCAGGCCGAGGTCGATCTGGACCCGCTCGGCGGTGCCGCGCTCGACCAGCTCCTCGTAGGTCTCGCGCAGGCGGGTCGTGGTCAGCTCGACCAGCTCGCCGCCGATCTCGTGGGCGCGCTCCAGCACCTCGGCGCCGCCGCGCAGCTGGGAGAGCGCCAGGCAGGTCTCGATCGCCGCGGGGCCGATCCCGGCCGCCGCCAGCTCCGCCTCGAGCCCGACCAGGTCGTGGGTGGCGAGCCGGCCGAGGACGGCGTCGCGCGCCTCCCCCTCCACCCCGAGCTCCCCCAGCAGGCGACGGTAGAGGTCGGCGTCGCCGAGGCCGATGACGGCGCGATCGAGGCCGGCGGCGTCGAGGGCCGCCTCGAGCACGCCGATCACCTCGGCGGTGCCCGCGGCGCCGGGGGCGCCGATCAGCTCGATCCCGGCCTGGACGAATTCGCGCATCTCGCCCCGTTGCGGCAGCACCGCGCGGTAGGCGGAGGCGAGGTAACAGAGGCGCAGCGGCAGCGACGCGTCGGCGAAGCGGGTGGCGACGAGGCGGGCGATCGGCACCGTCATGTCGCTGCGCAGCGCCAGCAGGTCGCCGTTCTCGTCGAAGAAGCGATACGGGGAGGCCGAGGAGGCGCGCTCGCCGCGCGAGAGCACCTCGTCGTATTCGATCGCGGGCGTCGCCACCTCGCCGTAGCCCGCGCCTTCGAAGACCTCGATCAGGCGTCGGTTGAGACGACGCAGCTCGCGCATCTCGTCGGGCAGCACGTCGCGCGTGCCGGGTGGGATCGGGTGGATCATGCGGCGGACCTTAAAGCCTGACCGGTCGGCCGAGCGGCCGCCCCGGCGCCGGTGTGAGCGGTTTCCGCCGCCTGGTCAGGCCGCGGCGTCGGCGGAGACGCGCTCGATCCGGGCGCCGAGGGCGCGCAGGCGCTCGTCGATCTGCTCGTAGCCGCGGTCGATCTGGTGGATATCGCCGATTTCGGAGCGGCCCTCGGCGGCCAGGGCGGCGATGAGGATCGCCATCCCGGCGCGGATGTCGGGGCTGGCGGCGCGCTCCCCGTGAAGACGGCTCGGACCGCTGACGATCGCCCGATGGGGGTCGCACAGCGTGATCCGAGCGCCCATCGCGACGAGTTTGTCGACGAAGAACAAACGGTTCTCGAACATCTTCTCGAAGATCAAGATCTCGCCGTCGGCCTGGGTGGCGAGGGCGAGGGCGATCGAGGTGAGGTCGGCCGGGAAGGCGGGCCAAGGGCCGTCCTCGATCTTCGGGATCGCGCCACCGAGGTCCGGTTCGATCTCCAGTTCCTGGTCGGCGGGGACGATCACGTCCTCCCCCTCGATCTCGGACCTGAGCCCGAGGCGGCGGAACTGACGGCGCACGTTGCGCAGGTCCTGCGGGCCGGCGTCGCGGATGCGCAGCTCTCCCCCGGTCGCCGCGGCCAGCGCCATGAAGCTGCCGACTTCGATGTGGTCGGGGCAGATCGTGAACTCGGCGCCGCCGAGCGAGCTCTGTCCGTTGACCACCATCACGTTGGAGCCGACCCCGTCCACCCGCGCGCCCATCGCGGTGAGGAGACGGGCGAGATCCTGCACGTGGGGCTCGGAGGCGGCGTTGGAGATCGTCGTCGGTCCGGGCGTCAGGGCCGCCGCCATCAGGGCGTTCTCGGTGCCCATCACCGAGGGCTCGTCCATGAAGATCTCGCAAGGGCAGAGGCCGGTCGGCGCGCTCAGCTCGATCCAGCGGGAGCCATCGACGCGGGCACCGAGGTCGGTGAAGGCGTCGAGGTGCGGGTCGAGCCGGCGGCGGCCGATGAAGTCACCGCCGGGCGGCGGCATCTTGGCGTTGCCGAAGCGGGCCAGCAGGGGCCCGGCGAGCAGGAACGAGGCGCGGATCTGGCTGGAGAGATCCTCGTCGACGACCGGATCGCTCACGGCCGCCGCGCAGAGCTTGACGCTGTTGTCGCCGACCCACTCGACCGTCACGCCGAGGTTGGCGAGCAGGGCGATCTGCGCCTCCGTGTCGCGGATCCGGGGCACGCGATGCAGCAGCACCTCCTCCTCGGTCAGGAGACAGGCGGCGAGGATCGGCAGGGCGGCGTTCTTGTTGCCGGCGACGGTGACCTCGCCGGAGAGCGGCGCACCGCCTTCGATGACGAATTTCTCCATGGGCTGACGCAGGGTAACGACCGGCCGGACCGAGCCCTCGCCGGCTGCCCTCCAGGAATTTAGGCGGGCCACTTGCAAAGTGATGGCCGTCACTCTACGATCCAGCCCGCGAGACGTAAGGAGCGTGGCCCGCGTGCCACGGCAAGAGTTCCGGAAAGGTCGTCTCGAGATGCGCTTCTGGGGGTTCGCGGCGCTGCCACAGTCACGGCGGCGGCCGCGACGTGCGCGCGGACCGTGGGGACGGTCCGCCGGCGCGCGCTCGGCGATTGTCAACGTCTCCTCATATGCGCAAAGACCACGAACGTCAGTTCGTAACGGCGCAGAGAAACGTGCGATTTGCGGGCATTTTCTGGCGCCCATGCAAGCTTCGTTGCAAAAACCCCAAGGCGTCCGGAGGGGGTCCTACAGTACGAACCCATGTTCGATTGCAAGCAAACGCTAACGGCGCGACTGACCGACGCCGTCGACCTGATGATCGACTTCGCCACGCTCGGCGAGTACGGGCTAGAGCCCGTTGGGAGCACTCCTCCGAGCTGCGAGACCCGCCATCGTCGCCCGACCCCCACTCCTTGCTCGGGGCCGCGGCGGCGAGGCGGCGATCGTCTCTTCGACCGGGTCTGCAGCCACTACGAGTTTTAAGAGGGAGCTGAGAGCTCCGCGCCCCGGCGGGTCCGGAGGGCCTAAGCCGTGGCGGCTGGGCTTGGGCTGGGCCGGGGTGTGTTGCGCGAAGGGTTCGGGCCGTGGCGGGGGCGGCCGCTGCGTGATTCGGGGCCGTGGCGCCCGTCCGAGGTACGTCCCGGGCGTCTCGTGGCGACCCGGGCAGGCTGTGGCCGCCACGAGACGCCCGGGACGTCAGGGTTTCTGCGGGAAGTCCCAGGGATGTGACGCTTCCTGCGGGATCGCCACAGGGACGTGAGGCTTCCCCGCGGGACCGCCGCCGGGCCGTGACGTTTCCGCCGGGATCTGCGCGGAAGGCGTGACGCTTCCTCCTCGAAGGTCACGGATCCGTCGCACCCTCTGGAGACGCGGTCGACCTGAGGTACCTATAGGGAGCCTCAGGTCGACCGCGCTTCCTCGACCCCTGAGGAACCGTGACCTTCGTGGAGTCCTCGTCACGGAACAGGTCACCTTTCTCTCGCCTCCCGCGCATCTCTGTGGCGCACCGGCCTGGACCCTGGCCTCTCCCCACGTCACCCGGCCTTCTCGGTGGCGGCCACAGCCTGCCCGGGCCGCCACCGAGAAGGCCGCGTCCCTTGGTCGTCCCTTCCCTCAGCTTCGGGCGCCAGCTCCCCTCCGGGCGCCAGCTCCAGCGACCACCCCCGCCCCAAGAACGACGAAGAGCCGCCCGAAGGCGGCTCAGAATTCGTCATATGAAGAACCGGCGGCGACCTACTCTCCCAGGGGGTTGCCCCCCAAGTACCATCGGCGCTGAAAGGCTTAACTGCTCTGTTCGGAATGGGAAGAGGTGTCTCCCTTTCGCTATGCACCACCGGAATTTTGCGAGACGCTCGGTGGAGCTTGAAAACTGCACAGGCCAACATGGGTAATTTGGATCAAAATATCCGTCAAGCCCTCGAACCATTAGTACCGGTCGGCTACGCCCATTGCTGGACTTCTACCGCCGGCCTATCAACCTGGTGGTCTACCAGGGGTCTTACTCCCTTGAAGGGATGGGAGAGTTCATCTCGAGGACGGCTTCCCGCTTAGATGCTTTCAGCGGTTATCCGTTCCGTGCGTAGCTAACCTGCGGTGCCCTTGGCAGGACAACAGATACACCAGAGGCACGTTCATCCCGGTCCTCTCGTACTAGGGATGACTCCTCTCAACTCTCCAACGCCCACAGCAGATAGGGACCGAACTGTCTCACGACGTTCTGAACCCAGCTCGCGTACCGCTTTAATGGGCGAACAGCCCAACCCTTGGGACCTACTCCAGCCCCAGGATGCGACGAGCCGACATCGAGGTGCCAAACCGGTTCGTCGATGTGGACTCTTGGAACCGATAAGCCTGTTATCCCCGGAGTACCTTTTATCCGTTGAGCGACGGCGCTTCCACTTGCTACCGCCGGATCACTAAGCCCAACTTTCGTTCCTGCTCGACCCGTCGGTCTCGCAGTCAAGCTCCCTTGTTGCCTTTACACTCTACGCACGATTTCCAACCGTGCTGAGGGAACCTTTGGGCGCCTCCGTTACATTTTAGGAGGCGACCGCCCCAGTCAAACTGCCCACCTGACACTGTTCACCGCCCGGATCACGGCGCGGTGTTAGAAGCCCAGAGCACCAAGGGTGGTATCTCAAGGGTGACTCCCCGGCAACCAAGGTCACCGGTTCAAAGTCTCCCACCTATCCTGAGCGAGATACCCCAGACTCCAATATCAAGTTGCAGTAAAGGTTCACGGGGTCTTTCCGTCTAGCTGCGGGTACTCGGCATCTTCACCGAGACTTTAATTTCACCGAGCCTCTCGTTGAGACAGCGTCCAACTCGTTACGCCATTCGTGCAGGTCGGAACTTACCCGACAAGGAATTTCGCTACCTTAGGACCGTTATAGTTACGGCCGCCGTTTACCGGGGCTTAGCTTCGCTGCTTCGCTCCGAAGAGCTAACAAGTCCGCGTAACCTTCCGGCACCGGGCAGGCGTCAGACCCTATACGTCGTCTTACGACTTAGCAGAGCCCTGTGTTTTTGGTAAACAGTCGGTTGGACCAATTCACTGCGGCCCCCTCGAGCTCCCTCCGTATGGAGTTCACCCTAACGGGGCGTCCCTTCTCCCGAAGTTACGGGACGATTTTGCCGAGTTCCTTAACGAGAGTTAGCTCGCTCACCTTAGTATTTTCTACTTGTCCACCTGTGTCGGTTATCGGTACGGGCACGCGAATCCTGCCTAGAGGCTTTTCTCGGAGGCATGGGATCAGGGACTTGCCGGCATACGCCAGCTGGCATCGCACCTCGCGTCAAAACGCCGCCGCGGATTTTCCTACGGCGACTGGCTACGTACTTGCCCCAGGACGACCATCGCCTGGGTTCCCTTACCCTTCCCCGTCCCCCCATCGGTCATAACGGAAGCAACGTGGTACAGGAATATCAACCTGTTGGCCATCGGCTACGCCTTTCGGCCTCGCCTTAGGTCCCGACTAACCCTGAGCAGACGAACTTTACTCAGGAAACCTTGGACTATCGGTGGTGGAGATTCTCACTCCACTTTCGTTACTCATGCCAGCATTCTCACTTCCAGCCGCTCCACGGAGCCTTACGAATCCGCTTCACGCAGCTGGAACGCTCTCCTACCGCGTGCAGAGCCCGCAGGCCTGCACACCCATAGCTTCGGAGGTTACCTTGAGCCCCGTTGAATTATCCGCGCCCGAACACTTGACCAGTGAGCTGTTACGCACTCTTTTAAGGGTGGCTGCTTCTAAGCCAACCTCTTGGTTGTCTCTGCATTCGGACATCGTTTGCCACTTAGGTAACACTTAGGGTCCTTAGCTGATGGTCTGGGTTGTTTCCCTCTCGCGTACGAAGTTTATCCCCCGCACACTGACTGCCGATTTAACCGTAACGGTCTTCGGAGTTTGCCTGAAGTCGGTAACCTGGTAGGGCCCCTAATCCAAACAGTGCTCTACGGCCGAAACGCAATCAATCGACGCTATACCTAAATATATTTCGGAGAGAACCAGATATCTCTGAGCTTGATTAGCCTTTCACTCCGATCCACAGGTCATCCGCCCAGTTTTCAACCTAGGTCGGTTCGGCCCTCCACGAGGTCTTACCCCCGCTTCAGCCTGCCCATGGATAGCTCGCTCAGTTTCGGGTCTACCGCCAGTGACTGTGTCGCCCTGTTCAGACTCGCTTTCGCTGCGGCTCCGCTCATCGCTTAACCTTGCCACTGACGAGTAACTCGCTGGCTCGTGATGCAAAAAGCACGCCGTCACACCCGAAGGTGCTCCGACCACTTGTAAGTCTACGGTTTCAGGTACTATTTCACTCCCCTTCTGGGGTGCTTTTCACCTTTCCCTCACGGTACTAGTTCACTATCGGTCACCAGGTAGTACTTAGCCTTGGAGGGTGGTCCCCCCAGATTCAGACCACGTTTCACGGGTGTGGTCTTACTCAGGAACGTCTATCGACAGATCAGCGCGCTTTCACCTACGGGACGATTGCCCTCTGTGGTGCGAGGTTCCACTCGCTTCGGTTAACACCTGATTTTGTAACTGTCGCCAGGCCGGCACGGCCTGGGCAAGACGCCCTACAACCCCCCACATCCAACGTGTGCCACTTACAGATGCGGGGTTTGGGCTGATCCCTTTTCGCTCGCCACTACTCAGGGAGTCTCGGTTGATTTCTATTCCTCGGGCTACTTAGATGTTTCAGTTCGCCCGGTTCACCTCTACCGCCTATGTATTCAGCGATAGATGACGCCGCATTACCGACGTCGGGTTTTCCCATTCGGAGATCCGCGGGTCAAAGGCTGTTCAGCGCCTCACCGCGGCTTATCGCAGCCGTCCACGTCCTTCATCGACTCCTGGTGCCAAGGCATCCACCGTAAACTCTTACTATCTTGACGGTGAGCGATCCACTCCTACAAGAGGTGTGAATCGTTAAAACAAATTACCCTCGAAAGCTCGCGTCGCGCGAGCTTTCGAATTATTGGCTTGTGCAGTTTTCAAGGTCCACCGAGGCGCACCTCCGGGTTCTCCGGAGGTGGTCTCTCAAAACTGAGCAGCGTTCAAGACCTACGAATAGGCCGACCAGCCCGGTCGACGTTCTAGAGAAATCTCCCTAGAAAGGAGGTGATCCAGCCGCAGCTTCCGCTACGGCTACCTTGTTACGACTTCACCCCAATCACGGGCCCCACCTTCGACGGCTCCCTCCTTGCGGTTAGGCCACCGGCTTCGGGTGTTGCTCGCTTTCGTGGTGTGACGGGCGGTGTGTACAAGGCCCGGGAACGTATTCACCGCAGCATTGCTGATCTGCGATTACTAGCAACTCCACCTTCATGGAGGCGAGTTTCAGCCTCCAATCCGAACCGAGGCGCACTTTATGGGATTTGCTCCACCTCGCGGTATTGCTGCCCTTTGTATGCGCCAATGTAGCACGTGTGTAGCCCTGGACATAAGGGGCATGATGACTTGACGTCATCCCCACCTTCCTCCGGTTTGTCACCGGCAGTCTCCTATGAGTCCCCAACTTAATGCTGGCAACATAGGACGGGGGTTGCGCTCGTTGCGGGACTTAACCCAACATCTCACGACACGAGCTGACGACAGCCATGCACCACCTGTGACAGTGTCCCGAAGGAAAACCGTGTTTCCACGGCGGTCACTGACATGTCAAGCCCAGGTAAGGTTCTTCGCGTTGCGTCGAATTAAACCACATGCTCCGCTGCTTGTGCGGGCCCCCGTCAATTCCTTTGAGTTTTAGCCTTGCGGCCGTACTCCCCAGGCGGGGTACTTAGTGCGTTAGCGACGGCACGGGAGGAGTCGACACCTCCCACACCTAGTACCCATCGTTTACGGCGTGGACTACCAGGGTATCTAATCCTGTTCGCTCCCCACGCTTTCGCGCCTCAGTGTCAGTAACGTCCCAGCGAGCTGCCTTCGCTATTGGTGTTCCTCCTGATATCTGCGCATTCCACCGCTACACCAGGAATTCCACTCGCCTCTTCCGTACTCTAGCCATGCAGTATCCACCGGCTTTCAAAGGTTGAGCCTTTGACTTTCACAGCGGACTTACATGGCCACCTACGCGCGCTTTACGCCCAATGATTCCGGACAACGCTTGCTCCCTACGTATTACCGCGGCTGCTGGCACGTAGTTAGCCGGAGCTTCTTGTGGAGGTACCGTCAATCCGCACGGCTATTCACCGGCGAACCTTCGTCCCTCCTGAAAGGGGTTTACAACCCGAAGGCCGTCTTCCCCCACGCGGCGTTGCTGCGTCACGCTTTCGCGCATTGCGCAAGATTCCCCACTGCTGCCTCCCGTAGGAGTCTGGGCCGTGTCTCAGTCCCAGTGTGGCTGATCGTCCTCTCAGACCAGCTACCCATCGTCGCCTTGGTAGGCCGTTACCCCACCAACTAGCTAATGGGCCGCGAGCTCCTCCCGATGCGGAGGCCGAAGCTTCCTTTAGTGACAAGGCTTACGCCAAGGCACCACATCCGGTATTAGCCCGAGTTTCCTCGGGTTGTCCCGGTCATCGGGGCAGATTACTCACGTGTTACTCACCCGTTCGCGGCTTTGCCCCAGGGCAAGCCCTGGTTCGTCGCACCACTTGCATGTGTTAAGCACGCCGCCAGCGTTCGTCCTGAGCCAGGATCAAACTCTCCGTGAAATGTACTTCTACAGAGAGCCTGTCAATGACTTCATGGCCGCCGAGTACACAAGTACGGCGACCGTCATGACGAGGTAAATCAAGACCATTCGGCGCGCTGGCGCACCGAATGGGTCGGGCTGAACATTCCGCAGGTCGATTGGAAAGACCCGCGGAGATGCACGCTGCTCAGTTTTCAAAGACCGCTGCGCCTCCGAGGCGGGATTCGCCTCTCTCAGACGCCGGGGCTCCGCATGGGAGCCCCAGAGGGCGACGGAATATAGCGCTTCCGGAAGAGCTTGTCTAGTCCGAGCTGTGAAGTTTTGCGAACCGGCGCTTGCCGACCTGCAAAACCCGCTCTGCCAGGGCTTCAGCGGGAACGTCGAGCGGCTCCGTCGCGAGCTGCTCGCCGTCGAGTTTTACACCACCCTGGGAAATCAGGCGGCGCGCCTCGCTCGAGCTGAGCCCGAAAGCGCCCGCGAGCAGGCGTGGAAGGTGGATCTCGACGCCGCCGTCGACCAGGTAGTCGCCGAGCTCGACCACCGGGATGTCGTCGGGGACGGAGTGCTTGACGAAGACGCGGTCGAAGGCCGCCTCGGCCTCCTCCCCGCTCCCCGCGCCGTGGAAGCGGTCGACGATCCGTCGGCCCAGCTCCCGCTTCGCCTGGTTCGGCGGCCCGTCCGGCCGTCCCTCGGCGCCGAGTAGCAGGCGGAAGTAGTCGTCCATCGCCTTGTCGGGGATGCTCATCAGCTTGCCGAACATCTCCGCCGGCGGCTCGGTCACCCCGATGTAGTTGCCGAGGCTCTTGCTCATCTTCTGCGCGCCGTCGGTGCCGACCAGGATCGGCAGCGTCAGGATCGACTGCTGGGGGCGGCCGTAGGCCGCCTGCACGTCGCGGCCGAAGAGCAGGTTGAACTTCTGGTCGGTGCCGCCGAGCTCGACGTCGGCGTCGACCGCCACCGAGTCGTAGCCCTGCAACAGCGGGTAGAGCAGCTCGTGGGCGGCGATCGGCGCGTTGGTCGCCATCCGCTTCTGGAAGTCGTCGCGCTCCAACAGCCGCGCCACCGTGGTCGAGGCCATCAGCTTCAGCAGCTCGTCGAGCTTCATGTCGAGCCACTCGCCGTTGCGCCGCACCTCGGTCCGCTCCGGGTCGAGGATCTTGTAGGCCTGCTCCTGGTAGGTGGTCGCGTTGGCCTCGATCTCCTCCGCCGTCGGCAGCGGCCGCGATTTTGCCCGCCCGCTCGGATCGCCGACCCGGGCGGTGAAGTCGCCGACGATGAGGACGACGGTGTGGCCGGCGGCCTGGAATTCGGCCAGCTTGCCGAGGACGACCGTGTGGCCGAGGTGGATGTCGGCCGTGGTCGGGTCGATCCCCAGCTTCACCCGCAGCGGCCGACCCAGCTCCAGCTGCTCGGCGAGGCGCCCCTCGGGCAGCACGTCGACCGCGTTGCGCGTCAAGTCCGGCACCGGCCCAATGCTAGACTCCGCGCCTCGCTCGACGGGTCCCGATGCCCGCTCGGGCGCATTTTTTTGACTCGCCTGGTGTTCACCCCCCGATGGCCGTCTCCTTACTCAAGCGTCGACGCAGCGACGGCGGCGAGGTCCCGCCGGAACCGCCGGCGACCCCGCCGGCCCTGGCCGCGCCCGGCCCGCCGAAACGATCCAAGCCGCGCCTGAAAAAGCTGCGGTTCCTCTTCGTGCTGCTCGGGCTCGGGATCCTGGCGGTGATCTCGATGGTCTTCGGGATGATGGCCGCGATCTCCCAGGACCTGCCGGCGATCTACAACTTCGCCGAGTACAAGGCGCAGAAAAACAGCGAGGTGGTCGACTCCAGCGGTCGCACGATCGGCACGCTCTCCTCCGACCAGAACAAGATCCTCCTCAACTCCTCGCAGATCAGCCCCAACATGAAAAATGCGGTGGTCGCGATCGAGGACGCGCGCTTCTACGAAAACGACGGCGTCGACCTGCGCGGCATCGCCCGCGCCCTGGTCAGCGATTTCGCCAGCGGCTCGGCCCAGCAGGGCGCCTCGACGATCACCGAGCAGTTCGTCAAGAACGCACTGGAAGCAGAAGGCAGCCGCACGGTGCTGGAGAAGTTCCGCGAGGCGGCGCTCGCCTACAAACTCGACAAGCACTGGTCGAAGATCAAAATCCTCACCGAGTACCTCAACACGATCTACTTCGGCGAGGGCGCCTACGGGATCGAGGCCGCCGCGCGGACCTACTTCGGCGCCGCCCACCCCGGCTGCGGCACCGAAGCGGAGCCCTGCGCCTCGGTGCTCGAGCCCTGGGAGGCGGCGACGCTGGCCGGGATCATCGCCTCGCCCTCGGCCTTCGACCCGAAGGCCGACCCGGAAGCCGCCCTGGCCCGCCGCAACCTGGTGCTCGAAAAGATGCTCGAACAGGGCTACATCACGCACGAACAGTACGTCGAAAGCATCCACAAGGCGCTCCCCGCCCCGGCCGACATCAAGCCGCCGACGCTGGAATCGCGCGCCCCGTACTTCACCGCCTTCCTGCGCCAGCAGCTGGTCGAACGCTACGGCCCGGAGAAGGCCTACTTCGGCGGCCTCGAAGTCCATTCGACCCTCGACCTGCAGCTGCAGGAAGCGGCCGAAGAAGCGGTCAGCTCCTACCTCGGCTACTCCCCCGCGACCGCCTCGGTCGTCGTCATCGACGACCACACCGGCGGCATCAAGGCGATGGTCGGCGGCCCCAACTTCGAAAAGTCGCAGTTCAACCTGGCGACCCAGGGGCGAAGACAGCCGGGCTCCTCGATCAAGCCCTTCACGCTGCTGACGGCGCTCGAAGAGGGGATCTCACCGGAAACCGAATTTCCTTCCGAACAGCGGACCTTCCACTTCGGCAAGCACGGCGGCGAAGTCTTCACCGTCCACAACGACGAAGAAGGCTATCTGGGCTCCTGCTCGATCGCCTGCGGCCTGACCTACTCCGACAACTCGATCTACGCCGGCCTGGCGCTCGAAGGGCTGAAGGGGAAGACGATCGAGGACCGCACCCGATCGATCGCCAAGACGATCCACAAGGCGGGCTACAACGACTCGATCTCGCTCAACCCGGCGATGGTGCTCGGCGGATTGAAGGAAGGCGTCTCGCCGCTCGCCTGGGCCTACGCCTACACGACCATCGGCAACGACGGCGACCGCATCTCCGGCACCTTCGCCCCCACCCCCGGCAAGACCCCGGTCGCCTTCACCGAAGTGACGAAGAACGGCAAGCCGATCAGCGGCGGCCAGAACAAGCCGGTCCACCACCAGGTCTTCAACGAAGAAACGGTCAAGGAGGAGAAGTCGATCATGGAAACGGTGGTCAGCGAGGGCACCGGGACCGCCGCCTCGACCGGCGCCTCGGAAGAGTGGGGCAAGACCGGCACCACCGAGGAAGAGGGCGACGCCTGGTTCTGCGGCGGCGTCGCCGCCGAAGTGACCGCCTGCGTCTGGGTCGGCTACCCCGACACGACCACGCCGATGCTGACGCTCTACAACGGCGGGCCGGTGATGGGCGGCACCTATCCGGCGCTGATCTGGAACCGCGTGATCACGGCCTGGGAAGAAATCAAGAAGCAGCACCTGGCCGAAAAGAAGGCGAAGGAAGAAGCGAAGAAGCAGAAGGAAGAAGAAGGCAAGTCCGGCAGCGAAGCGGAAGAAGAAATCGAAGCCGGGGAATACGAAGAAGCCGAATACGTGGCGCCGGAAGAAAGCTACGAAACCGAAGGCTACGAAGGCGAAGAAGAAGTCGAAGAAGCGACCGGCGGCGAAACCGAAGAACCGGCCGAAGAAGTCGAAGAAGCGACCGAAGAAGCGGCGCCGGAAGAAGAAACGCCGACCGAAGGCGGCGGCACCGCCGGCGGCGGCGTGACCGCCGGCTAGAGGATCGACTCCGCGCCACGAGCGCTCGCCGCGTCCTGGCGAGGCCCCGGCGCGTTCGCACTTCCGCTCGCTATCCGAGCGTTTCTGCGAACGCGGGGGGTGATTGGTTCCGTGGAGGGTTCGGGCCGCGGGAGCTGGCGCCCGAAGCTGAAAGGGACGCGGCCTTCTCGGTGGCGGCCCGGGCAGGCTGTGGCCGCCACCGAGAAGGCCGGGGATGCGGGGGGAGGCGAGGGCCCGGGCGTGCCCCGGCGCAGAGATGCGTGCCTTCCTCCACGAAGTCCCCTGATCCGTGACGAGGAGCGGGGAAGTCCACGCTTCCTCCCGTCTTCCTCATGCCTCCCCTGGTGAGTTCGCAGTTCTGCTCGTATGGCGAGCGAAAGTGCGAACTCATCCGGGGAGGGCGCCGATCCTGTGACGGGACGCATGGGGAAGGGTCACGTTCCCGGCATCTCTCCCACGCCTGTGTGAACTTCCCTGCGGAAGCCTCACGTCCCGGGCGTCTCGTGGCAGGCGGGCAGCCTGCCCGGGCCGCCACGAGACGCCCGGGACGCAACTCGGACGGCCGCCACGGCCGCGAAGCACGCACCGCAGACGCTTGGTCCTCCGCGCCGCCACAGCTGCGGGCCACACCGCGCGATCGACCGGCTAGGCCGGGCGCGGGCGGGAGACGTAGGGGCTGCCGGCGGCGCTGAAGCGCCAGGGGCGCTCCACCGCTTTGGTGATGCCGATGCGGGGGCTGGTGACGACCTCCGGAGGGTCGCCCTGCGGCGGGAGGAGCAGGAACGGGTCCTGGTCGAGGCGATCGCCGTTCTGGGTCAGGGAGATGCCGAGGGCCTCGGTCAGTTTGCCGGGGCCGGAGCAGAGATCGAGATCCCTCCGCGCCGCCGGGCGACGCTCCCGGATCGCGCCAAGGCCCCTGGTCGGCTCGAGCGCGCGGATCAGCACCGCCGCCGCGTCCCCTTCCGGTTCGCAGACGAAGTTAAGCAGCTGGTGGATGCCGTAGGAGAGGTAGACGTAGGCGCGGCCGGGCGGGCCGAACATGACCTTGGTCCGCTCGGTGAGGCCGACGAAGGAGTGGCTGGCCGGGTCTTCGCGTTCGTAGGCCTCGACCTCGACGATCACGCCGCCGATGCCGGCGAAGAAGAGACGGCAACCGATCAGGGCCGGGGCCACGTCATGGACCGACCCGGCAAAGAAGTCAGCCCCCAGGCGAGCGTCCGCTCGCCTGGGCCCGGCAGCGCCGGGATCGGCGGTCGGGTCGCTCAGGACGCCCCCGCGGCCTCGCGGACCGCGACCAGGGCGGTGTGGGCGGCGGCGATCTGGGCGGCGAGCGGCTCCGAGCCGGTGCCGCCGGCGACGGTCTTCGACTCCAGCCAGCTGCCGCGCTGCAAGACCTCGTAGTACTCGTCGCCACCGGCGCCGTCGAGCGCCGCGGAGGTCGCGGCGATCTGCTCGCGGCTGAGCCCTGACAGCGACACGTCGCCCTCGATCGCCTTGCGGACCAGCTCGCCGACGATCCCATGCGCCTCGCGGAAGGGCACGCCCTGGCGGACCAGCAGGTCGGCGACCTCGGTCGCCGCCAGCATCTCGTCGCCGGACGCCCGCTCCAGCGCCTCGCGGTCGAAGACGATGCCCTCGAGGATCCCGGCCGCCGCCTCGAGGCTCGACTCGATCGTCTCGATCGCGTCCCAGAGCGGCTCCTTGTCCTCCTGCATGTCCTTGCCGTAGGTCAGCGGCAGCGCGTGCATCACCCCGAGCAGGGTCTGGTGCGCCGCCGCCACCCGCGGGCTCTTCGCCCGCAGCAGCTCGGCCGCGTCGGGGTTCTTCTTCTGCGGCATGATCGAGGAGCCGGAGGAGAAGGCCTCGTCCAGCTCGACGAAGCCGAACTCGGTGCTCGACCAGATCACCAGCTCCGAGCCGAGCCGCGAGAGGTGCATCGCGCAGGTCGCCGCGGCGCTCAGGTAGTCGATGACGAAGTCACGGTTGGAGGTGCCGTCGAGCGAGTTCGGCGTGATCGCGGCGAAGCCGAGCTCGGCGGCGACCACCTCCCGCGGCAGCGGCCAGTTGACGCCGGCCAGGGCGCCGGAGCCGAGCGGCATCACGCTGGCCGACTCGGCGGCGAAGTCGAAGCGGCGGGCGTCGCGGCTGAGCATCCAGAAGTAGGCGAGCAGGTGGTGGCCGAGGTAGACCGGCTGGGCGCGCTGCAGGTGGGTGTAGCCGGGCATCGGCCAGTCGCGGTGCGTCTCGGCGAGGCCGAGCAGGTTCTCCATCGTCGTCGCGCAGAGGCGCATCGCCCGCCGCGAGGCGGCGCCCGTCACCATCGCGACGTCGGTGGCGACCTGGTCGTTGCGCGAGCGCCCGGTGTGGAGCTTGCCCGCCAGGGCGCCGATCTCCTCGCCGAGCAGCCGCTCGATCGCCAAGTGGATGTCCTCGTCGGACTCCGCGAAGGCGAAGCCGGGCGCTTCGATCCGGGCGCCGACCCGGTCGAGCCCGGCGGCGATCTCCTCCGCCTCCGCCTCGGTCAGCACGCCGACGCGGACGAGGCCGCGGGCGTGTGCCTGCGACTGGAGGATGTCGTAGGGCGCCAGCTGCCAGTCGAAGGGCAACGAGCGGTTCATCCGCCAGAAGCGCGGGTCCGGCTCTTTGCGGAACCGGGCCGGGGAGTCCCTTGAGTCTTTATTGCCTGGAAAGCGTGCCATCGGGTGCTGGGCTGTTGATTATCTGGGGCCGGGGAAGCGGGCCATGGCGAGGTGCTGCTGATTATCTCGGTCCCCGCACCGAGGCGTCGACGGCGGCCGCCAGCTCGGTGCAGACCCGCTCGACCTGCGCCTCGCTCATCCGGGGGAAGAACGGCAGCGCCAGCGAGTGGGCCGAGGCGGCCTCGGCGACCGGGAACTGGCCCTCGCGGTAACCGAGCTCGCGGATGTGCGGGAAGAGGTGGATCGAGGGCAGGTAGGACTTGGAGTCGATCCCCCGCTCCCGCAGGCGCAGGATCACCGCGTCGCGGTCGACCTCGTCGGCGAGCCGCACGACGTAGACGAACCAGCTCCGCACCTCGCGGCCGCGGGCCGCCATCGGCGCCGCGATCCCGGGCGCCTCGGCGAGCCGCTCGGCGTAGCGGGCGGCGACCGCGGCGCGCTCCTCCAGGAGGCGCGGCAGCTTCTCCACCTGGGCCAGGCCGATCGCCGCGGCGACGTCGGAGAGCCGGTAGTTGAAGCCGAGCCGGTCGTGGTCGAGCCAGCCCATGTCGACCGCGCGACCCTGGTTGCGCTCGCTGCGCAGGCGCGCCGCCGCCGCGGCGTCGGTGGGGACGATCATGCCGCCCTCACCCGTCGTCATCTGCTTGTTGGCATAGAAGGCGAAGGTGGAGAAGTTGCCGCGCGAACCCACCATGCGGCCCTCCGAGTCGATCGCGCCGAGCGCCTGGCAGGCGTCCTCGAGCACGCCGAGATCGTGGCGCGCCGCGAGCGCCTCCAGCTCCGGCCAGGCGGCGGGCCAGCCGAAGATGTCGACCGGCAGCAGGCCGGCGGTCTTCCCGGTGACCGCCGCCGCGGCCGCCTCGACGTCGATATCGAGCGTCTCCGGGTCGACGTCGACGAAGACCGGCCGCGCGCCCTCGTAGAGCAGGCAGTTGGCGGTGGCGACGAAGGTGAAGGGGCTGGTCAGGACCTCGTCCCCGGGCCCCCAGCCGAGCTGGCGCACGCCGAGGTGGAGCGCCGCGGTGCCGCTCGACACCGCGACCGCGTCCTCGACGCCGAGGAACTCGGCGAAGGCGCGCTCGAAGCGCTCGCCTATCGGGCCGAGCGAGAGCCGGCCCGAGCGCAAGACCTCAAGGACGAGCTCCTCCTCACGAGGCCCAAGCTCGGGGCTTGCCAGCGGGATTTGGTTTTCGGGACTACTCGCCATAAATGTTCACGCTTCGCCACTCACTCGCAAAATCATCAGATATGGATGCTTGCTCGCTCCGCGCTCACTGGAACGCGTACTCCAGCGAGTCGACCAGCGCCTGCCAGGAAGCCTCGATCACGTTGCCGGAGACGCCGGTCGTCCCCCACTCGCGCTCGCCGTCGGCGGAGTCGAGCAGCACCCGGGTGATCGCGTCGCTGCCGCGGTCCTGGTCGAGGATCCGCACCTTGAAGTTGGTCAGCTCGATGTCGCGCATGTGCGGGTAGCGGTCGGTGATCGCCTGGCGCAGGGCCTTGTCGAGGGCGCTCACCGGGCCGTTGCCCTCGGCGATCGTGACGTAGCGCTCGCCGTCCACGTGCACCTTCACCGTGGCCTCGGTCTCGACTTCTCCCCCGGCCCGCCGAGTGGTCACGACGCGGTAGCTCTCCAGCTCGAAAAGCGGTTTGTAGACGCCCGCCTCGTGGCGCAGCAGCAGCTCGAAGGAGGCCGGCGCGGCCTCGTAGTGGAAGCCGTGGTGCTCGCGCTCCTTCAGCTTCTCGATCGCCCGCGCGGCGGTCGCGTCGTCGATCTCGATCCCGGCGGCGCGCGCCTGGTCGCGGATCGTCGCCTTGCCGGACAGCTCCGAGGGCAGGATCGCCCGCTCGTTGCCGACCGCGGCCGGCTCGATGTGCTCGAAGGTCCGCGCGTCGGCCTCGACCCCGGCGACGTGCATGCCGCCCTTGTGGGCGAAGGCGTTGCGGCCGACGTAGGGGGCGTTCGGGTTCGGCACCAGGTTGCAGAGCTCGTCGACGAAGTGGACCGTCTCGGTCAGCGTCTCCAGGTTCCGCGCCGGCACGACGTCGAAGCCCATCTTCAGCTGCAGCGCGGGCAGGATCGTGGTCAGGTTGGCGTTGCCGCAGCGCTCGCCGTAGCCGTTCACCGTCCCCTGCACCATGCGCGCCCCGGCGTTGACCGCGGCGAGGCTGTTGGCGACGCCGCAGCCGGCGTCGTCGTGGGCGTGGATGCCGACTTCGGCGCGGTCGCCGAAGCGGGACACGGTGACCTCGGTCGCGGCAGCGATCTGGTCGGGCAGGCCGGCCCCGTTGGTGTCGCAGAGGGTGACGTTCTCGGCCCCGGCGTCGATCGCCGCCTCGAGGCAGCTGAGCGCGTAGCCGGGGTCCTCGCGGTAGGCGTCGAAGAAGTGCTCGGCGTCGTAGACGACGCGCTTGCCCCGCTCGCGGCAGAAGGCGACCGACTCGGCGATCATCGCCAAATTCTCCTCGCGCGAGACCTTGGTCACCTTCTCCAGGTGGAGTCCCCAGGTCTTGCCGACCAAGGTCACCACCGGGGCGAAGGAGTCGGTCAGGGTGAGGAGCGCCGGGTCCTCGGCCGCCTCCACCCCGCGCCGCCGGGTCATCCCGAAGCCACAGACGACGGCGCGTTCCAGCTCCAGCGCCGACAGCGAGTCGAAGAGCTCCTCTTCCTTCGGGTTGGAGCTCGGGAAGCCGGCCTCGATCATCTGCACGCCGAGGTCGTCGAGAGCCTTCACGACTCGCACCTTCTCCGGCGCCGACAGCGACATCCCCTCGCCCTGCATCCCGTCCCGCAGGGTCGTGTCGTAGAGCTTCACCTGTTCCATCTGGGTACTGCCTTTCGAGTTCGAAGAGAGATCGGGTGGGCCTCGGTCGGGAGGCCCGGCGCGCGCGGCCGCGGGGCCGCGCCTGCCGCTAGGCGGCTGGGGTAATTCGCCCGATCGTCTCGTCGGTGGACTCGATCTCCTCGGCGCCGATGGCGGCGCCGTCGCGGTCGGCGGCCGGTGTATCGGGCGCCACGTCGACGAAGTCGAGCCACTCGAGGTACTCCTCGGCGCGGCCGTAGAGCGCGTCGAGGAATTTCGCCTGCAGGTGGCGGGTGATCTCGCCGGGGCCGCCGATGTCGTGGTCGTCGACCTCCCGCACCGGCACCATCTCGGCCGCGGTGCCGGTCAGGAAGACCTCCTCGGCGAGGTAGAGCTCGGAGCGCGCGATGTCGCGCTCGACCACGGTGTAGCCGAGGTCGCGGGCGATCTGGATCACCGACTTGCGGTTGACCCCGTCGAGGATCGAGGCGGTGTGCGGCGGGGTGAGGATCTCACCGTCGCGGACCACGAAGACGTTCTCGCCCGAGCCCTCGCAGACGAAGCCGCGCTCGTCGAGCAGGATCGCCTCGTCGTAGCCGGCTTTCGCCGACTCGGTCTTGGCGAGGATCGAGTTGAGGTAGGCGCCAGAGGCCTTCGCGTGCGGGATCAGGCCCGCCGGGCTGATCCGCCGCCAGCTCGAGACCTTGGCGCGGATGCCCTTGCCGGCGCTCTCGTCGCCGAGGTAGGCGCCCCAGGGCCAGGTGGCGATGATCACGTCGACCGGCGCCGAGTCGGCGTAGAGGCCCATCTCGCCGTAGCCGCGGAAGGCCAGCGGGCGGATGTAGCAGGAGCGCTGCCCGTTGCGGCGCATCAGCTCGTGCGTCGCCAGGCGCAGCTCCTCCGCCGAGAAGGGCAGCGGCAGGTAGTAGAGCTCGGCCGACTTCAGCAGCCGGTCGTAGTGCTCCTGGGCGCGGAAGATCGCCGGGCCGCGCTCGGTGTCGTAGGCGCGGATGCCCTCGAAGACGCCGGTGCCGTAGTGCAGACCGTGGGTCAGCACGTGCACCTTGGCGTCGTCCCAGTCGACGAATTCGCCGTTCTTCCAAATCAAATCGCAGGCATCCATGTTGGGGGGATTATGCCCGATGGATCGAAGGGGTTGAAACCAAGCATCTCGAAGGACCCCGAGAAACCACTGAAGGAGGAAACAGGATGAAGCGATTTCGTCCCCGGCTGACCTACGCGAACGTGGTCGCCACTTTGGCTCTGTTCTTGGCCCTGGGCGGCGCCGCGGTGGCGGCCGGCCTACCCAAGAACAGCGTCGGCAAGGCCCAGATCAAGAAGGGTGCCGTGACCACCAAGGCGCTGGCCAACAAGAGCGTGACCAGCGGCAAGATCGCGCCCAAGGCCGTCACCGCCGGCAAGCTCGGCCCCAACGCGGTGCTGCCGGGCAACCTCGGCGCCGGGATCATCAGCACCAGCAAGATCGCGGCCGGCGCGGTGACGGCGGAAAAGATCAAGAACAACGTCGTCACCACGAACAAGCTGAACAACAAGGCCGTCACCTCGGCGAAACTCGCCGAAAAGGCCGTCACGACCGCGAACCTGAACGAACTGGCCGTGACCGGCGCGAAGATCGCCAACGAAACGATCACCAAGGAAAAGCTCGCCAAGGGCGCCTACGGCAACGTCGAAACGCTGAAGAGCGGCCAGACCGAGCGCGGCGTGTTCAGCCTCGGCGGGACCGCCGCGGCGGCCGGCGATACCGCACACGGGGCGATCAGCTTCCAGTGGCTGCTGGCGGCGAACCCGACGACGACGGTGGTCATCCCGAGCGGCGGGCCCTACACCACGCAGTGCCCCGGCCTCGGTTCCGGCAACACGACGCCGGAAGCGGCGGCGGGCTACGTCTGCCTCTACCTGACCACCGAAACGGCGCTCGAAACGCTGACCGCGGAAAGCACCCGCCTCGGAGCCTTGCTGACGGCGAAGGCCAAAGAAGCCGGTGACCTGACGGCCTCCGGCGTCTGGGCGACCACCGCGTCCTAGTCCTCGGACAGGGCCTTGAGCACCGCGGCGGTCATCTCCGCGGTGCCGACCTCGACCTCGGCGGGCACGTCCACCATCGGCGGTGGTGCGGCGGGCCCGCCGGCCAGGTCGGGGGTGCGCAGGCCGTCTTCCAGCACCTGATCGACCGCCGCCTCGATCCGCGCCGCCTCCTCGGGACGACCGAGGCCGTGGCGCAGCATCAGCGCCGCCGAGAGCATCGTCGCCAGCGGGTTCGCGATGCCCTTGCCGGCGATGTCCGGGGCCGAGCCGTGGACCGGCTCGAAGAGGCCCGGGTCGCCCTCGGCGCCGAGGCTGGCCGACGGGAGCATCCCGAGGCTGCCGGTGAGCATCGCCGCCTCGTCGCTGAGGATGTCGCCGAAGAGGTTCTCGGCGACGATCACGTCGAAGTCGGCCGGGCGGCTGACCAGCTGCATCGCCGCGTTGTCGACCAGCAGGTGGTCGAGGGTGACGTCCGGGTAGTCGGGCGCGACGCGGGTGACGACCTCGCGCCAGAGCCGCGAGGTCTCCATCACGTTGGCCTTGTCGATCGAGGTCACCTTGGGCTTGCGCCCCGAGCCCTCGGCGCGGCGGCGGGCGGCGTCGAAGGCGGCGCGGGCGATGCGGTCGATTTCGCTCGCGTCGTACTCGCAGGTGTCGAAGGCGGCGTCGCCCTCGCGGCCGGACCTGCCGAAGTAGATCCCCCCGGTGAGCTCGCGGACGACCAGCAGGTCGGTGCCGGAGATCCGGTCTTCGCGCAGCGGGCTGGCGCCCATCAGCGCCGGGCTCGGGCGCACCGGGCGCAGGTTGGCGTAGAGGCCCATCCCTTTGCGCAGGCCGAGCAGGCCCTGCTCGGGACGCGGGTCGTCGGGGTTGGTCGTGTCCCACTTGGGACCGCCGACGGCGCCGAGGAGGACCGCGTCGGCCGCCTTGCAGGCGTCCAGCACCTCGTCGGTGAGGGCGACGCCGTGGGCGTCGATCGAGCAGCCTCCCATCAGGCGCTCGTCGTAGTCGAAATCTCCGAGCGAGTCGAGGACCTCGCGGGTGGCGGCGACGATCTCGGGGCCGATCCCGTCACCGGGCAGGACGACGATATTGGGGGTCTCTGGCATGGCGCGTGACTCTACTCAGGCGGCGACAGCGGAGATGTTGAGGCGGACGTAGCGGATGCTGAAGGGATCGCCGACCGCCGCCGCGACCTCGTCGAGCAACCGCTCGTGCAGCGCGGCGGGCAACGAGTCGACGTGGGGCTTGAGGATCAGCGTGCGCATGAACTCGCGCGGGTCGGGCGGGATCACGTCCCAGGGCTGCAGCCAGGTCCTCACCTCGTCGAAGCCGGCGGCGCGCAGGCGCTCGGCGGTTTCCTCGGCGTCGGCGTAGAACCAGGGCTCCTCGAAGCCCGCCGCCTCGAGGTGCGCCGCGTACGGTTCGCGGGCGACGATCTCGCCGGAGACGCGCCGGAACTCGTCGAGGTTGCCCTTGCCGCCGCATTGCGCCTCGATCCGGCCGCCCGGGCGGAGCGCCGCCCGCATGCGGGCGAAGAGCGCCTCGTGGTCGGGGATCCAGTGGAAGACGGCGCTGGAGACGATCGCGTCGACCGGCTCCTCCAGCTCCAGCGCGGTGAGGTCGGCGACGAACGCCGAGTCGGTCGGGCGCACCACCTCGCGCACCTTCTCGACCATCGCCGGCGAGCCGTCGACGGCGACGATCCGGCCCGCGGGGAGGCGCTCGACCAGCATCCGCGTGACCCGGCCGGTGCCGCAGCCGGCGTCCAGCACCGTCTCGTCCCCGGCCAGCGGCAGGCGCTCCATCAGCGCCGCCGCCCACTCCTCGTGCGGGACCGAGACCCGCTGGTAGCCGGTCGCGTCCCATTCTCCCACCGGCGCCATCGCGACCTCCTCAGATGCTGGTCGTGACCGGGCCGTGGATGCGGTCCGAGCCCTCGTAGGCGTCGATCGCGGCGACGTTCTGCAGGGTGATGCCGATGTCGTCGAGCCCGTTCAGCAGCCGGTGCTTGACCTCCTCGTGCACCTCGAAGGGGAAGACGCCGGTCGTCCCGCAGTCGATCGTCTGGTCGTCGAGGTCGATCCGCGCCGTCCCCGCCGCGGCGATCGCCTGGCAGTGGGCCTCGTCGACGATCGCCGGCAGCAGCCCGATCTTGGTGCAGTTGGAGTAGAAGATGTCGGCGAACGAGGGCGCGACGATCGCCTCGAAGCCGAAGTCCTCCAGCGCCCAGGGGGCGTGCTCACGGGACGATCCGCAGCCGAAGTTGCGCCCGGTCACCAGGATCGGGTTCGGCTCCAGCTCGATCTCGCCGTCGCGGATCCAGTCGTAGAAGAGGAACTCGCCGAAGCCGGTCCGCTCGACCCGCTTCAGGAACTGCTTGGGGATGATCTGGTCGGTGTCGACGTCGTTGCGGTCCAGCACCGACACCTTGCCCTCGATCACGTCGATCGCGCGCATGTCTCTAGCTCCAATCTCTGATGTCGACGAAGTGGCCCTCGACGGCGGCGGCTGCCGCCATCCGCGGGCTGACCAGGTGGGTGCGCCCGCCCTTGCCCTGCCGGCCCTCGAAGTTGCGGTTCGAGGTCGAGGCGCAGCGCTCGCCCTCGTCGAGGATGTCGGGATTCATGCCCAGGCACATCGAGCAGCCCGCCTCGCGCCATTCGAAGCCGGCGCCGCGGAAGACGTCGTCGAGGCCCTCCGCTTCGGCGGCCGCCTTGACCTGCTGGGAGCCGGGGACGACCATCGCCCGGACCGAGCTCGCGACCTTGCGGCCGTCGACGATCTCGGCGGCCTCGCGCAGGTCCTCGATGCGGCTGTTGGTGCAGGAGCCGATGAAGACCCGTTCCGGGGCGATCTCGGTCATCGGCGTGTTCGCCTCCAGGCCCATGTAGGCGAGCGCGCGTTCGGCCGCTTCGCGGTCGGCGGGGCTGTCCATCTGGGACGGATCCGGGACCGAGTCGGTGACCTGGACGACCATCCCCGGGTTGGTGCCCCAGGTGACCATCGGCGAGATCGCCGCGGCGTCGATGTCGACCTCCTCGTCGAAGGTCGCGCCGTCCTCGGTCGGCAGCTCCCGCCAGCGGGCGACGGCGGCGTCGAAGTCCGGTGGCGCGCCGGGGCGGCCCTTGACGTACTCGAAGGTGGTCTCGTCCGGGGCGATCATGCCCGCCCGGCCGCCGCCCTCGATCGTCATGTTGCAGATCGTCATCCGGCCGGGCATCGAGAGCGCCTCGACCGCGGGGCCCGCGAACTCGACCGCGAAGCCGGTCATGCCGCCGGTGCCGAGCTTGCCGATCGTCGCCAGGATCAGGTCCTTGGGAGTGACGCCGGCGCCCAGCAGGCCCGCGTAGTTGATCCGCATCGTGCGCGGCTTCTTCTGCACCATGCACTGGGTGGCGAGGACGTGCTCGACCTCGGAGGTGCCGATGCCGAAGGCCAGCGCGCCGAAGGCGCCGTGGGTGGCCGTGTGGCTGTCGCCGCAGACGATCGTCATGCCGGGCTGGGTGACGCCCAGCTCCGGGCCTATCACGTGGACGATCCCCTGGCGGTCGGAGCCGAGGCTGTACAGCTTCAGCCCGAACTCCTCGCAGTTACGTTCCAGGGTTTCGACCTGGACGCGGGAGAGCTCGTCGGCGATCAGGCGGGCGGCCATCGTGCCGTCGGTCGGCGTGTTGTGGTCGGCGGTCGCCAGGGTCTTGTCCGGGCGGCGGACCGGGCGACCGGCCAGGCGGAGGCCGTCGAAGGCCTGCGGCGAGGTGACCTCGTGGACCAGGTGCAGGTCGATGTAGATCAGCCCCTCGCTGACCTCATGCTGCTCCCAGATCTTTTCGAACATGTTCTTCGGCACTGCTAGCTCCTCCTCAGTCCGGCGGCTATCACCGCGATGAAGCGGGTCGGTTCGTTTCCTTGGTTCTCGAAGTGGTGCGGAAGGTCGGCGTCGAAGGTGACGCTGTCCCCCTCGCGAAGCTCGGTGCGCTCGCCCTCGATGATCAGCGCCGGCGAGCCCGAGAGGACGATCGCGGTCTCGCGGCTGCCCGGCTCGTGCATCGGCGGGTCGGCGGCGCCGCCGGTGGTGGCGCCGGGGTCGAGGACGTGCAGGGAGACGTCGGCGCGCTGACCCGGCAGCGGCGGCGTCAGCTCCTCGATCAGGTGCCCGCCGCGACGACTGGAGCGCCGTTCGGTGGCGCGGGAGACGGCGACGTGCCGGCCCTCGTCGAGGCGCAGAAGCTGGGACAGCGTCAGCTCGAGCCCGGCCGCGATCTTGGCGGCGACGGCGAGCGTCGGCGACGTCTCTCCCCGCTCCACCTGCGAGAGCATCTGGGCGCTGACGCCCGAGCGTTCGGCCAGGTCACGCAGCGACAGCGACATCGCCTCCCGCAACGCCCGGATGCGCGGCCCGACGGCGGCAATGGGATCGGTCTGTGCAGGGGCCACGGTCGCCACGATGTTCGTACGTTATCACGGACGCTTGTAAGCAGAGCACGAAACCCCGCCTCGACCGTCTGCAATCGACCGGCTGTGGGCCGGTGAAATGCAGACGGTGAGGGAGGGGACCCGGGTTACGGGCCGGGGGTGCGCTCGATGGCGGCTTCGGCGGTGGCCGCCTCGGCCTCACGGGTCGCGGCGCCTTCCAGGGAGTTGGAGAGGGCTCGCAGGTAGGCGCGGGCGCTGGCCTCGATGATGTCGGTGGCGACGCCGGAGCCGGAGGCCAGGGCGCCGGCGGTGCGGAGCTGGACCGTGACCTCGCCCAGGGCGTCGTCGCCGCCGGTCACTCCCTCGACGGTGTATTTGACCAGCTCGCTCTCGACCCCCGTCGCCGCTTTGATCGCGCGGAAGACGGCGTCGATCGGGCCGTCGCCCTCGGTCGCCTCGCCGACGACCGTCTCGCCCGAGGGCAGGACGACGCCGACGCGGGCCCGCGGCTCGGCGCCGCTCGCCGCCGAGACCTCGAAGGAGGCCAGCTCGTGGGCGTCCTCGCGCGTGCGCATCTCGTCGGAGACGATCGCCTCCAGGTCCAGCGCGGTCACCTGCTTCTTGCGGTCGGCGACCTCCTTGAACGCCTTGAAGGCCGAGTTGAGGGCGTTGCCCTCGACCTTGTAGCCCATCTGCTCCAGGGCGTCTTTCAGCGCGTGGCGGCCGGAGTGCTTGCCGAGGACCAGCGAGTTGGACTCGAAGCCGACTTCGGTCGCGTCCATGATCTCGAAGGTGGTGCGCTCCTTCAGCACGCCGTCCTGGTGGATCCCGGACTCGTGGGCGAAGGCGTTGCGGCCGACGATCGCCTTGTTCGGCTGCACCGGGTAGCCGGTCAGGCGGCTGACCATGCGGCTGGTGCGGGCGATCTCGCGGCTGTTGATGCCGGTGGTGAAGCCGTGCTGGTCGGCGCGGACGCGGATCAGCATCGCGATCTCCTCCAGCGAGCAGTTGCCGGCGCGCTCGCCGAGCCCGTTGATCGCGCACTCGACCTGGCGACAGCCGGCGACCACCCCGGCGTAGGAGTTGGCGACGGCCAGCCCCAGGTCGTCATGGCAGTGGACCGAGGTGACGACGCCCCGCAGGTCCGGGACCAGCTCGTAGAAGGTCCGCCACATCGCCGCGTACTCCTCCGGCGTCGCGTAGCCGACCGTGTCGGGGACGTTGATCGTCGTCGCCCCGGCGTCGATCGCGATCTGCAGCACCTCGGCGGTGAACTCGAAGTCCGAGCGGGTCGCGTCCATCGGCGAGAACTCGACGTCCTCGCAGTAGGCCTTGGCCATCGTCACCGCCGCCTTGGCCTGGCCCTTGACGTCCTCGCGGTCGGTCCGCATCTGGTGCTCGATGTGGATGTCGGAGGTCGAGATGAAAGTGTGGATGCGCGGCCGCTCGGCGTCCTTCACCGCTCCCCAGGCGGCGTCGATGTCGGCCTTGTGGGTGCGGGCCAGGCCGCAGATGACCGGCCCCTCCACCTGCCGGGCGATCCGCTGGACGGCTTCGAAGTCACCCGGCGAGGCGATCGGGAAGCCCGCCTCGATGATGTCGACCCCCAGCCGCGCCAGCTGCTGGGCGATCTCCACCTTCTCCGCCGGGTTCAGCGAGATGCCGGGCGACTGCTCGCCGTCGCGCAGCGTGGTGTCGAAGATCTGGACGCGATCGGCGTCGGGGGAAACGTTTGCCTCGGATACGTCGGTGCTTTGCGGTCCCATGGGACCCCTCCTTCTCTCTAACTCTTCAATGGCCTTTGTCTCTCGCGGCTATCGCGCCGCCCAGCGCTATTCCCCCCGAGGGGGGAGGAGAAGGAGAAGCGCGAGGCTGTTCAGCGGAAAGGCCATTTCCACCGCGGAGGGTAGCGCAACCGCCGGCCGGTGGCGTAGCCTGCCGCCCCGATGCAGGCGAAAACCAGGATCAACTGGCTGGCGCTGTTCGCGATCGGGGTCGCGACGGTGACGATCGCCAACGACTTCTCCGCGATCAACGTGGCGCTGCCGACGATGGAGAAGGACTTCGACACCAACATCAACACGATCCAGTGGGTGGTCAACGCCTACGCGCTGACCTTCGGCGTGATGATCGTGACCGGCGGCCGGCTCGCCGACATGTTCGGCCGACGCGACGCCTTCTTCCTCGGCGCCACGCTCTTCGCCCTCTTCTCGGCCGCGGGCGGGGCGGCGCCGAACGAGTCGATCCTGATCGTCACCCGCGCCCTGATGGGGGTCGGCGCGGCGCTGATGCTGCCCTCGATCATCGGCATGACCTACGCGATCCTGCCGGAAGACAAGGCGGGCCTGGCGGGCGGGATCATCATGGGCGCGGCCGGGCTCGGCAACGCGATCGGGCCGCTGATCGGCGGCGTCTTCACCGACCTCCTCACCTGGCGCTGGATCTTCTTCCTCAACGTGCCGATCGCCGCCTTCGCGATCGCCGTGATCTGGTCCAGCGTCCACCTCACCGAAGCCGAGGACTCCGATCACGAGATCGACTACCCGGGGATCGCCGCGATCTCGATCGGCTTGGTCAGCCTGCTGGTCGCCCTCGACCAGGTCGACGACTGGGGCTGGGGCGACCCGCGGGTGATCGCGATGCTGGTGATCGCGGTGGTCGGCGTCGTCTCCTTCGTGCCGATCGAGCGGCGCGCCGGGCGCCACGGCCTGATCCCGCCGGCGATCATCGCCAACCGCGACTTCGCCGCCTCCTGCGTGGCGATCCTCTGCATGTCGGCGACCTTCTTCGCCTCGCTCCTCTACCTGCCCCAGCTGATGGAGAGCCAACTCGGCTTCTCGCCGCTGGAATCGGGGCTGGGGATGTTGCCCGCGCTCGCCACCTTCGCCCTTGTCTCCTTCGTCGCCGGCCCGCTCTACGGCAAACTCGGGGCGAAGCGCCTGGCGGTGATCGGGGCGGGCTGCATGTGCGGCGCCGCGGTCCTCTTCTCGCTGGTCGGCGGCGACGCCGGCTACGGCGCCCTGGTGCCGGGGATGCTGGTGCTCGGGATCGGGATCGGCAGCTTCTATCCGACCGCGACCACCGCCGGGGTCACCTCGGTCGACGAATCGCAGGCGAGCCTGGCGGGCGGGATCGTCTACATGTTCCAGATCGCCGGCGGCTCGATCGGGCTGGGGTTGACGACGACGATCTTCTCCAGCTTCAACCCGCCCTTCATCGACGGCTTCCAGGCCGCCTTCCGGCTCGACGCCGGGATCGCCCTCGTCGGGCTCGCGATCGCGATTCTCTTCGTCGGCGGGTCGCCGGCGCGGCGGCGATCCGCTGCCACGGCCTAGCTATTCGACGACGTTCTTGCCCGGGCCGCCGAGCTCGATGTTGCGGCCGGGGCCGCCGACCAGCCTGTCGTCGCCGGCACCGCCGATCAGGGTGTCATCGCCCGCCCCGCCGAGCAGCAGGTCGTTCCCCCCGCGCCCGTTCAGTTCGTCGTCACCGGGGCCGCCGATCAGCTTGTCCGCCCCCGCCCCGCCGACCAGCACGTCGTCGCCTTCGCCGCCGCGGATCGTCGCCGGGACCGGCACGTTCTTGCCGAGGATCACGGCGTCGTTGCCGGCGCCGGTGTTGATTTCGAAGCCCGCGATCGGAGTCGCTTCGCAGAGCAGCGCGTCGGGGTCCTTTTCCGGATGCGTGCAGACGGTGCCTCCCACTTCGAGCGGCTGCGCAGATTCGATTTCGTAGGAGCGGCCGTCGACCGAGAGCGCGATCGTGATCCGGTCGTTGCCGGAGCTGCCGTCGAGGACGATGTTGAGCGAGCGTTCGGCGGTCGCCACCGTACGGGTCGCCGACGGCGACGCCGACTGCGCCGACGAGGCGGTGGCGGCGGGGACCAGCGAGGCGACCAGGACGACGGTCGCCAGGACGAGTAGGGAGAGACGCTTCATCACCCTTGTAACAGTCCTTTGACGCCGACGTTGCGGCCCCCTGGTCAGAGGTCGACCGAGCGCCCTACCGAGAAGCCGTCGAGGCCAAGGATCGTCTCCAGCGCCTCGGCGCGGACCGGTGCATCGGTGGTCAGCGCCATCACCGCAGCGCCCGCCCCGCCCTGCTCGGCGCCGACCGCGGCGGAGACGATGTTGACGCCCTCCTCGCCGAAGGCGGTGCCGACGCGACCGATCATCCCCGGCTGGTCGGCGTAGCGGAACACCGTGATGTGCTCGGCGAACGGCAGGTAGAAGCTCTCGCCCCAGGCCGACACCAGGTAGGGCTCGTTGCGGGGACCGACCCCGGTGCCGGCGACCTCGACCTCGGTGTCGCCCGAGCCGAGTCGGACGGTGACCAGCTCGGTGAAGTCCTCGGAGCCGGAGTCCTTCGTCTCGACCAGCTCGATCCCCCGCTCCTCGGCCATCTGCGGCGCGTTGACGAGGTTGACCGGGGTCTCGGTGTTGCCGGAGAGGATGCCGACGAGGACGGCGATCCCGAGCAGGCGGGTGTCGTAGGAGGCGAGCCGGCCGCGGAACTCGGCGGTGACGCGGTCGACCGAGCCCTGGCTCAATCCCTGCGCGAGTCTTCCTAATTTCTCGCAGAGCGGCACGAAGGGCGCCAGCGCCTCCATCTCCTCGGGGCGCACGGCGGCGATGTTGACCGCGTTGGTGACCACGCCGCCGGTCAGCGCCTCGGTCACCTGCTCGGCGGTGACGACGCCGGCGCGGTCCTGCGCCTCGGCGGTCGATGCCCCCAGGTGCGGGGTGACGACGACGTCGTCGCGCCGGAAGATCGGGTGCTCGGTGAAGGGCTCTTCGGGGAAGACGTCGAGCGCGGCGCCGGCCAGCTTGCCCGACTCGAGCCCGGCGAGGAGATCGTCGAGCACGATCAGCTCGCCGCGCGCGCAGTTGACGATGCGGGCACCGTCCTTCATCTGGGCGATCGCCGCGGCGTCGATCATCCCTTCGGTCTCCGGCGTCCGCGGCGTGTGCAGGGTGACCAGGTCGGCGCGGCCGAGCAGGTCGCCCAGCTCGTCGCAGCCCTCGACCCCGAGCTCACGGAAGCGCTCGGCGGAGACGAACTTGTCGAAGGCGAGGACCTCCATGTCGAAGCTCTGGGCGCGCTTGGCGACGAGCTGGCCGATGCGACCGAAGCCGATCACGCCGAGCGTCTTGCCGTAGAGCTCGGCGCCCTTGAACTTGGCCCGGTCCCAGCGGCCGGCGACCAGCGTCGCCTGCGCCTGCGGGACGTTGCGGAACATCGCCAGCGACAGCGCCAGGGTGTGCTCGGCGGCGGCGACCGAGTTCGACTCGGGCGCGTTGGCGACGATGATCCCGCGTCGCGTCGCCGCCGGGATGTCGACGTTGTCGACCCCGGTGCCCGCCCGGCCGATCACCTTCATGTTGGTCGCCAGGTCGATCAGCTCCGGCGTCATCTTGGTGGCGCTGCGGATCAGGATCGCGTCGTACTCAGGCAGCCTGGCGCGGAACTCGTCCTCGCTCATGTCGAGCCCGAGGTCGACGTCGAACTTCGAGCGCAGCAGGTCGACGCCGGTGTCGGCGATCTTCTCTTTGACC
Organism: Solirubrobacterales bacterium; assembly: GCA_047601885.1. Classification (GTDB taxonomy): domain Bacteria; phylum Actinomycetota; class Thermoleophilia; order Solirubrobacterales; family 70-9; genus VAYN01. The sequence continues at coordinate 164,171 of JASGIK010000001.1, forward strand.
AGGACCTTCATCGGGCGCGCGACCCTAGCCGGCGGCCCGGACGCCGTCGACGTTCTCGACCACCCAGTCGATGCATCCGGTCAACGCCTCGACGTCGTCCGGCTCGACCGCCGGGAACATGCCGATGCGCAGCTGGTTGCGACCGAGCTTGCGGTAGGGCTCGGTGTCGACGATGCCGTTGGCGCGCAGCGCCTTGGCGATCGCGGCGGCGTCGATCGAGTCGTCGAAGTCGATCGTGCCGACCACATAGGAGCGCTTTCTCTCGTCGGCGACGAAGGGGGTCGCGAAGTCGACCCGCTCGGCCCAGCCGTACAGACGGGACGAGGAGTCCCGCGTCCGCGAGACGCACCAGTCGAGGCCGCCGTTGCCGAGCATCCACTCGACCTGGTCGGCGAGCAGGAAGAGCGTCGCCACGGCGGGCGTGTTGTAGGTCTGCTGCTTGCGCGAGTTGTCGAGGGCGACGGCGAGCGAGAGGAATTCCGGCTGCCAGCGGCCGTCGGCAGCGCCGTCGAGCTCCTCGATCCGGGCGATCGCGGCGGGGCTGAGCGCCGCCAGCCACAGGCCTCCGTCGGCGGCGAAGCCCTTCTGCGGGGCGAAGTAGTAGACGTCGGCCTGCGAGGCGTCGAGCGGCAGGCCGGCGGCGCCCGAGGTGGCATCGATGGCGACCAGCGCGTCGCCCGCGTCGGCGGGGCGCTCGACCGGGACCATGACCCCGGTGGAGGTCTCGTTGTGGGCCCAGCCGATCAGGTCGGCGGCGGCGTCGCCGCGCGGCGCGGGCGAGTCGCCCGCCGCGGCCTCGACCACGATCGGGTCCTCGAGGAACGGCGCCACCTTCGCCGCCTTGGCGAACTTCTGCGAGAACTCGCCGTAGGTGAGGTGCAGCGAGCGCTCGCGGATCAGCCAGGCGCAGGCGGCCTCCCAGAAGGCGGTGGTGCCGCCGTTGCCGAGCGCCACCTCGTAACCGTCGGGCAGGCCGAAGAGCTCGGTGACGCCCTCGCGCACGCGGCGGACCAGGTCACGGACCGGCGCCTGGCGGTGCGAGGTGCCCATCAGCTCCGACTGCTCGGCCAGCTTGGCGAGCGCCTCGGGGCGGACCTTCGAGGGGCCGCAGCCGAAACGTCCGTCGGCCGGCTTCAGGTCGCTCGGGATGGTGACGATGGTGTCCGTAGGAGGCATCGGGACGACAGGTTATTGACCGCGGCCGGTGGACCGCCGCCGGGGTCGCGGTTAGGCTGGCCAGGCCGTCCAGAAGCTGTCAAGAAACGCCGCTCAGAAGGCAATCCCAGACATCTAGGGGGAGTGATGTACCCAGTCAGCTACGAAGCCGACTTCCAGTCGGAGCAGAACCGCGCGACGACGTTCTTCCGGATCATCCTCGCGATCCCATGGCTGATCGTCGCCTACGTCTACGAGATCGTCGCGTTCTTCACCCTGATCTTCGCCTGGGTCGCGATCGTGATCACCGGGCGCTACCCACAAGGGCTCTACAACCTGAACTCCGGCTTCGTGCGCTACTACGTCCGCACCTACGCCTGGGTCTACCTGCAGACGGACGAGTGGCCGCCGTTCGGGATCGGCGACGATCCGGCCTATCCGATCCGCGTCAACGTGGCGCCGCGGGCGGAGCGCCAGAGCCGGCTCTCGGCCTTCTTCCGGCTGATCCTCGCGATCCCGGTCTACATCGTCCTCTACTTCGTCGGCTACATGCACCTGATGATCGCCGCGGTCGCCTGGCTGACGATCGTCTTCCGCGGCTACCTGCCGGAGCAGCTGAACACGGCGATGACCTTCTGCAACAGCTTCTACGCGCGGGTCATCGGCTACATCGCGCTGCTGACCGACGACTACCCGCCGATCGGCCACGAGAAAGCGAAGGGCGCCGGCGAGGTCACGCCGCCGCCCCCGCCGCCCCCGGCCGCGCCGGTGGCGCCGTGAGCGAGGCGGCGAGCGACAAGGTCGCGCGCGGCGAGGGCTGGTCCGCCGCCCACCTCGACGATCTCGGCGAGGGGCCGGGCTTCCGCAAGATCCGCCCGGCCCTCGGGGTGACCGCCTTCGGCGTCAACGCGATCGTCCTGCCGCCCGGCTACGCGACCGGGATGCACTTCCACGACGAGCAGGAGGAGCTCTACTTCGTCCACTCCGGACGGGTGGCGATCGAGTTCGGCGACGGCTCCGTGGAGGAGCTCGAACCCGGCGGCCTGGCCTGGGTCGACGCCCCCACCCCGCGCCGCCTGCGCAACCTGAGTGAGAGCGAGGAGGCGGTCTACGTGTGCGTCGGGGGGAAGGACGGGTACGTGGGGAGGGACGGGAAGCTCGTGGACGGGGAGACGCACCGGTAAGGGTCGGGGGGAGCTCCGGCCCGGCGGGTCCTGTCGCCGCAGGGGACCCCCGGTGCCTTCCGGTAGCTGAAGCTTCCTCAGGCACCGGCTCCCTACGGCGCCACCCGCCGGACGAAGCGCACGCCGCCCGGCGCACCGGGACGGACCGCTGCGAATCAGCCCACCCCCAGAGGGGCGGAAGCTGGAAGGGACGGACCGTCGAGTCGCAGGGACGGAGAGCTCCGGCGCACAGGCCGGCGCGGCCACCTCCCGGGGGGTGGCGCCGTAGGGGGAACCATCCCGAGGAAGCTTCAGCTACCGGAGGGATGGTGGGCCCCTGCGGCGACAGGACCCGCCGGGCCGGGGCTCGCCCGTCCCTATCTCGATGCTTCGGTGAAGCTCAGAACCCCTGGTCGATCCAGGGCATCATGTCGCGCAGCTCTTTGCCGACCTTCTCGATTTCGTGGTCGGTGCCGGCCTGGCGCAGCTCGTCGAACTTCTTGCCGCCCGACTTGTTCTCGTCGATGAACTCCTTGGCGAACTCGCCCGACTGGATCTCGCCGAGGATCTCCTTCATCGCGGCGCGGGAAGCCTCGCCGATCACCCGCTTGCCGCGGGTCAGGTCGCCGTACTCGGCGGTGTTGGAGATCGAGTACTCCATCCCGCGGATCCCCTTTTCGTACATCAGGTCGGCGATCAGCTTCAGCTCGTGGAGGCACTCGAAGTAGGCGAGGCGCGGGTCGTAGCCGGCCTCGACCAGGGTCTCGAAGCCGGCCTTGACCAGCTCCGAGGCGCCGCCGCAGAGGACCGCCTGCTCGCCGAAGAGGTCGGACTCGCACTCTTCCTTGAAGGTCGTCTCGATCACCGCGGCGCGGCCGCCGCCGATCCCGGAGGCGTAGGCGAGGACGACGTCGTGGGCGGTGCCGGAGGCATCCTGGTGGACCGACATCAGGCAGGGCACGCCGTTGCCTTCCTCGTACTGGCGGCGGACCAGGTGACCCGGGCCCTTCGGCGCGACCATGCCGACGTCGACGCCCTCGGGCGGCTCGATCTCACCGAAGTGGATGGCGAAGCCGTGGGCGAAGAGCAGCAGGTTGCCGGGCTCGATCCCGGCGGCGATCTCCTCGCGCCAGAGCTCGCCCTGCTTCTCGTCCGGGAGCAGGATCATCACCACGTCGCCCTTGGCGGCGGCGGCGGCGATGTCGAGGACCTCGAGCCCGGCCTCTTCGGCCTTGGCGCGGCTGGCGGAGTCGGGACGGAGGCCGACGACCACCTGGACGCCGGAGTCCTTCAGGTTGAGAGCGTGGGCGTGGCCCTGGGAGCCGTAGCCGAGGATCGCGACCGTCTTGCCCGAGAGCTTGGAGAGGTCGGCGTCTTTGTCGTAGAAGATGTCGTCGGTTCGCATGCCGGGCAGGCTAGCGGAGCGCGCGCCGCATCAACTTTCCCGAGGGCGTGCGCGGCAGCGCCGCGGCGAGCCTCGACCCGCTTCGGCACCTTGTAGCCGGCCAGGGTCTCGGCGCAGTGGTGGCGGAGCTCGTCCGGGGTGACCTCGGCCTCCGGCGCCAGCACCACCACCGCCGTCACCGCCTGCTGCCACTCGGGGTCCTCGCGGCCGACCACGGCGGCGTCGGTGACCTCCGGGTGGGTGAGCAGCACCGCCTCGACCTCGGAGGGGACGACGTTCTCCCCGCCGGTGACGATCATGTCGTCGATCCGGTCCTGCACGTAGAGGAAGCCTTCCTCGTCGATGCGGCCGAGGTCGCCGGTATGGAGCCAGCCGGATTCGTCGGAGCGGCCAGGGGCGACGGTCGGGCCTTGGACGAGGATCTCGCCGTCGCGGATCCGGATGTGGTTGAAGAGCAAGGGACGGCCGGCCGAGCCGAGCTTGCGCTGGGCGTCCTCGGGGGCGAGCGTCGCCACCTGCGAGCAGGTCTCGGTGAGGCCGTAGGTCTGCACGACGGAGGCGCCGCGCTCGATCGCCTCGGCGAGCACCGCCGCCGGCACCGGGCCGCCGCCGACCAGGATCGCGCGCGGGCCGGAGAGGTCGGCGCCCGCCTCGAGCAGGCGCCGCAGCTGGGTCGTCACCAGGGAGACGACGCTGATCGGTTCGCTCGCCAGCGCCGCCGCGACGCGCTCGGTGTCGAAGCCGTCGTGGACGACCGCGGTCGTCCCGTAGATGGCGCTCCGGATCACGATGCTGAGCCCGGCGATGTGGCTGAGCGGCAGGCAGCAGAGCCAGCGGTCGCCCGGCAGCACGCCGATGTTGAAGGCGCCGCCGACCGCGCTCCAGAGGAAGTTGCCGTAGGTGAGGCCGATCGGCTTCGGCTCGCCGGTGCTGCCGGAGCTGAGGACGTAGGCGCAGATCGCCTCGGTGTCGTGCTCGCCGAGCATCGGCAGGTCGGCCTCGGTCTGGGTCAGCAGGCCGGGGTCGTCGAGATCGACCATCGGCTCGACCACCGCGATCACGCGGGCGCGCTCGGCCTCGGTCAGGCGCGGGCTCAGCGGCAGCAGCGCGGCGCCGACCTTCATCAGCGCGTGGGCCAGCACCACCTGCTCACGGCGCGGGTGCATGGTCAGCGCGGCGGTCGAGCCGCGGCGCACGCCGTGGGCGGCGAGGCGGCGGGCGACCCACAGCGCTTCGGCCTCCAGCTCGGCGTAGGTGACCTCCGCGCCTTCGGCGATCAGGGCGGTCCGCTCCGGGCAGCTTTGCGCCCGCCCGGCGAGCCAGTCGTCGATTCTCATATCGTCTCCATCATGCACAAACGCGACCGGGAGGCCCGGTGATCTGGGTCCAGGCGGCGCGGCCGCGAACCTTGCCGGCGGCGATCGCCCCGGTCTTGGTCGGGACCGCGGCGGCCTGGCAGTACGCGGGGCACCTGCCCCGCTGGCTCGCCTTCGTGGCGGCGCTGGTCGGCTCGATCTTCATCCAGATCGGGACGAACCTCGCCAACGACTACTCGGACGCGCGCCGCGGCGCCGACAACGCCGACCGGCTCGGGCCGGTGCGGGTCACCTCGGCCGGACTGATCACGCCCCAGCGCGTGCTCACCGCGACCTGGGTCGCCTTCGGCGTCGCCGTCGCCTGCGGCATCTACCTGGCGATCGTCGCGGGCTGGATCATCCTCGTCGTCGGCGCCGCCTCGATCGCGGCGGGCGTCCTCTACACCGGCGGACCGCGCCCGTACGGCTACGCGGGGCTCGGCGAGGTCTTCGTCTTCCTCTTCTTCGGCCTCGTCGCCGTCAACGGCAGCTTCTACGTACAGACCGAAGACCTGGCGGCGCTGCCGCTGGGGCTCTCGATCGCCGTCGGCTTCCTCGCCACCGCGATCCTCGTCGTCAACAACGCGCGCGACCTGGAGACCGACCGGCGCGCGGGCAAGATGACCTCGGCGGTGCGGATGGGCCGCGCCAACGCGGTCAACATGTTCCGGATCCTGGTCGCGGCGGCCTTCGTCATCCTGCCCTTCACGATCTGGGCGGGCGAATGCGCCTGGTGGCCGCTGCTCGGGTTGCTGGCGGCGCCGCTGGCGATCAAACCGACGCGGGCGATGGAAACGCGGACCGACGGGCCGGCGCTGAACAAAGCCCTCGCCGCGACCGGCGGCCTGCTCGCCGCCTACAGCCTGCTGGTGACGATCGGCCTGCTGCTCAGCGTGTGAGCAGCTTCGAGGTCATCCCCTACGCGCTGCCGTTCCGGGAGCCGTACGTGACGGCGCGCGGAACCCTGACCCGGCGGGAGATGGTGCTGCTGAGGGTCCGGGACGACGACGGGCTGGAGGGTCTCGGCGAAGCGGTGCCGCTGTCGCTGCGCGGCGGGGTGACGATCGAGACGGTGGTACGGGAGCTGGAGGAATGGGGACGGGAGGCGATCGACCCCTCCTCCCTCTCGCTCCCGGCGCGTTGTGCGGTGTCGACCGCGATGCTCGACCTCGCCGAGAAGCGCGAGGGATCGGGGATCGAGCCGGTGCCGGTGACCTGCAACGCGACGCTGGTGACGGGCGCGCCCGCGGCGGTCGCCGCCGAAGCGGAACGCTGGGCGGCGGACGGGTTCGGGACGTTCAAGCTGAAGGTCGGGGCCGGGGACGACGTGGCGCAGGTCGAGGCGGTGCGGAAGGCGCTCGGTTCGAAGGCGCGGATCCGACTCGACGCGAACGCGGCGTGGTCGCTCGAGGAGGCGACCGAGATCCTCACCGCGGTCGAGCCGCTCGACATCGAGCTGGTCGAGCAACCGGTGGCGACGATCGCCGAAGCGGCCGAGCTGGCGCGCCGCGTGTCGATCCCCCTGGCCGGCGACGAGAGCATCGTCACCGCCGCCGACGCCGAGGAGTCGCGGCGCGAGGGGGGCTTCGGCATCACCGGGGTCAAGCTGTCGAAGGTCGGCGGGATCGCGGCCGGGCGGGAGATCGCGGCGCTCCTGCGGACCTACGTCGCCAGCGCCCTCGACGGACCGGTCGGCATCGCGATCGGGCGACGGCTCGCCGCCGAGGTCGACGCCGCGCGCCCCGCGGGCGTCCCCCCTCTCGCCCACGGCCTTGCGACGCGGCGCCTCTTCGCCGCGACGATCGCCGCGAGCGAGTGCGAGCTCGAGGGCGACCTCTTGCGCGAGGCGCCGGGGCCGGGACTCGGGATCGTGATCGACGAGGATTCACTGGAGCACCACCGACTCTGACCGCACCGTGGAGGCTTACCGTCGCATAGCGACGGTTTCTCTCCACACCCGCTTCCCGTGGACCCGACCAACCACAACACCGCGCTCGCCTCGGCCTTCGCCGAGGAGCTGGCCCGCGGCGGGCTGCGGCGGGCGATCGTCTCCCCCGGCTCGCGCTCCACCCCGCTCGCGGTGGCGCTCTGGCGGCAGCCGGGGATCGAGGTGACGGTGATCGTCGACGAGCGCTCGGCGGGGTTCTTCGCCCTCGGCGCGGCGCAGGCGAGCGGCGAGCCGGTGGCGGTGCTCTGCACCTCGGGGACGGCGCTCGCCAACTACCACCCGGCGGTCGCCGAGGCCGACCTCTCGGGGCTGCCGCTGATCGTGCTGAGCGCCGACCGACCGCCGGAGCTGCGCGACATCGGCGCCGGCCAGGTGATCGACCAGATCAAGACCTTCGGCGCATCGGTGCGCTGGTTCTGCGAAGTGGGGACGCACGACGCCGACGACACCGGCCTGCTGCACCTGCGCTCGGTCGCCTGCCGGGCGCTGGCCCGGGCCCGCGGCGAGATCCGCCCCGGCCCGGTCCACCTCAACCTGCCCTTCCGCGAGCCGCTGGCGCCGATCCCGGTCGCGGGGGCCGTCACCGCCACCGATCCGCTGGCGCTGGAAGGCCGCGACGGGCGCCCGCTCACCGCGGTGACTCGGGTCGACCTCGAGCCGACCGAGTTCGTCCTCGACGAGATCGCGGGTCACATCGGCGACGCGATCGCGGGCGTGATCATCGCCGGGCGCCAGACCGATCCCGAGCTGAGGGAGCCGCTCGCCCGCCTGGCGCGGGCCTCCGGCTTCCCGATCCTCGCCGAGCCGACCTCGCAGCTGCGGCTCGGGCCCCACGACCGCGCCTACGTCGTCACCACCTACGACACGCTGCTGCGCGACGAGCACTGGGCGAGGAACGCGGTCCCGGAGCTGGTGCTGAGGTTCGGCGAGATGCCGACGAGCAAGCCGCTGCGACAGTGGCTTGCCACCGGCGGAGCGGATCAGATCGTGGTCGATCCGACGGGCGGGTGGAACGAGCCGACGAATCGGGCGGCGGCGATCGTGCGGGCGGATCCGACCGAGTGCGCGAGCGGCTGGGCGACGCGGCTTGAAAGGAGCGCCGGGGGCGGGGCGGGAGGCCCCCTTCCCTCACGAACTGCGGGGAGGTTCGTCCAGGGGGCCTCCCGCCCCGCCCCACAGGCGTGGCTGGAGGCCGAGGCGCGCGCTTTGGACGCGATCGGGACGGCGCTGGCCGAGGAGACGGAGATCACGGAGCCGGGGCTGCACGCGGCGCTTGGGCGGGCGTATCGGGACGGGGAGCTCGTCTACACGGCGTCGTCGATGGCGATCCGGGACCAGGAGACGTTCCTCGGCCCCGGGGACGCCGACGTCTCACTGCTCTGCAATCGCGGCGCCAACGGGATCGACGGCCTCATCTCCTCCGGCATCGGGGCCGCGGCGGCGAGCGGGCGGGCGACGACGATCGTCACCGGGGAGCTTGGGTTTCTTCACGACATCGGTGGGCTCGCGGCGCTGCGGGAGGTCGAGGCGCCGGTCCGCATCGTCGTCATCGACAACAGCGGCGGCGGCATCTTCCACTTCCTGCCCCAGCAGGCGGCCTTGGAGGCCGAGGAGTTCGAGGCGCTTTTCGGCACTCCCCGCGCGGTGTCGGTCGAGCGCGCCGCCGCCCTCTTCGACCTCCCCTACCTCCGCCTCGGCACCCTTGCCGATCTCCCCGCGGCCCTGGCCGCCGGCACGGGCCTGATCGAGGTCCGCACCGACCGCCACGCCAACGTCGCCGCCCACCGCCGCATCACCGACCGCGCCCTCACCGAGCTCGCGGACCTGCGCTAGCGACTAGTCCGCCACCAGCGGCAGCATCGCCTGCAGCTTCACCTCGGTCTCGGCCAGCTCGGCCTCGGGGTCGGAGCCGGCGACCACGCCGACGCCGGCGAAGAGGTGGGCGTCGCGGTCGCGGAGGAGGGCGCTGCGCAGGGCGACGCAGAATTCGCCGTCCTCGGTGGCGTCCATCCAGCCGACCGGGGCGGCGTACCAGCCGCGGTCCATCCGCTCCAGCTCGGTCAGGACCGCCGCGGCGGCGGGCCAGGGCTCGCCGCCGACCGCCGGGGTCGGGTGGAGCATCCCGGCCAACTCGATCGCCGAGCGCGGCTCGGCCAGTTGGGCGATCACCGGCGTCGCCAGGTGCTGGATGTTGGCGACCTTGACGATCTCCGGTTCGGGACCGGTCTCGACCCAGACCGCGTGCGGACGCAGCCGGCGGACGATCCGCTCGGCGACGACGCGGTGCTCGCGGCGATCCTTGTCGCTGCGCATCAGCCGCTCGCCGAGGTGGTCGTCGACGGCCGGGTCGGAGCTGCGCCGGGTCGAGCCGGCGAGGGCGACGGTGGAGACGCTCGCCCCCGAGCGTCGCACCAGGAGCTCCGGGCTGGCGCCGACGAAGGCGGCCTCCGGCGTCCCCGCACAGAAGCAGAAGCAGGCGGGGAACTGCTCCCTCATGCCGCCGAAGATCGGCCCCGGGTCATAGGCGGACCCGGCCTCGACGATCACCTCGCGGGCGAGCACCACCTTCTCCATCTCCCCGGTCGCGATCCGCGTCGTCGCCAGCTCGACCGCGTCTTCGAAGGCGCCCGGGGGGCGGGCGCTGCTGATCTTGGGCCGGGCGGTCGGATGCGGGTCGAGCAGCGGCAGCGTCGCCTCGGCGCGCAGGCCGGCGAGGCGCGCGCCCAGCTCGGTCGCCGCCCGCTCGGCGTCGTCCCCCGGCCCGACCACGGCGTTGACGGTGAGGAAGCGCTCCTCCCCGCACCGCACCAGCGAGACCTCGGGCAGGAACATCGATCCCGGCTCGAACGAGCTCCAGGTCCCGCTGCCCCCGCCCTCCGGATCGAAGGCGAACCCACCGAGCCAGACCGGCCCGGCCCCGGCCGGCAGCCCGCGCGGCTCCTCGACGATCGCGTCGCGCCCCGTCCGGCCGATCTCCGCCGCGACCTCCTCGAAGCGCGCGGCGCCCCGCCCGCCGGCCTCGCGCGCGACCCCCATCCCGGCCAGGGCGAAGCCGCGGTCCGGCTGCTCCCAGCAGAACCAGCGATCACTGGCCAGCCGCGCGGCGAAGACGGTCGCGCAGGGGTCGTCGATCGCGACCGGCGCGGTGACGCTGACCAGCGTCCGCCGCCCCCTCGCTATGCCCTTGTGGAGAGCCCCTAGAAGGGACTCACTCGTGACCACGGGCGATCGCGATCTCGCCGGTGCGCACCATTTCCACCAGGCCGTGCGGGCGGATCATCCGCTCGAAGGCCTCGATCTTGTCGGCCGAGCCGGTCACCTCGATGGTGATCGTGCGGCGCGCCACGTCGACGATTTTGGCCCGGAAGATGTCGGCGAACTGGATGATCTCGGCGCGGTTCTCGACCGCCGCGGAGACCTTGAACAGGGCCATCTCGCGGGCCACCGTCTCCTCCGGCTCCATGTCGCGGATCTTCAGCACGTTGACCAGCTTGTGCAGCTGCTTGGTCACCTGGTCGATCGGGTGGACGGCGCCGTCGAGCGTCAGCGTGATCCGCGAGACGCTCGGGTCGTCGGTCGGCCCGACCGAGAGCGTGTCGATGTTGAAGCCGCGACGGGAGAAGAGCCCGGCGACGCGCGCCAGCACGCCCGGCTTGTTCTCCACCTGGATCGAGAGGACGTGCTTGCGGCCGCTCAGCTGCCCGGGGACCCGCAGGTCCTCCAGCCGCACCAGGTCCGGGGTCCCGGCCTCCATCATGCGCCTCCCGACACCAGGCCGGGTGCCTCGACCATCTGTCGCGCGGCACTGCCCGGCGCGATCATCGGATAGACGTTCTCCTCCTGGGTGACGCGGACGTCGACCAGGACCGGGCCCTCGGTCTCGATCGCCTTCGTCATCGTCTCCTCCAGGTCGCCTGAGTCCTCGACCCGCAGGCCGGTGGCGCCGAAGGCCTCGGCCAGCTTCACCCAGTCCGGGCTGCTGCCGTTGTCGACCGAGCTGTAGCGGCGGTCCCAGAAGAGCTGCTGCCACTGGCGGACCATGCCCATGTAGCCGTTGTTCATCAGGAAGACCTTGACCGGGATGTTCTCGGTGACCGCGGTGGCGAGCTCCTGGATGTTCATGATCAGGCTGCCGTCGCCGGAGACACAGGTGACCAGCTCGTCGGGCATCGCCACCTTGGCGCCGAGCGCCGCCGGCAGGCCGAAGCCCATCGTCCCCAGGCCGCCCGAGTTGAGCCAGCGGCGGGGCCGGTCGAAGCCGTAGTACTGCGCGGCCCACATCTGGTGCTGGCCGACGTCGGAGGCGACGATCGCGTCGCCCTCGGTCGCCTTCATCAGGGTCTCGATCATGAACTGCGGCTTGATCTCGCCGTCCTTGCCGGGCTCGTAGAAGAGCGGATGGTTCTCCTGCCAGGCCTGGATCTGCGCCCACCAGCTCTCGGTCCGCGAGGAGTCGGTCTGCAGCGCCCGGTACTCGCGGGTCAGCTTCGGCAGCACCTGCCTGACGTCGCCGACGATCGGGATGTGGGCGCCGACGTTCTTCGAGATCTCCGCCGGATCGATGTCGATGTGGATGATTTTCGCGTGCGGCGCGAACTCGTCCAGCTTGCCGGTGATCCGGTCGTCGAAGCGGGCGCCGATCGCGACGATCAGGTCGGCGTTGTCCATCGCCATGTTGGCGGTGTAGGTGCCGTGCATGCCGAGCATCCCCAGCCAGGCCTCGCCGGAGGCCGGATAGGCGCCGAGGCCCATCAGCGTCGAGGTGACCGGGAAACGATCCGAGGCGGCCAGCTCGCGCAGCTCCTCGGAGGCGTTGGCGTTGACCACGCCGCCGCCGGTGTAGAGGATCGGCCGGCGCGCGTTGGCCATCGCCTTGGCGGCGATGCGGATCTGTTTGATGTTGCCCTCGGTCGAGGGCTTGTAGCCCGCCAGCTCGACCGGCTCGGTGCGCGGCTCGTAGTCGATGTCGGTGCTGAAGAGGTCGGAGGGCACGTCGATCAGCACCGGGCCGGGGCGGCCGGTGGCGGCGACGTGGAAGGCCTCGTGCACGTACTCGGGGATCTGCCGCGCGTCGGTCACCTGGAAGGAGTGCTTCACGAACGGCAGGGTGGCGCCGAGGATGTCGGCCTCCTGGAAGCCGTCGGTCCCGATCAACGCGGTTTTCACCTGGCCGGTGATGAAGACGGTCGGCACCGAGTCGAGCATCGCGTCGGCGATCGCCGTGATCAGGTTGGTCGCGCCGGGGCCGGAGGTGGCGAAGGCGACGCCCACCTGGCCGCTCGCCTTGGCGTAACCCTCGGCGGCGTGGCCGGCGGCCTGCTCGTGACGGGTCTGTACGTGCCGGAAGTCGGCGTCCACGACCGCGTCGTACATCGGCAGGTTGGCCCCACCGGGGATCCCGAAGACGTTCTTCACGCCCTCGGCCTTCAGCGATTTCATCAGTGCGTCGGCGGCTCTCATCGAACGAGTGATGGTACCAGCGGGGCGTGCGTGGCCGGGCGCGGGGGACCCCTCTCTCACAACAGCGGGGAGGTTCGTTCGGGGGTCCCCCGCCCCCGTCCCCTCAGGCGCGGCTGGCGGTGGGTTTAGCGGGGTTCCAGCGGGTGCGGGGATCGATCGCGCCCTCGGCGGCGCGGTCCTTGTAGCGGTCGAGGATCCCGAGGATCGACTCGATCAACTCCTCTTTCAGCAGTTTCGGCTCCAGGCCCAGCTCCAACAGGTTCGAGTTGACCGCGTTGTAGTAGTGCTCTTCCTTCTCCACGCGCGGGTTGTCGTAGTGCTGGATCTCGACCTCGTAGCCGAGGTGCGCCCCCGCCTCCTTCACCAGCTCGGCCAGCTGCATCACCGAGAACTGCTCGGTGAACTGGTTGAAGACGCGGAACTCGCCCTCGGCCGCCGGGTTCGTCACGGCGATCTCGACGCAGGCGAGCGTGTCGCGGATGTTGAGGAAGCTGCGCGTCTGGTTGCCTTCTCCGTAGACGGTCAGTGGATGACCGATCACCGCCTGCAGGCAGAAGCGGTTGAGGACCGTGCCGAAGAGCTCGTCGTAGTCGAAGCGCGTGATCAGCCGCTCGTCGCCGACCGTCTCCTCCGTCTCGATCCCGTAGACGACGCCCTGGTTGAGGTCGGTCGCCCGCAGGCCCCAGGTGCGGCAGGCGAAGTGGATGTTGGTCGAGTCGTGGACCTTCGAGCAGTGGTACAGCGAGCCCGGCAGCTTCGGGTACGGCAGCACGTCGCTGCGCCCCTTGTGCGAGATCTCGATGTAGCCCTCCTCGATGTCGATGTTGGGCTGGCCGTACTCGCCCATCGTCCCCAGCTTCACCAGGTGCGCCTCGGGCACGTGGTCGCGCAGCGCGAAGAGCAGGTTGAGGTTGCCGATCGTGTTCGCGTACTGGGTCTCGACCGCGGTCTGGCGGGAGATCATCGAGTACGGCGCCGAGGCCTGCTGGCCGTAGTGGACGACCGCGTCGGGGAGGAAGTCGGCGACGACGCCGTCGAGGAAGTCGCCGTCCTCGATCGGGCCGACGTGGGCCGGGATGCGCTTGCCGGAGACCTCCTCCCAGGCGGCGATCCGCGTCTCCAGGTCGGAGATCGGGGTCAGCGAGTTTGACCCGGCGCCCTCGACCCAGCGCCGGCGGTTGAAGTTGTCGACCACCGCCACCTCGTGCCCGCGCGCCGAGAACCGGAGTGCCGTCGGCCAGCCGAGGTAGCCGTCGCCACCGAGGATGAGGATCCGCATAGACCGGCCAGGATAGTTGAATCGAGCCGATGCCAAACGGTGTGATCGCGCACAATGGCGGCCGTTGGGGCTTTGCGGCGCTGATCGCGATCCTGCTCCTGGGCCTCGGGCTGCGGGTCGGCGAAGCCTGGGACGGCCGCGCGCCGGTCTACGACGCCGCCGCCTACGCGGCGATCGCGCGCAACCTGGACGCAGGCGACGGCTTCACCGTCGGGGCCGGGGCGACGCAGCCGAGCGACGACTACTCCCCCGGCCTGCCCCTCTTCGTCGCGGGCGTCTACAAGGTGACCGGGGGCGTCCACGAACGCCTGGCCCGCGTCGTCCTCGCCCTGATCGGCACCCTCGCCGTCCTCTTCGCCTACCTCCTCGCCCGCCGCATGGCTCCGCGCGGCGGCGTCGTCGCGGGCCTGATCGCGGCGCTCGTCGTCGCGATCTACCCGGCGACGATCCAGTACACGGGGATGCTGATGACCGAGCCACTGGCGGCGGCGCTCCTGTCCGGCGCCCTGCTCGGGATCCTCTGGGCCGGGGACGCCGACGACCTGCGCCGCTGGATCGTCCCCGGGCTGACCCTCGGCGCCCTCGCCCTGGTCCGCCCCGAGTACCTCGCGATCGGCGCCCTCCTCGCCGTCCTGATCCTCCTCCACGAGCGCTCCTCGTCGCGTTCGCACTTTCGCTCGGATAGCGAGCAGAACTGCGAACGCGGTCGGTGGGGGCGGTGGCGACGGCCGCTGGTGACGGCGCTCGTCGTGATCGCCGGGATCGTCGTCGTGGTCGCGCCGTGGACGATTCGCAACGCCTTCGCGCTCCACCGCTTCGTGGCCGTCTCCACCGGCGGCGGGCAGGTGCTCTTCGCCGGCACCTACCTGCCCTCGGACGGGAACCCGGAAGCGGTCGGGGCGGCGGTGGTCGAAGAACACCCGGAGCTGTTCGGGCCGGACGCGGTCGAAAACCTGCGGCTCGAGCAGATCCTCGCCCGGCTCGCCGAACACACCTATCCCGAACTGGAACCCGACGAAGCGCTCGCCAAGATGGGCAAGGAACAGCTCTGGGAAGACGCCTCCGATCACACCGGCGAATACCTCGGTTTCCTCGCCAAGAAGGTGGGGCGCATCTGGTCCCACGGCCCCCGCGCGGTGATGCGGGAGCCGCTCTGGGAGGCGCTCCACTGGGCCCTCCTCGCGCTCGGCATGCTCGGCCTCGCCCTGCTCGTCTACCGGCGCCGCTGGGAGGCGCTGTTGATCGGCGCCGTCTTCCTCGCGATCACCCTGATCAGCGCCCTGCTGGTCGCCTCACCGCGGCGCGTCCTCGTGCTGATCCCCCTGCTGGCCGCCTGCGCGGGGACGGTGATCGCCTGGATCGCCGCCCCGCGACGGGCGAAGCCTCAGTCCATGTCGTAGGTGACCTTGAACTTGAGCCGGATTTCGGTAGCGGTGTCGGCACCGCGGAAGAGGCAGCTGTACCTGACCTTGTCCGGTTCGGTCGAGAGCACGCTCGGGGTGCAGCGGAAGCCTTCGTAGGTCTTCGGCATCTCGATCCGCAGCGAGAGCATCTTGTCGGCGACGCGCCTGACGATCTTGCATTCCGCGAACTTCATCTGTGACTGCGCGACGTTGGTGCCGGCGACCGTGATCCGCACCTTCTTGTTGATCACGTTCTTGGAGGTCGTCCCGCAGGCGGTGTTGACGATGCCTTCGGTCGGCATCGCCGCCGCGCTGCCGACCGAGGCAAGCGGCAGGCAGGCCAGGGCGCCTGCGAGAACCAGTGAGATGCGCTTCATCAAGTTTCCTTTCCGCATGGTGGGCTGCGGTCTTTTCAGCGGCGCGACGGGGTTTCCTGCACTCGCCCGAGTAGCCTGACGCCCGCCCTTGAAGACCCTCCGACATCGGTCCACGGCCCTCGTCGCCCGCTACGGGAGGCGGACGCTGATCGCGCTGGCCTGCATCGCCGCGGTCGGCCTGCTGGCGCGCGCGGTCGCCGTCGTCCACCCGGTCGCCGACCCGGCCGACGATTCGCACGCCTACTACGCGCTCGCCAAGTCGCTCTACGAGGAAGACAGCTACGGCAACGGCGAATTCAAGAAGGAAAGCTCGAGCGACTGGTCGCCGGGGGCGCCCTGGCTCTACGCCGGGCTCTTCGTCGTCACCGGCGGGCCGCGCGAAGGGACGATCCGCATCCTCGAGGCGTTAATGGGGGTGGGGACGATCCTCGTCGTCTTCTTCCTCGGCCGGCGGCTGGGCGGGCGCTGGCCGGCGCTCCTCGGCGCGCTTTTCGTGGCGATCTATCCGCCTTTCATCCACAGCGTCGGCGAGATCATGAGCGAGCCGCCGGCGATGCTGACCCTGCCCGCCTCGATCCTCGCCTTCTTATGGGCCTGGGACCGCACCGCGGCGCGGCGCCGGGGGGGCGGCGAGGGCTCCGCCTGGCGGGCTGCCTCTGCCTGGCTCCTGCCCGGCTTCCTCTTCGGCTGCACGGCGATGTTCCGCCCCGAGTACACGCTGGTCGCGGGTGCCTTCGTCGTCTTCGCCGCCGCCCGCTGGGCCTGGGAGCGCGAGTGGGCCTTCGGCGCCACCGCGGTCGGCCTGATGCTGGTCGCGCTGCTGCTGCCGATCGTGCCCTGGACGATCCGCAACATCGTCGTGCTGGAACGGCTGGTGCCGATCTCCACCGGCGGCGGCAAGGCCCTCTACGTCGGCACCTTCTACCCCGCCGACGGCGAATACGCCCGGGTCAAGGCGATCCTCTACCACCGCAAGACCGGCGAATGGCTGCCCGCCCAGTCGCAGGCCTTGAACGAAGTCGAACCTACTGAACTTTTCAACGAAGTCTGGAAGGCCCGCTACCCGGAACTGCCGCGCGACTCGGCCCTCGGCAAGATCGGCAAGCAGAACTTCTCCAAGTGGTTCGGCGAAGACCCGCTCGGCTACGTCGGCATGCTCTTCCGCAAGGTCGGCCGGATGTGGTCGAGCGGCCCCGGCGCGGCGCTCGAATCGGGGCTCGGCCGGGTCGTCCAGGTGCTGCTGGTGCTGCTCGGGATCGCGGGGCTGGCGCTGCTCGGATTCCGCCGCCGCTGGTGGGAGACGCTCTGCTTGGCCGCGCCGATCGTGCTCGTCACCCTGGTCGGCGCCGCGAGCTTGGCGGCCCCGCGCCGTAACGAGATCCTGATGACGCTGATCCTCCCGCTCGCGGCCCTGGCGATCTCCGCCACCGCTTCCGCCCTATCCTCAGCCCGGAAATGATCCCGATAGCAGGCATATTCCCGGCCGAACTGACGGCCCTGCGCGCCGTCGGCCTGGCCGTCGCGCTGATCCTCGTCGTCTACGCGGTCGTCCGCCGCCACCAGCTGCGCAACGCCGACGTGCTGCTCCTGCTGCTCGCCGGGATCGCCCTGGCGATCGTCACCGGCACCGAAATCGTCAACGGCCTGCTCTCCGCCTTCTCCTTCGAAAAGGGCAACGGCGGCCGGATCCTCGGCCTCGCCGTCTTCGCCATCTTCATCCTCTTCATCATCACCCTGCGGGCGCTCTCGGTCGGGGCGCGCAACTCGCGCCAGCTCTCGGCGGCGCTCGAGGGGCTCGCCTGGGAGGAGTTCCGCCAGGCCGGCCTGCCCGTCCGCTTCAAGGGCAAGATCGCGATCCTGATCCCCGCCTACAACGAGGCCGAGAACATCGGCGTCGTCCTCGACCAGATGCCGAAGGAGGTCTGCGGCGTCGCCGCCGAGGTGCTGGTCGTCGACGACGGCTCGCGCGACGGCACCGGCGACGTCGCCGCCGAGCACGGCGCCCCGGTCGCCCGCCACGTCACCAACCGCGGCGGCGGCGCGGCGCTGCGCACCGGCTACCGGCTGATGGTCGAATCGGGGGCCGAGATCTGCGTCACCCTCGACGCCGACGGCCAGCACCTGCCCGCGGAGATGCCGCGCCTGGTCGAACCTGTCCTGAGCGGCGAAGTCGACGTCGCCCACGGCTCGCGCGTCCTCGGCCACGCCGACGACAACACCCGCGCGCGGGAGCTGGGGATCGTCTTCTTCAACCGCCTCGTCTCCTTCATCACCCGCACCCACGTAACCGACTGCTCCAATGGCTACCGCGCCGTCCGCACCACCGTCCTCCCCCAGCTGGTCCTGCGCCAGGAGCAGTTCCACACCTCCGAGTTCATGATCGAGGCGATCAAGCGCGGCATCCCCGCCCGCGAGGTCCCGATCACGGTCGAACAGCGCCTTCACGGCCACTCCAAGAAGCCCGCCGTGATGCGCTACGGCCTCGGCTTCGCCAACGCCATCGTCCGCACCTGGCTGCGGTAGGGGTAGTCCAGGGACGTGGGGTCCGGGACGGCGCGCTTCCGGCCGGCCCCGCCCGTCCGAGGTGCGTCCCGGGCGTCTCGTGGCGGCCCGGGCAGGCTGTGGCCGCCACGAGACGCCCGGGACGTGAGGGTCTCGCAGGGAAGGTCACAAGGACGTGGGAGAGACGCCGAGGACGTCACATGGACGTATGGAAGATGCCGGGGACGTGACTCTTCCTCATGCGTCCCGTGACAGGATCGGGGCCCTCCCCGGGTGAGTTCGCACTTAACCGCGCATAGCGCGGGTTTCTGCGAACGCACCAGGGGGAGGCATGAGGAAGACGCAAGGAACCGTCAACTTCCCCCGCTCCCCATCACCGATCCTCGGAGTTCGTGACGGATCTCGCACCTCTCCCCGTACTCCCGGCCTTCTCGGTGGCGGCCACAGCCTGCCCGGGCCGCCACCGAGAAGGCCGCGTCCCTTACCCGTCCCTTTTCAGCCCCTTTCAGCCCCGGACGCCCGGGTGGCGGACGGCGCGGGGGTCGGGCAGGAAGAGTTCGGAGCCGCAGCGGGGGCAGACCTGGACGTAGAGCTTCACGGCCTTGAGGCAGTGGGGGCACTGGCGTTCCGGTTCGTCGCGCTCGCGGCGGGAGAGGATCACGGCGGCGAGGCCGATGAAGAGGGTCACCAGGCCGACCAGGAACCAGATCCAGAAGGAGCTGCCCTTGGCCTTGCCGATGATCCCGGTGGCGAGGCCGAAGGTGCCGGCGATGATCAGGTACTCGAAGCCCATCTGCCTCTAATTGTGGCGCTCGCGCCGACCCGGCGCGAGCGCGCCACCCGCGCGGCTCGCCGGCCGCCCCGCCCACGACGACCCGACCGAACGTCCAGTCCCCGCTCGCGCGGGTCAAGGAAGCCATTTCGAAAGCCGAAATCAGAGTCAGGAGCCCTGCGCCATGTGGGGCCGCCCTCGTCCATGGCGATCCCCAAGGTCACCCCCACCCAGGCCGAGCTGAGCTCGACCAAACCCGGCGGCAAGCTCCGCGCCGACGAGCACGCGCACAAGCACAAGAAGCGCAAGCGCCATCACAAGAAGCATCACCACAAGAAGAAGCACCATCACAAGAAGAAGAAGCACCCCGCCGCCGCGGTTCCCACGCCGGCGGCGATCGCCGCGATCGCGGCGGGGGAAGAACGTCCGGCGGGCTCCTACTCCGGCGAATTCGGCCTCGCCCAGGCGAACCGCCTGCTGACCCGCGCCGGGTTCGGCCCCGCCCCCGGCGAGGCGGCCGCCCTGGTCGGCAAGGGCCTGGTCGGGGCGGTCTACTCGCTGACCCGGCCGAGCGGCGCCGCCACCCTCTCCGGCCCCGCGCCGGTCGACGACGAAGGCGACCCGATCGCCCCCGCCGACATCTGGGGCCACGACCACCTCTGGTGGCTCGATCGGATGATCCGCACCGACCAGCCGCTGGTCGAGCGGATGGCGCTCGTCTTCCACGACTGGTTCGCCACCTCCGAAGGCGGCGTCTCCAAAGCCCAGCAGATGATCGATCAGTCGAACCTCTTCCGCGCACACTGCTTCGGCTCGTTCCTCGATCTCTTCAAGGCGGTGACGGTCGACCCGGCGATGCTGCAGTGGCTGAACAACGACGAAAACAACAAATACGCGCCGAACGAGAACTACGCGCGGGAGATGATGGAGCTCTTCAGCCTCGGCGCCGACCGCGGCGCCTACACCGAGGACGACATCCGCGAACAGGCCCGCTCGCTGACCGGCTGGACCTACGAATGGTCCTCGGAACTCGGCTCCCACAACTTCCACTTCGATTCGAGTCGCCATGACGGTGGGACGAAGACCGTCTTCGGCAGGAGCGGCAACTGGAACTGGGAAGACGCCTGCCGCCTCTGTGTCGAAAACCCGTACCACCCCAGCTTCTTCGTCAACAAGCTGTGGAGCTATTTCGTCGGCTCCGAACCCTCGGGAACCACCCGGGAACGGCTGATCTCCACCTACACCTCCTCCGGCCTGCAGATCCGTCCGGTGCTGGAGGAAATCCTCCTCAGCCCCGACTTCTACGAAGGCCCGCCGATGGTCAAGTCCCCGGTCGTCCACCTGGCGACGATGCTGCGCGCGGTCGGCCGCCACATCGACACCACCGCCTGGGTCTGGCTCTGCAACGAGGCCGGCCAGCAGCTCTTCTGGCCGCCCAACGTAGCGGGCTGGGAAGAAGCGCGCTGGCTCGACACCTCGACCATGCGGGCGCGCTGGAACATCGTCGACGTCGTCCTCGACGGGACCTCGGTCGACGCCTGGGACGGCACCTACAGCACGACCGAGACCGCCGAGGAAGCGCTGAGCCGGGCGCTCGCCGCCTGGGGCGAGCCGGAAGTCCGCGCCGAACACCGCGAAGAGCTGCTCGACTTCGCCCGCCGGGTGGAAGCGCTGATCACCGCCAACTGGGAGAAGAGCTCCTACCGGGGCCTGCGCCAGAACGCCCTCCTCCAACTGATCGGGATCAGCCCCGACCTGCTCATGCAATGAGGCGAAAGGCGGACCGATGAGCCACGAATGCTGCAACGACTTCACCCGGGCCCAGATGCTGCGTGGGGTCGCCGCCGAGGCGGGCCGCGGCCTGCCCGCGATCGAGCCGGGGATGCCGGCGCCCGCCGGCACCGGCCTCACCCGGCGCCGCTTCCTCTCCCGCAGCGCCGGCCTCGCCCTCGCCGTCTACGGCGCGACCAAGATCCCGCTGAGCGCCTTCGACCGCGGCATCGCCGCGGCGGCGCAGGCCGACAAGGTGCTGATCTCGGTCTTCTTCGAAGGCGGCATCGACGCGCTCAGCGTGCTCGCCCCGGTCGGCGACTCGCGCTACGCCTCGCTGCGCCCCAACCTGAAGCAGGAACTCGGCGCCGGGCCGATCTTCACCGAGGACGAACGCCTGCAGTGGCACCCGGGCGCGACGCCGCTGGCCGAACTGCACGCGGAAGGCAAGGTCGCGGCCTTCCCGGCGATCGGCTACGAACACCCGGACCAGTCGCACTTCACCTCCCGCCACTACTACGAGATCGGTGAGCTCGACATCGGCCGGCACGCGGGCTGGCTGGGCCGCTACATCGACGCCGTCGGCGACGAAGAAAACCCGCTGCAGGGGCTCTCGATGGACGGCTCGCTCTCGCCGATGCTGGCGACGGCGACGAAGCCGGTGGCGGCGATCGGCAGCGTCGACGGCTACGAAATGTGGTCGCCGGTCGGCTCCCCGGTCGACACCGAGATGTACAAGAGCTTCGCCAGGTTCGGCTCGCTGCCGAGCGACTCCGCCGCCCTCCTGCAGGTCCGCCGCGCCACCTCGCAGACGGAGAAGGTGCGCGAGGAACTGACCGGGGTCGGGCCGATCGAAAGCGCGGTCACCTACCCGGAAACCGAATTCGCCCACAAGCTCGCCGGGCTCGCCAACTACCTCGACCGCGGCCTGCCGGTGCGGGTGGTGACGCTGCGCGCCGCGGGCGGCTACGACACCCACACCGACCAGACCGAAGACCTGCACAAGTACCTGACGGAAACGTGCGCCGGGATCCTCGCCTTCCAGCGCGACCTGGAACAGCGGGGCCTCGACGACCGGGTGATGATCGAGGTCTGGAGCGAGTTCGGCCGCCGACCGCAGGAAAACGGCTCGGCCGGGACGGACCACGGCGCCGCCGGCTGCGCCTTCGTCATCGGCTCGCGGTCCCAGGGGCAGATGGTCGGCGAGTTCCCCGGCCTCTCCAGCCTCGACACGAACGAAAACCTGAAGGTGACGAGTGACTTCCGCGCGATGTACTGCTCGCTGCTCGAGCAGTGGATGGGCTTCGACGCCGCCTCGGTCATCCCCGGCGCCGAAGGCTTCGAACGCCCGCAGCTGGTGAAGGCGTGACGCTTCGCCGCATCCTCGCCGTGGGGACGGTGGCCGCCCTGGCCTCGATCGTCGCACTCTCGACCGCAGGCGGCACCGCCTCGGCGACCGGGTCCTGCGTCTGGACCAAGCACACGAAGCGTGTCGTCAAGCACGTCAAACGTCACGGCAAGCGCAAGAAGGTCGTGCGCTTCAAGCATTACTGGACCTGCGAGGAAGCGGCCGGCGCACCCGCCGGAGCGACGACGACCGGCACGCCCGAAACCACCACCACGACCCCGAGCGAACCCGTCATCGAGCCGGAAGCGGAAGCGAACGCGCTCGGCGTCGCCGCCGAAGACCAGGGCGGCTTCCGCTACACGCTCTCGCGCCAGAAGGTCCGCTCCGGCAAGCTCACGGTGCAGCTCAACGACCGCGGCGAAGATCCGCACACGATGGACATGCAGAAGGTCGACGCCGAGGGCGAACCGGAAGGGCCGATCGTCGCCGAACTGGCGACCGAGCCCGGCGAACAGGAGACCGGCTCGGTCGAAGTCGAACCGGGCACCTACCGGATGTGGTGCACGATCGGCCACCATGCCGAAATGGGCATGGAAGCGACGATCGAAGTGGAATAGATCAGTCGCGCCGGGCTATGCCCGCGGCTAGCTAGCCGAGGCGTTTGGGGCGCGTCACCGAGCCGAGCTCGGCGATGTCGCGCTTGAACGGCATGCTCGCGGTCCAGTCGAGGATCGCGTGGGCCTTGCGCCCGTAGCCCGGGATCTGGCTCATGTGGTAGCTGCGGGCGAGGAACCAGGCCGGGAAGCCACGGAATTTGCGCTCGCCGATCCGGCCCACGGCCTTGTAGCGACCGAGGTTCACGAAGGACGCCTCGCTGCGGTAGGTGAAGGGCTCGGCATCGCCGATGCCGAGCTGGGCGGCGATGTTGCGGGCCGCGACCGGGCCTTGGCGCACCGCGTGCTGGGCGGTCGGCGGGCAGGTGCCGCCGCGCGGGTCGGGGGCGGCGGCGCAGTCGCCGATCGCCCAGACCGAGTCGAGCCCCTCCACCCGCAGGTGGTCGTCGACCGGCACCCGGCCGCGCTCGTCGAGCGGCACGTTCAGGTCCCTGAGGATCGGCGCCGGGGTGACGCCCGCGGTCCAGACCACGGTCCTGGTCGGCACGACCTCCCCGGTCGACAGCGTGATCGAGTTCTCGGTCACCGCTTTCAACTGCGTCTCCAGTTTGATGTCGATGCCGCGGCCGCGCAGCTCGCGCAGCGCGTACTCGGCGAGGTCCTGGTCGATCTCCGGCAGCACCCGCGGCGCCGCCTCGACCAGCATCCAGCGCATCCCGTGCAGGCGGGCGCGCGGGTAGCTGTCCATCGCGTCGGCGGCGAAGTCCTGGAGCTCGGCCAGCGCCTCGAGGCCGGCGTAGCCGCCGCCGACGAAGACGAAGGTGAGCAGTTCCTCGCGCCGCTGGTGGTCGCCGGTCGCGTTGGCTTCCTCGAGGTTGTCGATCACCCGGTTGCGCAGGACGATCGCGTCGGCGAGGCCCTTGAAGCCCATCGCGTGGTCGGTCAGGCCGGGGATCGGCAGCGTCCGCGAGACCGAGCCGAGCGAGAGCAGCAGCTGGTCGTAGGGCACCGTCTCGGTCTCGCCGCTCTTGGTCTTGAGGTCGACCGTCTTGGCGTCGGGATCGTGGCCGGCGACCTCGCCGATCCGCAGGTAGGTGCGCTTGAGGATTTCGCGCAGCGGCGTGACCACGTGGCGCGGCTCCAGCGTCCCGGCGGCGGCCTCCGGCAGGAAGGGCGAGTAGGTCGCGTAGTTCGTCTCGTTGACGAGCATCAGCCGCGCCGACTGCTTCGGCATCACCTTCTCCAGCTCGCGGGCGGCGGCGAGCCCCCCGAATCCTCCCCCGGCGATGACGATGTTCCAGGCCATGAAACGAAGCTAGCAGCTTGTGACAGCGTGTTACAAAGTGCGATGCGTCACAGGCGGAGCAGGGGAAACGTGCCTGTCTAGAGGCCGAGCTGCTCGCGGATCAGGCGGTTGACCTCGCCGCCGTCGGCGCGGCCCTTCGTCTCCCGCATCACAGCGCCGACGATGGCGCCGATCGCCTTCCCGTTGCCGCTCCGGATCTGCTCGGCGGCGGCCGGGTCGGCCTCGATCGCGGCGGCGACGATGCCCGCCAGCTTCGTGTCGTCTCCCCCCATCTGGGCGAGCCCCTCGCGCTCGACGATCGCCGCCACGTCGGCCTCGCCGCCCGCGACCAGGATCGTCAGCACCTTGCGGCCGCTGCCGTGGGAGATCTGCTTGACGGCCGTCGCCTTGACCAGGTCGGCGAGCGTCGCGGGCGCGACGGTCGGCGAGGCGTAGTCCTCCTCGATCTCGGTGGCGCGCAGGGCCGCGGTCAGGTCACCGGTCACCCAGTTGGCGACGACGCGCGGCTCGGCGGCGTCGCCGGTCGCGGCGGCGACGGCCTCGAAGTACCCGGCCTGGCCGGGGTCGCCGGCGAGCAGGCGCGCCTGGGCCTCGTCCAGCCCCAGCTCGGATTCGTAGCGGGCCATCCGCGCCGCGGGCAGCTCCGGCAGCGATTCGCGCGCCTCGGTCAGCATCGCCTCGGTCGGCGCGATCGCGACCAGGTCGGGCTCCGGGAAGTAGCGGTAGTCGTGCGCTTCCTCCTTCGAGCGCAGCGAGGTCAGCTCGCCGCTCGCCGGATCGAAGTGGAGGGTCTCCTGTTCGACCGTCCCCCCGCCTCGACGATCGCCCGCTGGCGCTCCAGCTCGGCTTCGATCCCGCGCTGCAGGAAGCGGAAGGAGTTCATGTTCTTCAGCTCGGTCTTGACGCCGAGCTCGGTCGATCCGGCCGGGCGCAGGGAGACGTTGGCGTCGACCCGCAGGCTGCCCTCCTCCATGTTCACGTCGGAGACGCCGAGCTGGCGCACCGTCTCGCGCAGCAGGCGGGCCCACTCGGCCGCCTCGGCGGCGCCGCGCAGGTCGGGCTCGGTGACGATCTCCACCAGCGGCGTGCCGCCGCGGTTGAAGTCGACCAGCGAGGCGGTCGAGCCGTGGATGCGACCGGAGGAGCCGGCGTGGATCGTCTTCGCCGCGTCCTCCTCCAGGTGGGCGCGGGTGATGCGGATGTCGCCCAGCTTCCCTTCGCCGCAGATCGGGATGTCGTACTGGCTGATCTGGTAGGCCTTCGGGTTGTCGGGATAGAAGTAGTTCTTGCGGTGGAAGATCGAGCGCGGCGCGATCTCGCAGCCGAGCGCCATCCCGATCTTCAGGGCAAAGCGGATCGCCTCCTCGTTGGGCACCGGCAGCACGCCGGGATGGGCGAGGCAGATCGGGCAGGTGTGGACGTTCGGCTCGTCGCCGAAGCTCAGCGCGCAGCCGCAGAACATCTTCGTCCGCGTCGCCAGCTGGACGTGGATCTCGAGCCCGATGACCGCCTCCAGGTCAGGCACCGGTGCCTCCCTTCCAGGGGGCGGCGTCGCCGACCGCCGCGGCGAAGCCGAGCGCGCCCTCGAGCGCGTAGGCGGCCTCCAGCAGCTTCTGCTCGGCGAAGGCCGGGGCGGCGATCTGGAAGCCGACCGGCAGCTGCGGTGCGCCCTCTCCGGCGCCCTCCGGCGTCGCCATCCCGGCCGGGATCGAGATCGACGGGATCCCGGCGAGGCTCATCGGGACGGTGAAGAAGTCGTTGAGATACATCGAGAGCGGGTCGTCGGTCATCTCCCCCAGCCCGAACGCCACCGAGGGCGCGGTCGGGGTGATGACGAAGTCGACCTCCTCGAAGGCGGCGTCGAAGTCCCCGGCGATCCGCGTGCGCACCTTCTGCGCCTGGCCGTAGTAGGCGTCGTAGTAACCGGAGGAGAGCGCGTAGGTGCCGAGCATGATCCGCCGCTTCACCTCGGGGCCGAAGCCCTGCGCGCGGGTCGTCTCGTACATCTCCAGCAGGTCCTCGTCGCCACCCGCCCGCATCCCGTAGCGGACGCCGTCGAAGCGGGCCAGGTTGGAGGAGGCCTCGGCCGGGGCGATCACGTAGTAGGCGGAGATGCCGTGCTCGGCGTGCGGCAGGGCGACCTCGGTGACCTGGCCGCCGAGCTCCTCGATCCGCGCGGCGGTCGCCTCGAAGACGGCCCTCACGCCGGCGTCCAGCGCCGCCTCGCCGAGCTCCTTCGGCACGCCGAAGCGCAGGCCGGCGAGGCTCTCGGCGCCGGGCAGGGCGACCCCGCCCGCGATCCCGACCGAGGTCGAGTCGCGCGGGTCCTTGCCCTGCATCACGGAGAGCAGCAGCGCCGCGTCGGTGACGTCGCGGGTCAGCGGCCCGCACTGGTCCAGCGAGGAGGCGAAGGCGATCATGCCGAAGCGGGAGATCGAGCCGTAGGTCGGCTTCAGCCCGACGATGCCGCAGAGCGAGGCGGGCTGACGGATCGAGCCGCCGGTGTCGGTGCCGAGCGCCGCCGGGGCGAGGCCGCCGGCGACCGCCGCCGCCGAGCCACCCGAGGAGCCGCCGGGGACGCGGCCGCGGTCCCAGGGGTTGAGCACCGGGCCGAAGCCCGAGTTCTCGTTCGAGGAGCCCATCGCGAACTCGTCCATGTTGGTCTTGCCGAGGACGCTCGCGCCCGCCGCCGCCAGCTTGCTCACCGCGGTCGCGGTGTAGGGCGGCACGTAGCCCGCGAGGATCCGCGACCCGGCCGTGGTCGGGATCCCCTGGGTGGTGAAGATGTCCTTGATCGCGATCGGCACCCCGGCCAGCGGGCCCGAGTCGGCGGGCACCGGGACGTTCGCCCCGTAGGGCGTCGGCTCGCCCTCGCCGGCCGGCGCGCTCTCGCCGTCGCCGGTCCAGTCGACTTCGCCGGGAGTCCCCTCCGCGGCGGTCCAGAGGTAGGCGTTCAGCTCGTCGGCGGCCGCGGCGGCCCGCCAGGCGGCGCCGTACTCCTCGGCCGAGACCTCGCCCGCGGCGATCTTCGCCGCCGCCGCGGCGACGGTCAGGTCGGTCAGCGCGGCCATCAGTCGGCGTCGGCCTGCGGCGAGGGGACGCGGAAGGCGCCTTCGAAGGGCTCCGGCGCGTTGGCCAGGGCGACGCTCGGCGGCAGGCTGGTCCAGGGCTCGTCGGCGCGCAGCACGTTCTCCAGCCGGACCACATGCGAGGTCGGCTCGACCCCCTCGAGGTCGAGGTCGGAGATCCGGTCGACGTGGCCGAGGATCCCGGACAGCTCGCCGGCCATCGTCTCCACCTCGGCCTCGTCGAGGCGCAGCCGCGCCAGCCGGGCGACGTGAAGTACCTGCTCGCGATCGATCACGGCAGCGATTCTAGGTGGACGACTTCCGCCGCGACGGCCGCCGCCGGGGCGCCTCCAGCTTCTTCGCCGTCGCCGCGAAGGACGTCCCTTCGTCGGTCATCGTCCGCCAACCCCCGTAGGCGATGCCGAGCGCGGCGGCGAGGGCAAGGAAGATCGGCAATTTCAGCGACTGGGGGAATTCGGATCCCGCCAGCGCGCTCGGCGCGATGTTCGGCGGCGAGATCATCCTGATCAGGATCAACAGCGCGGCCAGGCCACCGAGCACGCAGACGGCGGCGCCAGGCGGAATCGCGGGCTTCCAGTCCGAGCCGCTCAGCCGCAACAGCGCCGCGCCGACCGCGACGACGATCGCGAGCATCAGGAACAGCGGGATCACTTCCAGCGCCTGCCAGGCGCTCTGCCCGCGGTCGAAGACGTTGACCGCGACAAGGCTGCCCGGTTCGGCCCCGGTGCCGAGTTCAAACCAGGTCAGGAACATCAGGACGAAGAGCAGGATCGCCGCGACCGACGCGATCGCCTCACCCCTCCGCAGTCGGTCGAGGCGGATCTTCATCAGTGCTCCGTACGCGCTCGCGCCGCCTGCAAGGTGTTGTGGAGGAGCATCGCGATCGTCATCGGCCCGACCCCGCCGGGGACCGGGGTGATCGCCGCGGCGATCTCGGCCGCGGCCTCGTAGTCGACGTCGCCGACGAGGCCGTCCTCGAGCCGGTTCATGCCGACGTCGATCACCACCGCGCCCGGCTTCACCGCGGCGGCGCCGAGCAGGCGCGGCACGCCGACGGCGGCGACGAGGATGTCGGCGCGGGCGCAGACGGCGTCGAGGTCGGCGGTGCGCGAGTGGCAGATCGTCACCGTCGCGTCGGCCAGCAGCAGGAGGCGCGCGATCGGCACGCCGACCAGCTTCGAGCGGCCGATCACGACCGCTTCCTTGCCCTCCGGGTCGACCCCCTCGTGGGCCAGCAGTTCCATCACCCCGGCGGGGGTGCAGGGCGTCAGGCCCGGGGTGCCGTGGGCGAGCAGCCCGGCGTTGACCGGGGTCAGCCCGTCGACGTCCTTGGCCGGGTCGATCAGCCCGACCACGCGGTCGGAGTCGAGGTGGTCGGGGAGCGGCAGCTGGACGAGGATCCCGTCGACGTCGTCGTCCTCGCCCAGCGAGACGACCAAGGCGTCGAGGTCCTCCTGCCGCGTCGCCGCGTCGAGGCCGTGGTGGGCCGAGCGGATCCCGGCCTCGCCGGAGGCTTTGTGCTTGCCGCGGATGTAGATCTCCGAGGCCGGGTCGTCGCCGACCAGGACCGTGACCAGCTGCGGCGTGCGCCCCGACTCCGCCTCGTAGGTGGCGACGTCGACCTTGACCCGCTCGCGCACCGCCGCGGCGACGGCTTTGCCGTCGATCACCCGGGCCGCCATCGTCACCGCTTCCTGATCGGCGCGTAGTCGGCCATCAGCTTGCGCTCCTTGCCGTCCTCGGAGAAGCGCACCACGATCACGCCGCCCGGTTCGGTCCCGGTGACGACGCCGTCGCCGAAGGAGGCGTGGACGACGTCGTCGCCGACCCGCATCTCAAGCGCCGGCCCGGGGTCGATCGGCTGCGCCGGCTCCGGGCCGCCGCCGAAGGCGCCGCCGGAGCCGAAGGCGTCGTCGCTGAAGCCGCCACCGCCGCCGTACTGGGTCGAGCCCCAGGTCATGCCGCCGCTCGCGGCGGTCGACTCGCGTTCGGTCAGCTCGGCCGGGATCTCGTCGATGAAGCGCGAGGGCAGGTTGCGCTCGGAGCGGCCGAAGAGCGAGCGCTCCCGCGTCCAGGTCATGTAGAGGCGCTTTTCGGCGCGGGTGATGCCGACGTAACAGAGGCGCCGCTCCTCTTCTTCGCCGCCCTCCTCCAGCGCCCGCATGTGCGGGAAGGCGCCGTCCTCGCAGCCGATGATGAAGACCGTGTCGTACTCCAGCCCCTTCGCGTTGTGGAGCGTCATCAGCGTGACTTTTTCGCTCTCCTCGCCCTCCAGCGAGTCCTGCTCGGAGCGCAGCATGTTCTGCTGCAGGTACTCCTCCAAGGGAGAGATCTCACTCTCCCCCTCGAGCTCGCGCTCGCGGTCGAACTCGGCGGCGCCCTCGAGCAGCGCTTCCAGGTTCTCCGCCCGCCCTTCGGCCTCGACCGTCCGCTCCGCCGCCAGCGCTTCCAGGTAGCCGGTCTCGTTCAGCACCCGCTCCAGGATCGAGTGCACCGAGGAGCCCTCGACCCGGTCGCGCAGCGCGTCCATCGTCTCGTAGAAGCGGCCGACCGACTTGATCGCGGCGGCGCTCATCCCGGGCACCTCCTCGGCCCGTTCGATCACCTCCCAGATCGTCAGGCCGGCGGTGTTCGCGTAGGCGGCGAGGCGGCCCTGGGTGGTGTCGCCGATCCCGCGCCGCGGCTCGTTCACGATCCGCCCGAAGGAGACCATGTCGGCCGGGTTGACCAGCAGGCCGAGATAGGCGAAGGCGTCTTTGATCTCCTTGCGGTCGTAGAACTTGGTGCCGCCGATCACCTGGTAGTTGACCTCGAAGCGCTGCAGCGTCTCCTCCAGCACCCGGCTCATCGCGTTGGTGCGGTAGAAGATCGCCACCTCGGAGCGCCTCAGCTCGTCCTCCTCGATCAGACGCTCCAGCTCGCCCGCGACCCAGCGCGCCTCCTCGTGCTCGTCGCCGAGCTCCTGCAGCCTGACCGGATCGCCGCCGGGGACGTCGGTCCAGAGCTCCTTCGGCCGGCGCTCGCGGTTACGCGAGACGACCGCGTTGGCGGCCGAGAGGATCGTCTGGGTGGAGCGGTAGTTCTGCTCGAGCTTGACCAGCTCGGCGTCCGGGAAGTCGGCCTCGAAGTCGAGGATGTTGCGGATGTCGGCGCTGCGGAAGCCGTAGATCGACTGGTCCTCGTCACCGACCACCATCAGGTTGCCGTGCTCCTTGGCGAGCAGCTCCAGCATCCGGTACTGGGCCCGGTTGGTGTCCTGGTACTCGTCGACGAGGACGTGCTGGAAGGTGCGCCGCCAGCGCTCGCGGACGTCCTCGAACAGCTCCAGGACGTTGACCGTGCGCACGAGCAGGTCGTCGAAGTCCATCGCGTTGGCCTCCAGCATCCGCTTCTCGTAGAGCGGGAAGGCTTCGGCGACGACTTCCTCGAAGCCGCCGACCATCATCTCGCTGTAGCCGCCTGGGTCGATCAGCTGGTTCTTGGCGCCGGAGATCTTCCCCTGGACGGCGCGCGGCGGATACCGCTTCGGGTCGACGCCGAGCTCGGCCAGGCAGCGTTTGACCATCCGCAGCGAGTCGCCCTGGTCGTAGATGGTGAAGCCTTTGGAGTAGCCGAGCCGCTCGCCGTCGACGCGCAGCATGCGCGCGCAGGCGGAGTGGAAGGTGGTCACCCACATCGCCCGCACCGAGCGGCCGATCAGCCCGCCGACCCGCTCCCGCATCTCCGCCGCCGCCTTGTTGGTGAAGGTGATCGCGAGGATCTCCCCCGGCCGCACCGCGCCGGTCGCCAGCAGGTAGGCGATCCGGTGCGTCAGCACCCGGGTCTTGCCCGACCCGGCCCCGGCCAGCACCAGCAGCGGCCCCTCCTTGTGCTCGACCGCGGCCCGCTGCGGCGGGTTGAGCCCGGCCAGCAGTCGCTCGACCCGGTCACTGCCTGCCTCGGTAGGCGCCCCGAAGAACGTCCGGTCCCCGTCCAGCAGGGGCTCCTGATCGGCCTGAAGGCTCACCGACCGAGCATAGCCAGGGGCTCGGCGGGGGCGAGACGGTGACGCGGGTGGTCGGGCCGGCGCCGGGAGCTCAAAGGGACGGACAAGGGACGCGGCCTTCTCGGTGGCGGCCCGGGCAGGCTGTGGCCGCCACCGAGAAGGCCGGGGATGTGGGGAGAGGCCAGGGTCCGGGCCGGTGCGCCACAGAGAGGCCGGGGAGATGTGAGGAAGGCGTCCTGTCCCGTGACGAAGACTCCACGAAGGTCACGGTCCCTCAGGAGGTTCGGAAGCGCGGTCGACCTGAGGATCCCTATAGGTACCTCAGGTCGACCGCGCTTCCGGGAGTGCGACGGATCCGTGACCTTCGAGCAGGAGGCGTCACGTCTCCCGCGCAGATCCAGGTGGAAGCGTCACGGCCCGGCGGTGTCCCGTCGGAAAGCCTCACGTCCTCGTGGCGATCCCGCAGGAAGCGTCACATCCCTGGGACTTCCCGCAGGAAGCCTCCCATCCCCGAGCCCTCCCGCCGGAAGCGTCACGTCCCTGGGACTTCCCGCGGAACCCTCACGTCCCGGGCGTCTCGTGGCGGCCACAGCCTGCCCGGGTCGCCACGAGACGCCCGGGACCACCTCGGACGGGCGCCGTCCCCCGCCGCCACGGCCTGAACCCTCGCCGCCCCCCGAACGCGTTCGCACTTTCGCTCGGATAGCGAGCAGAAGTGCGAACGCGCGGCGGGCCTAGACGCAGCTACGGGCCAGTTCTTCGATCTTTTCCGGGGAGCCGCTGAGGAACATTTCCTTGGCTTCCGCCTCGCTCGCCTTGCCGATGCCTTCGGCGATGCAGGTGTACTGGGCCTTGCTGACGCCTTCGGGTTCTTCTTCGAAGCGCTTCAGGAAGGCTTCTTCGAGCGCCTTGCCGTTGTACTTGGCGAAGCCTTCGATCTGATCGATCTTCCAGCTGCCTTCTTCTTCCACCAGGGCCACTTCGAGGACCTGCGAGTTCAGCGGGCCGCCTTCGAATTCGACTTCGGCGGTCGCCTTTTCGCCGTCGACGGAGACGTTGGAGACGTTGGCCGCTTCCGCCTGTTCTTCTTCTTCCTTGGCTTCCGCTTCGCAGGCCTTGACCGCGGCGTTGCCCGTTTCGCCGCTGTTCTGTTCGTCGAAGCGCTGCGTCTGCAGCTTCGTGCAGTTGCTCGGGTCGTTCGTCGTGGCCGCCGCTTCGATCGTTTCGGTGATTTCGCCTTCGGCGCCCGAGCCACCGCCGCAGGCGGCCAAGGCGAGCGCCGCCAGGGCGAACAACGCAAGCGGGACGAGAATGCGCTTGTACACGAGGTTCCTTTCGGTCCGGGACTGGGTCGGAGAAAGCGCGCGCAGCTTAGAGCGGGCCGCGGCCGGAGCGGCGTGCCCGCGCGGCGGCCGGGATCTCAGCCGCCGGCCGAGGAGCGGCCTTTGCGCGGGGCGATCCCGGCGGCGTCGCGCTTGCCCTTGCCGGCGCCCTCGCCGCCGTCGACCTCGGCCAGCCGCGCTTCCAGTTCGGCGATCCGCTCGGAGAGCGCCTTGATCGCGTCGGCGATCGGGTCGGGCAGGTGGATCCAGTCGGCGTCGGGGCCTTCGAGGCGGCGGCCTTCGACCCGCACCGGGTGGCCGGGGTTACCGACCACGGTGGCGCCCGGCGGCACGTCCTCGACGACCACCGTGTTGGCGCCGATCTTCGCCCCGTCGCCGACCGCGATCGGTCCCAGCAGCTTCGCCCCCGAGCCGACGGTGACGTTGTCGCCGAGGGTCGGGTGGCGCTTGCCGCGCTGGAAGCCGGTGCCGCCCAAGGTCACCCCCTGGTAGAGCGTCACCATGTCGCCGATCTTCGCCGTCTCGCCGATCACCACGCCGGAGCCGTGGTCGATGAAGAAGCCGGAGCCGATCTCCGCCGCCGGGTGGATCTCCACCCCGGTGACGGCGCGGGTCAGGTAGGCGATCACCCGCGGCAGCCACGGCACGCCCGCGCCCCGCAGCGCGTGCGCCGCGCGGTGGGCGAGCAGCGCCTGCACGCCGGCCCAGCTGGTCAGGATCTCGAAGCTGGAGACGCCTTGCGCGGCCGGATCGCGGTCGCGCGCCGCCGCGACGTCGGCGCGAACCTCGGCGAAGAGCCTGCGGATCATGGGGCAAAGAATGGCAAGGACATGTAGCGCTCGCCCGAATCGCAGACGATCGTCACGACCCGCTTGCCGGCCATCTCCGGCCGCGCGGCGACCTGCATCGCCGCGTGGATGTTGGCCCCCGCCGAGATCCCGGCGAGGACGCCCTCGGCGCCGGCGGTCAGGCGCGCCGCCTCCAGCGCGTCCTCGTCGCCGACCCCGATGATCTCGTCGATCACCGAGCGGTCGAGCACCTCGGGGACGAAGCCGGCGCCGATCCCCTGGATTTTGTGCGGGCCGGGCTGGCCGCCGGAGAGGACCGGCGAGCTTGCCGGCTCGACCGCGACGACCAGGGTCTCGGGCGTCCGTTCCTTCAGCAGCCGCCCCACCCCGGTGATCGTGCCGCCGGTGCCGACTCCGGTGACGAAGGCGCCGACCTCGCCGTCGCAGTCGCGCCAGATCTCCTCCGCGGTGGTACGCCGATGCGCCTCCGGGTTGGCCGGGTTGGAGAACTGCATCGGCATGAAGGCCTTGCGCTGGTCACGGATCTGCTCGGCGAGGGCGACCGCCTCGTTCATGCCGCCGAGGCTCGGCGTCTCCCGCACCTTGGCGCCGTAGGCGCGCAGCAGCTTGCCGCGCTCGCGGCTCATCCCTTCCGGCAGGGTGAGGATCAGCTCGTAGCCGCGGGCGGCGCAGACCATCGCCAGGGCGATCCCGGTGTTGCCGCTGGTCGGCTCGACCACGAGCGTGCGGCCGGGCTTGATCTCCCCCGCCTCTTCGGCGGCGTCGATCATCGCCACCCCGATCCGGTCCTTGACCGAGCCGCCCGGATTGAAGTACTCGAGCTTCGCGCAGATCTGGCCGAACAGCCCGTTGCCGAGGCGCTCGAACAGCACCATCGGCGTGTTGCCGACGACGGCGGAGGCCTCTGGCCCGATCTTCATCGGGGCGAGTCTAGTCGCGCCCCGGCGGCCCGCGGCGCGGCGCGGAAGAGCAGGTGCTCGAAGCCGGCGTGCGTCACCTCGCCGTCGACGGTCATGCCGATCTTCTCGGCGACCCGGCGCGAGGCGAGGTTGGCGGGGAGGATCATCGCGAAGACCTCGTCCAGTTCCAGCTCGGCGGCGAAGGCGAGGGCCGCCGCCGCGGCCTCGCTCGCGAACCCCTCGCCGTGGCGCTCCGGGTCGATCGCCCAGAGCACCTCGATCCCGGGTCGCTCGCCGATCTCGGTCCAGCGCAGCCCGACCCGGCCGAGGTAGGCGCCGCCCCGGCGCTCGACCACCGCCCACGGGCCGAAGCCGAAGCGCTCCCAGCTCCGTTCGTCGTCGGCCAGCCAGGCGTCACCGTCGGCGGGCTCGAACGGCTCCAGCGGCCGCGGGCGGAGCCATTCCCCGGTCACCGGATGCAGCAGGAGCGCCCGGTAGCCGGGCGCGTCGGTCGGGCCCGGCGGGCGGAGCAGCAGTCGGTCGGTGTTCAAGCCCCTGACTCTAGTCCGGCTATTCGAAAGCGGGCGACGGACGATCGGGCGCCGAGGGCGACGGGAAGCCGAGGATCGCGCAGGTCGAGGGGATGGCCCGCGCCTCCGAGTCCGCCAGGCGCCTTTCGGCGTCGTTGCGAATCTGTTCGACTTCGCTGAAGGCGGCCCCCAGGGCGGTCGCCATTTCCCGCCAGCCTTGCTCGTCCAACCGCATCGCGATCCAGCTGAGGTGGCGGTCCTCGCGGGCGTCGAAGGTCTCGTCCATCATCGCGCTTTCGACCCGCGCCAGCAGGCCCTGGAACACGGTCTTGCTGATCCTCGCCCGATCCTCCGGCGAGATGGCGGACCAGTCCCGGTCGGAGAAATAGGCGCGCCCGATGCCGCGGTAGACATGTTCGATCGAGCCGCGCCGCTTGTTCTCCTCGATCACCGTCAGGCAGCCGTATTCGGCCAGCTCACGGAAGTGGTAGGCGACGTGGGAGACGTCCATGTTCTCCGGCGCGAAGCCCTCGCGACAGAACTCGACCGGGCTCATGTCGCGCTCGTTGAGGATCTCCAGCACCCGGACGCGGACCGGGTGGGCGAGTACGGAGGCAGCCGTGGACTTGTCCCGTTCAGCCCTGGTCGCCTTCAAGGGGTTACCTATCGGGGTAGTTCGATCACTCGATTCCATTCGTGCGAAGCAGCATAGTGACCTAAAACGCGACGTCCTGCCACCCCCCTAGACGACAGTTCGGTTTGCAAAGTGCATACAATTCATTTCGTCCGCCGGCGAGTGGCGGCGACATCCATCCGCATCAGGGCCAGGGGAAGAACCAGCATCCGCCGGGAGGGGCGGCACTCGGCGCCGCCCCCGGCGCGGTCTAGGCTGTTGGCATGGCCGATTCCCCCGCCGACCTGATCGACGCCCGGATCGCCGAGCTGGGCGACTGGCGCGGCGAGACCCTCGCCCGGGTGCGGGCGATCGTCAAAGCCGCCGACCCCGAAGTCGAAGAGACCTGGAAATGGCGCGGCGTGCCGGTCTGGGAGCACAGCGGCATCATCTGCACCGGCGAGACCTACAAGAAGGTCGTCAAGCTGACCTTCGCCAAGGGCGCCTCCCTCGACGACCCCTCCGGCCTCTTCAACTCCAGCCTCGACGGCAACGTCCGCCGCGCGATCGACATCGCCGAGGGCGAGGAGATCGACGCGGCGGCCCTGACCGACCTGGTCCAGGCCGCCGTCGCCCTGAACGAATCGAAGTAACGCCGGCGGGCGTTACTCCGGCCTAGATGAAGTACATGCCGCTGCCGGCCTCTTCGGCCTCGCGGCGGGCCACTTCGGCGATCGTCGTCTGGCCGAAGACCTTGCGCAGGGCGCCGACGCCCTCGGCCCAGATGCCGCCCGCCTCGTCGGCTTCGGAGCCGATTTTGCCGTCGAGGGTCTGGACGACCTCGAGCACGGTGATCTCTTCCGCCGGGCGCGAGAGGGTGTAGCCACCGCGCATGCCGCGGTGGCTGGTCAGGAGGCCGGCGCGGCGGAGGGTCGAGAAGAGCTGCTCGAGGAACTGCTCGGGGATGTCCCGACGTTCGGCGAGCTCTTTGATCGGCACCGGTCGCTCCCCCGAACGGGCGAGCTCGGCGAGCGCAACGACCGCATAGCGCGACTTCGAGGTGATGGAGATCACGGTGACTTTCTACCGCACCGTCCGGCCTTGACTAGGATCGACCTACGTCGGGCGCAGCCCTCCACCCGGGTGCCCTCAGCAATCGAGTGATCGGAAAGTAGTCCTGAGCGAACGCCCACATTGTCTTGTCGTGGACGTCCATCCGCTGGTGCGGCTGGGGGTCCGGGAGGTCTTGTCCGAGGATTTCGAGGTGCAGGAGGCGAGCTGCCGCGAGGAAGCTCTGGACCTCGTGCGCGATATCGGTGACTTCGACGTCGCGATCCTCGACATGGGCTGGCGGCCCAACGGCGACGGCCCTTCGATCAGCGGCACCGAGGCGATCCGTGAGCTGCGCCGGGCCTCGACCGTCCTCGGGATCGTTGCCCACGGTGACCGTCCCGAGCGCCACCTCGCCTCCGCCGCCCTCGGCGCCGGCGCGACCGCCTACGTCGCCCGCACCGCCGGGCCCGACCAGCTGCGCGCCGCCGCCGCGGCGGCCGTCGCCCAGGAAGAGTTCATCGACGCCAACGTGCCGCCGAAAGGCTCGCGCGGAGCGATCACCAAGCGCCAGCGGGAGATCCTGCAGCTGCTCGCCGACGGCGAGTCGACCACCGTCGCCGCCCGCCAGCTCGGCCTCTCCGAGGAGACGGTGAAGACCCACATCAAGAGCACCCTGACCCGGCTCGACGCGCGCAACCGCAGCCACGCGGTCGCGATCGGCCTCAGGGAATCGCTGATCGTCTAAGCCGTCATTCGGCCCGACCAAGCGCCGCCCGGACGCGGGAGCGCGGGTGGGAGATCGCCGGTGGTGACAAGCCCGCCCGCGCGGGAGCAGAGGACGCCGCGCCTTATATCCAGCCGCGGTCGCGGGCGGTGAGGACCGCCTGCGCCCGGTCGACGGCGCCGATCTTGCCGTAGACGTTGTGCAGGTGGGTGCGGATGGTCGAGACCGAGAGGTGCATCTCGGTCGCGATCTGCTTGTAGACCATGCCCTCGGAGAGGTGGCGAAGGACGTCCAGCTCGCGCGAGGAGAGCGGGCAGGGCTCGCTGATCCGGCTCGCGTCGGTAGTCGCCAGGGGAAGCTCGTAGAGGAGGTCGCGGAGCGCCTCGGGGCCGAGCCCGATCCGTTCGCAGCTCGCCGTCAGGCGCTCCGGCGAGATCGCCTCGCCGTTGGTGTAGTGGGCGACCATGTCGGCGGCCGAGACCATCGCGGCGAGCCCGTCGGCGTCCTCGGCGTGGTGGCGCTCGATCGCCACCGCCAGCCGCTGCGGCAGGTTCCAGCGCCGCGCCAGCACGCCGCCGACCAGCGCGTGGTCGATGCCGAGCTGCTCGCGTTCGTCGCGCAGCCGCTGCTCGGGCGTGCGCGAGGCGGCGTCGAAGTAGACCTTGTAGCCCGGGTGCAGGCGGGAGATGACGAGGCGGCCGATGTCGTGGAGGAGCGCCGCGGCGGCAAGCTCGTCGCGTTCGGTCCAGCCGACGGCGCGGCCGATCTGGTCGGCGGCCCGCTGGGTGGCGAGGGCGTGCACCCGGAAGCGCTCCGGTTTCAGCTCCCAGCCGCCGTTGGACTCGAAGAAGTCGAAGCTCGGCGCGGTGCCGGCGATCGCCAGCACGCCCGAGGGCTTCAGCACCTCGACCGCGTCGGGGATCCCGGCGACGCCGCCGGCGGTCATCCCGCCGCGGTTGGCGAAGCGGAGCACCGAGATCGCCAGGGCGACGTCGGCCTCGACCGTTTCGATCAGATCGCCGACGCGGGCCGTCTCGGCGGTCGCCGCGGCGATCACGCGCTCGCGCGACTCGATCAGTACGGGGAAGCGCTCGACCGCCTCGAATGCCTCGGCCAGGCGACTGCCCGGCGCCGGTGCGCCGCGGCCGTTCCTGGCGGACGCGTCGGATTCGGTCGCGCGGCCGCTGGTCTGCGTGGTCGTGCCTGCCATCCCGCACACCATCGGCAGATCGGCGGTGATGGTTTAGCCGGAAACCCCTATGTATTGAGTATGAGGATCCGCAAAAGGTGCGGATTTCGCAAAATTTCGCTCAAGAATCGGAAGAGAGCCGCCGCTGGGCCTCACGCAACCGATCGATCGTCTGCTCCCGACCGAGCGTCGCCAGCGACTCGAAGATCCCCGGTGAGACCGAAGTCCCGGTGATGGCCACCCGCAGCGGCTGGTAGAGGCGTCCCGCCTTGACGTCGAAGCGGTCGAGCAGCGGCGCCAGCGCACCCTCGATCGACTCCGGCGTGTAGGGCTCGACCGCGGCAAGAACCTCGCCGGCGGCGGCGAGCATCTCCCCCGTCCCCTCTTTCATCACCTTGTTCCAGGCCTTCTCGTCGTCGACCGGCGGCTCGTAGAGGAAGCGGATCAGCGGCCAGACCTCCGCCAGCGTCTGCGCTTTGTCCTGGGCGATCGCGCAGGCTTCGCGCAGGCGCTCGTCGTCGGGACGGCCGAGGTGGTGGGCGACGGCCAACGCGTATTCGTCGAGCGGCATCTCGCGCATGAAGCGGCCGTTCAGCCAGCGCAGCTTCTTCTCGTCGAAGATCGCCGCCGATCTGCCGACGTCGGCGACGTCGAAGCGGCGGATCAGCTCCTCGGTCGACATCAGCGTGGTGTCGTCGTCGGTGCCCCAGCCGAGCAGCGCCAGGTAGTTGCGGACCGCCGCGGGCAGGTAGCCGGCGTCGCGCAACTCCTGTACCGAGGCGGCACCGTGGCGCTTGGAGAGCTTCTTGCCGTCGGGGCCGTGGAGCAGCGGCAGGTGGGCGTAGCGCGGCGGCTCGTGGCCGAGCGCGCGCAGCACCAGCAGCTGCTTCGGCGTGTTGGAGAGGTGGTCGTCGCCGCGGACGACCTCGGTGATCCCCATCTCGGCGTCGTCGACCGCGACGGCAAAGTTGTAGAGGACAGAGCCGTCGCCGCGGGCGATCACGAAATCGTCGTAAGAGGCGTTGGGGAAGGCGACCGGGCCGTGGATGATGTCCTCGACGACCGTCTCGCCGTCGTCGGGGACGCGCAGGCGGACGGCGGCGCCGGGCTCGTAGGTCGGCGTGCCGCGGTAGCCGCTGCCGGCGCCATGCTCGGCCTTCCAGGCCTCGACGTCCTTGGCGGTGGCGGCGTCGCGGTAGGCGGCGCCGGAGGCGAGCAGCTGCTCCAGCGCCGCCGCATGGCGGTCGGCGCGACCGGCCTGGGAGATCGGGCCCTCGTCGTAGGTGAGGCCGAGCCACTCCATCGCGTCGAGGATCTGATCGACGTTCGCGGCGGTGGAGCGCTCGCGGTCGGTGTCCTCGATCCGCAGCACCAGCCGACCGCCGGGCGCGTGGCGGGCGGCGAGCCAGTTGTAGAGGGCCGTCCGCGCGCCGCCGATGTGGAGGGCGCCGGTCGGCGAGGGGGCGAAGCGGAAGCGGGGAGTCAGGTCGGTCACGGCGCGCATGTTATTTCCGCGCTCCATAGGATGGGCCGATGTTCGTCGGCGCGCACGTCTCCACCGCGGGAGGCCTCGAGAAAGCGGTCGAGCGAGGCGAGGAGCGCGGCTGCGAAGCGATCCAGATCTTCAACCAGAGCCCGCGGATGTGGCGGCCGACCAAGTACGGCGAGGAGGACTTCGCCGCGTTCAGGGAGGCGATGGACGCCTCCGGCGTGGAACGGGTGATCATCCACGCCGTCTACCTGATCAACTGCGCCACGAAAGACAAAGAGCTGCGCAAAAAATCGCGCGACACGTTGACCAATGCGCTGCGGATCGGTGACGGGATCGGCGCCGCGGGCGTCGTCCTCCATCCCGGCTCGACCAAAGGCGAAGCCCTGGGACCGTCCCTGAAACGGGCGGGCAAAGTGATCGCGGCGGCGCTGAAGGACACCAACCACTGCAAGCTGCTGCTCGAGCAGACGGCGGGCCACAAAGGGCTGATCGGGCGGAACTTCGACGAGACCGCGGAGCTGATCGAGCTTTCGGGCGGCGGCGAGCGCCTCGGCCTCTGCCTCGACTCCTGCCACATGTTCGTGCAGGGCTACGACATCACCGACGAAGAGCACCTGGCGGCGGTCCTCGACGAGGCCGACGAGAAGATCGGCATCGAGCGCCTCGGCGCGATCCACGTCAACGACGCCGCCGCCCCGCTCGGCTCCTGCCGCGACCGCCACGCCAACATCGGCGAGGGCGAGATGGGCCGCAAGGGCCTCGCCGCCTTCCTCTCCGAGCCCCGCTTCGAGGGCCTGCCGGCGACGATGGAGACGCCCGGCCCGGACAAGAAAGGCACCAGCAAAGCCGAAGTGACGCTGGCCAGGCGGCTGCGCCGCGAAGGCCTCAAGCGCCGCGAAAAGTAGCCACCCTTCGGGTGAGTTCGCAGAAAGCCGCGCGTGGCGCGGAGAAGTGCGAACTCGCTCGGGCAGGCGACAAGGGCCGGCCCCCCGACCGACCCTTGCTCTCCCGCCGTAAATTCGGGCTACTGGATGTGGACGCCGGAGATCGCGCGGCTGATCACCAGGCGCTGGATCTCGGAGGTGCCCTCGAAGATCGTGTAGATCTTGGCGTCGCGGTGCATGCGCTCGACCGGGAACTCGCGCGTGTAGCCGTTGCCGCCGAGGATCTGGATCGCCCGCTCGGTCGCCCAGACCGCCACCTCGCCGGCCTTCAGCTTCGACATCGAGCCCTCGGCGCTCTCGAACTTCTTGCCGGTCCGCCCCATCCAGGCGGCCCGCCAGACCAGCAGTCGGGCCGCGTCGATCTCCAGCTTCATGTCGGCCAAGGTGAAGGCGATCGCCTGGTTCTCGATGATCGCGCGGCCGAACTGGCGGCGCTCCTTGGCGTACTCGAGCGCGTATTCGTAGGCCGCCCGGGCGATCCCCAGGGCCTGCGCGCCGACCACCGGCCGGCTCGCCTCGAAGGTCTGCATCGCCGCCTGCGATTTCGCCCGTTTGCCCTCGCGCACCCGCGCCAGCCGTTCGTCGAGCTTCTCCTTGCCGCCGAGCAGGCAGGAGCCCGGCACGCGGCAGTCGTCGAGGTGGACGTCGGCGGTGTGCGAGGCGCGCAGGCCGTGCTTCTTCACCTTCGCCCCCTGCTCGCAGCC
This sequence comes from Solirubrobacterales bacterium, assembly GCA_047601885.1. Taxonomy (GTDB): domain Bacteria; phylum Actinomycetota; class Thermoleophilia; order Solirubrobacterales; family 70-9; genus VAYN01. The sequence continues at coordinate 205,402 of JASGIK010000001.1, forward strand.
GGGCGTCCCCGGCGGGATCACGAAGGCGGCGTGGCCGCGCGAGCCGAGCTCCCGGTCGACCGAGGCGATCACCACGTGGACGTTGGCGATCCCGCCGTTGGTCGCCCAGGCCTTCTGGCCGTTCAGCACCCATTCGTCCTTGGCCTCGTCGTACCTGGCCGTGGTGCGGATCGCCGAGACGTCGGAGCCGGCATCCGGCTCGGAGGCGCAGAAGGCGGCCACCTTGACGTCCTCCGGCGTGCCGAAGCATTGGGGGATCCACTCCCCCATCTGCTCCGGCGTCCCCTGCCCGAAGATGGCGGCGACCGCGAGCGAAGTGCCCATGATCGCCATGCCGATCCCGGCATCCCCCCAGAAGAGCTCCTCGTTGGCGATCGGCAGGGTCAGGCCGGTGTCGTCGGCCCAGAACTGGCCCATCGCTTCGAAGCTGTAGAGGCCGATCTTGGCGGCCTCCTGGATCACCGGCCAGGGCGTCTCCTCGCGCTCGTCCCATTCGTGGGCGGCGGGCCGGACGACTCCCTCGGCGAAGCCGTGGACCCAGTCGCGGATGTCCTCCTGGTCCTGGGTCAGCTCGATCGTGAAGCCACGCCCCTCTCCCGAGACGGGCGGCTCACCTGCCATGCCGGGCAGGATCTCCTCGGACTCCGCCGCGGGAACCGTGGTGGTGGCCTCGCTCACGAGCAGGAATCCTACACCAATCGGTGTCGCCTTACACGGATCGGTGTCTCAGACCGCGTCGCGGAGGTCGAAGGCGCGCAGGCCCTCGGGACCGTCGTCGGTGCAGTCGAAGAAGCGGCGGTTGACGCAGTCGTAGGACTCGCCCTCGCCGTTGTAGGCCTGCTCGACCGAGAACTGGCAGTGCGGCAGCGGCGTGCCGGTCATCTTCACGCCGCCGAACCCCCCCTTCTCCAGCACCGCGGCAAGGTCGACCTGGGCGCCGAAGACTTCCTGCATGCAGCCGACGTACTGGCGGCCGTCGAGACGGTCGACGTAGCTGTAGAGGAAGCGGCAGCCGATCTCGATGCAGCCGCGCGGCTCGACCATCTTGTCGCAGAAAGAACGACACTGACGGCACTCACCGACCTCGGTGCGAGTTACGGACATTGGTCAAGTCTAGGGAGGTCGGACCGCGGAACCAAGCGGTTCAGGACGCTCAAGCGGCCAGGGCGTCGGCGCCTAGAAGCTGTCCGATCTCGTAACGGAGGTTGGGCGAAGGCTGCACCTTGTACTTGTTGCCGAAGCGGAGCTTCTTCGGCCCGCTCGAGGTCTCGACCACGATGTGGACGTCGGACTCGCCCTTGTGATCCTCGAAGAGGGCTTTCAGCTCGTCGAGGACGGCCGGGTCGAGCGCCTTGGCCGCGGGCAGCGAGAACTGGAACGGACCGCCCACGACGCTCCCGGCGGACCCGCCACCGCCGCCACCGCGGCCGGCCGGCGGCGCGTTCTTGGCGGCGCGCTCGACCTCCGCGGCGTCCGGTTCGAAGCGCTGCGCGTCCTGCACCACCAGCTTCGTCTCACCGCGGTCCTTGTGGTCGATGCGGCCGCGGACGATGACGATCGCATCAGGGGCGATGACCTGCGCGCTTTCCGCCTCGTCGGCCTTGAAGACCAGCATCTCGACCTGGCCCTCGACGTCGTCGAGCGTCGCGAACATCATCTGGCTGCCGCTCTTGGTGCGGATCTTTTTGCACTCGACGACGATGCCGCCGACCGTCACCCAGGCGCCGTCCTGCTTGCGGTCGAGCTCGGAGAGGCTGCAGTCCACCTTTGCCCGCAGCGCCGGGCCGACCTCGGTCAGCGGATGCGAGGACAGATACGTCCCGAGCGTCTCCTTCTCCATCGCCAGCAGCTCGCCGCGGTCGAACTCGGCCGCCGAGATCGGCGGGCGCGCCTGGGCCTGGGCCGGGCCGCCGCCCTCGCCGCCGCCGAGATCGCCGAAGTCGAAGATCGAGCCCTGGCCGAGCTGGGCGTCTTCCTGGGCCTTCTGGCCGGAGGCCTGGGCGGCGGGCAGCGCCTCGAGCATGCCTTTGCGGGTCGCCCCGGTGGAGTCGAGGGCGCCGCATTTGATCAGGCATTCGATCGCCCGTTTGTTGACCGCGCGCGAGTCGACCCGTTCGCAGAAGTCGTAGATCGAGTCGATCGGCTTGTCCTCGCGGGCGCGCAGGATCGCCTCGACCGCCGCGTGGCCGACGTTCTTCACCGCGTCGAGACCGAAGCGGATCGCGTTCTCGGAGACGACGAAGCTGTGGTCGGAGGCGTTGATGTCCGGCGGCAGAACGTCGATCCCCATCTCCGCGCAGCGGTTGACGAAGAAGGGCACCTTGTCTTTGGTGTTCATCACCGAGGAGATCACCGCCGCCATGTACTCGGCCGGGTAGTTGGCCTTGAGGTAGGCGGTGCGGTAGGAGATCAGCCCGTAGCAGGCGGCGTGCGACTTGTTGAAGGAGTAGTCGGCCGCCGCTTCGTTCAGTTTCCAGAGGTCTTTAGCGACGTTCGGCGCGGTGTCGGACTTCGCCAGCCCCTCCATGAACTTGTCTTTCATGGTCGCCATCAGGTCGCGCTTCTTCTTGCCGATCGCCTTGCGCAGGTCGTCCGCCTCGGTACCGGAGAAGCCCGCCATCGAGCGCGAGATCTCCATCAGCTGCTCCTGGTAGATCACGCAGCCGTGGGTCTCTTCGGTGATCGCGCGCAGGCGCGGGTCGGGGTAGCTGACGGTCGAGGGGTCTTTCTTCCCTTTCGCGTAGGTCGGGATGTAGGCCATCGCGCCCGGGCGGTAGAGGGCGCCGAGCGCGACCAGGTCGCGGAACTCGGTCGGGCCGACGCGTTTCAGCGCGTCGCGCATGCCGTCGGACTCGAACTGGAAGACGCCGGTCGAGTCGCCGCGGGCGAGCATCTTGTAGGTCTTCGCGTCGTCGAGCGGGATCGAGTCCATCTGGACCTCCTCGCCGCGCGAGCGCCGGATGATGTCGATCGCGTCCTCGATCACGTCGAGGTTGCGCAGGCCGAGGAAGTCCATCTTCAGCAGGCCGAGGTCCTCGACCGGGCCCATCGAGTACTGGGTCACGATCTTGTACTGGCGCTCCGGCTTGCCGGCCTTGCCGTCGGCGCTCTGCGGCGGCGGCGCCGACTTGTCCTCGGCCAGCTGCAGCGGCACCACCTCGTGCAGCGGCCGGTCGGAGATCACCACCGCGGCGGCGTGGATCGAGTTGTTGCGGATGATCCCCTCGAGGCCGCGGGCGACGTCGACGATCTTCTTCGCGTCGGGCTCGGCGTCGTAGGTCGCTTTCAGGTCTTCGCCGGGCACCAGGCATTCCTCGAAGGACGGGCTGCGGCCCATGATCGGCTCGGGGATGAGCTTGGCGAGGCGGTCGCCGGTGCCGTAGTCGTAGCCGAGCACGCGGGCGGCGTCGCGGGTCGCGGCGCGCGGCGCCATCTTGCCGAAGGTGATGATCTGGGCGACCGACTCGCGGCCGTATTTGTCGGCGACGTAACGGATCATCCGCTCGCGGCCGCGGACCGAGAAGTCGATGTCGATATCCGGCATCGATTTACGACCGGGGTTGAGGAAGCGCTCGAAGATCAGGCCTTCCGCCAGCGGGTCAAGGTCGGTGATGCGGAGCACGTAGGAGACGATCGAACCGGCCGCCGAGCCACGGCCCGGGCCGACCGCGACGCCGTTCTGCTTCGCCCAGGTGACGAAGTCCCAGACGATCAGGAAGTAGGAGGAGAAGCCCATCTCCTCGATCACCCCGAGCTCGAAGTCGAGCCGCTCGACCGCCTCGGCGGGCGGCGGGTCGCCGTAGCGGGCGCGCAGGCCTTCGTCGGCGATCCGGCGCAGCATGTCGCGCGGCTCCTCACCGGTCTCGGTCGGGTAGCGCGGCAGCAGCAGCTTGCCCAGCTCGATGTTCAGCGAGCAGCGTTCGGCGATCTCGACCGACATCGGCACGGCCTCCGGCCACTCGGCGAACGCCTCGTGCATTTCCTCGTTGCTTTTTATGTAGAACTCGTTCGTGTCGAAGCTCATCTTCGGCGCCGCCAGGGTCGACTTCGTCTGCACGCAGAGCAGCGCCGCGTGGTTGTCGAAGTCGTCGCGCGTGAGGTAGTGGACGTCGGCGGTCGCGACCAGCGGCCGGCCGAGCTCCTTGGCGTAGCGGACGATCCCCTCGTTGGCCTTGTCCTGCTCGGGGATGCCGTTCTTCTGCACCTCCATGTAGACCTGCTCGGGGCCGAAGGCCTGGATCAGGTCGTCGAGGTGAGTGCGGGCGTCGTCCTCGCGCTCTTCGACCAGGCGCCGGCAGAGGCGCGAGGCGAGGCAGCCGCTGAGCACGATGACCCCCTCGGCGTGGCGCTCCAGCAACTCCATGTCGACGTTCGCCTTGCCCCTGGAGAAGCCCTCGAGAAAGCCCGCCGAGGTGAGTTTGACCAGATTCGAGAAGCCGGTGTCGTTCTCCGCCAGCAGGGTGATGTGGTTGCGCTCGTAACGCGTCTGTTCCTTGATCGCGTTGCGGTCGTCGACCAGGTAGGCCTCGAGCCCGACGATCGGCTTGATCCCGTGCTTGTTGCAGGCCTTGTAGAGGTCGACGGCGCCGTTCATCACGCCGTGGTCGGTGAGCCCGAGGGCGGGCTGGCCGAGCGCCGCCGCCCGCTCCGCCATCGCGTCGATCTTGCAGTGCCCGTCGAGCAGCGAGTACTCGCTGTGGGCATGAAGGTGGACTGCGGAGGCCGTGCTCATCGGTCGACCGATGATGCCAATCGGATCAGACGAATTCGCCGGCCTTCCCCGCTAAATCCGGGTCCTTTCGCTCAGGAATGGGACAGAAGAGTGACGACGACTCCGGCGATCACGGTACCGATGGTCCCCGCGAAGAATCGGATCATCAGCTTGTGCATGGATTCGAAGCCGACTTTCATGTCGCTCCTCAGTTCGCGGATTTCCGACCGCAGTTCGCGGCTGTCGGCGTCCGCCCTCTCGAAGCCACGGTGGACCTCCTCGCGCAGGTCGTCGAGGCGTTTTTCGGTGCCGGTGTCGGCCATGACCACCATGGTTAGACCGTAGGGGGCAAATACGCAACGGTGGTGCGCGAAAAGTTACGTTTGCCGCACCGGACTGGAGAATTTGATGCGCCGGGGAGGGACGCGGACCGTGAGGGACAAGATCCGTGCAGCGCGACCGAGACACCCGGGCGCCTGGCCGGCGGCCCGAGGTGGAACGAATCCTCTAGAGGGTGCCGCAGACCCAGGCGCTGGGTCCGGAGTCGGCCCAGATTTCGCCGGCGATGCGGTCTTGTTCGGCTTTCGGCGCGTTCTGGGGTTCGCCTTGGCCGCCGTAGAGTTCCCAGGTCGAGGGAAGGATCTGGTAGGCACCGCCCGCGCCGCTGGAGGGGTTGAGGGCGCTGTAGTTGCCGCCCGACTCGCACATCACGATGTAGGTCGGGATCGCATAGGGGCCGCCGAGCCAGCGGCCCACTTCTTCTTCGGCCGAGGCGTTCGCTTCTTCTTCGCTTTCGCGCCGCGCCTTCGCTTCCGCCGCCTGGATCTTCTTCACCTCGCTCACCCAGGAGGAGATGTCGCTCTTCAGCGTCGTGAGCGAGGCTTCGCGGGCGCCGCTGACCGCCGCCAGGTGCGCTGCCGAGGCCGCCGCCGCTTCGCGCACCGCGGCGATCTGGTCGCGCGCCGCCCCGACCCGTTCGTCGTAGGCGACCGCCTTGCGCCGCGCCGCCGCCACCTGCAGCACCTGCCGGTGGACCTGGTCGCGCACTTCGCCGACCCGCCGCGCCAGCGCCGTGTCGGATTCGTTGATGATCCGCAGGTAGGTGTTGCGGGTGACGAGTTCTTCGTAGCTGCCGGAGCCGAGCAGCACGCTCGCCTCGTCGGGCATCCCGTTCTTGTAGATCTCCACCAGCCGCCGCGCCAGCGCGTCGCGCGAGCGTCGCAGGCGCGCCCTCTCGACCGCCAGCCGGCGCCGCGTCGCCGCCACTTCTGCGCTCAGCTGCGCCTCGCGCGCTTCGCCTTCGGCGAGCAGCGCCGAGAGCCGTTCCTCGTGCTTTTCCGCCTTCGCCGCTTCCGCTTCGGCGCTCGCCAGTTCGGCCTGGGACGCCTGCAGCTCACCGGCCAGCGCGCTCGCTTCTTCGCGCCCGGCGGCGACCTTCGCTTCCAGCGCGCCACGATCCGCCGCCGCCAGCGCCCCCGGCGCGAGTGCCAGCACCGCCGCGACGAGCGCGCCAAGCAGCGCCCCGGCGCAGGCCAGGGCGAGGAGATCCGATCTGACCCGGGACGACGCCAAGAGCCGTCGAGGCTAGCGCCACGCCGGCGTTTCCCCTGCTAGTTGACGATAAAGAGACAGAAAAGTTGCGATCTCCGCCCCGCGTTCGCAGTTAGCCGCGCTACGCGCGGGAAAGTGCGAACGCGCCGGCGCCGGGCGGACTCAGCCTTCGTCGCGTTCGCGCAACCGGTGCGCCATCCGCGACTGCAGCGACCAGAGCTCGATGAAGCCGGGCGAGGCGGTCTGCGAGAAGAGCGCTTCGCCGGACTCGGAGAAGCTGGCCAGGGCCGAGTCGTAGACCGCGTTCGGCGAGGAGCGCGTCACCACTCGCACGCTGCCTTTGTAGAGGCGCAGGCCGATCTCCCCCGTCACCCGCGCGTTGACCGCGTCCATGTAGGCGTCGAGGTCTTCGCGCAGCGGCTCCCACCAGAGCCCGCCGTAGACGAGGTAGCCCCACTTCTGGTCCATCTGCGGCTTGAACTGGTTCTGGTGGATCGTCCCGACCAGGCGCTCGAGCTCCTCGTGCGCGGTGACGATCAGCGCCGCGGCGGGCACCTCGTAGATGTCGCGCACCTTCAGCCCGACGATCCGGTCCTCGATGTGGTCGACGATCCCGCAGCCGTGCTTGATCCCCAGCGCGGCCGCCTTTTCGATCAGGTCGACCAGGCCGAGCCGCTCGCCGTCGAGGGTGACCGGCACGCCCGCCTCGAAGCCGACGGTCACGACCTGGGCCTCGTCCGGCGCCTCCTCCGGTCGCGTCACCAGCTGGAAGACGTCGTCTTCGGGCGCCTGGTCGAGGTCCTCGATCCAGCGGCCCTCCGAGGAGCGCCCCCAGAGGTTGTCGTCGATCGAGTACGGCGCCACCTCGGTGCCGCCCTTCACCGGGATGCCGTGCTCGCGCGCGTAGGCGATCTCCTCGTCGCGCCCCACCGCCCAGGAGCGCACCGGGGCGATCGTCTTCAGCTCCGGCGCCAAGGTCGCCACCGTCGCCTCGATCCGCACCTGGTCGTTGCCTTTGCCGGTGCAGCCGTGGGCGATCGTGTCGCAGTTCGACCGGCGCGCGTACTCCACTGCGAGCTGCGCGATCAGCGGCCGGCCGAGCGCGGTGAAGAGCGGGTAGCCGTTGCCGTAGTTGGCGTTCGCCTTGATCGCGGGCGCGAGGAACTCGGCGGCGAACTGCTCACGCGCGTCGACGACGTGACACTCGACCGCGCCGAGCCGCTTCGCCTTGTCTTCGATCACCCCGTAGTCCTCGCCCGGCTGGCCGAGGTTGACGGTCAGCGTCACCACTTCGGCGTCGTAGGAGTCCTGGATCCACTTCAACATCACGCTGGTGTCGAGGCCGCCCGAGTAGAGCAGCAGGACCCTGTCCACCTGGGACGGATCGGCCTCGTAGCTTGCGGTCGGACGCTGCCGCGTCGGGTCATCCCCGCTCATCCAGTTCCCACTCCACCACCACCTGTTTCTTCTTCAGGGAATTCTTCAACAGTTCCTTCTTCGACTTCTTCGGGTTCGACTTCTTCGATCCCGCCGCTTTGTTCAAGTTCTTCGATTTCTTCGAGTTCGGCCTGACTCACTCCGCCCGTTTCGGATTCTTCGGCTTCTTCGCCTTCGGTGCCTTCTTCGGCTTCTTCTCCTTCTTCTTTTTCTTCAGCCGTTTTGCCGTTTTCCGTTTTGGCTTCGACTTCGGTCGTGACGGTTTTCGTCTGCGTCACGGTCTTCGTTTCGCCGCCGCCGCCGGAGACCAGCAGCGCGATGAACAAGCCGAAGATCACCGCGCCCATGATCAGCACCACCAGCCGCAGGTTCCCGTGCGGCTGCTGCTGGGGCGGACGGCGACGGCGCGGCGGCTCGTCGCCATAGTTCATGAGTCTGGTCGGATCCTCGTTCATAAGGTTGTTTACGGCGTCGGGACCGTAGTCCCTCCCCAATTTTGGGACCTGACGCTAGCGTTCCGGGCCGAGGATCGCGTCCAGGATCGCCGTGGTATCGGCGATCGCGAAGCCGCTGCGCAGCCTTGCGGAGATCTCCTCGCGGCTGGAGCCGGAGACGGCCATCTGGGTCGCCAGCAGGCGCGCCCCGGCCGGGGTGCCGATCGGCTCGGGCTCGGGTTCCGGCGCGGCGGGCGCCGCGGGTGGGATCGACGGCGGCTCCGGCGCGCCGACGACGGTGAGCGACGGCGCCATGGGACGGTCCTCCTCGAAGGACGGCTCGGCCTCGGCCGACGGCATCGTCGCCGACCCCTCCGAGGATTCCGCGCCGCCGAGGCCCGCCCGGGCGCGGGCGAGCACCGCCTGCAGGGCCTCGGAGCCGCGCCGCAGCGCCTCCGCCTGGGCGGCGATCTCGTCGGTCGCCGCCGCCAGCCCGGCGAGCCGTTCGGCGACGATCCGGTCGGCCTCCTCGTGGGCGTCGGAGATCCGCGAGCGCGCTTCCGCTTCGGCCTCGTCGATCACCTGCTTCGCCGCCCGCTCGGCGGCGGCGACGATCTCGGCCAGACGGGCCGCGGTGGAGTCTTCGATATCCCGGCGCTGCGAGCTCACGAGGACCCGAAGCCTAGAAGCGATTCGCCGATCAGTCCAACCGCCTCGTCGATCTGGTCCGCGTCGACGACCAGCGGCGGCAGCAGCCGCAGCGTCCCGGGGACGGGGACGTTGACCACCAGGCCGCGCCGCAGCAGGTCGGTGCCGACCGCCGCGGCGTCGATCCCCTCCTCCAGGGCGACGCCGATCATCAGCCCGCGGCCACGCGTGCCGGCGACGCCGGGCAGCGCCTCGAGGCCGCTCCGCAGCCGCGCCCCCAGCTCGCGCACCGAGCGCAGCAGTGCCGGATCGTCGACGGCGTCCAGCACCGCCAGGGCCGCCGAGGTGCCGATCGGCCCGGCGGCGAAGGTCGAGCCGTGGTCGCCGGGCTCCAGCACGTCCGCCGCCGCGGGCCCGGTGATGCAGGCACCGATCGGCATCCCGTTGCCGAGCGCCTTGGCGCTGGTGATCACGTCCGGCCTCACCGGGGTCTGCTCGTAGGCCCAGAGCGAGCCGGTCCGGCCGATTCCGGTCTGGATCTCGTCGAAGACCAGGAGCGCCCCGGTTGCGTCGCAGGCCTCGCGGGCGGCGAGCAGCGCCTCGTCGGAGGTCGGCCAGATCCCGGACTCCCCCTGGATCGGCTCGATCAGCACCGCCGCGGTGTTCGGGCCGACCGCCGCGCGCAAGGCCCCGGCGTCGTCGTCGGGCACCGAGCGGAAGCCCGGGAGCATCGGCCCGAGCAGCTCGTTGCGGGCCAGTTTCGGCGTCGCCGCCAGCGCCCCGTAGCTGCGGCCGTGGAACTCGCCCTCGAAGCTGACGATCTCCGGCGCCGCGATGCCGCGCAGGTGGGCGTGCTTGCGGGCGACCTTGATCGCCGCCTCGTTCGCCTCCGTCCCCGAGTTGCAGAAGAAGACGCGGCCGCCGAGGCTCGAGTCGGAGAGCCGCTTCGCCAGCTTCGCCATCGGCTCGGTGTAGAAGAGGTTGGAGGCGTGCATCAGCCGCTCGGTCTGCTCGGTCACCGCGGCGACCACGGCCGGGTGGCAGTGGCCGATCGAGCAGACGGAGATCCCGGCGAGGAAATCGAGGTACCGACGCCCCTCGGCGTCATACAGGTAGACGCCCTCGCCGCGGACGAAGTCGACCGCGCCGCGTTTGTAGGTGCGCATCAGGTAGCGCTCCTCCAGCGTCTGCGTCTCGACAAGGCCCATCGCCTTCCCTTCCGTGGCGCTCATGGCACCACCATCGTGCCGATGCCGGCGTCGGTGAAAAGCTCCAGAAGAAGGCTGTGGGGCACGCGTCCGTCGATGATGTGGGCCGACTGGGTGCCGCCGTTGACGGCGTCGACACAGGCCTGCAGCTTCGGCCGCATGCCGCCGGAGAGACCCGGCAGCGCCGCCTCGACCTCGGCGACGGAGGCGCGCGAGATCAGCGACTGCTCGTCCTCGGCGTCGGCCCGCCAGCCCTCGACGTCGGTGAGGAAGATCGCCTTCGTCGCCCCCAGCGCCGCCGCCACCTTGCCCGCCGCCTCGTCGGCGTTGACGTTGTAGCTCTGGCCGCTGCGGTCCGACGCCGAGGAGGCGATCACCGGGATGTAGTCGACCGCGATGTGGTTCAGCACGTCGACATCGACCCGGTCGATCGTGCCGACGAAGCCGACCCGGTCGGCGTTCGCCACCGGCGCCACCTCGAACAGCGTGCCGTCCTCGCCCGCCAGGCCGACCGCGGGCGAGCCGTGCCGGTTCAGCCGCTGGACGATTTCCGAGTTCAGCTTGCCGACCAGGACCATCTTCGCGATCTCCACCGTGTCGCCGTCGGAGACGCGCAGCCCTTCGTGGAACTGCACCTCGAGGCCGAGCCGGTCCATGTAGCGGGTGATCTCGGGGCCGCCGCCGTGGACGACGATCGGGTTCAGGCCGACGTACTTGAGCAGCACCACGTCGGCGGCGAAGGCGTCGCGCAGGCCCTCGTCGAGCATCGCCGCGCCGCCGTACTTGATCACCACCGTGCGGCCGTGGAACTCGCGGATGTAGGGCAGGGCCTCGAGCAGCGTCTGCACGCTCGTGGCCGCCGCTCGGGACTGCGGGGCGCGCTCGGTCACGTCGTGTACTCCGCGTTCAAGGTCACGTAATCGTGCCCCAGGTCGGAGAAGTAGACGTGCGCCCGGGCGCTGCCCCGGCTCAGTCGGAGGCCGATCTCGGCCTCGGGGACGCTCTCGCCGAGCTCGGTCGCGTCGATCGACTCGGCGCCGATCTCGTCGAGGTCGGCGCCGACCAGCGCGGCGCCCGCCGCCTGGGCGATCCGGCCCCAGTTGGGGTCACGGCCGTAGAGCGCGGTCTTCACCAGCGGCGAGTTGGCGATCGCCCGCGCGACCCGCTCGGCCTCGCCCTCGTCGGCGGCACCCTCGACCAGGACCCGCCCCGCCCGGGCGGCACCCTCGCCGTCGCGGACGACCTCGATCGCCAGCTGCAGGAGCACCGCGTCGAGCAGGCCGGCGGGCAGCGGCCTGCCGGCGGCGCCGGTCGCCTGCAACAGGACGGTGTCGTTGGTGCTCATCTGGCCGTCGACCGTGATCCGGTTGAAGGAGGCGTCGACGGCGCGCCTCAGCGCCGCGGCGGGGTCGGCGACGACGGCGTCGGTCTGGACGAAGCAGAGCATCGTCGCCATGTTCGGCTGGATCATCCCGCCACCCTTCGCCTGGGCGGAAAGCGTCACGCCGTCGACCTCCAGGGTGACCCGCTTCGGCCATCTATCGGTGGTCATGATCGCCTCCGAGAAGACGGCGCCGCCGTCGGGCGAGAGGTGCCTGGCCGCCCGCTCGATCCCCGGCAGGACCGCGCTCATCGGCATCGGCACGCCGATCACGCCGGTCTCGGCGACGGCCACCTGCGCGGTCTCCAGGCCGAGCGCGTCGGCCGCCCGTTCGGACATCGCCAGGGCGTCGGCGAAGCCCTTCTCGCCGGTCTCGGCGTTGGCGTTGCCGGAGTTGATCACCGCGGCGCGCACGTCGGCCTGGTCGACGACGTCACGACAGACGCGGATCGGAGCCGCGGCGGAGGCGTTGCGGGTCAGGACCAGCGCCGAGGCGACGTCCTCGGCGTCGCAGACCAGCAGCCCGACGTCGGTCGCGCCGCCGTTCTTGAGCCCGCAGTGGACGCCGCCGGCGCGGAAGCCCGGGGCGAGCCGCGCCGGGTCGAGCTCGGCGACGCCGGCGGGCGCCTCGACCCACCGCGAGCGGAAGAAGCCGTGACCACGATCCGGCGCGCTCATCACACCAGCCCTTCCGTCTCGTCGAGGCCGAGCATCAGGTTCAGGTTCTGGACCCCCTGGCCCGAGGCGCCCTTCCAGATGTTGTCGATCGCCGAGAAGGCCATCACCCTCCCCCGCTCCTCGACCGTCACGTAGACGTGGCACTCGTTGGTGTCGCGCAGGGCCCGCAGGTTGGGCGGCCCGTCGAGCACCCGCACGAACGGCTCGGCCGCGTAGCGCTCCTCGTAGAGGGAGACGATCGCCTCGCGCGAGGTCGCCTCGGTGAGCGTCGCGAAGCAGGTCGCCAGCTCGCCCTGGTCGAGCGGCAGCAGGTGCGGGACGAAGGTGACCGGGGCCGGGCTGCCGAGCGCCGCCAGCTCCTGCTCGATCTCCGGCCGGTGCCGGTGCCCCTCGGTCTTGTAGGGGAACGCGTTCTCGGTCATCGAGGAGAAGTGGACGAGGTCGTCGCTGGAGCGACCGTAGCCGGAGGTGCCCTGCATCGCCGCGACGAAGACCTCGCCGAGCAGGCCCTTTTCGGCCAGCGGCGCGAGCCCGAGCACGGTCGCGGTCGGGTAGCAGCCGGGGGTGGCGACGAGGTCGGCGCCGCGCAGCTCCTCGCGGTACATCTCGGTCAGCCCGTAGACGCCCTTGCCGAAGAGGTCGGGGGCGCCATGCTCGCCGTACCAGAGCTCGTAGACCCCGCGGTCGCGGAGGCGGAAGTCGGCGGAGAGGTCGACGACCTTGATCCCCGCCGCCCGCAGCGCCTCGTCGGTCGGCGCGGCGGCGCCATGCGGGTAGGCGACGATCGCCGCGTCGATCCCGTCGAGCAGGTCGGCGTCGTCGAGGTCGAGCTCGGCCAGCGTCACCGGCACCCGGTAGCGCGGGTAGAGCGCGTCGAGCCGCTTGCCGGCGTCGGAGCGAGAGGTCGCCGCCGCCAGCTCCAGCCGCGGGTGGTCCCAGACGATCTTCGCCGCCAGCGCGCCGGTGAAGCCGTTCGCCCCGGCGACCAGCACCCGCGCCGCGGGCGCGCCGTCGAGCGGCTGCCTGGGATCGCTACTCACGGAACCCACCGCCGATCTTCTGCACCTCGGCGAGGATCGTCGCGCGGGCCGACTCGACCTCGTCGTCGGTGAGGGTGCGGTCCGGGGCGCGGAATTCGAGCGACAGCGCCAGGCTCTTCCTGCCCTCGCCGAGCTGCTCGCCTTCGTAGAGGTCGAAGACGTCGGCCCGCTTCAGCAGCTCGCCGCCGCCCGCCAGGACGGCGGCGCGCACCGTCGCGGCCGGGGTCTCGGCGGGGACGACGACGGCGAGGTCGCGCCGCGCCGCCGGGAAGGTGGTGACGTCCTCGAACTCCTCCTCGCCGAGGGTGGCGGCCGCGAGCAGCGGCGCCGCGTCGATTTCGAAGCCGACGGCGGCGGCGATGTCCCAGATCCGGCAGACCAGCGGGTGGACCTCGCCGAGCCAGCCGAGCGGCGTTCCGCCGACCGAGACCAGGGCGCTGCGGCCGGGATGCAGGAACGGCTCGCTCGTCGGCTCGAATTCGAGCGGCGGGCAGCCCAACCCGGCGGCGAGCGCCTCGAGGACGCCCTTAAGCGCGAAGAAGTCGACGGTCTCGCCACCGCCCCGCCACGATTTCGGCACCAGCGGGCCGACCGCGAGCGCGCCGTAGCGGTGCGGCTCGGTGACCGGGGCCGGCGTGTCGCCGGGGAAGTCGCCCGCCGGCGGGCCACCGGTGTCGGGCGGCGCGCCGCGCAGGTAGACCGCGCCCGCCTCGAACAGCGCCACCGCCTCCCGCCCCCGCGCCAGGTTGCGCGCGGCGACGTCGAGCAGCGAGCCGAGCAGGGTCGTGCGCATCGCGGCGCCCTCATCTGAAAGCGGGTTGGCGACCAGGATCGGGTCGGCGCGCGGGTCCGGCTCCTCGATCCGCAGCCGACCGGCCTCGCCGGGATCGGTGAAGCTCCAGCCGACGATCTGGTCGAAGCCGAGGTCGCGCAGCTCGTCCTCGGCCCGCCGGCGCAGCTTCTGGGTGCGGTTGAGCCGGCCGACCTTGCCCTCGCCGACCCGCGGCAGGGTCGTCGGCAGGTGCTCGCCGAAGCCGTGGAGGCGGCCGACCTCCTCGATCAGGTCGATCTCCCGGGTCACGTCGTAGTAGCGGTCGGGCGGCACCGTCACCTCGAGGTCGTCGCCGTCGGAGAGCACCTCGAACGCCATCCGCTCCAGGTAGGAGCGCTGGTCCGCCTGCGGGATCTCGATGCCGAGGATGCCGGTGACCCGGGCGCCGCGCAGCCGCAGCACCCGCGGCGGCGGCTCCGGTGCGGCGACGTCGATCGTCCCCGGCACCATCGTCGCGCCGCAGAGGTCGACCAGCAGCTTCGAGGCGACGACCTGGGCGCGCATCGTCAGGTCCGGGTGGAGCTGCTTCTCGAAGCGGGCCGAGGCCTCGGAGCGCAGCGAGAGCTTGCGCGAGGTCCGCAGTACGTTGGTGCCGTTCCAGTTCGCCACCTCGAGCAGGACGTCGGTGGTCGCCTCGGAGACCTCGGAGACCTGGCCGCCCATGATCGCCGCGATCCCGCTCGGCCGGTCGCGATCGCAGACCAGCACCGTCTCCGCGTCGAGCTCCCGCTCGACCCCGTCAAGCGTCGTCATCTTCTCCCCCTCGCGGGCGGTGCGGACGATCAGCTCGCCGCCGGGGACCTTGTCCAGGTCGTAGGCGTGCAGGGGCTGGGCCGTCATCAGCATCACGTAGTTGGTGATGTCGACGACGTTGTTGATCGGCCGCTGTCCGGCGGCGGAAAGCCGCTGCTGGAGCCAAAGCGGCGAGGGACCGACGGTGACGTCCTTGAAGACGCGGGCGGTGAAGCGCGGGCAGAGGTCGGGGACCTCGACCGTGACCTTGGCGTGGTCGGAGACCCTGCCCTCGCCGGTCGCGGGCGCGTCCTCGGCCCACGGATCGGGGCCGAGCGGGGCGCCGGTGACGGCGTGGACCTCGCGGGCGACGCCGTGGACGCCGAAGCAGTCGGACCGGTTCGGCGTCACCTCGATCTCCAGCACCGGCTCGGCGAGCGGCAGCACCTCGGCGAGCGGCGTGCCCGCCGCGAGGGCGTCGTCGAGGACCATGATGCCGAGGTGGTCGTCGCCCACCTCGAGCTCGTCGGCGGCGAGGATCATCCCTTCCGAGGCGACCCCGCGCAGCTTCGCCTTGCGCAGCTTCTCGCCGCCCGGCATCCGCGCCCCGGGAAGGGCGACGGCGACGGTCTGGCCGGCGCCGACGTTGGGGGCGCCGCAGACGATCGTGCGCGGGCCGTCCTCCCCGACGTCGACGGTGCAGACCCGCAGCCGGTCGGCGTCGGGGTGCTGGACGGCCTCGGTCACCTTGCCGATCACGAAGTTGTCCGGGGACGGCGGGCCGACCACGTCGACCCGCTCGACCTCGGTGCCGGTCATCACCAGCCGCTCGGCCAGCTCCCGGGCCGGGACGCCCGGGTCGCAGTACTCCTTCAGCCACGAGTACGGGACCCTCACGAGAACTGCTCCAGCATCCGCACGTCGTTGTCGAAGAAGCGCCGCAGGTCGGGGATCCCGTGGCGCAGCATCGCGACCCGCTCGATCCCCAGACCGTAGGCGAAGCCGCTGACCACCTCCGGGTCGTAACCGGCCTCCTTGACGAAGCCGAGCACGTTCGGGTCGACCATCCCGGCACCGAGGATCTCGATCCAGCCCTGGCCCTTGCAGAGGTTGCAGCGCTCGCCGCCCGGCAGCACGCCGGTGCCCTCGCACTGGAAGCAGGAGACGTCGACCTCGACGCTCGGCTCGGTGAAGGGGAAGTAGTGGGGCCGCAGCCGCACCTCGCGGGTGTCACCGAATAGGCCTCGGCACATCGCCAGGAGCGTCCCCTGCAGGTCGGCCAGGGTCAGGCCCTCGGCGACCGCCAGCCCCTCCATCTGGTGGAACATCGGGCTGTGGGTGGCGTCGGAGTCGCGCCGGTAGACCTTGCCGGGGATGACGATGAAGATCGGCGGGCCCTGCGTCTCCATCGCCCGGATCTGCATCGGCGAGGTATGGGTGCGCAGCAGCACGTCGGGGTGCGACTGGATGTAGAAGGTGTCCTGGAGCATCCGCGCCGGGTGGCCGACGGGGTGGTTCAGGGCGGTGAAGTTGTAGTAGTCGTGCTCGATCTCCGGGCCTTCGGCGATCTCGTAGCCGAGCCCGACCATGATGTCCTCGAGCAGCCGCGTGGTGCGGGTGATCAGGTGCTGGTGGCCGCGCGGCCGCGGCGGCGCGCCGGGCATCGTCACGTCGATCCGGTCGGCGACCAGCCTGGCGTCGAGCTCGGCCGCGTCGAGGCGCGCGGCGCTCCGCTCGATCAGCGCCTCGAGCTCCTTGCGGGCCTTGTTGGCGGCGCCGCCGACCGGGCCGCGCTCCTCCGGCGGCAGCTGCGCGATCCCGCGCAGGATCTGGGTCAGCTCGGCTTTGCGGCCGAGGTAGGAGACCCGGAGCTCCTCCAGCGCGACGCTGGTCCGGGCGGCGACGATCGCCTCGGTCCCGTCGACCCTGATCTTCTCGATCCGCTCAAGCACGTGCCCGCACCTCGCTCATCCTCGCGCACGCTACAGCCGCCGCGGCGGCGACGTTCAGCGACTCGGCCCCACCGCGCAGCGGGATCGTCGCGCTCGCGGCGCAGGCGGCGACGACCTCCGGCCGCAGGCCCTCCCGCTCGGCGCCGAGGCAGAGCGTCGCGGCGCCGGCGAGCGCCTCGTCCAATCCGTCGCCGCCGTGGGCGACGAGGGCGACCCGCGGCTCCGGCGTCGCCTCGACCCCGGCGACCGTCGCCGGCGGGCGGGCGAAGAGAGATCCCATGCTGGCCCGCGTCGCCTTCGGGCCGAAGGCGTCGGCGCAGCCGGGGCCAAGCGCGACGGTCGCGTCGAGCAGGGCGTGGGCGGTGCGGACGATCGTGCCGACGTTGCCGGGGTCGCCGACCGCGTCGAGGTAGACGCAGGGCGCCGCGGGCGCCGCCACCTCGGGCCGCTCCCAGACCGCGATCACCCGCGTGCCGGAGCCGAGCGAGGAGATCGGGTCGAGCAGCCCCGAAGCGACCACGTCGACGACGTACGCCGCCCCGGATCCGGAATCGGTGCCGTGCAGGCCGGTGCCCGCGGCGACGAGCACGAAGCGGGGCTTCGCCCCGGCGCCCAGGCCGGCCGCCAAGAGGTCCTCCCCCTCGGTCGCGAACAGCCCCTCGCGCTCGCGATGCTTGCGCTCGCGCAGCTTCCGCACCAGCTT
Organism: Solirubrobacterales bacterium; assembly: GCA_047601885.1. Lineage (GTDB taxonomy): Bacteria > Actinomycetota > Thermoleophilia > Solirubrobacterales > 70-9 > VAYN01. Next base: position 222,709 of record JASGIK010000001.1, read on the forward strand.
CAGCTTCTCGTTGTCCTTGCTCTCGATCATCGGAATCGGCTCGTCTTCGGGTCCTGGAACGACAACGGGCCGCTTTCGCGGCCCGCCCGGGAATCCTTCAAGTGTCGGCCTGAGATCAGGCGGCGGCACCCTCCCGGGCTATCTCCACGAATCGGCGGAACCCCTCGGGGTCCGAGACGGCGATCTCGGCCAGCATCTTGCGGTTCACCTCGACCTCGGCCTTGTTCAGGCCGTTCATCAGTTCCGAGTAGCTCATGCCCTCGAGCCGCGCGGCGGCGTTGATGCGGGTGATCCAGAGGCGGCGGAAGGTCCGCTTCTTGTTGCGACGGTCGCGGTAGGCGTACATGCCCGAGCGCTGCACCTGCTCTTTGGCGAACCGGTACGAGGAATGCTTGCGGCCGAAGTAGCCCTTGGCTTCCTTCAGCACCTTGCGGCGCTTCTTGCGCGCGTGGACGCTGCGCTTGACCCGGCTCACTTGCCGCCTCCGAGAAGCTTGCGGACGTTCGGCACGTCGACTTTGGCGATGTGCGCGGGCTTGGCCATGTTGCGCTTACGCTTCGGCGACTTTTTCTCCAAGATGTGGCTGGAGTACGCGTGCCGCCCACGGATCTTGCCGTTGGCGGACTTCTTGAAGCGCTTCTTGGCGCCCGAATGAGTTTTCATCTTCGGCATACGGGTTCGACATTGAAGCAGAACTGAACGTCCGGGTAGGGTCAGCCCTCGATGCGCATCCTCTACGTCGTCGGCACCCGACCCAACTTCGTCAAGACCGCGCCCGTCATCTCCGCCATGCGGGCCAGATTGCCGGACGGGCACCACGCGATCGTCCACACCGGCCAGCACTACGACCGGGCGATGTCGGCGGTCTTCTTCGAGGAGCTCGGCGTGCCCGCCCCCGACCACATGCTGGAGGTCGGCTCCGGCACCCACGCCCAGCAGACGGCGCGCACGATGGAGCGGCTGGAGCCGGTGATCGAGAACGAGAAGCCCGACCTCCTGGTCGTCCCCGGCGACGTCAACTCGACCCTGGCCGCGGTGCTGACCGCGGTGAAGATGGAGCTGCCGGTCGCCCACGTCGAGTCGGGCCTGCGCAGCTTCGACATGTCGATGCCGGAGGAGGTCAACCGGATCGTCGCCGACCGCTTCTCCTCCCACCTCTTCCTCCACTCCGAGGAAGCGATGGGGAACCTGCGCGCCGAAGGGATCGGGCCGGAACGGATGCACTTCGTCGGCAACACGATGATCGACACGCTGGTGGCGCTGAAGGACCGGATCGCGGAAGCGGGGACGGCGGCGAAGCTCGGCCTCTCCCCCGGCTCCTACCTGTTGGTGACCCTGCACCGGCCGGCCCTGGTCGACGGGCCGCTGCTCGGCGAGACGGTCGCCCACCTCTCCCACCTGGCCAAGGACATGCCGGTCGTCTTCCCGGTCCACCCGCGCACGCGCAAGATGATGGAGGGGCTCTCCGACTGGACCGCGCCAGAGGACCTCCACCTGACCGAGCCCTTCGGCTACCTCGACTTCCTCTCCCTGGTCACCGACGCCCGCGCCGTCCTCACCGACTCCGGCGGCATCCAGGAGGAGACGACCTACCTCGGCATCCCCTGCTTCACCCTGCGCGCCAACACCGAGCGCCCGGTGACCGTGGAGCTCGGCACCAATACCCTGCTCGGCCTCGACCCGGCGGCGATCGCCGAAATCCCCGCGACGCTGGCGACCCACCCCACCGCCCCGCCTGAACCCCCGCCCCTCTGGGACGGCAAAGCCGCCGAGCGGATCGCCGACATCCTCGCGCCACCGGACCCGGAACTGCTGAGCGCCTGAGGGTTCGCGGCCGGGTGGTTGGTCAGAGGGCCCGAGCCGAGGAAGCTGGCGCCCGGAGCTGCGCAAGGGACGGGCAAGGGACGCGGCCTTCTCGGTGGCGGCCCGGGCAGGCTGTGGCCGCCACCGAGAAGGCCGGGGATGTGGGGAGAGGCGAGGGCCCGGGCGTGCCCCGGCGCAGAGATGCGCGCCTTCGTCCACGAACTCCGAGGTCCCGTGACGAGAAGCGGGGGAAGTCCACGCTTCCTCCCGTCTTCCCCATGCCTCCCCCTGGTGAGTTCGCAGAAACCCGCGCTATGCGCGGTTTAAGTGCGAACTCACCGGGGGAGGCCCCGATCCCGTCACGGGACACATACGGGTTCGTGACGTCCCCGACATCTCCCTCACGTCCGTGTGACCTCCCGACATCTCCCTCACGTCCTTGTGGACTTCCCTGCGGAAGCCTCTCGTCCCGGGCGTCTCGTGGCAGGCGGGCAGCCTGCCCGGGCCGCCACGAGACGCCCGGGACGCATCTCGGACGGGCGCGGCGGCGGCGAAGCACGCGGCCCGACCCCCGGCCACCGCCGCCCCGAACCCGCCGCCCCGGATCGACCCGCTCAGGCCTCGGCGGCGGTGCTGTCGGCCTCGGCGGCGTCGCCGACCGTGGCGACGCTCTCGGCGCGCGCCTCTTTGCTCGGCGCGAGCAGCATGCTCATGTTGCGGCCTTCTTGAAGCGGTGCCGACTCGATCGTCGCCAGGCCGCCGAGGTCCTCGAAGAGCTTCTGCAGGAGATCGCGGCCGCGCTCCGGATGGGCCTGCTCGCGGCCGCGGAACATGATCGTGATTTTGACCTTGTCGCCGTGCTTGAGGAAGCGCTCGACGTGGCCTTTCTTGGTGTTGTAGTCGTTCTCCGCGATCTTCGGCCGCAGCTTGATTTCGCGGATGTTGACCTGCTGCTGGTGCTTGCGCGCCGCCTTCTGCTTCTGCTCCTGCTCGTATTTGTACTTCGAGTAGTCGAGCATCCGGGTGACCGGCGGCTTCGAGTTCGGCGCCACCTCGACCAGGTCGAGGTCGGCTTCCTGGGCGCGACGCAGCGCCTCGGAGGTGTCGACGATCCCGAGCTGCTCACCGTCGGCCCCGATCAGGCGCACCTGGGGGACGCGGATCCGCTCGTTGATCCTCGTCGTGTCGCGCTCTGGCGGGCGCCGATCGAACCTACGCGGGACCGGCACTAGTGAGAGTGAAGTTGCTTCAAGAGGACGAGGCTTCGGTCAGTGGGCACGGGACGCTCAGCGGCCACGGCGATTATTTGCTTTACCCACAGTCAAGTCATGCGGAGTATAGACAGGTCGCGCCGCCTGGCAAGCCACGTCCGTGGGACCGACTCTCACGCCGCCGCCGTCTCGGTCTCGATCCGGGCGGCGAACTCGGCCACCGGCATCGCCCCGACGTCGCCGTCCGCATGCGAGCGCACCGCCACCGCGCCCGACTCGGCCTCGCGGTCGCCGACCACCAGCATGTAGGGGCAGCGACCCATCTCGGCGTCGCGGATCTTGCGGCCGATCGACTCCGAGCGGTCGTCGACCGCGACCCGCACGCCGAGGTCGCGCAGCTCCTCGTGGGCCTGCCGGGCGTAGTCGTTGTGGCGGTCGGCGATCGGCAGGACGATCGCCTGCACCGGCGCCAGCCAGGTCGGGAAGCGACCGGCGTAATGCTCGATCAGGATCCCGGCGAAGCGCTCCATCGAGCCGAGCAGCGCCCGGTGGATCATCACCGGCCGGTGCGCGGCGTCGTCGGCCCCGGTGTAGGAAAGGTCGAAGCGCTCCGGCATCTGGAAGTCGAGCTGGCAGGTGCCGCACTGCCAGGAGCGGCCGAGCGCGTCGGTGATGTGGAAGTCGATCTTCGGCCCGTAGAAGGCGCCGTCGCCGGGGTTCAGCTCGTACTCGCGGCCCTGCGAGGTGAGCGCCTCGGCCAGTGCCGCCTCCGCCTTCGCCCACTGCTCCTCGGTACCCATCGACTTGTCGGGACGGGTGGATAGCTCGACCTTCACCTCGTCGAAGCCGAAGCGCGCGTAGAGCTCGTCGATCGCCTCGCAGATCGAGGCGACCTCGGCGGTGATCTGGCCCTCGGTGCAGTAGACGTGGGCGTCGTCCTGGGTGAAGGCGCGGACGCGCAGCAGTCCGTGGAGGACGCCCTCGCGCTCGTTGCGGCTCACCCGGCCGAACTCGGCGAGCCGCAGCGGCAGCTCGCGGTAGCTGTGGCGGTCGGAGCCGTAGACGAGGCAGGCGCCGGGGCAGTTCATCGGCCGCAGCGCGTAGCGGCGGTCGTCGTCCTGCATGAAGTACATCTCGTCTTTGTAGTTGTCCCAATGGCCGCTGCGGTGCCAGAGCCCCTCGTCGAGCACCTGCGGCGTCGCGATCTCCTTGTAGTCGCGCTTGCGCAGCTGGTCGCGCACCTCGGTTTCGATCAGGCGCAGGAGCGTGGTGCCGTTGGGCAGCCAGAAGGGCATGCCGGGCGCCTCCGGGCGGAGCATGAAGAGGTCGAGCTCGGGGCCGAGCCGGCGGTGGTCGCGCGCTTCGGCCTCGGCGATCCGCTCGAGGTGGGCGGCGAGGTCCTTCTTGGAGAAGAAAGCGGTGCCGTAGATCCGGGTCAGCTGCTCGCGGTTCTCGTCGCCGCGCCAGTAGGCGCCCGCGACCGAGCTCAGCTTGATCGCCTTGATCCGCGCGGTGGAGGGCGAGTGCGGGCCGCGGCAGAGGTCCTCGAAGGGCCCGTTCTTGTAGAGCGAGACGGTCTCCACGCCTTCGTTCTTGACCAGGTCCTCGATCAGCTCGACCTTGAAGCCCTGGTCCTCGGCCTTGAAGATGTCGAGCGCCTCGGCGACCGGGACGTCGCGGCGGCTGAAGCGCTCGTCGGCGTCGATGTGCTTCCGCATCAGCGCCTCGATCTTCGGCAGGTCGTCCTCGGTGATGCGGACGCCCTCGGGGAACTCGAAGTCGTAGTAGAAGCCGGAGTCGATCGGTGGGCCGATCGTCACCTTGACGCCGGGGTAGAGCTCGGTCACCGCCTCGGCCATCACGTGGGCGGCGTCGTGGCGGATCAGCTCCAGCGCCTCGGGATCGCGTTCGGTGACGATCGCCACCTCCGCCCCGGCCTCGGGCAGCGGCGCGTCGAGGTCCTTCAGCGCGCCGTCGACCTTGATCGCCAGGGCGGCCTTCGCCAGGCCGGGCCCGATCGCCGCGGCGGCGTCGGCGCCGGTCGCCCCGGCGGGCAGCTCGAGCGGCGTGCCGTCGGGCAGGGTGACGACGATCTTGTCGGTTGCGGCCTCCACCGGACGGAGGATACGTGCATCCCGGCGTAGGGACGCGCGGGCCCAAGAGCAGTACTGGCCGCGAATCAGCGGGCGGGGCCCTGGCGGGCCTGGCGGACCGCGATCAGCGGGCAGACGCTTTCCGCCGCGACCGGGCCCTTCACTTCCCAGAGGACGTAGGGGGCGACCGCCTTGCGCAGCTTCAGGCCCTTGAAGGGCGGCTCGTGCCGGGATCCCTCGACGATCACGTACTTGACCCCCTTCGGCAGCTTGCCGCCGACTTCCTCACGGGTGGCGATGCAGACCCGCCCGCCGCGCAGTTCCCAGGCGAGGAAGTTGCTGCCGTGGTCGTCTTCGAGAAGCTCGGGCGAGGCGAGGATCAGGGTCGAGCCTTCGGCGACCAGGGGCCGCATCGCGGCGAGCGCCGAGGAGTAGGTCGAGGGACCGACCGGGGCGTTGGCGAGGGCGAGCGCCGAACAGAGGCCCGCGGCAGCGAGGAAGACGACGCAGGCCGCGGCGGCGAGCGAGCCGCCGCGGTCCCCGGACTCGGCGGCGTCGCCGGGCGCGCCTGTGGAACCTTTCCGCCGGATAGGGACGGAAAGGCTCCACACCGCCCGCTCGGTCAGCGGCAGGAGGATGGTGAGCGCGCAGAGGGGGGCGGCGATCTCGATCGCCTTGGCGGAGGTGTACGCGGTGCCACCGACGCGGGCGGCGAGGTAGGCGACCGCGGCGACGAAGAGGCCGGCGAGGACGACCGTCTCGCACTTGCGCCAACAGGCCCAGATCCCGTAGAGGAGGAGCACGGTGCCGAAGGCGGCGCCGAGGTAGTAGGCGGCGGCGGGCACGGCGCCGTCTCCGGGCGCGAGGCGGAAGTCCCCGGAGGGCCAGATGCCGAGCGCCTCGAAGGGCGAGATCTGGCCGAAGAGGTTGCCGAGGCCGGGGCCGTTCGGGTCGAAGGTTTCGAACTTGTGGAAGTCGATCATCCGGCCGATCTCGGGGGCGACGAGGAGGACGAGAACGCCGAGGGCGATCAGGGCAGGGCGGACGACCGCGGGTCCTGTCACGCCGGTTTCCCCCACGGTGCTCGGCGCCGGAGGCGCCTGCCGCCGCGGGGGGACCCCACCGGCGCGCCACCCGCGGAAGACACGAGCTCCGTGATCGCCCAGACGACCGCGATGCCGAGCAACCAGAGCAGCGCCGGGAAGCTGTAGACGTAGACGGAGCCCATCGCGAGCAGGGCGAGGGGGACGAAGCGGAACTGGGATTCGGTCGGCTCGCGCCAGGTCTCGCGCAGGAGCAGGACGAAGCCGAGCAGGAAGAGCGCCAGCATCGTCTCCTTGAAGGCGCCCTGGGCGAAGTAGCTCGCCACCACGTAGGCGAGGCCGACGACCAGCGCGGCGGCGGCGCGCAGCGGCCAGGGGCGCTCGCGGAAGGCGGCGAGCGCGGTCAGCGGGGCCAACACGACGACCGCCACGGAGAGTCCGCTGAAGCCCTTCACCAGGCCGATGTCCAGGCCCTTGTTGAGGGCGACGACGATCGAGTGCGGGCCGAGCGGATAGCCCTGCCGGATCAGCTGCCCGGAGTGGCCGTGGGCGAGCTGGTCGGCGGCCAACAGATGCTGGGACATGTCCGGGTTGAAGCTGGTGCCGAGGATCCCGAAGTGCCCTTCGACGATGAACGGCAGCGAGGCGCCGAAGGCGGCGGCGACGAGCACCGGCCAGCCGGTCAGCGCCTCGCGCCAGACCCCCTTGCCCTGCAGGTGGACGAGCGCGAGGGCGACGAGGACGAGGACGACGATCGCCGAGATCTCGCCGTGGCCGGGCATCCGCACCGTCGCCCAGCAGACGGCGCCGAGGATCGCCAGCCCGACCGGGGCCGAGGCCCACGACCAGCGGGCCCTCCCGCAGAGGGCGATGACCGCCTGTCCGATCGCCAGCGAGGCGACGCAGACGGCGAGGGCTGCCGCGTAGGTGCCGATCACGAGGGGCGAGCCTAGACTGCGAAGATGATGGCGTTCGCCCCGCCCGCCCGGCACCTGCTCCGGGCCAAGGACCTCGCCGACGCCCGCTACGCGGAGCGGCTCGGGGTCGAGGAGATGGCCGCCGCGGCGGGGCTCTCACGCGCCCACTTCAGCCGCGAGTTCCGCCGCGCCTTCGGCGAGTCCCCGCACGCCTACCTGCTGACGCGCCGGCTCGAGCGGGCGGCGGCCCTGCTGCGCGACACCGACCGCCCGGTCGCCGAGGTCTGTCTCGACGTCGGCCTCACCAGCGTCGGCTCCTTCACCACGAGCTTCAAACGCAACTTCGGCAAGACGCCGACGGAATACCGCGCTTCCTTCCCGCCGGCCTCCTCGCGGGCCCTCGTCCCCGGCTGCATCGTCCGCGCCTACGCCCGCCCGCGGAAGCGCACGTTTCGAGAAGACAGCGCGCCGGGCGGCTCCTAGAGTCGACTCGACGCTGATTTTTCGAGACAGGAGGACGAGATGAAGATCGCGAACGCGCAGCTGTGGGTCCAGGACCAGGACGAGGCCCTGGCGTTCTGGACGGAGAAGGTCGGCTTCGAGGTGCGGGCCGACGTGACGATGCCGGAGATGGGCGACTTCCGCTGGCTGACGGTGGGCCCGCCCGGGCAGGAGGACGTCTCGGTCGTGCTGATGCTGGTGCCGGGCGAGCCGCTGATGGACGCGGCGACCCAGGCCCAGGTGCGCGACCTCGCCGCCAAGGGCTTCGCCGGCACCGTCTTCCTCGTCACCGACGACTGCCGCGCCGACTACGAGCGGCTGGTCGCCCGCGGGGTCGAGTTCTCCGAAGCGCCGGAAGAGCGGCCCTACGGGATCGACGCCGGCTTCCGCGATCCCTCCGGGAACGCCGTCCGCCTCACCCAGGTGACGATGTCGCTGACCTCCTGAGGGAGGTCAGTTGCCTTCTTCGTCGGGTGAGGTCTGCTTCTTCTTCGAGGAGCCCTTCCCCGACTTGGAGCTCTTTTCGAGCTTCTTCTTCTCGGCCTGCAGCTGCTTGCGCTTCTTCTGCGACAGGTTCTTGTTCTTCAGCTGCTTGTCGATCTGCTTGATCTGCGCCTGCTTGCCGGAGCCGCCCGAGCCCTGAGCGGGCGTGTTGCCGCCGTTCGGGTTGGCGTTGGCGTTTTCGTTTTCGCCGCCGCCGGAGACCAGCAGCGCGATCACGACGACGACCACGACCACCGCGCCGAGCACCATGCCGACGCCTTTGACGCCGCGGGCGCGGATCGCTTCGCGCAGCTTCACCAGGTCGCGCGGCGGCTTGCCTTCGCGCGAGCCGCCGCCGCCGGCGCCCGACGCGGCCGCGGCGCTCTCGGCGGTGTGGACGTGTTCGGTCCACTGCTCGCCGTCCCACCAGCGCAGTCCTTCGCCACTGGGATCGTCGTACCAGCCGGCCGGGATCCCCGACCCGCCCGGGGTCTCGGTCGAGTTCACGCGCTCGATTATGGCGCTTTCCAGCGAGGATTTTGTGAACGCTCGTTACATCTCTTTTGCATATACATAAGAAAGGTCAGGAATAATCACGACGAAGACCGGGGCCGCGCTCCCCCCTGTGCCGGTCCCAGAACGGAAAAGGGCCCCGAAAGGGGCCCCCTGTTTCCGAAGGACGTACCACCAGCGGCTGAGACGCCATCTGGCTCGTCGGTCCTCAAGCCTTGAAGTTTCTGCCGCCGCGTTTTCGACGACGAGGGTAAGAACCCCTTCTCGGGGCAGAAGTTGCACCCACGCTGCTACATTCCGCCGCCCCGGGCGTTTAGCTCAGTTGGGAGAGCGCCAGCTCGACAAGCTGGAGGTCACTGGTTCGAGCCCAGTAACGCCCACTCGGGAAAGCCCCGCACCGGCGGGGTTTTTGCCTAGATGTGGTCGCTGGGCAGGTGCCAGCGGCGCGGCAGGATCAGCTCGTCCATCTCCTTCGGGCCCCAGCTGCCGGGCTCGTACGGGACCGCGGCGGGCGGATCCTCCAGCACCGGCTCGGAGATCTCCCAGAGCCGCTCGATCGCGTCGGAGCTGGTGAAGAGCGTGCGGTCGCCGTTCATCGCGTCGTGGATCAGGCGCTCGTAAGGGTCGAGGGCGGCCTGGTTGTTGCCGAAGGCATCGGCGTAGGTGAACTGCATGTGGGCTTCGCCGAGCTGCATCGTCGCCCCCGGCACCTTGGCCAGGAAGGAGGCCGAGATGCTGCCCGGCTCGCCCAGCTCGAAGGTCAGGTGGTCGCGGCCGAAGCCCTCCGGGATCAGCGCCTGGTCGAGCGGGAACATGCGCCGCGGCGGCTGCTTGAAGGCGACCGTGAGGACGTGGTGGCTCTGCGCCATCCGCTTGCCCGAACGCAGGTAGAACGGCACCCCCTCCCAGCGCCAGTTGTCGACGAAGGTCTTCACCGCGATCAGCGTCTCGGTGTCGGAGTCCGGGTCGACGCCCTCCTCTTCGCGATAGCCGACGTACTGGCCGCGGACGACGTCCTCCTTGCGCAGCGGCAGCATCGAGTCGAAGACCTTCTCGCGCTCCAGGCCGAGCGGTTTCGGCTCCAGCGAGGTCGGCGGCTCCATCGCGACGAAGCCAAGGAGCTGGAACAGGTGCGTCACGAGCATGTCGCGAAAGGCGCCCGTTCCCTCGTAGAAAGAGCCACGCATTTCGATCGAGAGCGTCTCGGGGATGTCGATCTGGACGTGATCGATGTGGTTGCGGTTCCAGACCGGCTCGAACATGCCGTTGGCGAAGCGCAGCGCCAGCAGGTTCTGCACCGCCTCGCGGCCGAGGTAGTGGTCGATCCGGTAGATCCGCTCCTCCTGGAAGACCGAGTGCAGGCGTTCGTTCAGTTCGTGGGCCGAGGCGAGGTCGGTGCCGAACGGCTTCTCCGTGATCACCCGGGCGTCCGCGTCGAGGCCGAGCTTGGCGATCTCCTCGACCGTCCCGGCGGCCGCCGCGGGCGGCAGCGAGAGGTAGATCAGCAGGTCGGCGTCGCCGCCCAGCTCCCCCTCCGCCGCTTCGATCGCCCGGCCGAGCGGCTCGAAGCCCTCGCCCAGGCCGACGAAGCTGAGCGACGCGGCGAACTCCTCGAAAGCTCCGTCGGAGTCCGACTTCCGTCCCGATCCCTGCACCGATTCGCGCGCCAGCTCGCGGAACTCGTCGGTCGAGATCGGACGACGGGCGGCGCCGATGATGCGGAAGCCCTTCGGCATCAATCCGACCTGGGACAGGTGGAACATCCCCGGGAGCAGCTTGCGTCTGGAGAGGTCGCCGGTCGCCCCGAAGAGGACGATCACCTGGTTGGTCTTCACCGGGTAGGCGGCCCGGTCCTGCGCGGCGCTCGCGGTCGTGATGCTCACGCGTCGCAGGCTACAGAGGGGGATTGGCCGCCCCCGAGCGGGGCCATATCCTGCGGCCGATGGCGCACGAGACCAAGGGCGGGACCAAGTACGACCCGGCCGCGCTGGAGCGGACCGAGGCGCGCTTCTGGCGCGAGGCCTGGGACGCCGTGCCGGCCGGCTCGCCGCCGCGCACGGTCTGCGGCGGGCCGGGTTCGGGCCGATCCAGGCGACCGTGCTCGCCGACCTGCCGGAGGCGCGCACGCTGAACCTGCTGCTCGGCGCCGCCGAGGCGGACGCGGCGGCCGAGGGCTTCCTCGACGAGGCGATCGGGTGGGCGCGCGAGGTCGGCGCCCGCGGCTTCGCCCTGCTCGCCCCCGAGCGCCCCGGCACGCTGACGGCCGAGGCGGCGCTGGCGGCGGCCGGTTACGAGCGCTCGATGGGCTGGATGCGCTTCGTCCGCGACGCCCACCCACCGCGCTTCGAGGTCTCAGGCGACGTCGAGGTGGTCGCCGTCGACGGCACCGAGGAGGACGCCCCGTTCGCGACGATCGCGGCGCTCGGCTTCGGCCTCCCGGCCTGGGCCGCGGCGCTCTTCTCCCCCCTTCCCGGCCTGCCCGACTGGCGCTGCTACGTGGCGCGGGTCGACGGCGAGCCGCGGGCCTGCGCGGCGATGCTGCTCGACGACGAGGTCGCCGAGCTGGGGATCGCGGCGACGCTGGAGACCGGGCGCCGGCGCGGCTGCCAGCTGGCGCTGTTGCGGCGGCGGATCGAGGACGCCGCGGCGGCCGGCGTCCGCACCCTCTTCGTCGAGACCGGCGAGCGGGTCCCCGGCCGGCCCTCCCCCAGCTACGGCAACATCCTCCGCGCCGGCTTCGAGGAGGCCTACCTCTGCCCCGGCTGGATCGATGCGCGACTTCCTGCCGACTGACTTCCTCCGCGCCGAAGCGGGCGGCGGCCTGGCGTTGCTGCTCGGCAGCGGCGCGGCGCTGCTCTGGGTCAACGTCATCGACGCGGGCGGCTACGCCTCCTTCTGGGCGACGCACCTGAACATCGGTATCGGCTCGGCCTCGATCGAGGAGAGCCTCGGCCACTGGGTCAACGACGGCCTGATGACGCTCTTCTTCTTCCTCATCTCGCTGGAGATCAAGCGCGAACTGGTGACCGGCGAACTGCGCCATCCGAAACGCGCGGCGCTGCCGATCATCGCCGCGCTGGGCGGTGTGGTGACGCCGATCGTCATCTTCCTCGTCCTCACCGGCGGCCACGACGCGGCCGGCTGGGGGATCCCGATGGCGACCGACGCGGCCTTCGCGATCGGCGTGCTGGCGCTGCTCGGCGACCGGGTCGGGATCGGCGTGAAGCTGTTCCTGGTGACGATCGCCGTGGTCGACGACGTCGCCGCGATCGGCGTGATCGCGATCGCCTACACCGATCACCTCAGCCTCGGCTGGCTGGCGGTGGCCGTGGGAGGGCTGATCGGGGTGGCGGCGACGCGCTTACTCGGCGCCCGGAGGATCCTCGTCTATGTGCCGCTCGGGCTGTTCGTCTGGGTGGCGACGCTGGAGTCGGGCGTCCACGCGACCCTGGCGGGCGTGACCCTCGCCCTGATCACCCCGGCGCGGCCGGTCGAGGGGCGCGACGTGCTCGGCGAGCTCGAAGGCGGCCTCCACCCCTGGGTCAACTACGCGATCCTGCCGCTCTTCGCCCTCGCCAACGCCGGGGTGAAGCTGGGCGGCGGCGAGCTCTCCGACCCCGACGGGCGGCGGATCGCGCTGGCGGTGGCGATCGGCCTCGTGGTCGGCAAGTTCATCGGCATCGCCGGGGCGACGCTGGGGGCGCTGAAGCTGCGGCTGGGAGCGCTTCCGGAGGGGGTCGACCTCGGCGGCCTGCTGGGGGCGGCGGCGCTCGGCGGCATCGGCTTCACCGTCTCCCTCTTCATCACCCCGCTGGCCTACGACGACCCCCTGCCGGTCGGTGCCGCCAAGCTCGGCATCCTCGGCGGCTCGGTCGTCTCCGCGGCGATCGGGATCGCCATCTTCGTCGGCACCGGCATCCATCCCAGCCGCGCCGACGGCATCCAATCCGACGCTTAGGCTCGCTGCATAAGATCCCGCCCCGTGCCGATCGCCCCCCTCCCCACCACCCCGCCGCGCCAGGTCGAGAAGCCGTGGGGATACGAGATCTGGTGGGCCCACAACGAGCACTACGTCGGCAAACTCCTGCACGTCGAGGCGGGCCACCGGCTCTCCCTGCAGATGCACCGCGAGAAGGACGAGACCTCCTACGTCCTCTCCGGCCGCATCCTCCTCACCCGCGGCCCGAGCCTCGACCAGCTGACCACCGAGGAGGTCGGCCCCGGCTTCGCCTGGCGCGCCGAACCGGGCACGATCCACTCGCTCGAGGCACTCGAGGACTCCGACATCATCGAGGCCTCGACCCCCCAGGTCGACGACGTCGTCCGCCTCCAGGACCGCTACGGCCGCGAGGGCCAGTAGGCGACCGGGCGGGGCGGGGCGCTCTTGGCGTGGTTCGGGGCGGGGGCGGCCGGCCGAGGTGGCGTGGTTCGGGGCCGGTGCGGCCGTCCGAGGTGCGTCCCGGGCGTCTCGTGGCGGCCCGGGCAGGCTGTGGCCGCCACGAGACGCCCGGGACGTGAGGGGTCCGTGGGGATTTGGTCACGGGTCGTGACGAAGCGGTCACAGGTCGTGAGGAAGTCCACACTTCCTTGACGCTTCCGTCCGTGGACGGGATCCAGATGGCGCGGTCGTTGACGAAGACGCCGAGGACGTCACATCTCGAGGCCCTCCGGAGGCCGAGATCGAGGGCCCGAAAACGCGCTGTCGACCTTGACCCCCCTATAGGAGGGTCAAAGGGTGGTCACGTGATCGTGACGTCGTAGGAAGACGCGAGGAACGGTGCACTTCCCGACCTCTTAGTGACCTCCCGCACCCTCGGCCGTCTCGGCCACGGCCACAGCCTGCCCGGGCCGTGGACGAGACGGCCGCGTCCCTTCCAGCTCCGGGCGCCAGCTTCAGGCGGCCCAGGCCCCTTGCCTCGGGCGCCAGCTCCCACCGGCCCAGGCCCTCCCCCCGGGCGCCAGCTCCCCGGCGGCCCCATCCCTCCCCTTCGGGCGCCAGCTCCAGGAGCCCCCGAACCCCACCCCCGGAACCAACCCCCTAGTAAGCCCGCGCCACGATCGCCACGAGCTCCGGCTCGTCCTCGCTCGCGGGGACGGTGCCGTCGGGGCGCTGGATGCAACGGACGCTGACGCCGTCGGCGAGGAGCCGCTTCTCGCCCTCGGGGCCGAGGCGGGACCACTCGATCCGGCCGACGCCCTCCTTGCCGGCCTCGAGCGCCTCCTCGACCGAGGCGACGTCGGTGGTGGCGGCGTCGCGGAAGGCGGTCGCCTCCTCCAGCATCGCCGCCTGGATCGTCTCCAGCAGCTCGCTCGCGGCGCCCGCCACGCCGCCGACGGCGACCTGGCGCTTCTCGCCGGTGTCGCGGCGGAGCACCGTGACCTCGCCGTCGGCGAGGTCACGCGGGCCGAGGTCGATGCGCACCGGCACGCCTTTCAGCTCCCAATCGACGGCGCGTCGGCCGAAGCCGGTGTGGACGTCGGCGTCGACCTCCACCCGGGCGCCGGTCGCGGCGACCGCGGCGGCGATCTCGTTCGCCTTGCCGACCGCGCCGTCCTCGTCGCGGACGACGACGATCGCCACCTGGGTCGGGGCGATCCGCGGCGGCAGGCGCAGGCCGCCGGCGTCGCCGTGGCCCATGATCAGGCCCCCGACGAGGCGGGTCGAGGCGCCCCAGGAGGTCGTCCAGGCGGTCTCCACCTCGCCCGACTCGGCGGTGTAGGTGATGTCGAAGGCGCGGGCGAAGTTCTGGCCGAGCTCGTGGCTGGTCGCCAGCTGCAGCGCTTTGCGGTCGCGGGTGATGCCCTCGCAGGTCATCGTGTTGATCGCGCCGGCGAAGCGCTCCTCGGCGCTCTTGCGGCCGAGCAGCACCGGCAGCGCCAGCGTCTCGACGAGGAAGTCGCGGTAGACGTCGAGGTGGATGCGCAGCGCGTAGGCGGCGGCGTCCGCGGCGCTCGCGTGGACGGTGTGTCCCTCCTGCCAGAGGAACTCGCTGGTGCGCAGGAAGAGGCGCGGTCGCATCTCCCAGCGGACCACGTTCGCCCACTGGTTCAGCAGCAGTGGCAGGTCGCGGTAGGAGTTGACCCATTTCGCCATCTGCTCGCCGAACACCGTCTCCGAGGTCGGCCGCACGACCACCGGTTCGGTCAGGTCCTTGCCGCCCGCGTGCGTCACCACCGCCAGCTCGGGGCTGAACCCCTCGACGTGCTCCGCCTCGCGCTGCAGGTAGCTCTCCGGGATGAACAGCGGGAAGTAGACGTTCCGCGCCCCCGCCTCCTTGATCCGCCGGTCGAGGTCCGCCTGGATCCGCTCCCAGATCGCGAACCCGTACGGGCGGATGATCATCGTCCCCCGCACCGGCCCGTTCTCGGCCAGCTCGGCGCGCTGGATCACGTCCTGGTACCAGCGCGGATAGTCCTCCTGCGGGTCTGCGATCGGCGACTTGGGCATGGCGGGGGATCCTAGGGCCGGAGCAGCGCCGGCGTCACCCCGACCGACGGCCTCCTCATCGGCGCCGGCGCCAGCGGGTCCGAACCCCGCCCCCGCGCCGGGGCAGAAAGAGGCGCCCACCGGAATCGAACCGGTGTAAACGGCTTTGCAGGCCGCTGCGTAGCCACTCCGCCAGGGCGCCCGGACGGACCATTATGCCCGCGGTCGCGCCTTCACGGCGGAAGGGCGGTGGGGTCAGGGCCCGGAGGGTCTGACCTGCAGGGAGAGGGGAACCCTGACGCCGAAGGCGTCCTTGGCGGTGATCTGGACGGTGAAGGTCGGGGACTTGCCCGCGGCGAGGGCGGCTTCGAGCTTGGCGCCGCCCTTCTTGCCGAGCGGCAGGGTGAGGCGTTCGCTGCCGCCGGCGGCGACCCTGGCGCGGACCTTGCCGGTGTGGATCGAGGGAGACTTGCTGCTCGCCGCGGCGACGACGGTGCAGGCCTCGGTCGGGCAGCGGGCGGTGATCACGATGCCGTGGGCGCCGACCACGTTCTGGCGCGCCTGGCCGCTGATCTTGAAGACGAGGTCGTGCTTCTCGGGCGCGGCGGTCGCGGTCGCCGGGGCGAGCGCGACGGTGGTCGCGGTGAGGGTAAGGAGGCCGATGAGGATCCGTCCTCGAGAGCGTTTCAGGGCTGGACGAATATTCGGCATGGGTCAATTCATACCCCATCGTGCGAGTGAATACTCACTATTTGGTAGGAGGGAAAAGGATGGAGAGGGATCGGATCGAGCTGGCAAAGGCCTGCTACCGCGCCTACGCGGACGCCGACCGGGAGGCGATCGAGGGGCTGATCGGCCCCGAGTTCAGCTTCGTCAGCCCGGCCGACCCGCAGGGACTCGACCGCGCCGGATACTTCGAGCGCTGCTGGCCCGGCGCCGGCGGCGTCACCGGGTTCGAGATCGTGCGGGCGATCGAGGCAGGCGACGAGGTCGTCGTCACCTATGAGGCGACCCGCGCCGACGGCAGCCGCTTCCGCAACACCGAGGTGCTCACCTTCGACGGCGAGGTGCAGACCGGCGCCGAGGTCTACTTCGGCTGGGACCTCTGAGGGCGCCGCGCCGGGGCGCGCCCGGGGCCCGGCCTATTCCGGCGCGTCGGCGTCGGTGTCGTCGTACGGCGTGACGGTGCCGTAGTCCTCGACGGTGCCGCCGTCGCGTTCGCTCGCCTCGTCGGGATCGTCGCCGGCCTCGCGCAGGGAGCGGCGCTGGCGCAGGTAGTCCCAGGTCTTGTCGAGCTGCAGTTTGAGCTCCTCGAGGCGGGCGTGCTCGTCGTCGTCCAGGCCCTCGCCCTCGTGACGATGGAGCAGCTGCTCCTCCTCCTTGACGAGCTCGTCGATGCGGTCGAGCAGTTGCTGGTCGTCCATGTCGCCGTAGGTTATCCGGCCGCCGCCGCGAGCTCGCGCAGGTGTTCGCGGAAGCCGCGGCCGAAGGCGGTCGGGGTGCCGTCGTAGGCCTTGATCAGGGACGGGCCGCCGCGGCAGGTCCAGCCGCCGTGGGTGTCCCAGGCCCAGGCGAGGTAGGAGATGTCGTGTTCGTCGGCCCAGGCCATATATGGGTCGATGTAGCGGTCGCGGCAGTCCCCCTCCCCCAGCTCGCCGGTGACCACCGGGTGGCTCCCGGAGATCCTCACCAGCGCCGCGCGACAAGCGCCGAAGCAGGCGGAGAAGTTGTAGGTGTGGTTGGAGGCGACCTCGGCTTCGGCCGGGTCGGGCGGCAGGTGGGCGAGCCAACCGCCGTCGTCGCGAGCCCACTCGGTGCCGCCCAGCAACAGCGGCTGCGTCGCGCCGGTCGAGCGCACCGCTTCGACCAGTTCCGCCATCCCCGCCGCCCGATAGCCGCCGACCCGCTTGTCGTGGATCACGCAGCCGTGCTCCCAGCAGTCCCAGCCGACCGCGTGCGGCTCGTTGTAGAGGTCGAAGAGGACCGCGTGGTCGTGGCGGTATTCGCGGGCGACCGAGCGCCAGAAGGCCGGCGCGTGTTCGGCGTCGGGCATCGGGATGATCCCGGTCGCCTGCTCCTTGCCCGGCGCGGCCCAGTGGAGGTCGAGGATCACGTAGAGCCCGGCCTGCTCGAGCCGCTCGACCCAGGCGCGGATCACGCGCCGGTAATTTGCGCCGCCGTACCTCGACTCGATCCCGTTGATGCCGAGCCAGCAGGTCTCGTTCAACGGCACCCGCACCGCGTCGATGTGCCACGACTTCATCGCCTTGATCGAGGCCACGTCGCTGGGGCCGTCGAAGAACCCGTAGCCCTGCCGGCAGGCGTACTCGGTGCCGGAGCGGTTCACCCCGAGCAGCCGCACCGGCTCCCCGGCCCGGTTCACGAGGTGCGCGCCGCGTACTCCGATCCACGGCCTGGCCGCCGCCGGAGCAGCCATGGACAAGGCGAGAACAATGACGGCGAGCATCGCCGCCACCATCCGAGCGGGGGCCGGGCGACCCCCGAACGAACCTCCCCGCAGTTCGTGAGAGAGGGGGTCACCCGGCCCCCGCCCCCACCTCAGGCCGGAACCCTCGCCGGCGCCTCGATCCGCCGCGAGAACCTCATCGCCCCGTCCTCCAGCGGCGAGTAGCGCAGCTTCCGCAGGTCGACCGCGTAGTTCTGTCGCAGTTTCCACGGCTCCTTCGATCCCTGCTTCGGCAGTTCCGCCACCGAGCGCAGCACGTAGCCCGAGTTGAAGTCGAGCAGCGGCTCCTCGGTCACGCTCGGGTCGCCGAGGTGCGGCACGCAGACGTCGTAGCCCTCGGCGTCCATGTGGTTCAGCAGCCGGCACAGGTATTCGGCGACCAGGTCGGCCTTCAGCGTCCACGACGCGTTCGTGTAGCCGACCGTGAAGGCGAGGTTCGGCACATCGCCGAGCATCATGCCTTTGTAGGCCATCGCGCGCGACTGGTCGAGCTCCTCGCCGTCGACCTCGATCCGCATGCCGCCGAGGAAGAGCAGGTTCAGCCCGGTCGCGGTGACGACCACGTCGGCCTCCAGCTCCCGCCCCGACTCGAGCTTGATCCCGTCCCGGGTGAAGCGCTCGATCCGGTCGGTGACGATCTCGGCGCTGCCGTCCTTCAGCACCTTGAAGAGGTCGCCGTCGGGGACCATGCAGAGGCGCTGGTCCCAGGGGTCGTACCTCGGGTTGAAGTGGGTGTCGACGTCGTAGCCCGCGGGCAGCGCGTTGATCACGCCTTTGCGCACGAGTTTGCGGACGAGGCGCGGGCGACTGCGGGCGAGCCGGTAGGTGAGGCTCTGGAGCAGGACGTTCTTCCAGCGCACGATCGGATAGACGGCGCGCATCGGCAGCACCTTGCGCAGCGCCTCGGCGATCGGGTCTTCGGCGGGGACGGAGACGATGTAGGTGGGCGAGCGCTGCAGCATCGTCACCTGCGCCGCATCCTTGGCCATCGCCGGGACCAGCGTCACCGCGGTCGCGCCGCTGCCGATCACCACCACCCGCCTGCCCTCGTATCCGGGCTCGGCGGGCCAGTGCTGGGGATGGATGACGGTGCCGCCGAAGTCCTCGAGGCCGGCGAACTCGGGTGTGAAGCCTTCGTCGTAGCGGTAGTAGCCGCTGCAGTTCATCAGGAAGGCGCAGGAGAAGACGGCCTCGCCGCCGTCCTCGCGCTCCGCGACGACCGTCCAGCGGGCCTCCTCGCTCGACCAGGAGGCGCTGACGACGCGGTGGCCGAAGCGGACCTTGCGGTCGATGCCGGCCTCGCGGGCGGTGTCGCGCACGTAGGCGAGGATCGACTCGCCGTCGGCGATCGACTTGGCCGCCGTCCAGGGACGGAAGCGGTAGCCGAGCGTGTGCATGTCGGAGTCGGAGCGGATGCCGGGGTAGCGGAAGAGGTCCCAGGTGCCGCCGATCGCCTCACGCGCCTCGAGGACCGCGAAGCTCTTCCCCGGGCAGCGCTCGACCAGGTGGTGGGCGGTGCCGATCCCGGAGAGGCCGGCGCCGACGATGAGGACGTCGACGCGCTCCGGCTCGCTCGGCTCCGGGCCGGTGCCGGGCGGCTGGGTCAGGGTCTCTGGCGGCAAGGCTCTCTCCTCCGTGGTCGACCCGGCGGGCGAGCCGCTCAGGCGCTCTCCAACACCCGGAAGGCTATCCCGGCGTTCTGCAGTCTTGTGAGAAGCATGTCACCCATCGATGCAACGGTGGTCAGCTGCCCGGCGCGCTCCGGGAGGTCGTCGAAGGCGAGGCAGAGGCCGCACTCGGCGAGGATCTTCGAGGTCTCCGAGTAGCCCGGGTCGCCGCCCGAGACCTCGGTGACGACCCGCCTGCCGCCGCCCTCGCCGACGAAGCGGATCTTGAACCAGCTGCCCGCGCGGGTCGCCTCGTCGGGTCCCTCGCCCGGGGATTTCGCCTTCAGCAGCAGCTTGCGGGCCGGCGGGATCGGGGCGAGGACGGCGACCGCCCCGACCCCGGCGGCGATCCCGGCGACGGTCGCCAGGTGGCGGGCGACGAGGTGGTGGCCGTAGGTGAAGTCGGGGCCGTAGCGGTCGACCGCGGCGGCGGAGCGGCGGATGATCGCGCCGTCGATCGTCGGCAGCGGCACGGTCCAGCCGCCCAGCGCCTCGTCATGACGGATCCGCGCGGGTGACGAGTGGATCGCGCGACCGACCGGGCGCGGTTCGGCGGCCTTGCGCCTGCGCGCCGCGTCGAGCGTCTGCCGGCCGCGGGCGAAGCCGTTGACGGCCGAGTGGTAGGTGCCGCCGGAAAAGCGGGCGTTGGTGCGGACGTAGCCGTCGACCTTGAGCGGCACGCCCTCGGGCAGCTGCTGGACGGCGAAGTAGGCGCCGAGGTCGTGCGGGACCGAGTCGAAGCCGCAGCAGTGGACCAGGCGGGCACCGGTCCGTTCGGCCTCGGCGTGGTGCTCCAGGTACATGCGGTCGACGAACTCGGGCTCGCCGGTGAGATCGACGTAGTCGGTGCCGGCGGCGGCGCAGGCGGCGACCAGCGGCGCGCCGTAGAGCGCGTAGGGGCCGACGGTGGTGATCACGACGCGGGCCTGGGCGGCGATCTTGGCGAGCGCCGCCGCGTCGGCGGCGTCGGCGACGAGCAAGGCCGGCGGCGCGGCCTCGGGCGTGGTCGCGGCGAGACGGGCGGCGACGGCCTCGAGCTTGGCGCGGTTGCGGCCGGCCAGCGCCCAGCGCAGCCCGGTCGGCGCGTCGGCGGCCAGGTAGTCGGCGGTCAGCCCGCCGGTGAACCCGGTCGCTCCGAACAGTACGAGGTCGTACTCCCTCTCCCCCGGCATCGTCGGCATTGTGCCGGCTGCACAGCCAGTCTGGGGGCGGACCTACTCGGCGACCCAGATCTTGGCGGCGCCGAGCTCGGCCGGCTCGAAGGCCCGGAGAGCTCGCCCGGGGCCATGAAGCCGAAGGCTTTGATCGCTTTACGGATCCACTCCACATCCGTGACGATCGCGGTGCGTTTCCACGATCTCATCTGGCCGAGGCCGAGCTTGAGGCCGGTTTTCGCGTCCTCGATCACCGCCCCCGCGTCCATCCCGAAGCCCTCGTCGATCTCGAACAGGAGGCGCACCTCGCCCGCCTCGGCCGCCGCCGCGAGCGCCGGCTCGATCTGCTCGCGGTAGTCCTCGCCGGTCAGCTCCTTGACGACCTTGAACCCGACCACCCCCGCCGGGATCTCCTCGATCCGCTCGATCATGCCCGCTCCCTACCCGGCGAGGAACGAGAGCAGGGCCGGGTTGACCTCCTCGGGGAAGGTCCAGCTGATGTTGTGGGGGCCGTCGGCGATCGAGACGAGCTCGAGGTCGGCGATCAGGTTCTCGTCGCGCAGCCGCGCCGCGGTCGACTCGAACGGCAGGATGCGGTCCTTCTCGCCGTGGATGACCAGCGTCGGGACGTCGATCTTCGGCAGATCGTCACGGAAGTCGGTCAGCCAGGTGTCGACGCACGCGTAGGTGGCGAACGGCGACATCCGCACCGCGACCTGGAAGTGCGCCCTCAGCGCCGCGTCGCCGATCCTCTCCGGCGCCAGTTCGTCGGTGTTGAAGAAGTTCTTGAAGAATTCTTCGAACCAGAGGTAGCGGTCCTTGGCGATCGTGTCCTTGATCCCCTGGCCGCTGGTCGGCTGGCTCGACTTGCCGAAGCCGCGGCGGTCGTAGCTGATCACCCGGTACCCGGCCGCCAGCAGCTCGGGCTCCTGTTTCTCCCAGGAGTTGCCTTCGAGCGGGTAGCCGTGGATGAGGACGATCGGCCTGCCGGAGCCGTGGTCGTCGTAGTGGAGCTGGATGTCGGCGCTGTTCTCGGTTCCGACGGTCACGTAAGGCATCGCTCTCTCCTCCGCTCGAGACTGGTGGCGTGGGTCGAACATACCCCTGTGGGTGCGCCGGCAAGCGTCGGACCGGTGAACGACAATCGGGGCGTGGAGATGCGGACCGAGAGGCTGATCCTGCGGCCGACGAGCGCCGACGACGTCGAGGACCTGGTCGCCCTGCACGAGGACCCGCTGGTGCGCGAGGTCTTCTCCTCGCCGACCCGGGCGGAGATCGAGGAATGGGTCGGCCGGGCGGAGGACGAATGGGCCGAGCGCGGGCACAGGCCGGGTGACGATCCTCGACCGCGGGAGCGGCGCCTTCCTCGGCCGCTGCGGCCTCAAGTACTGGCCCGAGTTCGACGAGGTCGAGGTCGGCTGGGTCCTGGCACCGGCGGCGCGCGGCCGCGGCATCGCCACCGAGGCCGGCCGCGCCTGCCTCGAGTGGGGCTTCCGCGACTTCGAGCTCCCCTACATCACCGCCTACATCGGCCCCGCCAACGCGCCCTCGATCGCCGTCGCCGAGCGCCTCGGCATGACTCCGCTGCGCGAGGACACCCTGCTCGGCGAGCCGGTCGTCGTCTACGCGCTATCCGGTCTCGCCTCCGCGCAATGATCCAGGAGCCGCTCCAGCAGCCCATCCGGGTCATGGAGCGCGACCAGACCGTCGGTGGCGATGCGGCTGGTTCCTTCGTCGACGGGCGTGACCGAGGCCCAGGAGGGTCGCCCGACGCCGAGGCTCCACCTCTCGACCGCCGGGCAGGCGAAATCTGCGCTCGGTGATGACGCCCCACGTGCGCGTCGACACCAGCGCGACCCCTCCGAGTTGCCCGATCCAATCCTCCCGCCCCGTATAGAGACCCGGCTCCTCGGTCAGCAGAAGAACGTCGACGTCGGAGTCTGGTCGCGGAGAATCACGGGCCCAGGATCCGACCAGGGCGACGGCGCGAACGTCACGCCGTAGGCGCGCCCAGCGCGGGAGCAGGTCGAGGAGCTCCCCGACCTCGCCGTCGAACCGACCGCCCGTCGCGACGAGGTCAGGCGCGGGCGCCACGGGTCGCGACCTCCTCCAGGAACCTCGACACCGCGGCTCGCCAGAGGTCGATCTTTTCGAGATGGACTTCGTGGCCGACGCCGGGCAACTCGACGTACCTGGCATCGGGACGGTCCGAGCGCATCCGAGCCGCCTCCCCGTCGGGAATCTCGCCGTCCCCGCCACGGACGATGAGCGTGGGGCAATCGATCCGTGACCACTCCTCCCAGCAGTCCCGCGCCGCGACGTCCCGCAGCATCCGGGTGACCACGTCCACCTCGAACCGCCGATGCAGCCCGTCGGGTCCCGGCCTGAGACCACGGGTCCACGCCTCCGCGCGGGGCGACGGCCCGCCGAAGAACGCCTCGGCCGCCGAGCGGTCGGGGAAGGGAACGGGCCATCTCTCCAACGCCGCGCCGACCTCGGTGGCCTTTCTCGCGGCGCCGTCGGGGCCGCCGTCGGGTCCGGCCTCGGCGACGACGAGGCACCCGACCAGCTCGGGGCGGGTGGCCGCCACGGGGATCGCGATCCGGCCGCCGAGGGACTGACCGATCAGCAACGCGGGTGCGCCGCCGATCGCTTCGAGCGCGAAGGAGACGTCCTCGGCGAGAGCCGTCGGCGAGACGATCGTCGGCCGCTGCTCGCTGCGACCGTGTCCGCGCAGGTCGAGCGCGAAGACGTGGCGGTCCTCGCTGAGCCAGGCGGCCGTCGCGGACCACTCCTCGGCATGGCCTGCGAGACCGTGCACGAGCAGGGCAGGAGGGCCCTCGCCGCCGAAGTCCCGGAGCGCGAGCGTGGTCCCGACTCTGTTCAAGGTCTGCCAGGGAGGCACGCGATCGACGATAGAGGGACCGCCGGTCTCGGCCGAAGGTCGCTCCCACGGCCAGAGCAAGGGTTTTCCCTGATGCGCGCCGCGGGTCGCGCCCGTACGGTTCGCGACGCGATGACCACGGACCTGGACCGGAGAATCCTCGCCCGTCGTCCGATGCTCGCGGCGCTTCTCGTCCTGGCGCTCCTGATCGGGGTCGGATCGAGCGCGCGCGGCGCCGAGGCGGCCGAGACCCTCTACTACGCGAATTCAGTCTGGACGACGATCGGCTACGCGACGCTGACCGACCCTCCTGCGATCGGCGAACTCACGACGAAGCGGGGATCGAGTGCCACCGTCCCGGCGGGGATGGCGCTCGACCCGGCCCAGGGCCGGGCATATTTCGGCGCCTACTACGGCATCTCCTGGGTGTCCCTCGACGGCACCGAACACGGCGACCTGAACCTCGGCGCGATAACCCCGTCGGACCTCACCAGCGTCAGCCTCGATCCCGCCTCGGGCAAGATCTACTGGACCGATCAGATGGCGGACAAGATCGGCTGGGCGAACCTCGACGGCAGCGGCGGCGGCTACCTCGGCACCGGCGCCGCCACGGTGGACATGCCGATCGGGATCGTCGTCGACCCGTCGCTCGGTCGCGTCTACTGGGTCAACACCGGGGCCAAGTCGATCTCCTACGCAAACCTCGACGGCGGTGGCGGCGGGGACCTCGTCAGCGGCACCGAACCCGCCTTCGACAATCCCCAGGGCCTGGCGATCGACCCGGTCGGAGAACGCGTCTACTGGACCAACGTCTACGGGCAGACGATCTACTCGGAGGCGCTCTCAGGGGTCGGCCTGCCGACCGAACTGAACATCACCGGAGCCGATCCCGATAACCCGGCCGGGATCGCGATCGACACCGAAGCGCGGCGCCTCTACTGGGGCAACGCCAACGCCGACACCGTCTCCTACGCGAAGCTGGACGGCAGCGGTGGCGGCCAGGTCGACATCGGCGACCCCGAATATGCCTGGCCCTCCTACCCGAGCCTGCTGAAGGCGCCGGTCTCCACCGAGCGGCCGCGGCTGTCGCGCGTCGGCGACACGCTCGGCTGCTCGAGCGGGAGCTGGGGAGCCGACACCGTCGCCGCCTTCCTCTACCGCGCGCCGAGCTCCTACTCCTACGCCTGGACCCGCGACGGGACCACCGTCGCCGGCGCCTCCGGCTCCACTTACGTGCCCACCGCCTCGGGCTCCTACGCCTGCGCGGTCACCGGCTCGAACCCGGCGGGCTCGACCTCGGCGACCAGCGACGCCCTCACGGTCGAGATGGCCGGCGCGGCGACGGCGAC
The DNA here is from genome assembly GCA_047601885.1 of Solirubrobacterales bacterium. Lineage (GTDB taxonomy): Bacteria > Actinomycetota > Thermoleophilia > Solirubrobacterales > 70-9 > VAYN01. The sequence continues at coordinate 247,221 of JASGIK010000001.1, forward strand.
GGCGACCCTGCCGAAGCTGACCGGGTTGCGGGTCACTCCCCGCCGCATCGGCACCGCCGGCGCGCGCCGGGGGAGGGCGCGCGCCGGGGCGACCATCCGCTTCCACCTGAACGAGGCGGCGCGCGTCACCTTCGTCGTCAAGGCCCGCCGGCCCGGCCACCGCCGGCCGGTGCGCCGCGGCAGCTTCACCCACGCGGGCCAGGCGGGCCCCAACTCCTTCCGCTTCACCGCCAAGCTCCACGGCAAGGCGCTCGCCGCGGGCGCCTACGTGCTGACGGCGACGCCGACGGCTGCGGGCCTCACGGGCGGGAGCGCCTCGGTCGCCTTCAAGATGAGGTAGCGGGAGACGGCGCGGCGAGCGCCTAGGAAGTCGACGCGTCGGGGCGCGACCAGCGCGCCTCGTCGGCGCCGTAGCGCGCGGCACCCGGCCAGCGCAGCGGAGCACCGAAGAGCGAGCCTGGTGGCGGGACCGCGGCGAGCGAGGGCGCGGCATCGACCGGGGCGACGAACGCGGCCCCTGCCTCGTGCCACCCGGGGACCACGGGCCTGGCCGCCAGACCGCTCGCGCCGCCCTCCTCGTCCGCGCCGCGGGCCGGGCGGTCGTCGTCGGCGCCCCCCGCGCCGAGCAGCCAGTGGGCGGTGCGGGCGAGCGAGAGGCGGCGCAGGTGGGTGCCGCCGGACTCGCGCTGCTCCGCCAGCGCGGCGAGGGCCGCGGCGGCGGCGAGGTAGCCGGTGCCGTGGTCGAGGAGCTGGCAGGGCAGCGCGCCGGGCGCCCCGCCCGCCTCCCCTTCGACCGAGGCGATGCCGCTCGCGGCCTGGACGATGCTGTCGAAGCCGCGGCGTTCGGCCCAGGGTCCGGTGTGGCCCCAGGCCGAGAGCTCGACGACGACCAGGCCAGGATGGCGGGCGGCGAGGTCCTCGGGGGCGAGGCCGAAGCGGGCCAGGGCGCCGGGCCGGTAGCCGAGCAGGACGACGTCGGCGTCGCCGAGCAGCTCCTCGAGCCGTCGGGCGCCCGCCTCGGCGCCGAGGTCGAGGAAGGCGCTGCGCTTGCCGAGCAGGGTGTCGGCCGGGGCCCCCGGCTCGAGGTCGGGCAGGTTCGGCGGGTCGAGCCGCAGCACGTCCGCGCCGAGCGCCCCGAGGTAGCGGCTGCAGACCGGTCCGGCGATCACCCGGGTCAGGTCGAGGACCCGGACCCCCGCCGCGGACGCGAAGGAGCCGTCGTCTCTGCGGTGTGCCTTATCCGTCGTATGGACGGATAAGGCACACCGCGGGCGCGGCTCGGCGTCGCCGAGGCGGACGTGGGCGACGAGGGGCTCGGTGGCGACGGCGGCGCCCTGGGGGTGGGCGAGCCACTCGGCCGGCCCGCGGACGGCGGCGGTGACGCCGCCCGCGGCGAAGACGTCGTCCTCGATCTGCTCGGCCGATCGCGCCGCGATCGCGGCGGCGAGCTCCTCGTCGTCCTTCGCGCCGGCGCCGCGGAGCAGCGCGGCGTGGTGCCAGGGGTAGTTGGCGTGGGTGCGGATCCAGCCGTCCGCGGTGGGCCAGAAGCGCGACGCGGGCGCGAAGCCGGCGCCCGCCCGCGCGCCGTCGACGAAGAAGAGGCGCTCGCTGACCAGCGCCGCCCGGAGCTGCCCGCGGTCGAGGGACGCCACCTGGTCGCCCGCGGCGAGCAGGGCGGCTCCGACGCAGGCGACGCCGAGCTCGTCGACCGGAAGTCGGGACGACGGCGCGCCGCGCTCGCCGCCGACCTCGAGGCGCTCCGCCTCCTCCGACGGCAGGCCGACCGCCCGCAGGGCGGCGCCGAGCGGGGCGTCGGCGGTCGGTGCCATCCCAGGACGATAGGCCCGTCGCCGCGCGGGCGCGGGCGCGCGGCGCCCGCGCGGCTTCGCCTCAGCCCGCCGCCACCTTCTCCAGCCGCTCCCAATCGACCTCGCGGAAGTTGTGCATCGGGCAGTACTTCGGCCCGCACATCGAGCAGAACTCGGCCGTCTTGAAGTAGTCGTCGGCGAGCGTCTCGTCGTGCATCCGGCGCGCCGTCTCCGGGTCGAGCGCCAGCTCGAACTGGCGGTTCCAGTCGAAGTCGAACCGCGCTTCCGACAGTTCGCGGTCCCAGGCCGCCGCCCGCCGGCTGCCGCGCGCCAGGTCGGCCGCGTGCGCCGCGATCCGGTAGGCGATCAGCCCCTGCTTGACGTCTTCGGCGTCGGGCAGGCCGAGGTGCTCCTTCGGGGTGACATAACAAAGCATCGAGGTGCCGTGCCAGCCGACCACGGCGGCGCCGATCGCCGAGGTGATGTGGTCGTAGCCGGGGGCGATGTCGGTGACGAGGGGGCCGAGCGTGTAGAAGGGGGCCTCGTGACACAGGCGCCGCTGTTTGGCGACGTTGCGCTCGAGCTGGTCGAGCGGCACGTGGCCCGGCCCCTCCACCATCACCTGCACGCCCCGCTCCCAGGCGCGCTCGGTCAGCTTGCCGAGCGTCCGCAGCTCGGCGAACTGGGCGGCGTCGCAGGCGTCGGCGATCGAGCCCGGCCGCAGGCCGTCGCCGAGCGAGATCGTCACGTCGTGCTCCCGGCAGATCTCCAGCACCTCGTCGAACGCCTCGTACAGCGGGTTCTCGCGCTCGTGCTCGACCATCCAGCGGGCGAGGATGCCGCCGCCGCGCGAGACGATCCCGGTCACCCGCCGTCGGGTGAGCGGCAGGTGGGCGAGCAGCACGCCCGCGTGGATCGTCATGTAGTCGACCCCCTGGCGCGCCTGGTGCTCGATCGTCCCCAGCAGCACCTCGGCGCTCAGGTCCTCGATCCGGTCGACCCGCTCCAGCGCCTGGTAGATCGGCACCGTGCCGATCGGCACCGTCGCCGCGGCGATGATCGCCTCGCGCGTCTCGTCGATCCGCCTGCCGGTCGAGAGGTCCATCACCGTGTCGGCGCCCCAGCGCTGGGCCAGGGCCAGCTTCTCCACCTCCTCCGCGGCCCCCGAGGTGGTCGGCGAGGAGCCGATGTTGGCGTTGATCTTGACCCGCGCGGCGAGTCCGATCGCCATCGGGTCGAGGCGCTCGTGGTGGACGTTGGCCGGGATCACCATCCGCCCCCGCGCCACCTCGGCGCGCACAGCCTCGAGGTCGAGCCCCTCGCGGGCGGCCACCCGCTCCATCTGCGGCGAGACCGCACCGTCGCGGGCGAGCATCTTCTGCGTCATCTTCTTCTCCCTTCGCTGGTATGAGCCAGATCAGGTTCGGCGGGTGGTGGCGCTAGGAAGCGACATCTCAGCCCCTCGTCTCAGGGACCCCCCGGATCTATGTGTGTCGACGCAGGTTAGCCGTAATAGTTCCCGCCATGACCGAGCGCCGCGCCTTTCCACCGCTCCACGCGAGCGACCTCGCCGCCGATCCGTTCGAGCAGTTCGGACGCTGGTACGAGCGGGCGCGCGAGGAGGTGCCGCTGGCCGACGCGATGACGCTGGCGACGGCCGGCGACGACGGCGCGCCGGACGCGCGCATGGTGCTGCTGAAGGGTTACGGCCCCGACGGCTTCCGCTTCTTCACCAACTACGGCAGCGCCAAGGCGGGACAGATCGACGCCGACCCGCGCGGCGCGCTGGTCGTCTACTGGCGCGAGCACGACCGCCAGGTGCGGGCGCGCGGCGCGCTCGAGCGGCTGCCCGCGACCGACTCCGACGCCTACTTCGCCGGCCGGCCGCGGGAGAGCCGGCTCGGCGCCTGGGCCTCGCCCCAGTCCCGCCCGCTCGCCGACCGGGCGAAGCTCGACCGCCTCCTCGACGAGGTCCGCGAGCGCTTCGACGGCGTCGAGGACGTCCCCCGCCCGGAGTTCTGGGGCGGCTTCGTCCTGCGGCCGCGGACGATCGAGTTCTGGCAGGGCCAGCAGGCCCGCCTCCACGACCGCTTCGTCTATTCACGCGACGAGGGGCGCGAGGGCGGCTGGCGCATCCAGCGCCTCGGCCCCTAAGCGACGGTCCCCGCCCGCGCGACTACCCGCCCCGCCCGGGGCGGGGCGATGTTGGAGACTCGGCCTCGATGGGGACCGATCACTCGACCGATGCCGAGCGCTCGACGACGGGCTTCGCCGCCTATCGCGAGCTGCTGCGCGCGCCCGGGGCGCGGTCGCTGGCGCTCGCCTCGGCGCTCGGCCGCCTGCCCAACGGGATGGTCGGGCTGGGCCTGATCCTCTTCCTCCACGAAAGGACCGGCTCGTTCGGCTCGGCCGGGCTGGTGACCGGCGGCTGGGTGCTCGGCCTCGGCCTCACCGGGCCGGTGCTGGCGCGGCTGATCGACCGGCTCGGCTCGCGCCCGGTGATCGTCGCCGGCGGCCTCGCCTCCGCCGTCGCCCTGGCGCTCGTCGTCGTCCTCGGCCGGGCGGGCGCGGGCGCCGGCGTGCTGGCCGCGATGACGGTCCTCGTCGGCGGCGCGATGCCGCCTATCGGCGGTGTCGTGCGGCGCCGCTGGGGCGACCTCGTCCCGGCCACCAGCCTGCCCACCGCCTACGCGGTCGACGGGGTGATGCTGGAGTCGATATTCATCGCCGGCCCGGCCCTCACCGGGCTGCTGGCGACGCTGTTCGGCGCCGGCGACGCGCTGCTGGTCGCCGCCGTCGTCGGCGCGGTCGGCGCGGTCTGGTTCTCCACTCTCGTCCACTTCCCCCCGCGCGACGCCGCCGCGGCGGCCGAGCGCCACTGGGCGGGCGCGCTCCGCTCGCCCGTCGTCCGCCTCCTGGTCGCGACCGGGTTGGCGATGGGCGCCGGCATCGCCGGGGTCGAGCTGGCGTTGCCCGCCTTCGGCGCCGCCCACGGCAACGCCGCGCTCGGCGGCCCCCTCTCGGCGACGCTGGCGCTCGGCTCGCTCCTCGGCGGGCTCGCCTACGGGGCCCGGGCGGACGCCTTCGGCTCGCCGCCGCGCGCGCTGGTCGCGCTGGGCACGCTGCAGGGGCTGAGCGCGGCGCCGATGCTGCTGGTCGGCGGCAAGGCAGAGATGTTCGCGGCGGCGGCGCTGGCGGGCCTCTGCTGGGCGCCGCTGAACACGGTGCGCACGCGGCTGATCCAGGCGCGGGTCGAGGCGGCCACCGTGATCGAGGCGTTCACCTGGGACGGGCTCTCCGAGACCCTCGGGGCGGGCATCTCGACCGCGCTGGCGGGACCCTTGGTGGCCTCGCAGGGGTGGCGCGCCGCCGTCCTCGTCGCCTGCGCGCTGCCGCTCGCCGGCGGGCTGATCGCCTTCCTCGGCCGCGCGGTCACCGCGCCGGGGCTGCCAGGGACCACGCCAGCAAGGTGACGTAGAGCGGCTCGAAGCCCTGGCGCTCGTAGAAGCGCAGCGCTCCCTCGTTGGCGGTGCGGACCGAGAGCTGGATGTGCTCGATGCCGAGCTCGGCGGCCAGCTCGCGGACCGCGTCCATCAGCGCCCCGCCGATCCCGGCGCCGCGCGCCTCCGGCAGCACCGCGACGGTCTCCACCTCGAGCAGGCGCTCGATCGCGAGGTTCACCGGCGCCGCCCTGGGGATCGCGAAGGCGTAGCCGACCGGCCGCTCCGCCCGATCGGCGATCAGCAGCGTCGCGCCGCCGGCCAGCGAGCGCGCGTAGCCCGCGCGCCGGGTCGGCCAGCCCTCCGCCGACGGCCGCACCGGCACCCCCGGCGGGGTGATCTCGGCATGGTGGTCGGAGAGCGAGCGCCAGATCGGCCCGACCTCCTCCAGCCGCTCCGTCCCCGCCCGCCCGATCTCGATCCGCGCCATCGCCGCCAACGAAAGCAGGTGAGGCGGCGATGATGTGGCGGTGCGCCTGATCCGGGAGGAGGAGATACGCGAGCGCGTCGGCGCCCTCTTCGAGCGGCATCGCACCGAGCTGCTGACGCTCCTGCCGCGGGCGCGGGTCGAGCACATCGGCTCGACCGCCGTCCCTGGCTCGCTGACCAAGGGCGACCTCGACCTCTGCGTCCTGGTCTCGGCCCCCGCCTTCGGGCCGGCGACCCGGACCCTGGCCGCCCGTCACGAGATCCACCAACCGGACAACTGGACCCCCACCTTCGCCGGCTTCACCGCCCCGGCCGAGGGCGGGATCGACGTCGGCATCCAACTGGCCGTCGCCGGCAGCGCCGACGAACGTGCCTTCGTCGGCTGGCGCGACCGCCTGCGCTCCGACCCGTCGCTCCGCGCCCGCTACGACGAGATCAAGCGTCGCCACCACGACGACGGCGCCGACGCCTATCGCGCCGCCAAGGCCCGGCTGATCGAGGAAGCCCTCGCCTAAGGGATGAACGAGGCGAGCGGCCGCAGCTGCCGCCCCTCGGCGTCGAAGTTGGCCGGGTCGAGGAACGCCTCGAAGCCGGCCGCGACCCGCGGCCACTCGGAATCGACGATCGAGTACCAGGCGGTGTCGCGGTTGCGGCCCTTGACGATCATGTGGTTGCGGAAGACGCCCTCGAACTGGAAGCCAAACCGCTCCGCCGCCCGCCGCGAGGCCGCGTTGAGGGCGTTGCACTTCCACTCGAGCCGGCGATAGCCGAGGTCCTCGAAGGCGTGTCGGGCGAGCAGGAAGATCGCCTCGGTCGCCGCGGTGGTGCGCCGCAGGCGCGGCCCGAACCAGATGTTCCCGATCTCGATCGAGCCGTTGTGGGGGTCGATGCGCAGGTACGTCGCCCGACCGACCGCGACCGCCAGGTCCCGGGGCACGACGCTGAACCAGAGCGGGTCGCTGCTCGTCACGTCCTCGGCAAGTCTCCGGCGCAGATGGTCGACGTCCTCGTAGGGCCCTTCGAAGAGGTAGGTCCAGATCGAGGGATCGCCGTCGGGCGCGTGGGCCTCGCGATAAAGCGACTCGGCATCCCCCTCGGGATCGACCGGACGGAGGACGACCGTCCGCCCCGCCAGCTCCCCTTTCGCCGGCGGCTCGACACCGGCCCAGGTCAACTTTTCGCCCAACGGCTTCCGATCGGTCATAGGCGAGGTCTATCTCACCGGGGGCGGGCACGCCGGCTGGCGCCCGGGGCTGGAAGGGACGACCAAGGGACGCGGCCTTCTCGGTGGCGGCCCGGGCAGGCTGTGGCCGCCACCGAGAAGGCCGGGGATGTGGGGAGAGGCGAGGGCCCGGGCGTGCCCCGGCGCAGAGATGCGCGCCTTCCTCCACGAAGTCCCCTGATCCGTGACGAGGAGTCAGGGAAGTCCACGCTTCCTCCCGTCCTCCTCATGCCTCCCCCTGGTGAGTTCGCACTTTCGCTCGCCATGCGAGCAGAACTGCGAACTCACCAGGGGGAGGCCCCGATCCCGTCACGGGAGGCATGAGGATCTGTGACGTCCCCGGCATCTCTCCCACGCCTGTGTGAACTTCCCTGCGGAAGCCTCACGTCGCGGGCGTCTCGTGGCGGCCACAGCCTGCCCGGGCCGCCACGAGACGCCCGGGACGCATCTCGGACGGGCGCGGCGGCCGCGGAGCACGCGGCCCCGACCCCCGCTCCCGACCACACAGCCCCCGCCAACCCCCGTCCCTAACCCCACGCCCCAGATCCCCGCCACCCCCGCTCCGAATCGGTACCACGGGGAAGACCGCCCTCCGCCGGGCGCGACCGTATTGTTGCCGGCCCTTGTACGACCTCGCTCAGCATCCGGACGGCGCCGGCGCGCGCGGCCGCTCGCTTCCGGACTGGCCCGATGCAAGACCGCTCCGCGCCTGGCAGAAGGAGGCGACCGAAGCGGTCCGGGCGCACTCGGCGACCAGCTTCCTCGCCTCGGCCACGCCGGCGGCCGGGAAGACCACCTTCGGCCTCCACATCGCCCACCGGATGCTGAGCGCCGGGTTCGTCTCCCGCATCGTCGTCGCCGGGCCGACCACCCACATCTGCCGCCAGTGGGCCGCCGACGCGGCCCGCTACGGGATCGACCTGGAGCCGAACCGGCCGAACTCGGACGGGCCGGAGTCGGGCGACTTCCACGGCATCGCCGTCACCTACCAGACGATCGCCGCCGGGCCGGAGACGCACCGGGCCGCCGCCCGCCGCCGCACGACGCTGCTGATCGCCGACGAGCCCCACCACATGGGCGATCAGGCCGCCTGGGGGCTGCAGACCCGCAAGGCCTTCGACGGCGCCCGCTTCCGCCTGCTGCTCTCCGGCACCCCCTTCCGCTCCGACAACTCGGCGATCCCCTGGGTCAACTACGACGAGGACGGCCTCAGCCGCGCCGACTACTCTTACGGCTACCCGCAGGCGCTGGTCGACCGGGTCTGCCGGCCGATCACCTTCCTGCCCTACGACGGCGAGATGGAGTGGGTCTCCGACGGCCGGCTGCGCAGCGCCGACTTCGACCTCGTCCTGCCCGCGGCGGAGGCGGCGCGGCGACTGCGCACCGCGCTCAGCCCGGAAGGCGAGTGGATGGGCGAGGTGCTGCGCGACGCCGACGCCCGGCTGAGCGAGGTGCGCGCCGCCGGGCATCCCGACGCGGGCGGCCTGGTGATCGCGTCCGACCAGGACCACGCGCGGGCGATCGCCGCGCGCCTCGGCTCGATCTCCGGCCGGCAACCGGAGATCGTGATGAGCGACGAGCCCGGCGCCAGCCGCCGGATCGCCGAGTTCGCCTCCTCCGACCGCCGCTGGCTCGTCTCGGTCCTGATGGTGTCGGAGGGCGTCGACATCCCCCGCCTGCGGGTCGGCGTCTACGCCACCGCGGCGCGGACCGAGCTCTTCTTCCGTCAGGTGGTGGGCCGCTTCATCCGCACCACCCCGGGCGGGCCGCGCCGCCAGATGAGCTACCTGCTGATGCCCGCCGACCCGCGCCTCAAGGCGCTGGCCCACGAGATCGAGGTGGAGCGCCGCCACGCCCTCGACCTCTCGCCCTCCGGCGAGGAGGACGAGGGCGAGGAGTTCGACGAGATCCCGGCCGAGCCGGGGGAGCCGGGCGGCGGCTTCGCCGTGCTCAGCTCCGGCGGCGCCGAACTGGACGACGCGATCATGAGCGAGACGACCCTGCAGCTCTTCCCCACCGAAGATCCGAAGCCGGCGGCGAGGAAACCGATCGTCGCCGCTCCCGCGCCGGAGGCGCGCGAGCCGGAGCGCGAGTCCGCCTACGCGACCCGCGAGCGCCTGCGCAACGAGCGCCGCCGCCTGGTCACCGACGTCGCCCGCCGCACCAACAGATCCCACCGCGAGATCCAGGCCCGCATCAACCGCGAAACCCGCGTCCGCTCGGTCGCCGACGCGACCATCGACCAGCTCGAGCGCGCCAACGAGATCCTCCGTCGCGACCTCATGCGCTGAGCGCCGCCCGGAGCACGTCGGCGGCGTCCTGCCACCGTCCCGGGCCGCCCATCTGCCAACGACGGTGGACGAACTGGATGCCGGCGACGGTGGTCCACCAGCGGGAGGCCGAGGCGCCCGGGCTCCCGCTGCCGTCGAGGGCGTCGAGGTAGCCGTCGACGACCGCGTCGGCGCGCGCGCGATGGTCGCGACCCTCGAAGCCGCTCGGTCCGCCGCCGAGCAGGGCGATGAAGGCGAGGCGCGCGAGGTCGAGCCCCCGGGGCGCGACGAGGGCGTCCTCCCAGTCGATCACCGCCCCGTCGCCACCGTCGTCGAGGAAATTGCCCGGGCCGGGATCGCCGTGGGTCAGGACCAGCGGGCCGGGCTCCGGGACCTCGGGCGAGACAAGGCGGGCCCAGTCCGGGACCGCAACCGCGAGCGGCTCGATCCGGTCGCCCAGCTCCTCGACGCGACGGGCGTGCCCGCGTCCGAAGGCCTCGTGGTCGAGGACCGGCAGGCCGCTACCCGTAGCGGCGGGAACGTTGAGACGAGCGAACGCCCGCCCCATCCGCCACCACCCCGCGACGGTCGTCGGCGTCTCCCCGCCGCGCCGCTCGGTCACCAGGCAGGCGAGCCGCTCCCCGTCCACCGCCGCCGTACCGGCGGCGACGACCCGCGGGACCGGACCGCCGATCGCGCCGATCTCCGCCAGCGCCGTCCGTTCTCGCTCCAGCGCGCCCCCGATCCGCTCGAGCTTGATCACGACCCGCTCCCCGCCCTCCTCCAGCGTCCCGAACACCACCTCGTGCCTGGCTCCCTGCGCCGGTCGCCCCTGGACCAGAACCGCCGGACCGGCGTCGATGACGATCCTCTCCCGCACCCGCCGGATGATCGCGCAAACTCGCGAGCAACCGCCCGCGTGACCCGCGCCAGGCCGGATTTCCAGTCATCAGCGTTGAGTGGTCGATCATCCCGCGCCGGAGCCGTGTGCCTCCTGACGCCGCCGCGCCTCCTCGATCGTCCGTTCGGCATCGGCCAGCGAGTGCCAGCCGTCGGTCGCGACCGGCTTGTCTTCGAGGTTCTTGTAGATGTTGAAGAAGTGCTCGATTTCGGCCTGCAGCTGACCGGGCACGTCGGCCAGATCCTTCATGTGCGACCACCGCGGGTCGCGGGTCGGCACGCAGATCACCTTGTCGTCGGCACCCTTCTCGTCGCGCATCTTGAAGAGGGCGACCGGCTTCACCGGGATCACGCAGCCGGGGAAGGTCGCCTCGGAGACGACCACCAGGCAGTCGAGCGGATCGCCGTCCTCGCCGAGGTATCCATCGAGGAAGCCGTAGTCGGCCGGGTAGAGGGTCGAGCCCGAGAGGAAGCGGTCGAAGACGACGCGGTCGAGGCCTTCGTCGTACTCGTACTTGTTGCGGCTCCCCTTCGGGATCTCGATCACGGCCAACAGCTGGTCCTTCTCGACGGGTTCGTTCATCCGGTCACTCCTCTTTCGGTTCGGTTGGTGAGATGGCTCAGAAGCGGTGGCGGGACAGTCGCAGCCCGCCCCGCCTCTCGTCCTCGTGGACCGTGGTCATCGCGGGCACCATCTCGCTGGTGACGAGGCCCCGCTCCGCGGTCAGCTCGTCGACGACGTCGAAGGCGGCGGCGATCCGGTCGGGTTTGTCGATCACGATCGTGGTCACCGGCACGTGCCGGGCCAGCGAGAGCGCCCGGTCGCCGTGCGGCGCGTGATCGCCGTGGAAGCCCCAGATGCCGCGCAGGGCCGTGGCCCCGGCGATCCCCGCTTCGCGCAGACGCCGGATCAGCGCGGTGTGGACCGGGTGCCCCTCGTGCTTGGCCGCCTCGGAGCTGTAGACCATCAGCTTCTGCCAGATCTCGAAGCCGTGCTCGTCCGTCGTCGGCAGCGCGTGCGGGCGCTCGATCAGCTCGCCGTCGCGCTTGCAGACGCGGACCCGCTCGAGCGTCAGGAGGGGCCTGCGCAGGAGGCCGCCGAGCTCGGGCAGGACCCGGGCGATGCGCTCGCCGTCGCCGACCGCGATCACCATCATCGGCACGTCTCGGTTGCGGCCGAAGAAGCGCGCCCGCTCGCGCTCGCCGCGGACCGTCCCGTCGACCCCGAGAAAGGCGGTGGCGCCGGCGATCCCGCGCCGGTAGAGGAGGTCGCAGATCGCCATGAACGCCGGCGCCCGGTAGACGCGCTCCTGCCTGCCGACGTAGATCGTCAGTTTGGTCGCCTCGTGGAGCTCCTCCGGCAGCGAGGCCTCGATGATCTCGCCGCTCAGCAGGCGGGCGCGCTCGAGCGTCAGCAGGCCCTTCCGCTTCATCGCGACGACATCGTCGAGCACCGCCTCGATCCGCGGCCGGATGTCGACGGCCACCGACACCAAGGGAAGATCTTCGGAGAGGCTCAGCAAGCGGTCGGTACGGAGGTGGTGCTTCAGCCCGAAGCCCTCCGTCCCCCTCATCAGGATGCTGGTCTCCACCTTCCCCCTCCCGTAGAGGTCCAGCAGCCGGTCGGCGACCAGCTCGCCGTCGAGACGATCGCGCTCGCCGAAGTAGGTGGTCAGCTTGAGCGAGTCCTCGTCGACCGAGACCGAGCCGTTCACAGCGCACCCCCGATCGTGCGTCCGAGCGCCGCGGCGCCGATGCCGACCGCGAGGCTGGCGACGACGTTGAGGGCCATCAGGCTCCGCTCGTCGTCCTCGCCCAGTCGATGCGTCTCGAGCATCCAGGTCGAGAACGTCGTGTAGGAGCCGATCGTCGCCGTCCCGGCGAGGAGCTCGGCGTTGCCTTCCAGCGCGATGCCCGAGAGCAGGCCGAGGACGAAGGCGCCGCTGAGGTTGACCACGAAGGTGCCGAAGGGGAAGCCCCAGGGCGAGCGCGAGGCCACGTTGGTGTCGAGGAGGAAGCGCCCGCAGGCCCCCACGCCGCCGAGGAAGGCGACCCCGATCCAGACGAGCACGCTCATCCGCGCAACCTCAGCCGGCGCACCGCGGAGGTGGCGAGGTGGATCCCGATCAGGCCGGCGGCGACGCTCGCCGCGACATAGGCGCTCGCCAGGCCGACGGCGCCGGCGTCGAGCATCTTCACCACCTCGACCTGCATCGTCGAGAAGGTCGAGAGGCCGCCGCAGATGCCGGTCCCCAGGAACGGCCGGCGATAGCTCGAGAGCGGCAGGCGCTCCTGCAGCCGGGTGACGAAGTACCCGAGCAGGAACACCGAGACGACGTTGACGATGAAGGTCGGCCAGGGCCAGGAGTCGGCGGCGTGCGGGAGCGCTTCCGCCAGCCCGGCCCGCGCCAGGGTGCCCAGTGCTCCTCCCGCGAAGATCGCGGCCAACTCGCGTCGATCTCTTCCCATCGGTCAATCCGGCTCCGTGACGATCAGGATCGGCACCCGCGAGCGGCCGACGAGGCCCTCCGGGACCCCGCGCAGCAGCATCCGGCCGACGCGCCGCTCGTGATGGTGGCCGGCGACGATCAGGTCGAAGCCCTCGTCGTGGGCGTGATCGACGAGTGCCTCGGTGGCGTCCTCGCCCTCGATCACCCGCTGGCGGACGTCGATGCCGGCGCGCTCGGCGCGGTCGCGGACCTCGGCGAAGGTCGCCTCCAGGTAGCGCCGCGCCGCCTCGGCCGACTCGCTGCGGTCGGCCTCGGTCTCGGCGTGGGCGGGAGAGTGGGCGATCGAGACGGCGACCAGTTCGCCTTCGAATCGTCGGGTCAGGTCGATGGCGACGTCGAAGGCGCGGAGCGCCATCGAGGAGCCGTCCCATGCGATGAGGATGCGCTGGAACATCAGTGCAGCGCGGGGATCAGGGCGAGGATCACGATCAGTACCGCCAGCATGTAGAGGATGTACGAGGACAGCCGCCCGGACTGGAAGCGACGGATGCCGGCGGCAAGCGCCAGCGCCGCCGTGGCCAGCGGGCGGTAGACGAACGCTTCGACCGCGAGCACGACCCGCGTCTGCAGCTCGAAGGTGGGGCCGCGGGCGTCGGCGGGTCCCTCGGCAAGCTCGCTGCGGTAGCCGAGGTAGCCGCGCAGGACGACGCGGATCGGGTTGGAATAGGCCGACGGCCGGTACTGGACCGCGACCAGGTCGGCGGCCGAGCCGGTCACCCAGACCGGCGCCCGGCGGGCGCCCTGCCGTCGCGCGGCCAGCGCGATCGCGACCGCGATCAGGGCGAAGGCGGGCAGGACGATCGCCAGCCAGGTCGGCGCCAGGACCGAGAAGTCGGGGAAGACCGGCCCGAGGGTGAGCGGATGTTTCACCGCCGTGCCCGCCGGGTCGAGGCCGAGGATCCGTTCGAGGCCGCCGCCGAGCAGGTCGATCTCCCAGGGCGCGGCGGCGCCGAGCAGCAGGCCCACCAGGCCGAGCGGCACCACGCCGAGCGCGAGCCGGCTCGGTTCGCGCAAACCGGCGAAGGCGTGGCGCGCCTTGCCGAGGAAGGCGAAGCCGAGGAGCTTCGCGAAGGCGAGCAGCCCGAGGCCGGCGGTCAGCGCCAGCATCGCCGCGGCGAGCGCGCAGAGGAGCTGGGAGAGGAGCGTCGGCATGCGGAAGCCCTGCAGCAGCGCCTCGAAGGTGAACCACTCGCTGACGAAGCCGCCGAGCGGCGGGATCGCCGCCAGGGTCAGGCAGGCGACGCCGAAGCCCGCCCCGGAGACGGGCAGGGGACCGGCGAGCCCACCCAACGGGTCGAGCCCGCGCTCGCCGGTCGCCACCCCCACCCGATCGACGACGATCAGTGCCAGGGTCTTCGAGATGCCGTGGGCGCAGACGTGCAGCGTCGCCGCCAGGAGGCCGGCGGCGGCGAGCCTCTCGTCGCCCGCGGCCTGCCCGAGCAGGGCGACCCCGAAGCCGACCAGGACGACGCCCGCGTGCTCGACGGTCGAGAAGCCGAGGAAGCGGCGCAGGTCGTCCTGGGTGATCGCGTAGAGGATCCCGGCGGCGGCGGTGATCGGCCCGATGACCAGCAGCGCGTCGCCGCACCAGGCCGGCAGCGGTCCGGCGATCTCGAAGACGAAGCGCCAGAGCCCGTAGTAGCCGGCGCAGAGGGCGACCGAGAGCGAGGCGGCGCCGAGTCGAGGCGCGGCGCCGTAACCGGCGGGCAGCGCCCCCTGCAGCGGCAGCACCCCGACCTTGGTCCCGAAGGCGACGAGGAAGAGGGCGAAGAGGACCCCCGCGGTGCCGGCGCCGAGGTGGGCGGACTCCCAGGCCCCGAGCGAGAAGCTGCCGGTCTTCGCGTAGAGGAGGGCGATCGCCGCCAGCAGCGCGGCGCCGCCGATCTTCGTCAGCCCGGCGGTGAGGTAGGCGGCGAGGAGGGCGCCGGGACGAGCGCGGTCGGCGCTCGCCAGCAGGAAGATGACGACGGTGAGGATCTCCCAGGCCAGCAGGAAGAGGAAGCCGTTGTCGGAGCCGATCGCGATCGCGACCGCGGCGACCAGCACCGCGTGCAGGCCGGTCAGCCACCTCCCCGGCGAGAGCTCGGCGTAGGCGAGCGAGGTGGCGGCGCCGGTGACGCCGGTGAGCGCGAGGAAGATCCCGGCGAGCCCGTCGGCGCGCAGGGCGCTGTGTCCGAAGCCGATCCAGCCGCCGAGCTGCAGCGTCGCCGGGGTGCCGAGCGCCGCCGCGATCCCGACCGCGACCAGCCCGACGCAGCCGAGCGTCGCGAGCACGGCGGCCCCGCGGGCGACGAGGATCGCGGCGAAGGGCGCGAGGACGAGCGCCGCCATCGCGAGCGCGTAGACGAACGTCATCGCGCTCCCCTCGTCCCGCGTGGAGACTTACCGTCCCTATGCGGCGGAAAGTTTCCACGGCCGTCCTCGGCGATCAGCCCGACCGCCAGCAGCAGGCCGTGGAGGATCGCGATCGGCGCCGGCGGCGAGCCGGGCACGTAGACGTCGACCGGCAGGACCCGGTCGACGCCGCCCGCCACCCAGCCCGCCGTCGCGGCGAGCCCGCCCGAGCAGGCGTCGGTGCCGACCGCGACCAGCGCCTTCGGCTCCGGCATCACCTCCCAGGCGCGCAGCAGCGGCTCGCGCATCGGCCCGGTGACGCCACCGGTCACCAACAGCACGTCGGCGTGTCGGGGCGAGGCGGTGAAGTAGAGGCCGAGCCGCTGGATGTCGTGATGGGGGTTGGTGAGCGACTGGATCTCCCACTCCTCGGCCCCGTCGGAGCCGGCGTCGAGGTGGCGGATGTGGATCGAGCGGCGCAGCGCCCTGACCTGGCGGCCGAGCGCCTCGCGCACCGGCTCCTCGCGGTTGGTCTCGACATCGCCGACGACGAGACCGCCACGCGTGCGCGCGGCGGTCTCGTAGGCATCCTCTCCCTGTGCAAATCCGAAGTGCCCGGGGAACGCTTCGACGCAGGCGCCGCAGAGGATGCAGCGCCCGCGGTCGAGCCGCACGCACTCCTCGCCGTCGACCTCGATCGCCCCGGTGGGACAGATCGCCGCCATCTCGGCGTCCCCCAGCGCCGGCTCGAGCACCTCGACCCGCCCGCGGAAGCCGTCCGCCGGCTGCTCCGCCCGGCGCGGGTAGCGGGTCGTCACCCGACCCCGCCGGAGCCCGCGTGCGATCCAACCGAGCATCAGCGATCCGCTCCCGCCGGGGTGAGGCCGAAGGAGTGCTCGATGAAGGCGAAATCGGTGAGGACGTCCTTCGGGAAGGCATGGTCGAACAGCGCCCAGTTGCGGAACGAGGGCGAGGCGATCCGCACCCGCCGCAGTCGGCCCGCCTCGAGCTCCACCCAGATCGCCAGTTCGCCCTGCGGCGCCTCGGCCCAGCCGAGCGCCTCGCCGTCCCCCGTCGGCACCTCGGCGCGCAGCTCGCCATCGCGCCGCCGCAGCTGGTCGATCGCCTGGCGCAGGATCCGCAGCGACTCGGTCATCTCGCCGAAGCGCACCTCGACCCGCGCCATCGCGTCGCCGCCCGAGGCGGTGACGACCTGCAGCCCGAGCCGGTGGTAGTCGCCGTAGGGGCGCTCGTGGCGGACGTCGGTGGAGACCCCCGAGCCGCGGGCGAGCGGACCGACGGCGCCGAAGTCTTCGACCGTCCGCCGCTCCAGGTGGCCGCTGCCGATCAGGCGGTCGGTCATCGAGGCGGTGCCGAGGAAGAGCTTGCGGTCGCGTCGCAGTTCGCGCTCGAAGGCGTCGAGGGCGCCGAGCAGCGCGTCGAGGTCGACGCGGCCGTCGAGCCTGACCCCGCCGGGGACGACGACCCCGCGTCCGTAGCGGCTGCCGCAGAGCGCGGCCCGCAGCCGCATCACGTTTTCCTTCAGCGTCTGGAAGCGGGCCTGGCCGACGAAGAGGGCCGTCGTCTCCGCCTCCTTGGCGACCACGTCGAGGTGGTTGGCGAGCCGCTCCAGCTCGGCGTGGACCGCGCGCCAGCGCTCGGCCCGCTGCGGCGGCCTCACCCCGAGGGCGCGCTCGACCGCCTGGGAGAAGGCGCTCGCGTAGGCGACCGAGGCGATCCCGGCGACGCGCTCGGCGACGTAGGTCGCCCGGTCGGGATCGAGCCCCTCGAAGCGGTCCTCCATCCCGCGGTGCTTGAAGAAGGGCCGCGTCTCCAGCCGCGGCACGTCCTCTCCCCCGGTCTCGATCTGGAACTGGATCGCCTCGAAGATGCCCGAGCGGACCGGGCCGTAGGGGATCGTGAAGACGTCGAAGCCGTCGACGCGGCGCGCGAGCCGATCGGCGTCGGGCGCGGTCAGCCGGCGTCCCTCCCGCCGGCCGAGCAAGCGGACGTCCTCGCGCTCGGCCAGCTCGGCCAGCGGCCAGGCGGCGGCGGGCCAGGATTCGCCGAGGTCCCGGTACGCGAGCTCCGGCCGGTAGGGCGTGCGCAGGAGGAGGGCGTGCCCGCGCAGGGCGATCGCCGCGACCAGCGAGGGCTCCGGCCGCGAGGCGAGGAAGAGCGAGATCAGCCGGCCGCCGGCGTCGCGGAGCATCCCCGCGGCGCGGCCGAAGCCGAGCTGGTCGGCCAGCAGGCGAAGCTCGCCCGGCGGAGCCGGCTCGGCCTCGCAGCCGAGGTGATCGGGCAGCCAGTCCGGCAGCCCGGTGGGGATGTCCTCGATCGGCAGGGCGCTCATCCGGTCGGGCTCCTCAGCCGCTGGGCGGCGTTGTCGAGCAGGGTCGAGAGGTCGCCGGGAAGGTGGACGCCGAGGGCGACGACGACGAAGAGGCAGCAGAGCATCGCGCCGACCATCCAGGCGCTCGCCTCGTGCGGCACCGCCCCCTCCGGCGCCGGGGTGAGGACCATCCGCGAGGCGTGCCAGAGGACGCCGAAGAAGGCCAGGTTGACGAAGACGATCAGGATCGCGACGCCGACGTAGGCGGGCTCGGCGAAGCCGCCGGAGACGATCTCGAACTCGCTGCGGAAGACGCCGGAGAGCGGCAGCCCGCAGAGGGCGAGCGCGGCGGCGAGGAAGATCGGGCCGCTCCAGGGCGCCAGGGTCGCCGCCCCGCGCACCTCGTCGACCTCCTTGGTGTCGTAGCGGCGCAGGAGCGAGCCGGCGCCGAAGAAGGCGAGACCCTTGGCCGAGGCGTGGGTGATCACGTGGAGGAGGGCGCCGGCGACGGCGATCGGCGCGCCGAAGCCGACCCCCAGCGCGATCACCCCCATGTGCTCGATCGAGGAGTAGGCGAGCAGGCGCTTGTAGTTGCCCTGGCGCAGGACGAAGAGGCTGGCGGCGACCAGCGAGACGGCGCCGAAGACCACCAGGACGTGCTCGGCGAAGGCGCGATCGCCGGCGGCGACCGCGACCTGGAAGAAGCGCAGGACACCGTAGAAGGCCGCCGCCAGGAGCGAGCCGGAGAGCAGCGCCGAGACCGGCGCGGGCGCCTCCGAGTGGGCGTCGGGCAGCCAGGTGTGGGTGGGGACGAAGCCGACCTTGGTGCCGAAGCCGACCACGGCGAGGACGAAGGAGAGGCGGACCGCGTCGTCGGAGAAGCCGCCCGCCGCGCCGAGCACGTGAACGAAGCGGGGGACGTAGTTCTCACCCAGCGCCGGCGTGCCCGCGGCGTAGAGGATGATGATCGCGAGCAGGGCGATGCCGAGGCCGCTGGAGGCGATCAGGACGTACTTCCAGGAGGCCTCGAGCGCGGCGTCGGTGCGGTCGAGGGCGACCATCAGCGCCGAGAGGATCGTGGTCAGCTCGATCGCCACCCAGAGCGAGCCGAAGTCGCCGGCCAGCGGCACCGCCAGCATGCTCCAGCCGAAGAGGTTGAGGAGGAGGAAGTAGCGCCGCGCGAAGCTCGCGAAGCCGGTCTCCCCCGCCTGCCCGCCGAGGTAGCCGATCGAGAAGAAGGCGGCGATCGCGTAGAGCAGCGAGGTGGCGAGGAGGAAGACGGCGCCGAGCGAGTCGAGCCGGATCCATTCCGAGGCGAGCGAGATCACCCGGCCGTGCTCGACCTTGATCGCGAGGACGATCGCGGCGCCGAGGCAGAGCAGCGACGCCACGCAGGTGGCGACGCGGGCCAACCGCCAGCCGTCGAGCAGGGAGAGGCCCGCGGCGAGGAGCGGCGCGACGAGGATCAGGATCGGCGCCCAGTCCATCAGCCGGTCAGCCTGTTGAGGATGTCGGTCCGCACCGCGGTCTTCTCCACCGCCAGGTACTGGACGAGGACGACGAAGACCAGCACGCCGATCAGCACGTCGAAGAGCAGCAGCAGGGCGAGGATCAAGGGCAGGCCCGGGGCGATCACCAGGCTGCCGACCGAGACCGCGTTCTCGAGCACGAGGAAGCCGAGCAGCTGCGAGGGGGCGTGCGGCCGCAGCACCATCAGCAGGAGGGCGACGAGGACGCCGGCGACGGCGACCGGCAAGGCCGACAGCGGCAGCGCCGCGAGGCCGCCGATGTGGACGTCGTGGAGGGCGATGAAGCTGAAGCCCGAGAGGGCGATCGCCAGCAGGATCGCGGTCGGCACGCCGACCACCGAGGGCACCCGCGGGTCGATCTCCAGGTTGCGCAGCACGTAGCCGATCCCGAACGGGAAGGTGATCGCCTTCAGCGCCACGGTGATCGCGGCCAGCACGTAGAGGCTCGAGTCGCCGAGCCCTTCGGCGGCCGTCGCCACCGCCAGCCCGGCGACGACGAACGATCCGAGCGAGTAGAGCCGCAGCTGCTCCCAGACCTCCTGCGAGCGCAGCATCCCCAGCTCCAGCAGCAGCACCACCACCGCGGTGACCGTCGCCGCCGCACCGAAGACGGTCAGGGTGCGGTCGCCGAAGCTCGGCTGGAAGATGAAGATCACCACCGCGAGGACGGCGAAGAGGAAGCTGGCGACGGTGAACTCGGGGATCTTGTAGAGCCGCAGCTTGGCGAAGCTCGACTCGATCACCACCACCGCGGCGCCGACCACCGCGGCTTTGCCGAGCAGCAGGAGGATCGCGATCAGGACTTCGCCGAGGTCGCCGCTCTTCGCCAGGCCCCAGGGGGCGACCAGGACGTTGACCAGGATCGTGTAGAGGACCAGCTGCTTGACGTGCGAGCCCCAGCGCAGGAAGGCCAGCCCCGGCCCCGAGTGCTCGAGCACCCTGGCCTCCTCGATCATCCCGAACTCCAGCGTGCCGCCGTGGCTCTGCACGGGGATGCGGCCGCTCTCGTTGAGGACCAGCATGAAGAAGGCGGCGGCGATCAGGAGGTGGCTCGGCCGCAGCACCTCGACCGCCCCGGAGCGCAGCGTTTCCCCCATCACGTAGGGCAGGTCGGTGTGGGTGATCAGGGCGACCGTGAAGATCACGAAGATCACGGTCGGCTCGTTCAGCGCGCCGAAGGTCCGCAGCCGGCTCGAGCCGAGCTGGGCGTAGGGGCTGCCGCTGTCGATCGCGGCAAGCGAGACGACCCAGCTCGCCAGGCCGAGGATCAGGCCGCCGCCGAGGATGTCGCCCATGTAGCCGAGCGGCAGGCCGTAGTTGGTCAGCACCGGGATCAGCAGCGGCACCGTGGCGTAGGCGGCGAAGGCGACGTAGGGCGCGGCGCGGAAGAGCGGCCCGGAGGGCCCGGGCAGCACCGTCTCCTTGCGCAGCAGCTTGGCGATGTCGTAGTAGGGCTGCAGGATCCGCGGCCCCTTGCGCTCTTGGATGATCGCCTCGACGCGGGCGATCACGCCGCTGACGAGCGGCGCGAAGACGAGGATCGTCCCCACTTGGAGCACCTGGACGACCCAGTCCGGGAGGATTGGCACTCAGGAGCTCCTTTCGCGACGTTGCGGTTTGCGAAAGAAGCCATCAGCCGTTTTCTCTCCGGCGGTTCGAGAGGCAGTGCCTCTCGTCAGGGCATCATCTGACTGCGCTGACCATACCCGATGCGCAAGCGGTTCAAGCGATCTTCAGCCAGGCGCCCAGCGCGGTCACCGCGATGCCGCCCACCACCAGCCCCGTCGCCCAGACGATCCGGTCGCCGAGGACGGCGGTCGCCAATCCCGCGCCGAGGAATCCCAGGGCGACGATCGCGATCGCGGCCGCGATCCAACCCGGCCCGGGCAGGGCGGCGGCGAGGAGGAGCGGGCCGAGCGCCCCGACCATGCTGGCCAGGGCGGCGGTCGCGGCCTGGACCACCGCGCCGCGCAGGGCCGAGCGACCCAGCTGCGTCTCGACCAGGCCGCGCTCGTCGCTCATGTTCAGCTGGCGGGAGGCCCGGCGGAGCACGCCGCGGGCATCGGAGTACTCGGCGACGAAGACGGCGAAGCCCGCCGTGACCAGGGCCGCCGCCGAGATCCGCAGCGCCAGGCCGACCTCGATGTGGCCGCCCGAGCCGACCAGGTTCGCGGCGGCGAGGGTCAAGGCGTTGAGGATCCCGTCGGCGAGGCCGAGCGCCACCGGCAGCATCGCCCCCGCGGGCAGGCGGCTCATCGCGAGCGCGGCACGTGCTCCGCGATCCGCTCGCCGAAGGAAAGCTGGTCGATGCTGTGGACGACGGCGCCGGATCCTTCGATCGCCTCGACCAGCGGCTTCAGCTCGAAGCCGTCACCTTCGACCGTCACGTCGCTGCCGATCGTCTCGATGTCGATCTCGGTGATCGTCACGGTCGCCGCCTCCACCCCGTCGAGCGTGTCGATCGCGGCGGCGACGGCCTCGATGCCGGGGCCGGAGATCGCCCAGTCGACGTCGAGCCTCACTCGTCGGATCCTCATGGGGCGTACGTTTCCATCGACGAGCCTTCCAAACGTCCCGTTCAGTCCATCGACAGCGGGCCCTCGAGGCCCGCGCTGAGGAACTGGGCGACGAAGGGATTGTCCGAGCCGAAGATCTGCTCGCGCGGTCCCGATTCGACGATCCGTCCGCTCCAGAGCACGGCAAGGAAATCAGGGACGCGTCGCGCGGTGGCGAGGTCGTGGCTGATGATCAGGTAGCAGCCGCCGTTCTCGGCGTGGACCTCGCGCATCAGCTCGCAGAGCAGCGCCGTCCGCACCGGGTCGAGCCCGGAGTCGGGCTCGTCGAACATCACGATCGCCGGGTCGAGCACCAGCGCCCGGGCGAAGCCGGCCCGCTTGCGCATCCCGCCGGAGAGC
Organism: Solirubrobacterales bacterium; assembly: GCA_047601885.1. Classification (GTDB taxonomy): domain Bacteria; phylum Actinomycetota; class Thermoleophilia; order Solirubrobacterales; family 70-9; genus VAYN01. The sequence continues at coordinate 268,970 of JASGIK010000001.1, forward strand.
TCGTTCGGCATCTTGTAGGCGTCGCCCGCCAGGCCGACCTCCTTCAGTCGCCGGTTGACGATCTCGCCGATCTCCTCCTCGCCTTTGTCGGTGTGCTGGCGCAGCGGGAAGGCGACGTTGTCGAAGACGCTCATCGAGCCGAACAGGGCGCCGTCCTGGAAGAGCAGGCCGAACTTCTTGCGCACCTCGAAGAGCTCGTCTTCGGACATCGCCGGGATCGATTCGCCGTCGACGAGGACGTCGCCCGAGTCGGGCATCAGCAGGCCGACGATGTGCTTGACCAGGACGCTCTTGCCGGTGCCCGAAGGGCCGAGGACCATCGAGATCTGGTCGCGGGGGAGGCCGAGGTTGACGCCGTTGAGGATCCGGGTGCGGCCGAACTGCTTGACCAGCTCGACGATCTCGACCGCGTCTTCGGAGCCGTGGTCGAGCTTGCGGCCGGTGTGGAAGCGATAGGGATCGTCGTCCCAGGGCTCCACCCCGGGGATCTCGAAGTCACGGTGGAGCACTTCCCGGTTCGCGCTCGACCCGGTCGCCGCGGGCGGCGACGGGGCGACGCGGGCGGCCGTCCCACTCGTGCCCCGGCCGAAGAGGCCCCTCAGCCTGAAACCGTCCCCTGCCCCCATCTCCTGCCTCCTCCACGTTCGGGTCGTTCCCGTCTCGTAGAGGCCATCAGCGGCGGCGCCGCGGTCGAGGGCGAGCCTCATCGCCTCGGTGTAGATCTCGATCTTAGCCAGGCTCACCCGGCGGCAAGCGCCGCGGCCGCGACCTTCGCCGGCAGCAGACCGCCGCGCTCGGCGATCTGGGTGAGGAGCGGGCGCAGCGCCTCGACCCCTTCGATCGCGACCAGGCTGCGCAGCGCCTCGGCGGCGAGGAAGGGGTCCGACTCATCCTCGGACACCTGCCGGAGTCGCGGCGCGGCCTCCGGCGGGCGCCGCGTGCCGAGCGTCCTCGCCGCCATGATCGCCCGGTCGCCGTCGGGATGGCCGAGCGCCCAGATCAGCTGCCGGTCGTAGGAGAGATCGGCGGGCGCCGCGATCTCCTCCCCGCAGCGCACGCAGGGCCCGGACGGACGGGGGTTGATCCCGTAGCAGTGAAAGCACCAGTACAAGGCCCGCTACCTCGTCTCGCGCCCCGGCTCGGATGGCCCGCGGCCGACCTCCCGACCCCAGGCCATCGGGGTGGGCTCGGGCGGCGCCAGCCGGGTCCGGTCCAGCGGCAGGCCGTGGGCGGCGCCCGGCCGCGCCGCGAGCGTCTGGAAGACCGTGATGTCGCCGCGTTCGAAGGCGTGGGCGGAGCCCGTCATGTAGAGGCGCCAGACGCGCTCGCGTTCGATCCCGGCGGCGACGATCGCCTCCTCCCGCCGGGCCGCCAGGTTGGCACCCCAGCGGCGCAGGGTCAGCGGGTAGTGCTCGCGCAGCGACTCGACGTCGCGCACCTCCAGCTTCGCCCGCCGCAGGCCGGCCAGCAGCGAGTCCAGCGGTTGTAGCTCACCGTCGGGGAAGACGTAGCGGGCGATGAACGACTTCTGCCCGCCGGGACGCGAATCGAGCCTCGCGATCCCGTGGTTGAGGAAGAGCCCGCCCGGTCGCAGCAGGGCCGCCACGGCGGCGACGTAGCGATCGAGCCGGCCGGTGCCGACGTGCTCGTACATGCCGACGCTGGCGACCTTGTCGTAAGGGCCGTCGTCGAGCTCGCGGTAGTCGGCCAGTCGGATCTCGCACCGATCGGCGAGCCCCGCCTCGCGGATCCGCCGCCGCCCCAGCTCCGCCTGCGCCTCGGAGATCGTGACGCCGACGGCGCGGACCCCGTAGCGGGCGGCGGCGTGGATGACCAGCGAGCCCCAGCCGCAGCCGACGTCGAGCAGCCGCTCGCCCGGGGCGAGGTCGAGCTTGCGGCAGATCAGGTCGAGCTTGCGCGCCTGCGCCGCCTCCAGCGATTCGCGCGGCTGGTCGAAGTAGGCGCAGGAGTAGACGAGGCTGGGGCCGAGGACGATCCGGTAGAAGTCGTCGGAGACGTCGTAGTGGTGCGAGATCGCGCGGCGATCACGTTGCGGCGAGTGAAGCCGGCCGGCGGGCCGGGCCTCGGCGGCGGGCGGCCGGAGTCGCCAGGCGGTCGAGAGGACACCGAGGTCACGCGCCGCCAGGATCGCCCGCAGGCGGGCCGCGACGCCCACCTTGGCGCCGCGCAGCTCGTCGCCGACCGCGAAGAGCTCGCCGAGTTCGCCGACCAGGTCCAGGTCGCCGCTCACCCAGGCGCGGCCGAGGCCGAGCTGGTTGGGCTCGCGCAACAGAAACGCGAGGGCGCGCGGCCGGTTGACGGCGACGGTGAAGCGCGCCGGGCCGGCGGCGGGGATCTCGCTCTCGTCCCAGAAGCGCAGCGCGAAAGGGAGGGCGCCGAGGCCGGCGGCGTCGAAGACGCCCTTGACCACCTCCGCCGCGCTTCGCCGCGAGCTCATCGTCCACGGCCGACCACCCATCTGCGCGCACCACCTCCCCGTCGTCGAAACATCGGACGTAGAGGCCATCAGCGGCTGCGCCGCGGTGTGAGCGAGCCTCATCGCTCGAGCGCGAGGCTAGCAGGCGGCGGGGCCGGGTGAAACGGTTGCTAACTTAGGTCGCGGTGGCGATGAGGCTCGCCGTAACCGCCGCGTCGACGCGGCTGATGGCCTCTCCGTGAAGTTCCTCGATCACTCGATGCGGAGGTTCCGGATGGCCACCAGCAACTCACTAGACGGGCGATTCGCGCAAGGGCCCGACCGCCGCCCGCGGGCACGATCCGACCTGCTGACCGCCGAGTCGGCGGCGGCCGAGGAACTGGAGGCCGGGCTCGAGGACCTGATCGCGATCGAGGTCGAGGAGCTGCCGGCGCCGGTCGCGCCGAAGCTGGCGCCGCTCCTGCGACGCCAGCTGAGGCGGCGGGTCCGCGACGATGCCGGGCTCTCGCCCAGCGGCCTCGCCGCCGAGCTGGACAGCTGGATCGAGGCGCGGATGGACGCCCTCCTCGGCGCGATGGCGAGAGGGACCGCGGAATCCATCGCCGCCGACGCGGAGGGCCTCGAGCGCGTCTACCGCGAGCGGATCGCCAGGGCGGCGCGGAACAGCGACGCGGGCCGGGAGATCCTCGGGCTCCTGGAAGGGCTGGAGCCGCGGGCCCCCCGCCCTTCCGGCTCGCTCCCGGCCATCCCTCCGATCGGTCGGCTGCGCCGCCGCGTCCCCGGCCCACCCGGTCGCCGCCTGGTCCGCCGCGCCGCGGAACGCCGCCTGCTGAAGGGCCTCGAGGCGGGCGCGGCGTCGGTGCGCGCGGAGCTCGCGACCCGCACGCGCGAGACGGGCGCGGCGTATCGCCGCCAGGTCCGCGCCTTGCTCGAGGAGACCGTGGGATGAGCGGCGGCCTGACGCGGCGGCGACCCGGCCCGACCGAGCGCCTGCGGGCGCTGCGCGACGCCGGCGCGGGGCCGGCGCCGCTGCCGGCCCTGTTGGCCGCCTGCGAGGACCCCTCGCCCGACGTCGCCCGCGCCGCCCTGCGCCAGATCGGCCGCCGGCGGCTGACGGCCGCGGCGGGCCCACTGCGGAAAAGGCTGCTCGAGGTCGACCCGGCGCTGACCGCCGACTTCGCCAAGGCGCTGGCCGCCCTGGGGGACGAGGGCGCCGCCGCGGTGGCCGCCGCGGCCCTGCTCGACGGCGGCCCTCATCGTCGGATCGCGGCCGCCACGGCGCTCGAGGTCCTCGCCGGCGCGCCGCAGGCGCAGGCGCTCCTGGCCGCCACCGACGACCCGTTGGCGGCGGTGCGCTACCGGGCGCTGCGGGCGCTGACGCGGATCGGCCTCGCCGGCGGCACGCGGCGGCTGGAGCTGCTGCTCGCCGACGGCAATGCCTTGGTCCGGGCGGCCGCGATCGACGCCGCGGCGAAGCTCGGCGGCGCCTCCCGGGCGAGCGTCGAGGCGCTGGCCGAGGATCGCGCTCCCCAGGTCCGCCAGGCGCTGGCGCGCCACCCCCACCTGCTCGGTCCCGACGCGATGGCGCGCCTGCTCGCCGACCGCCATCCGTCCGTCCGCCGGACGGCGGTGACGGCCGCCCCTCCGTCCCAGGCCGGCGCCCTGCGGGCGGTGCTCGCCGACGATCCCGCGGCCGAGGTTCGGGTCGCCGCCGCGCAGAGGCTCGCCGAGATCGGCTCGCCGTCGGCGAACGACGCGCTCCTCGCGGCCCTCGCCGACCGGGCGGTGATGGTCAGGTCGGCGGTGGAGCGGGGGCTGCGGGAGGCGCTCGGCCGCGACCGGGCGGAGTGCCTGCTCCTCGCCTCGCTGCCCGACCTGGGCCCGCCCGGCAGGTGCGGCGTCGTCCACGCGCTCGGACATCTTCGGGCCACCGGGGCGGAGGCCGCGCTGGCCTCCTTGGCGGGCGACCCGGATCGCGCCGTCCGCCTCGCCCTCGCCCACGTCGGCGCCGACCTCTTCGGCGCCGGCTGGGAGCCGCTCGCGAGGCTGGCGCGCGACGCCGATCCGGGCGTCGCCCACGCCGCCGCCGTCGCCATCGAGGCCCACTCGGCCCGAGCCCCGGGCACGGCAGGCGTAGACTCTGGGCCCACCGAGCGATGAGGCTCGCTCAAACCGTGGCTCAGCCGCTGATGGCCTCTGTTCCCCAGGATCGAGAAACGACCCGAGGAGGATCGATGACCATCAGCCCGCCAGAGCCCGAGAACCGCGAGACGATCGTCGCGGGAGACTTCGAGAGCGTCCTCTTCCTGCCCGGTCGCACGCCCGCCTCGGTCGAGGAGGCCGAGCCGCCGGACTGCCTGCACGACCTGAACCTCGACCAGGTGTTCGAGGCGGTCGTCGAGGGTCGCTCGAAATACGAACTCGCGCCCTATTTCCGGATCCCCCTCGACGACCTCGCCGCGGTCGGCTATCGCCACGAGGTCCTGCGCGACCTCCAGCGGCCGGAGATCCGCGAGCGGATCGACAGCTTCGCCGCCGCGATGAGCCGCACGCGCAAGGATCTGAGCCGCGCCTCCGACTCCCACTACGCGCGTCAGAAGGAGGCCTGGTTCCTCGAGGCGGTCGGCTGCTACTGCGCGGCCGTGCGCCGCCTGGCGGCCGAGCTCGGGGAGGCCGGGCCGGACTCGCCCGGCCTGCGCTCACTCGCCCGCCACCTCGACCGGCTGGTCCAGACCCGGGACTTCACCCGGCTGGCCTCGGATCAGGAGCGGATCGCGGCCGCCCTCGGGCAGGTCGAATACACCGTCCAGATCAGGGGCGATCGGGTCCACGTCGACAACTTCGAGGGCGAGGTCGACTACGGCGAGGAGATCCGCTCGACCTTCGAGCGCTTCCGCCAGGGAGGCGTCAAGGGCTACCGCTTCAGCTACGACCGCGACCCGGGGCTGAACCACATCGAGGCGCAGATCCTCGATCTCGTCGCCAGGCTGAACCCCGAGGTCTTCGCCGATCTCGAACGCTTCCACCGGCACAATCACGGCTTCGCCGACCGGGTGGTGAGACGATTCGATCGCGAGGTCCAGTTCTACCTCGCCTACCTCGACCACATCGCACCGATGCGGGCGGCCGGCCTCTCCTTCTGCCAACCCGAGGTCCAGGCGGACTCGAAGGAGGTCGGCGCGAGCGAGACCTTCGACCTGGCGCTGGCGGCCAAGCTGGTCGCCGAGGGCACGCCGGTCGTCACCAACGACTGGAACCTCACCGACCCCGAGCGGATCCTCGTGGTGTCGGGCCCGAACCAGGGCGGCAAGACGACCTTCGCGCGCACCTTCGGCCAGCTCCACTACCTCGCCCGCCTCGGCCTCTGCGTGCCGGGCGCCGAGGCGAGGCTGTTCCTCGCCGACCGGATCTTCACCCACTTCGAGCGCCAGGAGGACCACTCGAACCTGCGGGGCAAGCTCGAGGACGATCTCGTCCGCGTGCGCGGGATCCTCGACGCAGCGACGCCGCGCAGCCTCGTGGTGATGAACGAGAGCTTCTCCTCGACCGCGCTGGAGGACGCCCGCCTGCTGGGCCGGCGGGTGCTCGAGCGGATCAGCGAGCTCGACCTCCTCTGCGTCTACGTCACCTTCGTCGACGAGCTGGCCTCGCTCGACCGCAAGACGGTCAGCCTCACCAGCATGGTCGACCCGGAGGACCCGGCGACCCGGACCTTCAAGGTCGTCCGCAGGCCGGCGGACGGCCGGGCCTACGCGATCGCGATCGCCGAGAAATACCGGCTCACCTACGAGCGACTGAAGGAAAGGATCGGAGGATGAAAGCGCACCTGATGCACCGCGACCGGGACTTCAGCGCGCCCGAGTCGATCGCCGAGGAGAAGAAGGATCTGGTCGACGACCTCGGGGTGGAGGACGTGGTCGCGGCGATGGGCGGCGAGGACTCCCTGCTCCGGGAGGTCGCCCGCCGGGCCCTCCTCGCGAGCCTCGACGACGTCGACGCGGTCGCCTATCGACAGGCGGCGCTGCGCGACTGCCTCGACCATCCCGAGGAGGCGCGGCGGCTGCACGAGATCGCGGTCTCGGCCCGGGGCAGGTCGAAGCAGGTCTGGGCCTCGCTCGGCCGCTCGCCGGGCCTGGTGCTCTCCCACGCGGTCAAGGTGCTCGAGCTCCTGCTCGACGACCTGCGCGACCTGCGTCGGCTCGCCGACGAGGCCGCGCCCGGCTTCTCCTCCGAGGCCTTCACCACCTTCTTCGCGATGGTCGTCGACCAGATCGACGACGCCTACCTCGAAGAGGTCGCCGCCCACCTGAAGCGCCTTGAATTCGGCGGCGGCGTCCTGATCAGCGCCCGCCTCGGTGTCGGCAACAAAGGCAAGGACCACGTCCTGCGCCGGCCGGACCACGAACCGCACGGGCTGGAGCGACTGGCCGCCGTCTTCGACCGCTCCGGCTACACCTTTCACCTCGCGCCGCGGGACGAGACCGGGGCCAGGGCGCTCGAAGAACTGCGCAACCAGGGCATCAACCTCGTCGCCGAGGCCGCCGAGCAGTCGGCCGACCACATCGTCGCCTTCTTCACCGCGGTGGCGGTCGAGGCCGGCTTCTACGTCGGCTGCCTCAATCTCGCCGACCGGCTGGCGGCCGACGGCAACGCGACCTGCATCCCGGAGACGCGGTCGACGGGAGAGGTCGACCTGACGGCGCGTGGCCTCTACGACGTCGGGCTGGCCCTGCGCGGCAGGGGATCCGTGGTCCCGAACGACCTCGGCGGGGCGGGCCGACCGCTGATCGTCGTCACCGGCGCCAACCAGGGCGGCAAGTCGACCTTCCTGCGCAGCGTCGGGCTCGCCCAGCTGATGACCCAGGCGGGGATGTTCGCCCCCGCCGAGTCCCTCGCCGCCGATCTGCGGACCGGTCTCTTCACCCACTTCAAGCGGGAAGAGGACGCGACGATGAAGAGCGGCAAGTTCGACGAGGAACTGGCCCGCATGAGCCGGATCGCCGACTCCCTGGAGCCCGGCGGGATGGTGCTCTTCAACGAGTCCTTCGCCGCCACCGACGAGCAGGAGGGATCGGAGATCGCCGCCCAGGTCACCCGGGCCCTGCTCGCCGCCGGCATCAAGGTGGTTCACGTCACCCACATGTATGAGCTCGCCCACGGGTTCGCGGTCGACGAGGGTCTCGACCCCCTCTTCCTGCGGGCCGAGCGGACCGAGGACGGGAGCCGGACCTTCCGCCTCGTCGAGGCGCCGCCGCTCTCCACCAGCTTCGGCGAGGACGTCTACCGCAAGGTGTTCGCGTGAGCGGAGGAATTTTGCGACGTTCGAGCGTGTAGGTAATATTCAGGAAACGAGCGATGAGGCTCGCTCGAGTACAACCGCGGCGGTAAGCCGCTGATGGCCTCTGGTCCGGTGTTTCACGAAGCCGTTCTGGAGGTCGTCCGTGCCGCAAGACAGCACCCGCAGTCGCTCCCGCCGTGAGGACCAGATGTACGGGGCGGCGCGCCTCTCCCCCGTCAGCGTCCGCGCCCGCGCCGTGGTCCCGATCGCGGACGGCATCCTCGTCTCGCGCGAGCGACGGCACGGCCGCGACCACGTCACCCTGCCGGGCGGGCGCGTCGACCCGGGCGAGAGCGCCGCGGCGACGGCGCTGCGCGAGGTCCACGAGGAGACCGGCATCGAGATCGAGCTCGGGCCGCTGCTCTACGTCGCCGAGGTCGGGCCTTCGGCGAGGCGCCAGGACCTGAACCTGATCTTCCTGGCGCGGGCGCTCGGCACCCCGCCCGACGACGTCGACCTCGTCCGTCCCGGGGACGACGACGCCGGGATCATGCCGCCGATCCTCGATCGGATCTGGCGCGACCGCGCGAACGGCTGGGAGGAGATGGGCGTCTGGCTCGGCAACGTCTGGCGGGGGGATCTCGGCCGGTGACCTCGAACCGGCGCTGGACCGAGGAGCGGATCACCGAGGAGCTGGGCGTCTTCCTCTCCGATCGCACCGAGTGGCCGAGCTACAGCGACTTCCAGCGCGCCGGGCGCAAGGGGCTGCGCGACGCGGTGACCCGCTCCGGCGGCGCCCGCCACTGGGCCGACCGGATGGGAGTCGTCTACGTCGAGCGACGGCCCGGCTACGCCACCATCTGGACCGAGGAGCGGATCAGGGCCGACCTCGGCGATTTCCTCGACGGCCGCGTGGCCTGGCCCTCGCGGGTCGAATTCGAGGAGGCCGGCCTGAAGACGCTGCGCGACGCGATCACCCGCACCGGCGGGGCACCGCGCTGGGCGGGAGAGTTCGGCCTGCCGCGGTCCGACGAGCGCCGCGGATCGTCGCTGGTCTGGGACGACGAGCGGATCGAGCACGAGCTCCGGGACCTGATCGGCGACGCGCCGCGCTGGCCCTCGACCCCCGATTTCCGCAGGCGGGACAAGAGCGCGCTCCTGGCCGCCGTGTACGCGCACGGCGGGCCGCGGCGATGGAGCCGACGCCTCGGGGTCAGCCTGCCCCGGTCCCGACAGCGGCGGCGACGGGCCACCTGGACGGAGGAGAGGATCGAGCGCGAGCTGCGCGCCTTCTGCCGCGCCCGGCGATGCTGGCCCGCCTACAGCGAGTTCGAAGCCGCCGGCCTCGGCCGCCTCTACCGGGCGGCCAGCCGGACGGGCGGGGTCCGACGATGGAAACGACGACTGGGGGTCCAGTGATGACGTGCGTCTTCGAGGTTCCGGGGGAGGCCGCCCTGACGATCGAGCACCTGCTGCTCGACGTGAACGGGACGCTGACCGACAGGGGGAAGCTGATCCCCGGCGTGCGCGAGCGCATCGCCGGCCTGCGCGACGACCTCGAGATCCACCTGCTGTCGGCGGACACCTACGGCACCCTGGACCAGCTCTCCGACGAGCTGGCGGTGGAGGCCACGAGGATCACCACCGGCATGGACAAGGCGGACTTTGCCCTCCGCCTCGGCGCCGAGCGCTGCGCGGCGATCGGCAACGGTCGCAACGACGCCGACATGCTGGCGGAGGTGGTGCTGGGCATGGCGATCGTCGGGCCCGAGGGGGTCAGCCCGCGGGCGCTGAGCGCCGCGCGGGTGGCGTGCGGGTCGATCACGGCGGCCCTCGACCTGCTGGCCGACCCGAAGGCGATGACGGCGACCCTGCGCCGCTGAGCATCGACGAGCGAGCTACGGACAACACGAAGAAGGGAGCCAGATGCAGTGCTACGAATGCAAGATCGAGGGTCGCTCGGTGGAGGCCATAGGCCTCTGTCGTACCTGCTCGGTCGGCCTCTGCATGCGACACCTGCAGGAGAGCCGCGAGTACCTGACGGGCACGACGTGGTTCACCTGCCCGCACACCGACAACCACCGGCACCGACGGGCGGCCGCCGCCAAGGCCTGACCCGGGCGAGAAAAGACGTCGGGCTCGGGACCTCCTTTCCCAGGGAACCCTCCCGGGTCGGCGAGACATGAGGCCGCCGATTCCTCGGCGGCCTCGGTCTTCCCGGGGGGAACGCAACTCCTCTCCCCCGCCCGTCGCCGGCGGCCACCCGGACCGGCCGAGCGACGACAATGCCCCGATGGCCGACCCCGACAGCTGGCTGCTGCTGATCTACCGGATCCCGAGCGAGCCGAGCCGCCTGCGCGCCGGCGTCTGGCGCAAACTGAAGGCCCTGGGGGCGATCTACCTGCAGAACTCGGCCGCGGCGATGCCGGCCGGACCGGGCGCGGAACGGGCGCTGCGGACGCTGCGCCGCGAGATCCAGGAGATGGAGGGCAGCGCCTACCTCCTCGACGCGAGCGCAGTCGTCGGCGCCGCCGACCTGACCACCGCCTACAACGCCGCCCGCGACGAGGAGTACGAGGAGATCGAGGACCGCTGCCGCGACTTCCACGCCGAGATCGAGAAGGAGACCGCGGAGGAGCACTTCACCTACGCCGAGCTCGAGGAGAACGACGAGGACCTCGCCAAGCTGCGCGGCTGGCTGGAGAAGGTCGAGGCGCGCGACGTCCTCGGGGCGAAGGGCAGGAAGTCCGCCCAGGAGTCGATCGCGAGCTGCGAGACGGCGCTCTCCGGATTCGCCGAGAGGGTCTACGCGGCCGAGGATGCCGACCAATAGTTAGGATAAAAAAATAACGGCTGTTATCTTTATCGGATGTCGATCGAGACTGTGTCGCGTCCCGCATCAGGTCTGTCCGAGGGGCCGCGCCTGCTTCGCCGCGGCATCCGCCTGGAGGCGATGACGCTCGGCTGGAACGTCATCGGCGTCTTCGTCGTCTTCTTCGCCGCCTTCGCCGCCGGGTCCGTCGCCCTGGCGAGCTTCGGCCTCGACTCGGCGATCGAGATCCTCGCCTCGACGGTGGTGATCTGGCATCTCCGCGACACCGCCGACGAGCGCCGGGAGAGGCGTGCCCTCTCGGTGATCGGCTGGGCCTTCGTCGGTCTGGCCCTCTACGTCACCGCGCAGGCCGCCTACACCCTGATCGGCGACGACCGGCCCCACCGCTCCGCGCTCGGGATCGGCTGGACGGCGGCGACCTTCGTCGTCATGCTGGCGCTCGCCTCGGCGAAGGGCCGGGTCGGCAAGGAGCTCGGCAACGTGACGCTCGAGACCGAGAGCCGGGTGACCGTGATCGACGCCTACCTGGCCGGGGCCGTCCTGGTCGGCCTGGCGCTGAACGCGGCCTGCGGCTGGTGGTGGGCCGATCCGCTCGCCGGCCTCGTCGTCGTCTACTACGCGGTCCGCGAGGCGCGGCAGGCCTTCGCCGAGGTGAACGGATGAGCGCCGGCCTGCTCGTCGCCGTCTTCCTCGCCTGCGCCGTCGAGGCGGTCGAGGCGGTGACGATCGTGCTCGCGATCGGGACGACCCGGGGCTGGCGGTCGGCGTTCGCGGGCGTCGGGGCCGGACTGCTGGCCCTGGCGATCGTGATCGCCGTCCTCGGGCCCGCGGTGACCTCGATCCCGATCGGGACCCTGCGGGTCGTGGTCGGCGGCCTGCTCCTCGTCTTCGGCCTGCAGTGGCTGCGCAAGGCGATCCTCCGCGCCGCGGGCCGCAAGGCCACCCACGACGAGGACGCGATCTTCGCGGAAGAGCGCGCCCGGGCCGCCGCGATCGCGGCGAACCCGACGAGCATCGACCGCTACGGGTTCACGATCGCCTTCAAAGGCGTCCTGCTCGAGGGCCTCGAGGTCGCCTTCATCGTCCTCACCTTCGGCGGCAACCAGGGCAAGGTCGGCCTGGCGGCGGCGAGCGCCGCCCTCGCGGTCCTGATCGTGGTCAGCGCGGCATCCGCCGTCCGGGCGCCGCTCAGCCGCGTCCCGGAGAACACGATGAAGTTCGCCGTCGGCGTCCTCCTGACGTCGTTCGGGGCCTTCTGGGGCGGCGAGGGCGCCGGCGTCGCCTGGCCGGGCGGCGACGCGACCTTGCCGGTGCTGGTCGTCGGCGTGCTCCTCTGGTCCTTGCTTCTGGTGAACCTGGCCGGCCGTCCGGACCCGCGGACGGCGGCCGCATGAAAACCATCCTCAGGATCCCGGTCGAGATATGGGACTTCGTCGTCGGCGAAGACTGGCGCCTCGCCCTCGCGGCCGTGGTCGCCATCGGCGGCGCCGCCGCGTTGGTCGGCATCGGCGTCAATGCCTGGTGGTGGCTCCCCCTGGCGTTGGCCCTCTCGCTCTGGGTGTCGCTACGACGCTGACGTCAGTCCCCGGGAAAGCGCCAGATCCCCGAACGACGAAACCCCGCTCGGGAGCGGGGTTTCGGGAGAGCGGCTGAAGGGATTCGAACCCTCGACCTTCTGCATGGCAAGCGTTGACCCACAGCAGGTCGTGCTCCGGGCCGAGGACCACGCTCCGGCAGACCGACTTAGACCCCCTCGTAGGTATCGGGATCGGGACCGACGCGCGTGCCCCTGTCGAGCCCGTCGATCGAGTCCATCTCCTTGGCGGAGAGCTCGAAGTCGAAGACCGCCAGGTTCTCCTCCATCCGCTCGACTCGCGCCGACTTCGGGATCGCGATGGTCCCGTGCTGAATATGCCAGCGGAGGATCACCTGGGCGACCGTCTTGTCGTGATCGCCGGCGATCCGGGCGATCGTCTCGTCCCCCAGCGGTGCGCCATCGTGGCCGAGCGGGCTGTGCGCCTCGACTGCGATCCCATGTCGTCGGGTCCCCTCGACCGCGGGATTCGCGAAGTAAGGATGGAGCTCGATCTGATTGACCGCCGGAACGATCCCCGTCTCCTCGATGACGCGGTCCAGGTGGCCCGGCTGGAAGTTCGAGACCCCGGCCGTGCGCAACCGTCCGTCGGCGACGAACTCGTTGAGGGTGCGCCAGGTGGAGACGTAGTCACCGCCGTAGAGGGTCGGCAGCGGCCAGTGGATCAAGAACAGGTCGATCTGGTCGAGGCCCAGGAACTCCAGGGTCTGCTCGAACGAGCGCTTGACGTCATCGGGTGCGTGATTGGCGTTGGCGAGCTTGCTGGTGACGTAGATCTCCTCGCGCGGGATACCGGACTCGGCGATCGCCCTACCGACGCCAGGCTCGGTGCCGTAGGCCTGGGCGGTGTCGATGTGGCGGTAGCCGGCGGCGAGGGCCTCGGCGACGGTTTTCGAGCTGACCTCGGCGTTGGCCTCGGTGGGCTCGCGGTCGGCCTGCAAGGCCAGGGTGCCGTAGCCGAGCTGCGGGATCTTGGTCCCATCGTTGAGGGTGATCTCCGAGACCTGCGTAGTAGCGCTCATCAGTTGTCCTCTCCGCCGGCGTACTCCCCGTCGGTGACGTGGCGGCCCCAGGTGACGGTGCTACCAGAGTCATCGGCCTCCTGCATCGCCGTGTGGGTCATCAACCGGTCAGGCGCAGCGCCATGCCAGTGGTTCTCGCCAGGCTCGAAGAAGACGCGGTCACCAGGCCTGATCTCCTCGATCGGACCGCCCTCGCGCTGGCAGCGGCCGATTCCCTCGGTGACGAAGATCGTCTGCCCGAAAGGATGGGTATGCCAGGCGGTGCGGGCGCCGGGGGTGAAGTGGACGCCGGCAGCACCGAGCCGCGACGGTGCGGTCGGCGTGGTGATGGTGTCGATGAAGACGGCGCCGGTGAACCAATCGCCTGGGCCGGCGTTCGTCTCCAATGAGTTCCTCGTGATCTGCATTTCGCTCTCCTTGGTGTAGAAGTCTCTGCGTACGTGCTCGCCGGCCCTAGGGGCACACCATCACCTTGAGCGCCTTGCGCTCGGCCATCGCCCGGTAACCGTCCGGCACCCCGTCGAGGTCGACCGTGCGGTCGAAGACACGCCCCGGCTCGATTCTCCCGTCGAGAATGTCCGGCAGCAGCTCCTCGATGTAGGCGCGGACGGGAGCCGGGCCACCGCCGATCGTCACGTTGGCGTAGAAGGAGTCCTGCCCGGCCGGCATCGCTTCCTCCTGAGGGACGCCGACCCGGCCGACAGCGCCACCGGGGCGGGTGATCTCGATCGCCGTCCTGGTCGACTGCTCGAGGCCGACGCACTCGAGCACCGAGTGGGCGCCGAAGCCGTCGGTCAGCTCGCGGACTCGTTCGACCGCCTCCTCACCGCGCGCGGCGACCACGTCGGTGGCACCGAGCTCCAGCGCCAGGTCGGTGCGGGCGGCATGGCGGCCCAGGACGATGATCTGCTCGGCCCCGAGTCGCGTGGCCGCGATCACCCCGCAGAGGCCGACCGCGCCGTCTCCGACGACCGCGACCTTCTTGCCGGGGCCGACGCCGGAGACGACCGCAGCGTGGTGACCGGTTCCCATCACGTCGGCGAGCGTCAGCAGCGAGGGCATCAACGCCTCGTCCGGCGCACCGGGAACCGGGTAGAGGGTGCCGTCGGCGAACGGGATGCGGAGCGCCTCGGCCTGGGCGCCGTTGATTCCGTTGTTGCCGAAGAAGCCGGCGTGAATGCACTCGGTCTGCAGGCCGTCGCGGCAGAACTCGCAGGTGCCGTCGGAGAAGGCGAAGGGCATGACCACGAAGTCGCCCGGCGTGAGGCTCCGGACCTCGGGGCCGACCTCCTCGACGACGCCGATCGCCTCGTGCCCCATCGACTGGCCGGCCTCACTTGGCTCCATCGAGGCAAAGGGCCAGAGGTCGCTGCCGCAGATCGAGGCGCGGGTGACGCGGACGATCGCGTCGGTGGGGTCCTCCAGGGCGGCGTCGGGGACATTCTCGATCCGGACATCGTGGGATGCGTGCATGACGGCTGCTCTCATCGTTTCCTTTCGTCTCTGTCCTCTCCGATGATGCGCCCCGCATTGCATAGAATCAAATACATCTTCTTGAAATCCCATCGAAAAAAACTATGGATCCTCGACGCCTGCTGACCTTCCGAACCGTCGCCCACGAGCGGTCCTTCTCCCGCGCGGCGGCCGAGCTCTCGCTCTCTCAGCCCTCGGTCTCCCACCAGATCTCTTTGCTGGAGACCGAAGTCGGGGTACGCCTCATCGAGCGCGGCCGCGGAGGTCTGCGCCTCACCACCGCGGGCTCGATTCTTCTGGAGCACGCCGACCAGATCGCATGGCGCCTCCAGCTCGCCGACCGCCAGGTCGCCGCCGTGGCAGGCGAGCGACTCGGCTCGCTGCGGGTCGGCTCCTTCCCTACTGCGATGGCCGCCTTCATCCCGGCAGCGATCCGCAAACTGCGGGAGACGGACCAGGACCTACGCGTGCTGCTCGCCGAGGTGACCTCGTCGACCCTCGAATCACGACTCCTCAGCGGTGAGTTCGACCTCGCCCTGAACTACCAGGACACGGCGGTCGAGCGCCGCGAGATCGACGGCGCCGAGAGGATCGACCTCCTCCGCGAGAGCTTCCTGATCGGGCTGCCTCCCGACCACCGGTTGACCACGGGTTCCGGCCCGTTGAAGTTGGCGCAACTGGCCGAGGACGAATGGATCCTACCGTCCACCCAGGGCTTCCTGGCCGGGGCCTGCCGCGATGCGGGCTTCGAGCCCCGCGTGGTCGCGACCACCCCGGATCCCGTCGCCACGCACGGCATGATCGCCCGCGGCCTCGGGGTCGGCTGGATCCCCGGTCTCCTCGTCGACAACCAAGCCGACATCGTGATCCGCCAGGCGAAGGGGAAAATCCCCACTCGCGACATCTACGCTCTGCTGCCTCCCGGCGACCGCCACCCAAGCGCGGTGAAGCTGATCGCCGCCCTCAAGGAAACTTCCGACGCTTCGCCGACCTCTACTCCGAGTGTCGCCTGAGGCCTGCCTGTAGCCCAACCCAAGATCACCGTGCCTTCCTCCGTTCAGGGTCACTGAGATGAGCGGCGCGGCCACCGCGGGGCTTTTCTGTTTCCGCAATGGCTGCGTAGACCCGGCTATGTGCCGATCCGTCGGGCCATTGGGCCAATCCTCGGCCCAAACGCAGCCCGACCCCTGAACGACGAAACCCCGCTCGGGAGCGGGGTTTCGGGAGAGCGGCTGAAGGGATTCGAACCCTCGACCTTCTGCATGGCAAGCAGACGCTCTAGCCAGCTGAGCTACAGCCGCGTATGGGTTCCGCTCCTCCCTCGCGGGCAGAGCGGAGACGACACAATACCGTCCCTGGGGCTCAGGCGAGGCTTTGGCGGTACGGGGGCCGGAGAGGCGGCCCCGGACGCGCGACGACCCCGAAGCGGCAGATTCGGGGTCGTCGTCCAGCGGCATCGGCGCCTTGCCACACCGATGCGGGGGTATCGCCGGACGGCGGTTGGAGGCACGCCGAGCCGACTCGGAGAGATCCTCCCGGGGGGGCCGGCGCGGGGAGTTAAAGGGCTGAGAAAGTCGGTGATCGGAAATCCCGATGGGCTCGTGGGCAGGTGCGCGACGCGCTAGCCTGAATCTCATCGGAGATCCCTGACCATGCTTTTCCGCCAGATCATCCACGAGGACCTCGGCTGTGCCTCCTACCTGGTCGCCGACCGCGAAAGCGGCGTCGCCGTGGTCGTCGATCCGCAGTGGGAGGTCGAGCCCTACCGTCGCCTCGCCCGCCTGCACGGCGTCCGCATCGGCCACATCCTCGAGACCCACAACCACGCCGATCACGTCAGCGGCCACGGCCGGCTGGTGCGGCAGACGGGCGCCACCGTCCACGTGCACGAGCTGGCCGCGGCCGAGTACGCGCACGAGCCCTTCGCCGACGGCTGGAAGCTGACGCTCGGCGACCTCACGGTCGAGGCGATCCACACCCCCGGCCACCGGCCCGAGCACACCTGCTTCCTGCTCAGCGACGCGAGCCGTGGCGACGCCCCCTGGGCGCTCCTCGCCGGCGACTCCCTCTTCATCGGCGACGTCGCCCGTCCCGACCTGGCGATCGAGCCGCGCGAGGGCGCGCGGCAGATGTTCCACTCCCTGCACGACCGGCTGCTGGAGCTCGACGACGAGGTCGAGGTCTGGCCCGGCCACCTCGGCGGCTCGCTCTGCGGCGGCGCCGGGATCGACCTGAAGAGCTCCTCGACGATCGGCTTCGAGCGCGCCCACAACCCGGCGCTGGCGATCGCCGCCGAGGCCGACTTCGTCGAGAACGCGACCTGCTCCCTGCCCGACCGGCCGCCGAACGTCGAGCAGATCGTCTCGCTCAACCGCGGACCGCTGATCCAGGGCTTCGGCACGCCGCTGCCGATGACCCCGCACGAGGTCGAGGAGGCGGTCGCCGCGGGCGCCGTGGTGATCGACGGCCGCACCAACGAGCAGTTCGACGAGGCCCACATCGCCGGCGCCCTCAGCACCTCTTCCTACGACACCGGCTTCGCCACCAAGGTCTCGCGGGTGGCACCGCCGGGGGTCGAGATCATCGTCGTCGCCGGCTCCGACGTCGACGAGTGCGAAGCCTCCGAACTGCTCGCCGCGGTCGGCCTGCGGGTGCGCGGCCACCTCGAAGGCGGGATGACCGCCTGGCGGATCGACGGCCGGCCGATCGAGCGGATCGAGCTGATCGACCCCGACGAGCTGGCGCGCCGGGTGGCGGCGCCGGACGGGCCGCTGATCCTCGACGTGCGCAACGACTCCGAGTACGAGTCCGAGCACATCCCCGGCAGCTTCCACATCCCCTACGGCGACATCGCCGCGCGGGTCGAGGAGCTGCCCCGCGACCGCCAGATCGCGGCGATCTGCCGCGGCGGCAAGCGCTCCGGCCTCGCCGCCTCGATCCTGCAGCGGGAAGGCTTCGCCGACGTGATCCACGTCGGCAAGGGCGTCGGCGTCTGGCGCGCCTCCGGCAACCCGGTCGAGTCCGGCCCGGCCCGCGACCACAGCGCGGTCTAGTCACATAGGGGTTTAGTTCGCCGCTCCGCTGCCGATAGGAGGCGGGTGAGACGAACCAAGGCAAGCCTCGCCGCCTTCGCGGTCGCCCTCGCGACGCTCGCCGTCTTCGCCTCCACGGCCGCGGCGACCTTCGAAGCGACGATGGTCACGCGGCAGACGAGCGCCCGCGCGAGCGGCCCGACCTTCATCGTCGAAGCCGGCGGCGGCCGCCGCACCCGGATCCGCAATCTCAGCGTCGAATCTGGGGCCTGCGGGTCGATCTACGCGCCGCTGGTCGACGCGGGCCGGGTGAAGGCGGGCTTCCCGAACGGCAACGGCTCGGCGATCTTCTCCCTCAACGCCCAGCACCTGCACCTGCGGATCGAACTGAAGGTGAGCCCGCGCGGCGAAGGCCTGCGCGGCCGCGGCGTCCTCAAGGCGACCGTCGGCGAGTGCCACGAGAAGGTGCCGATGGACCTGGTCTCCTCCGAGATCCGCGGCGGCGGCCGCCACACCTAGGCGGTCGTTCCCGCGGTTGAGCTCCGTGGTGCGCGGTCGGGGAGGGGTATGGGTGGGGCGCCGTGGGGTCGGGACGGCGTGCTTCGCGGCCGCTCCGCCCGTCCGAGGTGCGTCCCGGGCGTCTCGTGGCGGCCCGGGCAGGCTGTGGCCGCCACGAGACGCCCGGGACGTGAGGGTTCCGCAGGGAAGATCACACTGACGTGAGGAAGATGCCGGGGACGTCACAGATCCTCATGCCTCCCGTGACGGGATCGGGCCCGCACCCGGGTGAGTTCGCACTTTCGCTCGCCATGCGAGCAGAACTGCGAACTCACCAGGGGGAGGCATGAGGAAGACGGGAGGCAGCGTGGACTTCCCCCGCTCCTCGCCACCGATCACGCGCCTTCGTGCCCGGACATGCGCTTCTCTCCCCCGGGCGCGCCGATCCCTCGCCCTCTCCCCGGACCCCCGGCCTTCTCGGTGGCGGCCACAGCCTGCCCGGGCCGCCACCGAGAAGGCCGCGTCCCTTGTCCGTCCCTTGCAGCTCCGGGCGCCAGCTCCAGCGGCCCCCGAACCCACAGGATCCGCCACCCGCCTAGACCTCGGCCAACACCTCGACCCAGGTTTTGCATACTTAATTATGGGTAGAGCGGCGCGGGAGGTTGCCGCAGGGGCAGCCGCACCCAAGCGAGGAGGCTACGAGGAGATGATCCGCCGCACGCTCGCCTGCGCCGTCACGGCGCTGGCGCTCTTGATCGCACCGACCGCCGCGTCCGCCTGGGCGCCGGCCGGGACGGCGACGATCCACCCCGGCGTCCAGACCCACACCGACGGCGCCCAGTGCACCGCCAACTTCATCTACAGCGAAGGCTCGACCGTCTTCATCGGCCAGGCCGCCCACTGCTCCGGCACCGGCGACGAGACCGAAACCAACGGCTGCACCAGCGCCTCGCTGCCGCTCGGCACCGCGGTCGAAGTGACCGGCGCCACCGAGCCCGGCGAACTCGCCTACAACTCCTGGCTGACGATGCAGACCGACGGCGAGACGGGTGAAGACACCTGCGCCTACGACGACCTCGCGCTGATCAAGCTGAACCCGCTCGACGTCGGCTCGGTCAATCCCTCGGTGCCCGGCTTCGGCGGCCCGGAAGGGGTCGGCGGCCCGGGTGAACCGGGCGCGACGATCTACTCCTACGGCAACTCCGAACTGCGCGGCGGGATCACCAAGCTGAGCCCCAAGCAGGGCCTGCTGCTGGCCAACGAAGGCGAAGGCTGGAGCCACCTCGTCGCCACCCTCACGCCGGGGATCCCAGGTGACTCGGGGAGTGGCTTCCTCGACGAAAAGGGCGACGCCTTCGGCGTGCTGAGCACGCTCGACCTGGCGCCGCTGCCGGGCTCCAACGGCGTCGGCGACCTGGCCAAGGAGCTCGCCTACGAGCGCGCCCACGGCCCCTATCCGAACCTGCAACTGGTCCCCGGGACGGTGAAGTTCAAGGCGAGCCTGCCGGAAGCGATCGCGGGCGCCTAACGCGGGAGCGCGGCAAGGGCTTCGGCGATCGGGGTCTCCCCTCCGATCAGGTCGAAGCTCTTGCCGATCGCCGCCGTGTCGTCGAGGCAGGCGAGGAGGACGGCGGCGACGTCGGCGCGCGGGATCTGGCCGCGCTCGAGGCGCTCGCCGATCGCGACCAGGCCGGTGCCCGGCTCGTCGGTGAGGCCGCCCGGGCGGACGATCGTGTAGTCGAGGCCCGAGGCGCGGAGCGCCTCGTCGGCGGCCGCCTTCGCCCGCAGGTACGCGCCGAAGACATCGTCGCCCGCGGCGGCATCAGCGCCCTCGGCGGGCGGCTCGGCGGCTCCCATCGCGCTGACCATCAGGTAACGGGAGATCCCCGCGGCCGCGGCCGCCTCGATCAGCTTGACCGCGCCGCCGAGGTCCATCGTCGACTTGCGCGCCGCGCCCGAGCCCGGCCCGGCGCCCGCGGCGAAGACGACCGCGTCGGCGCCGCGCACCGCGGCGACCACGTCGCCGTCGCCCTCGAGGTCGCAGACCACCGGCTCGACCCCGATCGCGCGCAGGTCGTCGGCCTGGTCGGGGTTGCGGATCAGCCCGCGGACGGTGTCGTCGCGCCCGGTGAGCAGCGCTCCCAGCAGCAGGGCGATCTTGCCGTGACCGCCGGCGATCGCGATCGTGCCCATGCCCTCACCCCTTTCGGTTCAGGCGTTGTCGAGCGCCTGGTTGACGAGCTTGTCGGCGTCGGCGTTCTGGGCCCGCCTGACGTCTTCGATCGACCATCTCTCGAAGCCAGCCAGGGCCTTCTTCGCCGCCGCGTGCAGCGGTTTCATCTTCTCGTCTTTGACTTTGTAGCGACCTTCGACCTGGCGCACGATCAGCTGCGAGTCGCCGATCAGGTGCACCTCGGTGGCGCCGTGGGCGGCGGCCAGCTCGATCCCGCGCAGCAGCGCCTTGTACTCGGCGACGTTGTTGGTCGTGCTGCCGATCGTCTCCCCCACCGCCTCGACGATCGTCCCCTCCTCGTCGCGGAGGACCACCCCGATCGCGGCCGGGCCCGGGTTGCCGCGCGCGCCGCCGTCGACGTTCACCGTCAGCTTTGCCATCGGGCTAGCGGTGCACCGGGCGGCCGTCCGTCGCCTCGCGGCGACCCGGCGCGACCATCACCACCCGCCCGTCGTGGGCGGAGGCGTTCCACTGGCGGGCGGCAGCGTCGATCTCGTCGATCTCGAAGCCCTTCGCCAGCTCGAAGACCGGGCGCAGCTCGTCGCCGAGATCGACGCCCCACTGGTACCAGGTCAGCTCCCAGGCGACGGTGACCCGGACGATGTCCTCCTCCCCGGCGAGGTCGCCGACCGAGACCGAGGGCGAGCCGAGCGTGCGGGTGAGGCCGGCGACGGTGCGGCCGGCGTCGCCGGAGTTGAAGCGGGCGATCGCGCGCTCGAAGCGGGTGCCGGGCGAGGTGTCGGGCTGCAGGCGGCGCGGGCGCATGCCGCGGCCCGCGGGGTCGGGCAGGGGCTCCGGCGGCGCCGGCAGATCGGCCGAGTCGCCGTGCGGCGCGGGCGCGTCCTCGACCGCCCACTCGGCCTCGACGTCGTAGCGCTCGGTCTGCAGTTCGTGGGTGGCGAGGTGAGGAGCGTCCGGCGCGGGCGCCGGCATCTCCTCGGCACGCTCGCCGGCCGCGGCGTGCTCGTCGTCGAAGAGGCCTTCGTCGTCGAAATCTTCTCCGGGGCGCTCCGCGCCCTCCGGCCGGCTGAAGAGGCGGGCGAAGAAGCCCGGCTTGCGCTCGGTGTCGACCTGCACCGACTCCGCCGCCCCCGCCTGGTCGGCGGGCAACCAGCCGAGCTCGCCGGCCCGCGCCGCACAGAGCGGGCAGACGCGGTGATGGCCCTCGGCGGAGACGAAGTGGTGCACCTGCTCACCGTCGAGGATCGTCCTTCCACACACCGCACAGGTACCTTGGGGGGTCACCCGCCTCAAGTTAGCAGCGGGCAGCCGGCCCGGCGCCTCGCTCAACCGTGCTGCAGGTGGGACTTCAGGCGCATGACCGCCTTGGTGTGCAGCTGGGAGACGCGCGACTCGGTCACGCCGAGGACCTCGCCGATCTCGCGCAGGGTGAGGTTCTCGTAGTAGTAGAGCGCGACGACCAGCTGCTCGCGCTCCGGCAGCGAGCCGATCGCCTCGGTCAGCCGGTCCTTGACCTCGTTGGAGGCGAGCGCCTCCTGCGGGTCGGCGGCGCCTTCGTCGGCGATCGTGTCGAGCAGGCTGACCTGGTCGCCAGAGGAGTCGGAGACGGTCCACAGCTCGTCGAGCGCGTAGACGGAGGAGTTGGCGATCTCGAGCAGCGAGTTCTGCAGCTCGGTCTCGGTCATGTTCAGCTTCGCCGCCAGCTCCTCCTCGGTCGGCGCCCGCTGCAGCTCGTGCTCGAGCTTGGCCTGGGCCGTTTCGATTTCGCGGGCCCGCGAGCGGACCGAGCGCGGCACCCAGTCCAGCGAGCGCAGTTCGTCGATGATCGAGCCGCGGATGCGGGTCATCGCGAAGGTCTCGAATTTGATCCCGCGCTCCGGCTCGAAGCGCTCGATCGCGCCGATCAGGCCGACCAGGCCGTAGGAGATCAGGTCGGCGTCCTCGACGTGGGACGGCAATCCGGCGCCGAGGCGACCGGCGACGAACTTCACCATCGGCGAGTAGGCGACCACCAGGCGCTCGCGCGCGGTGGCGTCTCCCTGGTCTTTGTAACGGCGCCAGAGCTCGCGGAGCTCCACTTCCTTGACCCCAGTCTCCATCGCCATCTTCAGATTCTACCTTCGTTTGCAGGACTTTTCTTCATGCCTTGTTCAAGCCTCGGGTGAAGTCTCTTCAAGCGCGGGGATGGCTGTGGGAATAGGTGTCGCGCAGCCGGGCCGCGTCCACTCGGGTGTAAACCTGCGTGGTCGAGATCGAGGAGTGGCCGAGCAACTCCTGAATCGTACGCAGATCTGCGCCACCCTCAAGCAGATGAGTCGCAAAAGAATGCCTAAGTGAATGCGGCGACACACCGCCGATCGAGGACACGTTGGCGACCCAGATTCGTAGCCGTCGCGTCACGTCGGAGTTGGAGAGGCGCCGGCCGCTCTTGGAGAGGAAGAGGGCGCGCTCGCGCGGATCGTCGGCCAGCGGGCGCCGGCCGCGCTGCAGGTAGCGTTCGAGCGCCTTGCGAGCGGGCTCGCCGACCGGCAGCAGGCGCTCCTTCGAGCCCTTGCCGAGCACCCGCAGCTCGTCTTCTTCGAAGTCGAAGGAATCGATGTCGAGGTTGACGATCTCCTCGCAGCGCAGGCCGCAGGAGTAGGCCAGCTCGAACATCGCCCGGTCGCGCAGCTCCAGCGCCGTGTGGGCCGGGATCCCCTCCAACAGGGAGCGCATCTGCTCGCCGCTGAGCACGTTGGGCAGCTTCTGCGGCCGCTTCGGGCTGGAGACCAGCTCGGCCGGGTTGCCGCCGACCTGCTCGGTGCGAACGAGGAAATCGAAGAGGCCGCGGATCGCGGCGAGGTTGCGGGCGACCGTGGTCGAGGCCTTGCCGGCGCCGGAGAGCGAGGCGGCGTAGCGGCGCACGTCGCGATGACGGAGGTCGCCGGGGCCGAGGTGCTGCGCCTTCGCCCAGGCGACGAAGGCGGCGAGGTCGACGCCGTAGGCGCGCCGCGTGCGCTCGGCGGCACCGCGGGTCCGCAGGTCACGGTCGTATCCGGCGAGGGCTGCATCCCAGTTCACGGATGCCTCATTCGTGCTCGAACCGTCACGTCCTGCGCGCCTCACTGGACGAAAGTACCCGTAGGAGGGGCGGAGGCATCGAAGAGTCCAACCTCCGTACTAGTCGGAGGTTGGTACCGACCTCTACCCGATAAAGATCGGCGTACCGACTTCGACCTGGTCGTAGAGCGCTTCGACGTCGGCGATCGCCATCCGCACGCAGCCGTGCGAGGCGGCGCTGCCGAGCGAGCCGACGTCTTCGGTGCCGTGGATCCCGGCGCCTTCGAAGATCGCCATCCAGCGCGCCTTGATCGGGTTTTCCGGCCCGGGCGGGATCGTCTGTCCGGCCAGGTCCCCGGCCCAGTCCGACTCCGGCACGTGCCAGACCGGGTTTTCTTCCTTGGCCTGGATCGCGTAGAGGCCTTCGGGCGTTTCCAGGCCTTCCTGGCCGACGGCGACGGTGTAGGTCGCGGCCAGCTTCAGTTCCTTCCAGAGGCGCAGGGTGAAGGTGCCGCGGTCGAGGGTCAGGTAGGACGGGTAGCGCGAGGCGACGGCGGCGGTCGTCACCTCGGGCGCGGTCTCGTGCACATGGGCGCCGACGGTGCGCGGGGCGGCACCGACGACCGCTTCGCGCAGCTCGCGGGTGAGGCGGACGTCGCGCAGCTTGCGGCCGGAGCGCGAGGCGACGACTTCGAGCGTGTCGGCGGCCGGGTCGACCGAGGCGTCGCGCGGCTCGCGGTCGAGGTGGGCGGCGACCTCGCGGACGAACTTGTTGACGGCGCTGCGCGAGTAGGCGAGGTCGGCGGCGATCTCGACTTCGAGCTGGTCGCCGCCGAGGTAGCGCCCGAGCCGGGTCGGCAGGTCGCCTTCGCGGCTCACCTCGATCGCCTCGGCGACCGCGCCGGCGACATCGGCGCGGAGCTTCAGCGCGGCGGCCGGGAGCGACCAGGAGCGCTCGCGGTAGACGACCCGCAGCGGCCGGTCGAGCGGGCGCAGCAGGGCGCGGCGCACCTTCGCTTCGGCCTCGTCGGCCTCCATCCCGCCGACATCGATCCCTTCGACCGTCACCCCGCCCGCGATCTTCCCCTCCTGCGAGCGGTCGTACAGCAGCGCGCCCGCCACCAGGACGGCGGCGAAGAGCACGGTGGCGATCGCGGCGATCTTCGACTTGCGGCCCAATGCTGTCCCCACAGCCCAGGTCGTTTTGGACGGACCACACCAGTCTAGGCGGAGGGCGCGACACGAGCCGATCTGCCGGGTTCCCTGAGGGATATGTTTCGGCCCATGCGCTCCAAGGACGAAGTCCGGGCAGAAGTCTGGAAAGCGATGGAAGACCAGGGGGTCTCGCGGTTCCCTGGCGCCGAGGGGCGCATCCCGAACTTCGCCGGGGCCAAGCTGGCGGCCGAGAAGCTCGCCGCGCACCGGCTCTGGAAGCGAGCGATGGTGGTCAAGGCGAACCCCGACTCGCCGCAGACCTACGCCCGCCGGCTGGCGCTCGAAGAAGGCAAGACGGTGATCATGGCGGTGCCGCGCCTGCGCGACCCCCACCCCTTCCGCGTGCTCGACCCGAAAAAGCTGTCGAAGAAAGCGGTGCAGGAGGCGGCGACGATCAAGGGCGCGCTCAAACACGGCCAGGTCGTCGCCCTCGACGACCTGCCGGAGATCGACCTGGTCCTCTGCGGCTCGGTCGCCGTCAACCTGAGCGGCGCCCGGGTCGGCAAAGGCGGCGGCTACCACGACCTCGAGTTCGGGATCCTGGTCGAGGCGGGCAAGATCGACTCCCACGTGATCGTCGCCACCACCGTGCACCCGATCCAGATCCTGCGCCAGCACCTGATGGTCACCGCCCACGACCTTCCCTGCGACGTCATCTCCACCCCCCGCGCGGTGATCGAGATCGAGCGCCAGTACGACCGTCCCCGCGGCATCCTCTGGGACCACCTCCAGCCCCCCCAGATCCGCGAGATCCCGGTGCTCGAACGCATGGGCTACGCCTGAGGCGCCGTCCGGCGCCTCAGATGCGAGCTCGGCTAACTGGTGACCGCGCCGTGGGCAGCGGAGCTCACGGTCGCGGCGTACTTCGCCATCACCCCGCGGCGGAGCTCGGGCGGGTGGACGGGCGGTTCGTAGGCGGCGATGCGCTCGGCGATCACGGCGTCGGGGAGCTCGACCGAGAGGCGGCGCTCGTCGATGTCGACGGTGACTTCGTCGCCCTCCTGGATCGCCGCGATCGGGCCGCCCCTGGCCGCCTCGGGGGCGACGTGGCCGATCATCAGGCCGCGGGTGGCGCCGGAGAAGCGGCCGTCGGTGACCATCGCCACCGACTCGCCGAGGCCCTCGCCGACGATCGCCGCCGTGACCTGGAGCATCTCCCTCATCCCCGGGCCGCCGACCGGGCCCTCGTTGCGGATCACGACGATGTCGCCCGGGTTGATCTGGCGGGCCTTGACGGCGCGGAAGCATTCCTCTTCGGACTCGAAGACGCGGGCGGGGCCGGTCTGGCGCCCGCGCTCGGTGCCGGCGACCTTGACCACCGAGCCCTCCGGCGCGAGGTTGCCGCGCAGGATCGCCAGGCCGCCTTCGGGCTTCAGCGGTTCCTCGACCGGCAGCACGACCTCCTGGCCGGGCGCCTCGGTCGCCCCTTCGGCGACCTCGCCGATCGTCTGCCCGGTGACCGTGATCTGGTCGCGGTGGAGGAGCCCGGCGTCGTCGAGGCGCTTGAGGATCACCGGCACGCCGCCCGCCGCGTAGAGGTCGGTGGCGACGAAGCGGCCGCCCGGTTTGAGGCTCGCGTAGAGCGGCGTCGAGCGCGAGATGCGCTCGAAGTCGTCCATCGTCAGCTCGATGCCGAGCTCGTGGGCCAGGGCGATCAGGTGCAGCACCGCGTTGGTCGAGCCGCCCGAGGCGCAGACGCAGGCGATCGCGTTCTCGAGCGACTCCTTGGTGATCACCTTCGACGGGCGGATGTCCTCGACGAGCACACGGATCACCAGCTCGCCGACCTTCTCGGCGACGGTCGGCTTGTCGTCGCCTTCGGCCGGGACCATCGCCGAGCCGCCCGCGCTGATCCCCAGCGCCTCGAAGGCACAGGCCATCGTGTTGGCGGTGAACTGACCGCCGCAGGCGCCGGCGCCGGGGCTGGCGACGCCCTCGAGCTCGTGCAGCTCCTCGTCGGTCATCTCGCCGGCGGCATGGGCGCCGATCGCCTCGAAGATGTCGAGGATCGTGACGTCGCGGCCGTGCCAGTGGCCGGGGGCGATCGAGCCGCCGTAGAGGAGGACCGAGGGGACGTCGAGGCGGGCCAGGGCCATCGCGCAGCCGGGGATCGTCTTGTCGCAGGCGCAGAGGGCGACGATCGCGTCGAACTGGTAGCCGCGGGCCATCAGCTCGATCGAGTCGGCGATCACCTCGCGGCTGATCAGCGAGGCTTTCATCCCCTGGGTGCCCATCGTCACCCCGTCGGAGACGGCGACGGTGTTGAACTCCATCGGCGTGCCACCGGCGGCGCGGACGCCCTCCTTGATGTGCCCGGCAAGGGCGCGCAGGTGGAAGTTGCAGGGCATCGCCTCGGTCCAGGTGTTGGCGATCCCGATCGTCGGACGACCGAGGGCGTCGTCGTCGAAGCCGATGCCCCTCATGTAGGCGCGCGCGTGGGCGCGGTCGGGGCCGTCGAAGACGGTCGCCGAGCGGGGACGCGGGAGGCCGGATGGTGGTGCTATCTGGCCTCCTGGGGACGCGGCCGGGCGGCCGCGGAGGCGGTCAGGTCGAAGACGTCGACCGGGCCGTGGCCCATGCCGATCTCCTCGAGGCCCGCGCCGACCGCCTTGGAGGCCACCTGGCGCGCGGCGGCGGCGGCCTGCAGCGGCCGGGCGCCACGGGCGAGGAAGGCCGCGATCGCCGAAGAGTGGGTGCAGCCCGAGCCGTGGGCGGCCTCGCCGGGGTGGCGCTCGCCGGGGATCTCGACCGGTTCCTCACCGTCGTAGAAGAGGTCGACCAGGGCGGTCGAATGGCCGCCGGTGACGACGACCACGTCGGGGCCGAGCGCCTGCACGGCGCGGGCGAGCTCCTCCTGGGAGGCGTCGTCGCCGAGGCCGGAGAGGACGCGCGCCTCCGGGATGTTCGGGGTGGCGATGGTAACCAGCGGCAGCAGGTCCCCGACCAGCGCGTCGCAGGCATCGTCGTCGAGCAGGCGGGCGCCGGACTCGGCGACCATCACCGGGTCGAGCACGATCGGCGCGTCGCCGACGTGGCCGAGCGCCTCGACCACGGCGGCGACCGTCGCCGCGTTGCCGAGCATGCCGATCTTGACCGCGTCGACGCCGATGTCCTCGGCGACCGCGCGCACCTGGGCGACGATCATCCCCGGCGCGACCTGCTCGACCGCCTCGACCCCGACCGTGTTCTGCGCGGTCAGCGCCGTGATCGCCGTCATCCCGTGGACGCCGCAGCGGGCGAAGGCCTTCAGGTCGGCCTGGATCCCCGCTCCGCCGCCGGAATCCGAGCCGGCGATCGAGAGCACCGCGGGTACAAGTTTGTCCGCCATCAGTGGAGCCTAAAGCTCAGCCAGGCGCGTTCGTCGTTTGACGGTCCATGTCGATCAAGCGACGAACGGTGCCGCGAGCGTGGTGCGGGTGAAGGTGCCGACGGCGGAGGCCGCGAGGTAGCCGAGGAGCTCCAATCGGGTGAGCGCCGCGGCCGCCCGGGCGCCGGACAGGGCAGTCGCTTCGGCGACCGCGTCGGGGGTGGCGGCTCCCGCCTCGACCGCGGCGAGGACGATGGCCGCTTCGGGGTCGAGCGCCGGGCCGGGGCGCGCCGCCGGGCGGATCCCGACGCCGAGCATCGCGTCGAGGACGTCCTGGCCCGAGCGGACGACGCAGGCGCCTTTGGCCAACAGCTCGTTGGGGCCGGCGGAGGCGCGCGAGGTGACCGGGCCGGGGACGGCACCGAGGTCGCGGCCCAGCTCGGCGGCGAGGTCGGCGGTGATCAGCGACCCGGAGCGGGCCGCGGCCTCGACCACCACGGTCATCCCGGCGAGCGCCGCCATCACCCGGTTGCGGGCGGGGAAGCTCCAGCGCCACGGGGTCGAGCCGGGCGGCAGCTCGGAGACGACCGCACCGGCCTCGGTACAGCGTCGCCAGAGCGAGCGATGGGCCGCCGGGTAGGAGGTGTCGGGGCCACAGCCGAGCACCGCGATCGTCGGTCCGCCCGCGTCGATCGCGCCTCGGTGCGCGCAGGCGTCGATGCCGAAGGCGAGGCCGCTGACCACGACGAGACCCGCGGTCGAGAGCTCGCGCGCCAGGTCGCGCGCCACCTGGCGGCCGTAGGAGGTGGCGCGGCGGGAGCCGACGACCGTCACCGCCGCCTCCGGCTCGAGCTGCTCGAGCAGCGCCGCCTCGCCGCGGCCGATCAGCGCCCAGGGACCGTCGGCGGCGTCGCTCAGCCCCGGCGGGTAACGGTGGTCGTGGCGGCAGATCGCCCAGCACCCGGCCTCCGCGAGCCGCTCCGCGAACCAGGCCGCGTCGTGCTCCTCGACCTGGCCGACCAGCGTCCCCCCGTCGTTCGGCGCGGCGACCTCGACCAGCTCCTCGTTGCTCAGCCGCAGCAGTTCCGGCGAGCGCCGGCCGACCGATCCGGTCGCCACCTTCTCCAGGTACGGCCCGAGCAGCGAGAGCAGCCAGGCGCGGCGCAGGCACTCGACGCAGGCGCGGATCTCAGACACGATCCCTCCTTCGCAGCTGCAGCGCCTGCGCCATCTCCTCCTCGCCGATCCGCGGCGAGGAGGCCAGGTCGGCGACGGTCCGGGCGAGGCGGAGGGCACGGTCGTGGGCGCGCCCGCTGAGCCGGCGGCGCGCGTAGAGGTCGGCGAGCAGTGCCGAGGCCGCCGGGTCGATCGCGCACTCACGCGACTCGGCGGGGGTCATCTCGGCGTTGCACCGGCCGGGACCGAGCCGCGCTTCCTGGCGCTCGCGCGCCGCGCACACCCGATCCCTCACCGCCGCCGAGGACTCCCCCGGCCCGCCGCCGATCTCCTCCGCCGAGGGCTGCGACACGGCGGCGAGCAGGTCGATCCGGTCGGCCAGCGCCCCGCTCAGTTTGCCCTGGTAGCGCTGGATCGACCCGGCCGGGCAGGCGCAGTCGGGGTCGTCCTCGCCGCGCCCGCAGGGGCAGGGATTGGAGGCCGCGACAAGCATGAACCGACAAGGCAGCCGGCGCCTCCCTCCGACCCGCGCGATCGCCACCTCGCCGGTCTCCAGCGGTGCCCGCAGCGCCTCCAGCACGTCACGGCGGAACTCGCAGAGCTCGTCGAGGAAGAGGACACCGCGGTGGGCGAGCGTGATCTCGCCCGGCCGCGGCGGCGTGCCGCCGCCGATCAGCCCGGCGGCGCTGATCGTGTGGTGCGGCGCCCGGAACGGACGCCCGGCCGGCAACCTGCCCGCGAGGCGCCCGGTCGCGCTGGCGATCCGCGCGACCTCCAGCGCCTCGGCCTCGCCCAGCGGCGGCAGGATCGAGGGCAGCCGACCGGCCGCCAACGACTTCCCGGCCCCCGGCGGTCCCACCATCAGGAGGCTGTGGCCGCCCGCCGCCGCGACCTCCAGCGCGTGGCGCAGGTGCGGCTGGCCCCGCAGGTCGGCGAGATCCGGCGCGCCTGGCGCCGGATCGGCGAGAAGCCGCAGCGGCGCCGGAGCCGACGGCCGCTCCCCCGCCGCGAGAGCCGGCAGGTCGGCGACGCTGACCAGCGGTACGACCTCGACCCCGCCCGCCAATGCCGCCTCGGGCCCGTTCTCGGCGGGCAGGACGATCTCCTCCGCCCCGCCCGCCCGCGCCGCCTCGGCGATCGCCAGCGCCCCGTTGATCGACCGCACCTGCCCGTCGAGCGCCAGCTCCCCGGCCAGCGCCACCCGCTCCATCCCCTCCCACTCCAACTGCCCCGAGGCGCGCAGCAGCGCCGCGGCGATCGCCAGGTCCATCCCCGGCCCCGCCTTGCGCAGGCTGGCCGGCGCCAGGTTGACGACGATCCGCGAGAGCGGGAACTCGAAGCCGCAGTTGACCAGCGCCGCCCGGACCCGCTCGCGCGCCTCCCTCACGGCGGCGTCGGGCAGGCCGACGATCGCGAAGCCGGGGAGGCCGCGGTGGACGTCGACCTCGACCCGGACAGGGCGGGCCGAGATGCCGTCGAGGGTGAAGGTGCGGGCGGTGGCGAGCACGAAGACGACGCTAAGAAGCAAATGCGCGCACGTGGCGCGCAGAAAGAAAATCTTCTGTGCCGTCCCCGGGCCAATTCGGTGACGACCGCCGATTCGTCGCGTCCGAGGGTGGATGGTTCGCCCATGACCGCCCACCGCCTCCGCACCGGCCGCCTCGCCGAGGCCCGCGCCGCCGAACACCTGACCTCGCTCGGCTACCGGATCCTCGAGCGCAACGCCCGCACGAGATACGGCGAGCTCGACCTGGTCGCGATGGACCGCCGCGCCCTCGTCTTCGTCGAGGTCAAGGCCGTCCGCACGGGCGGCCGGGTCGGCCCCGAGCGCCCCGTCCTCTGGGTCACGCCGCGCAAGCAGGCCCAGGTGCGGCGCCTGTCCGTCGCCTGGATGGCCGAGCGGCGCGAGGCGGGCTCAGTGCCGCGCTACGCCGAGATCCGCTTCGACGCCGTCGGCGTCCTCGTCGGCCGCGACGACGAAGTCCTCGACCTCGAGCACCTCGCCGGAGCCTTCTAGATGCGCGAGCTCATCCTCAAATGGCTGCTCGCCCTCCTCCCAGTCGCCCTCGAGCCCGAGCTGGGTGTAGGCGACGCTCTGGAAGGAGCGGCGGTGGAGGGGCGAGATGCCGATCTCGTCGATCGCCGCGCGGTGCTCGGGGCTCGAATAGCCGACGTGCTTCTCGAAGCCCCAGCCGGGGTAGCGCTCGGCGGCCTGGTGCATGTAGCGGTCGCGGGTCACCTTCGCCAGCACCGAGGCGGCGGCGATCGCGGCGCTGGTGCGGTCGCCGCCGACGACGCGGCGGTGCGGGACCTCGCAACGCGGCAGGCGGAAGCCGTCGACCAGGCAGATCGTCTCCGGCCCCGGCTCCAGCCGCGCCAGCGCGTCGCCGAGCGCCTCGCAGTTGGTGATGTGGAGGCCGCGACGATCGATGCCCGGCGCCGAGCGGATCACGATGCTGGTCCGCGCCGCCGCCCGCAGCACGCAGGGGTACATCTCCAGCCGCGCCTCCTCCGTCATCTGCTTGGAGTCGTGCAGGCCACCGAGGATGCGGCGGTCGCCGATCGACAGCCGCTCGTAGTCGAAGAGCACCGCGGCGGCGACCAGCGGCCCGGCCAGGCAGCCCCGCCCGGCCTCGTCGGCGCCCGCGACGAAGCGGTGGTCGAGGCCGCGATCGAAGTCGAAGAGGCGCTGGCTGCGCCGCAGTCGCCGTCTGTGGAGCTTGCCGCTCACCGGGCCACGCCCCGCCCGGCGCTAAAGGGTGCCGATGCGGTCGGGCGGCCAGTAGGTGGCGAAGGCCTCGCCGATGATCCACGCCTTCGGCACCGGGCCCCAGTAACGGCTGTCGTCGCTTTCGCCACGGTTGTCCCCCATCATGAAGAAGTAACCGGCCGGGATCGTGATCGTCTTCGGCAAATTGCACTCGTATCCGCCGCCGCAGGGGTTGATGTAGGACTCGTTCTTCTTCTCCACCCCGTTCACCACCGGGTGTCCTTCCTTGATCGAGAGCGTGTCGCCGCCGACCGCGACGATGCGCTTGATGAAGGTCTGCGACGACTCTTCTTCGGTCGGCTTCGGGCAGGCCTCGCCTGTTTCGATCGGCTGCATCTTCTTCACCAGGACGCCGCATTCGCTCGCCGACTCGGCGCCCGCGGGCGGGTGGAAGACGACGATGTCACCGATTTCGGGTTCGTGGAAGTGGTAGATGAAGCGGTTGACCAGGACCCGCTGGCCGACGTCCAGGGTCGGCTCCATCGAGCCCGAGGGGATCTGGTACGGCTTCACGATCCAGGCCTGGATCGCCAGCGCCAGCCCGAGGGCGAGCGCGACGATGACGACCAGCTCGATCAGGCCACCGGCTTTCGTCTTCGGCTTCGGGATCCTCAGATTCACGGCGGCGATTCTCGATTAAAAGCCCGAAGGGCGCCTAAAGAGTGCCGATTCGATCGGGCGGCCAGTAGGTTGCGAAGGCCTCGCCGACGATCCACGCCTTCGGCACCGGGCCCCAGTAACGGCTGTCGTCGCTTTCGCCACGGTTGTCCCCCATCATGAAGAAGTAACCCTTGGGAATCGTGATCGTCGTCGGCATATTGCAGACCGAAGCGCGGCCGCAGGCACGGATGTAGGGCTCGTCTTTGTCCTCCACCCCGTTCACCACCGGGTGTCCTTCCTTGATCGAGAGCGTGTCGCCGCCGACCGCGACGATCCGCTTGATGAAGTTCTGCGAGGACTCTTCTTCGGTCGGCTTCGGGCAGGGCTCGGTGTCGGGCACGTCGACGCCGCACTCGGCCGCCGTCTCGGCCCCTTCGGGCGGATGGAAGACGACGATGTCGCCGATCTTCGGTTCGTGCAGGTGGTAGACGAAGCGGTTGACCAGGACCCGCTGACCGATGTCGAGGGTGGGTTCCATCGAGCCGGAGGGGATCTGGTACGGCTTCACGATCCAGGCCTGGATCGCCAGCGCCAGCCCGAGGGCGAGCGCGACGATGACGACCAGCTCGATCAGGCCGCCCGCTTTGCTCTTCGGCTTGGGCAGCGAGAGTTTCAGCCGGCGGAGTCCTCGTCGGAGTCACCGGCTTTGTCCGGCTCCTCGTCCTCGGGCTCCTCAGATGCTGCGCTGTCCTCGGTCTCGGCGGCGGCGACAGGCTCCGCGTCGCCCTCCGCCGCTGCATCAGTCTCAGCCCCCCCATCCGCGGCCGGCGCCTCCTCGGCGCCCGCCTCCGCGGCCTGCTCCCCAGCAGTGTCCTCGGTCTCGGCCGGCGCGGCCTCGGTGGCCTCCGCCGTCGCCTCGGCGGCGGTCTCCGGCACCTCGACCGGCACGACCTCCTCCTGGCTCACGCCGTCGGCGTCGACGGCGGTCGACTCGGTGGCGGTGGCCGTCGGCTTCGAGACCATGTCCTCGTCGATGCCCCAGCGGCGCTCGGCCACCCGGGCCGCCTTGCCGATCCGACCGCGCAGGTAGTAGAGCTTGGCGCGTCGCACGTCACCGCGCGCCGCCACCTCGAGTTTCTCGATCTTCGGCGAGTGGAGCGGGAACGTCCGCTCGACACCGACGCCGAAGGACTGCTTGCGGACCGTGAACGTCTCCCGCGCGCCCGAGCCCTGCCGGCGCAGCACGACGCCCTCGAAGACCTGGGTCCGTTTGCGGGTTCCCTCGATCACCTGGAAGTGGACGCGGACGCGGTCGCCGGGATCGAAGGAGGGCAGGCCCTGCTTCAGCTGGTCGCGCTCGATGCTGTCGATAACTGAGCTCATAGGAAGTCTTTGCGTTCGTCGGGTCGGGGCGAAGAAAAACCGCCCAGCCCCCGGGTCGGGATCCGCGCGGTTCGCGGAATGGTAGCTACTCCGGGGAAGAAGCGGCCTTGCGCTCCTCTTCCGCATAGGCCTCGGCACGTTCCCGACTGCGCTCCAGGCGCCATTCGCGCACCTTCTCGTGGTCCCCCGAAAGCAGCACGTCGGGCACCTTCCAGCCCCGGTGGACCGGCGGCCGCGTGTAGTGCGGGTACTCCGGCATCCCCTCCAGCACCTGGCTGTAGGAGTCCTCGGCGGCCGAGGCGGCGTTGCCGAGCGCCCCCGGCAGCTTGCGCATCAGCACGTCGGCGACGACCATCGCCGGCAGCTCCCCCCGGCCAGCACGTAGCGGCCGATCGAGACCTCGTCGTCGGCGAAGTGCTCGTGGATGCGCTCGTCGAAGCCCTCGTAGCGCCCGCAGAGCAGCGCCACGTGCCGTTCTTGCACCAGCTCGTCGGCGAGCTCGTCGTCGAGCAGCCGCCCGGTCGGCGTCAGCAGCACGATCCGCGGCCGCAATCCGTCGCCGTAGGCCGCCTGCAGCGCCGCGTCGATGACGTCGACCCGCAGCACCATCCCGGCGCCGCCGCCGTAGGGCGCGTCGTCGACCTGGCGCCCCGACAGCGGGGTCGAGTCGCGGTAGTTGAACAGCCGCAGCTCGTTGCCTTCCTTCAGCGCGTTCTGCACCGGGCGCTGCGTCTGCAGCCAGTCGAAGGCCTCCGGGAAGAGGGAGAAGATGTCCAGCCGCACGGGAAGCGGCCTGGGTCAGTCGAGGATGTCGACGATGACGCGGCGGTCGATCCGCACCGCGGCGGCCTTGGCGATCGTGCGGATCGCGTTGGCGACGCGGCCGCCTTTGCCGATCACGCGGCCGAGGTCGCCGTCGGCGACGGTGATCTCGTAGATCAGGTCGCCGTCCTCTTCCAGCTCCTCGACCTCGACGGCCTCAGGCTCCTCGACGAGGGCCTTGACGAGGAATTCGAGCAGCTCGGTCATCGCCGTGGACGACCAGCGCTTAACTGCCGTTGGCGGCGATGCCCTTGGTCCGCAGCAGGGTGGCCACGGTCTCCGACGGCTGGGCGCCGTGCTCGAGCCAGTGGCGGGCGCGCTCCTCGTCGACGACGATCGTCGAGGGCTCGGTCTGCGGGTTGTACTGGCCGATCGTCTCGATCGTCCGACCGTCGCGCGGGCTGCGTTTGTCGGCGACGACGATCCGCCACACCGGGTTCTTCTTGGAACCCACTCGTCTAAGTCTGATTCGGACTGCCATAGGGCGGGAGACTGTACAGCACCAGCGGTTTCAGCGCCTGCGGACCTTCGGTCGCGGGGCCTGTCCGCTCATCGCCATCAGTTTCTGCGGGTCCGGCATTTTCCCGTTCGCCATCGAGCGCATCATCACCCGCATCTGGTCGAACTGTTTGACCAGCGCCCGCACCTCCTGCACTTTCGTCCCCGATCCGTCGGCGATCCGTTTGCGCCGCCGGCCTTTGATCAGGTGCGGGTCGGCGCGCTCGGCCGGCGTCATCGAGAGGATGATCGCCTCGGTGCGGTCGAGCTGGCGCTCGTCGATGTTGGCGTTCTTCAGCTGTTTCATCGCCCCCATCCCCGGCAACATCCCGAGGATCCCGCTGAGCGGCCCCATTTTGCGCACCTGGCGCATCTGGGTGAGGAAGTCCTCCAGCGTGAACTGGTCCTTTTTCAGTTTGTCCTGGAGTTCCTCGGCGGCCTTCTCGTCGACCTGGCTTTCGGCTTTCTCGATCAGGCTGAGCACGTCGCCCATGCCGAGGATCCGCTGCGCCATGCGGTCCGGGTGGAACTTGTCGAAGTCCTCGATTTTCTCGCCGGTCGAGGCGAACATGATCGGCTTGCCGGTGACCGCCTTGACCGAGAGCGCGGCGCCGCCGCGGGCGTCGCCGTCGAGCTTGGTCATCACCACGCCGTCGAACTCGGCCGCCTCGGCGAAGGATTCGGCGACGCCGACAGCGTCCTGGCCGGTCATCGCGTCGACCACCAGCAGCACGTCGTGCGGCTTCGTCCTGTCGCGGATCCGCGACAGCTCCCCCATCAGGTCCTGGTCGATGTGGAGGCGGCCGGCGGTGTCGATGATGAGGACGTCGCGGCGCTCCTCGCGGGCGCGCTCGAGCGCCCAGGTGGCGATGTCGACCGGGTCGGCGTCGGTGCCTTTCTCGTAGACGTGGGCGCCGGCGCGGTGGCCCATCGTGATCAGCTGGTCGACCGCGGCGGGCCGGTAGACGTCGCAGGCGGCGAGCGCGACGTCTTTGCGCTGCTTGCCGAAGAACTGGGCGAGCTTGGCGCAGGCGGTCGTCTTGCCGGAGCCCTGCAGGCCCGCCATCAGGATCACGGTGGGGCCGCTGCTCGCCATCGCCAGCTCCGCGCCGGTACCGCCCATCAGGTCGGCGAGCTCCTCGTTGACGATTTTCACGACCTGCTGGCCGGGGTCGAGGCTGTCCATCACCTCGGCGCCGAGGCAGCGTTCTTTCAGCGTTTTCGTGAACGCTTTGACGACTTTGAAGTTGACGTCCGCCTCGAGCAGCGCGAGCCGGATGTCGCGCATCGCCGAGTCGATGTCGGATTCGCTCAGTTTGCCTCGCGAGCGGACGTCCGAGAGAGTCGACTGAAGGCGGTCGGAAAGCTGGTCGAACATCAGATCAGGCTACTCCCCCCTACTCGGCCGGAGCCAGCAGCGCGGCGGCGTATTCGTCGGGATCGAACGGACGCAGGTCCTCGAGCTTCTCCCCCACCCCGATCAGCTTCACCGGGATCCCCAGTTCCGAGGCGATCGCCAGCGCGATGCCGCCCTTGGCGGTGCCGTCGAGCTTGGTCAGGACGACGCCGTCGACCTCGGCGGCTTCGGAGAACACCTTCGCCTGGCGCAGGCCGTTCTGACCGGTGGTCGAGTCGATCGAGATCAGCGTCTCGTGCGGCGCCTCGGGGATCAGTTTGCCGATCACGCGGCGGACCTTGGCCAGCTCCTCCATCAGGTTGTCCTGGGTGTGGAGCCGACCGGCGGTGTCGATGATCACCACGTCGGCGTCGCGGGCGACGGCGGCGGAGACGGCGTCGTAGGCGACCGAGCCGGGATCGGCGCCGGCCTGTCCGCGGACCAGCTCGGCGCCGGCGCGGTTCGCCCACTCGGCGAGCTGCTCGGCGGCGGCGGCGCGGTAGGTGTCACCCGCCCCCATCACCACCGAGAGGCCGAATTCCTTCGAGAGGTGCCAGGCGATCTTGCCGATCGTCGTCGTCTTGCCGGTGCCGTTGACGCCCACCATCATCAGCACCGCGGGCTGGGCCGAGAGGTCGATCTTCGCGCGGGCGGTCGCGGCGACCTCGGCGAGGATCTCGATCAGCCGGTCGCGGATCGGCCCGGGCTCGGCGGGGACGGCGCCGGAGTCGACCTCGTGCTCGAGTTTCTCCACCACCGCGGCGGTGGTCGGCGCGCCGACGTCGGCGAGGATCAGCGCCTCCTCCAGCAGTTCCCAGGTTTCGTCGTCGATCTTCTCGAAGACCGAGGCGCTGATCTCCTCCTGCAGCGCCTGGCGTGATTTGGAGAGCGACTCGCGCAGGCGGCGGAAGACGCCGCGGCGGCGCTCCGGCTCAGCCTCCGCGGGTGGCTCGACGTTCGCGGGCTCGCGCGAACCGAGGTCGATCATCTCCTGCCAGCTGGTCGCCATCGCCCGGGGAGGCTAGCGGCGGGGCGACTCGGGTGGCGGCGTCGCTCAACTCGGCGACCGCGGCCTCGAGGTGCGCGGCCAGTCGCTCCACCCCGGGGACCGAGTCGGGATCGGCGAGCAGGCCGAAGCTGACCCGACCGTTGTAGGAGAGGATCGCGATCGCGAGGCCGTGGCGGTGGGCGAGGAAGCCGACCGGGTGGATCGCAGTCAGCTCGCGGCCGCGCAGGTAGAAGGGGATCTGCGGACCGGGGAAGTTGGTGACGAGAAGGTTGAAGAGGCGGGTGGAGAAGTTGACCGCCGCGGTCGGGGCGAGGAGGATCGGCGGAGCGAAATCGCGGAACCAGTCGTTGAGGCCCCAGATCGCTTCCGCGCCGAGCGGCTGCTTGGAGGCCTTGAGCCCGTCCATCGCGACGGAGATGACCCGCAGGCGCTCGACCGGGTCGGCGATCCCGACCGGCAGCGGCCCCCGCATCGCGGTCAGCTTGTTCCCCAGCTCGCCGTGCTCGTCGACGGTGCGGATCGAGACCGGCACCAGCGCCTTCAGCTCGACCCCGCGTCCTTGGTCGCCCACAGGGCGACCAAGGACGCGGGGTTCCCGTTCTGCCAGCCAGGCGCGCAGGGCGCCGGCGGCGACGGCGAGCGAGACGTCGTTGACGGTGCCGCCGAGGGCGTTCTTGATCCGCTTGAACTCGGCCAGGTCGAAGGCGCGCCAGTCGACCTCGCGGCGCGGGCCGACGGTGGGCGGGTTGAGCGGCACGCGCGGGGCCCGGCGGGCGAGGTTCCAGGTCACCTCCCAGAGGCCGGCGAGCCCGTCACCGGCGCGCCGCGAGGCGTCGGCGGGATCGTGGGCGGCGCGGCCGAGCCAGCGGAGGAGGCGACGGAGGGTGGCGAGGATGCCGGCGGCGGCGTGGCCGATCAGACCGGGCGCCGAGGGCGAGCGGTGCGGGCGCCAGGGCTCGGCCCGGGCCGGAGGCGGGGCGTCGGGCTCGGCGTCGAAGAGCAGCATCCCGATGTCGAGGGCGGAGATCCCGTCGGCCATCGCGTGGTGGGTCTTCCAGACGATCGCGAAGCGATCCGCGGCCGGCCCGTCGACCAGGGTCAGCTCCCAGAGCGGCCTGCCGCGGTCGAGCGGCGGGGTGAGGAGCTCCGCCGCGAGCGCCCGGAGCTCCTCGTCGGTGCCCGGGGCGGGCAGCGTGGCGCGGCCGACGTGGCGGCGCAGGTCGAAGGTCTCGTCGTCGACCCAGAACGGCGTGCCGAGGCCGAGCGGCGGCGTCAACAGCCGCTGCCGCAGCCGCGGCAGCAGGTGCAGCCGCGAATGGACCTGGGCCAGGAACTCGTCTTGCCCCGGCGCCGCCCCGTCGAAGACCAGCACGGCCCCGATCGCCATGTGCGCGTTGTCCTTCTCGTTGGCGAGGAACGACGTGTCGAACGACGACAGCCGGTCCATATGGCCCTGGGCCATCTCCCTCCCTCCTCAGGGAGAGCCTACCCCGGGCAGGGCTAGGCGACGGCGGTGAGGGACTCGGGGCCGGCGGCGGGGTCGTCGGCTTCGTCTTCGCCGGCGCGGTCGCGGGGAAGCTTGCGGCTGACGACTTTGGTCACGCCGTCGCCGCCCATGGTCACGCCGTAGAGGACGTCGGCGGCGTCCATGGTGCGTTTCTGGTGGGTGACGATGACGAACTGGGCGCGGTCGGAGAAGCGGCGGATCAGCTGCAGGAAGCGGTCGATGTTGGTGTCGTCGAGGGCGGCCTCGACCTCGTCCAGGATGTAGAAGGGGCAGGGCCGGGCGAGGAAGACGGCGAAGACGAAGGCGAGCGCGACGAGCGACTTCTCGCCGCCCGACATCAGCGACAGCTTGCGGGTCGACTTGCCCGCCGGGTTGACCTCGATCTCGACTCCGAACTCGTCGCGTTCTTCGCGCTCCTCCTCGTCGGGATCGGGCTCGGCGGCCTCGTCCCCCTCCTCGCCCTCGGCCGGCGCCTCCTCCTCGTGGACCGCCCGCAGGCTGACCCGGCGCAGCCGACCCCGGCCGCCGGGGAAGAGGTGTTCGACCATCTCCTCGAAGTTCTTCGCGGTCGCCTCGAAGGTCTCCTCGAAGGCCCGCTCGATCTCGTCGTCGATTTCGCGGATCAGCGCCTCCAGCTCGCGCATCGCCCGCTCGGTGTCCTCGCGCTGCGCCTGCAGCTGTTCGACGTGCTCGCTCGCCTCTTCGTATTCGTGCTCGGCGAGCGGGTTGACCGGGCCGATCTGGGCACGCCGGCGGTCGAGTCGCTCCAGCTTGCGGTCGATCTCCGCCCGCTCCTCCTCGCTCATCGCCTCCGCGGCCGCGGGCACCTCCTCGCCCAGCCTCTCGACGATCGACGCCATCTCCCGTTCCGCCTCGGCGCGCCGGTCGCCCAGGTGGGCGGCCTCGACCTCGGCCTGGGTCAGCTCTTCGCTCACCGACCTCATCTGGGCCTGCAGTTCCATCTCCAGCTTCGTGCAGGCGCGCAGCTCGTCGGCGATCTCGTCGCTGTCGCCGTCGTTGCCGACCACCGTCGATTCGGTCCGCTCGACCCGGACGCGGATCGCGTCGCCGGCCCCCTCGACCGCGGCCAGCGCCTCGCGCACGTCCTCCAGCAGTTCCTGCCCACCGGCCAGGCGCGCCCGCATCTTCTCGCGGTGGCGCTCGCCGAGCAGGCCCTCGGCGCGGCGCGCGTGGCGGATCGCCCGTTCGCTCCCCACCCGGACCTCGCCGAGCGCGCGCTCGCGGGCGCTCTCGGAGGCGTCCTCGGAGCTCGCCGTCGCCAGCCCGTCGAGCGCCGTCTTCAGCCCCGCGTCGACCTCGCCCAGCTCCGCTTCCAGCTGCCGCGCCCGCTGGGTCGGCGCCTCGCCGCCGCTGACGTCCAGGGACAGCGGCCCGAGCTCGGCCCGCAGCGCCTCCAGCCGCGCCTCGACCTCGGCCTCGCTGCGCGAGAGCCCGGCGACCCGCACCGCGACCCGCTCCGACTCGGCCCGCAGCTTGGTCAGCACGCCCCAGGCCTGGGTCCGCGCCCGGTCGCGCTCGGCGAAGCGCTCCTCGGCGGCGGAGCGGCGCTTGCTGACCTCGGCCAGCTGCTCCTCGAGCTTCGTCCGCGCCGCCCGCGCCGTGGCCGCCGCCTTCGCCGCCGCGGCGGCCCGGTCGGCGCCGAAGCGCAGCTCCTCGGAGACGATCCGCCCCTTCAGTTCCATTTCCTCGCGGTCGATCCGCGCCCCGATCTCGGCCGCCTGCGCCTGCCGTTTCAGCGGCCGCAGCCGCGCCCGCGCCTCGCGCTCGACGTCCAGCGCGCGATCGAGGTTGTCGCGCGTCCCGCGCAGCTTCAGTTCGGCCCGGCGGCGCCGTTTGCGGTGCTTGCCGAGGCCCGCCGCCTCCTCGATCAAGAGGCGCCGCTCACGCGGCTTGGAGTGGATGATCGTCTCCACCCTTCCCTGGCTGATCACCGAGTGCATCTCGCGCCCGAGGTTGGTGTCGGACAGCACCTCGATCACGTCGGCGAGGCGCGCCCGCGCCCCGTTCAGCCGGTAGCCGCCGTCGCCGCCCCGATCCAGCCGCCGCTCCACCGCGATCTCGGAGAACTCGGTCTGCGCCCGACCGTCGGAGTTGTCGATCACGACCTCCACCTGGGCTTCGCGCCGCCGGCCGATGTTCTTGCCGCCGGCGGAGATCACGTCCTGCATCGAGGCGCCGCGGATCGCCCCCGGGCTCTGCTCGCCCAGCGCCCACAGCACCGCGTCGGTGATGTTGCTCTTGCCGGAGCCGTTCGGCCCGACGATCACGCTGACGCCGGGCGAGAACTCAAGGCTCACCCGCTCGGGGAAGGACTTGAAGCCCTTCATCGTGATCGATCTCAGATACATCCCGTTTACCTTTCCACGCCCATAGGACGCCGGGCAGTCCAGATTCCCGCAAACTCCGGACGGGACGGCGGACTGGGCGAACAGACCCAGGTCCGGCGGGTGGGGTGGGGTGGCTTGGGGCCGTGGGAGCTGGCGCCCGGAGCTGGCGCCCGGAGCTGAAAGGGACGCGGCCTTCTCGGTGGCGGCCCGGGCAGGCTGTGGCCGCCACCGAGAAGGCCGGGGATGTGGGGGGAGGCGAGGGCCCGGGCGTGCCCCGGCGCAGAGATGCGCGTGTCGGGGCACGAAGGCGCGTGATCGGTCACGAACTCCTTGGATCCGTGACGAGGGGCGGGGGAAGTTGACGGTTCGTCCTGTCTTCCTCATGCCTCCCCCTGGTGAGTTCGCAGTTCTGCTCGCATAGCGAGCGAAAGTGCGAACTCACCAGGGGCCGACCCCGATCCTGTGACGGGAGGCATGGGGAAGAGTGACGTTCCCGGCATCTCTCCCACGTCCGTGTGGACTTCCCTGCGGGAGCCTCACGTCCCGGGCGTCTCGTGGCGGCCACAGCCTGCCCGGGCCGCCACGAGACGCCCGGGACGCAACTCGGACGGGCGGGGCGGCCGCGAACCACGCCGTCCCGACCCCCGCCCCCGAACCGACCTCCTAGCCTCCGAGCGCCCTTAGCGCCTGCTCGGCCGCCACCTGCTCGGCCGCCTTCTTGCTGCGGCCCTCGCCTGCGCCGACCTGCTCGGAGTCGACGATCGCCGCCACCTCGAAGGTGCGTCGGTGGGGCGGGCCGGTGGCGGCCGTCACCTCGTAGCTCACGCGCGCCCCACGCCGGGCCAGCATCTCCTGCAGGGCGCTCTTGAAGTCGATCCGGGTCTCCGAGGCGAGCTCGATCCGCGGCTCGAAGGCCGCCGCCACGGCGCCCGAGGTGCGCTCGAAGCCGAAGGCCGTGTGGCAGGCGCCGATCAGCGCCTCGGTCGCCTCCGGCAGGGGCCGCTCGCCGTCCAGCAGCACCTCCGCCGGGATCGCCGCGGTGACTTCGTCGGGCTCGTTCGCCCGCAGCATCTCCGGCACGCCGAGCAGTCGTCCCACGGCCGCGCAGGAGACCCCGGAGACGGCCTGGTTGTGGATCTTGGTGAGGCCGCCCGCGGCGACGTCGGGGAAGCGGCGGTAGAGCTCGCCCGCGACCGACAGCCCGAGCACGCTGTCGCCGAGGAAGGCGAGGCGCTCGTAGGAGTCGACCCGGCGCTCGGTCCAGGAGGAGTGGGTCAGCGCCTGGCGGCGGAGCTCGTCGGGCAGGTCGGCGATCAGCGCGGCGAGGGCGGCGACGGCCTCGCGATCGGCGAGGTCGGGGGCCCCGCCCGCGGCGGGATCCTCGGTCCCGGTGCCGGCCGGCTCAG
Organism: Solirubrobacterales bacterium; assembly: GCA_047601885.1. GTDB lineage: Bacteria > Actinomycetota > Thermoleophilia > Solirubrobacterales > 70-9 > VAYN01. Next base: position 311,807 of record JASGIK010000001.1, read on the forward strand.
GCAGGAGCCCGCTCCAGGACGAAGGCGACGGCGTCGCCCACGGTGGAGATCCGCGTCGCCTCCTCCTCGCTGACCTTGATCCCGTAGCGGTCTTCGAGCTCCATCACCAGCTCGTAGAGGTCGAGCGAGTCCGCCTCGAGGTCCTCGCGGAAGCGGGTGCTCTCCTCGATTCGGCCGGGGTCCACTTCGAGCTCCTCGGCGAGGTGCTCGCGGACCAGGTCCATGACTTCGTCGCGCTCCATCGTCAACCGATTATCACGCAGTGGCGTCGCCGGCCTCGTCGCCCGCCAGCGCGCCACGGCCGGCGTGACCCTCGCGCAGCAGCGCCGCGGTGCGCCCGACCGCGTCGACCCTGACCGAGCGGGCGGCCAGCCGCACCGCGTTGGCGACCCCGTCCGGGCCCGAGGAGCCGTGGCCGACGACCGCCACCGCGCGCAGCCCGAGCAGGATCGCGCCGCCGGTCGTGTCGGGGTCGAACTCCTCGCGCAGCCCGCCCAGGGCCGGTTTCAGCAGCAGGCCCCCGGCGGCGGCGAGCACGTTCTTGTGGGCGAGGTCGGAGATCGCGCCGGCCAGCGTCCGCGCCGCGCCCTCCATCACCTTCAGCGCCACGTTGCCGGTGAAGCCGTCGGTGACGACGACGTCCACCTTCGCTTCCGGCAGGTCACCGCCCTCGACGTTGCCGGCGAAGTTGACCCCGGGCGCCTCGACGAGGATCCGGTGCGCCTCGACGATCTCCGGCCGCCCCTTGCCCGCCTCCTCGCCGACCGTGAGCAGGCCGACCGAGGGCTCGCGCACGTCGAGCACGGCGGCGCTGAAGGCGGCGCCGAGGAAGGCGAACTGGACCAGGTGCTGGGCGCGCACCTCGACGTTGGCGCCGACGTCGAGGAAGAGCACCGGTTTGATCGGCGAGGGGATGCGGACGGCGAGCGCGGGCCGCTGCACGCCTTTGAGCCGGCGCAGGCCGAAGGTGGCGGCGGCCATCGTCGCCCCGGTCGAGCCGAGGCTGACCATCGCCGCGGCGTTGCCCTCGGCGACGTCGCGGGCGGCGCGGACCACCGAGGCCTCCTTGCGCTCCCGCACCGAGTGCACCGGGTCGTCGTCGTTGCCGATCCACTCGGTGGTCGGGATCACCTCGATCCCCTCCACCCCGTCGAGCCCGAGCGAGCGCTGCGGCCCGAAGACGCGCACCCCGATCCCGTCGGCGGCAGCGCGTCGCGCCCCCTCGGCGAGGACGTCGAAACCCTGCTCTGCCCCGAAACCGTCGAGGGCGATCGTCACCGGGCGACTCTGCGCCACGGGTGGATCAGCTGTCGGCGGTGGTCACCGTCGAGTCGGTGACTTTGTGGGAGACGACCTCGCGACCGTCGTAGGTGCCACAGGTCGGGCACACCCGATGGGGCATATGCGGGCTGTGGCAGCGCGGGCAGCGCGCCAGGGCGGCCTTGCCGGCCTTGTGCTGGGCGCGGCGCTTGTCGCGGCGGGCGCTGGAGGTTCTCTTCTTCGGGACGGCCATGAGTCGCGAAATGCTACATGGTCGGAGCCGCGGATGGGTCCTCAGTAGGTCGCGCGCACGACGGCCAGGTCGTCGGCGGCCCAGGTCACCTCGCCACCGCTCCACTCCGCCAGGTCGGCGGCGCTCTCGGGGAAGTCGTAGCCCTCCTCGATCGGCGTCACCTGGACGTCGGCCTTGACCACGTCGCCGACCACCAGCGCCCGCGACTGCTCGCGCACGCGGCGGAATAGTTCCCGCTTCTGCGGCGCGGTCAGGTGGTGGATCGAGAGCACGCCGATGACCAGGTCCCAGGGCCCGTCCGGCAGCGGATCCTCGATCCGCGCCAGCTGCACGTCGTCGTACATCTCGCGGGCGCGGAAGACCATCTCCGGGGACGAGTCGAGGCCGATCACCCAGCTGTCCGGGTAGGCCGCCAGCAGCCGCCGGGTCGTCTCCCCCGTCCCCATCCCCAGCTCCAGCACGCGCTGCGGGGCGAAGGGGATCGCCTTGATCGCCTCGTCCTGGAGCTCCTCGTAGCGCGGGACCTCCCCGCGGATCAGGTCGAGGTAGCCATCTGGTTTCCAGCTGAAATCGGACATTCCCTAACCTCGGAGGATATGCCGAGCGCACCGCAGACCGTCATCGACATCTCCCGCCTCAACCTTTCCCCGGGGGACGGCAAGCGAATCGAGCTGCCGGTCGAGCTCGCGCCCTTCGACCTCGGCGGGCAGACCTACGTCGCCGACCCGGCGGCGCCGACCATGCGCCTCGAGGCTTCCCGCCACTCCAGCGGCCTCGCCTTCAAGCTGAACTTCCCGGTCCACATCGAGGGACCCTGCATGCGCTGCCTCGAGCCCGCCGCGATCGACCTCGAGGTCGAGGCGCGGGAGGTCGACCAGAGCGCCACCGACGACGCCGAGCTTCGCTCCCCCTACGTCGAGGACGACGAGCTCGACATCGGCCGCTGGGCCCACGACGCGGTGATGCTCGCCCTCCCCACCCAGATCCTCTGCCGCCCCGACTGCCTCGGCCTCTGCCCGGACTGCGGCGAGCCGCTGAACGACGCCGACCCGGCCGATCACGAACACGAGAAGCCGATCGACGCTCGGTGGGCGGCCCTGAAAAACCTCAAGCTGGAGTAGGGACGAGCAAGGGATGAGGTCTGCGAGGCGGTGATCCTGACCCTCTCCTCTCTCAAACTCGGGCTGGATCGGCTTCGCCCGTCCGAGGACTTGCTCCGCGCCCTCGTTACAAGCCGTTCGGAGAGGGTCAGGATCACCGCCCCAGGGCCGCGGCTTGAGGTTCGGCGACCTGGCGGGGCTCGTTACGAAGCCGTCCAGCTAGGCGCATCGAGAGCAGGCTCCGAACCTCGGGTCCGGTCGATAGATCCGGTCTCGGTCACCCTCCGAACGGCTTGTAACGAGGGCCCGAAACGCACCTCGTGCGTCCGCCGCACGATGCAGCCCGAGTTTGAGAGAGGAGGGTGACCGAGACCGGCTCCCTCCAAGCCCAACCCCTAAGGAGCCTGATCGAGCTCGGGCGCCGGTTCTTCCTCGCGCCCGGCCAGCCGATCGCGACCGCGTTGGACGGCGGCGAGGAACTTCTGCAGGTTGACTTCGAGGGTGTTGAGGATCTCGTCGGCGTAGTCCTCGGCGCCGAGGCGGATTTCACGCTCGCGGTTGCGGGCGTCCTCGACGATCTCGTCGGCGGCGCGCTCGGCCTGTTTGGTGACCTCCTCGTCGGAGATCAGGCGGGCCTGCTGCTCGCGCGCCTCGCGGACGATGCGCTCGGCCTCGCGTTTCGCCTCCGCCAGCATCTCCTGGCGCTCCTTGACGATCCAGCGGGCCTGCTTGATCTCCTCCGGGATCGTCGCGCGCATCTGGTCGAGGAGGTCGTAGATCTCCTCGCGGTCGACACGCACCTGATCGGTCAGCGGGACCGGGCGGGCGTTGTGGACTACGTCGTCGAGTTTGTCTATGAGGACCAGGACGTCCATGAATTCGGTGGGTAAGCCTACGTGTATGCGGGGGTTTTGGGCAAAGAAAGAGTAGCCCTGGGCGAATTTGCAAGGAGATGCCCAGGAAGGGACGAGCGCAAACAACCCTACCTTGCGCGTCAGCCGTACGGCCGCCGACGGCCTCGTCTACCTGCCGGAGAGCCGCTCCGCGAGGGCCTGGACGACGTTCGGCGGGACCAGGTCGGAGACGTCGCCGCCGAAGGTCGCCATTTCCTTCACCCCGGTCGAGGAGAGGAAGGAGTAGTGCGGCGAGGCGATCACGTAGATGCTCTCGATCCCCGGGTCGAGCTTGCGGTTCAGCTGCGCCATCTCGAACTCGTATTCGAAGTCGGAGATCGCCCGCATGCCCTTGACGATCGCGTGGGCGCCGTTTTCGCGGGCGAACTCGACCAGCAGTTTGGAGAAGATCTGGACCTCGACGTTGGCGATCTCGGCCGTCGCCTCCTCGATGAACGCCTTGCGCTCCTCCGCCGTGAACAGCGTCTTGTTCTTGCGCAGCGGGTTGTTGACGACGCCGACGACGACCTTGTCGAAGACGTTCGAGGTGCGGGTGATGATGTCGAGGTGGCCGTTGGTCACCGGGTCGTAGGTCCCCGGGCAGACGACCGTTCCGTTGCGTTCGCTCACTCGTCCTCCCGCGCGTAGATGGAGACGTCGGCGGCGCCGTAGCGCCGCTGCCGCAGCCGCTCCAGCGAGCCGATCGCCAGGGGGCGCCGGGCGCCGCTCTCGACGACGGCGCGGCCGCCGGGGGCCAGGACCCCCGCCAGGTACGTGTCCAATTGCCGGGCCACGAGATCGGCGAGTCTATAAGGGGCATCGATGAAGACGAGGTCGTAGACGCGTCCTCGGGAGCCGGCCGCCGCGGCGAGCCAGTCGCCCGCCTCGGCGCGGACCAGCTCGGCCCGGTCGGCGAGCCCCAGCCGCTCGACGTTGCCGAGCGCCGGGCGGGTGTCGCGGTCGACCAGGGTGGCGCGGCCGGCGCCGCGCGAGAGCGCCTCGATCGCCAGCGCCCCGGTGCCGCAGTAGAGGTCGAGCACCGTCGCACCCTCGACCCGCGGCCCGAGGGTCGAGAAGACGGCCTCGCGGACCCGCTCCGAGGTCGGCCGCACCTTCCACCCCCGCGGGGCGACCAGCCTCTGGCCCTTCAGCTCTCCGGCGATCACGCGCATGTCATCACCGACCCCTCGTCATCGACATGAGCAGATCAAAGCGGGATCGGGTCGGCGGCGCCGGCGCCGAAGCGACGGCGAGCGGCCTCGAGCAGGGGGCCGAGGGCGGGATCGTCGAGCGAGCCGTACCGGCGCAGGAGCGCCATCACCTGCTCGCGCGCTTCCACCAGGAGGCCCTCGTCGTCGGGCAATTTGGCGACCCGGAAGCGCGCCATGCCGCTCTGGCGGGTGCCGAGGATCTCCCCCTCGCCGCGCAGCAGCAGGTCGACCTCGGCCAGCTCGAAGCCGTCGCGGGTGCGCTCCACCGCGGCCAGCCGGCGCCGCGCCATCTCCCCCGCCTCGCCCGCGAACAGCAGGCACTGCGAGGGATGCTCGCCGCGCCCGACCCGGCCGCGCAGCTGGTGCAGCTGGGAGACGCCGAAGCGCTCGGCGCCCTCGATCAGCATCACGGTCGCGTTCGGCACGTCGATGCCGACCTCGATCACCGTCGTCGCCACCAGCACGTCGGTCTCGCCCGCGGCGAAGGCCGCCATCGCCGCCGCCTTCTCGGTCGAGTGCATCTGGCCGTGCAGGAGGCCGACCCGGAAATCGCGCAGCTCGCCGCGGCGCAGCCGCTCGGCCTCCTCTCCCGCCGCCTTGCCCGGCATTTTCTCCGAGACCTCGACCAGTGGGCAGACGACGAAGGCCTGGCGCCCTTCCCGCAGGCGCTTGCGGAGGAACTCGTAGGCGACCTCGCGGTCGTCCTCGCCGACCACTTTCGTCGTCACCGGCTTGCGCCCCGCCGGCAGCTCGTGCAGCGCGGTGGTGTCGAGGTCCCCGTACTCGGTCAGGGAGAGGGTCCGCGGGATCGGCGTCGCGGTCATGTGGAGGACGTGCGGCCACATCCCCTCGACCCCCTTGGCGTCGAGCGCGCGCCGCTGCTCGACCCCGAAGCGGTGCTGCTCGTCGATCACCACGAGGCCGAGTCGGGCGAACCGCACCGTCGGCTCGATCAGCGCGTGGGTCCCGACGATCAGCCCCAGCTCGCCGGAGGCGAGCTGGTCGAGCGCCCGCCGGCGGTTGGCTGCGGAGGTCGCCCCCGTCAGCAGGGCGAAGGGCGTCGCCTCGGCGGCGAGCAGCCGCCCGAGGGTGATCGCGTGCTGCTCGGCGAGCGTCTCGGTCGGCGCCATCAGCGCCGCCTGGTGGCCGGCTTCGAGCGCCCGCAGCATCGCGTAGAGGGCGACCACGGTCTTGCCCGAGCCGACCTCCCCCATCAAGAGGCGCTGCATCGGCTCGCCCGAATCGACGTCGCGATCGAGGTCGGCGAAGGCGGCGCGCTGGTCCGCGGTCGGGGCGAAGGGCAGCGCGGCGAGCCAGCGCTCGACCGGCGAGCCGGGGCGGCCGAAGCGCGGCGCCGGGCGGGCGCGGCGGTGGGTCGCTTTGCGCGTCGTCAGCAACGCCTGGTGGAGGAAGAGCTCTTCGAAGCCGAGCCGGCGGCGCGCCTCTTCCAGTTCTTCCGGGGACTCGGGGAAGTGGGCGGCGGTGATCGCGCTGGCGACCGAGCCGAGCCGGCGCTTCGCCTGGAGGCCGGCGGGCAGGCCCTCGATCGCGTTGCGGGCAAGGGGCACCGCCCGTTCGGCCCATTCGCGGATCTTCTTCGGTGGGAGGTCCTCGGTGGCGGGATGGACAGGGACGAAGGAAGCTCCGGCGCGCGGGTCCTGCCCCGGACCATGAGGACTGCGCGCGAGGTCTACGTGCTCGCCCTCATGGTCCGGGTCACCCGCGCGAGGATCGTCTTCCTCCGGGACGACCGCCGGGCTGACGAGCTCCCACTCGTTCACGGCAAACCCTTTGGCGCTCCGCTTGCCGGTGAGCAGAAGGGTCGAGCCTTTTTCCAGCTTCCCCGACACCCAGGGCTGGTTGAACCAGGTCGCCCTCACGGAGCCCGTCTCGTCGGCGACTTTCACGCCGACCATCGTCAGTTTTCCACGGCGGAAGGGCCGCGGCGGGTTGCCCATCACGGTCACCAGGACGGTTCCGGTCTCGCCCGGCTGGAGGGCCTCCAGGGCGCGGATCTGGCGGTCGCGGTGGGAGTGCGGGAAGCGGTAGAGGAGGTCGCCGACGGTGGCGATGCCGGCGCGGCGGGCGGCGTCGGCCAGCTTCGGGCCGACCCCGTCGAGCGCCTCCAGGCCCGCCTCGAGCACGCTCGGGCGCGGCCAATGGACCGGTGCGGAGCGCAGCTGGGCGCGCGTCGGCTCACCGATCCCGGCGAACCCCCGCACCGCTACTGCGCCGCGAGCAGCCACCACCAGCTGGGCTGGCCTCCCTCGTGCTTCTCCAGCTCGACCCCCTCGGGCACGTGGGCGTCGATCTCCTCGAGCGGGATCGGGGCACCCTCGCCGCCGATCACGGTGACGATCTCGGCGTCGGCGGCGAGCACCTCGATCGTCGCCAGCAGCGTCGACCCGGCTCCGCCCCAGGCGACGATCTCGCCTTCGGCGAAGCCGACCGCGTCGCCGCGCTTGAAGCGCCCCTGGGCGTCGTCGCGGGCCGCCGGGGCGACGCCGCCGGTGTGCACGTCCTCCAGGGCCTCGGCCAGCCGCCCGGCGTTCTCGTCCAGCGTCGCCGCCGGGTCGAGCTCCACCAGCGCCAGCAGACTCGCCTGCTGGGAGGTCGCCGGGACCACCCGGGCGGGCTTGTCGGAGAGCTCGCAGGCGCGCTCCGCCGCCATGATCACGTTGGAGGAGCTCGGCAGCACCAGCACTTCCTCGGCCGCCGCGCCGTGGATCCCGGCGAGCAGCTCCGAGGTCGAGGGGTTGAGCGTCTCGCCGCCGTCGACGACGTCGGCGCCGAGCCCGGCGAAGAGCCGCGCCAGGCCTTCCCCCGCCACCACCGCGATCACCCCGGTCCGCCCCGTCGTCAGCCGCGCGTCGCGTTCGGCGACCTGCTGGCGCATGTCGGCGACGTCGACGTTGGCGACCTCGCCGAGCCCGTCGAAGACCGCCATCGCCGCCTCCGGCGTGTCGGTGTGGACGTGTACCTTCAGCGTCGCTTCGTCGCCGACGACGAGGACCGAGTCGCCGAGCGCCTCCAGCCGCGGCAGCACCGCGCGGTCGTCCATGCCGCTGCCGGAGACGATGAAGTTGGTGCAGTAGCGGTAGCGGCTGTCCTCGTGGTGCGGTCGGGTCAGCTTCGGCGGCTCGTGGCGGGCGACCTCGGGCAGCGCCGCCCCGTCGCCGCGCAGCCCGGCGACGACGCCGGCCATGATCAGCACCAGGCCGTGGCCGCCCGCGTCGACGACCCCCGATTCGCGCAGCACCGCGAGCTGCTCCGGCGTCCGCGCCACCGCCCGCTCGCCGTCGGCGATCGCCCGCTCCAGCACCTCGGCCAGGATCGCGTCCTGCTGCTCTTCGGAGACGTCGGCGCCGAGCCGCTGTTTGTCGGCCTCGAGGTGGGCGAGCTGGCGGGTCAGCGAGTGGGCCATCTCGCGGAAGACGGTCAGCATCGTGCCCTCGGCGGGCTCGCGCACGGAGTCGTAGGCGGCGTCGGCGGCGGAGGCGAAGGCGGCGGCGACCAACAGCGGGTCGACCAGCTCACCGGGGCGCGAGGCGAGCTCCTCGGCCGCCCCGCGGACGATCTGGGAGAGGATCACGCCGGAGTTGCCGCGGGCGCCCATCAGCGCCGCCCGGGCCAAGGTCTGGACCAGCGCCGTCCGCCCCATTTCGTCGACGCCCTCGCCGTCGACCCGATCGAGCTCGTCGAGCACGGCGCGCATCGTCATCGCCATGTTGTCGCCCGTGTCGCCATCGGCGACGGGGAAGACGTTGAGGTCGTTCACCTCCTGCCGCCGCGCCTCCAGAGAGGCCAGCGCAGAGCTGACGACCCGCCGGAAGCGGGCGATGGACGGATCGGGCATACGTCCTGAAACCTAGTGACCGAAGGTGACGGCCGCCGCCTTTATCGGTACGTTCACCCTCTCCACCCTCGGGTGGAGGACCATCCCCGTCCAATTCCCCCCTGGGGCCGATGAACGGCCCCCTCGATCGCCTTAGTGTCGGCTCACGCCCCCGGCGATCACGAGCACCCAGTCACGGAAGGAGAACGATGCGCCGCTTTGCCACCTGGACCACCGGCCACCGCAAGACGGTGATCTTCGGCTGGTTGCTCACCCTGCTCGTGATCGGCTTCATCGCGGGCAACAAGGGCGCGGACTACTCCGAAGAATTCAAACTTCCGACCTCGGACTCGACCGAAGCCTACGAACTGCTCGAAGACAACTTCGAAGAACAGTCCGGCGGCACCGGGCAGATCGTCTGGAAAGCCGAAGGAGGCGTCGAATCTGCCGCGGTGAAGCAGGAGATGGGAAGCCTGTTCAAGACGGTCGAAGAACAGCCGCACGTGACCGAAGTCGCCAGCCCCTACGGCGAAGGCGGCGGCGCCTCGGGGATCTCCAAGGACGGCAAGATCGCCTACGCGACGATCCAGTACGACGTCCAGACCAACAAGCTCGACAAGTCGAGCACCAAGAAGATCATCCACGCCGCCGAATCGGCCTCGCAGGGCGAAGGCCTGGAAGTGCAGCTGGGCGGCCAGGCGATCACCGAAGCGAAGGAAGAAAGCGGCGACTCCTCGTTCGGGATCGGCCTGCTGGCGGCGATCATCATCCTGCTGCTCGCCTTCGGCTCGGTGGTCGCGATGGGGCTGCCGATCATCACCGCGCTGTTCTCGCTCGGCGTCGGCCTCAGCCTGGTGACGCTGGCGACCTACGTGCTGAAGACGGCGAGCTTCGCCCCGGTGCTGGCGGCGATGATCGGGCTCGGCGTCGGGATCGACTACGCGCTCTTCATCGTCACCCGCTTCCGCAACAACCTCGACCAGGGGCTGGCGCCGCGCGAGGCGGCGATCAACGCGGTCGACACCGCGGGCCGCGCCGTGCTCTTCGCCGGGACCACGGTGATCATCGCCCTGATGGGGATGTTCCTGATGAACATCACCTTCCTCTACGGCGTCGCCGTAGCCGCCGGGCTCTCGGTGCTGCTGACGATGATCGGCGCCCTGACCCTGCTGCCGGCGCTGCTCACCTGGGCCGGACACCGGGTCAACAAGTGGAAGATCCCGGGCCTCTCCGGCGGCCAGAACACGCTGCGCGAAGACACCCGCTGGTACGCCTGGAGCCGGGCGATCCAGAAACGGCCGTGGACCGCCGCGATCCTCTCCGGCGCCTTCCTGCTGCTGCTCTGCGTCCCCACCCTGAGCCTCCGTCTCGGCGTCAACGACGCCGGTACGGAACCGACCGGGACGACGACGCGGCAGGCCTACGACCTGCTCGCCGAAGGCTTCGGCCCCGGCTTCAACGGTCCTTTCACGGTGGTCGCCAAGCTGCCCGCCGCGGGCAAGACCGAAGGCATCGAAACCGCCTGCAAGACGCTCGAAGGCGAACCGGGCGTCGCCTCTGTCACCGCCGCCGCCTTCAACGAAGAAAAGACGGTCGGGCTCTGCCAGGTCTACCCGACCACCTCGCCGCAGAGCGCCGACACGACCTCGTTGCTCGACCACATCCGCGGCGACGTGATCCCGCCGATCGAAGAAAAGACCGGCGCCGTGCTCCACGTCGGCGGCATCACCGCGATCTTCGAGGACTTCGGCGACGCGATCTCGGAAAAGCTGCCGCTCTACATCGGCGTCGTGATCCTGCTCTCGGCGATCCTGCTGATGGCCGTCTTCCGCTCGGTGTTGGTGCCGCTGAAGGCGATCCTTATGAACCTGCTCTCGATCGGCGCCGCCTTCGGCATCGTCGTCGCGGTGTTCCAGAAGGGCTGGGGAGCGAGCGTGATCGGGGTCGACACGACCGGACCGATCATCGCCTTCTTCCCGATCTTCCTGTTCTCGATCGTCTTCGGCTTATCGATGGACTACGAGGTGTTCCTGATGTCGCGCATCCACGAGGAGTGGGAGCACAAGAAGGACGCCCACGAGGCGGTCACCCGCGGCCTGGCCCTGACCGGCCGCGTGATCACCGCGGCGGCGGCGATCATGATCACCGTCTTCGCCTCGTTCATGCTGACCGAAGAACGGATCACGAAGCTGTTCGGCCTCGGCCTCGCCTCGGCGGTCCTGGTCGACGCGCTGATCATCCGCTCGATCCTCGTCCCGGCGATCATGCACCTGTTCGGCAAACGGGCCTGGTGGATGCCCGACTGGCTCGCGAAGATCCTGCCGAACCTGGCCGTCGAGCCCCACGAGACCCCCGGCGACGGCACCGGCAAACCGGCCGTCGCGACCGAGTCCGAGTAACCCCCACCCACCGTCTGCGTTTGACCGGCTCAGGGCCGGTCGGATGCAGACGGTCCGGGCGGACCGTCGCTCAGGCGGCCTTGGTGACCTTGTTGGACTTCAGGCAGCGGGTGCAGACGTAGGCGCGGAGCGGACGGCCGTTCTCCTGGATCCGGACCTTCTGCAGGTTCGGCTCAAAACGGCGCTTCGTCGCGACCATCGAGTGGCTGCGGGACTGACCGAATGCGGGCTTCTTGCCGCAGCTGTGACATACCTTTGCCATTGGACGGAGGATGGTACCCGGTCAGGCGACTCGGCGCTTCAGCAGCGCCATCCTGCAAATCGTGAGCGCCGCGTTGCGGCCCTGGTCGCGTTTGTCGCCGCCGCTGCGGGCGAGCGCCTGGTCCATCGTGTCGCAGGTGATCACGCCGAAGGCGCAGGGCACGCCGGTCGCCAGCTGGACCTCCTGGACCCCGCGCGCCGACTCGCCGCAGACGTAGTCGAAGTGCGCCGTCTCGCCGCGGATCACGACGCCGAGGCAGGCGACGCCGGCGAAGTCCCCGGTCTCGGCCAGGGCCTTCGCCGCGAACGGCAGCTCGTAGGCCCCTGGGACCGAGTGCTGCTGGACCTGGCCCGGCTGCACGCCGGCGAGCTCGAAGCCCGCCCGCGCGCCGGCCTCGAGCCGCCCGGCGAGGCCCTCGTAGAAGCGCCCGACCACGGTGGCGAAGCGCAGCGACCCCAGTTCCGAGCGCTCGACCGCGTCGAACTGCTCGAGGAACGCCCCGTCGCCGTCAGCCATTGCCGTTCGCCGAGGCGTCGTGACCGCCGTGACCGGCGTCGCGTTCCTCCTCTTCGTGGAGCATCTCCTCGTCCAGGTCGAGTCCCTGGTGGTGGAGGATGTGGCCCATCTTGTCGCGCTTCGTGCGCAGGTAGGCCTCGTTGTGGATGTTGGGGGCCGCCTCGATCGGCACCTGCTCGGTGACCGACAGCCCGTACCCCTCCATGCCGACGATCTTTTTCGGGTTGTTGGTGATGATGCGGATGCTGGTCAGGCCGAGGTCGCCGAGGATCTGGGCGCCGATCCCGTAGTCGCGCAGGTCGGCGGGCAGCCCCAGCCTGAGGTTCGCCTCGACCGTGTCGGCGCCCTCCTCCTGCAGTTTGTAGGCGCGCAGCTTGTTCAGCAGGCCGATCCCCCGCCCCTCCTGGGAGAGGTAGAGCAGCACGCCCCGCCCCTCGCGCTCGATCATCGAGAGCGAGGCCTCGAGCTGCTCGCCGCAGTCGCAGCGCATGCTGTGGAAGACGTCGCCGGTGAGGCACTCCGAGTGCACACGGACGAGGATGTCGGCGGCGCCGTCGACGTCGCCTTTGACCATCGCCACGTGGTGTTTGTCGTCGACCAGCGAGCGGTAGCCGACCGCGGTGAAGTCGCCGAAGGCGGTCGGCAGTGCCGTCGCCACCACCCGTTCGACCAGCTTCTCGGTCCGGCGCCGGTAGGCGATCAGGTCGGCGACCGTGATCATCTTCAGGCCGTGGCGCTCGCAGTAGGGGATCAGGTCGGGGACGCGCGCCATCGAGCCGTCGTCGTTCATCACCTCGCAGATCACCCCGGCCGGGATCAGCCCGGCGAGGCGGGCCAGGTCGACCGAGGCCTCGGTGTGGCCGGTGCGCTCCAGCACGCCGCCCTCCTTCGCCTGCAGGGGGAACATGTGGCCGGGGACGACGATGTCGCGGGGGCCCGATCCGGGGTCGATCGCGACCTGGATCGTGTGGGCGCGGTCGTGGGCGGAGATGCCGGTGCTGACCCCGCCCGCCGCCTCGATCGAGACGGTGAAGGCGGTCTGCAGCGGCGCCTCGTTCTTCGCCGCCATCAGGTTGAGGCCGAGCCTGCGGCAGCGCTCCGGGGTCAGCGCCAGGCAGATCAGCCCGCGCGCCTCCTTGGCCATGAAGTTGACCGCCTCGGGGGTCGCGAACTGCGCCGCCATCACCAGATCGCCCTCGTTCTCGCGGTCTTCGCCGTCGCAGACGACGACCATCTTGCCGCGGCGGATGTCTTCGATCGCCTCCTCGATCGTCGCGAAGGCCTGATCGGTGGTCTCGTTGCTCATCTCATCGCTCCTTTCCCGCAAATGGTGACAGCAGCCGCTCCACGTACTTGGCGACCACGTCGACCTCGACGTTCAGCGGCGTGCCGGGGACGGCATCGCCGAGGTTGGTGCGCTCGAGCGTCTCGGGGATCAGCGAGACCTCGACCCAGGCGTCGCCGAGGGTGGCGACGGTGAGGCTGACGCCGTTGAGGGCGACCGAGCCCTTGTCGACGACGTAGCGCAGCAGCTCCGGCGGGATCTCGACCCGGAGGCGACGGGCGAAGCCGTCCTCGGCGACCTCCGTCACGCGGCCCGAGCCGTCGGCGTGGCCCTGCACGATGTGGCCGCCGAGGCGCTCGTCGGCGCGCGTCGCCAGCTCCAGGTTGACCCGGGAACCGGGCTCCAGGGCGCCGATCACGGTGACGTCGAGCGTCTGGTTCATCGCCTCGGTGGCGAAGCCGCCCGCGTCGGCCTCGGTGGCGGTCAGGCAGACGCCGTTGACGGCGATCGAGTCGCCGAGACCGATCTGGCCGGCCAGCTTCTTGGTCGCGATCCGCAGCCGCGCGCCATCGGCGCCGCCCTCGACGCTCTCGACACTGCCGATGTCCTGCACCAGTCCGGTGAACATCACCACTCCTTGAATCGGGTTCGGATCAAAGTGTCCTCTCCCACGGCCTCCGACCCCGCCGCGGCGCCCTGAAGTGCCGTAACGGGTACCGCGGGCAGCGGCCCGCCGAGGATGCGCGGGGCGACGAAGACGCGCGCCTCGTCGATCTCCTCGGCCGCGGCGAAGGCGGCGGCGAGGGTCGCGCCACCCTCCAGCATCAGGCTGGTGAGGCCGCGGCGGCCGAGCTCGACGAGCGCGGCGAGGACGCGCTCGCCCGGCGCCGCGCCGCCGGCGGCGATCGTCTCGGCGCCGGCGGCGAGCAACGCTTCGAGCCGGTGCGGGTCGGCCTCGGGGCCGTGGACGACGGTCAGCGGCGCTTCGTCGAGCGTCGCGACCAGCTGCGAGTCGAGCGGCAGGCGGGCATCGGAGTCGAAGACGACGCGGACCGGCTGGCGCGCTTCGCCGCCCATCCTTGCGGTCAGCAGCGGGTCGTCGGCGAGGACGGTGCCGATGCCGACCGCGATCGCGTCGCATTCGCCGCGCCAGACGTGGACCAGCTCGCGGGCGCGCTCACCGGAGATCCAGGGTGAGACCCCCTCCGGGGTCGCGGTGCGGCCGTCGAGCGACATCGCCGTCTTCCAGAGCACCCAGGGGCGGCCGCTCTGGCCGTGCTTGCGGAAGGGCTGGTTGAGCAGGCGCGCGGCGCGGGCGACCTCGTCTTCCCGCTCGAGGAAGTCCACCCGTACGCCGCCGGCGCGCAGCTGCCCGGGGCCCTTGCCGGCCGCCTTCGTCGTCGGGTCGTCGCTCGCGATCACCACGCGGCCGACGTCGGCCTCGAGGATCGCCTCGCTGCAGGGAGGCTGGCGGCCCTGGTGGGCGCAGGGCTCGAGCGTCACGTACATCGTCGCCCCGGCCGGGTCCTCGCCCCGGCGGGCCGCGTCGGCGAGCGCCGCCCGCTCCGCGTGGAGCCCGCCGAGCGCGGCGTGGAAGCCCTCCCCGATAATCTCCCCGTCGCGGACGACGACCGCGCCGACGAGCGGATTGGGACTTACCCGGCCCCGACCGCCCTCCGCAAGCGCGAGCGCCCGACGCAGGAATTCAGAGTCGCCTGGTGTAGTTGACTGACCAGTCAATCAGTCGATTCTAGCCACGCTTCGACCCCTTGCCCACGTACTCTGGGGCACGCCTTGAAGTTGATCATCCAGATCCCCTGCCTGAACGAGGAAGAGACGCTGCCGGCGACGATCGCCGACCTGCCGCGTTCCCTCGACGGTTTCGACACCGTCGAGCTGCTCGTGATCGACGACGGCTCGACCGATCGCACGGTCGCCGTGGCGCGCGAATGCGGGGTCGAGCACATCGTCCGCCTGACCAACAACAAGGGGCTGGCGGCGGGATTCCAGGCGGGGCTCGACGCCTGCCTGAAGCTGGGCGCCGACGTCGTCGTCAACACCGACGCCGACAACCAGTACGCCGGGGCAGACGTGGCGAAGCTGGTCGCGCCGATCCTCGCCGGCGAGGCCGACATGGTGGTCGGCGACCGCCAGGTGGCGGGGATCGAGCACTTCTCCGACGCGAAGAAACAGCTCCAACACTGGGGCAGCTGGGTTGTCAGGCGTGTGAGCAACACCGAGGTCACCGACACCACCTCCGGCTTCCGCGCCTACAACCGCGAGGCGGCGCTGCAGCTCTCGGTCGTCGACAACTTCACCTACACGCTGGAGAGCCTCGTCCAGGCCGGGAAGATGCTGGTCGCGGTCGACGAGGTGCCGGTCGGCACCAACCCGCAGACCCGCGAGTCGCGGCTGGCCGGGTCGACCGGCGACTACGTGCGGCGCAACACGCCCGCGATCCTGCGCATCTACGCCCGCTACGAGCCGCTGCGGGCCTTCGTCACGGCGGCGATCGTGGTCGGGGTGCTGGCGATCGTCGCCTGGCTGCCGTTCCTGATCGACGCCGTCTTCAACGGCCACTCCAACGGCCACATCCAGAGCCTGATCCTCGGCGCGGTGCTGATGATCGCCGCCGTGCAGCTGTTTGCGCTCGGCGTGATCGGGGATCTGCTGGCCGGCCAGCGGGTGATGACGCAGCGGGTCTTCGAGCGGGTCAGGCGGGTCGAGCTGGCGCTCGGCGTGCCGCCCTCGCACTACGAAGAGGGGGCCACCGCGCCGGTCGCCTCGGAGGCGCCGACCAAGCTGCACGGCACGCCGCCCGACGAGGTCGACACGTGAGCATCACCAACGACGCCTCGGCGACCGCCCCGAAAGGCGACCAGGCGGCCTCCACAGGCGAGTACGGCAAAACCGCGGGCTTCCTCGCGGTCGGGGTCGGCCTCACCGGGGTGATGACCTACGGCTTCTTCCTCGTCGCCTCCCACGCCCTCGACAAAGAAGACTACGGCCAGATCACGCTGCTCTGGTCGGCGGTGTTCATCACCATCTCGGCGCTCTGCTGCCCGGTCGAACAGCTGCTCTCGCGCCAGGTCTCCGAACGGATGGCGAAAGGGGAACCGGTCGACCAGACGATCCGCGTCGCGGCGACGCTCCAGTTCGGCCTCTCGCTCTGCTTCGCGGTCCTCGCCCTCGCCCTCCGCAGCCTGATCCAGGACGACCTGCTCTCCGGCAACGAAACCCTCTACTGGGTCTACTTCAGCTCGGTCATCTTCTACGCGGTCAGCTATTTCGCCCGCGGCTTCCTCGCGGGCAGCCAGCGGTTCGGGATGTTCGTCGGCCTGATCCTTTCGGAATCGTGCTTCCGCACCCTCTTCGCGGTGCTGGTCGCGGTCGGCATCCTCAGCGGCCAGTCGGCGGTTTCGATCGGGATCGTCGCGGCGCCGATCCTCGGCCTGATCATCGTGCCGACGATCTTCTTCCGGCGGGCGCGCGAAGCGCGCCTGACGCCGCCGACGCCGCCCACCGAGACCGAGGAGCACGAGCACTTCTCGCTCTTCGCCGGCGGCGGCTTCGCCGCGGCGGTGCTGCTGATCATGTTCTCCGAACAGGCCTTCCTCAACGCCGGCCCGATCATCATGCGCGGCCTCCAGGGCGCCAGCGAGGCAGGCTTCATCTTCAACGTGCTGATGCTGGCGCGGGCGCCGCTGCAGCTCTTCCAGTCGATCTCGACCTCGATCCTCCCCCACCTCACCCGCCTGCACACCTCCGACGAGCCGGACTCCGACAGGGAATTCGGCCATACGGTGCGCATGGTGCTGCTCGGGATCCTGGCCTTCACCGCCCTGGTCACCGTGGTCGTCCTGATCGCCGGGCCGAAATGCATGCAGATCGCCTTCGGCAAAAAGTTCACCTACGACCGCATCGGCCTGCTGCTGGTGACCTTCGGCATGGGCCTCTACCTTGCCTCGGTGACCTTCAACCAGGCCTGCGTGGCCCAGGGCCAGGTGCGCCGGGCGGCCGGCCGCTGGATCGCCTGCGCGGTCGTCTTCATCGGCTGGAACTTCATCCCGATCATCAGCAACGAGCAGCGCCGGATCGAGGTCGGCTTCCTGCTCGCCGCCGCCGTCCTCTTCAACCTCCTCTGGTGGGCCTACAGGCACCCGAAGGAGTCGCATCCGGAGGACGTTCCCCGGCCAGGGTCACCGGAGGAGCTGGAGGCGCGGCTGGCGGCGTTCGACGAGAACGGCTAGGTCGCGACGGCGCCCACCTCTCCCCTAGGGTCCCTGGATGGGCCACCATGACGCAGTCCTGATCCTGATCGCCGGGGTCCTGCTGGCCGCGGGGATCGCCGGGGCCCTGCTGGCGGATCGGGTCCGGGTCCCGGCCCTGTTGCTGTTCCTGGCCCTGGGGATGCTCGCCGGGTCGGAAGGCATCGGCGGGATCGACTTCTCCAACTACGACCTGGCGCGGACGCTGGGGACGATCGCGCTGGTCCTGATCCTCTTCGAGGGCGGACTCACCTCGGGCTGGTCGGAGATCCGCCCGGTGCTCGGCACGGCCGCCTCGCTGGCGACGCTCGGCACGCTGGCGACCGCGCTGCTGGCGGGCCTGGCGGCGAAATTGATCTTCGACCTCACCTGGCTGGAAGGGATGATCGTCGGCGCCG
Organism: Solirubrobacterales bacterium; assembly: GCA_047601885.1. GTDB lineage: Bacteria > Actinomycetota > Thermoleophilia > Solirubrobacterales > 70-9 > VAYN01. Next base: position 329,487 of record JASGIK010000001.1, read on the forward strand.
CGATCGCCGCCACCGACTCGGCCGCGATCTTCGCCGTGCTGCGCAACTCGACCCTGGAGAAGCGGCTGGCGCGCTCGCTCGAGGGTGAGTCGGGGATGAACGACCCGGTCGCCCTGCTGCTCGTGATCGGCTTCATCGAATGGATCCAGCAGCCGGGCTACGGCGCCGCCGACATGGTCGGCCTGATCGCGCTGAAGATCGCCGTCGGCGCGGTCGTCGGGCTGATCTTCGGACGGCTGGCGGTCTGGGTCGTCACCCGGATCGAGCTGCCCTCGGACGGGATCTACCCGGTGGCGACGATCGCCGCGGCGGCGCTCGCCTACGGGATCTCGGAGATCGCCCACGGCTCCGGCCTGCTCGCCGTCTACCTGACCGCGCTGGCGCTCGGCGCGGCGCGGATCCCGGCCCGGCGCAGCGTCGTCTCCTTCCACGAGGGGCTCGGCTGGGTCTCGCAGATCGGCCTCTTCATCCTGCTCGGGATCCTGGTCTTTCCCGGGGACCTGGGCGGGGTCGCGGTGAAGAGCCTGGCGCTGTCGGCGGCGCTGATCTTCGTCGCCCGCCCGATCGCCACCTTCCTCGCCACCGCCCTCACCCCGTTCAACATCCGCGAGAAGGTGATGCTCGGCTGGGCCGGGCTGCGCGGGGCGACGCCGATCTGGCTGGCGACCTTCCCGGTCGTCGCCGGCGTCCGCAGCGGCGAGGAAGAGTTCGCGATCGTCTTCTTCGTCGTCGTCACCTCGACCCTGGTGCAGGGGGCGAGCTTCGAGCCGCTTGCCAACCGCCTGCGCCTCACCACCGACGAGCCGGCGCTGCCGCAGCGGCTGTTCGAGTCCGGGCGGATCCGCCAGATGGGCGGCGACGTGGTCGCCTTCCGGCTGCCGGAGGGCGCCGCGGCGGCCGGGCACCGGGTGCGCGAGCTGGAACTGCCGCGCGAGGCGTTGGTCAACGTGATCGTCCGCGACGGCCACGCGATCCCGCCGCGCGGCTCGACCACGCTGCGCGAGGGCGACGAGCTGCACGTGCTGGTGCGAGGCGAGCTGCGCGACGAGGTCGAGAAGCAGACCGAGCACTGGGTCAAGGGGCCGATCGGCAAACCGGCGCCGCCACCGCTGCCGCGCCGGGCGGCGTCCCAGGTCTTCAGCGTGCGGCCGCTGCGCCCGGGCGAGGAGGTGCTCTCACCGACCAGCATCGACGGCGTCCCGGTGGAGGCCGTCCTGCGCACCCGCAACGACGTCCCGGGCGCGATGGCCGCCCTGGCCGACGGCCGCTACGCGGTGACCGGCGAGGACATCGTCGCGATCGGCGGCCGCCGGGCCCTGGCCGGCTGGTGCGAGCGCCGGGCGGAGCTGGAGGGCGTCGGCGTCGAAGAGCGGGCCTGGTGGCAGGAGGTCACCGGAGCGCTGATCGCGCGGGGGCGGCGGCGTTGAAGCTGGCGCCCGGGGGTGGAGCTGGCGCCCGGACGGGCAAGGGACGCGGCCTTCTCGGTGGCGGCCCGGGCAGGCTGTGGCCGCCACCGAGAAGGCCGGGGATGTGGGGAGAGGCGAGGGCCCGGCGTGCCCCGGCGCAGAGATGCGCGCCTTCGTCCACGAACTCCGAGGTCCCGTGACGAAGAGCGGGGGAAGTCGACGGTTCCTTGCGTCTTCCTCATGCCCCCTCCGGGTGCGTTCGCAGTTCTGCTCGCATGGCGAGCGAAAGTGCGAACTCACCCGGGGCCGACCCCGATCCCGTCACGGGAGGCATGAGGAAGGGTCACGTCCCCGGCATCTCTCCCACGTCCGTGTGGACTTCCCTGCGAGCCCCTCACGTCCCGGGCGTCTCGTGGCGGCCACAGCCTGCCCGGGCCGCCACGAGACGCCCGGGACGCAACTCGGACGGGCGGAGCGGCCCCGAAGCACGCCGTCCCGAACCCCCGCCCCCGAACCCCGCCCCCGAACCGCCCCTAGAGCCCCAGACCCCGTACACCGGCCTCGCCCCAGCCGAGGTGATGGGCGACCTCGTGGAAGACGGTGCGGGCGATCTGGGCGCGGAGCACGTCCGGGTTCCAGCCGAAGTCGCGCTCCAGGGTGTCCTGGTAGATGACGATGTGGTCACGGTGGTCGTCGCGGGCCATCGTGTCGCCGATGTAGTGGCCGTAGGCGGCGAATTCGTGGCCGAGGTCGGAGACCACGATCGGCACGTCGGCGAGGATCTCCTGCACCTCCGGCGGCAACGCGTCGATCGCCTCGATCACCGCTTCTTCGAACTCGCTCGGCTGTGCCTGCCCGACCGGCATCCGCGCCATCAGCTCGCTGCGCTCGGAGATTCGCCGGAACTCCTCCTCCGGCATCTCGCCGATGCCCAGGAGCATCGCGAGCAATGCCGCCGCGACCACGATGGCCAACGCGCCGACGATCACCGCCGCCAGCCCCGTGACGCGCCCCCACGAGAACGGGTCGAGCAGCATGATCCCGAGCCCGACCAGAAACGCCGCCGTGGCGATGATCCGAGCCGTAGACGAGAGCCGCTCCCCCATGGATCCAGGGTAGAGCGCGGGCGGCGGTGCTTCAGGAAGCGCCTGCGGCCGCGGCGATCGCCTGGTAGGCGGCGGCGGGGTCCTCGGCGCCGAAGACGGCGGAGCCCGCCACGAAGAGGGAGGCGCCGGCGCTCGCCACCGAGCCCGCCGTGGCCACGTCCACCCCGCCGTCGACCTCGATCACGGCGTCGCCGACCAGCGGCTTCAGGCGGGCGACCTTGTCGGGGGAGGAGGGGATGAAGGACTGGCCGCCCCAACCCGGGTTCACGGTCATGCAGAGGACGAGGTCGGCGAGGCCGCGCAGCTCGGAGACGGCCCCGACCGGGGTGCCGGGGTTGATCGCGATGCCGGCGCAGCAGCCGAGCTCGCGGATCGCGGCCAGGGTGCGGTTGGCGTGCGGGGTGGCCTCGGCGTGGAAGGTGATCGAATCCGCCCCCGCCCTGGCGAACTCCTCGATCTGGCGCTCGGGCGCCTCGATCATCATGTGGACGTCGATCGCCCCGCCCGCGTCGTGGACGAGGTCGGCGATCGCGCCCGCGACCAGCGGCCCGATCGTGATCGGCGGGACGAAGTGCCCGTCCATGATGTCGACGTGGATGACCCGCGCCCCGGCGGCCATCACCTCCTCCACCTGCGCGCCGAGCTTGGCGAAGTCGGCGGAGAGGATCGAGGGGGCCACGCGCGGCGTGGCGGTCAGCTCGCGGAATCGGTCGCTCACCGGGCGCAGACTACTGTGCCGATCCGGGACCGGCCTGAGGCGATCTGGGCGTAGAGGGCAAGGACGCAGGAAGCGAGACGAGGGGAGCGCGCTCAGGTGCGTGACCCGAAGACGAGCGCCCGAGGACGCCGCCATCTGCGTCCAGATCGCCTCAGGTGGGCTTCAACATGGATGCGCCGCAGGTCTGGCATTCCATGTCGGCGGTGTGGGTCATGCGGGCGATCGTCTGGTGTTCGCCGCACTCGGGGCACTGGGAGACCAGTTCGAAGCGGCTCAGGCAGTTGACGCAGCGCAGCCGGCCGGGAAGCTGGGTCGGGCGCAGCCAGGGCTCCCCGCAGTTCGGGCAAGGGGCGCGGTCGAAGACGCTGCTGCCTCCGGGAGCGTCGGACATCGCCCTAATGATGCCGGGTCGGTCGGCCGGCGGCCGTCCCCGGCGCCTCCGGGGCGGTCAGGCGGCGCGGGTCAGGCGAGCGATGAAGAAACCGGTCGTCCGGTCGCGATCGGGCCGCAACTGGAGCGTCCGCGGCTCATGTGGGGAGGCGAGCGCCGGGGCCGGCGCGCCAAGGTCGTCCAGCTCCAGCGCCGGGACCTGGCCCGCGCGGGCCGCCGCCAGCAGCGCCGCGACGCGGTCCTCGTTCTCGCGGCGGGAGATCGTGCAGGTCGAGTAGACCAGCGTGCCGCCCGGCCGCAGCAGCTTCGCCGCGTTGGCCAGCGCCTTCTCCTGCACCGCCGCGACCCGCTCGATCGTCCGCGGCGATTTGCGCCAGCGCGCGTCCGGCCGCGAGGCGAGCGTGCCGAGGTCCGAGCAGGGGGCGTCGAGGAGGATCCGGTCGAAGCCCCCGGGCAGCGGCAGGTTCGTCACGTCGCCCTCGAAGACGGAGACGCCGTGGAGGTCGAGCCGGGTCGCCTGGGCGGCGATCTCGGCGGCCCGCTTCTCGTCCAGCTCGACCGAGATCACCTCGCCGCGGTCCTCCATCCGCGCCGCGATCTGGCCGGTCTTGATGCCGGGGCCGGCGCAGAGGTCGAGCACCGTCTCCCCCGGTCGCGGGTCGAGCGCCTCGACCACGGCGGCGGAGCCGCGGCTCTGCGGGGTCAGCGCGCCCTCGGCGACCAGCGGCGGCACCGAGTCACCGACCCGGCCGGCGAAGACCATCGCCTCCGACACCGCCAGCGGCCAGCCACCGCCCGCGGGCGAGACGTCGACGCCCTCGCCCCGCAGCCGCGCCACCAGGTCGGCGCGCGCCTCGGCGTCGGCGGCCCGCATCGCCACCTCGGCGGGCTCGTTGCAGGCGGCGAGCAGGGCCCGCGCCGCCTCGGCGCCGAGCTCCTCCCACCACATCCGCGCCAGCCAGAGCGGCGCCGAGTGGGCCACCGCGGCGGCCTCGGGCGTCGACTCGTCGCCGAGCAGCGCCTCGGTCAGCTCGGCGCGCTCGCGGGCGGCGCGGCGCAGGATCGCGTTGACGAAGCCGGAGGCGTGGCCCGCCTTGGCGATCTTGACCAGCTCGACCGCCTGGTCGACGGCGGCGTGGTCGGGCGTCCCGTCGGCGAAGAGGAGCTCGTAGAGGCCGAGCCGGAGGGCGGCGGCGACAGGCGGGTCGAGGAGGCGGATCGCGCGGCCGGAGAGGCGTTCGATCGCCGCGTCGGCGGTGCCGCGGCGCTGGACCGAGCCGTAGGCGAGCCGCTGCGCCTGGGCGCGGTCGCGGCCGGCGAGGCCGAGCCGCTCGGCGCCGGCGCGGAAGGCGAGCTCGGTGTGGGCGCCGTGCTCGAAGGTCTGGCGGAGCGTCTCGAAGGCGAGCGCCCGCGGAGCCGCTACGGGCACGTCACGCCAGCTTCGGCAGCGGGTGGCCGCGCAGGTAGGCGTCGACCGGCATCGGCTTGCCGCCCGCCGGCTGGACCACGTCGAGCCGCAGCGTGCCCCGCCCGCAGCCGACCAGCAACGCTCCCCACTCGGCCTTCACCTGCCCGGCCGTGACGCCGACGTCGACCGTGCGCGCCGCCCGCACCCCGAGCCGCTCGCCGCCCGCCAGCTCCAGGTAGGCGCCGATATGCGGGGTCAGCGCGCGCACCTGCGCCGCCAGCTCCTCGGCCGGCCGGGTCGGGTCGAGCCGCCGCTCGCCGCCGTCGATCTTCTCCGCGTAGGTCACCGCGGCCTCATCCTGCTCGCTGAAGCTGAGAGTGCCGTCAGAGAGCAGGTCGAGCGCTTCCACCAGCAGGTCGCCGCCGAGCTCCGCCAGCTTCGCGGCCAGCGTCCCGTAATCCTCGTCCTCCCCGAGCGGCACCTCGGCGCGCAGCGCCACCGGCCCCGAGTCGAGCCCGGCGGTCAGCCGCATCACGCAGACTCCCGTCTTCGCGTCGCGGGCCATGATCGCGCGCTCGATCGGCGCCGCGCCGCGCCACCGGGGCAGCAGCGAGGGATGGACGTTGAGGAACTCGGCCAGGCTCAGGAGCGGCTCGCGGATCAGCTGGCCGAAGGCGCAGACGAGGAGCGCCTCGGGCGCGGCCGCCCGGATCCGCTCCACCGCCGCCTCGTCGTTGACGTTCCCGGCCTGCAGCAGCTCGATCCCCAGCTCGTCGGCAAGTTCGGCGACCGGCGGCGGCGAGACGCGGCGGCCGCGCCCCTGGCGGCTGTCCGGCGGGGTGACGACGAGGCTCGGGGCGTGCGGCGAATCGGCGACCCGGCGCAGGACGGTCGCGGCGAAGTCCGAGGTGCCGAGGTAGACGGTCCTCACGCGCTCACGCGTCGGTGCGCGGCTCGCGGAGCTCCTCGGGGGGATCGTCCTCCTCGCCCGACGGCGGGTGGTAGCTGCCGCCTTCGCGCAGCGCCCGCAGCGCGGCCTTGCGCTGCTTGCGCTCGGTACGGTCGAGGATCAGCACCCCGTCGAGGTGGTCGATCTCGTGCTGGAGGACGCGCGCCTCGAGGCCCGAGGCCTCGAGCACGACCGCCTCGCCGTCGACGTCGCGGCCGCTGAAGCGGGCGTGCAGCGGGCGCTCGACGTCCATCGTCACCCGCGGCAGGCTGAGGCAGCCCTCCTCGGCGATCGCCAGCTCGTCCGACGTCCACTCGATCTTCGGGTTGATCAACGCCGAGGGCTCGTTGTCCGGGCCCGCCTGGAAGACGAGGATCCGCCGCAGCACGCCGAGCTGGGTGGCGGCCAGGCCGACCCCCATGCCGTCCTGCATGATGCGGATCATCCGCTCGACCTCCTCGCGCAGCTCCGGACCGAACTCCTCGACCGGAGAGGCGCGGCTCTTCAGCACCGGGTCGCCGAACTTGACCACGTAGGCGAGCGCCGCCTCGCGGCGCTCCAAGAGCTTCTGGTGGAGCTCGTCCTGCTCCTCGCCCTCGTTCTCTTCGGCGTCGATCGCCTGCTCGTCGCTCACGGACCGATCGTACCTATTGAGGATCGACGTCGACGCCGATCGAGACGTCCTTCAGCGCCCGCTCGGCGGCGCGGCGCTCGACCGTGGCGCGGGCCGCGGCGACCGTCCCGGCGCGGTCCTGGGCCTTGACCAGGATCCGCCGCCGGTGCCGTCCCCGCACCCGGAACATCGGCGCCGGCCCGAGCAGTTCCGATTCGGCCGGGAGGCGGGCGCGCAGTTCGGCGGCGATCGCCGCGGCGGCCGCCTCGACCTTCTCCTCGCGCTCGGAGGAGAGGTTGACCCGCAGCAGGTGCGAGTAGGGCGGGTAGCGGAGGACGCGCCGGCGCTCCAGCTCGCCGCCGAGGAAGCCCTCCGAGTCGTGGGCGGCGGCGCGCTCGATCGAGGCCGCGGCCGGCGCCAGCGTCTGCACCATCACCTCGCCCCCGGCGGCGCCGCGGCCGGAGCGCCCGGCCAGCTGGGCGACCATCGCGAAGGTCCGCTCCTCGGCGCGGAAGTCAGGGAAGCGCAGGGTCGCGTCGGCGTCGAGGATCGCGCTCAGCGTCACCTCGGGGAAGTCATGGCCCTTGGCGACCATCTGGGTGCCGACCAGGACGGCGCTCGTCGCCTCGCCGAATTCGGCCAGGATGCGAGCGTGGGCGCCGCGCCGCGCGGTGGTGTCGGAGTCGAGGCGGAAGACCGGCATCGGGGCGAGCCGCGCGCTGACGAGCTCCTCGATCCGCTCGGTCCCGGCGCCCGCCCGCGCCAGCGTCGTCGAGGCGCAGGCCGGGCAGGCACGCGGCGCCCGTTCGGAGTGGTTGCAGTGGTGGCAGACGAGGCGACCGGACTCGCGGTGGACGATCAGCGAGACGTCGCAGTTGGGGCAGCTCCAGTGGTGCCCGCAGGAGCGGCAGGTGAGCCAGGGCGCGAATCCGCGCCGGTTGATCATCACGATCGCCTTGCGTCCCGCCGCCCGCACCTCCTCCAGGGCCGCCCAGGTGTCGGCGTGCAGCGGCCCCGAGCGCGGGTCCACCTCGCGCATGTCGACGACGTTGACCGGCGGCATGCGCAGGCCGTCGACGCGGCGCGGCAGCTCCAGGCGGGGGAGCTCGAGCCAGGTCTCCGGCCGCGGCGTCGCCGTCCCGGCGACGAGGACGGCGCCCCGCTCGCGCGCCCGGTGGCGGGCGACGGCGCGGGCGTCGTAGGTCGGGTCGCCCTCCTGCTTGTAGGAGGGATCGTGCTCCTCGTCGATGACGACCAGGCCGAGGTCGCGCACCGGGGCGAAGATCGCCGAGCGCGGGCCGACGCAGACGCTCGCCTCGCCGCTGCGCAGCCGCTGCCACTCGTCGAAGCGCTCGCCCTCGGAGAGGGCGCTGTGGAGCACCGCGAAGCGGTCGCCGAGACGGGCGCGGAAGCGGGCGACGGCCTGCGGCGCGAGGCCGATCTCGGGGACGAGGACGATCGCCCCGCGGCCGCGCTCCAGCGCCGCCTCGACCGCCGCCAGGTAGACCTCGGTCTTGCCCGAGCCGGTGACGCCGTGCAGCAGGTGCTCGCGCGGCACTCCGGCCTCGCCGTCCAGCGCCGCCACCAGGGCGTCGACGGCGGCCCGTTGCTCGGGCAGGAGACGGGGCGGCGCGGCGGCGGCGCGCAGCCCCGGCGCGGCGGGGGCGCGGCGCACGCTCGAATCGCGGGTCGCGATCAGGCCGCGCTCGGCCAGCCGGCGCAGGGTCGCGCGCTCGGCGCCGACGGCGGCGCTCAGTTGCGGCGCCGAGGTCTCGCCGCCCTCGGCCAGCGCCTCCAGCACCGCCCGTTGCTTCACCCCGAGCCGCTCACCGCCCTCCAGCGCCGCCTCCCCGGCGGGCGTGATCTCCGCCCGCAGCTCGGTCTTCGCCCGCACGGTGCGGGCGCCGCGACCCGTCCCGGTCCCCGGCGGCAGCACCAGTGAGAGGCCCCGCGAGGGCGTCGAGCAGTACTCGCGGGCGACCCAGAGGCCGAGCTCGACCAGCTCCGGCGAGGCACCCGCCTCGAGCGCCTCGACCGGCTCGGCGAGGCGCTCCGGCGCCAGCTCCGAGGAATCGGCCAGCTCGACGACGACGCCGAGCAGGCGCCGCGGCCCGAACGGCACCCGTACCAGGCTGCCCACCCCGAGCCCCTCCATCGCCGCCGGCCGGCGGTAGTCGAACGGGCCCCGCAGGGCGCGGGCGGTGGTCAGCGGCTCGACCTTGAGGATCGACATCGAGGCGAGGTTATGGCCACCGGGGGACGGGCGTCCGATTCCCAGGCAGACACCGCCCGCAGCGCTTATGCTGGCGCCCGTGACCATCAAGCTCAGCGAGGGCGAGACGATCATCTTCCAGGGTCACCCGTCCTGGCGCGCGATCCTCGGCTTCTACCTGAAAGGCCTCGTCATCGCGATCGTCCTCGGGATCATCGCCAAGCTCGTGTCGAGCACCGCCTCGGTGTTCGTCGTCGTCATCGTCGTACTGGCGCTGACGGTGCTGATCGGCTTCCTCAAACGCTGGGCGACGGTCTACACGATCACCACCCGCCGGCTCAACATCCGGCGCGGGATCATCTCCCGCGAGATCCAGGAGACGCGCCTGGAGCGGGTCCAGAACGTCAACTACAACCAGTCGGTCTACCAGCGCCTGATGCAGATCGGCGACGTCGACTTCGACACCGCCGCGAGCGGCGACTACGACTTCATCTTCTACGGCGTCGCCGACCCCGGCGATGTCGTCCACCGGGTCGACCAGGCGACCAGCGCCGGCGCCGCCGGCAGCCACGGCCTCGGCGAGCCCCAGGGCGGGCCGCAGGCGCCCGGCGTCTAGGGCGCACGACCTAGGGCGCGCCTTTAGGCGGTTGATGCCACGGCGGAGGGGGCGGGGAAGCTGGCGCCCGGAGGTGGGGGAGCTCAAAGGGACGGACAAGGGACGCGGCCTTCTCGGTGGCGGCCCTGGCAGGCTGTGGCCGCCACCGAGAAGGCCGGGTGTCGGGGAGAGGTGCGAGATCCGTCACGAACTCCCGGGATCCGTTACGAGGAACGGGGGAAGTTGACGGTTCCTTGCGTCTTCCTCATGCCTCCCCCTGGTGAGTTCGCAGTTCTGCTCGCATGGCGAGCGAAAGTGCGAACTCACCGGGAGCGGGCCACGATCCTGTGACGGGACGCATGAGGAAGGGTCACGTCCCCGACATCTCTCCCACGTCCGTGTGGACTTCCCTGCGAGACCCTCACGTCCCGGGCGTCTCGTGGCGGCCACAGCCTGCCCGGGCCGCCACGAGACGCCCGGGACGCATCTCGGACGGGCGCCACGGCCGCGAATCGCGCGCCGTCGGCCACGCTCAGGCGGTGGCGGCCTCGAGGCCGGCGGCGCTCTTCAGGGCCTCGGCGCGGTCGGTGCGCTCCCAGGTGAACTCGGGTTCCTCGCGGCCGAAGTGGCCGTAGGCGGCGGTCTTCTGGAAGATCGGGCGGTGCAGGTCGAGGTACTGGCGGAAGGCGCCGGGGCGCATGTCGAACTCGGCTTCGACCAGCTGGGAGATCTGGGCGTCGGAGAGCTTGCCGGTGCCGAACGTCTCCACCATCAGGGAGACCGGGTGGGCGACGCCGATCGCGTAGGCGACCTGGACCTCGCAGCGGTCGGCGAGACCCGCGGCGACCACGTTCTTGGCCACGTAGCGGGCCGCGTAGGCGGCCGAGCGGTCGACCTTGGACGGGTCCTTGCCGGAGAAGGCGCCGCCGCCGTGGCGGGCCATGCCGCCGTAGGTGTCGACGATGATCTTGCGGCCGGTGAGGCCGGCGTCGCCGACCGGGCCGCCGATCACGAACTTGCCGGTCGGGTTGACGAGGAAGCCGTCGCGCAGCTCGCCCTCGTCGTACATCCCCGGCACCTCGGAGGCCAGCACCGGCATGATCACGTGCTCCCAGAGGTCGGGGCGGATCGTCCCCTGCGAGTCGACCCCCTCGTCGTGCTGGGTCGAGATCAGCAGCTTTTCCACCGCGACCGGGCGGCCGTCGGCGTAGCGCACCGTGACCTGAGTCTTGCCGTCGGGGCCGAGGTAGGGCAGCGTCTCGTCCCTGCGGACCGCCGCCAGCCGTTCGGCGAAGCGATGCGCGAGGTGGATCGGCATCGGCATCAGCGCCTCGGTCTCGTTCGAGGCGTAGCCGAACATCATGCCCTGGTCGCCGGCCCCCGCCAGGTCGAGCTCGTCGCGATCACCGGGGTCGGTCCGCGACTCGTAGGCGTGGTCGACCCCCTGGGCGATGTCGGGGCTCTGTTTGTCCAGCGACACCAGCACCGAGATGCGGTCGCAGTCGTAGCCGTAGCCGGCGTCGTAGCCGATCTCCCGCACCGTCTCGCGGACGATTTCCGGGATGTCGATGTAGTTGTCGGTCGTGATCTCCCCGGAGACCACCGCCATGCCGGTGTTGACGAGGGTCTCGCAGGCCACCCGGCCGCCCGGATCCTCGGCGAGGATCGCGTCGAGGACGCCGTCGGAGATCTGGTCCGCGACCTTGTCGGGATGACCCTCGGTGACGGACTCGGACGTGAAGAGGTGCTCGCCCTCGGCGAGTGGCTTGGAAGTCGGCATCGTAGAAGCGTAAAGGAACTGCGAGCGCCCTACCGGGCGGGACCGCGGCCGCCCGAGTGCGGCACGAAGTCGATCACCAGCGGCACGCCCTCCAGCCCGTAGGCCTCGCGCATCCGGTTCTCCAGGTGGTAGGCCCAGTCGCGGCTGATCAACTTGCGGTCGTTGACCTGGATCGCGATCCGCGGCGGGCTCTCCCCCACCTGGGCCGCGTAGTAGAGCCGCAGCCGCCGGCCGCGCCTGGCCGGCGGCGGCGTCTTGCCGACCACTTCGGCGATGAATTTGTTCAGCTCCGGGGTGGGGATGCGCGAGGCGGCGCGGTCGGCCAGCTCGAGCGCCTTCGGCAGCAGCGTGCCGACGTTGCGGCCGCGGGTCGCCGAGGCGGTGATCACCGCCGGGCGCAGGCGCGATTTGCGGCTGACCCGGATGCGGGCGTCGTCGATGTCGGTCTCGCCGACGTCCCACTTGTTCATCACCAGCAGGGTCGCGCAGCCCGCCACCATCGCCATCTCGACGACCCGCAGGTCCTCGCTGGTCACCCCCTCGGAGGCATCGCAGACGACCAGCGCCACGTCGGCGCGCTCCACCGCCCTTTCGGAGCGCAGCTGGGCGTAGTAGTCGACCGTCCCGGCGACCTTCGAGCGGCGCCGCAGCCCGGCCGTGTCGACGAGGATCACGCGGCGCCCCTCGACCTCCAGTTCGGTGTCGATCGCGTCGCGGGTGGTGCCCGCCAGGTCGGAGACGATCACCCGATCGGAGCCGAGGAAGGCGTTCACCAGCGAGCTCTTGCCGACGTTCGGCCGGCCGATCACGGCGACCCGCACCGCATCGTCGTCCTCGTCGGCCTCGGGCAGGTCGCCGAGCGCGCCGACGATCGCGTCGAGCAGATCGCCGGTGCCGAGCCCGTGCGTGGCGGAGACGGCGAGCGGTTCGCCGAGCCCGAGCGCGTGGAATTCGGCGGTCGCGGAGTAGTCGTTCGGGCGGTCGGCTTTGTTGACCGCGACGATCACCGGGGTATCGGAGCCGCGCAGCGTGCGGGCCAGCTCGGCGTCGCCGGCGCGCAGCCCGGCGCGGGCGTCGACGACGAAGACGATCGCGTCGGCCTCGGCCATCGCCAGGCGCGCCTGCGCCTGGATGTCGCGGGCCAGCTCGGCCTCGTCGCCGAGGTCGATGCCGCCGGTGTCGATCAGCTCGAGGCGGACGCCGTTCCATTCGGTGGCGAGGCGCTTACGATCGCGGGTGACGCCGGGCTCGGGTGCGGTGACCGCCTCGGTGCCGCCGACCAGGCGGTTGACGAGGGTGCTCTTGCCGACGTTGGGGAAGCCGACGATGGCGATCGTGGCCGTGGGTTGGCGTTGCGGGGAGGGAGGCTCGGGGGACCCTTCGCTCACGAACTGCGGGGAGGTTCGCTCAGGGTCCCCCGAGCCTCCCGGCGGGCCGACGGCCAGGGCTCGCTCGGGCGGGGCGGAGCCGCCGGGGGCGGCGAGGCCTCGGTCTTGGGCGAGGCTGACGATCTGCGCGACGACCTCCTCCAGGGTGAGGCTGGTCGTGTCGAGCTCCACTGCATCCTCGGCGGCGCGAAGGGCGCCGTGTTCGCGTTCGGTGTCGCGGGCGTCGCGGGCCTGCTGGGCGGCGAGGACCGAGGCGGGGTCCTCGCCGGTCTCGGCGGCGCGGCGCCGCGCCCGCTCCTCGTCTGACGCGGTGAGGAAGACCTTCAGCGGCGAATCGGGACTGACCACGGTGCCGATGTCACGCCCCTCGGCGACGTAGTCGTCGGCCGCGATCAGCGCGCGCTGGCGCGCCACCATCGCCTCCCGCACCGCCGGGTGGACGGAGACGCGCGAGGCGTCGGCGGTCACCTCCGGGCGGCGGATCTCCTCGGTCACGTCGCGCCCGTCGAGCAGCACCCGGCCGCCGTCGAAGTCGATCTCCAGCGCAGCCGCGAGCGGCCCCAGCGCGGCGCCGTCGTCCGGGTCCACCCCGGCCTCGCGCGCCGCCAGGGCGACGCTGCGGTACATCGCCCCGGAGTCCAGGTAGGTGAAGCCGAGCTCGGCCGCGACGGCGCGCGCGACGCTGGACTTGCCAGCCCCGGCGGGACCGTCGATAGCGATGACCATCAGGGCAGCTTATGGACCGGTCGGCCGGGTCAGTGGACCGGGTCGTGGAGCGGCGGGCCCTGCTGCAGCGAACCCAGGTCGACCTCGAAGGCGGGATAGCTGACCGCCGCGGCGGCCATGTTCGCCACCTCGACCCCGTCGCGGGAGGCGGCCCCGGCGACGGCGCCGAGCATCGCGATGCGGTGGTCGCCGTGGGAGTCGATCGCGCCCCCGCGCAGGCCGCCGGTGCCCTCGATCACGATCCCGTCCGCGGTCGCCTCGACCTCCCCGCCGAGCGTCCGCAGGGCGTCGGTCACGGTGGCGATCCGGTCGGACTCCTTGCGGCGCAGCTCGGCCGCGTCGCGGATCGTCGTCGTCCCCGCGGCGAAGCAGGCGGCGAGGGCGACCAGCGGCAGCTCGTCGATCGCCAGCGGCACGTCGGCGCCGCCGACCTCGCAGCCGTGGAGCGCCGAGTGGCCGACGCGGATGTCGCCGATCGGCTCGCCGCCCTCCTCACCGCGCGGCATCACCTCGATCGCGCCCGCCCCCATCCGCTCGAGGATCGCCAGCAGGCCGGTGCGGGTCGGGTTGAGGCCGACGTCGTGGAGGAGCACGTCGGAGCCGGGGACGAGCGTCGCGGCGACGACGAAGAAGGCCGCCGAGGAGAAGTCGGCGGGGACGACGATGCGGCGCGGCTGGAGCCGCTCGGCGGGCGCGACGACGACGGTGTCGCCCTCGCGGCGGATCGTGGCACCGGCGGCGGCCAGCATGCGCTCGGAGTGGTCCCGCGTCGGCAACGGCTCGACCACGCGGGTCTCGCCCGCGGCGAGGAGGCCGGCGAAGAGCAGGCACGACTTGACCTGGGCGCTGGCGACCGGCAGCTCGTAGGTGATGCCGCGGAGCGCCGCGCCCTCGATCTCGAGCGGCGGCAGGCGGTCCTCGCGGGCGCTCAGATGCGCCCCCATCAGGCCGAGCGGCACGGCGACGCGGTCGACCGGGCGCCTGCGGATCGAGTCATCGCCGTCGAGCGTCCAGGCGCCCTGCGGCTGCCCGGCGAGCCAACCGGGCAGCAGGCGCAGCAGCGTCCCGGCGTTGCCGACGTCGATCCGCGCCGGGCGGGCGCCGCGCAGGCCGACCCCGGCGATCCGCAGGCGCGGCGCGCCGAGCCCGTCGGCCCCGCCGCGGACGTCACCCGTCATGTCCTCGTCGAGGATCCGCGCGCCGAGCGCCTGCACGGCGGCGAGGGTCGAGCGGGTGTCGGCGGCGTCGAGGTAGCCGATCACGTCGGTCTCGCCCTCCCCCATCGCGGCGAGCAGCGCGGCGCGGTGGGAGATCGACTTGTCGGCGGGCGGGCGCAGCGCGCCGCGCAGGGCGCCGAAGGGATTGAAGTGAGTTCGGTCGTTCATCGCCGCGGGGATTATGCGGGGGCGCCGACGACGGTGACGCCGTGGCCGAGCTCACGCACGAGCGCCGCCCCCCGTTCGGCCTGCGCGGCGCCCGCGACCCAGAGCGAGACCGCGCCGGAGGTCATGTCGGCGGCCGGGTAGAGGGCCATGTCCTCGATGTTGACGCCGGCCTCGCCGAGCGCCAGCGCCAGCGTCGCCATCGTCCCCGGCCGGTTGGCGACGACGATCCGCAGCTCGAACAGCGGGCCGTCGGGGCGCTCGGCCGCGAGCAGCCGACGCCGGTCCTCCCCGGCCGCCGCGTGCCAGGCGCCGATCGCCTCGACGTCGCCGGAGCGGATCAGGGCCGCCGCCTCGGCGAGGCGGCGCGCCACCGCGTCGACCGAGTCGGCGACGGCCTCGCGGTTGGAGGCGAAGATGTCGGCCCAGATCGCCGGGTTGGAGCCGGCGACGCGGGTCGCGTCGCGGAAGCTCGGGCCGACCTCGGGGACGCGCTCGCCGCCGGTCAGGTCGGCGGCGGCCGCGGCGACGAGGGCGTTGGCGACCGCGTGCGGCATCCCGGAGACCGTCGCCATCAGGCGGTCGTGCTGGGCGGGGCCGATCGCCTCGGGGCGGGCGCCGAGCCCGGCGACGGCGCGCTGCAGGCGGTCGTAGAGGATGCCGTCGGAGGCCTCGGTCGGGGTCAGGTACCAGCGGGCGCCCTCGAAGAGGTCGGCGCGCGCGTTGGCCACCCCGGCCGTCTCGGCGCCCGCCAGCGGGTGGCCGCCGACGAAGCGCTCGTCGCCGCCGACCGCGGCGACGATGTCGCGCTTGGTCGAGCCGACGTCGGTGACCGATGCCGCCGGCCCGCTGTTTTCGAGCGCCGCCGCGACGAGCTCCGGCAACCGTCCCACGGGCGCCGCGCAGAAGACCACCTCGGCCCCCTCGCAGGCGGCCGCGATCGAGTCGGTGGCGGTGTCGGCGGCACCGGCGGAGAGCGCCGCCTCGCGCGTGGCCGGATCCGGATCGAACCCGGCCACCTCGGCGCCGAGGCGCCCGCGCGCGGCGAGGCCGATCGAGCCACCGATCAAGCCGACGCCGAGGACGGCGATCCGCGGCGCCGAGGAGTCGCCCATCTACGCCCGTCTACCTCAGCTGCGCCGGGCCTGGACCGCGGAGGCGAAGCGGTCGAGCGCCTGGACCGTGTCCTCCCAGCCGATGCAGGCGTCGGTGACCGACTGGCCGTAGACGAGCTGCCCGTCGCCGTCGCCGAGGTCCTGCCGGCCCTCGACCAGGAACGACTCCAGCATCACGCCGGTGATCGCCTTGTTGCCGTCGGCGACCTGGTCGGCGATTTCGCCGGCGGCGAAGAACTGCTTCTCCGGGTCCTTGCCGCTGTTGTCGTGGGAGGCGTCGATGACGAGGCGCTCGGGCAGCCCGGCGACGCCGAGCGTGACCAGCGCGTCCTCGACCTCGGGCGGATGGAAGTTCGGCATTCCATGGCCGCCGCGCAGGATGATGTGGCAGTCGGGGTTGCCGGTCGTGTGCAGGATCGCCGGCGCGCCGGTGTCGTCGATGCCGGCGAAGGCGTGCTGGGCGGCGGCGGCGCGGACCGCGTCGACCGCGACCTGGACGTTGCCGTCGGTGCGGTTCTTGAAGCCGATCGGCATCGAGAGGCCGGAGCCGAGCTGGCGGTGCGTCTGGCTCTCCGAGGTGCGCGCGCCGATCGCCCCCCAGGCGACCGTGTCGGCGATGTACTGCGGCGTGATCGGATCGAGGAACTCGCAGCCGACCGGCAGGCCGAGCTCGACCACCTCCAGCAGCAGCGTGCGGGCGATCCGCAGGCCGGCGTTGACGTCGGCGGAGCCGTCGAGGTGCGGGTCGTTGATCAGCCCCTTCCAGCCGACCGTCGTCCGCGGCTTCTCGAAGTAGACGCGCATGACGATCAGCAGGTCGTCCTTCAGCTCGCGCGCCTGGGCGGCGAGGCGGTTGGCGTAGTCGAGCGCCGCCTTCGGGTCGTGCACCGAGCAGGGGCCGACGACGACCATCAGCCGCTCGTCGCGGCCGGCGAGCACGTCGACGACTTCCTGGCGGCCGCGGATGACGGACTTGGTGCGCTCCTCGCCCAGCGGCAGCTCCTCGAGCAGCCGGCCGGGCGGCGTCAGCTCGACCACTTTGGCGATCCGCTGTTCACGGACGCCGTCCCGCTTGGCGCCCTGCATTCCGATGATCATTTTCCCTTCGCCTTTCTCCAAAACGCTGCAATCGTAACTTCCCCTTGAACTGACGCGTGGCTGCGTGAGTGCGCGACGGCGCACCCGCATGGGCGGCGCCCGGCCGAAGACTGTCTCGGGGCGGCCGCGGGCCGCCGGGCCGGACGCCTAGCTAAATCGCCAGTAATACGCGGTGAAGGTGCCACTACCGGATGTCGCGCCGAGGGCGCGAACGGGTTCGACGACGGTGGTGGCAAGAAGCTTCACAGCCAAAGGGTTGTAGCACGCGGGCGGGCGGGCGTCCACCACTGTCCCCCACCCGGGGAAGGGCGGGCGCCGCGAATCTCTCCCCCGCGACGGCCTCGCTCAGCCGACAAGCGTCGCAAGCGCCGCCAAGAACCGGTCGTCCTCGGCCTCGGTTCCGTAGCTCACCCGGATGTGGCCGGGGCCGCCGAGCGGAGCGCCGGCGCGGACCGCGACGTCGGCGACGGCGAGGCCGCCGATCACGGCCGTTTCGTCGTGCTCCCCGAGGTCGATCCAGGAGAAGTTCGCCTGCGACTCCGAGGCCCAGAACCCCAGCTCGCGCACGCCCTCCTGGATGCGGATCCGCTCCGCCACCGTCGACTCGATCCGGATCAGGACGTCGTCCTGGTGCAGGATCGCCTCCGCCCCCGCCGCCTGGGCGAGCGCGTTGACGCTGAACGGCTGGCGCACCGCGTCGACCGCGGCGCGGAAGTTGGAGGAGCCGATCGCGTAGCCGACCCGCAGCCCGGCGAGGCCGTAGCACTTGCTGAAAGTGCGCAGGACGACCAGGTTCGGGAAGTCCTTCAGCAGGTCGAGCGAGGCGTCCGGATCGTCGTTGGTCTGGAACTCGATATAGGCCTCGTCGAGGATCACCGTCACCCGCGACGGGACCGTCTCCAGGAACGCCGCGATGTCGGCCACCGGGTGGTGCGTCGCGGTCGGGTTGTTGGGGTTGCAGACGATCAGCAGCTGCGTCGCCGCGGTCACCTCGGCCGCCATCGCGTCGAGGTCGAGCGCGTCGCCCTCGCCGAGCGGCACGCGGATCTCGCGCGCCCCGGTCAGCGCCGGCAGGTACGGGTACATCGAGAAGCTCGGCCAGGCGTAGAGGATCTCGTCGCCCGGCTCGCAGAGCGCCGACGCGGCGGCGAGCAGGATGTCGCAGGAGCCGTTGCCGACCGCGACCTTCCCCGGCTGCGTGTCGTAGCGGTCGGCAAGCCGGCGCCGCAGCAGCGTCGCGTCGGGATCCGGATAGCGGTTCATCGAGCCGGCCGCGCGGGCGATCGCCTCGACCACCTTCGGGTGCGGCGGCCGCGGCGACTCGTTCGAGGCGAGCTGCGCGATCGTCCCGGCGGCGATCGCCTCGGGCGCCTGCCCGGTCGGCACGCCGGCCTGATAGCCCGGCATGCGCGAGAGCTTCTCCGCGTAGGTGACCGTCATCGGGCCGATTGTGACGGCTCGCGCTACTGCGCGGCGTCAAGGTCGGCGCGCAGCTTCTGCGTCTCGCCGATGTAGACGTGCTCGGGGACCGCGTCGACGGCGGCGTAGTAGTGCAGCATCACCCGGATCACCCGCTCCATCGAGCCGGGCACCGGGATCTCACGGCAGCACAGCAGCGGCACCGTGTTCAGCCCGAGCTGCCGCGCCGCGACCGCGGGGAACTCCGCATCGAGGTCGGCTGTGGTGGTGAAGAGGCAGCTGACCATCACCTCGGCCTCGAGCGAGTTCCGCTCGATCAGCTCCCGCATCAGCTCCTCGCTGGCCTCGAGGATCGCCTCCCGCGTGTTCCCCTCCGCCTGCACCGCCCCGCGAAGCGCGAACAGCCGCTGCTGCGGTCCCTGGTAGCTGCCGACATCCATGGCGGGGGATCTTCCCAGAGCCGAGCACGCGGCGATTTCCCCCGTCCCCGGGGGAGAGACCGCTTGCGCTGTGCCTTATCCGTCCATGGGACGGGTTTCGCACACCGCGGCCTTGAACGCCGCCGTAGCCGGGCTTGCCGGGCGGCAACACGGCGTAGTCTCGGTCGAACAGTTGCACCGCCTCGGCATTTCCGAGCATCGGGTCGACAGCTGGGTCCGCCGTGGGCACCTACACCGCGTCTTTCGGGGCGTCTACCTCGTGGGGCCTCGAAGGATCGGCGAGGTGGGACGCATACAGGCCGCGGTGCTCGCCTCCGGCCCCGGAGCGGTCGCCTGTCACCGCACCGCCGCCTTCCTGCTTGGGATCGGTGAGCGGTCCCCGCGCGTCGTGGACGTCGTCGTCCCCGGGCAGGGCGGGCGCAAAGTCGACGGGATCAAGGTGCACCGGGTGACGTATCCGTCGCCGACCGAACTGGTGCGAGTACACGGCATCGTCTGCACGAATGTGGCGCGGACGATCGTCGATCTGGCTGGGACGCATGGGGAAGACGGGCTGCGGGAGACGCTGGAGCGGGCAGCGACGCGAAGGACGTTGGATCTGGCCGCGATCGACGCGACCCTCGCCAACGGGCCGCGGCGACGCGGGGCTCCTTGCCTGCGGCGCGTCCTCGACGAGTGGCGACCGGTGGCCGAGACGGCGAAGTACGCGACGGTGCGAAGCCTCTTCGAGGCGAAGCTCTTGCCGCTGGTCGCCAGGGCCGAACTGCCGACACCCCGCTTCAACGCGCCCGTCCGCACCGCCGAGCGGATCCTCGAGGTCGACCTGCTCTGGCCCGACGAGCGCTTCGTCGTCGAGGCCGACAGCCGCCTCCACCACGGCATCGAGGTCGCCTTCGAGCGGGACCGCAGACGCGACCGCGAGCTCATGGCGGTCCACCACGCCGTCCTCCGCGTCACCTGGCGCGAAGTCGAAGAGGAATCCGCCGCCGTCTTCGCCGTCGTCCGCACCGAATTGGAAGCCCGAGGCGCGCGCTAGCCGCCGGCGGCGCGGAGTGCCTCGATCTCCTTCGCGTCGAGCCGGCGCGCCTGTCCCTCGCGCAGATCGCCGATCCGCAGCGGGCCGAAGGCGACGCGGTGGAGGGCGACGACGCGGTTGCCGACGGCGTCGACCATGCGGCGCACCTGGCGGTTGCGGCCTTCGCGGAGGACGAGCTCGATCTCACGATCGCCGACGGTGCGGACCTCGGCCGGGCCGGTCGGCCCGTCGTCCAGCTCGACGCCCTCGCGCAGGCGACGCAGTTCACCCTCCGTCGGCGGCTTCGCCAGGCGCGCCCGGTACGTCTTCGGGACCTCGTACCTCGGGTGGGTGAGGCGGTTGGCGAGGGCGCCGTCGTTGGTCAGCAGGAGCAGGCCGGTCGAGTCGGCGTCGAGGCGACCCACCGGGTAGAGGCGCGCCTTCGAGTCGACCAGCTCCACCACCGCCCGCCGCCCTCCCGGCTCGCGCGCCGTCGAGACCACGTCGACCGGCTTGTTGACCACCCAGACCTCGCGCGCCTCGGCGCCGACCGGAGCCCCGTTGACCCGCACGTCGTCGCCGTCGTCGACATCCCGCGCCGGATCGGTCACCACCTCGCCCCCGACCGTCACCACCCCCTTGGCGATGATCTCCTCCGCCTTCCGCCGCGAGGCAACTCCCCCATGCGCGAGGTACTTGGCGAGCCTCACTCCGCCCTTTGTTCGCCCGCCTTCAGCAGCCGCTCGCGCAGCTCGCGCTCGTCCTCGGGCGTCGGATCGAACCGCGAGGGGTCGGGCAGCCGGTCGAGGCCGGAGATGCCGAAGAGGCGTTCGAAGAGATCGGAGGTCTTGAAGATCGCGGCGCCGAACTGGGAGCGGCCCGACTCCTCGATCAGGCCGCGGTCGACCAACGTCTGCACCGCCGACTCCGAGCTGACGCCGCGGATGCGGGCGACCTCCGGCCGCGAGACCGGCTGCAGGTAGGCGACGATCGCCAGGGTCTCGGCCTGGGCCGGGGTCAGCGGCGGGGTGCGCGGTTTGGCCAGCAGGCGGCGGGCGGCGTCCTCGCAGGCGGGATCGGTGGCCAGCGCGAAGCCGCCGCCGATCACCCGCAGGACGATCCCCCGCTTGCCCTCGGCGAGGTCTTCGCTGAGCAGCTCGATCGCCTCGCCGACCTGGCCCTCGGTCGCCTCCGCCGCCGCCGCGAGCTCGGCGATCGTCACCGGGTCGGGCGAGAGGAAGAGCAGCGCTTCGATCGTCCGCGCCAGGTCGGTCACGCCGCCACCGCCCCGGCTCCGCGCAGCACCCGGATCGGCCCGAAGTTCTCCTTCTGCTCCCAGGTCACCTCGCCTTTGCTGTAGAGGTCGAGCAAGGCGAAGATCGTCACCGCCTGGGTCAGCCGGTCCTCCTTGCCGAACTCCTCCTCGAAGTCGAAGCTCGGCTTCCGTTCGAGCGCGTCGCGCAGCACCCGCAGGCGCTGCTGCAGGGAGACGGTCGGGCGGATGTGGGAGACGTCGACTTCCTCCGGTTCGGTCAGCAGATCGCCGATCGCCTTGCCGAGCCGCTCCGGCGCGTAGACGGCCTGCGCCGACTCGACCGCGACCCGGCGCAGGTTCGCGGGCAGCGCCGCCGACCGGTACAGGTAGCCGCGCTCGGACTCGAAGCGCTCCGCCAGCACCGCCGAGGCGTCGCGGTAGCGCCGGTACTCGAGCATCCGCGCGAGCAGCTCCTCGACCGCCTCCTCGGGCTTCATCGCCTCGATCCCGCCCTCCTCCTGGGGCAGCATCAGGCGCGACTTCAGCTCCAGCAGCGAGGCGATCAGGACGAGGAATTCGGTCGCCACCTCGAGGTCGAGCATCCCCGCCTCTTCCAGGTGGTCGACGTAGGCGACGACGACCTCGCCGAGCTGCAGCTCGAGCAGGCTGACCTCCTCGCGCAGGACGACCGCGAGCAGCAGGTCGAAGGGCCCGGCGAATACGTCGAGGTCCAGGTCCAGGTCGGCAACCGGCATCAGACCAGGGTAAAGGGGCGTCGGGACGGCCCCGGGCGCCTCGCCATCCCGCTATTTAGGCCCTTCCGGGAATCGCTGAGCGCTCAGGCGTGAACCAGGCGTGCCCGCCGGCGGGGCTCAGGCGAAGCCCATCACGCGGCGCACGTCCGCGAGCACCGGCGCGGCGACCGCGCACGCCTTCTCCGCCCCCATCGCCAGCGCCTCCTCCAGCGCCGCCTCGTCGGGCCGCAGCTCGGCGTAGCGCTCGCGCACCGGCCCGAGCAGCTCGACCACCCCGTCGGCCACCGCCTGCTTGAAGTCCCCGTAGCCGGCGCCCTCGAACTCGGCCTCGATCTCCGCCCGCCCGGTCCCCCGCGCCACCGCGAGGATGTCGATCAGGTTCGTCACCCCGGGCTTGTCCGCCGCGGCGCGCACCTCGCGCCCCGAATCGGTGACCGCCGAGCCGACCTTCTTGCGGATCGTCTTCTCGTCGTCGAGGACCAGCACCGTCCCCCCCTCGGTCCCGCCCGTGGTCGACATCTTCCGCTCCGGCTCCTGCAGGTCCATGATCCGCGCCCCGACCTCCGGCACGACCAGCTCCGGCACCACCAGCGTGCCCTCGCCGAAGCGCGAGTTGAAGCGCCGGGCGATCTCCCGCATCAGCTCGACGTGCTGGCGCTGGTCGTCGCCGACCGGCACCTCCGTCGCCCGGTAGGCGAGCACGTCGGCGGCCATCAGCACCGGGTAGTAGAAGAGCGCCGCCGAGGCCAGCTCGCGCGCGCTGCCGGTCTTTTCCTTGAACTGGGTCATGCGGTCGAGGTCGCCGTGGGACGTCACCGCCGAGAGCAGCCAGGTCAGCTCGGTGTGCTCGCGCACGTCGGACTGGCGAAAGAAGATGCAGCGCTCCGGGTCGAGCCCGGCGGCGAGCAGGATCGCCGCCGTGTCGAGCACGCGCTCCCTCAGGTCGGCCGGGTCGTAGGGCACCGAGATCGAGTGCAGGTCGACGACGCAGTAGATCGCCGGCTCGCCCCGGTCCTGGCCCGCGACGTACTGGCGGATCGCGCCGATGTAGTTGCCGAGGTGCTTGCGACCGGTCGGCTGGATGCCGGAGAAGATGATGGGACGGTCGACCATGGGACGCCAACCCTAATTTGTGGGCGTCGTCGACGGAGCGTCCCCGTCGGCGGCCCGTCCGGACCGCCGACGGGGAGCGGATCCCGCGGCGCAACTTCCCTACCGCCCCGCCCGCGCGCTTGCGCCCGGCACGATCGTTGCGACAATTCCCGCATGGCGAGAGCGATCTGGTCCGGCTCGATCAGCTTCGGGCTGCTGAACGTGCCGGTGCGCATGTACAGCGCGGTGGCGCGCCGCAACATCGCCCTGCGCGAGATCCGCGCCTCCGACTCCTCGCGGATCAAACACCGCCGCGTCGCCGAGGGCACCGACGAAGAGGTCCCCTACGACGAGATCATCAAAGCCTACGAGCTGACCCCGGGCGAGTACGTCCCCCTGACCAAGGCGGAGATGGAAGCCCTGGCGCCGGAAAAGACGCGGGCGATCGAGGTGCAGGACTTCGTCGACCTCGACGAGATCGACCCGATCTACTTCGACTCCCCCTACTACCTGGGCCCCGCCGACGGCGCCGAGAAAGCGTATTCGCTGCTGGCGAAGGCGATGCAGGCCTCGGGCAAGGTGGCGATCTCCCACTTCGTCCTGCGCAACAAAGAGAACCTGGCGGCGATCCGCAGCGACGGCAAGGTGCTGACGCTGACGACGATGCGCTTCGCCGACGAGGTCGTCCCGGCGGCCGAGCTCGACATCCTCCCGGAGAAAGCCTCCAAACCGGCCAAACGCGAGCAGGAGATGGCCGAGCGGCTGATCGAGTCGCTCTCCACCAAGTTCGACCCGAGCGCCTACAAGGACGAGTACCGCGAGCAGCTGCTGTCGCTGATCGAACGCAAGGCCGAAGGCAAGGAGGTCGTCGTCGCCGAGGCGGAGTCGCCGCAGGCGACCAAGGCACCCGACCTGATGGCGGCGCTGGAGGCGTCGATCGTCGCGGCGCAGGGCAAGGGCAAGGCGAAAGCCAAATCGACGCCCAAGAAAGCCGCTCCCAAAGCCAAAAAAACGCCCGCCGCCCGACGTAAGAAATCGCCCGCGCGGGCGAAAGCCAAATCGAAATAGGCCCGCTTCGTGGCGACCAGCCGCCAGGTCGAGGTCGAGGGACGTGAGCTGAAGCTCACCAACGTCGACAAGGTCCTCTACCCGCAGACCGGCTTCACCAAGGGCGAGATGATCGACTACTACGCCACGGTGGCGCCGGCGATGATCCCCCACCTCGCCGGCCGCGCCGTCACCCTGCGCCGCTTCCCGGAAGGGGTCGAAGACCTCGACTCGGCGTTCTTCGAGAAGCGCTGTCCCAAACACCGGCCGAAATGGGTGAAGACGGCGCGGGTCGAAGCCGGACCGCAGGCCGGCAAGATCGACTTCTGCGTCTGCGACGGCCTGCCGACGCTGATCTGGATGGCGCAGCTGGCGACGGTCGAGTTCCACCCCTCCCTCTCCAAGGCGCGGGCGCCGAAACGGCCGACCGTGCTCGCCTTCGACCTCGACCCCGGCCCACCAGCCGACGTCGTCGACTGCTGCCGCGTGGCACTGCGCCTGCGCGACCTCTTCGACCACTTCGGCGTCGAGTGCTTCGCCAAGACCTCGGGCTCGAAGGGGATGCAGGTCTACGTCCCGCTCAACTCCAAGAAGGCGAACTACGAGCACACCAAACCGTTCGCCAAAGCGATCGCCCAGCTACTCGAGAAGGAGACCCCCGACGAGGTCCTCTCGACGATGAAGAAGGTCGACCGCGAGGGCAAGGTCTTCGTCGACTGGTCGCAGAACCACCAGCGCAAAACCACGGTCGCCGTCTACAGCCTGCGCGCCCGCGAACACCCGACCGTCTCGACCCCGGTCGGCTGGGACGAGGTCGCGGCCTGCGCCGAGAAAGGCGACAAGGCGATGCTGACCTTCGAGGCCGACGCCGTGACCCGGCGGATCGAGAAGCGCGGCGACCTCTTCGCCCCGGTGCTGGAGTTGGAACAGGAGCTGCCGAAGCTCTAGGGCGCGAAGCGGGTGACCGGCGCTCAGCCCGACGACGATCGGAAGTGGAAGAACTCGATGGTGCCCTGGATCTCGTAGGTGCCGGCGGCAAGTTCGCCGCTGCCGACCGCCCATTCGATCGGGATCTCGGTGCCGCCCGTCGCGGTGGTCGGTTCGCCCGAGGACAGCGGCACGGTTTCGACCGCGACCACGTTGTTTTCGAAGAAGGCAGAGTTCTTCGGCGTCTGACCGGCAGCGACCAGTTTGCCGCTGGTGGCGTCGGTGATGACCAGGCCGCCGCCGCCCTGGCCTTCGTAGGTCGGATCGTCGGAGCGCACCACGCCGCGCACTTCGATGTCGCAGGGCGCCGCGTCGGTCGCACAGACGATCACCGTGCTGCCGGAGGCGGTCCCGGCATTGTTGCCGTCGCTCGGGATGGTCGGGGTCCAGATCGGCGACTGCCGGACGCCGCCGACGAAGGTCGTGGCGACGCCGTAGTTGTGTTCGGTCGGGCCGGTTTCCCCGCGAGGCCCTTCTTCACCTCGTGGACCCACTTCTCCTCGTGGGCCTTCGAGACCGCGCGGTCCGACTTCGCCCTGCTCGCCCTTGGCCCCTGCCGGCCCGGTCCGGCCGCGCGCGCCGGCCTTCGAGATCTGCGCCCGGGCCGACTTGGTCAGCTTGTTGAGGGGGATCGACCCGTTTTCGATCGAGCTGCCGTCGATCTTGCCCGCCGCGTAGGCACTGCCGCCGACGACGAGCGCGACGAGCACCGCGACCGGCACCGTCGCCCAGTTTCCGGCAAGGAGCCCTCGCTTCGGATGGCCTCTCCTACCTCCCATCTACCTAAAATTAGGTAGCCAGGGCCGAGCCCTCAAGGGACCTCGACGTTTATATGGCCGCCCGGTTCAGCCCGGAAGCGCACCCGGGAGCAGCACCCACCCGCCGAAGGGATCGGTCGAGCCGGTGACGTAAGGTCCGCCGCCGCTCAGCCGCCGAGCGGCTGGCGCACGACCGGCTTGCGGGTGGCGCGGACCTCGTCAAGCCGGCGCACCGGGGTCGAGTAGGGCGCGTTCTTGGCGATCTCCGGATCGGTCTCGGCCTCGGCGAGGATCTCCTCGATCGCGTCGGCGAAGGCATCGAGGCTCTCCTTCGTCTCGGTCTCGGTCGGCTCGACCATCAGCGCCTCGTCGACCAGCAGCGGGAAGTAGACGGTCGGCGGGTGGAAGCCGAAGTCGAGCAGGCGCTTCGCCAGGTCGAGGGTGGCCAGCCCCAGCTCGGTCTTCATCGGCCGCCCCGAGAGGACGAACTCGTGCATGCAGTGGCGGTCGAAGGCGACCGGCAGCCGCTCCCCCGCGCGCCCCGCCGCCAGCCGCGCCTTCAGGTAGTTGGCGTTCAGCACCGCCGTCTCCGAGGCCTCCGCCAGCCCGTCGGCGCCGAGGCTGAGGATGTAGGCGTAGGAGCGTACGAAGACGCCGAAGTTGCCCTGGAAGCCGCGCAGCCGGCCAATCGACCTGGGCCGCTCGAAGTCGAGGTCGAAGCTCGGGCCGTGGCCGTTGGCGCCCTCGCGGCGGACCACCTGGGGCCGCGGCAGGAACGGCTCGATCCGCGAGCTGACCGCGATCGGCCCCGCCCCTGGCCCACCGCCGCCATGCGGCTGGCTGAAGGACTTGTGCAGGTTCAGGTGGACGATGTCGAAGCCCATGTCGCCGGGCCGCGTCTGCCCCATGATCGCGTTCAGGTTCGCCCCGTCGTAGTAGAGCGTCCCGCCCGCCTCGTGGATCAGCGCCGCGATCTCCGCGATGTTCTCGTCGAAGAGCCCGAGCGTGTTCGGGTTGGTGAGCATCAGGCAGGCGATCTGGCCCGGGTCCTCGGCGATCTTCGCCCGCAGGTCGTCCATGTCGACGCCGCCGCGCTCGTTGGTCGCGACTTTCACGACCTCGTAGCCCGCCATCGTCACCGAGGCCGGGTTGGTCCCATGCGAGGTGTCCGGGGCCAGCACCTTGGTCCGCGTTTCGCCGCGGTCGGCGTGGTAGGCGCGGGTCAGCAGCAGGCCCGCGAGCTCGCCGTGGGACCCGGCCGAGGGCTGCAGGCTGACGCCGGGCAGGCCGCAGATCTCGGAGAGGCTCTCCTGCAGCAGGTACATCAGCTCGAGCGCGCCCTGGGCCCGGCGCGGGTCCTGCGCCGGGTGCAGCCGGGCGTGGCCGGGCAGCGCCGCGACCCGCTCGTTGAGGCGCGGGTTGTGCTTCATCGTGCAGGAGCCGAGCGGGTAGAAGCCCGAGTCGAGGTCGAAGTTGCGCCGGCTCAGCCGGTTGTAGTGACGGACGATCTCCGGCTCGGCCACCTCGGGGAGGTTCGGCGCCTCGGCGCGCAGCAGGTTCGCCGGGATCAGCTCCTCGATCGGCGTCTCCGGCACGCCCGCGTCGGGCAGGACGGCGGCGCGCCGACCGACCTTCGACTTCTCGTAGATCGTCGTCGCGCGTTCCCTCTGCATCGGCGCCTCCGACATCAATTCCGCCCGCGTGCTCTGCTCTCGCTCGTTCGGGCTCATGATGACCGGCGATCTCCCTCTCTCGCTTCCGCGTCCGCCGCGGGCGGGACTGCGCTCATGGGACGGCAACCTCGGTCCGCTCCAGGGCGATAGCCGCCCCCAGAGCGTCGGCGAGCGCGTCGATCTGCTCCCGCGTCCGCCGCTCGGTGATCGCCACGAGCAAGCCGTCGTCGAACTCCGCGTACTCGCGCCCCAACGGGTAACCCGCGGCGATACCGCGCTCGGCGACCCGGTCGAGCACCTTGTCCACCGGCGCGTCCAGCCGGACGGCGAACTCGCGGACGACCGGCGCGTCGTGCAGCGGCTCCACCCCGTCCACCGCCGCCAGCCGCTTCCGCGCGTAGGCGGTGCGCCGCACCAGCAGCTCGCCCAGCTCGCGGAAGCCCTCGCGGCCGAGCCAGGCCAGGTGGACCATCGCGCCGAGCGCGTTCAGCGCCTGCGCGGTGCAGATGTTGTTGGTCGCCTTCTCGCGACGGATGTGCTGCTCGCGCGTCTGCAGCGCCAGCACGAAGCCGCGCCGCCCGTCGACGTCCTCGGTCTCCCCCGCGATCCGCCCCGGCATCCGCCGGATCTGGGCCTCGGTCGCGCAGAAGAAGCCGAACGAGGGGCCGCCGAAGTCGAGGCGATTGCCGAGCGGCTGGCCCTCGCCGAGGGCGATGTCGGCGCCGCACTCCCCCGGCGGCCTGAGGATCCCCAGCGTCATCGGGTCGCAGGCGACGACCAGGAGCGCGCCGTGCTCCTTCGCCGCCGCGCCGAGCGCCTCGACGTCCTCCACCGCGCCGAGGAAGTTCGGCGTCTGCAGGATCACCGCCGCGGTCTCGTCGTCGACCGCCGCCGCCAGCGCCGCCGCGTCGGTGACGCCGCCCACCAGCGGCACCTCGACCACCTCGGCGCCGTAGCCGACCGAGTAGGTCTCCAGGGTCTCGCGGCTGTGGGGGTGGACGCCGCGCGAGATCACGAACTTGCGACGTTTTGTCGCTCCCATCGCCAGGTAGCCCGCCGAGGCGACCGAGCTCGGCCCCTCGTAGAGGCCGGCGTTCGAGACCGGCAGCCCGGTCAGCTCCGACATCGCGGTCTGGAACTCGAACATCACCTGCAGCCCGCCCTGGGAGATCTCCGGCTGGTACGGGGTGTAAGGAGTCAGGAACTCGCTGCGCGAGGTGATCGCGTCGACGATCGCGGGCACGTAGTGGTCGTACATCCCCGCGCCGACGAAGCAGACCTGCCCTTCGGCATCGGCGTTCCGCCCCGCCAGCGCCGCCAGGCGCTCGTAGACCTCGGCCTCGCTCAGACCCGCGGGCAGGTCGAGCGACCGGCCCAACCGCAGCGGGCCGGGGATCTGCTCGAACAGGTCGTCGACGGACCCGACGCCGATCGCGGCGAGCATCGCGGCGCGATCGTCGGCGGTGGCTGAGGTGTAGCGGCTCACTTGCTACAGGCTACGCAAGCGACCTAACGGTCCAGCAGCTTCTGGTACTCGGCGGCGGAGAGCAGCGTCTCCGCCTCCTCTGGATGCGACAGCGTCACCTTCACCAGCCAGCCGTCCCCGTAGGGGTCCTCGTTGATCTTCTCCGGGCTGTCGGAGAGCGAGTCGTTGACCTCGGTCACCTCGCCGCTCATCGGCGCGATCACGTCGGAGACGGCCTTCACCGACTCCACCTCCGCGTAAGGCTGGTCTTTGGTCAGCGTCGTGCCCACCTCGGGCGGCTCGAAGAAGACGACCTCGCCCAGCGTGTCCTGCGCGTACCAGGTGATCCCGAAGACCGCCGAGTCGGCCTCGACCCGGACCCAGTCGTGCTGGTCGTGGTAACGCAGGTCCTCGGGGTAATTCGCCTCGGCCAAGGTTCAGTCCTTATCTGTTTCTGTTGACGGTCTGGGGTAGAGAGGCTTGGAAGCTATCCGCGCGGGCCGATGCCTGCCACGTACGTCGATCTCGACCTCGGTCCCCGGCTCGGCCAGGTCGGCGCGGAGGTAGGCCATCCCGGCGCCGATCCCCAGCGAGGGCGCGAAGGTGCCGCTGCTGACGATGCCGACCTGCTCGCCGCCGCTGTCGAGCACCGGATTGCCGTCGCGGGGGATCCCGCCGCCCTCGATCGTGAAGGGGACGAGGCGCTCGGCGGTGCCCTCGGCGCGCGCCGTACGCACCGCGGGCGAGCCGATGAACCCGGTCTCCTCCTTGCAGCACCAGCCGAGGTCGGCCTCGATCGGGTTGCGCTCGGTCGACAGCTCGTTGCCGTGCAGCGGGTAACAGACCTCCAGCCGCAAGGTGTCGCGGGCGCCGAGCCCGCAGGGCACGACGCCGGCGTCGCGCAGCTCTTTGAAGATCGGGATCGCGACCTCGGGGTCGATCAGCATCTCGACCCCGTCCTCGCCGGTGTAGCCGGTGCCGCAGACCAGCGCCGGCCGGCGGCCGACATTCATCGCGGCGACGTGGAAGCGGGCGGGCAGGTCGAGGCCGAGCGTGCGCTCCAGCGTCGCCCGGGCGTGCGGGCCCTGCACGGCGAGCATCGCGTAGCGGTCGGCGACGTCCCGGACGGCGACGTCGTGGTCGCGGCTCCAGCGGCCGAGCCAGGCGAGGTCGGCCTCGTGGTTGGAGGCGTTGGTGACGATCAGGTAGCGGTCGGTCCCCAGCCGGTAGCAGAAGAGGTCGTCGATCACCCCGCCGGACTCGTTGCAGAGGCAGGAGTACTGCGCCCCGCCGACGGCGATCTTGGCGACGTCGTTGGAGAGCATCAGCTGCAGGAAGCCGAGCGCGCCCGGGCCCTCGACCTCGACCTCGCCCATGTGCGAGACGTCGAACATCCCCACGTGAGTGCGGACCGCCGCGTGCTCCTCTTTGATCCCCTCGTAGAGGACCGGCATCTCCCAGCCCGCGAACGGCACCAGTTTGGCGCCCAGCTCTTGGTGTTGCTCGAAGAAGGGAGTACGCCTGAGTTGCTGATTCACAGGAGACGCCATCGGCGCCCAGCGTATTGCCTGAGCGCGCCCGCGGGGCCCCGGCGGGAGTTCCTCACCAGGAACTCCCGCGAACGCGGCCTGGAGAGGGACTCCCGCCGGGGCCCCCTCGCCAACCCCGCCTACTCTTTAAGAAACCCGGGCACGTCGATGTCGTCATCCGAGACCCGCAGTTTGCGGATGTCGGTGTCCTCGGCGGAGACCCGCGGCCGCGACTCGTAGCGACGTCGCACGCGCTGCGGCGAGCGCGCCAGCAGCTCGAAGCCCTCGAAGCCGGTGGCGATCACGGTGACCCGGATCTCGTCCCGCATCGACTGGTCGACGACCGAGCCGAAGATGATGTTGGCGTTGTCGTCGGCCTCGGCCTGGACCAGCTGCGCCGCCTCGTTGACCTCGAACAGGCCGAGGTCTTCGGGGCCGGTGATGTTCAGCAGCATCCCGGTCGCGCCTTTGATCGACTCCTCGATCAGCGGCGAGGTGATCGCCGCTTTCGCCGCTTCGAGGGCGCGTTTCTCGCCGGAGGCGGAGCCGACCCCCATCAACGCCGAGCCGGCGTCGCGCATGATCGTCCGCACGTCGGCGAAGTCGAGGTTGATCAGGCCGGGGATCGTGATCAGGTCGGTGATGCCCTGGACGCCCTGGCGGAGGATGTCGTCGGCCTGGCGGAAGGCGTCGAGGACGCTGGTCCGGCGCTCGACCGCCTGCAGCAGCTTCTCGTTCGGGACGATGATCAGGGTGTCGACGTTGTTGCGCAGTTTCTCGATCCCCTCGAGCGCCTGCTGCATCCGTCGTTTGCCCTCGAACTCGAACGGTTTGGTGACCGCGCCGACGGTCAGGGCGCCGATCTCCTCCTTGGCGATCTCGGCGATCACCGGGGCCGAGCCGGTACCGGTGCCGCCGCCCTCGCCCGCGGTGACGAAGACCATGTCGGCGCCCTTCAGCGCCTCCTTGATCTCGTCGCGGGACTCGGCCGCCGCGCCCGCGCCGACCTCCGGGTTGCCACCGGCGCCGAGCCCGCGGGTGAGCTCCTGGCCGATCGAAAGCTTGATGTCGGCGTCGCAGGCCTGCAGCGCCTGCGCGTCCGTGTTGACGGCGACGAACTCGACGCCGCGGATGCCGGCGTCGATCATGCGGCTGACCGCGTTGGTGCCGCCGCCTCCGGCGCCCACCACCTTGATCACCGCTAGGTAAGTCGATTCCATCTCCCGATTTCTTTCTGGTTGGTGGCTGCCGCGCCTCCTTCGGCATATTCGGCGTCGAGGCTTAGCCACCTGTATGTGAGTTGAGCCTTTGTTCTGTCCGAGTCTGCAGCGATGCTCAAGGGTTGTAGCAGCCGCCGCTCCTGCGGAAATTGCGCATCAACGTAGGGTATCCACGAGGGTCTGTCAAACCCCCGCAGGGCTCCTGCAAGCGAGATTTCTCAATGTTGGCTTGAGGGTTTTTCTACCCTCACCCTGTGGTCGAGGGTTTGCCTCCAGCCCGCATTCCTACTCAGGCTGCGGACCTCGCCTACTCAATTCACAGGGGGCAGTTCGTGTTCGTCGCCCTTCGCCGCCGGCCGCGTCGGCGACTCCACGTCTACATAACTGAGCATGGTCACGGACGGATCGGCGAGCACGGCCGCGGCGGCTTCCCATTTGCGGGTCGGTTCGTTCTGCCGGCCGAAGCGGATCTCGATCCCGGAGGTCAGTTCGACGACCACCCCGTGTCCGCCCCACGAGGTCTTCGCCAGATAGGGCCGGAACGCCTTCGGCGCGGCGGCAAGGATGCGCACCTCTTCGCGGACGTGGCCGCCGACCTGGCCGCCGGTCGGCCGCTTCTTCAGCGGCAGCACCGGCAGGCTCGCCTTCTTGCCCGCGGCGCTGCCGAGCACCTTGCCGTCGTCGCCGATCACGATCACCCGCTTGCCTTCGCCGATCTGGGCGACGGGCCGGACCGGCTGCGCCGCGGCGGTCGGGGTCGAGGAGCCGCGCAGGCCGAACCAGTACACGGCTACCGCGACGACGGCCAGCGCGGCGAGGGCGAAGAAGGCGCGCCTCACCGCTCCCACGCTCCCGGCACGTCGACGTCGCCGAGCACCTGCACCTCGGGCTCCAGCTCGACCCCGAAGCGCTCCTTCACCCGGCGCCGGCCCGCGGCCATCAGCGCCAGCACGTCGGCGGTCGTCGCCTCCCCCATGTTCTCGACGAAGTTCGCGTGCTTGGCGGAGAAGCGGGCGCCGCCGTGCTCGAGGCCGCGGCAGCCGGCCGCCTCCAGCAGCTGCCCGGCGGTGCGGCCCTCGGCGCGCGGGTCCTCGGGATTCTTGAAGGTCGAGCCGAAGGTCTTGATGCCGGAGGGCTGGGCCTCCCTCCGGCGGCCCCGCATCGAGGCGAGCGTGGCGCGGATCTGCTCCGGGTCGCCGAGGGTGAGCGCGAAGGAGGCGCGGGAGACGACTTCGCCCTCGACCAGGTTGGAGTTGCGGTAGACGAAGTCGAAGGCGTCGGGGGGGCGCCGCTCGGTGCCGCGCGCGGTCGAGACCTCGACCCACTCCAGCACCTCGGCCAGTTGCCCGCCGTAGGCATTGGCGTTCATCCGCACCGCGCCGCCGACGGTGCCGGGGATGTTGATCCCGAACTCGAGCCCGGACAGTCCCCAGGCCGGCGTCTTCCCCGCCGCCGAGGGCAGGCGGGCGCCGCCGCCGCAGAGCAGGTGGGAACCGTCGTGCTCGACCTCGGTCAGCGCGCCGGCCAGCTTCATCGCGAGTCCTCGGAATCCGTCATCCGCTACCAGGAGGTTCGATCCCGAGCCGACCACTCCTACCGGAACGGAATTCTCTTTCGCCCAGGCGAGCAGGGTGACGAGCTCGTCCTGGGAGGTCGGGCGGGCGAAGAAGTCGGCGGGGCCGCCGGTGCGGACGGTCGTCAGGCGGGCGAGGGGGTAATTGCGGTCGACACCGGGGGGAGGTGAGGGGGAGCCTTCACTCACGACAGCGGGGAGGTTCGCTCAGGCTCCCCCTCACCTCCCCCTAGCAAGGCCTCCCCCAGCTTGAAGACGTCGCCGGCGCCGATGGTGACGAGGAACGAGCCGGGGGGAAGAGACTCGATGCGGTGGCGGAGGAAGGCTTCGGCCTTGGCGGCTGACGGGAGCCAGGCGACCGGTTTGCCGCCGGAGCGGTCGGCGGCGGCGCGGGCCACGTCGAGGCCGCTGACCCCGGCGAGGGGGCCGATCGGTTCCTCGCGGGCGGGATAGACGTCGAGGACGGCGATCTCGTCGGCGCGGGCGAGGGCGGCGCCGAACTGGGCGCCGAAGGCCTTGGTCCGCGAATAGAGGTGGGGCTGGAAGACGGCGACGAGGCGGGTCGGCTCCAGTTCGCGCAGGGCGGAGAGCGCGGCGCGGACCTCGGTCGGGTGGTGGGCGTAGTCGTCATATATGCGGGCCCCGCCCCGCTCGCCCTTCACCTCGAGCCTGCGACGGACGCCGCGGAAGTCCGCCAGCGCCGCCGCGGCCCGGTCCAGGTCGAACCCCGCCGCCCCCAGCGCCGCCAGCGAGGCGCGGGCGTTGAGCACGTTGTGGACCCCCGGCACCGCGAGGTCGAGCGCCGGCCCCGGCGCGCTCACGGAAAACCCCACGACCCCCGCACCCCCCTCCGGCGCGTTCGCACTTTCGGTCGCTATCCGAGCATTACTGCGAACGCAGTCGGGCGCGAGGGCGGCGCGGACCTCTTCGACGGCGCCGCCCTCGCGGGCCGGGGCCGGGAGGACGGTGACGCGGGACTTGGCGGCGAAACCGACGAAGGCCTCGATCAGCGGCTCCATCGAGCCCCATTTCGAGTGGTGGTCCATCTCCACGTTGGTGACGACGGCGATCTCGGGATCGAGGCGGAGGAAGCTGCCGTCGGACTCGTCGGCCTCGGCGATCACCCACTCCCCCTCGCCCCAACCGGCGTTGGCGGGGGCATCGGCGGGGCCGAGCCCCGGCACCTCGCCGCCGACGAAGAAGGCCGGGTCCTCACCCATCTCCCGCAGGGCCCAGACCGTCATCGCCGTCGTCGTCGTCTTGCCGTGGGTGCCGGCGATCGCGATCAGGCGCTTCTCGGCGCAGAGCTCGGCCAGCAGCTCGCCGCGGTGGACCACCTTCTGGCCGCGCTCGCGGGCCGACGCCAGCTCCGGGTTCGAGTCGGCGATCGCGGTCGAGACGACCACTTCGGCCTCTTCAGGCAGGTTGGCGGCATCGTGGCCGATCGCCGGCTCCAGCCCGGCGGCCCGCACGCGCTCCATATAAGTGGACTCGCTGCGGTCGCTGCCGGTGACCTCGGCGCCGAGCCCGGCGGCAACGACCGCCAACCCGGACATCCCGGCCCCACCGATGCCGATGAAGTGCAGGCGTCGTCTGCTCCAGTCGCTCATCGCCCGCTCCATATAAGGGAGGCGATCTCGCCGCGCTCCACATAGACGGACCCGCAGGCGCTCATCGGACCGCGGCCTCGAGCACCTGGTCGGCGATCGTGCGCGCCGCGTGCGGCTTCGCCAGCCCTCGCGCCGCGCCCGCCATCCGCTCCAGCCGCTCGTCGTCGCCGAGGATCCCGCCGACCTCCGCGAGCAGCGCCGCGGGATCCAACGCGTCGTCTTCGACGATCTCCGCCGCGCCCGCGGCCTCCATCCAGCGCGCGTTCGCCCGCTGGTGGTCGGCGGTGGCGAAGGGATACGGGACCAGGACCGCCGGCCGCCCGGCCGCGGTGAACTCGAAGATCGAGCCGCCGGAGCGTCCCAGGACCAGGTCGGCGGCGGCGAGCACGTCGCCGAGGTTCGGCTCGTACTCGATCAGCTCGTAGCCGTCCTTATATGGAGCGGCGCCGAGGCGCTCCCGCAGCGCCGCGTAGTCCCTCGTCCCGGCCAGGTGCAGGACGCGGAAGTCACGGCCCTCGCGCTCGGCGAACGCCTCGACCGCGGCGAAGTTGACCGACTTCGCCCCCTGGCTCCCTCCGACCACCAGCACCGTCCGCTCGTTCTCGCCGATCCCGAAGCGCGCCCGGGCCTTTCCCCGGTCCGCCGCCAGGACAGCCCCCGGCACCGGCCGCCCCGTCACCAGGTAGCGATCCCCGGACCGCCCCTCGATCGGGAACGCCAGGCAGACCCGCCGCGCCCGCCCGGCCAACAGGCGGTTGGCGAGGCCGAGGTGGCTGTCGGCCTCGGTCAGCACCAGCGGCGTGCGGGTCAGCGTCGCCGCCAGACCGGCCGGCCCGGCGACGAATCCCCCACCACCAAGGACAACGTCGGCGCGCCGCCGGCGCAGCACCGCGCGCGCCGCACCGACCGCGCCGAGCGCCTCGACCCCGGCCCGCGCCGCCCGCAGCGGGTTGCGACGATCGATTCCGCGCACGCGCAGGAAGTCGATCTCGTATCCGGCGGCGGGCACCAGCTCCGCCTCCATCCTGTCGCGGGTGCCGAGGAAGCTGACCTCGGCGCCGCTCTCACGTAGCTCGGCGGCGACCGCCATGGCGGGCACCACGTGCCCCGCGGTTCCCCCCGCCGCCACCACCACCTTTGGCCCTTCTGGCACCGCCTGCACCGCTCCTTTCACGCGCGGGCGAGCGCCCGCCATCGACGACCTTGAGTCTGCCTGACCCGCCCGACCGACCCCGGTCGCCGCGCTCTCGGGCGGCGCTCGCCGTCCCCCCGCGCGCCACGTTCAGCATCAGCCCGACCGCGAACAGGCAGGCCAGCAGCGCCGAGTTCCCGTAGGAGATGAAGGGCAGCGGCACGCCGGTCAACGGCGCCAGCCCCATCACCGCGAAGAGGTTGATCGCCGCCGTCACCAACACCATCGAGGTCAGCCCGGCGACGAGGATCTTGCCGTAGTTGTCCTTCGCCTTCTGGGCGATCCGCAACCCGGCGAAGCCGAAGACGCCGAAGAGGCCGACGACGCCGAGGATCCCGACCAGGCCGAGCTCCTCGCCGATCACCGCCGAGATCATGTCGGTGTGGGCCTCGGGCAGGTAGAAGGCCTTCATCACGCCGTTGCCGATGCCGACGCCGAAGAGGCCACCGGAGCCGATCGCGATCTTCGCCTGGGCGGCCTGGAAACCGGCGCCTTCGGTGTCGGTCGAGGGGTGCAGGAAGCTGGTCAGGCGGGCCATCCGGTAGGGCTCGACGAGCGTCATCAGCAGGACGGCGACACCGATCACCAGCGCGATCTTGCCGAGGTCCCGCGGCGCGACCCCGGCCGCGACCAGGGTCGCGCCGACGGCGAGGGCGACGACCATCGTCGTCCCCATGTCCGGCTGCAGCATGATCAGCCCGCAGGCGGCGCCGGTCATCAGCAGGATCGGCATGAAGCCCTGGATCGAGCGGACCCGCTTCGGTTCGCGGGCGAGCATGTCGGCGGCGTAGAGGACGAGCGCGACCTTGGCCAGCTCCGACGGCTGGATCTGGAAGGAGCCCGCGCCGATCCAGCGGCTCGCCCCGTTGACGCTCTGGCCGGCGCCGAGCACGACGACCAGCAGGAAGAGCGAGCCGGCGAGCAGGACCGGCGTCGCGCGGCGGATCGCGACGAGGCCGTGGCGGGCGGTGAAGTGCATGATCACGAGGCCGATCGCGCCGACGATCAGGGTGCGCTGCAGGTAGTAGGCGGAGTCGCTGAGGCCGCCGTTTTCGAGCACCTGGGTGGTCGAGGAGGCGGAGAAGACCATCACCGCGCCGAAGGCGAGCAGGCAGAGCGTCGCCGTCAGCAGCAGGTTGTACTCGGTCGAGACGGCGGCGCGGCGCGACTTCGCCTTGCTCTTCTTCCTCGCCTTGGCGGGACGCGCGCGGCCGAGCGCGAGAGGCAGCCCGCTCATCGGCGCTCCGCCTCGAGCTCGGCGACGATCTGGCGGAAGCACTCACCGCGGGCTTCGAAGTCGGCGAAGGCGTCGAAGCTCGCGCAGGCGGGCGAGAGCAGCACGACCTCGCCGGGGGCGGCGGCCGCGGCGGCGGTGCGGACCGCGTCCTCGAGATCGGCGACGCGGCGCAGCGGGACCCCGGCCGCGGCGGCGGACGCCAGCTCGGCCTCCATCCGCCCGGCGGTGACGCCGAGCAGGTAGGCGGCGCGGGCGCGCTCGGCCAGCGGCGCGACCAGGGCGCCGTAGGGCTCGCCCTTCTCGCTGCCGCCGAGGATCGCGTGGACGCCACGGTCGAAGGAGCCGATCCCGACCGCGGCGGAGGCGACGTTGGTCGCCTTCGAGTCGTTGACGAAGCGGACGCCGCCGATCTCGCCGACCGGCTCCAACCGGTGAGGGACACCCGCGAAGCTGCGCAGGCCGGCGACGACGGCGTCGCGGTCGATGCCGAAGGCGAGCGCCGCGGCGGCGGCGGCCATCGCGTTCTCGACGTTGTGCTCGCCGGGGATGCCGAGCTCGGCGACCTCGACCAGCGGCTCACCGTCCCAGAAGATCGTCCCCCCCGTCGTCGCCACCTCGCAGTCGGGCGAGGCGCCGCGGCAGAACTCGATCCGTCGCCCGCAGCCGCCCAGGTCGACGCCCGCCAGCTCCGGGTCGTCGCCGTTCCAGACGGCGATGTCGTCGTTGCCCTGGTTGGCGAAGATGCGCAGCTTCGCGTCGCGGTAGGCGGGCAGCGAGCCGTGGCGGTCGAGGTGGTCGGGCGCCAGATTGAGGAAGACGCCGCCCTCGGGACTGAAGAGGCTGGTGTCCTCGAGCTGGAAGCTGGAGGCCTCGCAGACGACGGTCGCGTCGGGCTCGACGTCGCCGACCAGGCCGGCGACCGGGACGCCGACGTTGCCCGCCACCGCGACCGGCTCGCCGGCGCCGCGGAAGATGTGCCCGAGCAGCTCCACCGTGGTCGTCTTGCCGTTGGTGCCGGTGACGGCGAGGAAGCGGTTGGGCAGGGCGCGCCAGGCGAGCTCCAGCTCACCGGTCACCTCCAGGCCCCGCTCCAGAGCGGCCGCGATCACCCGCGCCTCCCGGGGAACCCCCGGGCTCTTGACGACCGTGTGCGTGCCCTCGAGCTGTGCCAGTCCATCCGTATCCAGGACCACTTCGACGCCCCACTCGGAAAGCCTTTCCGCGCCCTCGGGATGACCGGCGTCGACCGCCCGCACCTTCTCGCCTCGCGCCGCCAGCAGGCGGGCGGCGGCCTGCCCGGAGCGGGCCAGCCCGACCACCAGGAAGGGCCCGCGCGGCAGCGGCGGCCGCACCCGTTTGGCGGGAATCAGCGTCATCAGGGCTCAATTCGCGGCCGTCGCGCGCGCCCCTGCGCCCACCACCGCCGTAAGTTCGCACTTATCGTCGGATAGCGACGGAAACTGCGAACGCACGCGGACGAGGCGGACCGCCGCCGAGGCCCGGTCATCCGTTCCGGAGCCCGACGACGGCCGATCTCCGCCTCGGATATGCGCTTCTGGCCCCCTTGCCTTGGCGCGCTCCCAGTGCGTTCCGGGGAGCTGGAATCACGGTAATTCGACAAGGCTGTACCGGTCAAGGACCTCTAATCGAACGGCTTACTTAATTTTATGGTCAGCGGCCGATCGACTGCTGGTACAGCGTGAAGCCGATCCCGGAGCAGACGGCGGCGATGATCCAGAAGCGGAGCATGATCTTCGTCTCCGACCAGGCCATCATCTCGAAGTGGTGGTGCAGCGGCGCCATCAGGAAGATGCGCCGGCGGAAGGTGCGGAAGGAGAAGACCTGGAGCAGGACCGAGAGCGCCTCGATCACGAAGATGCCGCCGATGATGATCAGCAGGACCTCGGTCTGGG
The DNA here is from genome assembly GCA_047601885.1 of Solirubrobacterales bacterium. Classification (GTDB taxonomy): domain Bacteria; phylum Actinomycetota; class Thermoleophilia; order Solirubrobacterales; family 70-9; genus VAYN01. The sequence continues at coordinate 368,553 of JASGIK010000001.1, forward strand.
TCATCACCGCCATCGCCCCGATCGCGCCGCCGAGGCCCAAGGAGCCGGTGTCCCCCATGAAGATCGAGGCCGGGAAGGCGTTGTACCAGAGGAATCCGATGCAGGAGCCGACCAGGCAGCAGCCGAGCAGCGCCAGGTCCTTCTGCCCGTTGGCGACGAAGGCGATCGCCGTGTAGGTGAGCAGGACGATCGCGCAGGAGCCGGCGGCGAGGCCGTCGAGGCCGTCGGTCAGGTTGACCCCGTTCGAGGTCCCGGCGATGACGAGGAAGACGAGGACGAAGTAGAAGACCGGGCCGAGGTAGACGCTGCCGCCGCCGATGCGGAAGTAGAGCCGCGATTCGAGCCCGACCGAGTGGCGGGCGACCCACCAGAGGCCGAAGGCGAGGACCAGCTGGCCGAGCAGCTTCCAGCGGCCGGAGAGGCCGAGCGAGCGGCGTTTGATGATCTTGATGTAGTCGTCGGCGAAGCCGAGCGCGGCGCAGCCGAGCGCCACCCCGAAGACGGCGAGGCTGGAGGCGTCGCGTTCGGACAGCACCAGGTAGGGGACGCAGATCGCGGCGAAGATGATCAGCCCGCCCATCGTCGGCGTGCCCGCCTTGGCGTGGTGCTCCTGCGGCCCGTCCTCGCGGATGTGCTGGCCGAACTCGCGCACCCGCAGGTATTCGATGAATTTCGGCCCGAGGAAGATGCAGATCAGCATCGAGGCCATCCCGGCGATGAGGATTTCGCCCATGATCAGGCGGCCCCCTCGCTGCCGCGGGCGGCGGCCAGCTCGTCGGCGATCGTCTCCATGCCGACCGAGCGCGAGCCCTTGATCAGGACCGCGTCGCCGGGCTCCAGGTGGGCGTCGAGCCACTCGACGGCCTCGCCGGGGTCGGCGAGCAGTTCGTCCGGGTCGTATTCGCGGGCGACGGCGCCGATGCCGACGACCAGGTCGATGCCGGCCGCGCGGGCGTGGGCGCCGACCTCGCGGTGGAAGCCGGCCTCGTCCGGGCCGAGCTCGCCCATCATCCCGAGCACGGCGACCGTGCGCGGCGCCCCGAAGGTCGCGAGATGGTCGAGCGCCGCGCGCATCGACACCGGGTTGGCGTTGTAACAGTCGTTCACGAGGACGATCCCGTCGGGGAGTTGGACACGCTCACCACGGAACCTGGAGAAGCCTATGCCCGCCGCGCGGACGGCCATCTCCTCGGGGTCGGCGCCGAGCGCGATGCCGCCCGCGATCGCGGCCAGGGCATTGGTCAGGTTGTAGCTCTCGGCGAAGGGGAAGCGGAAGCGCGCCTCGCCCGCCGGGGTGCGGACGAGCGCCTCGGTGCCGCCGTCGACGATCTTCGCCTCGATCGCCTCGACGTCGCCGCCGGGGCCGAAGCGCAGGAGGCGCGGGGCGCGCGCCAGGTGCGGCTCCAGCTCGCCCGCCTCGACCGGGGCGACGACGGTGCCGTCGACGGGCAGGAAGTCGATCACCGCCGCCTTCTCCGCGGCGATCGCCGCGACCGAGCCCATCTGCTCGACGTGGACCGGGCCGACGTTGGTGATGATCGCCGCGTCGGGCTCGGCGATCGCCGCCAGCTCGGCGATCTGGCCGGCGCCGCGCATCGCCATCTCGAGCACGAGGCGCTCGCTGTCGTCGGGCGCCTCGAGGATCGGTCAGCGGCAGCCCGATCTCGGTGTTGAAGTTCTGCGCGTTGGCGTGGACGACGCCGGGGAGCAGCGCGCGGGCGATGTCCTTGACCGAGGTCTTGCCGACCGAGCCGGTGACGCCGAGGACCTGGGCCCCGAGCGCCCGCCGGTTGGCGCGGGCGAGCGCCTGGAGCGCGGCGAGCGGATCGTCCGCGGCGAAGATCCAGGCGGGACCGGGCGGACCGGGCGACCCCGCGGTGTTCGAAACCCGTCCCTGGGACGGTTAATCGCGGCCCGCCTCGACCAGCGCCGTCGCGTGCTCCGGGCCGACGACTGCCCCCCAGGTGCCCGCCTCGAGCGCTCCCACCGCGAACTCGCCGCCGTCGCGGCTCTCGCCGCGGAGGCCGAAGAAGAGGTCGCCGGGCCCGGCCGCGGAGGAGTCGATCACGGCGCGGCGCGGCGGCTCGGTCGAGCCCTCGGCGAGCACCCGCGCCCCGGTCGCCGCCGCGATCTCCGCCCCGGTCGTCCTCACGCCGGGCTGCCCAGCTTGCGCAGCTCCTCGCGGGCGACCTCGCGGTCGTCGAACGGGATCTTCCGCCCGCCCTCGAACTCCTGGCCCTGCTCGTGGCCCTTGCCCGCGATCACCACGGTGTCGCCCGGCTTCGCCCGTCCCAGGGCCAGGGCGATCGCGGCGTGGCGGTCGACCTCGACCAGCAGCTCGGCCGTCTGCCCTCGCGCGCCCCGGCGGCGACTTCGGCGACGATCGCCTCGGGGTCCTCGGAGCGCGGGTTGTCGGAGGTGACGACGGCGAGGTCGGAGAGGACTCCCCCGGCCCGGCCCATCAGCGGCCGCTTCGCCTTGTCGCGGTCGCCGCCGGCGCCGAAGACCGAGATCAGCCGCCCGTCGGTCAGCCGCCGCGCCGCCCGCAGCACGTTCTCCATCGAATCCGGCGTGTGGGCGTAGTCGACCAGGACGGCGAACCCCTGCCCCTCGTCGATCGGCTCGAAGCGCCCCGGCACCCGCGCCGCCGCGACCAGCCCGGCGGCCGCCGTCTCCGGCATCGACCCCGAGCGCGTCGGCCGCCGCGAAGGCCCCGAGCGCGTTGGCCACGTTGAAGTGCCCCGGCATGCCCGTCCGTACCCGGACCCCGCCGACGACGAAGCTCGCGCCGCCGGCGTCGAACTCCACTTCCGCCGCGCCGTAGTCCGCCTCGGCGCCCTCGGCGGAGAAGGTCAGGCACTCGAATTCCTCGGCCAGGCGCCTCCCGTAGGGATCGTCGACGTTGACGATCCGCACCGCCGGCGCGCGCTCGGCGAAGAGCAGCCGCTTGGCGGCGAAGTAGTCCTCCATGTCGGCGTGGAAGTCGAGGTGGTCCTGGGTCAGGTTGGTGAAGATCGCGACGTCGAAGTGGATCGCGTCGGCGCGGTGCAGGACCAGGGCATGGGAGGAGACCTCCATCGCCACCGCCCGATCGCCCGCGTCCAGCATCCTCCGGAAGGTCTCCTGCAGGTCGATCGCCTCCGGCGTCGTCCGTTCGACCGGCTCCTCCTCGCCGCCGACCACCTGCTTCACCGTCCCCATCAGCCCGGTCTGGATCCCGGCCGCCTCGAGGATCTCCCGGGCCAGGTAGGCGGTCGTCGTCTTGCCGTTGGTGCCGGTCACGCCGATCACCTTCAGCTCCGCCGTCGGGTCACCCCAGAAGGCGGCCGCGAAGGGCGCCATCGCCGCCCGCGCGCTCGGCACCACGACCTGCGGCACCGCCACCTCGAGCTCGCGCTCGACCACCAGCGCCGCCGCCCCGTCGGCGACCACCTGCGCCGCGAACTCGTGGCCGTCGCGCTTTTCGCCGACGACGCAGAAGAAGAGCGTCCCCGGGCCCGCCTTGCGCGAGTCGTAGGCGAGCGAGGCGACCTCCACCTCGGCCTCGCCGATCACCCGCGCCCGCTCCGCGAGCCCGGCCGTCGTGACGAGTTCCCCCAGCTTCATGCGCCCGATTCTAGGTAGGCCGCCGGGCGCGGTCGCCGGGCGTCAGCCATCCCCGGCGGTCTATTCCTGCGGGACGCCGAGGTAGGGCAGCGCCATTTCGGCGATTTCGCCGAACGCCGGCGCCGCCACCGAGCCGCCGTAGATTTCGCCTTCCGGCTGGTCGACGATCACCGCGCAGAGGAACTTCGGGTTCGTCGCCGGCGCCATGCCGATGAACGAGGCGATGTACTTGGTTTCCGAGTAGCCGCCGTCTTCGGCGACCTGGGCGGTGCCGGTCTTGCCCGCCAGCGAGTAACCGGGGACTTCGACCTCGGAGGCGGTCCCTTCCGGCCCCAAGACGCCCTCCAGCATCTGGCGCACCTCGCTCGCGACCTGGGCGCTGATCACCCGGTGGCCCTTCGGCTCGTGGACCCGTTCTTCGCCGATCCGCTTGACCAGCTGCGGCGAGCGCAGGATCCCCCCGTCGGCGATCGCCGCGTACCCCTGCATCATCTGGATCGGCGTCACCGAGGCGCCCTGCCCCATCGGCAGGTTGCCCATCGTCGCCCCCGAGTACTGGGCGAGCGTCGGCACGATCCCCTTTTCCTCGGCCGGGAACTGGATCCCGGTCTTCTTGCCGAAGCCGAACTTTTCGATCCACTTGCTGAATTTGGTCGCGCCGAGCTTCGCCCCGATCAGGTCGGCGCCGATGTTCGAGGAGCGGGCGAGGATCTGTTCGACGGTCAGGTTCTCGGTGCCGTGTTCCTCGGCGTCTTTGATGATCCGTTCGCCGATTTCGATTTCCCCGGGCACGGTGATTTCGGTCTGCGGCGTGATCACGCCTTCTTCCAGCGCCGCCGAGACCGTGAACGCCTTGAAGGTCGATCCCGGTTCGTAGTTGAGCCCGGTCGCCTGGTTCAGCAGTTCTTCGTTGTCTTCGATGCTTTCCAGTTCGCTCGGGTCGATCGGCGGCCAGTTCGCCATCGCCAGGATTTCCGAGGTCTGCGGGTCCATCACGATCGCCGTCGCGCCGACCGGCGAGTACGTTTCGCCGACCTTCGAGAGCACCTGTTCGGTCTTCTGCTGGATCACCGGGTCGAGCGTCAGTTCGACGTCTTCGCCGTCGTGCGCTTCCTTCACCGTTTCCTGCTTGATCGCCTCGCCGAGCGCGTCGCTGACGATCCGGCGTTCGCCTTCTTCCCCGGCCAGGACGGAGTTCTCGCCCGCCTCGATCCCGGACAGGCCTTCGCCTTCGGAGCCGACGACGCCGATCACCTGGCCCGCCATTTCGCCCTGCGGGTAGGTGCGGCGGCTGGCGGGCAGCTGGCCGATCCCTTCGATGTTCAGCTTTTCGACCTTCGCCGCGGTCGCCATGTCGACGTCCTTGGCGAGGTAGGAGAAGCCCGATTCGACGCTCAGCGCTTCCAGGACCTTGCTCGACTTCTCGCCCAGGACCTTGGCCAGCCGTTCGGCCGCCTTCGGCTTGTTCTTCACCTGGTATGGGGTGGCGTAGATCGTCGCCGCGTCTTCGGAGGAGGCGAGGCGGGTGCCGTCGCGGTCGAGGATCGCGCCACGCAGGCCGGGCACCTGCACCGTCTCGGTCTGCTGGTTGATCGCCTGGGCGGACAGCGTCGCGCCTTCCACTCCCTGCAGCCAGAAGGCGCGACAGACGATCAGCAGGAAGGCGATCAGGAACCCCGCGAAGAGCAGGCCGATGCGGCGCTCGATCAGCCGGGAGCGCACGCTATTCCGGGTTGGCCTGGGCCGCTTCGACGGCGCCGAGGCGGGCGGCCGCTTCGGCGACGTCCGTCTTGCGGACCGTGATCAGCTGCGGCTCGTTTTCGGTCGACGGCGTGAGGCCCTGTTCGGCCGCCTCGTGGCGCATCCGTTCCTGGCCGTACTTCTCGGCTTCGAGGCCCTGCAGCATCGAGTTCTCGCTGCTCAGTTCGGCGTTGCGCGCCTCGACCTTGCCGGCCGAGGCGGCGAAGCTGAGCGTGACCACGTTGAGGGCGACGATGCCGATCAGCAGCACCCCGAGCACCGCGATCCAGGCGCGGCCGCGGGTGAGGCGGTGGATCAGGCCGGACTCGGGCAGCTGGGTGACGGCGACCGCGGCGCGGCCGGCGGTGCCGGCGGCGATCGGGATGACGCGGGCGCCGGTGCCGATCCGCCGTTTCGGCGCCGCCTTGCGGCGCGCGGGAGCTTTGCGGGCGGGCGCGGCGGTCGAGACTTTGCGCGGTTTGCGCGCGGGCGCGGCCTTGCGGGCCGGAGCGGCAGTCGCGCCTGAGGCGCGGGCCGAGGTCGCTTTGCGTTTCGGAGCGGCTTTGCGGGCGGGCGGATCGCCGATCCGCATCGTGCCTTTGCGGCCGCCCGATTTCCGTTTCGGCGCGGCTTCTTTGCGCAGCGCGGCGGGCGCGGCGGCGGAGCGGCCCTGGCCTCCGGGCCGGGGACGATCGCGGGGGCGCTTTTTCGGTTCCGGCGGCGCCGCCGTCCGTGACGGGCCGGGCGCGGTCTGCAGGTCGGAGCGGCGGGGGACGGCGACGGCCATCAGGCGTCCTCCCCGCTCGGGCCGCCGCTCGCGGCGGTCGTGTCGAAGGCGATCTTCACCGCGGCGCGCAGGTGGGCCGAGCGCGAGCGCGGGTTCTCCTCGACCTCCTCCGGCCCGGGCGCGACCGCGCGCCGGGTCAGCAGCTCGGCCTCGGGCTCGTGGCCGCAGACGCAGACCGGCAGCTCCGGCGGGCAGACGCAGCCGGTCGCCTTGGCGGCGAGGAACTGCTTCACCGGCCGGTCCTCGAGCGAGTGGAAGGAGATCGCGGCGAAGCGGCCGCCGAGCGGCAGCGCGTCCCAGGCCAGCGGCAGCGCCTCGTTCAGCAGGTCGAGCTCCCCGTTGACGGCGATCCGCAGGGCCTGGAAGGTGCGCTTGGCCGGGTGGCCGCCGCCGAAGCGGGCCGCGGCGGGCATTCCCGCGTTGATCGCGGCGACCAGCTCGGAGGTGGTGCGCAGCGGCCGGCGGGCGACGATCTCCCGCGCGATGCCGCCGGCGTGGCGCTCCTCGCCGAAGCGGCGCAGCACCTGGGCGATCCGCACCTCCGGCCACTCGTTGACCAGGTCGGCGGCGTCGAAGCCCTGGCGCGGATCCATCCGCATGTCGAGCGGCGCGTCGTAGGAGTAGGAGAAGCCCCGCTCCCAGGCGTCGACCTGCATCGAAGACATTCCCAGATCCATGTAAACCATGTCTGGGCGGATTCCTTCGCCTTGCAGCGCACGAAGTCCTGCAACGAAGTCGGCGCCGACGAACAGCGCCTTACACGGAGCCTCCGCGGCGAAGCGGGCGAAGCGCTCGGCGGCGGTCGGGTCGCGGTCGATCCCGATCAGCGTCCCCTCCGGCCCGAGGCGCTCGGCGACGAGGCGGGCGTGCCCGCCCGCGCCGAAGGTGCAGTCGACCGCGACCTGGCCCGGCTCGGGGGCGAGCAGCTCGATCAGCTCCGGGGCGAGGACGGGGTCGTGTTCGCGGGTCACGAGCGAGAGCGGCGTCGGCCGGGCCGACGGCTGGTGGGAGAAGGTGGGAGTGCGGGCGGCATGGAGTCTCATGGTTACGCGGGGCCCGCCCCGGCCAGGCCCTCGGCGATCTCGGGAGCGGCGGCGTCGAGCTCTTCCTCCTGCTTGGCCCAGGCCTCGGCGTTCCAGATCTCGAGGTACTCGCCGGCGCCGATCACGACGCATTCGCCGTCCAGGCCGGCGTGCTCGAGCAGCGGCCTGGGGATGCGGATCCGCCCGGCCGAGTCGAGCTTCTCGTCGAAGGAGCCGCCGTGGAAGCGGCGGCGCAGGGCGCGGGCGTCTTTGCCGAAGGGGCTGTGGGGCGAGAGGAAGCGGTCCGAGAGCTGCTCGAACTCGGCGGTCGTGTGCACCCAGACGCAGGGGTCGAAGCCCTTGGAGAGAACCACTCCGTCTGCAAGTTGGCTGCGAAAGCGCGATGGCACGGTCAATCGGTCCTTGCTGTCCAGGCTGTGCTCGTAGAGGCCCCGAAATGCCAACTCGGTGTCCTTTCTGAGCGGTGGTTCGAGGTCGGAAAAGAGTTGGGACCGGAGTGATGAGGTGGGAGGAGCCTCACCACCCCGGTCCTGGGCTTCAACTCGATCGCCACTCTTACACACACTCTCCCACTTTGCAACACCACCTCCCCATGCAACCCCATTTGCAGGTTCAGGGCGGCCGCTGCGCGAAGGCGCGCTAGGTTGGCCCGGGTGAGCTCCGCGCCGACCGACGCCAACGCCCTGCGCGGCCATCACTTCAAGCGGCTGATGCGGCTGCAGCGGACCTGGTGGCTGATCGGCGTTCCCGCGATCGTGATCGGCGCTCTCGCCGCGAGCACCAACATCGTCCTCGGGCTGATCGCCCTGCTCTGCGTCGTCGGGGTGGGCGTCGGCGTCGTCTTCGCGATCGCCGACTCGAAGGCCGCCGACGACTTCTTCGACGTCTACGCCGAGGATCACGGCCTCGAGCTGGGCGGCAAGACGAACCTGCCCTCGGCGACGCCGCTGCTGCGCAAAGGCAACCGGCGCTATGCCAAGCGGACGCTGAGCGGCGAGATCGCGCCGGGGACGACGGGGATGCTGGCGCTCTTCACCTACGAGGAGCAGACGACCGACGGCCAGGGCCGGACGCAGACCAACTACTACGAGTACACGCTGGGGACGACCGAGGTGCCCGAGTGCGTCGAGCACGTGCCGGAGCTCTACTGCGGGCGCAAGTCCGGGCTGCGCTCGCTGGAGAAATTCGAGGACCTCTTCCGCCGCTCGAAACGGCGGGTGACCCTGGAGAGCGAGGCGCTCGGCCGGCGCTACGAGATCTTCGTCCACAAGGACCAGGACGACATCTGGCTGCGCCGGCTCTTCTCCCCCAGCTTCATCGTCTGGCTGACCGAATCGGCGCCGGAGAAGTTCGCCTTCGAGCTGGTCGGCGGGACGCTGGTCGCCTACGTGCCGGACCACAAGGAAGACACCGCCGACCTCGACGCGGTGGCGGCGGCGACCGGCGCGGTGGCGAAGCGCCTGCGCGAGGAGACGGAAGAGACCGGCTCAGAAGCCTGAGAGCAGGGTCCCCGCGTTGGCGATGAGGCCGGCGGCGATCATCAGCATCACCGAGGGCACGAGGACGAGGGCGACGACGAGCTGGATCTTCGGCGCGGCCCGGGCGGCGCGCTCCTCGACCGCGCGGCGGCCCTCGCGGCGCAGGGCGCTCGCCTGACGACGCAGCTGGTCGGCGAGCGGCGAGCCGAAACGGCGCGAGCGCTCGATCGAGGCGACCAGGGTGGCGAGCTCCGAGCCGGGGACACGGGCGCGCAGGGCCGCCAGCGCCGCCGAGAGCGAGCTGCCGCAGGAGAGCTCGGCGACCGCGATCCGCATCTCCTCCGCCAGCGGGCCCTCCCCGGCCCGGGCCAACTGGGCGAGCCCGTCGGCGGGACCGCGCCCCGAGGCGACGCTGACCGCGAGCAGGTCGAGCGCGTCGGGGAGCGCCGCGACGAGCCGCCGGCGGCGCCGCCGCGCCTCGCGCTCGAGCAAGGCGTCGGGGACGAAGAAGCCGGCGGCCGGGAGCCCGAGCGCGACCGCGACCGCGATCCGCCCCGGTGCCGCGGGCGCGGCCCCGAGCGCGAGGAGCGCGCCGAGGCAGGCGCCCGCGGCCTTGCCGAGGAGGAGCGCCGGCAGCGGCAGCCGCGCCTCGAGCCCGGAGCGCCTCAGCCGCTCGGGCAGGTCGAACCAGAGCGCCGCGCGCGCCCAGGGCCTCACACGGCCCGCCGCGGTGTGCGAAACCCGTCCCTGGGACGGGAAAAGCACACCGCGGCCGACGCCCGCGGCTTCATCGCCCGCCGCCACACGCCGCCCGCCGCCGCTCGCTTCGCGTCGCGAAGCGCGGGCGACGAGCAGCTCGCGGCCGGCGGCCAGGGCCAGCAGGAAGGCGACCGCGAAGCAAAGGCCGGCGGCGGTCAATCGACCACCCGCGAGAGACGGCGGATGGCGACGAAGCCGATCGCCTGCAGGCCGGCGGCGAGGGCGAGCAGGATCGCGGCGGCGGGCGAGCCGAGCAGCTTGGCGATGAAGCCGGGCTGGAGCAGCTCGGCGAAGAGCGCGCCGCCGGTCGGCATCGCGACGACGAGCAGGCCGGTGAAGCGCGCCTGCGCGGTCGCCGACCTGGCGTCCTCGGCGACCCGGTCGCGCTCCGCCGCGCCGGCGGCGAAGCGCCGCAGCAGGCCGGCCAGATCGCCGCCCGCGAGGCGCTGGCTGAGCAGCGCGGCGGCGAAGGCGTCGACCCGCTCCGAGCGCATCCGCGACCGCCAGGCGGCGACCGCCTCGGCGGTGCCTGCGCCGAGGTCGAGCTCGGCGCCGAGCCGGGCCAGCTCCCGCGCGGGCGGCCCGTCCAGATAGGTGGCGGCCGCGGGCAGCGAGGCGCGCAGGGAGCGGCCCGCGGCGAGCGAGTCGGCGACCGCGATGGCGACTTCCGGCAGCGAGCGCTCGACCGCTTCGCGGTAACGGCGGCGCCGGCTGGAGATCGCCCAGGCGGCGAGGCCCGGCCCGGCGATCGAGAGTGGCAGCGCCGCCTCCAGCCCGCCGACCAACCAGCCGGCGAGGATCGCCGCCAGCGCGCCGAGCGCCGCCAGCCGCCGCCGCTCCAGCGTCGAGGGCGCGTACCCCTCCCGCCCGGCGCGCCGCAACGGCTCGACCGCGGCGCGTAACCAGGCGGCCGCGGCCGGGCTGGCGAGCACCGCCTCCCTGGCCGCGAGCGCCGACAGGCCTCCGGCGAGCGAGCCGATCAGAACCGTCGGCATCCCGCCGCTCACGACGCCTCCGGATCTCGGCGGCGGCCGCCCGGCGCCGTCGCACTCACCTCTCCACCTCCGCGATCTCGGTCACGCGGCGGCAGCCGTCGGGCAGCCGTCGCAGATGGACGAGGAGGTCGATGCCGCGACGGACCTGTTCGGCGATCGCCTCGTGCGGCAGCCCCACCCCCGCCATCAGCGCCAGGGTCTCCAGCCGCGCGATCGCGTCGCCGGGCGAGTTCGCGTGGACGGTCGCGAGGGCGCCGTCGTGTCCGGTGTTGAGCGCGGTCAGCAGGTCCAGCGCCTCCGGCCCGCGGACCTCGCCGATGACGATGCGGTCGGGGCGCATCCGCAGGGCGTTGCGGAGCAGGTCGCGGATCGTCACCTCGCCGCGTCCCTCGACCCCGGCGGGGCGGCTCTCCAGCCGCACCACGTGGGGCTGCTGGAGGCGCAGCTCGGCGGCGTCCTCGATCGTCACCACGCGCTCCTCCGCCCCGACGAAGCTGGACAGCGCGTTGAGCAGCGTCGTCTTGCCCGAGCCGGTGCCGCCGCTGACCAGGATGCTGCGCCGCGCCCGCACCGCCCGCTCGAGCCGGTCCCGCTGGGCGGGGTCGATGGTCCCCAGCTGGACCAGTCGATCGGGGTCGGGACGCTCGGCGCCGAAGCGGCGGATCGAGACCGCCGGGCCGTCGATCGCCAGCGGCGGGATGACGACGTTGACGCGCGAGCCGTCGGCGAGGCGGGCGTCGACCATCGGGCTCAGCTCGTCGACCCGCCGGCCGAGCGGCGCCAGGATCCGCTCGATCGCGTTCCGCAGCTCCTCCTCGTCGGCGAAGGCGATCGGCGTCGCCTCGATCCGCCCGGCCCGCTCGACGAAGACGCGGTCCGGCCCGTTCACCATCACCTCCTCGACCCGCGGGTCGGCGAGCAGGATCTCCAGCGGCCCGAGCCCGACGCTGTCGCGGACGACGCGGGCGGCGATCTCGGCGCGGTCGGCCGGCGCGAGGATCGCCGCCTCCTCGTCGACCAGCTCGCGCACCGTCCGCTCGAGGTCCTCGGTGCCCGGCCGTCCGGCCGCCGCCTCGGCGCGGCGGCGCTCGACCAGCCGCTCCCGCATCGTCGCCGCGACTTCGCCTATGTGCCGCTCCCGGGCGCTCATCCGCCGCTCCCCTCCGGCATCACGGTGACCTGGCGGGCGAAGCTCTCGGCGGCGATCAGGCGCAGCGCCTGCCGCCGGGTCAGCCCGAGCGTCGCCTCGGCGGCGCCCGCGACGTCGCCTTCCGGGCCGGCGCCGAGCGCCAACAGCGGTACGCCCGCGGCGGCGACGTAGGTGCGCCCGGAACCGCCGCTCTCCGGTTCGGTGGTGACGACGACGTCGACCCGCGAGCCGACCGGGTCGCCGCCGTCGACCGCCAGCGCTTCGGCCCCGCTCACCGCGATCTGGACCGGACGCCTTCCGGACCCGAGCTGCGGCCCGCGTTCTTCTGAGCGCGGTGGCCGCAGCTGGGCGGCGAGCAGGTAGGCGCCGCCGGGGATCGGCGCCGCCGGGACGAGGCCGAGGGCTTCGACCGGGTCGTGGAGCGCCCCCGCGGGGACGAAGCGGGCCGGGACCTGGCGCACCTCGAGGCCGGCTTCGACGCTCTTCGGCGTGAGCGCCTTGCCCGCGGGTAGCTGGACCGAGGCGACGACGACCGGCCGCAGCGCCCCGTAGCCGCGGGCGACGCTGTCGCCGTAGCCGTCGGCGATCGCCCCGGCGGCGATCGCCGCGACCAGGGCGGCGAGCCCGAAGGCGATCGCGCGGGCCCGGCGGCTCATCGCAGGTCACCCCTCGGCGCCAAGGGCAGTTCGATGACCGCGCTCGTCCCAAGCTCTCCCATGTGCAACGCGAAGGCGCCGTCGTGATGGTCGACAACCCGGCGGACCAGGCGCAGGCCGTGGCCGCGGCGCTCGCGCCCGGAGAGGCGGCGGACGAGCCCGGACATCTCCCGCCGACCCGTCCGCCGGCGGCCGCCCGCCTGCGGGTCGCGCTCCCGCGCCCGTCGTCCCGCCCCGGCGCCCGAGTCGACCACGGCGAGGCAGACGCGGCCGTCGAGCAGGTCGGCGGCGAGCTCGATCCGGGCGCCGCCGTGCTCGAGCGCGTTGGCGATCAGGTTGTCCAGCGCTCCCGCCAGCTCGACACGGTCGCCGGCGACCACCGCCTCCTCGGCCCGCCAGCACAGCGAGATCGCCGCCCCGAGCGAGGCCGCCTGCAGCGTCCAGCGACGGTGCGCCGATTCGAGCAGCGGCCGCACCGCGACCAGCGCCCGCGCGGGTCCGCCGCGCTCGCCGTTGATCTCCCGCTCCAGCCGCGCCAGCGCCGCCGCGGCCATCTCGATCGGACCCTCGTCGTCGTCCCAGGCCCTTCCGCGCGACGGCGCCATCAGCGCCAGCGCCTGCAACGGCCGCCGCAGCTCGTGCAGGTGCTCGTTAAGCACGGTCCGACGCCGCCCTTCACGCAGCGATCCGGCCAGCGCCGCCCCGGCCCCGCCCAGGGCGGGCCAGACGGCGATCCGCGCGGGTACCAGCGCGGCGATGTAGGCGGTGACGTCGTCGAACCACATGCCACCCATAGGTCCGGGCGGGTCGATACTCTCCCCCGCCCCAAAAGGTCCTGCTCGCTCAGCGCGAGAAAATCGGGGTCCCTTTCCATGTGACGGATTCACTTACTTTCTCAGGGAATCCGCAGAGCGTTTTGGAATACTTAACGGACGGACCGTCGCTCCCCCAAGTTTGTGACGCGCCGGTCCCGCCTCGTCCGTCCCGCCCCCACCCCGATAAGGAGAACATTCCGTTGGCGCAAACCAAGACGACCCCAGAGGGCATCACCCAACAGCTCGCCAAGGCGCTCGCCCATCCGCTGCGCGTCCGCATCCTGACCTCGCTGAACCGCGGGATCTCCAGCCCGAACCAGCTCGCCCAGGAGCTTGACGAGCCGCTCGGCAACGTCAGCTACCACGTCAAAACGCTGCTCGAATACGACTGCGTCGAACTCGTCAAGACGGAGCCGCGCCGCGGTGCGGTCGAGCACTTCTACCGGGCCACCGAGCGCGCCTTCTTCAGCGACGCCGACTGGGCCAAGATCCCGGCCTCGGCCCGCAAGGGCATCGACGGCGTCGTCCTCGAGGCGATCGGCCAGGACGCGACGGCGGCGATGATCGAGGGCACGATCGATTCGCGCACCGACACCCACATCACCCGCACCCCGCTCATCCTCGACGAGGCCGGCTGGACCGAGCTGAGCAAGCTGCTCAAGGAGACGCTCGAGCAGGCGATGAAGATCGGCGAGGAGTCGGCGAGCCGGCTGGCCGACGACAATGCCGACGGCATCCCGACCAGCCTCTCCCTGCTCCACTTCGAGGTTCCGCCCAAAGAGGCGAAGTAGCGAACGAGGTTCCGGCGGTCGGGTGGGACCGCCGGAAACCGAGTCAACCGTCGACCAGGCGGTAGCCGATCCCCCAGCAGTTGACGACGTACCGCTGGCGCTCGGGGTCGAGTTTGCGGCGTAATCTGCTCGCGTGGCTGTCCAGGGTCCTGGTCTTGCCCGCGGGGGCGCGGAAGCCCCAGACGTCCCGCAGCAGTTCGTCCTTGCTGAACACGCGGGTCGGGTCGGAGGCGAGCACGCGCAGCAGCGTGAACTCTTTCTTCGCCAGGTAGACCTCGCGCTCGCCGACCGTGACCTTGCGGCGCGACGGGTCGATCAGCATCTCGCCGATCCGCACCGGGCCGTCGTGGCGACTGTGGCCGCGGCGCAGAACGGCGACGATCCGGGCGCGCAGCTCCTCGTACGAGAAGGGCTTCTGGACGTAGTCATCGGCCCCGAGGTCGAGGCCACGGACGCGGTCGGTGGCGCCGCTGCGGCCGGTGAGGACGATGATCGGCAGGCGCGGGTTGAAGCGCGCGTCGACCCCGTCGGCCTCGCGGATCTGGCGCAGGACGTCGAGGCCGGAGGCGTCGGGCAGGGACAGGTCGAGCAACAACAGATCGGGGTGGTTGTAGCGGCAGAGGCGCAGCGCGTCGGCTGCGCTCGGCGCCGGGAGGACCTCGTAGCGGTCCGCGCTCAGGTGGTCGCAGAGCAGGTCGAGGGTAGGGATGTCGTCCTCGCAGACGACGATGGTGGCGATCTCTTCTCGTTGTGGCAGCATGCCCTTCCCAAGCCGCCGGCGAGGCCGATTTCTCCCCCCTCATTCGCGCGGAAGAAGCGGGGAAGAGGTGCGAAATCCGGCTGGCGATCGATCTGCTAAGCCGGGATCTCCAGCACCGCCCGCGCGCCGCGGTGGGCGACGAAGAGGCGTGGCGGGACCAGACGACGCGCCAGCACCTCGTCGTCAGGGCCGAGGAAATAGATGTCGAGCGCGAACCTCATGCCGAAGGTGTGGACCGCGGCGCAGTGCGGGATCAGCAGCCCCGGCCCCGCCTCCGCCCGGTCGAGCAGCGCCAGACCGAGCAGCCGCGCCCGCAAGCCGTTCGCGACCGGGACCTCGTGCCCGGCGACAAGGCGGCGCGACAAGGGCCGGAGGCGGGCCGGCGGCAGGCCCTGGCGGGACCGCGGCGATTCGGGGCGGGGTGCGGACATCTGCCTCCCAAGTCCTCGGCGGCCCCGGTTTCTCCCCCCTCACACGCACCACCCTGAAAATCACTCGACTTCGTCACGAAAATCCCTCCTCGGTGCAACCCCGCGTTCAGGCGGGTGCCCGAACGGGCACCGAACTAGGATGATCGGCAAGATCCACCCCCTGCGACGACGGGCTTTCGTCGCAAACCGGCTTCAACTCATGGATAAGAAAACGACCCGCAGAGGGAACTACGAGTCTGGCTCCGACTACGTGTTGGAGTATGGGGAGCTCCGCTTCGCCTTCAACGAGGAGGACTTCGCGCAGCGGGTCGAGCAGGCCGCCGTGAAGCTCAAGTTCGTCGACCAGGGGCTGACCCAGGAAGAGATCGACGATCTCCTCGACCTCGCCGTCAGCGGCGAGATCGCCGAGCCCAGCTCCCCCCTCGGCGAACACATCAACGAGAACTGGGAGGACCTGGTCGGGCCCTCCAACCGCAGCCTCGTCCACTGGATCCGCCGCCTCGTCTTCCGCGGCGCCTGGCTCGACCAGCGGGTCAAGGAGGGCGAGCTCGACGTCGTCTTCGACGAGCGCACCCAGACCTTCGGCTACGTCCAGCCCGATCGCAGCTCCGAGCTCATCGAGCTCTCCAAGGAGCCGTCGTGGCGCCGCATCGCCTACCGAAGGTAGGCAGCACCCCATCCGTCCGACCTGCCCGCCCTCCGGCGGGCTTTTTCGTGCCCTCGAGCTAGGCGCGCTCGAGGGCGACGACGACCGTCAGCGAGCCCTTGCCCTTGGCGGCCGCGGCGCGGCCGGCGTCGAAGAGCTCCTTCGCCCCACCGCTGTCGCCGAAGCCTTCGGCGAAGCGGGTCAGGGAGTCGATCAGCAGGATCACGTCTTCGCCGTCGGCGGCGCGGCGCTGGGCCGCGGCGAGGGCGTCGGAGGCGTGGCGGGCCTGACCGGCGGAGACGAGCTCCGCCTGGGGCGCCTCGCGCTTCCAGTCGGCCAGCTCCTCCGGGCTCGGGTCGATCAGCAGCACGACCGGGTCGGGGCCGTCGGAGGCCGAGGCGAGGTCGGCGGCGACGCCGCGCAGCAGCTCGGTGGCCGCCTCGCGGCTCTCCGCCAGCAGCACCGCCTGGCGGCCCGACTCGGCGGGCAACAGCAAGTCCTGGATCGAGAGGCCCGAACGACGACGGCCGAGGCGCCGCCGACGGCGGCGGCGCGGCCGCGAGCCCTTCTCCTCCTCGGAGTCCTCCTCGTCGGCAGCGGCGGCGGCGCGACGAGTGCGCCCACCGACCGGCTCCTCTTCTTCGTCTTCGACGTCGACGCGGGCGGCCTCGCGTTCGCGGCCGCCCGCCGAGGGGCGACGGCTGCGACGCCGACGCGGCCGCTCGGACCGCTCCTCCTCACCCTCCGAGCCGGCGCTCGCGGCGGAACCGCCGTCGTCGCCGTCGCTCAGGCGCTCGATCAGCTCGGCGCGGGAGAGCATCCGGTAACGCTCGACGCCTGCGGCGGCGGCGAGCTGGTGAAGGTCTGCAAGGTGTTTGGATTCGAGCTCGGTCTTGGTCATCTGGGCGCGACTTTAGTCAACGGGGAGCGCCAACGCCGGGTCGACCCCTTCGGTCGCCGCGACCTCGTCCCAGGCGGCGATCTCGGCCTCCACCCGCGCCTCGGTCCAGCCCAGCTCCGACCCCATCGCCGCGGCGATCGGCCGCCGCGCCTCGGGATCGCGCAGTTCCGGCGCCGCCAGGATCCCCAGCCTGGTGCGGCGTAACAGCACGTCGGCGAGCGAGCGAGCCTGCTCGTGGCGCGCCGCCAGCACCACCTCGGCGAGCAGGTCGGGGCGGCCGGGGACGATCGGCGCCGCCAGCTCCGGCCGTTGCCGGGCCAGGTCGAGCACCCGCCGCGCCGCGTGGCCGTAGCGGAAGGCGAGCTGGGAGAGCGCCTCCTCCCCGACCTCGTCGGGAGCCTCGAGGTCGGCCGGGCGCGCCTCCATCCCAAGCGAGATCTCGGCCGTCCGACAGGGCGCCTCGCGCCCCTCGCGCTCGACCAGCCGGTCGACGGTCAGCTTCGCCATCCGTCGGTAGGTGGTCAGCTTGCCGCCGGTGATCGTCAGCATCCCCGAGGAGGTCTCGTACAGCTCCTCCTTGCGCGAGATGTCGACCGACTTGCGCGGGTCGCCGCTGGAGATCAGCGGCCGCACCCCGGCGTAGGCGCCGACCAGGTCGCCCGGCCCGAGCGCGGTGCCGAAGAAGGCGTTGGCGGCGTCGAGCAGGTACTCGACTTCGGCCTCCGCCGGGCGCGGGTGGCGGGTGTCGCCCTCGAAATCGTTGTCGGTGGTGCCGATCAGCGTCCGCCCGTACCAGGGCAGCGAGAAGATCATCCGCCCTTCGCCCGCCGGGACGATGCAGGCGGCACTCCCCATCGGCAGGTCGCGCGAATCGAGCAGCAGGTGGGTGCCGCGGCTGGGCGCGATGCGCGGGACGTCCTCCTCCTCGACCACCTCGGGGCGGATCGCGTCGGCCCAGACGCCGGTCGCGTTGACGACGTGGTCGGCGCGGACCTCGATCCGCTCGCCCGAGTCGGCCTCGACGAAGGCGACCCCGGCGTCGGCGCCGCGCCCGCCCGTGACCTCGACCACCTCGGCCCCGTTGAGGGCGACCGCGCCGTAGCGCTCGGCCTCGCCGAGCACGGTGAGCACGAGGCGCACGTCGTCGGTCTGGCAGTCGTAGAAGAGGTAGGCGTCGTGGGGGTCACGCGAGGCGAGCGCCGGCACCAGCTCCAGCACCTCGTCGTGGCCGATCGTGCGGTGGCGGTCCGGGGACCAGTAGAAGTCCTCGCCCTCGGCGTGGGACGAGCGCATCTCGCGACGGTTGCGGCCGACCCGCGTCGTCGCCATCACGTCGTACATGTTGAGGCCGATCCCGACCTTGCGGTCGCGCCTCTCCTCGCCGAGCGCGGCGACCAGGAAGGGCGTCGGGTAGACCAGGTGCGGGGCCAGCTGGACCAGCAGCTGACGCTCCAGCAGCGCCTCGCGCACCAACCCGAGGTCGAAGTTCTGCAGGTAGCGGAGGCCGCCGTGGACCATCTTCGAGGAGCGGCTCGAGGTGCCGACGGCGAAGTCGTCGCGCTCCAACAGGGCGACCGAGTAGCCGCGCGAAGCGGCGTCGAGCGCGACCCCGGCGCCGGTGATGCCGCCGCCGATCACGACCACCTCGAAGTGGGCGCCCGCGATCGCCTCCAGCGCCGCCCCGCGGCTCAGCATCGGTCCACGCTGTCCCTGCCGAGGTCCATAGGTCGAGGGTACTCGCGCGGGGCGTCGCGCTGGACCCAATCCGTCCTTGGGGTCGATTCCGCGCGGGGGTTCGGGGCAGCGGGGTTTGTGGCGGTGGCGCCCGTCCGAGGTGCGTCCCGGGCGTCTCGTGGCGGCCCGGGCAGGCTGTGGCCGCCACGAGACGCCCGGGACGTGAGGGTCCCGCAGGAAAGTCCACACGGACGTATGGGAGATGTCGGGGACGTCACCCTTCCCCATGCGTCCCGTCCCAGGATCAAGGCCGACCGGGAGTGAGTTCGCACTTTCGCTCGCCATGCGAGCAGAACTGCGAACGCACCAGGGGGAGGCATGGGGAAGTCGGGAGGAAGCGTGGACTTCCCCCGCTCCTCGTCACCGATCCCCGGAGTTCGTGACGGATCTCGCACCTCTCCCGACACCCGGCCTTCTCGGTGGCGGCCACAGCCTGCCCGGGCCGCCACCGAGAAGGCCGGGTCCCTTTCAGCTTCGGGCGCCAGCTTCCAACCCCTGAACGCCCACGCGCAACGCAAGCGCAGGCCGCTCAGGTCGAGCGCGGGGTGCCGTCCGGCTTGGCGCGGGTCACCTGCCAGCGTTTGTAGGGGCCATAGCCGAGGGCGAAGAGCAGCCCGCCGGCGGCCAGGCCGGCGACGATCGAGCCGAGGACGGAGCCGCCGGAGCCCGAGTCGGAGTCCTTCGGGACGCCACTGGAAAGGGATTCGCCGGTGCCCCCGTCCGGGCCTTCGAGCGTCGGCACGCCCCCAGCGTAGGTTTCTTCGGCGGAGCCGTCACCCCCACCCCCCTCGCTCGGGGGAAGCTCCGGGCCGCCCGGATTCACCCCTCCCGGCGCTCCCTGCTCGTCGCTCTTTCCTTCCTTCTTCCCCTGGGACCCCGACCCCGCGCCCTTGGCCGGGAACACCGGCGTCGGGTTCGGCACCGGCGTCACGCCCCCTTCTTCGACTTCCGGCACCGGTAGCGATTCCGGCGTCGTCGTCGGCGTCTCCTTCGGCTTCGGCGCCCGCGGCGCCGCTTCCAGCGGCAGGTACTTCTCCGACGCGGCGACGAGCACCTCACCGGTCACCCAGACCGGCGTCTGATCGCTCTGCGCCGAGTAGCGGTAATGACCGTCGCCGTCCTGGTTGTCTTCGAGGTATTGGTAGGCCGACTTGCCGCCGCGCTTGAATTCGGCCGGGTTGGCGCCCGCCGCCAGCAGCCCCTCGATCGCCCAGGCGGTCGACTGGGTGTTCAGGGCGCCGTTGCCGCCGAGCCGGAAGCCGCCGCCCTTCTGCTGCGCCTGGCGCAGGTAGCCGACTCCCTTCTGGGACGCCTTCGAGGACGGCGAGAGCGCCTGCAGCACCGCCCCGGTCCCGTCGGCATTGCTCGGCGCGCCGACCGTGTCGCCCCAGCCGCCGTCTTCGTTCTGCGCTTCGCGGAGCCAATCGAGCGAGTCGGCGACGTTGGCGATGCCGGCCGAGCGCAGGGCCAGCACGGCGTAGGCGGTGGAGTTGGGCCAGTCTTCGTAGGAGCCGTCCTTGCGCCGTTTCGCCAACAGCGCCGCGACCAGGTTCCGCCCGCCGAATTCGCGCGGTTCGATCCCGGCGCCCTCGAGCGCGAGGATCGTCCGGGCGAGATCGCCGGGGCTCCGGATTTCCGCGAGCGCCCCCTGCAGGTATTCGACCGGGTTCTTGCCCTTGCCGCTGGTGACGTCGAGCGGGTTGATGCCCGCCGCCTCGAGCCCGAGCATCGCCCAGCCGGTCATCTCCTGGCTCGACTTGGCGCCCACCTTTTCGCCGAAGCCGCCGTTTTCGTTCTGGGTCGATTCGAGCCAGGTCGCGGCCGCTTCCGGCCCGCCGTCCTTGGTCGCCGCGTCGGCGCGGGCCGAGGTCGACGCGCCCAGCAGCAGCACGACCAGCAGCAATGCCGCGACGCCGCCGGTGGGGAGCGCGCGCCGGGACGGGATCGTCGCCGCTTCCGCCCGCCGCCATTCGAAGCGTTCGCGGAAGCGGATCAGCATCCGGATCATCGCCGGCCCGGCGACCAAGGCAAAGGCGACGTTGCCGGCCGCGTGGGCGACTTCGAACGGGATCGCGCGGCCGGAGAGGATCCAGAAGCGCTCCCAGGAGAGTTCGCCGCCGTAGGTCGCCATCAGCGAGAAGTTGAGGATCGCGCCGTAGCCGACCGCCGCCAGGCCACAGACCACGGCGAGGGTCCAGCGTCCCACGTTGCGGGTGAGAAGCGCCAGCATGGCACCAAGGATCCCGCATAGCCCCCAGGCGGCCATCTGCCACGGCGTCCACGGCCCCTGGCCGAACCAGAAGTTGGAGACGAGCGCGGCGAGCGCGCCGACCGCGAAGCCCGCCGCCGGGCCGAGCGCGTAGCCGGCGAAGATGACGATGTCGGTGGTCGGCTTGACGTTGGGGAAGGCGGCGAAGGCGATCCGCCCGGCGATCGCCAGGGCGGCCAGCGCGGCGACCAAGGCGACGACCTGGGCGGGCGGCCGCGAGCGCTCATACCAGGCGAAGCCGCCGAGCAGCACGGCGGCGAGGATCAGGAAGCTGACCAGCTGCCAGCTCACGGCCCCACCCCGCGAGCGTCCGAGCTTCGGTGGTCATATGCGCCCCGAAGCTCGGACGGTTGCGCGTCGAGCAGGGCCGCGCCTTGCTCAGGGGTGACGACGCCGGGGACGTCGAGGACGCGGGCGACCTCGGTGGCGAAGTACCAGCCGCCGGAGAGGATCTCGGCGCTCGGGCCGTCGGCGATCACGACCCCGTCGCCGAGGAGGACGACGCGCGCCGCGAACTCGGCGGCGAACTCGACGTCGTGGGTGGCGATGAGGACGGCGGCGCCCTGCGCGGCGAGCCGCTCGACCAGGGCGTGGAGGTCCTCCTTGCGGCCGCGGTCCATGCCGCGGGTCGGCTCGTCGAGGGCGACGAGGCCGGGGACGCCCTCGCCGTCGAGGCGGCCGGCGAGGGCGATCGCGAGGGCGAGGCGCTGGCGCTCGCCGCCGGAAAGGTCGCGCGGGTCGGCGTCGATCGCGTGCTCCATCGCGACCGCGCGCAGGGCGGCGAGGCCGGCGTCGCCGAGGAGCTCGTCGCCGACTCGCTCGCGCACGAGGTAGTCGCTCGGGTTCTGGGTGAGGAGCGCCATCCGCTCCGCCGCCACCCGGCCGGCGGCCGGGTCGATCAGCCCGGCCGCGGCGCGCAGCAGGGTGCTCTTGCCGGCGCCGTTGCGCCCCATCAGGGCGACGCGCTCGCCGGGGGCGACGGTGAGGTCGAGGCCGCGGAGCACGTCGCGCGGGCCTTCGCCGTCGTCGAGCTCGACCCAGAGGCCCCTCGCCTCGAATGCACGCGGGGTCTTGTCGCCATTTCGGCGGAGGGAGAGACGCGAAGGGGGAGCGAGATCGCCGCTCAAACCCTTCCCCGGGTGGGGGACGGCGGTGGCGGCCGCCGCCGGCCCACCGCTGGCCCGCCCCTCCCCCAACGCCCGCCGCGCGTCCCGCACCCCCACCGGCAGCGGCTCGATCCCGGCCAGGGAGAAGAGACGGGCCGCGGGCGTGGTCAGGGTCGGATCCGCATCCCGCGTCCAGGCGAGAAAGTCCCGCGCGTCGCCGTCGAAGCCGACCCGCCCGGCCTCGACCGCGACGACCCGGTCGGCCGCGGCGAGGCAGCGCTCCAGCCGGTGTTCGGCCAGCACCACCGCCACCCCCCACTCCTCGTTCAGCCGCCGCAGCAGCCAGATCAGCTCGTCGCCGGAGACCGGGTCGAGCTGCGAGGTCGGCTCGTCGAGCAGCACCAGCCGCGGCCGCGTCACCAGCGCCGCCGCCAACGCCACCCGCTGCAGCTCGCCCCCCGACAGCGTGTCGACCGCGCGCCCGAGCAGGTGCGGGATCGCCAGCGCCAGCGCCACCTCCTCCACCGCCCGGGCCCGGTCACCGGGGCCGTCGCCGCGCATCTCCAGGGGCAGCTCGATCTCCGCCGCGACGGTGGTCGAGACGACCTGCGTCTCGGGATCCTGGGCGACGTAGCCGACCGCGGCGGCGAGCTCGCCCGGCCCGGCGGCGATCGCGTCGAGCCCGGCCACCTCGACCCGGCCGTCGACCTCACCGCCGTGGAAGTGCGGCACCAGTCCGCAGGCGGCGCGCAGCAACGTCGACTTGCCCGAGGCCGAGCGCCCCGCGAGCAGCACGAACTCCCCTGGCGCGACCTCCAGCGAGACGTCGACCAGCGCCGGCGCCGCCGCGCGCGGATAGGAGTAGGTCAGCCGCTCGACCGCCAGCGCGGGCGCGGCGCCGCGGCGGATCGCCAGCTCAGACACGGGACCCCTCCGGTCGCAGCTCCCCGCGGCTCGGCATCGCCGCGCGCGAGCGAGAGCGCCGCTCGACGGCGCGCACGCCCCCGCGTCGCCACGGCGCCAGCCCGCTCACCAGCACCACCGCGCAGACCGCAAGCGTCGCCGGGCCGACGCCGATCTCGATCCGCGGATAGGCGTGGAAGCCGTCGGCGCCGACCACCTTGCCGACGATCGCCGCCAAGAGCACCGCCGCCGCGACCGCGTAGAAGCGGACGTCGTGGCGACTCGGCTCGCGCCGCCGCGCCCCGCGCGGGCCGCCGAGGCTGTAGCCGCGCAGCTCCAGCGTCGCCGCCACGTCGACCGCGCGGTCGAGCGACCCGGCGAGCAGGCGCCGGGCCAGCGGCCCCCGTCCCACCGCCGCCGCCCCCGGGCCGCGCAGCCGCCCCGCGTCGCGTAGCCGCCCCGCGTCGGCGGCCGCCACCGGCACCAGCCGCGAGACCAGCGTCGCGGTCAGCGCCGAGCGCGCCGCGACCGGCCGCAGGGCCCGCAGCACCCGATCGGGATCGACGCAGGCCGAGTAGACGCCGAAGGCGACCATCGTCACCGCCGCCCGCAGGCCGATCGAGACGCCGGCGACGATCGCCTCCAGGGTGACGTCGACCTGGCCGAGGACCGGCCAGTGGCCGAGCCGCGCCAGCACCGTCTCGCCGCGGTCGACGACGAGCGCGTTGACGACGACGATCAGGAGCGCCAGCCCGATCCCCATCCGCAGCGCCGCCCGGACGGCCGGGCGCGCCCCGGCCAGCCACCCCGCGAGGCAGGCGGCGAGCCCCGCCGCGACCAGCACCAGCGGGTTCGAGTAGAGGAAGGCGACGACGACCAGCGCGCCGAGATAGGAGACCGCCGCACCGGGTCGTGCCGACTGCAACGGCCCACGACGAGGGATGTAGGCGAACGGCGATCTCATCCGGATCCCGAGCGGAGCGGCAGCGGCGTCACCGCCCCCGCTTCGCTCACCACCGCGTAATGGTCGCGCAGGTCCTTCGCATTCAGGGCCGCGGCAGCGGCACGCACAGCGGCGCCCGTCCCGCCCGTCACCAGCCAGACCGGCGGCCCTTCGAAGCGCCGCGTCGCCGCGACCAGCCCGGCATCCGCGCCGAAGGTGCGCGCCTTCTCACCAAGTTCGTCAAGCCCGACCACCCGTGACGTGCCCTGAGACCGACCGAAGTCCGCATAGACGCCGCTTTCTCCCGGCCCATTTTCGATCAGCGCCGCGGTCGGATCGGAGCGCAGCTTCGCCCATGGCCCGACCAGCACCCGGATCGCCCCCTTCGGCGCCTTGCCACTCCCGCCGCCCACCGTGACCTTCACGCCTTCGCCTTCGAGCGCCGTTTCCGTCGCCCCACAAGCCGCCCCGCCGCCGTCGCATTCGACAACCACCACCGGCGCGTGACCTTCCCAGCCGGTCGTGAACGGCGCCGGCCAGGAGCCGACCACCGCGGGCACGCCCTCGCTCGCCGCCCAGTCGTGGTTGTCCCACCAGATCCTCTCGCCGCCTTCGAGCGCGACCTCGGCCGCCCCGACCGGCGAGAGCACCCCGTTGACGAAGAAGAACCAGTCGTAGGGGTGCCCGCCGCGTTCGCTTTCCGACACACCGTCGATCGACTTCACGAAGCCGCCGCCGTAGCGCGTCTCGATTTCGTCCTCGCCTTCGAGGAAGCGCATAACCGTGTCGGATTCGTTCGCTTCCCCAGACGATTCCGAGATCTTCACCGCACCGAATTCACGCGTAACCGTCAAGTCCACCGTGCCGACCGACGAGCCGGGACCGAGACCGCAGCCGGCGGCCACGAGCGCCGCTCCGCAGAGGAGCAGCGCGATCGTGACCGCCGGGCCGCGGCCACGCATCAGCTAGCGGGGCAACTGGAGCCGAGGCAGACCGGCACCGCCGCCGACGGGATGTCTTCGCCGAGCGTGGCGGACAGCTTCGTCGGTTCGGTCAGGGTGATCGAGACCTTGCCGCTGGAATCGGTCGTCCCGGTCGCCCCGGTCACCGTCGCGCCCTTGACCGCCTTGCGCTTGCCCTTTTCGTTATAGGCGTAGACGTGGGCCGTGAACGGCACCCCGGCGCTCGCCTGCGTCGGCGCGCTCACCACCAGCTCGTCCGGGTAGGGGTAGCTCGGCGCCAGATCCCAGAGGACTTCGTCGCCCGCCTTGATCTTCGCCTTTTCGCCGCCCACGGTGGCGCCCTTGTGGTTGATCTTCAGGTACCACGACGCTTCGCCGCTGACCTTGCTCTTGCCGACGGCGCAGAGCCCGAGGCCGAAGCTGAAGTGGTCGGTGAGCGAGAGCGGCGCCAGTGCCTTGATCGTCTTGGCGCCGTTGGCCAGCAGGCCGAGCGCGGTGTTTCCCTTGAGCGCCACCGACTTGCCGCTGCCGCCGGTGCCGGAGCCGAAGCAGGTCGCGCTCTTGCTGGTCTTCACGGAGATGCTCTTGCTCTTCACGGACTGTTCCGCAAGCACCTTGTTGCCCTTGCCGACGACGCGCAGGGTCGCGGTCGTGGCGGAGGCGCTCGCGGCGAGCGCCAGCATCAGGCAGAGGGCCAGCGCGCAGGCGCCGACGGTACGAAGTTGCATCGGTCTTGGCATATGAGCCACCCTTTCCTCGAGGGTCGTCTTGGCTGGCCGGGGACAGGTCTCCTGGCTTCCGGGGTTGGGCCGGCCGCGCCTTCCCGGAGACGATGGGCGCCTCCAGTGGCCGACGCCTGCAAGCGGCGTCCGCGACCTCCTCGACCCGGTCACAGTGGCGGGACCACGCCGGACTTGCACCGACTTCCCTTGACCACCGACCGTATGTGGGCGCCGAGTCTATTAGGCTCACACCGCCCAGGCATTGCCTGAGCAATGAGGTGTCTTCGTCCGATGGAGGTGTAAATGGAGCGCTCTCGACGGCGCCTGCCCTCGCCGGCTCTGCTGATCGCCTGCCTGGCGCTCTTCGTCGCGCTCGGCGGCACGGTGCTGGCGGCGACCAAGCTCGACGGCCGCACGATCAAGGTCAAGTCACTGCCCGGCAACCGCCTGGAACCCCGCTCCCTGCCCGGCAACCGCCTCAAGGCCGGGACGATCACCGGCGACCGCATCGACATCGACACCCTCGGCCAGGTCCCGAGCGCCGACCACGCCGACTCAGCCGACCAGGCCCGCCACTCCCAGACCGCCGTCGCCGCCGACCACGCGGGCGACGCGACGACCGTGAACGGCCATGCGGTGGGATGCCGCGAAGGGAAGCGACAGTTCGCGGGAGCGTGCTGGGACGTGACGGCGAATGCGATCGCGATGACGCCAGACGAAGCGACGGAGACTTGCGTGGCCGAGGGAGGGGAACTACCGCCAGCCCTGGCGCTCCTGACATTCGCGCGCCAACCCGGCATCGATTTGGCCACGGCGGGCGAGTGGACGAACGAGGTTACGTCGCCCGGCACCGGCGTCTACGGCGCAATCGAACTGTCGCCGAACGAGGTCTTTACTGCCAGGCCCTCGGAAGAAGTCCGCCAGTTCCGCTGCGTCACCCCGCTGATCCAGTGAACCCGTCCTCACTATCCTCGCCCCGATGTTCCGCACGGTCATCGCCGGGTCGGCGATCCTCGCGCTCCTGATTCTCGGCTCCGGCACCGCCGCGGCTCGCGGAGCCGCGGCGCAGACCACTCGAAGCGCGAGCGCGCGCCAGGTCGAACGCTTCTGGACGCCCCGGCGGATGGCGGCGGCGCGGCCGCTGGAAATGACCGTCGGGCGAGACGGGCGAGCCGACGTCCACCTCGGCCGGCGCCCGGCCACGGCCCGCGCCAGCTACTCGCTGGTCGAAACCCCCGAAACGCCTCCTTATGCCTGGAACGGCCGCCTTTATGTGGTCGAGGACGGCAAGGAAGGCTTCTGCTCGGCGACCGCGATCGAATCGGCCAGCCGCCGCCTCGTCCTCACCGCCGGCCACTGCGTCAACACCGGCCCGAAGAGCGACCGGCCGGGGAAGCCGGGCACCTGGGCGACCGAGCTCGAGTTCGTCCCCGGCTTCAACCTCGGCGTCGCCCCCTACGGCACCTTCGTCCTCTCCGGCAGGCCGCGGGCGCCGTCGCGCTGGGTCCGCGAAGGCAACCCCGACTACGACCTCGGCGCCTTCCTCACCGAACCGAACGCCGAAGGGGTCGCACTCGACGACGCGGTCGGCGGCGGCGCCCAGATCGTCACAGACCTCAGTCGCAAGCAGCGCTACGAAACCTTCGGCTATCCGGGCGCGACCGAACGGATGCGCACCTGCGTCTCCGGCTTCGCCGGCGAAGACGCGATCACCGCCGGCCTGATCGGCCCCACCCCCTCGGCGATCCGCTGCGACTGGACCCGCGGCACCAGCGGCGGCGCCTGGCTGATCGACGGCGGCCACGAGATCGACGGCATCACCACCTACATCCGCAAAGAAGCCGAAAAGCTCGCCTTCGGCCCCTACTTCGCTGCGAGCACGGTGGGCCATCTCGTCGCGGGACTCTAGGGAGCGGCGAGGGACGGGAAAGGGACGCGGCCATCTCGGCGGCGACCCAGACAGGGTATAGCCGCCGCCGAGATGGCCGGGATCGCGAGGGGACGGCGAGGTGCGTTCGCAGTTCTGCTCGCTATCCGGATAAAACTGCGAACGCACTCCGGGGAAGGGCGCCTCGGGACGGTGTCCGTGACGAAGACGCCGGGAGCCGTGGGAGACGTGAGGGAGACGCCACGGATGTGACGCTTCCTCCACGGCCGGATTCACCCGTTGGACTTTCACCCTCCTACGGCAGGGTGAAAGTCCAACGCACGATCCGGAGGGCTTGAAAGTGCGACAGAAGGCGCATGTCTCCGACCGAAGGCGCGCGTCTTCCCTGCGATCCCGGCGTCTCTGGGACGCAGCCCAAAGCCCAGGCACCTTGGAGGCGGCCACAGCCTGCCCGGGTCTCCTCCGAGACGCCCGGGCGCTTCGTCCCCAATCGACCCGGCCCGAACCCTCGCGCCCCGGACCCTTCAGGTATCGAGCAGCCGCCGGTAGTACCGGTAGTCGCGCCGGTCGGGCCGTAGGTTCGAGGCCAGTGCCAGGTGATGACGGGCACCGTGCGTATCGCCGGTCATGCTCAGCGCGCGTCCCAGGCAGAAGTGGGCGTAATCGTCGACGGGGTGGGTCTCGACCACGGCGCCGAACTCGACCGCGGCGAGGCGGAAGCGGCCGGCCCGGTAGTAGGCCCGGCCGAGCGCCTCGCGGACCGAGGTCTTCTGCGGTTCGCGACGGGCGGCCTCGGCCAGCGGCGCCGTCGCGTCCTCGAAGTCGCCGTCCTCGAGCAGCTCCATCCCCCGTCGGTAGAGGCTGTAGGTGGGCTCGGCGGCGGGCTCGGGCATCGCCCGATTGTAAAAGCCGTGGGAAGCGGGCTTTCGAGCTAGAGCCGGCGGGCGCGCACGGCGGTGCCGTAGGCGCAGACCTCGGTCCAGGTGGTGCCGAGCTCGGAGGTGTCGTAACGGAAGGCGACGATCGCGTTGCCGCCCTTCGCTTCGACCTCCTCGACCAGCCGTTCCGTCGCGTGTTCGCGGCCTTCCTTCAGCATCTTCGTCATGCCTTTGAGCTCGCCCCCGGCGAGCGACTTGAGCGAGGCGCCGATCTGCGAGCCGACGTTGCGCGAGCGGACGGTGAGGCCGAAGACCTCGCCGAGGACCTCTTCGATCTCGTACCCGGGGCCGAGGTCGTTCATCGTCGAGATGATCACGGCGGCCAGCGTATCCGCCCACCGCGGGCGCGTGGAGATTTTTCAGAGATCCAGACGAAAGACCCAGCGCCGCCCGTCGCGGTCTTCGTCGTCGCGCTCCGGGGCGCGGCGGAAGCCGAGCGATTCGTAGAGCGCGTGGGCGGCCGTCTGGTAGGGACGGCTCCAGAGCGCGATCGCCTCGGCGCCGAGCTCCCTCGCCCGCGTTACGCAACCTTCGACCAGGGCGCGGGCGATGCCGCGGCGACGGACGCGGCGGGCGACCGCGAGCCGCGCGAACTCGGCCTCGCCGGGGCCCGCGACCGAGCGCCCCGGCGCCCCCGGCGGGAAGACCGCGGCGACCGCGACCACCTCGCCACCGTCCTCGACCGCAAGCCGCACGTCGGCCGCGGCGGCGACCGCGAAGTACTCCTGCAAGGCGTAGGGCTCCTGCCGGCCTTCCGGCCCGGCCTTGGCGTAGGCCTCGGTCCAGAGCGCCGCCACCGCGGCCGCGTCGTCCTCGTCGGCGGTCCTGAATCTCATCGCCGGCAGGCTAGCCGGCCAGGTCAGTCGGCGGCGGTGGCCTCGGCCAGGTACTCGAGGACGGCGGCGATCCCGCCGCGCTCGAAGGCACGCCGCTGACGCTCGGCGCCGTTGCCCTCGACGAGGATCCGCTCGATCTCCTCCAGCGACCCGACACCGCCGAGCTCGGCCGCGTAGGGCCGCGCTTCCGCCAGCGCCCGCGTCGCGACCTCGCGCGCCGGGATCGCCTCGCCACCGTCGACCATCAGCTTCGCCTCGAGCCCGTACCGGGTCGCCTGGTAGTTCGACTCCTCCAGCGCCTCGCGCTGCAGATCGCTGCTCGAGGGCCGCTCGATCTCCCGCGCCGCCAGCGCCTGGATCAGCGCCGCGAAGGCGGCGTTCGCCGCCGCCATCGGCTGCACGTCCATCCCCCGCACCTCGACGGTGCCGAGCTTCGGGTGCGGCCGTACGTCCCACCAGAGGTAGGTGTAATCGTCGACCCCGGCGGCGGCGATCAGCTGGTCGGCGACGGTCAGGAACTCCTCGTAGTCGCGGAACTCGCGCGGCATTTCGAAGCGCGGGTAGGCGCGCACCTCGACCGCGCGGGCGCTCGCCATGCCGCTGTCGGCGCCGTCGCGGAAGGGCGAGTTGGCGGCCAGCGCGGCGAGCAGCGGCTGCCGCCTCCGCATCGCGTTGGCGACCCGGATCGCGGTCTCGGGATCGGGCATGCCGACGTGGACGTGGAGGCCTGAGGGCGGCGTCGAGAGCAGGCTGGCCAGATCCTCCTTGACGATGTCGTAGCGGGGCTTCCGCACCAGTTGCGCCTCGCCCTCGTCGTCGGGATGGACGCCGACGCCGAGCAGGCCGACGCCGGTCGCCCGCACCGCCGCCCGCAGGTCGGACAGCTCGCCCGTCGCCGCCGCGGCCACGTCGCAGATCCCCGTCTTCGAGCTCGATCTGCGCGGCGAATATCTCCGTGCTGACGGCCTCGCGGGCGGCCGCGTCGAGACCCTCCAGCACCCGCTCGGCGGCGGCGAGGAGCCGGCATCCGCCGTCGACCAGGAGCAGCTCTTCCTCGACGCCGATCGTCAGCTTCGGCGAGGCACCGAAACGGTGGTCGGACTCTGCGGTTCGTCTCCCCATCTGGTCGGCCCGGCGGTCGGGTCCGGCCAGGCTACCCGCGCCAGGCGATCCGAACCCGGACCCATACCAAGCGCAAAATACGAAAGCAACTGTTTGTCTGCGCCATACTGCGCTGAAGTCGCTCCCGAATTCGTCGGAAATCGATGATTAGAGGCTGTTGCTCTACCGCAACATTGACCGAAATGCCTGCAAAGCTCGGCATTCCACAAGGAACTGTGACGGAAACTTTAAGCCTTCATAGAGACCCGTCGGAGACGGCGACGTTTGCAGACGAAACATTTCAATTGCTCTATGCTGCCGCCCCTGCGATGGGGAGCGAACACACCGACGACAACGAGCTGCTGGTCGCGCTGCGGCATCCGCTGCGCCGGAAGATCCTGCGCACGATGGCGGTGCGGGAGAGGATCAGCCCGCGCCAGATCTCGGACGAGCTGCGCGAGCCGCTGTCCAACGTCAGCTACCACGTGCGCGTGCTCGCCGACTGCGGCGCCGTGACGCTGGTCGACACGGCGCCGGTGCGCGGCTCGATGCAGCACTTCTACTCGGCGGCGATCGACGAGCCCTGGGCGCTCGAGGTTCTCGGATTGAGCGGGAACGGCGACGCTCCGCAGGGGGGCGAAACCGAGGAGCCCGCGGCCTAAGGTCCGCATGACGATGCCCGCCGATGAGGAGAACCTGACCAACCAAGGCGAGGACACGCGGGTCGAATCCGCCGTGCTCCAACGCGTCCTCGACCTTCACCCCGGTCGCGTGACCACCGACGAGCTGGTCCGCGACCTGGTCGGCGAGGACGCCGACTTCGCCGCCCGCGACGGGATCGAGCGGGCGATCCGCGAACTCACCGGCGCCGGCCTCTTCCACCGCACCGACGACGGCTTCGTCACCCCCACCCGCGCCGCCGTCCACTTCGGCGAACTACTCGGCACCTGATCGCCGCGCGCTAGGCGCCGGCGATCACGAGCCGGCGGAAGCCGGTGCGCAGGCGTTCGGAGAGTTCGGCCGCGGCGCTCGCGGCGGCGGGGTCGTCCTCGTCGGGTCCGGTGACGAGGATCACCTCGGTCGCCTTGAAGCTGCCGACCTGGTCCTCGACCGCCTGGACGATGTCCTCGTCGCCGACCCGGCCCTCGGCCGCGACGCCGACCTTGGCCAGCGAGGCGACCGAGATCACCAGCGCCTTCTGCGCCTCGCGGCGGGCGGGCTCGAGGTCGGAGGTCCAGCGGTCGAGGAAGCCGATCCGGGCGGGCGCCAGGATCATCACCTCGGCCAGGTCACGGCTGCCGTCGACTCCCGCCTCACCGGCGATCGCCGCGGTCGTCCCGGGATCCTCGACCGGCCGACTGACGACGACCAGCAGCCGCCGCCGCACCGTCGGGTCGGGCGACTCGCCGATCCCCTCGCGCGGCCGCATCCGCGCCGCCAGCCAGACGAGCCCGACCGCGACCAGCGCCCCGATCGCGAGGCCGACCCCCGGTCCCCCGAGCAGGAACGCCCCGACGATCGGAACGGCGATCGCGATGACAAGCAGCGGCAGCTTCCAATCGGCCACCGGACAAGCCTGCCAGGGCGATCGCCGTCTCGCTCCCTAGATCAGGAACCCTTCGTGATTGCTGCAGGAGCGAGCCGCTCCTGCGAAGTGCCCATCCGCACCTTTGCCTCCTCGCTTTCCAACTGCTTTCCCTGTCCGCCCCTGTCTCGGCGGCGGATAGGTTGTTTTTACTCTAGTTGATTACAGCAATCAAGTCCAAACCGGTAAAACCGGACAACTAAGCGAGGTTTTAAGATTAATTCTGGATTTCTTGATCTACAGTGGTTAGGGTCTTTTCAATCGGCCAGTGCCACCGGCTGTTCCCCTTGCCAGCAACCGAAAGAAGCCCCCCGTGCCGAAAACCAAGAAGAAGGACGGCGTCGAACAGATCGTCGCCAAAGCCTTCGCGCACCCCCTGCGCGTACAGATCCTGATCATTCTGAACGAGAGGGTCGCCAGCCCGAATCTGTTGGCCCAGGAGCTCGACCAGAGCCTCAACCTCGTCGCCTACCACGTCCGCGTGCTCGAGAAATACGACTGCATCGAGCTCGTCGACACGAAGCAGCGCCGCGGCGCCACCGAGCACTTCTACCGCGCCACGCGCCGCCAGTTCCTCTCCGACAGCGAATGGTCGCGGATGCCGCAGAGCCTCCGCCCCGGCCTCTCCGGCGCGATGCTCAAATCGGTCTTCGACGACATCGAGGAGGCGGTCAAAGCCGGTACCCTCGACGAGAAAGAGGACCGACACCTGAGCCGCACGCCGATGGTCGTCGATCAGAAGGGCTGGGACGACGTCAAGACGCTCCTGACCGAGACGCTCGACCGCGTCTTCGAGATCCAGAGCGAAGCGAACGAGCGACTCGCCGGCTCAGGCGAGGAGGGGATGCTCTCGAAGGTCGAGATCCTCCACTTCCGCTCGCCCGACCCCGCGCCCGAGGCCTCCTAGTCGGGCCCGGCTCCACTCAGGGAGTGAGCGGCGCCGCCGCCTCCGGGGTCGCGACGAGGAAGGAGAAGCTCTCCTCCAGGTAGAGGTGGACCGCCTCGCCGTCGTGGTGGTCGTAGCCGATCGACAGGTCCTGGCCCGATTCGAGCAGGAAGTCGCCGCCGCGCAGGCTCATCGCGATCGCCCCCGAGAGCCCCGGCGCCCAGACGATCGGGCCGCCGTCGAGGATCTTCGCCAGGTGGTCGAACAGCGGGTAGCCGCCGTGCTCGGCGGTCTCGATCACCTTGATGTACTCGTCCGGGCCGAGCGCCAGGCCGTAGGGACCGCCGACCCCGGCCTCGCGCAGGGCCTCCACCGCGCGCGCCACCGAGCGCGGGTAGCCGTCGGCTTTCGGCCCCAGCGGCTCCGGCTCGAACGGCGAGGACTCGATCAAGCCGTGGATCCCGGCTTTCGCCCAGCCGTTGAAGACGGCGCTGTTCTCGGCCACCGCGATCTGGTGGGCGGCGTTGTCGAGCGACTCGAGGTCGACGTCGACGGCGCCGCGGTCGTCGTCGCGCATCTCCGCCCGCGAGACGGTGAAGTCGACCCGCACCTCGACCAGTGGCAGCACCCGCCGCTGCAGGGCGCTGACGCCCTCCTCGCCGACCTCGACCGACTCGACCCGGCCGAGGTTGGTCGCCGAGTGCTCCCAGCCCTGGGGCCCGACGAAGTCGACCAGGCGGCGCGCCGCCAGCGGCCCGGCGAGGCGCTCGCGCGCCTCCTCGTCGAGCAGCTTCCAGTTCGAATCGGTGAGCGGCGCGTGACCGCGCAGAAGATGGTTCATCGTCCCTGTCCCTTCAGGCTGCCGATCCCCAGCGAGCCCTCGCCGCCCGCCCTCGGGGCGACCAGCCCGTCGTCGTCATCGTCGTCCTCGGATGCCGCCTCCGCCGCCTCGCCATGGTCGACGATGTCGCCGTCCTGGAAGAGCACGCCCGCGGCGATCTCGCGCCAGCGCGGCACCTTGCGCAGCAGGAACTCGAGGTCCATCGAGAAGTGCTTGAACTCCTCCCCCTGCGCGTCGTGCATGATCGCCCGCGCGTCGGCGTCGGGCTCGACCGCCAGCCGCTGTTGATACCACCCGATCGCCTGGCACTCCTCTTCGAGCGAGGCGCAGAGGCGGGCGAACGTCCGCGTCTCGGCCGGCAGCTCCTCCGGCGGCTCGTGGTACTGGTCGAATCCCATCAGGCCACTCCTTAACTCGTCGATTCAGGCAGCGGGTCACACGCTATCCAAGGCGACGAGAACAGTTCGACGTTCTTGCGGATCGCGGAGAAGTCGAGCGCTTCCGCCTGCGGGCAGAATTCCGCCGGGGCGAGCGAGTACTCGGCCTCGAAGACCGCCTTCCCCGCTTCGATGAACGGCTTGTAGTAGCCGCATTCGTGGTACTGGAAGCACTCCTCGACGATCGCGAAGTCGAAGTCGCCGACCAGCTGCCCGGCCTGCTTCGGGTCGTTCTTCAGCGCCACCGCCATCCCCCGCTTGTGGACCTGGTGGGCGATCCAGCGGTTGTAGCGAAGCTGGTCGGCGCGGGTGAGCGGGAAGCCGGTCTTGTTTTCCCAGCCGTTGATGTTGTCCGGCTCGACCGCGTCGAAGCGCTTGTGCGCGCACATCTCGATCCGCTTTTCCATGATCCCGGCGAACTTGTGGAAGTGGGCGATATCGAGCCAGCGCTCTTCGGGATAGCCTTCGTAGCGCTTCCCCAGCACCGACTGCGGAAACTCGCCGGCGTCCGGTCGGTATTCCTCCCAGCTGCCGACGTCGAGGTAACAGATCGCCTTGCGCCGGTGACGGTGGATCGAGCGCACGTCGCCGACCGTCGATTCGAAGCCGTCGATGTCGTAGACCGAGGCGCCCGCGGTGAGCTTGAACTTGCCCTGCAGCTGCCACTGCCAGGCGGCCGTCTGCGGGGCGGGCTTCCAGTGTCCCTTGGTCGGGAAGCCGCCGACCGCGCCCGCGCCGGGGGCGATCGCGAGCAACGCCGCGCAGGCGGCCAGCAGCGGTAGCAACCTCTTCATTCCCCCAATCCTTACCCACGCTCAGGCTCGGGCAACCTCGGCAGGGCGACGGCCGGGACCAGCGCCACGAGCGTGATGCCGACGGCCCACCAGAAGGCGCCCTGGAAGGCGCCGGCGGCACCGTGGGCGAGCAGCGACTGGAGGGCGACGGCGACGATCGCGGTGCCGAAGGAGGCGCCGACCTGCTGGGCGATCCGGGTGTTCATCGTCGCGTGCGGGACCCCCGCCATCGGCACGTCCTGGTAGGCGACCGACATCGGCGGGATCAGCACCGCGCCGATCCCGAGGCCGCGGACGAACAGCACCGCGCCGAGCCACCAGAGGCTGGTGTCGGGGCCGGCGAAGGCGAAGGGGACGGTCGCCGCGGCGGCCAGGAGGAAGCTGCCGATCGTCACCGCGCGGACGTCGAAGCGGTCGACCAGCCTGCCGACGACGAGGCGCGCGGCCAGCGCGCCGACGCCCTGGGGGATCATCAGCAGGCCCGCCTGGAGGACGGTGTCGCCGCGCAGCTGCTGGTAATAGAGCGGCAACAGGAACATCGCCGCGTACATCGCCGCGCCGGCGGTGAAGAGGACGGCCGCGGCGCTGCCGAGCGAGCGCAGGCGCAGCAGGCGGATGTCGACGATCGGCGCGCGGTCGCGGCGGCTCAGCGCCCAGGCGACGAACGCGGCGAGCAGGACGACCCCGACGAGGAGCCAGCCGACCACGCCGGCGTGGTCGAGCGAACCGTCCTCGGAGAGGTTCGAGAGGCCGAGCAGGATCGTCGCCAGCGCCGGGCCCAACAGGGCGAGGCCGACCAGGTCGAGGCGTGGACGCGGCGCCTCGGGCCCCGGTCGATCGTCCGGCAGAAGTCGCCAGGCGAGCGCCAGCCCGACCGCGATCACCGGCACGTTGACCAGGAACAGCCAGCGCCAGCTCAGCCAGTTGAGGACCACGCCGCCGATCACCGGGCCGAGGATCGGGCCGAGCGCGATCGGCAGGCTGACCGTCGCCATCAGCCGGCTGCTGGCGTGCCCGCCCGCGGCGCGGACCGCCAGCGTCTGCATCAGCGGGAAGATCAGGCCCGCGGCGAAGCCCTGGACGAAGCGGAAACCGATCAGGCTCGCGTCGCTCCACGACACCGCGCAGAGGACCGAGCCGAGCACGAACAGCAGCAGCGCGACCATCCAGAGGCGCTTGCCGCCCCAACGGCTCTCGGCCCAGCCGGTGGTCGGGATCGCGACGGCCATCGCCAGCAGGTAGCCGGTGGTGACCCACTGGATCGTGCCGTCGCTGGAATGCAGGTCCACCACCAGCGTGTGCAACGCCAGGGTGACCATCGTCGAATCGAGGATCGCGGCGATCCCGCCGACGACCAGTGCCAGCAGGGCGTTGCGGACCGCCGGTGGCAGCTTCGCCTCGGTCGGGGGCTTGCTCTCGGGCTCGGAAATAAGAGTTGAATTCATCTCTTACGAGAGAAGCAGAACTTGATAAGGAATGCAAGCCTCTCTAATCTGAGGACATGGCCAAGGCCCCTCCACAGCCCACCCGGCGCCGCCGCCGCGGCCCCGAGCTCGAAGCCGCGCTGCTCGAGGCGGCCTGGGAAGAGCTGGTCGAGTTCGGCTTCGCCAAGCTGACGATGGAGTCGGTAGCCGCCCGCGCCCATACCGGGATCGCCGTGCTCTACCGCCGCTGGCCGAACAAGGAAGAGCTCGCCTTCGCCGCGATCGAACACTTCCGCCGGACCCATCCGGTCGAGATCCCCGACACCGGCACCCTGCGCGGCGACCTGCTCGCCCTGCTGAAGGCGATCGACCGGGCCCGCGGCGCCTTCTTCGCCGCGGTCGCCGCCTCCGGCCTGCTCGCCGACACCGGCCTCACCCCCGGCCAGGCGCGCCACAAGTTCCTCGGCGACCAGCCGCCGTGGCGCGACCAGCTGATCTTCCGGCGCGCCGACGAGCGCGGCGAGATCGACCTCGACCGGATCCCGGACGCCGTCCTGGCGATGCCGTTCGACCTGATGCGCCACGACATGATGCTCAACCTCGAGCCGCTGAAGCCCGCGCGGATGAAATCGATCGTCGACGAACTGTTCCTGCCGCTGGTGCTTGGGGGCTGAAGCTGGCGCCCGGAGCTGGCGCCCGGAGCCGAAAGGGACGCGGCCTTCTCGGTGGCGGCCCGGGCAGGCTGTGGCCGCCACCGAGAAGGCCGGGGATGTGGGGAGAGGCGAGGGCCCGGGCGTGCCCCGGCGCAGAGATGCGCGCCTTCCTCCACGAAGTCCCCTGATCCGTGACGGAGAGCGGGGGAAGTCCACGCTTCCTCCCCTCTTCCTCATGCCCTCCCCGGGTGAGTTCGCAGAAACCCGCGCTATGCGCGGTTAAGTGCGAACTCATCCGCGGCCGGCGCCGATCCTGTGACGGGACGCACCTCGGACGGGCGGGGCGGCCACTGGTTCGCCCGCCCAGGCCAGGGGTACCGGATCTCATGTGAGTGAACAAGCGGTGATGGAGGAGACCGGGACGATCGAGACGAAGGTCCCGGCGCGGCTCGACCGCCTGCCCTGGTCGCGATTCCACTGGATGATCGTGATCGGGCTCGGCACCGTCTGGATCCTCGACGGGCTGGAGGTGACGATCATCGGCTCGATCGGCGACCGGCTCACCGAATCCGGCTCGGGGATCGTCATGGACGCTTCGCAGATCGGCAGCGCCGCCGCCTTCTACGTCGCCGGCGCCTGCGTCGGCGCCCTCTTCTTCGGCCAGCTGACCGATCGCTTCGGCCGCAAAAAGCTCTTCCTCGCCACCCTCGGCCTCTACATCGTCGCCACCGTCGCCACCGGCCTCTCCTGGACCGCCTGGTACTTCTTCGCCTGCCGCTTCCTCACCGGGATGGGGATCGGCGGCGAGTACGCGGCGATCAACTCGGCGATCGACGAGCTGATCCCGGCCCGCGTGCGCGGCCGCGTCGACCTGATCATCAACGGCTCCTACTGGGTCGGCGCCTCGGTCGGCGCGCTGCTCACCGTGCCGCTGCTGAACACCTCGATCTTCGCGATGGACTTCGGCTGGCGGCTCGCCTTCCTGATCGGCGCCGTGCTCGGGGTCGGCATCCTGATCGTCCGCTCCAACGTGCCGGAGAGCCCACGCTGGCTCTTCATCCACGGCCGCAACGAGGAGGCCGAGCGGATCGTCGGCGAGATCGAGGACGAGGTGGAAGAGGAGACCGGCGAGAAGCTCGCCGAAGTCGCCGACGAGGAGAAGCTGACGATCCACCAGCGGGCGACGATCCCCTTCCGCGAGATCGCCGCCGTCGCCTTCAAGAAGTATCCGCAGCGGACCGTGCTCGGCCTCTCGCTCTTCGTCGGCCAGGCCTTCCTCTACAACGCGGTCACCTTCGACCTGGGCACGATCCTGGGCGAATTCTTCGGCATCGGCTCCGGCCAGGTGCCGCTCTACATCGCCCTCTTCGGCGCCTCCAACTTCATCGGCCCGCTGACCCTGGGACGGCTCTTCGACACGGTCGGGCGCAAGACGATGATCTCCCTCTGCTACCTCGTCTCGGCGGCGCTGACCGCGGTGCTGGGGATCGTCCTGCTCTCCACCACGCCCACCACCTGGGCCTTCATGCTCTTCGTCCTGGCGATCTTCTACTTCGCCTCCTCCGGCGCCAGCGCCGCCTACCTGACCGTGTCGGAGATCTTCCCGATGGAGAGCCGGGCGCTCTCGATCGCCTTCTTCTACGCGGTCGGCACCGGGCTCGGCGGGATCATCGGCCCGCTGCTCTTCGGCGAACTGATCAACACCGGCGAACTGGAGAAGGTGGCGCTCGGCTTCCTGCTCGGCGCGGTCGTGATGGCGATCGGCGGGATCGCCGAGATCTTCTTCGGGGTCGATGCCGAGGGCAAGACGCTGGAGTCGATCGCCGCCCCGCTGAGCGCCGCCAGACGCGGGGTGACCGGATCAGATTTCGGGTCCAAAAACGCCACCGAAGTCGGATCGGGCAACGAACCGCCTGCCGCTATCGTGTGACCCGACGGCGCCCCCGGTCGCCGGGCGCCGTACGGTCCCGGACCCTCCGGGCAGCGTCGCCATCGCCGGTGGCATCTTGCCCATATGGCATCCGACAGCGACGAGATAAGACCAGTCCCAGAGGGAGCGCCCACGGGAGCCGGTGAGGGGCTCGCGCCCGAGTCGCTGCTGTGGAGACGGCTGCGCGACCAGCGCGACCCGGGCGCCCGCGAGGAGCTGGTCCGCCGCTACCTCCCTTTCGCCAAAAACCTGGCGCTGCGCTACCGCGGCGCCTCGGAGTCCTTCGACGACCTGCTGCAGGTGGCGAACCTCGGGCTGGTGAACGCGGTCGACCGCTTCGACCCGGCCCGCGGCACGCCCTTCGCCGCCTTCGCCTCCCCCACCATCCTCGGCGAACTGAAGCGCCACTTCCGCGACCGGGTGTGGACGGTGCGGGTGCCGCGCGGCCTGCACGACCGGATGGCCGAGGTGGAGAAAGCGACGACGCAGCTGACGGTCGAGCTGCAGCGCTCGCCCTCGGTCGGCGAGATCGCCGCCAAACTGGAGATCGAGCCCGCCGAGGTGCTGGAGGTGCTGGAGGCCAATCACAACCGCCGGCCGCTCTCGCTCGACCGCCCGGTCGGCGGCGAGGAGGACGAATCGCCCGCCTCCGAGTGGGTCGGCGACGAGGACGAAGGCTACGAACTGATCGACGACAAACTGGCGCTGGAGGGAGTGCTGCCGCGACTCGACGATCGCGAGCGGCTGATCCTGCGGTTGCGCTTCGTCGAGGACATGACCCAGTCGCAGATCGCCGAGCAGATCGGCCACTCGCAGATGCACGTCTCGCGGATCCTCCGCCGC
The DNA here is from genome assembly GCA_047601885.1 of Solirubrobacterales bacterium. GTDB lineage: Bacteria > Actinomycetota > Thermoleophilia > Solirubrobacterales > 70-9 > VAYN01. The sequence continues at coordinate 407,906 of JASGIK010000001.1, forward strand.
ACACTCGAGCGGATCCGCGAGCAGGTCGCCGAACAGGAAGACGAGCGTTAGGACGCCGTCGCGGCGATGCCGACGACGAGGTAGTCGCCCTCGCCGTCGGACTCGGTGCGGACCTCGTCGGCCAGCGTTTCCAGCGAGCCGCCGACGTCGGGAAGCGCCAGGCTCTCCCGCAGGCCCTCGGCGGCGCCGGTCTCCATCGGCCCGACCCGCAGCTCGACCCCCGCAGCGCCGTCGGCGATGCTGAGCCGCACGTGGCCGTCGGCGAAGCCGCGCGGCGCGGCGGCGGAGATCGCGTCGGAGAGCAGCATCGCGTCGGAGATCCGGTCGACGGTGATCTCGTGGCGGGCGGCGAGCGCGGTCAGCGCCCGGCTCAGCACCGGGCCGAGCAGATCCTTCTCGACCCGCAACTCGGTCGCCTCCGGGGCCGGCGGCCCGGCCGCGACCTCGATCTCGCCCGCCTCCGGGATCGGCTGCGAGTGCAGCCGCAGGTGCATGCGGATTTCGGTCCCCCGCTCGGCCCCGCCGCGGATCTCGAAGCTGGAGGAGAGTGCCGCGATCAGCGCCAGGCCGATCCGCAGGCTGGGCCGATCGACCCCGGGGCGCGGGCTGATGCCGCGGCCGAAGTCCCGCACGGCGACGGTGAGGCCGCCCAGATCGGGGACCGCCTGCACCTCCAGCAGACCGACCTGTTCCTCCGGGTAGGCGTGGACGACGACGTTCATGCAGGCCTCGGTGACGACCGTCTTCAGGTCGGCGATCGCTGCTTCGTCCATGCCGATCCGCTCGGCCAGGCCGGCGATCGCGTGCCGCACCACCGCCACGTTCTCGGCCCGGGCCGGAAGCGACATCTGCAGCCCTGATGGATCGTCGTTGGTGGTGCTCAATTCCTCTTTGTCCCCGGCTAGACGGCGCCTCGCGTATTTCCGCGCGCCGCGAAAAACTACCGGCCCCGCGTTCGCCCTGATACCCAGCCGGACCCGCCGCAAACGGAGCGCGCCTGCCGCCCCCTCCCTGCGCTAGCATCGCGAATAGTGGGTCCCGCGCCGTTCCAAGCATCAGCCTCCGAACTCGAGGGGGGCGTCCGACTGCTCGAGGTCCATGGTGAGCTCGACCTCTCGACGGCCACCCAGCTCGAAGGCCCTCTCGAGGAGGCGGTCGCCTCCGAGGACGGCGCCGTGCTGATCGACCTCGCCGACTGCCAGTTCATCGACTCGACCGGGATCGCGATGATCGTGCGCGCCTGGCAGCGGGTCGACGCCTCGGCGGGCAACGGCGGCAAAGGTGGCCTCGTCCTCTGCTGTCAGAACGAGCAGGTCCGTCGCATCCTCGAGGTCACCGGCCTCGAGCACTCGCTGCGCGTCTTCCCGACCCGGGACGAGGCGGCGGCGGCGCTGCGCGCGTGAGCCTCGTCACGTCGGCGAAACTTCACGCATCGCCGCCTTTTTCATCGGGTAGCCGCTTTTGATGCCCGCTCCGAGACGACCGAAGATGCCGCGCGACCTGTTCGAGACGCGCACCCACGCCTGGCAGTCGCTCGGCCTGGGCGAGGAGATCGAAACGCGGGGGATGTCGAAGGGCTCGCTGGTCGGCTTCGTCGCCGCGGTGCTGGCGCTGATCGCCACCCTGGTCGTCTACTCGCACCGCCGCCAGATCGCCCCCGGTTACGGCGAATGGTTCCGGGTCGGCACCGTGCTGGTGCTGATCATCGTCGGCTCGGCCGCGATCCACTGGCTCTCGCGCGTCCTGCAGCCGCGCCTCTACCGCCGGCTCGACCCGGCGACGGCGGGCACGACCGGCTTCGTCTTCCGCCTGCTGGCGACGCTCGCGGTGGTCGTCGCGGCGCTGCGGATCGCCGGCGTCAACGCCTCGACCCTGGCCGTCGGCGGCGCCTTCACCGCGGTCTTGATCGGCCTCGCCGCCCAGCAGGCGCTGGGCGCGATCTTCGCCGGGATCGTCCTGCAGAGCACCCGTCCCTTCCGGGTCGGCGAACGGGTCCGCTTCGTCGGCGGCGCCCTGGCCGGCTCGATGGAGGGGACGGTCACCTCGCTCGGCCTCTTCTACACCACCCTCAGCCAGGGCGCCGACCGCCTGCAGATCCCCAACAACGTGCTGCTGAACGTCGCCGTGGTGCCGCTGCGCGAGCCGGAGAAGGTCGACGTCAAGGTGCGCTTCCCTCGCCACGCCAGCCCGCGCGAAGTCGAGGGGCAGCTGCTGCGCACGATCACCGTGCCGACCCGCTACCGGCCCAGCGTCTCACTCGAGGAAGTCGACGCCGAGACCGTCGTCTTCAAGATCGAGGCGACGCCGCTGCGCACCGAGGACGGACCGCAGCTGGCCGAGGAGGTGCTGGAGGCGCTGCGCCGCCACGACACCGCCGAACAGGAAGCCGCGGTCGCGAAGGGCCGATAGCGGACGCTAGGCGAACAGCAGGATCGCCAGGTTGACCAGGATGGCGAGCGGCGTACCGATCACCGCCAGGTCGCGGAACATCTTGGCGAAGCCACCGCGGTAACGGACGCTCTCCATCAGCAGCGTGCCGACGACGTTTGACATGTTGATCAGGGCGACCGCGATCGCGACGCCGATCGCCACCGCCCGCCAGCCGGTCGCGGTGCCGCCGTCGGTGGCGGCCGCGGCGAGGACGATCGCGACGATCGTGCCGACGATCCCGAGGGTGATCGCGACCAGGTCGCCACGGCTCATGGCGGGGCCGTAGGCGGAGCTGACTTCGCTGCCCGCGTCGGTGGCGGCGAGGCCGCGGTGGGCGCTCTCGGTGCCGACCACGTGCTCGTTGTGCTCCGGGCCGCCGTCGACGACGACCAGCTTCAGCGGCGGCTCGAGCGAGTCCTCGGCGTGCTTCCAGAGCTCGCCCTCGTACCAGTCCTTGGCGTCGTCGGCGTGGGAGAAGATCAGCACCTCCTCGGCGGGCCGGGCGAGCAGCGCGTCCCGCGCCGCCTGGACCGGATCGGGGTCGCCGACTTCGAAGCAGACGTCGAGGCCCGCGGCGCGCGTCTTCGCGACCGCCTCGTCGAGGCGCTTCTTCGCCGCCACCCGCGGCTCGTCGATGTCGCCGAGGGTGTGGTGGAAAGGGTTGATCTCGACGGCCGGCGCGACCAGGCGTATCTGCGGCCCGCTTCCGTCACCGTCCCGCGAGGCCTCCGCCTCGCGCTTCAGCTCCTCGATCGACTCCGGGGAGCCGAAGGCGGGGGTCACGATCGCGATCAGGCTACGGTCGGCCATCTGCATCACTCCCTCACTGGTTCACTCGATCTCGTCCGGAGGGATAGCCTCGTCGGGCTCGCCGTACTCGTCAAGGTCCTGCGGCTCCTCCGGCCGCGACATGCCGTCGGGGAAGCGGTGTTCGTCGCCGTGTTCGGCGATGTCCTCGAGGTCGTCCTCGGCCAGCTCGAAGCCCTCCGACTCGCCCTCGCCGCCCTCGATCAACGGCTGCCGGGAAGGGTCGTCGGTGTCGGCCGGGACGCTGCCGCCGATCTTCGCGGCTTCCTGCGCGGCCTCCGCCTCTTCCTCGGCGACGAAGTCCTCGTCCTCGGGCGACGCCGCGCTCATGTGGTCGCTCCGGTCTCCGAGGCGTGCTCGGTCGAGTTGCTGTTCGTCGCGACATCGGCCGGCGTCGGCACGACGGGATCGGCGTAGGCCTCGTCGGCTCCGCCGGAGCGACCGATCAGCCAACCGACCAGACCGCCGATCGCGGCGCCCAGGGTCAGCAGGGTGATCGAGCGCAGCGGCCTGCGCTCCAGCTTCGAGATGGTGCCGTGGGCGGTGTGCTTCGCGGTCGTCTTGACCGCCTTACGGGCAAGTTTCGTCTTGACTGACATACCGACAATTTACCCGGGTGGTGGGTGGCCTAACAGGGGCCGATCGCGGGCGGTCGACGCCCGTTCAACAGCCTCGCTCAGGCGTCGGCGGCACCGCGGAAGAGGGCGGCGACGTCCTCGTCGGGATGGGCGGCGGCGACCGCCTCCATCTGCGCGGCGATCGCCTCGATCACCGGGATCTCGGCGCCCGCCCGCGACCCGGCCTCGGCGGCGAGGCGGGCGTCCTTGGTCGCCAATGCGAGCCGGAAGGACGGCGTGTAGTCCCCCGCCAACATCGCCTCGCCTTTCATCCGCATGTAGGGAGCTTCGAGCGGGCCCTCCTCGATCGCGTCGAGCGCGAGCCGCGGTTCGAGGCCGAGCGCGGCGGCGAGGCGGAGCATCTCCGCGGTACCCTCGGTGACGGCGCAGAGCCAGGAGTTGACGACGACCTTGAGCTTGCTGCCCTGGCCGGCGTCGCCCAGCCAGATCGTCCGTTTGCCGATCGCGTCGAAGAAGGGTTCGAGCCGGTCCCGCGCGCCCTCCGGGCCGGAGGCGAGGACGACGAGCCGGCCTTCCTCGGCCGGTTTCTTCGTCCCGAGGACGGGCGCGTCGACGTACTCGAGGCCGCGGTCGCGGGCGAGCTCGGCGCAGCGTTCGGCACCCTCGACGCCGATCGTCCCCATCTGCACCCAGACGGCGCCCTCGGAGCCGGCGGCGCCGCCGTCGGAGCCCGACATCGCGGCGAGCGTCGCGTCGGCGTCGCTCAGCATCGTCACCACCGCGTCGGCGCCGACGACCGCCTCGCGGGCGGTGGCGAAGACCTCGATGCCGGCCACGCCCTCGAGGTCGTCGAGCCTGTCGGCGGTGCGGTTCCAAGCGTGGACCTCGATCTCGGCGGCGGCATTGCGGGCGATCCCCTTGCCCATCGTGCCCCCCGCCCCGAGCACAGCCACGGCACGGATCTTGGGAGTTTCGCGCGGCTTTTCCATGGCCCTGGTGTATAGCGGTATGCCTCTGTCGGCAGCCACGAAACGCCTGTCACCAATGGGGCGATCCAGCTCGAAAACTCGGGTTGCGCGGTGCCTGGGCGGCCGATTTGGATGGCGGACCGATGTCGTCCCACCGCCACGAGTCGATCGACCAGGACCTCGTCCGCGCCCTCGCCCACCCGATGCGGGTGCGGATCCTCGAATCCCTGCAGGGACGGACCGCGAGCCCGACCGAGCTGGCCCGCGAATTCCGCGAGAGCCTCGGCGTCGTCGCCTATCACGCGAATGCCCTGCTCGAGGTCGGCTGCATCGAGCAGGTCCGGACCAGGCCCAAACGCGGCACGGTCGAGCACTTCTATACCGCCGCACCGCGCAGCTTCATCGGCCACCAGGACTGGCGCCGCGCCCCCCTTTCGATCCGCGGCGGCGTCACCGACGAAGCGATGCGCACCTTCGTCGCCAAGGTCGGCGCCGCGATCGACGCCGACACGATCGACACCCGCGACGACACCACTCTCCAGTGGATGCCGATGACCCTCGACGAGCAAGGTTGGCGTGAAGCCGCCGAGCTCCTCGACCGCACCCTGCGCGACCTGACGACGGTCGCCGCCGCCAGCCGCGAGCGCCTCGGCGACGAGGACGGCATCCCGGTCGTGACCGCCCTGGCCGCGTTCGAGTCGCCGCCGTGAACCCCTGAGGGACCAGCACTGTACGCGGGGAACTCCCACGTACAGTGCGTTCCCTGCCCGGCTAGGCGGCCTTCGAGACTTGGACCGAAGGCATGGCCGCCACCGCGATTGCGGAGATCTTCATGTGCTCTCACCCCCTCCCTGCGCGTCTTTCTCCGCTAGACCCCGATCGATGCTCTGGTCGATTTGTTTGATGTGTCATTTTGCAGCAGATTGCAGACAATTCATTCCGCTAAATCGTCTAACCTCACTGGTCAGCGGCAATCAACCGATGCCGGAGGAATCAGTTGGGGCTGAAAGTCAAGCGACGACACAGGGCGACGGACCTGGTCGATCCACGACTCGTAAAGGCGATCAGTGCGCCGCTTCGGGTCGAGATCATCGTCGAATGCAGCCTCGCGCCGATCTCCCAGTCGGAATTCCGCGAACGCCAGGGGAACCAACACAGTGCCCAGCTGATCTCACACCACTTCGACGTCCTGGTCGAATGCGACGCGATCGAGGTGGCTTTCACCCGACGCATCAAAGGGTCACGGGTGAACTTCTACTGCGCCTCGGCCCACGCGCTGTTCAGCGAAGAGGACTTCGTCCACCTGCCGGAGGCGCTCAAGGGGAGCTTCAGCGCCCTCATCCTGTCGACCTTCCAGGAGCATGCCCAGGAATCGTTGCTGGCGAACCTCTTCGATTCTTACGCCGAGCGCCACGCCACCTGGAAGCCACTCGAACTCGACCTGATCGGCTTCCTCCGGGTCATGCAGAAGCTGAACGAGGTCTTCTACTCGCTGCCGCTCGAGGAGAAGGCGGCGGAGCAGCGGCGGGAGCGATCCGGCGAGCGGCCGATGCACGTGACCGTCGGCATGTTCGGATTCGAGTCGCCGCGCCCGCAGCGCGAACACGACCAACTCCGGATCCCCTATCCGTGAACGCTCAAATGCACGTTTGAGCGCCTCCCATCTACGTTGCCCCGCCGCAGGGGGCGACGCGGCACGAGAAGGTGAACCGTGGCGTCCGCGAATCGATATCGACAGGGGTTTCGCGATGAACGGACACGACGTGGACACTGAGCACCGAGAGCCCAGGCGCGGCTCCGAGTCGATCGACCAGGACCTCGTGCGAGCGCTGGCCCACCCGATGCGGGTGCGGATCCTCGAGGCGTTGCAAGGTCGGACGGCGAGCCCGACCGAACTGTCGAAAGAGTTCCGCGAGAGCCTCGGTGTGGTCGCCTACCACGCCAACGCGCTGATCGAGGTCGGCTGCATCGAGCAGGTGCGGACGCGGCCGAAGCGAGGGACGGTCGAGCATTTCTACACCGCCACCCCGCGCTCGTTCATCGGCCATCAGGACTGGCGCAGGGCGCCGCTCTCGGTCCGCGGCGGGGTGACCGGCGAAGCGATCCGGACCTTCGTCGAGAAGGTCGGATCGGCGATCGACGCCGACACGATCGATCAGCGCGACGACACCACGCTGAACTGGATGCCGATCACGGTCGATGAGCAGGGCTGGCGGGAGACGGCCGAGATCCTCGACCGGACGCTGCGCGACCTGATGGTCGTCGCCAGCAAGAGTCGCGAGCGACTGGGCGAGGCCGACGGCATCCCGGTGGTGACGGCGATGGCGGCGTTCGAGGCGCCGCCGGAGAGAGCGCCGACCGGGGGGTGATGGTTGGTGGGGGTTCGGGGGTGCTGAAGCTGGCGCCCGAAGCTGAAAGGGACGACCAAGGGACGCGGCCTTCTCGGTGGCGGCCCGGGCAGGCTGTGGCCGCCACCGAGAAGGCCGGGTGTCGGGGAGAGGGCGAAAGGATCGGCGTGCCCAGGGGAGAGAAGCGCATGTCCGGGCACGAAGGCGCGTGATCGGTCACGAACTCCTTAGATCCGTGACGAGGAGCGGCGGAAGTCCACGGTTACTCCCGTCTTCCCCATGCCTCCCCCTGGTGCGTTCGCAGTTCTGCTCGCATAGCGAAGGAAAGTGCGAACGCACCCTGGTGTGGCCCCGATCCTGTGACGGGACGCATGGGGAAGGGTCACGTCCCCGGCATCTCTCCTACGTATGTGTGGACTTCCCTGCGAGACCCTCACGTCCCGGGCGTCTCGTGGCGGCCACAGCCTGCCCGGGTCGCCACGAGACGCCCGGGACGCACCTCGGACGGGCGGGGCGGCGGCGGGTCGCGCCAGCGGGATTCCGAACCCCGCCCGCGGGGGCGACCGCCCAGGCCGTCTCGGGGGCCTCAGCTTGCCCCCGCCACCGCCTTCTGCAGTTCGTCCTTGGTCATCTTCGAGCGGCCTTCGATGCCGAGCTTCTTGGCGTCGCCGTAGAGCTGTTCGCGGGTGCGGCCGGCCGGGCCGTTGCCTGACTGTTTGCCGCCGCGACGGCTGGCGGAGGGGCCGCGGCGCGAACTGCGGGAGGCGGATCTGGACTCGCCCGAGCGGGCCTTTTCCTTGTTCACGGTGCGGGCCGCGATCTCCTCGGCGCGTTTGGTCGAGCGCCCCTCGCGTTCCTCGGATTTCTTGATCTCTTTGTATTGGCGCTCGCGTTTGCTGCCTTTTTTGACTCCCCTTGGCGGCATGGATTACCTCCTCGATCTCCTCGACGAATGCCTACTCCTCTCCGTTACCCGTTCCTGACCCGCCCAACAGTGAGCGCGGCCAGAGCCTGCGGGTACGGACCACGTTGGTCTCGGCACCGAGGACGACGAAGGTCGCGCCGAGGTGGATCCAGGCGAGCAGGCCGATGACGAGGGCGAAGGTGCCGTACACCGCGGAGGCGTTCTTCACCTCGTGCGAGATGTACCAGCCGCCGGCCACCTGGAGGATCTCCCAGCCGATCGTGGCGACGACGACGCCGGGGATCAGCGAGCGGGTCTCCACCGCGTCGGTGGTGAGCAGACGGAAGACGGCACCGAAGACGAAGAGGTTCAGCAGCGTCGCGATCCCCAGCCCGGCGACCTTGCCGCCCCCACCGAGGAAGCCGGCGCCGCCTGCGGCGAGGCCGGAGACGACCGTGGAGACGACCGCGAGGCCGCCGAGCACGACCAGCAGCGCGATCCCGCGCAGTCGGGAGCCGACGAAACCGCGTTCGGCCGACTTGGGGACGCCCCAGCAGCGGTTGAAGGTCTGCTCGGTCTCCAGCACGACGCCGAGGCCCGCCACCAGCGAGCCGACGACGCCGACCGCCAACGCCACGCCGGACCCCTGCAGCGTTCCCCCCTTCAGCTGGTTGCCGATGATCGGAAACTGGGCCAGCGTCGAGGTGACGACTTCTTCCCGCAGTTCTTCGTTGCCCGCGAGGACGTAGCCGAGGATCGTCGTCATCAACAGCAGCAACGGGAAGAGCGAGAAGAAGGCGCGGTAGGCGATCAGCGAGACCATGCTGCCGCCTTCGTCGTCGCCGAACTTCTTGAAGATCCCGAGCGGCAGCGCCAGCGCCGGCTTGGTCTGCTGGTACTCGTCGAAGCGGCGCAGCGGCGCTTTGAGATCCATGGCGGAACCCTTACCCCGGTGGGGGACGGAGTCACAGGAACGGGTAGCCCCTAGAGGTCGACGTCGACGGTGCCGGCGTAGGTGGAGACGAGCAGGCGGGTCGCCGCGGCGGGAACCGGCGTGGCAAAGTATGCCTCGCCGTGGACGACCTGCACCCCGCCGTGGCCGCCCATCGCGTTCAGGTAGCTGGTGCCGAGGTCGTCGGTGACCGAGACGTTCGGCTGGAGGTTGCCGCCCTCGGCTTCGGCCTGGGCGAGGAGATCCTCGAGCGGCGGCTCGACCCCCGCCAGCTCGTAGTACTCGAGCGGGATCGTCGGCATGAAGTCGACCGGATCGTCGTAGGTGTAGCGGACCGCGATCCCATCGCCGTAGAGCTCGACGGCAAGGATCTGGACGACGGCGCCGGGCTGCGGGTCGACGGCGAGCGCGCGGAGGAACTCGGCGCCGCGAAAGTCGGCTCGCCGCTGCCTCGCATCCCCTTCTCCCAGCCGCACCGACGCCAGCCGTATCACCTCCTGCTCCTGCGGGGAGAGCTCGATCCGCTGTTCGGGGTCGTCAAGGCCGACCCCGAAACCGGCCCCCTGCTCCTCGAGCACGCCGTCGATGCGGAGAAGGCCGAATTCGGAGCGGTGGTCGTGGCGACAACTGAGGTGGATCGTCTCCGGCCGCGCGTCGGCGAGCACGACCTTGTAGTCGGAGCGGGGCGGCTCGTCGCCCGCGCGCCCGCCACCGACGACGATGTGCTCGTCGTCACCGAGCTCGGGCGCGAGCCGCGCCGCGAACGCCTCCAGTTCCTCCTCCCCGGTCGGGAAGGCGCCGGCGAGACGGGCCTCGCCGAGGAGCCGTGCCGCGACCACCAGCAGCAGCTCGTTGGCGTGCGCCTTACGACGCCCCTGCTCGGCGTCGGGCTCGGGCCGTCGCCGCACGCTCACCGGGGGACCTCGACGTCGACCGTGCCGGAGTCGCTGCGGATGATCAGGCGGCGGGCGTCGGCGGCGACCCCGGGGACGAACTCGAGGTCGGCGTGGAGCAGCGGCAGGTGCTCAGTGGAGCGCCCGAGGCCGACCATCTCGTAGGCGTTGCCGAGATCGTCCTCGACGCTCAGCGCCGGGAAGCGGCTCGCCTCCTCCCCGGTCCGCGGCCGCAGGTAGGAGACGATGAAGCCGGGCTCGTAGAAGGCGACCCAGGCGACCACCAGCCCGGCCGGGTCCTGCCAGGGTGCGGCGCCGACCCCGCGCAGTCCGGTCGTGCGGAAGCGACCCTGGTCTTCTTCGACCCGTCGACGGCTCTCGGCGGCGGCGGCTTCGTCCTCGCGCATGCGGCGCTCGACCTGCTCGCGGTCGGCGCGCGCCCGCGCGGTCAGCTCGCCGTCGACGACGCCGAAGCCCTGCTGGCGCTCGAAGCCGCGGAAGCTGCCGTCCGGCGCGAGCGTCGCGACGACCGCCGCCAGGCCGTACTCCTCGGCGCGCAGGCGCACCGCCCCTTCTCCCAGGGGACTGACCCAGAGCAGGTGCTCGCCGCTGTAACGAGGGAGCTCGCCGAAGGGCTCGGCGGCGATCCTGATCCGCTCTCCCGGTTCCTCCTCGGCGACGTCGTCGATCAGCGCCTCGAGGCCGGCGACGTCGGCCGGGAAGGCGGGCTCCCTGCCGAGGGCGCCGAGCAGCCGCAGCCCGTCTTCGTAGAGCCGGCGATAGCCGAAGGCGAAGACTTCGTCGGCCGGGTCTTCCTGAGGTGCCCTCTCCATTGGGGAAGCTTAGGGACGGTGATCCCGTCAGACGAGGAGATCCTGCGCGCGATCGTGGCGCTCGGCGACGACGGCTTCGTCCCCCGCCACCGGCTCGTGCTGCGGTTTCGCGGCCAGGGCGAGCGCGAGATGCGGCGGGCGATCGGGCGCAGCGCCCGCCGCGGGCTGGTGCTGGAGCGCAAGGACCCGGAGGGGCGCAGCTTCGTCGCCGTCTCCTCGGAGGGCTGGGAGCTGCTGCGCACCGGGGGCTTCGAGCCGCGTCGGCTGCGGGCGCGGGAGGACTGAGCCGTTGCGCTGTGCCTTATCCGTCCCAGGGACGGATTTCGCACACCGCTAGTCCGGCGCCGCCGCGGTCGGCAGCTCGCGCACCACTTCGCCCGCCCGCTTGTCGTCGCGCAGGCCGAGGTAGCGCGGGTGGCGCAGCTTGCCGTCGCGGGTCCACTCGCTGAAGCCGAACTCGCCGACCAGCTCGGGCTCGCACCAGACCGCGTCGCGCGGCAGGCCGGAGCCGGCGGTGAAGGGCGTGCGCTCCCGGCGCAGCGCGTCCATCTTGTCGCCGAGCATCGCCAGCGTGGCCTGGTCGAAGCCGGTTCCGACCTTGCCCGCGTAGCGCAGCTGGCCGTCCTCGTGGTAGCCGACCAGCAGGGCGCCGAAGCGCTCGCGCGAGCCTTTCGGCGGCGTGTAGCCGCCGATCACCAGCTCCTGCCCGTAGGCGCATTTGATCTTCAGCCAGTCGCTCGAGCGGGTGTGGGTGTAGGTGCTGTCGACCCGCTTGGCGACCAGCCCCTCCCAGCCTTTGCGGCAGGCTTCGAGGAAGTACTTGCGGCCGCGCCCGTTGCGGTGCTGGGTGAAGCGGACCGGGCCGTGGAATTCGAGCGCCTTGCGGAGGAGCGCCTTGCGCTCGCGCAGCGGCAGGCCGGTCACGTCGCGGCCTTCCAGCTCGAGCAGGTCGAAGACGTAGATGAAGACCTTGATCCCGGTCAGCCGCGCCAGCCGCGGGTCGGCGATCCCCATCCGCCCCTGCAGCTTCTCGAAGCTGGTGCGGTTGCCGTCGAAGGCGACGATCTCCCCGTCGACGACGAAGCGCTCGGTCGACTCGACCGCGAAGGCCTCGGCCAGCTCGGGGTAGTTGTCCATCGCCCGACCGGTGCGGGAGCGGATCACGACGCCGGCGGGGCGGCGCTCGACGATCGCCCGCTCGCCGTCCAGCTTGCGCTCGAAGATCCAGTCGGGATCGTCGAAGGCGTGGGCGGTGAGCTTCGCTTTCATCGGCTCACCCTGGACCGCCATGGCGGCAGCGTACCCCGCCCCGATCGGGGCTATGCTCGCAAGATGTCAGACGAGCCGAATCCGGAGCTGAAAGAGGCCGAAGCCGAGGCGAACGCCGACCCCGGCTTCAAGGAGGGCGACGAGGTCTGGGTCGAGGACGCCGACGGCAAGCACCATCCCGGCGTCTTCGTCGGGATGAACGAAGCGGCCGGCTGGTTCGGCGGCGGCCCGAGCGCCTACGTCATCCACCCCGAGGGCCACCAGGCCGAGGTCGTCTCGCTCTTCCGTGTCACGCCGCGCTGAGCGGCCCCGGCGGCGGCCCGGAGGACGGCCGGCTAGCGGTGGCCGTTGCCGTTGCCGTCGCCCGGTTTGACCAGCCGCGGGCGATAGCGATAGCCGACCCCGCGGACCGTCTCCACCGGGTCGACGTCGGCGGCGCCGCCGAGCTTGCGGCGCAGGTAGCTGACGTAGAGCTTCACCTCGTCGCGCTCGCGGATGCGGTCTCCCCAGACCAGTTCGAGCAGCTGGCCATGGCCGAGGACGCGGCCGGGGTTTTCGGCGAAGGTCGCGAGCATGCGGAACTCGATCGGGGTCAGCGCGACCTCGTTGCCGAGCACGGCGACCCGGTGGCGGACGCGGTCGATCTCGACGAACTCGTCGGTGAGCACGACCGGCCGCAGGTCGCCCTGGCGGGGCCGCCGCATCAGCGCTTCGATCCGCGCCTCCAGTTCGGCTTCGGGCAGCGGCCTGGAGACGCAGTCGTCGGCCCCGGCGCGGAGGGTCTCGATCCGCTCCTCCTCACCGTCGCCCGTGATCGCGATGACGGGGACGTCGCTCAGCGCCCGGATCGTGGTGAGGATGTCGATGCCCGCCGCGTCGGGCAGCTCGACGTCGAGGACGACCAGGTCCGGCTGACGCTCGTAGAACGCGCGCAGCCCGTCGTTGCCGTTTTCGGCACGGACCAACTCGGCCCTGGCTCTCTCCGAAAGCCCTCGCAGCGCACCGCACTCTCCGAGGTCTCGCCCGATCGCCAGCACCTTGCGCCTTCCGTCGCCAGGAGCTCTCGATAGCGATTCCAATTTGTGTCTCGATTCTGACTTTGCTCAGACGGATTTGTCAAGGGTTTACAAAGACGGTGTCGTTTTCGATCGCGTTCGTTCGTCGCCCTGTATGAAGGGCCGATCGCAGGCGAGACGGCCACCCCGAAGACAGGAGGTACCCAGGATGAGGTTCATGATGTTCATGTATCCCCAGATCCCCGAGGAGGACTGGAACCCGAGCGCCGACGACGTCGCGGCGATGAACCGCTACAACGTCGAACTGCGCGAAGCCGGGATGCTGCTGGCCCTGGACGGGCTGCGGCCGCCGTCGTTCGGCGCCTCGGTCGTCTTCGAGGGCCGTGAGCCGCGGGTCGTCGACGGTCCCTTCGCCGAGGCCAAGGAGGTGGTCGGCGGCTACTGGATCATCCAGGCGCGCTCGACCGAGGAGGCGCTCGAGTGGGCGAAGCGCTGCCCGGGGGTCGACTGCCGGGTCGAGGTGCGGCCGATCTGGGAAATGGAGGACTTCACGCCCGAGGTGAAAGAGGCCCTGAAGGTCTACGACCCGGATCTGCATCCGGGGACCTGATGGCGGCGCCGGCCGATGCCCGGGCGGCGGTCGAGGCGGTCTGGCGGATCGAGTCCGCCCGCCTCGTCGCCGGCCTGGCGCGGCTGGTCCGCGACGTCGGCCTGGCCGAGGACCTGGCGCAGGACGCGCTGCTGGCGGCGCTCGAGCGCTGGCCCCGTGACGGCATCCCCGACAACCCCGGTGCCTGGCTGATGGCGACGGCGCGCAACCGGGCGATCGACCTGGCGCGGCGGGCGACGACGTACGAGCGCAAGCGCGAGGAGATCGCCCACGAGGTCGGGCTGATGATGGCGATGGAGGGCGCCTCGCCGGCGGCGCAGGCCGACGACGAGGTCGGCGACGACCTGCTGGCGCTGATGTTCACCTGCTGCCACCCGAGCCTCTCGACCGAGGCGCGGGTGGCGCTGACACTGCGCCTGCTCGGCGGGCTGACGACGACGGAGATCGCCCGCGCCTTCCTGGTCGGCGAGCCGACCGTGGCGCAGCGGCTGACGCGGGCGAAGCGGACCCTGCGCGAGGCGCGCGCCGACTTCGAGGTGCCGAGCGGGGCGGCGAGAGCCGCGCGGCTGCCCGACGTGCTCGAGGTCGTCTACCTGATCTTCAACGAGGGCTACGCGGCGAGCTCGGGCGAGCGCTGGGTGCGGACCGAGCTCTGCGAGGAAGCGCTGCGGCTGGGGCGGATCCTGGCGAGGCTGGCGCCGCAGGAGCCGGAGGCGCATGGGCTGATCGCCCTGCTGGAGATCCAGGCCTCGCGGCTGGCGGCGCGGCGCGGACCGGACGGCGGGCCGGTGCTGCTGCTCGACCAGGACCGCTCGCGCTGGGATCCGCTGCTGATCGTCCGCGGGCTGGACGCGCTGAAGCGGGCCGAGGAGCTGCCCGCGCCGCTGGGGCCGTACGGCCTGCAGGCGGAGATCGCCGCCTGTCACGCGCGGGCGCTGCGGGCCGAGGACACCGACTGGGTGCGGATCGCGGCGCTCTACGAGGCGCTGGCGGCCCTCTCCCCCTCGCCGGTGGTCGAGCTGAACCGGGCGGTCGCGGTCGGCATGGCCTTCGGGCCGGAGGTCGGCCTCGCGCTGCTCGAACGCGTCGCCGAGGACCCCGCCCTGCGCGACTACCACCTGCTCCCCAGCGTCCGCGGCGACCTGTTGGAGAAACTCGGCCGCGGGGTCGAGGCGGCGGCCGAGTTCCGCCGCGCCGCCGCCCTCACCGACAACGCCGACGAGCGCCGCCTCCTCCTCGCCCGCGCCGCCTCCGCGGTCGACCCTCGTCATCCGGACGGCGGCGCGGTCGACCCTCGTCATCCATAGGTGAACGTAGGTCGACCGCCGGGGACGCAGCGGGGTCAGGCAGCGGTGGCGCCGGCGGCGAGGGAGCGGATGCCGTCGACCTCGAGGCGAAGCATGCGCCAGTCCTCGAGCCGGCGGGCGCCGAGCTTGGCGTAGAAGTTGAGCGCCGGTTCGTTCCAGGTGAGGGCGCACCACTCGAGGCGGACGTGGTCGCGCTCCAGGGCGAGGGCGGCGAGGTGCCGGAGGATCTTCAGGCCGATGCCGCCGCGGCGCTGCTCGGGGCGCACGTAGACGTCCTCCATCCAGATGCCGGAGCGGCACTCGAAGGTGGAGAAGGTGGTGTAGAAGATCGCGTAGCCGACCGGCTCGCCGGCAGCTTCGACGATCAGCGCCTCGGCGTCGCCACGGTCGAAGAGCGAGGCGCGGAGGACCTCCGGCGTCCCCACCACCTCGTCGCGCAGTTTCTCGTAGGTGGCGAGCTCGCAGATCAGGTCGAAGATCAGCGGGACGTCGGCGGTGGTGGCCGGGCGGATGGTCGGTTCGGGCATGGGCGAAATCTAGGTGACCGGCTCGAGGCGCGGGTTCGGCCGCAGCTCCCGCCCCACCTTCGCCGCGGGCCGGCCGTCGAGCTCGACCACGTCGGCGGTGAAGTCGAAGTTGCCGCGGATCAGCGAGGAGCCGACGCCGTAGGAGTCGACCGGCGCGCCGAGCGCCTCGAAGCGTTCGATCTTCTCGGCGTCGAAGCCGCCGGAGACGACGATCTTCACCCGCTGGTGGCCGGCCGCGTCGAGGCCGTCGCGGACCGCCTCCGCGAGCTCCGGCGTCACCCCGCGCAGTTGCTCCGCGTCAGGGCGACCGGCGAGCGCGGCGTCGACCAAGGTCTCCGAGGTGTCGAGGCGCACGCCCCAGAGGTCCTCGCCGAGCGCGTCGGCCACCTTCACCGCCTCCCCCACCGAGTCGTTGTGGAAGTCGACCAGGCAGATGATGTTGGAGCGGGCGGCGAAGCGGGCCGCGTAGTCGCGCGCCGCCGCCACCGTGTCGCCGCCGTAGACGGCGATCAGGGCGTGCGGGATCGTGCCCGTCCCGCGGCCGCCCCACCAGGAGGCGTTGGCCTCGGTGGAGACGCCGATCGCCCCCGCCACGTGCGCCGCCCAGCCGTCGCCGGTCTGCACCAGCCAGTGGTCGTGGCGGGCGGGGAAGAAGAGCACCGACTTGCCGGCGGCGGCGTCGACCACGTGGCGCACGTTCGTCATCACCAGCGAGCGGCGGGCCAGCGAGCCGAGGTAGACGGTCTCCAGGTGGGCGAAGAGGCTGTAGTCGCCGGCGATCGTCATCACCGTCTCCCAGGGCTCGATCGGGTCGCCCTCGCGCAGCGCCCGCACCCGCAGGTGCGGCCAGCCGTCCTCCCAGGAGCCGTCGGCGAGCCGCCGCCCGGAGCAGAGCCGCAGCAGGGCGATCGCCTCGTCGATCCCGCCCAGTAGCCCCTGGCGCTTGGCGAAGACCTGCATCGTCACCTGGGGGCGGCGGCCCTCGGCCTCGAGCAGCTCCTTGGTCAGGGCGAAGTAGGTGTCCGAGTAGTAGGCGTCGCGGATTTTGTCGACCGGCAGGCGGAAGACCTCCGCCGCCAGCCGGCCTTGCTGGTCCAGCTCCGGCTCCGGCATCGACCGATCATGCCGGCCGGCCGCGCGGCGGAGCGCCGGCGCGGCGCTCGGGTAGGGTCCGCGGCGTGGGCGTGATCGACGAGCTGGTCGCAAACAACGAGGCCTTCGCGGCCGGGGTCGAGGAGACGCACCTGCCGGTCGAACCGAGCCGCCACCTGGCGATCGTCACCTGCATGGACTCGCGGCTCGACGTCTTCGCGGCGCTCGGCCTCGGCGACGGCGAGGCGCACGTGCTGCGCAACGCGGGCGGCGTGATCACCGACGACGTGATCCGCTCGCTGGCGCTGTCCCAGCGCAAGCTGGGGACGCGCGAGGTGATGCTGATCCACCACGACGACTGCGGGCTGCAGAAGGTGTCGGACGACGGCTTCCGCGACGAGCTGCGCGAGGCGACCGGGGTCGCGCCGGCCTTCGCGATCGAGTCCTTCACCGACGTCGAGGCCGACGTGCGCCAGTCGATCCTGCGGGTGCGGCGCTCCGAGTTCCTCCCCCACCGCGACTCGGTGCGCGGCTTCGTCTACGACGTCGACACGCACGCGCTGCGCGAGGTCGTCGCCGAGGAGCCGGGCTCCGGTCCGGAGGCGGAGCGCGACTGATGCCCGAGGTCGCCCCCTACGGGTCCTGGCGCTCGCCGATCGAGCCGACCGTGGTGGCGCGTGGCGGCCGCCGGCTGGGCGAACCGACGATCGCCGCCGACGGCGCCGTCTGGTGGATCGAGGGTCGCGCCGCGGAGGGCGGGCGGAGCGCGCTGATGCGGCGCCCGGTCGGCGGCGAGCCGGAGGAGGTGACGCCGGCGGGGGCCAACGTGCGGACGCGGGTGCACGAGTACGGCGGCGGTGCCTGGAAGCTGCTCGGGCCGGAGGCGGTCGTCTACGTCGACTTCGCCGACCAGCGGGCGTACAGGCTGGAGCTGGGCGGCGAGCCGGTCGCGATCACGCCGGAGCCGGACGAGCCGGCGGCACTCCGCTACGCCGACTTCGAGCCGACCCCGGACGGCAAGACGCTCTTCTGCGTGCGCGAGGTCCACGACGGCGGCCCGGAACCCGAGAACGAGATCGTCGAACTGACTCTCGACGGCTCCATGCGATGCGAGGTGGTCGCCGGCGGGCGCGACTTCTACTCCTGCCCGCGCGTCTCTCCGGACGGGCTGTGGCTCGCCTTCACCTGCTGGGACCACCCGAACATGCCCTGGGACGAGACCGAGCTGTGGGTGGCGCCGGTGCGCGACCCGGGGGCGGCGCGGCCGCTGGCCGCGGGGACGAAGGAGTCGGTCTTCGCGCCGGCCTGGGACTCGCACGACCGCCTGCGCTTCGCCTCCGACCGCGACGGCTGGTGGAACCTCTACCGCACGGTCGCCGACCTGGGGGCGCCGGACGCGGCCGAGGACCTGCCCGCGGTCGAGCAGCTGAGCGCCGAGCGCGCCGACCTCGGCGTCCCGCAGTGGGTCTTCGGCATGCAGAGCCACGCCGAGCTCGGGGACGGGACGCTGGTCGCGATCCGCGTCGAGGAGGCGGTCGAAGGGCTCTACGCGATGGACCCGGGCGGCGGCGCGCTGCGCGACCTCGGCCTCCCCTTCACCGCCTTCGCCGGCCCGGCCCTCTCGGCGCGCGGCGGCAAGGTCGCCTTCATCGCCTCCTCGGCGGCGAAGGAGCGGGCGCTGGTCGTCCTCGACGTCGCCTCGGGCGAGCTGGAGACGGTGCGCGAGGCCTCGACCGAGGAGGTCGACCCGGGCCTGATCTCGGAGCCGCGCGCGATCGAGTTCCCGACCGGCGACGGCGACGTTTCGCACGCCTTCTACTACCCGCCGACCAACGCCGGCTTCGTCGGGCCGGAAGACGAACGGCCGCCGCTGATCGTGGTCAGCCACGGCGGGCCGACCGCCCACGTGCGCCCGGAGCTGGACACCGAATTCCTCTTCTGGACCAGCCGCGGCTTCGGCGTCGTCGACGTCAACTACCGCGGCTCCTCCGGCTTCGGCCGCGCCTACCGCGACAAGCTGCAGGGGACCTGGGGCGTCGTCGACACCGAGGACTGCGTCGCCGCGGCCCGCTTCCTCGCCGAGACCGGCGAGGTCGACGGCAGGCGGCTGGCGATCCGGGGCGGCTCGGCGGGCGGCTACGCGACCCTCTGCGCGCTGGTCTTCCACGACGAGTTCGCCGCCGGGGCGAGCTACTACGGCGTCGCCGACGCCGAGGCGCTGGCCCGCGACACCCACAAGTTCGAGGCGCGCTACCTCGACGGGCTGATCGGCCCGTATCCGGAGCGCGCCGACCTCTACCGCGAGCGCTCGCCGATCCACTTCGTCGACCGCCTGCGCGCCTCGGTGATCCTCTTCCAGGGCCTCGAGGACGCGATCGTCCCGCCCAACCAGGCGGAGACCATGGTCGCCGCGATGAAGGCCAACGGCATCCCCCACGCCTACCTCGCCTTCGAGGGCGAGCAGCACGGCTTCCGCAAGTCGGAGACCGAGATCCGCTGCCTCGAAGCCGAGCTCTACTTCTACGGCCGCATCCTGGGGTTCGAGCCGGCCGACGAGCTGCAGCCGGTCGAGATCGAGCGCTGAGGGTTCGGGGGGCGCCGGGCTGGCGCGCCCGGAGCCCGAGGGACGCGGCCTTCTCGGTGGCGGCCCGGGCAGGCTGTGGCCGCCACCGAGAAGGCCGGGTGATGTGGGGAGAGGCCAGGGTCCCGGCCGGTGCGCCACAGAGATGCGCGGGAGACGAGAGAAAGGTGACCTGTCCCGTGACGAGGACTCCTCGAAGGTCACGGATCCTCAGGAGTCGAGGAAGCGCGGTCGACCTGAGACTCCCTATAGGTACCTCAGGTCGACCGCGCTTCCGGGGGTGCGACGGATCCGTGACCTTCGAGGAGGAAGCGTCACGCCTTCCGCGCAGATCCAGGCGGAAGCGTCACGGCCCGGCGGCGGTCCCACAGGGGAGCCTCACGTCCTGTGGTCTTCCCGGCGAAAGCCCCACATCCCTGTGACGTTCCCGCAGGAAGCCTCACATCCCTGAACCTTCCCGCAGAAACCCTCACGTCCCGGGCGTCTCGTGGCAAGCGGGCAGCCTGCCCGGGCCGCCACGAGACGCCCGGGACCCATCTCGGACGGCCGCCGTCCCCCGCCGCCACGGCCTGAACCCTCGCCGTCCCCGAACCGCGTTCGCACTTTTGCTCGGATAGCGGGCAGAAGTGCGAACTCGCGGCGTGCTCAGCTCACGACGCACTGGGCCCCGCTCGGGGACTTGCCCTTCTTCGGGAAGGCGTGCGCGAGGGCGTGGGCTATGAGCTCGGCGCGGGCGGCGTAGCCGGGTGAGGTGAAGTGGATGCCGTCGTTGATGTACCAGGAGTCTTTGACGTCGCCGGCCCAGTTGTAGATGCGCATGTTGGGATATTTGAGGCACGCTTTTTCGAGTTCTTCGTTCCATTCCTTCATGCCCGACTCCTCGTAGAATTCGGCCGCGTCGGGGAGCGTTTTGACGTTCACCCAGAGCACCGGTTCGTCGCCGATGATGTTCATCATTTTCTCGATCCGTTCTGCGAGTCCGACGGTCGAGCCGGCGGCGACGTCGGCGGCCTCGTTCGTCCCCAGGGCCAGCACCCAGCACCCTTTGTAGCCTTCGGCCTTCCACGCCTCGGCGACTTCCTGGGCGTTCGGCTGGCCTTCGTAGCGCTCTTCGATCGAGCGGGCGCCCTGCACTTCCATGTGCGTTTCCTTGACGCCGACTTCGGCGTAGCGGTTTTCGATCCGCTCTTTCGGATTGGGCAGGTATTCGGCCGAGTCGAGGCCCTCGGAGGTCGAGTCGCCGATGTGGACGACCTTCGTGCACGAGGTTTTCTGCGAATCGTTCGCCTGCGCCTTGGTCAACGGCACCGGGCCCTTGGTCCCCGCCGCCGTCGCTTCCTTGACCCGGATCTGTTCGCCTTCCGCCTGCGCCTTGTTCAGCCCCGCCATGCCGGCGATCGCGACCGCGCCGACGACGGCGAGGGAGACGAGCACCATGCGCCCCTCCGGCGAGAAGGTCGCCCAGCCCCAGCCGAGCCGGCGACGACGGGCGAGCAGGCGGCCGATCGCGCCGTGGCGGATCGGCTCCTCGACGAAGCGCCAGGAGAGCGCCGCGATGATGAGGATCACCACCACCTGGAGGGCGTCGCGCAGCAGGTTCTGGCCGTGGTGTCCCCCGGGCGTGGAGATGACGATCACCGGCGTCTGCCAGAGGTAGATGCCGTAGGAGCGGACGCCGATCCAGCGCAGCGGCCTGCAGCCGAGCACGTTGCCGAGCTTGCAGGCCGGGTGGGCGAGCGGCATCAGCACCATCACCGTCGCCAACGAGAGGAGGACGAAGCCGCCCTTGTAGAGGAACTGGGAGAACTCGCCGGTCCGCCAGACCATGATCGCGATGATCAGCAGGCCGACGCAGCCCATCAGGTCGAGGTTGCGGCGGGCCTTGAAGGTGATGCGTCTGCTCAGCCGGCGGCTGGGCCAGACCATCGCCAGGGCGGCGCCGAAGAGGAGCTCGCCGGCGCGCGTGTCGGTGCCGTAGTAGATCCGCGAGGGGTCGAGGCTCGGGTGGTAGAGGATCGCCATCCAGATCGAGGAGGCGACCGCCAGGGCGAACGTCCAGAGGGCGAGTTTGGGACGCAGGCCCTCGGCCCCGTCGCGCTCGCGGATGAACTTGAGGCCGATCAGCAGGAGGAAGGGCCAGAAGATGTAGAACTGCTCCTCGACCGACAGCGACCAGAGATGGTTCAGTGGCTGTTCCGGCGCGAAGCGCGCGAAGTAGGACACGTTGGCGGCGATCTGCTGCCAGTTGTTGACGTAGAAGATCGCCGAGACGACGGCCTTGCGGAACTGGTCCGGCTGTGGGGGGCCGAAGATCGTCACCCAGGCGACCACGATCAGCAGCATCAGGAAGAGCGCCGGCAGCAGGCGCCGGGCGCGGCCGAGCCAGAAGCGACCGAGGTGGATCGCGCCCCGGCGCATGTACTGGCCGAGCAGGATGTCGGTGATCAGGTAGCCGGAGAGGGTGAAGAAGATGCCGACGCCGAGCAGCCCGCCGGGCGCCCAGCCGAAGCCGAGGTGGAAGCAGATGACGGCCAGCACCGCGATCGCGCGCAGGCCGTCCAGCCCTGGCATGTAGCGCTCTCCGCGCGTGATCGGTTCGGGCATCGGACCGAGCAATGGTAGGGACGCGCGAGGCTGATAGTTTGCGCGGTCAGTGCAGGCGCTTTCCGGACTTCAGCCGCGACGCGGTCGCGTCGCCCTCTTGGCGCTCCTCGGCCTGCTGGTCGCGCTGGCCGTGGCGCTGAGCGCGCGCCCCGCCGGCGCCGCCGGAGCGAGCACCTGTCCGGGCTTCCGCGTCCTCCACGACGACCGCATCGGCGCCGCCGTCTTCCCGGCCGGCAGCTACACGATCACGCTCGAAGATTCGTCCCTCAACTGCAAGTCGGGCGCCGAACTCCTCGCCCGCTTCCTCGAGGACTACGACGGCGTCCTGCCGAAGCCGTGGAAGGTCTCCGGCGAAGGCTCCGGCAAGGCCTCTTTCCTGCGCGGCTCGCTCTCCGGCTTCTCGGTCGCGCTGAACGGCAAGCGCGAAGAAGGCGGCTCGAACCCGGACCTCGGCAAGCTCTGCCCCAACACCTTCACCGTCAACTCGAACACGATCGTCGGGCCGCTGCGCTTCACCAAGGGCGCCTTCCTGATCTACCTGCCGAAGGGCTCCGGCATCACCTGCAACCGGGCCGCCGTCCTCTTCACCAAATTCCTCGGCGCCGGCGGCACCCTGCCGAACCCCTGGAAGCTGATCAACCAGACGGCGACCTTCTACAAGCCGTCGAACCCCACCCGGTCCGCCTTCCGGATCGAACCGCTCTCCGGCTCCGGCCGCCGCTAGCGAGCCCGCGAAGCGCGTTCGCAGAAAGCCGCGCCTGGCGCGGGAAAGTGCGAACGCACCGCGGGCGCGAACCGTTTGGCGGGGATCGGGCAAGTATGGGGTGTGAGCGGGAAACTGGACGACGGGGAGGCGATCGGCGCCTCGCTGGCTGAGCCGCGGGCGTTCGGGGTGATCTTCGAGCGGCACTTCGGCGCGATCCTGCGCTACCTGCGGCGGCGACTGGACGACCAGCCCGCCGAGGAAGCGGCGGCGCAGACCTTCTTTGTCGCCTTCGACGAACGCGGGCGCTTCGACCGCGAGCGCACCGACGCGCGACCCTGGCTGTTCGGCATCGCGACCAACATCGCCCGCCGGCATCGCCGCGGCGAGATCCGCGAGCTGCGGGCGATCGCGGCGCTGGGCGCCGCGCCGAGCGCCGCGCCCGAGGGCAGCGAGGCGAAGCTCGATGCCGAGCGGATGCGCGGCGCCCTCGCCCGCTGCCTGGCCGAGCTGCCCGCCGAGGAGGCCGACGTCCTCTACCTCCTCGTCTGGGCCGAACTCGACCAGCCGGAGATCGCCGCCGCGCTGGGGATCCCGCTGGGGACGGTCAAGTCGCGCCTCTCCCGCGCCCGCAGGCGGCTCGCCGAGGCGCTCGACCTCCCCGCCGCCGACCGAACTTCGACCGACCTCACCCCGACCCGGAGGTAACCGATGAACGAGCTGACCGTGATCAAGGGCTTCCGCGCCGAGCGGGACACCGAGCCGCCCGAGGCCCGCGAGGCGATCTGGCGTGCGCTCGAAGCGCGCATGGACGCGGCCGCCGCCGAGGCCCGCGCCTTCGGCGAAGCCGTCGCCGGGGCGAGCACGCCGGGCGCCCTCGGCGCGTCCCGGGTCGGTGCCCCGCAGGCAGCCGCCCCCCGCTCCCGCCGCCGCGGCATCTCGCGCCGCCGGCGCCTCACGCTCGCCTTCGCCGGCGCCGCCGCGGGCGCCGCCGTCGTCACCGGCGCGCTCGTGCTCGACTCCGGCCCGACCGCCCAGCCCGCCAGCGCCGCCGAAATCCTCCACCAAGCGGCCGATGCCGCGACCAGCCTGCCGGCGACCTCGGTCCCCGGACCCGGCCAGTTCCTCTACCGCAAGGAACAGCGGCTCGAAGTCCAGGGTTGGCGATCGCCGCTGCCGCCCGCGAGCGCGAACGTCCCCGACGGCATGATCGGCGGGGTCATCTACGGCCCGCACGCCTTCAACGGGCTGGTCCCGGTGACGACCGAATCGTGGACCGACGACAAGGGCGGCGGCCGCCGGCGCGAAGTCCTCGGCACGCTCCAGTTCTGGAGCAAGGAAGAAGAAGCGCGCTGGCGGGCGGCCGGATCGCCGCTCCCCGCTCCCTTCGACCCCGAATACCAGCGGCGCTACAAGGCCACCGCCTACCCGGACGCGCTGGAGCTGAACTCGCATGTGGTCGACACGGAAAGCAAGGGCTGGGGCAACTTCACCTTCCCCGACACCTCGAAGCTGCCGACCGAAGCGAAGGCCCTGCGCGAAGGGGCCGAAGCCAACGAGCTCGAATACACCGGCTTCAACCACGTCGGCGGCAAGGCACCCAGGCAGCTCGACGCCCAGGAAACGAAGGAAGAACTGCTGAACGTCCTGCAGGAAGGCTTCCCGACGCCGCAGCTGCAGGCGGCGATCTTCGACGCGCTCGCCGAACTGCCGGGGATCACGGTCGAGCCGGAAGCCACCGACGGCCTCGGCCGCCACGGCGACGCGATCCTGACCAAGGTCGGCAACGGCGTGCGCTCGGAGTACCTCTTCTCGCCGGAGACCGGGGAGCTGCTCGCCCAGCGCGCCGTCCTCGTCGAACCAGGGGCGGCCGACTCCTTCCTCGCGGAACTGCCCGCCGGGACCGTGATCAGCGAGCGCGACTTCATCGCCGAGGCCGGGGTCGACTCGACCACCGAGACCGGCGAAGCGGCGGAAGCGGGCTAGCTCGCCTCGAGGGCGAAGGGGGTGCCCTCGGAGTCGCGGCAGATCGACCAGCGCTCGCCCGGGTGGACGACCTGGCCGCCGAGGTCCTCGACCTTGCGCAGGGCGCTGGTCATGTCGGCGACCGGGAAGTAGGGCAGCGAGGCGGTGTCGCCGGGACCGCGGCCGCGCTCGTGGACGCCGACCCGCACTCCGCCCGACTCGGCGACCCAGCCGGCGCCTTCGCCCTCTCCCCGCGCGGCGAGGTCGGCTTCGAGCAGGCCGCGCCAGAAGCGCAGGGCCCGCTCGGGATCGTCGGCGGGGAACTCGATCAGGGCGCGCACGTCAGGAGGGGCGCCCGCCGCCGGGCCCGCGACGCGGTGGCGCGTCGCCGCCGAGGTAGGAGGTTTCACGGGTCAGCAGCTGCTCGAACTCACCCGCGTCGAGGAAGATGCCGTGGCACTTGCGGCACTGCTCGATCGTCACCCCGTTGCGCTGGTGGGTGCGCATCTCGCCGCCGCACTTGGGGCAGGTCATGACGCCGCCCCCTCCTTGACCTCGGTGAGGCTGGCGTAGGCGTCCGGCCGGCGCGTGGTGAGGAAGGGGAAGAGCTCCAGCCAGTCGCCGCGCTGGTCGAGGTCGAGGTCGGCGACCAGCACCGCCGCCTCGTCGCGCGGCGCCCGCACCAGCACCCGTCCGTACGGATCGCTGACGAAGGAGGAGCCGTAGAAGCGCAGCGGCGGCTCCTCGCCGAAGCGGTTGACGGCGACCATGAAGGTGCCGTTGGCGATCCCGTTGGCGACGATCACCCGCTCCCAGAGCGGTTGCGTGTCGAAGTCCGGGTGGTCGGGCTCGGAGCCGATCGCGGTCGGGTAGACCAGCACGTCGGCGCCCTCGAGACTGTAGGCGCGGGCGAGCTCCGGGAACCACTGGTCCCAGCAGGTCGGCAGGCCGAAGCTCGCCTCGCCGAGCACGACCAGCGGGAAGGCCGGGCCTTCGTCGGTCGGGCCAGGCCGGAAGTAGAGGTCCTCGTAGTAGCCGGCGGTGATCGGGATGTGGAGCTTGCGCGTGCGGCCGACCAGGTCGCCGGACGGGCCGACGACGATCGCCGTGTTGAAGCCGAGGCCGCCGTCCGGGGCGCGCTCGTACAGCGAGGCGTGGACGTGGACGCCGGTCTCCTTCGCCATCGCCGCGGCGAACTCGAAGGTCGGCCCGCCGGGCAGCTCCTCCGGCTCGACCCCCACGCCTTCCGGCCCGGCCGGGTCGACCGCGAAGTAGGGCGAGAGGGTCAGCTCCTGCAGGCAGACCAGCCGCGCTCCCTGCGCCGCCGCCATCCGGATCCCGGCCGCCAACCCCTCGCGGTGCTCGTCCGGGTCGGGGTGCCAGGACTGCTGGACGGCGCCGATCCGGAACGGCTCGCGTCCCGGTGGTCGCGTTCTCGCGGGCGAGCCCTCCACCCCGGTCTTCTCGATCAGCCGCAGATCTGCCATGCATCGACTGTAGGCGGTCTGACCGGTCGGCGACAATGGGGAGATGGCACGTTCCCTGGAGGGCACCCCCGCCGCCGACGGCTTCCACATGCCCGCCGAGTGGGCGCCGCACGCCGGCTGCTGGATGGTCTGGCCGGAGCGACCCGACAACTGGCGCGAGGAGGCGGCGCCCGCGCAGGCCACCTTCGCCGCGGTGGCGAGCGCCATCGCCGCCGCCGAGCCGGTGACGATGGCGGTCTCCGACGGCCAGTTCGAGCGCGCCCGGGCGGCGCTCCCCGACGCCGTCCGCGTGGTCGAGATCTCCAGCGACGACGCCTGGCTGCGCGACACCGGGCCGACCTTCGTCGTCGACGGGCGCGGCGGCCGGCGCGGCGTCGACTGGCGCTTCAACGCCTGGGGCGGGCTCGCCGGCGGGCTCTACACCTCCTGGGAGCGCGACGACCGCGTCGCCGCCAAGGTGCTCGAGGTCGAAGGCGACGACCGCCACCGGGCGCCGATCGTGCTCGAGGGCGGCTCGATCCACGTCGACGGCGAGGGCACGGTCCTCACCACCGAAGAGTGCCTGCTGAACCCGAACCGAAACCCGGAGCTCGACCGGGCGGCGATCGAGGCGGCCCTGCACGCCTACCTCGGCACCGAGAAGGTGGTCTGGCTCGGCGACGGCGTCTTCGAAGACGAGACCGACGGCCACGTCGACAACCTCGCCTGCTTCGCCCGACCCGGGGTCGTGCTGCTGACCTGGGTCGAGGACCCGGGCGATCCCCAGCACGAGCGCTCCGTCGACGCGCTGGCGCGGCTGGAGGCGGCGACCGACGCCCGCGGGCGTCCCTTCGAGGTGATCAAGGTCCCCGCCCCCGGGCCGCTGACGATGACCGCCGAGGAGGCGGCCGGCGTGCTCGCCTCCGACGAGGCGGTGCCGCGTCAGGCCGGCGACCGGCTCGCCGCCAGCTACGTCAACTTCTACATCGCGAACTCGCGGATCGTCTACCCGCTGCTCGACCCGGCCCGCGACGAGGAGGCGGGGGCGATCCTCCGCGACGCCTTCCCCGGCCGCGAGGTGGTCGGCGTGCCCGCCCGCGAGATCCTCCTCGGCGGCGGCAATATCCACTGCATCACCCAGCAGGTCCCCACGGCCGGGCGGATGAGTTCGCAGTAAGCCGCGCCACGCGCGGGAAAGTGCGAACGCGCTCAGGCGAGGGTCTGCGGGGCAGAGTCCTCGCCGGCGGCGGCGACGGATTTCTGCTCCAGCACCGCCGGGGTGCCGCCGAAGCAGAGGCGGACGAGGTGGGCCGGGGCGTCGCTCAGCCGCCAGAACGCGCAGCTGGCGCCGGACGGCGGGGTCGGGAACAGCTGCAGCAGCCCGGCGTCGTCGACTTCGGATTCCGCCTCGCCGGGGACGCCGATCGTCTGCAGGACGGTCGTTTCGTCCTGGCCCTTGTGGATGCGGCCGAACTGTTCGGCGGTCATTTCCGCCGCGGCCTGGCCGCTCACCGAGGTGACGTATCCGCCCGCGTCACCGCCGCCGTTGCCGCCGAAGGCGACGCCGAGGCCGACCGCGACGACGAGCAGGCCGAGCACGCTCCAGGCGATGATCGCCCGCCGTCGCTGGCGACGGCGATATAGCTCGCGGTCCACCCCGGCAGGATCGCAGACGGCCACCGCCCGGCTCCGGTAGCTTCCAGAGCATGAGTGGAGACACGGATTTTCGACGCGAACTTGGCCAACAGCTGCGGGTAGATTCGATCCGCTCCTCCGACGCGGCGGGCTCGGGACACCCGACCTCCTCGATGTCTGCGGCCGACCTCCTGGCGGTGCTGATCGACGGGCACCTGACGCTCGATTTCGGCACCCCGGACGACCCCCGCAACGACCACCTGATCTTCTCCAAGGGGCACGCCTCGCCGCTCTACTACTCGGTGCTGAAAGCGGTCGGCGCGATCGAGGACGACGAGCTGCTCACCTTCCGCAAGCTCGGCTCGCGGCTCGAAGGCCACCCCACCCCGATCCTGCCCTGGGTCGACGTCGCCACCGGCTCGCTCGGCCAGGGCCTGCCGATCGGCGTCGGCGTCGCCACCGCGGTGCGGATGGAGAAGATGCCGTCCCGGGTCTGGATCCTCTGCGGTGACTCGGAGATGGCCGAGGGATCGATCTGGGAGGCGGTCGAGCACGCGGGCAAGCAGAGCCTCGGCAACCTGACCGCGCTGATCGATGTCAACCGGCTCGGCCAGACCGGCGAAACGATGCACGGCTGGGACCTCAACTCCTACGGCGGCCGGGCCGAGGCGGCGGGCTGGAACACGCTGGAGATCGACGGCCACGACGTGCAGGAGATCGAGGACGCCTACGTCAACGCCGAAGCGAGCGACCGGCCGACGATGATCATCGCCCGGACGAAGAAGGGCAAGGGCGCGAAAGAGGTCGAGGACCTGCCCGGCAAACACGGCAAACCGCTCGCCGACCCGGCCAAGGCGATCGAGGAACTGGGCGGCGTGCGCGACCTCCACGTCGACACGAAGAAGCCGGAGGGCGACGCCACGCCGTACAAATTCCCCGTCCCCGGCGGCGAGATGCCGACCTGGGAGGTCGGCACCAAGGTGGCGACGCGGAAAGCCTACGGCGAAGCGCTGGCGGCGCTCGGGGCGCGGCGCGACGACATCGTCGCGCTCGACGGCGAGGTCGGCAACTCGACCCACTCGGAAGACTTCAAGAACGCCTTCCCGGACCGCTACGTCGAGGTCTACATCGCCGAGCAGCAGATGATCGCCTCGGCCGTCGGCTTCCAGGTGCGACGCCACTGGACGCCGTTCGCCTCGACCTTCGCCGCGTTCCTCAGCCGCGCCTACGACTTCGTCCGCATGGCGGCGATCAGCCGCGCCGACATCCGCCTCTGCGGCTCCCACGCCGGCGTCTCGATCGGCGAGGACGGGCCCTCGCAGATGGCGCTCGAGGACATCGCCTCCCTGCGCGCGGTCCACGGCTCGACCGTCGTCTACCCGAGCGACGCGACCTCGACGGCGGCGCTGGTCGAGATCATGGCCGACACCGCCGGGATCTCCTACATGCGCACCACCCGCGGCGCCACGCCGGTCCTCTACGACGCCTCCGAGGAGTTCCAGCTGGGCGGCTCGAAGACCGTGCTCGACGGCACCGACGTCACCCTGGTCGGCGCCGGCATCACCCTGCACGAGGCGCTGGCGGCGGCCGAGCGGCTCGCCGGCGAGGGCATCTCGGCGCGGGTCGTCGACCTCTACTCGGTGAAGCCGATCGACGCCGACACGCTGGTCAAGGCGGCGCAGGAGACGGGCGCGATCGTCACCGTCGAGGATCACTGGAAGGAGGGCGGGATCGGCGAGGCGGTGCTGGCCGCCCTGGCCGAGCACGGCGCGAGCGCCGCGGTCCGCATCCTCGCGGTCGAGGACATGCCCGGCTCGGCGACCCCGGAGCAGCTGCTGCGGGCGGCCGAGATCGACGCCGAGGCGATCTACGCCGCGGCGACCGAGATCGTCCAGACCAAGGTCGAGTCCTAGGGGCTCGGGGGCGCCCGCCTCAGGCGGGCGCGTCGCCGTCCGGGGCGACGCCGTCGGAGGCGGCACCGTCGATCGAGACCAGCGTCTCGTCCGCCCCGGGATCGATCTCGGGGCCCATCACGAAGATGTCCACGGCGACGTCGGGGTCCACGTTGATGCTGCTCATGTGGGCCTCGACCCGGCGGCCGATCACCGCCTCCATCCGGCCCTTGTAGACGTCCTCGGTGGCGGCGCGGTGGATCGCCCGCGTCTCCCGCACCCGCTCCTCCTGCCCGGCCTCGATCAGGGTCTTCTCGAACGGCGTGAAGACGTCGGTGAGCACGCAGACGACGAGGTTGTCGGCGATGTGGGTCTTGGCGGCACCGGGACCGCGACCGAAGTGCTCGCGGTGCAGGGCGACCGCGGCGTTGGAGATCTCGGTCAGCTGAGGCCGCGGCGCGGCGACCTGCCCATCGGCCATCGAACCGCTCAACTGTCGCATTCCTTTGAAGAGATCAACGCCAAGGCCCGCTGCTTCCCTGCCAGGTCGGCCCGCAATCCAAGCAACCACCGTTCGGGCAAGAACTCGTCCGTGCCCGAGAAGGTACTACGACGTTGGATACAACCGTCGTAAATGTGGTTGAGCAATGGATTTGCGGGCACCGTGCGGGCGCAGTCTTTTATCCCAAGGCTTCGGGCGGGGCTTTGCCGGGGCCGGAAAGGGACGCAGAAGGTGAAAGGGACGCGGCCTTCTCGGTGGCGACCCGGGCAGGCTGTGGCCGCCACCGAGAAGGCCGGGGATGTGGGGAGAGGCGAGGGTCCGGGCGTGCCCCGGCGCAGAGATGCGCGTGTCCGGGCACGAACTCCGAGGTCCCGTGACGAGGAGCGGGGGAAGTTGACGGTTCTTTGCGTCTTCCTCATGCCTCCCCCTGGTGAGTTCGCAGTTCTGCTCGCATGGCGAGCGAAAGTGCGAACTCACCCGGGTGGGGCCCCGATCCCGTCACGGGAGGCATGAGGACCTGTGACGTTCCCGGCGTCTCTCCCGCGCCTGTGTGAACTTCCCTGCGAACCCTCACGTCCCGGGCGTCTCGTGGCGGCCACAGCCTGCCCGGGCCGCCACGAGACGCCCGGGACGCACCTCGGACGGGCGCGACGGGCGCGAATCGCGCGGCCCCGAACCCCGCGCCCGAGCACAGCCCCGGAGCTCGCCGTCTACACCTCGGTCGGCTCGGCCTCCGGCTCCGGCTCGACCGGCACGACGCCGGGGGCGGGTGGGCGGGCTTTGGCCCGCAGCAGGCCGAAGGCGC
The DNA here is from genome assembly GCA_047601885.1 of Solirubrobacterales bacterium. Classification (GTDB taxonomy): domain Bacteria; phylum Actinomycetota; class Thermoleophilia; order Solirubrobacterales; family 70-9; genus VAYN01. Next base: position 438,593 of record JASGIK010000001.1, read on the forward strand.
AGACCGCGGCGAGGACGAAGATCGCTCCCGCCCAGTAGAAGGCGGTGGTGTAGCCGTGGACGTCCGCGGTGAGGAGATCGGTCGGGGTCGGCTTCGAAGTGAGTTCACCGAGCTTGGCGGTGATCGCGCTGGCCGAGATCGTCGAGAGCAGCGCCACCCCGATCGAGCCGCCGACCTGCTGGCTGGTGTTGACCATCGCCGAGGCGATCCCGGCCTCGTCCTGAGGCACGCCGAGGGTCGCCGTGGCGATCGCCGGGGCGAAGATCAGGCCGAAACCGAGGCCGCTGAGGATCAGGGCCGGGAGGATCGAGCCGACGTAGGTCTCGTTGGCGCCGAGCCCGGTCAGGTAGAACATCCCCGCCGCGCCGAGCAGGCAGCCCGCCGTGACCAGCGGTTTCGGCCCCACCAACGGCATCAGTTTCACGTTCGAGGTGATCGAGGTGAACATGATGCAGGCGACCATCGGCAGGAAGGCGAGGCCGGAGGTGACCGGCGAGTAGCCGAGGTTGCGCTGCAGGTAGTAGGTGAGGAAGAGGAAGACGGCGAAGATCGCGATCGCGCCGAGGGCGACGACCAGATAGGAGCCGCCGCGGTTGCGGTCGAGGACGACCGAGAGCGGCAGCAGCGGGTGCTCGGCGCGCCGCTCGACGATCGCGAAGGCGACGAAGGCGACGATCGCGATCGCAAACATGATCAGGGTCAGCGGCGCGGTCCAGCTCGCGGTCTCGGCGTGGGCGAGGCCGTAGACGAGGCAGAAGAGGCCGCCGGTGGCGAACACGGTGCCGGGTACGTCGAGGTGGGCGCTCTCGCCGGAGCGGCGGTTTTCCAGCATCGTCAGGGCGCCGAAGACGGCGACCACGGCAAAGGCGAGGTTGACGTAGAGGCACCAGCGCCAGGAGAGGTACTGGGTGAGGATCCCGCCCAGCAGCAGGCCGACCGCGGCGCCCGAGCCCGCCACCGCGCCGAAGACGCCGAAGGCTTTGCCGCGCTCCTCCGGGTCGACGAAGGTGACGGTCAGCAGGGAGAGGGCGGCCGGGGCGAGGATCGCGCCGAAGAGGCCCTGGATCGCGCGGGCGCTGACGAGGACGGCGAAGGAGGGCGCCGCGCCGCCGAGCGCCGAGGCGCAGGCGAAGCCGATCAGGCCGCCGACGAAGGTCCACTTGCGGCCGAAGATGTCGGAGATCCGACCGCCCAGGAGGAGCAGCGAGCCGAAGGTCAGCGAGTAGGCGGTGACGATCCACTGCCGCGCGCTTTCGGAGAACCCGAGCGCTTCCTGCGCCGAGGGCAGGGCGATGTTGACGACGGTCGCGTCGAGCACGACCATCAGCTGGGCGATCCCCAGGACGGCGAGGACGAGCCAGCGTTTGTTCTCGTCTTTGACGACAGATTCCACGGCGGGAGACCGAGTCTATGGAAACCTGTGCGTCGGCCATGAGTGACCGCCCCCCGTTCCTCCTACTGCAGATCAGCGATACGCACATCGGCGCCGACTGGGACGGGTTCGACCCGGAGCCGGGCGTGCGGCGCGTGGTCGAGGCGATCCTGGAACTGCCGGACCGGCCCGACGCGCTGGTCGTCTCCGGTGACCTGACCCAGAACGGCGCCGCGGCGGAGTACGCGCGGCTGCGCGAGCTGCTGGCGCCGCTGGGGCTGACGCCCCGGGTCCTGCCCGGCAACCACGACCTGCGAGCGCCGCTGCGCGAGGCGTTCGGATTGTCGGGGACGGGCGAGGAACCGGTGTCCCACAGCGTCGACCTGGGACCGCTGCGCCTGGTCTGCCTCGACTCGATCGTCCCCGGATCGGACAGCGGCGCGCTCGACGAAGGGCGGGTCGAGTGGCTCGACGGCGCGCTCGCCGGGCAGCCGACGAAGCCGACCGTGCTCGCCATGCACCATCCGCCGCTGCGCACCGAGATGCCCGCCTTCGACCAGAGCGGGCTGGCGCCGGCGGGGCGCGAGGCCCTGGCCGCGCTGCTCGACCGCCATCCCCAGGTGCTGGCCGTCGTCGCCGGCCACGTGCACCGGCCGATCGTCGCCGAGCTGGCCGGGCGGCCCGTCGTCAGCGCCTCCAGCACCTACCTGCAGGCGACGCTCGACTTCACCGCGGGCCGGATCAAGATGCGACCCGACCCGCCCGGCTTCGCGATCCACGCCTTCCACGACGGGTCGCTGGTCACGCACCTGCAGAGCGTTCAGTAGCGCAGGATCGCGGCGGTCCCTTCGGCGGCGCCAAGGGCCGCGGCGGCGGGCCCGTGGACGACGGTGATCTTGGCGCTCGCGGCGAGGGCGCCGCGGACCAGCGACTCGGCGGCGGCGCCGAGCCGGGCGTCGAGCACCAGGCGCTCGACCCGGCCTTCCTCGACCGCCTCGCCGACGTCCTGCCGCCCGGTCGCGCCGCGGCTGCCGCCGCGCGCCTCTTCCAGCGTCGCCGCGACCAGCTTCGACTCGCGCTCGGCGTCGGCGTTGTCGACGGCGGCCGCGACCGTCTCGTGCAGCTTTCCGGTCGGGGTCGAGATCAGGTCCTCCTGCCCCGCCACCGCCAGCTTCACGCCCGGCGCGTTGAAACCGGACTGGAAGCTCTCCAGGTCCACCGTCGGGCCGAAGGCCAGCGCCCGGCCGATCCCCCGCTCTTCCAGCGCCCGGCCGACCAGGCCGCCCGCCTCGCCGAGGAAGCGGTGGCGGTTGTGTTCGAGCCGGTTGCCGTACTCGTCCTTGCCGGAGGAGGCGCCGACCTGGCCGCCGCGCGCCGGGTTGGCACCGGTGCGCGCCTTGCGCTCGCGCCAGTCGAGGCTGGTCACCTCCAGTTCCCAGTCCGCCAGCTCCTTCAGTTCGCCTTCGGCGAAGAGCAGCAGGCGGACGCGCTCGAGCGAGACGATCGCGATCCCGCGACCCTCGCCGCGGCAGGCGAGGTCGACCAGCGGCGCCAGCGCCGGGCGCTCGCCGAGCTCGACGCAGGCGCTCGCCTGGGGCGCCGCGCCGGTCCCCCACCAGTGTTCTTCGCCGCCCTTCTCGGCGACCTCGACGAAGCCCGCGGCGCCGCGCGGCGGCGGCCGGTGGTCACCGTCTTCGAAGCGCTCGGCGATCCGTTTGGCGACGGCGCGCAGGGCGACCCGGCGCTCGTGGTCGGCGTCCTTGGCGGCCTCCTGCAGGGCGTCGAGCCCGTTGCGCAGCTCCGTCCGCCAGGCGCCGCCGCGGTCGGCCGGGTCGAAGGCCAGGTAGACGGAGACCACTCCAAGCGGCGGCTGCCAGTCGCTGAGACGACGCGCGTCGTCGAACGTCGGGTGGGCCATCGGCGCTCCTCCTCGTCGATCGGTGGTTCGGGTCGGGGATGATTACCCACGGCCCTCGTGGGTGGAACCTATCGGGCGGTCGGTCGTCCGGGTGGACGTTCGTTCAGGCGTCGCGGGCGACGCGGAAGCCCATGTTGCCGGTCGCGCTGTCCGGCGTGTTGAAGCTGCGCGCGGCGACCCGGTAGCGGTTGCAGTAGGAGGCGTGGCAAAGGTAGGAGCCGCCGCGGATCGTGCGGGTCTGGCGATCGAAACGGTCCGCGCACCATTCCCAGACGTTGCCGCTGGTGTTCATCACGCCGAGCCCGTTGGGCTCGTATTCGTCGACCGGGCAGGTGCCGAGCCAGCCGTCGTCGCCGCTGTTGTGGGTCGGGAAGGTGCCCTGCCAGACGTTCATCGCGTGGCGGCCGCCCGGTTCCAGCTCGTCGCCCCAGGGGAAGCGCGCCTGCTCGAGGCCGCCGCGGGCGGCCATCTCCCACTCCGCCTCATGCGGCAGGCGGCTGCCGTCCCAGGCGCAGAAGGCCTTGGCGTCGTTCCAGGAGACCTGGACGACGGGGTGGTCGAGGCGCTCGTCGATGCCCGACCGCGGGCCCTCGGGATGGCGCCAGTCGGCACCGAAGACCTGGCGCCACCAGGGGGCGGCGGCGATCCCGCGGGTCGGTTCGAAGTCGGGCGGCAGGAAGGCGGCGAAGACGAAGCACCAGCCGGCGCGCTCGCCCTCGGTCGCGTAGCCGGTGGCCTCGACGAACTCGGCGAAGCGGCGGCTGGTGACGGCGACCGGGTCGATCCTGAAGGGCGGCAGGTCGATCTCCCGGATCGGTCCCTCGCGGTCCTGGGGGAAGCCGTCGGCGTCCTCGGTCCCCATCAGGAAGCTGCCACCGAGGCGGATCATGCCGTCGGCGGCGGAGTCCGCGGTGCCCCGAGGGGCGAAATCGAGGCGCGGCGCGGCGGGCTCCTCCGCCCCGCTCGGGGCGCGGCCGGGGGCGCAGCAGGAGCGCTCGCCGTTATCCGGATCGCTACGCGTCGGATCCTCCATCTCGGTACAAGTCTGCCCACCCGGGGTCCTCGCTGGATTGTCGCCGCCGTTTTTGGGATGGTCAAGCGGTTCCCGGCACCCCTGGAACCAATCGAAAAAGGAGAGAGACGTGGAAGTGAGAGGCGAGGCGCGCGCCATGTTCGCCGCCATCTTGTTGCTCATCGCCGGTGTGCTCAACGTGATCTACGGGATCGCCGCGATCAGCAACGCCGCGTTCTTCAACCACACGACGGCCTACGTGATCTTCGGTCTCGGCTTCTGGGGCTGGGTGACGCTGATCATCGGCCTCGTGCAGCTGACCGGCGGCTATTCCCTGTTCAGCGGCGGCACCTACGGCCGCACCGTCGGCATCATCGCCGCGACCCTGGGCGCGATCGAGTCCCTGCTCTCGGTCGGCGGCAGCTACCCGTTCTGGTCGCTCGGCATCTTCGCCCTCTGCCTGATCGTGCTCCACGGCCTGATCGTCTACGGCGAGCCGATCGAGCGCTGAGCGCCCGCCGGCCCTGGCAAGGGAGCCTCGACGCGCCCGCGGCCGGAGGGGCGCGGGTCAGGTCGACCGCGACGCGGCGTACCCTGCCGGGGTGCGAAAGCGGACGCTGCGGCAGGCGATCCCGATCGGCGCCTGCGTCGCGCTCCTCGCCGTGCTGGCGGCCGGCTGCGGCTCGATCTCCGCCTCGGCAGGAGAATTCACCCCCGCCGAACCGGGCGTCCTCACCGTCGCCACCTCGGCCGTCCCCAGCCCCGGCTTCTGGGAAGGGACCCCGGAACACCCGACCGGCGGCTTCGAGTACGAGCTGGCCCGCGAACTGGCGAGGCGCTTCGGGCTGGACAGCGTGCGGATCCGGATCGTCCACTTCCACCGCATCGTCCGCGGCCACCTCGGCGGCGCCGACATGGCGATCGACCTGATCACGCCGACCGACGAACGCGAAGAACACCTCACCTTCTCCACCGCCTACCTGAAGACGGCACCGACGGTGCTGGTCCGCACCGGCACCGACGTATCCGATCTGAAGACGGCGCAGGAACTGCGCTGGGGGGCGATCCAGTCGACGACCTTCGTCGAAGACATCGAAACCAACATCGCGCCGGAAACGGAGCCGACCCTCTTCGACGGCCAGCAGGAGGTGCTCGCGGCCCTGCGCGAAGGCAAGATCGACGCGACCCTGCTCGACCTGCCGCTCGCCGTCGCCGTCGCCGAAGGGTCCGAAGGCAAGCTGGAAGCGGCGGCCAAGCTGCCCGAAGCCGAGCCGCTCGCGGTCGCCCTTCCCCACGGCTCCGCCAACCGCCAGGCGGTCGACTCGGCGATCCGCGCCTTCACCGAAGACGGCACGATCGAACGCCTGCTGAAGGAATGGGTAGGACCCGAAGCCGCCGAAAGCGAAGAAATCCCCCTCCTCCACACCACCCTGCACTGATGGTCGCCCACGTCCTCCCCACCACCTTCGCCGCGCTCGAGATCAAAGCCCCGAGCGGGCCGGCCTGGGAGTTCCTCGTCCTCTTCGGCGTCGTGATCATCGGGCCGCCGCTGATGCGGAGCGCCCGCATCCCGGGGATCATCGGCCTGCTGATCGGCGGCTACGTGATCGGGCCCTACGGGCTCAACCTGATCGGCGCCGGCAACACGACGATCCCCGACCTCGGCCAGCTCGGCCTGCTCTACCTGATGTTCGTCGCCGGGGTGGAGCTGGACCTGGCGCTCGTCCGCGTCCACCGCCACGCCGTGCTCAGCTTCGGCCTCGTCACCTTCCTGATGCCGATGGCGCTGGGGACGATCATCGGCCTCTCGCTCGGCTGGGTGCCGGCGGCGGCGCTGCTGCTCGGCGCGCTGCTCTCCTCCCACACCCTGCTGCTCTACCCGACCGCCCGCGCCGCCGGGCTGACCGCCGACCGCGGCGTCGCCACCGCGGTCGGGGCGACGGTGCTGACCGACACCCTGGCGCTGGTCGTCCTCGCCGCCGTCTCCGGCTCGCAGACGGCGGGCGGCTCGACCGCCTCGGTCGCGGTGCAGATCGTCGTCGGCCTCGCCGTCCTCTCCGGCTTCACCCTCGGCCTGCTGCCGATCGTCGCCCGCCTCCTCTTCCGCTACCTCGGCACCGACCGCGTGGTCCGCTACCTGCTCGCGGTCGCCTCCTTCCTCGCCGCCGGCACGCTCGCCGACTGCTTCGGGATCGAGCCGATCGTCGGCGCCTTCTTCGCCGGCCTCGCGCTCAACCGCCTCGTCCCCAACGAGGGCCCGCTGATGGACCGGATCGACTTCTTCGGCTCCGCCGTCTTCGTGCCGGTCTTCCTCGTCTCGGTCGGGATGCTGCTCGATCCCTCGGTGATGATCGAAGGCGAGACGCTGAAGCTGGCCGGCTTCTTCATCCTCGCCAGCCTCGGCGGCAAGGCGCTCGCCTCGCTGATCGCCCGCCTGACGCTCGGCTATTCGACCCCGCAGGCGACGTTGATGCTCGGCCTCACGGTGCCGCAGGCGGCGGCGACCCTGGCGGCGACGATCGTCGGCTTCAACATCGGCCTCTTCGACCAGTCGGTGGTCAACGCGGTGCTGGTGCTGATCCTCGCCTCGATCGTCGTCGGCACGATCCTGGTCGAGCGCGCGGTGCCGACCGTGCCGACCCCGGCCGGGGCGCTGGAGCGGCTCGGCAGCCGCGTCCTCGTCGTGCTCACCGACCCGGCCCAGGCGCCGCTCGCCTTCCGCATCGCGGCCCGGGTGGCGGCTGCCGAGGGCGGCATCGTGCGTGGCGTGCTGGCGGCGCCGCGCGGCAGCGCCGAGGCGGCGGCGGCGCACCTCGCGGCCCTGCAGGCGGCCGGCTACGCGGTCGGCGTCGACGCCGAGCCGCGCGTCCTCGTCCACGACTCGCTGCCGGAAAGCGTGGTCAACCTCGCCACCGAGTCGCACGCCTCCCTCGTCGTCCTGGGACAGTCCCGCGCCCCTGGCGCGAGCGCCTTCGCGACGACCGGCGAGGCGGTCGCAGCCGCCCTCGCGGCGCCGGTGGCGCTGCTGATCGGCGAGACCGCGACGATCCGCGAGGTCGACGTGGTGCGAGAGGGCGCGGTCGCCGCGGGTGGGCCCTTCGACGCCGACGGCGTCGCCGTCGACATCGCCCGCCGGGTCGGCGGCACCGCGGTCGAGATCGGCGACCTCGACCCGGAAGTCGTCAACGTCCTGCGGCCAGGACAGCTGCGGGTGATGCCGATGAACTCCTGGCAGCTGCTGGCGGGAGCGCCGGAACCGCCGGCGGGGGCGGCGATCTTGTTGCTGCCGGATACGTAGGGCTGGGCCGGGGAAGCTGGCGCCCGGACGGCAAAGGGACGCGGCCTTCTCGGTGGCGGCCCTGGCAGGCTGTGGCCGCCACCGAGAAGGCCGGGTCTCGAACGAGAGGCCGGCGATTCGTACGGTCAGGAATCTGCCGTGTTCGTTATCCGTCGTATGGGCGGATAACGAACAGCGCAGATTCCTGACCGTTAAGGCCCTGACCTCTTCCCTGCGGAAGCCTCACGTCCCGGGCGTCTCGTGGCAAGCGGGCAGCCTGCCCGGGCCGCCACGAGACGCCGGGACGTATCTCGGACGGGCGCGGCGGCGCCGAACCGCGCGCCTAACTCGCGCCGGAGTAGTGCAGCGAACCTGGGGTGGTCAGGTCCTCGCCGGTCTCCAGCAGGGTCTTCAGGCCGGAGAGAATCATCGGCCAGCCGCCCCAGAGTTCATTGTTGGCGCCCTCGCCGAGCTGGTCGTGGGTCACCTGGAGGCGGCAGGAGTCCTCGCCGACCGGCTCGATCTCCCAGGTCACCCGCGAGGTGCCTTCGCGCTCGACCTCCTCGCTCCAGTGGGCGGTGAAGGTCTGCACCAGGCGGCGGGGCGGATCGACCTCGACGTTCTCGCCGCTGGCGATGTCGACCACGCCGGGGACGCCGGAGCGGTAGTCGGAGCCGGGCGTCCAGTCGGACTCGGTGCCGACGCCGAAGCTGTAGCGCCTGCGCATCTCGCCGTCGGTGATCGCCTCCCAGAGGCGCTCGGGGCTGGTCTTGATGTAAATCTCGAAGGCGGTCATCGCGCCGCGCCCGCCGACCACGGTGTAGAGCTGCTCGTCGTTCATCGGTCCTCCTCCTCGAGGTCTTTCTTCAGCCCCGTCAGCGCCGAGGCCCAGGGCTCCGCGTACTTGCCGACCCAGCGGTCGTGGACTTCGCGGATCGGCACCGGGTTGAGGAAGTGGAGCTTCTCCCGGCCACGTCTCCGCGTCGTCACCAGGCCCGCCTCCTCCAGCACCTTGAGGTGCTTGGCGACGCCGAAGCGGGACATCGGCAACCGCTGCTCGAGCGCGCCCAGGGTCTGCCCGTCCTCCTCGAACAGCTCGTCGAGGAGACGGCGGCGGGTCGGATCCGCCAAGGCCTTGAACACGTCGTCGATCACGTGCTCCGAGAATAGGTGACCAAATGGTCACATGTCAAGCTTGCAGGCAGAAGCGTTCGTCGCTTGTCCCGAATACGGCAACAAGCGACGAACGCTCTGCTACTTCAGGCTGCCGATGCCGAGCGAGTCGTCGTCAGACGGCGGAGCCGGGGCGGGCTCCGAGACCTCGGCCTCCTCCCCGGCCGGGCTCGGCGGGTCGTCGAGGAAGTCGGCGCCGGGGACGAAGTAGAGGCTGCCGGTCAAGGCCGTGGAGAAGTCGAGCAGGCGGTCGTGGGGCGCGTCGCCCTTGCCGAGGAACATGTTGCGCAGCATCTCCTCGGTCACCGACGGCGTTTTCGCGTAGGCGATGTAGAAGGTGCCGAACTCAGCCGAGCCGAGCCGGCCGAAGGGCATGTTGAAGCGCATGATCTGGCGCTCCTCCCCGTCCGGCCCTTCGATCACGTTCAGCGCCAGGTGCGAGTCGGGCGCCTTGTCCTCGTCGGCGAACTCGACGTCGTCCAGTTTGGTGCGGCCGATCGCCGCCTCCTGCTGCTCGATCGAGAGGCCTTCCCAGCCGGCCAGGTCGTGCGTGTACTTCTGGATCACCAGGTAGCTGCCGCCGGCGAAGTCGGGGTCCTCGTCGCCGATCAGCACCGCGGCGTCGGCCTCGCCGCCCTCCGGGTTCTCGGTCCCGTCGACGAAGCCGAGCAGGTCGCGCTCGTCGAAGGAACGGAAGCCGTGCACCTCGTCGACGACGCGGACGTGGGCGTCGAGGCGATCGGTGACGAGGCGGGCGAGCTCGAAGCAGAGGTCGAGGCGCTCGGCGCGGACGTGGAGGAAGAGGTCGCCCGGGGTGGCCGGGGCGGTGTGGCGCGGTCCGCGCAGTTCCTCGAAGGGATGCAGATCGGCGGGCCGCGGCGCGCCGGGGAAGAGGCGGTCCCAGAGCCCGCTGCCGATCCCCACCACGCAGCTGAGCCCGGCGTTCGGCGCGCGGAAGCCGACCGAGCGGCGCAGCCCGGCGAGGTCGGGCAGCAGGTCGAGCACCTCGGCCTCGCCACCGGGGTCGACGCAGAGCGTCAGGAAGATGGCGGCCTCGGTGAGGCCGGAGAGGATCGGCTGTGGCTCGGCGTCGGGCATCGCCGGGACGATATCGGCGAACTCAGCGCGAGGGGCGGCGTTTGGCCGGGGCGCGGTGCGGCGGCTGGTGGACCGGCTCGGCCGGCGGCTCGGCGGGCGGCGGCGGGCCGAACTTGAGGCCCTTCGGGCCGAGCTCCACCTCCTCGTCGAAGTGGCGGAGCTCGACCGGGTCGCCGTCCAGCAGCGAGTAGCTGGTCCCGCCCTTGGTCACCTCTACCTTGATCCGCCGGCCGCGGAAGCCGAGGCGGAAGCAGATCCGCACCAGCCGTTCCGGCAGGCGCGGCGAGAAGCGCAGCATCCCGTCCATGTCGCGCAGGCCGCCGAAGCCGCAGACGGCGGCGATCCAGGTCCCCGCCAGCGAGGCGATGTGGAGGCCGTCGCTGCTGTTGTGCTCGAGGTCGTCGAGGTCCATCAGCGCCGCCTCGCCGAGGTAGTCGTAGGCCAGCTCGAGGTGGCCGGTCTCGGCCGCCATCACCGCCTGCACGCAGGCCGAGAGCGAGGAATCGCGCACCGTCAGCGGCTCGTAGTAGACGAAGTTGCGCTCTTTCTCCGCGGCGCTGAAGTGGTCCGGGCGGGCGACCATCGCCATCACCAGGTCGGCCTGCTTCACCACCTGCTTGCGGTAAAGATCGAAGTAGGGGTAATGGAGCAGCAGCGGGTAGTCGTCGGCAGCGGTCGAGTCGAAGTCCCAGCGGGCGTGGCTGGTGAAGTTCTCCGACTGCGGGTGGACGCCGAGCTCCTCGTCGTAGGGGATCGTCATCGCGTCGGCGGCGTCGCGCCAGGAGGCGATCTCCTCGTGGTCGACCGCGAGCGCCTCCGCCGCCTCCGCGTAGCGCTCGGAGAAATCGGCCGCCGCCCAGAGGTTCTTCTGCGCCAGCAGGTTGGTGTAGACGTTGTTGTCGGCGATCGCCGAGTACTCGTCCGGCCCGGTGACGCCGTCGATGCGGAAGTCGCCGTGGGCGTCGTGATGGCCGAGCGAGCGCCACAGCCGCGCCGTTTCGACCAGCAGCGGCAGGCCGACGTCGCGCTCGAAGTCCGGGTCGACGTTGATGTCGCAGTAGCGGCAGACCGCCTGGGCGATGTCGGCGTTGACGTGGAAGGCGGCGGTCCCGGCGGGCCAGTAGGCGCCGCACTCGTAACCGCTGATCGTCCGCCAGGGGAAGGTCGCCCCCTCGAGGCAGAGCTCGCGCGCCCGTTCGCGCGCCGTCTCGATCGTCGCCAGCCGCCATCTCAGCGCCTCGGCGGCGGCCGCCGGGGCAGCGTAGGAGAGCAGCGGCAGCACGTAGGCCTCGGTGTCCCAGAAGGTGTGGCCGTCGTAGCCGGGGCCGGTCAGCCCCTTCGCCGGGATCGCCCGGCCCTCGCCGCGGGCGCTCGCCTGCAGCGCGTGGAAGAGGCCGAAGCGGACCGCCTGCTGCAGTTCGGCGTCGCCGTCGAGCTCGACGTCGGCCCGCTCCCAGAAGTCGTCCAGGTAGTTGCGCTGGGCCGCGACCAGCTCGTCCCAGCCGGTGTGGGTGGCCTCGGCGAGCGCGGCGCTGACCTGGTCGCGGACGGCGGGCACCGAGCGCTTCGCCGACCAGCCGTAGCTGACGAACTTGGTGATCGTGACCGGGTCGCCCGGGGACGGCGTCGAGGTGACGGTGAGCCGGCCCAGGTCCGCCCAGGCCTCCGAGTGCCAGGCGGTGTCCTCGGGCCCGTCGATCACGTGACCCATCGCGGCGCCCGCGCGCAGCTTCGACTCCTTGGTCGAGTGGACCAGCACCGCGCGGCTGTCCTCGCCGAGGAATTCCTCCGATTCGAGCGGCGCTTCCAGGGCGGCGGCGGCGCGCGGGTCTTTCGAGGTCGCCGGCCGCGGCTCGTTGGTGACCAGCTCCGACTGGACGACGACGCGGGCCTCGGCGGCGGTCGGCTCGACCGTGTAGCGGATCGCCATCACCGCGCGCTGGGAGAAGCTGACGAGGCGTTCGGAGGTGACCCGCACCGTCTTGCCGGTCGGCGAGCGCCAGAGCGCGACGCGGCGGAGGATGCCGCTGCGGAAGTCGAGCCGGCGCTCGTGTTCGAGCAGCTCCCCGTAGCGGATGTCGAAGGGCGAGTCGTCGACCAGCAGCCGGATGATCTTGCCGTTGGTCATGTTGACCACCGTCTCCCCCGCCTCCGGGTAGCCGTAGCCCGCCTCGGCGTAGGGCAGCGGCCGCTTCTCCCAGAAGGCGTTCAGGTAGGTGCCGGGGAGGGCCGAGGGCTCGCCCTCGTCGAGCGTGCCGCGGATCCCGATATGGCCGTTGGCGAGGGCGAAGACCGACTCCGACTGCGCCAGCTTCTCCAGTTCGAGGTGGGTTTCGCGGATCCCCCAGGGCTCGACCGTGTAGGCGGGGTCTTCGATCACGCGGGCTCCCGCCCGGATCCGTCGCCGAGGATCAGTTCGGCGAGGTCGTCGACGACGACGTCGGCGCCGTGCTCGCGCAGCGCTTCCGCGTGGCCGACCCGGTCGACCCCGACGACGTGACCGAAGTGGCCGGCGTGGCCCGCCTCGACCCCGGAGACGGCGTCCTCGAAGACGCAGGCGGCGGCGGCCTCGACCCCGAGCGCCGCGGCGCCCGCCAGGTAGGTGTCCGGCGCGGGCTTGCCCTTCAGCTGTTTCGCGTCGGCGACCCTGCCGTCGATCCGCGCCTCGAAGAGGCCCTCGATCCCGGCCGCCTTCAGCACCTCCCGCGTGTTGGCCGAGGAGGAGACGACGGCGCGCCGCAGCCCCGCCGCGCGGGCCGCCTCGACGAAGGCGACCGAGCCCGGGTAGACCTCCACCCCGTCGCGGTGGATCAGCTCCTGGACCAGGTCGTTCTTGCGGTTGCCGAGGCCGCAGACCGTTTCCGCCTCCGGCGGGTCGTCGGGCGACCCCTCCGGCAGCTCGATCCGGCGCGATCCGAGGAACGAGCGCACGCCGTCGTAGCGCGGCTTGCCGTCGACGTATTCGTTGTAGTCCTCGCCCGAGTCGAAGGGCACGAACTTTTCGCCATTCTTCTCGGCGCGCGCCTCGAGGAATTCGTCGAAGGTCTGCTTCCAGGCCTTCGCGTGGACGACGGCGGTCTTCGTCAGCACCCCGTCGAGGTCGAAGAGGAGCGCGGTGATCGCCTCCGGCAGATCGAGCTTGGGAGCGCCTTCCGCCACGCCTTGACCTTAAAAGAAAGGGGCGACGGCCATCCGACCGTCGCCCCTCTTCGCGTCGTCGCCAGTGGCCCCTAGTGGAGGTTCACCGAGCGGGTGCCGGGCAGGGCGAGGCCCTGCGAGACGGCGTTGACGCCGCTCGTCCGGTCGACCGTCGCCAGCAGCGTGTACCTGCCGCCGAGCGCGCGCCTGGTCCTCACCGTGGCCTTCGCCTTGGTGCCCTTGAGCGTGGCGCTCGAGGTGCCGAGCACCTTGCTGCCGCGCTCGACCCGGAACCGCACCGAGCCGCGGCCGCTGCCGCCGGTGACGGTGCATTCGATCGTCACCTTGTGGCCTTCGCCTTCGACCTTGCAGTGGACCTTTTCGTGGTGCTTGTGGCCGCCGGAGCCGCCTCCGCCACCCGATCCACCTTCTTCGCCGGAGCCGGATTCTTCCGACCCGCCTTCTTCGGACCCTGCTTCCCCGCCTTCTTCGCCGGTGATCTCACCGTTTTCCGGGTTGAGGAACACCTTCGGGGCCTTGGGCGCGCCTTCGGCGAAGTCGAACATGTTCATCAGCGTGCCCGCCTTGTTGGCCATCGAGTTTTCGCCGATCCGGCCGGTCTGCCAGTTTTCCTCGATGAACCTCGTGATCGAGGACTGGTCGGTCAGCGTGTTGTCGACGTAGTTCTGCTTCGCATAGGGCGAGATCACCATCAGCGGCAGCCGCGGGCCGTAGCCGCAGCGGTCGAGGATGGCGGTCGTCTTGTTTTCGACCTTGCCGCACTTGCCCGCTTCGGTGAGGTAGTCGGAAGCCGATTCCGACTGCGAGACGATCGGCGGCATGACGTGGTCGTACCAACCGTCGGAGTCGTCGTAGGCGATCACGACGGCGGTGCTTTCCCACTGGTCCGAGTGCTCCAGCTCGTCGAGCTTTTCGGCGATGAACGCCTGTTCGTCGAGCGGATCGGAGTAGCCCGGGTGGCCGTCCTCGTACTCGGGCGCCTTGAGGAAGGAGACGGCGGGCAGGTTTTCGTGCTTCACCGCTTCGTCGAACGCCGAGATGTCGTACTCGTGGTTGGCGCCCTTTTCGGTGGCTTCGGGTTCGCTGTGGCCGATCATCGCCTCCGATTCCGGCAGGCGGTGGTACGGGTTGGCGGTCGAGGCGTAGTACTCGAACGGGTTGTGGTGGGCCGAGTAGTCGGCGACCGTCGCGTTGGCGATGTTCTTGTGGCTGGAGCCGCAGACCGGCTTGCCTTCCTTCGTTTCGGTCGGCGCGAACCCGCCCTGGAACCAGCCCCAGGTGACGCCGTTCTTGTTCAGCAGGTCACCGATGTTCTTGCCGGTCATCTTGACCGTGCCGGTGGTGCACTCGTCGAGGATCGGGTTGGGGTCGGAGATGACCGTCCCGTTTTCGACCGAGCCGGCGAGTTCGGCCGGTTCGGCGCCGTGCGTTTCACCCGAGATCAGGTTGAGCGCGCCCGGGGTCGAGGGGCCGAACACGGTGTCGAACGAGTTGTCGTTGAGCGCGAAGTGCTGCGCCAGGTTCCACAGGCCGGTGACGGTGTTGCCGTCGTAGTAGTCCATGACCAGGCCCTTTTCGCATTCGTGGCTGGCCGTGTATTCCGGGAACTCGTCGACGAGGCCGTGGTCGTAGGCTTTCTGCTCGTCGGTGTAGCCGTGGTCCATGTCGCAGGTGACGGCTTCACCGCGGCTGAGGCGACGCGGGTTGTACTTGTTCGGGTTCGCTTCCAAGAGGGCCGGGCTGAGGCCGTTGACGGTCGGGGTGTCCGCCTTGGCGGTGAAGGTCGGTTCGCCCGCGTCGTTCTTGGCATTCGGGTAGGTGCCGAAGTAGTGGTCGAAGGACTCGTTCTCCTGGAAGATGACCACCAGGTGCTTGATCGGGGTCGTCGAGCGTTCGGTGCTGCTCGTCGTGCCGGACGAGCTCGCGAACGCGTTGGCGATGCCGAAGGCGGCGATCGCCAGGGCGACCACGAGGCCGCCGGCGATCAGACGCCGGCGCTTCTTGCGGTTGACGTCATCTGGGCTCAATTCGTTCTCCTGAGACGAAACGGGCGGGCCAAGGTCCGGTGGCGCGCCGCGTGCCGCCCACCCCACGGCGTCGGCGTGCATACTCGGCAGGAGGGAGTCCAGACATGTGGACTTTTTGTTCCCCAATTGTGATGATCGTGTGACTCTTGGGGCCGGGTAACGGGCTTGTAACAACCCGGCCCTGAGCGCTTCCTAGGTTGCCGCGCGTGACTGATCCGTCGGCGGTGAAGAAGGGCCTCGCGGGCATCCTCCTGGTACTCGCCGCGATGGCGCTCGGGATGCTCGCGGCGGCCTGCGGCGGCAGCTCGGAAATCGTCGCGCACCCGATCAGCACGGTCGCCGCCCACCCCGACATCACCGTCTCCAAGATCGCCGGCGGCACCCACTCGCCGCAGGCCGAAGCGGCGATCGCCGAGGAACTGACCAAGAACCCCGGCCCGGCGAGCGACCTCGAACGCCTCCACCCGGCCGTCTTCGAGAAGCCGGTCGGCGAATACCGCGTCTACTCGGAGAAGCAGGCGCGGCAGGTGCAGGAGGGGGTGGTGAAGCTGAAGGCGGCGCTGGTCGCCGGCGACGTCCCCGCCGCCAAGGAAGACCTGCTCGACACCTACGACCACTACCTGCGACTGGGCGCCGCCTACGGCGCGCTGGGCAAGCTCGACGAAGAAATCGACGGCAACCCCGGGCGCCTCCCCGGCGGCACCCACTCGCCCGAATTCACCGGCATCCACCGGATCGAAATGGGCCTCTGGGAGGGCGAGGCGCCGAGCAGGCTGATCGCCCCGACCGACTACCTCGCCGCCAAGGTGAAGCGGCTGCAGGTGGCGGTGCGGCGGATCCCGATCTCCCCCCTCGTCTACGCCACCCGCGCCCACGAGATCCTCGAGGACGCCCAGCGCGACATGCTCTCGAACGTCGATGCGCCCTGGAGCGGCGCCGGGCTGCGGGCGACCTTCGACGCCCTGGCGGCGACCGAATTCGTGATCGGCACGCTGACGCCGCTGCTCGACGGGCGCGACTCGACGGTCGAGCCGGTGGAAGTTGAAATGGCGCGCTTCCGCGACGTGCTGGAGCGGGTGCGCAAGGAAGACGGCGGCGAATGGCCGACGCTCGAAGAGATGACCCCGGAGCAGCACGAGAAGGTCGACGGCGCGATCGGCTCGGTGCTGGAGCGACTGGCGGCGGTGCCGGGCGCACTCGAGGTGAAACGGACCAAGCCGCTGCCCACGATCAGCGAAGAGAAGGAAGAACACCAGTGAGCGAGACCAGCCGTCGATCGTTCCTCAAGCGCGCGGGCGGCGTCGGCCTCGGCGGCCTCGCCGCCGGGTACGGGCTCGGCGCCACCACGGCGGGCGCCGAGGCGGCCGAATCACCGGAAGCGAAGGCGCGGGCGGTCAACGCCGAAGAGCTCTCGGCGAGCCGCGGCTTCGACGGCGTCCACCAGGCCGGGATCCTCACCCCGGCGGCCAACTTCTCGATCTTCCTGACGCTCGACTCGATCGCCGACGGCCGCGCCTCGCTGGCAATGGCGCTGCAGACCCTCTCCTCGCGGGCGCGGGAACTGACCCGCGGCGGCGCCTACCCGGTGCGCGAGTACGACGCGCCGCCGTTCGACTCGGGGACCCTCGGCTCCGACATCGCCCCCGACGCGCTGACCGTGACGATCGGTTTCGGGGCACAGCTCTTCGACGGCCGCTACGGGCTCGAATCGCGCAAGCCGGCCCACCTGGTGGAGATGCGCGCCTTCCCCCACGACGAGCTCGACCCGGAACGGACCGGCGGCGACGTGCTGATCCAGCTGGCGGCGGGCCACCAGGACACGGTCGAGCACGCCCTGCGGGAGCTGCTGCGGCCGGTGCGCGGGACGCTCCAGCCGCGCTGGACGGTGGCCGGCTTCACCGGCGCCCAGCGCGGCCCCAACCCGCACAGCTCGCGCCGCAACCACTTCGGCTTCCGCGACGGCACCTCCAACCCCGACGTCACCGACCCGAAGGTGATGGACCGGCTGGTCTGGGCGGGCTCGGGCGAGCCCGCCTGGGCGGCGGACGGGACCTACCAGGTGGTCCGCCTGATCCGCATGCACGTCGAGTTCTGGGACCGGGTCGGGCTCTTCGAGCAGGAGGAAATGATCGGCCGCAAGCGCGACACCGGGGCGCCGCTGGGCGGCACCGAGGAGTTCGAAAACCCCCGCTTCGACCTCGATCCGAAGGGCGAACGGATCGCCCTCGACGCCCACATCCGGCTCGCGAACCCGCGCGAACCCGCGACCATCGACGAGCGCATCCTGCGCCGCGCCTGGAACTACTCGGAAGGCATCGACGA
Source organism: Solirubrobacterales bacterium (assembly GCA_047601885.1). Lineage (GTDB taxonomy): Bacteria > Actinomycetota > Thermoleophilia > Solirubrobacterales > 70-9 > VAYN01. The sequence goes on from JASGIK010000001.1 coordinate 455,951, forward strand.
GGCCGGGCAGCTGAACATCGGCCTCCTCTTCGTCGCCTTCAACCAGGACATCCAGCGCCAGTTCGTGGCGATCCAGGAACGCCTCAACGAAGAGCCGATGGTCGACTACATCACCCCCGAGGGCGGCGGCTACTTCTTCGTCCCGCCCGCCGCCCGCGACGAGCGCGACTGGGTCGGCTCCGGCCTCTTCGCCTGAAGCTCGGGCAACCCGCTTGAGTTGCGGGAGCCCGGTGCTACATTTCCGACCCACGATGGCACGGAAACGTGTGACGAGGGGTGGGGTGCTCCGGTCGTTCGCCGGCGTGGCCGCGGGCGCGCTTGCCTTCGTCGCGATCGCCCTGGCCGTCGCGGCGCCCGGCGCGGGCGCCGCGGGGAACACCTCGCTCGAATACTCGGGCAAGCTGCTGATCGAAAGCCCGACCGGCTTTTTCACCGAAGGGGAAGGCTCGAGCCGTAACTTCGGCCACTTCAGGGTCAACCTCTCGTGGGTCGCCACCGCGAACACGGAATCGGGGGCGCCCTGGCACTTCCACACGCTGAAGGGCACCGTGCATTGGGACGAAAGTGGAGCTCCTTACCCATCCGGAAATCCCGAATGCGAGGCGACGCTGAGCGAGAAGTCGGGCGGCGAGGACTACGTCGACGTGACGCCGACCGGGGCGGACGGGTCGAAGCTCGAAATCAGCACCTCGCTGCCGCTGCTCACCGGGCTGATCAAGTCGAGCCGGGAAGGCGAAGGCGCCTGTTCGGCCGAATCGGTCCTGAACGGCGCCGCCTACGCGGGCTTCAACGTCTTCTACGACTACGAAACGAGCAAGGCCGCGCTGGAAGAAATGGAACTGGCGCAGGGCCCGAAGCTGATCGTCCCGGCCGGGCATCCCAGGACCGCCGGCTTCGACGCCAAGTGGAACCGCGAACTACCGACCGGCGCCGGGATCCCGTACGTGATCGAAATCACCTCGACGCTGAACGTCGACAGCCGCGGCACGGGAGGCTCGGGTGGCACCGGGCACAACCACCATCACTCGGGGAGCTCGAGCTCCAGCGGAGGCAGGTCGTGCACGGTCCCCCAGCTCAAGGGCAAGAAGCTGAAAGGCGCGAAGAAGTCCCTGGAAAAGGCGGACTGCAAGCTCGGCAAGGTGACTCGGTCGGACGGCGTCACCACCAAGACCGGCAAGGTCGTCAAGCAGAGGCCCAAGGCGGGCACCGTGCGCAAGGCGGGCTTCAAGGTCGCGGTCAAGCTGGGCTGAGCCGGACCGCGGCCCGCGGGCGGACGACTAGGACAGGGCGGTCTTCACCGCGGCGAGGGCGGTTTCGATGCCGGCGCGGTCGACGTCGAGGTGGGTGACCATGCGGACGCGGCCTTCGAGCAGGCTGGTTTCGACGCCGGCGGCGAGCAGCTCCTCGTGCAGGGCGGCGGCGTCGGCGACGTCGAAGATGACGATGTTGGTTTCCACCGTCGCCGGGTCGATCGCGACGCCCTCGATCTCGGCCAGGCCCTCGGCGAGGAACCTGGCGTTGGCGTGGTCCTCGGCGAGGCGCTCGACGTTGTGCTGGAGGCCGTAGCGGGCGCCCGCGGCGACGATCCCCGCCTGGCGCATCGAGCCGCCGAACATCTGCTTGTAGCGCCAGGCCTCCTCGATCAGCTCGCGAGAGCCCGCGAGGCAGGCGCCGATCGGTGCGCCGAGGCCCTTGGAGAAGTCGATCCAGGCGGTTTCGAAGCCCGCCGCGTAGGTGGCGGCGCTGACGCCCGAGGCGACCGCGGCGTTGAGCAGGCGGGCGCCGTCGAGGTGGGTGCGCAGGCCGAACTCGCGCGCCACCTCGAGGACCTCCTCGATCCGGGCCGACGGCCAGACGCGGCCGCCGCCGAGGTTCGTCGTCTGCTCCACCGTGACCAGGCGCGAGCGCGGTTCGTGGCGGTCGCTCGGGTCGCGCATCCGCGCCCGCAGCGCGGCGCCGTCGAACATGCCGCCGTCGCCGTCGAGCGGCATGATCATCGCGCCGCTCATCGTCGCCGCGCCGCCCGCCTCGGCGGTGATCGGGTGGGCCAGGCGGTGCAGGTACATCTCGTCGCCCAGCGGCCGGATGTGGAGGCGCACGGCGATCTGGTTGCACATCGACCCGGAGGGCAGGAAGACCGCCGCCTCCTTGCCGAGCAGCTCGGCGACTTCCTCGCAGAGCGCGTTGACGGTCGGGTCCTGGCCGCGCTGCTCGTCGCCGACCTCGGCGCTCGCCATCGCCTCGCGCATCGCCGCGCTCGGCCGGGTCTGGGTGTCTGAGTAGAGGTTGATCACCGAATCGGGCATAGGTCCCGCAAGTTAGTGAACCGCCCTCGCCGGCGGGGGTAAGGGGTCGCGCCTCAGGAGTAAGGGGTCGGCGCCGCAAAGCGTAGGAATTCGCCTGATGTGCGGGCCTTTTCTCAGCCGTACCTTGGACTGAGGAAGCAAGGGAAAGGCGGAACGATGAACCCCAACCAGATGAATGTCGCGAAGGCGATGGTCGCCCAGCACGAGCTGCTCGAAGAGGCCCGCCGGTCGCGGTCCCAGGCCAAGGCCGAGCGCACCGCGGCGCCGCTGACCGCCACCCAAATGAGCCCCTGGACCGGGCGTTTCCTCGGCTTCCTCGGGCTCGGGCTCCAGGGACGGCGATAATCGGCGGGTGGCGACCCGAGTCAGTGCCAGCCGACTGATCGGGCGGGCAGGCGAGCTCGCCGAGCTCGTCGCCGCCTTCGACGAGGCCGCCGGGGGCGCGGCCTCGTTGGCGTTCCTGGCGGGCGAGTCGGGCGTCGGCAAGTCGCGCCTCCTGCATACCTTCCTCGACCGCGCCCGCGAGCTCGGCGGCTGCGCGATCGGCGGCGAGTGCCTCGAGCTCGGCCCCGACGAGCTGCCTTACGCGCCGCTGGTCTCGGCGCTGCGGACGTTGGTGCGGGAGCGCGATCGGGCGCTCGAGCGCCTCTCCCCCGCCACCCGGCAGGGCCTCGCCCAGTTGATCCCGGAGATCGAACCGGAGGCGCCGCCGGGCGACGACGCCGACCGCCACCGTCCCTTCGAGGCGCTCCTCACCCTGCTCGAAACGATGGCCGAGGAAACGCCGCTGGTGCTCTGGCTCGACGACGCCCACTGGGCCGACCATGCGACCCGCGCCTTCCTCGCCTACCTCGCCGCCAGCCTGCCCGACCAGTGCCCGCTGCTGACCGTGATCGCCTACCGCTCCGACCAGCTGCACCGCCGCCATCCGATGCGGCCGCTGCTGGCCGAGCTGGGACGCGGGCGACGGGTGCGGCGGCTGGAGCTCGGGCCCTTCGACCGCGGCGAGGTCGCCACCCAGCTCTCCGACATCCTCGGCGCGCCCGCCCACTCGGAGGTGGTCGAGCGCTTCTTCGAGCGCGGCGAAGGCAACCCGCTGTTCACCGAGGAGCTCCTCGCCGCGGGCGCCGACGGCCGCGGCCGCCTGCCGTCCACCCTGCGCGACGCGCTGCTGCTGCGGATCGAACGGCTGCCGGAGACCTCGCGCGAACTGCTGCGACTGCTCGCCGTCGCCACCCGGCTCGAGCACCAGCTCTTCGCCGCCGTCTGCGTCGTCGACGAGGCCGAGCTGGCGGCGGGGCTGCGCGACGCGGTCGAGGCGCAGGTGATCGTCGTCGACGGCAGCGACCGCTACGGCTTCCGCCACGCGCTGCTGCGCGAGGTGATCTACGACGACCTGTTGCCGGGCGAACGCGCCGAACTGCACCTCAAGCTGGCGCGGGCGCTGGAGGCCGGGCTCGGCGACCCGCCCGACAACGCGATCCGCACCGCCGCCGTCGCCCACCACTACAACGCCGCGGGCGACCAGCCGCAGGCGCTGCGAACGGCGGTCGTCGCCGCCCACGCGGTCGAGCGGGCGGGGACGCCGGGCGCCGCGGCGGCGCTCTACGACCGCGCGGTGGCGCTCTGGCAGCGGGTCGAGGAACCGGCGCGGCTGGCCGGGATGGAGCACGCCGCGCTGCTGGCGCGCGCCGCCCGCGCCCACGGCCTCGACTCCGACGAGACCCACGCGATCCACCTTTACGACCAGGCGCTGGCCGAAGTCGACGAGGCGGCCGAGCCGCACTTCTTCGCCGGCCTGCTCGCCGAAATCGCCTCGGTGCGCTGGGCGGTCGGCCAGGCGGAGAAGGCGCGCGACAACCTGGAGCGGGCGCTCGACCTGCTGCCGGAGTCCGAACCGTCACCGGAGCGGGCGATGATCCTGGAGCTGAAAGCGCGCTTCCTGCTGCTGCAGGGGCGCTTCGCCGAAAGCCGTGACGCCGCCGACGAGGCGCTGCGGGCGGCCGAGGCCGCCGGGGTCGAAGGGACCGAGGCGATCGTCCTCAACCGGCTCGGCCTCTCGCTCTTCTACCTCGGCGAAGAAGAGCGCGGCGACGAGGTGATGCGCGAGTCGGTGAAGCTGGCGCGCCGCTCCGGGTCCAACGACCAGCTGGCGACCGCCTTCGTCAACTACGCGAGCGCGCTCCATTACGCCGGTCGCGGCGAGGAGGCCGCCGAGGTCGCCGCACAGGGCGCCGCGGAGGTGACGCCGGGGGACCGCTCGGCGCTGTGGATCGTCTGCGCGCGCTCGGAGATCCTCTTCGACCTCGGGCGCTGGGGTGAAGCGGAGGAGATGCTGCCGCCGCGCAACGCGGCCCAGGGCGGCGCGACGCTCGCCAACCTGCTGCTGCGGCGGGCCTCGTTGCTGCTCGGGCGCGGCGACTCGGTGATGGCGCGCAAGCTGCTGGAACACGCGCAGGACCTGCTCGCCGACTCGGTCGAGCCGCAGTACATCGCCCCCTCCGGGGCGATGGTGGTCGAGCTGGAGCTGCGCGAGGGCAACGTGGCGGCGGCGCGGACGGCGGCCGAGAAGGCGATCGACCAGCTCGAGTTCTGCAGCGACGACGCGGCGCGGATGGCGCTGATCTCGGCCGCGGCGACGGCGGTCGAGGCGGAGGCGGCGGAACGGGCGCGGGACCTCGGCGACGCGGCCGAGGTGGAGGCCTCGGTGCTGCGGGCGGAGCTGATGGCGGCGCGGACGGAGGCGGCGGCCGAAGAGGTCGGGCGGCGGCTCGAGGGCGCCTACCGGACCGAAGCCGAGTCCGACCTGGCGCGGGCGCGCGGCGACGCCGACGCGCCGGCCCGGGCGGCGGTCGCGGCGGCCGCCTGGGAGGAGCTCAGCCGTCCCTACCTGGCGGCGCAGGCGCGACGGCGCGAGGCCGAAGCGCACGCCGCGGCCGGCGACCGCGAGGCGGCCGGGGCGACGGCGGCGCGGGCGCTGGCCGAGGCCGAGCGGATCGGCTCGGCCTGGCTGGCGAGCGAGCTGGCGGGCTTCATCGCCCGGGCGCGACTGCCGGGCGGCGCACCCATGGCGGCCGCCGACGGCGGTTCCCGCGACGGTGTCGGCGGCGCCAAGGCTGCCGACGAGGACCCCTTCGGCCTGACCCCGCGCGAGCGCCAGGTGCTGGCGGCGCTCGCCGAAGGGGCGACCAACCGCGAGATCGCCGCCGACCTCTACATGGCGGAAAAGACCGCATCGGTCCACGTCTCCCGGATCCTCGCCAAGCTCGGCGTCCGCAGCCGCACCGAGGCCGCCGCAGTGGCCCACCGGCTGGCGCTGACGAAGCCCACCGGGGGTTAAGGGACGGTTCGGGGGTGGGGCTCGGGGTGGCGTGGTTCGGGACGGCGTGGTTCGCCGCCGCTGCGGCCGTCCGAGGTGCGTCCCGGGCGTCTCGTGGCGGCCCGGGCAGGCTGTGGCCGCCACGAGACGCCCGGGACGTGAGGGTCTCGCAGGGAAGCTCACACAGGCGTGGGAGAGATGCCGGGGACGTGACTCTTCCTCATGCCTCCCGTGACGGGATCATGGCCCGCCCCCGGTGCGTTCGCACTTTCCTTCGCTATGCGAGCAGAACTGCGAACGCACCGGGGGGAGGCATGAGGAAGACGGGAGGAAGCGTGGACTTCCCTGACTCTTCGTCACCGATCACGCGCCTTCGTGCCCGGACATGCGCTTCTCTCTCCCGGGCACGCCGATCCCTCGGCCCTCTCCCCGGACCCCCGGCCTTCTCGGTGGCGGCCACAGCCTGCCCGGGCCGCCACCGAGAAGGCCGCGTCCCTTGTACGTCCCTTGCGCAGCTCCGGGCGCCAGCTTCCGCAGCCCGAACCCTCCACGGAACCAATCACCCCCCGCGTTCGCAGTTTCCCGCGCTATGCGCGGGAAACTGCGAACTCACCGGCCGTCAGGCGGCGTCGGTGGCGCGGAGGAAGGCGAGGACGGCGAGGACGCGGCGGTGGTCGTCGTCGGCGGAGGCGAGGCTCAACTTGCCGAAGATGTTGGAGACGTGCTTCTCGACCGCGCCGGGGGTGACGACGAGGGACTCGGCGATCGCGTTGTTGGTGCGGCCCTCGGCCATCAGCGAGAGGACCTCGCGCTCGCGCGGCGAGAGCGCGTCGAGCGGCGACTCGGGGGCGGCGCGGCGCTCGCCGACCAGCTCGGCGACGACCTCGCGGTCGAGCGCGGTGCCGCCGGCGGCGACGCGGCGGACGGCGTCGAGGAAGGCGGGGATGTCGCCGACCCGCTCCTTCAGCAGGTAGCCGACCCCGCCCTCGCCGCCCGCCAGCAGCTCCGCCGTGTAGACCGGCTCGACGTACTGGGAGAGGATCAGCACGCCGAGGCCGGGATGACGGCGGCGCGCCTCGACCGCGGCGCGGATCCCCTCGTCGGTGAAGCTCGGCGGCAGGCGCACGTCGACGATCGCCAGGTCCGGCTTGTGGGCGCCGACGATCCGCAGCAGGCCCTCGCCGTCCTCGGCCTGGGCGACGACCTCGACCTCGTGTTCGCGCAGCAGCGCGACCAGGCCTTCGCGCAGCAGCACCGAGTCCTCGGCGATCACGACCCGCACGGCAGCCTCACCTCGATCCGGGTGCCCGCGCCATGCGGCGAGGAGACCTCCATCTCGCCGTCGAGCGCGGCGACGCGGCGGCGCAGCCCTTCGAGGCCGCTGCCGCCGGCGAGGTCCGCCCCGCCCGGCCCGTCGTCGGCGACGACCACGTCGAGGGTGTCGTCCCGTTCGCGGATCGTCACCGTCGCGCACGCCTGCGGCGCGTGCTTCGCCACGTTGGTGAGCGACTCGGCGACGACGAAGTAGGCGGCGCTCTCGACGACGGGCGCCGGGCGCCGTCCCAACATCGCGTCGACCGTCACCGGGACCGGCGAGCGGGTGCCGAGCGCCTCGGCCGCCGCGGCGAGCCCCCGGTCGGAGAGGACCGGCGGGGCGATCCCGCGGGCCAGGTCGCGCAGCTCGGCGTTGGCGGCGGTCGCCTCGGCCCGCGCTTCGCGCACCAGCGCGGCGATCTCGGGACGGTCGGCGAGCCCCTCCTCGGCCCGGCCGAGCTGCATCGAGAGGGCGACGAGGCGGGCCTGGGCGCCGTCGTGAAGGTCGCGCTCGATCCGCCGCAGCTCCGCCGCCTGCACGTCGAGGGCGCCGCGCCGGGTCTCGGTCAGCGTCTCCACCCGCTCGGTCAGCTCGCGCTCGCGGGCCGGGCGCAGGTCGGCGCCGACGTTGCGCAGGTAGACGAAGTAGACGCCGTCGGCGATCGCGAAGCCGAGGATCACCCAGGCCGGCCAGAAGCTGCCGGCGCCGCCGATCGCCCAGTTGAGGACCGCGTTGATCGAGAGCACGAGCGAGAAGGCGGCGAGGGTCTCCAGGTTCCGCCGTGGCCCGGGCGGGGCGAGGCGCGACCAGCGCCAGGCGACGATCAGGGCGAGCACCAGCCAGACCGCCAGCCAGACCCAGAGGAACCAGGGGCTGCCGCCGCCGCTCAACGCCCAGATCACGAAGTTGAGCAGGGCGAGGCCGGCACCGATCTGGGCCGGGACGCGCGGCACCAGACGCCAGAGCCCGGTGACCCACGCCGGCACCGCGAAGGGAAGGCGCGCCGTCAAGCCCGCGCCACCCCCTCGTCCGCGGCGGGCACCGCAGGGCGGGTGCGGGCAGCAACCTCACCCTCGAGGCCAACCTTCGGCAGCCACTCGAGCCACGCGGGCAGGTACCAGTTGCGCTCGCCGAGCAGCTTCATCGTCGCCGGCAGCAGCACGCCGCGGATCACGGTCGCGTCGATCAGGATCGCGGCGGCCAGGCCCACCCCCATCTCCTTGAAGTCGAGGAAGGAGAGGGTGGCGAAGATCGCGAACACGGCGACCATCACGGCAGCGGCGCTGGTGACGACTCCCGCGGTCGTCCGCAGCCCATGCGCGACAGCCGCCTCCGTCGACATGCCGCGATCGTACGCCTCCCTGATGCGGGTGAGGATGAACACGTGGTAGTCCATCGACAGCCCGAAGAGGACGACGAAGAGGAACAGCGGCAGCCAGGCGGTGATCGTGCCGACCGAGTGGAAGCCCAGCAGGCCTTCCAGATGACCGTCCTGGAAGATCCAGACGACGAGGCCGTAGGCGGCGCCGACCGAGAGCAGGTTGAGGCCGATCGCGGTCAGCGGGATGACCAGCGAGCGGAAGCTGACGAGCAGCAGCAGGAACGCCATGCCGAGGACGAAGGCGAAGACCCACGGCACGCGCCGAGCGAGCAGGTCGTTGAAGTCGACCGAGCCGGCGGTTTCACCGGTGACCTGGGCGCTCGCCCCGGGGACCTTGCCGACGGTCGCCGGGATCAGCCGGCCGTGGAGCTCCGCCAGGGCCGCTTCGGAGCGCGAGTCGGTGCCGTCGCCGAGCAGCGGCACCTGGAGTTCGGCGACGCGGCCGTCCCCGGCGACCCGGTAGCTCTGTGGCCGGCCGAAGTAGCGCGTGTCGGCAGCGAGCCGCTCGCGCAGCGCCTCGACCGCGCCCCTCACCTGGGGCGACCTCACGTCCGCTGCCGCGATCGCCACCACGGCCGGTTCGGCACCACCGGGGAAGGCGGCTTCGAGCCGGTCGAGCGTCCTGACGATCGGCATGTCCTTCGGCAGCCCGGTGGTGCCGGAGTTGGCGGTGTGGAGTGAGAACGCCGGGATCGCCAGGATCCCGAGGCCGGCGATCGCGATCCCCGCAGCCAACCGAGGCCTGCGCATGACCCGCGTCACCAGCGCACCCCAGACGCGGCTTCCCTGATCCACGTCACCGCCCCTGCGCGCCGGCCTTCCCAACAGCGGAACCCGCCCCTTCTCGATCCGGTCCCCGAGCCAGGCCAGCAGCGCCGGCAACACGGTCAGCGAGCCGACCATCGCCACGGCGACGACGATGATCGTCCCGGTGGCGAAGGAGGCGAAGGTCGGGTCGCCGGCGATGTACATCCCCGCCATCGCCACCATCACGGTGAAGCCGGAGACGAGGATCGCCCGCCCCGAGGTCGCCGCGGCGGCTTCCAGGGAGGCCCGCTCGCCAGCCCCCGCGGCCCGTTCCTCGCGCTCCCGCCGCAGGTAGAACATCGAGTAGTCGACCCCGACGGCGAGGCCGATCAGGAGGATCACCGAGTCGATCTGTTCGGCGACCGGGCCGAAGAGGTGGCTGACCGGGCCGAGCAGGCCGATCGTCGCGCCGACCGCGGTCAGCGCCAGCAGCAGCGGCACGCCGGCGGCGAGCAGCGAGCCGAAGACGACGACCAGGATCAGCAGCGTGATCGGCAGCGAGGTGAGCTCGGCCTTGGAGAAGTCTTCTTCGAGCGATTCCGAGACCGCCTTTTCGCCGCTCGCGTCGCCGACCTCTTCGACCCGCAGGTCGGGGTGGGCGCGCCGGACGATCGCCACCTGGTCGAGCGCCCTCCCGACCACCTCGTCCGGTTCGACGCCGCCCGTTTCGGGGATCTCGAACTTGACCAGCGCGGTGCGCCCGTCGGCGGAGATCTGGCCGGCGCCGTCCTTTCCATAGGGCCCCTTGAGGTCGGCGACGAAGGGCAGCTTGCCGAGGCGCCCTTCGACCGCCGCGACCGCTTCCCTCACCTGGGCGCCGCGCGCCGATCCCCCGTCGCGCGCCTGCACGAGGACCGACTCGTCGGCTCCCTGCGGGAAGGCGCCTTCGAGCGTCCGGTCGGCGGCGGCGCTCTCCCCGACCCCGGTCTGGGAGTCGCTCAGCGTTCTCGTCCCCAGCGCCCCGCCGACCACGATCGCCGCCGCGACGAAGGCGATCCATCCCCAGATCGCGGTCTTCCGATGGGCGGCGCTCCAGCGCCCCGCCCGTCCCGCCAACCCCAGCTTCCTGCTTCGCATCGCGCGTCCTCCGTCCGGTTTCGAGGTCGAGATCGCGCCTTCCGAAGGCGCTTCTCAACCCTGCGCGAGCGACGGTCCGCTGCCAATGAGGCGAGCCGGCGAACCACCCTGGGGCGGGCCGGCGTCCCCGAGGTGGGGTCAACCCCACCCCCTAGGATCGGGCGATGGCAGAGGAGCGGCGGATCGTCGAGCTGGGGGTCGGGGACGTCGACCTGGTCGAGGGCCTGTGGAAGGAGATGGTCGAACATCACCAGGGCGTGACCGGCGGCACCTTCCCGGGCCGCGATCCCGAGGCGGCGTGGCGACTGCGGCGCGAGCAGTACGTCGGCTGGCTCGAAGCCGGCGAGGGACAGCTGTTCCTGGTCCCCGGCGAGGGGGGCGAAGGAGCACCGCTCGCCTATGCCTGCCTGCGGGTCGGCGGATCGCCCTCGACCTGGGACCTCGGCGAGGCGGTCGGCGACCTCGAGTCCCTCTGCGTCTCGGCCGCCGCCCGCGGGACGGGGATCGGCAGCGAGCTGATCGCCTACTGCCGCGAGCGCCTGCGGGAGCGCGGCGCTCGCTGGTGGACGGTCACGGCGATCGCCGCCAACGAGGGCGCGATCGCGCTGTACGAGCGGCAGGGCTTCGGGCCCTTCTCGGAGATCCTGCTCGCCCCGATCGAGCAGAGCGACGCACTCTGAAAGAGTTCGCGTCCGTGGAGGCGCACCTGAACCCGGAACTGACGGAGCTCTCGCTCGAGCACCTGCGCCTCCGCCGCAGCGCCAAGTGGCGCTACTTCGACGCCGACGTGCTGCCCGCCTTCGTCGCCGAGATGGACTTCCCGCTGGCGCCCGCGGTGAAGATCGCCCTCGCCGAGGCGGTCGAGCTGGACGACACCGGCTACGGCTACCCGGCCGGGCTCGGGCTCCCCGAGGCCTACGCCGCCTTCGCCGCCGCCCGCTTCGGCTGGGAGGTGGACCCGGCCCGCGTCGCCGCCGCCCCGGACGTGGTCAACGCGATCACCGCGCTGCTGCGCAAGATCGCCAAGCCGGGCGACAAGGTGATCATCAACACCCCCGTCTACCACCCTTTCTTCATGGTGATCGAGGAGCTCGGCTGCGAGCTCGCCGAAGCGCCGCTGGTCGACGGCCAGCTCGACGTCGACGCGATCGACGCCGAGTTCCGCGCCGGCGCCGTCGCGCTGATCCTCTGCAGCCCCCACAACCCGACCGGCACGCTGCCGACCGAGGGTCAGCTGAGGGCGCTCGCCGCCGCGGCGGCCCAGCACGGCGCCTGGGTGCTCGCCGACGAGATCCACTCGCCGCTGACCCTCCCCGGCGCCCGCCACGTCCCCTTCCTCGGCGTCTCCGACGAGGCGCGCGAGCACGGCATCGCCCTCGTCTCCGCCTCCAAGGCGTTCAACCTCGCGGGCCTTCACTGCGCCCAGTTCGTCACCGCCTCCGAGCGCGCCCAGGCGCTGGTCGAGTCGCTCCCCTTCGCCGCCACCCACGCCGGCCACTTCGGCGCGCTCGCCGGCGTCGCCGCCTACCGCGACGGCGCCGGCTGGCTCGACGACGTGATCGCGGTGATCGACCACAACCGCGCCCTGCTCGCCGACCTGCTGGCGGAGAAGCTCCCCGAGGTCGGCTACACGCCGCCCCGCGCCGGTTACCTGACCTGGCTCGACATGCGGGCGTTCGACCTCGGCGACGACCCCAGCGAGGCGCTGCTCGAGCGCGGCCGCGTCGCCCTCAACCCGGGGCCGGCCTTCGGCCCGCAAGGAAAGGGCCACGTGCGCCTGAACATCGGCACCTCCCCGGCGCTGGTCGAGGAGGCCGTCAAGCGGATCGGAAAGGCGGTGGGAAGGTGAGCGAGGCGACCGGGACGCCCGAGGCCGAGGAGTTCGAGATCGAGCCGATCGAGGAGGAGGCGCGACGCTGGCTCGACGCGCTCGAAGCGCGGACCGGGCCGCTGGCGCTCTTCGACACCCACACCCATTTCGGCCGCCATGACCCGGACGAATTCCGCCAGGAGCCCGAGCAGCTGATCGCGACGATGGAGTACGCGGGGGCGCGGGCGATCACCTTCCCGATGCACGAGCCCGACGGCTACCCGGCCGCCAATGACGAGGCGCGCGCGATCGAGGCCGGCGCCGACGGCCGCATCGTCCACTTCTGCCGGGTCAACCCGCACGACGGGGCACTGTTGGAGGCGGAGCGCTGCCTCGACCTCGGCGCGCACGGGATCAAGCTGCACCCGCGGGCCGAGCAGTTCGCGATGTCGGAGCCCGCGGTCGAGGACCTGACCCGGCTGGCCGAGGTGCGCGGCGTGCCGATCCTGATCCACGCCGGCCGCGGCATCCCGGCGCTCGGCCAGGACACCCTGCAGCTGGCGCAGCGCTACCCGGGGGCGAAGTTCATCCTCGCCCACGCCGCCGTCTCCGACCTGGCCTGGCTCTGGCGGCTGCTGCCGGAGAACCCGAACCTCTTCGTCGACACCTCCTGGTGGAACCCGGCCGACTTCGTCGCGCTCTTCAGCCTGGTGCCGCCCGGCCAGCTCCTCTGGGCCAGCGACAACCCCTACGGCCAGCCGCTCCAGGCGGCCGCCTTCCAGCTCCGCTACGCGCTCCTGGTCGGGCTGGGCGGCGACGTGATCCGCGAGATCGCGGGCGGCCAGATCGCCCGCATCCTGGCCGGCGAGGAGCCGCTCGACCTGGGCCCGCCGCCCGGCCCGCCCGGTGCCCTCGACCCCGGCATGGAGCGGGTCGTCTCCCACCTGACCACCGCGATCGGTCGGGCGATGGCGGACGGCGACCCGAGCGAGTCGATCGCCCTGGCGCGCCTCGCGGTCGATCTCGAAGGGCCGGAGGCCGCGTCGGGCCGCGCGATCCTGCGCCTGCTCGACATCGCCGAGTCGCTCGGCGGCCCGCCGCCGCCCGGCCGCCGCTTCCCCCGCTCGGCCCAGTTCGTGATGGCGGCGATGGCGGTGGCGCGGACCCCGGGCATCGCCCTGCCACCCGAGCCCGACGAGGCTTGACGCCCGGCCGGCGCCGTGATCGGCTCCGGGCGATGAGAGACCTCGCCACGATCGGCGTCTACGGCGCCGACCTCGAGAGCTTCCTCGCCACCTTGCGCGAGGCGGGGGTCGACCTCCTGCTCGACCTGCGCCAGCGGCGCGGCGTGCGCGGCGCCGAGTACGCCTGGGCGAACGCGAAGCGGCTCGAAGCCGAGCTGCGCGAGGCGCGGATCGTCTACCAGCACGTGCCCGAACTGGCGCCGACGACCTCGATGCGCGAAGCCCAATACGAGGCCGACGCGGCGAAACACGAGGGCAAACGGTCGCGAACCGTGATCTCCCAGGTCTACGCCGAGCGCTACACCGAGGAGATCCTCGACCGCGCCGACCTCGTCCGCCTCGTCCGCTTCATCGGCCGCTCCACCCCGGCGCTCTTCTGCGTCGAGCGCGAGGCGGCGGCCTGCCACCGGTCCCTGGTCGCCGCCCGCCTGGCAAGCGAGTTCGACTTCCGCATCGTCAACCTGCGGCCTTAGCCGTCGCGCCCGTCCGAGGTGCGTCCCGGGCGTCTCGTGGCGGCCCGGGCAGGCTGTGGCCGCCACGAGACGCCCGGGACGTGAGGGTCCCGCAGGGAAGTCCACACGGACGTGGAGAGATGTCGGGAAGGTCACATGGACGTATGAGAGATGCCGGGGACGTGACCCTTCCTCATGCGTCCCGTGACGGGATCGGAGGCCGGCCGAAGGTGAGTTCGCACTTAACCGCGCATAGCGCGGGTTTCTGCGAACTCACCAGGGGGAGGCATGAGGAAGACGGGAGGAAGCGTCGACTTCCCCCGCTCCTCGTCACGGATCCCCGGAGTTCGTGACGGATCTCGCACCTCTCCCCGACACCCGGCCTTCTCGGTGGCGGCCACAGCCTGCCCGGGCCGCCACCGAGAAGGCCGCGTCCCTTTGCCGTCCCTTTGAACTCCCCCACCTCCGGGCGCCAGCTCCCCGACTCCCCCGCACCCTAATTCTTGAGTCTTTTGATCATCTTTATGTAGTATTGCCAGCCCTGATGGCCCTCGCGCCGCTCGCCCACGGTCGCCGTCGGCAGCTGACCGTCACCGAATTCCCGGCTCCCTGACCACCAGCAAGGAGATCACGATGAAACCCACCAGGAAGCTCGCCGTCGCCTTGACCGTGGCGGCACTGGCCGCCTTCCCCGCGGGCGCCACGGCGCACGGCGAGGGCGGCCGCGCGCCGCACCACCACGGTTCGCCGTCCGGCCGTCACCACGGCGGCGGCCCCAGCGTCGACCCGCTCTCCGCCGGGCCGCTGATGGCTACCGTCGACCAGTACGGCAGCGCGCCGAACCACTACAGCGGCACCGCCGCCGACTGGAACGAGGAGAACGTCATCGCGAACCAGTTCCGCGCCGACGGCCTCCAGCTCGGCTCGATCGCCTACCGCTTCCCCCGCTTCGAGCCGACCGACGTCGCCCTCAGCACCGACTCGCACGACGTCGACCCGGCGGCGCTGGCGCCGCTCCTCTACTCGGGGACGACGGGGCCGAACGGGATCGAGGCGCCGCTCCTCGCCGCCGGCGACGGCAGCTTCTCCGCCGCCGACGCGGCCGGGAAGATCGTCGTCGTCTCGCAGGCCTCGGGCGGCGCGCTCGACGCCTCGATCACGGCGGCGATCGCGGCCGGCGCCAAGGGCCTCGTCTACGTCACGGTCGGCGTCGGCGACCTGCCGCGCAAGGAAGACGTCAACTCGCGCGACGGGACCGGTGACTTCCCGGTGCTCCTGGTCGGGCAGCACTCCGGCGCCGCGGTCCTCGCCGACGCCGAAGCCGGTGAGAGCGCCGACCTCACCCTGCAGGCGAAGACCGGCACCGCCACCGACTACGACGTCTGGGGCGTGCTCCCCGGCGCCGACAACTCGCGGCGCGTCTTCGTCGGCACGCCGGTCTCGAGCTTCGTCCCCTCCGCCTCCGAGCGCGGCGGCGGGGTCGCGATCCTGCTCGGGCTGGCCAAGCACTACGCCGAACTGCCCCGCTCGCAGCGGCCGGAGACGCTCGTCTTCCTCGCCACCAGCGGCCACGAAGTCGGCTTCCTCGGGCTGCAGGCGCTGATCGAGGCGAAGGGCGACTGGTTCACCGGCGCCGATGCCTACGTCCACCTCGGTGCCTCGCTGGGCGCGCCGACCGGGGTCGAAAACGCCGACGGCTCGATCACCGTGACGCCGGTCCCGCCCGCCGGCCTCGGCCTCCACAACAGCGAGAACCCGCTGCTGGAAGCGGCGACGACGACCGCCTTCGCGGCCGCCGGCCAACCGCTGACGAACACGCCGATGCACGTCGGCGGCAGCGGCGAGCAGGTCTACGCCTACCAGGAAGGCGTGCCGGAGATCGCCGTCAACGGCGGCAGCCTCTGGTTCCACACCGCCGCCGACCTCCCGAGCGTCGTCGACCCGGGCATCCTCACCCGCCTGGCGGCCGGCTACCTCGGCTCGGTCGATTCGATCCTGGCGGAGCCCGCGGGAGCGATCAAGGCGGCCAACACCGCCGCCGACACCTTTGCGGAGTCCTTCTCCGCGGACAGTCGCGCCCCGGTCAACCCGGTGCTGGGAGCCGACGGGGTCGGCGGCCCACCGCCCCAGGTGACCGGGCCTGGCCCCTGGCAGAGCGGCCCCGCCTGGTAGCCAAGCGCGTTCGCGGTTTCCCGTACATAGGACGGGAAACCGCGAACGCCACCGTCGGGCGGGTCAGGCGACCTCGGTCAGAGCGCCGGAGTGGACGTCGTAGACGAAGCCGCGCACGCTGTCGGTGTGGGGGATGAAGGGACTCCGGCGGATCGCCTCGATGCCGGCGCGGACGTCGGCCGCCGGGTCGCCGAAGGCGTGGGCGGTCCAGTCGGGCCGCTCGCCCGTCTCGTCCTCGAGCTTGGCGGCGAACTCCTCGTCGGTGAAGGTGAGCATGCCGCAGTCGGTGTGGTGGACGAGGACGATCTCCTCGGTGCCGAGCAGGTTCTGCGAGATCGCCAGCGAGCGGATCGCGTCGTCGTCGACGACGCCGCCGGCGTTGCGGATCACGTGCGCGTCCCCCTCCTCCAGCCCGAGCAGCCCGTACGGGTTGAGCCGCGCGTCCATGCAGGCCAGCACCGCGATCTTCTTGCCGGGTGGTAGCGGCAGGTCCCCTTTGTCGAACCCCTGCTCGTACCGCTTCGAGTTCTCGACCAGCGCATCGGTGACGGTCATCGTCCCTCCTGTCGGATCATATTTTGAGTAACTCGATCTACTTAATAAACTTTACAAGCGCGCCGAGGCGGCGACCGGGCTGGTTCTAGGCTGAGGCGGTGACCGAGGACCGGTTCGGGCTGCAGCGCTTCGTCGACGCCCAGGAAGAGGGCGGGACCTACGCCGGAGCCCTGGCGGAGCTGCGCGCGGGACGGAAGCGTGGGCACTGGATCTGGTTCGTCTTCCCCCAGATCGCCGGGCTCGGCTCGAGCCCGATGTCGCGTGTCTACGCGATCGGCTCGCTCGAGGAGGCCCGCGCCTACCTCGCCCACCCGGTGCTCGGCCCGCGCCTGCGCGAGTGCGCCGCCGCCCTCCTCGCAGCCGACCCCTCCCTGTCCGCCGAGCGCATCCTTGGCGGCATCGATGCCCTGAAGCTCCGCTCCTCGATGACCCTCTTCGCCCGCGCCGCCCCCGACGACGAGCTCTTCCCTACCGTCCTGACCCGCTTCTACGACGGCGAGTACGACCCGGAGACGGACCGGCGGTTGTAAGAGGCGGAGCCGCGGCGATCGGGGACGGAGCGCCCTCGGCCCGGCGCGCTAGTAGCCGGCCGGGTGCCGCGCCACGAAGCCCTTGGTCGAGACCATGTTCGCGTGCCAGCGCGGCCCCGTCCCGTGGGCGTCGCCGACGGTGTCCCAGCGCAGCCCGTCGATCACCGCGAAGGCGTGCCCGGCGTTGGCGTAGATGGTGATCCAGCGACCCTTGCCCGCGACGCCCCAGCTCATCATTTCGCCCGAGTCCATCGGGGTGGTGATGAAGCCCGCGCCGTGAAGAGCGAAGCTGACGGCGCCCGAGCAGTCATAGCCGGGACTCCACCAGCGGGCGTGGCCGCCCCCCCAGATGTAGGGACGGGTGCGGATCTTGTTGGCGGCGGCGATCGCCGCCTTGACCGCGGGCGGCGCGCTTTCCGGCGGCGCGGCGACGCCGAGGATCAGTTCGGCCGGCGTCACCGGCAGGCATTCGCGCACGCCTTCTTCGTTGGTCGTGCATTCGGTCGAGCCCGGAGTCGGCGTCGATTCGGTCGCCGGTTCGCCGTTGTCGGTGGTCATCCCCGCCGGGGTCAGACCCCCGCCGGAGGCCAGGGCGCTCGCCGGGAAGACGACCGCGACGATCACCCCGATCGCCAGTACCAACCGCGTTTTCCAACCCAGTCCGCTGGGTGCCCGCAAAACCGATCTCCTTTGTCGGCCTACGGGGTTAGCTGTCGGGCTGGCGCTGAAGGAGCCTGCGCTTCCCACCATGCAGTGGGATTCGCCCCAAAACTCGGTTCCCCCGCTCCGAGGTTTTTCGGCCCTCGGATTCGGCTTACCGGTACTCGATGGCGGTGCAGTGTAACGCCTGAACTGGCGTCAATGGGAAGAAAATTTCATCCTCGGCGCCGGCGGCCCGGCACGCGCCGCGTCCGCGCCGCCTCAGAGCAGGCTGGTCTGCCGCGTCTCCCAGGCGGGGTCGGGCCGCCCCGAGCCCTCCAGCTCGAGCAGCGCCCGCTTGCGGTGGAGGCCGCCGCCGTAGCCGGTCAGCGAGCCGTCGGCGCCGATCACCCGGTGGCAGGGGACGACGATCGAGATCGGGTTGCGGCCGTTGGCGGCGCCGACCTCGCGGGCGCGGCGCCAGGGCTCGACGCCGGGACCGAAGAGGTCCGGGTCGACCCGGGCGGCGAGCTCGCCATAGCTCTCGGTCTCGCCGTAGGGGATGTCGAGGAGGCGGCGCCAGACCTCGCGGTCGAGCGCCGGCCCGCGCGGGTCGAGCTCCAGCTCGAAGGCGCGCAGCTCGCCGGCGAAGTAGGCGTCGAGCTGCTCGGTCACCGCGGCGAGCGGCGCCCGCGCCGACTCCGGCGGCACCGGCGTCTTGCCCGGGAACCAGAGCCCGCGCAGGCCCGCCGGCCCGGCGATCAGCGTCAGCGGCCCGAGCGGGCTCTCGTAGATGTCCCAGGTGACGTCGGCCATGAGTCGATCCTCCTACGCTCGCTTTCCAAGTCAAACGCGCGACGCGGCGGGAACGTGAGATCGGAGACGCCCACGTACCGGCCACCCCCGGCCGTGCCGGCCGATGCCTAGGATTGGCGCCGTGGCGCGCCCCACCCCGGCCCAGGACCAGTCGCCCTCTCTCCGCTCCGCTCCCGCGGTCGAACTGCGGGCGCCGCGGCCGGACGACCGCGAGGCCTTCATCGCGGCGATGCAGGCGAGCGCCGAGCTGCACCGGCCCTGGGTGACGCCGCCGGTCAGCGCCCCCGAGTTCGACGCCTGGCTGGTCCGCGCCGCCCGCTCCGACTTCGACGCCAACCTGGCGTTGCGCCCCGAGGACGGCGCGATCGTCGGCTACTTCAACGTCAGCCAGATCATCCGCGGACCGCTGCAGAGCGCCTTCCTCGGCTACGGCGGCGTCGCCGGGTGGAGCGGCGCCGGCTACATGACGGCCGCCCTGCGACTGGTCCTGGCGCGCTGCTTCGACGACCTTGCCCTGCACCGGATCGAAGCCAACATCCAGCCCGCCAACGCCGCCTCGATCGCCCTGGTCGAGCGCTGCGGCTTCGTCCGCGAGGGCTTCTCCGAGCGCTACCTGAAGATCGGCGGCCACTGGCGCGACCACGCCCGCTTCGCGATCCGCGCCGAGCAATGGCGGGACCGGTGAGCGAGCCGGGCCGCTGCGCCTGGGCGGTGTCCGACCCGCTGATGCGCGCCTACCACGACGAGGAGTGGGGCGTGCCGGAGCGCGACCCGCGGGCGCTCTGGGAGAAGCTGATGCTGGACGGCTTCCAGGCCGGGCTGGCCTGGATCACGGTGCTGCGCAAGCGCGGCGCCTTCCGCGCCGGGTTCGAGGGGTTCGATCCCGACAAGGTGGCGAGGTTCAAGCGGCGCGACGTCGAGCGCCTGCTCGGCGACGCGGGGATCATCCGCTCGCGGGCGAAGATCGAGTCGACGATCAAGGGCGCCCAGGTCTTCTGCGAGATGCGCGACGCGGGCGAAGATTTCGCCGACTTCTGCTGGTCCTTCACCGACGGCGAGGTGCTGCGCGGCGACGGGGTCGAGATCCTCGCCAAGACGCCGCTCTCCGAGCAGATCTCGAAGGAGCTGAAGCGCCGCGGCTTCAAGTTCGTCGGCCCGACGATCGTCCACGCCTGGATGCAGGCGGTCGGCATCGTCAACGACCACTCGGTCGACTGCTTCCGCCGCGACCAGGTGTGAGCGTCACTCCAGCCGCCGGCGGAAGCGGATCACGTTGCTGACGATCCCGTAGGGCTGCTCCTCGCGGGTGGCGCCGTCCGGGGCCCAGCCTTCGCGTTCGTAGAAGGCGGCGGCGCGCTCGTTGCCCAGCAGGACCCAAAGGATCGCCTCCGCGAATCCGGCCTCGACGAGCCGCCGCCGGGCCTCCGCCATCAGCATCCGCCCCACGCCGCCCGCGTGCCGCTCCGGATCCACGTACAGCGCCTGGACCTCCCCCAGCCCCTCGGCATCCGCGTCGCGCGAGGCCCCGAACCTGACGAAGCCGACGATCGCCTCCCCGCCGTCCTCGCCGGCCACGGCGACGACCGTCGTCGGCGCCCCCTCGCCGCCCTCGAACTCGTACCGCTCGGCCCGGTCCCGCGGGTCCAGCCCGGCGAGGAACTCGGCCGGCATCAGCTCCCGGTAGGCCTCCTGCCACGACCGCACGTGGACCGCGGCGATGGCGAGCTCGTCGCCGCGGCGCGCCTCGCGCAACGCGATCGCCACCGCTAACCGTCTCCGAGCAGGACCGTGTCCTCGTGCGAGTACGGCGGCGCGCAGGCACAGACGACGACCAGATCGACCTCGCCGTCGTTGCGCAGCCGGTGCGGCGTCCCCGGCGGGATCGCCACGCAGTCGCCGGCCTCGACGCGCCGCTCCTCCTCGCCGACCCGCAGCAGACCGGCGCCGGCGGTCACCAGGTAGAGCTCCTCGGACCGGCGGTGCAGGTGTTCGATCGTCGCCCCGCCCGGTACCACCGTCGCCTCGGCCAGACTGAGGCCGGCCGCCGCGGCCGCGTATCCCGGCCCCGCCCACTCGCGGATCGTCGACCCGTCGCGGGTCACGTAGGGCTCGAGATCGTCGCGGCGGGCGTGCTCCATACGCCCAAGCTATCGGCGGCGCAAATTGAGACTCGGTTTAGCATTCACACATAGCTTTAAGAGTCGTGTCGCCCCGCCGTTTCCGCCGTACCGCCCCCCTTGCCATGACCGCCGTCCTACTCGGCCTGCTGGTCGCCGCCTGCGGTGGCGGCGGCAGCTCCAGCGACGCCGCGGTGACGCTGACGGAAGTGCCCGGCGCCGACGCCGTCCCGGCCAGGAACGCGCCCGCGATCGAACTGACCGACCAGTACGGCAAGAAGGTCAGCCTGGCGAAGCTGAAGGGCCACGCGGTCCTCGTCGCCTTCCTCTACACCCACTGCACCGACCTCTGCCCGATCGTCGCCGGCAAGCTCCACACCGCCTACGCGCACCTGAAGAAGTCGGAACGGCCGATCTTCCTCGCCGTCTCCGTCGACCCGGCCGGCGACACCCCGGCGAGCGCCGCCGCCTTCAACAGGCGCCACCGCACGACCGGTGAGATCGACTGGCTGCTCGGCTCCCGCAAGGAACTGGAGAAGGTCTGGACCGCCTGGGGCGTGAAGCCCGAACGGGACGCCAACGACCCCGAGGAAATCGAGCACAACGCGGAAATCTTCGCGATCGACCCGCAGGGCCGGATCCGCGCGCTCTACCCGCCGAACTTCAAGCCCGCCAAGCTCGCCCTCGGCACGAAGACCCTGGCGCAGCTGTGAAGCGGCTCTGGCGGGCGGCGCCGCGGGCCCGCTGGGTCGCGGTCGCGGTGCTCGTCGTCGGGGTCATCGTCGTGGTCGAGGTGGCGAGCGGCAGCGGCTCGGGATCCGACGACCGCCAGGCACCGCCGCTGCCGACCAAGGCGCTGCAGGAGCCCGCCGTCGACCTCGCCTCGCTGCGCGGCAAGCCGGCGCTGATCGACTTCTTCGCCAGCTGGTGCGACCCCTGCGCCGAGGAGGCGCCGACCCTGCGCAAGCTTTCCGAAGCGATCGGCGACAAGGCGACGATCGTCGCCGTCGACTGGGACGACGCGGGCGGCGCGGCGCGCGCCTTCGTCCGCAGGCACGGGCTGGAAGTTCCCCGTCCTCGCCGACACCTCCGGCGCGGCCGGGGAACAGTACGGGCTGGTCGGCCTGCCGACCTCCTTCGTGATCAGCCCGGAGGGCGAGATAGTCGCCACCTTCCGCGGTCCGCAGACCGAGGCAAAGCTGCGCCAGGCGCTCCTCGAAGCCGCCTGAGCACGCCGCTCCGCGCCGCCTGAGCGCGCAAGAAGATCCTGCAAGCACCCGACCATCGGGGTAGTCGACCGGAACATCGGGCAGGTGACCCGTGTTGCAGCAGGTACCGATCCAAGCAACTACGGAAGGACGACATGACCCACGCCTCAACCCGGCCGGTCGCTCTCCGGATGATCGTCGGGGCGGCGGCAGTCGTCGCCGCGCTCCTCGCGTTCGTCCCCGCCGCCAACGCGGCCCGGGACCCGCTCTCCGGTGGCACGACCGACCTCCACATGAAGAAGGGCTTCCTCAAGAAGCTGACCAACCTCGGCGTCGGCGTGGCCGGCGTCAGCACCGGCCAGGTCGGTGGCAACAAGATCAGCCTGCCCGTCGGTGAAGGCAAGTTCGACCCGACCACCTACCAGGGCAAGATCATCAGCCCCGGCGGCTTCCAGTTCGTCAAGGGCGCCCGCTCGGTGGCGATCACCGGCGTCGAAGTGAACACCGTCCACGACACGGTCTACGCGACGATCGCCCGCGCCCACATGGCGTTCGCGACGATCAGCTCGCCGAGCACCGCCCGCGAAGGCTTCGGCGCGCGGATCAAGTCGGGCCAGCTGACGCTGACCGAGAAGGCCGCCAAGCGGATCTCCAACCAGCTCGGCCTCAAGGGCGGGCAGCGGATCACCGCGCGGGTGATGAGCAACGAGTTCAGCACCACGGTGCCCTCGACGCTGACCATCCTCGGCCAGAACGAAGCGACGCTGAACGTCAGCTCGAAGATCCTCGCCAAATTCGTCGAAAAGGGCGTCAACGCGTCCAGCGGGATCAAGCCGATCTCACCGGCGAAGAACTCGAAAGTGAGCCAGTTCACCTTCCCGATCACCGGCGGCACGCTGGCGACCGACTACGGCTCCGGCACGATCGCCACCTCGGGTGGGATCGAAATCGTCAAGGAAGACAAAACCGTCTCGCCGACGATGAAGATCACCAACATCGACGTCGAATTCGCCCAGAAGACGGCGACGGTGGAACTGGAAATCCTGCCGACCCCGGGCGCGACGGGCCGCTCCTCGATCGTCGACCTGACGATCCCCTCGAGCGCGATCACGTCGAACTCGAGCGCGCGGACGGTGACGATCAAGGGGGCCGAAGCGAAGCTCCAGGCGGTCGCCGCCTCGACCCTGAACTCGACGTTCAACCAGGGCGAAACGACGCCTCCGGCGAGCAGTGAATTCGCCGCGGGCGAACTGTTCGGGACGTTCTCGATGGTGCTGCAGGCGCAGTAAGCGGGACGACGTTGCCCGCCGGGGGCGGGGATGACCCTTCTCTCACGAACTGCAGGGAGGTTCGTTCAGGGTCATCCCCGCCCCCGGTCTGCGTGGCGATATTTCAGGCGGCGGCGTCCGGGTTCACCGGGCGCCGCTTCTTTTTTGCCGGGCGCATCGAGATCAGCGCGCCCGCGATCAGGATCACGACCGCGGCGTTGAGGGAGAGGTCGGCGAGGTTCATGCTGCCGCCGTGGGCGCTCGGGGCGAGCCAGTCGACGACGCCGCCGCGGAGGGGGCCGGGGGCGCGGAAGACGCGGTCGAGGCCGTTGCCGAGCGCGCCGCCGAGGAAGAGGCCGAGGGCGATCGCGTTGGTGCGATCGAGGCGCCCGCGGGCGATGTAGAGGCAGAGCGCGACCGCGGCGAGCACGGTGAAGACGGAGATCGCGACGGTGTGGCCGGCCCACTGCCCGCCGGGCCCGGCGAAGTTGCGGAACAGCTGCAGGTGGACGCCGCCGAAGAGGTGGACCGGCCCGTCGGCGAGGAAGCGCGTGGCGAGCTGCTTGGCGATCTGGTCGGCGGCGGCGACCGCCGTCGCGACGCCGAAGGCGAGCCGCCGGTAGCGGGTTGAACCCCCGCCGTCGCCGCTTCGTAGATCGGGCACCTACCCAAGCTACAAGGAGGCGATCGTGAGGAAGAGTCATCTGTTGGTCGCGGGGCTCGCGCTGGTCGGGCTGCTGGTGATCGCCGGATGCGGCGGTGGCGGCTCGAGCAGCTCGAGCTCGGCCGAAGCCGAACCGGTGAGCAACTCCGGCTACGGGGGTGGCCGCTACGGGGGGAACGAAAGCGCCGAAACGACCGCCGCCCCTGAAACCGGCTCCGGCGCGGCCGTGGTGAAAGTGATGAACACGCCCGACCTCGGCAAGGTCATCGTCGATGCCGAAGGGATGACGCTCTACGACTTCCACAAGGACAAGGGCACGACCTCGTCCTGCTACGGCGGCTGCGCGACCGCCTGGCCGCCGCTCCTGACCGAAGGCGAACCGACGGCCGAGGGCGGCGCCGAAGCATCCCTGCTCGGCACCACGAAGCGCAAGGACGGCAGCGTCCAGGTCACCTACGGCGGCCATCCGCTGTACGGGTTCGAGGGCGACTCGAAGCCGGGTGAAACGAACGGCAACGACGTCGACGGCTTCGGCGCCGAGTGGTACGCGCTCGAACCGAACGGAGAAGAGCCGAAGGACGACTAGGCTCCGGCAGGCGCCGGCCTAGGGCTCGGTGTGGACGACGACGTCGACGATCCGCGCCGAGCCCTCCGGCCTGCTGCGGCGGATCTCCTGCTCGAGCCGGCGCGCCATCTCGTGCGCCGCCTCGAGCGTCGCCTCCGGGCTGGCGACGACGTCGACGAAGACGACCAGGCCGAGGTCGGTGGTCAGCAGTCGGAGGCGGCGGGGCGGCGCCCCGGTCCGCTCGGCGACCAGCGTCGCGATCCGCTCGGCAGCGCCGCCGTCGTCGTCCTCGGAACGCACGATCAGCGGCTCCTCCAGCGGCTCCAGGTGCGTCTGCACGTCGTCGACCTCGGACTCGGCCCGCAGCGCCGCCTCGATCCGCTCCGCCACCTCGTGCGCCGCGGCGAGCGGCGTCCCGGCGTCCAGCTTCAGGTGCATGGAGACGCTGCAGCGGCCGTCGCGCTGGTAGATCGCGATGTCGTGGGCTTCTTCGACCGGCGGCTCGGCGAGGGCGATCGCGAGCGCCCGGGCGCGCAGGTCGAGGCCTTCGCGCAGCGGCTCGACGTGGACGACGACGTCGGCGTCGGGCAGGGCGCGGCGGACGGCGGCCTCGACCCGGTCGGCGACCTTGTGGCTGGCGACCAGCGCCTTGTCCGGGGCGGCGCCGATCGTCGCGTCGGCGAAGTAGTGGCCGCCGGACTCCCTCAGGCGCAGCTGGCGCAGCTCGATCTCCTCGCCGAGCGCCCGGATCGCCGCTTCGGCGGAGGCCTGGGCCTCCAGCGGCGTGGTGTCCATCAGGATCAGCGAGTTCTCGTAGATCAGCCGGGCGGCGGCGGTGAAGATGATCGCGGCGACGACCAGCGAGGCGATCGCGTCCCCCTGCCGGAAGCCGAGCGCGACGGCGAGGATGCCGAAAAGGACGGCGATCGAGCCCGTCATGTCGCCGGCGAAGTGGAAGGCGTTGGAGCGCAGCGCGGCCGACTTGAACTCCTTCGCGCCGCGCAGGGAGACGACCACCCGGCTGACGTCGACGGCGAGCACGATCGCGATGACCGCGAAGACGTACCAGGCGGCTTCGAAGCCGCCGTCGCCGCCGCTGCTCAGCCGGTCGATCGCCTCGATCACGACGAAGGCGCCGCCGCCGGTCAGGATCGCCGCCTCGCCGAGCGCCGCCAGGTTCTCCGCCCGCCGGTGGCCGTAAGGATGCTCGCGATCGGGCGGATGGCCGCCGAGCCGGATCGCCGCCAGCGTCAGGATCGCCGCGATGACGTCGCCGCTGGACTCGATCCCGGCCGAGACCAGCGCCAGCGAGCCGGTCGCGATCCCGGTCCCGAGCTTGAGCACGACGAGCAGGACGGCCGCCCCGATCGAGACCAGGGCGGTCTGGGTCTGGCCGCGGGGCGTCGCCGATTCGCTCACCGGGGGAGCCTACGCGGCGCGCCGCCAAGAAGCCGTCGCTCGCAAGGTCCGCACCACGTGGTCCGGTTCGTACCTGATCTGGCCGTGGGTGAACCGCAGCGGGAACAGTCCGGCCGCCGAGTGGTCCTGGTCCCGTTCCCGATCCTTCGCCTGCGCGGCCGGCGTGCGGTGGTAGGTGAGGCCGTCGGTCTCGACCACCAGACCCAGCTCGGGGAAGTGGAAATCGACCTCGTGGCCGGTGACGTAGACGGAGGTCTCCGGCACCGGCAAGCCGGCCTGGCGCGCGAGCGGCAGGAACGCCCGCTCCAGCCCGGTGCGCGTGTAGCGGAAGGTCCGCTGGTCGATGATCTCCCGCAGCCGCGCGACCCCTGGCTCACCCCGATGGTCCTCGAGCGCCTTGCGCAGGTCATCGGTGCGGACGAGCCCCAGTTTGTCCGCCTCGTTGATCGACCGCTCCATCGTCGCCCCGCCATGCCGGGTGGCGAGGTCGATCAGCGTCTGCACCGGCGAGGTGATCGGGATCCCTTCGTAGAGCCCGTACCAGCCGTCGCGAAGGCTCGGCCGCCTGTGGACCTTGACGCCGGCGGGTTGAATCGAACTCGGAGCGACTCGCGTCACCTCGATCGCCCCGACCCGCTCGACGCCGATCTTGAAGAGAGCGGCCGCGCTCGAATGGCTGAGCGCCGCCCTCCCTTGCCCGCCACAAGCGAGGACCGCCGCCATCCAACGTCCCTGCGAGGTCAGCTCCGCCCTCCCGACGGCGTAGATCCCGCGACGGACCGGGTGCAGTCGTCCCCGGGCGATGCGGTGCTGGATGCCGTGACGCGTGAGTCCCAGGCCCGTCAACTGGTCGTGCGTGAGAACTCCGTGCTGCCTGCGCGCGAGAGACCACGCGCTCTCTTGCGGGCGGTCCGCCGCTCGTCGACTTAAGCCGGTCATAGGCGGCTTAAGTCGACGAGCGTCCAGGACTCGCCCCCCGAACGCTCGGAAAACCTCGCTCAGAGCGGGCGGAGGCGGTTGAAGCGGGTGGCGGCGCCGCTGGGACAGAGGCGCGCTTCCTCGCGTTTGAGCAGGCCGGAGGTGAGCAGCGCCTCGGCGGCGCGCTCGATCCGGGACGCCTCCAGGCCCTCGCAGCGCGCCTCCAGCTGCTCTTCCGTCAGGCCGCCCTCGCCGGCCAGGAGGACGGCTCTCAACGCCTTCGCCTGAGCTTCCCGGTCCTCGCGATCGGCCATCCCCGCCATGGCGACGAGGTTACCAGGAATACGAACATATGTTCGTATGTGTCCCGCTTGTCCGTCCGGGCCTAGACCATGCCGAGGCCGCCGCTGACGCCGAGCGTCTCGCCGGTCACGAAGGTGGCGTCGTCGGAGGCCAGGAAGGCCACCGCGGCGGCCACCTCGAAGGGCTGCCCGAGGCGCCCGAGCTGGGTCTGGGAGCGCATGTTGTCGATCAGCCGCTCGCCTATCTCCCCCAGCTCTTTGGCCCCCATCAGGAGGGGCGTCTCGATCGGCCCCGGGGCGATCGCGTTGGCGGTGATGTCGTAGCGGCCGTTCTCCCGCGCGATCACCTTGGTGAAGCCGATCACGCCCGCCTTCGCCGCCGAGTAGACGGCGCTGCCCTTGGAGCCGACCCGCCCCGCCTCGCTGGAGATCGAGACGATCCGCCCGTAGCCGGCCGCCTGCATGACGGGCAGCGCCGCCGCGGTGCAGTTGAGCACGCCGCCCAGGTTGATGTCGATCACCCGCCGCCACTGCTCGGGGCTGGTGGTCGGGAAGAAGCCGAACTCGTCGGTGCCGGCGTTGTTGACGAGGATCGCGACGTCCTCGATTTCCTCGATCGCCGCCCGCGCCGAGTCGAGCGAGGTGACGTCGAGCTCGATCCCGTGCCCGTTGATCTCCCCCGCGACCCGCTCCGCGCCCGCCACGTCGACGTCGCCGACCCAGACCTCGGCCCCTTCCGCCGCGAGCCGCCCGGCGATCGCCGCGCCGATCCCCGACGCGCCGCCGGTCACCAGCGCCTTCCTCCCGTCGAGCCGCATGGCCGGGAGCATAGACTGGCTCCCCTTGCGAAGCCAGGAATCGATGCGCGTCGCCCTCCTCGCGGGCGGCACCGGCGGAGCCAAACTCGCCGCCGGGATGCAGGAGGAGCTCGGGTCCGACCTGACCGTGATCGCCAACACCGGCGACGACGTCGAGACCCTCGGCGTCCACGTCTCCCCCGACCCCGACCTCTGCACCTACTGGCTCTCCGGCGAAATCGACGAGGAGCGCGGCTGGGGCCTCCGCGACGACACCTTCAAGGTGATCGAGCGGATGGCCGACATCGGCGCGCCGAACTGGTTCGGCCTCTCCGACCGCGACCTCGCCGCCTGCCTCTACCGGGCCGAGTTCCTGCGCGAGGGCGGCCGCCAGACCGACGCCCAGGCGCAGATCGCCCGCGGCCTCGGGGTCGAGGCGAAGGTGCTGCCGATGTGCGACGAGCCGGTCCGCACCAAGGTGATCACCGAGCACGGCCGGCGCGACCTGCAGGAGTACCTGATCCTCGACGGCGGCCGGCCCGAGGTGCTCGGCGTGGAGCTCGACGGGATCGCCGCGGCGTCGCCCACCCACGAGGTGGTCGCCGCGATCCGCGCCGCCGACGTGATCGTCATCGGCCCCTCCAACCCGGTGATCTCGATCGGCCCGATCCTCGCCCTGCGCGGGATGCGGGCGGCGATCGACGCCTCGATAGCGCCGGTGGTCGCGGTCAGCCCCTACGTCGCGGGCAAGGTCGTCAAGGGGCCGACCGACAAGTTCATGAACGCGCTGGGACGACCGACCACGGCGACGGGCGTCGCCTCGCTCTACGCCGGGCTGATCGACGCGATGGTCGTCGACGAGGGCGACCCCGACCCGCCCCCCACCGAGATCCCGACCCTCGCCGCCGCGACGCTGATGGACGGCGCGATGGGCCGGGCGCGGCTGGCGCGGACGGTGCTCGACTACGCCGAGACCCTGATCCAACCGTGAGGGCGACCGCGGTGGTGCCGGTGAAGCGCTTCGCGGTGGCGAAGTCGCGGCTCGCGCCGGGGATCGAGCCGGAGCGCAGGCCGGAGCTGATCGCGGCGATGGTCGCCGACGTCCTCGAGGCGATCGGCGCGGCGCGGATGGTCGAGCGGACGATCGTCGTCAGCCAGGAGCCGGCGGCGGCGGCGCTGGCCGCGGCGGCGGGCGCGGAGCTGGTCACCGACTTCGAGGACTCGAGCCACAGCGCCGCGGCGCTGGCCGGGATCGCGGCGGCCGAAGCGAGCGGGGCGAACTGCGTCGCGCTGCTGCCCGGGGACTGCCCGCTGCTCGACCCGCGCGAGCTGGACAAGATGCTGACCGGCGTCCCCGACCCCTACGTCGCCGTGATCCCCGACCGCCACGGCGCCGGGACCAACGCGCTGGTGCTGGCGCCGCCGGGCGCGATCGAGCCGAGCTTCGGCGAGGGCAGCCGCGACCGCCACGTCGAAGCGGCGCGCGCCGCGGGGATCCCCTACGGGGTCGAGGAGCTGCCCTCGCTGGGGCTGGACCTGGACACCCCCGCCGACATCGTCGCGCTGACGATGCGGGTGGAGCGCGGCGGCGGCGCGCGGCGGACGGCGAAGGCGCTGGGGATATGAGCGCCGCCGAAGTGCGCATCCGCCCCGTCCTCGGCATCCCCGAGATCGGCGAGGGCGACCCGCTCGGCGAGCTGATCGCCGAGCGCGCCGGGGAGCTGGTCGACGGCGACGTCGTCGTCGTCTCGCAGAAGGTCGTCTCCAAGGCCGAGGGACGGCTGCGCCGCCTCTCGTCGGTCATCCCCGGCGCCGAGGCGCGCCGCTACGCGGCGGTGCTGGGAAAGGAGCCGGCGCTGGTCGAGCTGATCCTCGAGGAGAGCACCGAGGTGGTGCGGGCGGTCGGCAGCGTGCTGATCGTCGAGACCGTCCACGGCTTCGTCTGCGCCAACGCCGGGATCGACAGCTCCAACG
Organism: Solirubrobacterales bacterium; assembly: GCA_047601885.1. Lineage (GTDB taxonomy): Bacteria > Actinomycetota > Thermoleophilia > Solirubrobacterales > 70-9 > VAYN01. Next base: position 485,606 of record JASGIK010000001.1, read on the forward strand.
TCGGCGACCCCGGGTCGGTCCTGCTGCTGCCCGAGGACCCCGACGCCTCGGCGCGGCGGCTGCGGACCGAGATCGGCGCCACCCAGGGGGCGCGGATCGGCGTCGTCATCGCCGACAGCTTCGGCCGCGCCTGGCGGGTCGGTCAGGCCGAGGTGGCGATCGGCTGCGCCGGGCTGGTCCCGGTCGACGACTGGCGCGGCCGCCGCGACGCCACCGGCCGCGAGCTGATGGCGACCCAGATCGCGATCGCCGACGAGGCGGCCGCCGCCGCCGACCTCGTCCGCGACAAGGCGGCGGCGGTGCCGGCGGTGGTGGTCGGCGGCCTCGACCGCTGGGTCACCGAGGAGGACGGCCCCGGCGCGGCGGCGATCCGCCGGCCGCGCGAGGACGACCTCTTCCGCTAGTCCTTGTCTCTGTGGAGAAGGCTGCGCGCCTTGTCGGCGACGCTGTCGATCCCCTCCTTGACCTTGCCGGTGGCCTGGTCGAGCTTCCCCTCGTTCTGCAGGTCTTTGTCGCCGGTCAGGTTCCCGGCGGCCTCCTTGACGCGCCCTTTGGCGTCGTCGGCGTTGCTCGGCGTGTCAGGCATGGTGATTCCCTTCCTTTCGCTTCCTGGCTACTCGCCAGGTACCCGGGCGCGGCGGAGCTACTCGCTGACGACGAGGACGGCGGAGCCCTCGATCTTCCCGGCGCGGACGTCCTCGAGCGCCTCCTGGGCGTCCGCGAGCGCGTAGGTCGTCACCTTCGCCCGCACCGGCACTTCCGGCGCCACCCGCAGCAGGTCGTCGCCGTCGGCGCGGGTCAGGTTGGCGACCGAGCCGAGCGTGCGCTCCTCCCAGAGCAGGTCGTAGGAGAAGGCAGGGATCTCGCTCATGTGGATGCCGGCGCTGATCACCCGGGCGCCGGGCGCGCTCGCCTTCAGCGCCTGCACCATCAGCGGCCCGACCGCGGCGAAGACGATCGCCCCGTCGAGCTGCTCCGGCGGCAGCTCGGAGGAGCCGCCCGCCCACTCGGCGCCGAGGTCGAGCGCGAACTCCTGGCCCGCCGCGTCGCCGTCGCGGGTGAAGGCGAAGACACGCCGCCCTTCGTGGGCCGCGACCTGGCAGAGGATGTGGGCGCTGGAGCCGAAGCCGTAGAAGCCGATCCGCGCCGCCTCGCCGACCAGCCGTAGCGCCCGGTAGCCGATCAGCCCGGCGCAGAGCAGCGGCGCCGCCTCGGCGTCGACGTAGAGGTCGGGGATCGGGAAGCAGAAGTCCTCGGCGGCGACGCAGAACTCGGCGTAGCCGCCGTCGATGTCGTAGCCGGTGAAGCGGGCGTGCTCGCAGAGGTTCTCCCGCCCCGAGCGGCAGTAGCGGCAGGTGCCGTCGGCCCAGCCGAGCCAGGGCACGCCGACCCGCTCGCCGAGCTCGAACCGCCCCGCCCCCTCCCCCAGCCCGACCGCCGTGCCGACGATCTGGTGCCCCATCACCAGCGGCAGCTTCGGCTCCCCCTGCAGCTCGGAGTCGTAGATGTGGAGGTCGGTGCGGCAGACGCCGCAGGTGCGGACGGCGAGCTTGACCTGCCCTGGCCCGGGCTCCGGCTCCGGCAGCTCGGCGGCGCGCAGCGGCTGCCCGGGCCGGTCGAGGACCATCGCCCGCATCGCCCGACCGTCCCCTCAGGCCGCCGAGTAGGTCTCGACGATCTCGTAGAGCGTCGTCCGCTGGGCGGGGGTGCGGCCCGCCGCGCGGGCGGCGGCGATCAGGTCCTCGGGGTCGAGCTTGACCCCGTGCTGGGACCCGGCCATGCGCGAGATGTTCTCCTCCATCAGCGTCCCGCCGAGGTCGTTGACGCCCCAGCGCAGCGCCTCGGTCGCGCCCTCCAGGCCCATCTTCACCCAGCTCGCCTGCAGGTTGGTGATCGTGCGGCCGAGCGCCAGGCGGAAGGCGGCGGTGTGCTTGAGGTTCTCCCGCACGGTGATCTCTTCGATCCCGTGGGTGCGCCCGAGCAGCGTGTTGAAGGGGATGAAGCTGAGCGGCACGAACTCGGTGATGCCGCCGGTCCGCTCCTGCAGCGAGCGGACGATCGCCATGTGGCGGGCGAGCTCGCGCGGCTCCTCGATGTGGCCGAACATCACCGTCGAGGTCGAGCGCAGCCCCGCCCGGTGGCTCGCTTCGATGATCTCGATCCAACGGGCCACCGGGAGCTTGTTCGGCGAGATCCGCTGGCGGACGCCGTCGTCGAGCACCTCGGCGGCGGTCCCCGGGGTCGAGCCGAGCCCGCACTCGAGCAGGTACTCGAAGACTTCCCCGGGCTCCTTGCCGGAGCGCTCGCAGGCGTGGTTGATCTCCATCGGCGAGTAGGCGTGCAGGTGCAGCTGCGGCGCCGTCTCCTTGGCGAGGCGCAGCCAGCGGCCGTACTCCTCCAGGGTCAGGTCGGGGTGGATGCCGCCCTGCATGCAGAGCTCGGTGGCGCCGAAGTCGACCGCTTCGCGGATCCGGTCGGCGAAGTCCGACTCGCCGACTTCGTAGGCGTCCGGGGAGCGCCTGCCCTGGCCGAAGCCGCAGAAGGCGCAGCCGACGACGCAGACGTTGGTGAAGTTGATGTTGCGGTTGACGACGAAGGTGGCGACGTCGCCGGCGAGTTCCTCGCGCAGCTCGTCGGCGGCGATCCGCATCTCCTCGATCACCTCGGGCCGCGTCTCGGCGAAGAGCGCGACCAGCTCGTCCTCGGTCAGCCGGGTTCCCTCGCGCCCCTTCTCGATCGCCCGTGGCGCGAGGCGCGGATCGATGATCTCTTCCGAGCGCCTGCCGCTGCCTTTCCGCGGGATGAAGCTCCAGTACTTCAGCTTGATGACATCGAGGACCCCTTGCTCCATCCAGTCCATGTCCATGTACTGCGGATAGACGCAAAGCCTCTCGGTCAGCGCGTACCCCCGCGGCGCCAGCTCCTTGCGCACCTGGTGCGGACTCGGGAACGGCTCCTCCGGCGAGATGTGATCGCCATTGGCGGAGAGCCCACCGAGGTCAGTCGCACCCGCTTCCACCAGCTCCGGCCACCAGTCGCTCAGGTTCGGCGGCACCTGCACGCCCACGTCCGGCATCAGCCGCTTGCACTCCGCGATGAGCCTTTTGATCTCGTCGATCCCGACGTCGTCCGCCCACGCCGGCAAGGGCACCGGGGAGGACCCTGAACGAACCTCCCCGCCGTTCGTGAGAGAAGGGTCCTCCCCGGTGCCCTCCTCGCCACGACTCCAGCGCTTCTTCGAAGCCTCGTTGGCGATGTCGGCCACCTCGGCTCCGTAGTAGCGCGGATGGGGGACGAAGTTCTGGAGGATGATCTCCTGGATGTGGCCGTACTCGCGATGGAGATCCGCGATGGCTTCCAAGGATTCGACCCGCGACTCGACGCTCTCCCCGATCCCGACCAGGATGCCGGTCGTGAAAGGGATCTTCAGTTCGCCCGCTGCCTGGATGGTCCCCAAGCGCGCGCTCGGGTGCTTCGTGGGCGAGCCCTGATGGACAGTCTCCATGAGGCTCTCGTCCACGGACTCCAGCATCAGCCCCTGGGACGCGGTCACCTCGCGCAGCCGCGCGAGATCGGTCTTCGAGAGCACCCCCAGATTCGTGTGCGGAAGCATCCCCCGTTCGAGCGCCCGTTCGCAGGCCCAGACCACGTAGGAGGTGAAGTCCTCGTGTCCCCAGGCCGCCAGCCGTTCGGCGACGACGGGGTTGACCTCGGGCCGCTCACCGGTGAGGACGAGGAGCTCCTTGGTGTTGCGCCGCAGCGCTTCGTCGAGGATCCGTTCGACGTCGACCGGCGCGTGCAGATGGGCCTGGTGCGTGGCGAAGGCGCAGTACTTGCAGTAGCACTGGCACGTCCGCGACAGCGAAAGCGTGAAGTTGCGGGAGAAAGTGACCCGTTGCACCCCGGCAAAGCTACAGGGCGCGCCGGCTCGGCCGGACGCGCCCTGTAGACAAGCGGGTGGTTGCCGCCCTCGCCGGGCGGTGATAAGCGCCTAGGCTTTTTTCGCGGCCGGCTCAGCCGACGGTTTGACCCGCTGCGGCGGCTCGACCGGGGCGGGACCGCCGGACTCGATCACGAAGTACCAGACCGCGACGGCGGCCAGAGAGCCGACCACCGGGCCGACCAGGTAAGGCCAGACCCCGCCCCATTCGCTGGAGACGAGCGCGGCGCCGAACCAGCGGGCCGGGTTGAAGCAGGCACCGGTCAGCGGGCCGCCGACCATGACCATGAAGACGAAGGTGGTGCCGATCGCCAGCGGGCCCCAGTCCTTGGTGCTCTTCTCGGAGAAGACGACGGCGAGGATCACGAGGACGAGGGCGAAGACGCCGATCGCCTCGACCGCCGCGCCGGCGGGGTTGCCGGAGAGCATGCCGCTGATCGAGCCGGCGCCGTAGTGGACGGCGCGACCCTCGTCGAGCAGCAGCGCCTTGGTGAGCAGCGCGCCGAGCACCGCGCCGGAGAGCTGGGCGAGCACGTAGATGACCGCGTCGATGACGCTGATCCGGCGGATCACCGCCGCGGCAAGCGTCACGGCCGGGTTGAAGTGGCCACCGCTGACCGCCCCGAACATGCAGATCACGCCGAACAGGGTCAGGCCCTGGACGAAGCCGACGACGGCGAAGTCCGAGCCGAACGAGGTCGACGAACCGACCGAGACGTAAAGGGTGACGACGCTGGTGATGAAGAAGACCAGCAAAAACGTGCCGATCAACTCCGCGAGATACGCGGAAAGTCCTTTTTGCTCCAGCTCCACCGTCTTGTCCCCTCCTAGAAATTGGTCCCTGAGTTCAAATTCGAAGCGGCGCGAGTCTACCCACATTTCCTCAAAGAAGCCGAAGACATAGGCTCTCACGCCGAATGAGACGGGCTGTCGCGCTGCTGGCGGCCGCCCTGCTGCTCGCCGGCCTGGCCGGCTGCGGCGGGAGCGGTGCGGAACCGGGCGCGCCGCAAGGCGCGACCGTCGTGCTCGATTTCACGCCCAACGCGGTCCACGCCGGGATCTACGCGGCGCAGGCCCAGGGCTTCTACGAAGACGCCGGGATCGACCTCCGCGTCCAGGTCCCCGGCGAATCGACCGACGCGCCGAAGCTGCTCGCCGCGGGCCGCACCCAGTTCGCGATCCTCGACATCACCGACCTCGGCATCGCCGACGAGAAGGGCCTCGAACTGGTCGGCCTGATGCCGATCGTGCAGCGGCCGCTGGCGGCGGTGCTGGCGCGCAAGGACGGCCCGGTGAAGCGGCCGCGCGACCTGGACGGGGCGACGGTCGGGGTCACCGGCCTGCCCTCCGACACCGCGGTGGTCGATTCCGAGGTGAGCGGTGACGGCGGCGACCCGAGCGGGGTCGACGAAATCACGATCGGCTACAACGCGGTCGCCTCGCTGGCCGCCGGCAAGGTCGACGCGGCAACCGGCTTCTGGAACGACGAGGCGGTCGAGGCGCGGCGCAAGGGGATCCCCCTGCGGGTCTTCAAGGTCGACGAATACGGAGCCCCCGCCTACCCCGAGCTGGTGCTGACGACGACCCGCAAGGAGGTGGAAGCCGATCCGGAGCTGGTCGAATCGATGGTCGAAGCGACCCGCGCCGGCTACCGGTTCACCGAGGCGAACCCGCAGCAGGCGCTCGGCGACCTTCTCGCCGCGAACAAGAGTCTCGAAAAGGCCGACACCGGGGCGCAGCTGAAGGTGCTCCTCCCCTCGCTCCACCCGCTCCCCTTCAAGGAAGCGGTGCTGAAGGAATGGTCGGCCTGGGCGAGCTCCCACGGCCTGCTGCCGGAACCGCTGGACGTGAAGAGCGCCTTCGACCTGGGCTAGGTGCTGGTTCCACGGGGGAGGGATGGGGCGGCTGGAGCTGGCGCCCGGGGGGAGGGGCCTGGGCCGGCTGGAGCTGGCGCCCAAGGCAAGGAGCCTGGGCCGCCGGAAGCTGGCGCCCGGGGGAGAAAGGGACGCGGCCGTCTCGTCCACGGCCCGGGCAGGCTGTGGCCGTGGCCGAGACGGCCGAGGGTGCGGGAGGTCACTAAGAGGTCGGGAAGTACACCGTTCCTTGCGTCTTCTTCAGACGTTGCGATCACGTGACCACCCTTTGACCCTGCCATAGGGAGGTCAAGGTCGACAGCGCGTCCCAGGGCCCTAGATCTCGGCCTCCGGAGGGCCTCGAGGTGTGACGTTCCCGGCGTCTTCGTCAACGGATGCTCCTTCTGGATCCCATCCACGGACAGAAGCGTCAAGGAAGTGTGGACTTCGTCACGACCTGTGACCACTTCCCGCCGAAACCCTCACGCCCCGGGCGTCTCGTGGCGGCCACAGCCTGCCCGGGCCGCCACGAGACGCCCGGGACGCATCTCGGACGGGCGCGACGGCCCCGGAGCACGCCACCTCGGCCGGCCGCCCCCGCCCCGAACCACGCCCACCTCGGCCGCCCGCCGGCGAATCACATCTACGCCAGCAGCGCGGCGACCAGGTCCGGCAGTTCGCGCGACATCCGCGAGCGCGGCACGACCCGCTCCAGCCCCGCCGCCTCGGCGCGCGCCTTGGTCTCGACGTCGACGTGCGAGTAGTAGCCGAGCACCGGCACCCCGGTCGCGGCCAGGGCCGCCGGATCGGCGAGGTCGAGGTCGGCGACGATCGCCTCCGCCCCCTCGAGCGGCGCGCCCTCGACCGAGCCCACCGTCACGACCTCGTGCCCGGCCGCGCTCAGCCCCGCGTCGACGCGGGAGGAGAGCATCAGGTCGGTGGCGATGCTGACGACGCGGGCCATCGTCCGGCGGAGGTACCCGGGCGCCCGCTCAGATCGCGCGGCGCTGCCGGAACTCCTCGCGGACGCTTTCCGGGCGTCCCCACATCTGCACGACCTCGGAGCGTCCCTCGCGCACCTCGGCGACCCGGATCTCGCCCGCGATCCCCTCGGCGTCGAGCTTCGCCAACACGCCCTTGACCGTCTCCGCCGCGGCCGCGTGGCCGAAGCTGTGGGCGACGACCAGGCGCCAGTGCCAGGCCTTGCGGTTGTAGACCTGCGCGTTGACCTGGCTGACGAAGACGGCGGCGTCGACGTAGCGGCTCTCGTCCTCGATCCGCAGGTCGACCTCGAGGTCGGTCCAGTCCGGCGGCAGGGCATCGGTGATGCGCTGGAAGTCGTCGGCGAGTGCCATCGCCCGCAAGGCTACTAACCGATCGCGAAGTCCACCAGCAGGAAGACGTTGAGGGCGATGATCAGCCCCGCCAGCAGCGCCGCCAGCGCGGTCAGCCAGCGCGGGTTGACCAGGTCCCCCATCACCTCGCGCCTGGAGGCGATCAGCACCAGCGGCACGAGCGCGAAGGGGATGCCGAAGGAGAGGACCACCTGCGAGCCGACCAGCGCGTCGGTCGGGTTGACGCCGATCGCGAGGACCACCAGCGCCGGGGTCAGGGTCAGGGCGCGGCGCAGGAAGAGCGGGATCCGGCGGTGGATGAAGCCCTGCATCACCACCTGACCGGCCATCGTCCCGACCGAGGAGGAGGCGAAGCCGGACGCCAGCAGGGCGATGCCGAAGATCGTCGCGGCGCCCTGCGAGTCGAGCCGCCTCAGCCCTTCGAAGGCGCCTTCGATCGTTTCGATGCCGCTCAGGCCACCGCCGTGGAAGAGCGCCGCGGCGACGACCATCATCGCCAGGTTGACCAGGCCGGCGAGGGCCAGGGCGATGATCACGTCGACTTTCTCGAAGCGCAGGATGCGCCGGCGCTCCTCGTCGTCGCGGCCGACGATCCGGTGCTGGGTCAGCGCCGAGTGCAGGTAGATCACGTGCGGCATCACCGTGGCGCCGACGATGCCGGTCGCCAGCAGGATGCTTTCGGTGCCGTCGAAGGCCGGGACGAAGAGGTGACGGGCGATTTCGGAGCCGTCGGGGTTGGCGTTGAAGAGCTCGTAGGCGAAGGAGATGACGACGACCCCGACCAGCGCCGTGATCGCCGCCTCGAGTTTGCGGAAGCCGCGCCGCTGCAGGGCGAGCAGGGTGAAGGTGGCGGCGCCGGTGATCAGCCCGGCGAGGAAGAGGGGGATGCCGAAGAGCAGGTTGAGGCCGAGCGAGGCGCCGACGATCTCGGCCAGGTCGCAGGCCATCGCGACGATCTCCGCCTGGATCCAGAGGACGATCGAGGTGCGGTGCGAGAAGCGTTCGCGGCAGAGCTCGGCGAGGTTCTTGCCGGTGGCGATGCCGAGCTTCGCCGACTGCGCCTGGACCAGCATCGCGATCAGGTTGGCGGCGAGGACGACCCACAGCAGCAGGTAGCCGAACTTGGCGCCGCCGCTGACGTTGGTGGCGAAGTTGCCGGGGTCGATGTAGGCGACGGCGGCGACGAAGGCGGGACCGAGGAAGGGCCAGATGCGGGAGAGCCCGCGCGCCTCGCCGTGGAGGGAACGGTGCGCCGCCGCGGCGACGGCGGCCTCGCCCGGGAGCGCCTGTTCGGCTTCCGAGCGGGTGGCGGGCGGCGTCACGGCGCCCCCGGCGCCGGCGGCGCCAGGTCGGGGCCAGGGATCGGATTGCCCGTGCGGATCGTGGCTCGGTTCGCCGAGCTTGGCCGCGATCAGTGCCTCGAGGTCCTCGGAGATGTAGTGCTCGAGCACCTCGGCCTCGTCGTGGACCCGCTCCGCCGGCATCCCCAGCGTTTCGGCGAGGAAGGCCTCGATCAGCCGGTGGTGGCGGATCATCTCGAGCGCGACCCTCTCCCCCGCCGGGGTCAGGCCCGCCCCCTTGTAGGGGACGTACCGGGCGAGGCCGAGGTCGGCGAGCTTGCGCAGCATCGTGGTCGCGGTCGCCGGGGTGACGCCGATCCGCGCGGCGACCTCGCCGTTCGGCACGAGGCCCTCGCGGTCGAGCCCGAGCACGTAGACCGCCTTCGCGTAGTCCTGGATGGCCTGAGAGTTAGACACGTCTAAAAAGCAAGTTTAGACATATCTAAAAGCCGGGCTGGCGAGCTTCCTAGAATCCGGTCCATGCCCGTCGCCGTCGAGCTCGACGCCCAGTACCGCCAACTGCGCGAGGAGTGCGGCGTGCTGGTGCGGGACGGGCGCGCGGTGATCGCGGTGACGGGGCCGGACGGGGCCGAGTACCTGCAAGGCCAGCTGACCAACGACGTCGAGGCGCTCGGGGTCGGCGAGGGCCAGTACGCGGCGCTGCTCGACCGCAAGGGCCACCTGCAGACGGACCTGCGAGTGCTGCGGGTGGCGGAGGAGGAGATCCAGCTCGACTTCGAGCTGCCGGCGCGGGCGCAGGCGCTGAAACACCTGACGATGTACTCGATCGGCCGCGACGTGGCGGTCGCCGACGTCGGCGAGGAGCGGGCGCTGATCTCGCTGATCGGCCCGCGCGCCGCCGAGATCGCGGGCACGCCACCGCTGCCGGAGTTCGCCAACGAGCGGGTCGAGATCGCCGGCAACGCGGCGACGGCGGTCGGCGGCCTGCACGGCATCGACCTTTTCTGCGCCGCCGCCGACCGCGAACGACTGCTCGCCGCGCTGCTCGAGGCGGGCGCGGTCGAGGTCAGCCCGGAGGCGGTCGAGATCGCCCGGGTCGAGGCCGGGGTCCCGCGCTTCGGCGCCGAGATGGACGCGGGCACGATGCCCGCCGAGGCGGCGATCGTCGAGGACGCCGTCAGCTTCACCAAGGGCTGCTACATCGGCCAGGAGACGGTCGCCCGCCTGCACTACAAGGGCAGGCCGAACCGCCACCTGCGCGGGCTGCGGCTGAGCGGCGCGGCGACGCCCGGGGCGGCGTTGCGGCTGGGGGACAAGGAGGTCGGGACGCTCGGCGGGGCGGTCGTCTCCCCCGCCCTCGGGCCGATCGGCCTGGCGATCGTCCGCCGCGAGGCGGAGCCGGGCGCCACGCTCGCCGTAGGTGAAGATGGCGTTACGGCTGAAGTTGTCGCCCTCCCCTTCGACTAGATTCACCCCGAGATGGTTCTCGGGAGAGCCAGAGTCGCAGGGGGCGGCGCGCTCGCGGCGCTGATCTTGGCGCTCGTCGGCGCCGGTTGCGGGGCGGAGAGCCACCCCAACGAACCGCGCCCGGCGGTGGCCACGCGGGTCAGCGTGACGATCGGCAAGAGCGGCATCATCGTCAAGCCGGGCGTGATCGGCGTCGGCCCGGAAAAGCACCAGCAGCTGCCGCAGAACCAGAACCACCCGCAGCCGCCGATCAAGACCCAGGCGCCGCTGGACGTCGTCTTCGTCACCGCCAACCAGACCGGCGAAGAGGAGAAGCTGATCATCAAGGGCCCCAAGTCGACGACCTCGGCGACGATCACCCCCAACAGCCCTGGCACCTTCGCCACCGAACTTCCCACCGGCCGCTACACGATCAGCGCCAGCGCCGCCGGCGGCGCCCCGGCCACCTTCAAGGTCGGCCCCTACCGCGCCAGCAGCAAGAACGACCTCCTGCTGCCTTAGGCGTTGCGCCGGGCGGCGTGGTCCGGGGCGGCGTCCTTCGGGGCCGCGGCGGCCGGGGTCCGGCGTCCCGGGCGTCTTGTGGAGGCCCGGGCAGGCTGTGGCCGCCACGAGACGCCCGGGACGTGACGCTTCTTCAGGGAAGGTCGGAAGGACGTGACGCTTCCGACGGGATCCCCACGGAGGCGTGAGCCTTCCTCCTGGATAAGAGGCCCCCACGGAGGCGTGGTCGACCTGCGTAAGCCATGGGTTCACCCAGGTCGACCGCGCCTCGGCGATGCCTCGGCGACACATGGGGAAGCGTGAACCTCGAGACGTCTTCGTCACGGGACAGGACGCCTTCCTCACATCTCCCGCGTCTCTCTGCGACGCACCCACCCGAGCCTGCGCCTCTCCCCACATCACCCGGCCTTCTCGGTGGCGGCCACAGCCTGCCCGGGCCGCCACCGAGAAGGCCGCGTCCCTTGCAGCTTCAGGCGCCGGCCCAACCCCCGGGGCGCCAGCTTCCCCGGTCCCGTCCCTAAGCGCTGACGAACACGGGGGTGCCGAGGGGGACGCGGGCGAAGAGGAAGCGCATCGTCTCGTCGGTGGCGCGGATGCAGCCGAGCGATTCGGCGTTGCCGACGGCGCCGGGGGTGCCGTGGATGGCGAGGCGGTCGCCGCCGATCCAGCCGGCGGGCAGTTCGTGGGTCTGGTGGCCGCTGAGGGCGAGGGCGCAGCAGCCGTAATAGGGGCTTTCGTCGAAGCTGACGCCGTCGGTGACGCCGTAGCGGCCCGCGGGCGTTTCGGTCCCCGGCCCGCCGACCGTCACCGACCACTCGCCCACCACCTTGTGGCCGTAGCGCAGCTCCAGGGTGCGGGAGCCGAGCGAGGCGTGCAGGGAGTAGCGGGTCCAGTAGACCTCGACCAGGCGCGGGTCGCGGGCGATCCAGCCGAGCTCGCCGTTCGGAAGATCCGGCGTCGTCACCCCGAGCCAGCCCGGCTTCGTCGTCACCACCGAGTAGGACGCCGGCGAGCCGAATTCGGTCTCGTCGCCGAGCCTGGCGATCACCGGGCCGCCCGGCTCGCTCTCCATCTCGACCTTCGCCCCTTCGCGGATGTGGGCGATCGCGAAGGCCGGGCCGCGGCGCGGATGGCCGGCCACGGTCGGCGGCTCGCTCGCATCGGAGGCCGAGCCGCGCGCCGGCCGCCGCTTCGATTCCTTCACCCCGACCGAGGCGTGCCCCGACTTCGCCTGCTTGCCGCTCGCGGTCTGCCCGCCGGGCACCTGGATCCGGATCACGGTCGCCGCGGGCGCGCCCTTGTCACCGCCCGAGTCGAGCACGTGGAAGAGCAGCGCGAAGGCAGCGACCACCGCCGCGGCCGCGGCGACGGCGCCGAGGGCGGTGAGCAGTCGATCGATCACGTCGCCCCATGGTGACTCACGAGCCTGAGTCGGACCGCGGCCGCCGCACTTTGCGGCAATCGCCCACGCCGGTCACGTCCGCCCCGCGCGCAACCATCGTCAGTCCGATGACCATCGTCCTCGCCATCATCATCCTGGCCCTCGCCGCCGCCCTCCTCTACGTCCTCTTCGGGCGCAAGGAGGAGGCCGCGGCCGAACCGGACCTCGGTCCGGCGATCCAGGAGGCGACCGCACAGGTCGCCTCGCAGATGATGTCCAGCCTGCTGCAGGCCAACGAGGAGGCCCGCAAGGTCGACGTGCGCAACGCGGAGGCGGCGCTGGAGCGCCGCCAGACCGAGATCGACAAACGCCAGCAGGAGATGAAGGCGCTGGCCGACCGGATCGCCGAAGGCCAACAGAAAATCGAGCACGAGGTGCGTAGGCGCGGTGAAGTCGACCTGCAGACGCGGACCTTGCTCGAGCAGATGGGCCAGACCGTCGGCAACCTGAATTCCGAGACCGCCGGGTTGAAGAAGGCACTGCGTCAGCCGCAGACGCGCGGCCAGTGGGGCGAGATGCAGCTGCGGCGCTGCATCGAGATCGCCGGCATGACCGAGCACGTCGACTTCGAGCTGCAGGAGACGTTGCGCACCGACGACGGTCGGCTCCGCCCCGACGCGCGCTTCCTGCTGCCCGAGGGGCGCAGCTTCGTCGCCGACTCGAAAGTGCCGCTCGACGCCTTCCTGGATGCCCAGGAAGCCGAGGACGAGAGCACCCGCCTGGTCCATATGTCACGTCACGCTCGGCAGGCGAAAGAGCACATCCGCAGCCTCAGCTCGAAGGACTATCAAGGCCAGTTCAAGGCGGGCGAGATGCCCGACCTGGTCGTCTGCTTCATCCCCAACGAGCCCGCTCTCCACGCCGCCTTCGGCGCCGATCCGGAGCTCTTCGACTACGCGCTCGAGCGCAACGTCCTCTTGGTCAGCCCAACCTCGCTGATCGGCCTCCTGCGGACCATGGAGCTCGGCTGGCGACAGGAGCGGATGGTCGCCCAGGCGGCCGAGATCGCCGATGCGGCGGGAACCCTGCACGCGCGCTTCGTCAAATTCCTCACCGATCTCGAGGGGGTCGGAAAAGGCCTCACGACCGCGGCCAGGGCGTACGACAAGGCGATCGCCTCGATGGAAGGTCGACTCTTGCCCCAGCTGCGCAAGGTCGAGGGCATGGGGATCGGCTCCGGAAAAGAGATCCTCCCGCCCGAACCCACTCACATCACGGTCCGCTCGATCGCCGCCCCGGAGCTGCGCGACGGGAGCGAAGAAGGCGAGCCTGCGGGCGAGCGCGACGCCGCCTAGGCGCCCCCGGCCCCGATCGCCGCATTAGGATCTGCCCCGGTAGGGGAAACCGATATCGGAGGCAATGAACTTGGCGGTCGACACCAGCAATCTGACCCAACTCGACGTCGAGCCGGGGACGCTCCCGGAGACGATGGCGGCCTGGGTGATCCGGCAGGAGCGCGAGGGCGAGCCGAAGGACGCCTTCCAGCTCGAGCAGATCGAGGTGCCGGAGCCGGGCGCCTTCGAGGTGATCGTCCGGGTGATGGCGGCCGGGGTCAACTTCAACAACGTCTGGGCGGCGCTGGGCAAGCCGGTCTCGGTCTTCGGCTACGGCGACCACCCCGAGTACGGCCACCACATCGGCGGCTCCGACGCCTCCGGCATCGTCTGGAAGGTCGGCGAGGGCGTCACCCGCTGGAAGCCCGGCGACGAGGTGGTGATCCACTGCAACCAGGCCTCCTACGAGGACGTCGAGGTCCACGGCCTCGACCCCCTGGCGGCGCCGTCCCAGCGGATCTGGGGCTACGAGACGACCTGGGGCTCGTTCGCCGAGTTCACCAAGGTGCAGGCGCAGCAGCTGCTGCCCCGCCCCCAGAACATGAGCTGGGCCGAGGCCTGCTCCTACGGCCTCACCTACTTCACCGCCTACCGGATGCTGATCGACCAGTGCAAGCTGCAGCCCGGCCACAACGTCCTGATCTGGGGCGCGGCGGGCGGCCTCGGCGTCTTCGCCACGCAGCTCTGCAAGGCGGCGGGCGCCAACGCGGTGGGCGTCGTCTCCTCCGACGAGAAGGGCGAGCTGGTCAAGCAGCTCGGCGCCGTCGACTACATCAACCGCTCCGAGTTCGGCGAGATGATGCGCACCGACGCCAATCTCACCGATCCGGTGGCCGACAAGGAGCGCTTCCGCGCCTCGCGTGGCTTCGCCAACCGGGTCAAGGAGATCCTCGGCGACTTCCCCGACATCGTCTTCGAGCACGTCGGCCGGGCCACCTTCCCGACCTCCGTCTACACCGTGAAGCCGTTCGGCAAAGTGGTCATCTGCGGTGCCACCTCGGGCTTCCAGCTCGACTTCGACGTCCGCTACCTGTGGATGCGCCAGAAGCAGATCATCGGCTCCCACTTCGCCAACGCCTACGAGTGCATGCGGGCGAACCAGCTGATGGCCGAGGGCAAGGTCCGCCCCGTCCTCTGGCAGACGATGGGCTTCGAGGGCGTGCCCGACGCCCACCAGCTGATGCACGAAAACAAGCACCTCGGCAAGATCGCCGTGCTGGTCGGCGCCGAGTCCGAGGACGCGGGCAAGACCGAGGACGGTCCCGGCGCGATCCGGGCCGAGGTCGGGGCGTAAAGCGCCCGCTGCGCAATTACGAAAGGATTGGCACCATGCTCTTGGTCTGCAGACTCGATTGGCACGTCGCCCCGCTGCGCGGGGAGCGCTGGCTGGACGTCTGGGAGGCGGCGGCCGCGAAGTGCACCGCTTACGGGGCGAAGAGCTGGTCGCTGACCCGCGCCGACGACGATCCGCTCGCCTTCCAGCAGACGATGATCTGGGAGAGCAAAGCCGACTTCGAACGGTATTGGTTCTCGCAGGAGATCGAGGACGCCCGCGAAGCGACGATCGGGTGGTACGTGATCCCGATCCTGCCGACCTGGCACACGCTCCTCGCCGCCGAGTCGATCGTCGCCTCCGGCGCCTGAGCCGGCCGACCCCATGAAGCTGGGGATCGTCGGCCTCGGCTACGTAGGGCTTCCGCTCGCCCTCGCCTTCGCCGAGGCCGGGAACGACGTCGTCGGCCTCGACTCGGATCCCGCCAAGCTCGCCGACCTGGCGGCCGGCCGCAGCTACATCGAGGACGTCGACGACGCCGAGCTGGCGGCGGTCGCCGCCCGCCTCCACCCGACCGGCGACTACGCCGACCTGGAGGACCGCGAGGCGATCGTCATCTGCGTGCCGACGCCGCTCTCCAACTCGCGCGAGCCCGACCTCTCCTACCTGCGCGAGGCGGCCGCCTCGGTCGGCGAACATCTCCAGCCGGGCCAGCTGATCGTGCTCGAGTCCACCTCCTATCCGGGCACCACTCGCGAGGAGCTCCTCCCGGTCCTTTCCGCATACGGCGGAGCCGTGGGCGTCGATTTCTTCCTCGCCTTCTCGCCGGAGCGGATCGACCCGGGCCGCTCCGACCACACGATCCGCACCACGCCGAAGCTGGTCGGCGGCATCACCCCTGCCTGCACCGAGCGCGCCAAGGCCCTCTACGAGCAGATCTGCGACACGGTCGAGGTGCTCTCCTCGCCGGAGACGGCCGAGCTGGCGAAGCTCCTGGAGAACATCTTCCGCTCGGTCAACATCGCCCTCGTCAACGAAGTCGCCCAGCTCTGCGACCGGCTCGGGATCGACGTCTGGGAGGTGGTCGACGCCGCCGCGACCAAGCCGTTCGGCTTCATGCGCTTCGACCCCGGCCCCGGGATGGGCGGCCACTGTCTCCCGGTCGACCCCTTCTACCTCGCCTTCAAGGCGCGCGAGCACGACTTCTACCCGGAGTTCGTCGAGCTGGCGGGCAAGGTCAACCAGGCCCAGCCGGAGTTCTGCGTGCGGCGCATCGAGCGGGCGCTCAACGGAGCGGGCAAGCCGGTCAAGGGATCGAAGATCCTCATCCTCGGCGCCGCCTACAAGCCGGGTATCGGCGACACCCGCGAATCGCCGGCGCTGCGGATCATGACCCTGCTGCGCGACCTCGGCGCCGAGGTCGCCTACCACGACCCCTACGTTCCGGAGCTTCCCTCCCAGGGCCTCGCCTCGGTCAAACTCGACCAGGGCCTCGCCGACGCCGACCTGATGGCGATCGTCACCGCCCACCCCGACATCGACCACGCCGCCGCCGTCGCCGCGGTCCCCCTGGCGATCGACTTCCGCGGCGTCACCCGCGGGCTCGACGCCGACAACGTCGAGCGCCTCTAGCCGCGCTCGAGCGGCGCCATGGTGAGGCCGGCGGAGTCGAGCATCTCCCAGTAGTGCTCGGCCGGCTCGCGCGGGCCGGTCCAGACGATCGCCTGGCCGGTGTTGTGGATCTGGTCGGCGATCCGGTGGCCCTGCTCGAGGCTCACCCCGGGCAACACCCGGGCCAGGGTCTGCGCGACGTGGTCGAAGGTGTTGTGATTGTCGTTGCGCACGATCACGCGCCAATTTCCGCCGAGCCCTGAATCGGGTCCTGCGCCGCGCGGTTTCTCGATGGTGGCGGAAGACACGTCCGCGATTATGCACCCGAGGCGAAGATGAGCAGGCCCAAGGACAGCCGCTTCCCCTACATGCCGGGAATCGACGCGATGCGCGCGCTCGCCGTGCTCGCCGTCTTCGGCTACCACGCGGGCCTCGACTGGGTCCCCGGCGGCTTCCTCGGCGTCGACGTCTTCTTCGTCATCAGCGGCTACCTGATCACCTCGCTGCTGCTGCGCGAGTTCCGCGGCACCGGGAGCATCAAGCTGGGCCGCTTCTGGATCCGCCGCGCCCGCCGCCTGCTCCCCGCCGTCGGCGTGCTGATCGCGGTGGCGATGGTCGTCTCGGCGATCGCCGAGCCGGACAAGATCGGCCAGATCCGCGGCGACGCGCTCGCCTCGCTCTTCTACTTCGCCAACTGGCACTTCATCTTCGCCCACACCTCGTACTTCGAACAGTTCGGGCGGCCGAGCCTCTTCACCCACCTCTGGTCGCTCTCGGTGGAGGAGCAGTTCTACCTCTTCTGGCCGCTGATCTTCGCCGCCGGGATGAAGCTCCTCGGCCGCGGCCGGCTGCTGCTCGGCGTGCTCATCGGGGCGGCCGGCTCGGTCGCCCTCGCCTGGATCCTCTTCGACCCCGGCCACGACGCCTCGCGCATCTACTACGGCACCGACACCCACGCCGTCGGCCTGCTCGCCGGCGTCGCCCTCGCCCTGGTCTGGAGCCCGACCGAGCTGCGCCTCCCCACGCACCACTCCGGCCCTCTCGTCGGCCCGATCCTCGACGCGCTCGGTGTGATCGCGCTCGGCTACCTGATCCTCAGCTTCGCCCACGTCCACGACTACGACCTGGCGCTCTGGCACGGCGGCTATGCCTGGCTGGCGATCGCCACCGCCGTGCTGCTCGCCGCCCTCGCCCATCCCGCCGCGCGGCTCGGCGACATCATCGGCCGCCCCGCCCTGCTCTGGCTCGGCCTGCGCAGCTACAGCTTCTACCTCTGGCACTGGCCGGTGCTGGCGATGACCCGGCCCGGCATCGACATCGACCTGCCGCGCGGCATCCTGATCCCGCTGCAGCTGATCGCCTGCCTGATCCTCGCCGACCTCTCCTACCGCTTCGTCGAGCTGCCCTTCAACGGCAAGGCAAAGCTGCCGCACATGCCCGAGAACTGGCTCCGCGTCGCCCGCCCCGCCCTGCTCCTCTCGGTGCTCGGCGTGATCCTCGTCGTCGGCTGGAGCGGCATCGTCCACGCGGGCGGCCCGAGCCCCGAGCAGGCGGCCGCCTCGACCAAGACCTCGGCCCACGTCTACGCCAAGATCCAGCGGCCGATCGAGCCGAAAGGCGGCAACCAGGCCGACCCGAAGGGCAGCGGCGCGGCGAAGGCCGGCAAAGCCGCGGCGAAGCCGAGCGGATCAGCCGCAAAGAAGAGCACCGCGGCCCGCGAGAAGCCCCGCCATGCCACCCACTGGCCGCGGATCATCATGCTCGGCGACTCGGTGATGATCGGCGCCGAGCAAAAGCTGGAGGCGCGGCTCGGGCCCGGCTTCTCGATGGACGCCAAGGTCGGGCGCCAGGCCGACGAATTCCTCGAAATCATCAGCAAGATCAAGAACGAGGGCCACCACCCCGACGCGATGGTGATCCAGTGGGGCAACAACGGGCCGCTTTACGGCGAAGACATGGAAGCCCTGCGCAGGGACACCACCAACGTCAAGCAGCTCTTCCTGATCTCCGACCACGCGCCGGTCTCCTGGCAGGACGAGTCCAACCACGCGATCCGCGAAGCCGCCGAAGACTGGCATCACACGACCGAAATCCCCTGGGCGAAGGCGGCCGAAGAAGGCGGCGGAAGCCTCTTCTGGGACGGCATCCACCTGACCCCGAAGGGCGCCGGCGTCTACGCCCGCCTCGTCTCCAAGGTCCTGCACGAAAAGCTGGCGTTCCCGAAGGGTTAGGAAGGGACGCGGCCGTCCCGCTAGCGGGCGCGATAGGCCAGCCGCAGGCCGACCTGAGGAACCCGGACCCGATGGTGCTTGGAGGTCGCGCCGCAGTGGGAGCCGAAGTCCTGGGTCCAGACGTGCGCCTTGGCGACGTGGCCGAGGCGGCCGACCTTGAGCGCGATGCCGATCTGCGAGTAACGGCCGAGGATGTTGGAGAGGTGCTCGGGCGAGTGGACCCAGGCGGTGAAGATCGCGCGCACCGTCGCCAGGTCGCCGCTGCCCCAGGCGATGTTCTCGCCCGCCCGCCAGCAGCGCGACGCGAGGTAGCCGGAGCGCTGGATCCAGTAGGTGAAGGGACGGCCGCAGGCGTAGTGGCTGAATTCGTCGCAACGGATGATGTCGTGGTTCTTGTCGGCGGCCGAGCGGTCGAGGTTGGCGGCGTTGCCGAGGTCGTGCATCCGCGCCTTCCGACGGGCGTAGTTGGTCATGCAGCGCATCGCCTGCTCCTGCACGGCGACCGAGTCGCCGAGGTCGGTCTGGTTGGCGCAGACGGAGGTCGGCGCGATCAGGAGACTCAGCCGACGGGCCTGGGCCGGACCGGCGAAGAGGACGCCGACGAGGGCGACGATCGAGATGGCGAGGAGAAATTTGCGAGCCACGCCCTATAACTCGCCAGGAGGCCTACCTCATTTTCGTTTCGGCCCGGTTTTCTGGACGTTTGTTCTATGCGCGTGCCTGGGAGCCCGGCCCGACGGCCGGTCGCTCAGCGCGAGCGGGCGCCGAAATCGACCGTGTAGGTCGCCGAACCGCTCTCGACCCCGGTCGGGTAGCCGCGGGCGACGCCGACGCCGGCGTCGCGGAAGCTCGGGTCGAGGATGTTCGCCCGGTGCGGCGGGCTGTGCATCCACTCCTCGAAGACGGCCATCGGCGAGCCCCAGCGGCGACCGTGTCCGCCGCCGATGTTCTCGCCGATCGTGAAGGCGCTGGCGCGGGCGAGGTAGCCGGTGCGGGTGATGCGGCTGTCCATCGAGCCGCCGGGGCCTTCGTGGGCGAAGTAGTGATGGGCGACCATCGAGTCCGAGTGGCCGGTCGCCGAATCGCGGAGCTCTTCGTTGTAGGCGAGCTTGCGCAGGTGGAAGTGGGCGCGCACCCGATTGATCAGGCAGAGCTCGGATTCCCGCATTTCCCGCAGGGTCAGGCGCTTCGGGGCCCAGGTCGAGTTGCCGCAAGGCACGGAACCGGCGGCCGCGGCGGGGCCGGCGGGCAGGAGCCAGGCGGCCAGCATGGCGAGCGCGGGCAGCACCGCCCCCGCCAACCGAATCATGGTCCTTTTGAGAGTTTCAGATGATCGTCTACTCACAATTGGTCCCGGGACTATACGTAATCGACTACCGGTCAACGTGAACGATCTGTTTCGGCTTCGATTCCCTTCACCCTGCGATGCGAAACTTTCGACCGCAGATGAGGCGCCTCAGCCACATCCTCTCGATCGCCTTGATCACCGCCGGCCTGATCGTGCTCGCCGACGTCGGCATCACGCTCGCCTACCAGGAGCCGCTCTCCTCGCTCTACAGCTCGATCAAGCAGGGCGAAAAGGAAAGCCAGCTGAAGTCGATCGAATCCGAATTCCTCACCAGGTCGGACGTCGAATCGATCGACCGGGCGAAGGACCCGAAGGCCCTCAAGGTCGACATCTCCCGGCTGGCGGAGCGGCTGGCCAAGGAATCGGAACCGGGCGACGCGCTGGGCCGGATCGAAGCGCCGGGGATGGACGGCCTGAACATGGTCTTCGTCCAGGGCACCGACGAGTCGAGCCTCCAGCTGGGCCCCGGCCACTACCCGGAAACGGCGCTGCCCGGCCAGGGCGAGACGGTCGCGATCGCCGGCCACCGGACGACCTACCTCGCCCCCTTCCGCCACATCGACTCGCTGAAGCCGAACGACAAGATCACCTTGAAGATGCCCTACGGCACCTTCGTCTACAGCGTCCAGAAACACGAAATCGTCGAACCGACCGACGTCGGGATCATCCACGACACCGGCTACGAGCGGCTGGTGCTGAGCGCCTGCAACCCGGTCTACAGCGCCTCCCAGCGCTACATCATCTACGCCAGGCTGGTCCACGAGGAACCGCGTACCACGAGCGGCTGATGGCGGACCTGGTCCCAGGTGATCGGCCTTGGCCCGGGGCGGCGTGCTTCGCGGCGGCGGGGTTCGGGCTCCGGCGGCGCGACCTGGGGCCGTGGCGGCCGTCCGAGGTGCGTCCGGGCGTCTCGTGGCGGCCCGGGCAGGCTGTGGCCGCCACGAGACGCCCGGGACGTGAGGGTCCCGCAGGGAAGTCCACACGGACGTGAGGGAGATGCCGGGGACGTCACCCTTCCCCATGCGTCCCGTCACAGGATCGGCACCTTCCCCGGATGAGTTCGCAGAAACCCGCGCCATGCGCGGTTAAGTGCGAACTCATCCGGGGAGGGCAAGGGGAAGACGCAAGGAAGCGTGGACTTCCCTCGCTCTTAGTCACGGATCCAAGGACTTCGTGCCCGATCACGCGCCTTCGTGCCCGGACACGCGCATCTCTGCGCCGGGGCACGCCCGGGCCCTCGCCTCTCCCCACATCCCCGGCCTTCTCGGTGGCGGCCACAGCCTGCCCGGGCCGCCACCGAGAAGGCCGCGTCCCTTGGTCGTCCCTTTGAGCTCCCCCAGCCCCGGGCGCCAGCTTCAGGCGCCCCGACCCCCCTAGAAGCGGACCGGGGTGCGGACGACGATGGCTTCGAACCCGGCGATCAGGCCGACGCCGTTGTTCGGCGCCCCGGCCGAGATGGCCGTCGCTTCGCCCTTCAGTTCGGAGCAGTTTTCGTCGCTCGCTTCGATTGCCATTTCGGAGCCGATGTAGCCGCCGATCTTGCAGGTGCCGGCTTCTTCGCCGGAGGCGCTGACCACCCGCAGTCGCAGCACGTTGGCCTTTTCCGGTTCGGCGACCGCGGTGACGTTCTTCTGGATCGCCAGGTACTTGATGCCTTCCTTGGTGATCCGCGCGATCTGGACCTTCTTCTGCGCCGGGAAGACGCGCAGTTCGAGCCTCGAACCACCCCCTGCCCGCAGCTGCAGGCCGAGGAAGGCTTTCTTCACCACCGCGGCCGGCGTGCCGGCGAGGACGCGGCCGGTGACCGCGATTTCGAGGTCCGAGCCGACCACCGGCGTCTTGTAGGCGCAGGATTCGGTCAGCTTGCCGACGGTCACCTTGAGCGAGGTCTTGCCGCCGCCCCGGGCACAGCTCTTGCCGGTCAGCTTGCGGATTTCGCTGCGCTGGGCCGTCGTTTCCATCGCGTTGCGGTAGATCGCGACGAAGGCGCCGGAGGCGGCGCCCGCGGCGAACAGGCCGACGGCGGAGACAAGGGCGGTGGCGAGGAGGAGCTTGGTCTTCATGCGGATCGTCAACCTAAACACAGCCCGCACCCAGTGTTGCGATGCGACCGCCCCTGGGCGTCGGATTTCGGCCCGCCGGATACCGCCGACGTTTCCCAAATATCATCTGCGACATGAGCGACCACCGACTTCCCCAGCCCGACCGCCCCTGGGTGATGCGCACCTACGCCGGCCATTCCGACGCCAAACGCTCCAACGAGCTCTACCGCCGGAACCTCTCGAAGGGCCAGACCGGCCTCTCGATCGCCTTCGACCTGCCGACCCAGACCGGTTACGACCCCGACCACGTCCTCGCCCGCGGCGAGGTCGGCAAGGTCGGCGTCTCGGTCGCCCACAAGGGCGACATGCACCAGCTGCTCGACGGCATCCCGCTCGACGAGATGAACACCTCGATGACGATCAACGCGACGGCGGCCTGGCTGCTCGGCCTCTACGTCACGGTCGCCGAGGAGAACGGCGTCGCCCGCTCCGCCCTCTCCGGCACGACCCAGAACGACATCATCAAGGAGTACCTCTCGCGCGGCACCTACGCCTTCCCGCCCGAGCCGTCCCTGCGGCTGATCGCCGACATGGTCGCCTTCAGCGTCAACGAGGTGCCGCGCTGGAACCCGACCAACATCTGCAGCTACCACCTGCAGGAGGCCGGGGCGACGCCGGTGCAGGAGATCGCCTACGCCCTCTCCACCGCGATCGCCGTCCTCGACGAGGTGAAGGCCCGCGGTCAGGTCGCCGAGGAGGACTTCCCCAAGGTCTTCGGTCGCATCTCCTTCTTCGTCAACGCCGGCATCCGGGTGATCGAGGAGATCGCCAAGCTGCGGACGATGGGCGCGATGTGGGAAGAGATCGGCCGCGAGCGCTACGGCGTCACCGACGAGAAGATGCTGCGCTTCCGCTACGGCGTGCAGGTCAACAGCCTCGGCCTGACCGAGGCACAGCCGGAGAACAACATCCAGCGGATCGTGCTCGAGGCGCTGGCGGTGACGATGAGCCGCGACGCCCGCGCCCGGGCGCTGCAGCTGCCCGCCTGGAACGAGGCGATGGGCCTCCCCCGCCCCTGGGACCAGCAGTGGAGCCTGCGCATCCAGCAGGTGCTGGCGAACGAGACCGACCTGCTCGAGTACCCCGACATCTTCGAGGGCTCGGTGGTGATGGACGGCCTGGTCGCCGAGCTCACCAAGGGCGCCAAGGAGGAGATGGAGGTCGTCGCCGGCCACGGCGGCGCGGTCAAGGCGGTCCCCTACATGAAGGCGCGCCTGGTCGAGTCCCACCGCGAGCGGGTCGGCCGGATCGAGCGCGGCGAGCAGAAGGTGATCGGCCAGAACTCCTTCAAAGAGACCGAGGAGTCGCCGCTGACGGCGGGCGCCGACGGCGGCATCCTGACCCCGGACCCGGAGGTCGAGCGCGAGCGGATCGCGGCGCTGGCGCAGTGGAAGGCGAGCCGTGACCAGGAGGCCGTCGACGCCGCCCTGGCGGAGCTCGCCCGGGTCGCCGCCACCGACGAGGAGAACATCATGCCCGCGACGATCGCCGCCGCCAAGGCGGGGGCGACGACGGGCGAGTGGGCGCAGACGATGCGCGATGTGTTCGGCGCCTACCGGGCGCCGACCGGCGTCGACGGCGCCGCCCCGCCCAGCGACCGCGCCGCGCTGGAGACGATCCGCCACCAGGTCGACGCGACCTCGGAGCGGATCGGCCACCGGATCAAGATCCTGGTCGGCAAGCCCGGCCTCGACGGCCACTCCAACGGCGCCGAGCAGATCGCCCTGCGCGCCCGCGACGTCGGCATGGAGGTCATCTACCAGGGCATCCGCCTGACCCCGGCCGAGATCGCCGAGTCGGCCCTGCAGGAGGACGTCGACGTGGTCGGCCTCTCGATCCTCTCCGGCTCCCACCTGGAGCTGATCCCCGAGGTCGTCCGCCTCCTCCACGAGGAGGGCGTCGACGTCCCGGTCGTGGTCGGCGGCATCATCCCGGTCGCCGACGCCGAGCGCCTGCGCGCCGCCGGCGTCGCCGGCGTCTACACGCCGAAGGACTTCGACGTGAACCGGATCATGTCCGAGATCGTCGACCTGGTCGGCGAACGGGCCGAGGCCGGCGCGGCCGCCTAGGGCGGCCCGGACGGTGCCGAGTTGGTCGGCGCGCGACAATAGGCAGATGAGCGACTTCCAAGACGAACGCTCGGCCTGGCTGCGCTGTTACCGCTGCTGGTCGCAGAACCTCGAGATCCAGATCCACTACGACGCGATCAGGCGCGTCGACCCGGAGTCCGGAGCGCTCGCCGAAGGGGTCGACGAGGTGCAGGAATCGGTCGTCCAGTGCCTCGACTGCATGCACGACCAGCCCCACCTCACCTTCGAGGACGACCGCGTCGTGCCGATCGGCGAGCGCTGGCCGCGGATGGTGGCGGGCACCCCCTGGGTCGCCTCCTGCACGGTGCAGATCGACGCCGAGCGGGTCGAGAGCTGCTCCGGCCCGGAAGCGGCCGAGTTCCTCACCTACGGCGCCTTCGGCGACGCCGGCGTGCGCGAGTTCTTCACCCACGTCCGCTTCCACAAGCACGACGAGGAGCAGATCGTCGTCCACCTGCTGGTCGAGCTCTACGCCCGCTCCGCCCAGGAGGCGACCGAGGTGCTGGAAGAGGCCGCCGAGGGCACCCTGGAGATCACCTCGCTGGCGGAGGAGTCGCGGCCGCCGGCGCACGCCTCCGGCGAGGCGCACTGAGCTTCAGCGACGGTCCGCGGGCGATTCCTCCAGCACCTCGCGCATGCGTCGCAGCCCGCGGTAGATCCGTCCTTCGGCGGTCGAGACCTTGACCCCGAGCACGCGCGCGACTTCGGGCACGGTCAGGTCGGCGCCGTAGCGGAGCGCGACCGCCTCGCGCTCGCTCTCGTCGAGGTGGCGGAGCGCCGCCGCGACGGTGGTGCGGTCGTCGACCCGGTCGACGTCCGCCGTCCCGGACTCGGCCCCCTCCGCGGTGCGCTCGTAGGCCCGCCGTTCCGCGTCCCGGCGGCGCAGCAGGTCCCGCAATCGGTTCAAGGCGATCGAGTAGACCCAGGTCTTCTCGCTGCCGCGCCGCCGGTCGAAGCGTGCACGCGAGGTCAGCACGCGCTCGAACGTGTCGGCGAGGACTTCCTCGGCAAGCGACCGATCCCCCGTCCTGTAGACGAGGAAGGCGAGCAGCGGCCCGGCATGCTCCTCGTAGATATCCTCGAACCGATCTTTCTTCATCTCAGTTGGGAATCGGTCGCCTGCTTCGTATAAGCAAGAAATGAACTACTCGAACCGCAACCGCACTCCTGCCGAGCTTCAGGAGGTCGAGTCCCGGCTCCGCGCCGAGCGACCCGAAGCCTCCGCTCTGGACCTCGACCGGATCAAGCTACAAGCCATCCGCCAGGTTGAGCGTTCGCGACCGAGCCTCTACGCACGTAAGAAGGGAACTTTGATGAAGTCGAGACTCGTTCTGACCCTCCTGCTCGTGGCCGGGTTCATGCTCAGCACGACCGGGGCCACCTTGGCCGTCAGCGGCAGCTCCGGCAGCGGCAGCGCCGCCGAAAGCCAGTATCTCTCGCCGACCAACGAACACGGCGTCAAGGGTGCCAAGGAATCGGGCACCAACGGCAAGAACGGAACCGAGGCGGCCGACGAATCCGGGGAAACCGAACCGGCGACGGTCGAACAGGAAGCGGTGACCAGCGAAGAAAGCGGCACGCTGCCCTTCACCGGTTTCGTGGCGATCCCGCTGCTGCTGATCGGGGTCGCGATGATCGGCTTCGGCGCCGTCCTGCGCTTCCGCGCGCGCCGCGACGACACCGCCGCCGGGCACTGAGCGGTCGCGGACAGCTCAAGGAATCGGGAGGCGGGCCATCGATGCCCGCCTCCTCCATTTGTGGGGGTTGTCGGTCTTGAACATCTGCACGGCTTCCACCGCAAGCGGTTCGTAGGGGGCCAGTTCGTAGGCCTTGCGCGCGGCCGGCCTCGGATCGAGGCCGGCCATCGCGCGCACCAGGGCGAGGCCGTACCACGATTCCCATTCGCCTTCGTCGCGCGCGACGGCCGTCTTCAGCATCAGGATCGCGAGCCGATGACGGCCGACGCGCGAGTCGCAGAAACCGAGCACCTGGTAGGGCTCGGGCCGGACCGAGAGCGTGTGGATCGCATCGAGCGCCTGACGGGAGGCGCCGGCGCAGTCGCCCGCTTCGAGATCCCCGACCGAGGCGTTCAGCTGTCCCTGGGAGACGGCCATCAGGGCCGGTGAGACGACCAGGACCAGGCAGCCGATGCCGAGGGCGACGCGGGTCATCCGACCCTGCAGCAGGGCGGGCGCGGACGACTTCGTGCCAGGACGCGCGGCGATCGCCGCGCCGCCGAGCGCGAAGAAGAAGAAGCCGGTGGCCGGCATCTCCCAGTCCCAGTCGAAGCCCGCGTGGAAGGCCCACATGAGGCAGGCCGCGAAGAGGGCCGCGTAGAGGACCCGGTCGGGACCGCGGATCCGCGATGCCAGCCCGATCAGCACGGCCGCCAGGGCCACGACCAGGAAGACGAAGCCGGGGATCCCCAGCTCGGCGAGCACCTGCACGTAGAGCGAGTGGGCGTCGAGGACCTTCAGTTCACCGTTGCCGTCCTGCGCCCAGACGCGGGCGAAGGTCCCGGCGCCGGTCCCCAGCAACGGATGGCGCCCGAACGTTTCGAGGCCGAGTTCCCATTGGACCAGGCGACCGTTGTTGTTGAGGTCGGTCAGCCGGTTCTGCAGCCTGCCGGAGTCGTTGATCCCCTTGGTTTCGGTGAAGCTTTCGAAGCCATGGTCGATCTTGGCGGGCGCGTCGACGGCGATGCCGACGACAACGACGACGACCGCGGCGGCCGCGAGCGCACCGATCCAGAAGCGCCGCTGGGCACGTGGCGAGACCTCGATCTCGTCCAGCCGCCGATCGAGCGGCGACAGGAGGACGCGGAAGACGCCCGCGGCCGCCGCGCAGGCGAGCAGGACCCAGACGAGCTTGTGCCCTTCGCCGACCCCGGTCGAGTCGGCGTAGTGTTCGGTCGAGAGCGCGTCCGTCGAGATCGACGCCAGGGTCGCCACCAGCGCCGCCGGGCCGATCGCGAGCGCCGTCGACAGCAGGGTCCGCCGGGCCGCCGGCACGACGAAGAGGACGGTGCCGACGAACAGCGCCGCGATCGCCCCGCGCGAGAAGGTGAAGTAAAGGGTTGCCGCCAACAGCGGGACGGTCGCCGCCGCCAGCGCTTTGCCGAGCGTCGACTCCTCGCGCCGGGTGGTCAACCCGAGGGCGAGGACGATCGCCACCGCGACGAAGATGCCCAGCGCGTTCCAGTAGCTCAGCGGGTAGCTGAGCCGGTAGTTCTCGAAGGTAGTCGGGATCGAGTGGACGCCGGGCAGGAGGCGGGTGATGAGCCCGAGCATCGCGACCACGAACATCGCTCCGACCAGCACCCGGACCATCCACAGCAGTCGCTCCCGATCCCATCCCCAGGAGCCGAAGAAGACCAACGCGAGCCAGTACATGAGCGCCCGGTCGAACTCGATCAGCGCCTGCGCGGGGGCGTGCGACCAGAGCGCCGAGAGCAGGGTCCAGAGCGCGTAGCAGCCGAGCCCGACCGCCGCCCAGACGAGCGCGGGCCCGAAGCCCTCGAGCGGCGACTCGGCAAGCACCAGTCGCAGCATCAAGGCGACGCCGAGGATCACGGCGACGATCGCCGGGGCGCCGGCGAAGAAACCTCCCGAGCGAAAAGCCAGGTAGGCGGTGAAGGCGGCCGGGCCGCACGCCACCAGGCCGCCGACGGCGACGGCGGAGCGCGGCACCCCACCGGCCTCAGCCGTCGTTGGTACGGAGGGCTGGACCGGGGTAGTCGAAGACACGGAACGAGACGATAGACCCGACTGCACGACGCGAAAATTGCCCGGAGCGCCTTTACCGACCGCTCGACTGTATCGAGTTGTCTCCTTATGATGGTTCTCAGCGATCGTGGAGGAACGGATCCTCAGGAAACAGGCCCGCAATCAAGGTTATCCCCGACCTGCCGATAGCTACCTGGTAAATCGCTGCCTGTAAACCGGAAGCCATGGATCCTGCCTCGACCAGCAATCTGACCAGAGCCACGGGAACGATCCGGCCGCGCGCGACCCCCGCCCGGGTCGCGGCGCCGATCCACTGGATCCTCCGGACGCGCTCCGGCGGCACCCGCCTGGCGCTGACCTGCGGCCTGATGGTCATCGGCATCGTCGGCGCCCTGCTGATCAGCGACGCGACCCGGACCCACATCGACGGCGAGCTGACGGTCTGGCTGCTGGTCCCGCTGGCGGTCTTCTTCCTCGCCATCGGCGGCACCTACAGCGGCGCGGTCAAAGTCGTCATCGGCAGTGAACTGCTGAGGTCCGTCGGGGCGACGACGCTGGCGATGCTGACGCTGGTCGCCTCCGTCTCGATCTTCGATCACGGCGACGACCCGGCGCCCCTCTTCCTCCGCGCCTGGGCGCTGATCACCCTGCTCCTCGCCGCCTCGGTGGTGATCCTCGCGGTCGCCGAGCGCCGCGCCCGCCGGATCGGCGCCGAGACGATCCCGACCCTGGTCGTCGGCGCCGGCCAGGTCGGCACCCAGATCGAGCGCATGCTCTCCGAACGGCCTTCCCTCGGCTTCCGCGTCGTCGGCTACGTCGACGCCGATCCGGTGCCCGTCGACCGGGTGCCGGCGCGCCAGGCGCCGATCCTCGGCGCCCCCGAGCAATTCGCCCGGATCGCCGAGGAAACGGGCGCCGAGCACGTGATCCTCACCTTCACCTCGTCCCCCGATAGCGTCCTGATCCCGTTGATCCGCGCCTGTGAGGATCGCGGCATCCGGGTCACCCTGGTGCCGCGGATGTTCGAGACCGTCAACCTGCGCTTCTCGCTCGAAGAGATCGGCCCGCTGCCCCTGTTCAACCTCGCCTGGGTCGACCCCAAGGGCTGGCAGTTCATGATCAAGCACATCCTCGACCGGGTCCTGAGCGCCGTCCTCCTGATCGTCCTCTTCCCCCTTCTCGCCGGGATCGCGATCGCGGTCCGGCTCAGCTCGCCCGGTCCGATCCTCTATCACCAGCGCCGCATCGGCCGCGACGGCCAGCGCTTCGACATGCTCAAGTTCCGGTCGATGTACGTCGACGAACCGACCAACGCGCAGGAGCTCGTGATGGGCGAGGACACCGCCCCCGGCGGCGTCGAGGGAGTCGACCGCCGCACCTCGATCGGCCGCTTCATCCGCAAGTACTCGCTCGACGAGCTGCCCCAGCTGCTGAACGTGATGCTCGGCCAGATGAGCCTGATCGGCCCGCGGCCGGAGCGGCCCGACTTCGTCGAACTCTTCGACGAGCAGGTCCGCCGCTACTCGGATCGCCACCGGGTCAAGTCCGGGATCACCGGGCTGGCCCAGGTCAGCGGGCTGCGCGGCAACACCTCGCTGGCGGAGCGGGTCGAACTGGACAACTACTACATCCAGAACTGGTCGATGGGCCTCGACCTGCGGATCTTCCTGCGGACCTTCGGGGCCTTCGTCAGCGAGTCGGAGTAACGCCTCAGATCTCGGTCGAGATCGCCGGCTCGGGGTCGATCTCGCGGAACTCGTCCGCCGTCTCCTCCCCCCGCCCGACGGTGCGACCGATCTGGCGCAAGGACTCCTTGATCAGCCCCGGCTCGAGCACGACCAGCGCGACCAGGTACGCCGCCAGGCCGGCCACGGTGGCGGCCACCAGGACCGCCAGGGCGGGTCCGTCCGAGAACGCTTCCGAGACGGCGCGGGAGGCGATCCAGGTGGGGAAGCAGGCGAGGACGACGGGCTGCAGGCTGCGCCGCTGATCGCCGTAGCCGACCTCGCCGCGCCGGCGGACCATCAGGATCAAGAAGACCAGCGAGGCGAAGGAGTCGGCGGTCACCACCCAGGCCACCGTGGTGATGCTGCCGAGGTGGGCCGCGAGGATGAACGCCGGCAGCAGCACCGCGATGACCACGGTCGAGTAGACGCCGACCACCCGGGCGTGGCCGATCGAGTTGAGGAACCAGTTGAGGGTCGTGTCGATCGGCCGGATCGCCGCCCAGATCCCGAGCACCGCCAGGGGGCCGACCATCGGCATCCAGGTGGAGCCGAAGACGGTCGCCGTGAAGGGCCCGGCGGCACCGCTGAGGATGACCCCGACCGGACAGGAGACGAGGGCGACCAGCCGCGACACCGAAAGGAAGGTCGGCCGGATGTCGCCGCCTTCGCCGTGGGTGCGCGAGAAGCTCGGGAAGGTGACCCGCGCGACCGGGTCCGAGATCGCCCAGTAGGGAAGGTCGGCGAGCCGGAAGGCCATCGAGTAGAAGCCGACGGCGGCCGACCCGAAGCTACGGCCGACGACGATGTAATCGAGGTTCTGGCGACCGAAGATCGAGACGTTCTGAAGCAGGAAGCCGCTGCTGGTCGAGAACAGCGGGCGCAGCTCGTCGCGTTTCCAGGCCGGGCGTACGTGATACGGGGCCAGCGCATAGCAGACGACGCCGAGCGTCACGAGCCCCGCCAGCTGCCCGGCGACCAGGCTCCAGACGCCCGCGCCGAGGATCGCCGCCGGGATCGCGACCACAGCGGTGGCGACGCTCTGCAGGCCCAGGGCGACGAACCGCCGGCGGAATTCCATCTCCCGTTCGAGCACGGTTTCGTAGTAGTTGGCGGTGCCGCTGACCAGCAGCAGGACCGCCATCACCTGCAGCACCGGGGTCAGATGAGGTTCGCCGAAAAAGCGGGCGAGCAAGGGGGCGCTCAGGGCGGCGACGGTGGCCAGCCCCAGGCTCAGCAGGTTGACCAGGGTGAGGATCGTCCCCAGCTGGCGGCGATCGAGGTCATGGCGGGACACCATCGTTTCGGCGAAGCCGAAATCTTTGACGAAAGCGAGCAGGTTCAACGCCATCGTGGCCAACGCCACCAGCCCGAAGTCGGCCGGCGAGACGATGCGGGCGAGGACGATCGTCGTGATGACGTTGACGGCCTTCGTCGCACCGTAGGAGGCGATCGTCCACGGAACTCCCCTGATCGCCTTCAGGTGCATCAAAAACTCCTGCTCAGCATAGTATTCGCCTCTATGCCTTCTGCGAGCGTGATAATCCGATCGCAGGACTCGGCCCGCACCATCCGCGCGGCGATCGAGTCGGTGAGGCACCAGACCGTTGATGTCGAGCTCATCGTCATCGATTCTGGCTCGCGGGACGAAACCCTAGCCATTGCCAAGGCCTCCTGCGACCAACTGCTGCAGATACCCTTGGGGACCTACGTTCCCGCGCGCGCCCTGAACCTGGCCGCGAGCGCGGCGAGCGGCGAGATCTTGATCCCCGTCTCCTCGCACTGTGAGCTGCCGCGGACGGACTGGATCGAGATCGCGCTCGCCCATTACCAGGACGAGCGGGTCGGGGCCGCCTGCGGAACCCTCACCGACCACGAAGGCCGGCGGCTGCAAGGGACGCTTCTCCTGCGGCCGGACGGCGGCGACGGCGATGGCGACGGGACCAACCCCTTCCTCCGGCAGGTGCGGCGCGACCCCGCCTATGCCTACTGGGGCTTCTCCAATCACTCCGCGAGCTGGCGGCGGACGACCTGGGAGGAGAATCCCTTCGACGAAGGGGTCGGCGCCGTCGAGGACAAGGAGTGGGCCTGGCGCATCATCGACGCCGGCTGGACCGTGGCCTTCGATCCGCTCCTGGTCGTCCCGCAGAGCCACCGATGGCGTGCGGGTACCTTGGCGTACTTCCGGCGCGAACGCCGCGAGAACGGTGCCTTGGCCCGGATCCTGGACCTTCCCGAATACGGCCTCACCGAGTTGGCGCAGGAGTGGTGGCAGGTTCCCGACGACGACCATGGTCGACTCTTCCATCTGCTCAATCCCCGGCGGGCCGCGGGATTGGCGGGAAAGTACGCCGGGCGACGAAGGTGAGCGCCGCGGGCAGCCACCCCGGACGGCCCTCGATCGCCGTCGTCCTGCCGACCTACAACCGGCGCGACCGCCTGCCCGACGTGATCGATCCCCTCCTCGCCGAGACCGATCTCGACGAGCTGATCGTCGTCGTCGACGGCTGCGCCGACGGCTCGATCGAGCTCGTCGAAGGCTACGCGGGTCGCGATTCTCGCGTGGTGCCGCACCTGATCGAGAACCGCGGCCTCGCCCGCGCCCGCCTGGCGGGCGCGGAACGGGCGAGCGCCGACATCGTCCTGACCACCGACGACGACGTGGTGGCGGCCCCCGGCCTGGTCGGAGGCCACGCCCGTCACCACGTCGACGGCCGGCGCCTGATCGTCATCGGGTACATGCCGGTCGCCCCCCGGCCGATGCGTCCGGGTGAGTTCCCCCGCGGCCTCTACGCCCGCGAGTACGAGCGCACGACGCGTCGATGGGAAGCCGCCCCGGAGACGATCCTCGAGACGTTCTGGGCGGGGAACTTCTCGATCCGCCGCGAGGACTACCTGGCCCTCGCCTCCGCCGTCGAAGGGATCGACCTGCCCTACCACGAGGATCGCGAATTCGGTCTGTGCTGTCGAGAGCAGGGCCTGGAGGCAGAATTCGACCGCTCGCTGCGAGCCACCCACGAATACGAGCGCAGCCCCGAGCAGTTCCTGCGTGACGCTCGCAACTCCGCCGCCGGCCTGCTGGCGATCGAGGGCCGGAACGAGACCGGCGCCGAGTCCTCCCCGGCGTCCTTCCCGCTGGCCGGCCTCCCGGCCCCGGCGCGTCCGCTCGTCCGCCTCGCGGCCCGACATCGGACGGCCAGAAGCGCCCTGCTCCTCGGACTCCGATGCTGCGGTTTCCTCCACCTTTGGCGCCTGGAGCGGTTCGCAGGAAACCTCGCCTGGCGCACCGAACAACTCCGAGCGGTATGCGAACTCCGATGAAAAACCGAGGCGATCGGGCGCTGATCCTCTGCTACCACGCCATCAGCCCCACCTGGCCGGCAGAGTTCTCAGTTTCCCCTGTTACCTTCGAGCGGCAAATGACCTACTTGGTGGATCGGGGCTATCGAGGCGTGACCTTCTCGGAGGCCGTGGCGCAGGAGACGCGCGGCCGCGTCGTCGCGATCACCTTCGACGACGCCTTCGCCTCCGTCTTCGACCGCGCGCTGCCCATCCTGCGCCGCCACCTGCTCCCGGCGACCCTCTTCGTGCCGACCCGATTCGTCGACTCGCCCGAGGCGATGGTCTGGGACGGGACCAGCCAATGGCTGGACAAGGGCTACCGGGACGAGCTGCAGTGCATGACCTCCGAGCAGATCCGCGGCCTCGCCGACGCCGGCTGGGAGATCGGCGCCCACAGCTACGATCATCCGCGTCTCACCGAGCTGAGCCAGGACGGCATCGAGCAGCAGATGCAACGCTCGAAAGAGACCTGCGAACGGATCGCGGGTGGGCCCTGTCGCAGCATCGCCTACCCCTATGGCGACGCCGATGCGAAGGTCGAAGCCGCCGCGGCGCGGGCCGGCTTCTCCGCCGCCGCCGGACTCTCCTCCGACCTTTCCCGCTCGGGGCCCTTCTATCGCGCGCGGACCGGGATCTACCACGACGACGGGACGCTCCGCTTCCGCCTCAAGTGCTCGCGGTTGGTGCGCGGGCTGCGCGGCAGGGGAATCGGCACGCGCCTGCGGCGCTTCGGGGCCCCCGGAAGACAACTGCAGAGCTGATGGCCGACACCGACATCCAGAGGCCGCGGGTCGCGGTCATCGTCCCCTGCTACAACGACGGCTCGACCTTGCCGCAGACGCTGGGGTCGATCGACGAGCCGGAGGAGATCGAGGTCGTCGTCGTCGACGACGGCTCCACCGACGACGCGACCCTGGCGGTGCTCGCGAAGCTCGAGGCCGACGGGGTCCGGGTGATCCACCAGGTGAACAAAGGGCTGCCCGAAGCCCGCAACGCGGGGCTGGCCGCGACGAGCGCCCCCTACGTCTTCCCGCTCGACTCCGACGACATGGCGGTCTCCGGCTCACTGTCCAAGATGGCCGACGTGCTCGACGCCCATCCCGATGCCGCCGCCTCCTACGGCGACTGGATCGAATTCGGCGACGGCGGCGAACGGGAGAAGACGGTTCCCCGTCAGTTCGACCCTTACATGGTCGCCTTCCGCAACCGCTACCCGGTCGCCTCGCTCTTCCGCCGCACCACGCTGGAGAAGACGGGCGGTTGGCACAAGGTCGGCGACCACGTCGGCTACGAGGACTGGAACCTCTGGATGAGCATCGCCGAAAACCACGAACCGGTGATCTTCGCCGAGGGCGTCTTCGCGATCCGTTACCGGATCCACGGGGTCCGCATGCTCGTGCAGGCAACCTCCAATCACGCCGCCCTCTACGAGACGATGAAGCGCAACCACCCCAAGCTGTTCGCCGAACTGCCCGAGCTGCGCAAGGACTCGAGCCTCTCCCCGATCGAGCGCATGCTGTACCCCCACATCTTCGGCGCCCGCCGGCCGCGCGGGATCAAACGGCGCATCCGGGCGCTCAGGGCCAAGGCCGAATCGGCTCGCGCCCGACCCACCTCCTGAGCGGCCCACAGCTTCCCGGTCGCCATCGCCGCACCGGCTCCGCCAAGGGGAACCACGTGTGTACCCAAAAAATGCAGACGTGTCGTTACTATCTCAACGGTGCCTGGGAAATTCGTGAGCGCGCTCTATGGATGGTCGTGCCGAATGGGAGTACAGCCGACCGAGGTTCTCGCCTCCTGGCTTGAGCCTCCGATCGTGCCCTTTCGCCTGCGCCAGGCGGGTCTGAGCGCTCTCGGCCATCAGGTCGAGCCCGGCGCCCGGATCTCCCCCCGCGTCACGATCCTCGGCAGGCGGCTGAAGGTCGACGGGTCGGCATACCTCAACCGCTCGGTGCTGATCGATGCCACCGCGCCGATCACGATCGAGTCCGGCGTCCACATCGGCCCCAACGTGCAGATCCTGACCGGTACGCACCAGGTCGGAGACGACGTCCAGCGAGCGGGGGCCAACCAGGCGCTGCCGATCACGATCGGCGCCGGCTCCTGGATCGGGGCCGGCGCGATCCTGGTCGCGGGCGTCACCGTCGGCGCGGGATGCATCGTCGGCGCGGGCGCCGTCGTGACCGCGGACTGCGAGCGGGACGGGCTCTACGCGGGAGTGCCGGCGCGCCGCGTGCGCGACCTGAGCGAGCCGACGCCGGTTCGGCGGAAGCCCTCCCTGCTCAGCTCACAAGCGGCGCCGTGGAGTGGTAGTCGTAGCGCCGTTTCGCCGCCTCGTTCGAGTCGGTGAGGACGACCAGGAACTGGCTGATCCCCAGCGAGCCGAGTTTTTCGCTGACCGCTTCCGCCTCGTCGCTGCGGCTGACGCCCTGGCGAGCGATCACCAACACGCGATCGACCAGCTGGGCCAACGGATAGGCGTCCGGCACCAGCAGCAAGGGCGCCGAATCGACCAGGACGTAGTCGGCCGCCTGGCGAAGCTCGCTGAGCAGGTCGGTCGCGTGGCCCACGGTGAACACGTCGTGCGTATCGGCGAGCCCGGTCCCGGCGGGAAGAAACAGAAGGTTGGGTTGGAAGCCGTTCCCGTCACGAACCGGGATCAGTGCTTTCCGCAGCTCCAGCTGACCGCGGATGGCGTCGGTGAGGCCGGGCTGCTGCGGCGGCACCTGGAAGGCTCGGTGCAGGGCGGGCCGCCGGAGGTCGCCCTCGACCGCGACCACGCGCCGCCCGGCCCGCGCCAAGGTGCGCGCCAGGTTGGCCACGAACTGCGTCTTGCCCTCTTCGGGCATCGCGCTGGTCACCAGGAAGGCGCCGGCGTCGGGATTGGGGGCCGTGAAGCGGATGTTGGCGGCGACGATCTCGTAGGCCGTCTCGAATTCCTTGTTCAGCAAGGGCGACTGGTCCGGGCCCCGGTTGCGGTTCCTCCGCGAGCCCAGCGCACCCGGCGGCAGGAGCCCCCCGATCGGCGCGCCGAAAGCCAGTTCCGACTCGTTGGCCGTGCGCAGCCGTCGGGAGAGCGAGTCGCGGACCAGGGCAAGGAAGAGGCCCGCCAGAAGGCCGAGGACGGCGGCGATGACGATGTTGCGTTTGGTCTTCGGCGAGACCTTTTCCGGCAGTTCGTGAGCGGGGTCGAAGACCTTCGCCGAGACGACCTGTTCACTCGTCGCTTCCCCTTCTTTGGCCTCTTCTTCTTCTTTTGCCGAGGGACCGAGGCGCTTCGCGACCAGCCCCGTGAAGCTGCTCCCGACGGCGGCCAGGATTTCCTTGGCCTTCTTCGGATCGGGGTCTTCGTAGGTGATCGTCAGCACCGACGCTTCCGGCTTCGTACTGACGCTGAGATTGGACAGCACGGTTTCCGGGTCGACTTCGTAGGGCAGCGTCTTCACCGCCTTGTCGGCGACGACGTCGCTTTCCAGGAGGTCGGTCATCGTCTGCGTCAGCGACTGGGCGTTGGTCGACAACGGCGAGACGCCGACATCTTCGCCCTGGCCGACGACGATCTTCATCTGGGCGGCGTAGATGGCTTCCTGGCGCGACGACCAGAGGGCCGCCACGACGATCGCCAGGACCGTGATCCCGAGGACGATCCACCACTGCCGCCTCCAGGCACCGAGATACCCGCGGATGGCGGAAGGCGCCCGGTTGTCAGAGTCGTTCATGCAGTATCACCCTTGGCAGTCGGCGCGCTCGTACACGTCCGTACGCCGGCTGCTGGCCGGGCAAAGTAACAGAGCTCTCCGACGAGTCATGCGCACGTCCCCTATCGGCTTCAACGCGGAAGCTCTTTAAGCGGGCGATCGACGACGCGAGCGATGGCCAAGGCGAGGCCGAGCATGACCCAGAGACTGCGGTCGCTTTCGGTCGAGAGGAAGAACGAGACGACGATGAACCCGATGATCGCGATCAGGAACGCGGTGGTCATCGAGGCCACCAGCTCGTCGTCCCGGGCGAGCGCGCGTTTTCGTGCCCAGACGACGGTCCGGATCAGCATCGCCAGCACGCCGAGGAAGAGCGCGAGCCCGACGATGCCGAGCTCGGCCAACGTGCCGATGTAGGCGCTGTGCGCGACCTGACCGGTAGGGCGCAACTTGTAGGCGCTGTATTCGGTCCCGGGCGTGGCGAGAAGCAAACGGTTGCTTTGGCTTGGGAAAGCCCCATAGCCGAGCCCATGGATCTCGTGTTCGTGCCAGCCGGTGTCGGCGGCCTTCCACAGATTGGTGCGCCCGGAGCCGCCATCTGCGGTGTCGAAGAGCGACTGCCCACGGGCGACGAGACCGTTGAAGGCGCCGTAGAAGAGAATGCCGGCCCCGATCAGGATCACCGCCAACGCGACCCGCTTGTCGGTCCGCGACCTGAACATCGTCCGGTAGGGCTGGAAGACGACCAGGACCAGCACCCCGATCAACCCCAACAGGCCGCCGCGGGAGAGCGACACGAAGACCGACCCGGTCACGAGGGCGACCCCGAGATAGCCGATCGCCCGCAGCCGCGGCGTCGGCATGCGGCCGGCGACGACGATGCAGATCGGGATCGAGATCACCTGCAGGGCCGCGAAGAAGTTCGCGTCGCCCGTGTAGGCGGTGGCGCGACCGTAGCCGCTGAACAGGTACTGGACCACCGCGACCGACCCCACCGCCACCGCGGCGATCCAGATCGTGACGCCGATCCGGCTCAGGTCACGCGTGTTCTCGACCAGGAAGGCGAACGCCATCATGTAGGAGAGCGAGAGCCCCAGCGAGGCGATCGCGAAGCCCGTGCCCCCTTCTTCGAAGCCGTTGTTCGGGTTCACCGTCCACCAGGTGCTGGCCACCGCCCAGGCGCAATAGAGGCCCGCCGCCCAGAGAACCTCTCGCCGCGGGAACTTCGGCCATTCGCTCAGGGTCACCCGGATCAGGACGATGGCCAAGGCAAGGGGCCCGGCCAGGCGGGACACGACGAGGCCGCCGAAGGAGAGGGACTCGACGAAGAGCGTCACGGTGAGCAGGCAGGGCAGCCATTCCGGGCGCAGGAGAACCGCGACGACGGCCGGGAGGACGGCGAGCGCGATCGCGTAGTCGGGCGGTGTCGCCGCGGCGAAGGCGCCGAGGAAGAATCCGACCAGAAGGATCGCCAGGACCCAGATCGGCCACGCCGACCAACGCGTCCCGAAGGCGGCGGTCACGCCGCCGCCCGCGCTGCCGAGGGGGAGCCGACGAAGGCGGCGACGCGGCGGCATTCGGCCTCCAGCGTGTGCGCACGCACGTATTCCAGGCCGGCCTCGACCTTGGCCCGCCGCAGGCCCGGGTCGTCGGCGATCCGTTCGAGGGCGGTCGCCGCGGCAGCGGCGTCCGCGGCGGGGATCAACTCGAGCGCCGCGCGCTCGCCCCCGCGACCGACCCCGCCGACCTCGGTCGCGACGGCCGGCAGCCCGGCCGCGAAAGCCTCGAAGAAGACCTGCGGCATCCCCTCGGTCAAGGAGACGTGCAGGAGCATGTGGCATTCGCCGTAGAGATCGCCGAGCCCCCCGTCGACCGGGACGTAACCGCGCAGCTCGACCCGGTCGGAGACGCCGAGCTCCGCCACCCGTTCGGCGAGCTCCTCACGCAGCATCCCGTCGCCACAGACGATCAGCCGCCAATCCCTCTCGTCTCCCCAGGCCGCCGCCACGTCGGCGAGCAGGAGCGGGTTCTTCTCCGGGTCGAGCCGGCCGACCGAGAGCACCCGCAGCGCGCCGCCGTAGTCCTTGGCCGATGCCCGCTCGACGGTCGTCACCTCCGCCTCCGAGACGAGGCTGATGTTGGCCTCGCACAGGTGCTTCGCCCGGCGGTAGCTCCGGGCCAGGTCGGGCCCGACGACGATGGTCGGCAGGAAGAGCGCGTAGAGCTGCCAGATCGCCTCGAGCAGAAAGCCGACGAGGTGCAGCCAGCGGCGCCCGGGGTGGCGGTGGCGAATGTAGTCGGGGTAGTGCTGGCGCACGCCGATCGCCGTCCCGCGACCCCGCAGGAGGGCGATCGCGACGAGGACGGCCGACAGCGGATGGGGGCCGAAGACGAGGACGCGATCGCTGTCGCCGACGATCCTCCAGAAGACCCCCAGGGTGCGCGGAAGAGCGGCGAGCAGCCCGCCCGGGCTGGCGGCCGAGTCGTAGGCGGGCAGCCCGACGAGCTCGGGCCCCGGCGGCAGACGGTGCGGCAGGGGCCCCGGCCGCAGGTCGAGCCGACCGAGCAACAGCACGCGCTCGAACCACGGCGAGAGGCCGGCAAGAAAGATCGAAAAGGGCACCTCGGCAGATATCTCGTCCCCGTCGCGCCGATAGGGAAGGTCCATGTAAACGGCCAGTCTCAAGCGGAGCCGATCCAGTAGTCGCTCAGGGCAAGGGGAACGGTGAGGCAGTCTATTCCTGCTTGCGGCCGGTTTCCGGCGAGAGCAGCTCGAGACGGCTCTTCCAGTCGACGCCCGCGGCAAGGTCGAAGACGTACATCCCTTCCCAGCTGGGGATGCCTTCTTCGCGGGCGAAGGCGACCATCGGATCTTCGACGCCGAAGCTGGTGTAGCTCAAGCCCGATTCGAACTGGAGGCCGAAGGAGCCCGAGCCGATCGCGTCGCCCACGTACATCCCGTAATGGGCCATCGCGGTGAGGATCGTCTTCTTCCAGCGCGGCACCGCGAGGGCGGCAATCTCGGCGTCCGACATCCGCAGCACGAAGTGGGAGCCCATCGGCGGCGCGTAGGAGTTCGAGCCGTACCCCTTTTCCGCGCAGGGCTCGCCGGTGTCGGCGGCGGCGGGATAGACGGCCTTCGAGCGTCCGGCGGTGCAGCGGACGCCCATGA
The DNA here is from genome assembly GCA_047601885.1 of Solirubrobacterales bacterium. GTDB lineage: Bacteria > Actinomycetota > Thermoleophilia > Solirubrobacterales > 70-9 > VAYN01. The sequence goes on from JASGIK010000001.1 coordinate 525,114, forward strand.
AGAGCGCGTGGTCGATCTTGCCCGCCTTCATTTCCTGGGCGCGGATGACGCCGGCCGCGAGGGCGAAGTGGGCGGCGGTCGCGTCGGAGCCGAGGCCGTCGCCGTCGACCCGCGTCCTGCCACCCCAGCCGAAGCGCAGGACGCCGCCCTCGGCAGGCTTCGATTCGACGTCCCAGAGGTCGTACTCCCAGCCTTCCGGGGTGATCACCGCGAGGTGGGCGTCGCCGCCGCCGGCGGCCTGGGCCGCCGAGGGGATCCGGACCCGGGCGCCGTCGATGCCCGAATCCCCCCAGGGCGCGGTCGTCCGCAGCGTGTAGACCGGGTCGGAGGAGGTCGAGAAGTAGATCGGGTGGTAGTAGTCGGCCGCGGTCCCCGCCTGCCCGGCGAGCAGGCTCTGCGGTTCGCCCCAGGACATCATCCGCCGCACGACCTCGGAGGAATCGGCGGCGACGGGGGCGCCGGCCGGGATCTCCCGGTTCCAGGGCGAGGAGGAGGCAAAGGGGCGGCCTGCCAGCGTCGCCAGCAACCGCGACATCGTGTTGTCGGACAGAAGTCGGGCGCCGGCGGAAGCGCGTCCACCGGAGCCGCGGTCCGTGGTCGCGACGACGATCAGCAGGAGGACGGCCGCGACCGCCACGATCACGACGAAGCGTCGCGTGATGCCGAGCGCGGGGACGGATATGAGGTGTGCCCTGATCGAGATCGACGGTAGAGGAAACCGGCCCTCTGTGCAGGGGGTCCGCGATCGCCCAAGCCGGCGGGCGGTTCTCTAGAGTGCCTTCGTCTCGACGCCCGTGGCCGATCCCGTCCCATTCCTCTCGGTGGTGATCCCGACGCTCGACGAGGAGCGCTTCATCGGCCCCTGCATCCACTCGCTCCTCGATGATCCGTACCCGCGCGACCGCCTCGAGATCCTGGTCGTCGACGGTCGCTCGACCGACGCCACCCGGGCCGAGGTCGAGGCGATGCGGGCGGAGATCCCGCAGCTGCGCCTGATCGACAACCCGGCGCGCCTGCAATCCGCCGCCTTCAACCTGGCGATGGTGGAGGCCGACCCGAGGGCGACGGTCCTCTTGCGTTGCGACGCGCACGCCCTCTATACCCCCGGCTTCATGACCCGGGCCGTCGACACCCTGGAGAAGTCCGGTGCCGTCCTGGTCGCCTTCACCGACCGCCCGATCGCCGAGGGGGCGTTCCAGACCGCGGTCGCCTTCTCCCAGAGCACCCCGCTCGGGGTGGGCGCCGCCCGCTACCGGCTGGGCGGCTTCTCCGGCTGGGTCGACCATGGCAAGCACGGCTGCTTCTCGCGCGCCGCCGTCACCGCGGTGGGCGGCTACGACGAGAGCTTCAGCCACAACGAGGACGGCGAGCTCTCGCTGCGACTGCGCGAGGCGGGCGGCAAGATCTGGCTCGACGCCGACCTGGTCGTCGGCTACAGCCCACGCGCGACCCCGCGGTCCCTGGCCCGTCAGTACTACCTCTACGGTCGCGGCCGGGCGCTCACCTGCCTCAAGCACCGGATCGTCCCCAGCCCTCGGCAGATGCTGCCGCCGCTGCTGGTCCTCTGGCACGGCGCCCTCCTTCTCGGCGCCCGGCGCCGGCCCCGGCTCCTGGCCCCGATCGCCGTCTATCTGGCGACCCTGACCGGCTTCGGCGCCTGGGCCGCGGCGCGCAGGCGGGACCCCCGTCTGCTCCTCTCCCCCGCGGTGCTAGCGATCATGCATCACGCCTGGGGAGGCGGCTTCCTGACCCGCGTGGGCGGCAGGCTGGTGGGGCTCAGCAAGATCCTTCGGCGACGCAGGGCGAGAGCAGCTTGAGCTTGCTCTTCCATTCGACCCCGCCGCCGAGGTTGAACACGTACATCCCTTCCCACTTGGGGATGCCTTCTTCGCGGGCGAAGGCGACCATCGGATCTTCGGCGCCGAAGCTGGTGTAGGTGGAACCCGACTCGAACTGCAGGCCGAAGGAGCCCGAGCCGATCGCGTCGCCCACGTACATCCCGTAGTGCGCCATCGCGGTGAGGATCGTCTTCTTCCAGCGCGGCACCGAGAGGGCGGCGATTTCGGCGTCCGACATCCGCAGCACGAAGTGGCCGCCCATCGGCGGCGCGCCGGTGTCGGAGCCGTAGCCCTTTTCCGAGCAGGGCTCGCCGGTGTCGGTGGCGGCGGGGTAGACGGCTTCCCCGCGTGAGGCGGTGCAGCGGACCCCCATGAAGAGGGCGTGGTCGATCTTGCCCGCCTTCATTTCCTGGGCGCGGATGACGCCCGCGGCGAGCGGGAAGTGGGCGGCGGTCGCATCCGATTCGCGGCCTTCGCCTTCGATCCTGGTCTTCCCGCCCCAGGCGAAGCGCAGGACGCCACCCCCGGTGGGCTTCGATTCCACGCCCCAGAGGTCGTACTCCCAGCCTTCCGGGGTGATCACCGCGAGGTGGGCGTCGCTACCGCCGGCGGGCTGGGCGGCGGACGGGATCCGGACCTGATCGCCGTCGATGCCCGATTCCCCCCAGGGCTCGGTCGTCCGCAGCGTGTAGACCGGGTCGGAGGAGGTCGAGAAGTAGATCGGGTGGTAGTAGTCGGCCGCGGTCCCCGACTGCCCGGCGAGCAGGCTCTGCGGTTCGCCCCAGGACATCATCCGGGTCACCACTTCCGAGGAGTCCGAGGCGACCTGGGAGGTGGCCGAGACTTCGCGGTTCCAGGGCGAGGAGGCGGAGTAGGGGCGCCAGCAGGCGGGCGCCCAACCCTGACTGGCGATCGCCGCGATCGAGGCGCAGACCGCGGAGCTCGACGAGGACGACGAGGACACTTCGACGTTTTCCGAGATGCCGGGGTCGGTGGTCTTCGTTTCTTCGGTCGCCGTCGTCGTCGAAACTTCCTTGGTGGTGGTTTCCGTCGTCGTGGAGGTCGAGGTGCTCGTGGAGCTGCCGCCGCTGGTGACGGGGACACTCGAACCGACCGAGCCGACCGAAGTCGACTTGGAGGTCTTCTTCGAACTGGCCTTGCTTGCTCGCAGCGCCCGCGCCCTCAGCCGGGCGGCGCGGGCACGCCGCTGCTTGGCCGCCTTCCAGACGCGCGACTTGGCGGCCGAACCGTGGCTGCGATCGGTGTGCCGGGCACCCGCCGCGCCACCGACTCCGAAGACGAGCAGCAGGCCCGCGATCACGACGATCACGAGGGCCGCCTGGGCCCGGCGCGTATGGAAGGCATCGATCATCCATTTGCTGATCGATCCTTCCGGCCTTGCCTGTCAGCGCGGGGGCACTCCACGGACGCATGTCCGCGGAGTGCCCCGGACGCTTGTTCGAAGCCGCGTCCAGCGCGGCCTAAGCGCTACGCGGCCGGTTCGCGGCGCGGCACCAGCACAAGCCGCTTGAACTCGGCGACCAGGACGCCGTCCTGGTTCAACACCCGGGTGTGGACCTTGACGGTGCCGCGGTCGGGTTTCGAGCGCGACGGCTTCACGTCCAGAACCTCGGTCTCACAGAACAAGGTGTCGCCGTGGAAGACCGGGTTCGGGTGGCTCAGCTCCTCCGTCGCCAGGTTGGCGATCGCCTTGCCGGAGATGTCGGACACCGACATGCCCAGGGCCAAGGAGTAGACGAGCGGGCCGACCACCACGTTGCGACCCTGCTGCGAACCCGCCGCGTAGACATCGTTGAGGTGCAGCGGATGATGGTTCATGGTGATCAGGCAGAAGAGGTGGTCATCGGACTCGGTCACCGTCTTCGCCGGCCAATGCTTGTAGACGGCACCGACCTCGAACTCCTCGAGGTACCGGCCGTACGGGTGGGCGCCAGTCGCCTCGCGCTCGGCCTGGTCGGTGGTCACCGTATAGGTCTCGGTCATGCTGGTCAGCGTCTCCCTTCGGTTTGCGGCGCGGAATGCTATCCACACCGCCCCCGGACGGGCGCCCTCAATGCACTTTGCGCAGCCGCGCCCGTTCCTCCTGCTTCTCCACCACCTGGACCACCAGCTTCACCACGTTGGAGTCGCCGCTGACCTTGATGTGGCCGGTCTCGGCGGCGCGCCGGTAACTCGCGATCGTCCCTTTCTCGGCCAGCTGGTTGAACTGCGGGCGGTCGATTTCGACCAGCACCCGCTCGTCCTGGGCCAGGTCCTTGGTGATCTTCGGACCCGGCAGCTCCACCCGGTAGAGCTGGATGTCGTGTTTGGCCCGCAGCTCCAGGCCGAAGACCAGCTTCAGCTTGGCCAGGGCAGGGACTTCGGCCTGGAAGCGCTCGACGGCGGTGCGGATCAGATCTGGGGTCGATGCCATCGAGCGCTCCCCGGCCCTAGATCTTGTTCCGCTGGAGGACCTTTTTGCCGATCACCATGCGCTGGATCTCGGAGGTCCCCTCGCCGATCAGGAGCAGCGGCGCGTCGCGGTAGAGGCGCTCGATCTCGTACTCCTTCGAGTAGCCGTAGCCGCCGTGGATGCGGAAGGCATCCTCGACGTTTTCCTTGCCGGTCTCGGAGGCCAGGAGCTTGGCCATGCCCGCCTCGAGGTCGGAGCGCTCGCCGGCGTCCTTCAGGCGCGCGGCTTTGCGGGTGACCAGGCGGGCCGCCTCGACTCGGGTCGCCATGTCGGCGAGCTTGAACTGGATCGCCTGGTGCTGGGCGATCGGCTTGCCGAAGGTCTTGCGCTCCTGGCTGTATTTCAGCGCCAGCTCGAGCGCGCGCTGGGCGATGCCGACGCCGCGGGCGGCGACGTTGACGCGGCCCACCTCGAGCGCGTCCATCATCTGCACGAAGCCCTGGCCGACTCCCTCGGCGCCACCGAGGACGCGCTCGTCGGAGCATTTGTAGCCGTCGTAGACGAGCTCCGTCGACTCGACGCCCTTGTAGCCCATCTTCTTGATCTTCGGCGGCACGGTCAGCCCGGCGAAGTCGCCCTCGTTGACTTCCTTCCAGGGCTCCTTCTCGGTGATGAAGCAGGTCATCCCCTTGTAGGGCGGATCGGCCTTCGGGTCGGTCTTCATCAGCACGAAGACGACGCCCGAGCCGAGCCCGTTGGTCACCCACATCTTCTGCCCGTTCAGCTCCCAGGCGCCGTCGGCGTCCTTGCTCGCGGTCGCCTTGATGCCCTGGACGTCGGAGCCGGTCTCGGGCTCCGAGAGCGAGAAGGCGGCGCGGATCTCACCGGTCGCCATCTTCGGCAGGAAGTACTCCTTCTGCTCGTCGGTGCCGAACTTCATCAGCAGGTAGGAGCCGATGAAGTGGGTGTTGACGACGCCGGAGATCGAGATCCAGCCGCGCGACAGCTCTTCGACGATCATCGCGTAGGTCGTCAGGTCGAGGCCCATGCCGCCGTACTCTTCCGGGATCGTCACGCCGAACAGGCCGAGCTCCTTCATCTGCTCGACGATCGGCTCGGGAAACGTGTCCTCGTGGTCGTAGTGCTCGGCGTTGGGGATGATCTGCTCGTCGGCGAACTGGCGGACCATCTCGATGATCGCCTGCTGCTCGTCGGTCATTTCGCGGTACGCGGACGTGTCTACGGCCATTTCTCCCTGCCTGTCGCGGTTCGAGGTCTGGCCCCAGGATATCGGTCGATCTGTCCCTCGAGGTGGGAGCGTAGATATCGTCGATCCCGATCTCGGAGCCCATGTCCCGAGCAGATCCACCCGCATGACCTGCCGGCTACTCGAATAGATTCCCGTCAACGATCACGACCTAGGAGCAGCTTGAGACACCCCAGAGATTTCTTCCATCCGCTGGCGATCGGCGCGCCCGAACCGCTGCGCGAGATCCCCGTCGTCCCGTCGCGGATGATCCATTTCCTCGACTTCTCGAACCCGAAGATGGTCGCCAAGGCGGCCGACATCGCCAAGCAGACCGATATCCTGCTGGGCAACCTCGAGGACGCGGTCCCGGTCGACCGCAAGGAGGCGGCGCGGGCCGGCCTGATCCAGGCGGCGAAGGAGTCCGACTTCGGCACCACCTCGCTGTGGACGCGGGTCAACTCGCTGGAGAGCCCCTGGATCCTCGACGACCTCGAGCAGCTGGTCGGTGAGATCGGCGACAAGCTCGACGTCGTCATGGTGCCGAAGGTCGAGGGCGCCTTCGACATCCACTACGTCGACCGCCTGCTCGCCCAGCTCGAGGCGAAGGCCGGGCTGGAGCGGCCGATCCTGATCCACGCGCTGCTGGAGACGCCGCAGGGCGTCGTCAACGTCGAGGAGATCGCCTACGCCTCGCCCCGCATGCAGGGGATGAGCTTCGGCCCGGCCGACCTGGCGGCGGCGCGGCGGATGAAGACCACGCGGGTCGGCGGCGGCCATCCCGGCTACCTGGTGCTGAACGACCCGCCCGACCTGGAGAACCCTGAGGAGGGCCGCGTCGCCGCCCAGCAGGACCTCTGGCACTACTCGATCGCCCGCATGGTCGACGCCTGCACCTCGGCCGGGATCCTGCCCTTCTACGGCCCCTTCGGCGACATCAAGGACGTGGCCGGCTGCGAGGCCCAGTTCCGCGCCGCCTTCCTGATGGGCTGCGTCGGCGCCTGGTCGCTGCACCCGGTACAGATCGGCATCGCCAAGAAGGTCTTCAGCCCGCCGCCGGACGAGGTCGCCTTCGCCAAGAAGGTCCTCGAGGCGATCCCGGACGGCCGCGGCGTCCACATGATCGACGGCAAGATGCAGGACGACGCGACCTGGAAGCAGTGCAAGGTGATGGTCGAGCTGGCCGAAATGCTGGCCGAGAAGGATCCGGAGCTTGCCGAAGCCTACGAGCTCTGAGCAGCGGCCGAACGACCCCGCGGCGACCAACCGCGAGGTCTTCGACGCCGCGGCGGGCGATCGGATCTACGCCGATCGCTCGCTGCAGCCGGCCGAGCGCCAGGCGCTGAAGCGGCTGGGACGCGACCTCCACGGGATGGAGATGCTGGACATCGGGGTCGGCGCGGGGCGAACCGGCTACACCTTCGCCCCGCTCGTCCGCCGCTACGTCGGGGTCGACTACTCGCCGCGGATGATCGCGGCGAGCGAGGCGTTGCTGGGCGCCGACGAGAACGTCACCCTGGTCGTCGGCGACGCCCGCGACCTCTCGATGATCGAGGGGCGGTTCGACTTCGCCCTCTTCAGCTTCAACGGCATCGACGCGATCGACTACGAGGATCGCGCCAAGGTCTTCGCCGGGGTCAAGGCGGCGCTCCGCCCCGGCGGCTGGTTCCTCTTCTCGACCCACTCGATCGGCGCCCTGCCGCTGGACGAGGCGAGGCCGCCCTCGAAGGCCTTCGGCGGCTCCCGCCTCTACGGGCTCTACGCCGCCGCGATGGGCATCCCCTACGCGCGCCGGATCCGGCGCATCAACGCGACTATCGACCTCGAGCTCGCGCGGCGGCAGGGCTGGATCTCGATCCAGTCGATGTCGCATGACTTCCAGGTACGCGACGTCTACGTCGACCCCGAGCTGCAGGTCTCCCAGCTGGAGGCGCTCGACTTCCGGGTCGAGGCGATCTTCGACGTCGAGGGTGAGCCGGTGAGCCTGCCGACCAGCAGCCGCTCCCCCTGGTTCGACTACCTCTGCCGGCTCCCGGCCTGAGCGGCAGCGGCCTCGGCCGCGACCGCGAGCCGCTCCTCGAACAGCTCCAGCAGCGCCCGCTGGGCGGACAGCGGCCGCAGCGTGTGGTCCTCCCCCGGCAGCCGCTCGTAGCGCACGTTCGGCCACCTCTCGAGCCGCTCGGGGACCGCCGCCGCGGTCAGCTCCTCGTCGACCGGCTCGTTACCGGAAAAGGCGAGCGTCAGGCGCGTCCCGTGGTCCCTCAGTCGGTCGAGATCGGCTTCGTACCAGTCCTCTTCGGGACCGTGGCGGAGGCGTCGCCAGAGCCGGGCCGGGAGGCCGACCAGGCGTCGCACCAGGGAGCGCAGCGCCGCGACGATCAGCTCGCCGCGGATGTCGCCGGTCAGCAGGCGCCGCAGCCAACGACGGTCGACGACCCGCGTCAGCTTGCGCGCCTCGCGTTCGCTCAACAGTTCGTCGGTCCAGACCAGGGCGCCCGGGTTGACCAGGACCGCGTCGCTGACGCGATCGTCGACGAGGGCTGCACGGTAGGACCAGTAGCCGCCCGCGCAGAGCCCGAGCAACGCGAATCGCCGCCCCAGGCCGGCCTGGTCGAACTGCTCGAGCAGGCCGACCAGCTCGTCGGCATAGCGCGGGACGTAGAACTCCTCGACCCGCAGGAGGGGCTCCTCGTCACCGTCCGACTCGCCGATCGCCTCCAGGTCCACGCGCAGCGACGGGACACCGGCCGCCGCGGCGCGGCGCGAAGCCTCGACCCAGAGCCGGTCGGGTCCCGAGTGGCGCACGGCACCGGCATTGAGGAAGACGGCGAGCAGCCCGTCGTCCGCCGCCTCGGTCTCGGCGGCGGGCCGGGCCAGCACCCCGAAGATGCGGCCGCGCGACGTCTCGAACGCGAGCGCCGACTCGACCACCGCGTCGAGCGCCAGCTCTGCCGTGGCCTCGGCGCCGGGCGCGGCGCCGCTCGCCGTCGCCCCTTCGCCGCCTTCGCGCAGCCACCGCTCGACCGTCTCGGCGACGGCGGCCGGCAGGCGGGAGCGCTCCGGATGGTCGAACATCGCCGCCCAGCCCTGGCCGGTCGCGGTCTCGACCTCGACGTTCGCGGCGGCCAGCGCGTCGCGCAGCCCGTCGGCCCCGACCCCGTCGCGATCGAGCAGCAGCGCCCGGCGAGGCGCCCGCGGCGGGCCTCCCTCGACGCCGAGCCCTTTCAGCCAGTCGACCGTCCCCGCGGAGAGCAGGAAGCCGCCCGCCTCGATCGCGCCCGGTTCGGTCAGCTCGTCGGCCTCCCACCGCTGCAGCCGCGAGAAGGCCCGGGCCTCACGGGCGAACGCCCGACCGGTCTCGGGCGCGCCCCAGAGGACGAGCTGGTCGATCGGCGCACCGGCCGCGATCGCCTCGCGGGCCAGCAGCCCCCCGAGCCCGAGCCCGAGCGCGGCGACGGACTCGACGCCGGTGCGCGCCCGCAGCCACTCGGCGGCGGTTCGCACCGCGGCCACCCAGGCCGGGCCCAGATCGGGATCCGACGGATGGCCGTCGCTGTCGCCGACCGCGGGCAGGTCGAAGCGGAGGGTCGTGAAGCCCGCCCCCGCGAGCCGTTCCGCCCAGCGCTTGCGCGACCGGTAGGAGGCGACCTCGTCCCAGCCCCAGGGAGCGCAGAGCAGCACCGGCGTGCCGGCTACATCGGCAGCCTCGGCCGGGTGTTCGATCGCGAAGACGCGATGCGCCCCGGTGTCGAGGTAGAAGCCGCGGGTCGGATCCAGGTCAGCCGGAGCCATCGCCGCCCTCGACCGGCACGCTGAACCGGCCGCTCATGTTTACCGCCCGCATCGAGAGCGTCGTACCCGGCTCGGCGGCGCCTGCGCGCAGGGAGACGCGACGCTCGCGCCCGGGCTCGAGGTGGAGGTAGGGCTCGGCGACCGTCCAGCCGGGGGCCTCGACGGTCAGCCCGTGCACGAACCGATCGGCTCGGACCCGCAGCTCGGCCGCCTCCCCGTCGGCGAGGACGCTCGCCTCGAGCCCGAGCCGTCGCGCCGTCTCGGCCACCGGCGTCAGGCCGGCGGGAAGGTGGACGCCCTGCGCGACGAGAACGTCTCCCCCGTCCCCCTCGGGCCGCTCGAGCGAGGCGACGATCAGGTCCTGGGCGGGGGGCCCGAAGCGGTAGGTCCAGGAGGCGTCGACGAAGCGGCCGAGGAGCACCTCGAGGTCCTCGCTGCGCGCCGCATGGGGCTCCAGGCGCAGCTCTTGCCGGGCCTCCCCGACCGGACGTTCCCGATCGGCGTAGAGCGAGACGCGAAGGGTGACGACGAGCGGTTCGGGCCCGTCGTTGGCGACGTGGACGGCCACCCCGGCCAACCCCTCCCCGGTCATCCAGACGGCGGTCGGGGCGAGGACCTCTCGAACTCCGCGGAGCGCCGCCTTGGCACCGCCGGCATGGTCGACGAGCCCCCACCCGGCGCCGGGCATCAGATCGCGCAGCCAGAGGACGAGGCCGCCGCCGCAGGGCGAGTCGGGGCGCCGCCACTCGCCGAACACGGCGCGCATCACCTCGGCCGACACCGCTCGCGAGAGGTCCAGGTAGCGCTCGTGGTCGTAGCGGCGGAGCTCGCCCGGGTCGACCCCGAACAGCTCGCGCAGGTAGTGGTCGCGAACGTCGTCGAAGTCCCAACCGGTGCCGACGTCGCGCGGCACCCCCGCCTTCCAACGCGGGTGATGGACGACGACCGGGGCACCGGGCAGGATCGCCTCGACCGCGGCCTGGTCGGGGACGTTGGCGAAGGCGAGACACTCGGCGGCGAAGCGGACGCCGGCCCGGCGCGCGTCGGCGAGCGGCAGGCGGTAGCCGCCGACCCCGTAGTAGTTGGCGACCCCCTGGCCGGGGAGGAACGGGCGCTCGCCGCCGCTCGGCGCCGAGGGGACGTAGATCGCGTCGGCGCCGCTCTGCTCGAGGGCGCCCGGCAACAGCTCGCCGAAGAGCTCCTCCCGGCCCATCCCGGGATCGAGTCCGAGCATCGCCACCTGCTGCTCGATCTCGCTGTTGCCGCAGACGACGACGAGGCTGGGCCGGCCGGCGATCGCGGCGAGCTGCTCGCGCGCCTCGGCCTCGACGCTCGCGCGGAACTCCTCGTCGGCGAGCGGATAGTCGAAGTTGGCGAACATGAAGTCCTGCCAGACCATCACCCCGAGCTCGTCGCAGAGGTCGTGGAAGTCGCGCGACTCGTAGGCCGCCGTACCCGGGATGCGGACCATGTTCATGCCCGCCGCGCGCACCCGCTCCAACGCTTCCCGGAGGCGCTCGCGATCGGGAGCCATGGCGACGAAGTCGTCCGGGGTCCAGACCGCGCCACGGGCGAAGACGGCGACGCCGTTGACGCGCAGGTCGATGCCGTCGACGAGGACGTCGTGGTCGGGACCCGGACCGGCGGCGAGCTCGCGAAACCCGACGCGGCCGGCGTCGATCGTGACCTCGTCGGCGGGCGAGGCGACCCGGATCGAGACGTCGTAGAGAGCCGGATCGCCGTGGGTGTGGGGCCACCAGCGCCGCACCGCCGGAAGGCGAAGCTCGCCGCTCAACTCGCAGGCATCGGCGCCGCGGTCGACCCGCAGGGCGGTGGCGGCGGCCCCCGGCCCGGAGAGCACGACCTCGGCCCCCTCGACCGGCGTGCCGTCGAGGAAGGCGGCGCGCAGCCCGACGGCGAGGATCCCCTCGTCCCCCTCGACCCGGGGCCGGATCGCGATCGCCGAGACGGCGAGGCCGCGCCGGCGCTCGATCCAGACCGGGCGCCACGGCCCCACCGCCGCCGGGCCCGCCGCGAAGCCCGGACAGCGACCGAGCAGCATCGTGCGGATGAAGCGCAGGCGATTGTCGGCGAGGCCGGTGCGCCAACGCGCTCGCGGTCTGCGCCGGATCCCCAGCCGACCCGACAGGGCCAGGCAGCGGATCGCGAGCTCGTTGTCGCCCGCCCGCAGGAGGGCGCCGATATCGATCGCCGCCGCCGCGAACATCGACTCGCCAGCGCCGATCCGGGAGCCGTTGAGGAACACCTCGTGGACGGTGGCGACGCCGTCGAGCCGCAGGAGCACCTGCTCGCCGGGCTTCGCGGGCTCGGCCGCGAAGGTGACCGAGAACCACCAGTCCTCGGCGTCGAAATCGCGCTCCTCGGCGAAATCCCAGCGACCGGCGGCGCGCAGGGCACCAGCCGCGGTCCCCGGGACCTCGGCCGCGAGCCAGTCGAGGGCGGCGGCCTCGGCGGGGGAGGCGCAGGCGTCGGGCGGGCAGGAGGCGACCCGCCAGCCCGACCTCAGGTCATCTCGCTCGTGTCCCTCGACCTGGATCGCATCGGGCGCCGGCGCCGGCCACTCACGCGAGCGCATCTTCCAGCTCCGCGAAGGCGCCGTCCCAGGCCTCGGCCAGCGCCGCCACGGCGGGGCTCGGGTCGAACTCGCGGCGGCGGGCCAGCTTGAAGGAGAGCGCCTTGCAGCCGCCGACGATCTCCCCCATCCGCGCGGCCGCGCGATCTCCCTCGTCGCCGAGCACCCAGGTGACGTGAGTCGCTCCGACCTCGAAGGCCGAGCCGACCATGCGCACGGTCGCGAAGGCGTAGTCGTGGTAGCGCTGGGAATCCCCGGCCAGCAGGTTCGGCAGCTCGGTGGCGAGCTGGGCGCCGAAGCGCTCGAACGGGTTGTCGGCCGGACGCCGGCCGATCTGCTCGGCCAGGATCGAGCGCGCGGCGGCGCGCAGCTCGTCGCCCGCCGAGCGCGGCCCGGCGTCGGTGCGCAGGAGCTCGGTGTAGGGAGGCAGCACGTCGGGGGAGAACTCGCGGCCGAGGCGGAAGACTCCCTGGAAGTCCTCGCCACCGAGCTCGTGGTAGCCGTTGCCGTGGAAGTAGCGCAGAACCTCGTCCTCGGCGTCGATCGCCTCGGCGATCACCGAGCTCTTGACGTGTGCCTGCCGGTAGCTGGTGGCCGCGGTGTCGGGCAGGTAGAAGGAGTCGAGCTCGACGATCAACGTGCGCCCGAGGCGGATCTGCTCGGCGATCTGCTCGGGCAGCGGCCGGTAGGGCTGCATCTCGTGGATGTCGATGCCGTAGAGCCGTTCCAGGTCCTCGGGGCGCGGCTTGAAGAAGGTCCACTGGTCGCCCTCGAAGTCGACCGGCAGGACGCAGCCCATCATCGCCAGCGGCTCTGACCCGATCGCGTGGACGAACTCGATCAGGATGTCCGTGTAGCAGTTGGTTTCGACGTAGTCGCGATCCGGCCCGTGAAGCAGGTGCGGCTCGTAGGTGGCCGGATCGAGACCGAGCAGGCTGGGCACGCCGTCGGTGGTCGCGACCCCCATCAGAGTCCCAACTCGCTCAGCACGGCGCTCGGCCAGCGGTCCTGGTCGAGCCCGTGGCGACGCACGAGGGCAAGCGTGATCCGCTCGAGGCCGAAGCCGAGGCAAGCGGTATGAGCGGTGTTGTCGCCCCCGTCGGGCGCGGCCATCTCGATCCCGTACACCGAGCTGAAGTGGTCCTGGTGGTAGTTGAAGGAGGCGACCGCCGTCGGATCCGGGCCGGCGATCTGGACGAGCACCTCGAACTTCAGCTCCTGGGCCCGCTGGCTGCGGGCGAGGAGGCGGCCGGAACGACCGAAGAAGGGATCGCTGGCGACGTCCGGCTCGGCGTCGAGGCCGACCGAGCGCAGCAGCCCGAGCGCCCGCTCGCGCCAGCGGTTGCGCCACTCGACGACGGTGTCGGGCTCGCCGATCCGGACGATCTCGCGCTGGTGGAAGGCCTGCAGGCGGGCCGGGTCGCCGGAGGGCTCGTGGCGGAACACGTAGGTGCCGCCCGCGTCGACCATCACCCCGCCCGCCGCCAGCGGGCCGCGGGCGGCGATCGCCGGATACACCGGGTAGCAGGCCGCCGGCTTCAACACCAGGTCGGTCATCTCCTGGAACTCGGACCAGTCCTCGTGTCGGTCGGCGCGCTGCTCCTGCTCGGCCGCCTGCTCCTCGTCGCCGTCGAAGGCGAAGACGGTGCAGGCGAGATGGGGAAAGGATTTGAGGTAGCCGACGTCCTCCATCTGGCGACGGGGCAAGAGGGGCGGGAAGACCATGTGCTCCGGCGATTCCTCCTCGCTCGCGGCGGTCACCTTGGCGTCGAAGCCGAGCCGCACCCGCTCGAAGGCGTCGCCGCGACCGTAGACGCCGGCGACGCCCGACTCGATCAGGTAGCCGGCGTCGACGATCTCGCGCAGGAACTCTTCCTGGTCCGGCGTGCCGGGACGGAAGTCGGCCACGGCGGGGGCCTCAGACTTCCTTGGCGATCAGCAGCAGGCTCGCGTCGGTCGCGTGGATGCGCTCGTTGGCGACCATCAACCGCGCCGACATCACATCGCGCAGGTGCCTGCCGACGCTGAAGGGAGTGTCGTTCTTGTAACCGACGATCCCGGTCACCCCGAGCGCCTCCTGGCAGACCCGCGGTGCCTGTTCGGAGGCGGCGATCTTGAGGTTGTTGAAGCGCAGGATCGTCGCCAGCTCCGACAGCTTCGCCCGGTTCTCGGCGCGCATGTCGCAGTACTCGCGCAGGGCCAGCCCGACCTCGGCCCGCAGCAGCGAGAGCTCGCTCATCAGCTCGGAGAGGCGCAGGGCGGCCGGCGGCAGCTCGCCCGGCTTCCGTTTCGCGGCCGCCTTGGCGAAGGCGCGGGCGCGGTCGAACGCATCGGTGGCGATGCCGAGCCAGACGTGGGACCAGAGGATGTGCGAGACCGGCGTCATGCACTCGGCGGAGATGGTCGAGAACGGCGTCGGCAGGATCTGCTCGACCGGGAAGGTCGCCTTGGCGATGAAGCCCGGCGAGCAGGTACCGCGCATCCCCAGCGGATCCCAGCTTCCCTGCGGCTCCAGCTCCATCTGCTCGCGGCGGGTCAGCACCGCGACCTGGTCGCCGGGCTCGGCGTCGGGCGCCCGCCGGACCGTGGTCAGGAAGGCGTCGGCGTGGGGGCCGTAGGAGACCGTCGGCGCCTGCTTCTCGAACGTCGCGATGCCCTCGCCGTCGGCCGCGGAGACGGCGGCGACCGATTTGCCCATGTCGCCGCCGGTACCGACCTCGGAGGTGATCGAGGCGATCAGGCGTTGCTCGGCGACGACCTCGCGTAGGTACCCGTCGAACCACGGCGCGCCCTCGCCGCGGTGATCGACCATGCAGGCCACCTGGATCTGGTGCATCGCGAAGACCATCGCGGTGGCCCCACAACGGCGCCCGAGCTCGAAGCAGGCCGCGGCGACCGCCTCCAGCGAGGCGCCGGGGCCGCCGAGCTCGACCGGGACCAAGGCGGAGAGGGCGCGCTCGTCACGCAGGGCATCGACCGCCTCGACCGGGAACCTCGCCTCGCGGTCGACGTCGAGCGCGTTGGGGCCGGCGACCTCGTCGGCGATCCGCGTCGCCGCATCGACCAGCCTCTGGTCGACGTCGACCGTGACGCTCATGCCGCGACCCCGATCTCGGTCAGCGCGGCGGCGATCGCGTCGACGCTCTCGAAGACGCTGCGCTTCAGCATCGAGTCGAGGAATTCGACGTCGAAGGTGTCCTCGAGCGCGATCATCACGTTGACGCTCGCGTGCGAGCTCATCCCGGCCTGGTAGAGGTCGGCGTCATCGGCCAACGTGTCGGGATCCACGGAGAGTTTCCCGTGCTCCCTGATCACTTGTCGGATCTGTTCCTTCATCAGACACTTACTCGGCCGACCGGCAACTCAGACTTTAGAGTTTGCTGAGCATCCTGCCTTGCGGACCCAGGCGAAGAACTTACGCAACCACGACGGTGGCCGCAGCGAAACCGGCTTCGTGGGTGAGGCTGACCGCGATCTCGGCCCCGCCCGACTCGGCGAACAGCTCGGCCGCCCGGCCGGTGAGCGACAGATCGACGCTCCCGGTCTCGTCCTGCGTCACCTCGATCTGGGTCAGGCGCACTTCCTCCCCCGCCCCGGGCAGCGCCTTGATCGTCGCCTCCTTGGCGGCGAATCGCGCCGCCAGGCGCTCCGGCTCGACCCGACCCGAGGGGCCGCGACAGTCATCGACCTCCCGGTCCGTGTAGACCCGCTTCAGATAATGGTCCCGGTGAGAGCCGCGCAGCGACTCGGCCACGGTGGCGACCGACACCAGGTCGATTCCGACTCGCAGGCTCATTGCGCAAGAGGTTAACGCCCGGGCGTGGGCGAATTCGGGTCAGCGGAGGCGGACGACCTCCGAGGGCCCCTCGCCGGGGACCGCTCCGGCCTCCAGCTTCTGCAGCCGGATCATCACGCTTTCGGCCCGTTCCCTGAACGCGGTCAGCCGCTCGTCGAAGGGATCCGGGCGCCGCGGAGCCATCGGGGCGGCGGGCTGCGGACCCGGTCGCGGCACCTCGACCACGCGCGGGGCGGCGGCGACTTCGCCGGCGGCGCGCATCGCGGCGGCGCTGGCACGTTCGGCGAGGGCGGCGGCGCGGCGGGCCTGCTCGGCGGCCTCGAGGCTGGCGGCGCCGATCTCCAGCGCCGCCTCTTCGGCCGAGCGCGCGGTCGCGAGGGCGACGTCGATCCGCCCTTCCAGCTCGACCACGGTCGCCGGCGCATTCGCCCGCTGGATCCGCCAATCGGCGGCGGTGTCGCGCTCGGGTGCCGAATCGGTCGCGGAAGCCTCCATCGTGGCCAATGTAAAGACGGGCGAGGCGGAAAAAACCCGCTCCTTGCGGATAATCCGGCGGTGCCCTCCCCCACCGCCCCCGATCCCTCCCGCGGCCTCTTCGAGACCCTGCTGGTCGTCGACGGCCGTCCGGTCCGCGCCGCCGCCCACCTCGACCGCCTCGCCGCCTCCAGTCGCGAGCTCTTCGGCCGCGACCTGCCGGTCGGCCTCGCCGACTCCGTCCGCGCCGCGGCGGCCTCGCTGGAGCTGGGGCGCCTGCGTATCGACCTCCTCCCGGCGAGCGACGGCCCGCGCTTCGAGATCGCCACCGAGCCGATCGACCCGGCGATCTTCTTCCCCTCCCGCGAGCAGGGCGCCGACGTCCGCACGATCCGCCACCCGGGGTGGGCGGGCGCCCACAAGTGGGCCGACCGCGACTGGCTCGAGTCGCTCGAGCGCGAGCTCGGCGACACCGTCCCGCTGATCCTCACCGACGCCGACGAGGTGCTCGAGGCCGGCCGCGCCAACCTCTTCCTGGTCAAGGACGGCGCCCTCGCCACCCCGCCGGCCGACGGCCGCATCCTCCCCGGCACCGCCCGCGCCGCGACCCTCGACCTCGCCGCCGAGCTCGGCGTCCCGGCCGCCGAGCGCCCCCTTCACCTGGCCGACCTACGCGAGGCCGACGACCTCTTCCTCACCTCGTCCCTGCGCGGCATCCGCCCCGTCCGCACCCTCGACGGCGAGTCCCTGAAAAGAACCGACCCCCTGGTCGAGCGCCTGGCGACGGAGCTGCGCCGCCGCTGGCTCGACCAGGGGGTCGGGGAGCGACCGGAAGCGGCGGGCTAGTGTCCTGACGCATTGATTCGATTGCAGTGGGGTGGTCATGATCCATGCCTATCTCCGCCGCTCTTCCGATCGAGTCGAGCCCCGACGAGCGCCTGCGACCGGAGTCCTGGGCGCGCCGCAGGAACAGCACCCAGGCGTCGGCGCAGCGCTCGCGGATCGTCCCGTTGACCGCCAGAACATCGAGGTCGCCCGACGGCTCGGGGGTGCACCGGCCGACGGTCACCAAGTAGGGCAACCGGTTCGCCGAACACCGCCTGAACAGGTCGACCGAGTGCGGCTTACCCAGGGGCCACGGCGAAGATTCCGGCCCCGTAGTGAGCTTCGCTTCCACTCCAGGAAATCGAGCCAGTCGGACCTGCCGAAGGCTGTTCCTTGTAGACGAGATAGAAGCCTGGCACGCCGCTCTTGTGAATGTATCCGGCCGGAGTTTCGGCTATTCCGGTCCCGTAGGAGGCGATGGCCCAAGCCGCGACAAAGGCGTGATCGACGGTCGTCGTCATACCTTCCAAGGTGAACGAGGTCGTATAGCCCGGATTGGCAGTGTTCGGGGTTCCGGCGCGCGAGCTTCCAGTAGTGAGGGCGCCCGACAGGGTGAGGATGAAACCTTCTCTCCAGATCGCGGTGCCTACCCAGGTAAGGGCGTAGGTAGAAGGTTCGGACCCCGTAGCCCTTCGTTCGAAGACGCCAACGGTGAGACGATCGCTTGAGTCTTTATTCATCCTTAGTTCGTGGATGAGCGTCCATTCGCCGCTCAAGCCCAGTTCCTGGATGTCGACTTCGCCGCCGTAGACATAAAAGAACGCGTACATCATTTCCCCAACGATGGCCCCGGTAGGCCTTTCGATTTCCGCCGTGGTGGCATTGCCTCCAGATAACTGGGATTCGAAATTCCAGGCGAAATTTGACGCGCCTTCTTCTTCCTCTTCCCGTTCTTCGGTCAGGGCACGTAGATCCACGACTTCGAGCTCTTCCCACGGGAAGCCGGCCAATTCAAGGTTTTCGATGACCTGGGTTTCCGGCCAGGAACCTTCCAGAACCGTTTCCCAGGCCGCTTCACCGGCCTCGTCTTGAGGAGCCTCGCCATAAAGCACGACGACGCCGCTGGCATCCCGCACGATCATCCCGTACGCCTGAGCGGCACGCATGATCATCTTGACGTAATCGGAGGCACCCGAGCCGTCGATGTTGTAGTCGGCACGAAGCCGAAAGCAGCTGCCCTCCGGAATGTCGTAGGCGCCAGTCCCATAACCGTCGCCACGTTGCGCAGGAAAGACATAGGTGTCCTTTGGTTCGGGGATCGCGAGCGCGAGCGCGTGTGGGATCGTCCCCGAAAGCGCCTCTTCGATCATCATCAAACCACCCATGAGCGGTAGTGAAGTCGCCGTCGCGCCCCAATTGGTACCTGCGCCGGGCCAAGCTTCTGAGTCGAAATACCCCTTATCTGATGAGAGGCCTTCCATGGCGCCGCCCCAATGGGCGGTCCATTTTTCTCCTGAGTGTTCGCAGAGCCAGAACTCCCACATCCGGTCCGTGGACGGTTGATACACGACCATGTGCTTGTCGGTACCGGCAGCCGGCGTGGCCCCGGCCGGAATCGGCACCGCTTTCCAGGCTTCCTGCAAAGTCGGACCGTAGTTTTCGACCAGTTCGACTTCGACCGTCGGAGTTTCGAAATCGGCAATGAAAACTCCCGTGCTGTACGAAGTCGTGTTCAGCCAAGGACTGCCGGTTCCTTCCGTCTTTTCCTTCAGCGTCGCGACTAGGTTCGAAGAATCAGACACCAGGGGTGGTTCTGCCGGTAGTTCGCGATTCCAGAACGATTTCGACGAAAAACCGGCCACCCGGACAGAAGATCATTCTCAATGATCTTTCTCAATAGAATGTTTGTTTAATCTTGAGCGGTCTGACATCGGCGGTTTCCGATGTCAGACCGCCCTGTGATGACCCAGAACGACCGAGCCGGCTAGCCCAGGCGCGCCTCGAGCGCCTCGAGCTGGGCGCTGACCTCGGCGGGGAGCTTGTCGCCGAGCCCGGCGAGGTACTCCCTCATCTGCGGCAGCTGGGCGCGGTAGAGCTCCTCGTCGACGGTGAGCAGCTCCCGCATCGCCTCGGCGGTGATGTCGAGCCCCTCGGTGTTGATGTCGTCGGCGGCCGGCAGGTTGCCGATCGCGGTCGTGACCGCCTCGCCTTCGCCGGCGCAGCGGCGGAAGACCCACTCGAGGACGCGGCTGTTCTCACCGAAGCCGGGCCAGAGGAACTTGCCGTCGGCGTCTTTGCGGAACCAGTTGACGTAGAAGATGCGCGGCAGCTTCGCGCCCTCTGTCCTGCCGGTCTTCAGCCAGTGGCCGAAGTAGTCGGCCATGTTGTAGCCGCAGAAGGGCAGCATCGCCATCGGGTCGAAGCGCAGTTCGCCGACGTTGCCGGCCGCCGCGGCGGTCTTCTCCGAGGACATCGTCGCCCCCATGAAGACGCCGTGCTCCCAGTCGAACGCTTCGGTCACCAGCGGCACCGCGGTGGCGCGGCGACCGCCGAAGAGGAAGGCGTCGATCGGCACGCCGGCGGGGTCCTCCCACTCGGGCGCGATCGACGGACACTGGCTGGCCGGGGTGGTGAAGCGGGCGTTCGGATGGGCGGCCGGGACGTCGGAATCCGGCGTCCAGTCGTTGCCGTGCCAGTCGATCGCGTGCGCGGGCGGCTCGCCGGTCATCCCCTCCCACCAGATGTCGCCGTCGTCGGTCTTCGCGCAGTTGGTGAAGATCGTGTTCCGCTCGATCGTCTCCATCGCGTTCGGGTTGGTCTTGTGGCCGGTGCCCGGGGCGACGCCGAAGAAGCCGGCCTCGGGGTTGACCGCGTAGAGGCGGCCGTCCTCGCCGAACTTCATCCAGGCGATGTCGTCGCCGACCGTCTCCACCTTCCAGTCGGGCAGGGTCGGGATCAGCATCGCCAGGTTGGTCTTGCCGCAGGCCGACGGGAAGGCGCCGGTCACGTACTTGACCTGGCCCTCGGGCGAGGTGAGTTTGAGGATCAGCATGTGCTCGGCGAGCCAGCCCTCGTCACGCGCCATCACCGAGGCGATCCGCAGGGCGAAGCACTTCTTGCCCAGCAGCGCGTTGCCGCCGTAGCCCGAGCCGTACGACCAGATCTCGCGCGTCTCCGGGTAGTGGACGATGTACTTGTTGGCCTCGTTGCAGGGCCAGGAAACGTCTTCGACGCCATCGTCGAGCGGCATCCCGACCGAGTGGACGCAGGGGACGAAGTCGCCGTCCGAGCCGAGCTGGTCGAGGGCGGCCTTGCCCATCCGGGTCATGATCCGCATCGAGACGGCGACGTAGGCCGAGTCGGTCAGCTGGACGCCGATTTCGGAGATGTCGGAGCCGAGCGGGCCCATCGAGAAAGGCACCACGTACATCGTGCGGCCCTTCATGCAGCCCTTGAAGAGCTCGCCGAGCGTCTCACGCATCTCGGCCGGGTCACGCCAGTTGTTGGTCGGGCCGGCGTCCTCCTCCTTGGCGGAGCAGATGAAGGTCCGGTCCTCGACCCGGGCGACATCGCCGGGGTCGGAAAGGGCGAGGTAGCTGTTCGGACGCTTGGCGTCGGACAGTCGCTCGAAGGTCCCGGCGTCGATCAGGACCTGGGCCAGGTCGTCGTACTCCTCGGCCGAGCCGTCGCACCAATGGACGGCGTCGGGCTGGGTCAAGGCCTCGATTTCGCCGACCCATTCGAGCAGTTTGGAGTGGGTGGTCAACGCTGCGGGAGCCGTGGTCGAGTCGCTCATTCGCCTCTCTCTATTTCATCGCTTCGAGGCCGAGCACGGTGAGGTCGGCCTCCTTGTCGCGGATTTTCAGAAGGGCCGCTTTCCGCTTGTGATCGGAAAAAGTCACTTCGCAGGTGAAGGTCGCGCCCGGGGTCACGTCTTGACCTGAGGGGCAATCGACAGAAGTGATCTTTTCATGAAATGACTTTTCGAGGCTCGCCTGGAGCGTGTCCTCGGTCTTTACGGGGTCGATCGTCGTACCCCCGCAGCCCGCGACGGAAACCGCCAAGGCGGTGATCGACGCGACTGCGATGAGAATCCGGCGGGTCCGGGTCAACGCGCTCTCGGGGAAGCGAGCGGCACCGGGGAAGTATTCCAGGGGAGCGGACGTAAATGTCGCCACTCTTCGGCGAACGAGCGTCCGGATCTGGTATACAAGTTCGGTCCGGCACCGTTCCGTGTAGCGGTGTAGGGTCCCGCGCCGATGAGGTTCTTCGAGTACGAGGCGCGCAAGATCGTCGAGCTGGCGGGGATCCCCGTCACCAAGTACGGCTTCTGCACGACGCCGGACGAGGCAAGGGCCGCCGCCGAGGAGATCGGTGGGTCGGTCGTGATCAAGTCGCAGGTGCTGACCGGCGGGCGGATGAAGGCGGGCGGGGTCAAGTTCGCCGACACGCCCGAGGAGGCGGCCGAGTTCGCGGCGGAGATCCTCGAGCTGGAGATCAACGGCCACATGCCGCGCGGCGTCCTCGTCGATCCCAAGGCCGAGGTGAAGCAGGAGTACTACGCCGGGGTCGTCTGGGACGGCACCGCGAAGCGCCCGCTGATGCTGTTCTCGGACATGGGCGGGATCGACATCGAGGAGGTCGCCCGCACCCATCCCGACCACGTCGGCCGCGGCCACGTGTCGAACCTCTTCGAGGTCCCCGACTTCGAGGCGAAGCAGACGATCGCCGCGACCGGGGTGACCGGCTCGCAGCTGAACCGGGCGACGCCGATCCTCGCCCACCTGGCGCGGCTCTTCAAAGAGAACGACATGACGCTGGCCGAGATCAACCCGCTGGCCGAGCTGACCGACGGCAGCTTCGTCGCCCTCGACGCGCACATGGAGATGGAGAACGAGGCGGTCGGCCGGCAGAAGAAGCTGCTCCGCAGGGAGCTTGCGATCGCCGAGGACGACACCCGCGAAGACTACGAGCACTCCGCCTTCGAAGAGCACGTCGCCGCCATCGACGCGGCCGACCACCGCGGCGTGATCCAGGGCAAAGACCACGGCTTCACCGGCAACCTCGGCCTCGTGATCGGCGCCGGCGGCGGCTCGCTGACGCTGACCGACGCGGTCCGCAACCAGGGCGGCAAGCCGGCCAACTACTCCGAGATCGGCGGCAACCCGTCGGTCGCCAAGGCCTGCGGCCTGGCCAAGGAGGTGCTCGAAAAGGACGGCGTCGAGAAGATCGCGGTGATGATGTCGATCGTCTCCAACACGCGGGTGGACATCGTCGCCCGCGGCGTGATCAAGGCCTGCCTGGAGCTGGGCAAGGACCCGGGCGAGACGATCGCGATCTTCCGCATCCCCGGCGCCTGGGAGGACGAGGGCTTCAAGATCCTCGAGCGCTACGGGGTCGAGTACTGCGACCGCTCGGTGTCGATGTGGGAGGCGGCGGGTCGCGCCGTCGCCAAGATCCAGGGCACCCCGGCCGAGGGGGCCGCGGCATGAGCATCCTGCTCTCCGAGGAGACCACTTTCATCGTCCAGGGGATCACCGGCCGCGAGGCCGTGAACCTGACCCGCGAGTGCCTCGACTACGGCTCCAAGGTGGTCGGCGGCGTGACCCCCGGCCGCAAGGGCCGCGAGGTCCACGGCGTGCCGGTCTTCGACACCGTCGCCCAGGCGGTCGAGCACCACGGCGGGCCGATCGACGGCTCCGTCGTCACCGTCCCCCCCGCCTTCACCAAGGACGCGGTCTTCGAGGCGATCCTGAACGGGATCAAGCTGATCGTCGTCGTCACCGAGCGGATCCCGCGCGGCGACGTCGCCCAGATGGTGGAGCTGGCCGACCGCGAGGGCGCCCGCATCATCGGCCCCAACTGCCTCGGCCTGATCGTGCCCGGCGTCTGCAAGATGGGCGGCATCGGCGGCCCGGCGAAAGACGCGGCCAAGGCCTACGCGCCGGGGCCGGTCGGGGTGATGAGCCGCTCGGGCGGGATGACCACCGAGATCTCCTCCTCGCTGACCCAGGCCGGGCTCGGCGTCTCGACCGCCGTCTCGATCGGCGGCGACGCGATCATCGGCTCGACCTACGCCGAGCTGATGCCGCTCTTCGAGGCCGACGAGGAGACCAAGGCGATCGTCATCTACACCGAGCCGGGCGGCCGCATGGAGGCCCAGCTCGCCGAATGGGTGAAGGACAACGACTCGCGCCTGCCGATCGTCGCCTTCATGGCGGGCAAATTCATGGACGACGAGGAGATGAAGGGGATGAGCTTCGGCCACGCGGGAACGATCGTCGAGGGGGTCGAGGACACGGCGACGGAGAAGATCGCCCGCCTCGAAGCGGCCGGGATCCGCGTCGTCGAGCGCATCGACGAGATCCCCACCGTGATCAAGGAGAAGCTCGGGGTGCTCGCCTGATGCCCACCCAGAACAAGATCTTCATCGAGGTCGAGGTCGACGACTCGATCCGCGACGACGCCACCGTCGCCGCCAAACTGGAAGAAGTCTGCCCCGTCGACATCTTCAAGGACGCGGGCGGCACGGTCGAGGTCGTCGACGACAACGTCGACGAGTGCGTCCTCTGCAAGCTCTGCCTCGAGGCGGTGCCGGCCGGCACCGTCCACGTGCGCAAGCTCTACGACGGCACCGAACTCTAGCGGCGCTCCTGGCCGGATGTCCCCGGCTCAGTCGGAGCGGCCGGCGCGGCCATAGCGGTCCTCGAGTCGGACCACGTCGTCGAGGTGCGGCGTCGAGACCTCGAGGACCGTCGAGTCCTCGATCGCCTCGATCGTGTGCACCGTGCCTGGTTTGACGCGCCAGGCGAAGCCGGGGCCGATCTCCTCTTCGTGGAGGTCGTCGAGGCCGGCGCCGCGAAGCAGCAACAGGCGCCCGGAGAGAAGGTAGGAGGACTCGTCCTTCTCTTTGTGTAGTTGGAGCGAGAGGCGGTGCCCGGCCTTGACGTGGAGCAGTTTGCCCGCGTAAGCATCGGTCTGCGCCCACCACTCCTCGGCGCCCCAAGGCTTCTCGACTCGCTTGACCCCTGGATCTGGCACGCGGCAATCCTATTCGCCCATTACTGGCCGGGCTCCCCTGGAGCGCGGGGACCGCTACATCGTCGCGCCCGGGTGGGCGGCGCAGCTGTCGCTGACCTGGAGCGAGGCCGGGATCGGCCCCTGGGTCTTGGCGGTGACCTTCACCAGCTCCGGTTCGCCCGACCAGCACTGTTCTTCCGGCAGGTAGGGATGTAGCACGTATTCGCCGGGGCCAAGGCGGATCTTGAAGTGCCCTTCGACGACCTTCAGCTGGGCGAGCACCTTCGCCGATCCGCGCCTGCGCACGTGGACGATCGCCCCTTCGCCTGAGTAGACGGGATACGGCGAGGCCGAGGTCGCCTTCTCCAGCGGGCAGACGATGATCCGCTGGGCGCAGACGACATCCGCCCGCGAGTCCGCCGTGATCGGCCCGCAATGAGGCGGCGGCGGGCATTCCGGCTCGCAGACCGTCGCGCAGGTCGTGTCGTAGACCGTCCCTTCGACCAGCTTCCGATGCCCCGCCCCCGCGGCCGATCCCAACCCGACCCCGAACACCAGGAGCACCACCAGGCAGCCGAGCAGACCTCCGAACCTCCTCATGCCTACTGACCTACCCGCACGATCACTCAAGAACCTGTGTGTTTAGTTTTGGGCCATATAGGGCCGGAACTGAACACGGAGATCATTGATCGGTGGCTCGGGCATCTGAACCGCGCCGGTTCTGTGACCTCGTCACGTTACGCGCATAGAAATTTATAGTCGGGTAACGTATGCACCGATGAATGTAGTGGTTCGGTCACGGCTGTCGCGGGACGAGCGGATGGAGCAGACGCTCGGAGTCGCGCATGGGCTCTTCGCCGAGCGCGGGTACGGGGACGTGACGATGGACGAGATCGCCGCCGCCGTCGGGGTGACGAAGCCGCTGCTCTACAACTACTTCGGCAACAAGGAGCGGCTCTACATCGGCTGCATGGAGCGGGCCGGGGACTCGCTGACGAGGACGGTCGGCGAGGCGATCGCCGGGACCGACAGCCCCGGCGACGCGCTCGGCGCCGGCGTCCGCGCCTTCTTCGCCTTCCTCGATTCCGACCGGGCGGCCTGGGCGGTCCTCTTCGACGAGACGCTGCCGAAGGGCGGCGAGGTGGCCGACAAGGTCGCCTCCTACCGCGGCCAGATCGTCGAGCTCGTCTCCCAGTCGCTGCTCGCCCAGCTGCCCGAGGCGCGCCGCGGCGCCGCCCGGGTCGAAATCGAGGCGCTCTCCGCCGCCCTCCTCGGCGCCGCCGAGGAGCTCGCCCGCTGGTGGCTGCGCACCGAGGCGATCGGCGCCGCCGAGGCGGCCGAGCTCCTGATCTCCACGGTCGAGCCGGGCATCCGCGCCCGCTCCCAGGCCGCCGCCTCCCCCACTTCCAAACCCGGGAAAGGACCCAGCAAGAGATGAACAGCGAGACCCGCAGAGTCGCCGTCGTCGGCGGCAATCGGATCCCCTTCGCGCGCTCCGACAGGGAGTACGCGCACGCGACCAACCAGGACATGCTCACCGCCGCGCTCGACGGGCTGATCGACCGCTTCGGCCTCGAGGGCGAGCGGCTCGGCGAGGTCGCCGGCGGCGCCGTGCTGAAGCACTCCCACGACCGCGACCTCACCCGCGAGAGCGTGCTCAGCACCCACCTCGCCCCCGAGACCCCCGCCTACGACGTCCAGCAGGCCTGCGGCACCGGCCTCGAGACGGCGATCCTGGTCGCCAACAAGATCGCCCTCGGGCAGATCGACGTCGGCATCGCCTGCGGCGCCGACACCACCTCCGACGCGCCGATCGAGCTGAACGAAGAGCTCCGCGCAACTCTCTTGGAGGCCAACCGCCGGCGCTCCACCACCGACAAGTTGAAGACGCTGGCCCGCTTCCGCCCTGGCCACATCGTCCCCCGCGTCCCCCGCAACGAGGAGCCCCGCACCGGCCTCTCGATGGGCGAGCACACGGCGATCATGGCGACCGAATGGGAGATCGGCCGGGCCGAGCAGGACGAGCTGGCGGTCGCCTCGCACAAGAACCTCGCCGCCGCCTACGAGCGCGGCTTCCAGGCCGACCTGATCACGCCCTACCTCGGGGTCGAGCGCGACGGCAACCTGCGCCCCGACTCCAGCGTGGAGAAGTTGGCGAAGCTGAAGCCGGTCTTCGGCGGGCCGGAGGGGACGATGACGGCGGCCAACTCGACGCCGCTCTCCGACGGCGCCTCGGCGGTGCTGCTCGCCTCCGAGGAGTGGGCGAAGGAGAACGACCTGCCGGTGCTGGCGTACTTCAGCGAGGCGCAGACGGCGGCGATCGACCACGTCCACAAGAAGGAAGGCCTCTTGATGGCGCCCGCCTACGCGATGCCGCGCATGTTGGAGCGCGCGGGACTGACCCTGCAGGACTTCGACTACTACGAGATCCACGAGGCCTTCGCCGCCCAGGTCCTCTGCACGCTGAAGGCCTGGGAAGACGCCGACTTCTGCAAGGAGAAGCTCGGGCGGGACGCGCCGCTCGGGGCGATCGACCGCTCGAAGCTGAACGTCAACGGCGGCTCGCTCGCCGCCGCCCACCCGTTCGCGGCGACCGGCGGCCGCATCGTCGCCGGCCTCGCCAAGCAGCTGCACGAAGACGGAAAGGGACGCGGCGTGATCTCGATCTGCGCCGCCGGCGGCCAAGGCGTCGTCGCCATCCTCGAGGGCCCGGAAGGAGCCAAGTGACATATGCCTGATCGCTACTCACAGATCGTCAACGCGCCGGTCCTCTCCAGCGTCGCCCGCCAGGTCGGGCTGCCGCAGCCGGTCGACCTCGACCGCTACCAGCCCGGCGCGCCGGTCATCGCCGGACCGGTGCTGAGCGGCGGCGCCCCCGGCGGCAGGCTGGAGCGGGCGCTGAAGAAGGTGCTCGACGACATCGGCGCCGAACGCGCCGGCGCCGAGGGCAAGGCCAAGGCACTCGTCTTCGACGCCTCCGGGATCGCCGACTCGACCGAGCTGGTCGAGCTGCAGCGCTTCTTCTACCCCGCGGTTCCGCGCCTGCAGCGGAACTCCCGGGTCGTCGTCCTCGGCACCACGCCGGCGCTGGCCGGTTCGCCCCGCGCCCACACCGCGCAGCGGGCGCTCGAGGGCTTCACCCGTTCGCTCGCCAAGGAGATCGGCGGCAGGGGCGCGACGGCACAGCTCGTCTACGTCGAGCCGGGCGCCGAGGACCAGCTCGCCTCGACCCTGCGCTTCCTGCTCTCGCCGCGCTCGGCCTACGTCGACGGACAGGTCATCCGGATCGGGGCGGCCGTCACGCCGACGCCGGAGATCGACTGGGACCAGCCGCTGGCCGGTAAGACGGCGCTGGTGACCGGCGCCTCGCGCGGCATCGGCGCCGCGATCGCCGCCACGCTCGGCCGCGACGGCGCCAAGGTCGTCGGCCTCGACGTGCCGCAGGCGGAGACCGACCTGCGCGCCGTGGTCGAGGCGCTGGGCGGCGAAGCCCTGCCGCTGGACATCACCGCCGAGGAGGCGCCCGAGCGGATCGCCGCGCACTTCGTCGAGGGCGTCGACGTCGTCGTCCACAACGCCGGCGTCACCCGCGACCGCACGATAGCGAAGATGCCGGAAGACCGCTGGACGCAGCTGATGGAGATCAACCTCTCCTCCGAGGAGCGGATCAACGACGCCCTGCTCGACTCGAAGCGCCTCTCCGTCAACGGCCGCATCGTCTGCGTCTCCTCGATGTCGGGGATCGCGGGCAACTCGGGGCAGACCAACTATGCCGCCTCGAAGGCCGGCGTGATCGGCATGGTCGAATCGCTGGCGCCGCGGCTGGCCGACTGGGGCGGCACGATCAACGCGGTCGCGCCGGGCTTCATCGAGACCCAGATGACGGCGGCGATGCCGATCGGCCCGCGCGAAGCCGGCCGCCGGCTCTCCTCGCTCTCCCAGGGCGGGCTGCCGGTCGACGTCGCCGAGACGATCGCCTGGTTCGCCTCCCCAGCCTCCACCGGGGTCAACGGCAACGTGGTCCGCGTCTGCGGCCAGAGTCTGCTGGGGGCGTGACGACGATGGCGACCGCGACCAGGCCGGAGACCCGCAAGCTTGCGAGCGCGCCGAGCATCCTGCCGCTCTACGCGCGGGCCGCGGCGCCGCTCGTCCCCGGCCTCTCGCTGCTGCCCTTCGTGCCGGGGGGCGGCGGCGAGATCCCGGCGGTGCGGCTGGAGCTCGACGGGGTCACCCCGGACCCGGCGCGGGTCGCCGCCTACGCCAAGGTCTGCGGCTTCGCCCTGCGCGACCACCTGCCGCCGACCTATCCCCACGTCCTCGCCTTCCCCCTGCACATGGCGCTGATGTCGGACGGCTCGTTCCCCTTCGGCGCGGTCGGCCTCGTCCACATCGCCAACCAGATCACCCAGCACCGGCGGATCGGGATCGGCGAGGAGCTCTCGCTGCGGGTCGAGGCGACGAAGCTGGCGCCGCACCCCAAAGGCAGGACCTTCGACGTCCTCACCAAGGTCAAGGTCGGTCGCCTGATCGCCTGGGAGAGCACCAGCACCTTCCTGCGGCGAGGCAAGGGCGACCCCGGCGCGGCGAGCGGTGAGGCTTTCCCGATCGTCGGCGAGGACGTCACCGCGAGCGCCACCTGGGCCCTCCCCGGCGACCTCGGACGCCGCTACGCCGCCGTCTCCGGCGATCGCAACCCGATCCACATGCACTCGCTGACCGCGAAGCCGCTCGGCTTCCCGGCGGCGATCGCCCACGGGATGTGGACGAAGGCGCGCGCCCTGGCGGCGCTCGAGCCGCGCCTTCCCGACGCCTTCGAGACCGACGTCCGCTTCCGCCGGCCGATCCTGCTGCCGGCGCGGGTCGAGTTCGCGACCGAGGAGTCCCTCTTCACGGTCCGCAAGGGCAGCGAAAGGCATCTCGACGGCCGGATCAGCCCGGTCGCCGCCAAGACCAAATCCAAAGGAAAGGCAAAGTGACTCCGACGACCATCGAACCCGAGAAAGGCGTGGCCGAGCGCACCATGGGCATCGGGCTGCGGGCGCTGAACTGGCTCGCGGGCTCCGACCTGCTCGACCGCATCCGCATCCGCAAAGGCGTCGAGCGGGCCCTCTTCCAGGGCACCAAAAGCGGCTTCCGCACGGCGACGGTCGCCGGGCGCACCTTCAAGGCGGCGCAGCAGCTGGGCAAGCCGGCGCGCCAGTCGCGCTCCCGGTCCAAGGGGCTCTTCGACGTCACCCCCGACGACGAGCAGGCGATGTTCCAGGAGGCCGGCCGCGCCTTCGCCGCCGAGCAGATCCGCCCGGCCGCCAAAGCGGCCGACGACGAGCGGGAGACGCCGGCCGAGATCCTCGCCCAGGCGACCGAGCTGGGCGTCGCGATGCTGGGCGTGCCGGCCGAGCTCGGCGGCGTGATGGAAGAGGGCGCGGCGACGACCAGCGTGCTGATCGGCGAGGCGCTCGCCCACGGCGACATGGGCATCGCCTACGCGGCGCTCGCCCCCGGCGCCGTCGCCACCGCGATCGGCCTCTGGGGATCGGCCGAGCAGGAGGCGACCTACCTGCCCGCCTTCACCGGCGAGGACGTGCCCGCCGCGGCGCTGGCGATCCTCGAGCCGCGCCCGCTCTTCGACCCGCTGAAGCCGGAGACCAAGGCCCGGCGCGACGGCGACGACTGGGTGCTCGACGGCGCCAAGTCGCTGCTCGCCCGCGCCTCGGCGTGCGAGCTCTTCCTTGTCGCCGCCGAGGCCGAGGGCGTCGGCCCGGCCCTCTTCGTCGTCGAGTCCGGCACCAAAGGGCTCTCGATCGAGGACGAGCCGGCGATGGGCCTCCGCCCCGCCGCCACCGGCAAGCTCGTGATCGAGGGCGCTCGCGTCCCCGCCGCGGCGATCCTCGGCGAGGGCAGGCGCGCCGACTACGTCGAGTGCGTCAACCGGGCGCGGATCGCCTGGGCCTCGCTCTCGGTCGGCACCGCGCAGGCGGTCCAGGACTACGTCATCCCCTACGTCAACGACCGCCAGGCCTTCGGCGAACCGGTCTCCAACCGGCAGGGCGTCGCCTTCGCCGTCTCCGACATCGGCATCGAGTCGAACGGCATGCGCCTCGCCACCTACCGCGCGGCGGCGCGCGCCGACCAGGGCGTCGAGTTCGCCCGCGAGGCGGCGATCGCCCGCCGGCTCTGCGCCGTGAAGGGGATGAAGATCGGCTCCGACGGGGTCCAGCTGCTGGGCGGCCACGGCTTCGTCAAGGAGCACCCGGTCGAGCGCTGGTACCGAGACCTCAGGTCCGCGGGCGTGATGGAGGGCGCCCTGCTCGTCTAGGCCCGCCTACGACCCGCGAAGGAGACACCATGATCAATCTCGAGATCCCGAAGAAATACAAGCCGCTGGCGAACCAGGCTAACCAGGTGGCGACCGAGGTCTTCCGGCCGATCAGCCGCAAGTACGACGAGGCCGAGCACGCCTACCCGAAAGAGCTCGACATGCTGGCCTCGCTGATCGACGGCATGAACGAGGGCTCCGACCTCGGCGGCGCCGGCGCCGCGGGGGTGCGCCGCTCCGCCAACGGATCCGACCCGGGCGAGAACCGCAACGGCTCCAACCTCTCCACCGTGCTCGGCGTCATCGAGCTCTGCTGGGGGACGTCGGGCTGCTGCTCTCGATGCCGCGCCAGGGGCTCGGCAACTCGGCGATCGCCAGCGTGGCGACCGAGGAGCAGCTGGAGCGCTACGGCGGCAAGTGGGCGGCGATGGCGATCACCGAGCCCGAAGCGGGCTCCGACTCGGCCGCGATCCGCACCACGGCGGAGCTGGACGGCGACGAGTACGTCTTGAACGGCGAGAAGATCTTCGTCACCTCGGGCGACCGGGCCGACCTGATCGTCGTCTGGGCGACCCTCGACCGCTCCAAAGGTCGCGCCGCGATCAAGTCGTTCATCGTCGAGCGCGACAACCCGGGCCTGAAGCTGGACCGGCTCGAGCACAAGCTCGGCATCCGCGCCTCCGACACCGCCAACTTCACCCTGCAGGACTGCCGGGTGCCGAAGGACGCGCTGCTCGGCGACCCGGAGGTGAAGGAGAAGGGCTTCGCCGGGGTGATGGAAACCTTCGACAACACGCGGCCGCTGGTGGCGGCGATGGCGGTCGGGGTGACGCGGGCGGCGCTGGAGGAGACGCGCCGGCAGCTCGCCTCGGCGGGGGTCGAGGTCGACTACGACGCCCCGGCCCTCTCTCAGCACGCCGCCGCGGCGCGCTTCCTGGAGATGGAGGCCGACTACGAGGCCGCCTGGCTCCTCACCCTGCAGGCGGCCTGGATGGCGGACAACTCGAAGCCGAACTCCCTGCAGGCCTCGATGGCGAAGGCGAAGGCGGGACGCACCTGCGTCGACGTCACCCTCGGCTGCGTCGAGCTCTGCGGCGCCGTCGGCCTCGGCGAGACCGAGCTGCTGGAGAAGTGGGCCCGCGACGCCAAGATCCTCGACATCTTCGAGGGCACCCAACAGATCCAGCTCCTGATCGTCGCCCGGCAGTTGCTGGGGAAGAACTCCAGCGAACTGAGGTAGACGAAGAAGGGACTGGGGTTTGCGGGGGAGTCCTCTTGGGTCCCTCTCCTCAGAAGCCGTCGCGCAGCTGGGGCGGGCGAAAGGGCTCCATCCGGCGCCCATGAGCTTCTGCTGAGAGGGACCCAAGAGGACTCCTCACGAGCCGTCCCCGCGGCTTCGGGAAGCTGGGAGGAGTGCCAAGCGCACGAGCGACGATCCTCGCGTCTCCAGCGCTTGAAGTGACGAAGCCGGGTCGGGTGACCCTCCAGGAAAAGCTCATGGGCCACGAAGTGAGCCCTTTCGGCCACCCCAGCTGCGCGACGGCTTTTCAGGGAGGGTCACCCGACCCGGCTCCCCGCCCCATCTCCCGCTGAATTTCGAAAGACTCCCGCCCCGTGAACATCATCGACGACCTGATGGAGCACTCGCCCGCCTCGCGATTGGGGATCGTCGAGGTCGACTCCGAGGCGCGGATGCGCAAATGGCACTTCGGCGAAATGATCGCGACGTCGGCGGGGCTGTCGGGGGCGTTCGCGGCGCGGGGGGTGAAGCGCGGCGACGTGGTGATGACGCTGGTCGGCAACCGGATCGAGTGGGTGCTGACCCTGCTCGCCTGCTGGCGGATGGGGGCGGTGGCGCTGCCCTGCAACACGATGCTGCGGCGCAAGGACCTGGAGCTGCGGGTCGCGGCCGCCGACCCGGCGCTCTGCGTCGGCGAGGAACGGCTGCTGGGCGAGCTGCCCGACGGGGTGCCGGTGATGACGATGGCCGACGTCGCCTACGTCCTCGACGAGGACCAACCGCAGGAGACGCCCGCCGCGGTCGCCGACATGGACGCCGAGGATCCGGCGCTGATCGTCTTCACCTCCGGCACCACCGGCGACCCGCGCGGCGTCGTCCACGGCTACCGCTACCTGTTCGGCCAACGGATCCAGGCCGAGCACTGGTTCGGCTCGCGCCCCGGTGAGCTCGCCTGGTGCACGACCGCTACCGGCTGGTCGAAGTCGGCCCGCAACGTCTTCCTCGCCCCTTGGCTGACCGGCGCCGCCGCGGTCATCCACGACGGGCGCTTCGACCCCGAGGAGCGACTCGCCTTCGCCGAGGCGCTCGGCGTCAACGTCCTCTGCCAGGCGCCGACCGAGTACCGGATGCTGGCCCGCCACACCGAGCTGCACCCCCTCCCCGCCCTGCGCCGGATGGTCTCCGCGGGCGAGCCGCTCGACCCGGAGACGATCGCCGCCTGGCAGGAGGCGACCGGCCTCGAGCCCGCCGACGGCTACGGCCAGACCGAGACCGGCCAGGTGACCGCCAACCTGGTCGGCGAGCCCGTGCGCCGCGGCTCGATGGGCAAGCCGCTGCCCGGCATGGACGTGCGCATCCTCGAGGGGGAGCTGCAGCTGCGCGCCGCCTCCTCCCCCACCTTCTTCTCCCGCTACCTCGACGGCGAGCGCTTCGAGGGCGAGTGGTGGCCGACCGGCGACCTGGTCACCGAAGACGAGGACGGGTTCCTCTTCTTCGACGGCCGCAACGACGACATCATCAGCTCCTCCGGCTACCGGATCGGCCCGACCGAGGTCGAGGCGGCGCTGCTCTCCCACCCCGCCGTCGCCGACGCCGCCGCGGTCGCCGCGCCGGACCCCGAGCGCGGCAGCGTCGTCCGCGCGATCGTCGTCCTCCGCGACCGCGAGCCGAGCGACGAGCTGGTCCGCGAGCTGCGCGACCACTGCCGCGCCCAGACCGCCCCCTACAAGGCGCCCCGCATCGTCGACTTCGTCGACGAGCTGCCGAAGACGAACAGCGGCAAGGTCAAGCGCGCCCAGCTGCGGGCGAGCTAGGTCGTCTCCAGCAGGCCTTCCTCGACCCCGACCGGCGGGCCGAGGTGGTACCCCTGCGCCATGTCGACGCCGTAGGCGCGCAACATCGTCTCCGTCTCCGCGTCCTCGACGAACTCGGCGATCGTCCGCTTGCCGAGGCCGCGGGCGATGTCGACGATCGCTTTCACGGTCAGCTGGTCGGCGTCGTTGCGGGCGATGTCGCGGACGAAGGTGCCGTCGATCTTGATCACGTCGAAGGGGAAGCTCTTCAGGTACTCGAAGGGGCCGAAGCCGGCGCCGTAGTCGTCGATCGCCACTTCGCAGCCGAACTCGGTCAGCCGGTCGGCGAAACCGGCCGCTGTCTCGAGGTCCTCGACCCGCGTCGTCTGGGTGATCTCGAAGGTGCAGCGGGCCGGGTCGGCGCCGCCCTCGTCGAGCCGCCGCTCGATGTATTCGAGCACCGAGATGTCGGTCAGTGACGCCCCCGAGAGGTTGATGTGGAGGGAGATCGGCAGGCCCACCCGTTCGCGCTCGCCGAGCAGCTCCAGCGCCTGCCCGACCACCCAGCGGTCGAGCTCCTGGATCATCCCCGAGCGCTCCGCCACGCCGATGAAGGCCGACGCCGGCAGCAGCTCCCCGGTCTCGCCGCGCATCCGCAGCAGCAGCTCGAAGCGCTCGACCGCCCCGTCGGCGAGGCTCTGGATCGGCTGCGTCGCCAGGCTGAGGCGGTTCTGGGTGATCGCGTTGCGGATCTTGGCGCTGGTCGTGAGCCGGCGCGCGTCGATGCCGGTCGCCTCGAGCGGAGCCTCGAACATCGAGACGCGGTCGCGCCCCTCCGCCTTGGCCCGGTACATCGCCTCGTCGGCCGCCGCCAGCACCGCCTCGGCGCCGCCGTCGGATTCGGCTCCGAACATCGTGATCCCGACGCTGATCGTCGCCCCGGCCAGCTCCGGGTCGGTGGCGAAGCCGTCGGCTACCTCGATCCGCAGGTCTTCGCCCAGCTGCAGCGCTCCCTCGACGTCGGACTGCGGCATCAGCACCGCGAACTCGTCGCCGGAGAGCCGGGCGACGATGTCGGTCGCCCGCACCCGGTCGCGCAGCATCGCCGCCACCCGGCGGATCAGGTTGTCCCCCTGCTGGTGACCGAGCCGGTCGTTGACGTCCTTCAGCCCGTCGACGTCGATCACCATCACCGCGCCGCGACCGCCGTAGCGGGCGGCGAAGTTCACGTAGGTGTCGAGACGTCCGCGGAAGGCGCGCCGATTGAGAAGAGCGGTCAGCGGATCGTGGTCGGCGAGGTAGCGGAGCTCGGTCTCCGTCTTCTCGGCAGCGTCGAGCGCGTCCAGCACGACCTGGCGGTCTGCCGGCTCCAACTTCGCCAATACAGCTTGAAGGGCGGCGTCCCGCTTGCCGCTGCTATTCACGATGTCCACAGAACCACCGAAAGTACCCGAAGTCGCCCGATAGCGGGGATGAATTACCCTCGAATCAATGGCCAATCGGCTCGCGCGGGAGACCAGCCCATATCTGCTCCAGCACGCCGAAAACCCGGTGGATTGGTACCCCTGGGGCGAGGAGGCGAGCGGGCGGGCCCGCGCCGAGGACATGCCGATCCTGCTCTCGGTCGGCTACTCCGCCTGCCACTGGTGTCACGTGATGGAGCGCGAGTCCTTCGAGGACGCCGAGACCGCCGCGTACATGAACGCCAACTTCGTCTGCGTCAAGGTCGACCGCGAGGAGCGCCCCGACGTCGACGCGATCTACATGGAGGCGGTCCAGGCCTTCACCGGCCAGGGCGGCTGGCCGATGACCGTCTTCCTCGACCCCGACGGCGTCCCCTTCTACGGCGGCACCTACTTCCCGCCCGACGACTCGCGCGGGATGCCGAGCTTCCGCATGGTGATGGAAGCGGTGCTGGAGGCTTTTCGCGGTCAACGCGAGGAGATCGAGGAGCGGGCGACGGCGATGGTGGGGAGACTCGAGGCCCTCTCGCACATTTCCCCAGGTGGGGCCCCGAGTTCGGAGCAGCTCGCCGAGGCGGTGACGACGCTCCTCTCCCGCGGCGACCCGGCCAACGGCGGCTTCGGGCGGGCGCCGAAGTTCCCGCCCGCCTCCTCGCTGGAGCTGCTGATGTCGCGGCGCGTCGGCCTCGAGCACGTCGAGCGCACCCTCGACGCGATGCTCGCGGGCGGCATCTACGACCAGGTCGGCGGCGGCTTCGCCCGCTATGCGGTCGACTCGGCCTGGCTCGTCCCCCACTTCGAGAAGATGCTCTACGACAACGGCCTGCTCGCCCGCGCCTACCTGCACGGCTGGCAGGTCCTCGGACACGACCGCTACCGGCGGGTGTGCGAGGAGACGCTCGACTGGCTGCTGCGCGAGATGCGCGGGCCGGAGGGCGGTTTCTACTCCGCCTACGACGCCGACTCCGAGGGCGAGGAGGGCAAGTTCTACGTCTGGACGCCGGACGAGATCCGGGCGGTGCTCGCCGGCCCGGGCGCGGTCGACCTGACCGGCGCTATAGGTGGGAAAGGACGACCGCGGGCCGAGGAGATCATCGCCTACTACGGCGTCACCGAGGCCGGCAACTTCGAGGGCCGCAACATCCTTCACCTCGCCGACGGCGCCGCGGCGCCTCCGCCCACCGGGCTCGACGGCGCCCGCGCCGCCCTGCTCGCCGCCCGCGCCGAGCGCGTCTGGCCGGGGCTCGACGACAAGCGCCTCACCTCCTGGAACGCGCTGGCGATCTCGGCGCTCGCCGAGGCGGGCGCGGTCCTGGGACGCCCGGACTACCTCGATGCGGCGAGCACCTGCGCCAAGTTCATCCTCACCACGATGCGCGACGACGACGGCCGCCTGCTGCGCACCTATAAAGACGGCCGCGCCCACCTGAACGCCTACCTCGAGGACCACGCCTTCCTGGTCGAGGCCCTCCTCACCCTCTACGAATCGTCTTTCGACCCGCGCTGGTTCCGCGAGGCGCGCGCCCTCGCCGAGACGATGATCGAGCGCTTCGGCGACGACGAGCGCGGCGGCTTCTTCACCACCTCGACCGACCACGAGGACCTGATCGCCCGCCGCAAGGAGGTCGGCGACCACCCGATCCCGGCCGGCCAGAGCTCCGCCGCCCTCGGCCTCCTCCGCCTCGCGGCCCTCTCCGGCGAACGCGCCTTCGCCGACCGCGCCGCCGGCGTCTTCGCCCTCTTCGGCGAGCCGATGATCACCCACCCCGACTCCTTCGCCCACCTGCTGCGGGCGCTCGACTTCCACCTCGCCGCGACCCGCGAGGTCGCCCTCGTCGGCACCGACACCTCGGGCCTCGAGGCGATCGTCCGCGCCACCTTCCGCCCCCACCTCGTCGTCGCCGCAGGCCCGGCGGGCGCGGTCGAACCCCCACTGCTCAACGCCCGCACCGAAATCGGCGGCGAGCCCGCCGCCTACGTCTGCGAAGGCTTCACCTGCAACCTGCCGGTGACCGACCCGGGGGCGTTGGAAAGGGAACTCGCGGAGCTGGGGTAGGGGCGGGGGCGCGGAAGCTGGCGCCCGGAGCTGCGCAAGGGACGGGCAAGGGACGCGGCCTTCTCGGTGGCGGCCCTGGCAGGCTGTGGCCGCCACCGAGAAGGCCGGGGATGTGGGGAGAGGCGAGGGCCCGGGCGTGCCCCGGCGCAGAGATGCGTGCCTTCCTCCACGAAGTCCCCTGATCCGTTACGAGGAGCGGGGGAAGTCCACGCTTCCTCCCGTCTTCCTCATGCCCCCTCCGGGTGAGTTCGCAGTTCTGCTCGCATAGCGGAGGAAAGTGCGAACGCACCCGGTGTGGCCCCGATCCTGTGACGGGAGGCATGAGGAAGGATCACGTCCCCGACGTCTCTCATACGTCCGTGTGGACTTCCCTGCGGGACCCTGACGTCCCGGGCGTCTCGTGGCGGCCACAGCCTGCCCGGGCCGCCACGAGACGCCCGGGACGTAGCTCGGACGGGCGCAACGCCCCCGAAGCACGCCCGAACCCACGCCCCAGCCACGTTCGCAGTTGGCCACGACAGTCGTCGATAAGTGCCAACGCGTCGCGCGGGGCGCGGGGCGCCGTACCGCGTTCCTAGACCGCGAACTCGCGGACCTCGTCCAGGACCACTCGTCCCCCCACCTCGGCCCGACCCTCGCCGAGCGCACGCGCGTCCAGACGCGAGCCGCGGCCTTGGCGGATCTCGATGTCGCGTCCCAGAGCGGCGGCGAGGCAGATCGCCGCCGACCCGGTCGCCTCGTCCTCGCCGATGCCGTCGTCGTGAGAGAAGCAGCGGGAGCGAACGGTGCCCTCGGCCTCGTCGATCCAGGCCCAGATGCAGCCGACCTCGGTGTCGTCGGGCAGCCCGTCCGCCTCTTCGACCGCCAGGGCGTCACGCAGCTGGAAGAGCCTCCAGTCGGGGCCCCACTCGGGTCGGGCGGTGACGAAGGTGAGGCCGCCGTCGGTCCGCACCTCGACCTCGCCCGCGGGCGGCCGCAGGACCGAGACGGCCTCGCGCTCCTTGGCGAGCAGCCAGGCGGTGCCGACGGTCGGGTGGCCGGCAAAGCCGAGCTCCAGCCCCGGGGTGAAGATGCGGATCCGCCCCGCCGCCGCGTCGTCGACGAAGACCGTCTCGGAGAAGCCGAGATCGGCGGCGACGTCCTGGCGCCGGTCCTCCGGCACCTCGCCGCCGTCGAGGAAGACGCCAAGCGGGTTGCCGTGGCTCCACTCCGCGTCGCAGAAGACGCGCAGGACGTGTAGCTGTGCCACGCCTACGGCCTCACTCCGCCGGCTCCCGCCTCCCCCGTCACAGGATCGGCAGGAAGTTTTCGATCTCGTAGGGGGTGACCTGGACCCGGTAGTCGTCCCATTCCTGCCGCTTGATCTCGACGAAGCGGCGGAAGGTGTGCTCGCCCAGCGTGCGCAGCACCAGCTCCGAGTCGGCGGCCACCTCGATCGCCTCGCCGAGCGTCGCCGGCAGCTGCTCGATCCCCTGGTGCCCCAGCTCCTCCTGCGAGAGGTGGTACAGGTTCTGCTCCATCGGCTCGGGCAGCTCGTAACCCTTCTCCACGCCTTCGAGCCCCGCCTGCAGCATCCCGGCGAAGCAGAGGTAGGGGTTGGCGGCCGGGTCCGGGCAGCGGAGCTCGGCCCGCGTCGCCGCCTCCTTGCCGGGGTGGTAGAGCGGCACCCGGATCAGCGCCGAGCGGTTGCGGCGCGACCAGGCCAGGTAGACGGGCGCCTCGAAGCCCGGCACCAGCCGCTTGTAGGAGTTGACCCACTGGGCGAAGAGCGGCGAGATCTCGCGCGCGTGCTTCAGCTGGCCGGCGATGAACGACTTGGCGATCGGCGAGAGGAAGTACGGGTCGTCCTCGTCGTAGAAGGCGTTCTTGCCGTCTTTGGAGAGGCTCTGGTGGACGTGCATCCCGGAGCCGTTCTCGCCGAAGAGCGGCTTCGGCATGAAGGTCGCGTGGTAGCCGTATTTCATCGCGTACTCCTTGACCACGATGCGGTACGTCATGCAGTCGTCGGCCATCTCGAGCGCGTTCTTGTAGCGCATGTCGACCTCGTGCTGGGAGGGGCCGACCTCGTGGTGGGTGTACTCCACGTGGATGCCGAGCTTCTCCAGGGCGAGGACGGTCTCCCGCCGCAGGTCGGAGCCGGCGTCGAGCGTCGTCAGGTCGAAGTAGCCGCCCTCGTCGAGGACCTCGGGGACGCCGCTCTCCGGCTTCGCCGAGCGGAAGTAGAAGTACTCGAGCTCGGGACCGATGTTGAAGGCGTCGAAGCCCATCTCCTCGGCCCGTTTCAGCGCCCGCCGCATGATCCAGCGCGGATCGCCCTCGTAGGGGCCGCCGCCGGGCACGCGGATGTCGCAGAACATGCGCGCGACCGTGTCCTCCTGCTCCGGCCGCCAGGGCAGCAGGTCGAAGGTCGTCGGATCCGGCACGGCCAGCATGTCGGACTCCTCGATCGGGTTGAAGCCGGTGATCGAGGAGCCGTCGAAGCCCATCCCGCCTTCGAAGGCGTCATCGAGCTCGGAGGCGTTGACGGAGAAGCTCTTCAGCTGCCCGAGGACGTCCGTGAACCAGAGGCGGACGAAGCGGACATCGTGCTCTTTGCACAGCTGGATGACATCCTCGGCGGTCTGCGGTCGGTCTGCCATGCGTGAACTTGCCTCCTTGGCTCTGGGCGCGGTAAGGCGGCAACGATAGGCGAATGATCGACCCGGTGGGACAACGATGAACCGACCGGGTGCAGATCGCCGTACATCGGGTAAGGAGTGGGAGTTTCGACCGGCTTGAAACCCCTCACAAATCTCGGTATAACTTACTCCACGTAAGTAAGCGGCTCAAAGTAAAGTAAAGGCCACGTAAAGGCTCTGTAAAGCGGAATTCCCCACCAGGACCGCCTGATTCGGCCAAGCAGGCCAGAGACGAGAAGCAAGTGACGGTAAAAACGGCAGTAAGCAGATTCCAGATCCACGACGAGTTGACGGCGCCCGACGAGAGCGCGCCGCTGATCAAGTCCATCCAGGCGGCCGGTGGCGCGGTCACCAAGTTCGTCGGCGTCCTCGCCGGCGCGCCTGCCGTCCTCCGGGCCTACACCCGCATGCGCTCCGAGCTGCGCGGCGGCGTTCTTCCCCAGGCGACCCGCGAGCGGATCGCCCTGGCCGTCGCCGAGCACCGCGAGGACAGCTACAGCATCGCCCAGCACGCCAAGTCGGCGCGTCGCGCCGGGCTCGGCCTCGACGAGGTCTCCCGCGCCCGCTCCTTCACCTCCGCCGACCCGAAGGAGGCGGCGCTCCTCCTCTACCTGAAAGAGGCGCTCGCCGCGGACGGTCCGCCGCCGCTCCACCTTCACGAGGAGGCGCGTGAGATCGGCTGGACCGACGAGGAGATCCTCGAGGCGGTCGGCCACCTGGCGCTGAACGAGTTCCAGTCCCTGATCGCGAGCGCGGCGGCGCTCCCGCAGGACCAGGCCACGCCGCGGGTCCTCCCCTCGGCCGCCTAGGCAAAAGCCTCAGAGCAAGCGACCAGGGCCCGGCGCCTCGGCGTCGGGCCCTTCGTCGTTCAGGACCCGAGCGCGCGTTTCGCAGTTTCCCGCGCTATGCGGGCGAAAGTGCGAACGCGCCGGTCAGGAGCTCTTCTTGGCGGCGCCGAGCTTGAGCGAGAAGCGGCGTGAGGCCTTGCGACCGCCGGCGAGCGTCGCTTCGACGCGGACGGCGAGCCGGCGGTTGCGCAGCAGCTTCGTCCGCGCCTTCGTCGGCAGGGCGACGACGAAGGTGTGGGTGCCGTCGGTGCCGAGCGAGTAGCCGCGGCCGCCCTTGGCCCCGGCGGCGCGGATCCGCAGCTTGCCGCGGCAGACCGAGGTGGCGTCGCCGTCGAGGCAGTTGACCCGCACCTTGATCTGGTGCCCGCCGTGGGCGGGCTTGCCGGTGGCCAGTTCGAGCGAGAGCGGCGCGGCGGCGATCCGGCCGATGATCCCCGAGGTGTAGTAGCCCGCGCCGCCGCAGGCGGTGTCGCCGGTGAGGCAGGGCGGTTCGGCGTCCGAGGAGTACCAGACTTCGCCTTCCGGCCCGAGCGCCAGGTCCTGAGCGTAGGTGTGGTCGGGCAGGACGATCTTCGACAGCCGGCCGTTCTGCGGATCAAGCCTCCCGATCACGCCCGATTCGGCGGCGAACCAGATCCGCCCGTCGGGGCCGGCGACGAGCGCCCCTTCGCCGACGTATTCCTTTTCGCCGCCGAGGCGGAATCCCGACGGCGCCCAGCTCGACGTCGTGTGGGCGAGCAGCGGCCCCTTTTCGCTCATCGTGAACCAGACCGTGCCGTCGGGGCCCGCGGTGAGGAAGTTCGGCGAGGCGTAGTAACCGAGCGAAGGGAACTCTTCGACCCGGCCGTCCGGGGTGACGTAGCCGACCCGGTTCACGGTCGTCGCCGTGAACCAGATGTTCCCTTCCGGCCCGAGCGCCAGCCGGTTCTGGTCGCCGCCCGCTTCGGGGATGACGAACTCGCTCATCTCGCCGCTCGGCGTCAGCCGCCCGATCAGCGGTTCCGAGCTGACCTGCCTGCCTCCTTCGTCATAGAGACGGCGGGAGACGCCGAACCAGACATCGCCTTCGTTGCCGACGACGATCGCGCTTTCGAGGACCAGGCCTTCCGGCATTTCGAACGACTGGACCGAGCCGTCGGTGCCGATCCGCTCGACCTGGTCGAAGCCGGTGAACCAGATCGCCCCGTCCGGCGCGACCGCCAGGTCACCGGGATCGCCCTTCGTCACCCGGGTGACTTCTCCGGCTCGGTTCATCCGCACGACGTAGTTGGGATGGCGGGCGTTTTCGCCGCCGCCGACCGGTTCTTCGACCGTCTCGGCGAACCAGGCGTTGCCGGAATGGTCGACCACCAGCGGGCCGGCGCCGCCGGTCGGCAGCGTGCGCGGCATCGGGTAGGTGGCGATCGTGTCGCGGGAGGTGGCCGCGGTCCGCGAGAACTCCGTCCCCGGTTCGTTCGTCGTCGTCGCCTTCGCCGCCGCCGCGGTGCCCGCGCCTCCGGCGACGGCGACGAGAAGGGCGAGCGCGCAGAGACCGGCCGTCATCCCCGATCTCGCCATCTCGTCCCTCCCCCGTCAGGACGCCGGAGCGCCTAATTTTCCTCGACCAGCGTCGCCGTGTAGAGCAGGCGGGCCGTCGTGTACTTGCAGCCGTAGGTCGCCCGCTTGCCGACGGTTTCCTGCGGCTGACCCTGACGGATATCGGTCGAGTTGGTGCAGGCACCGACTTCGCGGCTGGCGCGCCAGACGTTGTTGGCGGCGAGGCCCTGGGAGAAGATCGGCGCCCAGGTCGGCACGGTGATGCCGATGATGTCGCCCTTTTCGACCTTCAGCGAGGCGCCGAACTTGACCGTCTGGCCGAGGTACGGGGTCAACACCTTGACCGCCCCCTGCCGGCGCAGGTTGTAGCGCGGCGGGTTGGTGCCGGGGATGCGGCGGAGGATCGCCAGCCGCGCCTCCGGCGGGGTGCCGAAGAAGCCGTTGA
Source organism: Solirubrobacterales bacterium (assembly GCA_047601885.1). Lineage (GTDB taxonomy): Bacteria > Actinomycetota > Thermoleophilia > Solirubrobacterales > 70-9 > VAYN01. Next base: position 567,486 of record JASGIK010000001.1, read on the forward strand.
AGAAGCTGCGCTGGCTGTTGGTCGGCTGCGCCAGGGTCAGCGTCCACGACTTGATCGTGCCGTCGGTGGTGACCAGGAACGGGTTCTTGGTCTGGCCGTTGGAGACCTGGAAGCCGGTGACGCTGCCGACCGCCTGGCAGGGCAGGTTCGGGCAGGACGGATCGGGGGTGGAGGCGGTGGCGCCGAGGGTGACGGTCGTCTTCGCGACCTGCGCGGCGCCTGCGGTGGCGGCGACGGCAATCAGGGCGACGGCGACGGCACCGAGCACGAACGCGGCCCGGCGTCCCCTCCGCGACGGCGCGATGAAAGCTCGGCGGGGAGTCCTCGACATGGGTACTGCTCCTCTCTGGAAAGGGGTACTGAGCAGGGGACTTTAACCCCCGAGAGGGCCGGAAGATGCGGCGCCTGGCGGGCTAGAGGCCCTTGGCGGCGTATTCGATGGCGACCGCGTAGTGGATGCGGCCGACGCCTTCGAAGTCGAGGTCTTCCGCGGCGGCGGAGGTGAGGTCCCAGGCGCGGCCCTTGACGTAGGGACCGCGGTCGATCACCGGGGCGATGATCGTGTTGCCGTGCCAGACGAACTTGACCGGCGTGCCGCAGGGCAGCGTCTTGTTGGCGACGCCGATCGTGGTCGGCCGCAGGACCTGGCCACAGGCGGTGTGACGGCCCCACATCGTCTTGCCGCCGTACCAACTGGCGCCGGCCACGCGGAAGGGCGTGAAGGAGAGTTCGGCTTCGTTGTAGGTGCTCGCCGTGGTCGTTTCGCTGCTCGAGCTTTCTTCGGCCGGGACGGCGCTGGCGGCGCCGCCGGTGGCCGCCTGGGCGCCCGGCGCGGCGGCAAAGACGAGGGCGGCGAGGGCGCCCGCCATCAGCGCGACGCGCAACCAGAGGGTGGCGCGGCCGAGGCCAGGGGCGACAGAAAAGTCGGGTTTCCGCTCGCGGCGGTTGGGGGGTTCGTTCATTGCTCTTTCCGAACGCTTGCGGGGTTAGCTGACGGGCTCGCGCTGAAAGAGCTGCGCTACGCGGCGGTCGCCGCGACTCGCCCCAACTGATTGGGTCCCCCGCTCCTCGCGATATGTGGCGAAGATTCAGCGGAAGTTGGCGCCAGGTTAGCAAACGCTAAGACAGAAAAATTGCGACTTGCACAGCGCGCCCGCAATTACCGCCCTTATCGACCCGCGAGCCGCGGCGCCGAAGCGCCGCAATCACTCATGCAATGCGGGGTCGTGGCCTCCCGGACGAGACCACCGAGGTCCCGCCCGAAGGACCTTCGGCGACTCTCGGCCAACTCTCAGAAGGCAATAGAAAGGCCCCGCCGAGGCGGGGCCTTTCGACAGCGAGCCTGTAAGCCGGATCCTGTCGCGAGCGGACATCTATCTCGCCGGGGCCGGAGCCCTGGCGGGGCGCCGAGGCGCCCTGCGACCTACCTGGACCTCGCCGAGCCGGGTCGACGGTCCTGCTTGGCCTTGCACCGGGCGGGGTTTGCCTGGCCGCCGTGTCACCACGACGCCGGTGCGCTCTTACCGCACCTTTTCACCTTTGCCTGTACGCGGCTCACGTGTGGCCGCGCCATCGGCCGTGTGTTTCTGTGGCACTTTCCCGCGGCTTTCGCCGGGTGGGCGTTACCCACCGCCCTGCCCTTTGGTGTCCGGACTTTCCTCGAAGCGGTTGTTTCTCCGCCCCGCGTCCGCTCGGCTCGCAAGAAACAGGTTAGGCAGCCGGGCGCCGAAAACCAAGCCTGCCAAGGACGCAGGGAAGAGAGCCGAGGGGAGCGCACTCCAGTGCGTGACCCGAGGCGAGCGACCGAGGACACCGGCAGGCGCCGGTTTGCAGGCGCCTGGCTAGACCTTGCGGAAGACCCCAACCACCTTGCCCAGCACACGGGCCTCGGTGGTGATGATCGGCTCCATTTCCTCGTTCTCGGGCTGGAGCCGGATGTGGTCGGGTTCGCGGAAGTAGCGCTTGACCGTAGCCTCCTCGCCGATCAGGGCGACGACGATCTCGCCGTCGGCGGCGTCGTCGACGGTGCGCACGACGACGTAGTCGGCGTCGAGGATCCCGGCGTTCTTCATCGATTCGCCGCGGATCTGGAGGATGTAGTCGCCGTCCTCCCCGCCGATCACGTCGGGCACTTCGAGGTACTCCTCGATGTTCTCTTCCGCCAGGATCGGCGCGCCCGCGGCGACCGAGCCGACCAGCGGGATGCCGCCGCCCGGCCGCACCACGCTCACCACCTTGTCGACGCCACCCTGCAGCAGCTCGATCGCCCGCGGCTTCGATGGGTCCCGCTTGAGCAGGCCGAGCTTCTCCAGGTTCGCCAGGTGCGCGTGGACCGTCGACGACGAGTGCAGACCGACCGCTTTGCCGATCTCCCGCACCGTCGGCGGATAGCCAGTCTTCGCCGCGTACTTGCGGATGAAGTCGAAGATCTCCTTCTGCCGCTTGGTCAGGTCAAGGTCAACCATCGTGGTCTCCGTATTCCTCCAAATTGCCGAGTGCCGATCGAGACGAACACTTGTTCGCAGAGTATCCCTTCCGGCGGACGCTCGCAAGGAAGGGGGGCCTTCCGCCCCCGAGTCCCTAGAATCCGGTCCTCCCTGCGGCTGTGGCGGAACTGGTAGACGCGCAAGGTTGAGGGCCTTGTGGGTGGAAACACCCGTGATGGTTCGACTCCATTCAGCCGCATCGAACAACGAGCCCCGCAATCCCTGTTCTCGTCGGGGTTGCGGGGCTTTCTCGTCGTAAGACTTCCCCTATTTTTCTCCTGGGGCGCGTGCCGGAGGGGTCCCGGGTTCCCCTCGGCGACGGGCGGCTCAGAGCATGTCGACGACGGCGTGCCGGCGGATCGGGAGGCCCGGCTTGATCGGCCCGCGCAGCCTGTAGGACAAGGTTGCGTAGAGCTCGTAGCCCCCTTCGCGCAGGACAGGGTGGGAGAGGCGCACGGCGACGGGCCATTCGTGGTAGCGGCCGCGCACCCGGAGGTTGGCTTTGCCCGTGGCGGTCGTCACGTTTTCACCGAAGCGCTTCCACTTGAGTGGGAAGAGATAGAGGCGGCGGTTGAGCCTGATCTCCCGCGGCCGCAATTCGGGATGTTCGGCCCCGCGACGCCTGAGGGCGAGGACCTGCGGCTTCACGTCGGTCGGCACGCGGCCGAGTTCGGCGGCGAAGTTCGCTTCGGTGTAGGGGCAGTTCGGGAACGAGCGCCCGGGGGACACGATCCGGCCTTCCGTCCGTTCCGGCGAGACGAAGACCCCTTCGACGATCTCGAAGAGCTGGTCGGTGAAATGCCAGCTTCCATCGGATTCGAGCTGCGGTGGGAACGGCGCGTTTTCTTCGGTCGCTTCGCCGGCGCCACAGGAGCCCCCGGCGTTGTTGCCGAAGTGGAGCTTCGTGATCTGCCCGCCGCTGACCATGAAGCCCATCGTGAAGCCGCCGTTCACCGCCCCCAGCCATTCGCCTTCGGCCGGGACCACCCCGGTCGCCGGCGGGACGCCCTGGCCCCGCGCGCCCGCCACACCGAACGCGAGTGCCAGGATCGCGACGAGCGCGGCGGTCAGATGTGGGCGGCGGCGGCGCATCAGCGCAGGTCGAGGACCGGGTGCCGGTGGGCACCGTGGGGGACCGGGCCGCGCAGGGTGTAGGTCATGGTCGAGTAGGTCCCGAAGCCCAGTTCGAGGAGACCGAGGCCGGATAGGCGCACGGTGGACCTGGGAGCGAAGGTGCGCTTGTCGGCGGAGATGTAGGCGTTACCGTGGGCGATGCCGGATTCGCCGCCGGCGCGACCGCGGGCCGAAGTGCCACGAGGGCGGCCGCGCCGAATGGGATGACGGCGGTCCGCGTCGCCGTCATCCGATCACCTTCAAGCGCCGGTAGGCGGTGCGGGTCTCGCCCTTGATGGTCTCGACCTCGTGGACCAGGAGCTTCTTCGCGGCGTCAAGCTTGGCGGCGAACTTCGGCTTCGGCTTCAGAGTGAGGAGCGCGGTCTTGCCGGCGCCGAGCTTGACCCTGGCGATCTTGCTCTCCGGCTTCGGCTTGTGCAGCTTGCCCTTGATCCGCTTCGGCTTCGCCGAGACGACCTGCAGCTTGAACTTGCAGCCGCCGGGCTTGGCGCTCTTCGGGCAGCTGACGCGGACGCGGAGCGGGCCCTTCGCCGCTGGCGGGGGTGGCGGGGGCGGGACGACCGAGGGTGGCGCCTGCAGCTCATAGGCCCCGATGTCGGCGCCGTCGGCGCCCGGGGCGGCGGCGAGCGCGACGCCCGGGTAGACCACCGGGCGCGGGTCGCCGCGCTGGTCGGTGGTCAGAGCGCCACCACCCTTGTTCACGGCGGGAGAGGTGGGCGGCAGCGCCATCGTCTCGGTCGGGCCGCCGTTGTCGGCGAGCGGGCCTAGTTGCGGGTCGACCCCGAGGAGGTCGGAGCCGGGAACCGATTCGCTCAGCATCGACGCGCTCGGATCGCCGATCAAGCTGAAGGCGGTGGCGGGGCCTTCGTCGGTGCTTTCGAGGTCCGGCCCGGAGGAGCCGGCGGTGTTGCCGGCGACGATCGTGTCGGTCAGCGACAGCGCCCCCGCCGGACCGTCGTATTCGATGCCGCCGGCGGTGCTCCCGGCGATGTTGCCGGCGATCGTCGTCCCCTCGACCCCGACCGAGGCGCCCGGTTCGACGAAGGCGGCGAGGCCGCCCCCATCCTCGCCCGTCGTGTTTTCGGCGATCGTCGAGTTGCGGAGCGCGACCGAGCCGCCGGTTTCCACCGCCAGCTCGGTGCCGCCGGTGCCTTCGGCCGCGATGTTGCCCGCGATGGTCGACCCTTCGATCAGCCCGTCGCCATAGGTCTTGCCGCCGAGGCCGCCGACGTAGCCGGTCGCGGTGTTGCCTTCGATCGTCGAGTCGACGACCGACCAGGAGACCCCCGGGCCGCCGACCGACACCCCGGCATCGTAGGTGCTTCGTTGTCGCTGACCGTCGAGGAGCGCAAGGCGAGCGGCCCTTCGTAAGAGTCGATGCCACCGTCCTGTTCGGCTTCGCCCCCGGTGATCAGGTCGTCTTCGAGCGTCAGACTGGCGCCCGCGTTCAGCACGTCGCCGCCCGCGTTCGGATGGGCACCGCCGCTGGGCGCGATGCCGTCCGCGAGGTGGAGGCCGGCGATCTTCACGGTTCCGCCGCTCGGTTCGATCTCAAAGACCCGGTGGGCGACCGTCTGCCGGATCGTCACCTGCCCCGACCCGGGGCCCTCGATGTCGACCGGATCGGAGACGACGATCCCGGCGGCACCGAAGGTGATCGTCCCTTCAAGGCCGCCGGCGAAGACGACCGTGTCGGGGCCTTCGTGTTTGTTCGCGGCGCGGACCTCGCCCCGCAGGCTGCCGTCGCCTTCGCCGCCGCTGTCACTGAGGTTGGTGACGGCGTAGGTCTGCGCCGCCGCCGACGTGGCGAAGCCCAGGCCGCACGTCGACGCAGCCGCGGCGAGCAGACCGGATAGACACCAGACGACTGGTCGAGACATCTTCGGCATCGCTCCTCCCCAGGCTAGGCTGAGGAGGCATCCCTCTCCAGAAACTTGAGACACATGTGAGACCCGGATGAGAACCGAAGTCGGTCCGTCCCTGCACGAGGGCCTGGAAGGCCTGGAGAGCGGGCGTTTCGTCGGCCGCCAGGGGGAGCTCTGGCTTTTCGAACCGCTCCGCCGGATCTCAGGCAGTTCTCGCCAAGACTGCCGGGAAGAGAGACTCTGCGCTCGGAGCTAGTCCATGAACGCGCCGCCGTTGACGGCGACGGCCTCGCCGGTGACGAAGGCCGCGTCGTCACCGGCGAGGAAGGCGACCACGCGGGCGACGTCCTCGGGCTGCTCGAGCCTGCCCATCGGCGTGTCGTCGAGCCAGAGTTGCCTGACCGCCTCGGGGTCGGAGCCGCGCAACCGCGCCTCCCATGCCAGCTCGCGATCCTGCATCGGCGTCGACACGTAGCCCGGACAGACACTGTTCACCCTGATCCCGTCCGGCGCCAACTCCAGCGCCATCGCCTGGGTCAGGCCGACGACGCCAAACTTCGAGGCGACGTAGTCCGACAGGTACGGCACCCGGCCCTGCTTGCCCGCCATCGAGGCCGTGTTGACGATCACCCCGCCGCCGCGCTCGCGCATCGTCCGCGCCGCGACCTGGCCGCAGAGGAAGACGCCCTTGAGGTTGACGCCGAGGCTGAGATCGAGCTCCGCCTCGGTCACCTCGACGAAGCGCGCCATGTGGGAGACGCCGGCGTTCGAGACCCAGACGTCGAGGCCGCCGAGGTCGGCGACGGCCTGCGCCGCGGCCGCTTCGATCGAGGCGCGATCGGTGACGTCGACCGCGAGCCAGGCGCCGCCCGCGCATTCCCCGGCGACCCGCTCCGCGGCGTCCGGGTCGAGGTCGGTCGTCAGCACCGCGTGGCCCCGCCGCGAGAGCTCCCGGGCGATCGCCGCGCCGATGCCCGACCCGGCCCCGGTCACCACTGCCACCTTGCGCTCCGTCGTCATCGCGCCACCTCCGTTCTGTCCGCGGCGCCGGCGAGACGGTGCGCGAACGGTCGCAGCGCCGGCTCGAGGCCCCGATAGATCTCGTAATAAGAGTCGTAACGCCCCCGGTTCTCGGCCCGCGGCTCGATCGGATCGCCGGTCCGCACAAGATCCACGATCGTCGCCCAGTCGGCGGCGCCGCTGCCGACCGCCGCGGCCATCGCGGCGCCGAGCGAGGCACCGGGATGATCGGCGATCGGGACCAGCGGCCGGTCGAGCACGTCGGCGATGATCGACTTCCAGAGGGTCGAGCGACTGCCGCCGTTGGTCACCCGCACGGGGCCGACGGCGATGCCGAGATCGGCGAAGACGTCAAAGTGGTGTCGGAAGCCGAAGGCGACCGCCTCGAGCGCCGCTCGGTAGAGGTGCGGCAGGCCGTGCGAGAGGTCGAGGCCGACGAAGGCGCCGCGCTGGTCCGGATCGTGGAGCGGTGACTTCTCGCCGAGGAAGTAAGGCAGGCAGACGACCCCCTCGGCGCCAGGGGCGATCGTGCCGGCCTCGCGGTCCATCTGCTCCAGCGACGCGCCGCCGGAGAGGCGCTGCAGCCAGCGGACGAGGCTGCCGCTGGTCGCCATGCAGCCGTTCGGCAGCCACAGCGATCCGACCGGGTGCTTGTCGAGGTAGAGGCGCTCGTCGACCAGCGGCTCGGCCGCGGTGAGGAGGATGTCGCCGGCGCCGCCGAGCTTGACCAGCACCTCGCCCGGCTCGAGCATGCCGGCGCCGTAGGCGGAGCTGACGTGGTCGGCAAGGCCGACGAAGATCGGGGTGCCGGCGCGGAGCCCGGTCGCCGCGGCGGCCTCGGCGCTCACCGCGCCGATCGGCTCGCCCGGCTCGCCCACCGGCGGCAGCAGCGAGCGATCGATGTCGGCCGCCTCGATCACGTCGGCGGCGGGCGTTCCGTCAAGTTCGAAGAGGCCGCTCTCGATCGCCCAGTTGCGCTCCAGGTGGGGCTCGGCGCCGAGCTTGCGGGCGACCCACTCGTAGGAGCCGGCCAGGCTCGTCGCCGCCGCCAGCGTCGCGGGCTCGAACTCGCGCAGCCAGCGCAGCGTCGGCGCGACCGACTGCTGGCTGAGGACCGAGCCGGTGCGGGCGAGCAGGTCGGCGCCGGCCAGGTCGGCCCGCAGGCGGGCGACCTCGGCGGTGGCGCGGGCGTCGTTCTGCAGGATCGCCCGGCGCAGCGGCTGACCGGCCGCGTCGAGCGGCACCAGGGCCGGGACCATGCCCGCGGCGGCGACCCCCTCCACCGCGCCCGCGTCGACCCCGGCCGAGTCGAGCAGCCGCGGCACCAGCGCCGTGACCGCGTCCCACCACTCGCCGGTCTCCGCCTCCGCCCAGCCGGCGGCGGGCGAGTGCAGCGCCACCTCCTCGGTCGCCGCGGCGACGACCCCGCGGTCGAGGTCGAGCAGGATCGCCTTGATGCCGGAGGAGCCGATGTCCAGGCCGAGGAACACCGGTCGGTCAGCTCGTGACGCCATCCCTGGCCGCGTCGATGAAGCGCTTGGCGCGCTCCGGGTCGACCGGGTTCCAGGTGTAGCCGTCGACCTTCAGGTCGGAGCCGACGATGCAGCCGTCGGCGGCCCGCAGGTAGTCGGCGATCGTCGCCGCCTTGGCGCCGGTGTTGAGCAGGACAGGCACCTCGGCGGGGACCGCCTCGCGGATCTCCTCGAGCAGGGCGCAGCCCGGTTCGGCGCCCGCCATCGGCCCGGAGACGAGGATCGCGTCGGCGAGGCTGGAGACGACCGCCGAGCGCGCCGCTTCGGCGGGATCGCGGCGGCCGATCGGCGAGGCGAACTCGGGCGTCACGTTCATCAGGATGGCGAGCCCGTCGGCATCGAGCCGGCGACGCTCGCGCAGCAGCTTCGCCGCGTCGGTCTGCCAGAGGCCCATGTCGGACTCCCAGACCCCGGTCACGACCTCGCGCATGAAGGCGGCGCCGGTGGCGACGGCGACGGCCAGCGCACAGTTGGCGTCCCAGAGGAAGTCGACCCCGAAGGGGCGCTCGGCGGGCGCGCACTCGGTGACCACGCGGGCCATCGTCGCCGCCGCCTCGAGCCCCGCCTCCAACTCGTATGGCCGGTCCCCCTCGTTGCAGAAGAGGAAGCCGTCGAAGCCGGCCTCGACCAGGACGGCGAGGTCGCGGGCGACGTCCTCGACCATCCCCGGCACCCCGCGATCGGCGTCGTAGAGCGGTGTCCCCGGCAACGGCGGCAGGTGGACCATCGCGATCAGCGGCTTGTCGGCCGCGAAGATGGTGCGGAATCTGGGGTTCAAAGCGTCCTCCGATCGAGCGTGTGCGAAATCTTCAAGACGGCCCCTTGCCCGCCGCCAGAGCCGCTTCGATGCGAGCGGCGTCGATGGCGGTACCGTCGTGGGTGAAAGAGCGCAGGAGCAGGAGCGCCGCCTCGTGTCGGTCCGCCGCCGAGCCCGCCGTGCAGTCTTCGACCACGCGCACGTGGTAATCGCGCTGGAAGGCGTCGCCCGCGGTCCACATCACGCAGACGTCGGTGCAGACGCCGACCATGATCAGGGTCGAGACATCGAGGCCTTTGAGCAGGAACTCGAGCTCGGTCCCGAGGAAGCAGCTGAAGCGGGCCTTGTCGACGACGTAGTCGCCCGCGGCGGGACCGAGCTCGGCGACGATCTCCGCCCCCTTGGTGCCGCGGATCGTGTGCCAGGGCACGGCGGGCTCGCCCGCCGCCGCGGTCAGCATCCCCGGGCCCTCGTCGAGCTCGCGGCCGCTGTCGATGCCGCCCGCGCGGTGCAGCTCGCGGGTGTGGATGACCGGGATCGCCGCCGCCCGACAGGCGTCGGCCAGGGCGCCGACCCGGTCGACGATCTTCTCGGCCCCGGTCGCGTAGCAGCCCGAGCCGGGTTCGACGAAGTCGTACTGCATGTCGATTATCAGCAGGGCCGGTCGGCCCACGATCAGATCGGTCATCGGACCTCCTGGTTTGGCCCGGGCGGCGCCGCCGCGGCGAGCAGATCGATCAGCAGCTGGGTGCCCAGCAGCGCCGTGACACCGTCGGCGTCGTACGGCGGCGAGACCTCGACCAGCTCGCAGCCGAGCAGCTCGCAACGCTCGCCGACGGCGAGCAGCAGCGAGCGCAGCAACGGGTAGTCGAGCCCGCCCGGCTCCGGGTAGCCGGTCCCCGGCGCCAGGGCCGGGTCGACGACGTCGATGTCGAGGCTGACGTAGACCGCGGTTCCCGGCGCCAGCGCCTCGATCGCCGCCAGGGCCTCGCCGCGCCGACAGCCGGCGGCGGTGACGACGACGTTGCCGTCGGCCTCGCTGTCGGCGAGCGCGGCGGCGGCGTTGTCGTAGCCGCGGATGCCGAGGTGGAGGACCTGGGCGCAGAGCCCTTCGCGGCGGGAGCGCCGCAGGGGCGTCGAGTTGCCGTCGGGCGAGCCGAAATAGGACTCGCCGTAGTCGAGGTGGGCGTCGAACTGGACGACGACGGCCGCCGGCGCGCCGAGCCCGCGCAGCGACGGCAGCGTCACGCTGTTGTCGCCGCCGAGCAGGACGGGGATCGCGCCGACCGCGCGGGCGGCGCCGACCGCGGCCTCGATCGCGGCGAAGGAGGCGGCCTGGTCGCCGGGCCAGATCTCGACGTCGCCGGCGTCCCAGGCGAGGTCCGCCAGGACCACCTCGCGGCGGCGCTCGACATCGAAGAAGCCCAGACCGTCGGCGGAGGCGAAGCGCAGCCGCATCGAGGCCTGGCGCAGGGCCGCCGGGGCGAGGCGCGAGCCGGGCCGGTACGGCGTCCCTTCGTCGTAGGGAGCGCCGATCGCGACCAGCTGCCGGCCGCCGGGCGCGGCGGGCGGCGCGCCGTCGCTCGCGGGCCAGCCGAGGAACGTCGCGATGCCCGCGAAGGGGAGCCCGCCGCTCACGCGCGCCGCGCCTCCCCCGTCGCCGGGTCGAAGAGGTGGACGTGGGCGAGGTCGACCTGGACCGTGGTCGGCGCTCCGATCGCGATCTCCGCCCCCGCCCGGACGAGGGCGACGAAGCGCGCGCGGCTGTCGTCGGCGAGCAGCTGCGCGTCGCCGTCGTCGGCGACCGCCTCGGCGCTGTAGCGCGGCGCGTCCACCGGGAACTCGAGCTGCAGCTCGGCGCCGAGGCGCTCGACCAGGTCGATCGTCACGTCGAGCGGCGCCGGCGCCTCCATCCCGGCCGGGTCGAGGGCGATGTCGGTGGGCCGGATGCCGAGGATCACCGGCCCCGGCGCGAGCGTCCGCCCGGCCGGGATCGGCAGCCGGTGGGCGCCGAAGGTGATCTCGCCGGCGCCGACCTCGGCCTGCACGAGGTTCATCGGCGGCGAGCCGATGAAGCCGGCGACGAAGACGTTGGCGGGCTGCTCGAAGAGCCGCGTCGGCGTGTCCAGCTGCTGCAGCTTGCCGTCGAGGAGGACGGCGACGCGGTCGCCGAGGGTCATCGCCTCGGTCTGGTCGTGGGTGACGTAGACGGTTGTCACGCCGAGCCGCTCGTGCAGGCGGACGAGCTCCGAGCGCATCGCCCCGCGCAGTTTCGCGTCCAGGTTGGAGAGCGGCTCGTCCATCAGGAAGAGCCGCGGCTCGCGCACGATCGCGCGGCCCATCGCGACCCGCTGGCGCTGGCCGCCGGAGAGGGCGGCGGGCTTGCGGTCGAGCAGCTCGGCGAGGCCGAGGGTGCGGGCGACCTCATCCACCCGCGTGGCGATCTCGGCCTTCGGCAGCTTCGCCATCTTCAGCCCGAAGCCGAGGTTCTCCGCCACGGTCATGTGCGGATAGAGGGCGTAGGACTGGAAGACCATCGCCACGTCGCGCTCCTTCGGCGGCGCGTCGGTGACGTCCTCGGCGCCGACCCGGATCGTCCCCGCGGTCATCGTCTCCAGCCCGGCGATCATCCGCAGCAGGGTCGACTTGCCACAGCCGGACGGACCGACCAGCACCAGGCACTCGCCGTCGGCGACCTCGATGTCGATCCCGGCGACCGCGTCGACGCCGTTCGGGTAGCGCTTGGCGACACTTTCGAGGGTAAGGGTGGACATGATCTCCTCAGGCGGCCGTCGGGTCGGGGAGCAGGCGCATCAGCAGGACGACCAGCCCGACGATGACGACCAGGAAGGCGAACGAGGCCGCCGCCGCCTCACCCAGGTTGAGCGAGCGGAAGGCGAGCCGGTAGATGTAGAAGCTGAGCGTCTCGGTCGAGGTGCCGGGACCGCCGCTGGTCATCACGTAGATCAGGTCGAAGGTCATCAACGAGGAGATCAGGCGGATGATCAGGGCGACCAGGATCACCGGTTTCATCAGCGGCAAGGTGACGTGGTAGAAGGTGCGAAAGCGACCGGCACCGTCGACCGCCGCCGCGTCGAGGCTCTCCTGCGGCAGCGCCAGCAGGCCGGAGAAGAGGATGAACACCGTCCAGGCCGTGTTGTGCCAGCTGTCGACGAGGATGATCGTGATCCGCGCCAGGGTCGGCGAGGCGAGCCACGCGGTGTGCGGCAGGCCGACCTGGCCGAGCGCGTAGTTGAAGATCCCCTGATCGGGGTTCAGCAGCATCAGCCAGATCAGGCCGCCGGCGACGTAGGGCATCAGCATCGGGATCAGCAGCACGGAGAGGTAGAAGTTCCGCCCGCGGAGGCCGCGGCGGGCGAGGCAGAGGGCGATCGCGAAGCCGAGCACGAACTGCACCAGGACGGCGCCGATCGAGATCAGCAAGGTGTTCTCGACGCTGGTCCAGAAGAGATTGTCGTGGAGGAAGGCGGTGTAGTTGTGGACACCGTTGAAGCCCCGCACCCGTGGTTCGTCGAGAACGTACTTCTGCAGTGAGAGGTGGAAGGCGTAGAGGATCGGCAGCCCGAGGACCGCGGTGATCGCCAGGAGCGAGGGTGAGATGAAGAGCCACCTGCCCGGCTCCCGCCGCGCGTGTCGCGCGGGGCGGGAGCCGAGTCGGGCCAGGTAGGTGGACATCTTCGGACCCGGCTCCGGTCAGGACAGGTACTTGTCGGAGAAGGCCTGCAGGGCGTCTTCGGCCGACTTGGCGCCCGAGGTCGCTTCGTACACCTGTAGCCCGAGGTATTCGGTCGCGGCGCTGTTGCGGAGCTGCTCCGGATAGATCTTCGAGTGCAGCGCGATTTCGTGGTGCAGCTTGAATTCGGGGTACTTGGCGAGCACCTTCGGGTTGTCGTAGACCGCCGTGCGGGCGGGCTCGGAGCCCATCAGCGCCCGTTCCAGCGACACCGGTTCGGAGGCCAGGTACTGCATCAGTTCCCAGGCCGCCTCCTGCTTGCTCGAGGCGGTCGGGATCGCCCATCCCCACGCCGCCATCACGCCCGCGGTGCCGGGGATCCGCGCCAGTTGCATCTTCCCGGCGATCGGCGATTCGCTCGCGTTCAGCGCCGTGGTCATCCACAGGTAGATCATCCAGGTGGCGCCTTTGCCGGCTTCCATCGTCGTCATGCCTTCGTCGAAGGCGGCGTTGTTGGCGCCCGGCTGGGAGGCGTTGTTGAGGAGTTCTTTGTAGATTTCCAGCGATTCGACGGCCTCCGGTTCGGTCACCAGTGACTTGCCGCCGCGGATGAAGTCACCACCGTTCGCGTACAGGTAGTTCATCCATTCGAGGCCGTTTTCGCCCCGCTTGGCCAGCATCACGGTGCCGGCCAAGGTGCTCCGCCCTTCGAGGTCGCTGATGAACTGTGAGTAACGCTGGAAATCGGTCAGCGTGGTCGGCAGTTCGAACGAGTCGTGGTACTTCTTTTCGAAGGCGTCGGCGATCTTCGCGTCGGCCAGGACGTCCTTGCGGAAGCTGAGCCCGTAGGCGTAGTGGTAGAAGGGCACCATGTACGGCTTGCCGTCGACGTAGCCGTTGGAGGCGACGACGGTAGGGACGAATTCCTTCAGCGCCACTTCCGTCGAGGCCTTCAGTTTGTCGCTCAGGTCGACCATCCAGCCCGCGTCGGCGAATTCTTTTGTCCACGGCACGTCGACCTGGATCAGGTCGTAGGCGCTCTGTCCCTTGCCCGCGCTCAGCTGCGGGACCAGCTTGTCGTGCATGGCTTCGTAGACGATCCGCTCGATCGAGACCTTGATCCCGGTCTGCTTTTCGAACGCCGGCAACACGTTTTCGACGTAGGTCGTCTCATCGACGTCCTCCATCAACAGGTGCAGTTCGTCGGAGCTGCCGGAGGATCCGGCGCCGCAGGCCTCGAGCAGGATCGACAGCGTGGGGATCGAGAGGCCGAGAGCAACACCCCGTGAGATGAATGACCGGCGGGAGATCTTGCCTTGTTCGTAGCGCTCGATGAGGTGCTGCGTAGGGGTCTCGCTCATTGCTCTCTTCTCGCTTTCGTTTTTAGCCCTTGACGCCACCGAGGGCGATGCCGCGGACGAGGAACCGTTTGATCAACAGGGCGAAGAGTGCGGTCGGCAGGACGATGGCCGTGACGGCCGCGCAGGTCGGCCCGATCTGGACGCCGCGACTCGACACCAGGCTCGCGATCGCGACCGGGAAGGTCCGCGAGACGTTGCCGGTCAGGATCAGCGCGAAGAGGAACTCGTTCCAGGAGAGGATGAAGGAGATGACCGCCGCGGCGAAGATGCCCGGCAGCGCCTGCGGCAGGAGCACGCGCCAGATCGCCTGCAGCCGATTGCAACCGTCGATCAGCGCCGCCTCTTCGGCGTCCTTCGGGATCGAGCTGAAGTAGCCGACCAGGCTCCAGATCACGAAGGCGACGTTGGAGGCGAGGTAGGAGAGGACCAGCGTGGTCAGGGTGTCGTCCATGCCGAGGTCGCGGGCGATCAGGAAGATCGGGATCACCAGCACGATCGGCGGGAACATCTGGCCGATCAGCAGGCCGATCCGCAACGGCGACCCGCCGGTGCGGTAGCGGGCGATCGAGTAGGCGGCGGGAGCGCCGATCAGCAGCGCCAGGCCGGTCACCGAGAGGGCGACGATCAGCGAGTTGATGATGTAGGGGGTGAATTCGTCGACGACGAAGATCTGGTGGAAGTTTTCGAGCGTCAGCGGGGCGTTCAGCTTGGGCGGGATCAGGTAGGCGTCGTAGCGGTCGACGAAGGCGGTCCGCAGCACCCAGAGCAGCGGCAGGAGGACGACCAGGCTGGTGGCGACGAGGAGCGCGTGCGAGGCCAGCGAGCCGAGTCGCGTGTGTCCGACCGGGCGCTGGACGGCCGGACTCGCCGCCGTCATCTCCACTGCCCCCACTCGGCGATCGACAGGGCGATCGCCTTGGTGACGTCGACCAGGTCGCGGACCGAGCAGCGCTCGTCGACCTGGTGGGCGTCGTCGGGCTCGCCCGGACCGAAGACGACGGTCGGGATCCCGGCGTCGATCAGGATCGAGCTGTCGGTGTGGAAGCCGGTGCCGTCGAGCTCGGGATCGAGGCCGAGGTCACGACAGGCGCCCTGCAGGACCAGCAGCAGCGGATCGTCGGCGGGGACCTCGCCGGGATTGGCGTCGACCGTCCAGACGAGCTGCGGCGGATTCTCGGAGAGCCACGGATCGGAGGCGGCGACGCCGGCGAGGCAGCGCTCGACTTCCTCCTTGACCAGACCGCCGACGCCACTCGGGTCGGCTTCGTTGGCGGTGTACTGGACGTCGAAGGTGATCTTCGCCTGCTCGGCCCAGGAGCTCGGGTGCTGGCCCGCCTGGAACATCGAGACGTAGACCTGGTTGGGCACCGGCAACAGCGGGTGGTTCTTCTCTGGCCGCCGCGTCCATTCGGCGTTCAGCCGGTCGAAGGCCTCGAGCACCAGGCGCCCCTTGGCGATCGCGTCGACCGCGCCGCCGGCGTGCCAGTCCGCCTGCGGGATCTCGATGTGGCTGGAGCGGCCGGGGACGACGATCTCGCCCCAGAGGATGCCCCGGCACATCGGCACGATCCGCCGCGAGGTCGGCTCCGGCATGAAGGCGGCATCGGCGGTGTAGCCGCGATCGACCACCGCCAGGGTCCCCATCCCGCCGGTCTCCTCGTCGACGACGCTGGCCCAGACGATGTCGCCGCCCGGCTTCAGGCCGAGGTCGAGCAGGACCTCGACCGCCGCCAGCTGGCAGGCGGCGCCGCCCTTCATGTCGGCCGAGCCGCGGCCCCAGACGTAGCCGTCCTTGACCTCGCCGCCGAAGGCGTCGACGCTCCATTCCTCGTCCTCGGAGACGCCGACCACGTCGATGTGGCTGGCCAGCATCAGCGACGGCGCGTCGCCGTCGCCGCGCAGGGTCGCGCAGAGGTCGGGACGATCGACGAAGGTACGCCCGTCCTGGTGTCCCGGCCGGCCGCGGTACTTCTCCAGCCGCTCGACATCGGGCTCGAAGAGGTCGGTCTCGAAGCCGCTGCGGGCGAGCCGCCCGGCGAGGTACTCCTGCAGCTCCTGCTCGCCACGCGGGCGCGAATCGGGCCAGACCGGGTTGACGCTGGGGATGCGGACGAGGTCGGCGAGCAACTCGACGATCCGCGTCTCCGCTCTCTCGACCGCCTCGACGATCGCGCGCTGTCGGTCGGTCACGCGGATTTCACCTCCACGCCCCGGTCGCGGAAGGGGCGCAGAACGTGATCGTCCCGCTCGTCCGTCACGAGGGTGTCGACCCGCGAGGTCGGGCAGACCCGGGCAAAGGCGACGACGCCGATCTTGGAGGCGTCGGCGAGGATCACGCAGCGCGGGCAGCTGGCCAGCATCGCCCGCTTCAGGTTCGCGTCGTCGAGGTTGTACTCGGTCAGTCCCGCCTCGACGTCGAAGCCGCCGCCGGTGACGAAGGCGATGTCGCAGCGCAGGTCCTCGAAGGCGTGTTCGGCGAGCGGCCCGACCAGCGACTGCTCGCCCGGGCGCATCACCCCGCCGGTGAGGATCAACCGGATCGAACGCTTGCCGGAGAGGACGCCGGCGACGCGGACGTCCGGCGTGACCACGGTGAGCGACATGTCGGGGAGCGCGCGGGCGAAGGCGAGCGCGGTGGTCCCCACGTCGATCACCAGCGCGTCCCCTTCGGAGACGAGCTCAGCGGCGCGGCGACCGATCGCCTCCTTGGCCTCGACCGCGCGCCCGGCACGCAGCGCGTAGGCCGGCTCGTAGCTGCGGGAGACCTCGCGCACGGCGCCGCCGTGCACCCTTTTCAGCAGTCCCTCGCCCTCGAGCTCGTCGAGATCGCGACGCACCGTCATCTCCGAGACCTCGGTGATCCGGCTCAGCTCGGCGACCGAAACTTCCCCTTCTTGATTGAGGACCTGGAGGATCTGGTGATGTCGGTCGCGCAGCTCCATGTGCGAAGGGGGCAAAGTAGCACATATTTTTTGTGAGTTTCACGTTTTTTCGCACAGAGTTATTGTTTGTACACACGACCATGTGCATTTATCCGCGTGGACAAACGAGGGCAACCACGCACGTTCCCAAACGATCCGTCGTGCTCGGCAACGAGTTCGGCCGCATCCGCCTGCCTCACCTCGTGCCCCTGCGCCGGCGGATCGAGTCGATCTTCTGGAGCGAGAAGGACATCCTGGCCCTCGAGCGCCACGGCGCCCGGACGTTGCGTGGGACCAGAAGGTCCTGCAAGCCGACACCTTCCCAGGCGACCTCTTGCGGGAGCCCAGAAGGTCCCGCCGGCTCGACCGTCTCCGCTATCCGTCGTGCGCGGCGAGGAACTCCGCCGGGGTGAAGACCGGGATCCGCCCGGCGAGGTCGAGCAGATGCCGGTCGCCGGAGACGAGTGCGGCCTCGCCGGCGTGCGCCAGGGCGATCAGGTAGTCGTCGTCGGGGTCCGCGCAGCGGACCGGCGGCGGCCCCGCCGGGTCGGCGGCCGTCACCGCGTCCCGGCGCAGCAGGGCGACGTATCGGTCGACGACGTCGAGGTCGACGTGGCGGCGGAACTTCTGTCGCCGCAGGACGGACCCGAGCTCCTCGAGCAGCAGGGCCGAGACGATCAGCTCGAAGCTTCCGCCGCGGGTGGCCGCCAGGAGCTTCGCCGGGGTGCCCGTGGGGGTGATCAGCGCGGAGACGAGGACGCCCGGGTCAAGTACCGCCCGCGCCACGCCTCTCCTCGCGCATCGCGCGCAGCTCCTCGCCGGCGAGATCCATGCCTTGCTCTTCCTCGGCGGGCGTGACCTTCGCCCAGATCTCGGCCAGGTCGTCGAGGCCGAGGTCGCGACGAATGGCCTCCTCGATCACCTGCGCATCGCGCTTGCCGGTGCGCGCGGCCTTGATCCTGACGGCGCGGAAGACGTCCTCGTCGAGGGTGACGGTGGTGCGGATCTTCGACATAAACGCATTATTGCATCAAGATGCGGTCGCTCCCGGATTTTCGAACCGCCCCTCCGGATCTCAGGCAGTTCTCACCGAGACTGCCTGACTCGCCGACATATCGGCGCATATCGCGGATTCCGAGGCCGAAAATCATGCCCACGAACTCCCTGCAAATGGCGTTTTTCGTCCACCGATCAGCGTTTTCCGAGCCGAATTCACACGCGAGAGGTCGCTGGTTCGGGGGCAGCCGTGCCCATAGCCGCGAAACTGGGAGATGCGCCGAATGACATCGAGGCCACGAAGCCGTTGCCAGCCTGAAATTCGGTCCATGGGGCGATTCCCATCGATGGTGGCCATGACCGAGACGGCCATCCTTTCCCGCATTTTCCCCTATCGCCCAGGGATCCAGGCGTCCATCCAGGGACATCGAAGGACGTCGAATCAGCCCCAGGGAGCCAAGGTCCGCCCGCAGGCCAGGGTTCGACTCCATTCAGTCGCATACGTACGAGCCCGAGTTCTTTTCCCCTAAGTGTTGTCCGAGAGGCCCGCGATCTCCCCATCTACGGCGGATCCGAGCACCCGCGATGTCCCTGTGTGTCCCTCGATGGCCCTGGATCTCGTCGGCCGATGACACGGGTCTATCCAGTCTCCCTGAGCTTGCTTGTGCGGATACTGGGGTCCGTGGATCCGCTTGGACGCCGACAAATGCGAGCGCCCGTGGACGAGCCTTATGTAGGCGCATTCTTGTGACCAGAAAGGCGACTGATCTCAGTCTTTTCGCTACCTCGAACAGGCCAGCCAGGTCCGCGACAGGGACCTACCGGGGTTACCAATGGGCCAGAGGCAGGCCGGCGACCGGCGAGCGGAAGCTGGGCAGGTCGGTGCCCATCAGGCTGCCCAGGTAGATGGTGCGGAGGTCGGGGCCGCCGAAGGTGACGCTCGCCAGAAGCGGCGCCACGTCGCCGCGGCCGTAGCCGATCACCTCCGGCGTCACGGTGCCGGCGAAGAAGCGGCGGTCGAACTCTTCGGCGCCGGCGCGGTTGCCGAGGTCGATGAGCTCGATCAACTCCTGATCCGGCGTCAGCGCGACCAGCCGGTCGGCGTTGACCAGGGTGATCCAGAGGTTGCCGAAGGAGTCGAAGGCGAAGCCGTCGGGGACGCCGCCGAGATCGGGCGGACCGTAGATCTCGCGGTCGGACAGGGAGCCGTCGTCGTCGACGCGCAGCCGCGAGATGCGACGGGCGTTCGACTCGACCACGTAGAGCCATTCCTCGGCGGCGTCGAGGCGGATCTCGTTGGTGCCGACGAAGCCTTCGGCGACGATGCGCATCCGGTCGCCCTCGATCAAGGCCACGTAGCCGTCGTCGAGCTTGTCGTTGATGTTCAGCGTCCAGGGCTGCTGGCGGGTGCTCACGGTCAGCCAGATGCGGCCGCGCGAGTCGGCGAGGACGAAGTTCGTCTTGCCGAGCGGCTCACCGTCGAGCGAGTCGAACAAGGTGACGGTCTCGCCGTCACGCCGCATCCGTTCGACCGCGTCGGTGCCGAAGTTGGCGATCACGATCTCGCCCTCGCGGTCGAAGGCCAGCCCGTTGGGCAGCGTGCCGTCGAGGACGTAGCGTCCGACGTCGTCCGGGTCGCCGTCGACCTCGACCGCCTCGGCCTGGCCCTGCAGGACGAGCTCCTGATCACCACCTGGGTCGATGCGCATCACCCCGCCGCGGGCATCGGCCGCCCAGAGGGTGCCGTCGCGCTCGGCGAGCACGCACTCCGGGCGCCGCAGGTCGCGCCCCACTGTGGTGATCTGGTCCCGCTCGGGACGCCAGTCGAGCAATGGATTGGAAGCGCGGCCCATCTCAGACGATGACCGCCTGACCACCGTCGACGATGATGTCTTCGGCGTTGACGTAGGCGGCATCGTCGGAGGCGAGGAAGAGGGCGACGCGGGCGACGTCCTCGGGTCGGCCGAGCCGCTTCATCGGATTGGCAGCCGCCATCGTGTGCATCGGATGGTCGGGGTCCTCGAGGAACTCTTCGATGTGTCCGGTCACCGTCAGCCCGGGGCTGACCGAGTTGACCCGGATCCCGTGCGGGACCCCGGAGGCGGCGAGGTGCCGGGTGATCGCCAGCACGCCACCCTTGGCGGCGCCGTGCGCGGCCTGTTCGGAGAAGGTCGCCCCGCGATAGGCCGAGACGGAGGCGGTGTTGACGATCGTCGCCCCCTCCGCGGCGACCAGGTGCGGCCAGGCCGCCTTGGTCACGGTGAAGATCAGGTCGAGCTCGTTGCGCATGACGAACTCCCAGTCCTCCATCGTCGACTCGTCGAACGGCCCCACCCGGGTCGCCGAGGCGTTGTTGTAGAGGACGTCGATGCCACCGAACTCGGCGACCGCGAAGTCGATCCAGCCGCGCGCCTGCTCGGGGTCGGCGAGGTCCACAGGCGCCCGCGAGATCATCTCGCCGCCCGCCGCGACGACCTCCTCCACGACCGCCTCGGCGGCCTCCACGGCGAGATCGCAGCCGACGACGCGGGCGCCCTCGGCCGCGAACAGCTTGGCCGCCGCGCGCCCCATGCCGCTCGCGGTGCCGGTGATCAGGGTGACCTTGCCCGCCAGTCGATCCGCCACGGTCAGCTCGCCGCGATCAGGTAGCCGGCGAAGCGGGAGTCGGGGTCGTACCTGGCGCGCAACTCCTCGAGCCGGGCCTCGTTCTCCGGCGAGAGGAATCGGGCGGGACGCGCGACGAGGTTCTCGTCGGCGAGCTGGATCCCCTTCGAGAGATGTTCGAGCTTGCCCATCTGCTCCGCCGGCCAGGGGATGAAGCGGTCGTCCTCGGCCGGGTCGGTCCAGCCGGCGAAGGCGGCGACGTAAAGCTTTCCCTGGACGGAGATCGCCGCGTTGTCGAGCTGCTGCTCCCGCCACGGGTACCAGAAGACGTGCGAGGCGGACGAGGGGACCGAGGTGAACAGCTCCTCGATCTCGGGCAGCAGATCCTCGACCGGGTTGTCCGTCCACATGCCGTCGGCGGCCCAGCGGAAGCCTTCCGGCTCCAGCGAGTCGGGACCGTCGTAGAGCTGGACGAAGGTGCGCGGCATCAGCGTCCGCCGCTCGGTCGCCCGGTCGATCAGAGGGAACTCGTCGAGCCGGCCGATCGCCGCGCGCGCGTCCTCCTCGTCGTCCATCATCACCGAGGCCATCACGACCAACCCGAGCTCGCCCTCGATGACGCTACCGTCCTCGTGGCGGGGGGTGGTCCCCATGACCGCGACCTCGACCTCGGCCGGCAGCTCCGGCTCGATCTCGGCGACCCAGCTGAGCAGCTGGTCGCGCACGTCCATCGGGTAGGCGTAGACGCTCTCGAAGATCGATCGGCGCAGATGATGGGTGCGGAGGTAGAAGCGGGTGACGACGCCGAAATAGCCGGCGCCGGATCCGCGCGCCGCCCAGAGGTAGTCGGTGTTCTGCTCTTCGTCGGCGTGGATCAGCTCACCGTCGGCGGTCACCACGTCGACGCCGACGACGCTCATGCAGGCCGGGCCGACGGCGCGTGACAGCCAGCCCCAGCCGCCCTGGAGCAGGAAGCCGCCGAGGCCGACGCTGGGACAGTGCCCGGACGGGAAGAACAGGCCGCGCGCGTCCAGCATCGCGTTCAGGTCGCGGCCCTTGGAGCCGGGGGCCACGATCGCGATCCCCTTCTCCTCGTCGAAGCTCAGCTCGCTGATCCTCGAGAGGTCGATCAGCACGGTGTCGTCGCGGATGCTCGAGGCGGTCCAGCTGTGGCCGCCCGACCGCGCCTTCACCTGCAGGCCCTCGGCGGCGGCGAAGCGGACGGCCTCCTGGACGTCGGAGATCTCCTCCGCGAGCACGATCGACGCCGGGAAGCGGTCCGGTTTGCGCTCGTTCCAGGTAGCCGCGAGACGGGCCTCCTCATAGTGCTCCTCACCGCGCCGATGCATGTTGCCCTTCAGCCTCACCTGACTCTGACTCCCTTCCTCGCCGGAGACATCGGTCTTGGACGCGTCCCCGCAGTGCACTGACCATGGATGAATTGGATCCGATACTACTCAATGGATAGAGTTTAAGGAGCAGGATAAACTCTAGGTCGTAACGGTCCGGTTCGCAGCCTTGGGCATGGCGATAGATCCCAGTAATACTGGGGATTTCCCATGAAATAGTCTTCATCGCAGGTTGTAGAAAGAGCCCTGGTGTATCCAATGTCAATCAAATCGGCGGGTTGCCGCCGCGTCCGAACGGGAGTCACGATCTGATGGCCGGAACCAAAGAGGGAGAAGGCCGTGACGGCCAGAACGTCGCCCAGGTCCACGCGCGACTGCGGACCGCCATCCTGCACGGGGAGATCCCGGCCGGGACGACGACCTCGCAGGTGGTCCTCTCGCGCGACTTCGAGGTCGGACGGACGCCACTGCGCGAGGCGTTGCGGATGCTCCAGGCCGAGGGGTTGATCCTTTCCGAGCCCAACCGTCGGGTGCGGATCGCCGAGTTCTCGATCGACGATCTCGAGCAGCTCTACGTGATGCGGATCGCCCTGGAGACGACCGCGGCACGCATCACCACCCCGGACCTCCATCCCTCCGACATCGCCGAAATGGAGGGCCTGATGGCCCAGATGGATCACCTCGTCGACGTCGAGCCGATCGACTTCGCGCGCGCGCATCTGGCTTTCCACGCATGCTTCGTCCGCGGCGGCGGCGACCGCCTGCTGTCCTTGATCACCCAGCTCTACGAGCACGCCGAGCGCTACAGGATCGCCTTCCGCGAGACGCTCCCGGATCGCTGGCTCGACCGTCGGGCGGAGCATCGGGCGATGATCGACGCGGCGAAGGAGGGGGACGCCGAGGCGGTGGCGGTGGCGATCGCCACCCACTACGCCCTCACCGCGAAAGGCGTGGCCAGCGGCCTCGACCCCGCCCACGAGCTGCGCGCGCTGAGGATCGCGGTCGCCGCCGTCAGTCCGAGCGCGATCGCCGTACTCGACTGAATCGCCGACCTAAGCCGGGACCTCGACGTGGACCTGGATGCGCCCGTCCGCGTGCAGCCAGCCGCGTGCGGCGGCGAATTCCAGCATCGCGTCGAAGCCCTTGCTCCAACCCTCGTCCGCGGCCGCCGGGCCCGCCCAGGAGCGCAGATCCTCGATGCTGACGAACACGTTGGCGGCCGCCTGGTCGGTCGGCCCGGCATCGGTCACCACGCCGCCCTCGTGGACGATCGCCTTGAGACTGCCGAAGTCCCCGCGATCACTGAGCGTGCAGCCATAGGCATCGATCCCGATCACCATCTCGCCCTCCTCCTCCGTTCCTCTCTCACTGTCCTCGGCCGGGTCGAGTGCGGGAGATGCCGAGCAGGCTGACGGCGTTGCCGCCGCAGATCGCGCAGCGCTCCTCCTCGTCGAGGCCGGGTACCGCCTCGACCCGCTCGACCGGGTCGGGCACGCCCATGTCGAAGGGGAAGTCGGAGCCGAGGAGGATCCGGTCGGCGCCGACCCGGTCGACCAGGCCGCTCAGCTGCTCGGGGTCGTGGACGAGCGAGTCGAAGTAGAGCCGGCGCAGGTAGTCGCTCGGCCGCCCGGCCGGCGAGTCCAACTCGGGCCGAACCTCCCTCGCGTGGTCCATCCGCCCGGGGTACATCGGCAGATACCCACCGCCGTGGGCGGCGATGATCTTCAGGTCGGGGTGTCGATCGAGCAGGCCCGAGAAGATGATGTGCGACAGCGCCACGGTCGTCTCCACCGGGTTGCCGACGATGTTGTAGAGGTAGTGGCCGGAGAGGCGCTCGGCCAAGGTGCACCCCCACGGATGGATGAAGACCACGGCGCCGAGCTCCTCCGCACGCGCCCAGAACCCCTCCAGCTCCGGGTCGCCCAACTCGCGACCGGGGGCGTTGGTCGAGATCTCGACGCCGCGCAGGCCGAAGTCCTTCATCGTCTCGACCAGCACGGCCTCGGCGACCCCCGGATCCTGGAGCGGCGCCAGGCCGAGGCCGAGCAGGCGATCCGGCCTGGTCGCGCAGAGCTCCGCCAGACCGGTGGCGATCATCCGCGCATGGACCGTCGCCAGCTCGGGCTCGGGCCAGTCGTGGTAGTGGGCGGGCGACGGGCTGACGAGCTGGATGTCGACCCCGGCCCGATCCATCGCCGCGAGCCGCTGCTCAACGTCGGTCAGCAGCGGCGCCACCTTGGCGATCATCTCTTTCTGGGTGTGGGCCGAAGCCGGCCCGACGATCTCCAGCTCGCGTCGTTTCGCCGTCTGCGCCTCGGCCTGCCCGGCCATCAACGCCATCGCGGGCTCGACGATCGCGTGGGCGTGCACGTCGACCACCGGGGTGCCGTTCCTCACCATGCGGTCCATCCTCCGTCCACCTTCAAGGAGTGTCCGGTGACGCTGTTCGAGCCGTCGCAGGCGAGGAAGGCGACCGCGGCGGCGACCTCCTCGCAGGTGGCGAGCCGGCCGCTCGGGATCCTGCCGAGGACCTCCTTGTGGAACTCCTCGTCGGCCAGCATCGGGCGGGTCATCGGGGTCTCGACGAAGGTCGGCGCCACCGCGTTGACACGCACCCCGGCCGCCGCCCACTCGACCGCAAGGGCTTTGGTCATCCCCTCGACCGCGTGCTTGCCGGCGCAGTAGGCGGCACGGCCCGGATAGCCGACCGAGCCCATCTGCGAGGACATGTTGACGATGCTGCCGGGGAGTCCGCGACGCAGCAGCGATCCGCCGACCTCCCTGCACATCAGGAAGGTCGCCCGCACGTTGACCGCGAACAGCGCGTCCCAGTCGTCGAGCGCATAGGTGGCGCTCGGGCCGGTGCGGTTCGTCCCTGCCGAGTTCACGCAGACGCGCAGGTCGCCGAGCCGTTCCGCGGCGGCCAGCACCAGCCGCGCGCCCCCCTCGTCGGTCACGTCGGCGGCGACCACCTCGACCTGCGCCCCCTCGGCGCGCAACCGCTCGGCCTCGCGCTCGAGCTCCGCGGCGCCGCGGGCGACGATCACCAGCGCGGCGCCGCGGCGCGCCAGCTCCTCCGCGCAGGCGGCACCGAGGCCCCGGCCGGCGCCGGTGACGACCGCGACGCGGCCGTCCAGCGACCAGGCATCGTCCGCCGGCCCTCCCATCGCCGGCCTACGCGGCCCCGTCGGTGACGCCGATCCGCTCGAGTCGCATCGTCGCGGTGAGCGCGTGCCCCTCGAAGTTCTCGGCCAACGAGATCGCCTCGACCGAAGGCGCGACGGTCGCGGTCCCCGCTGCCGTCAGGCGCTGGAAGGTGCAGGTCTTGAGGAACTTGCCGACCCAGAGGCCACCGGTGTAGCGGGCAGCCCGCGCGGTCGGCAGCACGTGGTTGGTACCGACCGCCTTGTCGCCGTAGGCGACCGTCGCCTGGTCACCGAGGAAGAGCGAGCCGTAGTTGCGCAGTCGCTCCAGGTAGGAGTCCAGCTTGGCCTCGGCGACGTGGATCTCGAGGTGCTCGTTGGCGGCCTCGTCGGCGAGCGCGATCGCCTCCTCGTCGTCGGCGGCGATCGCGATCCAGCCGTGGTCGCGCCAGGCCTGGGAAGCGACCTCGGCCGTCGGCCAGGTCTTCAGCAGCTCCTCGACCTGGGCGGCGACCGCGATGGCGACCTCGTCGCCGATCGCGATCAGGCCCGCGGCCGAGGTCGGGCCGTGCTCGGCCTGGCCGAGCAGGTCGGCGGCGACGAGGCGCGGGTCGGCGCTCTCGTCGGCGACGACGAGGACCTCGGTCGGGCCCGCCAGCAGGTCGATGCCGACCCGGCCGAAGAGCTGGCGCTTGGCCTCGGCGACGTAGGCGTTGCCGGCGCCGACCAGCATGTCGACCGGCTCCAGCCCCTCGACCAGGCCGAAGGCGAGCGCGGCGAGGCCCTGGACGCCGCCGAGGCAGAGGATCGCGTCGGCGCCGGAGGTGTGCATCGCGTAGAGCATCCCCGGGTGCATGCCCTGGCCCCGCTGCGGCGGCGCGCAGCCGACCACGCGCTCGACCCCCGCCACCTTCGCCACCACGATCGTCATGAAGGAGGAAGCCAGCATCGGGTAGCGACCGCCGGGGACATAGGCGCCGACGGCGGACACCGGGATGTGCTGGTGGCCGAGCCTGACGCCGTCGCCGAGTTCGACTTCAAGGTCGAGCAGGGTGCCACGCTGGGCTTCGGCGAAGGCGCGCACCTGGTTCTGGGCGAAGGCGATGTGGCGCTTCAGCTCGTCGCCGATCTGGCCCTCGGCCGCGGCGATCGCCTCCTCGTCGACGAGAAAGCTCTGCGGATCCCAGTCGTCGAGCTCCCGCGACCAGCGGCGCACCGCCTCTTCGCCGCCCTCGGCAAGTTCGCGGAGCATCTCGTCCACCCGTTGGCGCAACGCGACATCCGCCTGCGGGACATTCCCGTTCGGCTCCTTCAGATACCTGGTCAATGTCCCTCCTGTCCACGTCGCCGCGGTGAGCCAAAATCGACCGGGTCGACCCCCGCGACGATCCGATTGCTGATCGAGCCGATGCCCTCGACGGTCATCCGCACCTCGTCGCCGGGCGCCAGCGGCGGCGGCACCCGTTCGCCGCTCCGCCCCCAGAGCTCGCCCAGGCAACCGCCGCCGCAGGTCCCGGAGCCGATCACGTCGCCGGAGCGCAGGACACAGCCCCGCGACGCGTAGACGAGCATCTGCTCGAACGACCAGGCGGCGCTCGCCAGGCTGTCGCTGCCGATCTCCTCGCCGTTGAGGAAGACGGTCATGCGCAGATCCAGACGGCCTTCGCGGTCGCGCGCGCCCTCGAGCTCGTCGGCGCTGACGATCCAGGGACCGAGCGTCGAGGCCGAGTCCTTGCCCTTCGCCCAACCCATCCGCAGGCTGAGGTCGAACTTCTGCAGGTCGCGCGCCGACCAGTCGTTGAAGATCGTGTAGCCGACGATGTGCCCGCCGGCGTCGTCGAGGGTCAGGTCGCGACCCGGCCGTCCGATGATCGCGCCGACCTCGAGCTCGTAGTCGAAGGCCTGGCAGCCCGGCGGGACCTCGATCTCGTCGCCGTCGCCAAAGACCGCGCCGACGCTGGAGAAGTAGAAGGCGGGCGCCTTGTACCAGGACTCGGGCACGGTGGCGCCGGGCCCCTCGGTCTTGACCATGCCCTCGATGTGCTGCTCGAAGGCGACGAAGTCGCGCACCGACGGCGGGTCCAAGGGGGCGGTGAGACTGACCTCCTCGAGCGGCACCGGGTCGCCGGTGCCGACGATCTCACGTCCCTCGACGGCCATCACCAGCGCCTCGATCGGGTCGAGCCCGGCCGGGAGGACCCAGACCGAGTCGTCCTCGACCATGCCGTGCGTGAGCCTGCCCTGGTGCTCGTACCTTGCCAGCTTCATCTCCACTCTCCTTCGTGCGTTTCGCCCTCGACCGGATCGAAGTGCTCGACCTCAGGTGGGCTCTCGAAATACGGGCCCAGCAACTCGCGCCAGCGGGTGAAGAGCTCGGAGCCGCGGAATCCCTCGGTGTGGTCCTCGAGGGTCTCCCACTCGATCGCCAGCAGGTAGGTGCCCGGTCGCTCGATGCCGCGAAGCGCGCGCAACGAACGGAAGCCGGCGCTCCGGGAGATCACCTTGCGCGCCTCGACCAAGGCCTCCTCGAAGGCCGGCTCGAGGCCCGGCCGGATGTCGATCTGGGCCCGCTCGAGGATCACGGCCGACCCTCCGCTTCGGCGGCGCGGCGCAGCGCGTCGGAGATCGCCTTCGCCCCGGCACCGCCGGTGAAGCCGCCGTCGGCGGCGATCTCGGCGCCGTTCAGGAAGCCCGATTCCGGCGCCAGCAGGAACGCCACCACAGCCGCCAGATCCTCCGGCGTGCCGGTTCGTCCGAGCGGCGTGAGGTCGATGTTGATGTCGCGGAAGGCGGCGGGCGCCGCGTCGGTCATCGGCGTCTCGACGTAGCCCGGATGGACGATGTTGGTCCTGATCCCGCGCGGGCCCAGCTCGGTCGCGGCACACTGGGTCAGCCCCCGCAGGGCCCACTTGCTGGTCGTGTAGGCGGCCGTGTAGTGGCCGGTGAGGCCGGCCACCGAGCCGACGTTGACGATCGAGGCGCCCACACCCATCAGTGGCAGCAAGGCCTGGATCCCCTGCATCGGGGCCGTCACGTTGACGGCGAGGACCCGGTTCCACTCGTCCAGCTCGACGGCGCCGAGGCGGACCCGACTGGTGATCCCGGCGTTGTTGACGAGACCGTCGACGCGGCCGTGGCGCTCGCCGATCGCCTCGGCGAGCGACTCCCACCCCGCGGCGTCGGTCACGTCGAGGATCCGGCGGGTGATGCCGTCGCCCGGATCGTCGACCGCGATCTCGCGATCGACCCCGATCACCGTCGCGCCTTCGGCGGCCAGCACCCTGCACTCGGCCGCGCCCTGGCCCCGCCCGGCCCCGGTGACGACCACGACCAGATCCCGCAGCCTGCCGCTCACAGCGTCACCAGCCCGCCGTCGACCCGGATCGACTGACCGCTGATCATGTCCGCGTCATCGGAGGCGAGGAAGGAGACGGTCTTCGCCGTGTCCGCCGGCTCCAGGGTGCGCTTGACCGCCTGCCGATCGCGAACCGCGCCGAAGTCCTGCTCGCCGATGTCGCGTTCGGTGGCGGGCGTCCGGGTCTGCCCGGCGAAGTCGGCGTCGTCGACGCCTTCGATTTCCCACCGTCCCATCTCCTGCAAGATCTCGTAGATCCGGCGCACAGCCTCCTCCCCGGCGTCGCTCAGGCCTCGACCCGCAGGGTGCCGAGCGCCGCCTGCACCCGAGCCATCTCGCCGAGCATCGTGGCGGCCGCTTTCTCCATCACCTCGTTGGCCTCGACGACGTTCTCGTCGTCGAGGAACTGGGCGACGAAGGGGATCGCGACGGCGTCGTTCAGCGGATACATCCGCAAGGTCGTCACCACCTGCTTGATCTGCTGGACCGCCCGGGTGCCGGCGGAGACGCCACCGTAGGAGACGAAGCCGACCGGCTTGTAGGCCCACTCGTGGTGGAGGTAGTCGATCGCGTTCTTCAGCGGGGCGTTCATGCCGTAGTTGAACTCCGGCGTGACGAAGACGAAGGCGTCGGCCGCCGCGACCTGGGCGCTCCACCGCTTGGTGTGCTCGTGGGTGTAGTCGCGCAGGCGGGGATGGTTGGGCTCGTCGAGGAAGGGCAGCGCGATCCGCTCGAGGTCGGCGACCTCGACCTCGAAGGACCCCTCGGCCTCGGCACGGCCACGAAACCACTCGGCCACCGGCAGACCGACCCGGCCGGGACGGGTGCTGGCGACGACGATCAGAAGAGAAGGTTTTGGCATCGGTTCCTGGCGGTGGTGTCGGAGGGCAGAAGTGAGCGACGGACGCACCGCGATCTCCCTGTCGCTTCTTGGACGATATGTATCATATCTATTGAAGTCCATGCAAAACGCAGATAGCGGACACTTCCCGCGTCGCCTGGTGACGGGGCACGACCCCTCGGGCCGCTCCGTCGTGATCAGCGACGAGCCGGTCCCGCCGGGCTGGGTCGAGCGGGACGCGGGCGTCTCCTTCTTCGAGATCTGGAACACGCCCGCGGTCCCGGCGAAGATCGGAGCCCACGAGCGGATGCCGTCCCCGGCCGCCGCCGGGCGGATCGGGCCGCCACCCGACGGCACCCTGATCCGGATCAACGAGTTCGCGCCCGGCCACGTGCGCGACGGCCTCCAGTCGCCCATCCACCGCACCGAGACGATCGACTACGGCATCGTCCTCGCCGGTGAGATCGTGCTGCTCCTCGATGACTCCGAGGTGACCCTGCGGACCGGCGACGTCGTCGTCCAGCGAGGGACCGACCATGCCTGGGCCAATCGCACCGACACCGTCGCGAGGATGGCCTTCATCCTCATCGCCGGCCACTTCGACGAGGAGCTGGCCGGGATGATCGCCCCGCCGGCGACGGGGGACGACGCCGGCTAGGACGTCGCGCCGGGCAGGACGGAGGACCAACCCCCGTCGACGACGAAGTTGGCCCCGGTGATGTAGCTCGCCTCCTCGGAGGCGAGGAAGACCGCGAGGCCGACGATGTCCTCGGGCCGGCCGAGCCGGCCCAGCGGGATCGCGGCGGCGATGCCGCGCATCGGATGGTCGGCCGCGAGCAGGTTCTCCTGCGCCCCCTCGCTGTCGATCATCCCGGGACTGATCGAGTTCGCTCGGATGCCGTCGACGGCGCCCTCGGCCGCGAGCTGTCGAGTGATCGCGATGACACCGCCCTTGGAGGCGGTGTGGGCGACCCGTTGGTTGGTGAGCGAGCCGGTCATCCCCGCGGTCGAGCCGATGTTGATCACGCAGCCGGCCGACTCACGCAGGTGCGGCCAGGCGGCGCGACTGGCGAGGAAGACCGAGTCGAGCTCGGTCGAGAGGGTGAGTCGCCAGTCCTCGAGCGGCTGGGTCTCGATCGGCCCGAACCGGACCGCGCCGGCGTTGTTGTAGAGGATGTCGATCCGGCCGAAGCGGCGCGCCGCCTCCTCCACCCAGGCGGTCACCGAGTCCTCGTCGGTGACGTCGAGCGGCGCGCTCGCCGCCTCGCCACCCGCCGTCGTGATCGCCGCGGTGGTCTCGGCGGCCGCCTCGCCGAGGACGTCGCCGCCCATCACCGCGGCACCCTCGCGAGCGAAGCGCAGCGCCGCCGCGCGCCCCATGCCACGCGCCGTCCCCGAGATCAGCGCCACGCGACCGGCAAGTACGCCGGTCATCAGGTGGTGCTGAGGACGCCGCCGGCGACGCACATGTTGCGCTGTCTGCCCAGACCGGTGATTTCGCTCTCCATCACGTCGCCGGCGGTGAGGAACCGATCGTGGTACATGCCGTTGCCCGCGGGCGAGCCGGTGCAGAGCAGATCGCCGGGCCGCAGCACCAGCTTCCGCGACGCATAGGAGATCAGCGTCGGCAGGTCGAAGATCATGTCCTCGGTCACCGCGTCCTGCATCGTCTCGCCGTTCAGCCGTAGGGTGATCGTCAGCGACATCGGATCCGAGATGAACTTGGCCGGGACGATCCAGGGGCCGGTGGGCAGGAAGGTCGGCGCGTTCTTGGCCCGCAGCCAGTCGGTGCCGATCGCCTCCAGATCGGGGCGGTAGACCCGATCCCTCGTGGTGATGTCGTTGACGATCGTGTAACCGGCCACGTGGTCGAGCGCCTCCTCGACGGGGATGTCCCGACCTGGACGGCCGATCACCGCCGCCAACTCGAGCTCCCAGTCATGCTGTGTGCCGTCGGTCGGCAGGACGACGTCGTCGACGGGGCCGCACATCGCGGTGGCCGTGCCGAAGAAGAGGTAAGGCTCGCCGTTCTCGGCCCGCTCGGTCATGATCCGCTCGCCCATCTCACGCGCCTCGGCCTCCGTATAGCGGCCATTGAGACGCTCCTCGGCGAGGATGAGGTCGATCACGTGGCGGCGATAGTTGGCACCGCTCTGCAGCACCTGATCGGGGGCGATCGGTGGCAGGACACGGAGATCGCCGAGCGGATGCGCCTCGGGGTCGGCGGCCGCCAGCTCCTCCAGCCGCGGCAGGACCTCGTCCCAATCGTCGGCCATCTGCCGGGTCGAGTGCCAGCCTTGGGGGCGCAGGTCGACGACCCGCTCCCCCGCCAGCACAAGCCCCGGGAACTCCTGCTCGCCGTCGGCGGCGAGGAACGTCCCGATTCCCAGTGGTTGGTCTGCCATCGTGGGCCTCAGACGAACAGCCCGGTCGCCTTGGCCGCCTCCGCGGCGACCTCCGCTGCCGGGAAGGACTCGATCATCGACTCGGGCATCGAGAGATTGCGGAACCAGGTGTTCGCGCCCTGCGACGGGACCCAGCGCACCGGCTCGGCGTCGGGGGCGAAGAGCCGGTAGCCGCCGGCGTTCAGCTCGATCCGCAGGCCGCTCGGCTCGCGCACGTACAGGTAGTCCTGCTCGCCCATGCCGTGACGACCGGGGCCGAACTCGATCGGCACGTCGGCGTCGAGCAGCACGTCGGCGGCGCGCAACAGTTCCTCGCGCTGATCGACCCAGAAGGCGACGTGGTTGACCCGCTGTTTCGCCCCCGCCGGATCGGCGACGATCGCCATGTCGTGCGCGAGGTGGACCGTGGTGGTCATCGCGAAGATGACGAAGTCCGGGTCCTCCTCGGCGACGATGTACTCGGTGAAGCGATGTCCGAGGTTGTCGCGGTACCAGTCGACGTCGGCCATCACGTCGGGCGAGGTGATCGTCACGTGGTCCAGTGAGCGGGCGGCGACGCCGCGCGGCACGTAGCGCTGGGGCCGGTTCGGATAGATCGGCGCGAGCTCCGCGGGGGGCTCGTAGAGGCTGACGTCCCAGAAGATCTCGTTCAGATGCCCACCGCTGGGGGAGCGGTAGCGGAAGGAGTCGCCATGGCCGACGTGGCCATCGGTCCAACCCACCGCGAGGCCGGAGGACTCGAGCTTCTTGGCGCCGGCCTTGAGGGCGTCGGGGCCCCAGGTGCGCCAACCGATGTGACCGAGGCCGGGGTGCGGGCCCTCCGTCAGCTGGATGCTGTGGTGGAAACGCTCGCCCCAGCCACGCAGGTACACGGACTGGCCCTCGCGAGCGGACTCTTCGAGACCGAGCACGTCCTTGTAGAAGGCCAGCGACGCGGCGGGGTCCGGCGTGATGATCTCGACGTGAGCGAGCTGCGAAAGCAGGCGGTCAGGTACGTTCGTCAATTGGATACATTCCTCCGTGTTGTCGCCAAACCTATTTACGTGCGCAGTGCGCGCGAAGGAAATGCACGCCCCTCTCTTCGCCCGTCCTTTTAGGATACATCAGAAGTTAGAGGATATGGATACTCGTTGTATATACACATGTGAGGAGACCCCTTGGCAGACGCCCCTGCGGTGCGCACCCATCACGTCGCGATCTCGGTCGTCGACCTCGATCTGATCCGCGGTTGGTTCGCCGAAGCTTTCGACTTCGAGACCGAGCACCTCTTCGATGTCCCCGATGGTCGCGGCGCGATGCTCCGTGGCCCCAGCGGTGACCGGGTCGAGCTCTTCGCCTGCGAGGCCTCGACCCCGGGCCTGCACGGCGCCGACCCCGGTGCGGCGATGCTGCGCCGCGGCTACGGCCACTTCGCCCTCGAAGTCGCCGATCTCGACGGCACTTACGAGAAGCTGCTGGGCTGCGGCGCGACCCCGGTCTGGGACCCGCGCCGGTCGCCCGAGCCAGGTCGCCGGATGGCCTTCGTGCACGACCCGGAGGGCAACCTGGTCGAGCTGATCGGCGTCAAGGAGCCCGACTGAGGGCCCGCGCCCAGGGGGTCGCGACCCCCTGGGCGCGAGGCGATCGTTCAGCCGAGGAAGCTGCACTCCGGCAGCCGCTCCTCGGCGACGTCCTGGACGTCGACCGCCAGCAGCGTGCCGCAACCGGGGCAGGAGTATTCGCGCATGACGTACTCCTCGGCGCAGTAGCGGTTGTACTCGCTTCGCCGTGAGGCCTGGACCTCTGTGAACAGCGTCTTCGCCTTATAGTCCTCGCGGTAGGGACCGAGGTCATGGGCACAGACGGTGCAGCGCAGGCGACGGTCGTCGCCGGCGGTGACCGCCTCGACCGCGTCGCCGACGGGATGCAGATGATTCACCTGCGGCCCGTCCAAGGCGGCGGCGTCGCCCTCTCCCTCCTGCCGCGCCCCGGCCGCGAGCCGCGCGGCGCGCGTCGCCTGCCGGACCTTCTCGGTCTCGGTGAGGTCGACGTCGCCGTCCCGGAGGACGACGCCGTAGACCTCGCGGGCGCCCTGTTCGCTGACCAGCCGTGCCCGCACGTCGCGGGCCACCCGCTCGGGATCACGGCGCAGCGGATCGCCATAGCCGGCGCCGCCGCAGGTGACCCCGACCAGGGCGTCGCCCGGGCCGAGCATCGTCCGCGCCTTCGACGGCAAGGCCTCGACCTCACCCTCCAGCTCGCCCTCCCGCGCCGGCAGCTCGCCTGCGGCGAAGCGGGAGCCGACCTCGGCGCCGCGCACGACGAGGATCCGCGCCGCGCCGCCGGGGCTGCCACCGGAGAGGCCGCGCCCGCCGGGCACCCGGTAGGAGGAGCCGAGCGTCTGCAGCAGGCAGGGCCCGGCGCAGCCGTGGGTGACGAGGCCGAATTCGACCGGCGTGCCGCCGCGGAACCGGCCGGCCCCACCACCGTCGATCGCCTGGCGGCGATAGAGATAGAGGATGCGGGTGGTCGCCTCCAGCGTCTCGACGTTGTTCAGCGTCGCGGCCATCGAGTGGAAGATGCCGCCGGTGTCGACGCCGTCGGCGAAGGTGCGGGCGCCCCCACCACCCCCCTGCCCCTCCATCAGGTGGCCGAAGAACTGCTCGCCGTCCTTGCCTTTGCCGATCACCTGGCCGCCCGCCCCGACCGGCGCCCAGGTCCCCTGGGCCTCCTCACGATGGCGCTCGGAGCTGAGCAGCATCTTCGCGAAGACGTCGGCGATCAGGTCCTGGGTGCTGAGGATCGCCATCAGCGAGGCCATGCTCATCGGCGCGTCCGGGCCGGCGTCGTTCAGCGAGCCGCGCTCCGAGACGATGTCGACGATGTTGCGCACGCTGCCGGTGGACCAGGGGAGGTCGTGGCAGAGGTAGGTGAAGATCACCCCCTGGATCGCCACTTCCATGCCGATCCGCTGGCAGTTGATCGGCCCCGGGGCCTGCGGCGACGTCCCGGTCATGTCGAAGCTGAGGTCGTCGCCTCGCTTGGT
Source organism: Solirubrobacterales bacterium (assembly GCA_047601885.1). GTDB lineage: Bacteria > Actinomycetota > Thermoleophilia > Solirubrobacterales > 70-9 > VAYN01. The sequence continues at coordinate 601,974 of JASGIK010000001.1, forward strand.
CAGCCGGCAGCGCAGCGGGAAGCGCTCGTCGCTGATCGTGTCGCTGTCGTGGTAGGTCTGCGCGGTCCATTCGCCGTCGGGGACTTCCCGCAGGCGTTCCCGCAGGACCTTCTCGACGTAGGTGAGGATCTGCTCCTGGGCCTGATCGAAGGCCTCGACGCCGTAGCGTTCGATCAGCTCGTCGATCCGACCCTTGGTGCTGCGCAGGGCAGCGACGCGCGCCCGCATGTTGAGCGCGTTGGAATCCGGGGTGCGGCTGTTGCGCAGGTAGAGCGCGAGGATGTCGTGGCGCAGCTCGTAGTTCTCCGCCGCCTTCACCCCCGGGATCAGGGGTGACTCGCCGAAGCGGTCGCGAGCGCCGAAGGCGAAGCTGCCGGGGATCGGCCCGCCGACGTCGTTGTCGTGCATCACGATCCCCGCCCAGCAGACGATCCTGCCGTCCCAGAAGACCGGCATCGCGAGGATCCCGTCGTTGGCGTGGAGGGCGCCGCTGGCGGGGTCGTTGGAGAAGAACATGTCCCCCTCGTGGATCTCCTCGGGATCCCACTCGGCCAGCACCCTGCGCACGAAGGTGTCGATCACCGCGCCCTGATGGAGGATGTACACCCCGGTCATCAGGCCGCGGCCGTCGGCCGTCGTGATCGCGGCGTTGAAGTCCCGCGCCTCGTAGACGATCGGCGAGCCGGAGAGCCGCGCCGCCATCTTCCCCTGCTCGTCGTTGATCGCCCAGAGGCGATGGCGGATGATCTCGAAGGTGAACGGGTCCAGCCCGTCGGCGGCCGCTCCGGCCACCGTCGCGCCGCTGTTGATCTCACTCATGACAGCTCCAGTCGTACGAAGTTGTAGCGGTCGACGCGCGCGCGATAGGCGGGTGGGACGGTGACGCTGTCGCCCATCCGCTGGATGATCGCCGGGCCCTCGATCAGGGCACCGGGATGGAGCGCGGCATCCTCGAAGACCTTGGTCTGAACGAACCCGTGCCCCTCGAAGTAGGCATCGCGCTCGCCGACGGGACCGACCTCGTCGTCCGTCTCCGCCGCCGGCTCGAACGGGATCGGGTCGATCGAGCGCCTCCCGGTCACGCGCAGGAACTCGATCTCCAGGGCGGCATCGTCGATCACCGCCCCGGCCCCGAACACCTGCTCGTAGCGATCGCGGAAGCGCTCGCCGAGGTGAGCATCGAAGCCGTTCGAGAGCGCCGCGCGGTCGATCTCGATCGCCAGCGTGTGCACCTGGGCGAGGAAGCGCACGCCGACCACGTAGGTGACGCCGACCTCGCCGTGGCCACCGTCGCGGTCGAAGTGCTCGCGCACCTGACGGTCGAGTTTCTCCAGCCGCGCGCCCAGCCCTTCGATCATCGCCGGGTCGAGCGGAGCCTGGGCCCGGTGTGACATCTCGGCGATGTGGACGAGATCGCAGGTGAGCATCCCCTCGGCCGAGAAGACGGTCGACTCGGGCGGGATGACGATGTCCTTGACCCCGATGTCGGCGCCGTAGAAGGCGGCGTGGGTGGGGCCGGCGCCGCCGTAGGCGACGAGGATGCAGTCGCGCGGGTCGTCCCCCTGCTCAATCGTCGAGCGTCGCACGAGATCGGCCATCTGCGCGTTGACGATGCGCTCGATCCCGATCGCCACATCCTCGGGCTCGATCCCGAGTCGCTCGCCGACGGTCGCCAGGGCCGCCAGGGCCAGGTCGCGCCGCAGCGAGATCGACCCCCCGACGGCGCCGACGGGGTCGAGGTAGCCGAGCACCAGATCGGCGTCGGTGACCGTCGGCTCGGTGCCGCCGCTGCCGTAACAGGCGGGCCCCGGCTGGGAGCCGGCGCTGCGCGGACCGACCCGCAACAGGCCGCCCTCGTCCACCCAGGCGACCGAGCCGCCGCCCGCGCCGATCGACTCGACCAGGACCTTCGGCATCCGCAGCGTGTACTTGCCGACCACCGGCTCGGGGTCGAGCGGGATCTTGCCTCCGAGGATCATGCCGACGTCGAAGGAGGTGCCACCGACGTCGGTGCAGATGACGTTCTCCTCTTCCAGCAGCTCGCCCAGGTATTGGCAGCCGAGCACACCGCCGGTCGGTCCGGAGTCGAGCGTGACGATCGGTCGGTTGACCCCGTCGGCGGCCGAGGTGAGACCGCCGCTCGCCTGCATCACCAGCATCTGCGAGGTGAGGCCGAGCGAGGTGAGGCGCTCCTCGAGCTGGCCCAGGTAGCCGGCGACGCGCGGCCCGATGTAGGCGCTGATCGCGGTCGTCGCGGTGCGCTCGTACTCGCCCAGGACCGGGGCGATCTCGTGCGAGAGGGCGACGTGCAGCTCGGGGGCGGTGGCGGCCACGATCTCGGCGACGCGGTGCTCGTGGGTCGGGTTGAGGAACGACCAGAGCAGCGAGACGGCGACCGCCTCGACCCCCTCGCTCACCAACGCCTCGACCGCGACCCGCACCTCGTCCTCGTCCAGCGTGACGACGATCTCGCCGTCTCGGTCGACCCGCTCGGTGATGCCGTGGATCAGCGGCCGCGGCACGATCGGCTCGGGCTTCTCGAGACGGGAGGAGTGGATCAGCTCGCGCTCCGGCAGGCCGGCGACCTTCGACTGGATCTTGCCGATCAGGATCGAGTCCTCGTGGCCCTTGGTCGTGATCAGCCCGGTCTTCGCGCCATGGCGGGTGAGCAGCGCGTTGGTCGCCTGCGTGGTGCCGTGGACGAAGACCGCGGTCCGCGACAGCAGCTGCTCGACCGAGAGGTCGCGCTGCCGGGCGTTCGCCGCCAGCGAGTCGAGGACGCCCTGGTCGAGCTCCCCGTAGGTGGTCAGCGCCTTGGCGATCGTCCGCGTGCCGTCGGCGTCGACGACGACGGAGTCCGTGAAGGTTCCGCCGATGTCTACACCGACCTTGTAGAGGGCCTCGGCCATCAGGCGGTGGGGACGGAGAGGTCGGCCACCGGGATCTCGCGGACCCGCGGCAGCACCTCGGCCGCGAACAGGTCCATCGAGCGCTCCTGCTTCACCCGCCGTTCGGGCGAGTAGGCGCCGACGTTGAAGGACATCAGCACGTTCCCGACGCCCGTCTCGGCCCACGCTTCGATCTTGCTCGCGACGGTCTCCGGCGAGCCGTAGAGGCAGCGGGTGCGCAGCGACTCCTCGCGGTCGGTGGCGAACGGTTTGAACTCGCCACCGACGCCGTCGATTTCGCGCGCCCTGATCCGGGTCCGCCGCTCCAACCGATCCATCAGGTCGAGGTGGCTGGTCCAGTCCTCGCGCATCTGGGCCTCGGCCTCCTCGTCGGTCTCGCAGACGGTCACCGCGTTGACGTTGAGGGCGGTCCACTCGAGGCAGTCGGCGATCACCTCGGGCGAGTGCCCGGCGGCGGCCAGCTCCTGCCGATAGAGCTGCATCCGTTTGCGGAAGGCGTCGAAGCCGTCGTCGATGATCGGGCAGAAGACCGGCCAGCCCCTTTCGGCGGCGCGGACGATGCTCTGCTCGCGCACCGCGACGCCCGCCAGGCGCGGCCGCGGCTCGCTGTACTGGCGCGGCACGATCCGCTCCATGATCGTCCCCTTGTGGTACTTCATGTCGATCTCGACGGGCGGGTCCTCGAGTCGCTTGTCCCAGAGCCTGTCGGCGACCTCGGTGAATTCGGCGAAGCCGGATTTCATGTTGTCCTCGAAGCCGATGCCGAAGCCGAGCATCGCCTCGATCTCGAAGCCGCTGCCGTGACCGATCAGCAGCTTGCCCTTCGCGTAGTGGTCGAGCAGGTTGATTTTCTCGACCACGTTGGCGGGGTGGAAGTAGTTGGGCGCCAGGATGCAGAAGCCGAGCACGGCCTGCTTGATCTGCGGCAGCAGATAGGCGGCGGTCATCAGCGGATCGGCACAGTTGGGCATGTAACCGCTGAAGTGCTTTTCGGGAAACATGATCGCCGAGAAGCCGAGCTCATCGGCCTTCAGCGACTGCTCGATGATCGCCTTGATCACCGCGCCGTCGTCCTCTTCCTCGGCCGAGAAGGTGTTCTGAACGAAAGAAATGTGCATGGACTCTCCTTTTCCTATGTAACCCAAAAGACTATATACACATTAGCGACTGTGTATATAGTTTTCCCAGGACAACGGAGAAGGCGCCGTCGGTCAGTCTCGATCTGACCCTCGCTCGCCGAGGAAGTCCACCACCTCGGCCAGGCGCCAGGCGTCGAAACCGGGGTCGAGCGACTGGATCACGACCTCGGCGATCCGCGTGTAGTGGGCGGCGAGAGCCGCCACCGTGGCCTCGACGTCACGCTGCGATGCCGCTTCGACCAAGGCCCGGTGCTCCTCGGCGCTCGCCTCCGGCGACTGCGAGGGCGAGAGGAAATAGACCATCCGGTGACGGTCGGCGTGATCGCTCATTTCCGCGATCCGGGCCAGCGTCGGCTCGCCCGCATCGGCGACCAGCCGCGCGTGGAACTCGCGATGGGTCGCGCCGCGGGTCGCGGCCAGCGCCTGCCGCATGCGCTCGTCGGGATCGGCCGTCGTCGGCAACCGCACCCGGGACTCCTCCGCCTCCATCGAGGCCAGCAGTTCTTCGAGTCGGGCGATCTCCCTCGGCCCGAGAGCCGGGATGGTGATGCGGATCGCGGCCGCCTCGAGCATCAACCGCATCAGGCAGAGGCCCTCGACCTCGGCGGCGCCGAGCCCGGCGATCCGGATCCGCTGGTTGGGCTCGAAGCGGATCAGGCCGTCGCGTTGCAGCATCCGCAGCGCCTCGCGCAGCGGCGTGCGCCCGAGGTCGAGCTCCGTCGCCATCGCCACCTGGGAGACCCTTTCGCCAGGCTTGAAGCGGCCGAGCAGGATCGCCTCGCGCACGGCCATGAAGGCGTTGACGACGCCGTCGCCCTCGCGCCGGGTGCGGTCGCCTTGGAGGGCAGTGGATATCGACGGCTTATCGGACACAGGATCCCCTTAAACAGAGTGTACACACATACTCAAAAGTATATACTTCAAGGGTTAGTCGACCACAAAAGGATGAGAGCTACCGCATGCGAGTTGATGTCCACTCCCATTACAACCCACCCAAGTTCTGGGAAAAGTACGAGCAGCTCGGCGCCTATGACCAGGAGGGGACGTTCTTCGCCCGCGTGCCCCGCGGCGGGTCCCTGGACGACCCACCGCTCTCGGCCGGCATCGAGGCGATGGACGAGGCGGGCGTCGACATCCAGGTGATGAGCGCCAGCGCCACCCAGCCGTACTTTCGCCCCGAGGCGATGGCGGTCGAGGCCGCCCGCTTCACCAACGACCTCTACGCCGAGGCGGTTGCCGAGTTCCCCGACCGCCTGCGCGCCTTCGGCTGCCTGCCCCTTCCCCATATCGACGCCGCCATCGCCGAGATCGGGCGCTGCTACGACGAGCTCGGCTTCGTCGGCTTCAGCCTCGGCTGCTCGGTGATCGGCGAGCCCCTCGACGACGAGAAGTTCAACCCGCTCTGGGAGGAGCTCGACCGGCGCGCCGCCGTCGTCTACTTCCATCCGGGGACCGAAAACGCGCTCGGTGTCGGCGGCGGCGACTTCCACCTCGACGCCGATTTCGGCAGCCCTTGCGAGATGGCGATCTCGATGTGCCGGCTGCTGATCAGGGGCGTCACCGTCCGCTACCCCGACATCAAATGGACGCTGGCGACGCTGGGCGGCTCGCTGCCCTTCCTCGCCAACCGCTTCGACAGCGGCTTCAAGCGGTTCTACCCCGATCGCTACGAGGAGTTCGGCGGCATGACCCGCCACCTGCGCAGCTTCCACTACGACACCAGCACCTGCGAGGAGCCGCTGGCGCTGCTCTGCGCGCGAGAGGCGTTCGGCGTCGACCAGCTCGTCCTCGGCAGCGACGCGCCGCGCATCCGCAGCGCCGTACCCGCGGTCGAATACGTCGAGCAGTCGCCGTACCTGTCCGCCGCCGACGCCCGTCAGATCCTCGACCGCAACGGCGCCGCGCTGATCGGCGTCTGAGCCTCCCCCGACACGACACGAAAAAGGGGCGGCCCGGCGGGCCGCCCCTTTCGCTTCCGCTCTCACCCGCGCCTGGCGCGGGTGAGGAGCATCATTTTTCGTACTTGATCAGGCTTGCGCCCTTGTCGTAGCCGGAGCCGATTTCGGTCGCCTTCCCGCCCTTGATTTCGTAGACGTACTGCTTGGCGTTGCAGATCGCCGGATAGGCGGGGACCGCCTTGCCGTCACACGTATACGGTTCGGCAAGGAAGTTTTCGTGTTCGCTTCCCGCTCGTAGCCGGCCGAGCATGTATTCGGTGGTCAGCTTCGAGGTCGAGGTTTCGTGGAACGTCGACCAGAAGTTGATCAGGTTGTTCATCCCCACCGCCATCGCCGAGGTGACCAGGATCTTCGACGAGGCGTACTTGGTCAGGATCGCCCGGGCCAGTTCCGGGTTTTCGCTTTCGTTGTTCAGCAATTCGAACGGCGACATGTAGATCAGGCCTTCCGCCGCCCCGTTGGCGGCGTCGATCACGCTCTGCGTCCCGCAGGTGTCGATCGAGAGGACCGGCACCGTGCTGCCGAGGCTCTTCAGCGCGCTGAGGATCGCGACGCACTGGGAAGGGGACTCGAGGATGATCGCTTCCGGGCCCCACGAGAGGGCGCTGGCGACGACCGACGAGGCATCGGCCTGGGTCGGCGGCAGCGGGAAGTCCTTGACTTCGCCGCCGGCCGATTCGACGCCGACGTTCTCCTCCGTTTCGGCGGTGAATTCGCCCTGGGTTTCCCCGATCGGGATCACCGCGACCTTCTTCGCCCCGACCGTTTCGACGGCGTAGACACCGAGGTCGGCGTTCTCCGACTGGGCCGCGTCGTTGAAGACGACCGAGTTCTTGCTGGTCACCTCCGCCGGCGTCAGGTTCATGCCGCCGATGTAGGCGAGGCCCGCCTTTTCGTAGATCGGGATCGCGCTGGCCGCGCCGATGTCGGAGCCGCCGAGGATCGCCACCGGCTTGTCGGCGACCAGTTTGTTGGCGCAGCTGGCGGAGGTCGCCGGCGAGCCGTCGGTGACGCAGACGTCCACCTTGATCGGGTGACCGTCGATGCCACCTTTGTATTCGTTCAGATACTTCTCGGTCGCTTCCACCGATTCACGAAGCTCGGGGAAGTCGGCCCCCTGGTTCGTTTCGATGTTGATCATGCCGAACACGACCGGGCTGCCCTTGGCCGGTTCGGGGCTGCCGAGCACCGATTCGTCGCCCGGGAGGAGGCCGTTTTCCCCGACTTCCCCGCTCGAGCTTCCGCCTTCGGACGAGCCTTCGCTGCCTGCGGTGCTTTCACCTCCCGCGGACGCGGTCGTGCTGCTCGATTCGCCGCTCGACCCGCAGGCCACCAGCGCCATTGAGATCACGAGGGCAAGCAGACCCCCGATCAGAAGTCGCATCTTGTTGCTCAAAGTCATCTCCTCTAACCCGTGTGACGAGTCCCGCAGCCGTCCCTACAGCCACAGCAACGTTTGCCGCCAACTTAAATAACTCGATACAAGCGGCGCGAATATACACAGTTTGGCGTTTTCGGGCTATCATCGGCCGCCGGGAGAGGAACAAACCGCCTAGCCGGCGCGCAGGGGCGTCGGCGCATCATCGAATTGGGAGTCGACTCACGCTTATGTCCAGCTACCTGCTCTTTTTGCTCCTCGGACTCGGCGCCGGCGGGGTCTACGCGATTCTCGGGCTGGGCCTGGTGCTCAAGTTCCGTAGTGCCGGGGTCGTCGATTTCGGCCACGGCGCGGTGGCGATGTTCTGCGCCTACGTATTCATCGAGCTGCACTCGGCCGGCTCGCTCATCTTCCCCTGGGTCGCGCTCCCGCACTCGATCGAGGTCGCGTCCTCGACCGGGCTGCCCCTGCTCCCCTCGATCTTCGCCACCCTGGCCTACTCGGCGGTCCTGGGGCTGATCTTCTACCTGGTCATCTACCGGCCGCTTCGCGCGGCCCCCGCCCTGGCGCGGGTCGGCGCCTCGGTCGGCGTGATGCTCGCCCTGGAGGCGATCGCGGTCATCAACTTCGGCACCACGACCTTCTCCTCGCCGCCGATCCTGCCGAGCACCCCGATCGACATCGCCGGACTCTCGGTGCCCTCGGATCGCCTCTACCTGGCCGGGATCACGATCCTGCTCGGCGCGGCACTCGGATTCGTCTATCGCTACACGCGGTTCGGCCTGGTGACGCGGGCCAGTGCCGAGAACGAGACCGGCGCCGCCCTGCTGGGCCACTCCGCCAACCGCATCGCCGCCGCCAACTGGGTGCTGGCGACCGTGCTCGCGGCGGCGGCGGGGATCCTGATCCTGCCGATCACGACCCTCAACCCGAGCACCTACACCCTGTTCATCGTGCCCGCCCTGGGCGCGGCGCTGCTCGCCCGCTTCCGTTCGTTCACGATCGTCGTGATCGCCGGCCTGGCGCTCGGGATGTTCCAGTCGGAGCTGACGAAACTGCAGGCGGTCTGGACCTGGCTGCCCCAACAGGGCCTCCAGGAAGGGCTGCCCTTCCTGCTGATCATGATCGCGATGGTGGTCCTCGCCGGGCGCCTGCCCGCGCGGGGGACGATCGGCGACTTCCACAATCCCTCGATCGGCAGGCCGGCCCGGCCCGGGACGACCGCGATCGCCTGCTTCGCGATCGGCGCCATCGCCCTCGGCCTCTCGAGCTCGCTCTACCAGACGGCGATCATCTCGTCGCTGGTCACGATCTGCGTCTGCCTCTCGGTCGTCGTCGTGACCGGTTACGTGGGCCAGATCTCGCTCGCCCAGAACGCCTTCGCCGGGGTCGGCGCCTTCATCCTGGTCCACCTCGCCACCGGGATCGGCATCGGCTTCCCGTTCGGGCTGATCCTGGCGGCGCTCGCCGCGGTCGTGCTCGGCGTCCTCGTCGGGCTCCCGGCGGTCCGCATCCGCGGCGTCAACCTCGCCGTCGCGACACTGGCCACGGCGGCGGCCCTGGACGCCCTCGTCTTCAACAACTCGTCCTTCAGCGGCGGCTACACCGGCCTCGACGTCCCCTCCCCCCACCTCTTCGGCCTCAACGTCGGGATCGAGGGGGCCGGGCACGAATACCCGCGCCTCGTCTTCGCCCTCTTCGTGCTGGCGATCGTGGTCGGGATCGGATGGCTGGTGGCTCGGCTGCGCAACGGAGCGATCGGACGCATGTTCATCGCCGTCCGCTCCAACGACCGCGCCGCCTCCTCCCTGGGCATCAACGTGGCGCGCACCAAACTGCTCGCCTTCGCCATCTCCGCCTTCATCGCCGGGATCGGCGGCGGCCTGCTCGCCTACCAGCAGCAGAACGTCAACTCGGCCAGCTTCACCGTCTGGACCTCGTTGACGATCCTCGCGATCACCTACGTCGGCGGCGTCGGCCGGATCGCCGGGGCGTCGGCGGCCGGGATCCTGCTCGCCTCGAACGGGATCGCCGGCACCGTGCTCGAAAAGCAGGTCTTCAGCTTCGGCAAATACCAGGCGCTGATCGCCGGCGTGGCGCTGACCGCGACGGCGGTCGGCAACCCCGACGGCATCGCCAAGGACATGACGGCACTGGCGCATCGGATCGGCCGCAAGCTGGCACCGCTGCTGCCCCGCCGAGGACCGGCGCCGGCGGAGGCGGAGTCACCGCCAGGCGCGCCCGAGCCCCCCGCCCCGCATCCCCGACCGCGGCCGGTCGCCCTGCCCGAGGGGCCGCTGCTCCAGGTCGACGGCCTCTCGGTCCGCTACGGCGGCGTGGTCGCGGTGAACGACGTCTCCTTCGAGCTCCAACCGGGCACGATCGTCGGTCTGATCGGCCCCAACGGCGCCGGCAAGACCAGCGCGATCGACGCCCTCGCCGGCTTCGTCACCCCCAGCACCGGCGAGGTGAGGTTCAAGGGGGACGTGGTGACCGGCGAGCGCGCCCACAAGCTCGCGCCGCGCGGGCTCATCCGCACCTTCCAGTCGGTCGAACTCTTCGACGACCTGACGGTCGAGGAGAACTTGCTGGCCGCGAGCGACCAGCCGAGCGCCGCCTCCGGCCTGCTGCAGCTGTTGCGGATCTCGCACCGCCCGGACCGTGCCGACGTCGACTGGGCGCTCGGGATATGCGGCCTCACCGACGTGGCGAAGCGCTACCCACGCGAGCTCTCGCTGGGCCGGCGCAAGCTCGTCGGCGTCGCCAGGTCGCTGGCCTCCCGTCCCGCGTTGCTGCTGCTCGACGAGCCCGCCGCCGGCCTCGACACCGAGGAGACGAGCCGCCTCGGCGAGCAGCTGCGCACGGTCAGCGATCACGGGGTGACCCTGCTGCTGGTCGACCACGACATGGGTCTGGTGCTGAACGTCTGCGACACCGTGATGGTGCTCGAGTTCGGCAGCCTGATCGCCTCGGGATCGTCGGACGAGATCCGCAAGAACACCGCCGTGATCGAGGCCTATCTCGGCGAGCACGCACCGGAGACGGAGAAGGTGGAGGCAGGAAAGTGAACGAAGCAAAAGTGCTGCTGGAGCTCGACTCGCTGCGCGCGGGCTACTCCGGCGTCCCTGCCGTCCGCGACCTCTCGCTCAAGGTCCGGTCCGGAGAGGTCGTCGCCATGCTCGGCCCGAACGGCGCCGGCAAGACGACGACGCTGTCGACCGTCGCCGGCCTGCTGAAGCCGATCGACGGCACGATCAAGTTCGACGGCGAGGACATCTCCGGTCGCCCGGCCCACTGGCTGGCGCGTCGCGGCGTCGCCATGGTCCCCGAGGGACGGGCGCTCTTCTACGAGATGACCGCGCGCGAGAACCTGAAGTTGGCGCCGGGCTCCAAGGACGCTCTCACCGAGTCGGAGGTGATCGAGATCCTGCCCGAGCTGGAGAAGTGCCTGGGGCGCAATGCCGGCGTCCTCTCCGGCGGCGAGCAGCAGATGCTGGCGGTCGGACGGGCCCTGATCTCCCGCCCCCGCCTGCTCCTGGTAGACGAGATGAGCCTCGGCCTGGCACCGATCATCGTCGAGCGCCTGCTGCCGCTGCTGCGTCGCGTCGCCGACGACTTCGGCGCCGCCGTATTGTTCGTCGAGCAGCACGTCCCGCTCGCCCTCGAGGTGGCCGACCATGCCTACGTGCTGAACCACGGCAATCTGGTGATGGAGGGTGAGGCCAAGACGCTCTACCGCGACAAACATCTGCTCCAGGCGAGCTACCTCGGCGAGGCGCAGATCGACGACGACCCGGCCTCGACCGCCGTCGGCGAGGCCTGACGCGCCCGGGACGAGCCGGCCAGGCTAGCCGGCGAGCTCGTCCCGCTCGACCACGATGCGGGAGTAACCGCCCTTGAAGAAGAGCAGCGGCTCCTGGCCACCGTCGCCCCGGTCCAGCCCCCGCACCGCCCCGATCACGATCTCGTGGTCGCCGGCCCGGTGGATCGCGTCGACCTCGCAGGCGATCGTCGCCAAGGCGCCCGGGATGACCGGGACGCCGAGGTCGTGGTCGTCGAACTTGACCTCGTGCACCTGGGCGGCGTCGCCCTTGGTCGCGAAGCGGTCGGAGTGGTGGCGCTGGTCGAAGGAGAGGATGTTCACCGCGAACCGACCGGACGCACGGATCGTCTGCAGGGTCTCGCTGTCCTTGGCCAGGCAGATCAGGATCAGCGGCGGCTCCAGCGAGACCGAGGACACCGCATTGGCGGTGGTGCCCACCGGCCGGCCGGCCGCCCCGCGTGAGGTGATGACGGAGACGCCGGTGGCGAAGTGCCCCATCACGTCGCGCAGCTCCTTGCGGTCGACCGGCATCGCCGCCGGCTCCGCCTGCCGACGATAGGCGGCGACCGCGTCGGCCGAGACCGACGGCAGCCCGTGCGCGGCGGCGAACTCGCGCAGGTCGTCGAGGCCGGCGCTGTGGCCGTCGTCGCGGATGACCTGGCAGAGGATCGCGGCCTCCTCCAGCCCCGCCGCGGCGACCAGGTCGACCGCCGCCTCGACCGGCGACGGCTTGTCGAGCACGCCGTGCGGGCGGGTCCGGATCGGGAAGACATGCCCTGGCCGTACGAGATCGGCGGCGGTCGAGCCGGGGTCGACGGCGACCTTGATGGTGCGCGCGCGGTCGGCCGCCGAGATCCCGGTGGTGACGCCCTCCCGGGCCTCGATCGAGACCATCGCGCCGCAGCCCAGGCGCGACTCCCCGCGCCGCTCCATCGCCTCGATCCCGAGCGCCTTGCAACGCTCGAAGGTGAGGCCGAGCGAGATCAGTCCGCGGGCCTCCTTGGCCATGAAGTTGACCGCCTCGGCGGAGGCGAAGGCCGCGGCCATGACGACGTGCCCTTCAGGCCCGGCGCCGGCATCTCCGTGGACGACGATCATCTCGCCGTGGGCGAGTCGATCGACGATCCCCTCGATCGGGCTGGGGTCGGGCGTCATCGCCGCTGCCTCAGACACGGTCCGTCGGGTGGTCGGCCACCTCGAGGATGCGCCGATGCAGCTCGGCGTTCTGGTCCAAGGCGCCAAACGGATCCCCCGGCCTCGATCCGTGCCTGCATCTGGACCAGGGCCGCGTGCAGGCGGTCGACGTCGGACGGCCGGGCCTTGGTGGCGACGATCCTGGCGGCGAGGCCCTCGATCACCGCGCGGGCTTCGAGGATTTCGACCGCCTCAGCCTCACCGACCAGCCGGGCGAGATCGGCCTCGACCAGCCGCTCGTTGGAATGCAGCTGACCGTCGACGATCGCTTCGCGAATGGAGGCATATAGGTCGACGCTCAGGCGTCGGCCCTCTTCAGGTCGAAGACCGTGTGGCTCTCATTGTCGACGATCGGATTCATAATCTTGGCGGCAACTCTACAAGCTATATCCACATTTACTTCTTATCGTCACTTACTCGAGGCCGCCAACCTCTGGCTCGTACAAGGGAGGAAGAGTCAAGAGCAGCAGTCATCGAGGCCATCGGCGGCTCGCTGCGGCCGGTACCCGGGGGCGCCGACACCCCACGCGATCGGGCACGAGGGCGTGACGCTGCTCGGCTACGGGCGCCAGGTCTACTTCACCGCCCGCCCCCTCCCCGAAGGCGCGATCGCGACCAGGGCGCTGGTCCCAGTGACGACCTCCTGGGAGATCCCCGAGCAGTCAAGCATCTGATCTCGGTCGAAACCGACGCGAAAGAGTAGGTTGAGCTGTGGCTGGGCGTGATATTCGCCTGGACGCGGAATCGGACCAGAGGGGGTCGCACGTGGACATCGACATCGTCGGCACCGTCAAGATGGCGGAGGGCATCGCGACCAGGGCCTTGGCGGGTGGCCGTCCGGTCGTGCCTCACGGGACCACCCGACCGGAGGCCCTCGGCTATCTCCATCTCCATATGTACCTGCAGGACTCGCTCGGCACCGGCTTCGGCAGCACCGTCAAGTTCCTCCCCGCCGGCTGAACGGGAGCTTCGTCGGTGCGCCTTGTGATCGGGATGAGCGGCGCGACCGGCGCGCCGTTCGGGGTCAGGTTGCTGGAGCTGGCGAGCGAGGTCCCGGGGCTGGAGACGCACCTCGTCCTCTCGCGCTGGGCCCGCGCGACGATCGAGCTGGAGACGCCCTACACCGTCACCGAGGTGAGCGACCTGGCGACCGTCGCCTACGGCGCCAACGACCAGGCCGCAGCGATCTCCTCCGGCTCGTTCCACACGGACGGGATGATCGTCGCGCCGTGCAGCATGAAGACGCTGGCCGGGATCCGCGCCGGCTACTCGGACAATCTCCTCACGCGGGCCGCCGACGTCTGCCTCAAGGAGCGGCGCAGGCTGGTGCTGGTGGCGCGGGAGACGCCGCTCTCGGAGATCCACCTGGAGAACATGCTGGCCCTGAGCCGGATGGGTGCGGTGATCCTTCCCCCGGTCCCCGCCTTCTATGGCAGGCCGGCAGGCATCTCCGAGATCCTCGACCACATCGCGATGCGCGTCTTCGACCAGTTCGGCATCGAGGTGGAGACCGGGGCGGTGCGCTGGACGGGCCTGGCCGCGGCGCGCGAGCAGCGGACCGAAGGGTTCGCCGCCGAATCGAGACGAACCGGGCCAGAGGCGAGCAGGTTGGCCGGCACGCCTCCGCAAGATGATCCTGACCATCACCCGATCGGAGGTACTCATGAGTGACGACGCACCAGGCTACGAGAACCCGACGACGATCGACACGCCACCCCCCGCCGTGCTCGCCTGGCTCGACGGGACCGACCTTGAGGAGAAGGTGGGGACCGCAGTCGGGATCGTCACCGCCGACGCCGACGGCTGGCCGCGCCCGGCGCAGCTGAGCGCCGGGGAGATCCTCCTCTCGTCCGACGGCGGCGTCCGCCTCCTCCTCCACGGCGAATCCGGTACGGCGGCGAACCTGCGCCGCGACGGCCGCATGGTGATGATGCTCGCCGCCGACGGCGCCAACGACGAACTCCGCTTCGAGGTCACCGAGGCCGCGCCGCTCGAGGATCCGCCACGCGCGACCTTCGTCGGCAGGCTGGTGTCGGCGCGCGAACATCGGGTGCCCTACGCCGAGGTCACCGACGGGGTCCGCTACCGCCTCCACGACCCGGACGCGGTGCTCGATCGCTGGCGGCGCCAGATCGAGGCGCTGCGCGGGCTCGACGCCTGAGCCGTTCACATGTCGCAATTGCACTCCAGGAGGGTTTGAAGATGGCCGACTCGACCGACACCGACGGCGCACCGAAGGCGCCGATCAGGGACCTGCGCGAGGGCATCGAGCTGCTCAAAGAAAACGAGGGCCAGTTCGTCGCGACCGACGTCGAGGTGGACCCGCAGGCCGAGCTCGCCGGGGTGTACCGGAAGGTCGGCGCCGGCGGCACCGTGATGCGGCCCACCCAGGTCGGGCCGGCGATGATGTTCAACAAGGTCAAGGGGTACGACATCCCGGTCATCGTCGGGGTGCTCGCCTCCCGAAAGCGCATCGCGCTGCTGATGGGCGCCGACGAGAAGCACCTCGGTCGGCACATGCTCGACGCGATGGAGCACGCCAAGGACCCGGTCTTCGTCGACGAAGCTCCCTGCCAGGAAGAGGTGCACCTCGCCTCCGACCCGGACTTCGACATCCGCACCCTGCTGCCCGCCCCGACCAACACCGAGGAGGACGCCGGCCCCTACTTCTGCATGGCGGTGCTGCGCGGCACCGACCCCGACACCGGCAAGCACGACGTCACCATCCACCGGCTCTGCGTCCAGGGCCGCGACGAAATCTCGGTCTTCATGCAGACCGGGCGCCACATCGGCTTCATGTACGAGAAGTACGACGCGATGGGCAAGCCGATGCCGATCACGATCTCGATGGGCATCTCACCGGTCGAGTACATGGCGATCTCCTTCGAGCCACCCTCGACGCCCTACGGCTTCGACGAGCTGGAGTTCGCCGGCGGCCTCACCGGCTCACCGGTGCAGCTGGTGAAGGCGAAGACGATCGAGGAGTACGCGATCGCCTCGGCCGAGATCGTGATCGAGGGGGAGATCCTGCCCGAACGGCGGGTCGCCGAGGACCAGCACACCGACACCGGGTTCGCGATGCCCGAGTTCCCCGGCTACGATGGGGTCGCGAACCCGTCACTGCCGATCATCAAGGTCAAGGCCGTCACCACCCGGACCGAACCGATCCTGCAGACCCTGGTCGGCCCCGGCGAGGAGCACGTCAGCCTGGCCGGTATCCCGACCGAGGGGTCCCTGGTCCAGGCCCTCGACGACGCCCTGCCCGGGCTGGTCAAGAACGTCTACTCGCACCCGGCCGGCGGCGGCAAGTACGTCGGGATCCTCCAGATCCACAAGCGCGACCAGAACGACCAGGGCCGCGAGCGCCAGGCCGCCATCGTCGCCTTCGGCGCGTTCCCGGAGATGAAGCACATCATCCTCGTCGACGACGACGTCGACATCTTCGACACCGACGACGTGCTGTGGGCGATGACCACCCGGTTCCAGGCCGAGCGGTCGGTGATCCCGATCCCCGGGGTCCGCTGCCACCCGCTCGACCCCTCCGCCGATCCCGATTTCCTCTGGACCAACTTCAACCATGGGATCTCGACCAAGGTGATCTTCGACTGCACCGTCCCCTGGGAGCTGCGCGACCGCTTCATCCGGGCGCCCTTCAAGGACGTCGACGTCACCCGCTTCCTGCCCGACTGGACCGGCGCCTGATCACAACAGGTCGCTGCGCACCTGACTGCGGGGGCCATCGGCTCCGACGACGTGGAGTGCCGAGTCGATGCTCGAGCCACGCCAGGAGGGAGGCGCACACTGGCTCGACCACTACAACGGGCGACGCTCCCACTCCGCGCTCGGCCATCGGCCGCCCATCGAGCGCGTTCGGGACGCGTCGGGGTTCGACAGCCAGGTCGGCAACCCTGGAGCGGCCCGCCCGACCTCCGGCCCTCAGTCGCCGCCGCTCGAGCTCGTAGGCGGAGCCGGGATGGGTATCGCCAGTCGAATTACGCGCGCCTCTTCTCGGCCGCCGTCCCCCGCCGGATAGGTCCCTCCTGGCGGGCCTGCTGCAATGCGCGGAAGAGGGCTGAGGGCCTGGATCGTCCCAGCCGATCTGCGGTCGCCAACATTCCTGTTGCGCCCAGCCCCGGAGAAGAACAGGCTGTCTGTGTGACGGTCGCCGTAACGGCGGTGATGACCATGAGCGAGTTGATGAATACCGCCTCCCGACGCGAGCACGATCTACTCGGCGACCGGCTGGTCCCGGCGGACGCCTACTGGGGGGTCCACACGCTGCGCGCCAGGGAGAACTTTCCGATCACCGGCGAGAGCATCGGCGAACGACCTCACCTGGTGCGCGGCCTCGCGTCAGTAAAGCTCGCCGCGGCGGAAGTCAACCGCGATCTGGGCCTGCTCCCGATGCAGCTGGCCGAGGCGATCGTCGCCGCCTGCGAGGAGATCCGCGCCGGGGCGCTCCGAGACCAGTTCGTCCTCGACGTGGTCCAGGGTGGGGCCGGCACCTCGACGAACATGAACGCCAATGAGGTGATCGCCAATCGCGCGCTCGAGCTGCTCGGCCGGGAGAAGGGCGACTACGCCCACCTGCATCCCAATGATCACGTCAACCTCAGCCAGTCGACCAATGACGCCTACCCGACCGCGGTGCGGATCGCCCTGATCGCGTCCGGAGCGGAACTGGACGGGACGATGGAGACCCTTGCCCGCGCCTTCCAGCTGAAGTCCGAGGAGTTCGCCGACACGATGAAGCTGGGTCGGACCCAGCTTCAGGACGCGGTCCCGATCACCCTGGGACAGGAGCTCGGCACCTACGCGGTAATGATCGAAGAGGACCGGCGCCTGCTGCGCGCGGGGCTGAGCCTGCTCCACGAGATCAACCTCGGCGCGACCGCGGTCGGCACCGGGATAGCGGCCCCACCGGACTATGCCAGCCTCGTCCGCGAGCGCCTCGGCCTGCTCACCGACCTGCCACTCGTCACCGCCGCCGATCTGATCGAGGCCACCCAGGACACCGGCGCCTTCGTGCAGCTCTCGGGGATACTCAAGCGCTTTGCGGTGAAGCTCTCGAAGATCTGCAACGACCTGCGCCTGCTGTCCTCCGGGCCGCTCGGCGGCTTCGGCGAGCTGCGTCTTCCCGCCGTTCAGGCCGGCTCCTCGATAATGCCCGCGAAGGTCAACCCGGTGATCCCCGAGGTCGTCAACCAAATCGCCTTCGAGGTCGTCGGACTGGACGTCACGGTCACCATGGCCGCGGAGGGCGGGCAGTTGCAGCTGAATGCGTTCGAGCCGGTGATCTACAAGTCGCTCGACGACGCGATGGCGCACCTCGGTGCGGGTTGCGTCACATTGGCTGAGCGCTGCGTCACCGGTCTCGACGCCGACCGGGATCGACTGCGCACCGTTCTCGAAGGGACTGTGACCGGCCCGGTGACTGCCCTGGTGCCCTATATCGGTTACGCCGCTGCCAGTGCCTTGGCAGAGGAGTCCCTCGCCAGCGGTCGGCCGGTCGCGGAGCTCGCGGCCGAACAGCGTCTCCTCCCCCAGGACGCGCTGAAGCGCGTCTTGGGGTCCACTTTCTAGGCGCCCGGATCAGCTGCCGGCGTAGGTGCCGTCGGGCCGCAGCCGGCGCAGCACCGACTCGAGCCCGTCGGCGACCTCATTCGCCTCGTCATCCGTCATCGACAGCGGCGGCGAGAGGACCACGTTGTGACCGCAGTTGCGGACGATCACGCCCGTATCGCGGCGGACGACATCCTCGACAGGCGGATCGACCAGCAGCGGCTCGCGCGTCTCACGGTCGGAGACCAGCTCGACCGCCAGCATCATCCCGACGCCGCGAACCTCACCGACTATCTCGAGATCGCTCAGCCCACGTAGGCGATCGAGCAGGAGTGCGCCGGTCGTCTTCGCCCGCGCCAGGAGGCTCTCGCACTCGATGATGTCGAGGTTCGCCATCGCGATCGCGCAAGAGGTCGGATGTCCGGTGTAGGTATAGCCGTGCGGGAAGCCGTGGTCAGCCTGCAGCTGTTCGGAGACGGCGTCGTTCATCAGGACGGCGCCGAGCGGCGCGTAACCGCTGGTCAGTCCCTTGGCGGTGACGATGATGTCGGGCTCGATGTCGTAGTACTGGGCGGCGAACCACTCGCCGGTGCGGCCGTAGGCGGTGACGACCTCGTCGAAGATCAGCAGGATGCCATGGGCGCTGAGCAACTCGCGCACCCGCCGCCAGTAGTCGTCGGGCGGGACGATCATCCCGGCGACCCCCATGATCGGCTCGCCGATCATGGCCGCGATGTTCTTCGGGCCGATCGTCTCGATCGCCTGCTCAAGCTCATCGAGAAGGAAGTCGGTGGGATCCTGGCCACCGAACAGGTCCTGCCGATAGGGCCAGGGCGGAACCAGGTGATGGACGTTCGGCAGCATCGGGCCGAAGCCCTCGTGATAGATCGGGAACCCGGTCGCCGACCCGGCGCCGAAGCTGACCCCGTGATAGGCCTGCCGGCGCGCGAGGAACCAGGTTCGGTCGGATTCGCCGCGGCGATGGTGGTAGAGGCGGGCCATTTTCAGCGCCGCCTCGTTGCCCTCGCCACCGCCGTTCGAGAGGTAGACGTGCCGCATCGACTCGGGGGCCAGACCCACGAGTCGGTCGGCGAGCTCGATGGCCCGCTCATTGGAGAACTCCCAGAAGGACATGAAGTACTCGAGCCGGCGAATCTGGGCGGCCGCCGCCTCGGCGATCTCCTCGCGTCCGTGGCCGACCTGTGCCAGCCAGAGCCCGCCGGTCGCGTCCAGGTATTCGCGACCCTCGATGTCGCGAAGGCGGGCTCCCTTCCCCTCCCGCATGATCACGCGCTCGGTTTTCGAGCTGGGCAGATATGGGTGGATCAGCAGGTCGCGGTCACGCTGGATGATCGCGTCGGTCGCCGGCAAGGCGGTGCTGGTGTCGCTCATAGCTCTCCTCGGTAGGTCGGAAGCCAGTATGCGCTAAAGACAGCAGCCCGCCACCGCTTTTAGCGGCCCATCGCCACGGAAAAGTCGATGTCTCGCATCGCATCCGCCGGGAGGCCCGGGAACCCTCCGTCACCGATCGCCTGACGACAGTGCTCGGCGAAGGCCTCGACCAGGCGGGTCGAGCAGGAAGACGTTAGTACGGCCAGGCCGAGCAGCATCGCCCGCGGCTCGCCCGCGATAGGGATGCTGCGCAGCGCCGTGCCGTCGAGGGCCACCTCGTGGACGGGACGAGCGTTGACGATCGTGTATCCGAAACCGTTGGCGACGAGCGTCCGGATCACCTCCGGGCTGCGCGAGCGCTGGGCGATCGCGGGGCGCAGGCCCGCCACCTGGAACAGAGAGTAGAAGTAGTCGCGGCTATGCGGGAGGTCGAGCAACACCAGCGGCAGTCCGGCCAGTTCCTTCAGCTCGATCGACTCCTCCCTCGCCAACGGATGGTCGGCGGGAAAGACGGCGTAGGGAGGCAGGGCGGCCAGCGGCTCGAAGGCGATGTCCCGCTCGAGATCGAGGTCGTAGGTGATCGCCACGTTCAGCCCGCCCTCCCGCAGTCGCGTGAAGATCTCCTGCTGCCCCCAGGCGCTGGGACGGACGTGCACCCCCGGGTTCTGCTCCTTGAAGTCGCGGGCGAGGCGCGGGGTGATCAATGACGCCAGGGTCACCAGGCAGCCGAGGTCGAGGACGCCGGTCAGCTCATCGGTCAGCTCGGCGGCGAAACGCTCCAGGTCTCCGGCCTCTTGCAACAGGCCACGGGCGCGCTCCGCAAAGCGCCTCCCCTCCGGCGTCGGCGACACCCCCTGGGCGTGATGGCGGATGAGGAGCTGGACCCCGAGGGCCTTTTCGAGCTGGGCGATGGCGGCGGACACCGAGGACTGGGCGACGGGAATCGCCAGTGCCGCGTCGGTGATGCTCCCCGTCTCGCAAGTTTTGACGAAGTACTCCAGCTGGCGCATCGTGAAAAGCACAGGCCAAAGTTAACCGGGGGTACTGGAATTGTTCAATCGAAGCTTGACTTAGGCCTAGATCGGATTTACCGATGCAGCATCGTCCCGATCAGCTGATCGAGCGCCCGCCCCCCCGCGCAGAGCTCGTCGATGCCGAGATTCTCGTCGGCGGCATGGGCGAGTCGCATGTCGCCGGGGCCAAAGACGACGACCTCGCAGGCGAGGCGCTCCTTATATAGACCGGCCTCGCTGCCGAAGTCGACGGCGTCGCCAAGTCCACAGCCGGTCAGCTTCGCGACCTGCCGCGTCCACGTACTGTCGGCGCGTGGCTCGAGCGGCGGATAGGCCGCGATCCGAGCCACGCTCAACTCGGCCTCGCCCGCGGCGGTCTCGGCGACAGCGACGATCCGCTCGACCATGGCCTCGACCGACTGCCCGGAGATGAGCCGAACCTCCAACTTGAGGTCGCAAGAGTCCGGGACCACGTTGAGCGCAACTCCCCCGGCGATCGGTCCGATCCCGATCGTCGCGTGCGGGATGCCGAAGGAAGGATCGCGATGCTCGTCGGCGATCGTCGCCTGCAGGTCGTCGAGCGCGACGACCACGCGCGCCGCGGCGCGGACCGCGTTGATCCCTTCCGCCGGAGTGCTGGAGTGAGCCGCACGGCCTGTCAGGCGGAGGGCCAGCGCCACCTTGCCCTTGTGGCGGTCCACGACCCTCATCCGTGTCGGCTCACCGACGACCACCCCGGCCAGCGGCGCCGCGATCCCGCCGCTTTCGAGATGCCTGAGCAGTGGCTCGATCCCGGCGCACCCGAGCTCCTCGTCGTGGGAGACCGTCAGGTGCAGTGGGGCACGCAGCCCGGTATCCGATGCCCGTCGCGCCGCCGCCACCATCAGCGCCAGAAAGCCCTTCATGTCGACGCAACCCCGCCCGTAGAGTCGACCCGCCATGACGCGCATCGTGAATGGGTCGGCGCTCCAATCCTGCCCGGCGACATCGACGACGTCACCGTGGGCCGCCAGCAGCAGGCCGCCAGGCTCGTCGCCCGGTCCGATGACCGCATGCAGGACCTGGGTTCCGGGACGGGTCCCCGCACCGACCCAGATGTCGGCCTTCGCCTCCTCGAGCAGGTGGGCGACTTCGGCGATCAGATCCGTGTTGGGGCCGCCGGCGATGGTCTCCTTGGCGATCAGCCGGCCAAGGATCAGGCCCTCGTTCATGGCGCGGCCGAGTAGCGGATCCAGGTGGTCTTCAGGAAGCTGACGTTGTCGAGCGCATGAAGGGAGAGGTCCCTACCGCTGCCGGTCATCCGCCGGCCGCCGAACGGCGTGTAGGGGCTGAGCGCGTCCACGGTATTGACGCTGACCGTCCCCACTTCGAGCTGCGGGGCGATCCGGATGACACGGTCCAGGTTCGACGTCCACAACGAGGCGGCAAGGCCGTAGCTACTGTCGTTGGCGAGTCCCACGGCCTCCTCCTCATCACGAAACCTGGTGATCGAGAGGACCGGACCGAAGATCTCCTCACGGTTGATCGACGCGTCGGCGGGGGCGCCGCAGAAGACGGTCGGCTCGACGAAGAAGCCGCGGCCGTCGACCCGGACCTGGTCGCCGCCGCTGATCAGCTCGGCCTCCGCCCTGCCGCGGTCGATCATCTGCATCACGCGTTCGAGCTGCGCGTTGCTGACGATCGCCCCCATCGTCGATTCGGGGTCGAGCGGGTTCCCCGGCCGTATAGTCCGCGCCCGCGAGACGATCCGCTCGGTCAACTCGTCGGCGATCGACTCCTGGACGAGCAGACGTGAGTTCGCCGAGCAGACCTGCCCCTGGTTGAAGAAGATGCCGAGGCAGGCGGCGTCGGCGGCGACGGCCAGATCTGTCACGTCATCGAAGACCAGGTTCGGGCTCTTACCGCCGCACTCTAGTGCCACGTGCTTGAGGTTCGACCGACCGGCATACTCCAGGAAGCGGCCGCCCACCTCGGACGAGCCGGTGAAGAGCAGGCAGTCGACGTCGCCGTGCATTCCGAGCGCCTCTCCCGCAGCGGGACCGCCTGTGACCACGTTGAAGACCCCGGCCGGCAGGCCTGCCTCCGTCGCCAACTCGGCCAGCCGCAAGGCCGATAGCGGCGATTGCTCGGCAGGCTTCAGCACCACGCTGTTTCCGACGGCGAGCGCCGGGCCAAGCTTCCAGGTGGCGAGGTCGAGCGGGAAGTTCCAGGGGACGACCGCCCCGACCACGCCCATCGGCTCACGTCCCACCAACGCCAGGGCGCCAGGCCCAGTCGGTGCCACCTCGCCGTAGACCTTGTCGACCGCCTCGCCGTAAAACTGGATGACCGCGGCGGCGCCCGGGACATCGACGGTGAAGGCATCGCTGATCAGCTTGCCCATGTCCAGCGAGTCGAGCAGCGCCAGTTCCTCCCCGTGCTGGAGCATCAGCTCCGCCAGGCGGACCATCACCGCCTTGCGCTCGGACGGGGGACGGCGCGACCAGGAGCCGGAGTCGAACGCGAGTCGCGCCGAGGCAACCGCGCGGTCGATGTCGACCTCGCCGCCGTCGGCGACCAAGGTGACCGCCTGCTCGGTAGCCGGGTTCATCGAGTCGAACGTGCCGCCCCCGACAGCGGGCTCGAAGCAGCCGTCAAGGTAGAGCTCGCCACGGGGCGTCAACCCCCTGGCGAGGCGGGTCCAACCCGCGAGATCCAGGTCGCTCACTCCTCCTCCTTCATTCGGCCGCGGCGCCGGGGTCACCCGGTACGCCGTAGGCCGGCGCACCTGCGGGTTCGAGCGCCCGGGTCACGTAGTGATCGCGTTGCGACCCCCAGACCGACCACAGTCGCCGCAGCTCGGCCACCGGCGCACCATCGGGGTCGAAGTCCACGCGCAGGTTGGTTATCGGCCAGGTCACCTCGCCGAGGCCCGAGGCGAGCAGGCCGGCCGAGTGCACCGGTCCGGCCTCCCCCCCGGCGTTGATCCCGGCCTCGAGAGCCACCAGCAGACGCTCCTCCAACTCGACCTCGGGTTCGCCGCCCTCGAAAGAGTCGACCATCGCCTGCAGCACCGCCTCGGAGGCGAGCAGGTTGCCCGCCGCGGCGCAACCCACGCCGAGGCGGTCGCCGTTGATCCCGAGCGACTCGGCGCCGGAGTAGGCGGCGGCGCGTCCCTGCGAGTCGAGTACCGCCAATTGGCGGTACTCGACTCGGGGCGCCGCAGCGACCACGGCCTCAACCGCGCCGGCGGCGTCGTTGCCGCCCCGGAGGGCCTCGAGCAGCGCCGGACCGAGGCGGGGGTCGGTGACGTTCTGACTGGTGGCGGCGCCCACCCCGGCGGTGACATACGAGCAGCGCGAGGAGACCGCCGGGCTGGACGAGGAACAGGCGACGCCGAACCGACCGGTCCGCTCGCAACGCCCGAGCAACGAGAAGGTCACTCTCCCTCCGCCGTCTCGGTGAGCACCGCGGTGGCATCGATCTCAACCAGCCACTCGGGCCTCGCCAGGGCGCTCACCACGATCCCGGTCGAGACCGGATAGACCCCTTTGAGCCAGCGCCCTATCACCCGGTAGACCGGCTCCCGATAGCGCGGGTCGACGATGTAGATCACCACCTTGACGATGTGCTCGAGATTGCCGCCTGCCTCCTCCAGGAGGGTCTCGATGTTCGCCATCGCCTGCTCGGCCTGGGCCTCGACATCGCCGACCCCGACGTTCTCGGAGGTGTCGATGTCCTGGCCGATCTGCCCACGCAGGTACACGGTGTCACCGGCGACGACCGCCTGACAGAGGTCGTTGTCGAGGTTCTGCTCGGGATATGCCTCCCGCGTGTTGAACTGCCGGATGCGGCGGTGGACCGTCATGCGACCGTGGCGCTCTCGCGATAGGCCCGATAGCCGCGCTGGATCGCTATCTGGTCGGCCAGGTAGCGCGCATCGTGCCAGACACCCCAGATAAAGGATGAGCCACGGCCGGACAACCAGGGCAGGCCCAGGAAGTAGACGCCCGGCTCCGTCGACACACCGCGTCGGTGGAGTGGATTTCCGTTCGCGTCGAACGCGTCGACCCGGAGCCAGCTGTAGTCGGTGGCGAAGCCGGTGGCCCAGATGATCGACGTCACCCCGGCCCTGGCGAGATCGAGCTCCTCGATCGGGTCGGCGACCGACATCTTCCCCAATTGCCGCGCCTCGGGGTCCTCGGGGAGGTCGAGGCCGGTGTGGGCGAGATATGCGTCGGCTTCGTCCAACAGCGAGAGATAGCCGGCGTCGCCGCGGGCGATGTTCTCATCGAGGTCCGGCGCGAACCTGACCTTGCCGCCGTCGAACGATTTCGTCAACCCGACGAGCTTCATGCCGCGCCGGTCGAAGTCGCGGAAGTCGACCGTGCGGCCGCCTTCCTTGCCGCTGACCGCGATCGAGACGTGTTCCTTGCCCTCCTCGGGCGCCTCGGCGTCCCAGTGCCCGAGGACACCCAACCACCAGACGAAATCGCGCCCGCGGTAGCGGCGCGGCGGGCGCTCGTGCGGGCCGACCGACAGGTAGACCTGTCGGCCCGCGGCCAGCAGCTCGTCGGCGATCTGGGTTCCGGAGGAGCCGGCGCCCACCACCAGGACCGCGCCATCGGGCAGCTGGTCCGGATTGCGGTAGGCGCTCGAGTGCAGTTGCGTGATCGCGGGGTCGGCGGGAGCGATCGGCGGGATCTGCGGGACCTGGAACGGCCCGGTGGCGGCGACCACGTGGTCGGCCTCGATCGTCCCCGCGGTCGTCTCCGCCCGAAAGCCGGCGTGGTCCTCGCTCCTCTCCACCAAGGTCACCTCGACCCCGCATCGGATCGGGGCGGCGATCTTCTCCGCGTAAGCCTCGAAGTAGTCGGCAATCTGCTCCTTCGAGGCGAAATCGTCCGGGCTGGGATCGGCGAATTCCAGGGTCGGGAAACGGTCATGCCAGGCGGGGCCATTGGCCACCAGGGAATCCCAACGCTCCGAACGCCACCGCTCGGCGATCCGGTTGCGCTCCAGGATCAGGTGCGGCACGTCGCCGGCCGTCAGGTGCTCGCTCATCGCCAGCCCGGACTGACCTCCGCCGACGATCAAGACCTCCACCTTCTCACCAGGCATCTTCTGCTCCGCTCGGATCGATTGCCACTGCCGAAATCGTGTGCGCCCCCGGAGACTCGCTCACGTCTGAGCATCGTCGCGTTCAAGGTTCGGTGTCACAACAGAGGTTTCCGACGCCGTGGACAGATTTTTTCGATGCAGGCGAGAAACGGAATCGCAAGAGGGTCGTCGGGACCTGCTACCGATTCGTCGACGAACCACTACTTGGGCCGGGACGGTCCTTCCCAGCGCCGGATGAGGTCGAGGCGAATGCCGAAGAGGTCCAACACCTTGGTCACCGTGTGGTCGATGAGGTCGCCGATCTCGGTCGGGCTATGGTAAAAGCCCGGGACCGGCGGCAGTACCACCGCACCGGATTCCGTGACCTGGGTCATCTGGCGTAGGTGCCCGAGGTGCAGCGGGGTCTCACGAACCACGAGCACCAGCGGTCGGCGCTCCTTCAGCGTCACGTCCGCGGCGCGAGTGACCAGCGTGTCATTGAGGCTGTTGGCGATCGCCGCAAGCGAACGGATCGAGCAGGGGGCAACGATCATCCCATCGGTCGCGTACGTACCGCTGGCGATCGAGGCGGCGAGGTTACCCTCATCATGGACCACGTGCGCCTTCTCGACCACGCTGTCCGGGTCGATTCCCATCTCATAGGTGATGGTCGCGCGGGCGCCACGGGTGACGATCGCATGGATCTCGATGTCCGTCCGCTCCCGCAGCACCTCGATCAGGCGGACGCCGTAGTGGGGGCCCGAAGAGCCGCTGATCGCGACGACAAGACGGCGTGGCGGGTTCACCTTCGGAGCCTTCCCATGCCGGCCCCGGCCAGGGAAACGTCATCCCGGCCATAATCCAGCTCCTCGATCAGCGCGTGCGAAGTGCCGAGGACGGCGCGCGGCACGGTCTTGAGGTCGGCGAGACGGACTGCCCCGCAGAGCGTCATCACGGCACGGAGCTCGAGGACGAAGCCCTCGATCCAGGCCTCGACCGCGGCATCGGACTCGAGCGCGGCCTCGAGCAAGGGCCTCCCCACCCCGACCAGGTCGGCACCGAGCGCAATCGCCTTGGCGGCGTCGAGGCCTGAGCGAACGCCGCCGCTGGCGACGATCGGCAGGCCGGAGGTCGCCGCGCCGACGAGGCTGACGACGGTCGGCAGGCCCCAGCCGGAGAGCATCCGCCCGAGCCGCGCCCGCTGCTGGTCACCGTGCCGCCCGGCGCGGATCGCCTCGACCGTGGCGAAGCTGGTTCCGCCGGAGCCACCGATGTCGAGAGCGCGCACCCCCATCTCCGCACACCTTTCCGCCGTCCGCCGACTGACGCCCGAGCCCGTCTCCTTGACCAGAACCGGTACGTCGAGCCGTGTGCAGAGCGCCTCGATCGCCGCGGGGCAGCCCTCCGTGCGACGATCGCCCTCGATCTGGACCAACTCCTCCGCCACGTTCAGGTGGATGGCGAGCGCGTCGGCTCGGATCATCGCGATGGCCGCGTTTGCCGTGTCGAGGGGATCGGGAGCATCACCGCGCTGGGCGATCAGCTGCGTTGCACCGAGATTCGCGATCACCAGAGCGCTCGGCGCCTCCTCGCGAGCGACGGCGAACGTCGCGGCCATGGCGTCGTCCTCCAGGGCGGCACGCTGGCTACCGACCCCCATGGCGACCCCGTGGCGCTCGGCGGCGCGTGCGAGTCGGGCGTTGATCGGCCCAGCCTGCGGATGGCCGCCGGTCATCCCCGATATCAGGAGCGGAGCGCGCAGTGGAAGATCGAGGAAGCGCCGGGAGCAGTCGACCTCGTCGAGATCGACCTCCGGCAGCGCATCTGGGACAAGATGGACATCCTCCCAGCCGGGCGACCGGGTCGCGTCCACCCCGCCGCTTGCGACGATCGAGAGCTGCTCGGCCTTGCGGGCGGTCGTCCCTGCCATCGCCTCATCCTTCGGCATGGTCAGGCTCTCGTAGGCCGTGGAAGGCGCCGTCCGCGTAGACCAGCGGACTGCCGTCCGGTCGGATTGCGACCTCGTCGACGCTGCCGACGACGATGTCGTAGGCACCGAAAGGATGCGTCACGGCAAGGGAGCATCGGATCGAGACAAGCGCTTCCTCGACGATCGGTAGGCCGTCGTCGGCGATCCGTATCTCGGTGCCTTCGAACCTCCGCTCGCGGGGGCCTGCGAAACGGGTGGCGACCGACGTCTGGCCCTCGGCCAACACGTTCACCGCGAAGCACCGGGCTTCGCGGAGACTTTTGTAGGTCTGTCCCTCGCGACGCATAGTCACAAGTATGAGCGGCGGATCGTGGGCCTCCGCCCAAGCGTTGGCCGTGCAACCATGTGGGCCGGCGACGGTGATGACGGCGACGTTGGTCGCGAGACGTGCGAAGGCAGCTCGGAAGTCACCCCGCGACACGTCGCCTTCTCCTATCCGATCATCCATGCGGCCTCCGCCGCCGCCCGATGCCCACTTTCGATCGCCCCGTCGATCCAGTTGAGACCCACGCTCACGTCGGCCCCGGCGAAGACCAGGCGGCCCACGGGTTCGGCGAGTCGCGGAAACCAGCGCGTCAGGGCCTCCCGCCGCGGGTAGGTCCAGGCACCGCCCGCGTAGCGGTCGGACGGCCAGTCGTTGGTGGCGATGTCGAGGACGCACAGCTCCGGGAAGGCCAACTCGACGAGGTTGCGCACGTAGCTGGTGTCGTCCGCGTCGAACTCAGGGTGACCACTGATGCCGACCAGCAGCTGTCCCCGCTCGAGCTGTGCGTAGGTGAACACCAAGGGCAGCGGCTCGTCCTCGGGGAGCATCATCTGGACGCCGCCGGCGTCACCGACGACGTGGATGAGGAGCTTGCGGCCGTGTGGGGCAGCGATCTTCTCCTCAGCAGCTTCGACGTGTTGAGCGGGCAGACCGGGATCGAAATCGAGTCCGCCGAGCAGGTTGAGCGGCAGCGCGATGACGGCGATCGGCGCGGTCAGCTCCTCGCCGCCCGCCGTCGTGACGGTCACCGACTCAGCCTCCGAGCGGACGGCGGCCACCTCGGTCGAGAGCCGGACCTCGGCGTCGGCGTCGGCGACGATCGCGCCGATAAGCGCGGCCATCCCGGCCTCCAGCTTGCCCCCGCCGAACATCGCCTGGAAGCGGTCGAAATCACTTCCGGCCAGTGCCCACCAGTGCGCGAACGTGGCCAGCCCGGCCTCCGAGTTGGGTAGCCCCACCAAGCTCATCAGCCAACCGGACAGCAGGTCGCGATCGCGAGGATCGAGGGCCGCCTGGTCCAATCGGTCGGCGAGCGAGAGCCGGTCTATCTCGATTAGTGCAGGAAGCCCGAAGTCGGGGTTCCCGGGATCGGGAAAGGCCGCGGCGGCGTCCGCAAACAGTGTCTCGGTCACCGCGCGCAGTCGATTCACGACGTAATCCGGATCGCGGCGGACGAGGGAGCCGCCCTCGCGGACCACGTAGGTCTCCGGCGCCGTGTCCGGGATGACCTTGAGCCCGTACCTGGTGATCTCCGCCCAGACGTTCGGGTGGGTGGAGTCCACCCAGGTACCGCCCAGCTCGACCACCTCCTTGCCGGCGAAAGAGGTCGTGAGGGTGCGGCCGCCAAGGCGATCGCGCGCCTCGAGGAGAACGGTGCGCAGCCCGGCCACGCCGAGCTCGCGGGCGGCGGTGACGCCGGCGAAGCCACCGCCGACCACGATCGCGTCGAATCGCTCAGGCATCTCAGCTCGCTCAGGCCGTCGTGTTGAGCATGACGTGCTTGACCGTCGTGTACTCCTCCAACGAGTACATGGACTGGTCCTTGGCACTGCCCGACTGCTTGAACCCGCCGTGCGGCATCTCGTTCGCCATCGGGAAGTGGTCGTTCAGCCAGATCGTCCCGAATTCGAGTCGACGCGCGGTACGGAAAAGCCGGCCGGCGTCGCGGGACCACACCGAGGCGGCGAGCCCGTAATCGACACCGTTCGCCCACCGCACCGCCTCGTCCTCATCGGCGAAGTGCTGGACGGTGACAACCGGCCCGAAGACCTCTCGCTGGACGATCTCCATGCTCTGTTCCACCTCGGCGATGACGGTCGGACGGACGAAGTATCCGGCCTCACCGACCGACGCGCCACCGGTCACCACCTCGCCGCCGGCCTCCTGGGCCCGGTCGACGAAGCCGAGGACGCGATCGCGCTGGCCCGAGGAGATGACCGGACCCATCTCGGCGCCCTCGTCGTCGGGACCACCGATGCGTAGGCTCTCCACCCGGGGAACGAAAGCGGAGAGGAAATTGTCGTAGGCCCCGTCGGCGACGAGGATCCGGGTGGCCGCCGTGCAGTCCTGGCCGGCGTTCCAGAAGGATGCCGCGCGCAGGGTCTCGCTGACCGGCTCCAGATCGGCATCGTCGTAGACGATCACCGGTGCCTTGCCACCGAGCTCGAGGTGCAGCCGCTTCAGCGTATCCGCGCTGTTGCGGGTGATCACCTTGCCGGTCGACACGTCGCCGATCAAGGAGATCAGCCGCACGTCGGGGTGCCGGACCAGGGCGTCACCGGTCAGCTCGCCGTCACCGGTGATGACGTTGAGGACGCCCGAGGGCAAGATGTCGGCGCTCAGCTCGGCAAGGCGCAGAGTCGTCAGCGGCGTCAGCTCGGACGGCTTCAGGACCACCGTGTTGCCGGCGGCCAAGGATGGGGCGATCGCCAGCGCGGCCATCATCACCGGGTAGTTCCAGGGGGTGATCTGGCCGCAGACCCCAAGCGGATCCCGGCGGATCATCGACGTGCGACCGTACAGGTACTCGCCGACGGCCTTCCCCTCCAGGTTCCGGGCGGCGCCGGCGAAGAAGCGGAAGGCATCGGCGGTATGCGACACCTCGTCACGCGCGGCGGCTTTCGGCCGTCCGGTGTTCAGCGACTCGAGGGAGACCAGTCGGTCGGCGTCGGCTTCGATCGCGTCTGCGAGGCGGAGCAGCAGCAGCGACCGCTCCGCGGGCGTGCGGTCGCGCCAGCCGCCGAAGGCACGTCCCGCCACGTCGACGGCCAGGTCGACGCCGGCCTTGCCGACGTCCGGAACCCGAGCGATCTCCTCACCGCTGGCCGAGCCGCGGACGACGATCTCTCCCTCGCCCAGGTCCTGCGTCCAGGCCCCGTCGACGAAGGAGCCCCTCACCGTGTCGTCGACGACGGTCATTCCGCGATCACCATCAGCGCCTTGAAGGGCGAACGAAGCTTCCACACCGTTTCCGTGCCCTTCTCGAAGTTGACGATGTCGCCAGGGGTGAGCGAAACGCCCTCGGCGCCCTCGATGTCCAGATCCAGCCGGCCTTCGAGCACGTGGAGAGTCTCGGAGCCCACGAAGGTGACCGGCATGCTCTCCGGAATGTCGCCCGGGGAGGCGCGCCAGATGCCCACCTTAAGCGACACCCCGTCCGATCCCTCGCACCTGATCCAGTGTACCTCGCCCTCCTGCCCGTGATCGGTCATGAATGGAACGTAGTCAGTCGCGTTGGCGTGAGAAGCGTGCAGAGACGGCATCGGACTCCTGTCTAGATGGACAACCCGCTGATTGGAACGCGGTCGAGACTACACGCGACTCTTCGACCAAACCAAGGTTCTTCGTCGAGGTTGGCGATGCGCCGCAGCGAGAAAATCGAACCCTCGCTTGTAGGCTGAATTGACCATGAATTCAGCTGCACAAGGCGCTCGCAGCCTGCGCACTTTTCTCGCCCGGCTGGAGGCCACCGAGGGCGAGGGAGTCGCCTACGTCGACCGTCAGGTCAACCCGGTGCATGAGCTCGCGGCCGTCGTCAAGCGCATGGAGGGTGACGACGACCGAACGGTCATCTTCACCGATGTCGCCGGCCACGACATCCCCGTCTTGATGAACCTCTACGGCAGCAAGCGACGGATCGCGATGGCCCTCGGACTCGGCCCGGGCGTCCATCCGCGCGCCGTGATGGACCATTACTTGGAGCGCCTCGAGCACAAGGTCGAGCCGATCGAGGTGGATGACGGCCCGGTGAAGGAGATCGTACGCAGCGACGGCGAGGTGAACCTGGAGAGCCTCCCTATCGGCATCCACGCCCCCGAGCAGGGCGGTCTGTACATCAACTCAGGCGCGATGCTGGTCCGCGATCCCGCGACCGGCGCGATCAACGCCGGTATCTACCGCACGATGGTGCAGGGCCCCGCCCAGGTGACCGTGAGCGTGGACCCGTTCCACGATCTTGGCAAGGTGATCGACTGGGGGGTCAAGAACCAGGAGCCCGTTCCCTTCGCGATCGTGATCGGGGCCGACCCCGCCCTCTTCCTCGCCTCTCAGGCAAAGCTCGACATGTCCCACGACGTCTACGGCATCGTGGGATCGTTGACCGGCGAGCCGGTCGAGGTCGTCCGCTGCACCACTAACGACCTTTTCGTCCCGGCGCACGCCGAGATCGTCATAGAGGGGTTCATCCGCCCCGGCGAGACGGCCGCAGAGGGACCTTATGGCGAGTTTTCCTATTACTACGGCTCCGATCCCGACGCGACGCTGTGTCAGATCACGGCGATAACGCACCGCAGCAAGCCGATCTTCGCCGACATCCTCTCCACCCATCGCGAGCATCGCTGCCTCTGGCTGCACCCCGGCCGCGAGGCCGGTCTGCTGAAGCGCCTGGAGGCCGTCGTCCCCAGCGTCCGCTCCATCCACCTGCCACTCGACGGCGCCGGCATGGCCGCTCTCATCTCGATCGACAAGGCCCATGAGGGAGATCCGCGACGCGCCCTGCTTGCGACGCTCAGCGCCGATGTCTTCATCAAGCATGCGGTGATCGTCGACGACGAGGACATCGACATCCATGATCCGGCCCGCGTCGGCTGGGCCCTGATCACCCGCTTCCAGCCCGACCGCGACACCATCGTCGTGCCGTCGCTACGGAGCTACAGCGAGGATCCGAGCAGGTACCCAGGCAACCTCACATCGAAGATCGGGTATGACGCCACCAAGCCCCTGTCAGGCTTCCCGGTCCCGGCCGACCTGCTGTCCGCGGAGTACGCGGACCTCGATCCAAGCGAATACCTTCGTAACCCAAACGGGTCCTGAGCCGGGTCCCGACTCCCCTCGGGGTCGTAGCGTGGCGCCGCTCAGTCTGGCGCCGCCTCGGTGCTCGGGGCCGCGGCAGCGAAGGGTGTGGCGGTGGCCGCGCCCTCTTTCATCTGCCGTCGTCCGGCCCAGCCGCCGAACAGCGCGATCGCCACGATGATCGCCAGGGTGCCGAGCGTCAGGGCCTCGAACTCACCGCGACCCACCCCCCATTCTTCCTGGAACGAATAGCTGATCCCGAAGAGTGGCTCAAGGGTGCCCGGGAACACCGTCTCCCAGGCGCCGAGCGCGGTGAACGCCGTCGCCAGGATGGTCGCCGTCCAGATGCCGCGCTCGCCGAAGGGGACCCTGAACGGACGCTCGACCGAGGCCTCTGTATGGCGCAGACGGAGCACCGCCGGGAAGATCCAGAGATAGGAGATGAGGGTCACCGAGATCGCGATCGTCAGCACGACGCTGAAGGCGTCGGCGCTGCCGGATTCGAGCATCACCTGGGCGACCACCATGAAAGCGCTGGCGATGACCCCGGAGAGGATGTTCACCCGCACGGGTGTCCCGAGACGGGCGTTGAAGCGGCCCAGCGACGGCACGAACGCCCCGTCCGAGGCGGCGACGGCGAGAAGGCGATCGGCGCCCATGATCCACACGGATCCCGCCGTGAGCAGGGCGAAGATGAATAGCGCGGCGGAGATCGTGAGCATCGTTCCCGCGGCACTCCCGTAAACCACAAAGGTCGCCGAGAGCGCGTCGAGGAAGCCCGACAGGCCGGTTACGAGTTCAGGCGGGAGCACGAGGATGATCCCGAGGACCGGCAGGCAGTAGAGGATCGCGCCAACGACCAGGGTGCGGAGGATCGCCTTCGGCACGTCGCGCTGCGGGTCCACCATCTCCTCCGCCGCCGTGTTCGACAGCTCGAACCCGCTGAAGTTGAAGATCAGGATCGGCACGGCGGCGAGGAACACCGCCATCGTCGGCGAGAACTGGGACGCCGGGAAGCCGTGGACGCCGTGATCGATCGCGTAAATGCCGACGGTGACCGTGAAGATCGCAACGAGCAGCGCGCGTAGGACCGCCCCAACGTTCGGCACCCACTTGCCGTAGGACAGTGAGGCCACGGCAATCAGGACGGAAATCCAGATAAAGGCGAGTTTGAAGACGTAGTCGGCGGGGCTGCCCGAGCTGAGTGGGCCGATATCAACCTGCCAGGTGGCGGCCGCCGTGAAGACAAGAGAGCCGCCGAGCCAAAGTGGATTGTTGATCCAGTACATCGTCGAGAAGAGCGTGGCGTGCGCCCGACCGTAGGCCATGCGAACCCATTGGTAGGCGCCGCCCTCACCGGTGAAGGTGCTGCCTACCTCCGCCATCAGGAACGCGAAGGGGATCGAGAAGAAAGAGACCACCACGACGATCCAGATGAATCCCTGCGGGCCGAAGCTCGCAGCGGTGCCCACCGTGTCCAAGAGAACCACGGCAGTGAGAAGCATGAGGAAGGTGTCAAGCCCGCCGAGGACCTTGTGCAGCTTGCGTCGCTCGTCCGCCGGCAGGGTGCTTTCGACCAGCCGCTCCTGAGTGTTGGTGCTCTCCTGCTCCAATCCCACAGGGACCTCCCCATTTCGATTTCAGGACCGCCTACAAAGTGCGAGCAGCGGAATCCAGGCATAAAAGCCCTTCGTCATCCTGCAGGCAATCGCGTTTGCCGTCCTTTCGGATCGCGCCAGTCGAATCAGGCCGCGACCGCGACCCCGAGCTGTCGGCTACTTCATTGGAGGCTTTCGGGCGAAAATGAGATCCGCTTGCCACCGCCGCCGAAGATGGAAGACACCGGTCAGTTGAACACCCACTTCCTCTTCGTGATCCGGGCCGGGCCCGGTGCGATCCCCCTTCCCGGCAGTAGAGTCGGCCCCGTAAGCGGACCCGCCTCTTCGGTTCGCGCTCTGGTGAAGGTCGCTGGTTCGGAACCAGCCCATGACCGAGGCGAGCGTCCTTTCCCCCATTTTTCCCCTATCGCCCAGGGACCCAGGCGTCCATCCAGGGACATCGAAGGACGTCGAATCCGCTCCAGGGAGCCAAGCTCTGCTCGGTGGCCCCGGTCCGGATGATGGGGAAAGTGGGCGTCACACTTTCCAACCCATCGGCCAATGTGATGCGTTGTCCCCAACTCGCCCGACCGCGTCCCGGTCTCGATCTCTGGTTTGATGCGAGATCAGCTTTGGCGTGCCTCCACCGGGACCGGCACTTGCCAATCGCGGGTACGGGTAGGAGGCAGGGATGCGGGTGAGGGGAGCAACAGCGATCGTGGTCCTCATCGCCACCCTCGTCGCGGGCTGCGGCGGCGGCTCCGCTTCGACCGCGGCGGCGCAGCGCGCGGCCGGGCTCGAAGAAGAAGAAGGAGAAGGAGGGATCGTCGAAGCGGGAGAACCGGGACCCCGCCACGTCCAGGAAGGCGAAATGGTGGCGGGCGAGGAAGGCTGGGTACGGACCCCTGTCGGGGTCTTCTGGACCCCGGACGGCGGGCGGACCTGGCGGCCGATCACTCCACCCGTCCCCGACGTGGAACTGATCGACGGCATCTACTTCGCGAACTCGCGCCATGGCTGGGCGCTATGGGACACCGGCAGGGAAGGCGACTCGCGGCCATCCATGTATCGGACGGGCGACGGCGGGCGGACCTGGCACCGCACCCGCCTGCGGGCCTACGACCAGTTCGCGCCGGTGGCGGAAGTCTCCTTCTCGCTGGTCGACGGCCGCAAGCTCTTCGCCCTGACGAGGGTGAACGGTGACCCCGCCATCTTCTTCGGCCCCCTCTTCGTCAGTCGCGACGCCGGGCGCCATTGGCGGGCGCTGCCCCCGCCTCCGGTCGCCGGCGAGATCTCCTTCGAAACGCCTCGCCGCGGCTGGATCGCCGGCGGCCGCTCAGGCCGGTCGCTCCTCCGCACCGTCGACGGCGGCCGGACCTGGCAGGAAGTCGTGCCGGGGAAGCCGCTCGGCTCGCCGCCTCAGACCGAACTCGAATCGATCCACGACACCCGGTGGACCTCCTACACGGCGCCGATGCTCGGTCGCGACGGGCACGGCATCCTCGGGATGGTCGAAGCCTCCGAGAAGGAAGGTTCGACGGAGGCGACCCGGGCGGTGATCTGGCGGACCGACGACTTCGGTCGCTCCTGGCGGCGCAGCGACCGGGTCGAGCTGTCGAACACCACCGCCGACTACGAAGCGGCCCAGGTCTTCATCCGGCGCGGGCACAGCCGCTCGTTCATCGTCCGCGATCCGCTCGGCGGCGCCTACACCGTGGTCGGGCCGGGCGGCCACGCCGGTCCGCTGCGGCCGACTCACGGCCTGCCGCGGGATTCGAAGGGCTTCACCTTCTCCGACGCCCGGCACGGGTTCGCGTTCCCCTCCTTCGGCAACCGCTCCTCGCTCAGCTTCACCGCAGACGGCGGGCGCGACTGGACCCAGGTCGCGGTCCCGCGGTGACATATCCTCGACCACACCGACGTCAGCTCATGAGACGACTCGTCCAGTGATGAAGATCGCCGCCACGCTCGCGAGTGCCGCGGCGCTGCTCGTGAGCGCCGGGGGAGCCGGGGCCGCGGCCGTCGCCCCCGCCGAAGGCCCTTGGACCGGGGAAACCACGGCGGGCCTGCGCGTCTCCTTCGAAGTCAAGGAAGGCAAGATCACCGATCCGCTCTTCTTCTTCCGCTGGGGGTACTGCGGGGTGTTCGAATCGCAGGCTCCTCCGTCGACCAGCTCGACCATCGACGAATCCGGCAGATGGAGATACCTCGAACCCTTGGGCCCGTGGATCGAAGGCGAGGTGGTGGCGAGCGACCGGATCGACGGGAAGGTGGGCGCCCCCGAACGCGAGCTTCCCTCCTGCCCGCGATCGGAAGTCAGCTTCGTCGCCGTCCCCGGTGAACCGACCCCGCCGGTGACGCCGAAGGTGGCGGTCGTGGCCGAACCGGAGTCCGGCAGGCTCGTCAGCCGCCCGGCCCGCCTGCAGTTGGAAGAGCCCGACGAGTTCTATTTCTACGGGATCAGATGGCAGCATTTCGGCGGCGCCACCGCCCTGGGCAAGGGCACCGCCTTCATCCGGGGGTGCAAGGAAAAGCGCTGCGACCGCGAAGCGAGGTATCGCTCACCCGCCACCCTGACGTTGAGCCGGCTGACCCGCCGCGGCGACTACGAGGTCTACACGCGCCTCCACTTCACGATCCACGGACCGACGCCCTACGGCTACCGGCGGAGCGAATCGATCAAGGTCGGCTGAATCTCCGCCCGGCCGGGATATGACACGCAGTTGTGCGTCCGGTCGCCATCCTGAGCAGGATCAGGGTTCGTGGCTCCCTGACGACGCATGGGCGCTCCCTTCCGTCGGCGCCGGCGGTTCGAGCGTTTCGTCGATCAACGGGTAGTCGATCGGTTCCCGGCCGATCTCCTTGCCGTCCGCGCCGAAGGCGACCACTTCGGTCGGCCCGCGGTCCGGTTCCGCGAGCAGGATGAAGCCCCCTTCGACCCCGGAGACCCGGAGGGGCGGCCCCGATTCGTAGGTGAGCTCGACACTGCTCACCGATCGGGCCGCGATCCCCCACACCGGGACGTGGCCCTGGGCGTCGGGGTGCCGCCTCGCCCCCGTATCGAGGAGATGCAACGGGCCGTCTCCGAGTTCCGCCGCGCTTGGATAGCCCATGCCGAAACCGATGCCGCCGAATTCGAAGTTCAGGGTGCCGTCGGAGCCGATGTAGGAGTAGAGCTTGTAGCCGCCGGCTTCGGCGATCACCCGCGGTTCCTTGCTGTCGTGGAGATATTCCATGTATTCGGGCAGCTTTTCCGCTTCGGCGGCCTGGAGC
The DNA here is from genome assembly GCA_047601885.1 of Solirubrobacterales bacterium. Classification (GTDB taxonomy): domain Bacteria; phylum Actinomycetota; class Thermoleophilia; order Solirubrobacterales; family 70-9; genus VAYN01. The sequence continues at coordinate 639,338 of JASGIK010000001.1, forward strand.
GGCCTTCCGGGGGCCTCGGCGTGGTCGCCGCCGAGCCAGCCGGAGAAGACGCCGCCGACGCTTTCCCCCGCTCCCTCGATCGCCGCCCGCGTGGGCGGCACCGAGTAGAGGGCGACCCCGAGAAGCACCAGCGCCGCGAGCGCCTGCAGGGCGAGGCGTGGCCGCGCGAGTGCCAGGGCGGGGCGCGGCGACGCCTTCTTCGCTCGGCCCACCTCCGCGACCACACGCGCGAGGAGGTCCTCGTCCGGCTCTATGTCCCGGACCGGGGCGAAGGCCGCCCTGAAAAGAGCCTCGTCATGATCGGAGAGCATGGTCAACCTTCTTCCTTCAGGTCGAGCGTGACCTCGACGAGTTGCTGGTCTTCACGAAGCGATCTGCGACCGCGCGAGAGGAGCGCGCGGACGGTGCCCACCCGGCAGCCGAGGGCGGCGGCGATCTCGGGGTCGGGAAGGTCGTGGACGTAGCGGAGCGCGAGCGCCATGCGTTGTCTCGCCGGCAGTCGCGAGAGGGCACCGACCAGCGCGTATCGCGCGGCGAGCCGGGAGTCGATGTCGCCGCTCGGTGGCGCCACGCGGAGGCCTTCCTCGTCGAGGAACGCCAGCGGGGACTCGACCATCCGCGTGCTTCGGTCCCTCTTCAAGCGGCGCATCGCGTGACGCACGGTTATCCGATGCACCCAGGCATCGAAGGCCTCGGGGTCGCGGAGCTTTCCCAGCGAGCGTAGGACATCCACGGCGACCTCCTGGGCGACGTCCGCGGCATCCTCCCGACTTCGCATCAGGGCAGACGCGGTGCGCAGGGACATGCGGAGCGCACGACGGGCCAGCGGCTCGGCCGCGTGAGCATCCCCCCTACGAAAGCGCCGCACCTGAACGGCGACGAGCCCTCGTGCCTCTCTTGGCTCGATGTCCATCTACTGTCCTTAGTGGCGAGAATGCCGAAAAACGTTGCAAGGTCGGGTTGCCCGCGGTGCCGCGTGGTAGGCGTGGGCCCCCGTCGCTGCCCGGCCGCCCGGGCGGCTCGTGCACGCCGAGCCGACGGAGCCTCGTCCCGGCGGTCATTCGATCCGCCCGACCCGGAGGCCGAGGCCGGCGCCGGGCTTGGGGCAGTACCCCATCGGTGGCCGCACGATCCCACGCGCCCCGGTGCCGGGGATGGTCACCCGGAGGCCCGACGTGGAGGCGATCCGGCAGCGGCCCGCGCCGATCCCGTCGTAGTGGGAGACGAGGAACCTCGCCGATTCACCGGGGCCGAGCCTGACCCGCAGGCGACGCCCACTGCTGCCCGGTCGCAGGGCGGGGTACGGCTCGGCGGTCTCGATCGCCTTCCCGTCCCGGCCGAAACCGACCACCTTCGGGACCCCGCCGACGGTGCAGGCGGCGCGCGATTCGTTGGTGAGGAAGAGCCGCGTGTAGATCGTCCCGCCCGCGCCGATCGAGGAGTGGCGTTCGGCCGAGATCGCGAGGTCGGCGCCGCGGCAGGCGGGCGCCCGCATACGCGCCTCGGTGTGGCGCCGGCGGCGGCGACGCCCCGGCCGGTCTTTCGGGAAGCAGAGCGGTTCACCGGGTTCGGGACGGCGGATCGCGCGCCGGTCCGGTTCACGATCAGCACCGGCTCGGCGCCGGTCACCCGCACGCAGTTGGGCTGGGATACGTCGGTGAAGATCCCGATCTCGCCGTGCCCTTCCTCGACCGGGCACCCCTTCGCCCCGATCCCTTCGGTGCCGGGCAACCGACCGACCCCGGCCTCGGGCCGGCGCGGCCCGACCGTCCTGGTGATCGGCGCTTCCCAGCCGACGCCCGTGGAGCCTTCGCGCCTCGGGGCCGGCGGCGTGCCTCCGCGGCGCACGGTGGCCCCAGGCGTCGTCGTCGCCGAGCCCGACCCGCAACCGCCGAGTACCGCGACGATCAATGCGGCCAATGCCGGCAGACCGACCGTCGCGACCGTCGCTCCCACCCGTCGCATGAGACCCGTCTACCCGGGTAGGGACGATCAGGACACGATGGGAACGAGGACATTGCCGATCCGCCTGCTTGCGGTCCTCGCCATGTCCGTCTGTGCGCTTCCTCTCTCAGGCGGCTCCGCCTCGGCCGCCCACGAGAAGATCGTCCACCACCGCGCGAGCTTCTCCTTCGAAGCCGACCTGCCCTCGACCCACGGCTACGCCCTGATCCTGCGGGCATCGGATCACCGGGACATCGAACTCGCCGTCGAGCGCGAACCGTCCGCCGAACCGTACGTGACGATGTTCTATCGGGTCAGAGGGCACGTCGGCCGGCACGGGATCCACGCCGACCTGGGGCGCTTCGGCCGGGTCGACCTTCGTTTCGCCGGCCACCTCCACGAAGGACACTTCCACTACCCGAACTGCAGCTCCGGTGCGCAGGTGACCACCCGCTCCGGCGTCCTCGAGGGGCTCGTCGAATTCGAGGCGCTGGAACGCAGGATCGAGCTGACCGCCCACCGGGTCGAAGGCGGCACCCGGGAAGAGCCGGCGCGGACCTGCACGCCGAAGCCGAGCCAGGTGAGTGAAGGCGGGGACGAATCGTCCTACCTGCGCCGCCCTGCTGTCACCGAAGGAAAGGGAGAAGGCTTCGTGGCCGACTTCTCGGCGCTGGCCCACACGGGAGGCCGGACGATCGAAATCTACGCGGTCAGGCTGAACGACGAAATCGGCCCCGGCATCGTCCCCGACATGGCCGCCACCTCGACGCGCCGCTTCGGCCGGGTGCTGGTGTCGACCAGTGTGCATGCCCCGGAAAGCGAAGAAGAAGTGCCGGGCGAGGGCGCCCTCTTCTCGATCCCCGGTAAAGGGACGCGCCCACACCGCGCGACGCTGAGCGCGCCGGAGCCGTTCTCGGGCAGCGGCACCTATACCTATCGGCCGGGTTCGCCTCCCACCTTCCTCGGCTCGCTGGAGGTGGCCGTGCCCGGGGAAGGGACGCTTCCCCTGGCCGGCCCGGAGTTCCATGCCGCCCTCTGCAACTTCGCCGAGGTCAGACGGCAGCGCGCCTGCGAAGAAACCGTCGGCCCCGCCCACACCGTCTGAGCGGACCAGGACCCCGGCGGACTCGCTCGCCAAACCGGCGATGCCGGCCCCGTCGAGGACCACATGAGCCGTCGTCGTCCGCCGACTCCCGGTGCTCGCAGGACAGGTGCCGACGGTTGGCTTCTGTACTGCGAAATCGCCATCGAACGTCGGCGCCTCCTCAGGCGACCCGGTTGGCGAGCAGGCCTATGCGATCGATCTCGACCTCGACCAGATCGCCGCTCTGCAGGAACAACTGCGGGGTGCGGGCCGCGCCGACGCCGGGTGGAGTGCCGGTGGCGATCACGTCGCCGGGGACGAGGGTGATGGTGCGGGAGAGGAAGGCGATCGTCTCGGCGACGCCGAAGACCATCTCGCCGCTGTTGCCGTCCTGCACGGTCTCGCCGTTGACGCGGGTGCGGATGCCCAGGTCGGTGAGGTCGCCGAGCTCGTCGAGGGTGACCAGCGCCGGGCCGCAGGGACCGAAGGTGTCGATCGCCTTGCCGGACGTCCAGAGTGGGTTCGCGCGCTGGAGGTCGCGGGAGCTGACGTCGTTGAATGCCATCGCGCCGGCGACGTGGGCGAGGGCGTCCTCTTCGGCGACGTCGCGGGCGGGGCTGCCGATGACGACCGCCAGCTCACCCTCGTAGTCGATCTTGTTCGCCACCGGCGGCGGCACGATCTGGTCCGCGGGGCCGATCAGCGAGTTGGCGAACTTGGCGAAGAACATCGGCGCGTCGGGCGGCTTGGCGAGGTGGCTCTCGGCCGCGTGCTCGACGTAGTTGAGGCCGAGGCAGATGATCTTCTCGGGGTCAGGGACCGGCGGCCCGAGGCGCACCTCCGCAATAGGGATCGGCCGCTCGGCATCCTCGGCGCGGCGACCGAGCTCACCCAGACGCTCCGCCGGGAGGCCGACGATCCGTCGATTGGTGGTGAGAGCGGCGACCTCATCCACGGGCCATCCGGCGGCCTCGGCGAGGTCGCGGGTGTCGACGACGCCGTCGCCGACCAGGATCCCGGGCCGCGCCTCGGCGCCGCCCAGGGTGTACGTGACCAGCTTCATGGATCTCCTGCTCGATCGGGGAAGAGACCGGCGGCGGCGACCAGGTCGCCGCCGCCGGCAGGGTGTCGCCTATTCGAACGCCGCGTCCCAGTACTTGGAGGTCCAGATCACGCCTTCTTTCGCGTCTTCTTCGGTGAATTCCGAGAATTCGGCGATGTTCAGGAGTTCGATCACTTTCGCCTCGAGCTGTTCCGAGGGCGGCTGGACCGGCTGCGGGCCGCTGTTGAATTCCGACTTCGTCGCTTCGTAGAGCTGGTTCAACAGTTTCGGTTCGGTCGTTTTGGCGGTCTTCGAGATCACCTTCTTCGCGGCCGCCGGGTCTTCGTTCCATTTTTCGACCGCGGCGTTCATCGCCTGCAGGAAGGCGGCCGTCTCTTCTTCGTGGCCTTCCATCCAGGAGCCCGAGCCCCAGATCTGGGCGCCCGGCCATTCCAGCGTCGAGAAATCTTCGATCACTTTCGCGCCCTTCAGCCCTTCTTCGGCGAGCGCCTGCTGGATCGAATCGGTGTTGGCGGCGTCGACGAGGCCGGAGATCAGCGATTCGGCCGGGGCGGTCGTGCCGACGGGGACGAACTTGACTTCGTCGTAGTTGACGCCCGCCTTATGCAGCGCGTATTTGGAGAAGATCACCGACTGCCCGGTGGGGGTGGTTTCCATGATCTTCTTCCCCACCAGTTCCTTCACCGAGTTGATCCCGGGGACGGCGGTCAGGGTGGACTCGGTGTGTTCGGCGTAGACGCCGATCAGTTCGGTGTCCACACCGGCGTTGTTGGCGAACTCGAGGACCGGCGGCGCGGTGAGGTGGAACTGCACCGAGCCGGAGTTCATCGCCGCCGAGATGGTCGGATCCGGCACCGTCTTGACGCTCACGTCGAGCCCGTATTCTTCGAACACCCCGTCTTCCTCGGCGAGCACCAGCGGGTAGAACTGCACCAGCGCGACGAAGGGGTAGGAGACGGTGATCGGTTCGAAGCTTTCTTTGGCTTCTTCTTCACCACTGGACGCCGACTGGTTTTCCGAGCCCGACGATCCGGTCGAGCTTGACGCTTCCGTCGAGCTGGAGGAGCTCGACGATCCACAGCCCGCGACGAGCACGGCGCTGATCAGACCTGCGAGCAGCAGCAACACCGACAACGAGCGCCTACCAGGGCGGTCGAATGGCTTCTTCCCACGCTTCTTGACTTGCATCGAGTTATCTCTCCACTTTCCGTGAGTTCCCTGTTTTCGAACGGGCCCGTGCATCCCGTTCGGGACCCAATCGCGGCGCATTCTCAGATTGACATCAGGGTCGAGTCAAGACGGCGTTTTCGCCCGGCGAAAACGGGCTTCTTTTCCCGTCCTGGCGCCGAAGGCCAGGTGGACGGCCAGGGCGATCACCGAGAGGGCGGCGATCGCGATCCCCATCGGCAGGGCGGAATGCGCCCCCGCGATCCCGACCAGCGGCGCGACCGCCGCGGCAAAGCCGAAACGACCGAGGCCGACCAGCGCCGAGGCGCTGCCGGCCGCCTCGGGGTGGTCGGCCAGCGCCAGCGCGGTCGCGTTGGGGACGGTCAGTCCGTTGCCGCCCATCACCAGGGCCAGGCCGACGAGCAGCGGCGCCACCCCCAACCCGGCGGCGACGGTCAGCAGCACGACGCCGGCGCCGACGGTGGCGGTCCAGAGGCCGACCAGGACCAGCAGACGCGGGCCGAGCCTGCCGACCAGCCGACTGCCGACCTGGGCGACCGCGACGAAGGTGGCGGAGTTCACGGCGAAGACCGCGCCGTAGGCCTCTGGCGAGAGGCCGTAGACGTTCTCGAGCACGAAGGGCGAGGCGGAGATGTAGGCGAAGGCGCCGGCGAAGGCGAAGCTGACCGCGGCCGTGTGGGCGATGAAGACCCTGTCGCGGAGCAGCTTCCCCATCACCCGTAGGGCGGCGGGCAGGCCGCCACGGCGGCGGCGCTCGTGCTCCAGCGTCTCGGGCACGAAGAAGACCGAGGCGACCAGGAGCGCCGCCCCGACCAGGGCGAGGATGAGGAAGAGGCCGCGCCAGGACATCACCCGCAGCAGCAGCGCGCCGACGGTCGGCGCCAGCATCGGCACCGCGCCCGAGGTCAGGAGCAGGAGCGCGAAGACGCGCGCCGCGCCGACCAGGCCGTGGAGGTCGCGGACGACCGACATCGCGATCACGACGCCGACGCCGCCGGCGCAGCCCTGGACGAAACGCAACCCGATCAAGGTCTCGATCGACGGCGCCGACGCGCAGGCGACCGAGGCGGCGACGAAGACGGCCAGGCCGACCAGCAGCGGCAGGCGCCTGCCGCGCGAATCGCTGACCGGGCCGAAGACGAGCTGCCCGAGCCCCATCCCCAGCAGGCAGCCGGTGAGCGTGACCTGGCCGCTCGAGGCCGAGGCGCCGAGGTCGCTGGTCAGCGCCGGAAGGCCGGGCAGGTAGAGGTCCGTGGAGAGCGGACCGAAAGCCGACAGCCCGCCGAGGATCGCCAGCAAGGCGATGCGGCGACGACGCCCCTCACGCTCCACGAACCGACCACGGCGCCGGGCGCGCCTCTCCATGTCCCTCCTGCACCGGCGGCAGTCTGCGCAGCCGGTTGCCCTCGGTCAAGAACCGATTCCCGCCCGTCGGAAGGATCTTGCCAATCAGAAATGCCGCCGCTAACCATTGCCTCGCTGGACATCGCCGACCGGCGGATTCGAGGAAAGGGTGCTTCTGTGACACAACCGGTGGAGGCCAAGGCGACCGACGCGCGCAGGCTCGTCGAGGCCGCCCGCGGGCTCGTCCCGAGCCTGGGCGAGCGCGCCATGGCGGCCGAGGAAGACGGCCGTCTGCCCGCGGAGACGGTGCGGGAGCTGATCGACTCCGGCCTGCTCGGGGCCGATGCCCCCGGGCCGATCCCCGAGGCGGCGATCGAGCTCGCCCGTGGCTGCGGATCGACCGCCTGGTGCTACGCCTTCTGGGCGCTCGGCGCGAGCCGCGTCTCGACCTGGTCAGACGACGTCCGACAGGAGGTCTTCGACGCGGATCCAGACGCTCTCGTCTGCGTCGCGACGGCCGGCGACGACCTTCGCTGCGAGCGGGGCGCCGACGGACATCTCCTCTCCGGCACGGCGCGCTTCGCCGCCGGCTGCGAGCACAGCGGCTGGCTCCTCCTGACCGCCGAGGCCGGCGACGACGCCCTCGAGGTGCTCGTCCCGAGCGCCGACTTCGAGGTCCTCGCCGAGACCGGCGAGCGCTCCGGCCTGCGCGCGTCGGGGAGCAAGGACCTGCGCCTCGACGGCGTCCTCGTCCCCGAGCGCCGCGCCCGCACCGCACCAGGCTGGGCGGCCGACATCGGTGGCGACGCGCCGGCCGCCTGGGTCGCCGCCGCCGTGACGATCGGGCTGGCCACAGCGGGGCTGGAGGCGACGCTCGAGCGGCTTCGGGGGACCTCCGGCAAAGCCCGCTCCGCCGACTCTCCCGTCGTCCACCTGCTGATGTCGGAGTCCGCCGCCGACATCGACGCCGCCCGGGCGCTGATGCGGGGCGACCTCGACGACGCGCTCGAGAAGAGCGGGCGCGGCGTGCCGATCGACGAGCTCGACGCCGCCCGCTACCTGCGCAACCAGGCGTTCGGCGCGGAGCTGGCGATGCGATCGGTCAACCGGATCTTCTACATCGCCGGCGGTCGCGCGATCTCGATGCGGGATCCGCTGCAGCGGATCCACCGCGACGCGCACGCCTCCCTGCACCGGCCGGGCGCCGCGATGCCCCCGACCGCACCCTTCCCGCTCGCCGCCCGCGCCTTCGGCCAGGCGGCGCTCGGCCGCGACCCGATGGAGGTGACTGTCTGATGACCAGCGTCGACGGAACCGCGACGGCGCCCTCAAGGCGGGCCCCCGACCGCGAGGAGCTGCTGGCGCAGGCCCGCGCCCTGCTGCCCGCCCTGAGGGAGCGCGCGGCGGCGGCGGAGGCCGCGGCGATGGTCCCCGAGCAGACGGTCGACGACATCGTCGCCGGCGGGCTCAACCGGATCGGCGTCCCGCTCCGCTTCGGCGGGCTCGACGTCGAGTACGAGTTGATGCACGAGGTGACGATGGAGCTCGGCCGCGCCTGCGGGGCGACCGCCTGGATCTACGTCCTCTGCGGCGTGCACGCCTTCTGGCTCGGCTTCTTCCCGCCCGAGGGCCAGGAAGAGGTCTTCGCCGAGGGCCCGGACGTGATCGTCTCCTCGGCCAGCTTCAGCATGGACTGTCGGTACGAGCGGGTGGAGGGTGGCGTCCGCGTCTCCGGCCACTGGAAATTCGTCAGCGGCTCCGACCACGCCGCCTGGGTGATCCTGGTGACCAAAGGCCCCGAGGGGATTCTCGAGGTTCTCGTGCCACGCTCGCAGTTCGAGGTCCTCCAAGGCACCTGGGACGTCTCCGGCCTGCGCGGCACGGGCAGCAAAGACGTCCTCGTCGAGGACGTCTTCGTTCCCACCAGTCGCACCCAGCCCGGCGGCAGCCTCGACCAGGTCTTCGAGCCGGGGGCCTGGGACACGGCCTATGACTTCCACCGCCAGCGGCGCTACTCGGTCCCCAAACCCTCGTTGCTGCTCTGGGAGTTCATCGCCGCCGCCAACGGGATCGCCCAGGGCGCGCTCGACCTCACCCTCGAGCGGGTCGGCTCGGGGGCCATCCTCGAGAGCGAGATCGCCCGTTCTGCCGCCGAGATCGACACCGCCAAGCAGCTACTGCGCAGCGACCTCGAGGACGCCCAGCGCAAAGGCGAGAGCGGCGACCAGCTGACCTCCGCCGACCTCACCCGCTACGCCCGCGATCGAGCCTACGCGGGCCGGCTGGTGGTGGGCGCCACCGACCGCCTCTTCGCCCTTGCGCGCGGCGACGCCCTCGACTCCTCCGATCCGCTGCAGCGCCTCCAGCGCGACGTCCAGGCGGCGGTCAAGCGGGACCTGCTGGTCTTCGACTTCGTCGGCCAGCCATACGGGCGGGTCCTGCTCGGCCTCGACGCGGGGCCACCGCCATGAGCCCGGTCGAGGCCGCGGTCGACCTCGCCCGCCTCGCCGGACGCGCCCCGGTCGGGGTGCTGTGCGAGGTCGTCAGCGTCGACAAGCGACGGATGGCGCGCGGCGCCGAGCTCGAGGCACTGTCCGTGGCCGAGCGACTGCCGCTGGTCACGATCGCCGACCTGGTCCGTCACCGACTCGAGCGCGAACGGTTGATCGAACACGTCTCGACCGCGCGGTTGCCGACCCGGCACGGGGACTTCGTCTGCCACGCCTGGCGCGACACCCTCGACGGTACCGAGCACCTCGCCCTCGTCAAAGGCGAGCCCGCCGGCGACCGGCCGACCCTTGTCCGGGTCCACTCCGAGTGCCTCACCGGCGACGTCTTCGGCTCGGCCCGCTGCGATTGTGGGACCCAACTGGACGACGCGCTGCGGCTGATCGCCGCGGAGGGCCGCGGTGTCGTCGTCTACCTCCGCGGGCACGAGGGCCGCGGCATCGGGCTCGCCCACAAGCTGAAGGCCTACGACCTGCAGGACCAAGGACACGACACGGTCGACGCCAACACCATGCTGGGCCTGCCGGTCGACAGCCGCAGCTACGGGATCGGCGCCCAGATCCTCCGCGACCTGGGGATCAGGCAGCTTCGTCTGATCACCAACAACCCGGCCAAGTTCCGTGGCCTCGCGGGCCACGACCTCGAGATCGTCGAGCGGATCGCGATCCCGCCGGTGGTGACCCGCCACAACGTCGCCTACCTCGATGCCAAGCGGCGCCGGCTCGGCCACCTCCTCCCCGACGTCCGCGCCGAGGTCGGTCGAAGTTGAGCGCGCCCGGCACGCCGATCGACCCGCAGCGCTACCGGACGGTGCTCGGCAGCCTGCCGACCGGCGTGATCGTGATCACCGCCGCCGGAGACGACGGCCCGATCGGCATGGCCTGCAACTCCTTCACCTCGGCCTCGTTGGAACCGCCGCTGGTCGCCCTCTTCGCCGCCAGGTCCTCGTCGACCTGGCCCGCGATCCGGGCCACGGGCCGCTTCTGCGCCAATGTCATGGCCTCCCACCACGAGGACGTCGTGCGGCGCTTCTCGGCCCGCGGGGTCGACCGCTTCGCCGGGGTCGAGCACGAGGCGACCTCGACCGGTCCGGCCCTGGCCGAGGCGGTGGCCTGGATCCACTGCCGCCTGGTCGCCGAGCACGACGCCGGCGACCACACCGTCGCCCTGGCCGAGGTGATCGAGCTGGACGCCCGCGACGAGGCCGGCGCGCTGGTCTTCTGGCGCGGCGCCTACGGCGCGGCCGCGTTCTCGCGCGGCGAGGGGTAGGTGGGTGGCACCTCGGCGGGCTGGCGCCCGGGGAAGCTGGCGCCCGGAGCTGAAAGGGACGCGGCCTTCTCGGTGGCGGCCCGGGCAGGCTGTGGCCGCCACCGAGAAGGCCGGGTGACGTGGGGAGAGGCGCGGGCTCGGTCGGGTGCGTCACGGAGAGGCCGGGGAGAGGTGAGGAAGGCGTCCTGTCCCGTGACGAGGACTCCACGAAGGTCACGGTCCCTCAGGAGGTTCGGGAGCGCGGTCGACCTGAGGATCCCTATAGGTACCTCAGGTCGACCGCGCTTCCGGGGGTGCGACGGATCCGTGGACTTCGAGGAGGAAGCGTCACTTCTCCCGCGCAGATCCAGGCGGAAGCCTCACATCCCTGGACCTTCCCGCAGAGACCCTGACGTCCCGGGCGTCTCGTGGCAGGCGGGCAACCTGCCCGGGTCGCCACGAGACGCCCGGGACGCACCTCGGACGGGCGCGGCGGCCCCAGGTCGCGCCGCCCGAGCCCCGCCCGCCCCGTGACCTCACGCTTCTAGGCCGCTTGGCAGGCGCCTTTCGGGCCTCTTATGTCCTGCGTTTTCCACCGGGCGGAAGACGCTTGACGGCGTCGTGGCGGCCTACCTATCCTCGCTCGCCGACGCGTCGGGCATGTGCCCAGACTCCCGGCGCGGGGAGAGAGGAGAGATCGAGTGGCAACCGCACCCGCGGAAACGTCCCAGAGGGGATTTCGGCTGCCCGGCCTGGTCGGCCGCGGGCGGCGCGGCTGGAGCCCGGCCTCGGCCGCGGCGATGTCGGGACCGGCGCGGATCGTCGCCGGCTGCCTCGGAATCGTCCTGGTGCTGGCGATCTGGCAGGTGCTGAGCGACACCGGCACGATCAACCCGCTGATCTGGTCATCGCCCAAGGAGGTCTGGGAGGCGTTCCGGGGAATGGTCTCCGACGGCACCCTCTGGCCGGCCTGCTGGTCCTCGCTGCGGCTCTTCTTCTGGGGCTTCCTGATCGCCGCCGTCGGCGGCGTCGGGATCGGGATCGTACTCGGCTGGTACAAGCGGATCGGGGCGATCTTCGATCCCTGGGTGTCGATGCTCTACGCGGCGCCGCGGGTCGGCCTGATCCCGATCATCATCGGCGCCGCCGGGATCGGCTCGCGCTCGCAGATCATCGTCGTCGTGATCAGCGCCGCCTTCCCGATCATCATCAACACGGCGGTCGGCGTCGACGCGGTCGAGCCCGCCTACGTCCGCACCGCCCAGAGCTTCCTCGCCAAGAACCGCGACGTACTGCGCGGCATCGCCCTGCCCGGCGCGATGCCGTTGATCTTCGCCGGGCTCCGTCAGGGCCTCACCGCGGGCCTGATCGGGGTCGTGATCGCCGAGTACTTCCTCGGCAACGAAGGCGTCGGTGGCCTGATCATCGCCGCCAGTGGCTCGGGGCGGCCGGCCCAGGCCTTCGTCGGCGCGTTTCTCTTCGCCATCGCCGCGGTGATCTTCACCTCAATCTTGCGATTCATCGAACGGAGGGTGTCGAAGTGGCATTGACGAAGACCGAACCGGCAGCGACCCCCGGAAACGACGCGGGCGAGAGCTTCCTCGAGATCCAGGGCCTCAGCAAGACGTTCGCCCGCCGGCGGCGCGGCGGCGAGGAGCAGCTCGTGCTCGATCGGGTGGACCTGACCGCCGCCCGCCGCGAGTTCGTCACCGTCATCGGTCCCTCCGGCTGCGGCAAGAGCACGCTGCTCAACTGCATCGCCGGGCTCACCACCTATGACTCCGGTCGCCTGGTCGCCGACGGTCGCGAAGTGCACGGGCCGGGACCCGACCGGGCGGTCGTCTTCCAGCACGCCTCGCTGCTGCCCTGGCGGACGATCGAGCGCAACGTCGCCTACGGGCTGGAGCTGCGGCGGGAACTGAGCAGGTCGGAGATCGCCGAGCGGGTCGACGAGGCGCTCGCGCTGGTCGGCCTCGAAGGCTTCGCCTCGCACTACCCGCACGAGGTCTCCGGCGGCATGCAGCAGCGCGCCAACCTCGCCCGGGCGCTCGCCGTCGATCCCGAGCTGATGCTGATGGACGAGCCTTTCGGGGCGCTCGACGCGCTCACCAAGGAGCGCCTGCAGGACGAGCTGTCGGCGCTGGCGGCGCGGGTCGAACGGACCACCGTCTTCATCACCCACGACATCGGCGAGGCCGTCTTCCTCGGCGACACCGTGCACGTGATGAGCGCCCGCCCGGGCCGGATCGACGCCCGGATCGAGGTCCCGTTCCCGCGCCCGCGGGCGCGGGAGATCACGACCACGCCCGAGTTCGAGGCGATCGTCACCGACCTGCGGACGCGCCTGCTCGGAAATTCCACGACCGATCCCCAGGAGGTCTGAGTTGCCTTACCGCCGCGGTCCCGGACTGTATGTGCGTCGTTTCGACGAAGTGCCGCTCCCCGAGAGGGAGCTGGCCAACGAGTGCCTCGGGATGTTCGAGAGCGCGACCTTCATCCGCTCGTTCGTCCCGGTCGGCCTCGCCGGGCCGGACTTCCACCACCACCCCTCCGACCAGCTCTACTTCGTGCTCGAGGGCGAGCTGACGATCGAGATCGGCTCCTCGACCCTGACCGCGCGCGAACACGAGCTCGTGATCCTGCCGCGGGAGGTCGTCCACCGCAATTACAACCGTGGCGACGTCGACGAGCTCCACCTCGAGATCTTCGCGCCCTCGCCGCCGCCCTGGCCGTCCTGGAAAACCGTCGCCGAGCGCGGCACCGAGCCGGCGCCGCCGAACCTGGTCCGCGGCGAGGATCCCGATCGACGGATCGCCTACGACAGCAACCCCGGCTACGTCTCCTACATCCTCGCCGACCGCGCCTCGGGATTCGACGGCGGCCACCTGCGGATCGACCGCCTCGACCCGGGCAGCAGCGGCCCGGGCCTCCACATCCACCGCTTCGACCAGTTCTACTTTGTGCTCGAGGGCGAGCTCTCGGTCGAGGTGGCGGGCGAACGGCACTCGGTGACGCGGCACGAGCTGGCCGTCCTCCCGGCGGGCGTGCCCCACCGCCAGTGGAACGACAGCCAGGGCCAGGTCAAGTGGCTGACGATGAACCTGCCGGAGCCCGAGCCGGGCGTTCGCTGGGACGCCCCGGTCGACTCTTTCAGCGGCGACTTCAGCTACGCGCCGCGCGCCAAGGAGCCGTTCTGAGCGTGGCCGGGAAGCCGCTCACGATCTCCCCCACCAGCCGCCGGCGACGCCGGCCGCACATCGCCGAACGCCCCCAGCTCTCGCGCCCGGCCCGCTTCGGCTTCGGCCTGCTCGGGATCGTCGGCGTGCTCGTCGTCTGGCAGCTGCTGAGCAACAACGGCACGCTCGACCCGCTCACCTACTCCTCACCGAGCGCGATCTGGGACGCCTTCAAGAAGATGGTCGACGAAGGCAAGCTGGCGGAACCGATACTCGAGTCGGCGAAGCTGTTCGGCGTCGGACTCCTGGTCTCGGTCGTCACCGGCCTGGCGATCGGGGCGGTGCTCGGCTGGTCGGCCACGGCCCACGCGATCTTCGACCCCTGGGTGACGATGCTCTACGCGATGCCCGGCATCGCCCTCGTGCCGCTGCTGCTGATCGCCTTCGGCAGCGACTTCCGGACCGAGGTGATCATCGTCTGGACGGTCGCGGTCTGGCCGATGATCATCAACGTCGCCGCCGGGGTGCGGGCGATGGACCGCGACCACCTGCGGCTCGCCCGCAGCTACCTCGCGAGCGGCCGTCAGGTGATCTGGGGGGTCGCCCTGCCGGGCTCGATCCCCTACGTGCTGGCGGGGATCCAGCAGGCCGTGGCGCTCTCCCTGGTCGGCGTCGTCGTCGCCGAGTACTTCGTCGGCAACGACGGCCTGGGCGGGCTGATCCTGCGGACCAGCCAGCAGCTGCTGGTCGCCGAAGCCTACGTCGGGATGGCGATCATCGCCTTCGCCGGCCTCTTCTTCACGGCCGTCGTGCGGCGCTGCGAGAAGTGGCTCGTCAAATGGCGCTAGGCCGGCGCTCAGGCGCCGGCGAAGATCCGCTTCGTGCGCCGCGAGGAGAAGCGCCAGCCGGCCTCGGTGCGAACCAGGCCGTCGTGCCACTCACCGAGGCTGAAGGGGGTGCCGAGCGGCGCGGGCAGCTCGACCGCCTCACCCTCGGCCTCGTGCCGGTAGGCGATGAAGTAGGTGACCGCGGTCGCGTGGTCGGCGTCGAGGAGGTTGACGACGGTGCCCCCGTTGACGTGGCGGACGAGCCGGTTCGGCGGGTCGGTGTAGGCGGCGACGAGCTGCTCACGGCCGCTGAACTCCTTCCCCGCCCGGGCGAGGACGCCGTCCTCGGCGAAGAGCGCCGCGGCCTGCTCGGCTTCCCCGTGGTCGACGTGCTGGGTGATCGTCAGAATCAGTTCACGGCATGCCTGCGCGATCTGAGCATCGTCCATCTGGATGTCTCCTCCTTCTCGAGGCGAGGTCGTTCCCGTCCGGCCGGGCGCCGGACGGCGGGCCGATTCTGCGGTCCGCGCCAGGCCGATTCAAGCGCTCGCTCCCGCCCGGCGGGAGCGGCGTGAAAGGGAGGCATGGGCGGTAACGCACGCGAGTCCGGACGCACCTCCTCAAGCCGGCTGTTCGCCCTGCTCGACGCCTTCGCCAGCGGGCCGCCGACGATGTCGCTGACCGAACTGGCGACGAAAAGCAAGCTGCCGGTCTCCACCGCCCACCGCCTGCTCGGCGAACTCTGCGAGTGGGAAGCGCTGGAGCGCAACGACGACGGCCGCTACCAGATCGGCGGCCGGCTCTGGCAGATCGGCTCGCTGGCGCCGCGCTACCGGACCCTGCGCGCGACGGCCGTCCCTTATATGGAGGACCTCTACGAGATCACCCACGAGAACGTCGCCCTCGCCGTCCGCGACGGCAAACGCGCGCTCTACCTGGACAACATCTCGGGTCGGCGCTCGAGCGGGCCGCCGCGACCGGTCGGCCACCGGACGCCGCTGCACGCGACCGCCGTCGGCAAGGTGATGCTGGCGTTCTCGGAGCCCGAGCTGCTCAACTCGCTGCTCAAACATCGCCTCCACCGTTGCACCCGCTACACCATCACCACCCGCGCCAAACTGATCGAGGAGGTCGACCGCACGCGCGAGACCCAGGTCGGTTACTCGATCCAGGAGATGGTCCTCGGCCGCACCGCGGTCGCGGCCCCGATCCTCGGCATCAACGGGGTCTTGATCGCGGTCCTGACGATCGTCTCCCGCCCCTCCAACGACCTCACCCGGTTGGCACCGGCGGTACGGGCGGCGGCCGGCGCGGTCTCGCGCCAGCTCACCGAGCGCTACATCTCCGCCGTCAGCTAGCCCACAGGTTCGACCCGCTCGATCGGCCCGCCGGCGACGCCCGCCCCGGCTCGATCGGGTCGAGTCGGTCCTTCTCGTAGATCGGCCGGCGCTGAACCAGGTCGCGGATCGCGCCGGCGTCGCTCATGCCGTCCTCCCGGAATCCTCGACCGGGGCCGACCGGCCGGGGGCGAGGACGAGATCGCAACGCAGCGAGCACCAGGGCTCCTCGACGCCCTCCGGGCGCTCAGGATCGTCGGCCGCGCGGTCCTCGAAGCGACGTACCAGCGAAGGCTTCACGGCGAAGACGGTGTCGGACTCGAGGTACTCGCTCTCCGCATCGAAGATGTGGGTGACGAGGGTCCGGAAGCCGTCGGCGCGGACGACCATGTGGATGTGCGCGGGCCGCCAGGGGTGCCTGCCGGTGGCGCCGAGCATCTTGCCGACCGGGCCGTCGTCGGGGATCGGGTAGGGCACCGGGCGCACGGCGAGGAAGGCGAAGCCGCCGTCTTCGCGGGTGATGAAGCGGCCACGCAGGTGGTACTCGGGGGCGTCCGGGTCCTGGACCGCGTAGAGCCGGTTGTCGCCGTTCTGCCAGACGTCGACTTCGGCGCCCGCCACCGGCTCGCCGCTGGTCACGTCGATCACCCGGCCCTCGACCCAGGCGGGCACGCCACTCTCCTGCTCGGCGATGTCGGCGCCGTACTCGCGCAGCGGCGAGCCGGGGACGTAGAACGGTCCCAGCACGGTCGATTCGGTGGCGCCGGCCGGGAGCGGGTTGGCGAGGGCGTCGACCAGCATCGAGAGGCCGAGGGAGTCCGACCAGAGGATGAACTCCTGGCGCTGCTCGTCGGTGATGTCGCCGGTGGCGGTGAGCGTCTCGATCATCATCTGCCACTCGTCCTCGGTCAGCTTCGCCTCGGTGGCGAAGCCGTGGAGGTGGCGGACGAACAACTGCATCAGCTCACGCAGGCGGGCATCCTCGCAGCCGTCGAAGCCGGCGATGACCTTGGCGGTGATATCGGCGGGGGTGGTACCCGTCGCGGTGTTCTCAGGCATGACCCCGATCCGGGTCGTCGGTCTGGGTCGGGCGTCGGCCCTGCCAGGCCGACTCGAGGATCTGGTCGAGCAGTGGCTCGATCGCGTCCTCGGGCAGGTCGAGCTCACGCAGCGCGGTGGGCACGTCGAGGGACGCGGCCAGGTCGAAGAGCGCCGTCGCGGCGCTCTCACCCTCCTCCTCCGCCCCGACGGCCGCCCGGATGCGCTCGCGCGAGTCCGCCGGCAGCGCCGGTTCGACGAAGGCGACGACCTGCGGCAGGACCACCGTGTGGGTCTCGGCGTGCGGCAGGTCGAGCGCGCCGCCGAGGAGGAGGCCGCGCGCCTCGCGATCCTCGGGGGAGGCGACGGCGGTGGGCACGCCGGCGATCAGGGCACGGATCCCCTCCTCGGCGGTCAACCTCGAGAGCGGCGAGGAGGCGGGTGCGTAGAAGGCCTCGACGCAGTGGGCCAGGGCGTTGACGGAGCTGGTCGCGGTGATCCGCGCCGGCAGGCCGAGGGTCAGCTCGGGGTCGCAGACGACGCGGCCGGGAAGCGCCTCGTGGTCGAAGGGCCCGGGGGCTCTCACAGCATCACGTTCCCGCCGTCGACGCAGATCGTCTGCCCGGTGATCGCGGCTGCCTCGTCGGAGACCAGGAAGGCGATCGCGCCGACCAGGTCCTCGGGGAGGAGAGTGCGGGGCACCGACTGCGTCTCGACCACGCCGCGGTAGAAGCTCTCGTCGTGGGGCACGTTGTCATCCGGTCGCGAGAGCACCAGGCCAGGAGCGACGCCGTTGACCGTGATCCCGGCCGGGCCGACCTCCTTCGCGAGCGCATGGGTGAACCCGAGCAGGGCCCCCTTGCTGGAGACGTAGGCGAGGAGGCCGAGCTTGGGGGGCGACCAGAGGGTGTTGGAGAGGATGTTCACGATCCGGCCGAAGCCCTTCTCGGTCATCCCCGGCAGGAAGGCCATCGCCAGCTGGACCGCCGACTGCAGGTTGACGGAGAAGGTCTTCGTCCACAGCTCGCGGTCGTGTTCGGCCAGCGAGCGGCCGGCGCCGCCGCCGTGGGCGACGTTGTTGACGAGCACGTCGCAGCCGCCGTGGGTGGCGATGACGGTCCGGGCGAGCTCCTCGACCTGGTCGAAATCGCCAAGGTCGCAGGCGTGGCCCTCGGCGCTCCCATGCGCCGCGGCGATCTTGGCGGCCGCCTCGGGCGCGCCGTCGAGGTCGGCGAGGATGACGTGATGCCCGTCGGCGGCGAGGCGCTCGGCGCTCGCCCGGCCGATGCCCCGGGCCGAGCCGGTGACCAGCGCCACGCGGCCGCCCGCGTCGCGCCAGGCCGGCCTTGACGATGACGCGCTCAAATCAGCTTCCCTCCTTGGCGACCACTTCGTTGCGCAGGGTTCCCAGCACCGGACTCGACACCTCGATCACGTCCCCCACGCCAAGGAACGCCGCCGGGTCACGGCCGTGCTCCGGGTCGACCGGCGTGCTGTCCATCACGGTCCCGCTCGGGGTGCCGCCGCTGATCACGTCGCCCGGCAACAGCGTCAGGTCCTGGGAGAGGAACTCGATCATCTCGGCGAAGGAGAAGATCATCTCGGCGCTGTTGCCGGACTGGCGCAGCTCGCCGTTGACGCGGGTCTCGAAGGCGATGTCCTGAGGGTCGAGCTCGGCGGCGACGACGTAGGGGCCGAGGCACTTCGAGCTGTCGAAGTTCTTGTCGCGGGCGAAGCGCGCGCTCGGGTTGTCGGGCTTCGGGATCGCCCGCCGGGCGCTGACGTCGTCGAGCAGCAGGGCGCCCCAGATCACCGCGGCCGCGTCGGCGGCCTTGACGTCCTTGCAGCGGCGGCCGATCACGACCGCCACCTCGCCCTCGAAGTCGAGCTGGTCGGTGCGCGCCGGTATGACGATGTCATCGCCTGCGCCGACGCAGTTCTCGACGAAGCTGACGAAGCCGCGCAGCCCTACCTCGCGGACCGCGGCGCGGGCCCGCTCGAGCGCCTCCGCGTCGGCCTCGACGCTGCCCGCCGCGCCGGCGGCGTGGCCGGCGTAGTTGTCGCCCGCCATCATCATCCGCGCCCGGGCGGCGATCGGCGGGTGCAGCTCGACCTCGGCCAGCGGTCGCGCGGGCGGGCCGCCCTCCTCGCGGGCCCGGCTCAAGGCGGCCGCGGCGGCGGCGAGGGCATCGTCGCCTGCGGCGATGAACTCGCCCAGCTCCGTCGGCAGCTCCGGCGCCACCCCGGCCAGGTCGATCACCTGCTCGCCCTCGACGATGCCGAGCCGGCGATCCGGCCCGAAGACGCAGATATTCAACGCACCGCGCTCCCGCCGGCGGCGGCGTGACGGGCCAGCAGCGCCTTGCCGTAGTCGTTGCCGTTCGGGGTGCGGACGACGACGTGGGTGTGGAAGGGGAGCGGCTCGTCGGCTTCGAGGAAGACGCCCTTGTGGCAGTCGTACTCGACCAGGAAGACGGGGCTGTGCAGCTTGTAGAAGAAGGCGTCGTCGGGGCCGGTCCCTCCCATCCAGGCGAACCAGGTCTGGTCGAGGTGCTCGCGCAGTTCGGCCAGGCGCGCCTCACGCTGGGCCTCGGGCAGGGCCGCGGTGTGCGTCCGCATGAGCGCCATCAGTAGCTCTCGCTGCCCTGCGCCGAAGCTCGACACGCAGACCCCCTCGTAGGGGATCACCGCGTTGTCGGCGCCGGCGCCCGCCTTCATCCGCCCGTTGGAGGGATGGTCGAGCTCCTCCGGCAGGTCCTCGGTCAGGATCGACTCGTAGAGGATCGCCTCGGCGCGCTGTTCCGGGGTGAGCGCGTCGATCAGGGCCAGCGCGTCCTCGCGCTCGCGGTCGAAGACGCGGATCCCCTTGTTCGGCCCCTCGTCGACGACGCAGAACTCGGCGCCGAGGAACATCGGCGTCAGCACCGTCTGCCCGCCGAGGACGAAGCAGTGGAGGTCGAGGTGGTGGCCCATGATCTGCCAGCCCCACGGCCGGTCCGCCGAGGGCTCGCCGAACAGCGTGAACCAGTACACCCACTCGTTCAGGGTGTCCTGCATGTAGCCGATCAGTTCGCCGAGCGTCTGATCCAGCCGCATGATGTTGCGTACGGTCGCGAAACCCGCCGGACTCAGCGAATGCTCCATCAGGTCGAGCGCTGCCTGCCGCTGCTCCTCGCCCAGGTCGTCGAGCAGGACGCCGGCCGGTTTCCAGCGCGGGAAGGCGTTCGTCCACTGCCGCCAGACCGGCGAGTCGGCGGGCTGCACCCAGCCGCCCTCGCGCTGCTCGGGGGTGAGCGAGTCGAAGTAGGCGCGCCCGGCGGCGACCAGCGCCTCGTCGGCCTCGCCGCCGGTGATCGCGAAGAGTCCGGGGATGGCCTCGCCCGTGGTGGTGATGCCGACGAACGGCTGCTCGAAGGTGGGCGCGACCGCGTCCCAGACCGGGTGGTATTCCGGCGCGTGGTCATAGCCGCGTTCGACCGGGAACTTCGCCGGCGGCCGGGCCGGCACCCCTCTATACGACGGGCGGGCCATCGATCACCTCCATCATCCGCTGCTGCTGGGCGCGGGCCTCCTCGCGTCCACCGACATGGGTCAGCAGGTACAGCTGATCGGCCTCGATCGCCGCGGCGGTCGCGGTCGCGACCTGCGCGGCGGTCTGGTACTCACCCTCGGCGAGCGACTGCTCGGCCCGCCTTTCGAGCGGCTCGGCGCTCTCGCGGCGCAGCTCGGCGGGCCGATTGCGCTCGGCGTCGCGGACGTTCGACCAGACCCACAGCGGGCACAGCGCCGTGGCGCCGACCCCGGTTCGGCGCTCTTCGAGGTCGGCGCGCAGGCACTCGGTCAGCGAGACGACCGCGTGCTTGCTGACCGCGTAGGGGGCGAGGCCGGCGACCGGATGCAGGGCCGCGTCGGAGGCGGTGTTGACGACGTGGCCGCTGCCCTGGCGGACCAGGTGCGGGACGAAGGCGCGGATCCCGTGGACGACCCCCCAGAGGTTGACCTCGAGCACCCAGCGCCAATCGTTCTCGTCGTATTCCCAGGCCGCCGCCCGACCGGTGTTGACGCCGGCGTTGTTGCAAGCGAGGTCGAGGCGGCCGAACTCGGAGAGGGCGAGCTCGGCGATCGCCTCGACCTGCTCGTACTCGCGCACGTCGGCGCGGATCCGCGCCACCCCGGCACCGTGCACGCCGACCGCGGCCGCGGCCGCGTCGAGTGCGTCGTCCTCGACGTCGGCGAGGACGACATCGAGGCCGCGGCGGGCGAACTCGTGGGCAAGCCCCAGCCCGATCCCGCTGGCGGCCCCGGTCACCACCGCCACCTGGCCGGCCTCGAGCTTCATCGTCCTACCTCTCGTCCGTCGCGGCGGCCCGATCGACCAGCCACTCGCCGACCTGCTCGAGCTGGCTGTCGGTGTAGAGCAGGTGCTGCTGGGCGACGAGCAGGTCGCGGAGGACCTGCTGCAGGGGGCTGTCGAGGCGTACCGCGCTCGAGCCGCCGTAGCCGTAGGCCATCTGCGCGACCGCGGTGGCGGTCTTGGCGCTGTGGGCGGCGAGGCCGTAGATCTGCAGGATCAGGTCCTTCGTCACCGGCTCTTCGGCCGCCGCCAGCTCGGCGACCGTCCCGAACAGGCGCATCGCGTTGTCGCGGGTCGCGCTCAGCCGCACGAACCAGGTGGCGAGGTCGTGCTGGAAGACCGGCCGTTCGCCGACGTTGGCGGCGGCCATCCGCCGCCGCTTGCGGCTCGCGGTCTCGGCGCCGAGCTCGAGCGCCCGCTCGGCGGCCCCGAGCAGCACGCCGATGTGCGCGGCCAGCGGCCAGACGCGAATCGGCACCCTGTACTTGCGGCCGCCGCGCCGCGGGTCGGGCAGGAGCAGCGGCGCGTCGTCGGTCAACGGGCCCGGGTCGCCGAACGGGAACCACCAGCCGTCCGGGACGAAGAGGTCGTCGGCTTCGTAGTCGACGCTGCCGGTGCCGCGCAGGCCGGTGACGTGCCAGTTGTCGATGATCCGGACCGAGTCCCTCGGCGCCACCCAGACCCGCCGCGGCGCCTCGACCTCGTCGCCCTCGACGTTGCAGCCGCCGATCACCCAGCCGGCGTGGAGGATGCCGCTGCCCCAGCTGTAGCGACCGTTGACGACCATGCCCCCGTCGACCAGCCGCGCCTTGCCGACCGAGCCGGGGAAGCCGGCGCCGACCGGGAGCGCGGGCCCCTCGATGATCTCGCGGACGGCCTCCTCGGAGGGAAGCAGGACGACCGGCAGGCTGGTGTGGAAGCAGGCGACGGCGAGGCTCCAGCCGGCGCTGGTGCTGAGCCGGGAGACCGCCTCGACGATCTCGAATTCCCGCAGCGCGTCGGCTTCCCAGCCGCCCAACTCCCGCGGCACGGCGGTCTTGAAGACGCCCGCCTCGGCCATCGCCTCGACTGCCGCCGGCGGCAGCCGGCGCAGGTCCTCGCTTTCGATCTCGGCCGCGCGAAGGGTCGAGCGCAGGGCCTCGATCGCCTCGGCGGTGGCCGGATCCAGCCGTCGCGCCGGCCACAGCGATGGCGACTCGGTTCGCACCTCCTGGGCGCTCATGCTCACGCTCTACCTCCGGTGTATCGGTCGTTGACTTGACCCGACCCCCGCATCCACGGTGGACCGCGGGGCGGCCCGATCGGCGGCATTCTTGGGACTCGGTCCCCGCGATTCAAGACCGAGCTTCCGCCCGGCGAAACCCCCGGCTTGAACCGCCGCCGACCTCTATCTAGAAGTGGATGGCGCAGCGAACCCACGATCCGGAGGTGACCGGCATGAAGAAAAGCGGAAGGCGAGATGGCTGAGATCCTCGGGCTCGGGCTCACCCATGCTCCGCCGTTGATGTTCCCGGCCGACATCCTGCGGCCGAAGCTGGTGATGAAGGATCCGCGACAGCCGGAGCGCCTGCGCGACCCGTCGCGGTGGCGGCCGGAGATGAAGGCCCAGTGGGGCGACGACGAAGGCGCCGCCTACGCCGAGACCCACCGCCAGGAGATGATCGACAACTTCCGCTGGCTGCGCTCCGAGCTGGACCAGTTCGCCCCCGACCTGGTGGTGATCCTCGGCGACGACCAGTACGAGAACTTCCAAGAGGACTGCGTGCCCGCGTTCCAGGTGTGCGCCTGGGAGGAGCTGGAGGCAAAGCCCTACGAGGGCAAAGACCGCCCCAACTCCTGGAACGAGCCGGCCTCGACGGAATTTCGCTTCCAGGGTGACCAGGCCGCGGGCAAGCAACTCGCCGTGGAGCTGCTCGAAGCCGGCTTCGACATCGCCTACGCGCTGCGCGCGCTGCGCCCCGGGATCCCCCACTCCTTCCTCAACACCCTGCTCTTCCTCGACTGGGACCGACGCGGCTTCGAGTACCCGGTCCTGCCCTTCGCAACGAACTGCTACGGACGGACCCTGGTCCACTTCCGCGGCCGCGGCCTCGACGACCTCTCCCAGGTCCCGACCGACGAGCAGCTCGTGCCGCCGGGCCCCCAGCCGTGGCGCTGCTTCGATCTCGGTCGTCAGATCGCGAGATCGCTGGACGCGATGCCGGGGCGGATCGCCCTGATCGCCTCGGCCAGCTGGTCACACGCCTTCAACTCGCCCAGCACGAGCTACTTCCATCCCAACGTGGAGGCGGACCGCGCCTACGCGGAGGCGCTGATCGAGGCGCGGTACGAGTTCTGGCGTGACAAGACCACCGCCGATCTCGAAGCCGGCGGCCAGCAGGAGCTGCTGAACTGGCACCTGCTGGTCGGCGCGATGTCGGAGCTCGACCGGCGCCCGAGCGAGGTCCGCTTCATGGAGTCCTGGATCACCAACGCGAACAAGACGTTCGCGGTCTTCCACCCGTGAGGGAGCCGGCGTTCGCCTTCGGCGCCGAAAAGCTCTTCGACCCCGCCGGCGCCTTCGCCGGCATCGCGGGGATGACACGGATCCATCGCAGGCCGACGAGGGGACGGTAGCGCGATTAGGATGCCCTAACTTCTGCTAGTCTGGCGCGCGGTGTCTGGGTCACCGACCAAAGGATCGCCAGATGCCAGACGCCACCGCACCGACCCCGAGCGCCACCGGGAGGCCCTCGAGGCTCGAGGAGATCTCCTCCCGCAACAGCTTCCGCATCTGGGTGCTGGTCGTCCTCGCGGTCTCGGTGGCGGGGGTGATCCTCGCCTGGCATTCGCACGGCGGTACCACCGACCCGAGCGATCCCGCCAACCACATGAGCCGCACCGAGGCGGTGATCAACAGCGCCATCCTCGTCTTCCGCGAGGGGCTGGAGACGATCCTCGTGCTCGCCGCGATCACCGCCAGCTTCCTCGGCGGCAACCGCGTCTACCGTAGACCGGTCGCGATCGGCGCGGGCCTGGCGATCCTCGCCTCGATCGCCACCTGGTTCGCGGCCGTCTGGTTCATCGGCATGTTCGGCGACGGCGGCCTCTCGGTGCAGGCCGCGACCGGGATCCCGGCGATCCTCGTCCTCCTGCTGGTGATGAACTGGTTCTTCCACAGGGTCTACTGGACCGGCTGGATCTCACATCACCACAAGCGGCGGCGCGGCCTCCTCTCCTCCGCGGCCGGCGACGAGACCGCCCTGCGGGCGACGATCCTCGGCCTCGGCCTGCTCGGCTTCACCTCGGTCTACCGCGAGGGCTTCGAGATCGTCATCTTCCTCCAGAACCTGCGGGTCACCTTCGGCTCCTCGGTCGTGCTGGAGGGAGTCGTGCTCGGTGCCCTCTTCACCACCGCGGTCGGGGTCGTCACCTTCGGCCTGCACCAGCGCCTCCCCTACAAGAAGCTCCTGATCATCACCGGCGCCCTGCTCGTGGTGGTCCTCTTCGTGATGGTCGGCGAGGAGGTCAACGAGATGCAGCTGGCCGGCTGGATCCCGACCACCCCGATCCCGGGGGTCACCTTCCCCGGCTGGGCCGGGACCTGGTTCTCGCTCTTCGCCAACTGGCAGACCGTGATCGCCCAGGTCGGAGCGTTGGTCCTCGTGCTCGGCTCCTACCTCGCCGCCGAGTACGTGCGGGTGTGGCGACCGCGTCGGCAGGGGCGCGAGGCGGCGGTCCTGGCCGAGTCACCTCCCGACCTTGCGGACGCCTGACCGGAGCGGGCGGCCGCGAAGGTTCGCGGCCGCGCCGCCGGTCGGCTAGAGGAGCCCCCCGATTTCGCTCCAGAGCAGGTAGAGGTTGAGGCCGGTGATCACCGCCGTCACCAGGCTCATCAGCGCGGTCGTCAGATGCCGGTTGACACCTTCCCCCATGACGTCGGCACGCCGGGTGAGCAGGAGCAGCGGGACGATCGCGAAGGGGATGCCGAAGGAGAGCACGATCTGCGAGTAGACGAGAGCCTGGCTGGTGTTCACCGCCAGCGCCAGGACGACCAGCGAGGGCAGCATCGTCAGCGCCCGGCGCAGCAGCAGCGGGATCCGCCAGCCCATGAAGCCTTCCATCACGATCTGGCCCGCGTAGGTTCCGACGCTCGATGAGGAGAACCCCGAGGCCATCAGGGCGACGCCGAAGGCGAGCGCGGCCCCGCCGCCGACCAGGGTGTCGAGGTGGGCGTGGATCGGCCCGAGGTCGCTGACGCCTTCGAGGCCCGGCTTGTGGAAGAGCGCCGCGGCGATGCAGAGCATCGAGAGGTTGACGATGCCGGCCAGGCCGAGGCCGATGAAGCAGTCCCAGCGGTTGAAGCGGAGCAAGGTGTGGCGCTCGGCGGAGTCGGCCGCAGGTATCCGGTTGCGCTGAAGCGCCGAGTGGAGGTAGACGACGTGCGGCATCACCGTGGCGCCGATGATCCCGACGGTGAGCTCGAGCGTGTTCGTCCCCTCGAGGCGCGGGACGAGGCCCCCCGCGATCCCGGCGTAGTCCTGCCCACCGGCGGCGAAGAAGACGTAGATGAAGCCCGCTGCGACCAGGCCGAGGAGGGCGATGATCGCGAGCTCGAACCTGCGGTAGCCGCGCTGCTCGAGCGCGAGGATGCCGAAGGCGACCACCGCCGTGATCAGGCCGGCCGGGAACAGCGGTACGCCGAAGACCAGGTGGAGGCCGAGCGCGGCGCCGACGAACTCGGCCAGGTCGGTCGCCATCGCGACGACCTCGGCCTGCACCCAGAGCACCACGTTGGCCCGCCTCGGGAAGGCCTCCTGACAGAGCTCGGGGAGGCTCCTCCGGGTGAAGAGGCCTGCCTTCGAGGTCAGGTACTGGACCAGGATCGCCATCAGGTTGGCCATCACGATCACCCAGACGAGCAGGTAGCCGTATTCCGCCCCCGAGGCGAAATTGGTGGCGAAGTTGCCGGGGTCGACGTAGGCGACCGAGGCGACGAAGGCCGGGCCCATGATCGCCAGGGCGCCGCGGATCCGACCGCGGGAGAGGATGCGGCGCAGCTCGGAGGGGGCGCCCAAGGAGGGCGCGTCCGGCAGACCGACGGAGCCGGCGCCGGTCGCGCCGGCGGTGATCGGTTCCTTCTCGGCGGGTGGGGTCATCGGGTCTCTCCTGGTCGATGTTCGACGATCGTGAGGTGACCCTAACACAGAAGTCAACACTGCCTAACTTCTTAATTCCACATATGCTCACTAATTGTCGTATCTCCATTCAGACGACCTGACGGCCGCTATCCTGCGCGGTGATGCCGACCACCGAACTGCCCGCCGCCCCCTCGATCGCCACCGAGGACTACATGAAGGCGATCTACTCGCTCACCCGCCGCGATCCCGACGGGGCATCGACGACCGACCTGGCCGAGCGGCTGGGCGTCGCACGCGGCTCGGTCTCGACCATGCTGAGGCGGCTCGACGAGTCCGGGCTCGTCACCCACGTCCCTTACAAGGGCGTGCGGCTGACCGGGGCCGGCGAGCAGCTGGCGCTGAGGGTGATCCGCCGGCATCGGCTGATCGAGCTCTTCCTGGTCACCTCACTCGAGATCCCCTGGGACGAGGTGCACCGCTACGCCGAGGACCTCGAGCACGCCGCCTCGGACGAGTTGGTCGAGGTGATCGCCCGCAAGCTCGGCGATCCGCCCGCCGACCCTCACGGCGACCCGATCCCGACCAGCGGCCTCGAGATCGACGAAGGCGTCACCGAGGCCCTCGCCGAGCTCGAGCCGGGGGAGCGGGCGACCTTCGTCCGGGTCTCCGACGCCGACCCCGAGATGCTCCGCCACCTGAGCGAGGAGGGGATCGCGATCGGCGACCGGCTCGAGATGGTCGGGCGGGCGCCCTTCGACGGCCCCTGGAGCGTCGTGATCGACGGTCGCGAGCATGACCTCGGGCCGACGCTGGCGCGCTCGATGCGCGTGGCCCGACGCTAGTCCCGGCCGGCCACGCCGCGGCGGCCCCCTCTCGCACCCTCGCTCCCCGGAACCTGCGATCGGCCGAGGTGCGTCATCGCCCCATCGGGAGACGAACGGCTCAAAGCCGGGCGATGGTCACGCCGGTCTGACCGAACGCGGTCATCAGATCCAGCTCGGCGCCGATGTCCTCGAGGCCGATCCGCTTGGTCACCAGCAGGCGCGGATCTATCGCGCCGAGGGAGATCGCCCGCAGGAGGCCCGGGTAATGGCGCACCGACATGCCCATCGTCCCGACGATCCGAAGCTCACGGTTGTACACCCTGTCCATCGGGATCGGAGGCGTGGCGTCGGCGCCGTAGAGCAGGCCGATCTGCACGTGGACGCCGCGGCGGCGCAGCGAGGCGAGCGAGGCGGCGATCACCGCCGGAGAGCCGATCGCATCGATCGAGACGTGGGCGCCGCCGCCGCTGATCTCGCGGATCTCCTCGACGACGGTTCCGGAGCCGGCCCGGACGGCAGCCGCCGCACCCAGCCTGGTCGCGGTCTCGAGCTTGGCCGGGTCGACGTCCACCGCGATCACCCCGGCGCCGGCCGCGGCGGCGATCATCGTCGCCGCCTGACCGACCCCGCCGCAACCGTGGACGACGACCCAGTCGCCGGCCGCGACCTCGCCATGCTGGTGGACGCCGGCCCAGGCGGTCATGAAGCGGCAGCCCAGCGCCGCCGCCGCCTCGAACGGCAGGTCGTCGGCAAGGTGCACCAGGTTGAGGTCGGCGCGCGGGACGCTCAGCCGCTCGGCGAACGACCCCCAGGTCGCGAAGCCGGGGTAGAAGCCGTCCAGGCAAAGCTGGGTCTCGCCGGCGACGCAGCAGGCGCACCGCCCGCAGCCGCCGCAGAACGGCAGCGTGACGCGGTCACCGGGACGAAATCCCCGCACCTCCGGCCCGACCTCGACGACGACCCCCGCGCACTCGTGGCCGCCGACGTGCGGCATCTCGATCTGGTCGTGCCCCTGCCAGGCGTGCCAGTCGCTGCGGCAGACGCCGGTGGCCTTCACCTCGACGACGGCACCGTCGGGCGCGGCAACCGGCTCGGCGACCTCCTCGATCGCCAGCGGACCGCCGTGGGCGGTCATCAGGGCCGCGCGCACGCCGATCCCTCGCCGCTTCCGTCCGCGACCTCCCCGCTCAGCGCCTCGAGGACCGCGTCGCGCACCTCCGCCGTGGTCGCCGAACCGCCGAGGTCGGGAGTGATGCATCCCGATGCGGCGGTGGCCACCACCGCCTCTCCGATCGCCGCGGCCTCCTCTCGGTAGCCGAGGTGGTCGAGCATCAGCGCGGCGCTGGAGAGCGCGCCGAACGGGTTCGCGATCCCGCGCCCGGCGATGTCCGGGGCCGAACCGTGGACGGGCTCGAACATGCTGGGCGCCGACCGCGAAGGGTCGAGGTTGGCGCTGTGGCCGAGGCCGAGGCTGCCCGCCAAGGCGCTGCCGAGATCGGAGAGGACGTCGCCGTGGAGGTTCGAGCAGACCAGGACCGAGAGCGACTCGGGCTCGATCACCATGGTGGCCGCCATCGCGTCGACCAGGCAGGTGCGTGACTCCACCGTCGGGTACTCGGCCGCCACCCGCGCGAAGATCTCGTCCCAGAGCACCATGCCGTATCGCTGCGCGTTTGACTTGGTCACGCCGACCACGCGTTTGACCGGCCGCTCGAGCGCCAGCTCGAAGGCGTAGCGGATGATGCGCTCGCAGCCGAGCTCCGTGAACATCGCGGACTCGACCGCGATCTGTCCGTTCCCCGGCCGGCCGGCGAAGTTGCGGCCGCCGACGCCGGCGTACTCGCCCTCGCTGTTCTCCCTCACCAGCACCCACGAGTGGCCCTCGAGCGAAGCGTCGCCGAAGTTCCGGCGCACGCCGGGCAGGAACTCGACCGGGCGGACGTTCGCCCACAGGTCCATCCCCTGGCAGATCTCCAGCCGCAGCCCCCAGAGGCTGATGTGGTCCGGCACGGTCGGCCAGCCGACGGCGCCGAAGTAGATCGCGTCGAACGACCGCAGGCGCTCGACCCCGTCGGCGTCCATCATCCGCCCCGTCCGCTCGTAGAACTCGCAGCCCCAAGGGAACTCGGTCCACTCGATCGTGAACGGGCCCTGGCGGCCGAGCGCGTCGAGGACCGCCTGTCCCACCTCCGTGACTTCCGACCCGACGCCGTCCCCGGGGATGACCGCGATCTTCAACGGAGCCTTGTTCACTTCAGACATCTGACCCTCCCTGCGCTCGCTCATCTGGTGGTTGCAGCGAGATGGGCTTCTCCAGGAGCGGGCCGAAGGCCAGCGCGTCGAAGTCCGTCTCGCAAGGATTTCCGGCCGCCAGCCAGGCGGTGCGGGTCGCCGGCTCGAAGATCACCGACATCACGGTCGCCCACTGGCGCGTGCGCGGCTCCCGCGGGTCGGGATGGCAGCACACGGCGGCGGGCCAGTCGACGTGGTCGGCCAGCACCGAGGCGGCGAGCGACTCGACATCCCAGCGGCGTCCGGGCTCGGCGAGCTTCTCGGTCGCCCGGCCGAAGCGGACGATGCTGTCGGGCATCGCGTAGATCGAGACCTCCTCCATCCCCGGCGGCAGCCGGACGAAATGGTTGGTGTGCACGAGGACGCCGTCGGTCGGCAGGTGCCAGGTGACCTCGGCGAAACCGCCGGGGGCCGTCTCCAGGTCGACCGCGACGTCGCCGGCGTGACCGAGCAGGTAATTGGCCGAGGAGGCTCGCGGCACCCGCTGCACCAGCTCGATCGCGTCGTGCATCGTCTCGCAGTCGGCGAGCATCCTCAGCAGCACGTGGTACGGGATCCCGGCCTCGCCGCGGTCGCAGCCCGACACCAGCGCGTTGGTGGTCACCGCCAGCCCGGCGGAGTTGAGACTCGCCTTCGCCAGCAGGCCCGCCTCGACGACGGTGGCGAAATTCGGCTTCTCGTCGTCGCGCTCGACTTCGAGCACCACCACCGTCTCGAACCCCTGGACCAGCCAGTCCCAGTTCTGACCGACCAGCAGGTCGCCGCCGACCGTCCGCCGGCCGAGCAGCGCGAAGGCGGTGCACTCTCGCGCCACCGGCAAGGCGGCGCGCTCGGCGGCGGCCCGCCTCGCGGTCGCAGCCCAGATGATCTCGGTCCGCGCGTTGATCGCCAGGACGTCCTCGAGGTCGAGGCCGGCCCCCTCGGCGATCCCGGTCATCTCCTCCAGCGCCTCGGGCGCGTGCGCCGCGATCACCGGGAGATGGACGGCGCCCGCCTCGCGCGCCCGCGCCCAGGTCCATTCGGCGACGTCCGCGTAGACGTCGGCGTAGCCCGCGCGGCAGATCGCGATCCGGTCGCGGGCCTGCTCTCCGTACTGACGGCCGCGCTCGCGCGCCGTCCCGCTGACCTTGATCCGCGGATACATCAGATCGCCGTCCGCTTCGACTCGAGCTGCTGGTCGCGGCGGGCGAAGCCGGCGATCTCCGCGGCGCTCGCGACCCAGACGGAGGCGTCCTCGACGGCGTCGACGATCAGCCGCTCGAGCAGCGGCAGGCGTCCGGGTCTGCCGATCAGCTGCGGGTGGAAGGTGAGCAACGTCAGCCCCCGCACCGCGGCGAGGCCGGCGCGCTCCTCGTCGATGACCGCCGCCGCCTCGGCGGTCGAGCGGATGCACCGCCCGAAGCTGTCGGTCGAGAACCAGAAGAACGGCGCGTCGTCGAGGAGCCAGTGGACCGGGAGCTCCACCACCTCCGTATCGGCGTGCAGATAGGGCCTGATGTCGTCCATCAGGTTCGACGAGTAGCGGAATCCCGCCGCCTCCAGCAAGGCGATCGTGAGGACGCTGATTTCCCAGTTCGGCGCCCGGTATCCCTCCGGCCGCGCTCCCACCCTGGCAAGGGCCTCGAGACCGAGCTCGAGCTCACGTTCCTCCTCGGCCCGGTCGAGGTCCACCGGGGAGCGGTGCGTGTATCCGTGCAGGCCGACCTCGTGGCCGGCCCCGAGGATCGCCTCCAGGGCGGCCGGGTGTCGCTCCGCGACCCGGCCGGGGACGAAGAAGGTCGCGGTGACCTCGTGGCGGGCGAGCAGCTCGAGGATCATCGGCAGGGCGACCGTCGGCCCGTACGTACCCATCGAGACCATGCCCGGCCGCCGGTCGGCGCCCGCCTCGGCCAACCAGACCTCCTCGGCGTCGAGGTCGAAGGAGAAGCAGGTCGCCGAGTCGCACCCGGCAGGCCAGGCGGTGGGTGTCGTCATCGCGCCGTCGGAACCTTGTGGGGCTCGGTGATCGAGAGGACGTTTCCCTCGGGGTCGGTGAAGAAGCGGAACCGGTACCAGGTCCCGTTCTCGTGGCTCCATTCGCCGATCTCGTCGACCCAGTCGACGTGCGGGTCCAACCGCTCGATCGCGAGGGCGAGGTCCTCGACGGCGAAGGAGAAGGACGAGATCCCGCGCGCCTCGCCGACCGGAGGGTGCCGATCGGCCGCGTCCGGTCCGCCCGAGGCGAGGAAGTAGACCGTGACGTCCCCGGACTGGATCGCGAACCAGTCGTCGCCATCCTCGTACGGGTAGAGCAGCTCCACCCCCAGCGCCTCCGTGTAGAAGCGCGCCATCGTCGCGACGTCCCGGCAGTAGACGTCCAGGTTGTCGATGCGCAGCAAGGTGCTCACGAGTGCCTCACGGTGATCGGCTTCTGGAAGGAGTTGACGCCGGCGCTCTGGCCACCGTCGATGGTGAACGTCGCCCCGGTGCAGAACGAGGAGGCGTCGGAGGCGAGGAAGAGGGCGAGGTTGCCGATCTCGTCGATCTCACCGATCCGCCCCAACGCGTGCCATTTGACCACCTCGCCGGTCTGCTCCGCGGGGCGGATGTCGAAGGTGTCGGACACCATCGGGGTGTTGATCCAGCCCGGGTTGAGCGAGTTGGCGCGGATGTTCTTGTGGCCCCACTCGCAGGCGATCCCCCTGGTGAACGACATGATCGCCCCCTTCGCCGCCGCGTGCAGGGCGTGGCCCGGCTCGGCCACCCAGGCGTAGGTGCCGGACATGGTGATGATCGAGCCGCCGCCGAGATCGACCATGTAGGGGATCGCCTCGCGCACGCAGAGGAACGTCCCGGTGACGTCGACGTCCATGACCCGGTTCCAGTCCTCGAGCGAGGTGTCGGGGATCACGGCGGAGTAGTCGAGGCCGGCCTGGGAGACCAGCACGTGGGGCCCGCCGAGCTCGTGCGCCCGGGCCATCAGCTCCTTGACGGCCGCCTCGTCGGTGACGTCGCAGACGAACGGGGTGACGGTGTCCCCGCGCCCGCTCAGCTCGGCGACCGCCTGATCCAGTCGCTCGGCGTTGCGATCCGCCATGACGACGTGCGATCCCGCTCCGGCGAGCGCGCGGGCGATGCCGAAGCCGTTGCCCTGCGCCGCGCCGGTCACAACCGAAACCTTGCCAGTCAGTTCCACTCTTCACTCCTTGTTGGTCGTCTGCGGTCGCACAGCGGCGAACCGTCCGGGGTCCTGTGATTCACGCCTGCGCTCCGCTGTGCGAGCGCCCCGTCTCGGCGCACTGACCGAGCGCCTGGCCGTCGCGGTCGAAGACCAGGCAGTTCTCCGCCGACCAGCTGACCGCGATCTCCGAACCCACCTGGATCGGGATCGAGGGATGGGAGTCGTTGGCGACGAGAGCCTCGATCGTGGCGTCGCCGAGATCGATCTTGTAGGTCGTCCCGGAGCCCAGGTAGATGGCCTCCACCACCCTGCCTCGGACCTCCTCGGCGGAGGCCCCGCCGGGCGTCGAGAGGATGATCTTCTCCGGCCGCACGCAGGCGGTCACGGGAGCGTCGCCGCCGCGCGACAGCCCCGCCGGCGCGGCGAAGCGGGCGCCGCAGTCGAGCTTCACCGTCGTCCCGTCGCACTGGCCGCCGAGCGTGTTGATCGAGCCGATGAACTGGGCGACGAAGAGGCTGGCCGGCTCGTTGTAGACGGTGTCGGGGGTGCCGAGGTGGAGGATCCGGCCCTCGTTCATCACCGCGATCCGGTCCGACATCTTCAGCGCCTCTTCCTGATCGTGGGTCACGTAGACGAAGGCGATCCCGACCTCCCGCTGGATCTGCTTCAGCTCGATCTGCATCTGCCTGCGCAACTTGAGGTCGAGGGCCCCGAGCGGCTCGTCGAGGAGGAGGAGATCGGGGACGTTCACCAGCGCCCTGGCCAAGGCCACGCGCTGTTGCTGGCCGCCGGAGAGCTCGCCGGGCATCGCCCATTCCTTCTCCGAGAGCGAGACCACGCGCAGCATCTCCGACACCCGCCGGCGCAGCTCGTTGCCGCGCACGCCTTTGCGCCGCAGGCCGAAGGCGACGTTGTCGGCGACCGAGAGGTGGGAGAAGAGCGCGTAGCTCTGGAAGACGGTGTTCACGTTGCGCTTGTGCGGCGGCACCTTGTGCACGGGCGATCCGGCCAGCCGGATCTCGCCCTCGTCGGGGCGAAGGAAGCCGGCCAGCATCCGCAGCGAGGTCGTCTTCCCGCATCCGGACGGGCCGAGGATCGAGAAGAACTCACCCTCCTCGACCGCAAGGTCGACCGCGTCGACCGCCGGACGCCCCCCGTAGCGCTTCGTCACTCCTGCGAACTCTGCGGCAAGGGCGCTCATGCAACCACCTTTCGGCGTCGGCGATGACCACGGAAGAGGAGAAGGGCGAGGGCGGCGAAGGTGAGGACCGCCGCCGTCAGGACCAGCATCAAGATGCCGGCGGCGTTGGCCTCGGGCGTCACGCCGAAGCGGAGCATCGAGTAGATCCGGAGGGGCAACGGCTGGCCTTCCGCGCCGGAGGTGAAGTACGTGGTGACGAAGTCGTCGAAGCTGAGCACGAAGGCGAGCAGCCCCGCCGATCCGATCGCCGGCCGGAGGGCGGGCAGGACCACCAGCCAGAGCGCCTTGATCGGCCCGGCACCGAGATCCTGGGCGGCGCTCTCGACCTCGGGGTTGAGGTTCACCAACTGGCTCCTCACCACCACCGCGACGAAGGCGATCGTCAAGGCCAGGTGGCCGGCGAGGATCGTCCAGAAGGAGAGCGGGACCTTCATCTGCGTGAGCAGCAGGAAGAGCGCCGCGGCGGCGGCCGTCTCCGGCGCCACCAGGCGCAGCATCACCGTGCCCGTGGTGGCCCCGGCGGCGAGCGGCCGGGCCCGCTGCCAGCCGATCGCCAGCAGGGTCCCGAGGATGGTCGCCAGCAGCGCCGCGAGCACCGCGATCTCGACGCTGATGCGGAGTGAGGCGAGCATCGAGCCGTCGTGGAGGAGTTCGTCGTACCAGCGGGTGCTGAGGCTGCCGAAGACGATCAGCGATTTCTCGCTGTTCAACGAGAACAGCACCACCACCCCGACCGGGATGAACATCAGGGCGAGGACGAACCCGGTGATCAGCCAGAGCCACCAGGTCCGGTCGAAGGTTTCCCGGTTGCGGCCGAGGCGCAGGGCGCTCATTCCGTCACCACCACCGCCGACCGGGCGTCGCCGAGCATCGTCGACGTGATCCGGCGCCGACCCAGCAACCGGACGATGACCAGGACGACGACGAGCATCGCGATCAGGACGACCGTGAAGGCGGCGCCGACGGTCTGTGAGCCGCCGCCGGTGAACTGCTGGTTGATCGTGTTGCCGATCATGGTCGAGTCGGGACCGCCGAGGAACTGGGCCGTGGCGAAGTCGCCCAGCATCGGCAGCGAGACCAGCAGGCAGCCGCCGATCACACCCTCGCGGGTCAGCGGCAGGGTCACGCCGAGGAAGACCCGGAGCGGCGTTCCGAACAGATCCTTGCCCGCCTCGATCACGTCTCGCGGCAGGTCCCGGACCGAGGCGTAGATCGGCAGGATCATCAGCGGCAGGTAGCCGTAGATGAGCCCGACGATCACGGTCAGGTTCCGACCCGCCAGGTTCGGCCGGCCCAGGCCGAGGGCGTGCATGGCGCTGGGCATGAGGCCGTTGGGCGTCAGGATCGACTCCCAGGCGTAGATCCGCACGAGGTAGTCGACCAGCCAGGGCAGCAGGACGAGCGCGATCACCACCGGGCCGAGGCGCCCGGCGAAGCGGGCCGCCAGGTAGGCGACCGGGTAGCCGAGCAGCAGGCAGACGCCGGTGGCGATGCCGGTGAACCAGATCGTCCGCCAGACGGGCGCCATGTTGTAGGGCTTGAAGACGCTCACGTAGTTGGCGTTCGAGAACCCGAGGACCGGCTGGTTGAGGTCGTTGACGGTGCCGAAGGAGAAGACGACGACCATCACCAAGGGGACGAGGAAGAAGAAGAGGAGGATCAGCGCACCGGGGGCCATCAGCGCCGTCCAGAGCGAGCGCCCGCCTTCGCCGCCGCGGCTCATCGATCGCCACCCGGCGCGGCCTCGGGCGTCGCCGCCGCGACCGGCTCCCCGTCCGCGGGCAGGCCGTCGATCACGATCCTCGCCGCCTCTTCCATGTCCTCGCGGAGGAGCTTGCGAAGCTGCTCGTGGCGGCCGCCCTCGGCCAGCTTCAGGAGCTGGTCGTGCTGTTCGACGAGTTCGCCGACCGTCCCGTGCGAGCGGGTCGAGATCGAGAGGCAGAGGCGCACCTCGTTCTCGATCCGGGAGAACGCGGCGGTCAGGCGCGGGCTGCCGGCGGCCCCCACCAGGGCGGCGTGGAAGGAGAGGTCGGCCTCGATCACCTCGGTCGGGTCGCCGAACTCGGCGAGCCTTCCCAGCCTCGCCACCGCCTCTCGCAGCGGGCCGAAGTCGACGGCGGCGCGGCGACGGGCGATCAGGTCGATCGCACCGACCTCGATCACCGTCCGGACCGCGAAGACGTCCTCGACGTCGCCGCTGCCGAGGACGGTCACGATCGGGCTGTGGTTGGGCTGGTGGGAGACCAGCCCTTCCGCCGCC
The DNA here is from genome assembly GCA_047601885.1 of Solirubrobacterales bacterium. GTDB lineage: Bacteria > Actinomycetota > Thermoleophilia > Solirubrobacterales > 70-9 > VAYN01. The sequence goes on from JASGIK010000001.1 coordinate 675,306, forward strand.
AGCAGGCGCAGCGCCTCGCGGGCGGTGTTGCGCGAGACGTCGAAGGCGGTGGAGATCCGCGACTCGCCGACCTGCGCGCCCGGCCCGACCCGGCCCGAGAGGATCGCCTCGCGGAGGGCGTGGGCGGTGCGCTGGGCGCCGGTCTGGGCGGCCACCGTGCCGGCGGCGGCGCCGAGCGCCCGGGTCAGGTCGTTGGCCGCGTCGTCGCCCATGGGGCCGCGACCGTAAGTCCTTCCATATTGGTTGTCAAGTGACTTGGTGACCAATCTTTATCCAGCCAGCCTGGCGAGGGCGTCGTCGACCGTCGTCCGCCGGTAGCTCTCGGTCGCCAGGCCGGCGTCGTCGCGGATCGCCTCGCGGTCTCGACGCGCTCGCGCCAGTCCCGCGGCGGCCTCGCCCACCCGCCGCAGCACCCGCGTCTCCCAGCGCCTCTCCTCGAGCTCCGGGTCGGCGAGCGCCACGAGCGCCGCCTGCCCCGGCCGTCCCGAGACCTGGCCCTCGCTGATCTGCGCCGCGACCGCGTCCATGTCGAGGACCTTGCGCGCGTTGACCTCGGTCCGGGTCCGCAACCCGGCGATCTCGACGTCGGCTCCCGCGGTGCGACCCGAGGCGTCGTAGAGGAACGCCGAGACGATCCGCTCGCGCGCCGCCGCGGGCTCCTTCCACTCGTGCTCGACCGGGCGCGCCGTCAGGTCGGGGACGAGCAGCCGGGTGATCGCGGCGGTGTTGACGGCATCGAGGACCTGGCGTGGATCGTCGGCCACCAGGATCTCCTTCCGCGCCGGCCAGACGTCGAGGTAGGAGAGGTCACCGTGGCGCGCGCCGACGTGGAAGGCGTAGACCTCGGGATAGATCGAACGAGGATCCAGCGGGTCGCGGCTGCGGGCCGCGGCGCGGCGCGCCGGGACGGCGTCGTAGAAGGCGGTGATCGAGAGCTGGATCAGGTGGCAGGCGCCGACCGCCGCGTAGGGATCGCGGACGACGATCCCGAGGCGATCGTGGGGGCCCCACTCCGGGAGCAGCTCCTCGCGGGTCGCCTCCTTCCCCTCGATCCGGATCTCGAAGTGCTCGCGGGCCAGCTGCAGTGCCGTGTGCATGGGGATCTGCCTGATCTGTCGGGGTCGACGGGGGACGCACCGCGGCTCGTCCTGCGGAGGGGGTGCGCCGCCAACGATACGTCATTCGTGAATTCGTGACGAATTGACGACATGAGGTCCTCACGGTAGTCTGCCGCCGCGTGACCATCAAGCAAGATCACCCCGCGCCGGATTCGACCGTCCTCTCGGACCTGACCCTGAGCCGCGCGTCGACCGCCGAGCGCGCCGCCGACGTCCTGCGTCGGCTGATCCTCCGCGGCGAGCTGCAGCCCGGCTCACCGATGCGGGAGGCGAAACTGGCGGGAACGCTCGGCGTCTCGCCGAACACGATGCGCGAAGCGCTCCGCATCCTCGGCACCGAGGGCCTGCTCGTCCAGGGCAGGCACCGCGTCGCGACGGTGGTCCGCCTGGAGCCGGACGACGTGGTCGAGATCTTCGTCGTCAGGCGAGCCCTCGAGCTGGCGGCGTTGGACGAGTTGGCCGCCTCCGGACGCGAGCCCGACCTGAAGCGCCTGGACGGGGCGATCTCCCGCTTCCGCTCCTTCGGCGCCGACGACGAGTGGCTGCACGTCATCGATGCCGACCGGGAATTCCACAGCGCCATCGTCGCGCTCGCCGACAACCGCCGACTGGAGGCGCTCTACGCGCACTGCGACGCGGAGATCCGGCTCTGCCTCGGGATCACGACCCGTCTGCACATCGACGTCAAGGAGCTGACCAACCAGCACGAAGCCCTGCTCGAGCAGCTGCGGACGGGGAGCTTCTCCACCTTCCGGACCGATCTGGCGAGGACCTTGGACGAGGCCCGCGATCGGGTGATCGCGGTCCTGAACGGCGAACAGGAGGTCCCCGACACGCCCAGCTAGACAGCAAGTCACCTGCAGCGCGGAGAAATCTTGGCAAGCCGGCCGCTTGGACCAGCGGTTATCGAGGAGATATACGAGTGAACGACAACCCACTTACCCAACGCACCACGCGGCGCGAGGCGCTCAAAGGCGGCGCCGGCGCATTTCTGGCGATCGGCGCCTTGAGCGGCCTCGGCGGCCTCGGGCTCTCGGCCTGCGGCTCGTCCGGCAGCAGCACCACCGCCGGCGTGGTCAAGCCGAAACCGGACGGCGACATCACCTGGTTCACCTGGGAGTCCTACATCGAACCCAAGGTCCTGGCGGCGTTCGAAAAGCGCTACGGGGTGAAGGTCAACCAGGTGTACTTCGACAATCCCGAAAGCATGCTGGCGAAGGTGGCCGCGGGTCTCCCCTACGACCTGATCACGACCAACAGCGCCTTCAACAAACGGATGATCGAAGGCAACCTCCTGCAGCCGTTCGACCCGACCGAACTGAAGACCTGGGAACACATCACCCCCTACTTCCGCAGCCCGTCCTACGACGACGGCACCGACCGCTACTCGATCCCCTACGCCTACGGTCCGGCGGGTATCGCCTACCAGCCCGACAAGGTGCAGGTGACCGGCTCCTGGAACGACTTCTGGGAAAACGAAGAGGCCAAGGGTCACATCTACCTCCTCGACGAGGAGGGCGAGACCATGACCATGTCCCTGATCCGGCTCGGCTACGACCTCAACTCGGGGGACGAAGAACAGGTGACGCAGGCAGCCGAAGAACTGCTGGCCGTCAAGCCGAGCCTGGCCGCCTTCTCCAGCGATCTCGAAACCGAGTTCGGCGGCGGCAACGCCTGGCTCTCGCACGCCTGGGGCGGGACGACGCTGCAGGTGCTGAAGACGCTGAAGCCCCAGGAAGCGGAAAAGTGGAGCTTCGAGTGGCCCAAGGAAGGGCTCTCGATGGGGTGCGACACGCTCTCCGTCGGCGCCAAGGCGAAGAGCCCCGGCACAGCCCTGACGTTCATGGAATTCATCCTGCAGCCGGAAAACTCCGCCGCCAACGTCGCCTACACCGGCTACCCGAACGGCACGACCGCCGGCAACGCCGCCTACAAGGAAGCGACCGACGAATTCCCCTTCCTCTACCTGAAGACCGATCCGAAGCAGTTCAAGTGGCGGGAATCGCCGACCGGCAGCCGCCTGACCCTCTGGAACGAACAGTGGTCACGGGTCACCGCCTAGTGATCCGAGGCGCCGTCTTCCCCCGATGACGCGCGCCTGGATCGGACGGGTCCGGCCGGGGTCGGCCCGACCGCCCGGATGACCATCTTGGCCGGGCCCGTCCTGATCGCCCCCGACTCGTTCAAGGGCACCTTCACCGCCGCGGCGGTCGGCGACGCCATCGCCCGCGGCCTCGGCGCCGCGGGCGGACCGACGAGCCTCGTCGTCCCCCTGGCCGACGGCGGCGAAGGGACCCGAGACTGCCTGCTCCGCGCGTTCGGCGGCGAGCTCGTCTCGGCCGCGGCGCACGACGCGGTCGGGCGACCGATCACAGCGCCGATCGGCATGCTCTCCGACGGCCGGACCGCGGTCGTCGACTCGGCGTCGGCCAGTGGGCTGGCGCTGCTCGAGCCGGCGGTGCGCGACCCCGTCGGCGCGTCCACGGCGGGCACCGGGGAGCTCGTCCGCGCGGCGCTCGAGCTGGGCGCCGGCCACGTCATCGTCGGCGCCGGCGGCAGCGCCACGACCGACGGCGGTCTCGGCGCGATCGAGGCGATCGAGGCCGGCGGCGGCCTCGGCCGCGCCACCCTGACCGTGCTGTGCGACGTGAACACGCCGTTCGAGCTGGCGGCCGAGGTCTTCGGCCCGCAGAAGGGCGCCGATCCGACCCAGGTCGGAGTCCTCTCGGAACGCCTGGCGGAGTTGGCACGACGGCTGCCCCGGGACCCCCGTGAGCGGCCGATGACCGGCTGCGCGGGCGGCCTCTCGGGCGGCCTCTGGTCGGCATTCGGCGCCGAGCTGAGGCCGGGCGCCGCCTATCTGTTCGATGCCCTCGGGATCGAACCCAAGGTGAGGACGGCCGCCGCCGTGATCAGCGGCGAGGGCCGATTCGACTCACAGAGCCTCGCGGGCAAGGTGGTCGGCGAGCTGGCCCGCCTCTGCCGACTCACGCGGACCGACCTCCACCTCGTGGTCGGCAGCACCGACGGCACCGCCGCGCCGGGGCCCGGCTCGATGCGCATCGCCACGACCCCGGCGGAGCTCGAAGCCGCCGGGGCCTCGATCGCACGCGCGATCGAGGCCGGCTGACTTTCCATATCGCCCAGCGAAACCCGTGGTCTATCGGCGAGCGGCTACGCCGCCGAGGGGCTCGAGGCGGCCGCCCGGCGGTCCCCCTTTGACGATCAGCCCGGGATCCGCGGCAGCGAGAGGTCGAAGGCGCGGCGGGTGCCGACTCCGGCCGAGCCGCGGGCGAATGCTTCGGTCCGCACCTGGGAGCCATGTCGGGCCCGCTTCAGCCGCTTGCGGAACAGCCGGACGGCGACGGTGCCCCGGGTTCCGTCGGCGAGCGAGTAGTGGGCCGAGCCGATCGTGATCCGGCGGTGCGTGATCGGCCCACCGGAGGTGACCTTGACCGATGCCTTCAGCATCAGCGTCCCGGCGCAACGGCCGGTCGCGCTGCCGCCGCCGCAGTAGAGAGGGACCCGTACACGGGCGCCGTGCGCCGTCCCCCGCCCGGCGGTGACTTCGAGGCCCGACGCGCCGGGCGCGAGTCGGCCGATCTTGCCTTCCACCCACTCGGTGAACCAGATGTCGCCTTCGGCGCCGACCGTGACCCCGCGTGAGCCGTAGGGCACGGAGTAGGTCGTCAGGTGGCCGTCCGGGGTGATGCGGTCGATCCATCCGTCATGGGCGCCCCCGCCGCTCATCGCGAACCAGACGTCGCCGTCGGGCCCGGCCGTCATCGCGTCGCTTTCACCCCATTGCGGGACCGGGAACTCCGAGAACGACCCCGAGGTGTCGACCCGCCCGACCCCCACCCCGCTGCCGGAGAACCAGATGGCGCCGTCGGGCCCGGCGGCGATCGCCGTGGGACGGAAGTTTTCGACCGGCGTCGGGACCAGGAAGCTGGTCGCCTGCCCGCTCGGCGTCAGCCGCACGACCTGGCCGATCGTCGGTTCTTCCTCGACCAGGCCCTTGTCGGCGATCCAGAGGTTGCCGTCGGAGCCCGTGGCGATCATCGCCGGGGTGTTCGCCCCCACGTCCAGGGGGAACCTGGTGATCGCGCCGCTCGCGGTGACGCGGGCGACTTCGCCGGAGCCCGCGAGCGCGACCCACACGTCCCCTTCGGGCCCCGCCGTGATCCCCCAAGGCGCGCAGTATTCGTCGCAGATCTGGAACTCGGTCACGACGCCGAGGGGAGTGATGCGGCCGACGTTCCCCGACCGCGACTCGGTGAACCACATGTTCCCGTCGGCCCCCGCGGCGATCTGCGAGGGCTGCGCGTTCGCCGTCGGCAGCGGGTATTCGGTCACATCTCCGCCCGGGGTGACGCGGCCGATCCGGTCCAGGCCGCGCTCGGCGAACCAGAGGCTCCCTTCCGGGCCCGCCGCGATCCCTTCCGGCGTCGCCCCCGCGGGCAGCGGGAAGGTCGTGATTTCGCCCGGCGCCGCGCTCGCGGCCTGAGGGACGAGCAGGGCGAGGACGAGGACGATCAGCAGAGTTCGAAGTCTCATGGCCGCCACGGTAGGGCCGCCAGGGCCGCTTGAGAAGAGACAACTTTGGCCCGTTCCGAGCCAGGCGGCGAGCGATATGCGTCCGCTCGTCAGCCTGCCGTTCTCAGGCATTCGTGCGTTCGCGCCGATACACTCGCGCGCACCTGGGCCACCCGGCCCGTGTTCGCAGGGAACACGTGAAGAACCGACTACATGAGGACAGCGTGATCAGCGCCGCCCCGCGGGGCCGCGCCGCCGTGGCGATGCTCGCCGCGCTGGCCCTGCTCGGCTCCTTCCTCCTCGCCGCCTCGGCGAGCGCCGCGCCGCGCTCGCGCGGTGACGACGCCGGCGTCTCCGCGGCGAAGGTCGCCGCGCCGGCCGAAAGCTCCAAGGCGACCGGCTCGGTGATCGGCGGCCACAGCACGACGATCGCGACCTACCCCTCGCTCGCCTTCATCGAAGGCCTGCAGGCCACCGACGGCTATGCCTGCTCGGGCACCGTCGTCGCGCCCCGCGTCATCCTCACCGCCGGCCACTGCGTCGAGGACATCAGCTCGAGCTCGCTGGTCGAGCCGGAATTGATCAAGGTCGCCACCGGCGTCTCCAATCTCAAGCACATCCCGGCGGACAAGATCTCGGACGTCGAACGGGTCATCGTCAACCCGAGCTTCAGCCCCTCGGTGCTGCACGGTGACGCCGGTCTCCTGATCCTCACCAGGCCGGTCACCGCGACGCCGATCGCGCTCGCCACCAAGGCCGAATCGAGCCTCTACGAAGCGGGCACGAAGCTGACCGTGGCCGGCTGGGGAATCGACAACCGGCACGCCGAAACGATCGCCGACCAGCTGCAGGCGGCGACCGTGCCGGTGGAGGAATCGAAGCGCTGCGAAAAGGGCATCCGCCGCATCTACCCCTTCCTCGACCCGACCATCCAGCTCTGCGCGATCGACGCGCCGAAGTACCACATCACCACCTGCCACGGCGACTCCGGCGGGCCGGCGATGGCGCGACGGGCCGACGGCAGCCTGGTCGAGGTGGGCGTCACCAGCCTGGGCAGCGAAGACTGCAAGCCGACCAGCCCGGCCGTCTTCACCCGCGTCGACCAGATCCAGGAATGGGTGCAGTCGTGGATCGACTACGTCGAATCGGGCGGGGCGCAGCCGACGGTCAAGGTGCCGAAGGCCCACATCCCGACGATGACCCGCGAACGCGGCGAAGAATTGAGCTACCTGATCCTGGTGGAAGTCTTCGGCGGCCGCTTCCTCCACGGCCAGGAACAGGCGATCGGCTGCACCCGTCAGAGCAAATCCCGACTCAAGTGCAACGTCTCCTGGTGGAAAGGCGCGAACGACTACTACGGCCGCCTCAACGTCTTCTACGCGATCCGCCACAACGTCGTCCTCGTCAACGCCCACTACGCGGTCCACTGGGTCAACGACCGCTGCTACTTCCACAGCAACCATCCGGCCAGCTGCCAGGTCCACACCGTTTCTCACTGAGGGAGGCGGGGCGCGGGGGCTGCGGGGGGAGCTGGCGCCCGGAGGTAGAGGAGCTCAAAGGGACGGCCAAGGGACGCGGCCTTCTCGGTGGCGGCCCTGGCAGGCTGTGGCCGCCACCGAGAAGGCCGGGTGTCGGGGAGAGGTGCGTGGTCCGTCACGAACTCCCGGGATCGGTGACGAGGAGCGGGGGAAGTCCACGCTTCCTCCCGTCTTCCTCATGCCCTCCCCGGATGAGTTCGCAGTTCTGCTCGCATGGCGAGCGAAAGTGCGAACTCACCCGGGTGCGGCCCCGATCCCGTCACGGGAGGCATGAGGATCTGTGACGTCCTCGACATCTCTCCCACGCCTGTGTGGACTTCCCTGCGAGACCCTCACGTCCCGGGCGTCTCGTGGCGGCCACAGCCTGCCCGGGCCGCCACGAGACGCCCGGGACGCACCTCGGACGGGCGCCACGGCCGCGAAGCACGCGGCCTGAACCCCCCGGAACCGACCCCTAGCCTTTCCGCGGCGGCAGCCAGACGAAGCGGCGCGCCGCTACGGTGGCGCCGGCGGCTGCCCAGGCGAGCAGGATCACCAGGTCGAGCAGCACCGGCCCGACCGGGACGGCGCCGACGTAGGCGCGGTGGATCAGGTCGGCGACGTGCTCGACCGGGAAGACCTTGGCGGTCGTCGCGATCCAGCCGGGCAGTTCGGAGATCGGGATCCAGATGCCGGAGATGAAGAAGAGCGGGAAGGTGATCAGCTGGATCATCGGCTGCGCCGCGTCGGCGGAGTCGGCGAAGGTGCTGAGCGCGTAGCCGAGCCCGCAGAACGAGGCCGCGCCGAAGAGCACCCCGAGCACCAGCGTCGGCAGGCCCGCCGTCGGAAAGTGGACACCGAAGGCGATCGCGCCGACGACCAGCAGCAGCGCCACCGTCCCGATCGCCATCAGCACCACGGTCAGCGACTGGCTGACGATGATCGCCCAGGCGGGCATCGGCGTCGCCCGGCGCCGCTTGAGGATCCCCAGCTCGCGCTGCTGGACGACCGAGGCGACCAGCATCGCCAGGGTCGAGAGGGTGAGCGAGAAGACGATCACGCTGGGGACGAAGAACTGGCGGTAGTCGATCGTCACCCCGCTGACCGTCGTTTCGCCGCCGTGGAAGACCCCGGCGAGCAGGCAGAGCAGGATCAGCGGGATCACCAGGGTGAACATCCGCGCTTTGCGGTTGCGCAGGAAGGCGCGCAACTGGAAGCGGGTGACGTGCAGGACCAGGTCCATCTCAGCGTGCCTCCTCGGTGGCGAGCTCGGCCGCTTCGGCGGTGAGTCGCAGGTAGACGTCCTCCAGGGTCGGGCGGCGCACCTCGAGCTCGCCCACCTCCACTCCGCGCCCCTCGGCCCAGGAACCGAGCCGGCCGAGGTCGGCCAGCGGCGCGGCGCTGTGAAGTTCGATCCGACCGTCGCGGCGGGCGGGCTGGAGCAGCGCCGCCAGGTCCTCGGGCAGGTCGTCCTCGGCGAACCCGCCGGGCAGCGAGAAGATGATCTCCGAGGCGGCGAGGTCGCGGTGGCCGATCGTCGCCGGCGTGCCCTCGTCGATGATCCGGCCGGCCGCGATCACCGCGATCCGGTCGGCGAGGCGCTCCGCCTCCTCCATGTAGTGGGTGGTGAGGAAGATCGTCTTGCCCAGCTCGCGCAGGCCGTCGAGCATCTTCCAGGCGTCGCGGCGCGCCGCCGGGTCGAAGCCGGTGGTCGGCTCGTCGAGGAAGATCAGCTCGGGATCGCCGATCAGCGCCAGGGCGACGTCGAGCCGGCGTCGCTGGCCGCCGGAGAGCGCCCCGGTCAGCTTCGCCGCCGCCTCGTCGTCGAGGCCGACCAACGCCAGCGTCTCCTCCACCCCGCGCGGCGCCCGGTAGAGCCCCGCGTACAGTTCCATCACCTCGCGCACGGTCAGCTCCTGCTCGCCGGGCGACTCCTGCATCACGATCCCGACCCGCTGGCGCCAGTCGGAGGTCGCGTGCGCCGGGTCGACGCCCAGCACCTCGACCTCCCCCGCGTCGCGCCCACCGAATCCCTCGAGGATCTCGATGGTCGTCGTCTTCCCCGCCCCGTTGGGACCGAGGAAGGCGAAGATCTCGCCGTGGCGGACCTCCAGGTCCACCCCGGCCACCGCCTCGACGTCCCCGAAGGAGCGCCGCAGCCCGCTGACTCTGATCGCCGTGTCCATGGCGCCGAAGCTATGCGGCGGGAAGGCGGCGCGCATCGGCCTCGGCGCCGAAATCGCGGCTCAACCCCTGGGTGGAGACGCCTCCCAGGCGCTCAACCCGGGCGCCCATGACAAGCCCCGGGCCGGCTCATAACCTACGTACATGCAGATCTTCCGCCCGGACGACCAGCCGGACCGGCCGCACGGCATCATGCTGCTGCGCGAACGACTGCGGCCCGACGGCAAGACGCCGCTGCGGATGCGCATCTGGCCGGTCGTCTCGATGGTCCTGATCCTGATCTCCGGCCTGATCGGGACGCCGACCCCAGCGCTCCACGGCGAGGGCCTGGTGACGCTGCTCGGCGGCGGCACGCTGGCGATCCTGATCGCGATCGAGTTGATCTTCGACCCTCAGGACGACCGCATCGAGTTCGTCTACATCAGCCTGCTCGGCTACTCCTCGATCGCGCTGATGACGGTGCAGCCGTCGGGGACGGCGGTGCTCGGCACCTACGCGGCGGTGGCCGCAGCGGTGATCCGGCTGCCGAAACGGCTGGCGCTGGCGACGATCGTCCCGATCATCGCGATCGTCGAGATCGGCATCCTCGCCACCTCGAGCGAACGCTTCCTGGTCTTCTCCTGGACCGCGATCGCCTACATCTTCATGTTCGTCATCGGCCACCTGCTGCGGCTGAGCGAGGAGCACCAGATCCAGGCGCAGGCGCTGCTCGACGAGGAGCAGCGGACGCGCGAGGCGCGCAACGAGGCGGCGGCCCTGGACGAGCGCAGCCGGATCGCGCGCGAGCTGCACGACGTCCTCGCCCACTCGCTCTCGGCGCTCTCGGTGGAGCTCGAGGGGGCGCGCCTGCTGGCCCTCGATCGCGACGTCGACTCCGAGGTGATCGCGGCGATCGGCCGCGCCCACCGCCACGCCGCCGCCGGGCTCGACGAGGCGCGCGCCGCGATCAAGGCGCTGCGCGGCGATTCGGTCCCCGGCCCGGACAAGCTGGAGGAGCTGCTCGAGGACATGCGCGCGCATGGGATCGAGTGCACGCTGGAGATCAGCGGCGAGCCGCGCCGGCTCCCCTCCGAAGCGGCGCTGGCCGTCTTCCGCACCGCCCAGGAGGCGCTCACCAACGTGCGCAAGCACGCCGAGGAAGCAGAGCGGGTGGAGATCCGGCTCGAGTACGACCCCGACGGCGTCCAGCTGATCGTCACCGACTCGGCCGGCGACGGGGCCGAGCCGCGGGTGCCCCAGCCGGCGGCGCTGGCCGGGACCGGCGCCGGCTACGGGGTGAGCGGCATGCGCGAGCGGGCCGAGCTGATCGGCGGCCGGCTGCTCGCCGGGCCGACCGCGGACGGCTTCCGGGTCGAGCTCTGGGTGCCCGCGTGAGCGAGGCGGAGGGCGCGGAGCGCGCGGCGTCGCTGCGGGTGATCGTCGCCGACGACCAGCGCGTCGTCCGCGAGGGCCTCACCCTGATGCTCGGGCTGATCGACGGGATCGAGCCGGTCGGCGCCGCCGCCGACGGTGAGGAGGCACTGGCCCTGGTCGCCGCCGAACAGCCCGACGTGGTGCTGATGGACCTGCGGATGCCGCGCCTCGACGGGATCGAGGCGACGCGGCGGCTGTCCGAGACGCATCCCCGGATCGGTGTCGTCGCGCTGACCACCTACGCCGACGACGAGACCGTGGTCGCGGCCCTGCAGGCGGGCGCGCGCGGCTACCTGACCAAGGACGCGGGCGCCGAGCAGATCCGCGACGCGGTCGAACAGGTCGCGGCGGGCGAGGCGACGATCGACCCGGCCGTCCAGCGCCAGCTGATCGCCGCGGTCCAGCGCGGCGACACCCCGGCCCCGTCCACGGAGGACGAGTTGCCCGACGGCCTCACCCCGCGCGAGGCCGAGGTGCTGGAGCTGATCGCCGCGGGTCTCTCCAACGGCGAGATCGCCGACCGCCTGGTGGTCAGCGGCGCCACCGTGAAGAGCCACGTCAACCACCTCTTCGCCAAGATCGGCGCCCGCGACCGCGCCCAGGCCGTCGCCTACGCCTACCAGCACGACCTGGTCGCCGGCGACTAGAGCCAGACGTGCTCGAAGACGGGCCGGCCGGAGTCGACCCGCAGCAGGCCCATCGAGTGGCGCGGCGAGCGGCGGCGCTCGGTCGGGCTGCCCGGGTTGAAGATCTGGAAGCCGTCTTCGTCTTCTTCGTGGAGCGGCAGGTGACTGTGGCCGAAGACCACCGCGTCGGCCTCGGGGAAGCGGGCGCGCATCCGGCCCAGCCTCCCCTTCGACGGACCCGAGTCGTGGATCATCGCGACGCGAGCGCCGTCCAACCCCACCTCGAGCGCCTCCGGCAGCGTCGCTCGCAGCTCGCCTTCGTCGACGTTGCCGTGGACGGCATGGATCGGGCCGGGGCAGATCGCGTCGATCTCCCGCAGGACCTCGACCGCGAAGAGATCGCCGGCGTGGAGCACCGCCTCGGCCTCGCGCAGAAGCTCGACGCAGCGACCCGGCAGGCGCCGACCGCCCTTGGGCATGTGAGTGTCGGCGAGGACGGCGATCAAGCCGTGCCGAGGGCGCGGTCGATGAACGGGCCGAGCAGGTCGGCGACCCGGGTGGCGGTCGTGTCGGGCGTCTCGGAGGGGTTGGTGATGTAGGAGATCGCCAGGCGGACGAGCGCCTCGGCGAGCAGCGCGACGTCCCTTTTCGGCGCCTGCGGCCACTCCTCTTCGATCACCGTCGAGAGGCGCGCGGTCGCCCAGCCGACCACCGGCAGTCCCTGCGTGGTGACGAACGGCAGCATGCCGCCGGAGCCGTCGTCGCTCAGCATCGTGCGCATCAGCGGGTCCTCGCCCGCCGTCCGCAGGAACAGCTCGAGCGCCGCCTGGATGGCGGCGCGCGGGTCGTCGGAGTGGGCCCGCACCGCGTCCTCGACCGAGTCGAGGAAGCGTTCGGCCTCGTGGATCGTCACCGCCACCGCGAAGTCGCTTTTGTTGCCGAACTCCTTGTAGAGGGTCTGGCGGCTGACCCCGGCCGCGGTGGCGATGTCGCCCATCGTCACCTCCGACCACGGTCGCCCTTCGAGCTGTTCGCGAGCGGCGGCGAGGAGGGTCTGGCGCAGCAGCTCGCGGGCTGCCTCCGGGTATGGCGCGCGGCCGGCCATCCCCCCTATCGTCGCAGCGGAGGCGGTCAGTCGCCCTCCGCCATCGGCTCGAAGTCGACCTTGTCGCGGACGCCGCAGTCGGGGCAGGCCCAGTCGTCGGGCACCTCGCTCCACGGCGTCCCGGCCGGGAAGCCCTCGCGTGGGTTGCCGACGGCCTCGTCGTAGACGTAGCCGCAGCCGGGGCAGACCCAGGCGCTCACGAGGCCGCCCCCAGGGTGGCGCCGCCCCCGGCAGCACCGCTGTCGGTTCCACCGCCGTAGCGCCGCAGGACCTTGTCGCGCTTGCGCGGGTTGATGTTCGCCTGGGTCACGTCGCCTTCGAAGTGGTCGAGCAGGCGCGGGTCCATCACCCGGCGCCAGAGCGGCGGGAACCAGGCGAGCACGATCATCCCCGCGTAGCCGGTCGGCAGCTGCGGCGCCTCGTCGACGTGGCGCAGGGCCTGGTAGCGGCGGGTCGGGTTGGCGTGGTGGTCGGAGTGGCGCTGCAGGTGGTAGAGCAGCACGTTGGAGGCGACGTTGTTGCTGTTCCAGCTGTGCCGCGGCAGGCAGCGCTGGTAGCGGCCGTCCTCTTTGCGCTCGCGCAGCAGCCCGTAGTGCTCGAGGTAGTTGACGACCTCCAGCAGGGAGAAGCCGATCACCGCCTGCAGGACGAGGTACGGGAGGACGATCGGGCCGAAGGCGACGGCGAGGGCGGCGAAGAGGACGATGGTCATCGCCCAGGCGCCGAGGATGTCGTTGCGCAGGGTCCAGTGGGACTTGCCGAGCCGGTCGAGGCGGGCCGCCTCGATCCCCCAGGCCGAGGTGAGGCTGCCGGAGACGGTGCGCGGGAGGAATTCCCAGAAGCTCTCCCCCAGCCGCGAGCTGGCCGGGTCCTCCGGCGTCGCGACGCGGACGTGGTGGCCGCGGTTGTGCTCGATGAAGAAGTGCCCGTAGCCGGTCTGCGCCAGGGCGACCCGGCTCAGCCACTTCTCCAGGTCGTCGCGCTTGTGGCCGAGCTCATGCGCGGTGTTGATGCCGATCCCGCCGACGACGCCCATCGTCGTCGCCAGGCCGATGCTTTCGAAGACCGAGAGCCCGCCGTCCCCCCACTTCCAGCAGGCGAAGATCAGCCCGGCGTACTGGATCGGGATGAAGAGGTAGGTGCACCAACGGTAGTAGTGGTCCTGCTCGAGCCACTTGAGGATCGAGTCGGGCGGGTTGGTGGCGTCGGTGCCGATGATCAGGTCGAGCAGCGGGAAGACGACGAAGACGAGGGCCGGGCCGAGGAACCAGAAGCCGCCGAAGCCGGTCCCTTCGACCGCGCCCCAGGCGATGAACGGGGCCAGCGGGATGAGGATGCCGAGCAGCCAGGCGTAGCGCTTCCCGTCGCTCCAGGCAGCCGGATTCAGCTCCACGTCGTCGTCGTGGTGATGGTGGTGATGCGCGTGCTCCGCGTGCGCCTCCACTTTTCTCCTCCTTGTCAAACGCGAGATTGAAGTCTGCGTGCTTGACAAATATACCTGCTTTGTCAACCACGGTTACAGAGAGAGCTAAGTTGACGGGCCGCCGGCCAACGGTGCAAGGGGTCGCGACCCGGCCGGGCACGCCCGCGAGCGTGCGGGCGACCAAGCAGGGCGTCGACGATGCGAGACCCGCGTAGCAGCGCTACGTGGGCCGAGAGGAGGCGGCGAACTGCGCGCCGTGTCAGACGCGCGGTCGCGCCGCGACTGGCCGGGGAGCGGACCCTATTGAATCTTGAGGATGACGATCGTGTTGATCGCGAAGAGGATCGCGAAGAAGATCGTCGCGCGGTCCAGGTTGCGCTCGACCATCGAGCCGCCGCCGATGCTGCTGCCGCCACCACCGATCCCGAAGGCGCCCGAGAGCCCCGCGTCTTTGCCCGAATGCAGCAGGATCAGGAAGACGAGGACGACGGAGATGATCACCTGGATGACGCCGAGGATCGTGTACATGGGCCGGAGTGTAGAGGGTTCTCGCTACTGATCGCGGTCGGCGGGCTCACGTGCGGCGCCGTTCCCGTTGCCGTTGCCGTTGGCCTCGGGTGGTGGCCGTTGCCGTTGGTCGCGGTGCCGTTGCCCTCGGCCTCGACGTGGCCGTTGCCATTCGCGTGGCCGTTGCCGTTGCCGCCGTCGACGTAGTCGCTCGGCAGGCCGGCGCGGCCGACCCGCAGCGGGCGCGCGCTGCTGCCCGCCCCCGCCCCGACCGCGTCGAGCAGCTCCACCGCTTCCTTGCGCAGCTCGGCGTCGAGGATCGCGTAGTCCTCGTCGGAGAGCTTGCCGGAGGCGTGGTCGAGCTCGGCGTCGCGGATTTCGCGGTATTTCGCTTCCTTCAGCTCGTCGGCCTCGGTCCGCACCATCGCGCCCTTGCGGCGGCTGCGGGCGGGCCAGACGGCGATCAGGGCGCCGACCAGGGCGATGATGCCGCCGATCCACATCCACATCACCAGCGGGTTGACGATCACCTTGAAGGTGGCCGCCAGGTCCATGTTGGCGTACTCGCGGGCGATCTTCTGGGCCGAGAGCAGTTGCAGCTGTTCGATCTCGTTGAGCGCCGTCGCTTCCAGCTTGGGGTTCTTTGCCGCCGCGCGCATCAGCGCGTTCAGGTCTTTGCACTGCTGCGGCGTCCCCGGCCCGGCTTCGACGCACTTTTCGAAGCCCTTGTCGGCCCGTGCCAGCTGCCCCTGGACGTGGTTGGTGTTTGGTTGGACGACGATCCATATGTCGCGCACCGGGGTCGTCTTCAGCCCGACCTCGCTGGTCGCGTTGCCGGCGAAGTAGTCGGCGATCGTGCCGTTGGCGGCGGCGCCGGTCGGCCGGTAGAAGCGACGGCTGGTGTGCAGCGTGGTGAGGTACTTGCCGTCCTGCCTGACTTCGACGATCGCGCCGAGCGTGAACTTCTCGCTGTCGACCAGGACGTAGGGCCGCTTGTAGGTGAATTCGCGCCCGTCGACGACCCGCGTTTCGCCCGGCTTCATCGAGACGTTTTCGTTCGTCTGGAAGCTCGAGGAGGCGGCGATGCCGATCAGCAGGACGGCCACGCCGATGTGGGCGATGTAGCCCCCGTAACGGCGTCGGTTGCGGGCGGTGACGGCGACCAGGGCGCCGGCGAAGGAGCCGCCGGAGGTCTTCTGCCGCGCGTGGGCGCCGTTGTAGAACTCCTGCAGGACGCCGGCGATGGCGAATGCCGCCAGCGTGAACAGCGCCAACGCCCAGAAGTGGTTCGCCGCGTCGGTGAAGGCCCAGAGGCCGACCAGCACGACGACCGCCACCGCGAGCGGGATGCGGAAGACGCGTTTCGCCGAGGCCCAGGTGACGCGGCGCCAGGCGAGCAGCGGCCCGATCCCGGTGAAGAGCACCAGGATCACCGCCAGCGGCGTCGTGTACTGGTCGAACCAGGGCGCCGCGAGCGAGCTCTTGCTGCCGGTGAAGAGTTCGGAGATCAGCGGGAAGAAGGTTCCCCAGGCGATCACCACGGTCATCCCGACCAACAGCAAATTGTTGATCAGGAAGACCGATTCTCGCGATATCAGCGAGTCGATCCGTTTCTCGTCGGAGCGCAGCGCGTCGAGGCGGGAGACGATCAGGAAGGTCGAGCCGATGACGATGATCCCGATCACCGCCAGCAGGTACGGACCGACGGTGTCGTTGCCGAAGGCGTGGATCGACTCGAGCACGCCAGAGCGGACCAGGAAGGTGCCGAGCAGGCACATCGAGTAGGTCGCGACGATCAGCGACGCGTTCCAGACCTTCAGCATCCCGCGTTTTTCCTGGACCATGATCGAGTGCAGGAAGGCGGTGCCGAG
Source organism: Solirubrobacterales bacterium (assembly GCA_047601885.1). Lineage (GTDB taxonomy): Bacteria > Actinomycetota > Thermoleophilia > Solirubrobacterales > 70-9 > VAYN01. The sequence continues at coordinate 691,606 of JASGIK010000001.1, forward strand.
CAGCCACGGCATCAGCGCCGCGTTCTCGACCGGGTCCCAGGCCCAGTAGCCGCCCCAACCGAGCTCGCTGTAGGACCAGCGGGCGCCGAGCAGCAGGCCGAAGCCGAGGAAGGTCCAGGCGATCAGGGCGAAGCGGCGGGTCGCGCGCAGCCATTCGGCGTCGACGCGGCGGGTGATCAGGGCGCCGATCGCGAAGGCGAAGGGGACGGTCCAGGCGACGTACCCCGAGTAGAGCATCGGCGGGTGGATCATCATGCTCGGGTGCTGGAGCAGCGGCTCGAGCCCGATCCCGTCGCGCGGCACCTGGTCGGCGGCGTACGCGTGGAACGGGTTGACTTCCGGCGCGAACAGCATCAGGCCGATGAAGAAGGCGCCGATCGCCATCATCACCGCGTTCGCCCAGGGGACGATCTCGCGCAGCTTGTGGCGGGTCGCGTAGAGGGCGAGCGAGGCGCAGACGGAGAGCACGAAGGCCCAGAGCAGCAGCGAGCCTTCCTGGCTCGACCACATCGCCGCCAACTTGTAGAACATCGGCGTCTCTTTGGAGGAGTGTTCGGCGACGATTTTGAACGAGAAGTCGTTCGTCGCGAAGGCGATCTCGATCAGGACGATGCAGACGAGCAGCAGGCCGAAGACGAGGTAGACGCCGCGGCGGGCAAGGGCGACGCGGCCGTCGTCGTGACGCCAGACGACTGCGGTTACCGCTGAGGCCGCGGCGAAGAAGAACGCAAGGGCAAGGAGGACCTTGCCGACGTCAGCCATTACTGCCGGCGGATTCGCTGCTCGCGGTTTCGCTGGCGTTCGTCGTGAACTTCGACGGACACTTGGTGATCAGCGATTCCGGTTCGCCGACGAAGGTGCCGTCCGACTCACGTTCGCCGCTGAGGATGATCTCGCGGCCGCCGCGGAACGGGTCCGGGACGGAGCCGGTGTAGCTGACCGGCATCGTCTCCTGGTTGCCTTCGCGGTCCTTGACTTCGAAGTCGATGGTTTCGCCGTGGTGCTTGATCGAACCGGGGACGACCTTGGCGTTCATCTCGAAGTGCTCGCCGGTCGAGGCGCTGAGGATCTGCGACGGTTCCGCCGTCTTGCTGGCAGCGTTGAAGCTGACGTAGACGAGGGCGACGGCAAGAAGGACTGCCACGCTGAGCGCGACGCCCAGGCGTATCTTGCGTTTGCGCGACGGATCCACTGCGTCCGGCATTATCGCAATCCCGCCCGGCCGGCACATCAAGGACTGTTAAAAATGCCGCCACCCCGCGTGAGGAGCGGGTTTTTCGCGGCCGCAGGCCAACCCCCACGGCGGCGATCAGAGGAGGGTGCGGACGATGCGCCAGTAGCCGCGCAGGAGAAACCGGGCCGGGCCGGAGCGGGCGACGGCGGGGATGAAGGGCGAGTCGAGATCGGGGGTCAGGGCGGCGGCGAAGTCGACGGCGGGGACGCGGCGCTCGCGGCACAGCGCGCGGCGCTCGCCGAGCAGGCGCGGCAGCCAGAGGAGCGCTTCGCCGTTCGCCCTCAGCTTCTGGCCGCCCCAGCCGCCCGCCGCGGCGGCGCAGAGCAGCGCCGCCTCGGCCGCCAGCAGCAGCGGCGCCAGGAGCAGGAGCAGCGAGCCGGGCCAGAGCCGGACCAAGGTGGCGAGCCGGTTGCGCTCCAGCCAGCGCCACTTGTTCCCGGCCGAGGCCTCGAACTCGTAGTCGTGGGCGACCACCGCCGCCGGTTCGATCCCGACCGTCTCCCCCAGCAGCCGCAGCCGCAGCGAGAGGTCGACGTCCTCGTGGTACATGAAGAGCTTCTCGGCGAAGCCGCCGAGCCGCCGCCAGACCTCCGACGGCACCGCCAGGCAGGCGCCCGAGGCGACGGTCACCTCCCCCGCTCCCGGCGCGCTCGCGATCGGCTCGCCATGCATACCGGCCCAGACGATGCCGGTGAAGTGGACCGGGTTGCCCGCCGAGTTGATCGTGGCGCCGTCGCCCTCGGCGACCAGGCCCTGCCAGGCCGACCAGCCGCGCCCCTCGAGCCAGGGTCGGCGGATCGCCTCGCCCCATCCGGGCAGCGGCATCGCATCCGGGTTGAGGATCACCAGGAGATCCCCGGTGGCGGCGCTCGCGCCGACGTTGGCGCCGCCCGCGAAGCCGCGGTTGCGGCCCATGGTCACGATCTTCGCGGCGGGCACCAGCTCGGCCACCACGGCGGCGGAGTCGTCGGGCGAGGCGTTGTCGACGACGATCAGCTCGTCTCCGTCGCGCAGCTCGGCGGCGAGCGGCGGGAGGGTCCGGCGCAGCTCGGAGCCGCTGTTCCAGGCGACGATCAGGACGGAGATGGAAGGACGCACCGGCGCGGAGGCTATTCGGCCCGCCGCGCCGGTGCGCATCCCTAAGCCCTCCCCAGGGCTACTTCTTCTTCTTGCAAGAGGCGACGTTCAAGCGGAACTTGTTGTTCTTGACCGTCTTCCCGTTCTGGCCCTTCATGTTGAGAATGGCCAGCTGCGGGGTCTTGCAGAGATTCGTGGAGTTCTGAAGGAGGCTCTTCTTGCCGCCCCTCATGTTCAGCACGAACGTCTTCAACGGCACGTCCGGCGTCTTGTTGAACACCGTCTTCAGCCCACCGTGCTTGGAGCTGATCACGCCGTCGAGCTGGATGTTGATCTGGCCTTTGAGGTCGGCCAGCAGGTCCGGCAGTTCGTGTTTCGAGGACACGAGGTAGACCGGACCCTTCAACTTCTTCTTCAGCAACGGCGAGCTCGCTTCGGCGTGTCCGTAGACCGAGGCCGACGGGCATTCTTCGGCCGCCAGCTGGACCCTCGTGCAGATGGTCTTGATGTGACCCTGATCGAGGAACAGCGAGTGCGGCAGGTTGAGCGCCGTGCGGGCGATGTTGGCGTCGCCCTTGCGAGCCTGGACGACGACCCGGATCTTCGGGTTCTTCGCCCGCGTGGTACCGCCGGTGATCCTGGCGTGGAACTTCGGCTTGAAGCCGAGGCCCTTGCAGCCGGTCGCCTGGAAGGCGGCGGAGACCGTGGCGCTGCTCCAGGCGGAGCTGTCGGCCGGATCGGTGCCGCCTCCGTCGACCGTCCCGGCCGTGGCGCCGGCGGCGCAGTTGGTCGGGTTGACCATGAACCTGTAGCGGTTCAGGTTCACGTCGATCGAGCGGACGTCCAGCTTGACCCCGCCGAACACGTTCGGGATCGGGTCGGAGACCGCGTTGACCTGGGCGGTCGTCGGATCGATGTTGAGCGCCACCCGGACGACCACGGTGCCGAGGTCGAACGGTCCGGAGACCGCCGGGGTGATGGTCACCATCGAGATCGGCGCCCCCTTATATGGACCGGCGAGGTAGGCCGTGCCCGGCAGGCTGAGCGGCGAGCTCCCGGTGCCCGACACGGTCGTGACCGTCCCGATCGCGCTTTCCGAGGAGCAGCTCGGGTGCGCCTGCTGTTCTTTCCCGCTGGTCGTCGCCGCGGCGGCGATGGCGGAGTCGGAGCAGTAGGGGATCCCGGCGAGCCGGCCGACGAGGCCCTTGGGCAGGGTGACGTCGACCGCCTTCAGCTCCTGCTGGCCGTCGGTCCGCGAGATCTTCACCTCGTACGGGCTGTACTTGCCCGCCGCCACGGAGTTCGACGCGGCGCTGAAGCCCGGCGCGAACCTGCGGGCGCCGAGGCCGGTCGGGCAGCTGCCGCCGCCCGGGTCCGTGGTCAACGTGAGCTTGCTCGACACCGGCACCTGTTCACCGGGGCGCGCCCACGGTTCCATCTTGCCGGTGGCTTCGGTGCTGCAGGTCGACGGGCTGGTGAGCACCGAGGTGCCGCCTTCCCGGTCGAACCGGAGCTTGACCGAGGTGAACGGCACCTGCGGCAGCCCTTCGGGCAGCGCGCCGGCGAGTTCCCCGGTCTCCTGTTCGTCGAACGTCGTGGTCAGCTGACCGGTGGTCTTGTTGGCCGCGGTCTTGCCGACCAGGCGGACGTCGATGCCCTCCTTCGGTTCCTTCGCTTCGACCAGGATCCGGAACTCTTCGCCGGATTCGGGGTCGGAGCTGTTCTGCGTGCCCACGTAGATGTCGCCGGTGAGCGGCTCTTCCAGCGGCGGCGATTCGATCGTCACCTCGCCGATCTTGGAGTTCGCCGGGCATTCGTTGTCGTAGGTCCGCACGCCCTTCTTGAACTGGGCGTCGGTGCATTCACCGAGGCCGACCGAGCCGGCCGGGTTGAGCCCCATCCCTTCGGGCAGCGATACGACCGCCTTGCGCAGGTGCGACTCCTGTACTTCGCTTTCCGCGCCGGTCAGGTATTCCAGCGTCGTGTTGATCGTGGCCGGCGAGGGCGAGTCGACCGACCCGGTCCCGGCGTCCACTTCGATGCCGGGTTCGAACGGAACTTCGTCGCAACCGGTCTGTTGGACGAGTTCGCCTTCGGTGGCCGCTTCGTTCGTGGATTCGACCTTTGCCTCGAACGGAGTCGAGCCGAACGGGAAGTTCGAGTCGGGTTCACCATAGGACTCGGCCCGGAACCAGGTCGAGTAGAGATGCGAGTAGGAGTTCGGATCGAAACAGGTGGTCGGATTGTTGATGTAGGTCCCGTCACCGGTCACCGCGCCAAAGTTGACGAGACGACTGACCAGCGTTTCGAACGGAGGCGAGGACGGTTCGAGGTGGATGGTGAATGCCTCATGGAAGTCGTTTTGCCAGGAGACTTCGGTTTCGAGGAACACTTCCTCCGTCCCGGCGACGATGAAACCGAACAGGGCCGGCTGGCCTTCTTTCGGTTCAAGGTTGTAGACAGGGACCTTCGTCAATCCTTCCGTTGGCGGAACGATCGCGCCTTTCGGCAGGAACACGCCGGCCGTTTCCGTTTCCACGGTATGTGGCAGCGTGGTGACCACGGTGACTTCCTCTTCACCGACCTCCGATTCTTCTGAGCAGGCATGTGCTTCGAAGTCTTCGATGCTGCACTTCGGCGTCGCGTTCGGGTTCACGGTCAATCCCGGAGGAAGATCGACGCGCAAAGTCTTGATGTCACGGTCTTCGACCGGTTCGGTGATCGTGGTCACCGGGGTTTCTTTCCCGAGCTGCGTCCCGTCCGCCAATTCGACCGGCGCTTCTTCGATTTCACCGTGCTGGATGATGTATTGGGTGAAGCCGATCGTCGGATGTCCACCGGCTTGGGTGAAGAACGCGGCGCCGGTCTGCGGGCCGCAATAGACTTTTTCTTCGCCGATTTCGGCGACGACATTCTCCAGGCACGTCCCCGCCTGCCAACCGTCCGCGTTCGTCGCGGGTTCGTTCTGCGGTTCGATGATGTCGCCCGTATCCGCCTGCGCGATCGATACCGAAACCGCGAACAAGGCAGCGAGGCAGAGCACCAAGAGTGCTACCGAACGCCTGACCATCTATTCCTCCTCCGTTAACGCAATTCCCCAAAAGCGATAACGCCGCCCCTGCGTGGCGGTACTTCCTCTCCCTGGTACTTCTCCCACGGCAGACACTAGCGGCCAAAGCGGGCGAATCAAGTGGAACGGGCTTCGGAATTAGAACGGAAAACAGAATCGGGTATGCACCGATTTATGCACCGTTTGCTGACGCGTCGCTACTTCTTGCCCTTCGACTTGTGGGACTTCTTCGCCTTGCAGGGCGTCTGGATCTTGACGTGCCGGTTCGACTTGCGGCTGTTCTGGGCGGTGAGCCGGATGATGCCCTTGACCTTCTGCTTGCAGAGGTTGGTCGAGTTCTGCAGCAGGCCGTGCTTGCCGCCCTTGACGACGAGGACGAACTTGCTCACCGGCAGGTCCGGGATGCGCCTGAAGGTGGTGCGGATGCCGCCCTTGTAGCTGTCGATCTTGCCGTCGAGGACGACGTCCACCTGGCCTCTGAGGTCGGCGACCATGTCCGGCAAGGTGTTGTTCGAGGAGCGCAGGACCACCGGCCCCTTGAGCGGCTTCGCCAGCAGCGGCGAGTAGGCGATCGCGTGTCCGTAGATCGACTTCTTCGGGCACTGTTCGGCGGTGAACTGGGGCCGCGTGCAGATCGTCCCGAGGCTCGACTGATCGAGGAAGATCGAGTGCGGCAGCGCCACCGAGGCCAGTTCCACGTTGGCCTGGCCCTTCTTCGTGGTCAGCGTCGCCTTCAGCTTCGGATGCTGGGCGCGGTGGGTCTGGCCGAAGAGCCGTACCTTCAGGCCGGGCTTGAACTTCAGCGCCTTGCAGCCGTCGCCGCGCGCCGGGGTGGAGACGTCGAACGAGGACCAGTCCGCCGAGTTGGTCGGGTCTCCCCCGCCCCCGTTCACGGTCCCGGCGACTTCGCCCTTCTTGCAGTTGGTCCCGTTGAGCGTGAATTCCTTCTTGTTGAGGTTGACGAAGATCGAGCGGATGTCGAGTTTCACCCCACCGAAGACGTCGGGGATTTCGGCGCTCGCCTGCACCTGTCCGGTTTCCGGATCGAGGTCGAGCGGCGCGCGGACGACGACGTTGCCGAGGTCGAACGGGCCCGCCACCGCGGGGGTGATGACGACGATCGAGAGCGGCGCCCCCTTATAAGGACCGGAGAGATAGACGCTGCCGATGATCTTCAGCGGCGAGGAGCCGGTGCCGGCGAGGATCGAGGCGACGCCGATTTCGCTTTCCTTCGAGCAGCTCGCGTTCTTTTCCTCGGCCGCGCCGCTCTTCGAGCTCGCCGCTTCGAATTCCGTCGCCGTGCAGTAGGGAACACCCTTCAGCTTCGCGGTCGCGCCGCGCGGCAGGGTGATGTCGAACCCTTTGATCTCCTGCTGGCCTTCGCCACGAGTGATCTGCAGTTGGTAGGGCGTGTAGGTGAGGACCTTGCTGGTGCCCGGATGCGCGAGGAAGCCGGGCTCGAAGGGCCGTTCGGCCATCGTCTTCGCGCAGGCGCCGCCGCCCGGTGCCGAGGTCAGCTTCAGTTCGGTGGTCGAGGTCGTGGTCAGCGTGCCGGTGGAGTACGGGACCGCGGTCGAGGTCGAGGTGTTGGTGCAGATCGGCGGGCTGCTGAGGACCGGGATCGCGTGCTTGGCCTGCGGCCCGAAGGTCAGCGTCGCCGAGCTGAACGCCACCTGCGGCAGTTCGTTGAATTCGGCGGTCAGCTGGCCGGTGGTCGGGTTCGCCTTGACCTTCCCTTCCTCGCGCACCTGGACCCCGTAGCGGCTCGATTCGGCGTTGAAGAAGATCCGGTACTCGTTGCCCGACTGCGGGTCGCGGCTCTTCTGTTCGGCCAGGTAGACGGGGCCGGTCAGGGAACCGGCGGGCAGCTCCGGCGCTTCGATTGCAATCGTGCCGATCTGGCTCTTTTCGGGGCAGCTGGTCGCCGCTTCCGACTTCAGCGGGAATTGTTCGTCCTTGCAAAATTCGAGCCCCGGCGCCGTCGCCGGGTTGAGGCCCGTGTAGGCCGGCAACGTCACGTCGGCCGTCTTCACCGTCGACGTGTTGACTTCTTCCGCGCCTTCGTGCTGTGGAACTTCGAGCGAGACGGAGACCGTGGTCGAGGAGTCGGTCGCCCCGGACGCGCTCGCGGCGACCGTCGGGCTGAACGGGACGGAGGCGCAGTTCGAGATCGCCGCCGGCGGGGTGGCCTCGATCGGGCCGACGGTTTCATCTTCGTAGGAGCGAACGACGAGGCTGGTCGTCGAAGGCCCGTCGCACTCGCTGCCGACGGTCAAGAACGAGCCACCCGTCTGACCGGCGAAGACGAGCTTATTCTCGACCAGCGGCACCGAATTGGGAATTTCGCTGATCGTGAACCCCTCGTGGTAGTCGCTCGCCCAGTCGATGTCGGCCTGCAGGTAGATGTTGGCTTCGAGAAGCGCGACGTGGAACCCGAAGAGCGCCGGGTGGCCTTGTTCCGGTTCGATGTCGTAGACGGCGATCCCGGGGATCGTCACTCCTCCGATCGAGGTGATTTCGCTTGTTCCGACCTGGGCGTCGGCGCAATTCACCGCCGCGTCGGCTTCAAATTCGGCTTTCGTGCACCAGGCGACCGCGGTGGGATTCACATTCAGGCCTTCAGGCAGATCGACGCGGACGTTTTCGACGTTGCCTTCAGTGCTAATCGGCACGCCAAGGATTTCGGTGGCGTTGAAACGGAAGTCGGTGATCCCGTCGTTCGGATGGCCCGCGGCCTGGGTGTAGAAGTCGCTCGAAGATCCGCTGTAGGTGCAGGTGGAGACCGTGCAGGTGCCGGCTTCCCACTTGCTGACTCCAAAGGCCGCCGCCGCCGAGCCCGCCCCAAAGGCCGCCAGCAGCAGCGCGATCAGCGCCACGCAGCCGGCAACGCCTACAACGTTCCGTGCAGTCCTCCTCATCGGAGCCAACGCTTACCCGTCTCACCCGAGAGAAAAACCACGATGTCTATTTATGGCTCTTCTTCTTGCCGAACTTCTTGCCGTGGCAGGCGACGCCGAGCGGCAACCTCTTCTTCTTCAGCGTCTTGCCGTTGTGGGCGAGGAACTTGAGCTTGGAGAAGTACTTGTGGGCGCAGAGGTTTCTCGAGTTGACCAGCAGGCCCTTCTTGCCGCCGTCCATCGTCAGCGTGAACCTGCTGACCGGGACGTCGGGGACCGGCGAGAAGGTCGTGCGGATGCGCTTCTTCACCGTGGTGATGACGCCGTGGAGCTGGATCTCGACCTGGCCGCGCAGGTCGGCGAGCAGGTCGGGCAGGGTGTGATTGGAGGAGACCAGGTAGACCGGGCCCGCCAGTGCGTTTTCCAGCAGCGGCGATTCGGCCCGGGCGTAGCCGTAGATCGAGGCCTTCGGGCATTCGTCGGCGGCCAACTGGACGCGCGTGCAGACGGTCTTGATGTGGGCCTGGTCGATCTGCTCGGAGCGCGGCAGCGAGAGCGTCGCGCGGGCGATGTTGGCGTCGCCTTCGCGCGCCGTCAGCGTCGCCTTGATCTTCGGATGGCCGACGCGGCGGGTCTGGCCGATCATCCGCGTCTTCAGCTTCGGCCGGAAGCGGAGTTCGCCGCAGCCGGAGGTCTGGAAGGGGACCGAGGTCGAGTAGGAGCTCCAGGCCGCCGAGGAGGCCGGGTCTCCCCCGCCGCCGTTCAGCGTCGCGCTCGTCGTCTCCTTTTCGCAGGTGGTCGGGTTGAGGGTGAATTCATTGCGGCTGAAGTCGAGCGAGATCTGGCGGATGCTGAGCTGGGCGCCGCCGAAGACATCCGGGATCGGGTCGGAGACGGCGGTCACCTGGGCCGTTTCCGGGTTCACCCGCAGGGCCACCCGGACCACGACCGTGCCGAGGTCGAACGGCCCGGCCGTGGCGGGGGTGATGACCGCCAGGGAGAGAGGCGCCCCGTCGTAGGGGCCTGAGAGGAAGACCTTGCCGGTGATCGAGAGCGGCGTCGCGGCGGTGCCGGCCGCCACCGTGGCGGTGCCGACTTCGCTCTTCGCCGGGCAGCTCGAGTTGGCCGCCTCGGCGGTGCCGGTGCTCGCCGCGGCCGCGGCGAGCGCGCTCGCCGGGCAGTAGGGGATGCCCGCCAGCTTGCCGATCATCCCCGGCGCCAGCGCGACCGAGGCCGCTTTCAGCTCCTGCTGGCCGTTGCCGCGGGTGAGCGCGACGTGGAGCGGGCTGTAGGCGCCGGCCTTGGTGCTCTTCGGCGCGGCGGCGAAGGAGGGGGCGAAGGGGCGCGCGGCAAGGGTCGCGGCGCAGCCGCCTCCGCCCGGGGCGGCGTGGAGGGAGAAGCTGCCGGTCGGCGTCGCCGCCGAGTTGCCCGACCACGGCGTCATCGTGGCGCCGCCGGTGTTCGGGCCGCAGGTCGGCGGGCTCGACAGCACGGCGCGCTCGCCGCCGACGAAGTCGAGGGTGAAGCTGGTGTAGGGGGCCTGGGGGATTTCGGCGATGTGGGTGGTCAGCTGGCCGGTCACCGGATTGGCGACGACGTGGCCGACGAGGCGCAGGTCGATCCCGTAGCGAGCCGAGGCGGCATCGATGAAGATCCGGTACTCGTCGCCGGAGGCAGGATCGGTCGACTCCTGCTTGGCGATGTAGACGTCGCCTTCGAGGTTGCCTTCCGGCAGCGCCTCGGAGGTGATCGTCGCGGTGCCGATCTTCGACTCGGCCGGGCAGCTGATCGCCGTGGTCGAGTGGAGCGGGAACTGGCCGTCTTCACAGGTCTTCAGGTTGTTCGGCGCGGCCGCGGCGGAGGGGTTGATCCCCATCCCGGCGGGCAACGTCACCGTCGCTTCCTTGGTGGTCGAGTCGTCCTGGCCTTCGGCTTTGACGATGTGGGGGACGGCGACGCTCACCTGGGCGGCGGCGGGCGAGTTCGTTTCGTCCGTCCCCGGCGCGACTTCGAGGCTCGGCGTGTAGGGGATCGTGTCGCAGCTTTTCGGCGAGGTGCCGGGCGGGATCGGCGACTCGAGGTATTCCCCCGCCCCGCTCGGGAATTCCTCCCCGGCTTCGATCTCTTCGTAGGACGCCGCTTTCAGCAGGGTCGAGTACTCGCTGCCCGATTCGATGAACGCTTCGCCGTCGCAGGTGCTCGGCGTGGTGAGGAAGGTGCCGTCGCCGGCGCGGCCTTCGAAGACGAGCCGGTTCTTGTAGATCAGGCCTTCCACCAGTTCGATCGGCAGCGCTTTCGGCACCTTGATCGTGAAGCCCTCGTGGTAGTCGCCGGCCGAGTCGATGTCGCCTTCGAGGAAGACTTCGTTGCCGGCCAGTTCGAGGCCGAAGCGCGCCGCCTGTCCCTGCTTCGGGACCAGGTTGTAGACGGGGACGGCGGTGACGCCCGTGACCGGCGACAAGAGGACCACGGCCCACGCGGTGACGCCGCTTTCGCCGACCTTGGCGCCGTAGCTTTCGCAGCCGCTCGCCCCCGCTTCGAAGACTTCGATCGGACAGCGCGGGGTCGCCCCTGGATTGACGCTCAATCCGACCGGCAGCTCGACCCGGACGTACTCCAGTTCGTTGGTCGGTTTTTCCAGGGCGCCGTGGGCGACGATGAACTGGGTGAAGCCGTAGTTAGGGTGGGCGGCGGCCTCTTCGAAGAAAAATTCGCCGGCGTCGCTTTCGACGTTGCAGAAGTCGGAGGCGTCGGAGTCGGTGATCGCCGGTTCCTGCTTGCAGGTGCCCGCCTGCCAGCCCGAGTCGACGGTGGGCGCGTGCGGATCGCTGGGCGCGATGACCGAGGCGGTGTCGGCGCCCGCGAGCGCGGGTACAGCCCCCGCCATGAGGGCGACCGCGACACCGATCACAAGAAAGGTGATCCAGGCGTCGCCGTACGACGCATCTCTCCTCCAGAAGAGCATCCCGGGAGTGACACTACCCGAAACTGGGTACTTGAGTCAATAATTTTTGGTAATCTCGACCACATGGACGGGCTGAACGGAGCGAATGGGTACGCAAAGAACGGCAATGGAAACGGAGTCGCCGAATTGAACGCCAACGGAAAACCGACAACCGGCGCGAGCAGCAACGGCAACCGCGCGAGCAGCGGATCCATTCCGGTGAACTGGGAACGCCTCGCCCGGGCCACGGCCCACCCCCTGCGGATCTCGATCCTCGAAATCCTCGGGATCGACGGCGGCCGCGTCCTCTCCCCCTCGGAGCTCAGCATGGAGCTGCAGATCCCGCTCAGCAACACGAACTACCACGTCACCGAGCTGGCCAAAGCGGGTTTGATCGTGCTGGTGCGCCAGCGCGCGGTGCGCGGCGCGACCGAGCATTTCTACACGCTGCCTGAGGCTCTACCCAAGGTCGAGGCCGAGGGCGCGACCGCGGCCGAGGCTGCCGTCGCCTGAGCCCTCGCCGGCTTCCAGGTCGACGTCCTCGACCAGGACGTCCATCTTCGTCGTCGCCAGCCGGCGGATCGCCAGGAAGACGCAGGCGGCGAGGATGAGGCTGGCGCCGCCGGCCCCGAGGCCGAGGCCGCCGCGGCTCGGTTCGACCGCCATCCAGTCGGCGAACGAGGCGCCCAGCGGACGGGTCAGCACGTAGGCCATCCAGAAGGCGAGGACGTCGTTCAGCCCAAAGTAGCGGTGGCCGATCCAGGGGATCGCGATCAGGCCGAGGAACATCACGCCGGAGCCGAAGTAGCCGATGTGGAGCGTCGTCGCGGTCATGTCGCCGCAGGCGGTGCCGAGGGCGAAGGTGGCGAGGACGGTCGACCAGTAAAAGGCCTCGCGGCGTCTGGTCCGGATCGAGTGGATCGAGAGGGTGCCCTCGACCCGGTGCCAGACGAAGAAGATGACGGCGAGGACGATCGCGTAGAAGATCGTCGAGACGAGATAGGGGACGCCGAGGCCGACGTGCAGTGCGTCGGCGGCGGAGGTGCCGAAGATCGCGACCATGACGACGACCGCCCAGTAGGTCCAGGCGTCGTAGCGGTCGCGGCGGAACTGGCGGCGCAGCGTCCAGACCAGTCCGATCAACATCAGCGGGATGGCGAGCGCCGGCCCGGTCGGCAACCCATTGAGGGCGTCGGAGGTGGTCTCCCCCATCGCCGTGGTGAGCACCTTGGTGAGCCAGAAGAAGGCGATGATCACCGGCACCTTGGTGAGCGCGCGACGGGAGGTTGACTGGGGGTTGCGGGGATCCAGGGAGGAGAGGGAGGTCGAAGCCATGCGCGGCAAGGTAGGGGTGCGCGTTTAAGGCCCGATTAGAGGCGGCGGGCGGCGGGGTTCGCGGCCGCCGCGCCCGTCCGAGCTGCGTCCCGGGCGTCTCGTGGCGGCCCGGGCAGGCTGTGGCCGCCACGAGACGCCCGGGACGTGAGGGTCTCGCAGGGAAGGTCACACGGGCGTGAGGGAGATGTCGGGAGGTCACACGGACGTATGAGAGATGCCGGGGACATCACCCTTACCCATGCGTCCCGTCACAGGATCGGGGGCCGGCCGCAGGTGAGTTCGCACTTAACCGCGCATAGCGCGGGTTTCTGCGAACTCACCCGGAGGGGGCATGAGGAAGAGGGGAGGAAGCGTCAACTTCCCCCGCTCCTCGTCACCGATCCCCGGAGTTCGTGACGGATCTCGCACCTCTCCCCGACACCCGGCCTTCTCGGTGGCGGCCACAGCCTGCCCGGGCCGCCACCGAGAAGGCCGCGTCCCTTGGTCGTCCCTTTCAGCTTCGGGCGCCAGCTCCCCCACCCCCGGGCGCCAGCCCTAAGGCAGCGCCCCACCCGCCAGGGCGACGACCGCACCCACCGCGCCCGCTCTGAGCAGCACTTTGACGACGCCGCGCCGCAGCACCAGCAGGGCGACCGCGGCGGCGGCGAGGAGGACGAACTGCCAGGTACGGGTGAGGGCGCCGGCGAGCGGGATCGCGGAGCCGAGGATGGCGCCGATCGCGGCCGGGCCGGCGCCGGCGAGGAAGCCGCGGGCGAGCGGGTTGCCGCGCAGGCGCTCGAAGCGGCCGCCGCCGAGGAGGATGAAGGAGAAGGAGGGCAGGAAGGCGACCAGCGCGGCGAGCAGGCCGCCGGGGACCCCGTAGGCGCCGTAGCCGACCGCGGCGACGGTCGCGACCACCGGTCCGGGCGTCACCTGGCCGAGGGCGACGGCGTTGAGGAATTCGGAGTCGGTCATCCAGTGGTAGGCGTGGACGGCGTCGCCCTGCATCAGCGGCACGATCACGAAGCCACCTCCGAAAGCGAGGCCGCCGACCTTGAAGGCGGTCCAGGCGAGGTCACCCACGCTGCCGGTCGCGGCGACCGCGGCCAGCGGGGTGGCGGCGAGCCGCAACGCGGCGGCGAGCGGCCCGGTCGTCCGCCCGGAGGCCGGTGAATCGGCCGGCGGGTGCAGCGAGGCGAGCGGGAGGAGCAGCGCCAGGGGGCCGTCGGCGGTGGCCCGCCGGATCAGCAGCTCGATGCCGCCGCAGGCGAGCAGGACGAGGACCAGCCAAGGGCCGATCGTCGCCGCGGAGACGCCGCCCGCGAGCGCGTAGGCCGCCCAGCGGACAAGCGCGCCGCCTTCGGCGCGGGCGCGGGCGAAGCTCGGCCGCAGGAGATCCTCCCCGGCCCGCACCGCGACCGCGGCGACTGCCGCCCCGGCCCCCGCACCGGCGCCGCGGATCCAGTCCGGCGGCGAGCCGGAGAGGAAGACCAGCGAGAGGGCGAGGATGAGGACGACGGCGGGGACGATGAACCCGAGCCCGCCGACGATCGCCCCCGGCCAGCCCGCCACCCGATAGGCGCAGAAGATCGCCAACTGGGTCGAGGACGGCCCGGGCAGGAGCGAGCAGGCCGCGTTGGCGTCCTCGAAGGCGTGGTGGTCCATCCAGCCTTCGCGTTCGACCACCAGCTTGCGCAGCAAGGCGATGTGGGCGGATGGGCCGCCGAACCCGGTGACGCCGATCCGCGTCCACTCACGGGCGACCGTCTCGAGGGGCGCGCGCATCGGCAAGATCGTAGGGAGATCTCGAGGCCCGGTATCGCAATTTTGTTACTTCAGCGGCAGCGTTTCGGCGTAGGCGGCGTCCGCGGCCGCCGCGGTCAGGTGACCGTTGACGACGAGCTGGTCGAGGACGTGCCGTTGGCGCAGGCGGGCGAGGTTGAAGTGGAGCAGCGGGTCGTATTCGCTCGGCGCCTGCGGCAGGCCGGCGAGCATCGCCGCCTCGCCCCAGGTGAGCCGCCGCGGCGAGACGCCGAAGTAGCCATGGGCGGCGGCGACATCCCCCCAATAGCCGTTGCCGTAATAGATCGAGTCGAGGTACATGCTCAGCACTCGTTCGTGCGAGTAGGCGAGCGAGAGCTTCACCCCGAGGCCGATCTCTTCCAGCGTCCCGACCAGGCCGCCGCCGTGCGGGTAGAGGTTCTTCGCCAGCTGTTGCGGGATCGTGCTGCCGCCCGGGTCTTCGCCGGTGCCGATCGCGGCGACGGCGGCGCGGCCCGCCCCGCTCGCGACGTTGAGGAAGACGTCGTCGTAGAAGTTCTCGTCCTCGGTCGAGACGATCGCCTCGCCGAGCCGGCGCGGCGGCGGCAAGGTCGAAGCGGTGCCGCCGTGGCGGGCGAGGATCGCATCGACCCGCGCTTCGGCGTCGCCGACCCCCGGCAGGTGGATCACGTAAGCGGTCGCGATCGCCGCGAGCGCAACCGCCGTCAGCGCCAGGGCGAGGAGAACCGTCCGCAGCCGGCGCCATCGCCTCGACGAGGGCCGCGGGGCTCCGGTGGCGCGCCGATTAAAGGACCCTGAGAATGACAACTCGCTTACATGCGTCTTGCCCGGATCGGCGTATCTTCCGCCTTGTGAACTCATTGGGATCGTTCAACTGGAAGTGGGCGTGGGCGGTGCTCGGCGTGGGCCTCTGCCTCTTCGGCCTGGCGACGGTCGAACCGGAGACCTCCGAAGCGGTCAACACGATGATCGGCATCGGCGCGATCGGTTGTGTGCTGTGGATGATCTGGCAGTTGATGCAGCACGATCAGTGAACGGTAGGACCGCCACCTGATCGCCCGATAAGAGAAGTCTCACGGCGATCTCATCTCGCCGCGCCAGGGTGTGCGGCGATGACGACGCCCCTCTGGCGACGGGCACGTCGGATCGTCCTCGTCGCCTGCCTCCTCTGTCTGTTGGCCGCCGCTCTCTCCTGGGTGCCGGCGGTGACGGGCAGCCGCAACCTCGGCGTCACCGTGTCCAGCGTCGAGTGGCTGCGCAGCCACGGCGGCAACCCGATCGTCTCGGAAATCGAGAACTGGTACTACACGCTGAGCGAACCCGAAAAAGGTGGACCGGCGTTGACCTCACTGCCGCAGGTCGGGGTGACGGCCGACGCCGGCGCAAGCGGCGAATCCGCCGCCTCCGGCCAGGCCGTCTACCGACCGGCCGACGTGAAGCCGCTGATCCGCCCACGGCTGCCGGGCGAGGGCGTCTGGAGGAAGGCCGGCGCCGGGGTCGGAGCGCGGCCTCCGGCGCTCCTCACCACCTTCCGCAGCGATCCCGAAACCCACAGTTCGTCGCCGGGGTCGCCTGGCTCGACCACACGCGGACCGAACTCGCCTACGTGCCGGGAACGGCCGAGCCGCCGGAACCGCTGGAAGGCCGGGGCTCCGGCGAAGTGCCGCCGGGCAAGCGGCAGCGGCTCGTCGCCACCTTCAACGGCGGCTTCCCCCTGGAAACCTCGAACGCCGGACTGGTCTACCGCGGCAAGGTGGTCGAAACGATGGTGAACGGGATCGCCACTGTCGTGGAGTACCGCGACGGCCGGGTCGACATCGTCAAGTGGAACCATGGCCCCGGCGCTCCCAAGAACGTCTGGTTCGCGAAGCAGAACCTGCCGCCGATCATCTACGAAGGGAGGCTGAACCCGAACCTCGGTGACGGGCCCGAATGGGGTGAAACGGTGAACAACGCGGTGCGGGTGTGGCGATCCGGGCTCGGCATCGACGCCCACGGCAACCTGATGTACGCGGCGGCGAACTACCAGACGGTGGAATCGCTGGCGAAGGTGTTGCGGCAGGCGGGCGCGGTGCGGGCGATCGAGCTCGACATCAACGAAGACTGGACCAGCTTCATCAGCTATCGACAGCCTGGGGCGGTCGAACCGAGCAACCTGCTGCCGGAAATGTACCGCTCGCCGGAACGCTATCTCGTGCCTGACGAACGGGACTTCTTCGCCGTCTACCTGAAACCGGGGCAGCCCTGGTGAGGCTGCCGCGCAACGTCTCCCCCGCCGCCGCGCGGCGCCGCTCGATGTTGGTCGACGCGCTGTTCGGGGCGGCCCTGGCGATCGTCTTGATCGTCGCCGCCGCCGGGATCGGCGTGGTCGGCTTCTTCGCCCTGCTCTGCGCGCTGGTGCTCGTCCCCTGGTACCTGGTCGAAGGCGGTCTGCGGCGGGCGCGGGGCCGAGGGCGGGTGCGCTGAGCGCTCTCGGCCACTTTTTAGCGTCCGCATAGCGATGCTGAAGGAAGCGCCCCTACGGTCGGTCCATGTGCAGAGGCGATCACTACCAGTTGGTCCTCACGGCGATGGTGAGTGAGGCCGACCACGGCGGGAGGGTGAGGCTTGGCCCCGCCCCGCTCAGGCTAGAAGGCGAAGATCAGGCTGCAGACGATTCCGGCCGCCAGGCAGTAGATGCCGAACGGGGTCAGTCGGTTGGTCCGGAACCAGCGCAGCAGGAACCTCACCGCGAGGAAGGTGGTGAAGGCGGCGGCGAGGGCGCCGACCAGGGCCGGGCCGCGGACGCCGTCGCCCGTCGAGCCCATCAGTTCGGGCAGCTTGAGGAAGCCCGCGGCGGCGATCACCGGGGTGGCGAGGAGAAAGCCGAACTTCGCCGCATCCTCGTTCGAGAGGCCGACCAGGAGACCGCCCCCCATGGTCACGCCGGAGCGTGAGATGCCGGGGATCAGCGCCGCCGCCTGAGCGGTGCCGATCGCCGCCGCCTGCTTGAGGCCGACGCGGCGGGCGATGCGCGGATCGGGGTCGCCCTCGCCGTCGCCTGCTTCGGGGCGGCGCCGGCGCAGCCGCTCGAAGGCGAGCAGCAGGATGCCGTTGAGGACGAGGAAGAGCGAGGCGGTCTCGGCCGAGGCGAAGAGCGTGCGCAGCGGGTGCTGCAGGGCGAGGCCGAGGATCCCGGCCGGGATCGTGCCGACGATCAGGAGCCAGGCGAGGCGGGCATCGTCGTCGCCGGGAGCGATCCGACGCTCCCGCACCGAGCGGACGAAGCCGTGGAAGATCCGCGCCCAGTCGGAGAGGAAGTAGAAGAAGAGGACGAGCGCGGTGGCGCAGTGGGTGGCGACGAGGAAGGCGAGGAAGTAGTCGTCGTTCTGGTGGATGTTCCAGCCGAAGAGTCCGGGGATGATCACGCCGTGGCCGAGGCTGGAGACCGGGAAGGGCTCGGCGATGCCCTGGGTGAGGCCGAGGATCAGCGCCTGCAGGTAGGAGATCGGGTGCACCGGGCGAGGATCTTCAGGCGTCGCGATTAACGCGAGATGAGAGCGGGATGACGAGCCAGACGTCGGCGCCGCCCGCGGGACGGTTGGCGGCGCGGGCGGTCCCGCCATGTGCCTCGGCGACGGTGGCGACGATCGCCAGGCCGAGGCCGCTGCCGCCGTCGCGGACGCCGGGGGCGCGGCTGAAGCGCTCGAAGGCGCGGGGCAGGAACTCGGGGGGGAAGCCCTCGCCCTCGTCGGTGACGTGGATCTCGACCGCGTCGCCGACGCGGCGGGCGGAGAGGGTGATCTTGCCGGCGCCGTAGCGCAGGGCGTTGTCGACGAAGGTGCCGACGGCCTGGTCGAGGCGGAGCCAGTCGGCCTCCGGTTCGAGCTCGCCGCCGTCGCCGACCTCGATCCGCCGGCCGGCTTCGGCGGCGCGGCGGGAGAAGCGGCGTTCGACCGCCTCGAAGATCTCGCCGAGGCGGGTCTTCTCGAAGCGCAGCGGCAGGTCGCCGCGCTCGGTCTGGGCGATCGTCAGGAGGTCCTCGGAGAGCTGGGTGAGCCGATCGGTCTCCTCGGCGGCGGAGGCGAGGGCGGCGCGCAGCTCCTCCGGGCTGCGACCCTCGGCGAGGGCAAGGTCGAGCTCGGCGCGGAGGATCGCCAGCGGCGTGCGCAGCTCGTGGCTGGCGTCGGCGACGAAGGCGCGCTCGCGCGCCAGCGCGTCGCCGAGCCGGGCGAGCATCTCGTTCAGCGTCTCCCCCAGGCGCGCCACCTCGTCGCGGGTGTCGGGGACGGGCAGGCGCTCGTCCGGGGCGGCGGTGGAGATCTCCTCGGCCCGGGCGCGCATCGCCTCGACCGGACGCAGCGCGGCGGTCGCCAGCGCGTAGCCGGCGATCGAGGCGAGGATCAGCGCCGCGGGCAGGGCGATCAGGAGCAGCTGCTCGAGGTCGGTGCTGGCGTCGTCGCGCTCCTCGATCGAGGTGCCGACGACGACGATCCGCTTGCCGGCGGAGGTGGCCACCGGCGCGGCCAACAGCCGCACGCCGCCGTCGAGGCCGGGGACGCCGCCGCGGGTGAAGAAGGTCGGGGCGCGGGTGGCGGCGGCGAGCTCCTCTTCGTCGAGCAGGTCGGCTTCGCCGATCACCGGCGAGGAGTCGAGGACTTCGCCGCTCGGGTCGAGCACCTCGGCGAAGCTGTCCGTCTTGCCGACCAGGTGCTGCTGGTGGGTGGAGAGGTTGGTCTCCTCCTGGCGGACGACGGCGGCGAGTTCGTCGGCGCGCGACTGGAGGCCCTGGTCGATCGCCGTTTCGGCCTCGTGCTGGAACTGCAGGTAGACGAAGACGCCGGTGCCCGCCAGCACCACGGCGATCACCGCGGCGAAGACGAGAGTGAGGCGAAGTCGGATCGAGAGGCGGCTCAGCACCCCCCATCCTTCCGCAATCTGTAGCCGGCGCCGCGCACGGTCTCGATCGAGGTGAGGTCGAAGGGAACGTCGACCTTGCGACGGAGGTAGCGGACGTAGACCTCGACCACGTTGGAGCGGTGTTCGAAGTCGTAGTCCCAGGCCTGCTCGAGCAGCTGGGTGCGGGAGAGGACGTAGCCGGCGTGGCGCATGAAGGTCTCCATCAAGGTGAATTCCTTCGAGGACAGCTCGATCTCGGTGTCGCCGCGCCAGAGCTGGCGGGTGCCGGGGTCGAGGCGCAGGTCACCGACTTCGATCACCGGCGGGCGCTCGGTGTTGCCGCGGCGGACCAGGGCGCGCAGGCGGGCCAGCAGCTCGGCGAAGGCGAACGGCTTGATCATGTAGTCGTCGGCGCCGCCGTCGAGCCCGGCGACGCGGTCGTCGATCGCGCCGCGGGCGGTCAGCATCAGGACCGGCGCCCAGATCCCGTCGCGGCGCAGCCGCCGGCAGGTCTCGAAGCCGTCGATCCCGGGCAACATCACGTCGAGCACCACCGCGTCGTAATCGGAGGCGCCCGCCATCAGCACCGCCCGCTCGCCCTCGTCGGCGACGTCGACGGTCAGCCCCTCCTCGCTGAGGCCCCGCCGCAGCAGCGCCGCCATCTTCACCTCGTCCTCGACCACAAGAACTCGCATGACCCAAAGATCTTCTACCCAGATGAAGGGGAGATGAGAAGGAGATGGGGACGGGTCTCATCTGGATTTAAGCGGCGCTCGCAACGGTGGGGCACATGCTCTACGCCTCCGTCACCGATGTCGTACTGAATCCGGTCATCAACGCGGCCACCGAATTCATCAGCTCGGCGGGCTACCCGGCCGTCTTCGTGCTGATGGCGCTGGAGTCGGCCTGCATCCCGATCCCCAGCGAGGCGATCATGCTGTTCGCCGGGTTCGCGGTCTCGAAAGGCGAACTGACGCTGGCCGGGATCGTCATCGCAGGCGTGCTCGGCAACCTGGTCGGCTCGCTGGTCGGTTACGCGATCGGCTACTTCGGCCGGGTCGACCTGCTCGAACGGCACAGGCTCTTCCACGTCAGCGGCGCCCGCCTGCGCCAGGTCGAAAGCTGGTTCGAGCGCTACGGCGACGCCACCGTCTTCTTCTCGCGGATGCTGCCGCTGGTCCGCACCTTCGTCTCGGTCCCGGCCGGGGTGGCGAAGATGCGGCTCGGTCGCTTCGCCCTGCTGACCACGCTCGGCTCGATCCCCTGGGTGCTCGCGCTCGCCCTGGTCGGCCAGAGCGTCGGCCAGAACTGGGAAAGCTGGCGCCACAACCTCGGCTACGTCGACTACGTGGTCGCCGCGGCGGTCGTGGTCGGGATCGGCTGGTGGCTGCTGAAGCGACGTGGCGGCGACAGCGACGCGGCGCCCGCCTGAGCCGACTACTTCGGCGGCAGGGTCTCGACGAAGGCGAGGGCGCGGCCGACCCAGGGGGCGAGGGCGTCCTCGGAGTCGAGGACCTCGGCGTCGACGAAGACCCAGCCGGGCATCTGCCGCCCCCGCATCTCCATCGCCTCGGTGCCGGGCAGCGCCAGGACCT
Organism: Solirubrobacterales bacterium; assembly: GCA_047601885.1. GTDB lineage: Bacteria > Actinomycetota > Thermoleophilia > Solirubrobacterales > 70-9 > VAYN01. Next base: position 712,397 of record JASGIK010000001.1, read on the forward strand.
CGCCGGCGTCGCTCGGGTCGGTGCGGACGAGGAGGCCGCCGTTGCGCGAGGCGGCGATCGCCATGTTGCCGTCGACCATGAAGCCGAGCCCGCCGAACATCTTCTTCTCGGTCAGCTCGCCCTCCGCCTCGGCCTCGAGGCGCTCGCGGATTTCGTCTGCCAGGCGCTCGTCGTAGGCCATCTCCGCACAAGGTACGCCCTTTCTCCGACCCCACACCCGGGGTGGGTGCGGCTCACCCCCGGGGTGCCTTGCGCGGCACCTCCGATGCCGATTGCCTCGCCCTGGCAAGCGATTCACGACCGAAGGAGCTGGAGATGAGGAAGTGGAGGAAGGGCGGCCTGGCACTGACGTTGGCGCTGGTCGCGCTGGGCGCGTTCGCGGCGGTCGCATCGGCGGAGTCACTGATCGGCGACGAAGCCGACAACACGCTGGTCGGCACCGAAGGACACGACTACATCGCCGGCCACCAAGGCAACGACACGCTCGAAGGCAAAGGCGGCAGCGACCTGATCCGCGGCGGCAAGGGCGACGACACCGAGAGGGGCGGCACCGGCAGCGACGTGATGTTCGCCGGGCCCGGGGTCGACGTCCTGATGGGCGGCCGCGGCAACGACACGATCTTCGCCCGCGCCCGCGCCGACGTCGCCGAACCGGGTGCCGACACCGTCTTCGGCGGACCGGGCGACGACGTGATCTTCGTCCGCGACGGCGAGCCCGACGTGGTCAGCTGCGGCCGCGGCTTCGACATCGTCTTCGCCGACCCGACCGACATCGTGCGACCCGGCTGCGAGCGGGTCCACGTCAAAGAACCGCGCCCGCACGAAGACGCGAGCGAAGAAGTCGCCCCCTAGCGCGAAGAAGGCGAGCCTCCCCCGCTCCGTTCAGGGTGCCGCGGCGTTCTGGGCGGAGCGGGCGATGAGGTCACCGATCGCGACGCAATCGTGACCGAACCCGTAGCCGACCGCCCCGGCCTGCACCTGCCCCGCCGCGAAGGTCAGTTCGGCGACGTACTTCGCCGCCGCGGCGGAGCCCGCCGCGGGCGGCGCCTTGGCGACGTCGCTGGTGTAGTTGGCGGCGTTGACGAGGCCCGTCTGGAAGCGTTCGATGGCGATGTCGGGCAGGGTCGGCTGGACCAGGGATTCGAAGCGACCCCGCACGGTCTCGATCACCTCGAGGTAGCTGCGCGCCTTTTCCGCCTGGTCCTGCCCGGCGGTCGAGGGAGCGCCTTCCAGGGCCAGCTTGCAGTAGCCGGCGACCTCGGCGCGGAAGGCGGCCGGGGTCGGCGCCTTGGTCGCGGTGGAGCCCTGGTTGAAGATGCCGGAGGTCGCCAGCGAGGCGCCGATGATCACCAGGATCAGGATCGCGATCGAGACGTAGGGGCCGATCGAGCGCCGCGGGCGCCCGCCGGCGGCGGGTCGCCCGAAGGATTGCGGGATCGCGGTCGCCGGCCCGGCGGGCGAGGGGCTGCCGGCGGGCGTCGACCAGTCGCGCCCCGGTCCGTCGGGGCCGGTCGTCGGTTCCGCGGTCGTGGAACCCTCGGCTCCCCGCGGGTGCCCGGCCTCCTCGGTCGGCACGTACCCCCCCTCGATCGCCAACTCGACCAGCCGCGCCCGCTTCTGGTTGTGAGCCAGGTCTTCGATCCCGAACTTGCGGTAGAGCGTGCGCAGATGCCCCTTCACCGCGTCGACGCTGAGAAAGACCTCGTCGGCGATCTCCTGGTTGGTCGCCGGGGTGGCGAAATGGTTGCCGGCGGCGATCGGCCGACAGAGCGCGGCGAGGATGCCAAGCTGGGTATCGGTCAGCCGGACGGCGTTCGGGGGATCATCCATGAGAGAAATTGCACCGTGACAAACGACGCCCTGGGTTGTTGATACCCCTGGAGAACGTGATGAGACAAGCCCGACAGATCAGCCGCCGGATCGCCCTCGTGGGGTTGGTCGCCTTCGCCGCGACGGCACTTTACGCGGCTGTCGAGGCCGACGCCGCCGGCACCTTCGCCGCCCACGCGGCACGACCCGCCTATGACAAGGGCGCGCTCGAACTGAAAGGGCACGGCGGCTACACCACCGCCCGCAGCCATTCCGAACTGCGGGTGACCGTCTGCCTGCAGAAGCGCTTCGGCGGCCGCGTCTACTCGGTCCGCTGCGCGACCGGCACCGCCGGAGGCAGACGGGTGACCGCCGAAGTCGCCGTCCCCGGCTGCGTCAAGGGGACCTGGCGCACCACCTCGACCGGCGAAGCGCTGAGCCCGAAGGGCGAATGGGTGCACCAGGCGAGCGCCACCAGCGCTCCCTTCAGGTGCTGAGCGGGCCGAGCGGGACGGTGAGGGTTCTTCGGACCTAGATGCCAGGGCGGCGCGTCGCGGCCGTCCGAGATGACGTACTTCTGGGCGTGGCGGCCGTCCGAGGTGCGTCCCGGGCGTCTCGTGGCGGCCCGGGCAGGCTGTGACCGCCACGAGACGCCCGGGACGTGAGGGTTCCAGCGGGAAGGTTCAGGGGCGTGACGCTTCCGGCGGGAGGGCTCGGGGATGGGAGGCTTCCTGCGGGAAGTCCCAGGGATGTGACGCTTCCTGCGGGATCGCCACAGGGAGGTGAGGCTTCCCCGCGGGACCGCCGCCGGGCCGTGACGCTTCCACCTGGATCTGCGCGGGAGACGTGACGCTTCCTCCTCGAAGGTCACGGATCCGTGGCACTCCCGGAGGCGCGGTCGACCTGAGGTACCTATAGGGATCCTCAGGTCGACCGCGCTTCCGAACCTCCTGAGGAACCGTGACCTTCGCGGAGGAAGCGTCACGGGACAGGTCACCTTTCTCTCGTCTCCCGCGCATCTCTGTGGCGCACCAGCCGGGACCCGCGCCTCTCCCCGATCACCCGGCCTTCTCGGTGGCGGCCACAGCCTGCCCGGGCCGCCACCGAGAAGGCCGCGTCCCTTTCGCTTCGGGCGCCAGCTCCCCTCCGGGCGCCAGCTTCCTCACTCAACGCGGCTCCCGCCACATCAGCCAGACGCGCGGGCCGCGCGGCAGGCGGACCTCCTCGGTGACGCGGAAGCCGAAGCGGGCGTAGTAGTCGACGTTGCGCTCCTTCGAGGACTCGAGGTAGGCGCCGACGCCGTCGCTGTCGCACACCTCGAGCACCGGGGTGAGGACGGCGGTGCCGAGGCCGCGGCCTTGGGCGGCGGGATCGGTGCCGAGGGTCGCCAGGTACCAGTGCGGCGGCCACGACGGGTGCCGGCGTTCGACTCCGTAGAGGCCCCAGCCGACAAGCGGCGCGCGGCGCAGCAGGCGCGGGTGAAGCATCGCGCGGGCGAAGGCGAGGTCGTCGCCGACGCTGCTGCGCCAGCGGTCCGGCGCCGCCCAGACGGCGGCGCTCTCGCCACCGGGGCTCATCCAGATCTCGCCCGCGCGCAGCATCTGGCGGTCGCGCGCGTCGTGGAAGCGCTCCAACATCCAGGGGCGGAGCGCGTCGCCCGGGCAGGCGTAGCGGGCGACCGGGTCGTCGCCAAAGGCGCGGGCCAGCATGCGCGCCAGTCCCGGCAGGTCCGCCGCTCCCGCGCGGCGGATGCCGCGGGCCGCTCCCCCACTCGTGGCCACGACGTTACGCCGCCGCGGCCTCCGGATCGGGCCGCATGATCACGGTGTCGGCGACCGAGATGATCTCGCCGACCTGGCTCGACCGCGCCGCGGCCTCCTGCAGCTCGGCGGGGGACTTCCAGCCGCTCCGCCGCAAAATCACGTACGTGTCCATCACTCTCCCCTTCTGTGGATTGATGGTCCGGGTCCGAGCATAGGCCCGGGAGAGGGATCTGTCAGCGGTGCTTCTTGCGCGGCGCGCGCAGCAGCTGCAGCGAGCGGGTCTTGGTCTTCGACGTACCGCCGGTCGGGCTGAACTTGACCCGCACCGTGACCCACAGGTGGTGCTTCTTCTTCAACCGCTTGCCGACCTCGATCCGCGGGTGGATGACCAGCCACATCGACCCCTCGGCGCCGATCTTTCTGCGCACCAGGTGGACCTGGCCACCGCGCAGCTGGACCAAGCCGGCGCCGGGCAGCTTGACCTTCAGACGCACCGTCCCGTTCTTGCGGTTGTGGATCAGGCGACCGAAGTGGAAGTTGTTGCGGGCGGGATAGACGGTCACCGCGCGGGTGAGGGAGGACGCGCCGCCGCTGCAGTAGGCGGTGCGGCCGGTGAAGACCTCGGCTTCGCCGCAGCCTTCGTCGTCGACGACGCTCAGCTTCGTCTGGTAGGTGCCGGCCGCGGCGAAGGTGTGGTCCGGCGAGACCCCGGTCGCCGTGCCGCCGTCGCCGAAGGACCATTCGAAGGCCGAGATGGTCCCGTCGGAGTCGGTCGAGGCGGCGCCGCTGAAGGCGGTCGAACTGGCCGCGTACGCGCTCGGGGCGGTGAAGGCGGCGAGCGGCGACTGGTCCGGGGTGATCGCCAGCTGCCGCGGACCGAGCCCCGGCATTTTGATCGGGGTGCCCACTTCCGCATAGGTCGTGGTGTTGATCGCGCGGACGTCCTCGGACTCGTAATCGGCGACGTAGGCGGTCTTCCCGTCGGGCGTCAAGGCGATTTCGTAAGGCTCTTCGCCGACCGGGATTTCCTTGATCACCTGCTTCGTCGTCAAGTTGACGACATCGACGTCGTCACCGGAGTAATCGGCGACGAAGGCCCTGCTCCCGTCGGCGCTCACCGCGATCCCCCAGGGTTCCGGTCCGGCCGGGATCGAAGTCACCTGGCGAGTCGCGGTGTCGATCGCCGAGAGTTCTTCGCCGCTGTAATCGACGACGTAGGCGGTCTTCCCGTCGGGAGCGAAGGCGATCATATTCGGGTTGGCACCGACTTCGATCGGTTCGCCGACGACTTCGTCGGTCTGGGCATCGACGACTTCGACCGTGTCCGTGGAGGGGCTCGCGGTGTAGACGTAGGCGCCATCCGGGGACACCGCGACGCCGTAGGGCTCGGAACCGAGCGTAACTTCGGCGACCACCAGATTGGTCGCGGTGTCGATCACCGTGAGCACGTGGCTCCCGTCACCGACGACGTACGCCCTCTTGCCATCGGGCGAGATCGCGATGGTTTCGGCATCGGCAACTTCGATCGGTTCGCCGACCACCTTCCGCGTCCCGATTTCGATCACCGAGACATTGTTGGTGCCACTGCTGGCGACGTAGGCGAACCTGCCATCCGGCGTGATCGCGATCGAGGAGGGATGGGAGCCGACCGTGATCGATTCGCCGACCACCTGATCGGTCTGGGAGTCGATCACCGAGACCGTGCCGCCGTCCCAGTTGCCGACGAGCACCAGCGGGGCGGCGTTCGCGCTCGCCGCGGTGGCGCAGGCGAACAGGGCGGCGATCCCGGCCAGGAGCGCCGCGCGGCGCGGAAGGCTTCCGATCCCACCCGTCAGCATCGGGGTCAGATCATAGGACGAGCGGGAGCGGGAACGCTGCTTCAGGCGACGCGCTTTTCGGCCTCGTCGCGCAGCGCCGGCAACACGTCGGCGGCGAACTGGTCGAGGAAGCGCTTCTGATCGTCGCCGGGGGCGTGGAGGACCAGATCCTCGAAGCCGAGCTCGACGTAGGGCATGATCGCCTCGATCACCTCGTCGGGGTCACTGCTGACGATGAAGCGGTTGTGGGCCTTGTCGGCGTTCTCGTCGGCGACCCGTTCCATCTCGATCGGGTCGTCGATCCCGGCTTTCTGCTCGTGGGACAGCCCCAGGGCCGACCAGATCTTGCAGGCCTCGAAGGCGTGGTCGAGGTCGCGGTCGTAGGAGACCTTGATCTCGATCATCTTGCGGATCTCCCGCGGGTCCCGCTCGGCTTTCTCGGCGCCCTCGGCCAGGTTCGCCATCAGATCCTTGTAGAGCTGCGGGTCTTTGCCGCTGGTCGAGATGAAGCCGTCGCCGCGCCGACCGGCGAGTTTCGCCGCCAGCGGGCCGGAGGCGGCGATGAAGATCGGCACCTGCTCCGCCGGGCGGTCGTAGATCGTCGCCCGCCGCGTCTCGTAGTACTCGCCCTCGAAGTCCACCCGTTCCTCGGTCCAGAGGAGCTCGATCAGCTTCACCGCCTCGGCCAGGCGCCGGCGGCGCTCTTTGGCGCCGGGGAACTCGCCGCCGGTCGCCGGCGTCTCGTTCAGCGACTCGCCGGTGCCGACGCCGAGGAAGACGCGCCCCGGGGCGAGCGCCCCCAGCGTGCCGAAGGCCTGGGCGACGATCGAGGGGTTGTAGCGGAGGGTCGGGGTGAGGACGCTCGTCCCCATCACCACGCGCTCGGTGCGCTCGGCGAGCGCCCCCAGCCAGACCAGGGCGTTCGGCGCGTGGCCGCCGACGTGGCGCCAGGGCTGGAAGTGGTCGGAGACCGAGACGACGTCGAGGCCCGTCTTCTCCGCCTCGACCGAGAAGTCGAGCAGCTCGCGCGGGCCGAACTGCTCGGCCGAGGCCTTGTAACCGATCCGGATCGCCACCGCCGGGAGCTTATTGGTCGGGGAACCCGGCCCCCTTGTCCGGGCGCGAAGGCGCGTCTTCCTCCACGAACTCCCGGGATCCGTGACGGAGGGCGGAGGAGGTCCACGCCCTCTCCCTACTTCCTCATGGCCCTCCGTGGTGCGGTCGATCTGACCGGCGCCATAGGTGGGTCAGGTCGACCGCACCACCTCGGACGGCCGCCACGGCCCGAAGCATGCGGCCGCTACCGGGCCCCTCGCCCCACTACCGGGCCCCCTCGTCCCGCGCCGGTCACGGAGCACCGACGCGGGACCGATCTTCTTCTAGGCCTCGGCTCCAAGGGGCTCCTCGCCCGTCGGCGGACGGTGGCCGGTGGCGTCGGGGCGCTTTTCCAGGCCGGCGCCCTCGAGGTCGACGTTGGGGACGATCCGGTCGAGCCACCCGGGGAGCCACCAGGCGCGGCCGCCGAGCATCGCCATCACCGCCGGGACGATCGTCATGCGGACGACGAAGGCATCGAAGAGGATGCCGATGGCGAGGGCGAAGCCGATCGATTTGATGATCGGTTCTTCGGGGACGATGAACCCGGCGAAGACGGAGATCATGATCAGGCCCGCCGCGGTGACGACGCGGGCGCCGTGGCGGAAGCCGACCCGGACCGAGTCGAGCGGCGCCGCGCCGTGGGCGTGCTCCTCCTTCATCCGCGAGACCAGGAACACCTGGTAGTCCATCGCCAGCCCGAACAGGATCCCGATCGTCAGCACCGGCAGGAAGCTGAGGATCGAGGGCGAGGCTTCCACTCCGAACAGGCCCGCCGCCGTCCCTTCCTGGAAGACCGCGACGACGGCGCCGAAGGAGGCCCCGATCGTCAGCAGGAAGCCGAGGATCGCCAACAGCGGCACCGGGATCGAGCGGAAGGCGACCATCAGCAGGAGCAGCGCCAGCCCGACCACCACCACCAGGTAGAGCGGCAACGAGTCGGAGAGCTGCTTGGAGACGTCGATGTTCGAGGCCGTCGCGCCCGCCACCAGCAGGTTGTGGCCATCCGCGGCGACGGTCCCTTCGCGGATCGTTTCGACCAGGTCTTCGGTCGCGCTCGATTCGGGGCCGCTGGTCGGCGTCACCGAGATCACCGCGATCGTTTCGCCTTCGTCGTAGGCCGGCTTGCCGACCTTGGCGACGTCTTCCATCCCGGCGAGCTCTTCGGCCACCGCTTCGGCGGCGGCGGTCCCACCGCTCGACGGCAGTTCGGCGACGACCGTGAGCGCGCCGTTGGCGCCCGCGCCGAAGCCCTTCGTGATCAGGTCATAGGCCTGTCGCTTGGTTTCGTGCTTCGGCGCCGTCCCCTCGCCGGGCAGGCCGAGGCGCATGTTCAGCACCGGGATCGCCAGCACCAGCAGGACGATCGCCGGGACGACGGCGGCGAGCACGCGATGGCGGGTGACGAGACCGACCCAGCGTTTGCCCATCGTCTCGTCGGTGCCGCGCGGCCGTTCCAGGTTCTTGCCCTTCAACGCCCGCTTGCCGGCGAAGCCGAGCAGGGCCGGCACCAGGGTCAGCGCGATCAGCACCGCCACCAATACGGTGCCCGCCGCGGCGAGGCCCATCGCGGTGAGGAAGGGGATGCCGCAGACGGTGAGCGCGGCGAGGGCGATCGCCACGGTCGCGCCGGCGAAGACGACGGCCGAGCCGGAGGTCCCGACCGCGTGGCCGATCGCCTCTTCGGGCTCGAACCCCTGGGTGACGCTGGTGCGATATCGGGAGACGATGAAGAGCGCGTAGTCGATCCCGACCGCGAGCCCGAGCATCGCCGCCAGGGAGCTGGTGGTCGAGCTGAGCGTGGTGAAGGCGGTGAAGAGGGTGATGCCGAGGATCCCCGTCCCGACCCCGATCGCGGCCGTCACCAGGGGCAGCCCGGCGGTCAGCAGCGAGCCGAAGGTGATCGTCAGGACGATCAGCGCGACGATGATGCCGATCAGCTCCGAGGTGCCGCCGACGTCGGCTTTTTCTTCGCCCGCGGCGCCGCCGAACTCGACGTCGAGCCCGGCCTTTTCGGCCGCCGTGAAGGAGTCCTGCAGCTGTTCGCGCTGGTCGGACTTGATCTGGTCTTTTTCGTCTTCGAACTGGACCTGGGCGAGCGCGTAGCGACCGTCCTTGGAGACCGCGCCCGCCGTTTCCAGCGGGTTGGTGATCGAGACGACCCCCGGGGTCTTGGTGGCCGCGGTGACGCCGGCTTCGATCGCCGCGGCGTCGGACTTCACGGTCTGCCCCGCGGGCGCCGCGAAGACGATCTGGCCGGCGGCGCCGGCGGCGGTCGGGAGCTTTTCCTTCAGCAGGTCGATCGCCTGCTGCGAGCCGGTGCCGGGGATCTTGAATTCTTCGGAGAAGGGCTTGGAGACGGCGCCGCCGACGACCGCGAGGACGACGAGGAGGCCGAGCCAGATCGCCAGCACGCGGCGGCGATGACGGAAAGAGATGCGGCCCAGGCGCTGGAGGGTTGCAGCCATGTTCTTCCTTCGGTCGAGGACTTCTTTCCCCGCCGCGGGTGGGCGGCGGGGAAAGATCGGGGGGCGGCGGATTATTGCAAGGTCTTGCAAAATTGCAAGCTAGAGCAAGCTTGCAACCTACTGTTAGCATCTGATCGATGGCCACCGGAGAGGGCCTGCGCGCCCTGAAGAAGGAACGGACGCATCGCGACATCGTCGCCGCGACGCTCGAACTCACCCTCGAGGGCTCCTACCGGGCGACGACGATCCCGCTGATCGCCGAACGGGCGATGGTCTCCCCGCGCACCGTCTCCGCCTACTTCCCGAACAAAGACGACATCGCCTTCGACGACTCCGACGAGACGCTCGCCGAACTCGAAGGGCGCCTCGGCGAAGAGGACTACCCCCTGGTCGAGCGACTGCGGCGCTGGATCTACGACCGCGAGCCGAAGGACAAGGAGCTCTCCCACCTGCGCATGCGCGCGGTGGTCGCCGACCCCGACCTGCGCCTGATCGAGCACCGCCACCTCGACCGCTTCGGCGAAGCGGTCGCGGCCGCCGTCGCCAAAGACCTCGGCACCGACCCCCGGGACCCCGGCCCGCAGACCTTCGCCGCCGCCTTCCTCGGCGTCACCCTCGCCCTCCGCAACCGCCTGGTGAAGGAAGGGCCGAGCAAGTCCCCTGACCCCGAGGTCTACCTGGAGGCCGGCTTCAGCTTCCTCGAAGCGGGCCTCGCGGCGCTGAAATCAGGCGCCCCGCGCGCCTGAGCGGACCCCCCGCCGGGAGGCTCCTTTGGTCGGACCCGTCCAGGGGGCGCCGGCGCTCGGCTTCGTCGCCCTCGCGGTCGGCAGGCCGTGGCTCTGAGGAAATTCACACCCTCCGCTAACCCGGGCTTTCGGGAGCGGATTCAAGGTGAGCCATGGACACGTTCGAGAAACGAGAGCTGAAACGGAAAGCGTGGGCCCGGCTCGCCGCGCAGAAGCGGCGGGCCGGCCTCCTGCGCGGGCGCGTCGTGGTGCTGTCGCTGGTCTGCTTCGCCGTCCTCTGGGGGGCCGTCTTCGTCCAGATGGCGACCGGCAACGACCCGGTGCTGTCGACGAAGGAAAAGGCGGCGGCGCGGACCGTGGCGAGCGCCGAGGAAACGGTCGAAACGACCGAGACGCGCGAACTCGAACCGACGCGCGAAGCCGAATCCGAAGAAGAAGCGGCAAGCGCGGAAGAAGCCGAAACCGAAGCCGAACCAGAAGTCGAAGAAGAAGCGGCGACGGGCGGATCCGAAACGGCGGAAACCGAAACGCTGGTGACCAGCCAGTCATGAGGGAAGCGGTCGACACCTTCCCCTGCTTCGGCGGGCGCTGCGCGGTGCGGGTCGCGAGCGAGGACGGCGACGCGGCGGCGGTCGTCGACGAGGCCCGCCGCCTGCTGCTGCTCGCCCACGCGACGCTGTCGCGCTTCGACCCCGACAGCGAGCTGTCGCGCCTCAACCGCGACCCGCGCCGCGAGGTCCCCGCCTCGCCGCTGATGCGCCGGGTCGTCGCCGCGGCGCTGAGCGCCGGCCTGCGCAGCCGCGGCCTCGTCGACGCCACGATGGTCGACGAGATCGAGGCCGCCGGATACGCCGAGTCGCGTGACTTCGACGGTGCCGGCGGGCGCCCTGCCTCTCCCCCGGCCCGGCCGGCGGGGCCCAACGTGCGCTCGCGCTGGTGCGAGCTCGCGGTCGACGAGCGGGCCGGGACGGTGAGCCGCCCGCCCGGCCTGCGGATCGATCCGGGCGGCATCGCCAAGGGGCTGATGGCCGACGAGATCGGCGAGGCGCTGGTCGACTTCCCCGCCTTCGCCGTCGACTGCTGCGGCGACTTGCGGGTCGGCGGCCTCGACGCGCGGGTGCGGACGATCCTGGTCGACGACCCGGCGGGCGGGCCACCGCTGCACGAGCTGCGGATCGCCGAGGGCGCGGTGGCGACCAGCGGCATCACCCGGCGCAGCTGGGTCGACGACGAGGGCCACGCGGCCCACCAGATCCTCGATCCGGCCACCGGTCGCCCCGCCTACACCGGCGTGATCCAGGCGACCGCGGTGGCGCCGACCGGGCTGCTGGCCGAGACGCTGGCCAAGTCGGCGCTGCTCTCCGGCCCCGAGCGGGCCGAGTCGCAGCTGCCCTTCGGCGGCGTGATCGTCACCGAGGACGGCAAGGCGCACGTCTTCGAGAGCCTCTCCCCGCTCGCCGCCTCCGGGCTGGTGGCTTGATCGCGAGCGAACACATCTTCTGGATCACCAGCCGCGCGGCGGGCGGCGCGGCGCTGCTGCTGGCCAGTGCCGCGGTGGTCGTCGGGCTGATGCTGAGCGCGAAGAAGCCGGCCGCCGGCAAGAACGACCTGCGGGCGATCCACGAGGCGCTCTCGCTGACGACGCTGGCGATGGTCGCCCTGCACGGCCTCTCGCTGCTCGGCGACTCCTACCTCCACCCCGGCATCGGCGGCATCGCGATCCCCTTCGCCGGCGCCTACCGGCCGCTCTGGACCGGGATCGGCATCGTCGCCGGCTACGGCCTCGCCGCGCTCGGCCTCACCTACTACGCCCGCGACCGGATCGGCGCCGCCCGCTGGCGCAAGCTGCACCGCTTCATCGCCCTCTTCTGGGTACTGGGGATCGTCCACACGATCGGCGCCGGCTCCGACGCCGGCGAGCTCTGGTTCCTGATCCTCTGCGGCGCGGTCATCCTCCCCGCCCTGGCGCTGCTGGTACTGCGCCTGGCCGACCACTGGTGGAAGCCGCCGGTCGCCCCGCGCGAGCCGCGCCGCGCCTAGGCCGTCGATCAGGCCACAGGGTTCGAGGCCGTGGCGACCGGACGGCGTGCTTCGCGGCCGCTGCGGCCGTCCGAGGTGCGTCCCGGGCGTCTCGTGGCGGCCCGGGCAGGCTGTGACCGCCACGAGACGCCCGGGACGTGAGGGTCTCGCAGGGAAGTCCACACGGACGTGGGAGAGACGCCGGGGACGTCACCCTTCCTCATGTCTCCCGTGACGGGATAGGGCGTCCAGGATGGTGCGGTCGACCTGACCCACCTATAGCGCCGGTCAGGTCGACCGCGCCCCGCGGGGCGTCGAGGAAGTCGGGAGGAACCGTGGACTTCCCCCGCTCCTCGTCACCGATCCCCGGAGTTCGTGACGGATCACGCACCTCTTCTCCCCGAGACCCGGCCTTCTCGGTGGCGGCCACAGCCTGCCCGGGCCGCCACCGAGAAGGCCGCGTCCCTTGGTCGTCCCTTTGAGCTCCCCCACCCCCGGGCGCCAGCTTCAGGCGCCCCGAGCCCCCAACCCCCTACGGCCTGAACGCCTTGCACCCCGGCCGTGGACTCGACCACCTCGGGCCGCCGACGCGATCCCCCTCCCGCGGCTGTGGCGTTACACGGATGGCGTCTCGCGCCCGCCGGCGCAAGCTGGTCCCGACAGGCGAGCGAAGCGGAAGGACTGGAGGACGCGATGAGCAGCAGGGACAAGGACTGGGAGCCGCGGCGCGTGTTGGTCGGCTTCGACGACAGCGACGGCGGCGCCGACGCGATCCGGCTGGCGCGCACGCTCTGCGCCGGCACCGGAGCCGAGGTCCTGCTGGTCAACGTGCTGCCCTACCCGGGGCCGTGGCCGGTCGCCTACCGGCTGCTCGGCTACGACGAGGCGCCGGCCTGGAAAACCTTCTTCCGCGGCGCCGAGGAGGAGCTGACGGGGCTGCACGTCGCCCACCGCACCTACGTCGGCGGCTCGCCCGCCAAGGTGTTGAACAACGTCGCCGAAGCGGAGGACGTCGACCTCGTCGTGGTCGGCTCGCCGCACCGCGGGGCGATCGGGCGGGCGCTGATCGGCAGCGTCGCCGAGGGCCTCCTGCACGGCGCCTCGGTGGCGGTGATCGCCGCCCCGCGCGGCTACCGCGAGCGCGTCCACGACGGCTTCGGCCGCGTCGTCGTCGGCTACGACGGCTCCGCCGAGGCCGAGGTGGCGCTGGCGCGGGGTGCCGCGGTGGCCGCCCGCGAAGGCGTCGAGCTGCACGTGCTCAGCGTCACCACGCCGCCGATCGTCGCGCCCGGGCCGTTCGCCGGGCCGCTGCCCTCGACCCTGCCGGACGCGAGTGAGGTCGTCGCCCGCGCGGTGCGGGAGGTCGAGGGCGAGGTCGACGTGCGCGGACAGGCGCTGGAGGGCGGGGCGGCGCCGGAGATCGCCGCCTACTGCGATCCCGACGACCTGCTCCTGGTCGGCTCGCGCAGCTACGGGCCGCTCGCCCGCACCCTGCTCGGCTCGGTCTCCTCGGCGCTGATCCACACCGCGCCCTGCCCGGTGCTGGTCGTCCCCCGTCCCCACCAGGTCGAGGAGCCGGCGGAGGAGCGCGGCGCGACCGCGGCGGAGCCCGCCTGACTCAGCCGCGGAGCGCGCGTTCGAGCTCCTCGAGCTGGGCTTCGATGCCGCCGCAGACCCGCTCACAGAGCTCGATCACGGCGGGGTCGGAGAGCGCGTAGAGGACGCTCGTCCCCTGCTTGCGACGGGAGACGAAGCCCTCGGCGTGGAGGGTGGAGAGGTGCTTCGAGACGTTCTGCTGGGAGGTCTCGAGCGCCTCGGTCAGCTCGCGCACCGAAGCCTCCTCGCGGGTCCGCAGCAGGTCGATCAGGCGCAGCCGGGTGGGATCGGACAGGGCCAGGAAGCGGCGCGCTATGAGGTCGGCTGCCTCGGCGGTCATCGGGCTCTTCATCGTCTGCTAGGTTCTCTTCTACAACTGTGAAGTTGTTTAGTTGTTCTATGTAGAAAGGATAGCGAGATGGCGACGGCGGAACGAACCAAAGGTGTCAGGACCACCCGACGGCAGTGGCCGCTGGAGCGCGCCCTGTTCCTGCCGGCGGGCACGATGACGCTGCTGAGCGCGCTGCTCGCGGCCGTCGTCTCCCCCTGGTTCCTGCTGCTGACGGCCTTCGTCGGCGCCAACCAACTCGTCTTCGTCGCGCTCGGCGACTGCCCCGCCTCCTGGTTGCTGCGGCGCTACCTGGGCTTCCGGCGGGGGTGCGTCCGATGAGCGCGCTGGGACCGATCGGGAGACTGGGGCGCTTCGCGGCGCTGCACCGGCGGGCCGTCTTCGTCGCCTGGGCGGTGGTCGCCGTCGGCCTCGGCACCTTCGCCCCGCGGGTCGAGACGGCGCTCTCGGGCGCCGGCTGGCAGGCGAACGGCTCGGAGTCGGTGAAGGTCCGCGAAGCGGCCGACCGCGCCTTCGACGGGAGTGGCTCCTACGCGATCCAGGTCGCCGTCCATTCGGAAGGCCTGACCGCCTCCGACCCGGCCTTCCGCCGCACCGTCGCCAAGGTCGGCGCCGTGCTGGCCGCCAACTCCTCGGTCGGCCGCATCGTGGCGCCGTCGCGCAGCGGCCAGATCTCCGCCGACGGCCACACCGCGATCGTGATCGGCACCGCGGGCGCCTCCCCGAACGAGATCGTCGCCGCCGCGAACGACCTGAAGACCGAAGTCGCCGACGTCGCCGCGAACGGGGTCGAAGCGAACCTGACCGGCGCCGCCGGGATGTGGTCGGACTTCAACGAAGCCAACCGCGAAGCGATGATGAAGTCGGAGCTCTTCTCCTGGCCGGTGACGCTGGCGATCCTCGTCCTCGCCTTCGGCTCGCTCGTCGCCGCCGGGCTGCCGCTGCTGCTGACGATCGTCGGCCTCGTCGCCTCGGCGGGGGTCCTCTACCTGGGGACACTGATCTCGCCGATCTCGATCTGGGCGATGAACTTCGCCCTGATGTTCGCGCTGGCGCTCGGCATCGACTACGCGCTCTTCGTCGTCATGCGCTTTCGCGGCGCGCTGTTCGGCCGCCACGAGGACGTGCCCCAGGCCGTCGGCGAGGCGATGGACACGGCCGGCAAGGCGGTCCTCTTCTCCGGCATCACGGTGCTGATCTCGCTCTCGGCGGTGATGCTGGTGCCGAGCCCGGCCTTTCGCTCGATGGCACTCGGGATCATGATCGCGGTGATCTTCGTCCTCGCGGCGACGCTCACCCTGCTGCCCGCGGTGCTGGCCAAGCTCGGTCCGCGGGTCGACAAGCTCTCCCTCCCCTGGGTGCACTCCGGCGAGCATCGCTCGCCCCGCTTCGCCAGGTGGGGCGAGCTGCTCTGGCGCCACCCGTTCGCCTTCGGCGGCCTCGCCCTGATCGTGCTGGTCGGCCTGGCGGTCCCGGTGCTGAGTCTGAAGACGGGGATGCCCTCGATCAAGGTGGTGCCGAAGAGCGACCCCTCGCGGGTCGGCTACCGCCAGGTCGTCGCCGGCTTCGGCGCGGGCGCGCCGGGGACGCTGCAGGTGATCGTCCCTCGCGGCGAGGCGGAGGCGACCGTCGCCGCGCTCGAAGCCGACCCGGGGATCGCCTCGGTCGGCGCCCCGGTGCCGGGCCGCGAAGGCCTCGAGCTGATCCAGGCGGTGCCGACCAGCGGCCCCTCCTCGGAAGCGACCGGGGACACGATCGACCAGCTGCGCGAGACGCTCCCCGAGGGGGCGCTCGTGGGCGGGCCGTCGGCCGAAAACCACGACCTGGAAGCAGCGCTTGCGGCGAAGACGCCGCTGGTCGTCGGCGTCGTCCTCGGCCTCGGCTTCCTGCTGCTGCTGCTCGCCTTCCAGGCGCCGCTGGTGGCGGCGATCGGCGTGCTCGCCAACCTGCTCTCCACCGGCGCGGCCTTCGGCGTCGCCAAGCTGATCTTCCAGGACGGCCACCTCTCCGGCCCGCTCGGCTTCGAACCGCAGGGCTTCCTCGACGCCTGGGGCCCGGTCTTCTTCTTCGCGATGATCTTCGCGATCGCGATGGACTACACCGTCTTCCTGCTCTCCTCCGCGCGCGAGCACTGGGAGGCCGGCGGCGACCCGAAGGAGGCGATGGTCGGCGGGCTCGCCCATTCCGGCCGGGTGATCCTCGCCGCGGGCGCGGTCATGGTCGCGGTCTTCTTCACCTTCGCCCTCTCCGGGCCGCTGCCGCCGAAGGAGATGGGGATGATCCTCGGCATCGCGGTGCTGCTCGACGCCTTCCTCGTCCGCCTGCTGCTGCTGCCGGTGTTCCTGCGGCTGAGCGGCCGGGCCGCCTGGTGGCTGCCGTCCTGGCTCGACCGGGTGCTGCCGGCGGTGAGCTTCGGCCACGGCGGGGCGCGGGCGCGGGGCGGGCCGGCGCCGCGGGTGGCGCCGGGTCAGCCGGAGGAGCCGGGAGCGACGGCGGCGGCAAGGAACCCGGTCAGGTAGCGGCCGACGATCTTGCCGCGGTCGACGCCCCAGGGCGGCACGGTGGAGATGCTCGAGTTTTCGCCGTGGCCGCCCGCCGGCCAGCCGCGCAGGTAGCGCGGCTCCTCGCCGGTCCAGAGGACGCCGCGCAGGACCGGGTCGAAGGGCTCCGGCTCGACCGGCAGGCCGAGCTCGGCGGCGATCGCGGCGGCCGCCGCGTCGGCCTGCTGGGTCGCCAGGCCGCCCTGCTTGACCGGGAAGTCGATGACGTCACCGGCCGCGTAGAGGTGCTCGTGGCCGAGGACGCGGCAGTGCTCGTCGACGTGGATGAAGCCGTCGACGTCATGGGGCACGCCGCGGATCCGCCGGCCCTCGAGCTTCGGCAGGCTGACGACCGCGTCGAAGGGGAGCTTGCCGGCGGGGACGGTCTCCAGCTGCCCGTCGACGAAGCGCAGCGGGTGCGTGCCGGTGATCAGCTCGATGCGGCGCTCGGCGAGCAGCTCCGCCATGCCCTCGGCCGCGCCGCGGCCGAAGACCTGCAGCGGCGCGTCCTCGGGGGTGACGACGACCAGCTCGGCGTCCTGCCCGGCCTGGTCGAGCTTCGTCCGGGCGAGCAGCGCCAGCTCGTAGAGCGGCAGCGCCCAGCTCTCGGTCACGGGCATGGTGAAGGCGACCCGGCGGGCGACGCCGCCGCCGATGCTCGCCATCACCTTGGCGACGTCGCCCTCGTCGGCGATCCCCCAGAAGGTGATCGCGCCCGGGACCGGCCAGAGCAGCTTCGCCCCGGGGCAGACGATCAGATCGTCGTAGGGGATCGTCTCGCCGTCGTGGGTCGCCGCGAGCCGGTTCGCGGTGTCGACCGAGGCGATGCTGTCGTCGCGGTAGGCGGCGCCCGCGGCGGCGGCGAGGCGGGCGAGGTCGAGGTTGGCGACCCGCGAGGCGCCGTAGGGGACGCCCACGGCGTAAGGCCGGTAGACGAAGTCACGCCGCGGCGAGGAGATCGTCACCTGGACGCGGTCGCCGGCGAGGTGGTCGAGGGCGAGCGCCGTCTCCAATGCCGCTACGCCGCCGCCCGCGACGAGCACCTGTTTCTTCATCGGTCGGGCCTTTCCATGCGGTTTGGCGAACATGCCTAACCCTCGCCGTGGGCGGGCGGCCGCGCATCCGCGCGATCCCGGCCGAAGCGGTGCGGATTTGCCGCGAGGTGGGCCGGCCACATCGGCGCGTGTGGGAACGACCGCTTGCGCGGCCCGGCCGGGCGCGGTTCGATGTGGTCATGTCGACCGGCACGCATCGCAACGCCGAGCGGACCAGGCGGATGGGCTCCCAGCGGGTCGCCGCCGGCACCGAGGCGATCGACGAGATCATCCGCCTGCACGCGCACCTCGGCAACTTCGTGCTGCGGCACGTCGGCGGCGAGGAGTGCACGCTGGAGCTGCGGCTGATCGGCCCGACGATCCCGCGCGACCCTGACGACATCGCCCTCGGCACCGTCGGCGGCGTCCTCTTCCTGATCGACCGCCAGACCGACATCGCGCTGGGCTACCCGGACTTCCACGTCGACCTGGTGCCGGGCCGACCCGGTGAGGAGCGCGCGACCGAGGCGGGCGTCCAGCCGCACCTGATCAGCCGGGCGGTGCGGCGGGGGTAGTTGGTTGGTTCGGGGGCGCCCTGAAGCTGGCGCCCGGAGGTGGAAGGAGTGGGAAGGGACGACAAGGGACGCGGCCTTCTCGGTGGCGGCCCGGGCAGGCTGTGGCCGCCACCGAGAAGGCCGGGGATGTGGGGAGAGGCGAGGGCCCGGGCGTGCCCCGACGCAGAGATGCGCGTGTCCCTCCACGAAGGCGCGTGATCGGGCACGAACTCCTTGGATCCGTGACGGAGAGCGGGGGAAGTCCACGCTTCCTCCCGCCTTCCCCATGCCCTCCCCGGATGAGTTCGCACTTAACCGCGCATGGCGCGGGTTTCTGCGAACTCATCCGGGGAGGGCCCCGATCCTGTGACAGGACGCATGGGGAAGGGTGACGTTCCCGGTATCTCTCCCACGTCCGTGTGGACTTCCCTGCGGAAGCCTCACGTCCCGGGCGTCTCGTGGCGGCCACAGCCTGCCCGGGCCGCCACGAGACGCCCGGGACGCACCTCGGACGGGCGGGGCGGCCGCGGAGCACACGGGCCGATGCGCACGGCCTCGAACCACGCGCCCTCGGAGCCCCGCGCGCCCGAACCCCCCCGCCCGCCCCCGTCGATCAACCACCTCGCCCGCTCAGCCCGCCACGATCCGTCCCTCGCGCAGCTCCAGCACCTCGTCGAAGGCGTCGAGGGCGGCGCGCTCGTGGGTGATGACGAGGACGCCGGGGCCGTCGGGGTGGGCGAGGGCTGCGATGCGGCGCTGCAGGTCGGCGGCGCCGGTCGGGTCGAGGTGGGCGGTCGGCTCGTCGAAGACGAGGAAGGCGGCGCGGGCGAGGAAGAGGCGGGCGACCGCGATGCGGCCGCGCTGGCCGCCGGAGACGCGGGCGCCGGCCTCCCCCACCTCGGTGTCGAGGCCCTCCGGCAGCGAGTCGAGCCAGGGACCGAGGCCGACTGCCTCGAGGGCCGCGCAGATCGCCGCGTCGCCGGCGCCGGTACGGCCCAGGGCGACGTTGTCGCGCAGGGTCGAGGTGAAGAGGTAGGCGTCCTGGGGCGCGAGGCGGACGGCGGCGCGGACGTCGTCCCCGGCCAGGTCGGTGAGCGGCGTGCCGCCGAGCTCGATCCGGCCCGCCGTCGGGTCGCGGAAGCGGACGGCGAGCTCGGCCATGGTGCTCTTGCCGGCCCCGCTCGGGCCGAGCAGGGCGACGGAGCGGCCGGGGCTGAGTACCAGGTCGACGCCGTCGAGCACCCACGGCCCGTCGTCGTCGTAACGGAAGCGGACGCCGTCGAAGCGCAGGACGCCGGGCCGCTCGAGGCTCGGTCGACCTCCGTCAACCCCTCTCCCGCGCGGTCGACCCTCGTCAGCCATAGGTTCACCAGGGTCGACCGCGATGCCGGTGTGTTTACCGAGGTCGACCGCGGGGGCGGGGTCGGTGACGGGCGGGTCGCGGTCGATCACCGCCTCGATCCGGGTCGCGGCGGCGGCGCAGCTGTCGATTCCCGCCGCCGCGGCGCCGAGCGGTGCGACCGCCTCGAAGGAAGCCATCGCCAGCAGCGCCAGCGCCGCGAGCATCACCCCGGCGAGGGCGCCGGAGTGGACCGCCGGGATCGCGACGGCGAGGATCGCGACCACGGTGGCGCCGGCGATCGCGGTGAGGAGGCCGGCCGCGAGCCCGCCGGCGACGGCGTCGGAGCGCTGCAGCGCGGCAAGGCGGGAGCCGGAGCGCTCGGTGCGGGCGATCCAGTCGTCGGCGCGGCCGGCGACGGCGATCTCGGCCGACCCCGTCGCGACCTCGAGCACCTGGGCGCCGAGCTCGGCCCGGGCGGCACCCTGGCGACGGCCGGCGCGGCGGGCGGCGAAGCGGGTCGCCAGCGGGGCGAGGACGCCCGCGGCGAGCAGCGCCACGGCGAGGACCAGGGCCGCGGCGGGCAGGATCAGGAAGGCGACCAGGACCGCGCCGAGACCGGCGACGAGCGCCACCGCGGGCGGGGCGAGGCCGCGCAGGTAGAGGTCCTGCAGCGAGTCGACGTCGCCGACGAAGCGGCCGAGGAGCTCGCCCCGGCCGAGGCCGGGCAGCCCGGCGGGCACCAGCGGGATCAGACGGCGAAAGAGGTGAGAGCGCAGGTCGGTGATGCTGCGGAAGGCGAGGTCGTGGGACACCAGGCGTTCGGCGTAGCGGAGCAGGGCGCGGGAGATGCCGAAGAAGCGCACGCCGACGATGGCGACGCCGAGCGCGAGGATCTCCGGCCGCTGGGCGGCCCGGCTGATCAGATAGCCCGAGGTGGTGAGCAGGCCGACCGCGGCGAGGACGGCACCGGCACCGAGGGCGACGGCAAGCGCCAGCCGCCCACGTGGCGCCGGCGCCACGGCAAGGACCCCCCGCAGCGCGTTCACGCGACCACCCCGCCTCGCTGAGCTTCCGAGCTTTGGTGGTCTATATGCCCCGAAAAGTCGGAAGGACGCGTTGTGGGGTTGGCGGAGGTGGGGGTCCGGACGGCGGCGACGCGGCCGTCGCGGAGCTCGAGGACCCGGTCGGCGCCGTGGATCGCGGCGGCGCGGTGGGCGACGATCAGGGCGGTGCGGCCGGCGGCGAGGCGGTCGATCGCGGCGACCACCTCGGCCTCGGTGCCCACGTCGAGGTGGGCGGTCGGCTCGTCGAGCAGGAGCAGCGGGGCGTCGGTGAGGAAGGCGCGCGCCAGGCCGACCCGCTGGGCCTGCCCGGCCGAGAGCCGGCGGCCGCCCTCCCCCAGCCGCGTGTCGAGCCCTTCGGGCAGCTGCATCAAGACCGGGCCGAGGCCCGCTTCGAGCGCCGCCCGCTCGGTCGCCGCGAGGCCCGCTTCGGGCCGCCCCAGCCTGATGTTCTCGGCGACGGTGCCGGAGAAGATCGTCGGCCGCTGCGGCACCCAGGCCAGCCGGCCGCGCCACTCGGCCGGGTCGACCTCGCGCAGGTCGACGCCGCCGCAGGCGATCGTCCCGGCCTCCGGTTCGGCCAGCCGCAGCAGCAACGAGAGAAGCGTCGTCTTGCCACCGCCGCTCGGGCCCACGAGGGCGACCGTCTCCCCCGGCGTCAGCGCCAGGTCGACGCGGTCGAGGACGCGCTCGCGACCGGGATGGGAGAAGGAGACGCCGCTGAGGACGAGCGGCGCGTGGCCGGGATCGGGCGCGGCGACCCGGCGCTCGGGTCGGCGCACCACGGCGGGACGGTCGAGCACCGCGAAGATCGCCTCGGCCGCGGCCATCGCGTCGGCGCCGGCGTGGTACTCGGAGCCGAGCCGGCGCAGCGGCATGTAGACCTCGGGGGCGAGGATCAGCACGGTCAGGCCCGCCGTCAACCCGAGGTCGCCTTCGGCCAGCTGGATGCCGACCGTCGCCGCCACCAGGGCGACGCCGATCATCGCCAGCAGCTCCAGCACCAGGGCGGAGAGGAAGCCGATCCGCAGGGTCGCCATCGTCTCCCGCCGGTAGCTCTCCCCGGCCGCCGCGATCGAGTCGGCCTGGGCCGCGGCGCGGCCGTTGGCGCGCAGCGTCGCCAGCCCGCCGACGAGGTCGAGGAAGCGGGCGCTGAGACGGGAGAGCCGCTGCCAGCGGCGCCGCGTCGCGCCCTCGGCGAGCCGCCCGATCAGCACCATGAAGACCGGCACCAGGGGCGCCGTGATCGCCAGGATCGCCGCCGCCTCCCAGTCGCGCGGGATCGCCCAGGCGAGGATCGCCAGCGGGGTCAGCGCCGCCAGCACCGCCTGCGGCAGGTAGCGGGCGTAATAAGCCTCGAGCGCGTCGACCCCCTGCACGGTCGGCGGCCGCCAGCTCCCCCGAGCGCTCCTCCGACAGCGCCCCCGGCCGCTCCCACAGCAGGTGGCGGACGAGCCGCGAGCGCAGCTCCGCCATCACCCGCGCCGCCCCGATCCGTCCCGACACCTCGAAGCCGAGGTCGACCGCCCCGCGCGCCAGCGAGACCGCCAGCAGCCAGGCCAGCTGCGGGACCAGCGAGGAGAGCGACGCCCCGCCGATGAAGGCGTCGACGACGACGTGGGCGAGCAGCGTCGCCTGGGCGACGATCAGCGCCGTGGCGAGGCAGCCGAGCGCCACCGTCGCCCCGATCTGGCCGCGCGCCGCGCGGCTGGTCCGGGTGAGGCGCCGCTGCGTCTCGCGGGCGCGCGACCTAGCTTCGAGATCCAGCCGGTTCGAGCTCATCGTCTTCGTCGTCGCGCTTCGGCGCCAGCAGGTCGAGCGGGTTGCGGACGTCGCCGAAGTCCTCGGCCGCGACCCGTTGGCGGAACACCCAGTAGGTCCAGCCCTGGTAGACGAGCACCAGCGGCACCAGCAGCGCCGCCACCACCGTCATCACCGTCAGCGTGTAGCTGGAGGAGGACGAGGCGTTCAGCGTCATGTCGAAGGCGGCGCTGGTGCTGGAGACCATCGTGTGCGGGAAGAGGTCGACGAAGAGGGCGATGAAGAAGGTGGCGATCGCTCCCGCGGTGGCGGCGAAGGCGCGCCCCTCCTCGCCGCGCCGGGTCAGCACCGCGGCGAGGACCAGCAGCGCTGCGGAAAGCGCCGCGACCAGCGCCGAGGCGACGTCCACCCCGCCCCGGTGCGAGAGCACCGTCCAGGCGAGAAAGGCGACGCCGGCCGCAGCGGCGGGAGGCATTACACGGCCGGCGATCGCCTTCGCCCTCTCGCCCAGATCCCCCTCGGTCTTCAGTCCCAGGAAGACCGAACCGTGGGCGAGAAAGATCAGCAGCGTGGCGACGCCGCCGAGAAGCGCATATGGGTTCAGCAGCGTGAAGAGGGTGCCGGTGAATTCCTTGTCGGCGTCGATCGGCACGCCGTGGACTATGTTGGCCCAGCCGACGCCCCAGAGCAGGGCCGGGACCGCCGAGCCGACGATCATCGCCCACTCCCATCCCCGCCGCCAACGGTCGCTCTCCCCCTTGCCCCAGAACTCGAAGGAGACGTTGCGGACGATCAACCCGACCAGGATCAGGAAGAGGGCGAGGTAGAAGCCGGAGAAGAGGGTCGCGTACCACTGCGGGAAGGCGGCGAAGGTGGCGCCGCCGGCGACCAGCAGCCAGACCTCGTTGCCGTCCCAGACCGGGCCGATGGTGTGGATCACGGCGCGCTTCTCGGCGTCGCTGCGGCCGACCGCGCGGATCAGCATGCCGACGCCGAAGTCGAAGCCCTCGAGGATGAAGTAGCCGAGCCAGAGGATCGAGATGAGAACGAACCAGACGACCTGCAGGACGGTGTAATCGGGCATCGGAAGCGCTCCTCTCTCAGTAGGCGAGGGCCAGCTCCTGGCCCGGGTCCTCGGCCTTGCCGGCCTCGACCGGCCCTTTGCGCACCGCCTTGACGAAGACCCGCCCGGCGATCAGCGCAAGCACCCCGTAGAGGGCGGTGAAGCCGACCAGGGTGATCCAGATCTGGGCCGGGCCGACCGCGGGCGAGTTCGCCACGTCGGTCTTCAGCAGGCCGAAGACGACCCAGGGCTGGCGGCCCATCTCGGTGAAGAGCCAGCCGCCGGCGCTGGCCAGGAAGGGCAGGGCGACGGCGGGGACGGCGAGCCGCATGAACCACTTCGAGTCGCGCAGCCGGCCTTTGCGCAACAGCCACCAGCCCCAGGCGCCGAAGGCGAGCATCGCGAAGGCGCAGCCGATCATCGCCCGCCAGGTCCAGTAGGAGATCGCGACGATCGGCGTGTAGTTGCCGGGCCCGTACTTGCGCTGGTATTCGCGGTTGAGGTTGTTGATCCCCTTGATTTCGCCCTGCGGGTAACCGGTGGTGATCCAGGACAGGAGGTTGGGGATCTCGATGTTGCGGTTCAGCCCTTCCGGGTTCGACTTGAAGTCTCCGGTGGCGAAGAGCGACAGCCCGGCGCCCTTTTCGGTGTTGAAGGTGGCGTCGGCGGCGGCCATCTTCATCGGCTGCTGCTCGGTCATCAGGATGCCGTCGAAGTGACCGACGAAGACGGTCGCGACCGCGGCCAGGGTGACCAGCGGCAGCGCCACCTTCATCGCGCCGTCGAAGACCTGGGTCTCGTTGCCCTGGCGCAGGTGCCAGGCGGAGACGGCGATCAGGATCATGCCCGCGGTGAGCAGCGCCGCCAGCATCGTGTGGGCGAAGGCGTAGAGCGCGGTGTTGTTGAAAAGGACCGCGGCGATGTTGGTCAGTTCGGCTTTGCCGTCGGCGAGCCGGTAGCCGACCGGGTGCTGCATCCAGGAGTTGGCGGCGAGGATGAAGTAGGCCGAGAGCGCGGTCGAGCCGGAGACGGCCCAGGCGCAGGCGAGGTGGGCCTTCTTCGACAGCCGTCCCCAGCCGAAGATCCAGAGGCCGAGGAAGGTCGACTCGACGAAGAAGGCGGCGAGCCCCTCCATCGCCAGCGGCGCGCCGAAGATGTCACCGACGAAGCGCGAGTAGTTCGACCAGTCCATGCCGAACTGGAACTCCTGGACGATGCCGGTGGCGACGCCGAGGGCGAAGGAGATCAGCATCAGCTTGCCCCAGAAGCGGGTCGAGCGCAGCCAGTGCTCCTCGCCGGTGCGGTACCAACGGGTCTGGAAGACGGCGACGCAGAAGGCGAGCCCGATCGTGACCGGGACGAAGATGAAGTGGTAGAGGGTGGTGATCCCGAATTGCCAGCGAGCGAGTTCCAGGGCGGTCATCGCGGCGCACGCTATGGACGGCCCCCGGGGGCTCCATCCGGGAAGCCCCACACGCCGCCGTGTGGTCAGTCGACGAGGCCGTGCTCGAGCGCGTAGCGGGTCAGCTCGGGGCGGGTGGTGAGGCCGAGCTTCTGCTGGATGTGGGCGCGGTGGGTCTCCACCGTGCGCACGCTGAGGTCGAGCTGCTCGCCGATCTCGCGGTTGGTGTGGCCGAGGGCCATCAGGCGGAGGACGTCGGTCTCACGCGGGGAGAGCGCCTGGGGAGCGGCGTCGACGGGGCCGCGAGAGAGGCCGGCGGAGACGGCGGGCGGCAGGTAGCGCTCGCCGCGGGCGGCGGCGCGGACCGCCTCGACCAGCTCCAGGTGGGCGGCGTCCTTGAACAGGTAGCCGAGGGCACCGTCGTCGAGGGCGCGGCGGGCGAGGCCGATGTCCCGTTCCATCGTCAAGAGGACGACCTGGGTGCCGGGATGATCGCGGCGCAGGTCGGCGACCGCCTCGACGCCGAGCCCGTCCGGCAGGTTGACGTCGAGGACGACGACGTCGGGGGACGCGGCGGCGACGGCCTCGCGACCGCCGGAGATGTCGCTCTCCTCCCCCACCACCCTGAGGTCGGGCTGCGCCTCCAGCAGCGCCCGCAAGGCGCCGCGGACGACGGCGTGGTCGTCGACGAGGACGACCGCGATCTGCCGTTCGCCGGACTCGTCGCTCATCGCGCCAGCGTAGCGACGCCATGGGGTGCCGCGGAGGAGGCTATGTGGTGCTCCACGGATGGAAGACGGCCGGCGGCCGCCTAGCTTGCGGCGGATGCACGACGATCTGCAGACGGGAGTGGAGGCGATCGACGACCTCGACGGCGCCGCGCCGCCGCTTTTCCGCCACGTGATGACGGCCGGTGACGACGAGGCGGCCGAGGCCGACGCGACGGCGCTCGCCGACACGCTGGCCGCCTGCCGGCGGCGGGTGGCGGTGCGCGAGGCGGCCGAACTGATCGCCCTCGGCTCGGCGGCGGACGCCGGCTCGGGGCGGGTCTCGCTCGGCGCCGCCGGCGGCGAGTTGCTCGACGGCGCGCGCTGCCCGGTCGCGGTGGCGCCGCGCGGCTTCGCCGCGCGCGCCCGCCACGGGATCGGCCGCATCGACGTCGGCATCGACGGCAGCCGCGAGGCGGCCGCGGCGCTGACGCTGGCCGGTCGCCTCGCCCGCGCCCACGGCGCCCGCGTCCGCCTCGTCGCGATCGCCGAGCTGGACTTCGACCTGGGAGGGACGCCGCGCGGCGTCGACCCCGGCGAGCTCGATCGCCTCGCCCGCCACCTGGGACAGGCGAGCGACGGGCTCGCCGGGGTCGAGGTCGCGACCGAGCTGCGCGAGGGCCTCGCCGACCAGGTCCTGGTCGGCCTCTCCCGCGAGGCCGACCTGCTCCTGCTCGGCACGCGCGCCGCCTTCGGCGACAGCGACCGCGTCGCCCTCGGCGGCGTGGCGGCGCGCGTCCTGCGCACCGTGGCCTCGCCGACGATGATCGTCCCCGGGCCCTAGCTGGGAGGTTGGGGCCCACGGCCGAGGTCCGGGCGGCGGGGTTCGTGGCCGTGGCGGCCGTCCGAGGTGCGTCCCGGGCGTCTCGTGGCGACCCGGGCAGGCTGCCCGCCTGCCACGAGACGCCCGGGACGTGAGGGTTTCGTGGGGAAGGCCCAGGGATGTGAGGCCTCCGGCGGGAACGTCACAGGGATGTGGGGAATTGCCCGCGGGACCGCCGGGATGTGGGGATTGCCCGGGGGACCGCCGCCGGGCCGTGACGCTTCCACCGAGATCTGCGCGGGAGACGTGACGCCTCCTCCTCGAAGGTCACGGATCCGTCGCACTCCCGGAGACGCGGTCGACCTGGGTGAACCTATGGCTAACCCAGGTCGACCGCTCGGGCGGGGCGCCTGAGGAACCGTGACCTTCGATGAGTCTTCGTCACGGGACAGGACGCCTTCCGCACCTCTCCCCGGCCTCTCCGTGACGCACCGGCCCGAGCCTGCGCCTCTCCCCACATCCCCGGCCTTCTCGGTGGCGGCCACAGCCTGCCCGGGCCGCCACCGAGAAGGCCGCGTCCCTTTGCCGTCCCCCGGAGCACGCCGCCGCCGGCAAACTGGTCGCGTGCACGACGACCGTGAGATCAGCGTCGTCCTCGCCGACGACCACAACGTGATCCGGGCGGGGCTGCGGGCGCTGCTCGAAGCCGAGCCGGACCTGCGGGTGATCGGCGAGGCCGCCGACGCGCCCGCGACGGCGAAGCTGGTCGAGGACCGCCGCCCCGACGTGCTGGTGCTCGACCTCAACATGCCCGGCGCCGAGCCGCGCGCCGACGTGCCCCGCCTGCGCGAGGCGTCGCCGGGGACGGCGATCGTCGTGCTCACCATGCAGAGCGACGCGCGCACCGCCCGCGACCTGCTGCGGGCCGGCGCCGCGGGCTTCGTCCTCAAGCAGGCGGCCGAGCGCAACCTCGGCGAGGCGATCCGCACCGCCGCGGGCGGCGGCTCCTACGTCGACCCGCGGCTGGGCGGCGAGATGGCGAAGCTGGAGGCCGACCCGCTGGAGTCCCTGAGCGAGCGCGAGATCGAGCTGCTCCGCCTCGTCGCCCTCGGCCACACCAACCGCGAGATCGGCGAACAGCTCTTCCTCAGCGTCCGCGCGATCGAGGTCAACCGGGCCAAGCTGCTGGAGAAGATCGGCGTCGAGACCCGCCCCGAGCTGGTCCGCTTCGCGATCGCCAACCGGGTGATCCAGTCGGGATCGGAATGACCGTCACCCGGTCCGCAAGGGCAGCGAGGCGCTGACCTTCGTCCCCTCGCCCGGGGACGAGTCGATCGCGATCGTGCCGCCGAGGAGGGCGACCCGCTCGCGCATGCCGAGCAGGCCGCGACCGGGGCCGATCGTGGGATCGAAGCCGGCGCCGTCGTCGCCGACCTCGATCTCGACGGAGCCCGCGGCGGTGCGGACGCCGATCGTGGCGTGGGTGGCGGCGGCGTGCTTGACGACGTTGTTGAGCGCCTCCTGGACGAGGCGGTAGACGGCGCGCTCCTCGTCGCTGGTGAGGTCGGCGGAGACCGCGATCTCGATCTCCGCCTCGAAGCCGCCGCGGTTCGCCGACTCCTCGGCCAGGGCTTCCAGCGCGCCCGCGAGGCCGAGGCGCTCCAGCGAGGCCGGGCGCAGGTCGTTGATCAGCCGGCTCAGCTCGGTGATCTGGTCCTCGAGCCCTTCGACGGTCGCTTCCGCCGCCCGCTCGATCCGCGCGTCGCGGTCCTCCCCTGCCCCCTGCAAGGCCGCCGCCAGCGTGATCCGCACCGCCGCCAGCGATTGCAGCGCCCCGTCGTGGAGCTCCTGCGCCCAGTGGCGCCGCTCGCTCTCGGCCGCCTCGACCTGCTGCTGCAGCCGCTCGGAGGTGACCGACTGGGCGGTGGCGACGGCGATCGCCGCCGTCGCCGCGAAGGCCTGCAGCAGGCGCAGGTCCTCGACGTCGAAGTCGCCCCCCGCTTCCGGGTCGAGCGCGACCAGGGTGCCGAGCGCCCGGCCGCGGAAGAGCAGCGGCACGACCAGCGCCGCCTCGGCGCCGGCCCGCTCCCGCAGCCGCGCCTCCGAGGGCGGCGTGCCCGGTGCCAGGTGACGGGCGACCCGCTCCCGCATCGCGGCGTCGAAGACGGCGTCCTCGCTCGGGATCGTCAGCTCCTCGATCTCCCGCCCGGCCCGGCCGGCCTGGGCGACCACGGCGAGGCGGTCGCCGCGCCGCAGCAGGACCAGCACGGTGCGCGCCTCGACCAGCGCCCGCGCCCGCTTCACGATCAGGTCGAGGACGCGGCCGACGTCGGTCTCGCCGCCGACCGCGCGGGCGATGTCGGCGGAGGCCTCGGCCCGGCGCAGGGCCCGCTCGGTCTCCACCTCGCGCGCGCTCAGGGTCGTGTAAAGGCGGGCGTTCTCGATCGCGATCGCCGCCCAGCCGGCCAGCGTCGTCGCCGCTTCCTCGTCGGCCTCGTCGAACTCGCCGCCGCCGCGCTTCTCGGTCATGTAGAGGTCGCCGTAGGCCTCGCCGCGGATCGTCACCGGCACGCCGAGGAAGGAGTGCATCGGCGGGTGACCGGGCGGGAAGCCGTAGGCGCGCGGGTGCGCTTCGACGTCGGCGAGGCGCAGCGGCCGTTGCGCCGTGATCAGCTCGCCGAGGACGCCGCGCCCGCGCGGCAGCGGGCCGATGTCGCGCCGGGTCTCCTCGTCGATGCCGAGGTAGATGAAGCGCTCGAGCTCACGCCGGTCGGAGTCGAGCACGCCGAGCGCCGCGTACTCGGCCCCGGTCAGCTCGCGGGCCGCCTCGACCACCGCCCGCAGGACCACCTCCAGGTCGAGCTCGGAGAGGAGCGAGGAGCCGACCTCGACCAGCCGGCGAAAGCGGTCGTCCCCCTGGCCGACGAACTCTTTGTCGGTGATGGACATTCGCCCCAAATATCGCACTCGATCCCGGAGCTTGCGTGAAAGACCCGCTCACTCGCCGAGGATGTCCCGCTCACGGAAGCCGGCCAGCGCGATCAGCGTGGCCAGGACCCCGCCCGCCACCATCGCCAGCGCCTCCGGCAGCTTGAAGGCCTGCGCCGGGACCAGGCCGACGTGCTGGAAGGGCGAGAGGTCGAGCGTCCACTGCGGCGCCCCGAGCAGGGCGCCGAAGAGGTACCAGCAGAAGGCGACCGAGGTGAGGCCGTAGGCGACCAGCGACGTGGCGCGGGGGACGAAGGCGTAGGCCAGGGTCACGATGCCGAGGAAGAGGAGCGCCGCGGGCAGGCAGTTGAGCCCCGCCTCGAGCAGCCGCGGCAGGGAGACGTCGGCGCCGGTGGCGCGCGCCGCCGCCCAGGCGAGCACCGCCGCCGGCAGCGCCAGCGCCGCCGCCGCGCCGACCGCGACCGCCAGCCGTTCCAGGAGCCAGCGGCGGCGCCCCAGCGGCAGGGCGAAGAGGGTCTCCAGGCGCGACGCCGATTCCTCGTGGCGGGCGACGGAGACCTGCCCGCCGACGAACAGGCTGATCGCGAAGACGAAGATCAGGAAGTAGAAGCCGAGCGCCCCGGTCGGCGTGGTCAGGGAGGCGCCGCCGACCCGGTGGATGCTTTCGCGGAGGGAGCTGGAGAGGCTGCGCGGTTCGAAGGTGTCGGCGAGCAGGCCGACGACGACGGCGAAGAGCCCGATCCCGAGCGCCCAGCCGAGCAGCGTGCCGTACTCGCCGCGCAGGCTCTGCGCGCCGGCGGAGGAGAGCAGGCCGAGCCGCGGCGCGGCGCTGTCGGAGCTGGAGAAGACACCGGTGCCGACGTCGCGGCGCCGCGCGATCGCCGCGGCGGCGACGAGCAGGACCGCCGAGAAGGCGAGGAAGAGGACGAGCACCCAGGGCCGCGGGCCGGTGAACGGCCGCAGTTCCTCGGCCCAGCCGAGCGGCGTCGCCCAGCGCAGCGCCCCCAGCGAGCCGGAGGTGTCGGCGACGATGCGCAGGACGAGCGCCACCAACATCACCCCCATCCCCGCGGCCAGGGCCAGCCGGCGGGTCGGCGCCAGCTGGCTCGTCAGGGCGCCGACGGCGACGAAGGCGAAGGCGACCGCGGCCAGCTCCAGCGCCAGGTACGCGGACGGCCCGGCCGCCAGTCCACCGGCGAGAAAGCCAGCCCAGCTCGCCGCCCAGAGCAGGGCGGCACCGGCGAGCGCCCCGCCGACGGCGGCGCCGAAGACGGTGTCCCGTCCCAGCGGCGCCGCCAGCACCAGCTCGGCCCGCCCCGAGTCCTCCTCGGCGCGCATCGCCCGCACCGCCGCGAAGACGCCCCAGACGGCGGCGAAGATCGCCAGCACGCCGCCGATCCGCCAGGCGACGTAGCCGCCGGTGGTCAGCAGGTCGTGGGGCACGCCGTAGAACATCCGCACCGTCTTGTCGTCGCCCCAGACCCGGGCGAATTCGACCCGTCCAGCGCGGGTCGGGTAGCTCTTTTCGTAGCCGACCGCCTGGATCAGCCCCATCAGCGCGAAGAGGACGGCGAAGGAGAAGGTGCGGGTGCGGCCGTCGGCGAAGGCGCGCCGCGCCAGCGCGCTAGACGCGCCCATCGCCGTGGTCGTAGTGGTGCAGGAAGATCTCCTCGAGCGAGGGCTCGCGGCTGGTCAAGGCGACCACCGGCTGTTCCGCCAGCGCCGCCAGCAGCGGCCGGATCGGCCCGCTGACCTCGTAGCGCGCGGTGCCGTCGCGCGCGTCCTCGACCCGCACGCCGTCGAGCGGGGGCAGCGTCGGCGTCGGCCCGGCGAAGGTCGCCTCGACCGTGTGGGTCGAGAGGTGGCGCAGCTGCTCCAGGGTCCCCTCGTCGACCAGCCGGCCGCCGCTGAGGATCCCGACCCGGTCGCAGAGCGCCTCGACCTCGCTGAGGATGTGGGAGGAGAGGAAGACGGTCTGGCCGCGCTCGCGCGCCTCGGCCACGCATTCGCGGAAGGCGACCTCCATCAACGGGTCGAGGCCGGAGGTCGGCTCGTCCAGCACCAGCAGGTCGGGGCGGGCGGCGAGCGCCGCGATCAGGAGCACCTTCTGCCGGTTGCCCTTGGAGAGCGCCCGCACCTTCTTGTCGGGGTCGAGCTTGAAGCGCTCGACCAGCTCGCGGCGGTAGGCGCGGTCGTCGCCGCCGCGCAGGCGCGCCAGGAACTCGAAGGTCTCGGCGGCGGTCATCGCCGGCCACAGGAAGGGCTCGCCGGAGACGTAGGCGAGGCGGCGGTGGGCGGCGACCGGGTCGGCCCAGGCGTCGATGCCGAAGATCCGCGCCTCGCCCTCGCTGCGCCGGTGGAGGCCGAGCAGCAGCCGGATCGTCGTCGTCTTCCCCGCCCCGTTCGGCCCCAGGTAGCCGTAGACCTCGCCCGGCTCGATCCGCAGGTCGAGGTCGCTCAGGGCGCGGCTGCGGCCATAGGCCTTGCCGAGGCCGCGGGTCTCTACGGCCGGTGCGTCGCTCGTCGTCATGAAGAGAGAGACTCGCCCGCGGCGCGGACGCCTCCATCCGGGCGAAACCGACGACCTGGCGACGGTCTCCCCCGCCCCCGAGGGCCGCGCGCCCGCCTAGGATCGGCCGATGCCCGAGCCGAGCGGGGGGCGACGCCGCCATCACGTCCCGACCCGGCACCTGCACGGGCTGATCGTCCGCCGGCGCCGGCGGCTGCTCGCCGCTGGCGGGCTGGCGGCGCTCCTCGCGGTGCTCGGGCCGGGCCTCCTCGCCGGGCTCTCCGACGACGATCCGGCCGGGATCACGACCTACTCGATCCTCGGCGCCAAGTACGGCTACCAGCTGATCTGGGTGCTGGTCGTCTCGACCGCGGCGCTGATCGTCTTCTACGAGGTCGGGGTGCGGCTCGGCATCGTCACCGGCAAGGGCCTCCTGACGCTGGTGCGGGAGCGGTTCGGCGGCCGCGCCGCCACGGTCGTCCTCACCGCCCTCGTGGTCGCCAACACCGGCACCCTCTGCGCCGAGTTCGCCGGCGTCGCCGCGGCGATGCAGCTGCTCGCCGGGACGAGCCGCTACGTCAGCGTGCCGATCGCGGCGATCGCCGTCTCCGCCCTGGTCCTGCGGGGGAGCTTCCGCCGGGTCGAGCACGTGCTGCTGGCGCTCGGCGCGGTCTTCGTCGCCTACATCGTCTCCGGCTTCCTCGCCCACCCCGACTGGGGCGCGGCGGCACGCGGCGCGGTGGTGCCGGAACTGCCGCTGAGCCGCGAGGGCCTGCTGGTCGTGGTGGCGACGGTCGGCACCACCCTGGCGCCCTGGGGCCTCGCCTTCATCCAGTCCTACGCCGTCGACAAGCGGCTGAAGCCGGAGGACCTGAGCTACGAGCGCGTCGACGTCGTCACCGGCGCGGTGCTGACCGGCGTCATCGGCCTCTTCGTCATCGTCGCCTGCGCCGCCACCCTGCACAGCGCCGGGATCGAAGTCGAAAGCGCCCGCGACGCGGCGCGCGGGCTCGAACCGCTGGCGGGCAGCGCCGCCGCCACCCTCTTCGGCCTCGGCCTGCTCGGCGCCGCCCTGCTCGCCGCCGCGATCGTGCCGCTCTCCACCGCCTACTCGATCAGCGAGGCGCTCGGCGACAAAGCCGACCTCGACGACAGCTTCGCCGAGGCGCGCCCCTTCTACCTCAGCTTCGGCGCCGTCACCGTGGTCGCCGCGGCGATCGTCCTGATCCCCGGCGCGCCGCTGATCCAGCTGCTCTTCCTCACCCAGGCGCTGAACGCCGTCCTACTGCTGGTGATGCTGCCCTTCCTGCGCCGGCTCGGCGGCGACCGCGAGCTGATGGGCGAGCACGCGCTCGGCCGCCCCGGGCGGATCGCGACGGGCCTGGCGCTGGCCCTGATCGCCGCCTCGGTGCTGGCCCTCGGCGTGCTCGCGGTGATCTAGCCGAGGTGCGGGCGGCCGGCGAAGGACAAGCTGCGGCGAACCCCGGATGGCGGGCCGCCTCGCCGCCCCTAGATTCGTCCGAGGACAGCTTCAGCGAACGAGGAGGAAGAACGATGCCGACCACCAGGAAAGGGCGCGAGGCGGCGGCCCATCCTCGCCAGGACGAGCTCGGGCCGATCGTCGTCGGCTCCGACGGCAGCCCGGGCGGCGACGACGCGGTCGCCCTCGCCCAGGCGCTGGCGGGGACCAGCGGCCGCCGCGTGATCGCCGAAAAGGTGCCGGGCACGATCGCCACCAGCCTCGGCCTGGTCGGCCTGGCCGAGCGCGAAGAAGCCGGCACGCTGGTGGTCGGCTCGCCGCACCGGGGCCGGATCGGCCGGGCGCTGCTCGGCAGCGTCGCCCATCACGTCCTCCACAGCGCCGGCTGCGAGGTGATCGTCGCGCCGCGCGGCTACCGGGACCGCGAGCGGCGCGCGATCGCGACGATCGCGGTCGCCTACGACGGCACCGCGGAAGCGAGGACGGCGCTCCGCCGCGCCGAAGCGCTGGCCCGCGAGACCGGTGCCGCGCTGCGCCTGATCGTCGCCGAGGACCCGGTCGTCGCCGGCATCGAGGGCGGCGAGGAGTTCACTCCGCTGACCAACGCGGCGGCGGTGCTGAAAGGGGCGCTCGACTCGGTCGACCCGGCGATCGAGGCCTCGGGGACCACCCTCCACCCGGGCTGGCGCCAGGTCGGCAAGTCGATCGCGACGGCGATCGCCGAGGCCTGCCACGACGACGTCGACGTCCTCGTGGCGGGCACCCGCAAGCCGCTCGACCGGCTCCTGCTCGGCTCGGTCACCGGCCACCTGATCGACGTCGCCCCCTGCGCGGTGCTGGTCGTCCCGCACGCGGAAGGCGCCTGAGATGGCGATCGGCCGCGACTGGCCGCCGCGCCGCGTCCTGCTCGGCTTCGACGGCAGCGACGGGGCCAAGGACGCGGTCGAGCTCTGCCGCGCCCTCGCCCCGGCCGGCGCCTACGTGGCGGCGGTCGACGTGCTGCCCTACCCGGGCGCGCCCTCGGCGATGTTCCGCCTGCTGAGCGGCGCCGAGCTCGAGGCCCCGGAAGACTACTTCGCGCCCGCCGTGTCGGGGCTGCCGGGACGCAAGGTCGACACCCTCACCTACCTCGGCGACTCCCCCGCCCGGATCTTCGAAAGCTACGCCGCCGAGGCGGCGATCGACCTGATCGTGGTCGGCTCACCGCACCACGGCGCGATCGGCCGGGTGCTCTCCGGCTCGGTCGTCCAGGCGCTGCTGCACGGCTCGCCGGTGCCGGTGGCGACGGCCCCCCACGGCTACGCGGGCCGCGCCCCCGAGAAACCGGGGACGATCGCCGTCGCCTACGACGGCGGCGCCGAGTCACGCGCCGCGCTGGCCCACGGCCAGGCCCTCGCCCGCGCCGCCGGCGCCCGCCTCGAGGTCCTCACCGTCGCCCGCCCGACCGACCCGGTCGGCGGCGCGATCGCCTACACCTTCGACCTGCCCGAGGACGTCGACGACATCCAGCGCCAGGCGTTGGGCGAAGTCGACCCCGGCATCGACCTGCGCCGGCGCGTCCTCGACGGCGAGACCGCCGCGGCGCTCGTCGACGCCTGCCGCGACGACGTCGACCTGCTGGTCGTCGGCTCGCGCGGCTACGGCACGGTCGAGCGCGTCCTCCTCGGCTCGACCTCGACCGAGCTGATCCGCACCGCCGAGTGCCCGGTGCTGGTCGTCCCCCGCCCCGCCGGGGTCTAGGCGGCCGGGACGGAGCGCCGGCTTCCCCGCTCCGAGGCCGAGGGCTCAGCGGGGGACGACGCGGGTGGTGAAGTGGACGCCTTCGGCGCCCTCGAGCGAGAAGGTGTCCTCGCGGCCGGCGGCGACGTCGAAGAGGAAGTCGGGGCTGCCGAGGCGGCGATGGAGGTCGGCGTCGATGACGAAGGGGACGCCGCCGACCTCGCCCAGCTGGACGTCGCCCGCTCCCGGTGGGAGCTCGTCGATCGTCAGGCACATCGGGGCGGAGCCGGCGCAGCAGCCTGCCGACTGGTGGATGACGATCGGGCCGTGCTTCTCGCGAAGCCGGCCGATCGTCTCCACCGCCGCCGGGGTCGCCTCGACCCGCGCCATCTCCTCGCCCCCGTCCGCCAGGCTCCTAGAAGAGCCCCATCGGCTTCTCGTCGTAGCTGACCAGCAGGCACTTGGTCTGCGTGTAGTGGTCGAGCATCATGCGGTGGTTCTCGCGGCCGACACCGGAGATCTTGTAGCCGCCGAACGCCGCGTGGGCCGGGTACTGGTGGTAGCAGTTGGTCCACACCCGCCCGGCTTCGATGCCCCGGCCCATGCGGAACGCGCGCGCCCCGTCACGGGTCCAGACGCCGGCGCCGAGGCCGTAGAGCGTGTCGTTGGCGATCTCCAGCGCCTGCGCCTCACCGGCGAATTTCGTCACCGAGACCACCGGCCCGAAGATCTCCTCCTGGAATACCCGCATGTCGTTGGTCCCCTCGAGCACGGTCGGCTCGAAGTAGTAGCCGCCGCTCAGCTCGTCGGCCAGGCCCTCGGTGCGGTGGCCGCCGGTCAGCACCTTGGCCCCTTCTTCGCGCCCGATCTCGACGTAGCCCTCGATCTTCTCCAGCTGCGCCTGGGAGACCTGCGGCCCCATCATCGTCGCCAGGTCGAGCGGGTCGCCCTGGCGGATCGCGGCCACCCGCGCCAGCACCCTTTCCATGAACTCGTCATAGATCGACTCCTCGACCAGCGCCCGCGACGGGCAGGTGCAGACCTCGCCCTTGTTGAAGGCGTAGAGGACGAAGCCCTCGACCGCCTTGTCGAGGAAGTCGTCGTCGGCCGCCATCACGTCGGCGAAGAAGACGTTCGGCGACTTGCCGCCCAGCTCCGTCGTCGAGGGGATGATGCTGTCGGCGGCGTAGCGCATGATCAGCCGCCCGGTCACGGTCTCGCCGGTGAAGGCGATCTTGTTGATCCGCTTGTTGGTCGCCAGCGCTTTGCCGATCTCGCCGCCGGGCCCGTTGACGACGTTGATCACGCCCGCGGGCACGACGTCGCCGATGACCTCCATCAGCTTCATGATCGACCAGGGGGTCGGGCTGGCCGGCTTGATCACCGTGCAGTTGCCGCCGGCGAGCGCCGGGGCGATCTTCCAGGCCGCCATCAGCAGCGGGAAGTTGAACGGGATGATCTGCCCGACCACGCCGAGCGGCTCGTGGAAGTGGTAGGCGACGGTCTTCTCGTCGATCTCCGAGATCCGCCCCTCCTCGGCGCGCGCGGCGCCGGCGAAGTAGCGCAGGTGGTCGACCACCAAGGGGACGTCGGCGGCGAGCGTCTCGCGCACCGGCTTGCCGTTGTCATAGCTCTCCGCGACGGCGAGCATCTGCAGGTTCTCCTCGACCGCGTCGGCCATCGCGAGGAGCACCTTCTCCCGTTCTTCGGGCGAGGTCTTGGACCAGGTCGCCTTCGCCGCGTGCGCGGCATCGAGCGCGGTCTCGATGTCCTCGGGGGTCGAGTCGGCGACGCGGCTGAACGGCTCCCCGGTGACCGGGCTGAGGTTCTCCCGGTACCTGCCCTTGGCCGGGGGCACCCAGCCGCCGCCGATGAAATTGTCGTAGCGGTCGGCGACCTGCACCGGGCTGCCCTCGCGTCCGGGCGCCTCGAAGACCTGTGGTTTCTCGATCGTTGCCATCTCGTTCCTCCTGTTCGTGTCCGGGTTCCTGCGGTCGTCTCAGTTGAGCTCGAAGACCAGGCGCGGCTCCGGCGCGCTGCCGTCGAGCACTTCGGCGATCGCCTCGTTGACGTCCTCGAGCCGGCGCTCTTCGCGCAGCACCCGCGTCTCGCCGCGGCGGTGCAGCTCGAAGACCTCCTCGAGGTCGTGGTGGGTGCCGACGATCGAGCCCTTCAGGCTGAGCCCGCCGAGCACGGTCTGGAAGATCGGCACGGTGATGTCGTTGTCGGCCGGCAGGCCGACGCAGACCAACCGTCCACCGCGGGCCAGCGAGCCGATCGCCTGTTCGAAGGCGATCGGGGAGACGGCGGTGGAGACCGCCACGTCGGCCCCGCCCAGCGCCTGGATCGCCGCCACCGGGTCCTCCGCCTTGCCGTTGACCACCCGCGCCGCGCCGAGCTCCTTGGCCGTCTCCAGTCGCTCGTCGTTGATGTCGACGGCGACCACCTCGGCCCCGGTCACCCGCGCGTACTGGATCGCCAGGTGGCCGAGCCCGCCGGCGCCGAAGACGGCGACCCGGTCGGCCGCCCGCGCGCCCGACTCTTTCACCGCCTTGTAGGTGGTGACGCCGGCGCAGGTCAGCGGCGCCGCGTCCAGCGGATCGACCCCGTCCGGGACCTGGACCACGTGGCGCGCGTAGCCGACCGCCAGCTCGGCGAAGCCGCCGTCGATCGAGTAGCCGGTGTTGAGCTGCTTTTCGCAGAGCGTCTCGCGGCCGCTGTTGCAATAGCGGCAGTCGCCGCAGGCGTAGCCGAGCCAGGGCAGCGCCACCCGCATCCCCTCCTCGATGCCGTGTGAGTTACCCGGCCCGACCTGCTCGACGATCCCGACCCCCTCGTGGCCGGGGATGAACGGCGGCTCCGGTTTCACCGGCCACTCGCCGTGGGCGGCGTGGATGTCGGTATGGCAGAGCCCGCAGGCTTCGATCCGGACCAGCACCTGCTCGTCGCCGGGGGTCGGGTCGGGCACCTCCTCGACGCGCAGCGGCTGGGTGAAGTCGTGAACTACGGCGGCTTTCATCTGACGGTCTCCTCTCGGCTCTGGATCACACACCGATCCCACCAGCGCGCCGCCCGTCCGCCATCCGTGGGACCACGACCCCGAGCCGTGGGCAAACCCCGGATGGAGGTGGCGCCCACCGCTCCTACCGTTGGCCCACGCCAATCCAGTCCGCGGCGTCCGAGGCCGCGGCGAACAAGACGGGAGGACCAGATGTCAACGAATGCAACCAGCCTCAGAGACCTGATCGCGGTCAAGGACCAGGCCGCCGGGCCCGAGGACGAGGGCACCACCTCGATATCCGCCGAGACGATCGCCTACTGGGCGGTGATGGTCGGGATCTACCTCGGCTTCGGCTTCCTCTGGTACTACGCGTCGAAGGAGAAGCTGATCGACGACGGCTTCGCGATGCCGGCGGGCCTGAAGGAAGCCTACGCGGGCTCCTTCGTCGAATCGTTCCCCGGCCTCGACGTCACCTGGGCGATCCTCGGCCTGGTCGAGGCGGTCGCCTTCCTCGGCATCGTCGGCAGCATCCTCACCGGCGAGTTCCTGCCCGCCCGCCGCAAGCCGATCCTCACCGCCGCCCTGGGCGTCTCCCTGCTCACCTTCGGGCTGCTGATCTTCGGCCAGGAGATGATCGGCGAAAACGAAGGCGTCGCCAGCCTCTTCGGCTACTTCGGTGCCACCGTGGTGACCCTGCTGCTGGTCCGGGTACTGCCGCCGCGGCGGGCGATCTGGCGCCCCGCCGAGGACCCGGCCGAGGGTTAGGGCTTCGCTTCCAGGATCAGGTTGAAGGGCGTCTCGGTCGCCCGTCGGACGGCCGAGAAGCCCCCTTCCTCGATCACCTCGGTGAGCCGCTCCTGCCCGGCCTGGGCGCCGAGCGCCAGGCCGACCTCCTGGTCGAGCGAGGCGGGGGTGCAGATCATCGTCGAGGCGCCGTAGAAGATCCGGCCGACCGGGTTGAGGTTGTCCTCGACCTGGTCGCCGGCAAAGGGCTCGACGATCAGCCAGGTCCCCTCGGCGTCGAGGGCGTCGTGGATGTGGTGCGAGGCGCCGACCGGATCGCCCATGTCGTGGAGGCAGTCGAAGACCGCGACCAGGTCGTAGTCGTCACCCGGGAAGTCCTTGGCCGTGGCGACCTCGAAGTCGATCCGGTCGCCGACCGCGGCGGCGTCCGCCGCCTCGCGCGCCCGCTCGATCGAGGCCGGGTGGTAGTCGTAGCCGTGGAACTCGGAGTCGGGGAACGCTTCCGCCATCAGCACGGTCGAGGCGCCGTGGCCGCAGCCGACGTCGGCCACCTTCGCCCCTTCGACCAGCTTCTGCTCGACCCCGTCGAGCGCCGGGATCCACTCCGACACCAGGTGCCCTTTGTAGCCGGGGCGGAAGAAGCGCTCGGTGCCCTTGAAGAGCCGGCGGTCGTGCTCGTGCCAGCCCATCCCCTCGCCGCTGCGGAAGGCGGTGAGGATCTTGTCCTCGTCGGCGTAGAGCGAGGCGATCAGGTCGAAGGCGCCGAGCAGGTAGTAGGGGCTCTCCTCGTCGGCCAGCGCCGC
Source organism: Solirubrobacterales bacterium (assembly GCA_047601885.1). Lineage (GTDB taxonomy): Bacteria > Actinomycetota > Thermoleophilia > Solirubrobacterales > 70-9 > VAYN01. The sequence goes on from JASGIK010000001.1 coordinate 751,551, forward strand.
CGCCTGCTCGGGCGGCAGCTCGTAGGTCTCGCCGCCGCGTCGTAGGCGACGTAGCCGGCGGCGGCCTGGTTGCGCAGCCACTCGCGCACCGAGCGCTCGGCGACGCCGGTCCGCTCCGCCACCTGCGCCGAGCTCAGCGGCCCGGCGCCGGCCATCGCCTTGTAGAGGCCGAGCCGATCGCCGATCACGAACAGCGGCGCGCTGATCGCCGCCCCCATGTCGAGGACCGCCTGGCCCATCACCGCTTCGAGTTTCTCGGGGTCGATCTCGGTCGCGCTCATCATCGCCTCCAGGCGTGTGTATTCAGTTTTTAGAACGAGATCCCCGCCTATCCCGAGTAGAACCGACCCCGGACGCGGCGTCAAGGCCGCCCGGTATGGATCTGGTCGGAGAGTCGCCGCGGCGGGCTCAGCCCGCCACCGCCTCCGTCGGCAGCCCGAGCTGGGCGACCCGCTGCGGCAGGTCGACGTGCAGCCAGTGGGAGAGGTGGGCCGGCGGCGTCTCGATGATCACCTCGGTGTAGGCGCCGCGCTCCAGCTCTTCGACGATGTCGTCGTAGGCGTTGGGGCTGCGCGCCACGCGTCCCGAGATCTCCTCGCCGACCGCGTCGTGCAGGCGGGGGATCGCCCGCGCCAGCAACTCGACGCCGTCGCCGACCGGACCGCCATGGTCGAAGCCGAGGTTGTCGGGGTTGGGGACGAGGACGGAGAAGGAGGCCGGCGCGAGCGCCGCGCGCCTGCGCACCGCCTCCAGCAGCGCCTCGGTCGGCGCCACCTTGTTGAGGACGACGAGAACCGCCGGGCCGGTGCCGGGGGGCGCGGCGACCGGCCCGGTGCGGATCACGTCTCGCTTGCTGATCGCCAGGAAGACGACCAGGGCGAGGATCGTCGAGAGGAAGATGATCGAGGTGACGGTGGTGCCGAGGCCGAGCCCGCCTTCGGCCTTCGGCGAGGCGAGGTAGTCGCCGATCGAGGCGCCGAGCGGGCGGGTGAGGATGTAGGCGAGCCAGAAGGAGAGGATCGCGTTCAGCTTGAGGACGAAGTGGCAGAAGGCGATCACCGCGATCGCGCCGGCGAAGATCCCGACCGTCGGCAGATAGCCGAGGGCGAGCTTCTCCGAGAGCAGGTCGCCCGCCGAGGTGCCGAGGGCGAAGGTGAAGAGGATCGTCAGCCAGTAGAAGGCCTCGCGCCTGGTGGTGACGATGGTGTGGACGGAGAGGGTGCGCTCGCTCCAGTACCAGCTCGCGAAGACGCCGATGAGGATCAGCGAGAAGGCGACCGTCGTCGTTTCCAGCGTGACGCCGTAGTTTTCGACCAGGTTGTCGCTGACCAGCGTGCCGACGACGCTGACCAGCACCACCGCCAACCAGTAGATGCCGGGGACGTACTTGCGGGCCCGGAACTGGGCCACAAGCACCGCGATCAGCACCGCTCCCATGATGTAGGAGGTATTGGTGAGGCCGAGGCCGAGGTTTTCGTTCAGGTTGTCGGCGAAGGTCTCGCCGACGGTCGTGCAGAGCACCTTGATCACCCAGAAGTAGACGGTGATCTCGGGGACCTTGTTGAGCATGCGGCGCCCGTAGCTCGGCGCGGTCGGACCTGAGAGGGACTGGGCCGGATTCATGGCGCCCACTGTGAGGGCGCCCGATTGGACCTGGGTGAGAGCTTCGTGGGCGCCCTCTCATCCGGGGCGTGGGCTCAGGCCTCCCGGAAAGGAGATATACCCAGGTGCGATGACCGAACCTGGATCAGCCTGGGTCCCGCCCATGCCGGGCGCGAGCGCCGAGCGCTCGCGGCGGATCGAGCCCGGCGACATCGAGCTCTTCGCCTCGATCTCGGGCGACCGCAACCCGATCCACTTCGACGAGAGGGCGGCGGCCGGATCGCGCTTCGGCGAGATCGTCGTCCAGGGCGGGCTGATCACGGCGATCCTCAACGCGGTCGTCGCCGAGGAGCTGCCCGGCCCGGGCACCGTCTTCCTCTCGGTCGAGTGGGACTTCAAGGCCCCGGTGCGGCCCGGCGACACGATCACCGGCCGGGTCGAGGTGATCGAGGCGCGCGCCGACAAACCGATCACCAAGCTGAAGACGACAGTGACCCGCGACGACGGCGTGGTCAGCGTCGAGGGCACCGCCACCTGTTACACGAGCCCGCTCGGCTGAGGATCAGGGGACGAGCGCGAGCTTGCCGCCCGGGTGGCCTTCGGCGAGGAAGGCGAGTGCCGCGGCCGCCTCGTCGAGCGGGTAGGTGCGGGCGACCGGGACGACCAGCTTGCCGGCCGCCGCCATCGCGATCAGCTCGGCGCGCTTCTCGGCGCGGTAGGCACCGCTGTCGGGGCGCGTTCCGCCCACCGCCTCGAAGCCATCCGCGGCGGCGCGCGGCGCGGCGGCGATCGTGACCAGGCGGTCGCGGTCGACGAGCGCGAGCGAGACGTCGACCGCTTCGTCGGTGCCGACGCAGTCGTAGGCGGCGTCGAAGCCCTCCGGCGCCAGCTCCCGCAGGCGCTCCTCGAGGCCCTCGCCGTAGGCGACCGGCTCGCCGCCGAAGCGCCGCACCTCGTCGAAGTTGCCCTCCGAGGCGGTACCGATCGCCCGCACCCCGAGCGGCTCCAGCTGCTGCAGGAGACTGACGCCGACCGCGCCGGAGGCCGCGTGGATCAGCATCGTCGTCCCCGACCGGGCCGGGACCACGCGCAGCATGTCGATCGCGGTCCCGCCGACCAGCAGCAGGTTCGCCGCTTCCGCGAAGTCGAGCGTCGCGGGCTTGGCGAAGACGTCGCCGGCCGCCACGTCGAGGCGGGAGGCGTAGCCGCCGCTGACCCGGAAGGCAAGCACCTCGTCGCCGACCGCGCCGCCACCCGAGGCGATCTCCGCCCCCGGCCCGAGCGCGCTCAGCACCCCGGCCACCTCGAGCCCGACCGGCAGCGGCAGCGCGTCGGGGTCGGCGCCGCGGGCGCCGCTGAAGAGCTTGTAGTCGATCGGGTTGACCCCGGCCGCCCGCACCTCGATCGTCACCTCGCCCGGCCCGGGCGCCGGCACCTCGACCTCGCGGACCTCGAGCACCTCGGGTCCCCCATAGGCAGCAGCCACCACACTCCGCGCGTTCGCCATGGTCGAACCCTAACCGGCCCGATCCACGGGCAGGCCCGGCTCGGCCGCGTCGTCCCCGATCGGGTACGCCTGCAGGCGCCCGTAGAAGGCGTTGGCGAGCCGCAGCGCGTGCACCTTGGCGGCGGCGGCGATCGGACCGTCGAAGTATTCGTCGACGGTCTGGCACCAGATCACCAGCCAGCGCTCGAAGTGCTCCTGGCGCAGCCCGCCCGCCTTCTCGTGCAGGCGGGCGTGCGGGCCGAAGGCGCCGCCGCTGTAGGACTTCTCGCCCAGCAGGTTCGTCGCCCAGAACGCGGTGATCCTCGGGATGTGGGCCTCGAGATCGAGTTCGGCGACGTCGGTGAAGATCCAGCCGATCCGCTCGTCCGCCATCGCCTTGCCGTAGAAGGCGCGGACGAGCCGTTCGCAGTCGGACGTGCTCTCGATGTCGGGGAGGACCTCGGTGGCGATCCCCGAATCATGACCATCCCGTCCCCCGGACGCGACGCTAGCCTGCGTCCGTGACCGGGAGACGCGCCCACGCGGAGGACCACCTCAGCTTCCGCGCGAACTGGCTGCGGGCCGCGGTGCTGGGCGCCAACGACGGCATCCTCTCGACCTCGAGCCTGGTCCTCGGCGTCGCCGCCTCCGGCGCCTCGCGCAGCGCGATCGTCACCGCCGGGGTCGCCGGGCTGGTGGCGGGCGCGGGCTCGATGGCGGCGGGCGAGTACGTCTCGGTCAGCTCCCAGCGGGACACCGAGGACGCCGACCTGCGGCTCGAGGCACGCGAGCTGGCCGAAGATCCCGAGGGTGAGCTCGCCGAGCTGACGGGGATCTACGAAGGCCGCGGGCTGCCCTCCGAGCCTCGCCCTCGAGGTCGCCACGGTCCTCACCGAGAAAGACGCCCTCGCCGCCCACGCCCGCGACGAGCTCGACCTGGGTGAGGATCGGCGGGCGCGCCCGCTCCAGGCCGCGGGCGCCTCCGCCCTCTCCTTCGCGACCGGCGCGGTCCTCCCCCTGCTCGCCGTCGGCCTCGTCGGCAGCTCCGTCCGCATCGTCGCCTGCGTCGTCGTCACCCTCCTGGCACTGGCCGGCCTGGGCGCGCTCGGCGCCCGCCTGGGCGGCGCGCCCGAGCTCCCGGCGCTCGCCCGCGTCGTCTTCTGGGGCGCGATCGCGATGGCCGCGACCTCCGGCATCGGCGCCCTGGTCGGATCCGTGGTCTGAGACCGGGGAGCCGACCGACCAGAGCGCGTCGAGCTCTGGCCCGGAAGGGGCGGCTGGGGACCACCCCAGCACCGGCGGCGCGAGCTTTCCCCCTCAGGTCCCGGTCGGAGGTGACGACGACCACCTCGTCCTCGGCCAGCCAACCTCCGAGCCGGGCGAGGATCTCGCGATCGGTGACGTCGGCACCGCCCCTGCTCGCCCAGGCTACCTCGACCCACTCGGCACCTAGCGGCCCGCGTGGCTCATGCTCCAACATCACCGTCACCCGCTCCTGGTGACGTTCGGCCCAGACATCGAGTTGACCGACGAGACGCTCAATCGCCCGCCCGGTCACGCCACCAACCGTCGGGGCCGAGAGCAGGGTGTTCGACGTGCCGCACCCGCGTCAATACGCGGAGGTGATCCGCGACGCCTTCGATCAGCGACGCGACCGCGCGGTTCCCCTTTCCTCGACCGTCGTCTCCTCCTACATCGAACTGCTCGAGGCGGCCGCGCCGGTGACCCAGGATCACGACGTGCTCCTCTGCATCCAGGTGGACGTGCGCCGTGCCAACCGGGAGATGAAGCGCCTCGGGGGCGGCGACGAGGGAGCCTGCGAGCTGCTGATGCGGGAGGTCGAGAGCCTCGCCCAGCGACTCGGATCGGCCGAGATCAGGGTGTTCGGGGCGCTGCGACCGCGCCAGTACGCGGAGGTGATCCGCGACGCCTTCGACCCCTTCGGCCACAAGGGCCGCGCCCGCTCCCGGATCGGCGACCCCGAGCGCGAGGGCGTCGACCCGGCGCTGATGGGGCCGCACGCCGAGGAGATCGGCTGGTCGCACTACCGCACCGACGCCGCCTTCCACGACACCTACTGGATCTCCTCATGGCCACGGTCGGAGGTCGGCCCGAGCTTCCTGGCGCCGCTGCTGATGCAGAGCGCGACGGTCCGTACCGTCGCGGTGACGATCGAGCCGGTCCCCTTCGCCCTCGCGATGCGCCAGGCCGAGACCGCGCAGACGCTGGAGCTGGCTGGTGAGATGGAGCGACGTCGCCAGGGCTTCATGACGACCGCCTCGGACCGCCGGCGCGCCCAGGCCGTGACGCGGCGCGAAGAGGAGCTAGCCGACGGCTTCGCCGAGATGCGCTTCGCCGGCTACATCACGGTCTCGGCGCGCGGCGCCGAGGAGCTGGAGCGCGCCAACGGCCGGATCGAGCACGCGGGGCAGCTGGCCCGGCTGGAGTTCCAGCGGATGTACGGGGAGCAGGAGGCGGCGTTCACGAACACGCTTCCGCTTTGCCGGGGCCTCAAATAGCCCTCTATTCAGCCTCATTCTGGAACGCTTTGAACGATGAGCGCTTTGTCCCATTAACGCGAACGAGCCCGCAATGAGCTGCCCATTCACGATTAGACCAATCTTGAATGTTATACCAGAATATGTTCGCGATATTAAATTCTTCCTTCCTGGTACCTGAGATCGACTTGATCTTGTTCAAGGTCGCTTCAAGCCTTTCCCGCTGGGCATTTTCGCCGACCGCCCTGTGAACCGAATCGGGTTCAGTTTCTCCCTGGACGGGGAAGCCGATCTCGCTGATCCACAACTTCTTTGAAGTTCCACCCACCCTGTTGAGGGCGCCTCTCGCGAGCTGAATGTTTTTCTTCACCTTACGCGCAACCTGTTGCGGCGATCCCTTAAAAGCGTATGGATGGATACTCATCGCAGCATAGTCGTCCGAGTGATGGGTCTCCGTGATGAATTTCTGAATAGAGAGGTGACTCTTCGGTGGCTTCTTTTGTTCACGTGGACCATCCAGGAGGCCACCGAACAGGACCTTCATCTTGGTGGTGAGACCATTGTTGGCGCTTTCGATCACTTCATGGCTAATTTCGAGTAGCGTCCCATAGCGGGCTGGATCTATCTCATTAGTTTCGTAGTCCGCATTTTTTTCTTCGTTCTCCTCATTCCAGATTTCCCAGTAGACCGGCGCATACTGTTCATCGAGTTCGGAGCTTTTCCAGAACGTTCCTTCTGGACCGTAGCGATTGACTAGGGATTCCAGCCCGGCGATCCAGCGTGCACGAGCTTGAGTGCCAGGTGAAATCGACGGAAGGTGATTTCCCGCCGTTGCTGCCATACCGGGAATACCACTTACGTCGGGCAGGACCATTATGTGATGGTTGGCCATGAACCTAAACAGGTTGTCGTTCTTTTTCTGCGTCGCTTCTCTTTGTGCTTTTTCTCCAAAAGGCGGAGCCACGACTGCCCGGAACATTCGAGCACCGGATTCGGCGACAAATTCAAAATTTCGGGTGCCGTAATAGCCGCTCCAGTTAATGCCCACCTTTCCTGCAAAGTCTCCCGCGGCTATGGCCGGTTCGAGTTCGCGCGCGCCGGTCGTGAAGGTACGGTCTGGTCCGGCGACCGTCGCGAGCGCATTTCGAGCGACGACGCGATAGTGGTACGTCGTTTCTGGTTCGAGTTCGTCGATTGCCTGTTCAACTTCCACTGGTTCGTTGCCGGTCACCCATTCTTCCGCTTCGCTTGGGGAGCTTGGGTAGATTTCCCCGTAGGCTTCAGTCGGGCCCCACTCATAAACCACTTCGGTTTCAAGACCCATCGGGTTGACGACGCCGGTCAGGATCGCTTCGGTTTCGCCGACTTCATAGGATTCACCGGTCGCCGGTTCCGGCAGCGCCGCCATCGAGAGCACAACTTCAGTGGCGTTCAGCGCCCGGTCGTAGACGCGAACCTCGTCGATCCTGCCGACGAAGTGGTCCCCGTGTTCGGTTGCGGCGCCGATCTGGAGTTCGCCTTCGGTCACCGGCGGAGGCCCCGCGGGGACCGGGGAGCAGTCGACCAGTTTCCCGTCTATGTAGAGCCGCACCTTCGCCCCGTCGTAGGTGAGCGCCACATGGGACCACGCGTCGACGGGCAGCGGGTCGGGCGCATGGGCCTCGTCTTCTTCCCCGGGCGCCGGTTCGGTCCCGCCGTAGGGCTTGTTCGATTCCCAGTCGCCCTCGTAGAGCCACCAGGCCAGTTCATGGGCCGCTTCCCCGCCGCCCATCTCCTTCGCCAGGATCGGCGCCCATTCGTTGGATTCCGATTCCGGCCGCACCCAGGCCTCGAGCGTGAACGCTTCGGTCAGGTCGAATTCGGGAGAGTTCGGGATCTTGACCACGTCTCCGGCCCCGTCGAACTTCAGCGCGTCTCCGTACCTGCCGCGGACCCATTCGGCTCCTTCGATCGTGCCGATGTGGCCGTCGCCGGTGAGATCTTCGGCCGTGGTGCCTTCGCCTTCGTCGAAGGACCAGGCGGCCACCGGGCCCGCCTTCGGGGTCTGGATCGGGTCTTCCATGTCAGCGTCCACTTCGGCGCCGGTGAGCGCCCTGTCGTAGATCCGTACCTCGTCGATCCGGCCCTTGAAATAGGTGCCGTGTTCGGTCGCCCCGCCTATGTCGAGGTCGCCTTCGGTGACGGGCGGCGGGCCCTCGGGGGCCGAGGCGACCAGTTCGCCGTCCACGTAGAGGCGGAGCTCGGCGCCGTCCCAGGTCACGGCGACGTGGGACCAGGCATCGACCGCGAGCGGCTCTTCTGCGTGCACGCCTTCGCGCTCTTCGTCTTCGGGTTCGGTGCCGCCCCAGGGCTTGTTGAATTCCCAGCCCGCCTCATAGAGCCACCAGGCCAGTTCCCAGTGGCTTTCGCCGCCGCCGAACTGCTTGGCGAGGATCGGTGCCCATTCGTTGTATTCGGATTCGGGACGGACCCAGGCCTCCAGGGTGAACTGTTCGGTCAGGTCCAGTTCGGGTGAGTCGGGGACCGAGAGGACGGCCCCTTCGCCGTCGAACCTCATCGCCCCGCCGTAGCGGCCATGTTCGGTCCATTCGGCCCCTTCGATCGTCGCCGTATGGCCGTCGCCGGTGACGTCTTCGACCGTGGTCCCTTCGCCTTCGTCGAAGGACCAGGCCGCCACAGGTCCCTGCTTCGGGGTCTCGATCGGGGCTTCCATGTCGGATCCGACTTCGGCGCCGTCGAGCGCCCTGTCGTAGATCCGCAGCTCGTCGATGCGGCCGTCGAACCAGCCTTCGTATTCGGAGCCGCCCCCGATGACCAGATCCCCTTCGGTCACCTCGGGAGGTACCCCGGCCTTGCTGTCGATCAGTTCGCCGTCGACGTAGAGCCGCAGGCGTGAGCCGTCCCAGGTCAGGGCGACGTGTGACCAGGCGTCCTGCGGCAGGGCCACTTCGGACTGGGCGTCGCTTTCGTGGCCCGGTTCTGATTCCGTGCCGCCCGAGGGCACGTTCGATTCCCAGTCGCCCTCGTAGAGCCACCAGGCGAGCTCGTCGTCTTCCCGGCCCGTCTCCTTGGCGACGATCGGCGCCCAGTAGTTTTCTCCTTGCGGTCGCACCCAGGCCTCCAGCGTGAATTCTTCGCTCAGGTCGAGTTCCGGCGAGGACGGCACGACCAGGCGGTCGTGTTCGGAGGCGTCGAATTCCATCCCCCCGCCGTAGCGGCCGTGGGTGGTCCAGGTCGCCCCTTCGATCGTCGCTTCGTGGCCGTCGCCGGTCACGTCTTCGACCGTGGTCCCTTCGCCTTCGTCGAAGGACCAGGCCGCCACCGGTCCCTGCTTCGGGGTCTCGATCGGGGCTTCCATGTCGGATCCGACTTCGGCGCCGTCGAGTGCCCTGTCGTAGATCCGCAGCTCGTCGATGCGGCCGTCGAAGTGTTCGCCGATCCGCAGACCGCCTTCGCTCGCGGGTGGCGGGTCGATCGGCCCTTCGTTGACGAGTTCCCCGTCGAGGTAGAAGCGCCCCCAGGATCCGTCCCAGGTGATCGCGATGTGGGACCAGGCGTCGACCGGGAGGGTGTGCTGGGCCGCCACCACGGTTTCTTCGCCGGGAACCGGTTCGGTGCCGCCGAAGGGTTCGTTGCTGTTCCAGCCCCCCTCGAAGAGGTACCAGGTGAGTTCGTGGACCGGAGATTCCCCGTCGCCTTCCTGGGCGACCACCCCGGCCCATTCGTTGGATGACGATTCCGGCCGCACCCAGGCCTCCATCGTGAATTCTTCGTCGAGGGCGAATTCGGGGGAGTAGGGCACCTCAAGCCTGGTCGTTTCCTCGCCGTCGAACTTCATCCCCGATCCGTAGCGGCCATGTTCGGTCCATTCGGCCCCTTCGATCGTCGCCGTATGGCCGTCGCCGGTGACGTCTTCGACCGTGGTCCCTTCGCCTTCGTCGAAGGACCAGGCCGCCACAGGTCCCTGCTTCGGGGTCTCGATCGGGGCTTCCATGTCCGATTCGACTTCACCACCGTCGAGGGCGCGGTCATAGATCCGGACCTCGTCGATACGGCCGTCGAAGTAGCTCGCGTATTCGGTGCCACCGCCGATCACCAGGTTGCCTTCGGTCACCTCCGGCGGGACCCCGGCCTTGCTGTCGATGAGGTGGCCGTCGACGTAGAGGCGCAGCCTGGACCCGTCCCAGGTCAGGGCGAGGTGGGACCAGACGTGTTCGGGCAGGGCTTCTTCGGACTGGGCGTCGGCTTCTTCGCCGGCTTCGGTTTCGGTTCCGCCCGAGGGCACGTTGGATTCCCAGTCACCGCCGTAGAGCCACATCGCGAGGGCGTATTCGCCTTCGCCGCCGCCGATCTCCTTGGCGATGATCGGCGCCCAGTAGTTTTCGCCTTCGGGCCGGACCCAGGCCTCGAGGGTGAATTCTTCGGTCAGGTCGAATTCGGGCGAGTCCGGGACGACCAGGCGATCGTGTTCGGCGGCGTCGAATTCCATCGCCCCGCCGTACTTCCCCTGGGTGGTCCAGGTCGCCCCTTCGATCGTCGCCGTGTGGCCGTCGCCGGTGACGTCTTCGACCGTGGTGCCTTCGCCTTCGTCGAAGCTGTAGGCGGCGACGGGGCCGGAACCCGCCGCCGAGGCGTGGCTGGGTGAGGTCGCGAGTACAGCGCAAGAACAGATCACCAAAACCAGGGCAAGCGTCGGAATCGATACAGGAAATAGATGCAGCCGTGCGTGACGAGCCATCCGGAGCCCCCACCCTTCGAAGTTGATCGCAACTGTCCTGATCGAACGACGGAGATCTTTTAATCGAGACTCGGTCCGGTTGTCAATCGGCAGCCTGAAACTCGTCGATATCACCGTGAAAATGGCCTTCGGTACCTGATTCTCGGGATGCGAGACCAGGCATCCGGCCAGGACATCTGGGGGCCACGGTCGTCGGATACACCCGCCCGCCGCCGCTGACGACAACCCGGGTGTGATCACCAACCCGCCCGTCTTCACCTCCACCCCGCCACCGGAGAGTCCCCGATGAGGCGCCGCGGCGAGCGCGCTGGCCACTCGGCCACCACCGCGCACTTCCAGGCGGCCTACCCCTTCCTCGGCCAGCGCGGCATCGGCGCCCCCGGCGTCTACGTCGGCACCGACGCCTTCGGTGGCGCCTGGGCCTTCGACCCCTGGGAGCTCTACGCCCGGCGCACCATGCGCAGCCCCAACGTGATCGTCCTCGGCGGCATCTCCTATGCCAAGTCGACGCTGATCAAGACCTATGTCTACCGCCAGTACATCTTCGGCCGCCAGGCCTGGGTGATCGACGTCAAGGGCGAGTACGGCCCACTCGCGCGCGCCTTGGGGCAGCGGCCGATCCGCCTAGAGCCGGGCGGCGAGGTGCGGCTTAACCCGCTGGAGCGCCGCGGCGGCCGTGAGGGCCAGCTGGCCCTCCTGCGCGCCGTCGCCAAGGCGGCCCTGCGCCGCGAGCTGACCCCCGAGGAGGACGCCGCCCTACGGGTCGCCCTCGACCAGGTCGACGAAGAGGCCGGCGTCTTCGAGCCGACCTCTGCCGGAGGTGGTGGCGGCGCTGCTCGACCCGCGCGAGGCGATGGTGGCGGGCGTCTTGGCGGCGGGCCGGACGGAGTTCGCCGCCGGCGCCCGCGAGGTCGCGCTCGCCCTGCGGCGCCTCTGTGAGGGCGACCTGCGGGGCATGTTCGACGGTTCGACCTCCGAGGGCATCGACCTCGACGCCCCGCTGGTGATCCTCGACCTCTCGGCGGTGCGTGACTCCGAGGCGCTCGGCGTGCTGATGACCTGCGCCGGTGCCTGGCAGCAGGCGATCCTGCGCGAGCGCAAGGAATCCGCCGACCGCGACGGCCAGCCGATGGCGAAGGTCTTCTGCATCTTCGAGGAGGTCTGGCGGGTCGCCTCCAACGTCGGCGTCGCCGAGTGGCTGCAGTCGAACTTCAAGCTCTGCCGGGCGCTCGGGATCGCCAACTGGGTATCCCTCCACAAGCTCACCGACTTCGGCACCGCCGGCGACGACGGCTCGCGCGCGGCGCGGATCGCCCAGGCGCTCGTCGCCCTGCTTGAAACCCGCACCGGTGTCGATCGACGATCACATCGAGGACTTCGATTGCTCTCCAATCCGCCCGGCAGACAGGGCCGGGTCGAGCCAGGAAAGGAGGTGATGACACATGAAGGTGGTGCAGAGCGCGCCTTCGCTGTCGAGCGCTTTGGTCTCGAATCAACTAGCGGTCTCGATCAACTATGGCCAGGCTCCGGCCAGGTTTCTCGGCGAGGCCGGGGTCAGTCCCCACGCCGACATCCCGACCCTTTGTCAGCCAGGCGAGTTCGCGTGCATCTGGCCATCGGTCGAGGTACTTCTATGCAATCCTGTTCCCATGCGAGTGAGAGCCGGCGCTTTGGCCATCGCCTCGGTGGCAGTTGTATTGCTTGCATGGACCCCGAGTCTCGCAGCTCAGGGTTTCTCGAAACCGACGGTGCGCGCGGTCCATGCGTACGCGATCGAAGGATCACAGGCGATCCTTCTTGGGTCGATCGATCCGCATGGCCTCGAAACCACCTGGTATTTCCAGCTCGGGACGACGAAGAAGTACGGGCTCCATTTCCCGAGGACCTCGCTGGAAGCACCACTCTCAGGAAGTGAGTCCGGCGGGGTCGAAGAAGCGATGGATTGCCTTGCCCCCAGGACCACCTACCACTTCCGACTCATCGCGAGGAGCAAGGCCGGGAAAACCTACGGCGTGGACCACACCTTCACCACCCGCCGCCTCGCCCGACCGTGGGCGGCGGTATATGGCGAATGCCCTGGGCATAAACCGATGAGGTAGTTCTGGGCCTCGATCGAGCACCATCGCTCGCGCGACCAGGGGACGACATTGATCGGGGGCGTACGCCGGGCAGGAGCACTTCGACATCAGTCCAGGTCAGCCACATCGCGATGGCGTCATGCATCGCGCTCTGCGCCGATGCCCTGACCCCACGAGGGGCATCTACCTCCCTATAAGAACCCGACGAAGGAGGCCTCCCTCGCTAGGGGATTTCCACATGCGGGGCGACGCCGAGGGCCGGCTCGCTGGCGTGAAGACGCTCCCTTTCGAGGTGGAGCACCACGCTGCCGATCAGCTCGCCGATTCGACCAGCTCGTTCTAGGCTGCTGATCGCCGCCCCCACCTTTTCCAGCCCCACGGATCACTGCGAAGGGCTGATCTTTGGCCGCGTACGACGAGACCGGCATCGAACGGCCTTGGGAGCAGTTTCCATGATTATGTGGAAGATATTCGTACGCATGAATGCGACCTTGCTCAATCCAAGCGCCTCGCGAAAACTTTTCGCTTCGCTGGTGGCTGCGTGTATCGGCGTGATGCTTGCGCCGCTACCACTCTCGGCTGCAGATCCGGGGGTCGCGAAGTCCACGACGGCGATTGCGTGTTTCCACCCGGAAGCTCGGCACTATACGGGCCAGTCGCAGCCGTCTCGGTGCGACTTTAGGGGATACAGAGGCAAGAACAGGGAACTCGTGGAAGTCTCGGTGAAGGGGATGAGATGGGGACGCTGGGGCGCTAATCCGGCCCGGGCCGGCTCTGGTGTCGAAACCAGCAGTGGGATGGGTGTTCGGCTGATCGCCTACAGGCCGATCACCTGCGAGGACGGCGGCGCCTGGTATTCGGCGCTCGTGGTCGTCTCCCCGGGCCCGGGGAGATTCTTCGGACTTCGTCTACCCACCTGCACCGCTCGTCCTTGAGGTCTCCAAGGCGTCACGTCGTCTGTGCTGACTGCACTCGGCTCGAAGTGGCGGCGGGCTCCGGCAGGAAGGGCAGCGGTCCGCTAAGGCCCGAGCGATCCGGGCGACGTGACGGCGACGAGTATCGCCGCCACGTCGAGGAGGAGCAGCGTCCTCATCCCGCGGCCGCCTTTGCCGTCGCCAGGCGCCTCGCCGCCCACTCGGCCGCCACCACCAGCACCTCGCCGTGGCGCGGCCCCGGCGCGCACCAGCACCCGAGGCGCTTACCTTTCAGCGCCGCCGGCCTCTCCACGCTCAGCTGCCCGTCCCGGAGCCGCTTCCAGGGGTCCGCCCTGTAGTTCTCGATCGCTTCCTCCACCGAATTCGAAAGGGTCTGGCCGAGCGCCTCCGCGTCCCAGCCGCGCACCTCGCTCGCTTCGATCGCGCTCTCGCCGCACCACAGACGGCGGTGCCGACGACGAGCGCGAGGAGGACGGCCACGACCCTCTTCATGCAATCCATACGGGCGCGGGCCCTCGCGGGGTCCGCCCGGGACCTGCCGAGGGGACCGACACGTACACAGGATATGAGCGAGAGGTCGGGACCGAGGGCGGCCGGCATCCTCGCCCTCGTGCTGATCGCGATCGCGGCGACCGGGTGCGGCGCGGGCGGCGGGAACGACCACGGCAGCAGGCACCGCGACCGCGGCGACGGCGTCTCCTTCGTCGTCCCGCCCGGATGGCACCGGGTCCCCCTCGCCGGCCTGCCCGGCGCGCAGGTGCCGATCGAGGTCGCCTCGTTCCGGCCGCGCGGACCGGTACGGGCGATCTGCGATCCGCGGAGGATCACCGGCCGGATCCCCGCCGGGGGAGCGCTGGTGCAGGTGCTCGCGACCCCGGCCGCGGCGGTCGGCCACCAGCAGGTGCTCCGGAACCCGCCGCTCCGACGACCGTTCCGGCTCGGCGCCCCCCGCGGCTTCGAGTGCGGGGAGAGCCACCGCGTCTTCTTCCGTGCGGCCGGTCGCCTGTACACCCTGCGCGTGTGGACCGGGGTCGGCGGCGCCGGGCCGGCGGTGAGGCACGGGATCGAGAGCCTGATGGACAGCCTGCGGTTCGGGGGGCAGGTAGAGCGGTCGTCCGGACCGGCCCTCTCCTACGGTCCCTACCTCGGCGTGCGCTGCCCGCGCCCGAACCGGATCGGCTGCGACCGGGTCGGGATCGACCTCGTCCTGGGACGTCCGGCACGGCGGGTTTCCGCGACGCTCGCCGGCCGGGTGCTCGCCCTCCGCACGCCCGGCCTTCACACCGGCGTCCGCGGTGAGGACTGGGTCGGGACACTGGACCGCGCCGGCCTGACCAGACGGGGAAGCCCCTTCTTCATCGGGTCCGCGAGGACGGTCTGGGTCGGCGATCCGCCGGTGCACGTCCCGGTCCTGATCACGGCGACCCTCGGCGACGGGACGCGGCGGGCGCTGCTCCTCCCGCGCGTGACGCTGAGCCCGGGGTGGGGCTGATGCGTCTTCCGCGGACGCCCGTCGGTCGGATCGGCGCGGCGATCGGGATCGTCGCGGTGATGGCGTTCCCCTTGGCGGTCCGAGGACCTGCGACGACCGCGACGGCCCGGCATCGGCACGGGCACCGCGACCGGAGCGCCTTCCACGACCCCGGCTACGGCGTCTCGGTCCATCTGCCGCCGGGTTGGCACGCCGCCCGCTCTCCCCTCGTGCCTGGGCTCACCCGCTCGCGGGAGGTCTTCGCCGCGGCGACCTTCGTCCCGGTGCCGGGAACCCGCGATCCGTGCTCTGCGGAACCGACCGCCTCCTTCACCCGGATGCGGCCCGGGGACGTGCTGGTGACCGTCGAGGAGGAGGCTCCGGCGCGCGCCACCCTGCTCCGCCATCCCGATTACTTCCCGCCCCGGCCGGCCCACTACGACCTCGGCCACACGCCGTGGCTCCATGAGCAACATATGGGAGAGGTCCCGGCGCGGGTTCCCCTCCACTTCCGCGCCGCCGGTCGCTTCTTCGCCGCGGACGTGGACGTCGTCGGCGCGCCGACCCCCGGGCAGCTTCATCAGGTCTCGGCCATCCTCACCGGCCTTCGTTTCGGACGGACGCCGCGCGGGCCGATCTCGGTTCCCGCCGGGACGATCCGCTGCGCCTGCGGTCACGGCGGCTGAGCGCCGACCCCGTCGCTCCCGGGACCTGTCGCCGATCCGACCTGTAGGACGATACGTGGCCTGGACCGGAGGGACCGCCGGACCTCTCGCAGGTCCGGATCCGTATCTACTGCATGCCACGTCTCCGGCCTCGGCGCACTCTCCCGCCCGCGCTTCTCCTCGTCGTGCTGGGGTTCGCCCTGCCCCTCGCGCAGCCGGCAGGGGCGGACGTCGGCGTGGATCACGTCAGTCGCACGGCCGCCGTCCCCGGCGCCAAGGTCGACCTGACGCTGGGCTGTGGCTTCTGCTTCCCGCCCTGCGTGGGACCGAAAGGGGAAAAGCACCCGGCCGGCTCCGAGCATGGTGCCTGCATACCGGGCACCGAGGAGGAGCCGCCCACCGCGTTCCCGATCTCCCTGGTGCCGATCGGCCGGGCACCGGGTCCGCGCCCCTGCGGTCCGAGGGCGGTCTGCCCACCGGCGGTCGCGGGAGCGCCGCGGCGACCGCCGTACAGCTACCTCGGCCGCGCCGTCGGACCGAGCTACGTCAAGCGCCCACAGGGTGGCCGCGTGCCGCTCTACCGCCTGCACTTCATCGTGCCCCGGTTGCCGGCCGGGCGCTACGCCTACGTCATCTACTGCGACGTCTGCAGGCGGGGCAAGGGCGGCAGCCTGATCTCGGACCCCGAGGAGAGACGCTGGCGCCTCGACATCAGGCCCGGGAGCCGGTAGGCCCCCGTCAGCCTTTCGCGATCTCCGCCTCGTACGCGGCGCGCAGGCGGTCGAGGACCGACTCCGAGCCCGGCGGCCGCGGGATGCCGAGGTGCCGTTGGCGTAGCTCGGCCATGAATTCGTCGCGTAGCTCCGGGCCGCCTTCCTCGAGCAGCCGGGCGCGGATCGAGAGCTCCGGGGCGACCGGGAGGTGGCGGCGACCCCAGGCGCCGGGCGCGGCGATCACCGGGACGAGCTGGATCGCCGGCTCGGTGAGGTTGTAGATCACCTTCTGGCGGTGGGAGGGATCCCGCGCGCGGGAGATCAGACCCTGCCCGGTGAGCCGACGAAGGCGGTCGGCGAGGATATCGGAGGCGATCCCCTCCTCCGAGCCGGCCGGCACTGCAATTGGTCGATGGTAGCGTCGCGACCACTCGCAGCTCGCAATGAGTCGCGATCACCTTAGGAAGGACAGGATGGCGGAGGTCATCGGAGACATCACGATCACCCTCGACGGGTGCGCCACCGGCAACGGCCAGAGCCGCGAGCGGCCGATAGGCGACATCGACGTGGAGCGCACACACGCCTGGATGTTCGACCACCGCGACGAAAATGCCGCGGAGGTCACGGCGAACGCCGCGGCCGGGGCCTGGATCCTCGTCCCGTTCGTCGCGGGCGCCGGCGAGCGCCTCCACGGCGCTGGGATCGGGAAAAAGAAGCGGACGACGGGTCTCGAACCCGCGACCTCAAGCTTGGGAAGCTTGCGCTCTACCAACTGAGCTACGTCCGCGCGTCGCGAGAACACTAGCGTCAGGCACTAGCGCCAGGGCCAGCCGACGATCGCCAGCGTCGCCACCGCCTCCAGGTCTTTGCGCGTGGCGCCGTCGCGCGCCTGCTGCGCCATCCCCTGCATCAGCACGCCGACCGAGAGCGCGAGGGTGCGGGCGTCGGCCTCGGGGCCGAGCTCGCCCGCCTCGATCGCGGCGGCGATCACCCGCTGCAGTCGGCGGACGCCGGTGGCGCGCATCCGGCGCAGGCTCTCCCGCACCTCGGGCGAGTCGCAGTTGACCGCGGCGCTGATCACGAGGCAGCCGCGGGGATGGTCGGGGAGCGTGTAGGCGGCGGCGGCCTCGCGCAGCATCCGCTCTATCCCGGCCCGCAGGGTCGGTTCCTCGGCCAGCGCCCGCGCCATGAAGGCGCGGTGCTCGCGGGCGTAGAGCTCGACCACCTCCTCGAACAGGCCACCCTTGCTGCCGAAGGCGGCGTAGAGGCTCGGCGGCGCCATGCCGGTGGCGGCGGTGAGGTCGGCGATCGAGGTCGCCTCGTATCCCTGCTCCCAGAAGAGGTCCAGCGCCCGCGCCAGCGCCTCCTCGCGGTCATGGCTCGGCGGTCTCCCCCGCTTCGTCGTCGACATCTCGGTGGAATTATATAGCGATCGCTCGGAAATGATGTAGAGTGCGCCCCAAATTATGTAGCGATCACTTCAGAAAGGACGCGTGAGGAGATGGGAAGGCTCGCGGGGAAGACGGCGCTGGTCACCGGCGCCAGCAGGGGGATCGGCCGGGCGATCGCCCGGCGGCTGGCCCGGGACGGGGCGCTGGTGGCGGTCCACTACGGCAGCAACGAGGAGGCGGCGGCGGAGACCGTGTCGCTGATCGAGAGCAGCGGCGGCCGAGCCTTCCCGCTCGGGGTCCGGCTCGGCGAGCCCGGCGACGCGGCGGCGCTCTGGCAGGCGTTCGACGCGGGCCTCGCCGCCCACACCGACGCGCCGGGCGTCGACATCATCATCAACAACGCGGGCACGGTCGTCTACGCGACGATCGAGGGGGTCGGCGAGGAGGACTTCGACCGCCTCTTCGCGGTCAACGTGAAGGCGCCTTTCTTCATCCTCAAGTACGGCCTCGATCGACTCCAGGACGAAGGCCGGGTGATCAACATCGCCTCCGGCGCGGCGCGGCTGGCGACGCCGCTGACGATCGCCTACTCGCTGACCAAGGGCGCGCTCAACACCCTCAGCCGCACCCTGGCGCTGGAGCTCGGCGCCCGCGGCATCACCGTCAACTCGGTCGAGCCGGGGATCGTCAAGACCGACATCGCCGCCTGGCTCGCGGACCCGACGCTGAGCAAGGCGGCGGCCGGCTGGTCGGCGCTCGACCGCGTCGGCGACCCCTTCGACATCGCCGACGTCGTCGCCTTCCTCGCCTCCCCCGACGGGCGCTGGGTGACCGGCCAGCAGATCGACGCCAGCGGCGGCCTGCTGCTCGGCCCGACGGTCCCCCTGGCGGCCGACTGATGGCGCCGGAGGGCGAGTACGCGCCCAGCCCCTTCCCGCTGGTCCGCGATCAGGTCGCCCGCTACGAGGCGACCGACGGGCGCGACGGAGGCACGCTCGAGGGCCGGGCGGTGATCATCCTCACCCACCGCGGTGCCAGGAGCGGCAAGCTGCGGAAGACCCCGGTGATCAAGATCCGCCACCGCGGCGGCTACCTGGTCGTCGCCTCCTTCGGCGGCGTACCGACCCACCCGAGCTGGTTCTACAACCTGCGCGCCGATCCGCTGGTCGAGGTGCGGGACCGCGCGGTGGTGAAGACGATGGTCGCCAGGGAGGTGCCCGCCGCGGACCGCGCGGCGCTCTGGCCGATCGCCGAAGCGGCCTGGCCCCACTTTCCCGAGTACCGCTCCTGGAGCGACCGGGAGTTCCCGATGTTCGAATTGCGAGAGGCGGGCGGAGCGGCGCTACTGCGGCCAGACGAAGTGGCCGAGGAAGAAGGCGATCGCGAAGACCACCAAGAGGATCTGGGAAAGCATGAAGACGACGACGCCGACCCAGAAGCCGATCCCGATTTTCTGTTCGAGGGTCACGTTCGGCGACCTTATCGGTATTCGGGGACGTCAGGGGCTCACGTCGCGTGGCCAAGCGGGAGAAGGTCGGAACGAATCTGGAAAAAGCCGGCAGAAATCTGGATCTGAACTTAAGATCGGGAAATCTCGTCTATCTCCGACAAAGGGGCCGACCTGCGCGGCCGGACGCGGGAGAACGTACGGGCGCAGATCGCCGAGGTGGCCTTCAACGTCTTCGCCGAGCGCGGCTTCGACGCCGTGACCGCGACCGAGGCGGCCGAGGCGGCCGGGATCTCCCGCGCCAGCTTCTTCCGTTACTTCGAGTCGAAGGAAGACGCGGTCTTCGTCGCCCAGGAGGAGCTGGGGGCGAAAGTCGCCGCGCTGCTGCGGGAGCGGCCCGTCGGCGAGGACGCCTGGACGGCGCTCCGCCACTCCTTCGACGCGGTGATCGCGATCTACCGCGAAAGCCCGTCCCATGCCCTGGCGCGGCTGCGGCTGATCCGCACCACGCCGAAGCTGCGCGCCCACCAGCTGGAGCGGCTCGACCAGTGGAAGATCCTGATCGGCACGGCGCTGGCCGAACGGCTCGGCCTCGAAGGGACGACGCTGCGGGTCGAGGCGCTGGCCTCCGCCGCCCTCGCCGCCTTCAACGCCGCCTCCTCCCGCTGGGCCGCCGGCGACGGTGACGACGACCTGATCGAGCTGATCGACGAAGCCTTCGGGGCGATCGTCGACCCGTTCCCGGCGCTCTGCGCCTAAATAGATCGACCCCGCGCGTGGCTCGGGGCGCGTGCTTCGGGGCCGTCGCGGCCGTCCGAGGTGCGTCCCGGGCGTCTCGTGGCGGCCCGGGCAGGCTGTGGCCGCCACGAGACGCCCGGGACGTGAGGGTCTCGCAGGGAAGTCCACACGGACGTGGGAGAGATGCCGGGGACGTGACCCTTCCTCCTGCGTGCCGTCACAGGATCAGGGCCCGCTCCCGGTGAGTTCGCACTTTCCTTCGCTATGCGAGCAGAACTGCGAACGCACCAGGGGGAGGCATGAGGAAGACGGGAGGAAGCGTGGACTTCCCCCGCTCCTCGTCACCGATCCCGGGAGTTCGTCACGAACCTCGCACCTCTCCCCGACACCCGGCCTTCTCGGTGGCGGCCACAGCCTGCCCGGGCCGCCACCGAGAAGGCCGCGTCCCTTATACGTCCCTTTGAGCTCCCCCGGCTCCGGGCGCCAGCTTCAGGCGCCCCCGCCCCCGCCCCCCTTGAGCCAACCGTTAACTCGTTTTCGTAGTCTCTTGAGGAAGTGAGGCCTCGCATCGTCATCGCCGTCCTGGCCGCCATCGCCGTCGTCGCCCTGCTCACCTGGGGCCTGATCAGCAAAGGCAATTCGCGCCTCGCCGTGGGCGAAACCGCCCCCTCCCCGAGCCTGCCGAAGCTGACCGAAAAGGGCGAAGGCTCGCTGAAGGAATACCGCGGCAAGTGGGTGCTGGTGAACTTCTGGGCTTCCTGGTGCGAACCGTGTCGGCACGAGGCGCCGGAGCTGCAGAAATTCCAGGAAGAACACGCCGGCGCCAACTTCACCGTGGTCGGGATCGACACCCAGGACCTCAGCGACGACGGCAGCAAGTTCGCCAAGGAATTCGGGATGACGTATCCGCTCCTGCACGACGGCAACGGCGACAACAGTCACGAATTCGGCACCACCGGCGTGCCCGAGAACTATCTGCTGGAACCGAACGGCAAACTCGCCTGGGACACCCCCGGACCGGTCGACGCGAAGATGCTCGAAGAACACGTCGCCCCGCTGCTTCCCTCCGCTAAAAAGGAAGCATGACCCGGAAGCCACGTCTGGGGCGCCTGCCCGCGGCACTCGCGGTGCTGGTGGCGCTGCTCGCGCTGGCGCTGCCGACCGTGGCGATGGCCGGCAACCTGCGGGCGATCCTCGGCGAAGTCGAGGGCGAAGTGATGTGCCCGGTCTGCGGCGAGCTGCTCGAACTGGCCGAATCGCCACAGGCGACCAGGGAGAAGGCCTTCATCGAAAAGCTCGCCAAAGAAGGCAAGAACAAGGACGAAATCAAGCAGGCGCTGGTCAACCAGTACGGCGACGCGGTGCTGGCGCTGCCGCAGGGCAGCGGCTTCAGCCTCTCCGCCTACGTCGTCCCGATCGTCGCCTTCGTGATCGCCGTGATCGCGCTGGCGCTGGGCGTCTGGCGCTGGCGCGTCTCCACCCGCGCGCGCGAGAAAGAGGAACCCGAGGTCGAGGGCCCGAGCGACGAGGAGCGCGAGCGCCTCGACGCCGACCTCGCCCGCTACGACCTCTGACCCGCAGCGCGTTCGCACTTGACCGCGCTAGGCGCGGTCAAGTGCGAACTCACTCGGTGGGGGTGACGACGACGGCGCCGAAGGGCCGGGCCTGGAGCCAGGACAGGGCCTCGTAGGTCGCCCGCGCGGCGCGGCGATTCGGCTTCTGCGACAGCGCCGCCAGCGTGCAGTCGGACTCCGCCGCGGCGCTCCCCAGCGCTCCCCCGGCCCCCTCCAGCGGCGGCCCGAGCAGGATCGTCAGCCCGTAGGCCTCGCGCAGTTTCGCCGTCATGTGACGGAAGCTGCCGAGCTCCAGCAGCGCCCGCGCCGAGCCCGCCGGGCGCCCCGCGGTGACGCAGACGAGCTCCCCCGGCTGTCCCCCCGCGGCGGAGCCCGCCAGGGCCAGCGGCTGCACCACGTCCGGCGGTGACGCCTCCCAGCGCAGGTACTCGTGCAGGCCCGGCGTCGGCGACAGCCCCAGCTCGGCGGCCAGCCGCGGCCGCTCGATGTCGCACTCGACCAGCGCCGTCGATTCCCCCGCCGCCGCCCCGACCCCGGCCAGCGCCACGGCGAGGGTCGGCGTCACCGCCTCCTCCCCGGTGACCAGCACCGTCTTCAGCCCGTCCAGCCTCTCGTGCACCGCCGCGAGCTGCTCCAGGTCGGTCCGGCGCAGGCCCCAGGTGCGCCCGTTCGAGGAGTCGGGCGCGCCGATCTCGGCGAGGACGGAGAGCTTGCTCACATCCGCTCTGGCGCCGAGATCCCGAGCAGCCCGAGGGCCTCGGCGATCGTCCGCTTCGCGACCAGGCAGAGGGCGAGGCGCGAGGCCTCCACCCCCTCGCCCTCGG
Organism: Solirubrobacterales bacterium; assembly: GCA_047601885.1. GTDB lineage: Bacteria > Actinomycetota > Thermoleophilia > Solirubrobacterales > 70-9 > VAYN01. The sequence goes on from JASGIK010000001.1 coordinate 773,711, forward strand.
CGCCGACGACCTGGCAGTCGCGGTAGAAGGCGTGGAAGTCGGCGGCGACCGCGGTCGAATAGGCGCAGATCCGGTGCGGCGCCCGCCGCGCCGCCGCCTCGCGCACCTCATGCGGGAATTCGAGCAGCCGCTTGACCAGCGCCTTCTCGCTCGGCTCCAGCGCCGCGCCGCGCTCCTCCACGTTCAGGCCCTCCGGCGCGCCGCCGCCCTCCTCGGCCGCCTTGCGCAGGATCGAGGCGATCCGCGCGTGCGCGTACTGCACGTAGTAGACCGGGTTCTCGGAGGCCTGCTTGCGGGCCAGCGCCAGGTCGATGTCGACGGTCGTCTCGTGCGAGCGCGAGAGCATGAACCAGCGCGCCGCGTCGGTGCCGATGTCGTCGATCAGGTCGTCGAGCGAGACGAAGTCGCCGCTGCGCTTCGACATCTGCGCCCGCTGGCCGTCCTCGACGATGTGGACCAGCGACATGATCAGCGCCTCGAAGCTGCCGGGGTCGGCGCCGAGCGCCTCGATCGAGGCCCGCAGCCGCGCCACGTAGCCGTGGTGGTCGGCGCCGAGCACGTCGATCAGGCGACCGAAGCCGCGCTCCAGCTTGTCCCAGTGGTAGCTGATGTCCGGCATCAGGTAGGTCGGCTCGCCGTCGGAGCGGATCAGCACCCGGTCTTTGTCGTCGCCGAACTCGGTCGTGCGCAGCCACAGCGCGCCCTCGTGCCGGTAGGTGTGCCCGCCCGCGTCGAGTTTGGCGAGGGCGCTCTCGACGTCGCCGCGCTCGACCAGGCTGCGCTCGGAGAACCAGGTGTCCATCTGGACGCCGAAGCGGGAGAGCGTCGCCCGCACCTGGTCGATCATCAGCGCGATACCGCGGTCGCCGACCGCCCCGAGGTCGTCGGCGTCGACGCCCGCGGCGGCGATCGCCGTCGCCAGCTCCGCCACGTAGTCGCCCTGGTAGCCGTCCTCGGGCAGCTCCTCGCCCTTCATCCGGGCGCTGATCGAGCGGGCGAAGTTGGTGATCTGGGACCCGGCGTCGTTGATGTAGTACTCGCGCTCGACCTGGTGGCCGATCGCGCTCAGCAGGCGCACCACCGCGTCGCCGTAGGCGGCGCCGCGGCCGCCGCCGACGTGCAGCGGCCCGGTCGGGTTGGCGGAGACGAACTCGACCAGGATCTTTTCCGGCGCCTCGGTCGGGGCCGGACCGAGGGCCTCGCCGGCGGCCAGCAGATCGGCCAGCGCGCGCCGGTACCAGGCGTCGGAGAGGAAGAGGTTGACGAAGCCGGGCCCGGCGACCTCGACCCGGTCGAGGCTGCCCGCGTCCCCCCCGAGGCTCCCTTCGAGCTCCCCTCGCAGGCGCTCGGCGACGGCGCGCGGGTTGTCGCCGAGGGGCCCGGCGAGCAGCATCGCGGCGTTCGAGCTGTAGTCGCCGAGGTCGGGCTTGGGCGGGCGGTCGAGGGTCGGCGACGGCTCGGTCGGCTCGCCGTCGCGCAGCGCCCGGGCGGCGGCCTCGACCGCACCCTGGAGGGCGGCGATGGAATCGGTGGGAGGCATCCGTCCATCGTAAGTGTCCGCCCGCCGGAACCGCGCCTCCGGCGGCGCGGGCTTAAGCGAACGGAGAGGCGGGCCGGGTAGTGTGAGTCGCTTGCGCGTAGGGGTGATCTCAGACGTCCACTCCAATCTCCCGGCCCTGGAGGCGGTGCTCGAGTCGATCGACGCCGTCGGACCGGAGGAGATCTGGTGCCTCGGCGACGTGGTCGGCTACGGCGCCCAGCCGGACGAGTGCACGGCTTTGGTGCGGGATCGCTGCGCGGTCTCGTTGAACGGCAACCACGACCTGGCGGTGACCGGGGCGATCGACGCCAAGACCTTCTCCGAGACGGCCCGGGCGGCGGTCGACTGGACCCGCGGTCACATCACGGCGGAGACGCTGGAGTTCCTCTCCGGGCTGTCCCCGGAGGGCGCCAACGCGGGCTTCGGCCTCTTCCACGCCTCGCCCCGCGACCCGATCTGGGAGTACGTCCTCTCCACCGACCAGGCGGAAGCCGGTCTGGATGCCCAGACCGAACGGATCTGCCTGATCGGTCACTCCCACGTCTCGCTCTTCTTCACCCGGCCGCCCTCGACCGGGCGCAAGACCTTCGCCAGCGGCGCCCAGGCGACCGACGGCGACCTGCTCGACCTCGGCGAGGGCGAATGGCTGCTCAACCCGGGGAGCGTCGGCCAGCCGCGCGACGGCGACCCGCGGGCCGCCTGGCTGGAGATCGACACCGACGACTGGACCGCGCGCTACCACCGGGTGCCGTATGACGCGGTGGCGGCGGGCGCCGCGATTCTGCAGGCCGGTCTGCCTTCGGCCCTCGCCGAGCGGCTCCAGATCGGGCGCTAGCGCGCCCGGAAAGCGAAACTCGCCGTCAAATGCAGGGTAAATATCGACTCAGAAGTGTTCTTTATCCTCGAAAGATGGGCCGCTTCCGCGCAGCCACGCTCGTCCTCGTCGCGCTCGCGGCGGGCTTGCTGCTGTCTGCATGCGGCAGCAACGGCAACGGCGAACTGCTGCCCGGGACGACCGCCGACCAGATCACCTCGAACCTCGACCTGGTGCGCGAAAGCGCCGAAGACGGCGACTGCGAAAAGGCCGAAACCGCGGTCGCCGAAATCAGCGACGAGATCGACGAACTGGGGAAGATCAACAAGAAGCTGAAGGCGGCGTTGAAGGAAGGCGCGGCAAAGCTCTCCGAAGTGGTTTCTACCTGTGGACAGGCCGAAGAAGAAGCCGAAGAAAAGAAGATCGCCGAAGAAGAAGTAGCGGAACAGGAACAGTTGGAAGAAGAACAGTACGCCGAAGAAGAAGAGTTCGAAGAAGAACAGAAGCAGGAAGAACGCGAAGAAAAGGCCAAGGAAAAGGCCGAAAAGGAAGCCGAAAAGTCGGAACAGCCGACCGAAGGCGAAGAATCCAACGGCCACGAAAAGCAGGAAGAAGAAACCAACGAAACCCCTAGTGGAGAAGAAGAAGTGACGCCGGGCAACGGCGGGTCCGCGGGCGGGATCGGCCCGGGCACCTCGGTCGAAGGGGGCGGCTGATGGAGGCCGGGACCCTCTCCGGGCGCTATGAAACCGACGGGCGGCTCGGCTCGGGCGGGATGTCGAACGTCTACAAGGCGACCGACCGCATCCTCGAGCGGCAGGTCGCGGTGAAGATCCTCGCCGAGCACCTCTCCGACGACGAGCGCTTCGTCGCCCGCTTCCGCCGCGAGGCGCTGGCCGTGGCGCGGCTGATCCACCCCAACATCGTCCAGGTCTATGACTCGGGCGTCGACGACGGTCGCCACTACATCGTCATGGAGTACGTGGCGGGGCGCTCCGGCGCGCAGCTGCTGCAGCGCCACGGCCCGGTCGACGCCGAGACGGCGGCCGAGATCGGCATCCAGGCCTGCGCCGGGCTCGACTACGCGCACCGCCGCGGGATCATCCACCGCGACGTCAAGCCGGGCAACCTGATGATCACCGGCGGCCCGGTGGGCAGCGGCGACCTGGTCGTGAAACTGACCGACTTCGGGATCGCGCGGGCGATCGAGCAGACCCGGATCACCCAGGTCGGCTCGGTGGTCGGCACCGCCGCCTACCTCTCCCCCGAGCAGGTGCGCGGCGAGGAGGCGACGCCGGGGACCGACGTCTACGCGCTCGGCGTCGTCCTCTACCAGTTCCTCACCGGCCGGCTGCCCTACGAGGGCTCCTCGCTGGCCGAGCTGGCGGTGCGCCAGCAGAACGAGAAGCCGCTGCCGCCGAGCACCTACAACGCCGAGGTGCCGGAGCCGCTGAGCGCCGCCGTGCTGCGGGCGCTGGAGGGCGACACCGGGCGCCGCTACGCGAGCGCCGACGAGTTCGCGACCGGGCTGCAGATGGGCCTCGAAGGCGAAGACGTCACCGCCCTGCTCGGCAACGGCGGCGAAGGCAGCACGCCGACCCGGGTGCTGGGCGGCGACACCGCGGCGACCCGCCACCTCGACCGCACCACCGCCCAGACCGAGTACCGGCCCGCGCCCGCGCGCCGGATCGAGCCGCGCCGCGCCGAGCCCTACGCGGGCGACCCGCGGATGACCAGCTCGGTCCCGCCGATCCAGCCGGCCCAACCCCGCAAGCGCTCCGCCTTCTCCCGCTTCGTCCGCTTCGTCCTCGCCCTCGTCGCCCTCGTCCTGGTCGCCGGCGCCGTCGCGACCGGGGTGATCCTGACCACCGACAAGGCCGCCGGCGTCCACATCTCCAAGGTCGCCGGCGACACCGTCGACAAGGTCACCGAAGAGTTCAAGGAACTGGTCTCCAAGAACAAGGAATAGGGCCAGGGCCGGCTGCGGGTTGGCGGGGCGGCGAGGGCTCAGGCCGGAGCGGCGGGACGGGCAAGCGTCCGGGCCGTTGCGGCCGGAGTTGGGCGGCGCAATTCGTGGCCGTCGCGCCGGAGGTCCGGCGTTCCGGGCGTCTCGTGGCGGCCCGGGCAGGCTGCCCGCCTGCCACGAGACGCCCGGGACGTGAGGGTCTCGCAGGGAAGGTCGGAAGGACGTGACGCTTCCGACGGGATCTCCACGGGGACGTGAGCCTTCCTCCTGGATAAGAGGCCCCCACGGAGGCGCGGTCGACCTTAGTGAGCCATAGGTTCACCCAGGTCGACCACGCCTCGGCGACACATGGGGAAACGTGACCTTCGTGGACTCTTCGTCGCGACACGTGGCACCTTCCTCACATCTCCCGGGCCTCTCTGCGGCGCACCCGCCCGCGCCTGCGCCGTTCCTCTCGTCCCCGGCCTTCTCGGTGGCGGCCACAGCCTGCCCGGGCCGCCACCGAGAAGGCCGCGTCCCTTGGTCGTCCCTTGCGCTCCGGGCGCCAGCTCGGCCCCGGCACCGCCCTAGCGGGGCGGGTTCAGGCCTCCCAGGGCGTCGCGCCGCCCATCACGGCGGCGCGGTACGCGGCGAACCGCCCCGCTTCGATCGCCCGTCGGGCGTGGGTGGTGAGCTCGCGCATGTAGGTGAGGTTGTGGAGGACGATCAGGCGGACGGCCGTCAGTTCTTCGCCGCGGCTGAGGTAGGAGATGTAGTCGCGGTCGTGGCGGGTGCAGGCGGGGCAGGGGCAGCCTTCGACCATGGGACGACGGTCGCCGACCCAGCGGCCCTTGCGCAGGTCGAGGCGCCAGCGGGTCTCCGGGCTCGGCGCCAGGGCGACGCCATGGCGGGCCAGGCGGGTGGGGACGGCACAGTCGAAGACGTCGAGGCCGAGGGCGATGCCCCCGAGCAGGTCGTCGACCTCGCCGATCCCCAGCAGGTGCTTGGCCGCCGCCTCGGGCAGGAGCGGCGCGGTGTAGGCGAGGACCGCGGCCATCTCCTCCTTGTCGCGGCCGAGGGTGCCGCCGATCGCCAGGCCGTCGACCCCGGCCGCCGCCACCGCCTCGGCCGATTCGCGGCGCAGGTCCTCGTGGGTGCCGCCCTGGACGATCCCGAAGAGCGCCTGGCCGCGCGGCCCGTTCTCCTCGTGCCAGGCGACGCAGCGGTCGAGCCAGCGGTGCGTGCGCTCGGTCGAGCGGGCGGTGTAGTCGCGGTCGGCGTGGAAGGGCGTGCACTCGTCGAAGGCCAGCGCGATGTCGGCGCCGAGCGCCGCCTGCACCTCCATCGAGACCTCGGGCGAGAGGAACAGCTCGCGCCCGTCGCGCGGCGAGCGGAAGCGGGCGCCCTCCTCGGTGATCTCCACCTCGGAGCCGTGGTCGCCGTTGCGGCCGCTCCCCTTCACCTCGTTCGCCACCCCGCCGTGGGCGAGCGAGAAGACCTGGAAGCCGCCGGAGTCGGTGATCAGCGCCCGGTCCCAGCTGATGAAGCCATGCAGGTCCCCGGCGGCGGCGATCCGCTCCGGCCCCGGGCTGACGAAGAGGTGGTAGGTGTTGCCGAGGATCAGCTGGTAGCCGAGCCCCTTGACCTCGTCGGTGTCCAGGCCCCGCACCGAGCCCTTCGTCGCCAACGGGATGAAGGTCGGCGTCTCGATCGGCCCGTGCGGGGTCTGGATGACGCCCGCGCGGGCGGACCCGTCGCGAGCGTCGATGCTGAAGCCGAGGCGCTGCGGGTCGTGACGCACACCCGCAGCGTATGTGGACTCTGCCTCAGGCGGCGGCGCCGGCCGGCCGGCGGTCGGCGCCATGCTCGTCGCGCTCGCCCTCGACCTGGACCGGCCCGCCCTCGTCATGGGCTCTCGCCTCGGTCGCGATCTCGATCCGGGTCGCCTTACGCTCCTCCGGCTTCGGCATCCGCACCTCGAGAACGCCGTTCTCGAAGTTGGCGGTCACGCTCTTGGCGTCGATGCCGCGCGGGAGCCCGAGCGAGCGGGAGAAGCGTCCGAACGACCGCTCGATGCGGTGGAAGCCCTCTCCCCTCTGCTCGTGCTCGGCCTTCCGCTCGCCGGAGACCGTCAGCACGTTGTCCTTGACCTCGATGTCGATGTCGCCACGCTCCAGGCCCGGCAGGTCGGCCCGCAGGACGAGCCGATCATCGGTCTCGACCAGGTCCATCGCCGGCACCCAGCGGCGCGCGGCGCCCGTCTGCCCGGCCTCGCGGCGACCGAAGAAACCGTCGAATAGCCGGTTCATGTCGCCCTGCAGAGTGTCCAGATCGCGGCCCGGATCCCATCTCACGATTGCCATCTCACTTTCCTCCTCTTCGCTGCTGCCCTCTCGGTCCGAGGGCCATCTCAGTGCTATGGCGAGATTATGAAATCTAAGTGTGTCCCTGTCAAGTCTTATGAGCGCCCCAGGAGGCCCCCATCTCACTCGATCAGGGAGTGACCGGTCATCGGCTCGGGCTGGGCGATGCCGAGGAGGTCCAATGCCGTGGGGGCGACGTCGGCGAGGATGCCGCCGGAGCGCAGGGTGAGGCCCTCCTGGGTGACGATGAAGGGGACCGGGTTCAAGGAGTGCGCGGTGTTGGGCGAGCCGTCCGGCTCGAGCATGTTGTCGCAGTTGCCGTGGTCGGCGGTGATCAGGCAGACGCCGCCCTTCGCCGCGACCGCCTCGACCACCCGGCCGAGCTGGGTGTCGACGGTTTCCAGCGCCTTCACCGCGGCCGGGATGACGCCGGTGTGGCCGACCATGTCCGGGTTGGCGAAGTTGATCACGCCGAAGCGGAAGCTCCCTTCGCCCCATTTGGTGACGAAGGCGTCGGCCGCCTGCGCGGCGCTCATCTCCGGCTTGAAGTCGTAGGTCGGCACGTCGCGCGGCGATTCGACCAGGGTCTGCTCTTCGCCTTCCTGCTCGCCCTCGCGGCCGCCGTTGAAGAAGTAGGTGACGTGGGCGTACTTCTCGGTCTCGGCGACGTGCAGCTGGCGCCCGCCGCTCGCGGCGATCGTCTCCGCCAGCGTCGTCTGCGGCCGCTGCTCGGGGAACGCCACCGGGTAGGGCCAGCCCTTGCGGTACTCGGTCATCGTCGTCATCTCCAGCGTCGGCCCGCCGGCGCGGCTGAACTCGTCGAAGTTCGGCTCGGCCAGCGCCCGGGTCATCTCGCGCGCCCGGTCGGGGCGGAAGTTGACGAAGATCGCGACGTCGCCCGCCGCCGCCCCGTCGTAGTCGCCGATCACGGTCGGCAGCACGAACTCGTCGGTCTTGCCGTCGGCGTAGGAGGCCTCGATCGCCTCGGCCGAGCTCGCCGCCTTCTGCCCCTGGGCGTGGACGATCGCGTCGTAGGCGAGCTTCACCCGCTCCCAGCGCGTGTCGCGGTCCATCGCGTAGTAGCGCCCGCTGACGGTGCCGACGCGGCCGGCGGCGCGCAGCCAGCTCTCCAGCTCGGCGAGATACTGGCGGCCGCCGGTCGGCGCGGTGTCGCGGCCGTCGGTGAAGGCGTGGAAGACGACGTCCGGCACGCCCTCCTGCGAGGCCAGCTCGACGATCGCCTCGAGGTGCTCCCAGCCCGAGTGGACGCCGCCGTCCGACACCAGCCCGAGCAGGTGCAGCCGCCCGCGCGGGCTCTCGCGCGCCCGCGCGCAGGCCGCCAGCAAGGCCGGGTTCTCGTAGAAGCTGCCGTCGGCGATCGCGCCGTCGATCCGCGCCAGGTCCTGCTTCACGATCGCCCCGGCGCCGAGGTTCAGGTGCCCCACCTCGGAGTTGCCCATCTGCCCGACCGGCAGGCCGACGTCCGGCCCTTGGGCGGAGAGCTCGGTGTGCGGGTAACGGGCCCAGAGGTCGTCGAAGACCGGCGTCTCGGCCAGCGAGACCGCGTTGCCGGGACCGGCCGGAGCGAGTCCCCAGCCGTCGAGGATGACGAGGACGGCCGAGGGGACTAAAGGAGACATGACGAGGCCCAGGCGTTGCCAGGCAAGGACGCAGGGAGTGCCGACGAGGGGAGCGCACTGTTGAGTGCGTGACCCGAGGAGGCCGACCGAGGACGCAGCATGGCGACGCCTGGGCCCGTCATGCCGCCTCGACGATCGCCGCGAAGTCCTCGGCGATAAGCGCCGCGCCGCCGACCAGGGCACCGTCCACATCCGGCAGCGCCAGCAGCTCCGCCGCGTTGCCGGGCTTGACCGAGCCGCCGTAGAGGATCCGCACGTCGTCGGCCTCCGCCCCGCGGCCGCGCAGCACGTCGCGGATGAAGGCGCACGCCTCCTGCGCCTGCTCCGGCGTCGCCACCTTGCCGGTGCCGATCGCCCAGATCGGCTCGTAGGCGATCACGACCTTGGCGATATCCTCGTTGGCGACCTCGGCGAGGTCGGCCTGCAGCTGGCGCTCCAGCACCGTCTCGGTCTCCCCCGCCTCACGCGCCTCGTCGGACTCGCCGACGCAGAGGATCGGCTCGAGCTCGGCGGCCAGCGCCGCCGGCACCTTCTTCGCCAGCGCCTCGTCGGTCTCGCCGAAGAACTGGCGCCGCTCGGAATGCCCGAGGACGACCGCCTCGACGTCCAGCTCGACCAGCATCTCCGCCGAGATCTCACCGGTGAACGCACCCGACGCCTCGAAGTGCATGTTCTGGGCGGCGACCCGGACGGCGGTGCCGCGCCGGCGCTCGACCACCTCATGCAGCGCCGTGAACGGCGGGCAGACGACGACGTCGTGCTGGGTGGCCGCGATCCGCGGCAACAGCGCGTCGATGAACTCGGCCGCCTCGGCGACCGTCTTGTTCATCTTCCAGTTGGCGGCGATGTACGGCGTGCGGGCCATCAGCTCTCCTCTCCGGCGTCCGGGGCGGGCTTGGCGTCGATCAACGCCTCGACCCCCGGCAGTTTCTTCCCCTCCAGCAGCTCCAGCGAGGCGCCGCCGCCGGTGGAGAGCCAGTCGACCTCGTCCTGGAGGCCGAACTCGACCATCGCCGCGACCGAGTCGCCGCCGCCCACCACGGTCTTCCCGGGCGCCCTGGCGACCGCCTCGGCGACGGCGCGCGTGCCGCCCGCGAAGGGCTCCATCTCGAAGGCGCCCATCGGCCCGTTCCAGAGCACCGTCCCGGCCTTGCCGACCGCCTCGGCGTAGAGCGCGCCGGTCTTCGGGCCGACGTCGAGCCCCATCCAGCCCTCCGGCACCTCCACCCCGTCGAGCTCCTGGCGCTCGGTGTCGGCCTTGAACTCGCGCCCCAGCACCAGGTCCACCGGCAGCACCAGCTCGCAGTCGGACGCCTCCGCCTTGGCCAGCGCCTCGCGCGCCGCCGCGACGCTGTCGTCGTCACACAGCGAGTCACCGATCTCCTTCCCCTGCGCCTTGAAGAAGCTGAAGCACATCGCGCCGCCGATCAGGATCTGGTCGGCGACTTCGAGGAAGCGGTCGATCACGCCGACCTTGTCGGAGACCTTGGCGCCGCCGAGGACGACGCAGAGCGGCCGCGCCGGGTCCTCGACCACCTTGCTCAGTTCGGTCACCTCGCGCTCCAGCAGCAGCCCCGCGTAGCCGGGCAGGAAATTCGCCACGCCCTCGGTCGAGGCGTGCGCCCGGTGCGCCGCGCCGAAGGCGTCGTTGACGTAGACCTGCGCCATCGCCGCCAGCGAGCCCGCCAGCATCGGGTCGTTCTTCGTCTCCCCCGGCTCGAAGCGGGTGTTCTCCAGCAGCAGCACTTCGCCCGGGCCGAGGCAGCCGGCGGCGAGGTCGACCTCGGCGCCGATCACCTTCGGCGCCTGGGTCACGCCGACCCCGAGCAGCTCCGACAGCCGCCTGCTCACCGGCGCCAGCGAGAGCTCCGGCACGACCTTGCCGCCCGGCCGCCCCAGGTGCGAGGCCAGCACCAGCGCCGCCCCCCGTTCGCGCAGCAGTTCCAGGGTCGGCAGCGCCGCGCGGATCCGCGTGTCGTCGACGACCTCGCCGTCCTTCAGCGGGACGTTGAAGTCGACGCGGACGAGGACCCGCCGGCCCTTGACCTTGGCGTCGCGGACGCTTGCCTTCGAGAACGCCATCCCGCTCTCCGGCTTACCCCGGCCGCTCTAGAGAACCTTGCCCGCCAACTCGACGCAGCGGTTCGAGTAGCCCCACTCGTTGTCGTACCAGGCGATCACCTTGGCCATGCGGCCGTCGCCGATCACCATCGTCGACAGCCCGTCGACGATCGAGGAGTGCGGGTCGGTGACGATGTCGGTGGAGACGATCGGGTCCTCGGTGTAGGCGAGGATCCCCTTCATCGGGCCCTCGGCGGCCGCCTTCAGCGCCGCGTTGATCTGCTCCGGGGTGAGCGGGTCGGCGGTGGTGAAGACGAGGTCGACGGCGGAGCCGGTCGGCGCCGGATACCGCATCGAGAAGCCGTTCAGCTTGCCGTTCAGCTCCGGCAGCACCAGGCCGACGGCCTTGGCGGCGCCGGTCGAGGTCGGGATCAGGTTGAGCGCCGCGGCCCGCGCGCGGCGCGGGTCCTTGTGCGGCATGTCCTGCAGGCGCTGGTCGGAGGTGTAGGCGTGGATCGTCGTCATCAGCCCCTGCTCGATCCCGAACGCCTCGTGCAGCACCTTGGCCAGCGGCGCCAGGCAGTTGGTCGTGCAGGAGGCGTTGGAGATGATGTCGTGGCTCTCCTTGTCGTAGGCCTCGTCGAAGTTGACGCCGAGCGCGACGGTGACGTCGGGCTCGGTGGCCGGGGCGGAGATGATCACCTTCTTGGCGCCCGCGGCGAGGTGCTTGGCGGCGTCCTCGCGCTTGGTGAAGAAGCCGGTCGACTCGATCACCACGTCGACGCCGAGCTCGCCCCAGGGCAGGTCGGCCGGATCGCGCTCGGCCAGCGCCTTGATCTCCTTGCCGTCGACGACGATGCCGCCGTCGGTCGCCTCGACCGAGCCCGGGAAGCGCCCGAGGATCGAGTCGTACTTGAGCAGGTTGGCGATCGTCTCGGTATCGACGAGGTCATTCAGGGCGACGAACTCGAGGTCGGCCCCCGCCGCGTGCGCCGCGCGGAAGACGTTGCGCCCGATGCGCCCGAAACCGTTGATCCCGACCTTCACTGCCATGAAGCCCTCGCTTCCTGATTTTGTTTGGACGAGCCGATCCTATGGATCCGACCCTTGCTTGAACTGGCTCGCCGCCGCTCAGTCGGAGCCGACGGTGATCTCGATCTCATAGCCGTCGGGATCCTTGAGGAAGGCCGAGTAGGAGCCGGAGCCGTAGGAGCGCCGTTCACCCGGCTCGGCGACGCTGGTGCCGCCGGCTCTGATCCCGTTTTCGTATGCCGCCTTGACCGCGACGATGCCGAGGCCGGAGACGCTGAGCAGCCCGTAGCCCGGCTGGGGGTCGTGGTGGGCGGAGATGAAGAAGACCGGTTTGGCGATGCCCCAACCGATCGTCTGATCCTCCTCGAAGTGCCGACGCCAGCCCAAAGGGGCGAGCATGGTGTCGTAGAACGAGGCACTGCGTTCGAGGTCTCCGACCTCTAAAAGGACGTGATGCAACATCTGTCAGCCGCAGGCTACTGACGATGACCCATGGAAGGCCCGCCGCTCATCCCGAACGGGGGGTCCAGCGGAAGTAGCGGATGGCCAGGAGCAGCCCGCCGAGGCCCCAGATCGCGACGATCAGGAGGTGCCCCCAGTCGACCGCGTGGGCGCCGCCGGGCACGTAGGCGTCGAAGAAGGCGAGGAAGAAATGGCGGATCGGGAAGACGTCGGCGAAGTGGATGATCCCGCTCGGCAGCTGGTCGTCGGGGATGAAGACGCCGGAGAGGAAGTAGAGCGGCAGGAGGATGAAGTTGACGATCGGGGCGGCCGCGTCCTGGGTCGGGATCGCCGCGGTCAGGGCGATGCCGAGGCAGGAGAAGGCGGCGGCGCCGATCGCGAGGACGAGCAGGACCTCGGGGATCCGGCCCCAGGGAAAGTGGACGCCGTAGAAGATGCCGCCGATCAGGGCCAGCAGGACCAGCATCGCCACCGCGGTGACGATCGAGTTGCCGACCCGGCCGGCGATGAAGACCCAGGGGGGCATCGGGGTGCCGCGGCCGCGCTTCAGCCGGCCGTCCTCACGGGCGATCACCAGCGACATCGCCAGCGTCTGCATGGTCGAGGAGATGATCGACATCGTGATGATCGCCGGCACGTAGTAGGTGTCGGTGTCGATGTGCCCGCCGCGGATTTCGACGGTCGAGCTGCCGAAGATCGAGCCGAAGATGACCAGCAGCAGGACCGGGAAGAAGACGGTGAAGCCGACCGACGCCGGGTTGCGCCAGAAGGCCTTCTGGTCGAAGCGCAGCTGGTGGCCGACGAGGGCGAGGCCGCTCATTCGGCGCCCGCCTTCTCGGTGGTCGAGGTGAGGTCGAGGTAGACGTCCTCCAGCGAGGGTCGGGTCACTTCGAGCCCCTCGAGCTCCTCGCCCCGCTCCAGCGCGGCCGCGGTGATCCGGTTCAGCTCCCGCACCGGGTCGACGGTCTCGATCGTGACCTCCTCGCCCGCCGCGTCGCGGTAGCGGATCGTGGTCGTCGCCTTGTCGCGTTCGCCGAGGTCCTCCGGGGTCCCTTCGGCGACGATCTGGCCGGCGGCGATGATAGTCACCCGGTCGGCGAGGCGCTGCGCCTCGTCCATGTAATGGGTGGTGAGGAAGACCGTCTTGCCGAGGTCGCGGAGGCCCGCGATGACGTCCCAGAACTGGCGCCGCGCCGAGGGGTCGAAGCCGGTCGTCGGCTCGTCGAGGAAGAGCAGCTCCGGGTCGCCGACCAGCGCCATGCCGACGTCGAGCCGGCGCTGCTGGCCGCCGGACAGCCTGCGCGCCCGCTCGTCGGCCTTTTCCTCCAGCCCGACCAGGGCGATCGTCTCCGCGACCGAGCGCGGGTGGCTGAAGTACCCGGCGTACAGTTCGAGCGACTCGCGCACCGTGAGGTAGGGATCGAGGCTGTTCGACTGCAGGACGATGCCGATCCGGTCGCGCCAGGCGCGCCCGGCGGTCTCCGGATCCTCGCCCAGCACCTTCACCTCTCCCCCGGTCCGCCTGCGGTAGCCCTCGAGGATCTCGACGGTGCTCGTCTTGCCCGCCCCGTTGGGGCCGAGGAAGGCGAGGATCTCGCCGCGCGCGACCTCGAGGTCGATGCCGCGCACGGCCTCGTTCTCGCCGTAGGCCATGCGCAGGCCCTTGATGCTGATCGCTGGTTCGTACACCGAACGCCCGATTCTAGGAACTCGACCCCTCAAGGCGCGTCGATCGCGGCCAGGATCGCCGCCGAGATCTCCTCCGGCGTGGGCGGGCAGCCCGGGATGCGGAAGTCGACCGGGAGCAGCTGGTCGAGGTCGACGGCGAGCTCGGCCGGGTCGGCGAGGACCCCGCAGCCGAGCGCACAGTCACCGAGGGCGGCGACCCGGCGCGGCTCCGGCATCGCCGCGTAGGCCGCCAGCAGAGCGCCCTCCATCCTCCTCGTCACCGGTCCGGTGACGAGGAGGACGTCGGCGTGCCGCGGCGAGGCGACGATGTCGAGGCCGAAGCGCTGCAGGTCGTACTGGGGCGCGGCGGTGGCGGTCAGCTCATGCTCGCAGGCGTTGCAGGACCCGGCGTCGACGTGGCGGATCGCCAGCGAGCGGGACCCGCGCCGCCGCGGCAGGGCGGCGTCGCGGCGCACGCGCTGGAGGTGTCGGAGGAGGACGAACATCAGCGATCGGCGCAGGCGTAGCAGAGCTCGAAGCTCTTGTTGATCAGGGGAAAGTCGGGCAGCAGGTTGCCCGCGGTCGCGTGCGCCAGCGCCGGCCAGTTGGCGTAGGAGCCGGTGCGGAGGTGGAGACGACCCACCCTGCCCGCCCGGGCCTCGACCACGCAGACGGTCTCGCCGCGCGGGCTCTCGACCCGCGCCACCCCGCAGGGCTCCGCCTGGCCGGCCTGCGAGCGTCCCGGCGCGATCGGCTCGGCGAGCAGCTCGCGCAGCAATTCCACGGTCACCGCGAGCTCGACCCCGCGGACCTCGAGCCGGGCGCCCACGTCACCGCTCGGACGCGGCGGCCGGGCGGCGGCGAAGCCCGGGCCGTACCAGAGGCCGGGGCTCGAGCCACGGCAGTCGAGGCCGATCCCGGCGGCCCGCGCGGACGGGCCGACCGCGCCGAGCCGCACCGCGTCGGCGCCGTCGAGGACGCCGACGCCGCCGAACCGGGCCTGGGCCGAGGCGGCGAAGGAGAGCTCGCGCCAGGCTCCCGCCGCGTCCTCGCCGAGCTCCCGCAAGGCGCCGCCGAGCGCGTCGGCGCGGGCGGCCGAGACCCCTGGCCCGCCCGCCCCGACCGCGACCGCGCCGAAGAGGAAACGGTGCCCGGTGAGGTCGTCGTTGAGGCGCATGGCCCGCTCCTTCAGCGCGGCAAAGGCCATGTTGCCCGGCGCGAAACCGACCCCGGCGCAGATCTGGGCGATGTCGTTCAGGTGGTTGTAGAGGCGCTCGAGCTCGAGCAGCAGCGTGCGGCCGCGGCGGAGCTCCCGGTCGGGCACCATGCCGAGCGTCGCTTCTGCGGCCAGCGCGTAGGCGACCGCGTCGGTGACCGCGCAGGCACCGCAGGCGCGTTGGGCGAAGACGAGCCCGGCGGCGAGCTCGGCCCCCTCGGCCGCGCGCTCGAGGCCGCGGTGCTTGTAGAAGAGGCGCGGGTCGAGATGGAGGATGCGCTCGCCGACCACGTGGAAGCGGAAGTGGCCGGACTCGATCACCCCGGCGTGGACCGGGCCGACGGCGACCTCGTGGGTCCCCTCGCCGCGCACCGGCACCGTCCAGCTCTCGGTCGCCGCCGTGTGGGTGACCAGCGGCCGGGTCGAGGAGCGGCCGTCGAAGTCGAGGCCGTGGAGGTCGTGCGCCTCGCGCTCGTCCCAGTCGACCGCCGGGAGCAGGTCGACGAGCGACGGCGCCGGCGCGGCGGCGCCGAGGCGGAGGCTGACGACGCGGGTCGCCGACCCGTTCGCGAAGAGGACGTTCCAGCGCCGGCCGCCGTCCTCCCCCGCCGCCGCATAGGCGCCGCAGAACCGACTGCCCGCGTCGAGCTCGTCGAGGCAGGCCGCCCGCCAGTCGGCCCCGCCGACGGGACGGACCTCGGTCGTCTGTCGAGCGGGGGCGGCCGCACCGGACGGACTCACGCCGCGCCTCGCATCAGGCCTTCGACCAGGCCCGAGCCGGGCAACGCGTAGGCGACGACCGTGAGCGCGACCAGCAGGGTGACGGCGAGCCCGGCGAGCACGCCGATCGCCCGCGCCGAGCGCGGCCCGGGCCCCGTCGCGCGCCGACCGCGGCCGCCGAACAGGCCCTCCAGCAGGCTGTGGACGAGGCCGAGGAAGCCGAGCGCCAGGAGGACCGCCGCGACCGTCGCGACCACCAGCAGGCCGGCGTCGATCCCGCCCAGCAGCACCATCAGCTCGGAGACGAAGAGCGGCGAGGGCGGCAGCGCCGCGAGCGAGACGAGGCTGACCGACATCGCCGTCGCGGTCGGGGCGCTGAATCGCGCCACCCCGCGCGCCGCGCGCCGCGCCGTCCCCGGGTCCTGGCGGAGCAGGGGGATCGCGGTGTAGAAGCCGAGCGACTTGGCGACCGCGTGCCCCGCCAGATGGACGACGACCCCGGCGATCGCCAACGGCGTGCCGATGCCGATCCCGAGGGCGAGGATCCCCATGTGCTCGAGGCTGGAGTAGGCGAGCAGCCGCTTCCACGGCAGCGGCCGCCAGAGGAACGGCACCGCGACCGCGAGCGAGACGAGGCCGAAGCCGATGAAGAGCTCGCGGATCGCGGTCCGGCCGAGCGCCGGCTCGAGGGCGAGCTGCGTCCGCCAGGCGATCAGCAGAACGGCCGGCAGGAGCGCCGCCGAAAGCAGCGCGCTGACCGGTGCCGGCGCCTCGCTGTGGGCGTCCGGAAGCCAGTTGTGGACCGGCGCCCAGCCGATCTTGGCGGCGAGCCCGGCGATGATCAGGACGAAGGCGAAGAGCGTGGCCTGGGCCGGCAGCCCGGCGGCGACCGCGCTCAGCGAGCCCCAGTCGAGGCTCCCGGGCCCGTCCCCGCCGACGACGACGTAGAGGACGACGATGCCGAACAGCGCGACCGAGAGCCCGAGGGTCGTCAGCACCAGGTACTTCCAGCCGGCCTCGAGCGCGCTGCGTTTGCCGCTGAAGGCGACGAGCAGGGCCGAGGCCGCGGTCGTCGCCTCAATCAGCAGCCAGGCCAGGGCCAGGTTGGCGGCCGCCGGCAGCGCCAGCAACGCCGCCCAGAACAGGTTGAAGGCGGCGTAGTAGTAGACGTGCGAGCGGCGCTCGCCGAACCAGCTGCGCCCGGCGTGGCGGAGGTAGGCGGGGGAGATCGCGGCGCTGGCGAGACCGACCGCGGCGACCGGGATGCCGAAGACGCCGGCGGCGGTGTCGAGCCTGAACCAGCTGCCGGTCGCCGCGACCCCCGGCGACGCGGCCAGCGCGATGATCGCCAGCGTCGCGGCGATCGCCGCGGTGAGCACGGCGATGACGAGGTTGAGCCGGTCGGCCGCACGCCCGCTCGGCGCCGCGAGGACCGCTGCCGCGCCGAGGGCGGGCAGGGCCGGCTGGGCGATCATCAGCGCCTCAGTCACGCAGGCCCCGCAGGAGGTCGGTGTCGCCGCTGCCCAGCCGCTCGTGGATCTTGCCGGTGAAGGTGATCGCGACGGTGACGACGAGGACGAGGTCGAAGAGGACGCCCAGCTCGATCACCGCCGGAACGCCTCCGGGAACCGCGATCGCCAGCAGGTAGACGCCGTTCTCGGCGACGAGGACGCCCGCCAGCTGGAGGATCGCCGGGCGGCGGAGGGCGACGATCGCGATCCCGAGGCAGAGCATCGCGACGGCGCCGTGCTCGGCCACCCGCTCGCCGAGCCCGAGCGGCGGCGTCGCCGCCACCGCGACCAGGACGACGGCGGTCGAGAGGAGAAGCCGCGTCGCCACCGAAGTGGTCGGGGCGACGAGGGACCGCTCGGGGGTGCGGCGGCGGACGAAGGTGAGGACCACCGGGATCGCGGCGGCGCGAACCAGGAGGATCGCCCCGGCGAGCGCCATCGCGCCGCCGTCGCCGCCGTCGTGGGCGAGCGCGACGACGCCCAGGATCAAGCCCTGGATCGCGACGAGCACGATCGCCAGGCTGCGCCTGCGGACCACCGCCACCGCGATCCCCAGCCCGACCAGGGCGACGACCGCGGCGTTCACACCAGCCCCCCGACCAGGGCGCTCACGAGGCCGATCAGGGCGAGGGCGCAGCCTCCGGCGAGCAACCCCGGCACGCGCAGGATCCGCATCTTCGCCTGCGCCGTCTCGGTCAAGGCGAGTGCCGCGCAGAGCGTCGGCAGGGCAAGCGCCAGCCACCCCAGCTGCTCCCAGAAACCGCCCCGGTGCGGGGCGAAGAGCTCCGCCGCGAGCACCAGCACGAGCCAGTGGCGGGCCGCGGCGCTCCACTGGATCAGGGCCAGGTCCCGACCGGCGTACTCGAGCAGCGGCCCCTCGTGGATCATCGTCAGCTCCAGGTGGGTGTCGGGATTGTCGATCGGCTGCCGACCGGTCTCGACCAGGACCACGAGCGCGAAGGCGGCCGCCCCGCACCAGTGGGCGGGCTCGGCCCAGACCGACCAGCCCGCCGCCGCGGCGCTCATCGCCACCAGGTCGGTGCTCCCGGCGGGCAGCGCCGCGACGACGAGGGCGAGCAGCAGCAGCGCCTCGGCGAAGGGGGCGAAGGTGAGGTCACGCGCCGAGCCCATCAGCGAGAAGCCCGAGCCGGTGTCCCAGCTGGAGGCGGCGAGGGCGAAGCGGCCGAGGGCGAGCAACCCGACGACCACCAGCGCGTCGTTGCCGAGCGACCAGTCCGGAGCCTCACCGGCGATCGGCAGCAGGAGCAGCGCCAGGGCGGTCGCCGCGGCGACCAGGCAGGGCGCCAGGCGGTAGACGACCGTGGTCGGTTGCGGATCGGCGGCGCTCTTGCCCCAGAGCCGGCGCAGGTCGCGGTAGGGCTGCAGCGGCGAGGGGCCGCGGCGCCCCTGTAGCCGCGCCTTCGCCGACTGCACCGCGCCGACCAGGAGCGGCCCTAGGGCGACGCCGCCGAGGACCTGGACCAGTGCCGCGACGACGGTCATCCGATCGCCCCCACCCGCACGAGGACGAGCATCGTCAGCACCAGCAGCAGCAGGTAGGCGGCGTAGGCGCGGACGCTGCCGGACTGGATCCGTCGCACCGCCGCGGCGACGCCGAGGGCACGCGCGCGCAGCGGCCGGTAGAGGTGCACGTCGAAGAGGTGCGGGACCTCACCGCGGTAGGCGATCGACTCGATCAACCCGCCCTCGCGGGCGACCTCGACCTCCCGCACCGGCCGCAGCAGGCCCTGGAGGACGAGGACCAGCGGCTTGGTGAACCCGGCCGAGGTCCAGCGCAGCGACGGCTCGACCCGCTGTCCACACGTCCAGGCGGGCACCGGGGCGGCGCGGCGACCGCCGCGCAGTCGCCAGGCGAGCGCGGTCAGGGCGGCGATGCCGACCAGCAACCAGAGCGAAGGCAACGAGCCGGTGCCGGGCAGCTCGAGGCCCGCGTGGGCGGCGACGCTCGGCGACCCCGGCGCCAGCCCGACAAGCCTCGGGAGGAGGAGCCCGGACGCCGCGGCGAGGGCGAGGCAGGCTCCGGCAAGCGCCGACGGCGCGAGGCGCATGGGACGACCGGGCTCGACCGCGGCCGCCGCCTTCGCCGTGCGCGATTCCCCCAACAGCACCAGGCCGACCGCCTTGACGAATGCGTAGAGGGCCAGCGCCGCCGTCGTCGCCAGCCCGGCGGCGGCGATGCCGCCGGCCAGTCCGGTGCCCAGCGAGGGCCCGAAGCCGACGTGGACCAGCGCCTGCAGGGTCAACCACTCCGAGACGAACCCGTTCAGCGGCGGCACCCCGGCGATCGCCGCCGCCCCGAGCAGGAAGGCGCCGCCGGTCCACGGCATTCGTCGCAGCAGGCCGCCGAGACGATCGAGGTCGAGCGAGCCGACCGCCCGCTCGAAGGAGCCGGCCGCGAGGAAGAGGAGGCTCTTGAAAAGCGCGTGGTTGAGGGTGTGCAGGAGGGCCGCCGCGAAGGCCAGCGCCGCCCAGAGGCGGTCCCCCTGCCAGAGGAAGACGAGCGAGGCGCCGAGGGCGAGCGCGACGATGCCGACGTTCTCGATCGAGCTGAACGCCAACAGGCGCTTGAGGTCAGGTTGGACGAGAGCGAGGAGGACGCCGGAGAGGCACGAGAGCAGACCGATCCCGAGCAGGGCGAGGCCGACCCAGAGGGGCACCGGCGCGGCCCATTCGAACAGGACCCGGATCAGCCCGTAGATCGCGACCTTGACCATCACGCCCGACATCAGCGCCGAGAGGTTGCTCGGCGCGACCGG
The DNA here is from genome assembly GCA_047601885.1 of Solirubrobacterales bacterium. Lineage (GTDB taxonomy): Bacteria > Actinomycetota > Thermoleophilia > Solirubrobacterales > 70-9 > VAYN01. The sequence goes on from JASGIK010000001.1 coordinate 793,460, forward strand.
GTGGGCGCGCGGCAACCAGGTGTGGAGCGGGACCAGGCCGGCCTTGGTCCCGAACCCGACCAGGGCGGCGACGATCACGACCGTCTGCACCGCCGCTCCCTGCCCGGCGAGCGTGCCGCTGCCGGCGAGCGCACCGCAGTGGGCGAGGGTGAGCAGGCAGATCCAGACGCCGGCGCCACCGAGGTGGGTGACGGCCAGGTAGACGAAGACGACGTGCCGGACCTCGGCGTCGGACCGGCGGGCCAGGATCGCCGCCGCCGGTGCCATCGTCATCAGCTCCCAGGAGGCGAGGAAGAGCGACGGGTCGCGGGCGGTGACGACGCCGCCGAGGGAGAGCAGGAAGAGGCCGCCGAGGGCGACCAGCAGGCGTTCGTTGCGAGCGCCGCGCAGATATTCATCGGCGTAGAGGAGCGAGGGCAGCGCGACCAGGGCGATCGTGACGAGGAAGAAGCCGCTCAGCCCGTCGATCCCGAGCGCCGGTTCCAAGCCGTCCCGGAACCCGGCGCCGACCGGCGCTGCGCCACACAGCACCGCCGCCCCGACCGCTCCGGCCAGGGCGATCCCGACGGCCTGGAGGCCGAGGGCGACGACGGTCGGGGCGCGCGACAGCGGCGCCGCGATCCCCACGACGAGGAGCGCGGCCCCGAGGACCGCCACCGATTCCAGGGTCCCCAACCGCTAGGCCTGACGCGAGCGCGGCCTCGCCGTGGACGCGCCTTCCCTTGGCGCTTCGTCCTCCCCGAGCTCCCCCAGGAGCGCATTTGCTTCCTCCAGATGCGAGCCGATCACCTGTCGCGCGCTCTCCATCACCTGGAAGACGCGCGGATCCCGAACGCTGTAATGGACGCTCGTGCCCTCCTTGCGGGCCTCGAGGATCCCCGCCCTGCGCATCGCCGCGAGGTGCTGCGACGCGCCACTGGAGTCGATCCCCAGCTCCGCCTGGAGCTGCCCGACGGTCTTCTCGCCGTCACGCAGGAGGTTGATCACCCGCACCCGGATCGGGTGTCCGAGAGTGCGAAAGAAGTCCGCCTTCACCTTGTGGATCGGCAGGCCGGCCGCCTTCGTATCGCGCTCGGTCGCTTGCATCTACTCCGAGCTTATCTTAAAAGAAAATAAGATTCGGATTCATAGGCATTCGACGCTGCCCAGGCGTCGGTCGCCTTCGGTGCCGTGGCAGAGGTGGTTCCACGTCCCGGGCGTCCCGTGACGGCCCGGGCAGGCTGCCCGCCTGCCACGAGACGCCCGGGACGTGAGGCTTCCGCAGGGAAGTCCACACAGGTGTGAGGGAGATGTCGGGAACATCACCCTTCCCCATGCGTCCCGTCACATGATCGGGGCCACACCCGGGTGAGTTCGCACTTTCGCTCGCCATGCGGGCAGAACTGCGAACTCACCAGGGGGAGGCATGGGGAAGACGGGAGGAACCGTCGACTTCCCCCGCTCTTCGTCACCGATCCCCGGAGTTCGTGACGAACCTCGCACCTCTCCCCGACACCCGGCCTTCTCGGTGGCGGCCACAGCCTGCCCGGGCCGCCACCGAGAAGGCCGGGTCCCTTTCAGCTTCGGGCGCCAGCTTCAGGCGCCAGCCCACCCCCCAAAGCATCGACCCACCTAGTCGAGATCGACGTCGCGGTGTTTGACCCGCACCACGACGTCGTCGCGGCCCTCGAGGTCGCGGCGGATGCGGTCGGCGACGGTGACCGAGCGGTGGCGGCCGCCGGTGCAGCCGACGGCGATCGTCAGGTGGCTCTTGCCCTCGGCGACGTAGGCCGGGACGAGGAACTCCAGCAGCGGCATGAGGCGGCCGTAGAACTCGCCCGCCTGGGTGCCGGACTCGACGTATTCCCGCACCGCCTGGTCCTGGCCGGTGAGCGGGCGCAGCTCGAGATCGTAGTGGGGATTGGGCAGGAAGCGGACGTCGAGGGTGAGGTCGGCGTCGCGCGGCGGCCCGTTCTTGAAGCCGAAGGTGAGCAGGGTCAGCGCCAGCTTCCCCGCCTGCTCGGTGCCGAGCAGCTCCTCGGCGAGGCGCCGGCGCAGTTCGTGGCCGGTCAGGTCGGTGGTGTCGACGACGATGTCGGCGCGCTCCCGCAGCGGCGCCAGCATCGCCCGCTCGGCCCGGATGCCGTCGACGATCCGCCCTTCCGGCGCCAGCGGGTGGCGACGGCGGGTCTCCTTGTAGCGGTCGAGCAGGGTCCCCTCGTCGGCCTCGAGGAAGAGCAGGCGCGGTTCCGGCCCGTCGCGTTCGAGGTCATCGAGCACCGCCAGCAGGTCCTCGAAGTAGTCGCCGCCGCGGACGTCGGAGACGATCGCCGCGTTCTCCACCCCGCTGCCCTCGTGGATGAAGAGCTCGCCGAGGCCGGCGATCATCCGCGGCGGCAGGTTGTCGACGCAGAAGTAGCCGCCGTCCTCGAAGGCGGCGATCGCTTCCGACTTGCCCGCCCCCGAGTGGCCGGTGATGATCACCAGCGTCATCTCGCGGCGCGCCCGCTCGTCGCCGTCGCGCGCCTCGCCCTCGTCTGGCCTGGTGTCGGTCTCGCTAGCCAATGCGGTGAAGTTGCTCGTGTATCTCCCGCCCGAGTTTGCCAGGCAGGCCGGGCACCGACTCCAGTTCCTCGCGGGTGGCGGCCAGGAACCGCTCCGGCGAGCCGAAATGCTGCAACAGGGCGCGCTTGCGGGCCGGGCCGACGCCTTTCAGGTCGTCGATCACGGAGCTGGTCATCGCCCGATCGCGGCGGCCGCGGTGATGTTCGATCGCGAAGCGGTGGGCCTCGTCGCGGACCCGCTGCAGGAGCTGGTTGCCCTCCGAGGCGCGCGGCAGCTCGATCGGCTCGGCGCGACCGGGGACGAAGACCTCCTCCTCGCGCTTGGCGAGGCTGACGATGGTGACCCCGAGGTCGGCGAAGGGCTGCAGCGCCCGCATCCCGGCGGCGAGCTGGCCTTTGCCGCCGTCGATCATGATCAGCGAGGGGAGCGAGGCGAAGCTGGCGTCGCGCTTGCCGTCGTGCGGCGAGAGGTCGTTCCCTTCCAGGTAGCGGTTGAGCCGGCGGGTCAACACCTCCTCCATCGAGGCGAAGTCGTCGGGGCCGATCGAACCCTCCTCGCGCAGCTCGCCGCGGACTTTGAAGCGGCGGTAGTCGGACTTCTTCGGCGCGCCGCCCTCGAAGACGACCATCGAGGCGACCGTGTGCTCGCCGCCGATCGTCGAGATGTCGAAGCCCTCGATGCGGACCGGCAGGTCCTCCATCCCGAGCGCCTCGGCGAGGGAGCTGAGGCTCTCCACCCGGCGGGCGCGGCGGTGCTCGCGGCGCAGGCGGTCCTGGTCGAGGGCGAGCTGGGCGTTGCGCTCGGCCAGCTCGCGCAACCGGCGTTTGTCGCCGCGCTCGGCGGCGTGGACCTCGACCGCGGTACCGCGGCGCTCGCTCAGCGCTTCGGCGATCACCGCGGTGCGCCCGCGCAGGTAGGGCCCGACGATGATCGTCCGCGGCATCGAGGGCGAGGCCGAGTAGTACTGGCCGATGAACTCCTCGGTCACCTCGGCGAGGTCGCGTTCGCCTTCGTTGTCGAGGTAGAAGCTCTGGCGCTCGGCGAGGATGCCGTCGCGGACCTGGAAGACCTGGGCGTTGGCGTCGGCGCCCTCGACCGCGACGCCGATCAGGTCGGCGGTGCCGACGGTGCCGCCGGCGACGCGCTGGCGCTCGAACAGCGAGCGGATCGCCTTGAGGCGGTCGCGGTAGATCGCCGCGCGCTCGAACTCCTCGGCGGCCGCGGCCTCCTCCATCTTCGCTTCCTGCTCCTTTTCCACCTGGCGGTAGCGGCCGGAGAGGAAGTCGATGATCGCCTCGATGTTGCGCCGGTACTCCTCCTGGGAGACATGGCCGACGCAGGGCGCCCCGCAGCGCTTGATGTAGTAGTCGAGGCAGGGGCTGCCGGAGCGGCGGCCCGGCTCGACGCCCTCGCAGGTGCGGAACTGGAACAGCTTGCCGAGCAGGTCGAGGGTCTCGCGCAGGCGCTTGGCGCTGCTGAACGGGCCGAAGTAGGCGCGGTGGGCGCGGTGTTTCTCGCGGGTGAAGTAGACGCGCGGGTAGTCCTCGTCGAGGCTGACGGCGACGTAGGGGTAGGACTTGTCGTCGCGCAGGCGGATGTTGAAGCGCGGCCGGTGGCGCTTGATGAAGCTCTGCTCGGTGAGCAGCGCCTCGGCCTCCGAGTTGGTGACCAGGGTGTCGATCCGCTCGATCCGGCTGGTCAGGCGCGGCTCGCCGCCGCTGAAGTGGGAGGCGATCCGTTTTTTGATCGAGCGCGCCTTGCCGACGTAGAGCAGCTCGTCGTCCTCGCCGTAGAAGAGGTAGACGCCGGGCTGGTCGGGCAGTCGCCGGCGCTGCTCGGCGATCCGTTCGGCGCGGGTCAGCGCGCCGCCGGCCGCGTCCGGCGCGGCGCCGTTTCCGTTCTCTTGGGACATCACCTCAAAGGGTAGGCTGCGGCCCAGCGCGGCCCTTCCGAGCCCGCGTAGACAGGGATACGAAGAGGAGCTAGATGACCACCCCACCGGAGTTGAACACGCTTTCCATCGAGGTCGAGGGCGAGATCGCGACGCTGACGCTGAACCGGCCCGACGCCTTCAACGCGATGAGCCCGGAGATGATCGGCGAGCTGGTCGTGGCGATGGCCTGGCTGGCCGATCAAGGCGAGTTCCGCGCCCTGATCGTCACCGGCGCGGGCAAAGCCTTCTGCGCGGGCGGCGACGTCACCTGGTTCCGCAAAGGCATCGAAGACCCCGAGCACGACATCTCGGCCGACGTGCGCCGCGGCGCCGATGCGCTCCACGCCTCGATCATCGACCTGCGCCGGATCTCCCGTCCGGTGATCGCCGCGATCAACGGCCCGGCGGCCGGGGCGGGCTTCTCCCTCGCCCTCGCCTGCGACTTCCGCGTCGCCGCCGACTCCGCCTTCCTCGCCCCCGCCTACGGCCGCATCGGCGCCTCCCCGGACGGCGGCATGACCTACTTCCTGCCCCGCGTGGTCGGCCCCGCCAAGGCCCTCGAAATCCTCCTCGAGGACCCCAACATGCCCGCCGCCGACGCCCTCGAGCTGGGCCTGGTCAGCGAGGTCGTCCCCGCCGACCAGGTGATGACGCGGGCCCGCGAGCGCGCCGCCAAGCTCGCCTCCATGGCCCCCCACTACGTGAAGATGAGCAAACGCCTCGTCGACTCGAGCCTCGACCACACGATCGCCGAGCACCTCCAGCTGGAGCGCCACGGCATCGCCGACGGCCTCGGCACCGAGGACGCCCGCCTCGGCGTGACCGCCTTCTTCTCCGGCGAAAAGCCCCGGTTCACCGGCCGCTAGGCCGGTGGGACGAGGAGGCGGGTCACGGATTCGCCGACGAAGCTGGGCTTGGGGGCGCCCTCGACGGTGATCGTGAACTTGGTCACGGCCTGCCACCAGCCGCCCTCGAGCTCGTCGAAGGAGACCAGCTCGGCGCTGCCGACGATGGTGCTGTCGACCGGGACCGGGGCCGGGAAGCGGACTTTGTTCCAGCCGTAGTTGACGCCGAGGGCGAAGCCGTCGGCCTGCATCAGTTCTTTGCGGAAGCTGTCGGCGAGGGAGAGGGTCAGGTTGCCGTGGGCGATCGTCGTGCCGTAGGGGCTCTCGGTCTTCGAGCGCTCCGGATCGACGTGGATCCACTGGTGGTCGCCGGAGACCTCGGCGAAGCCGTCGATCAGCTCCTGGGTGACGACGCGGGGCTCGCTCGGGCCGATCTCCTTGCCGACCAGGCCCTTCATCCCCTCGACCCCGGTGACCTCGACGCCCGCCATCAGTCGACCCACCAGTTCTGCAGCACTTCGCCGTCACCATCGTGGCGGGCGCCGACGGCAAACAGGGTGATGCCCTCCGCCCCGGCCTCGAAGCCGCGGCTCACCTCGGGGGCGACGCGGATCGCGTCCAGCTCGACCACTTCGACGATCTCGTCGTCGAGTTTGATCCGCCCCGATCCGGCGGCGACCACGTAGATCTCCTCGGCCTCGTCGTGCTTGTGGCCGAACGGCATCCGCCGGCCCGGATTCAGGCGCAGGTAGGTGATGCCGGTCCGCTCGGCATCGAGCTCGTCCTTGGCGAAGTGGGCCTCGCCCATCTCCGCGAGCCCGAAATCGGGCGCCGAGTCCTTCGTCTCGCCGAGGTTCTTGTGCGTGTAGCTCGCCACTGCCTCTCCTCTCCTTGGAAATCCCTGTTGACGCGTTCCGTAGCCTAGGGGGCGTGACCGGTCCCGTCAGTCGCGTTCTCTCTCAGTCGCAGCTGGACGTGCTCGCCAAGCACGGTGAGGAGAAGACGGCGGCGGTCGGCGAGGTGCTCTTCGAGGTCGGCGACGAGACCTACCCGTTCATCGCGATCCGCGAGGGCGAGGCGGCGATCCTCGACCCGACCGGCCGCGAGATCGTCCGCCACGGCGCCTCCGGCTTCCTCGGCGAGATGAACCTGCTCTCCGGCCAGACGGTCTTCCTCACCGCCGTCGTCACCGAGCCGATGCGCTACGTCGAGGTCGACCGCGAAACGCTGCGCCGCCTGCTTTTCGAGGACGGCGCGCTCTCCGACCTGCTGCTCTCGGCCTTCGTCCAACGGCGCGAACTGCTGCAGCGGCAGGAGGGGATCGGCATCGAGATCGTCGGCCCGACCCGCGACCGCGCGACCCGGGAGATGGTCGAATACGCGAAACGCCTGCGCCTCCCCTACTCCTGGCGCGACCCGGACGAGGACGCCGGGGCGGCGACGCTGGTCGAGGGGCTGACCGCGGGGCAGATCCCGCTGGTGCGGCTGCCGGGCGGCGTCGACCTGCAGGCGCCGAGCAACGGCGAGCTGTCGCGGACGCTCGGCATCGGCCTCGAGCTGGCGCCGCGCGAAGAGGTCGACCTGCTGATCGTCGGCGGCGGCCCGGCCGGCCTCGGCGCCGCGGTCTACGGTGCCTCCGAGGGGCTGGACACGCTGGTGGTCGAGAGCAACGTGCTCGGCGGCCAGGCCGGGACCTCGCGGCGGATCGAGAACTACCTCGGCTTCCCGGCCGGGATCAGCGGCAGCGAACTGACCAGCCGGGCGATCGCCCAGGCACGCAAGTTCACCGCCCGCACCGCCACTCCCTACCGGGCGCTCTCGTTGGAGCCCGGCGGCGAGCACGACCACGTGGTGAGGCTGGAAGGCGGCAACGAGGTGGCGGCCAAGGCCGTGCTGCTCTCGACCGGCGCCGAATACCGCAAACTGCCGGTCGACGACCTCGACGAATACGAGGGGCTGAGCGTCTTCTACGCGGCCGGGCCGCCGGAGGGGCAGCTCTGCGGGGCACAGCGCGTCGGCGTCGTCGGCGGCGGCAACTCGGCCGCCCAGGCGGCGGTCTGGCTGGCCCGCGGCGGCGCTCTGGTGACCCTGCTCCACCGCCGCGCCCACCTGGCCGAGACGATGTCGGCCTACCTGATCGACGAGCTCGACCGCTACGGCGTCGCCGTCCGCGACCAGAGCGAAATATGCGAATTACAGGGGAAAGACGGCCTGCTCGACGGCGTCAAGCTGACCGACGGCAGCGAGCTGCCGTTCTCCTTCCTCTTCCTCTTCCTCGGCGCCTCGCCCTGCACCGCCTGGCTCGGAGACACGGTCGCCCGCGACGAGAAGGGCTTCGTCCTGACCGGCGAGGACGCCGGCGCCGAGGGGCTGCTGGAGACCAGCGTGCCCGGCGTCTACGCGGCGGGCGACGTCCGCTCCGGCTCGATCAAGCGCTGCGCGACCGCGGTCGGCGAGGGCGCCACCGTGGTCCGCTTCGTCCACGAGCACATGGAGCGCCTGCGCCAGATCCGCGGCGCCGCCGCCTGAGCACGCCGTCAGGCCGTCGCCGGGACGGCGGCCGGTCGCGCCGAGCGTGCCGGCGCGCCGCCGTTCTCCCCCGCCCCCTCGACGATCACCCGGCAGGGGCGCTTGGCGAGGATGTAGCGGGTGGTCGGCCCGAGCAGCCGCTCGTCGCTGGGCGCGTGCTCGGTGCTGAGGTAGATCAGGTCGGAGCCGCGCTCGCGCGCCTCCTCGACGATCGCCTTGCCGGGATTGCGACAGCGGACCAGGTTGACCCGCACCTTGAGTCCGCGGCTGCGGGCGGCCAGGCGCGCCGCCTCCAGCGCGCTCCGCGCTTCCGCTTCGAGCGCGTCGAAGCCACCGTCGGGCAGCTCGTGCTCGCGCGGCACGCGGAGCACGTAGAAGACCTCGACCGTCGCGTCGGGATCGACCACGGCGGCGGCGCGGTGCATCGCGTCGATGTCGATGTCCGGGCCGAAGATCGGCAGCAGCGCCGACTTGTAGGAGACCTCGAGGAAGTCCAGGGGCCGGTCCCGGTGGCGCACCTGCGAGAGCGCCCGCGGGTCGATGCCCAGCTTGCGCCGGTAGAGCAGGTAGCCGCCGAGCCCGAGCAGGAGCCAGGCGCTGCCGATGATCCGCGCCTCCGGATGGAGGACGATCACCGAGACGAAGGCGGCACCCGTGCCGACCGCCCCGATCACCGCCGTGAGCGGGATCTCGGCGCCGCGCCAGCGCACGTTCCACGGCGCCTTGTAGGGGCGGTAGCGGTCGGGCTCGCGACGCCGCAGGGCGATGATCGAGAGGTGGGCGATCGTGAACGAGAGCATCGCCCCGAAGCTGTAGAGGTTGCCGAGGAAGGTGGTGTTGCCCGGCAGCACCAGCAGGATCGCGATCGCCGAGAAGAAGAGGATCGTGAACCAGGGGGTGTGGAAGCGCGAGTGGAGCCTGGCGAAGGCGCCGGGCAGCTGCCGGTGCTCGGCCAGCGACCAGGAGAGGCGCGAGATGCCGATCATCCCGGCGTTGGTGGCGATCAAGAGGATCGTCGCGGCGAGGGCGCCGACGTAATAACGCGCGACCGACGCCACCTCGCCGTGCAGGTGGAGCGCCGAGACGATCCCCAGCACCGGGTCTTCCGAATAGGTGCTGCCGAGCGCGGTCACGTAATGGCCGGCGGCATCCTGGTGGACCGGCAGCGCCGAGAGCGCGACGACCGAGATCCCGGCGTAGATCCCGAGCACCGCGATCAGCACCAGGTTGACCGCTTTCGGCACCTGCTCGCCGGGGTCGCGGGCCTCCTCGGCCATGTTGGAGACGGTCTCGATCCCGGTGTAGGCGAGCATCGAGATCGAGACGGCGAAGATCAGCTGCGAGAGGCTCGGCGCGGTGCCCAGGTGGACCTGGTCGACCAGCACCGACGGGTGCAGCACCAGCACCGCGCCCAGTCCGACCAAGGCGATCTGGGTGAAGAGGTCGAGGACCGCGAGGCCGATGTTCAGCTTCGCCGACTCGCCGAGGCCGCGGATGTTGACCAGCGCCAGCAGCGCGATCGTCGCGATGCCCCCGATCACGTCCCCGGGCGCGTGTCCGAGCGCCGGGAAGAACACCGCCAGGTAGTGCGGGACGAAGAAGGCGCTGATCGCGATCGTGAGGATGTAGTCGAGCGACAGCCCCCAGCCGGCGATGAAGGAGACGACCTCGTTGAAGGCGTGCCGCGCGAACGACGAGGAGCCGCCCGCCTCGGGGAACATGGCCGCCCCCTCCGCGTACGTCTTCGCGGTCAGCGCGAACAGCCCGCCGGCGAACATGAACACCACCGGCGTCAGCCCCAGCGCGTGCGCCGCGACCAGCCCGAGCGCGTAGTAGATCGAGGAGCCGACGTTGCCGTAGGCGGTGGCGAAGAGGCCGGGCACGCCGACCGTTTTCCGCAGTCCTCTCGTCTTCAGCTGAGCCATCCGGGATCGACCCTCGATGGTCGATCCGTGGGCGTGAAGACCGCATGAAGGAACGCCAGGCCCGCATCAAGATCTTGTGAAGATGGCTGGAGATCACGGCAGTCTGGACCTCACGCGACCAGCCTCACTTCGAAGGCGGGGAGGGCGAGGGCGCCGGCGCCGTCGAGCAGGGCCATGATCCGGGCGACGTAGGCGCTGGTCTCGGGGATGGCGGGGACGCAGTGGCAGGCTTCGACCGGGGCGGGGCCCGCGTTGTAGGCGGCGAGGGCGAGCTCCGGGCTGCCGAACTGGCGGATCAGGTCCGACATCAGGTGCGCCTGGGCATCGATCGCTTCGACCGGATCGAAGGGATCCCGCAGGCCGTAGGAGGCGGCGGTGCCGGGCATGAACTGGGCGATGCCCTCGGCCCCCACCGGTGAGGTGGCGAAAGGGTCGAAGTTGGACTCCGCCATCAGCTGGGCGGCAAGCAACGCGGCGGAGACGTTCCACTTGGCGGCCGACTTGATCAGCGGGTCGCGGAAGCGGGACGGGACGAAGCTCGGCAGCGTCGTACCGCCGGGCGGGGCGCCGTCCTCGTTCGTCGCGCCGACCGAATCGCCTGCCTCCGAGCAGGGCGCCGGGCCGGCCGTGTAGCCGTAATGCCAGGCCTCCCAGCTGTAGCGCTGCAGGAAGCCGAAGCGGCCGGCGTTGGCGGCCAGCCAGCCGTAGGCCGATTCGGGGCCGAGGTCCAACTCGGTCGCGCAGCGGTGCAGCGAGGTGCCCGGCGGGGCGACCCATCTCGGGTCGGGATGGGCGGCGAAGAGTTCGGCCTGTTCGGCGTCGGAGCGGAAGCCGGAGACGACGATCAGGGTGATGCCGTCGGCCGCCGCGGCGGCGGCCATCTTGTCGTAGGCGGCCGCGACGTCGGGGCGCATTCCGTGCCCGTCGCGGTAGACGAGGGGGCCGCCGTAGCCGCCGCCGCTCGCCATCGCCGGGCCTACGCCCCCGGCGCTCGTGATCGGTGCGGCCGCTTCGGCTTCGGCGCTCGCCTCGACCTTCTGCGCCGCTCCCGCGCCGACCTCGAGCTTGCCCAGCACGACCGCCTTCGCCCGCACCGGGGCAAACGAGGACCGATCGGGAAAGGAGACGCGGACGCGGCCGGGGTCGACTTCGTTGTGGCGACTCGCGGCGAGGGCCGCTTCGCGCGCCCGCTCCAGGTAGGTCGACTTGGCGATGTGGGCCGGGTTCGGCGCTCCGTTCGGCAGCAGCGGCGGCGAGAGCAGGTCCGACAGCTCGTCACGCATCGAGCGCACCGCCGAGATCGCCGCGAGGTCGGCCGCGCGCTGGGCGCGCCCCTTGCCGGTCACCGCCCCGGAGATCGCGACCAGCGCCAGCGCCGCGGCGATCAGGACGAAGCAGCCGCCGAGCGCCAGGACCAGCGCCTGCCCGGCCTCGCCGGACCTGACGCGCAGGTTGCGGACCTTCGCCTCGACGATCCGGCTCCGCGGCCGCCTCCGAACCTTCCCGGCACCGGCTCCGTAGTCCGGGCAATCGATCCCGAACCAGGAGGAGCCGACCCGATGAAACCCATCCGACCCCAGGCGTCCGCCCGGCGCCGCCGCGCCCGCGATCTCGCCGTCCTCACCCTCGCCGCGGTCCTCGCGCTCGGCGCCGTCGCCCTGCCGACGGCGCTCGCCCGCGGGAGCAAGACCGTCGCCGGCGAGGCCCACGCGCCCAGCCTGCACGCGACCGTCCTCACCAACACCAAGGGCCACACCCTCTACACGCTCAGCGGTGAGAAGAACGGCCGGTTCATCTGCACCGGCACCTGCCTCTCGACCTGGCCGCCGTTGCTGGTCAGCGCCGGCACCAAGCCCGAGGGGCCGGTCAAGCTCGGCACGATCAAGCGCCCCGACGGCAGGATCCAGGTCGCCTACAAGGGCATGCCCGTCTACACCTTCTCCGGCGACGGCAGGAAGGGGGAAGCGAACGGCGAGGGGCTGCGTGACGTCGGCGTCTGGCATGCCGTCACCCCCTGAGGCCCGTCCCGAGCAAGCGCCGCACCAGTGACTTCGGCAGCCCGCCGGAGTCACTGCCGAGGACGCCGAATCCGGCCCGCCGCTCGGCGACCCAGCCGAGTCGGCGCTTCAGCACCGCGACCCGCAGGCCGCGCCCGAGCAGGTCGTCGGTCGCCAGCGCGACCAGCGGCCGCGCCGCGGCGAGGTCGGCGCGCAGGAGCACCGCGTCGGGGCGCGGTGCTCCGGGCGCCTCGAGCAGCGACTGCAGTCGGTCGGGCGCGACGTGGACGACGGCCAGGCCGCCGCGGGCCACGGTCACCGCGGTCCCCGCCGCGGCCAGGCCGTCGAGGTCGTCGGTCACCGCGAGCTGACAGACCTCACCGCGAGCGGCGGGCCGCAGCGACGGCAGCCGCGCCGCGAGCCGCTCCTCCAGCTGGTGCGCCGAGGCGGAGGCGATCAAGGTCGGCCGCGGCAGCCGACCGCCGACGTCGACCAGCAGCGCCGCGGTCCCGATGCCCGACCCGACGCAGGAGAGCGCCGCCGCCGCGCCGCGCGAGCCCTCGGCGGCGCCGACCGAGGAGACCGCGACGACGGAGCCGCTGCGCGGCGCCGTGAAGACACCGTCGGGCGCCGCGGGCGCGCCGCCGTAGATCTCCTCCCGGGCCGCGGCAGGGCGCGGAAGCTCGTAGACGCCGAGGCCAAGCCCGTCGCGCTCCGCGCCCCACTCCGCCCCGGTGACCCGGGTAGCCCCGGCGCGGCGCCTCATCCCGCCGACCTCGCGCTCGCGCTGCTGGTCACCGCCAGGTGGTCGGCGATCGCGCCGAAGGGCGAGGGCGGGCGCAGGCGCACCGAGACCTCTTCGCCCGAAACGGACACCGAGACGTCGTCCTTGGCCCAGCCCGGCAGCGAGTCGCGCGCGGCTTCGACCGCCGAGCCGCCCTCGGCCAGCGCCAGCGCTCCCGCCTCGGCGGCGCCGTCGGCGAGCGTCAACGCGTACCCGGCGGCCAGGAGCTGCAGCGAGATGAGCGCGGCGAGCAGCAGCGCCGGGACCGCGGCGATGAGTTCCACCGTCGCCTGGCCCTCCTCGCGGCGGATCGAGGGACGGCGGCGCTCACCCATCTCCGTCCTCCAGTCCACTCCGCACCCCGACCTTCACCTCGGGCAGCTGCGGCAGCAGGGTCGGGATCGGCACCTTCACCGAGACGATGCCGTCGCCTTCGCCCGCTTCCTCGACCACCGCGCGGTCGCGCATCGCCTCGGGCAGCGCTTGCCGCGCGGCGGCCTTCGGATCGGCGCCGACCAGCGCCGCCCGGGCGCCGGCCCGCGCGGCCACGCTCGCCGACCAGAGGGCCTGGCCGGCGAGCGCGAGTTGGGCCGCGACGGCGAGCGCCAACAACAGAAAGGGGACGACCGCGACCAGCTCGACCGAGGCGGTCCCCTGTTCCCCGTGACCCGTGTTGTCGTCGCTCGTGGGTGGCACGTGGACCACCCTGAAGCTGAAATGCGCACCCGTGGCGCGCACAAGGGATCAATTCAGGGCCAATTGTGTGCCGGAACTGGGACGGCCGCCGGTCAGCAGCCTTTCGGCCTCATGTCGACGCTGCCCCGCGGCCTCACCCCTTCCGGAATCTCCCCCTGCAACCGGTAGCCGAGCCAGCCGTAGAGGACCCGGCCTTCGCAGCGGATCCGGTCCTCCAGCCGCACCGTCACCCGCGGCCACTCGACCTTCCCCAGGTTGCAGTCGGGCACGCAGGCCTTGACCCGCGCCCGGCCGCGCCCCGTCGCGACCGTCCCGCCCCATTCCCGCCAGCGCAACCGGTGCAACGACAGCGAGCCGTGCACCGACAGCGCGATCGCCTCCGGCCTCACCGCCAGCCGACCGCCGTCGATCGCGACCCTGACGTACACCGCTCGCGCCGTCGCGCCCGCCGGGGCGGCCGGCGCCAGAACGGCGACGAGAAGGGCGGCGAAGCGCCTCAGTAGGTGTTCGCCTCGGCCCAGATCCGCCAGATCGCCACCACCGAGGCGGCGAGCAGGAGGATCCAGAGCAGCGTCCCGGCGCCGCTCGACATCAGCTTGTCGGTGCCCGCGATCAGCAGCGCGATCATCCCGAAGGCGCCGTAGAAGATCGCCCGCCGGCCGTCGCTCAGCGTCGCCAGGGTCAGCTGGTTCTGGCGGGACAGCGTGTAGAGCATCCAGGCGATCCCGGCCAGGAAGCCCATCGTGATCGCGGTGAGGATGGTTTCGACCGCGTTGCCCCCACCGGGGAGAAACGCCACCCCCAGCGCCAGGAGCATGATGATCGCCACATTCCGCGCGACTTTCACCTCACAAATCGTACTCCGAAGTCACTTACTGGTCATCACGATGACGCCGAGCACGACCGCCGCGACCACCGCCAGCAGGGCGAGCGCCGCCGTCGCCGCCGCCGCGCCGGCGGCCCAGGGCCGCTCTTCCTGGCTCAGATCGGCGTAGCGCGCCGCCCCCCAGATCGCGACCGAGAAGATCAGCGTGACGCCGATCCCGGCGACGACCGAGAAGATCACCGTCTGGATCAGGTCCTTCGCCTCGACGATCTCCGCGAGCACCATCACGCGCCCCTCATCCGCTCTGCACCGGGACGGGCGCGCCGCGCTGGGCGCGCCGCACGAAGGCCGCCGCGATCGCCAGCAGCGACAGCACCGTCACCACCACCGGCCCGATCGCGCCGCTGCCGAAGATGCTCGTCACCGCGTAGGTGAGCGCCCCGATCGCCGCCGCGGCGGGCAGCGTCAGCAGCCAGGCGACGACGATGTTCCCGGCCACGCCCCAGCGCACCGCCGAGAGCCGTTTCGCCGCCCCCGAGCCCATCACGCCGCCGTTGATCACGTGCGTGGTCGAGAGCGGGAAGCCGAAGTGGGTCGACGCCAGGATCACCGCCGCCCCCGCCCCCTGCGAGGTGAACCCCTGCGCCGCGTCCATCTTGATGATCCGCGTGCCGGTCGTCTTGATGATCCGCCAGCCACCGCTGTAGGTGCCGGCCGCGATCGCCGCCGCCGAGGAGGCGATCACCCAGACCGGCGGGTCCGACCCGGCGCCGAGGCTGCCGTTGGCGATCAGCGCCAGCGTGATCACCCCCATCGTCTTCTGCGCGTCGTTGGTGCCGTGGGCGAGGGCCAACAGCCCGCCGGAGACGACCTGCCCGTACTTGAAGCCGCGGCTGACGATCCCCGGTCGCTGCCGCCCGATCACCCGGTAGGACAGCCCGATCGAGGCCCCGGCGACGGCGAAGGCGAGCAGCGGCGCGACGATCGCCGGGATCAGCACCTTGCCGAGCAGCCCTTCGGCGATCACCACGTGGAAGCCGTCGGCCGCCACCGCCGATCCGACGACGCCGCCGATCAGCGCGTGCGAGGAGCTCGACGGCAGCCCCCAGTACCAGGTGACGAGGTTCCAGGCGATCGCCCCGATCAGCCCGGCGAAGACGATCGTCGGCGTGATCGCCCCGGCGTCGACGACGTCGTTGGCGACCGTCGCCGCGACCGAGATCGAGATGAACGCCCCGGCGAAGTTGAGCAGCGAGGCGACCGCGATCGCCACCGACGGCCGCGCCGCGCCGGTCGAGATCGAGGTCGCGACCACGTTCGCGGTGTCGTGGAAGCCGTTGGTGAAGTCGAAGGCGAGGGCGGTGCCGACGACCAGTACGAGGATGACGTCCGAGGTCACTGGCCGGGAACCTACAGCCCGCGTTCACATCTTTGTTACACGCCCCCCGGGAGGGCGAGCCGACGGGCGGCCCAAGCCCCGTCAGCTGTTCTTGATCACAATCCCCTCGAGAATCTGCGCCGCCTTCTCGGTCGCGTCGATCGCCTCCTCGAGCACGCCGAAGATGTCCTTCCAGCGGATCACGAACATCGGGTCGATCGCGTCGGTGAAGAGGGCCGCCACCGCGTCGCGGGAGATCCGGTCGCCTTCGTTCTCCAGCCGGTGGACCTCGATCCAGTACTGGTCGAGATCTTTGAACGAGGGCAGGTTCTCCAGCCCCTCGGAGAGCGCCTCGCAGGAGCGCACCAGCACGTTGGTCAGCGCCCAGGCCTGGTCCATCGGCGCCTCGACCTGGTAGAGGCCGAGGAAGTCGGCCGCCTCCTCGGTGAAGTCGACGATGTCGTCGAGCTGCGTCGCCAGCCCGTAGATGTCCTCGCGGTCGATCGGCGTGACGAAGGTCGTGTTCAGCCGTTTGATGATCTCGTGCGTGACTTTGTCGCCGCGGTGCTCGGCCTCGACGATGTCCTCGTGCAGGCTCCCGGCGTCGGGCCACTCGCGCATCAGCTGGTCGAGCAGGCGGGCCGAGTGGACGCTGTTCTTCCCGGCCTCCACGAAGAGATCGAAGAACGTCTGATCGTGGGGTAGGAGCGAGAAGCGCGCCACCCGCGGAATCCTAGTCGCCATCCGATCCTCCGGTCAGCCCGCCGCCGAGGTCGTCGCCGCCGGGGGGTTCGTCGCCGTCGCCAGCTGCTCGGCCG
Source organism: Solirubrobacterales bacterium (assembly GCA_047601885.1). Classification (GTDB taxonomy): domain Bacteria; phylum Actinomycetota; class Thermoleophilia; order Solirubrobacterales; family 70-9; genus VAYN01. The sequence goes on from JASGIK010000001.1 coordinate 809,735, forward strand.
CGCGGGTCGCGGCCCGCTCCCGCAGTTCCGCCTGGACGTCGCGGCGCGGCTCGCCCTCGGCCCGCACCACCCGCGTCCACTCGCCGTCGGAGCCGAGCTCCCAGGAGTTCGCGTTGTCGGCGAGGCAACGCTCCAGCACATCGACCATTTCCGCCCGCAGCGCCGGGTCTTCGACCGGCACCACCAGCTCGACCCGGTTGTCGAGGTTGCGCGGCATCATGTCGGCGGAGCCCATCACCACCGTGACCTGCTCGCCGCGGTGGAAGGTGTAGACGCGCGAGTGCTCGAGGAAGCGACCGACGATCGAGACGACGCGGATGTTGTCGGAGACCCCCGGCACGCCCGGCTTCAGGCAGCAGATCCCGCGCACGTTGAGGTCGATCGGCACGCCCGCCTGCGAGGCCCGGTAGAGCGCCCGGATGCAGCCCGCGTCGACCAGCGAGTTCATCTTCAGCACGATCCGCGCCTCTTCCCCCGCCTCGCGCGCCGCCACCGTCGCCTCGATCTCCTCGATCAGCCGGTCGCGCATCGTCGTCGGCGAGACCAGCGTCTTGCGGTACACCGCCGGGCGCCCGTAGCCGGTGAGGAAGTTGAACATCTCGGCGACGTCGGCGCCGATGTCGGGGTCGGCGGTGAAGAGGCCGAAGTCGGTGTAGAGGCGGGCCGTCTTGGCGTGGTAGTTGCCGGTCCCGATGTGGACGTACTCGCGCACCTGCTGGCCCTCGCGGCGCGCCACCAGGATCGCCTTCACGTGCGTCTTCAGCCCGGGGATCCCGTAGACGACGTGGACGCCGGCCTCCTCCAGGGCTTTCGCCCAGTGGATGTTGGCCTCCTCGTCGAAGCGCGCTTTCAGCTCCACCATGCAGACCGCCTGCTTGCCGCGTTCGGAGGCGCGGATCAGCGACGGCACCAGCGGCGAGTCGTCCGAGGTCCGGTACACGGTCTGCTTGATCGCCAGCACGTCGGGGTCTTCGACCGCCTGCTCGACGAAGCGTTCGACCGAGGTCGCGAAGGAGTCGTAGGGATGGTGCACCAGCAGGTCGGCGTGGCGGATCTCGCGGAAGATGTCCGGCGCGCGCCCGTCGTCCCCGCCCTGCAGGCGCGGCTGCGTCACCGGGGTCCAGGGCGAGTAACGCAGCTCGGCGTGGCCGGGGACGTCGGCGATGTCCTTCAGGTCGGCGAGGTCGAGCAGGCCGTCGATGTCGTAGACCTCGCGGTCTTCGAGCCGCAGCGCGCCGATCAGCTCGCGCCGCAGCGTCTCGTTCATGCCGCTGGCGATCTCCAGCCGCACGACCTCGCCGAAGCGGCGCCGGCGCAACTCGTCCTGGACCGCCTGCAGCAGGTCGTCGGCCTCGTCGGAGACGGTGAAGTCGGCGTCTCGGGTGACCCGGAAGAAGCCGTGGTCGACCACTTCGGTGCCGGGGAAGAGCGCGTCGAGGTTGGCCGCGATCACGTGCTCGAGCGGCACGAAGGTCCCCTCCTCGCCGACCGGCAGGAAGCGCCCGAGCAGCTCCTTCGGGACCTTCACCCGGGCGACGATCTCCACCTCCGACTCCGGGTCGCGGAGCAGCACCGCGAGGCTCAGCGAGAGGTTCGAGATGTAGGGGAAGGGCCGGCCGAGGCCGATCACCAGGGGAGTCAGCGCCGGGAAGACCTGCTCGTGGAAACGGCGGTGGATCTGCCGACGCTCCTCCTCGTTCGCGTCCTCGAAGGAGACGATGCGGATCCCCTCGCGCTCCAGCGCCGGCCGCAGCTCACCGCCGAAGGCCCGCTGCAGGCGCTTGTCGAGCTCCAGCACGCGCTGCTGGATGCGGTCGATCTGCTCGGCCGGGCGCAACCCGTCCGGCCCCCGGGCGTCGATCCCGGCCTCCATCTGGTCGAAGAGCCCGGCCACCCGCACCATGTAGAACTCGTCCAGGTTGGAGGCGTAGATCGAGCAGAACCGCAGCCGCTCCAGCAGCGGCACCTCGCGGTCCTCGGCCAGCTCCAACACGCGCCGGTTGAACTCGAGCCAGGAGATCTCCCGGTTGAAGTAGAGGGAAGGATCCTCGAGGCTGATCACCGGGTCGGACAAGGGGACATCGTACTGCTGCGCCAAACGTCCCCCGTTCTCTCAGGCGACCCGGCGGAGCGGTTGCGAGCCGGGCGCGGGCGCCCCGGTCGGGACGGCGACGGCGGCGCCGTCGAGCGCCAGCCGGTAGCCCGCCGCGAGCTGGCTCAGCGAGCGCTCCCAGGAGCGGGCGCGGGCACCGCGCACCCCGGCCGAGCCGAGCTTGGTCCGCAGCTCCGGCGAGGCGGCCAGCCGCAGCAGGGAGCCGGCGACGTGGTCGACGTCGGGGCGGCAGAGCAGACCGGTGTGGCGGTTCTCGACCAGCGCCGCCGGGCCGCCCTCGGCGACCGCGACCACCGGCAGCCCGCTGGCGCCGGCCTCGAGGATCACCTGGCCGTAGGTGTCGGTGACGCTGCAGAAGAGGAAGACGTCGCTGCTCGCGTAGGCGACCGCGAGGTCCTCGCCGCCGAGCCAGCCGAGGAAGCTGGCGGCGTCGCCGAGCCGCTCGCGCAGCTCCGCCTCCTCCGGACCGCCGCCCGCCAGCAGCAGGTGCAGCCGGGGGTCCGCCGCGTGGGCGGCGAGAAAGCTCTCGGCGAGCAGGTCGACCCCCTTCTCCTTCGAGAGCCGGCCCGCGTAGAGGACCTTGATCTCGCCCGGATAGGCGTCGCGATCGGCCTTCGCCGGGTCGAAGCGCTCGACGTCCACGCCGCGCTCCCAGCGGCCGACCTTGGCCCCGTCGATGCCGAGTTCGGCGAGCGAGCCGTCGGCGGCGGGGCTCGGCGAGAGCACCCGCGCGGGGGCGTCGTAGAAGGCCCCGAGGCCGGCTTTGGCGACGATCTCCAGCATCGCGTCGGCGCGCAGGCCCGCGTAGGTGGCGAGCTCGGTGTGGTAGCTGGCGAGCAGCGGCACGCCGGTGATCCGGCCGAGCAGCGTCGCCGCGATCCCGGCCGGGCCGGGGGCGGTGACGTGAACCAGGTCGTAGTTGCCCTCGGCCAGCGCCTCGACCAGCTCCGGCACCGCCGGCACGCCCAGCTTCATCCCCTTGTAGAAGGGCAGCTCCAGCTCGGCCGCGGCGGGCAGGCGGCGGTCGACGCCGGGGTCGGTGCCGATCACGTCGACCTCGAAGCCGGGGACGCCGCGCTCGCGGATCTGCTCGATCGTGTGGGTGACGCCGTGCATCGAGCCGATCCCGTCGGCGATCAGGGCGACGCGGCGGCGGTCGTCGTCGCGGCTGCGCAGCTTCGCCTTCTCGGCGCCGAGGAAGGCGGTCGAGGGCGCGTAGGGGAAGGCCGGGACGAGCGCCTCGAACATGCCGCCCGCGGCGCTCGCCAGATCACCCGAGGAGAAGGCTTCGACGCCCTCGTCGACGGCGATCCGCAGGCGCCGCTCGTGGCGGCGGCGGGCGCGCCGGTAGAGGTCGGCGTGGGAGAAGCCGTCCGCCTGCAGCAGGTCGAGCAGGTCGCGGCCGCGGGCGTCGATCCCGACCCCGGCGAGCCAGGCCTCGAGCAGGCAGCGGGCGTCTTCGGGGCCGATGTCGGCGGCCACCTTGCCTTCGCGGGCGTCGCCCTCGCGGATCACCCGTTCGGCCATCTTCAGGACCGCGGTCGGGTCCGGCGGCGTGCCGGGCGGGGCGACCTCGGCGGCGTCGAGGGCGCGCGTGGCGAGCGCCATCGCGGCGTGCGTCCACTTCGCCGCCGAGCCCTGTTCGCCGCGCGCCTCGGCGTGGCCTGCGCGCATCTGGGCGAGAAACTCTTCCGGCGTGGCGGCCGAGGGCACCTCGGTCCAGGTGCGGCCGATGTCCACGCCGGCATGGTCGTCGGAGCCGGCGATCCCGGTGCCGCCGTTGGTGTCCACGTAGACGGCGGCGGGCATGTTCAGCTCCGCGGCGCGCGACCCGTTGCGGACCTCCCAGATCGGGAAGAGCTCGGCGAGCCGACGCCGATGGCGCCGCGTCAGCGGCGCCGCGACGTTGAAGAAGGGGTGCGCGAGGGCGCAGGTGATCCCGTTCTCGTGCAGGTACGCGGCACAGGCCTCGACGTCGCCGGCGTGGGCCTGCAGCCACTCGTGGTCTCCGGGAGTGATCCCGTAACAGAGGACGTGAACCGCCTGGGGCTCGCCGGCAAAGCGGACGGTCAGCTCCTCGGAGACGAAGGTGTCGGGCAGGTGATCGAGCTCGAGCGCACCGGCGATCGTGTCGTGATCGGTGATCGTCACGAAGTCCATCCCCCGTCGCTTCGCGAGCTCGTAGACCTCCTGCGGAGGGGTGGCGCACTCCGGCAGCCCGAGCGACCTCTGGACCCCGAGTCGCGACAGCTGCGAAGCGGTCGAATGGCAGTGCATGTCAGCCCGGGAAGTCATCGGTGTCTCCCTCATCGAATTACCTGATTACGACCTCATATTTCGTCATTTGCAGGCAATTCATGTGAACCACCTGCAAAGGACCGGTGAACTTCGTGTAACCGAGCGGGAGCAACAAGGGACGGGGCTTGCCCATGCGCGCGCTCGCAACTTCGCCCATGCGGCGCCGCCGTTCGCGCCCCGAGTTTCCGGCGCATACCGCCGTTGATCCAAGGCGCAAGCTCCGCGAGCCGTTGCGACCGCTCGCAGGGCGGCGATGTGCCCCTCGCTACGCCGTCCCTTGGCTAGGCCGCGCGAAGGGCGGGCTTGCTGCTGGACGACGCGGTGCCGCCGTTCGCGAGGAGGTCGAGGATGATGCCCTCGCGCAGGCCGCCCTTGCCGATCTGCAGGGGTTGGCCGAGCAGCTCGGAGACCTTCTCCAGGAGGAGCACGCCGGTGGTGAGGATGCGGACCCGGCGCGGATCGAGCTCGAAGCGGCGGGCGACGTCGACGGCCGGTTCGGAGGAGAGGACGCGGATCGCCCGCTCCAGGGTCTCGTACTCGAGCACGGCGCCGACCAGCCGGCGCAGGCTGGTCGCCGAGCCGCCGACCGCCACCGCCTGTTCGGGGTGCGGGATCTCGACCCCCTCGAAGAGGTCCTCGATGCGGTCGCGGACGCGCCGGATCTCCGCCGCCGAGGGCGGATCGGAGGTGATCAGCTCGTCGGCGAGGACGCCGGAGCCGACCTGCCAGGAGCGCACCTCCTCGACCCCGTCGGGCACCGTGCCGAGGATCACCTCGGTCGAGCCGCCGCCGACGTCGACGACGCCGACCGGCCCCTCGACCGGATGGCCGAGCGCCTTGGTCGCGCCGATGAAGGAGAGCCTCCCCTCCTCCTCGCCGCTCAAGATGTCCACCTCGACCCCGGCCACGGCGGCGATCGCCGCCGCCACCTCGGGCCCGTTGACCGCCTCGCGCACCGCCGCGGTCGCCACCGCGCGGATCTCACTCGCGCCGAGCTCCCGCGCCAGGCGCACCTGCGTCGCCACCAGCTCGCCGACCTCGACGACCTTCTGCCGTGTGATCGCGCCCTCCGCGTCGATCGCCTTGGAGATGCGCGTGTAGGCGCGCTGCTCCATCACCTTCTTGAGTTGGCCATCGACTGGTTCCGCGACCAGGACGCGGGTCGTGTTGGAGCCGATGTCGATCGCCGCGCAGAGCATTTGCCCGTACGCCGCATCTTCCCAGGCCGGGCGGATCTCAAGCCTGCGCGTCCGGATGCGACGCATCCTCGAACTCCCTGAACAGCCCGGTGACGACGAAGGCGACCTGCTCGCCGATGTCGACCGCGTTGTCGGCGATCCGCTCGATCGCCCTTGCCGTCAGCAGCATCGTCATCGCCCATTCGCGCTGGTCGGCGTCGTCGCCGATCGCCAGCGCCAGGCGGAAGCAGTCCCGATTCAGTTCGTCGACCACGTCGTCGCGCTGCACCAGGTCCCGCGCCATCTCGACGTTGCGCTCTTCGAAGGCGCGCTTGGCCTGCGTGATCAGGGACTTCGTGTGCGCCCCCATCGTCAGGATCAGCTTCACCATCTCCTGGTCGGCGGGCGGCTCGTGCCCGGACATCGGGATCACCTTGCAGATGTTCACGCACTGGTCGCCCATCCGCTCGATGTTCTTCAGCACGTGCAGCAGCGCCGAGATCAGCCGCAGGTCGGTCGCCACCGGGGACTGCGTCGCCAACAGCGTGATCAGGGCCTGGTGGACCTCCAGGTAGCGCCCGTCGATGCGATCGTCGTCGGCGACGACGATCTGGGCCAGCTCGATGTCCTGGTGCTCGACCGCCTCCAGGGTGCGGGTCAGCGCCGCCGAGACGAGGTCCAGCCCGCCCAGCGCGCTCTGTTCGAGCGCCGTCAGTTCTTCCTGGTATTCGACGCGGACCTCGGGCATCGGCGCAGTCTCCCCGACCCGCTCAGCCGAAGCGACCGGAGACGTAGTCCTCGGTCTCTTTCTTCTGCGGTTTGGTGAAGATCTCCTCGGTCGGACCGATCTCCACCAGGTGCCCGGGCTTGCCCGATTCGTCGAGGTTGAAGAAGGCCGTGTTGTCGGAGGCGCGCGCCGCCTGCTGCATGTTGTGGGTGACGATCGCGATCGTGTATTCCTTTTTCAGCTCCGCGATCAGGTCCTCGATCGCCAGCGTCGCCACCGGGTCGAGCGCCGAGCAGGGCTCGTCCATCAACAGCACCTCGGGGCTGACCGCGGTCGCCCGGGCGATGCAGAGCCGCTGCTGCTGGCCGCCGGAGAGCCCCGAGCCGGGTCGACCGAGCCGGTCCTTCACCTCGTCCCAGAGGTGCGCCCCGCGCAGGCTTTTCTCGACGATCTCGTCCTTCTCGGACTTCGGGACCTTGCGCTCGTTGAAGTTCAGTCCGGCGGCGACGTTGTCGTAGATCGACATCGTCGGGAACGGGTTCGGCTGCTGGAAGACCATCCCGACCAGCTTGCGCACCGCGACCGGGTCCACGTCTTTGCCGTAGATGTCCTCGCCGTCGAGCTCGATGTCGCCTTTGACGGTCGCCCCCGGGGTCAGCTCGTGCATCCGGTTGAGCGAGCGCAGGAAGGTCGTCTTGCCGCAGCCGGAAGAGCCGATCAGCGCCGTCACCTTGTTCGGCTCGATCGTCATGTTCACGTTTTCGACCGCGTGGAAGTCGCCGTAGTAGAGGTTGACTTCCTTCGCCTCCAGCGTCTTCGCCTGGCGGTGCGACGCGGGGTCGGTGGCCTCGCTCGAGGTCTCGGTGACAGGGCCTGCTTGCGACATCGTGTTACGGCCCTCCTCGGCCTCGTCCTTGGCCTGGGAGCCGAACATGTCTCTGATTTTCCTTCCCTCCACTGAAGCGATCTCCTAACGGATTTCCGTTTTGTAGCGTCGGTACACCAGACGGGCGATCACGTTGAGGATCATGACGATGACGATAAGGGTCAGCGCCGCCGCCCAGGCTCTGTCGTAGGACGCCTGTTTCATCACCCCAGGCGACCGGTACTGGTTGTAGGCGTAGACCGCCAGGTTCTGCATGCGGCCGGAGAACGGGTTCGCGTTGAGCGAGTCGACCACGCCGGTGGTGACCAGCAGCGGCGCCGTCTCGCCGATGATCCGCGCCGTCGCCAGCATCACCCCGGTCACCAGCCCGGCGAAGGCGGTCGGCAGGACCACCTTGACGATCGTCTTCCACTTCGGCGTGCCGAGCGCGTAGGACGCTTCGCGCAGGTGGTCGGGGACGATCTTCAAGACCTCCTCGGCGGAACGGATGACGATCGGGATCATCAGCACCGAGAGCGCGATCGACCCCATGATCCCCATCTGGATGCTGGGGCCGAAGAAGAGCTCGAAGAGGGCGTAGGCGAAGAGGCCGGCGACGATCGAGGGGATGCCGGTCATCACGTCGACGAAGAAGGTGAGGGCGCGGCGCAGCGGCCCGCGCCCGTACTCGTTCATGTAGATCGCCGCCATCAGGCCGATCGGCACCGAGATCACCACCGCGCAGGCGGTGATCACCAGGGTGCCGACGATCGCGTGCTCGGCACCGCCGCCGCCGACCACGCCGCGCGCGTCGGCGGTGAAGAATTCCCAGCTGAGGCCCTTGACGCCGCGGCTCACCACTTCGTAGAGCAGCGAGATCAGCGGCGCCATCGAGACCCCGAAGGCGCTGACGATGGCGATCGTGATCGCCCGGTCCTTGGCCCGGCGGTGCCCCTCGACGGCGCGCGACCAGGCGTAGATGGCGACGATCGAGACCAGCGCCCCGAAGACCAGCGTCAGGGCGATCGTGAACCAGCCGAGCGCGGCGAGCACCGCGGCGCAGAAGACCAGGGAGCCGACGAAGGCCCCCCACGGCGCCCAGTCCGGCAGCGACCCGGCGCCGCCCGCGCCGGTCAGCGCCGAGCGGGTCGAGAGCGCCGCCGCGTTGTCGGTCGGAGGCGGGGTCATCGGACGTCCGAGCGGGCGATGATCAGCCGCGCGATGAAGTTGGTGACCAGGGTGATCGCGAAGAGGACGAGCCCGGTGGCGATCAGCAGGTTGATCGCCAGGCCGCTCGACTCGGGGAAGTTGAGGGCGACGTTGGCGGCGATCGTCGAGGGATTCGCCTGGCTGATCAGGTTGAAGGTGACGCCGCCGGAGACGGAGAGGATGATCGCCACCGCCATCGTCTCGCCGAGGGCGCGGCCGAGCCCGAGCATCGCGCCGGAGATCACCGAGGATCTGCCGAACGGGAGGACCGTGGTGCGGATCACCTCCCAGCGCGTCGCGCCGAGCGCCTGCGCGCCTTCCTGCAGTTTGCGCGGCGTCTGCGCGAAGGCCTCGCGGGCGACGGCGGAGACGATCGGCAGGATCATCACCGCGAGGACCAGGCCGACGACCAGCATCGTGCGGCCGGTGATCGAGGCGGGCCCTTCGAAGATCGGGAGCCAGCCGAGCTTTTCTTCCAGCCATTTCATCACCGGCACGGCGGCCGGGCCGAGGACGAAGATGCCCCAGAGGCCGTAGATGATGCTCGGGATCGCGGCCAGCAGGTCGACCAGGTAGCCGAGCGTCAGCGCCACCCGCTTCGGCGCGATGTGGGTGATGAAGAGCGCCACCGCGATCGCCAGCGGCACCGCGATGATCATCGCCAGCACGCCCGCCAGGCAGGTGCCGAAGGCGAGCGGCGCGACGTAGCTGATGAAGCTTTCCCCGTGGGGGAGTTCCGAGGACGAGGCGGTCAGCGCCGGAAAGCCCTCGGTGACCAGGAAGACGGCGACCCCGGCGAGCAGCGCCAGGATCGTCACCGCGGCGACCACCGCGGCGTTGCTGAAGATCCGGTCACCGCGGCGGCGGCGCCCTCCGGACGCCGCCGCCAGCAGTTGGCCGGCATTCGTCGTGGTGTCGAGATGAGCCACGAGTTTCAGCGAGTAGCTGGTCGGTTGGACCTATTCGATCGCGGCGACGGCCGCTTCGACCTTCTTCGTCAGCGCTTCCGAGAGGGGCGCGGAGCCGGCCTGTTCTTCGGCCAGGGCCTGCCCGTCGGGGCTGATCGCGTATTCGAAGAAGCCTTTGACCAGGGCCGCTTCGGAGGCGCTGCTGTACTTGGTGCAACCGATCAGCGAGGAGACCAGGATGATCGGGTAGACGCCGCTCGCTTCGGTCTTGCGATCGATTTCGAAGGCGATGACGTTCTTGCTGCCCTTCTCCAGTTCCGGATCTTCCTTGGAGAGGTCGAGGACCTTGGCCGCGGCTTCCGCCGACGGTTCGGCCCAGCTGCTGCCGACCTTGATCAGGGCTTTGCCGAGTTCACCGGCCTGTGAGGCGTCGGCATAGCCGATCGCGCCTTCGCCGGCGCTGACGGCTTCGACCACACCGGAGGTGCCGGAGGCAGCTTCGCCGCCCTTCACCGGCCAGTTACCGCTCACTTCGTGCGTCCACACGCTGGGCGCGACTTTCGAGAGGTAGTCGGTGAAGTTTTCGGTCGTGCCCGACTCGTCGGAGCGGTTGACCGGGACGATCCGCGTTTCCGGCAGTTCGACGCCGGGGTTCTCCTTGGCGATCTCCGGGTCGTTCCAGTCTTCGATTTCCTGGTTGAAGATCTTCGCCAGGGTTTCCGGTTCGAGTTTCAGTTCTTCGACGCCCGGGAGGTTGTAGATGATCGCGATCGGCGAGATGTAGTCCGGGACCTCGACCAGTTCGCCCGGTTCGCAGCGCTTCACCGCGGCGGCGAGCTCGCCTTCCGATTCGGAGAGCGGCGTGTCGGAGCCCGCGTAGGCGACGCCCTTGGAGATGAATTTTTCGCGACCGCCGCCGGAGCCGACCCCGTCGTAGGAGATCGTGGCGCCGCTGTTGGCGTTCTCGAATTCGGCGATCCACGCTTTCTGCGCGGCTTCCTGCGCGGTCGAGCCGGCGCCGGCGATTTCGCCGGAGGCTTCGCTCGAGGCCCCTCCACCTTCGGATTCGCTGCTTTCACCGCTGCTCGACGAGCTGCTCGAGCTCCCGCCCCCGCAGGCGGCAAGGCCGAGCACGAGCACGCAGGCGGCCGCGAACACCGCAAGCCATCTAGAGCTGGACATCAGTCTCCTCTTCAAGTTGTTGACGAGATTCGGGCCGCGAGGAACGCGGTCCGAAGCGAGCGTCTCAGCGACGCCGGCAGAGCTTGTTATCTGGCTGTAGCGAGGGTGTAAAAAAAATGTAAAAGGCCGTTATCAGCCGTCCGGGGAGAACCGGTAGCCGATCCCGTTGTGCGTGTAGATCAGCTTCTGATCCGGCAGCGCGGCGCCGAGCTTGGCCCGCAGGCGGCTGACGTAGACGTCGACCGAGCGGTCGTCGCGGCGCGGTGGCGTCCCCCAGACCGAGGTGTGGAGCTCCTCGCGGGTGAGGATGCGCTGCGGGTTGGACCAGAGCGTGACGAGCAGCTGCAACTCGCGCACGGTGAGGCTCAGCGGGCGGCCGTCGACCAGCGCCGCGTGCTCCTCTGGACGCACCTCCAGCCTCCCTGCTTTGTCCGACGCGCTACCTACCGCCATCCTCGCGCAGGATGTCGACAGGGGTTGACCGGCCGGTTACGCCGCGGTGAAACTTTTGTGAACGACCTGTGAACTCTGGTCGTCGTCGGAGGCCTTCGCGGCGACCGGCGGGGTGTCCGGCACGGCGGCGGAGGGCTCCGGGTCGAAGCGGTAGCCGACCCCGAAGTGGGTGTGGATGTACTCCCACCCGGGCGAGCGCTTCTCCAGCTTCTGGCGCAGCTTGCGGATGAAGACGTCGACCGAGCGGTCGCCGTGGGCCATCGCGTAGCCCCAGACCCGCTGGTAGATGGTCTCCCGCTCGAGGACCTGACCCTGGGTGCCGGCAAGCAGGTGCAGCAGCTCGAACTCGCGCCGGGTCAGGTCGAGGCTTTCGCCGGCGACGAAGGCCTGGAAGCGGTCGGGGCGGATCTCCAGCTCACCGGCGAGGACGGGCGAGCTCTCGGTCTCGTGACGGCCGCGGCGGTGGCGCCGGGTGACCGCTTCGATGCGGGCGATCGCCTCCTCGGGATGGGCCGGCTTGGTGATCCAGTCGTCGACCCCGAGGCGCAGGCCGCGGACCCGCTGGGCCACGGTCGAGCGCCCGGTGCAGACGACGACGCCGAGGTCCGGCAGCAGGTTGCAGACGCGGTCGAGGTAGCGCCAGGCTTCGTCACCGAGGACGGTCGGGTCGACGAGCAGCGCGTTCAGCTTCATCGCGACCAGCTGGTCGGGCGGGACGGCGCCCCCGGAGGTGCGCAGAAGCCAGCCCGCCGCCTCGGCGCGCTTGGAAAGTACGGTGACGAAACCGGAATCGGTGTCGATCACCGCAAGACGAGTGGTCGGATCAGGGGCCAACTCGCTTCGGATCATATGCACCCCGAACCCCCGTTTACCGGCGTTTACAGGATTTTCACAAGTCTGACAGGCCCAAATTGCGGCCGGGCGGCCGCTCAGAAGGTCGCCGGACGGAGCCCGGTGGCGATCACGATCAGGATCGCGACGCCCGCCGCGTAGCGGTAGATGACGAAGGGCCGATAGGAGGTCGTCCGCACCAGTCGCAGGAGGAAGACGATCGCGGCGTAGCCGGAGATCGCGGCGGCCAGCGTCCCCACCACCATCGGCCCTCCCACCCCAGACGGCAGCCCTTCGTGGACCGCGCCGACGCCTTTGAAGAGGGTGGCGCCGGCGACGATCGGGATCAGCAGCAGGAAGGAGAAGCGGGCGGCGGCGTCGCGGTCGAGCCCGAGGAAGCGGGCGGCGGTGATCGTGATGCCGCTGCGCGAGGTGCCGGGGGCGAGGGCGAGCACCTGGGCGAGGCCGATCCAGCCGCCGTCGCGCAGCGTCGATCCCTCCAGCGGGCGCTTCTGCGGCCGGCGGTCGGCCCAGTCGAGGATGGCACCGAAGAAGATCAGCTGCAAGGCGATCATCCAGGGCTCGCCGAGGTGTTCGTCGATGAAGTCGGAGGCGAGGCCGCCGGCGATCACCGCCGGGACGGTGCCGATCGCGATCGCCACCGCGAGCCGCTCCTCGCTGGTCGCGATCGCCCGCCTGCGCACCGCCGAGACGAAGGCGACGAGCAGCCGCCACACCTCGAGCCGGAAGAAGGCGATCGCCGCGATCAGCGTGCCCGCGTGCAGGGCGACGTCGAAGGTCTTGTTGAACGAGTCGTTTTCGGTCAGGAACGTGTAGCTCTGCAGCCAGGGGACGATGATCAGATGGCCGGAGGACGAGATCGGCAGGAACTCGGTCAGCCCCTGGACCACCCCCAGCAGTAGGGCCTCGAGGTTGGACATCGGGCGATCCTACGCCGCCCGTTGCGATAGATTGCCCACCGTGAAGCGCGCCGCCGCACTCTTCCTGATGGCCCTGACGACCATGCTGGTCTCCGCGCCGATGGCGCTGGCCGAGAACGGCGAGGGCCTGGCGGGCAAGGCTTCCGACAAGACGGTCACCTTCTTCTGCTTCGGCGTGATGGCCTTCTTCGTCATCCTCGTGATCGGGATGTCGGCGATCCAGGGCGCTCTGGAGCGGCGCAAGGCGCGCCGCCGCTACGACATCGAGCGTTTGGGCTGACGTGGGGGCGCCTCGCGGCGTCCTCGGTCATTCGGTTCGGGTCACGCACTGGAGTGCCCTCCCCTCCCCTCACCTCATTTCCCTGCGTCCTGGCGAGGCTGGCCCACATCGCCGCAGGAGAACGCACCGCCTTTCGCCTTGCCTGCCCGCCAGCTAGCTCAGCCGGAAGCCGCTGAGTAGGCGTTTCTCGGTCTCGCCCTCGATCTCGGCGACGACTTCGACCTTGCCCTCCAGGGGGGTGCCGCGGATCTTCGTCGCCAAGAGGTCGTCGACCTGGAAGATGCCCGCCGAGTTGTTGAGCTGGATCTCGATCCGCACCGGGTGCTCCTCGCCGGCGCCGATCCGCACCTCGTCGATCGCCGCGGCGGAGATCGAGTGGATGCCCTCGTGGCCGCTCTCGATCGGGATCCGGGTGCGTCCCTGGGCCATGTCGAGGGCATCGGCGACGCGGACCACGCCCGCCTCGACGGTGTAGGGCTCGCCGCGGCGACGGTGGCCGATGATCGCGTGGAGGATCTCGGCTTCGACCACGGTCCGCTCGGGCTGTTTGTAGGCGCCCGCGAGCAGGCGGTCGAGCGCGCTCTGGGCGAGGAAGAGCGAGTACTCCTCGTGGTCGGCGCGGTGGATCGACATGCCGACGTCGTGCAGCAGGGCGCCACCGGCGACGACCACTTCGGCGTCGCGGTCGCGCATCTGATGGTCGGTGACCATCGCCGGCTCTACCCCGGCTTTGACCAGCAGACGCAGCAGCCGTAGGGAGATGTTGAGGACGATCTGCATGTGGACCCAGCTGTGGTCCGACATGCCGAGCCGCTCGGCGTTGACCTGGGCCATGTACCACCAGCCGCGCACCTGGTCGTCGGCGTTGACAGCGTCGATGAAGCCCTCCAGCCGGCGGTTGCCGCGGGTCGGCGCCCGCACGTGCGCCTCGGCGATCGCCTCGCGCGGCGGCTTGCGCCCCGGCCCGCTCGCGTCCGGGGCGGGAACGCCTTCCTCGGCCTCTTTCACCTCGTCCGGCGTCATGCCCGGGATCGTAGTCCCGGGCATGGTCGGCCTTGTTACTGACCGCAGACGGGCCAGGGGCTGGAGCCGGAGCGCGAGTAGAGCAGCGCGGCGCGGTAGCTCTGCTCGGCGGCGGAAGCTTCGATCGGGCTGCCGGTGCCGCCGACCGATTCCCAGGTCCCCTGGTCGAACTGGTAGAGGCCCATGTAGGTGCCGCCGGCGGAGACCGCTTCCGGGTTGCCGCCGGACTCGCAGGCGGCGATCGTTTCCAGCGTCGCCATCGAGACGCCGCCGGGAAGGTTCGCGAGCCGTTCTTCCTCTGCGCGTGCCTGCCTCGCTTCGCGACGCTTGTGGGCCTGCACCTCGTGGCGGCGCTCGGTCTTCGTCGTCGTCAGCGCGATGAGGCGGCTGTAGCGTTCGACCGGATCAAGCAGTGGGCCGCTGACGGCCATCGCGTTGCCGATGCCGTTCGTGGTCGCGGCTTCCACCTGGGCGGCCGAGTCGGCGCGAAGTCGCACCCGGGGAGCAAGTTGATGATGCTGCGCGGCGGAGGCGGCGGCCGGGAAGGCCAGCGTCGCAACCGCTCCAAGCAGCGCAATATGTTTGCGTTCTGTGAGCAAGCGGTGAACCGTTACCGGGATCACCGCTCCTGTGTGTGATGGCCATCACACTTATCCCTTCTCTGTAGAAGTCACCGCCCACCAGAGGGACTACGCTTGACCAATGTGGCGTCGCATCGGAAAGCCGAACGTTCCGGGACTCATCTACTACGGCGTGCTGGTCGTCGCGTTCCTCGTCGGGCTGGTCATCGGCGGCCCGGTAGGCAGCACCGTCATGGCGATATCCGCGGCCATCTTCGCCCTCACGGTCTTTGCCACGGTCGGCATCGGTAAAGCTGTCGGGGACGGCGTCGCGGGCCGTGGCCGTCCGCCGGGGCCTCCTCCGGACCGTTAGCCTCGATCGAGATAGCGCAATTCCGCTTCAGATCGCGAAAAGCGGCATGATGCCGCCATCGCTCAAGAAGCTGAAACCACTCGTCTGCTGCTCGCCTGCCCGGATCGGCCGGGGTTGATCGCCACGGTCTCGGGGTTCCTCGCCGAAGCGGGGCTGAACATCGTCGACGTCGATCAGCACTCGACCGCGGCGGGACGCTTCTTCATGCGGATGGTCTTCGACTCGCCGGGGGCGGCGGAGCGACCGGCGCTGGAAGAACGGTTCACGCGGGAGATCGCGACGCCGTTCGAGATGGACCACAGCTTCAGCCAGTCCGCCGAGGCGAAGCGGGTCGCGGTGATGGTGTCGCGCGAGGACCACTGCCTCTCCGACCTGCTCTGGCGCTGGCGCAACGGCCACCTCGGCGGCGAGATCGCGATGGTGGTCTCCAACCACGAGGACCTGCGCGGCGAGGTCGAGGCGGTCGGCCTCCCCTTCCACCACGTGCCGATCAGCCGCGAGACGAAGGCCGAGGCGGAGCGGCGGGCGCTGGAGCTGGTCGGCGACGTCGACCTCCTGGTCCTCGCCCGCTACATGCAGATCCTCTCCCCTGACTTCCTCGGCGCGCTGGACGCGCCGGCGATCAACATCCACCACAGCTTCCTGCCCGCCTTCGTCGGCGCCGATCCCTACGCCCGCGCCCACGAGCGGGGCGTCAAGCTGATCGGCGCGACCGCCCACTACGTCACCGCCGAGCTCGACGCCGGCCCGATCATCGACCAGGACGTGGTCCGGGTCGGCCACGCCGACGAGGTGCCGGACCTGGTGCGGATCGGCCGCGACGTCGAGCGCCTCGTCCTCGCCCGCGCCGTCACCGCCCACCTAGAGGACCGCGTGCTCCTCGACGGCGAGCGGACCGTCGTCTTCTAGGCAGGCGGCCGGAGCTGAAAGAGGGACGACCAAGGGACGCGGCCTTCTCGGTGGCGGCCCGGGCAGGCTGTGGCCGCCACCGAGAAGGCCGGGATCACGGGGAGAGGGCGAGGGATCAGGCGCGCGCAGGGGGAGAGACGCGCATGTCCGGGCACGAAGGCGCGTGATCCGTGACGAAGAGCGGGGAAGCCCACGCTTCCTCCCGTCTTCCTCATGCCTCCCCCTGGTGAGTTCGCAGTTCTGCTCGCATGGCGAGCGAAAGTGCGAACTCACCCGGAGCCGACCCCGATCCTGTGACGGGAGGCATGGGGAAGGGTGACGTTCCCGACATCTCCCATACGTCCGTGTGGACTTCCCTGCGGAAGCCTCACGTCCCGGGCGTAGCCCCCTAGGTCGCCGCCGTCTCGGCGGCGCCTTGCGCCGCCTCCCACTGCGCCAGCAGCTCTTCGACCGCGGCCTTCGCCGCTTCGTGCTTGGCGGTCGCGCGCTCGGTGCGGCTCGGGCTCGACCAGGCGGCCGGATCGGCGAGCTCCTCCTCGACCGCCTTCAGGTCGGCTTCGGCCTTTTCGATCCGCTGCTCCAGCCGCGCCGCCTTGCGCTCCGCCCGTTCGGCCGCCTTGCCCTCGCGCCGCTTCGCCTGCGCCCCGTTGGAGGACTTCTCCTTCTTCGCCGCGTCGGTCGCCGCCGCCTCGGTGTCGGCCTCGCGTTCGTCGCACCGCCGCTGGTACTCGGCCCAGCCGCTCGGGTGGCTGGTCAGCTTCTGGTCCTCGAGCACGATCGTGCGGCTGCCGACCGCCTCCAGCAGCGCCCGGTCGTGGGAGATCAGCACCACCGAGCCCTCGAACTCGGTCAGCGCGTCCTCGAGCGCCTCACGGCTCTCGATGTCGAGATGGTTCGTCGGCTCGTCGAGGACCAGGACGTTGGCGCCGGAGGAGACGAGGATCGCCAGCGACAGCCGCCGCTGCTCGCCGCCGGAGATGTCGGAGAGCTTCTTTTCCACGTCGCCGCCGGAGAAGAGGAAGCCGCCGAGGAGGGCGCGCGCCTTCGGCCCGGTGAGGCCGGTCTCCCGCTGCGCCGCGTCGAGCACGGTTCCCGCGCCGGCGGCGGTGTCGGCGTGCTGGGAGAGGTAGCCGAGGTTGACGTTGTGGCCGGTGCGGACGATCCCGGACGCGGGCTGCTTCTCTCCCGCCAGGGTCTCGATCATCGTCGTCTTGCCGGTGCCGTTGGCGCCGACGAGGACGACGTGCTCGCCCCGTTCGACCTCCAGGTTGGCATCCTCGAGCAGCACCCGGCCCGGCACCTCGATCCGCGCGTCGGCCATCTTCAGGACGACGCGCCCGGGGCGCTCCGGCGTCTTGAAGGAGAAGCGCAGGTGACGGGTGTCGCGCTTTTCGGAGACCGGGCCGCTTTTCTTCTTCTTGTCGATCTGCTTGACCCGCGACTGGGCCTGTTTCGCCTTGCTCGCCTTGTAGCGGAAGCGCTCGACGAAGCGCTCCATCCGCGCCAGCTCCGCTTCCTGGCGATCGATCGCTTTGCCGAGCGCGATCTGGCGGGCGGCCTGCTCCTGGCGCCAGGCGTGCCAAGGGCCGGCGAAGAAGCGGGCGCGCTGCGCCTCCAACTCCAGCACCGAGGTGCCGACCGCCTCGAGGAACCAACGGTCATGGGCGACGAGGACGACGGCCGCGTCGATGCCGACGAGATAGCGCTCGAGCCACTCCAGCGAGGGGATGTCGAGATGGTTCGTCGGCTCGTCGAGGAGCAGCAGGTCGGGGCGCGCGGCGAGCGCGCGGGCGAGCGAGGCGCGGGTCAGCTCGCCGCCGGAGAAGGTGGAGAGCGGGCGATCGGCGTGTTCGGGGCCGAAGCCGAGGCCGCGCAGGACTTCCAGCACCTCGTCGCGCCAGCGGTAACCGCCGCCGGCTTCGAGTCGCCCCTGGGCGGCGGCGTAGGCGTCCATCGTCTCCTCCGAGACGCCGTCCGCCATCTCGGCCTCCAACCGGGCCAGCTCGGCCTCGGCCTCGAGCATGTCGTTGCGGCCGGAGAAGACGTATTCGCCGAGCTTCACGTCGGCATCGCGCGGCGGCCGCTGGTCGTGGAGGACGACGCGGGCGCCGCGCTGGAGCGAGACGCTGCCCTCCTCGGGGGTGAGCTCGCCGGACAGCACCCGGAGCAACGTCGACTTCCCTGCCCCGTTGCGGCCGGACAGCGTCATCCGGTCGCCCGGCTCGAGCTTGAAGGAGACGTCGCCGAACAGCAGCTTGCCGCCGACGTAGACGTCCAGTGAGGTCGCGGTCGCGATCGCCATGGGGATCCAAGGTAATTGACGCGGTCCTCCGGCGGCTCCCCGCCCGCCACCCCACGGCGCGTTCGCACTTTGCCGCGCTACGCGCGGTTTTCTGCGAACGCGCCCGTGGGACGGCGGTCAGCCGCAGTACTTGGTGGCGATCGCCTCGATCGTGCCGGCGGTGCGCATCGTGCCCTTGCCGAGGGCGGCGTCGAGGGCCTTCAGGTCGACCTCGGTCGCGGAGAGGCCGACGCTCGGCAGCCAGTGCAGCTCGCGCCCCTCGACCACCATCAGGTCGTCCTCGCCGGCGAGCGCCAGCGCCTCCTTGGCCGCCTTCGCGCTCGGCTTCTTCGCCAGCAGCTGGACCTGCGGCTTGCCCTTGGAGCGCTCGATCGCGGCGACCGGGAAGGGCTCGCGGGCGGCGATCTCGGTCACCTCGGCGGCACTGCGCAGGAAGACGGCGACGTCGTAGCCGAGCCGCTCGTCCAGCTCCGCTTCCAGCCGCGCCTGAAGCTTCGCCTCCGTCTCCCCCGCCGGGTCGACGAGGACGACGTTGCCGCTCGCCCGGAAGGTCGCCACGTCCTCCAGCCCCATCGCCTCGAAGTGGGTGACCAGCTCCGGGTTCTTGATCCGCCGGTTGCCGAGGTTCATCCCACGCAGGAAGGCGACGTAGCGTTCCATGCCGTGACCCTACCCGCGCCGATCCTCCCCGATGTCCTCGCACCGGGGCTCCGCGTCGTCTTCTGCGGGACGGCGCCGGGGACCGCCTCGGCGCGGGCGGGCGCCTACTACGCCGGGCCGGGCAATCGCTTCTGGACGACGCTGCACGAGGTCGGGCTGACGCCGGTGCTGCTCGCGCCGGCCGAGTTCGCCCGCCTGCCGGAGTTCGGCATCGGCCTCACCGACATCTCGAAGGCGGCCTCTGGTTCCGATCGGGAGGTCGGCAGACGCGGCTTCGATCCGGGCCGACTGGAGGTGGCGATCACCGCGGCCGCCCCCGCCCACCTCGCCTTCAACGGCAAGAACGCGGCGCGCGGGGCGCTCGGGCGTGCCGTCGACTACGGGCTCCGGTCGGAGCGGATCGGCGGCGCCGCGGTCTGGGTCCTCCCCTCCACCTCGGGCGCCGCCCGCGGCTTCTGGGACGTCGAGCCGTGGCGCGAGCTGGCCGTGGCCGCCGTGCGCTGAGGAACGGACGCGCGCCGACCCCGACAGCTGGCAGTCGCCCCGGCCGGAGCCGGGGCGACTGCTTACCGATGGAGGCGCCGAGATTCGAACTCGGATCCGCGGACGCTGGGCGAGGGTGTCTACAGGTTTAGTCGGCGCTTGATTCTCGTCTCCCGGGGTCCGCGCCAACGGGCACTACGAGAGACAAAGCCCCTTGAATTTCCCCGGCCGGACGGGGCGGGCCGTCCGGGTAAGCCCGCTTCTGAAGCCGGTGACCCTCCCCGCGGGCGAGGGAGGACCGACTCTCACAGCGCTTAGTTTCTAGCTAAGCGGCGAGGGCGAACTCATGGTCCGCACGTATTGGTTTGTGCCGGGGTTTAACGAGGCCTCCGGCAACCTCGACCTGCAACCTTTCGCACGAATCGACCACGTCGAAGCCTGTCGCCCCTGTGCGTAGATGCATCTGAGAGTGTACGCGGCGCGTATTGGCGGGACAAGCGGCCGGGTACGGGCGCAAAGCGATGACCGACAGGAACTACGACGCGATCGTTCTCGGGGCCGGCCCCGCCGGAGAGGTCGTCGCGGGCCGACTCGCGGGCGCCGGCTGGAGGGTCGCGATCGTCGAGAAAGACCTGGTCGGCGGCGAATGCTCCTACTACGCCTGCATGCCCTCGAAGGCGCTTCTGCGCCCCGCCGACGTGCTGGCCGAGGCGAGGCGGATCCCCGGGGTGCCGGTCGGCGAGGATGCGGAGCTCGACCCGCCGGCGATCCTGGCGCGGCGCGACCAGGTGATCCACGGCAAGGACGACTCGGCCCAACTGCCCTGGCTCGAAGAACGCGAGATCGACCTCTTCCGCGGCGAGGGACGCTTCCTCGGCGAAGGCCGGATCGCGGTCGGCGAGGAGGAGCTGGTCGCCGCGCGGGCGGTGATCATCGCCACCGGCTCGGGTGCGGCGATGCCGCCGATCGACGGCCTCGACTCGGTCCGCACCTGGAACAACCGCGACGCGACCACCGCCGAGAAGGTCCCGGCGAGCATGATCGTGCTCGGCGGCGGCCCGGTCGGCTCGGAGCTGTCGCAGGCCTGGGCGTCGCTGGGGACGAAGGTGACCCTGATCGACGAGGGGGAGCACCTGCTCGCCCGCGAGGAGCCCTTCGCGGGCGAAGAAGTGGCGGCGGCGCTGCGCGGCCGGTTCGGCGTCGACGTGAGGGTCGGGACCGAGATCGAGTCGGCGCGCGCCGGCGGGGCCGGGGCGATCGTCGAGCTCAAGGGCGGCGGCGCGGTCGACGCCGAGGAGATCCTCGTCGCGGTCGGCCGCAAGCCGCACACCGAGGGGATCGGCCTGGAGACGATCGGGATCGAGCCCGACGAGCACGGCTTCCTCGCGGTCGACGACCGGATGCGGGTCGGCGGCGACGACCGCCTCTTCGCGATCGGCGACGTCAACGGGCGCGCCCTCTTCACCCACGTCGGCAAGTACCAGGCCTGGATCGTCGCCGAGAACCTGCTCGGCCGCGAGGCGGCGGCGCTCGCCGAAGGCATCGGCTCGCCGCGCGTGACCTTCACCGACCCGCAGGTCGCGGCAGTGGGCAAGACCCTCGCCGAGGCCGAAGCGGCGGGCATCGCGACGCGCGCGGTCGAGGTGCCGACCGACGGC
Source organism: Solirubrobacterales bacterium (assembly GCA_047601885.1). Classification (GTDB taxonomy): domain Bacteria; phylum Actinomycetota; class Thermoleophilia; order Solirubrobacterales; family 70-9; genus VAYN01. Next base: position 830,688 of record JASGIK010000001.1, read on the forward strand.
TCGCCCGGCGCCAGCTTCCAGGGCAAGGGGACGGGCGGCAGGTCGCACCTGGTCGTCGACACGGCCCGGGACACGATCGTCGGTGCCACCTTCACCGGCTTCGAGACCGCCGACTTCCTGCAGGCGGCGACGATCGCGATCGTCGCCGAAGTGCCCCGAGCGCGCCTCCGCCACGCCATCGCCCCCTACCCCACGCGCAGCGAGGTCTGGCTGAAGCTGATCGAGAAGTGGGAGGCGGGCGGCTAAAAGGGTTGGTTCGGGGGCCGCTGAAGCTGGCGCCCGGAGGGGGAGCTGGCGCCCGGAGGTGAAAGGGACGCGGCCTTCTCGGTGGCGGCCCTGGCAGGCTGTGGCCGCCACCGAGAAGGCCGGGGATGTGGGGAGAGGCGAGGGCCCGGGCGTGCCCCGGCGCAGAGATGCGTGCCTTCCTCCACGAAGTCCCCTGATCCGTGACGAGGAGCGGGGGAAGTCCATGGTTCGTCCCATCTTCCTCATGCCCTCCCCGGATGAGTTCGCAGAAACCCGCGCTATGCGCGGTTAAGTGCGAACTCACCCGCGGCCGGCGCCGATCCTGTCACGGGAGGCATGAGGAAGGGTCACGTCCCCGACATCTCCCTCACGTCCGTGTGAACTTCCCTGCGGAACCCTCACGTCCCGGGCGTCTCGTGGCGGCCACAGCCTGCCCGGGCCGCCACGAGACGCCCGGGACGCACCTCGGACGGGCGCGGCGGCCGCGAAGTACGCCGCCCCGAACCCCACGCCGCCGCGCCGAGCCACTCAGCTAGAGCCGCTAGAGGGTGGCGCGGAACTTCAGGCTCGCCAGGAGGTCTGGCGGGAAGCCGGCGACCTGGTCGAGGTCGTCGATCGAGCCGAAGCCGCCGAGCCGCTCGCGGTGGGCGAGCAGGCGGGTCGCCTGGGTGACCGTGAGGTTCTGCGCGCGCAGCTCCTCGAAGGTGACCGAGTTGAGGTTGATCGGCTCGGCCGAGGGCGGGGTCGCGGGCGAGCCGAACGACTGCGGTGCGGGCGTCGCGATCGGCGGCGGCGCGCTCTGGAAGCCGGGCGGCGTGACGTCGGCGGCGGAAGCGGGCGCCGGGGTCGAAGTGCCGGTGGTGAGCGGCTGTACGGGAGCGGGCGCGGGCGTCTCGACCGGCGACGTAGCCTCGCTCGGCGTGGTCGGCTCGGGAGTCGACGGCGTCGCGGTGGGCGGCTCCGGCGCTGATTGCTCGACGGACGGTGTCGGGACCCCGGGCGCGGCGGGCGGCTCGGTGAGCTCCGCCGCCGGCGCAGCGGGGGCGCCCGAGGGGGTGCCGATCGCGCGGAGGACCGCTTCCTCGGCCTCGCGGGCGCGCTGCTCGGCCGCCTGGGCGCGCTGTTCGGCCTCCTCGACGCTGCGCTGCATCTCCTCCAGCCGGCGCTGCTGGGCCTCTTCCTCGGCGCGGACGGTATCCAGTCGTTTGGCGGCGGCGGCGCGCTCTTCGGCGGCCTTGGTCCGCTCGTCGATCTCGGCCAGGCGGCGCTCGGCCTCCTGCATCGAGCGCTCGCGCGCCTCGCGGTCTTCCCGCAGGCGCTGCTCGGCGAGGCTGAGGTCGGCCGGGGCCGCCTCGGCCACGGCGGCGACCTCCGGCGTGTCCGGCGCGGGCGCGGGGACGAGGCCGGGGTCCGTCGCCGCCTCCGGCGTGGAGGCGGGCCCGGGCAGGGCCTCGGGCTCGGGCGCGGGCGGCTCGCCGAAAGCGTTCAGCGGCGGGGCCGGCGTCTCGCCCTGCAGCCGCTCGGCCTCCTGCATCCGACGGTCGGCCTCGGCGCGGATCCGCTGCTCCTCGACCCGCACCTGGGCGACTTTGTCCCGCACCCGCTGTTCGGCGGCCGCGGCGTCGGCGTCGGTCGGGAGCGGCGGTGGGCTCTCGGCCGGCGCGCTCGGAGTGGAGACGAAAGACGGCGAGGCCACGGGGGCCTCGGCCAGGGTCGGCGCCTCCGGTACGTCGCTCGGCCGCAGCTCCTGGGGCTCGGGGGCGGCCGCGCTCAGCGCGGAGAGGTTCTGGATCGGCGGCGGAACCTCCGTGGCCGGGTCGGGGACGGGAGTGGGCGGCGGCGCGCTCTCCTTGGCCGGAGCCGGGGGCGGGTCCTCCGCGGCAGCGCCTGCCGGCGACGCGGAAGCCGCCTCCCCGGAGGTGGGCGCCGGCGTCGAAGCGGGGACAGCCTCCTCGGAGGTCGGCGGCGTCGTCGGCGCGGCGGCGGCCTCAGGCGGAGTCGGGCTCGCATCGGAGGTGGGCCCCGCGTCCGGGCCGGCAGCGGCCCGGGCCCGGGCCCGTTCGACGGCACGCTCGTTGGCGGCGCGGGCGACGGCGAGGCGCTGCTCGGCGGCGGCTCGTTCGCGGGCCCGCTTGCCGCCGCCGTACTTGATCCCGAAGAAGGACTTCTGTTTGGGCTCGTCCGATGCCGACGAGGCGACGGCCGCGGCGGCGCCGGCGGCCGCGAGCCCACCTCCGATCGCGGCGGCCTCGCCGAGCGAAGGGCCACCGGACGAAGTCGAGTCGGAGGCGCCGACCGAAGGCGGCGCGCCGGGCGAGACCGGTGACGGCGGCGCCCCTCCGGCGGACGGCGGCGCGCCTGGCCCCGGCGGCGCCGTGCTCGCGCCCGGCGAAGCGGCGGGGGTCGCGGGCGCGGAACCGCCCGGCGCGGACGGCGGCATCCCGGAAGTGGCGGCCGGAGCGGGCGGCGGCACGCCCGGCGGCGTGCTTGCGCTCGACGCCGACGCGGCCAACGCGGCGGGCAACGGCGGCGGCGCCTGGCCCTTCCTTTCGGCGCGCTTCACTTCGCGCTCGTACTTGCGCCGCGCCACCGCCTCCTGGCGCTCCTTACGCATCTGGTCGCGGGCTTCGCGCTGCTCGCGGCGGAGGCGCTCGCGGCGCTGCTTGCGGGACTCGTCGGCCGGCGGCGTCGACCCGCCGGACCCCTCGGAAGCTTTCTGTGCCATTTCCTCTTCTTTGGTGCGTCGCTGGGTCACCAGGACAACAAGCAGCAGAAGCAGTATGGCGGCCGCGAGCGCGGCGATGAACCAACCGGTGTGGTCGGAGATGTAGTCGCTGACGTCGGCCGCGGGCATCTGCCCATCCTTACAAACGATCCTGGGGGTTCAAAGAGCTGGGACGGACGTTGGTAAGGGGCATTCAAATCAGCGCATCCGCGATTTGAACTCCCGTTCGACCTCGCGCCGCACGTCCCGGTCGGCGATCTCGCGCCGCCGGTCGCGCCCCTCCTTGCCCCGCGCCAGCGCCAGCTCGACCTTCGCCCGGGGACCCTTGAAGTAGATCCGCACCGGCACCAGCGTCAGGCCTTTCTCCGCCGTTTTGCCGACAAGCCGCTCGATCTCGTCACGGTGCAGCAGCAGCTTGCGCGGGCGGTCGGGCGCGTGGGCGTCGACCGCGGCGTATTCGTAGGGCGGGATGTGGAGTTTGCGCAGCCAGACCTCGCCGTCGTCGACGACCGCGTAGGAGTCGGTCATCTGCGCCTGCCCGCCGCGCAGCGCCTTCACCTCGGAGCCGGTGAGGACGATCCCCGCCTCCATCGTTTCGACGAACTCGAATTTGTGCCGGGCACGGCGATTGGTGACGACGTCGCCCGAAGCCGGGCCGCGTTTCTTGCCTTTCTTGGCCATCTAGCCATTGTCCCCCGAGCGACCCCGCCGCCGCCCTTTGCCTCCGCGCGGCGGCCTTCCGCCGCCGCCGGTCAGCTCGAGGTCCACCCGGCCCCGCTCGCCGTCGACCCCGCTCACCCGCACCCGCACCGGATCGCCGAGCCGCAGCGTCGTCGCCCCGTCCCCGGAGCCGATCAGCGACACCTCCTCGCGGTCGAGCTCGTAGCGCCCCCCGGGCAGGGTCCGCGCCGGCAGCATCCCCTCGTAGACGTCGCCGAGCTCCCCGGCGAAGGCGACGAACGCCCCGGCCCGGATCACCCCCGACACCTCGCCCTCGAATTCGGCGTCGAGGCCGCGCTCGCCCAACTCCCGTTCCAGCAGGTAGGCGGCGCAGACGTCGTCGGCGTCGCGCTCGATCTTCGCCGACTCGCGCTCCTGGGCGGAGCTGTGGGCGGCGACCTCGCGCGCCTCGCTCAGGGTCGGTGCCTCCTCGCCCTCGCCCAACGCCGCCAGCAGCGCCCGGTGCACGAGCAGGTCGGGGTAGCGGCGAATCGGCGAGGTGAAGTGGGTGTAGGCGTCGCTCCCCAGCCCGGCGTGGCCGGAGTTCGTCTCGCTGTAGGCGGCCTGTTTGAGCGAGCGCAGGACCAGCGAGGTGTAGGCGTCGCGACCGTGGCCGCGGCGCTCCGCCTCGCGCCGCGCCAGCCGGCTCGCGTCCGCCGCCATCTCTCCCGCCGAGCGCGGCGAGAGCCCCTGGCCGAGCGGCGGCGTCGGCACCTCCAGCGCCGCCAGCTGCTCCAGCAGCCGTTCGATCCGCGGCGGGTCCGGCTGGGCGTGGACGCGGTAGACGGCGGGGACGCGCCGGTCGACGAGGAACTCGGCGACGCGCTCGTTGGTGAGGATCATCAGCCGCTCGATCAGCCGGTGGGCCTCGGTCCCGGGGACGCGGTGGGCGCCCGTCACGTTGCCCTCGGCGTCGAACTCGAACTCCGGCTCGGCCGATTCGACGTCGAGCGAGGTGGCGCCACGGTGCTCGCCGAGCGCGGCGGCGACGTCGCGGGCCGCGGCGAGCGGCTCGGCGACCGCCGCGGACGGCTCCTCGCGGCCGTCGAAGACGCGGTCGAGCTGGTCGTAGTCGAGCCGCGCGTCGGAGCGGATGCGGCTGCGGTAGAAGCGGGTGCGGGTCGGCCGGGCGTCGGCGTCGAGCTCGATCTCCGCGGTCACCGCGAGGCGCTCGACCCCGGGCGAGAGCGAGCAGGCGCCGCTGGAGAGCGAGTGCGGCAGCATCGGCTCGACCGTCCCCGGCACGTAGGTCGAGTTGGCGCGGCGGAGCGCCTCCAGGTCGAGCGGCGAGCCGGGCCGCACGTGGGCTGCGACGTCGGCGATGTGAACCCAGACCCGCCAGCCCTCGCCCTCATGCTGGGCCGAGACGGCGTCATCGAAGTCCCGCGCGGTGGCCGGATCGACGGTGAAGGTGGCGAGCGCGGTGAGGTCGCGGCGGGGCAGGTCGCGCGCCTCGGCCTCCGCGGCGGCGTCCGCCGCTTCCTCCTCGACCAGGCCGGTGAAGCCGCGCAGCCCGAGCCGCTCCTCGAGCAGGTCGGCGACCGCGTCGCGGGCGCTGGTTGGCCGGTCGCGGCGGGAGAGCCGGCCGCCCCGCGCCCCGGCGCCGCGGTCGGCAGCGCCGCCGGGCCCGGACCGCCGGCCGCCGCTCCGCGGAGCGGCGCTCTGCCGCCGTCCCCGACCGCGCCCCTCGCGCCGCCCGCGCGGCGGCGTCACTTGACCTGGGCAGCGACGGTTTCGAGCGCCTTCTGGCGCGCCTCGTCCACCGTCGTGCGCGGATTGTCGGAGACCTTCACTTCCGGATGGATACCCCCGGTGCGGGCGAGGTTTTCGCCGTCCGGGGTGAAGAATTCGCCGACCGTCAGCTTCAGCGCGCCGCCGTTGGCGAGGTCGTGCTCTTCCTGGAAGACGCCCTTGCCGTAGGTGCGGGTGCCGACCACGGTCGCGCCGCCGTCCTCGTTCAGCGCCGCGGTGAGGATCTCCGCCGAGCTGGCGGTGTTGCGGTCGACCAGCACGTCGAAGGGCACGTCGACGATCTTGCCGGCGCCCGTCACCTTGGTCGAGTCGCCCTTGGTCCGCGATTTGGTCGTCACCACGGTTTCGCCTTCGGGCAGGAAGAGCGAGGCCGTCTTCACCGCCTCTTCGAGCAGGCCGCCGGGATTTTCGCGCAGGTCGAGGACCATCGCTTCGGCCCCTTCTTCCTTCGCCTTTTCGATCCCGTGGGCGAGCTGCTCGGAGGCGTCGGCGCTGAAGGAGTAGAGGCGCACGTAGCCGATCGTCCTGCCGTCGGTCTGGAAGGTCCGGCTGGAGACGTTGGGCAGCTCGACCTCCGCCCGGGTCAGCGTCTTTTCGGTGACCTTCTTGGTCTTCGCGTCTTCGACCCCGATCGTCACTTCGCTGCCTTCGGGCCCCTTGATCTTCCCCGTCGCTTCGGTCGAGCTGACCCCGGCGATCGATTCGCCTTCGACCGAGACGATCGTGTCCCCCGCTTCGATCCCGCCTTCTTCGGCGGGCGAGCCGTGGAACACCTTGACCACGTGCAGGCCCTTCTTCACCGTGACCACGCTCAGTCCGATCCCGGAGAAGCGCCCTTCGATCTGCTGGTTGAACCCTTCCAGGCTTTCCGGCGAGAAGTAGTCGCTGAAGCGGTCCTTGTGGCGTTTGCGCAGCTCGCGGACCATCCCCTGCAGGGAGGCGTTGCCGAGCTCGGTGTCGCCGACCTTGCGGAAGTAGTTGTCCTTGATGATTTCCGACGCTTCGGCGACCAGGCTGGTCGGTTCTTCGGTCAGGTGTTCGCGGGCGAAGCCGGGCAGCTTCGACGGGTGGCCGCCGAGGTAGATCCCGATCACCAGGAAGACGAGCAGAGCGACGCCGAAGGCGATCGCCGAGCGGGCCCTCACGCGGGCCTCAGACCCGCAGGAAGCGACGCAGCGTGATGCCCGACCCGATGGTCGAGACGAGGATCGCGGCGCCGAAGAGGATCGCGATCAGCAGTGGGAACGCCATCGTGCTGTTGTGCTGCGCGAGGGCGATCGAGTCGCCGTGGCTGCTCAACGGGTCGACGATCGTGATCTTGCCGATCCACAGGATCAGTATGGCGACCAGGCCGCCCAGGAAGCCGACGACCACGCCCTCGATCAGGAACGGCCAGCGGATGAACCAGCGGGTCGCGCCGACCAGGCGCATCACCTCGACCTCGCGGCGGCGGGTGAAGATCGAGAGCCGGATCGTGTTGCCGATCAGCAGCAGCGAGGCGACGATCAGGAGCGCCATGATCACGGTCAGGACGACCTTCAGCGCGCTCGTCACTTCGGCGATCTTTTCCGAGGACTGCTGGCGCTGGAAGGGTTCGCCGATCGCCGGGCTGATCGGGTTCGCCTTGCCGGTCCCCGTCTGCCCGGTCACTTCGCGTTCGATCCGCGGCAGTTCGGAGGCGTCGGTGGCGCGTACTTCGAGGCTCGCCGGCAGCGGGTTCGAGTTCAGCTCTTCGACGATCTGCTTGTCCTGCAGTTCGCTCTTCAGCGTCTTCAGCGCCTCCGCCTTGGAGATGTACTTGACCGAGGCGACGCCCGGGACCGCTTCCACCGCTTCTTTCGCCTGGGCGACTTCGGCGGCGGTGGTTCCGTCGTAGATTTCGACCTGGAAGTTCAGCTGGTCGCGCACTTCGTCGGACTTGGCCTGGGCGGTCTGGAAGACCGGGATCAGCACGCCGAGCAGGACCACGGTGACGACGGTGGTGATCACCGCCGCCAGGGTCGGCGCCCCGTTGCGGCGGAGGGCCCGGAAAGCCTCCGAGAAGAAGAAGACGACGCGGCCCATCAGCGGCTGAGCGAGTGTCCGTTGGTGTGGCGGTGGCCCTCGGCGGAGACGCCCATCTCGGCCCGCATGCGCAGGCCGAATTCGGTCGTCGACTCCTCCGTGTAGCCGCCGGAGACCTCGTCGCGGACGACGCGGCCCTCGTACAGCTCGACCACGCGGCGGCGCATGTTGTCGACCATCTCGCGGTCGTGGGTGACGACGAGGACGGTCGTGCCGGTCTTGTTGATCCGGTAGAGCAGCTGCATGATCCCGATCGAGGTGACCGGGTCGAGGTTCCCCGAGGGCTCGTCGGCCAGCATGAGCGGCGGGTGGTTGACGAAGGCGCGGGCGACGGCGACGCGCTGCTGCTCGCCGCCGGAGAGCTGATCCGGGTAGTTGTGCAGCTTGGTCGAGAGGCCGACCAGGCGCAGCGTCGCCGGCACCTGCTCGCGGATTTCATGCCGCGAGGCGCCGATCACCTGCAGCGCGTAGGCGACGTTGTCGTAGACGGTCCGGTTGGGGAGAAGCTTGAAGTCCTGGAAGACGGTGCCGATGTTGCGCCGCAGCTGCGGGATCTTCTTCTCGGGCATCTTGCCGATGTCGCGGCCGGCGATCCGGATGCTGCCGTCGGTCGGTTCGAGCTCGCGGATCAGGGACTTGATCAGCGTCGACTTGCCGCAGCCGGTCGGGCCGACCAGGAAGACGAACTCGCCGCGGCCGATCGAGAGCGAGACGCGGTCGAGCGCCATGTGGCCGCCCGGATAGACCTTCGTCACGTCTTCCAGCTCGATGATCGGGGCGCGGCGGCCGCGCGAGCGCACGGGCTCGGGGACCGCCTTCTTGTTGCGTCGGAGTCTCGCCATGGGTGAAAGGTGCTTTCTGCGAGAACAAGATGACTCCTGCGGAGTCTCGGTCGCGAAATTTCGCGCCCAGAAAAAGCCGGTTTGGCTCTGTGACTAGACGGCGACGAGGGCCGGGCGGGCGCCGAGCGCCGCTTCCGGGTCGACGAGGACGACGACGTCGTCGATCTCACGCGAGTGCAGCACGTCGCCGGCGGCGGCGGCGAAATCGGCCTCGCCGACGATCGTCTCCACCACCTCGAGCCCGGCCTCGCGCAGGGTCTCGGCGTTGCGCTCGGCGCGCTCGATGGCGTCGAGCCAATCGGCGACCGAATCGGGGCCGTGCAGGGAGGTCGCCGGGACGAGCAGGGTGAAGCCGGTGCCCTCGGAACGCGGCCGAAGAGCCTCCACCAGGGCGGCGCCCTCGGTGTCATGTCCGACGATCACCAGCATGTTGCGTTTGTTCTTCACGATCTGCATCTCCAGCCTCCTTTTCGTCATCTGACGCGCCCAGCCTCCCTCCTGGGCGTAAACGCCCAGCCAAGGCCGTCTGAGAGTTCCCTAAGAAACCGCCGACGAAAGGAGAGGAGCGGTCGGCGCCAGGCGATTGATTTCGTGGCCGGCGTGGTTCGGGCCGCGTGCTTCGCGGCCGTGGCGCCCGTCCGAGATGGGTCCCGGGCGTCTCGTGGCGGCCCGGGCAGGCTGCCCGCCTGCCACGAGACGCCCGGGACGTGAGGCTTCCGCAGGGAAGTTCACACGGACGTGGGAGAGATGTCGGGGACGTGACACTTCCCCATGCCTCCCGTCACAGGATCGTGGCCCGCTCCCGGTGAGTTCGCACTTTCCTTCGCCATGCGAGCAGAACTGCGAACGCACCAGGGGGAGGCATGAGGAAGACGGGAGGAAGCGTGGACTTCCCCCGCTCCTCGTCACCGATCCCCGGAGTTCGTGACGGATCTCGCACCTCTCCCCGACACCCGGCCTTCTCGGTGGCGGCCACAGCCTGCCCGGGCCGCCACCGAGAAGGCCGCGTCCCTTTCCCGTCCCTTTGAGCTCCCCCGGCTCCGGGCGCCAGCTTCGGGCGCCCCGAACCAACCCCCTAGCCGATCGCGACCATGCGCTCGATCGGGAGCTTCGCCCGCTCGGCGATCGCGGGCGGGACGCTGACCTCGAACTTCGTCTCGGCGAGCGAGTCGCGGAGTTTCGGCAGCGTGATCATCTTCATGTATTTGCAGAAGGCCATCCGGTTGGCCTCGATCAGGTTCGCCTTCGGCGCCGCCTGCTGCAGCGGGTAGAGCATCCCGTTCTCGGTGGCGACGATGAACTCGCCCTCCGGGTGGGATTCGACGTAGGACTGCATGCCCGAGGTGGAGAGCATGTGGACGCCGGTGGCGTCGATGTCGCCGGCGGCCACGTACTCCATCGCCTGGGTCGAGCAGCCGCACTCGGGGTGGATCAGGAACTCGGCCTCGGGATGTTCGGCGCGGGTGCGGGCGATGTCGTCGGGACGGATGCCAGCGTGGACGTGGCACTCGCCGTCCCAGATGTGGAAGCGGGCGCGGCGCTCGGGCTCGTCGAGTAGCCCGGTCTCGCGCTCGACGAAGGCGCCGAGCCACATGTCGGGGCCGAAGAGGATCTCGGTGTCGTCGCCGTGCTCGCGCCAGATGTGCTCGACCACCGAGACCGCGTTCGAGGAGGTCACGCAGTAGTCGGTCTCCGCCTTCACCTCGGCCGAGGTGTTGACGTACATGACGACCATCGCACCGGGGTGTTCGGCCTTCCAGGCGCGCAGCTGGTCGGCGGTGATCGAGTCGGCGAGGCTGCAGCCGGCGTCGAGATCGGGGATCAGGACCTTCTTGTCGGGCGAGAGGATCGAGGCCGTCTCGGCCATGAAGTGGACGCCGCAGAAGACGATCACCTCGGCGTCGGTGGCCGCGGCGGCGCGGGAGAGGCCGAGGCTGTCGCCAAGGTGGTCGGCGACGTCCTGGATCTCCGGCAGCTGGTAGTTGTGGGCGAGGATCACGGCGTTGCGCCGCTCGGCGAGCGCGCGGATCTCCTCGCTGAGCGCGGTGATCTCCTCCGGAGCCAGCTCCGGCTGGAAGTTGGGTTGGATCGTCGGGAGCTCCTGCATGAGCCCTTCCTTTCCTCTGTTCGCCGGCAGACCTTCTCGGTCGAACCAGGTCGAATGACGTGCAAGCAGTTTACCGGGTGAGCGGCGGCGGCAAACCGGCATCCTTTAGAGATGCCTGAGTTACCTGAGGTCGAGATCACCGCGCGGCGGATCGACGAAGCGGTGCGCGGAGCCACCGTCGAATCGGTCCTGGCGCCGGGGATGAACGTGATGAAGACGTTCGACCCGCCGCTCGACGCGCTGGTCGGGCGCGAGATCAGCGGCGTGCGGCGGATCGCCAAGATGCCGGTGGTCGAGTTCGGTGACCTCTCGCTGCTGATCCACCTGATGTCGGCGGGGCGGCTGCGCGTCTCCGACAAACGCGCCTCGCTGAAAGACCGGGCCTCGCGGGTCCTGGTGCGGCTCGAGGACGGCCGCGAGCTGCGCCTGCGCGAGATGGGGACGAAGCAGCGGGCCTGGGCGAAGCTGCTGCCGACCGGCGCCGTCACCGAAGACGAGATGGTCGCCACGCTTGGCCCCGAAGCCTGGCCCCCGCCGCCACTCGAGGAGTTCGCCGGCGCGATCGACCAGCCCCGCCACCTCCACCCCCTGCTGCGGCATCAGAAAGACATCAGCGGCATCGGCCGCTCCTGGGTCGACGAGATCCTCTGGGAAGCCTGCCTCTCCCCCTTCAAGAAAGGCAACGAGCTGGACCAGGAGGAGGTCGCCCGCCTCCACGCCGCCCTCCACGTCCTCGGCGACGCGATCGACCACTACGAGGAGACGATCGGCCCCGACCTCCCCGACAAGATCAAGGTGCCCCTAAGGATCCACAAGCACGAGGGCGAGCCCTGCCCCCGCTGCGGCACCACGCTCGAGGCCGTCTTCTTCTCCGAACATCAGATGAACTACTGCCCCCACGACCAGACCAACGACCGCGTCCTCAAAGACCGTCGGCTGTCGAAACTCCTGAAGTAGGGAGCTAGTCGGTGCTAAGGAGCAGGGAGAAGTCGAGGGCGGGGGCCGAGTGGGTCAGGGCGCCGACGGAGATGAAGTCGACGCCGGTCTCGGCGATCTCGCGGACGGTCTGGAGGTTGACGCCGCCGGAGGCCTCCAAGGTCGGCTTGCCGCCGGAGGAATGGGCGTCGCGGAGCTCGACCGCGGCGCGCATCGTCGGTGGGTCCATGTTGTCGAGGAGGAGCTGGTCGGCGCCGGTGCCGAGGGCGTAGGCGGTGTCGTCAAGGTTCTCGACCTCGACCTCGACCGGCAGCTCGGGGTGCGCCTTGCGGGCGGCGTAGACCGCCTTCGAGATGCCCCCGGCGGCGGCGATGTGGTTCTCCTTGATCAGGAAGGCGTCGAAGAGGCCCATGCGGTGGTTGGTGCCGCCACCCGCCGCGACCGCCGCCTTCTCCAGCTTGCGCAGGCCGGGGGTCGTCTTGCGGGTGTCGAGGATCCGCGCCTCGGTGCCGGCGACCGCCTCGACGTAGCGGGCGGTGAAGGTGGCCACGCCGGAGAGGTGGGCGAGGAAGTTGAGCGCGGTGCGCTCGGCGGCCAGCAGCGAGCGGGCGCTGCCGCGCGCGACCAGCACCTCGGTCGGCACGTCCTGGCGCCACTCGCCCTCGGCGCACAGCGTGTCCACCTCGGCCACCCCGGTCTGGGTCATCGTCTCGACCACCAGGTCGAGGCCGAAGACCACGCCGGGCGCTTTCTGCACGATCCGGGCGCTCGCCGTCTTCTCCGCCGGCACCGTCGCCTCACCGGTCACGTCGCCGTCGCCGAGGTCCTCGGCCAGCGCCCGGGCGACCAGCTCGCGGATCTCCTCGGCGGTAATTGCGGACACACCGCCACCCTAGTGAAGTCCCGGGGGGCGAAATCTCACGTCCGGGAGACTTGGGGACGTTGGAGAAGGAGATGAAAGAGCTTCCACCGTTCCAGACGCTGATCGACGAGCACGCCGCCGAGGTGATGGCGGTGCTGCGTGGCGCGGTCGGCCGCGAGGGGGCCGAGGACGCCTTCCAGGAGACCTTCCTCGCCGCCCTGCGCGCCTACCCGGGGCTGCGCGACGCCCGCAACCTGCGCGGCTGGCTGGTGACGATCGCCCACCGTAAGGCGATCGACCACCACCGGGCCCGCGGTCGCGCCCCGGTGCCGGTCGCCGAGGTGCGCGAGGAGCCGTTCACCGATCCCGATCCCGCCGACCGCGAGGTCTGGACGGCGGTGGCGGCGCTGCCGCCGAAGCAGCGGGCGGCGGTGACCCTGCGCTTCGCCTCCGACCTCCCCCACGAGGAGATCGCCGCGGCGCTCGGCTGCTCGCCGGAGGCGGCCCGCCGCAGCCTTCACGAGGGACTCAAACGACTGCGAAAGGAGATCGCATGACCACCATCGAGGCATCGATCGAGGCGCTGCGAGAGCGCGCCGCCGCCGAGGGCCTGCTCGACGTCGCCTACGCGACCGCCGATTCCCCATTCGGCACCCTGATGCTGGCGAAGACGCCGCGCGGCCTGGTCCGCCTGGGCCTGCCAGGCGAGGACGTCGAGGCGACCCTGACCGATCTCGCCGGGCGGATCTCGCCGCGGATCCTCGAGGCGCCCGCCCGGCTCGACGAGGAGCGGCGCGAGCTCGACGACTACTTCGCCGGCCGCCGCCACGCCTTCGAGCTGCCGATCGACTGGCAGCTCAGCCACGGCTTCCTCCTCCGCGCTCGCCGGGAGATCGCGGCGATCCCCTACGGCGAGACGCGCACCTACGCCGATCTCGCCCGCGGGGCGGGCAACGAGCGCGCCGTCCGCGCCGCCGGCTCGGCCTGCTCACGCAATCCGATCCCCCTCGTCGTCCCCTGCCACCGGGTCCTGCGCAGCGACGGCTCCCTCGGCGGCTACGCGGGCGGCCTGGAGATGAAGCAGCGGCTGCTGGAAATGGAGCGAGAATTCGATTCGGTCTAGCCGCTAGACCAACCGTCCGGTCGAGTCAAGAAAGGGCGTCCCAGGGCCGACGAAGCCCACATGAGGCGCCACCTCCCCCTGCTCTTGATCCTTGTCCTGATCGGCGCGGCGGCCTCCTCGCAGACGGCTTTCGCCGCCGCGACCCCGTCGCTCGCGCCGACCTCCACCCTGCCCGCCGCCTCGGCGGCCGGAGCCGCCACCGCTTCCTCCGCCGAAGCGGAAGAAGAAGTCGAATCGGAAGGTGAAGAAGAAGAATTCGAAGTCGAAGAAGAAGTCGAATTCGAAGCCTGCGAAGCGACCGCGGAAGACCTCGAATTCGCCGAAATGGAAGAAGCCGAAGAAGCAGAATTCGAAGAAGAAGTCGAAGAATGTGGAGAAAAGGCGACGAAGAAGAGCAAGGGCAGGGCCGTCACCGCTCCCGCCGCCTGCCTGGTCAAGCGCGCCGAATCGACGATCACCACCCTGCCCGGCTCAGACCGCGTGATGCTGACCCTGCGCTACAAGGACTACTCCGCGACCGCGGTCGCGATCGAGCTGAAGCTGAAAGACCACAAGGGCAGCCTCGGGCTGGAACGGACGACCAGGCACTTCGGCCGCGGCGGCGTCCTCCACCTGACGACGAAGCTCGGTGAAGCGGAAATGGAACGGGCGCTGAAGGCGCGCGAGTTCGACGTCGCGCTGCGCGCGCCGGAAACCCCCGGCTACTGCGCCGACCTGCTCGAACAGCACCTGCGCAAGCACTCCACCAAGGCGCACGGCTCGCGCGTCTACAGCGCGACCGTCCACTAGCCGAGCCGCCCGCTCAGCGGGCCGGAACCGTCGCCGCCAGCCACTCGGCGGCGGCGGGCACGGCCGCGGGGTCGATCGTGTGCACCACGTCGGACTCCTCGTAGGTGACGTCGATCCCGCCCGCGACGAGCAGGTCGCGGGCGGCGCGGCCGAGGCCGATCTCGATCACCGGGTCGCGATCGCCGTGGGCGAGGAAGGCGCGCGTCGCGGTGCGGCCCTCGAAGCTCGGCCGCCAGCCGGACACGGTCGGCATGAAGCCGCTGAAGGCGAGCACCCCGGCGACGACCGGGCGCTCCTCGTCCCAGGCCATCGCGTGGCTCATCACGGCGCCCATCGAGAAGCCGCCGAGCACCGTCTTCCCGGGGCCGATCCCGCCCTCCGCCCAGAGCCCGTCGTGCAGCTCCGCCAGCGCCGCCCGCGCGGCGTCGAAGCTGGGACGGTCGGGGTAGCCGACCCGCGGCACCAGGTACCAGTGGTAACCGGGCCAGCCCGGCACGGTCAACGGCCCGCGTGCCGAGACGACCCGCAGCCGCCGCCGCGGGTCGACCGCGTCGGCCAGCCGGAGCAGGTCGTTCTCGTCGGTGCCGCGCCCGTGGTGCAACACCAGGAGGCCATCGGGGTCACCGGCCGCGGGGCGTTCGACGGTGACCAGCGGCGCCATCGCTCCGGCGCTAACTCGCCGACTGGGCGGCGGTTTTCTCCAGGTAGTCGCGGACGAAGCTGTCGATGTCGCCGTCGAGGACGCGGTGGACGTCGCCGACCTCATGCTCGGTGCGGTGGTCCTTGACCATCGTGTACGGGTGGAGGACGTAGGAGCGGATCTGCGAGCCCCAGGCGACGTCTTTGACCTCACCGCGGGCCTTCGCCAGCTCTTCCGACCGTTTGCGCTCCTCCAGCTCGATCAGCTTCGATTTGAGCAGCTGCATCGCGACCGCCTTGTTCTGGGTCTGCGAGCGCTCGTTCTGGCACTGGACGACGACCCCGGTCGGGATGTGGGTGATCCGCACCGCCGAGTCGGTCTTGTTGACGTGCTGGCCGCCGGCGCCGGAGGCGCGGTAGGTGTCGATGCGCAGGTCGGAGTCGTCGATGTCGACCTCGACGTCCCCCTCGACCAACGGGCCGACGTCGACCTGGGCGAAGCTCGTGTGGCGCCGGCCGGAGGAGTCGAAGGGGCTGATCCGGACGAGGCGGTGGACGCCGCGCTCGGCGGCGAAGAGGCCGTAGGCGTTCTCGCCGCGGGCGATGAAGGTCGCCGACTTGAGGCCGGCCTCCTCCCCCGGCGAGGCCTCCGCCATCTCGACGTCGAAGCCGCGCCGTTCGGCCCAGCGCAGATACATGCGCAGGAGGATCTCGGCCCAGTCCTGGGAGTCGGTGCCGCCGGCGCCGGCGTGGACGGTGACGACCGCGTCGCCGGCGTCGTACTCACCGCTGAAGAGGCGCGCCTCTTCGAGCTCGGCGAGCCGCGACTCGACCGCCGCCAGCTGGCCCTCCAGTTCGGCCTCGATCTCCTCGTCCTCCTCCGCCAGCTCGGCCAGGTCGCCGAGTTCGGCGACGTCCGACTCCAGCGTCCGGAACATCTCCAGCCGGCGCTGGGCGCGAGCGTGGGCGGCAGAGGTCCGGGCCGCGGCCTCCTGGTCGTCCCAGAAGCCGGGTCGACCCATCTCCTCCTCGAGGGCGGCTGCCTCTTTCTCTAGGCCTGCCGGGTCAAAGGTAGTCCGAGAGCAGGGACAGCTGCTCGCGGACAGCGGCGATTCGCGGCGCTACGGGCTCTTTCTGCGCGGCATCGGCCATGGATCAAGGTTACCGGCGCGGGGACTCGGGCGGGGGAGCTGGCGCCCGGAGCGCCGCAAGGGACGGGAAAGGGACGCGGCCTTCTCGGTGGCGGCCCGGGCAGGCTGTGGCCGCCACCGAGAAGGCCGGGACTACGGGGAGAGGGTGAGGGATCAGGCGCGCGCAGGGGGAGAGACGCGCATGTCCGGGCACGAAGGCGCGTGATCCGTGACGAAGAGCGGGGGAAGTCCACGCTTCCTCCCGTCCTCCTCGTGCCTCCCCCTGGTGAGTTCGCAGTTCTGCTCGCATGGCGAGCGAAAGTGCGAACTCACCGGGGGGAGGCCCCGATCCCGTCACGGGAGGCATGAGGATCTGTGACGTCCCCGGCATCTCCCGTACGTCCGTGTGGACTTCCCTGCGGGAGCCTCACGTCCCGGGCGTCTCGTGGCGGCCACAGCCTGCCCGGGCCGCCACGAGACGCCCGGGACGCACCTCGGACGGGCGCGGCGGCCGCGAAGCACGCGGCCCCGAACCACGCAGCCCCGGCCCCCGCACCCCTACCTAGTGCGTAAAACCGCCCTGGCGGAGCGCCTCGGCGCGGTCCTCCATCGGCCGCCAGGAGCGGATGCGGTGGTCGCGCAGCTGAAAAATCCAGGCCATCTCGTCCTCGCCGGCGAATTCGCCCTCGTCGTCGTCCCAGTGCCAGCGGCGCATGATCAAGGCCACGGCGCGGCCGCCGCCGCCCTCGGTGCCTTCCTCGTAGAGCTGCTCCAGCTCGATCGTCTGCTGCACCCCACCACGCTTGCGGGTGGCCCACCGGCGCGCCGCCTCGGGGCCCTTCAGCAGCCCCTTCATCGAGTGCAGCTCGACCTCGGCGTCTAGGGTGGCGACGAAGGCGTCGACGTCGCGCTCGTTGAACGCTCGGATGAACTCTCGGACGGGGTCCGTCAGGCCCCGTGGCACTTCTTGTACTTCTTGCCCGAGCCGCACCAGCAGGGGTCGTTGCGGCCGATTTTGTCGTGCTCGTCTTTGACCACGGTCTCGACCACCTCGCCGCCGTTCGGCCCGACCGCCTGCGAGGCGGCCATGTCGACGGCGCCCTCCGCGGTCGCGGTGCCGGCACCGGCCCCCATCGCCACCTGTTCGAGCGCCGAGGGCTGCGCCTCCATCGTGCCGCCCGAGTAGTCGAGCGCGCGCCGGTCGGTGCCCGCTTCGAAACCGCCGCCCTGAAAGGCGCCGCCCGCCGGTTCGGTGAATTCGATCTCGGCGTGGAAGACGAGTTTCGAGAATTCCTCCCAGATCGAGTGCATCAGCTCTTCGAACATCGTGAAACCCTCGTTTTTGTAGGCCACGAGGGGGTCGATCTGGGCGAAGCCGCGGAGGTGGATGCCCTCGCGCAGGTAGTCCATGTCGAAGAGGTGTTCGCGCCAGCGGTTGTCGATCACCTGCAGCAGGATCGAGCGCTCCAGATGGCGCATCAGCTCCTCGCCGAGTTTGTCTTCGCGCTCGTCGTAGGCGGCCATCGCGTCCTCGTCGAGGTCGTCCTTGAGCCGCTCGCGCTCGACCGTCTCCGGCGCCAGCGCGGCGACGTCGATCGAGACCGGCCAGATCTGGCGCAGCTGCGTCTCCAGCTCCTCCAGGTCCCATTCGTCGAGGATGTCTGACGCCGTGTACTCGTCGACCAGGCGCTCGATCACGCCTTCCAGCTCTTCGCGGCCGTTCTCGGAGATGTCACGCCCTTCGAGGATCTCGCGCCGGTAGCGGTAGACGACGCGGCGCTGCTCGTTCATCACGTCGTCGTACTCGAGCACGCGTTTGCGGATCAGGAAGTTCTGTTCCTCGACCTTCTTCTGCGCGTTCTCGACGGTTTTCGTCAGCATTTTCGCCTCGAGCGGCACTTCGGTCCCGTCGTCGTCGACCGGGCCGAGGCGATCGAGGATTTTGTAGATCCGGTCGCCGGCGAAGAGGCGGATCACGTCGTCTTCGGCGGAGAGGAAGAAGCGTGACTCGCCCGGGTCGCCCTGGCGGCCGGAGCGACCGCGCAGCTGGTTGTCGATGCGGCGCGACTCGTGGCGCTCGGTGCCGCAGATGTAGAGGCCGCCGAGCTCGCGCACCTCCTCGGCCTCGGCCTGGCACTGCGGTTTGAGCTCCTCCGTCCGCTCCGCCAACGCCTCCTCGTAGCCTTCGTCGCCGTGGGTGATGCCCTGTTTTTTGAGGTCGGCGATCGCCAGGTGTTCGGGGTCGCCGCCGAGCTTGATGTCGACGCCGCGGCCCGCCATGTTGGTCGCGATCATCACCGCGCCCTTGCGACCGGCCTGGGCGATCAGCTCGCCCTCTCGTTCGGCGTGCTCGGGTTTGGCGTTGAGGACGGCGTGTTTGATGCCGTCGCGTTTGAGCGCCCCGGAGATCATCTCCGAGACCTCGACCGAGACGGTGCCGACCAGCACCGGCTGGCCTTTTTCGTGGCGACCGACGATCTCGTCGATCACCGCCTGCCACTTGCCGTCTTTGGTCTTGAAGATCTGGTCGTTCTGGTCGAGCCGGATCATCGGCTGGTTGGTCGGGATCTCGACCACCGGCATCTCGTAGATTTTCATGAACTCGGTCGCCTCGGTGAGGGCGGTACCGGTCATGCCCGAGAGCTTTTCGTAGAGGCGGAAGTAGTTCTGCAGGGTGATCGTGGCGAGCGTCTGGTTCTCCTCGCGGATCGCCACGCCTTCCTTCGCCTCGACCGCCTGGTGGAGGCCTTCCGACCAGCGCCGGCCCTCGAGGATGCGGCCGGTGAACTCGTCGATGATCATCACCTCGCCGTCGATCACGGCGTAGTCGTCGTCGCGTTTGTAGAGCGACTCGGCCTTCAGCGCCTGCACGAGGTGGTTGACCAGGTTGCCGTTTTCGGCCAGGTAGAGGTTCTCGACGTCGAGGAACTCCTCCGCCTTCTTCACCCCGCGCTCGGTCGGCGCGACGGTCTTGTGTTTTTCGTCGTACTCGTAGTCGTAGTCGACGTCGGTGGTGTCCTTCGATTCACCGAGCGATTTCAGTTTTTCTTTGTGCGGGACGCCGATCATCTGTTTCGCCAGGCGGGCGAACGTGTAATAGGTCTGCGCCGCTTCTTCGGGTCGACCGGAGATGATCAGCGGCGTCCGCGCCTCGTCGATGAGAATGTTGTCGACCTCGTCCACGATCGCGAAGTCGTGGCCGCGCTGGACGCATTCCTCCAGCGACTGCGACATGTTGTCGCGCAGGTAGTCGAAGCCGAACTCGGAGTTGGTGCCGTAGACGACGTCGCAGGCGTATTTGATCCGGCGCGTGGCCGGGTTGTCGCCGTCCTGGAGCGCGGCGACGGTCACCCCGAGCGCCTCGTAGATCGGCGTCAGCCACTCGGAGTCACGCCGGGCGAGGTAGTCGTTGACGGTGACGACGTGGACGCTGTCGCCCTTCAGCGTGTTGAGGAAGACCGGCAGGGTCGCGGTGAGCGTCTTCCCCTCCCCGGTCTTCATCTCGGCGATCGCGCCGTCGTGCAGCACCATCCCGCCGATCAGCTGGACGTCGTAGTGGCGCTGGCCGGTGCTGCGCCGCGAGGCCTCGCGGCAGAGCGCGAAGGCCTCCGGGATCAGATCGTCGAGCGGGACGTCCTCCTCGCGCGCGCGCCGGCGCAGCTCGTCCGCCTCCTCGCGGATCTCCTCGTCGGAGAGCTCTTCCATCTCCGGCTCATAACGATTGATCGCCTCCGCGCGCTTCTGGTACGCCTTGAATTTGCGCCCCTCCCCCGCGCGCAGGGCCTTGGTGACCAGGTCCATTGCGGGCATTGCTCAAGAGTAGCGGTCAACCCCTTGCCGCCGGCAGGCGAGCGGCGTACGATCGACGCTCGATACCCACAAGGAGGTAGCTCATGCGGATTGAGATTCGGGGCCGAAACGTCGAGATGACGGACGACCTGCGTGAGTTGGTGAGTAAACGATTCAGCCGCCTGAATCGTCAGGTATCGGGTCTGGCGACGTGCGACGTGGTGCTCTACGAGGAGCGCAACCCGTCGATCGCCGATCGCCAGGTCGCCGAAGCTACGGTGCGTTTGAAAGGCGCAACCCTGCATGCCCGCGAGGCCTCTCCCGAGATGGCCCAGAGCATCCACAAGCTGGCCGAGGACGTGCGCCGGCAGGTCAAGAAACACCGCGAAATGCTGAGAAAGCGCAAGCTGACCCGCAGGGTGATGGGGCAGATGCGCGGGAGACCGGCGACTTAGGCGTTGCGAGCGGCGGGGGCGGATCCCCTCCGCCCCCGCTACAGGCGCCTGGTGAAGGTCAGGGCGACGACGCGGACGGCGCCGGCGCTACGGAGGGCCTGGGCGCAGGCGGTCAGGGTGGCGCCGGTGGTGAGGACGTCGTCGACGAGGAGGACGCTGCGGGGAGACCCGGTGATCGCCTCGATGCGGGGCGGGTGGCGGATCCGTTCGGCGCGGCGCTTGCCGACCTGATGGCCTGAGCCGCGGCGGGCAAGGCAGGCGACCGGCTCGGCCTCGAGCCTCGCCGCGAGCGCGGCCGCCAGCTCGCCGGCGGGATCGAAGCCCCGGCGCCGCTGCCGCGCGGGCGCGGCGGGGACCGAGACCACGGCCCCGCCGAGCAGGTGCCCTGGCGCCAGCCAGTGCATCCGGTCGGCCATCAGCTCCGCCACCGGCAGCAGGCGCCGGAACTTCAGTGCCCCGACCAGCGCCCGCGCCACCCCGTCATGCGGTGCCGAGGACCAGGCCCGATCGACGCCCTGCGGTCCGCGCACCAGCAGCGGCGCCGCCGCGGCAAGCGCGCGCGAACACCGCGTGCAGAGCACCGCCTCCGCCCTACACCCCCGTCCACAAGCCGCGCACAGTGGTGGCGCGAGCAAGGAGGAGGCGAGGCCGACGAAGTCCATTCCCGGACCCTGTCCAGGAAATGCGCACCCGTGGCGCGCACAAAGTCATTTCTCCGCGCCAGATCTGGCGCGAAAGCCGGGCCGGCTGGTCGTTTCCACGGCGCTTGGGCGCTCAAGTGCGATGGCGGGCTTCGGGGCTTCTAGAGCTGACGCCCGGACGCGGAAGGGACGAGGCAAGGGACGCGGCCTTCTCGGTGGCGGCCCGGGCAGGCTGTGGCCGCCACCGAGAAGGCCGGGTGTCGGGGAGAGGTGCGAGATCCGTCACGAACTCCCGGGATTGGTGACGAGGAGCGGGGGAAGTCGACGGTTCCTTGCGTCTTCCACATGCCTCCCCTGGTGAGTTCGCAGTTCTGCCCGCATAGCGAGCGAAAGTGCGAACTCACCCGGGTGCGGCCACGATTCCGTCACGGGACGCATGAGGACCTGTGAGGTTCCCGGCATCTCTCCTACGTCCGTGTGACCTTCCCGGCATCTCCCTCACGTCCTTGTGGACTTCCCTGCGGGAGCCTCACGTCCCGGGCGTCTCGTGGCGGCCACAGCCTGCCCGGGCCGCCACGAGACGCCCGGGACGCAACTCGGACGGGCGCCACGGCGGCGAAGCACGCCGCCCGAACCTGCGCCGCCCGCCCCCGAATCCCCCGCCTACCCCCGGGCGCCGAGGATGGCGCCGATGACGACGCTGCGCTCGGGCACGACGGCGCCGGGCAGGACGATCACGTCGCGGAGGCGCGATCCGGCGCCGATCTTGGCGCCGTCGCCGATCACCGCGGGGCCGTCGATCCGCACGTCGGGGCCGATCTCGCAGTCGGGGCCGAGGAGGACCGGGCCTTCGAGCGTGCCCTCGTCGCCCTGTGGCTCGCCGTTGCGAAAGCCGTCGACCAGCTCCCCCACCTGCTCGACCTTCACCGCCCCGGTCAGCGCGTCGAAGTTGCCCTCGCGCAGCTCGACCAGGTTGCCGATGTCGTTCCAGTAGGCCTCGATCTCATGCGCGTAGAAGGGCACGTCGCTCTCCAGCAGCCGCGGGAAGACGTCCATCGCCCAGTCGGCGAAGCCGTCGGGGTCGCCCTCCTTGGCCGCCTTGCTCGTCTCCGGCGCCGGGAAGAAGTCGAAGATCTCCTTGCGGAACATGTAGATGCCGCAGTTGGCCAGGTCGGAGAGCGCTTCGCTCGGGTCCGGCTTCTCCTGGAAGCCGCCGATCCGCCCCGCCGCGTCGGTGATCGCGACGCCGAACTGGGTCGTGTCCTCGACCCGCTTGGTCGCCAGCGTGGCGATCCCGTCGTGGCTCTCGTGGAAGGCCCGCATCGCGCTCAGGTCGATGTCGGTGAGCGCGTCGCCGGAGATGACAAGGAAGTCGTCGCCGAGGAAGTCGGCCGCGTTGCGCACCCCGCCCGAGGTCCCCAGCAGCGCCTCCTCGCGGCTGTAGCTGAGCTCGACGCCGCAGCCCGAGCCGTCGCCGAAGTGCCCTTCGATCAGCTCCGGAAACCAGTAGAGGTTGGCGATCGTCTGCTCGAAGTCGTGCCGCGCGAGCAGCCGCAGGATGTGCTCCATCACCGGCCGGTTCAGCACCGGCACCATCGGCTTCGGCATGTCGAAGGTGATCGGCCGCAGGCGGGTGCCGAGCCCGGCGGCGAGGACCATCGCCCTCATCCCATCTCCTCCTTGAAGCGCTCGATCGGCTCCACCGTACCCGGGTCGACGCCGCGCTGGCGGGCCAGCTCGAGCGAGACGAGATCGCCCAGCATCACCGCCCACAGCAGCCGCTCCAGGCGCGTCTCCCCCGCCGTCTCCACCCGCGCAACGGCCGCCGCGTTCGACTCCAGCGAGGCCGCCGTCAGCTCGAAGCGCCTGGCGATCCGCGGGTGCTGGTCGCGGTCCTCGAGGAAGATCGCCGCGGGGCGCTCGTCGCCGGCGGCGCCCGCCCAGCCGAGCAGCTCGTTGTGGTCGGCCTCCGGCAGCGCGCTCCACCAGGCCAAGGACTTCGCGTTCTCGTTCACCTGCGTCTTCCAGCGTCGCGCCACCGGCGTCGTCAGGTCGGCGCCGTAGACGACCGGGACCGCGCCGGCGACCAGCGTGGCGATCTCACGCGCCTGCTGCCGCAGCATCTCCGCCTGCTCGGCGAGGAAGGCCGCGGCGGCGTCGATCTCCGTGTGCAGGCGCGGCGCGATGCCGGCCAGCCAGGCGACCTCGGCGGAGACGACCAGCATGTAGGCGACCGCGGCGCGGGGTTGGAAGATCCCCGGCAGGCCGACCACCGGCACGCCGGCCTCGCGCGCCTGGTCGACGAGCGGGCCGCCGATGCCGGCGACCAGGCGCCGGGCGCCGAGCGCCTCGGCCGCCGCGAAGCAGGCCAGCGTCTCCTCCGTCTCGCCCGAGTAGCTCGAGCAGAGGACCGTCCACTCCGGCGTCGCCCAGCTCGGCAGCGCGTAGTCGCGCACGGTCACGAGCGGGCCGGTCAGCCGGTCGCCGAGCGCCGCCGCGGCGAGGTCGCCGCCGATCGCCGAGCCGCCCATCCCGCAGACGAAGAGCCCCGCCGAGGGCGCCGCCTCGAGCCGCGCCGATTCGATCCGCCAGAGCGCGTCGCGGAGCTGATCCGGGATGCCGAGGACGTCGTCGATCATCACTCGACGGGAACTCTCTCATTCTCCGCGACCATCGCGTCGAGAACCTCGGTGCCCGGCTCGACCGTCGCCCCGGCGCCGAGGATCGAGCCGCTCACCCGGGCCCCCGCGCCGATCGTGCAGCCGGCGAGCAGGACCGAGCCCTCGACCGTCGCGTCCGGGCCGACCGCCGACCCGGGCGAGACCACCGCCCGCGGCCCCACCCTCGCCGTCGCCGCCACCGCGCAGTCGGCGCCGACGAAGAGCCCCGGCGCGGTCGCGCGCACCTCGGTCTCCACCCTGCCCTCGAGGATGTCCCAGGTCGCCTGCAGATATCGCTCGTGGGTGCCGATGTCCTTCCAGTACCCATCCAGCCGCAACGCACAAAGCCCCTCCCCGACAAGTTTCGGGAATACCTCGGTCTCGATCGAGACGTTCTGCCCGGGTGGGATCAGGTCCAGGACCGAGCGCTCCAGCACGTAGGCGCCCGCGTTCACCTCGCCCGGCACCACCCTGCCGGTCTTCTCGGTGAAGGCGGTCACGGCGCCCTCCGCGTCGCAGTCGACGAGACCGAAGACGGAGGAGTCCTCGACCGGGTAGAGGCCGATCGTCGCCCGCGCCCCGCGCTCCTCGTGGGCGCGCAGCAGGACGGTCAGGTCGAGGTCGGTGAGGACGTCGCCGTTCAGCGCCAGGAAGCGGTCTTCGAGGCGGTCACCGAGCGCCTCGGCGGCGTAGCGCAAGGCGCCCGCGGTGCCGCGCCGGTCCGGCTCGACCACGTAGGTGAGGGCGATGCCCTCGTGCTCGACCTGCCCCAGCTCCTTGCGCAGGCGGTCGGGGAGGAAGCCACAGGCGAGCACCACCTCGGTCACGCCATGCGCCCCCAGCCACTCGACCATGTAGGCGAGGAAGGGGCGGTCGACGAGCTGCAGCGCCGGCTTCGGCACCGAGTCGGTGAGCGGGCGCAGGCGGGTGCCCTCGCCGCCGACTAAGACGATCGCCTGCATTCGGTCACCGGGCCGTGGAGGACCAAGCAGGTCAAGGACGCAGGGAGCGTGGCGTGCTCTGCGCGCGAGCGACCGAGGAACTCGCGCTGCGCGCTCGCATCGCTTCCTCCGGGCGCTGGATGCGCCGGTCCTCCGCGGCCCGGCGGCCGATCCCCTCGTATTCGAAGCCCGCCGCGGCGAGGGCGGCCGGGTCGAGGAAGTTGCGGCCGTCGACGACCAGCGGGTTCGCCATCGCCTCGGCGGCGGCCTTCCAGTCGAGGTCGCGGAACTCCTTCCACTCGGTCACCAGGACGACGGCGTCGGCACCCTCCAACGCCGCCATCGCCGAGTCGGCCATCACGACCGAGGTCAGCATCTCGCTCGCCCGCCGGGTCGCGACCGGGTCGTAGGCGACCACCTCGGCGCCCTCGCCCTGCAGCCGCGCCGCCAGCACCAGGCTGGAGGCTTCGCGCATGTCGTCGGTGTCCGGCTTGAAGGCGAGCCCGAGCAGCGCCACCCGCTTGCCGATCAGCGAGCCGAGGTGCTTCTCCAGCTTGCCGACGACGCGCCGCTTCTGCAGCTCGTTGACCTCGATCACCGAGGTCAGCAGCTGGAAGTGGTAGCCGGTGTTGCCGGCCAGCATCTTCAGCGCCGAGACGTCCTTGGGGAAGCAGGAGCCGCCGTAGCCGATCCCGGCGCGCAGGAAGGAGGGGCCGATCCGCGTGTCGGAGCCCATGCCGCGGGCGACCTCGCCGACGTCGGCGCCGACTTCCTCGCAGACGTTGGCGATCTCGTTGATGAAGGAGATCTTGGTCGCCAGGAAGGCGTTCGAGGCGAGCTTGATCATCTCGGCGCTGGCGACGTCGGTGCGCAGCACCTCACCCTCCTCGCCGAGCGGCGCGTAGAGCGCGGCGACCGCGTCGGCCGCCTCCTCGTCGCCTGGGTCGGCGCCGACGACGACCCGGTCAGGGTGCATGAAGTCGGCGACCGCGGTCCCCTCCTTGAGGAACTCGGGGCAGGAGACGTAGGCCAGCCCGGGCAGGTCGCGGCGGATCGACTCGCCGGTCCCGGCGGGCACCGTGCTCTTCATCACCAGCACGTGGTCGGAGTCCTCGGAGAGCTCGGCGACGACCGCGCGCACCCGCGAGAGGTCGGCGTCACCGGAGTAGGTCGGCGGCGTGTCGACGCAGGTGAAGAGCAGGCGGGCGCCGCTCAGCAGCTCCTCCATCGAGGTGGTGAAGGTGATCCGCTCGGCGTTGCGCCGGAGCATCTCGGTCAGCCCCGGCTCGTGGATCGCGACGTCCCCGCGCGAGAGGGCCTCGACCTTCCCCGGCAGGATGTCGCGGGCGATCACCTTGTGGCCGAGCTCGGCGAAGCAGGCGGCGGTCACCAACCCGACCCAGCCGACGCCGATCACTCCGACCGCGTCGCGTTCGCTCATTCGTTCTTGCTCCCCTTCTTCGAGTTGTTCTTCGGCGGCAGGATCACCTTGCAGGACTCGGCGATGCCCATCATCTGCTTGTTGGTCAGCGACTGTTGCAGGCTGTTGGAGATCCAGTAGGTGTTTTCGCCGCGATGCCAGGCGACCAGCTTGATCTGGCCGCTGTCGGTGTAGATCGAGTATTCGCGCCCGTTCTTGGTCACGGTTTCGGTCGGGTCGTCGAGGATCGGCGGATCTTCCCAGCCCTGGATGCCCTGTACCCCGAAGTAGGTTTCTTCGTATTCGGGCCGGTAGATGCCGATCATCCGGTAGGCGCCGTGACGCACCTTTTCCTTGTCTTTCAGGTGGTAGACGTACGGGTTGACGATGTGTTCGTAGGAGTTATCTTCCTGGTAGTAGGCCCCTTCGGGCAGGCGGGTCGGGTAGAAGACCGGGAAGCCGCCGCCGACGTGGCGGACGACCCTTTCGGCCATCGCCTTGCCGGTTTCCGGCATCGACACCAGTTCGTCCCCTCCGGGCGGCGTGTGGTGCTTCTTCTTGTGCTTCTTCTTTGCCTTCTTTTCGCTCTTGCTCTTCTTCCCGGACTTCTTCGTTTCCGGCTTTTCTTCCGGGAACTTGTGCGACTCGTAGCCGGCTTCGCCGAGGAATTCCTTCACCGCGTGGTGGATTTCAGGCTCGCTCGAGTAGACGAAGCTGGGGCCGAGTTCGGCCGGGAAGTGCACCTGGTTGATTTCGGCGCCCTTCAGTTCGTAGAGCAGGTCGAGCAGGGTGATCAGTTCGGTGCCCTCGTGGATGTCGGAGGTCGTGTATTCGGCGAGGATGTCGATCAGGTTGTGGTTGTCGGTGATCAGGTCCAGCGGCGAGATCTGATGGCGTACCTGGCTGAGGAAGCTCTGCTGACGGGCCGAGCGGACGATGTCGGTGTCGGTGTGGCGGTAGCGCACGTACTGCAGCGCTTTTTTCCCGCAGAGTTTCTGGTAGCCGGGCTTGATGTCGATTTCCGAATATTCTTCTTCCGGCGCCACGCCGACGTTCGAGTGGTAGTAGCGGCGGTCGACGTCCGTGTAGACGCAGCCGATCGCATCGACCGCGCGGACGAAGCCGAGGAAGTCGATGTTGACGATGTGGTTGATTTGCAACCCGGTCATTTCCTTGACCACCTCGGCGGCCAGCTTCGGCCCGCCGGCGGAGTAGGCGGCGTTGAACTTGTCGGTCCCGACCCCGGGGATTTCGGTCTTCAGGTCACGCGGGATCGACATCACCGAGATCAGGTTCTGTTCGGAGTCGAGGCGCAGCAGGATCGTGGTGTCGGAGCGGCCGTACTTTTCGCCGAATTCGGGACGGCTGTCGGAGCCGAAGATCAGGATCGTCTCCGGTTCGCCGCCGTGGACTTTGTTGATGACTTCCTTGACTCTTTCGTATTCCTTTTCGTTTTCCGGCGTCCCGATCGCTTCGGCGATCGAGTCGATGTAGAGCAGGATCGCCGAGGAGGTCGCCGCGGCGGTGACCGCGACGATGATCAGGCTGGCAAGGCTGAAGCGCCACCAGTAGCGCTTCTTCTTCGGCGGCGGCGTGCCGTCGCCCTCGGGCGGCGGCTTGCGGGTGGACCAGCCGGGCGGCGGGACGTCAGTCATCGAGCCGCTCCGGGATCGACCTCAAGAACGACTCGAGCGCCTGTCGATAGCCCTCCAGCGAGGGGACCGAGACCCACTCCTCCGGGCCGTGGTGCCCGGCCCCGAGCGGGCCGAACTCGACCGCGGGGACGCCGACCCGCAGGAACGAGACCGCGTCGGAGGCGCCGTCGCGCCCGACGCTCATCGCCTCCGAGCCGGCATGCGTCGCCGAGGCCTCGCGCAGCCCTTGGACGAAGGGCGACTCGCGGTCGACGGTCGCCGGCGGGCGGACCAACAGCGGCTGCGCCGTCGCGCCGGAGATCGCCTCGACTTCCGCGAGCAGGGCGGCAGGGTCTTGGCCGGGCAGGTAGCGGATATCGACGTCGATCACGCATCGGTCGGGCACCTTGTTCAGAGCGTCGCCGCCCCAGATCCGCCCCAGGTTTATCGAGGGGCGGTCGAACAACTCCGAACTCTGTCGGGCAAACGGTAGCGACTCGATAGACCGGAAAACGTCGATCGCCTTCAAGACGGCGTTGTCGCCCAGCCAGGGAGTGGCGCCGTGGGCCGCCGTCCCGCCCACCTCGAGCCGCAGCGCCAGCACCCCCTTGGCCTCGACGCCGATGTGCATGTCGGTCGGCTCGCCGGTGATCGCGAAGTCCCCGGTGAAGCCGTTGTCGACCAGGCTGTCGCAGCCGCGGTCGTCCCCCTCCTCGGACTCCTCGTCGCCGACGATCCCCAGCCGCACCCTCACCCGATCCTGATCGCGCAGCGCCGCGGTGACCACCATCATCGCCGCGATCGCGCCCTTCATGTCGTAGGCGCCCCGCCCGTAGAGCCGATCGCCGTCCAGCCGCGGCTCGAATTGCTCCGGATGGGCAGGGACGACGTCGATGTGCCCCTCGAGCACCACCGTCGGCACCCCCGCCGGCCCCACTTCGGCCTTCACGACAGGCAGCCCGCGAACCGTTTCGCGCGTCGCCTCTATGTCGCGAGCCTCCAACCACGCTTCCACGAACCCGGCGCACTCGACAATGTTTTGCTGCTCGCAGGTTTCGTAGGCGATAAGTCGCTTGGCGAGGGAGAGAAGCTCGGAAGTCGAAGGGTTCATGGCGTTGGCGAAGGAGGGGAGCCGGTCGTCTCGTTCCGGAATTGAGTCGCGCACCCTACGGGTGCCGCTCCCGATCCATCAGCGTGCTCCGCCGGCCCCCGACCGCGGTCGACTCTCGTCAGCCATAGGTTTACGCAGGTCGACCGCGCCGCGAAGCTTCGGTCTCGCTTGCAAGCAGACGTCCCTTCGGAACGCTTCCGGAACGTCGCGAAGCGGCGGAAATGCAGGGAATCGAGCCGGCCCGCCGGGGCTCGGGTCATCCCAGGGCGATGCTGAGGAACGTCTCGGCGCGCTGTTTGTCTTTCAGCGCGCGGGACCACTCGGCGGAGCCGGACTCGGACTCGGAGAGGCGACGTTCGGCGTCGGAGAGCTCTTCTTTGAGCGCGCCGGCGTCGAGGTCCTCCGGCGCCAGCGCTTCCTCGACCAGGACGCGCGCGGTGTTGTCGTAGACCTGCAGCCAGCCGTGCGACTGGGCGTAGCGCTTGGTCTCCGAGTCGGAGACGTGCAGCCGCAGGGTGGTCGGCTGCAGGGCGCCGAGCACCGGGGCGTGGTTGGCGAGGATGCCGATTTCGCCGACCTCGGTGCGGGTCGACAGCTGGCGGACTTCGCCGCTGAAGACCTGCCCCTCGGGGGTGAGGACTTCGACGTCCAGCATGTGCTCGGCGGCCAACTTCGTCCTCAGGCTTTCGCGGCGGCGTTCTCGGTGACCTGGTCGATGCCGCCCTGCATGTAGAAGGCGCCCTCCGGGAGGTCGTCGTGCTGCCCGTCGAGGATCTCGCGGAAGCCGCGCACCGTCTCCGAGACCGGCACGTACTCGCCGGAGCGGCCGGTGAACTGTTCGGCGACGAAGAACGGCTGCGAGAGGAAGCGCTCGATCTTGCGGGCCCGCGACACCGTCTGCCGGTCCTCGTCCGAGAGCTCGTCGATCCCGAGGATCGCGATGATGTCCTGGAGCTCTTTGTAGCGCTGCAGGACCTCCTGGACCTCGGTCGCGGTGCGGTAATGCTCGTCGCCGACGACGTCCGGCTTGAGGATCGTCGAGGTCGAGTCGAGCGGGTCGACCGCCGGGTAGATGCCTTTCTCGGAGATCGCCCGCGAGAGCGCGGTGGTCGCGTTGAGGTGGGCGAACACCGAGGCCGGAGCCGGGTCGGTGTAGTCGTCGGCGGGCACGTAGACGGCCTGGATCGAGGTCACCGAGCCGCGGTCGGTGGAGGTGATCCGCTCCTGCAGGCCGCCCATCTCGGTCTCCAGCGTCGGCTGGTAGCCGACCGCCGAAGGCATCCGCCCGAGCAGCGCCGAGACCTCGGAGCCCGCCTGGACGAAGCGGAAGATGTTGTCGATGAAGAGCAGCACGTCCTGGCCACCCTGCTCGCGGTAGTACTCGGCCATCGTCAGGCCGGAGAGGGCGACGCGGAGGCGGGCTCCGGGCGGCTCGTTCATCTGGCCGAAGACGAGCATCGTTTTGTCGATGACGCCGCTTTCTTTCATCTCGAGCCAGAGGTCGTTGCCCTCGCGCGAACGCTCGCCGACGCCGACGAAGGCGGACAGGCCCTCGTGCTCCTCGGCGATGTTGCGGATGAGCTCCTGGATCAACACGGTCTTGCCGACGCCGGCGCCGCCGAACAGCCCGACCTTGCCGCCTTTGGCGTACGGGGCGAGCAGGTCGATGACCTTGATCCCGGTCTCCAGGATCTCCTGGGTCGGGGTCAGGTCGGAGGCCTTCGGGGCGGGCCGGTGGATCGGCCAGCGCTCGACCTCGGCGGCCACCTCCTCGCCGTTGTCGATCGGGTCGCCGAGCAGGTTGAAGATCCGCCCCAGGGTGACGTCGCCGACCGGGACGGTGATCGGACCGCCGGTGTCGACCACCTTGTCGCCGCGCTGCACGCCGTCGGTGGCGTCCATCGCCACCGCGCGCACGCGGTCGTCGCCGAGGTGCTGCTGGACCTCGCAGACCAGTTCGGTGTTCTCGCCGTCGTCGTTGCCGCGGCTCTCGATCACGATCGCCGAGTAGATCTCCGGCAGGCCATCGGGGAAGAGCGCGTCGATCACGACACCCGTGACCTGCTCGACGCGACCGATGTTCTGCCCTGCTCCGTTGCCGTTGCTGTCAGCCATTGATTCCTTTTCCTGGTCTTCCGTAAGTCTGGGTTCTGGGCTGGTCTACCCGAGCGCCTCGGCGCCGGAGACGACCTCGATGATCTGGTTGGTGATTTCCGCCTGGCGGGCGCGGTTCATCTCCAGGGTCAGTTTCTCGTTGATTTTTTCGGCGTTCTCGGCGGCGTTGCGCATCGCGGTCATCCGCGCCCCGAGCTCCGAGGCGGAGGACTCGAGCAGGGCCCGGTAGACCGAGATCGTCACGTACTCCGGGATCAGCCGACCGAGCAGCTCCTCGGCGTCCGGCTCGAAGAACCACTCGGAACGCGCCTGCGGCCCCTCCGACTCGTTCTCGGTGGTGGCCTCTTCCTCCGCCTCCGCGCCCTCGCCGGTCACCTCGGCCTGCTGCAGCGGCAGCAGCACCTGGCGCCAGACGTGCTGGGTGAGCGGCGAGACGAAGCGGTTGTAGACCAGCTCGACCCGGTCGACGTCCTCGTCGACGTAGCGGGCGGTCAGCTCCTCGCCGATCTGGCGCGCGTCGGAGAAGGCGGGGCGGTCGGTGAAGCCGACGTATTCGCCCGCCAGCTCCTGTTTGCGGAAGGTCAGCGCCGAGACGCCCTTGCGACCGACGACGGAGAAGACCGGCTCGGCCCCTTCGTCGCGGACGCGGGCGGCGGTGCGCATGCCCTCGCGGATGATGTTCGAGTTGAAGGCGCCTGCCAGGCCGCGGTCACCGGTGACGAGGACGATGCCGACCTTCCTCACGTCCTCGCGCTCGGCGAGGACCGGCACCCGCGGCACCCCGCCCGCGTGGGCGGAGGCGATCCGGGTCAGTTTCCGCATCCCCTCGGAGTAGGGGCGCAGGTCCCCGATCCGCTGTTCGGCGCGACGCAGCCGCGCCGCCGCGACCATCTCCATCGCGCGCGTGATTTTGTTGATGTTCTTGATCGACGCGATGCGACTTTTGACTTCCTTCTGCGAGGCCATGGTGGATCTCCGACGCGGCTATGAAGCCGCGGTCGCCTCCGCGGTCTCGCCCTGCGCCGCTGCGTCGTCAGACGCGGCGGCGGCTTTGGCCGGCTTCGGCTCCAGCTCGCCGGCGTCGACCGGGTCGCCGTGCTCGTCGAAGTCGGGGCCGAAGTCCTCGACGAAGGCGCCGATCGCCTCGCCCAGGGCCTTCTCGTCGTCGTCCTCGAGCTTGCCGCTCGATTCGATCTTGTCGAGCAGGTCCTGGTGTTCGGAGTGCAGGCGCACCCGCAGGTCGGCGAGGAACTCGGAGACGCGCTCGACTTTGATCCGGTCGAGGTAGCCACCGGTGCCCGAGTAGATCGAGGCGACCTGGTCGGCGACGGCGAGCGGCTCGCGCTCTTTCTGTTTCAGCAGCTCGACCAGCCGTTCACCTCTGGTCAGCGCTTTCTGCGTCTCCGGATCGAGCTCGGAGCCGAACTGGGCGAAGGCCTCGAGGTCGCGGTACTGCGAGAGGTCGAGGCGCAGTTTCCCGGCCACCTTCTTCATCGCCTTGGTCTGCGCGTTGCCGCCGACGCGGGAGACGGAGATGCCGACGTTGATCGCCGGGCGGACGCCGGAGAAGAACAGGTCCGACTCGAGGAAGATCTGCCCGTCGGTGATCGAGATGACGTTGGTCGGGATGTAGGCCGACACGTCGGAGGCCTGGGTCTCGATGATCGGCAGCGCCGTCAGCGAGCCGCCGCCGAGCTCGTCGTTCAGTTTCACCGCCCGCTCGAGCAGCCGCGAGTGCAGGTAGAAGACGTCGCCCGGGTAGGCCTCGCGACCGGGCGGGCGCCGCAGCAACAGCGACATCTGGCGGTAGGCGGAAGCGTGTTTGGTGAGGTCGTCGTAGACGCAGAGGGCGGCTTTGCCGTTGTAGAGGAAGTACTCGCCCATCGCGCAGCCCGCGTAGGGGGCGATGTACTTGATCGGCGCCGCCTCGTCGGCCGGCGCGGCGACGATGATCGTGTTCTCCATCGCGCCGTTTTCCTCCAGCGTCTCTTTCAGCTGGACGACGGTGGACATCCGCTGCCCGATCGCGACGTAGATGCAGATCAGGTCCTTGTCCTTGTTGTTGATGATCGTGTCGATCGCGATCGCCGTCTTACCGGTCTGGCGGTCGCCGATGATCAGCTCTCGCTGGCCGCGGCCGATCGGGATCATCCCGTCGATCGCCATCAGCCCGGTCTGCACCGGTTCCTCGACCGGCTGGCGCTCGACCACGCCCGGGGCTTTGAACTCGGCCGGGCGGGTCTCGGTCGTCGCGACCTCGCCGCGGTTGTCGAGCGGCCGGCCGAGCGGATCGACCATGCGGCCGAGCAGCTCCGGCCCGACCGGGATCTCCAGCAGGTGGCCGGTCCGCTTGACCGTGTCGCCCTCGACGACCTTGTCCCACTCGCCGAACAGCACCGCGCCGACGTTGTCGGACTCGAGGTTCAGCGCCAGGCCGGTGACGCCGTGCGGCAGCTCCAGCATCTCCAGCGCCATGCAGTTGTCGAGGCCGTGGACGCGGGCGATGCCGTCGGCCACAGAGAGGACGGTGCCGACCTCGGTGAGGTCGGCGGTATCGGTCTCCAGACCCTCGATCCGCTCGCGCAGGATGCTCGCGATCTCGTCGGGCTTGATCTCCATCGCCATCTTGGTCTACTTCCTCCTTACGCCGCGCTCGCGACGCTTTTTCGCAGTTTCTCCAGACGAGTGCGGATGCTCGCGTCAAGGACCATGTTGCCGACCCGCAGCACGATGCCGCCGAGGATCTCGCTGTCCACCTCGCTCGACAGCTCGACCTTCTCGCCGGTCTGCCTTTCCACCTCCTCGCCGATCTTGCCGACCACACCCGGGTCGAGCTCGATCGCGCTGGTGACGGTGACGTCGAGGCGCTTGTGGGCTTTTTTCCAGAGCTCGTCGAACTCGCGCCGGATCCGGAACACCTCCGGCATCCGGCCTTTCTCGACGAGCAGCTCGAGGAAGTTGGAGAACTCCGGCTCGGCGCCCGTCACCGCGCGTCGCAGGCCCTCCGTCTTGTCGTTCGAGCTGAGGTACGGGCTGAACAGGAAGATCTGCAGCTCGCGATCGCCGTCGACGGCGTCGGCAAACGCCGCCAACTGCTCCTGCAGGGCGTCGATGTTGCCTTTGTCCTCTCCAGCCGCGAAGAGGGCCTCGGCGTATACGCGGGCGGCGTCGGCCATCTGCTCCAGGTACCCCTAGTTCTCCGAACCCGAGAGGGTCGAGAAGTCGACCTCCCCGAGCGCCTCCTCGACGAGCCGTTTCTGGTCCGCCTCGGAGAGCGTCTTGCGGGTGACTTTCTCGGTCGCCAGGACGGTGAGGTCGGCGACCTCCTTGCGGATCGACTCGAGCGAGCGTCGGGTCTCGGCCTCGATGTCGCGCTGCGCCTGGGCGACCAGCTCCTCGCGCTTCTCCCGTCCCGCGGCCGTCGCCTCCGCCTCGGCGGTGTCGGCGGCTTTGCGGGCGCGAGCCATGATCTCGTCGGCCTGCTCACGCGCCTCGGCGAGCCGGGAGCGGTACTCCGCGAGCAGCTCGTCGGACTCCTTGCGCTGCCGTTCGGCGGCCTCGATCGACTCCGAGATCGTCTTCGCCCGTTTGTCCAGGGCTTCCTGGATCCGCGGGAAGGCGACCTTGTTCAGCACCCACATCGTGAACAGGAACACGATCAGGGTCCAGATCATCAGGCCGACGCCCGGTGAGACCAGGAAGCTTCCTTCGCTCGCCGCGACCGGGATCGCGGCTATTTGGCCGGCGAGCGCCATCGCTACGAGAGGAAGAAGGCGATCAGGCCGAAGATGAACGTGTAGAAGGCCACGGCCTCGGTAAGCGCGAAGCCGAGCCAGCGGATCGATTCGAGCTCCGATTTCATCTCCGGCTGGCGGGCGACCGACTCGATCTCCTTGCCGAAGATGAAGCCGATGCCGATGCCGGCGCCGATGGAGCCGAGTCCGGCGCCGACGCCGAGGGCGATCGCTTTACCGGCGCCTTTCACGTCTTCGCCGGTGATGGCTTCGGTTGCGGCAGTGATTGATGGCAGGTCCATCAGTGAAAGTGCTCCTTTTCTTGTTGTCAATGCTCGGCGGAGGTGGCTCCGCCGATGTAGATGGCGCTGAGGGTCGAGAAGATGAATGCCTGCAGGGTGGCCACAAGCCCGACCTCGAAGATGAAGAAGGCGAAGGCGAGCGGGAAGGTCAGGGCGCCGAGCGCGGCGATCCCGAGCAGGACCGCGAGCCCGCCGCCCATGAACAGCAAGAGGAGGTGGCCGGCGAGGATGTTGGCGAAAAGTCGGACGGAGAGGCTGACGAGCCGGACGAAGTGGGAGACCACCTCGATCAGGAAGATCGCCGCGCGGCCGATCGGGCTCATGTTCTCCAGGCCCGGCGGCAGCCAGCTCTTCAGGTAGGGGACGAAGCCCTTGGCCCGGATGCCTTCGACGTGGTAGCTGATCCAGACGACCAGGGTGAGGGCGATCGGGATCGAGATGTTCGCCGTCGCCGCGTAGATCGCGAAGGTCGGGATTTCGAGCCCGAAGACGTTGAAGTGCTCGCCGGTGTTGGTCGGCAGCGGCAGGTAGCCGATCAGGTTGGCGAAGAGGATGAAGAAGAAGAGGGCGGCGATGAAGGGGAACCAGCGGGTCGCGACGTCCGCCGCCCCGATGTTGCCGCGGGTGATGTTGTTCTTCGCCACGTCGTAGGCGATCTCGACCGCGGCCTGGGTCTTGTTCGGCCGCTGCTGCATCTTGCGGGAGATCCAGACCATCGTCCCGATGGTCAGGCCGCTGGCCAGCAGCAGGTAGAAGACGGCGCGGTTGACCGAGAGGTCGATCGGGCCGAGGTGGATCGAGATCCAGGGATGAAGCTTGAACTCGTTCTGCGGCTTGAACTCTTCGTTCTTGCCTTCGCTGCCGAAGATGACGAGCAGCAGGATGACGATCAGCAGCCAGGTGCCGCCGGCGATCAGGGCTTTGGTCTTGGTCTTCATCGCGGTTGGACGCCGTGCCCTTCGGGTTCGAGGAGGTAGGCCATGCCGGCGGCGCCCATCGAGATCGTGAAGAGGGCCGCCAGGAGGATCGCCGAAGAGAGCCCGGCGGTGCGATCGGCGAGGCCGACGAGCAGGACCACCAGGCACATCAGCCAGACCCGGCCGAGCGCGCTGAAGGCGGTGATCCCCATCGCCCGCTGCCGGTTGCCTGCCCTCAGCGCTTCGGCCGACCGTTTCTGGGCCAGCCACTGGATCCCCCGCTGGGCGAGCCAGACGACCAGCGCGGTGACGTACCCGAGAACGGGAAATCCGCCAAGGGCGAACACAACCGCGGCTGCGGCCAGCACGAGTAGGTCGACATGCTTAGGAGGAGACATAGAGACGCCCGCCTCTGCGGGGCGAGCGCAGCGCGACTATATCCGAACGGGCCGACAAACGGCTTTCTGATGCGGGTTAGTGCCCCTTGCCACTACCTGCCGGGGGTTTGGGAGCGGAGCGCCCGGGGTCGAGGTCCAGGGCTTCGAACTCGCCGGTTTCCGGGTTGATCTTGCCGCGCCGCAGCTTCAGGATCTCGAGCACGTAGACGAGGTACACGCTGTAGGCGAGCGCCGCCGCGATCAAGACCAGCATCACGGCGGTCCAGAGCGCGTCGAAGTGGCCGTGGTTGTCGCTGTAGGGGACGAAGCGCAGGGCCAGCGCCAGCGCCGACATCACGATCGTCCAGGCGTAGAGGTAGGCCACGGTGCGCCGCTGGCTGAACCCCTTGTTCGCCATCCGGTGGTGGAAGTGCCAGCTGTCGGCCTGGTAGATCGGCTGGCGGTATTTGAGCCGTTTGGCGACGACGAAGCCGGTGTCGAGGATCGGCACCGCGAGCACGATCAGCGGGAAGGCGAGGGCGATCACGGCGTTCGTCTTCAGCGCTCCC
The DNA here is from genome assembly GCA_047601885.1 of Solirubrobacterales bacterium. Lineage (GTDB taxonomy): Bacteria > Actinomycetota > Thermoleophilia > Solirubrobacterales > 70-9 > VAYN01. The sequence goes on from JASGIK010000001.1 coordinate 867,288, forward strand.
TGCACCGAGGCGGTGGCCAGCAGGTAGCCGAGCAGGTTGGAGCCGGTGTCCCCCATGAAGCTGGAGGCGGGCGGGAAGCCGTGGCGGAGGAAGCCGAGCGCGGCGCCCGCGGTCAGCGCCGCCAGCACGCCCGCCGAGTTGCGTTCGAGCGACAGCGCGATCGTCGCCAGGGTGACCGCGGCGATCGCGCAGACGCCGGCGGCGAGCCCGTCGACCCCGTCGAGGAAGTTGATCACGTTGACCACGGCGACGATCCCGAGCACGGTCAGCGGGTAGCCCCAGCCGTGCAGTTCGAAGCCGCCGAGGAAGGGCAGCGTCAGGTTCTCCACCCGCACCCCGGCCAGGACCGGGATCAGCGCCGCGCCGATCTGGCCGACCAGCTTCGGCAGCGCGGGCAGGTCGTAGATGTCGTCGAGGACGCCGACCGCGGCGATCGCGACGCCGCCGATCAGGATCCAGCGGCTCTCGTCGTCGCCGGGCAGCCAGATCCAGCCCGCCGCCTCGACCGCGATCAGGATCGCCAGGCCGGAGAGGCGCGGCATCGGCTTGGTGTGGAGGCTGCGCTCCTTCGGGTAGTCGATCGCGCCGACCCGGAACGCCAGCCACTCGGCGTAGGGCACCGTCAGCCAGGCGATCGCCGCCGCGGCGATGAAGGCGAGTACTGCATCGGTGGTCGACGCCAAATCTCAGGTCCCGCGTCTGTTCGAGGTGGGAAATCCGCCCGGCGGCCCCGGACGGCGTCAGGTTACGGATAAACGGCGACGGCGCCGAGCACGGAGGCGACGAGGAAGGACGGGTCGCGCGGATTCAGGACCCCGATCGGATCGGTCCGCTTGCGCAGATCGAGTTCGGCGGGATCCCCCAGCACCCGCAGCCGGCCTTCGTGGATCAGCACCTCGTCGACCCCGCCCATGCGGCCGCTGAAGGTCGTGTAGACGGGGGTGCCGAGGGCGACCGCCTCGCGGTTCATCGTGCCGCCGGCGCTGACCACGAGGTCGGCACAGGCGATCAGGCTCTGGGCGTCGATCGCCCGCTCGGGGATCAGCAGGTTGGCGGCGCCGAGGGCGCGGGCGGCCTCCCCCTGCTCGCGGGTGCGGGGGATGACCACCGCCTGCACCTCGCCGTCGGCCTCGGCGAGCCGGCGCAGGGTGGCGGCGTAGACGTCGTTGTGCTCGTGGTACTCGGAGGTCTCCGGCGGCGGCCGGACGACCGTGATCACCTTCGAGGCGTCGAGGCCGAGGTCGCCGATGATGCCCTCGTCGGGGACGAAGTCGTAGAGGTAGTACTCCTCCTTCAGGCCGGGATAGCGGACCAGCTTCTTCGGCTTGGCGCCGATCTTCCGCAGCCGGTCGACCGGGATCGCCTCCGGGGCGAGGACGCGGGCGGCGGCGCGGAAGGCGATCTGGCGCTGCAGGTTGGCGAACTCGTAGTCCTGCATCTGCACCGAGGGCAGGCGCAGGAGCCAGGAGACGACGGCGAGGTCGACCGAGCCGTGGGCGAGCGCCAGTTCCGGCCGTTTCTCCCAGACCAGCCTGGCCAGCGCGCGGGAGCGCGACTCGAGCGCCCGCGCCTTGCCCAGGCGGGAGGCGCCGCCGTGCTCGCCGACCACGGTGTAGTGGAGGCCGAGGCGGTCGAGGATGCCGACCGTCTGCCCGTACTCGCGGGCGGTGACGAAGACCTCGTCGCCGCGCCCCTCGAACAGCTCGATCAGCGGCCGCAGCACCAGCGGGTGCGCGGCGGCGGTGCAGTCGACCCAGATCTTCATCGGACGCGACCCTAGCGAGGCGGGGCGCTCAGAAGATCCCGTACTCGCGCACCAGCGGCTCGATCCGGGTCTCGAAGAGGAGCGCCTGCAGCCCCGCTTCGATCTCGCGGCCGAGCCGCCGGCCTTCGGCGAAGGCCGGCGAGCCCTTGGCGGTGGCGCGGGTGACCGCGGCGAGCTCCTCGCGCACCCCGGGGTCGGCGATCAGGCCGAGGAAGCGGTCGTAGGCGGTGACCGCGCGGACGCCGGCGTCGACCGCGCCGAGCTCGAGGAAGGCGTAGGCGATGCGGTCGAGCGAGGGCCGCTGCAGGGACTCGCGCAGGAAGCCCTCCATGGCGGCGGCGCGGAACCGGTGGCAGAGGAGGATCGGCAGCAGGCCGCCGGCGAAGAGGATCTTGCGCGAGGTGCGCAGCTTGAGGTCGCGGATCGCCCACTTGCGGTCCTCTCCCCCGCGCCGTTCTTTGCCGACGTAGTCGACGCAGATCGTGCGCCAGTAGCGGATCAGGTCGTTGAGGAAGAAGCGCGGCGGGCGGAAGTCGTCGACCGACTCGTCGAGGTAGCCGCGCAGGACCCGGTCGCGACAGCTGTCGCGGACCTCCGGGTGGACGATCCCGACCGACTCCAGCAGGAGCAGCATGCGGCGCGAGAGGTTGGTGTTGTCGTCGGCGTCGAGGCCGATCCGCTCGACCAGGTGGTCGCCGAACACGTCGGCGCCGAAGATCCCCTCGACGCCGGGACCTCTGTCGCCGATCGCCAGCGCCGCCGCGACCGCCTCGGGGGCGGGCGCGACCGCCCCGCGGGTGGGGCCGTCGACCAGGACCGCCCAGTCGTAGTCGCTCTGCTCGGTCACCTCCCCCCTGCCCCAGGAGCCGAAGAGGACGACGGCGGCGTCGGCGTCGACCGCGAGGTCGGCGAGCCGGCGGGAGAGCTCGGCGATGCCGGACTCGGTGGCGACCCGCGCCCGGGTCAGGTTCGGGAAGCCCGCCTCGCTGCGCTCCGCCAGGTCCTCGAGCGCGCTCACGGCGGGATCAGATCAGGCGCGGGGGCGCCTCGAGCAGCCAGGGCACGTCCCGACAGCGGGCGAGGAGGGGCTCGAAGAGCGCTTCGTCCTCGGCCCGCAGCGACTCGTGGCTGAGGCCCTCGTCGAGCGAGCTGAGGTGGACGTGGCGCAGGCGGGCGGCGAAGCGGTCGAGCAGGTCCTCGCCGACCTCCATCTCCGGGTCGACCGACCAGGCGTGGGCGATGTCGAAGCAGAAGCCGGCCTCGGGGAGGACGGCGAAGAGCGCCTCCAGTTCGTCGCCGTGGCGGCCGGAGGACTTGCGTGCGTCCATGTTCTCCAGCACCAGGCGGGCGCCGAGCGCGCGGTAGAGCGTCGCGTCCTCGATCTGGTCCGGGTGGACGACGATCGCGTCGACGAAGGCGGGCAGCGCGGCGAGGGCGGCGACGAACTCGGCCTCCGACATCAGGCGGTGCTTGCTCGGCGCGTGGACGCTGAGGTAGCGGAACGGCAGCGCGGGCATCGTCGCCAGGTACTCGGCCAGCGGGCCGAGCTCGGGCTCGCTCAGCGCCGCCAGCTCGACCGCGAAGCTGGAGACCCGGCAGGCCTCCTCGACCAGCGCATCCCAGTTGCCTCGCAGCTCGGCCATGTAGCCGGTCGAGGCACCGATCGGGTGGTGCTGGAGGGCCATCGGGGGGTCGACGAGGAGCACGGAGTTCATCCTGCCCAACCTAGCCGGCGCGGTGGACGTCCAGGCGACGCCGACCGGCCAATTTGGGAACTGGCTCAGACCGCGGTCGGCGAGAGCTGCGGGTAGAGCGGGTGGCGGTCCATCAGGGCGCCGGTGCGCTCCGAGAGCGATGCTCTCTCCGACTCGAAGTCGGGGCCGAGGGCGGCGGCGATCACCGCGGCGATCTCCTCCATCTCCTCCTCCTTCATCCCGCGCGTGGTCAGCGCCGGGGTGCCGATGCGCAGGCCCGAGGGGTTCATCGGCGGCCGCTCGTCGAAGGGGATCGCGTTGCGGTTGACGGTGATCCCGACGGCCTCCAGGCGGTCCTCGGCGGTCTGGCCGTCGAGCCCGGTCGGGGTCAGGTCGACCAGCACCAGGTGGACGTCGGTGCCGCCGGTGAGGACCGGGATGCCGCCCGCTTCGAGGCCGATCGCCAGCGCGCGGGCGTTGGCGATCGTCTGCCGCTGGCGCTCGGCGAAGGGCGCCGAGGCGGCGATCTTCAGCGCCACCGCCTTGGCCGCGATCGTGTGCATCAGCGGGCCGCCCTGCTGGCCAGGGAAGATCGCTTTGTCGATCGCTTTGGCGTGCTCCTCCTTGCTCAGGATCAGGCCGCTGCGCGGGCCCGCCAGCGTCTTGTGGACGGTGGTGGTGACGACGTCGGCGTGCGGCACCGGGCTGGGGTGCTCGTCGGCGGCGACGAGGCCGGCGAAGTGGGCCATGTCGACCATCAGCAGGGCGCCGACCGAGTCGGCGATCTCGCGGAAGGCGGCGAAGTCGAGCTGCCGCGGGTAGGCGCTCCAGCCGGCGACGATCATCTTCGGCCGGTGCTCGGCGGCGAGGCTCGCGACCTCGTCCATGTCGACCCAGTAGTCCTCGCGCCGCACGTGGTAGGCGACCGGGTTGTAGAGCTTGCCCGAGACGTTGATCTTCATCCCGTGGCTGAGGTGGCCGCCGTGGTCGAGGGCGAGGCCGAGGATCGTGTCGCCCGGCTGCAGCAGGGCGAAGTAGACGGCGTTGTTGGCCTGGGCGCCGGCGTGCGGCTGGACGTTGGCGTGGTCGGCGCCGAAGAGCGCCTTGGCGCGGTCGATCGCCAGCTGCTCGGCGACGTCGACCTCCTCGCAACCGCCGTAGTAGCGGCGGCCCGGGTAGCCCTCGGCGTACTTGTTGGTCAGCACCGAGCCCGCCGCGTCGAGGACCGCCTGGGGGACGAAGTTCTCCGAGGCGATCATCTCCAGGGTCCGCTGCTGGCGGTGCAGCTCGCGGTCGAGGACGGTCGCGATCTCGGGATCGACCTCGCTCAGCGGAGCGGTCTGGAAGTTCTCAGGCAGGTCGGCCATCGCTTGTGCCGACCATAGCAACGGGCCTGGATACCGGCCTGGCCGCCGGGTTAGGCTGCCGCGGGTGAAGGTGGCTCGTCCGCTCCTCCTCGGCGCCGTGTTCCTCGCGGGCGCCGCCGTCGTCGCCGCGCCCGCGGTCGCCGGGGCACCGCGGGCGGCGAAGGAAAACCCCTGCACCGGGCAGGGGGCGAAGCACCTCCTCTGCCCCAACCTGCGGATCGGGACGCCGAGCGAAATGTACGTCTCGACCTACGACGGCAGGACGCTCCTGCACGCGACCTCCGACGTGCAGAGCCGCGGCAAGGGGCCGATGGAGCTGCACGGCCACCGCGACGGGCCGAAGAAGATGCGGGTGACGCAGCGGATCTACAAGGTCGGCGGCGGCCACATCACCCTGCGCACCGACGCCGGCCTGCGCTTCACCGACGTCGGCGAGTACTTCGGCGGCTCCTACTGGAAGGTCCACCAGCTCGCGCGGTTCACCCTGCGCCGGGTCCTCTCCGACGGCAAGCTCGGCCCGGTGCTGCGGACCAGCCCGAAGCTCAACTACTGCCTGCGGGACCTCGACCGCACCCGCCCCGGCAAGCGCTCCCCGATCACCGCCCGCTACCCGGCCTGCAACCAGGACCCCCACATCAAGCGCGACGTCCTCGGCACCTCGGTCGGCTGGTCGGACATCTACCCGGCCGACTACGACAAGCAGTACATCGACGTCAGCGGCCTGCGCGGCTGCTTCGTCTTCCAGATGACCGTCGACCCCAAGCACCTGCTCTTCGAGTCGGACGAGCACGACAACTCCTCCCACCGCCGCGTCCGGCTGCCCTTCACGGGCGCGGGCTGCTGAGCGGGGGCGGCGGGCCGGCCGGTTGATTCCGTGGGGGAGGGATGGGGGCGCCGGGAGCTGGCGCCCGGGGGAAGGGTCTGGGCCGCCTGAAGCTGGCGCCCGAAGCTGAAGGGACGCGGCCGTCTCGTCCACGGCCCGGGCAGGCTGTGGCCGTGGCCGAGACGGCCGGGTACGGGAGGTGACGAAGAGGTCGGGAAGTGCACGCTTGCTTGCGCCTTCCTACAACGTTGCAATCACGTGACCACCCTTTGACCCTCCTATAGGGAGGTCAAAGTCGACAGCGCGTTTTCGGGGCCTCGATCTCGGCCTCCGGAGGACCTCGAGATGTGACGTTCCCGGCGTCTTCGTCGACGACCGCACCATCTGGATCCCGTCCCCGGACGGAACCCTCAAGGAAGCCCCCACTTCGTCACGACCTGTGACCACTTCCCCACGACCCCCTCACGTCCCGGGCGTCTCGTGGCGGCCACAGCCTGCCCGGGCCGCCACGAGACGCCCGGGACGCACCTCGGACGGCCGCCACGGCCCCGGAGCACGCCCACGCGGCCAGCCGCCCCCGCCCCGAACCACACCGCCCCGAACCCCGAACCACACGCCCTCCGAACCACCCGGGCCCGTCGAACCAACCCCTAGTCGAGGCCGAAGCGGGCGAGGGCGCTGGCCAGGTCGCCTTCGGAGATCGCGCCCTGGCGGAGGATCTCCCAGTCGCCGCCGTCGTCGATCGCGGTGATGTCGACGACGGTCGAGGGCAGGCCGCCGAGCTCGCCGCCGTCGATCGCCAGGTCGACCGCCTCGAGGATCGAGTCGGGGACGTCCTCGAAGCGGCCGGGAGCGGGCTTGCCGCTGAAGTTGGCCGAGGTCTGGAAGATCGGGCACATCGCCCCGGCGAGCGGGCCGGCGAGGAGGCGGACGCCGAGCCGCTCGACGTCCTCGCGGCAGGCGAGCGGGTAGCGGTGGCCGGGGTTCTTCACCACCAGGGTGACCGGGCCGGGCAGGAGCGCCGAGACCGCGGCGGCGGCGCGCGGGCCGAGCTCGGCGACCAGCTCCCGCATCGCCAGCGGCGAGAAGTACATGACCGCGGCCGGTTTGCCGTCGTCGCGGCCCTTGATCCGGTGGATGCGGTGGATCGCCGCCGAGTCGAGCGGGTCGCAGGCGAGGCCGTAGACGCCGTCGGAGGGGAAGACGGCGACGCCGCCCGCGGTGATCGTCCGTTCCAGCGCCGAGCGGGCGGCCGCCGCGCCGCCGCTCTCCAGGGGTACGACCTGGGGCGTCCCGGTGCTCATCGCGCGCCGATCACCACCCGTTCGATCCCGGCCAGGTCCTCGCGGACCTCGACCTGGGCGAAACCCGCGTCGCGCATCAGTTCGGCCACCTCGAGCCCCTGGCCGGCGCCGATCTCGACCGCGATCGCGGCCGTGTCGGGGCCGGGAGGCGCATCGCTGAAGGTCGGCCGCAGGCACTCCGCCGGGCCGGAGTCCATCGGCGCCAGCAGGTCGCGGTAGGCGTCGAGGCCGTCGGGCCCGGCGAGCAGCGCCTCGCGCGGCTCCCATCGGGTCACCTCGGGCTCGAGGCCCGCCCAGTCGGCTTCGGCGACGTAGGGAAGGTTGGCGAGGACGAGGTCGAAGCTCTCGCCCTCCGGCAGCGTCCCCGCCTCGAAGCGGACCCGCCCGGCGAGGCCGAGGCGCGCGGCGTTCGCCCGCGCCACCGCGAGCGCGCCGGGCGAGGTGTCGGTGGCGACGATCTCCGCCTCGGGCAGCTCGTCGGCCAGCGCCAGGGCGATCGCCCCGGAGCCGGTGCCGACGTCGAGCACCCGGCCCGGCCGCCGCTCCAGCGCCACCTCGACCAGCAGCTCGGTCTCCGGCCGCGGCACCAGCACCCGCCGGTCCACCGTCAGCTCGATCCGCCGGAAGCCCTTGGTGCCAAGGATGTAGGCGACGGGCTCCCTCCGCAGCCGCCGGCGCACGAACTCGCCGTAGACGCGGGTCACGGCGGGCGGCAGCTCGGCGCCCGGGTCGGCGATCAGGCTCGCCCTCCCCCGCCCGCTCGCCGCCGCGAGCAGCAGTTCGGCGTCGAGGCGCGCCTCGGGCACGCCCGCCGCCGCCAGGGCGTCGCTCGCCGCGCCCAGCGCATCGGCGATCGTCGCCCCGGACGACGTCGCACCGGCCGCGCCCGGCGCCGCGTTCACGCGACCGCGGCGGCCTCCAGCCGCCGTCGCTTCTCCTCCGCCGAGAGGGCGTTGGTGAACTCGTCGAGCTCCCCGTTCAGCACCCCGTCGAGGTTGTGCGAGGTGTGCTTGATCCGGTGGTCGGTGACCCGGCCCTGGGGAAAGTTGTAGGTGCGCACCTTCTCCGCCCGCTCGCCGGTGCCGACCTGGGCCTTGCGCTCGGAGGCGATCTGCGCCTGCTGTTCGGCGATCTGCTGCTCCAGCAGTCGCGCCCGCAGCACCCGCATCGCCTTGTCGCGGTTCTGCAGCTGGGACTTCTCATCCTGCATCGAGACGACGATGCCGGTCGGTTTGTGGGTGATCCGCACCGCCGAGTCGGTCGTGTTGACCGACTGGCCGCCCGGCCCGGAGGAGCGGTAGACGTCGATCTGCAGGTCGTTCTGGTCGATCTGCACGTCGACCTCCTCGGCCTCCGGCAGCACCGCGATCGTCGCCGTCGAGGTGTGGATCCGCCCTTGGCTCTCGGTCTCCGGCACCCGCTGCACGCGGTGCGTGCCGCCCTCGAACTTGAAGACCGAGTAGGCGCCCTCGCCGCGCACTTCGAAGGTGACCTCCTTGAAGCCGCCCGCCTCGGAGGGCGACTGCGAGAGCACCTCGGTGGCGAAGCCGCGCAGCTCGGCGTAGCGGGTGAGCATCTTGTAGAGGTCGCCGGCGAAGAGCGCCGCCTCGTCGCCGCCGGTGCCGGCGCGGATCTCGACGATCACGTTCTTCTCGTCGTTCGGGTCGCGCTCCACCATCGCCAGGCGGATCTCCTCTTCCAGCTCCTCCAGCCGCGGCGGCGCCTCCTCGACCACCTTGCGCAGCTCCTCGTCGTCGCCTTCGGCGAGCAGCTCGCGCGCCCCTTCGAGGTCGTCCTTCAGGGTCGCGTACTCCTCCGCCAGGTCGCGGGCGTCCTTCAGCTGCCGGTACTCGCGGCCGACCTCGGCGTAGCGCTCGCGGTCGGCGATCACCTCGGGGTCCGACATCAGCGCCTCGAGCTCGGCAAAGCGGGCGCGGATCTGTTCGACGAGCTGCTCGATCATGGGACCGAGTTTAGGTGCGTCGCGCCCTCACGGGCGGCGGCCCGGGCTAGGCGACGATCTCGATCGTCTGATCGGACTGCAGGTCCTCGGGCTTCTCGCGCGAGAGGACCGCGTTCAGCGAGGCGATCGCCACCGCGAGCTGGTCCAGATCCGGCTCCCGGGTGGTCAGGTTCTGCAGCATCAGGCCCGGCCACATCACGCCGCGGACCCAGGCTTTGCGGCGGTTCTTGCCCGCCCACTTGATCACCTCGTAGGAGAGGCCCGCGATCACCGGGATGCCGACGATGCGGGAGATCACCAACCAGTACCAGGCGGGCAGCCCGAGCGGGGCGAAGATGAAGATCGCCAGCACCATCACGATCAGCAGGAAGCTGGTGCCGCAGCGGGGATGGAGGCGCGAGTAGAGCTTCGCCCGCTCCGGGGTGAGGTCGTCTTCGGCCTCGTAGCAGGAGATCGTCTTGTGCTCGGCGCCGTGGTACTCGAAGGTGCGCCGCAGGTCCGGCATCCGGCTGATCGCCCAGATGTAGGCGATGAAGATGCCGGTGCGCAGCACGCCCTCGACCAGCCAGAAGAGCAAGGGCGAGCCGAGCTGGTCCTTGATCAGGCTGGTCAGCCCGACCGGGACGACGAAGAAGAGGCCGATCGCGAGGACCAGCGAGAAGGCGATCGTCAGGCCCCAGACCCAGCCGCCGATCTCTTCCGGCTCGCCGTCCTCCTCGTCCTCGATCTGGGCGTTGGCCGAGATCGCCAGGGCGCGGAAGCCGATCTTCATCGATTCGGCGAGGGCGACGACGCCGCGGACGATCGGCACCCGCCAGAGGCGGTTGCGCTTCGCCCAGGGGGTGAGCGGCTCGGACTCGACTTCGATCGAGCCCTCCGGTGTGCGGACGGCGACGGCCCAGGTCGAGACGCCGCGCATCATCACTCCCTCCAGCACCGCCTGCCCGCCGACGGGCGCGTCGCGCTTGGCGACCAGCGCGCCGTCGGGCATGCGCAGCGGGTCCCCTCCGTTGGTGCTGCCGTCGGAGGAGGGAGTTTGAGACGCCTGTTGTGCGGAGCCCGCCAAGGGGCTCACGGTTGCTACCGCCTGCCGGCCCGGGTCTTGGCGGCGCGACGCTGGAACCGCTCGACGCGGCCCCCGGTGTCGACCAGCTTCTGCTTACCGGTGTAGAAGGGGTGGCACTCGGAGCAGAGCTCGACGTGCAGGTCGTCTTTGGTCGACCGCGTGTAGAACTGGTTGCCGCACGAGCAATGCACGTTGGCGAGGGTGTAATCGGGGTGGATTGAAGCTTTCACTCCACAGAGTTTAGAGCAGTGCGCAAGGGGGGTCTTTGAGGCGGGTCGGGGCGCTGAAGCTGGCGCCCGGAGCCCGAGGGACGCGGCCTTCTCGGTGGCGGCCCGGGCAGGCTGTGGCCGCCACCGAGAAGGCCGGGTGATCGGGGAGAGGCGCGGGTCCCGGCCGGTGCGCCACAGAGATGCGCGGGAGACGAGAGAAAGGTGACCTGTTCCGTGACGAAGACTCCACGAAGGTCACTGTTCCTCAGGAGTCGAGGAAGCGCGGTCGACCTGAGGATCCCTATAGGTACCTCAGGTCGACCGCGCTTCCGTGAGTGCGACGGATCCGTGACCTTCGGGGAGGAAGCGTCACGCCTTCCGCGCAGATCCAGGTGGAAGCGTCACATCCCTGGGCCTTCCCGCAGGGACCCTGACGTCCCGGGCGTCTCGTGGCGGCCACAGCCTGCCCGGGTCGCCACGAGACGCCCGGGACGCACCTCGGACGGCCGTCACGGCCCGAACCCTCACCCCGGCACAGGCCTGGCGAAGCTGTCGATCAGGGCCAGCAGGACGGTCGTGATCTCGGCTCGGCCGGCGGGATCGGGGGAGCGGACGAGGAGCATCGCCGCCTCGTCGAGGGCGCCGAGGAGGAGGTGGGCGGTCGGGCGGACCGGCAGGGGGCGGATCTCCCCCGCCTCGATCGCCGCGATCAGGCTCGCTTCGATCAGGCCGAGGCCGTTGGAGGCGGAGATCTCGCGCCAGCGATCCCAACCGAGGACGGCCGGGGCGTCGTGGAGGGCGATGCGCTGGAAGCCGGGCTCGGCGCACTCGTCGAGGAAGGCGGCGACGCCGGCCTTCATCGCCGCCAGCGGGCTGTCCATCTCGGAGTCGAGGACGACGTGGGCGACGCGCTCCGTCGACTCCGCCTCCACCTGTTCGTAGACCGCCTCGAGCAGGCCCGGCTTGCCGCTCGGGAAGTGGTGGTAGAGCGCGCCGCGGGTGAGGCCGGCGGCGCGGACGATCTCCTCGGCGCCGACGTCTTCGTAACCACGCTCGGCGAAAAGGGCGCGGGCGGCGCCGACCAGCGCCTTGCGGGTCGTCTTGGCGCGCTGCGCCTGGGTGCGGCGCCTGCCCGCGCCGCCGGCCGAGCTCCCACCCTGACGCGGAACCCACTCTTCTGGTTTACTTGCATTCATGCTGTATGTATGTTAGTTGCGCAACCGCGACTCCGGAGGCACGATGGATCAGCCACGTGAGATTGAACTACCGGCAGGGACGATCCGCTACCGCGAGGTGGGAACCGGGCCCCCGATCGTCTTCGTCCACGGCTACCTGGTCGACGGCAGGCTCTGGGACGGGGTCGCGACGGCGCTCGCCGACCACCACCGCTGCGTCCTCCCCGACCTGCCCTTCGGCGCCCACCGCGTGGCGATGCCGCCTGACGCGACCCTCGACCCGCCCGGGCTGGCGAAGATCGTCGACGACCTGATCGCCGCGCTCGACCTCGAGGACGTGACCCTGGTCGGCAACGACTCGGGCGGGGCGATCTCCCAGGTCCTCGTCTCGCGTCACCCCGCTCGCGTCACCCGCCTCGCCCTCACCAACTGCGACACCCACGAGAACTTCCCGCCCGGGATCTTCAAGGCGATGCCGCCGATCGCGAAGCTGCCCGGCGGGATGCGGGCGATGTCGCTCCCCCTCCGGATCCCGGCCGTCCAGCGGCGCGGCTTCGCCCCCTTCTCCAAGCGCGGCGTGCCGGCCGAGCTGGTCGCCGAGTGGACCGGCGCGGCGCTCTCGGACCCGGCGCTGATGCGCGACCTGGCGAAGATCACCGCCGGGCTCGACAAGCGCCACACGATCGCCGCCGCGGCTGCCCTTCGCGGCACCCGCTTCCCGCTGCTCCTCGCCTGGGCGCCCGGCGACCGCTTCTTCCCGATCGCCAACGCCGAACGGCTGGCGACGGAGGTCGGCGGGGCGAAACTGGTCGAGATACCCGATTCGGCGACCTTCGTACCGCTCGATCAGCCCCAAGTGCTGGCCGATCACTTGGCGGACTTTGCGCGGTCACCGTAAGGCCGCCGCGAACAACTGTTCGCAAAATCCGCAAAGTGCAGGTTTTTCGTCCGACTGGGAGGTGAACCTTTATGAAACCCCCCTATTGAGGACGGAGAGCCATGTCCAAGCAGATCTTCGACCAGGACCGGCCGCGGAGCACGATGGCCCGGCTGCTCGACGAAGCCTTCGCAGGCTGCGACGAGTGGACCATCGCCCCGCCCAGTCAGCGGCGAAGCACGCTCGACTTCAGGCCTCGCGTCGCCAGCTCGTCGAGAATCCTCGGCAGCGCTGACGCGGTGCGCTCCCAAGAGTTCCGCGCGCTGTAGAAGTCCGCGTCGTGCAAGAGGACGATGTCCCCGGGGCGGATCCCTGCGGTCGCCTTGCGGGTGATCGACTCCGCGGTCGCGCTTCTCGTCCAATCTCTCCCCCACTTCGACCACAGCACCGGGCGCCAGCCGCGTGAGCGGATCGCCCGCAGTCCCGACCCGCTGAAGATCCCGTAGGGCGGCCGGTAGTCGGCGATCGCCTGGCCGCTCGCCTCCTCGATCGCGGCGCGCCCTCGCTCGGCGTCCTCGAGCAGCGCCCGCGGCGTCAGCCGCAGCTGGTTGCGGTGGCGGTGGCAGTGCAGCTCGACCCGGTGGCCGGCGGCGACGATCTCGGCCGCCAGCGCGGGGCGCCGCTCGACCTGCTCGCCGGCGAGGAAGAAGGTCGCCTTCTGCCCGCCGGCCTCGCGCAGGATCTCCAGCACCGCCGGGGTGCCCCGCGGGTGCGGGCCGTCGTCGAAGGTGAGGGCGACCCCCTCGCCCCCCTCCTCGCGCAGGACGACCGGCAGCCGTTCCCCCACGGCGGGGACGATCGGCGCCAGCGCCGGGCCCGCGTGCGGGACCGCGACCGCGAGGGCGAGCACCCCCGCGCCCGCCGCCTGGCGCGCGGTCGGCGTCCCGCCCCGGGCGGCGCCCCGCCGGCGGCTCAACGAGATTCTTCGGCTTCGGTGGTTTCCGCCGCGACTTCGCGCGAGGAGCCGGCCGGGCCGAGCTTCTTCGCCGCCTGCGTCGCGGTCGACGGGTCGTTGTCGGTGCCGATGTGGATCCGACTGGTGACCGGGTTCAGCGGCTTCCAGGGACTCTCGCGATGGACCGCCGAGATCACCAGGACGACGGCGATGATCGCCAGCGCGGCGACGGCGACGGCGCGCGCGGTGCGCAGCCGCCAGACCGGCTCCTGACGCACCCGCGGCCGCACCGCGAGCGCCCGCGAGGCGATCGAGGGCAACGAGGCGAACGAGGAGTCGGGCGAGCGCCGCTCGCCGGCGACGTGGCGCAGGGTCGACTCGAGCTCGTGGTCGGAGCGCGCCACCTCGGCGATCCCGAACCGTTCGAAGGCGGCGTTGTTGGCGCGCAGGTGGCCGGCCGAGAAGCCGTAGGAGATCACCGGGCAGCCGCGGATGTGGGCCTCGAGCACGGTGAGGCCGGCGGTCGCGTGGATCATCGCGTCGGCGGCCGCCATCCAGTCGCTCATCTGGTCGGTGAAGCCGAGCACGCGGACCCGCTCGTTGCCGGCGAAGCGCGCCTCCAGGTTCTTGCGGGCGATCTCGTTGCGCCCGGCGATGCAGACCACCTCGGTCTCGCCGTCGGCGAGCGCCAGCTCGATCGCCCGCTCCAGGTCACCGACCCCCCAGCCACCGCCGGAGACCAGCACCATGCGGGCGTGCGCGTCGACGTCCAGCTCTTCGCGGGCGGCGCGGCGGGTGCGCGGCATCAGGAACTGCGGCGAGATCGGCGGCCGCGCCCACTCGACCCGACCTGGCCCGACCAGCCGTTCGACTTCCTCGATCGACTCGGGGTGGGTGACGTAGTGGAGGTCGACGCCCGGGTGCGCCCAGTAGCGCAGCCCGGCGAGGTCGGTGATCGCCGACTGCACCGGGATGTCGAGGCGGCGCTTCTCGCGCAGCATCCCCAGCACCACGGTCACCCCGGGGTAGGTGGAGATGATCACGTCCGGTTCGTGCTCGGCCACCTGCCTCAGCAGGCCGCGGGCGCCGGTCAGGTACATCAGCTGCATCGCCAGCCGGCGGGTCGGCGCGAACTTGGCGATCAGCCAGTACTGGACGTCGAAGACCCAGGGGGCGCGGCGGAAGGTGAAGCGGGAGCCGCCGCGGACCACCGCGGACATCATCCTGCCCATCGCCTCGAGCCCGTTGTCGATCGTCACCTCGACGTCGGGGACCTCCTTTTCGAGGTCGGCGGCGATCATCCGCGCCGGCAGGTCATGGCCCTCGCCGATGTCGGCGGTGAGGATCAGGACCTTCGGGTCGCGCGAACCGGGCTTGGCGGCGCCCGCGAGCAGCGCCCCGGTGGCGTGGTCGTTGCCGTTCATCGACGGCTTCGTGCCCGGGATCGGGTCCGGCGGCCGGGTCGTGCAGCGAACCCATTCGACGTACTTGCGGACGCCGTCCTTGAAGGGCGTCTCGGCTTTCCAGCCGAGCTCGTCGAGGGCACGCTGGTTGGAGATGATCTTGCCGGGGAAGTCGCCGGGGCGCGGCGGCGTGTGGGTGATCTCGCAGGTGTCGACGTTTTCCTGCACCGCCTCGGCGATCTCGAGGATCGTCGTGATCTCGTCGCCGGAGAGGTTGTAGGTGCGGCCCGCCGCCTGCGGGGCGAGCGCCGCGACGATCCCGTCGGCGAGGTCCTCGACGTAGATGAAGCTGCGCGTGGTGCTGCCGTCGCCGGCGATCGTCAGCGCCTTGCCTTCGAAGGAGAGGTCGGTGAATTTGGCGACCACGCCGGCGGCGCGGGCGCGCGGCCCGTAGGGGATGCCGAAGCGCAGCACGGTCGACTCGAGGTCATACAGTTCGGCGTAGCCGGAGCAGTAGGTCTCACCGGCGAGCTTGGTCGCCGTGTAGAGGTGGCGCGGCGCCGGGATCGCGGTTTCCTCGTCCACCTCCTGCTCCGGGCAGTCGCTGTAGACCCAGGTGGTCGAGCCGTAGACGACGCGGCCGACCTTGGCGCGGCAGGCCGCCTCCAACACCTGCAGGGTGCCGCGGGTGTTGACCTCCTCGGCGAGGACCGGGTCGGCGAGCACGTGGCCGACGTCGGCGACGGCGGCGAGGTGGATGACCGCGTCGCAGTCGCGCATCGCCAGGTCGAGGTTGCCGGGATCGGTGATCGAGCCGGTGAAGGTCTCGACCTCGAGCGGCGAATGGTACGGCGAGGCGCTGAGGTCGAAGATCCGCGGGGTATCGCCTTTCGCGATCAGCTTGTCGACGACGTGGGAGCCGATGAAGCCCCCGCCTCCGGTAACCAGGACCCTCATCCCCATCACCCTTCCTTGCTCGCCAGGGCCGTGGCGCGGCTCTCCGGGCGGTAGTAGAGCGGCACGCACCAATGATTCTCGGCCACCCAGTCGGTGTTGGGCAACTCGTCGGAGCGACCCATGATCCGATGGCAGGGCTGGTCGTAGACCTTGCCGGTGCTCTTCTCGATCTCCTCGAAGACGATGTACTTGTAGAGGCCCGAGGTCATCCCCTCGGGGAGCGTCAGACGGGCCGGGTGCCGCGGGTCGAGGTGCTCGCGCGCGTACTCGTTCTTCCAGGCGACGATCTCCTCCATCCGCTCCGCCTGGACCAGCGCGACGGCGGCGGTGAACTCGTTCATGCGGAAGTTGAGGCCGTCGACCTGATGGTCGAACTTGCCGTAGTTGCGGAACTTGCGCGCGTACTCGATCAACTCCTCGTCGGCGGAGACGAGGACGCCGCCCTCGCCGCTGGAGACCGTCTTGGTCGCGTAGAGCGAGTAGACGCCGGCGTCGCCGAAGCTGCCGGGGCGCTTGCCGTTCCAGTCGGCGCCGTGGGCGTGGGCGCAGTCCTCGAGCAGGAAGATCCCATGGTCGCGGCAGTATGCGGCGATCTCCTTGGAGTCAAATGAGAGGTGGCCGCCGACGTGGACGAGGATCGCGGCGCGCGGCTTATGCCGCTCGGCCTTGCGCTCGAAGTCCTCGAAGGACATGCAGAGGTCGTCGCGGCGGCAGTCGACGAACTCGACGTTCGCGCCGGCGCCGATGGCGGCCAGCGGGGTCGCCATGAAGGTGTTCGAGGGGCAGAGGACGGTCTCGCCCTTGACGCCGGCGAACTCGAGCGCGGCCAGCGCGCCGCCCGCCCAGCTGGAGAGGCCGACGCTGGGCAGCTCGTTCCACTGCTCCCAGCGCTCCTCGAAGGCGGCCAGCTTCTTGCCCTCGGACCACTGCTCGGAGTCGAGCACCTCGGTCCAGAGCTCGAAGAGACGGGGTCGGTCGCGGTGGTCGAAACCGATCGCGAACTTCGAAACGTCGGGCAGGGATGTCTCGGCGGCGCCTACGGCTGGCTCCTTCTATGAGTGTGCTGAAAACGGAGTCTGCGGAAACTGTTTCGGCGGGAAACGAAAGTCGATCTGTCGCCGAAAGCGGCGCAAGGCTAGCAGCGAAACCGGAGGAGAACGTTTAAGAAAGGCTCATCTGGCCCGATCGGCCGTCGGCGTGGGCGCTGTCGATGACGACGCCGACCGCCTTCGAACCCGCCAGCGCGATCACGCCGCAGAGGATCAGCAGGATCGAGGCGACCAGCCCGGCGCCGCCGCCCGGCGTGTCGGACCAGGACTCTTCGAAGATCAGCGGCGCCAGGATCACCGGCACGACGACCTGGACGGCGAACATCACCGGCGCGACGCGGGTGGCCGGGCGCCTGCCGAGCGCGCTCATCTCGCTCAGCAGCGCCAGCCCCTCGGAGGCGGCGGCGGTGGCGAGCCAGATCGCTCCGACGAGGATCGATCCGGACGAGAGCTCGTCGGTGAGCAGCTTCGAGGCGATCGCCGTCCAGGCGTAGCCGAAGCCGGCGGCGACCACCGCGATCGTCCCGGCCGCGTCGGGCCGGCCCCGCAGCGCGTAAGGAGCGAGGATCGGGATCGCGACCAGCCCCAGAGCGATCGCGATCGGCACCGCCCCGGCATCGCTGGTCGTCCGCGCGGGAGCGGCCCAGGCCATCCCGGCGACGCCGAGCACGATCGCCGCCACAGCCCCGTACTCGCGCCGGCCCGGCCTCTCCCCCAGTCTCGTCACCCCGAGCCACAGCAGCAGCACCAGGCCGCCGGCGAGGCAGGGCTGGACGACCGTCAGCGGCGCCATCAACAGCGCCGCGATCTCCAACGGCCACCCCAGCAGCCCGATGAACGTCGCCAGCAGCCAGCGCGGATTCTTGACCAGCCGCCCGATCAGCGAGAACCGCAGCGCGTGCTCCTGCCCCACCTCCCGCGCCTCCAGCGCCTGCAGGGCGATCGAGGTGTTGTAGAGCGCCGAGGCCCCGATCGCGCAGATGATCCCCAGCGCCAGCATGGCGCGAGCCTATTCAGCCCGGTCGTCGATCTCTGTCGCCAGAGCGTCAGGTTTCCTGGTACAGCGGCCCGTCGCCGCCCTCGGGGAGGGTCAGCCGGCCGCCCTTGGCGGTGATCGCCCCGCACTGGACGCAGTTGGAGGCGGTGACGTGGACGTCGACCATCGCCTCGCCGTTGCCCTGCTGGTCCTCGGGGATCTCGTAGACCTGGGCCGGGCACATCGAGACCCAGGTCTGCGCCACCTCGCGCGGCACGTGGGTCTGGATGCGGACGTGGTTCGGCGCGTCGTCGCGGGTCGCGTTGCCGGAGAGGAAGACCGAGCCGAGCTTGTCGAAGGTCAGCTCGCCGTCCGGCTTCGGGTACTTCGAGCCCGCCTTGCCGATCGACATCGCGTTCTCGGAGTCGTGCTCCTGCTTCCAGTGGCCGCCCGGGAAGTTGCCTTTGGTGACCGTCATCGCCGAGGCGATCGCGCCGCCGACGAAGAAGCCCTTCGAGAAGGGCTGGCGCATGTTGCGCGACTCCTTGAGGTCCTTCTCGATCGCCGACTTCGTGACCCGCTCGTCGTAGGCTTCGAAGTTGACCGTGTCGGGGTCGGCCTTCAGCGCCTCGACGATCGTCTCCGCCGCGTAGATCCCGGCGTGCATCGCGTAGTGGACGCCCTTCAGGGTCGGGATGTTGACCATGCTCGCCGCGTCGCCGGCGACCATCATGCCCGGCACCGTGAGCCGCTTCGGCATCGCGAAGTAGCCCCCCGACGGGATCGTCTTCGCGCCCCAGGCGGTCCGTTTGCCGCCCTCGAGCAGCTTCTGGATGAAGGGGTGCGTCTTCAGCTGCTGCAGCGCGTCGTGGACGCTGAAGGTGGCGTCGGTGTAGTCGAGGCCGGCGACCATGCCGATGCAGATCTTGTCCTCGCCCATCGGGTAGATGAAGCTGCCGCCGAACTCGTTGTAGCGGGCGCCGGCGCGCAGCGGCCAACCCATCGTGTGGATCACGCGATCGAGCGGCTTCTGCACCTCCCAGACCTCTTTCACCCCGAGCTTCCCAGCGCATCGGGTCGGCGCCATGCATGTCGAAGTAGTCGTAGGCGGCGTAGGTGAGGTGGCCGACCGTGCCCTCGGCGAGCACCGTCGCCTTCGCGATCACGTCGGAGCCGGGCTCGAAGTTGGCCAGCTCTTCGCCGTCTTTGCCGCGGCCGCGGTCGCCCGAGCGGACGCCCTTGACGACCCGGTCCTCGACCAGCAGCTTCGTCGCCGCCGTTTCGCTGAGGATGTAGACGCCGGCTTCTTCGGCTTTGTCGGCGAGGAAGCGCCCCAGTTTCGACACCGAGGTGACGTAGTTGCCGTGGTTGCGGAACCCCGGCGGCGGCGGGATCACCGGGAAGTGGTTCTTCTTGGTCAGGAGGTAGACGGCGTCCTTGGTGACCTCCTGGTAGACCGGCCACTCCTCCTTCGGCAGGTCGGGGAAGAGCTCTTCCATCGCCGAAGGCTTCATGTTCGCCCCCGACAGGAGGTGGGCCCCGGCCACTTTGCCCTTCTCGATCACGGCGACCGGGACTTCACCGAGCTTCTCGGTCAGCTCCGGCTCATGCTCGAGCAGCTGCATCAGTTTGTTGGCGCAGGCGAGGCCGGCGGGGCCGCCGCCGACGATCGCGACGCCGACCTCGATCCGGTCCTCGGCGGCGTCGGTCGGCGGACCGATCACCGAGTTCGGATCGAACGGCGGCGGGAACTCGCTGGGCTTGACTGCCGGCATCTGGGGCTCCTCCTGAGGGGGCGAAGGCGGGGGCTGAGCCGAAGCTCAGCCGCCCTTCTTGGCTTTGATCGCCTCGGTCAACTTGGGGACGATTTTGTGCAGATCGCCCACCACGCCGAGGTCCGAGAACTCGAAGATCGGCGCGTTCGGATCCTTGTTGATCGCGAGGATGTTCTCCGAGTTCTGCATCCCGACCTTGTGCTGGATCGCGCCGGAGATGCCCGCCGCGAGGTACAGCTTCGGCGCCACCGTCTTACCGGTCTGGCCGATCTGCGCCGCGTAGGGGTACCAGCCGGCGTCGACGACCGCGCGGGTCGCGGCGACGGCGCCGCCCATCGACTCGGCGAGTTCCTCGGCGAGCTTGAAGCCCTCCGCCGCGCCGAGGCCGCGGCCACCGCCGACGAGGATGTCGGCGTCCTCGATGTTGACGTCGGCGCCGCGCTGCTCGCCGCGCTGGACCAGCGTCGCCTTGGAGGACCAGGCCGACAGCTCGACCTCGACGTCCTCGACCGCGGCGGTGCCGCCGCTCTCGGCGGCGTCGAAGGCGTTGAGGCGGCCGATGATGATCCCCGGCTCGCTCACGTAGCCGACGTCGGCGATCTCGGAGTCCTGCAGGATCGGCCGCTCGACCACCAGCTTGCCGTCCTGGACTTTGACCGCGGTGACCTCCATGGTCACGCCGGCGCCGAGGCGGGCGGTGAGGCCGGCCCCGATCTCGAAGCCGAGCAGGCCGCCGCCGAACAGCGCGTAGCTGATCCCGTTGTCGGCGATCACCTTCGCCATCGCGTCGACGATCGGCTGGGCGAGGCCCTCCGGCACGCCCTTGGCCCGGTAGACCTTGGCGGCGCCGTACTTGCCGAGCCCGGCGGCGGCGTCGTCGGCGACGTCACCGACCACCAGCGCGGCAGCCTCGCCGCCGATCTCGGCGGCCAGCTTGGCCGCCTCGGAGATGGCACCGAGCGAGTTTTTGTTGAAGTTGCCCTCGTCGTCGTGGAGGGCGTAAACCAGGATGCCTGCCATCTAGATCAGTTTCCTCTCGTCCAGCCAGGCGACGATCTTTTCGACCGTCTCGTTGGTGTCCTCGTCCTCGATGATCTCGCCGGCCTGCTTGGCGGGCGGCGGGTTGAGGGCGAGCACTTTGGTCTTCGAGCCGGCCTCGCCGACCTGCGCGGCGTCGATGCCGACGTCGCCGGTCGCCTTGTTGTCGAGCGGCTTCTTTTTCGCGCCCATGATCGCTTTCAGCGACGGGTAGCGCGGCTCGTTGATCGCGTCGCCGACGCTGATCACGGCCGGCAGCTCGATCTCGACGGTGTCGTAGCCGTACTCGGCCTGGCGCTCGCAGCGGAGCTTGCCGTCGTTGACGTCGATCTTGATCACCTGGGTCAGCGAGGGCATCTGCAGGTGGTCGGCGACGACCGCGCCGATCGTGTAGCACTCGCCGTCATCGGACTGCTGGCCGAGCAGGACCAGGTCCGGGCTCTCGGCCTCGAGCACCTTCGCCAGCGCGTAGCCGGTGGCGCAGACGTCGGAGCCCGCGAGGGCGTCGTCGGTCAGCTGCACCGAGCGGTCGGCGCCCAGGGCGACGGCCTTGTGCAGGGCACGGACGGCGGATTCGGGACCCATGGTCACCGCGACGACCTCCTCGACCGGGATCGCGCCACCCTCCTTGATCTGCATGGCCGCCTCGAGGGCGTGCGTGTCGAAGGGGTTGAGGTTTTTCTCGCCGCTGCGGTCGAGACGCATCGTGCTCGGGTCGATGCGCTTCTGGACCGCGGCGTCCGGTACCTCCTTGACCAGGACGCAGATCTTCAAGTTCAAGCCTCCTTGGAAAACGGTTCTCGGTATGCGTGGGAGGGCCGCGCGTTGCGCAATCGAGGCCCCGTCGCGACCGGGCATGCTATCGATTTGGCTGATTGACTGACCAGTCAATCAGGACTATACCCGCCGGCGCCGGACCTCTGCATGGATCCGTGTAGATGAATTCGTCGAGAGTGCCGCGCGGCGACCGCGCCGTCCCGGCGCTCAGGCGCCCGCGGCGTGGCGCTCCGCGGCGCCGTGACGGATGAACTCGACGATGTCGTCGGTACCCGCTCCCGGCGTGAACACTTCGGCGACGCCGAGCTTCTTCAGCTCCGGGATGTCGTCGGCCGGGATCGTCCCCCCCACCGTGACGAGCACGTCGTCGACGCCCTGGGCGTTCAGCAGCTCGACCACTTTCGGCACCAACGTCATGTGGGCGCCGGAGAGGATCGAGAGGCCGACCGCGTCGGCGTCCTCCTGGATCACCGTCTCGGCGATCTGCTCCGGAGTCTGGTGCAGGCCGGTGTAGATGACCTCCATGCCGGCGTCGCGCAGGGCGCGGGCGATGATCTTGGCGCCGCGGTCGTGGCCGTCGAGGCCGGGCTTGGCGACGACGACGCGGATCTTGCGGGCGGTGGCGGCGGTCGTGGTCACGGGGCGGAGCTTATCGGCGCCGGCTCGATTTGGGTGGAACTCCTCGTAGACAGCCAGGAGCCGACCAGGATCAGGACGAGGCCGACGAGCGAGCCGGCACCGGGGCTCTCGCCGAGGAAGACGACGCCGAGCGCGAGCGCGATCACCGGATTGACGTAGGTGATGACGAGGGCGCGGCCGGGGCCGGCGGCGGTGACGAGGACCGCCATCAGGACCAGGGCGAGGCCGGTGCAGAGGATGCCGAGGGCGACCACCGAGGCGAAGGCGCCGGCGCTGGGGGCACCGCTCGGCAGCGTCGCGGCGGCGAACGGGGTCAGGATCACGGCGGCGATCGTCAGCGCCGTGGCCATCGAGGCGACCGGGTCGAGGTCGGCGAACTCACGCTTGAGGATCATCGGGCCGATCGCGTAACCGCAGGCGGCGATCAGCACGGCGCCGACCCCGAGGAGTTCGCCCGGGTCGCCGGAGACGTCGAGGCCGACCAGCGCCGCCACCCCGGCCAGCCCGACCAGGAGGCCGACGAGGCGGGCGCCACCGACCCGTTCCGAGGGTTCGAAGCGCAGCGCCAGCAGGGCGACGATCAACGGCGCACAGGCGATCACGATGGCCGCGGTCGAGGAGGCGATCGACTTCTCGCCGAAGGCGATCATCGGGAACGGGATCGCCAGCTCGACGACCGCGTAGACGGCGATCGGGCGGAGCCGTCCGCGCAGCGTGCCGAGGGTCCCGTTGCGCCAGGCGAGCGCCGCCAACATCGCCGCGCCGAGCACGACCCGTGACCAGGCGAGGACCAGCGGCGGCATGCCGTCGTCGTCGGCGATCTTGATGAAGAGGTAGGGAAGGCCCCAGAGGACCGAGACGGCGGCGAACGCGCCCCAGGCGCGCCGGCTCATCGCAGGCGACGGAAGCGGCGCGGCGCCGGTCGGCGGTTGGCGGCGACCCGCGAGGCGCCGAAGCCCGCGACGGTGGCGATGATCGTCACCGCGATCGCGGTGAGGCGCCGGCCGAGCCGCTCGAAGCGCAGCGTCTGCCAGCCCTCCTCCTTGGCGATCGCCGCCAGCGGCGGGTCGGGGTTGACGGCGACCGGGTTGCCGACCGCGCGCAGCATCGGCAGGTCGGAGAGCGAGTCGGAGTAGGCGTAGGAGGCGGCGAGGTCGATCGCGTGCTCGGTCGCGAATTCCTCCATCGCGGTCACCTTGCCGGGGCCGTAGACGAAGGGGCCGTCGAGCCGGCCGGTGAACTTGCCCTCGGCGTCGACCTCGTAACGGGTGCCGATCCCGCCCTCCATGCCGAGCACGGCGGCGAGGCTCTCGACCACGTCGTTGCCCGCGGCGCTGACGATGAAGGTCGGCCGGCCCGCGTCCTGGTGGGCGTGGACCTCCTCCAGCATCTGCGGGTAGACGCGCGGCAGGATCGCCGCCATCACCTCCGGCCCCATCCGCTCGATCGTCTTCGCCGGCACCCCGGCGATCAGGTCGCGGGCAACCTCGAGCACGTCGTTGGTGCGCTCGTCGGTGGTGCCGCGCAGGCGGTAGCGCAGGTGCTCGACCCCCCAGCTCCACAGCTGCCGGCGCGAGACGACCCCGCCCCGCGCCGCCACCCTCGCGAACTGCATCCCGCTAGACCCCGCCATAAGCGTCTTGTCGAGGTCGAAGAAAGCGGCGGCTCTGCTCATCGGAACTCGCGCCCGGGGGCGCGCGGCGCTACGCCGCCGCCACCTCGAGGACGATCGCGTCGCCCTGGCCACCACCGGAGCAGATCGCCGCCACGCCGAGGCCGCCGCCGCGGCGGCCGAGCTCATGCACCAGGGCGCCGACGATGCGGGCGCCGGAGGCGCCGATCGGGTGGCCGAAGGCGATCGCGCCGCCGTTCACGTTGACGTTGGTCTCGTCGATGCCGAGGATCCGCATCGAGCCGATCACGACCGAGGCGAAGGCCTCGTTGATCTCCCAGAGGTCGACGTCGGCGGGCGTCTTGCCGATCTTCTCCAGCGCCTTCAGCGCCGCGTTGCCGGGGGTACGGGCGAGGTAGGCGAAGTCGTCGGCGACGGTCGCGTAGGAGACGACCTTGGCCAGCGGCTTGCGGCCTTCCTTCTCCGCCCACTCCTCGGAGGCGACGACGATCGCGCCGGCGCCGTCGTTGACGCCCGGGGCGTTGCCGGCGGTATGGGTCGCGCCGTCGCCGCCGATCGCCTTCAGCCCGGCGAGCGCCTCCAGGGTCGTCCCCGGCCGCGGCGCCTCGTCGACCTCGACCGTGGTGTCGCCCTTGCGGCCCTTGACCGTCACCGGGACGATCTCGTCGGCGATCCGCCCGGCCTCGGCCGCCTCGCCCGCCAGCGTCTGCGAGCGCACCGCGAATTTGTCCATGTCGGCGCGGGTGATCTCGAGCTCGTTGGAGACCTCGCTCGCCTCGTTGATCATCTGCTTGCCGGTGAAGGGGTTGGTGAGCCCGTCGTGGGTCATCGCGTCGAGCGTCTGCACGTCGCCCATCCGGAAGCCGAAGCGCGCGTTCGGCAGCAGGTAGGGAGCCTTGCTCATCGACTCCATGCCGCCGGTCACGGCGATGTCGAGGTCGCCGACGCGGATCGCCTGGTCGGCGAGGCCGAGCGTGCGCATTCCCGACGCGCAGACCTTGTTGATCGTCTCCGAGGGGACCTCCTTCGGGATGCCGCCCTTGATCTGGGCCTGGCGCGAGGGGATCTGCCCCTGGCCGGCCTGCAGGACCTGGCCGAAGATGACCTGCTGGACCTGTTCGGCGCCGACGCCGGAGCGCTCCAGCGCGGCCTCGATGGCGACGCCGCCGAGCTCGGGCGCTTCGAGCGAGGACAGGGCGCCACCCATCTTGCCGACGGGGGTGCGAGCGGTACCGAGGATCACTGAGCTGGACATCGGGCTTTCTGTCTCCTTTTGCTTGGGCCCCGCGGCGCGGGCGCCTCCTCCGCTGCGGAAGATAGCGACACCGGCCGCGATCCCCGCCTGACTAGACTCGCCGTCCCATGAACGTCGATGTGAGACAAAGATCACTGCGGGAGGTCGACGCGGCGCTGGCCGCGGTCGGTCTCTTCGAGGGCGACTCGCTGCCGGCGGAGGTCGCGGACGCGCCCGGCGCGGGCGACGCCAAGGCCTCCTACAAAGCGATGACCCGGCTCTACCCGGGCGGCCCGGAGCGGCTGCTGGTGGTCGGGCTGGGCGAGCGCGAGGAGTTCGACGCCGAGAAGCTGCGGGTCCTCGCGGCGCTGGTGGCGGGCGAGGCGGCGAAGGTCGAGGCGACCTCGCTGGTCTGGGCGCTGCCGTCCTACGAGGACGAGGCCACCGCGGCCGAGGCGATCGTCACCGGGACGATCCTCGGCTCCTACGCCTTCACCAAGTTCAAGGGGGACACCAAGGAGGACGAGGAGGAGCCGCGCCTGGAGTCGCTGACGGTCCTCGCGGGCGAGGAGCTCGCCGGCGCGGTCGAGACGGCGCGCGTCTACTCCGAGGCCGCCAACCGCGCCCGCGACCTGCAGGAGACGCCGGCGAACTCGATGCGGCCGGAGGACCTCGCCGCGCGCGCCGAGGCGATCGCCGCCGCGAACGACAAGGTCAGCGTCGAGATCCTCGACGGCGAGGCGATCCGCGCCAAGGGCATGGGCGGCATCGCCGCCGTCAGCCAGGGCGGCCCGGTCGACCCGCGGCTGATCCTGCTGCGCTACTCCGGCGGCGGCGACGGCCCGACGCTCGGCTTCGTCGGCAAGGGGGTGACCTTCGACACCGGCGGCATCTCGCTGAAGCCCGGTGCCGGGATGCAGGAGATGAAGTTCGACATGTCCGGTGCCTCGGCGGTGCTCGAGGCGACCGCGGCGATCGCCGAGCTGGGCCTGCCGGTCGACCTGGTCACGGTCGTCCCCTCGACCGAGAACATGCCCTCCGGCACCGCGGTCAAGCCCGGTGACGTGATCACCCAGTACAACGGCAAGACGGTCGAGGTGAACAACACCGACGCCGAGGGCCGGCTGATCCTCGCCGACGCGCTCGCCTACGCGATCGAGCAGGGCGCCGAGCGGGTGATCGACATGGCGACGCTGACCGGTGCGGTGGTGATCGCGCTCGGCTCGACCTACGCGGCGATCGTCTCCAACGACGACGTGCTGGCGACGGAGCTGTCGGCGGCGGGCGACGAGAGCGGCGAGCTGGTCTGGCGCCTCCCCCTCCACCCGGAGTACAAGGAGCTGATGAAGGGGACGGTCGCCGACCTCTCCAACCTCGCCGCCAAGCGCGAGGCGGGGACGATCACCGCGGCCTCCTTCCTGGAGGAGTTCGTCGACGACACCCCCTGGGCGCACATCGACATCGCCGGCACCGCCTGGGACGTCAACCGCGCCTACACCGGCAAGGGCGGCAGCGGCTACGGCGTCCGCCTCCTGGTGCAATTCGTCCGCGACCTGGTCGACTGAGCGTCTGCATTTGACCGGCTGTGGGCCGGTGAAACGCAGACGGTGGCGCTAAGTGCCGAAGATCATCAGGGTCGAGGTGCCCGTGGCGAGCAATTTGCCGGTCTCGGCGGAGGTGAGGCGGGCCTCGGCGGTGGCCTGCTTGCGGCCTCGGTGGAGGACGACGCCCTCGCAGAGGACGCGGCCGGTGTCGCGGGTGATCGGGCGCAGGTACTTGACCTCGAGTCCGAGCGAGGTGTAGCCGACGCCGACCGGCAGCGTCGTGTGGACGGCGCAGCCGAGCGCCGAGTCGAGGATCGTCGCCGCGTAGCCGCCGTGGACCATGCCGATCGGGTTGTAGTGCTCCTCTCCCGGTTCGCCGGCGAAGACGACGCGGCCCTCCTCGAGCTCGATCGGGCCCATGTTCATCGTCACCGCGATCGGCGGCGCCGGGAGCTCGCCCGCGACCAGCGCCCTCATGTATTCGAGCCCCGTCATCTCGGCCCCGGCGGCGGCGGTCGCCACCGGGTCCGCCCACTCCAGCGTGCGCGACCGGAGTGCCGACGGGGCGGCGCTCATCGGCGGCCCTGACGGGCGGGGGCCGGAGCGCCCGCGCGGCGCGCCTCGTCGCCGCGGTAGTTCAGGTCGGCGGTGATCTCGTCCTGGCTGATCGCGATCCGCGGGGCGCGGGCGGTGCCGGGCCGGCGGCTTCGCTGTCTCTTCGGGGTGAACCTCATCGTGATCTCCGTTCAGGGAGCTTCGCTCCGCTCAGGGAGCCTTGGTTTCGTCATGCAACCGGGTCATGGCCGACCCTAGCCGACTCGGTTTTGTCATGCAACCGAAGTGTGCGAAGATCACACGCGTGCTGCGCCATGACTATCCGGGCCAGGGCTGCTCCCTGGCGGCGTCGCTCGAAGTGATCGGCGAGCGCTGGTCCCTGCTGATCGTCCGCGACGTGCTCAACGGCAACCGCCGCTTCTCCGGTATCCAGGCGTCGCTGGGGATCGCCCGCAACGTCCTCTCGGCCCGCCTCCAGCGCCTCGTCGACGAGGACATCCTCGAGCGCCGCGCCTACCAGGAAAGCCCGCCCCGCCACGAATACTTCCTCACCGAGAAGGGCCTCGACCTGTGGCCCGCCCTGATCGCCCTGATGAGTTGGGGCGACCGCCACAACCCCGGCCCCGAAGGCCCGCCGCTGCGCGTCGTCCACAAGCACTGCGGCGGCCCGGTCTCCGACCGCGGAATCTGCGAAGACTGCGGCGAGATCCTCAACGCGCGCGACGCCGTCGCGGTCCCCGGCCCCGGCGCCGCCGTCTACGAGAAGGCCGGCACCTACTCCCCGTTCGCCGACCGCCGTCGCTGATCTTCGAGGAGGGCCACGAGCTCTTCGGCCATCGACTTGTCTTTTGGTCGGCCGGCGGCCCGCTTCATCCGGATCAGATCGTCGACCGAGGCGACGCGAGCGCTGACGCCCCAGAGATCGTCTTGCCGAGCGTCGGCACGCATCTCCTCGTAGTCCCTCATGCCGGCCGCTTCGCCGAGGATGTCGAAGCTGCCGTACTCGCTGTCGAAGGTGAAGTTGCAGCCGGCGGCGAGCGTTCGCGCGTCGGGCCGGAACGGCAGATCCGCCGGGGCGCCTCGCAGGGTCACCCCCAGCTCGGTGAGCGCCGCGGCCATCCGCTTCAGGTTGCTTTCGTCGCGCGCGTAGAGCACGTCGAAGTCATAGGTCGGATACGAGGAGCCGTGGACGATCCCCGCGATCCCGCCGATGACGATGAAGTCGACGGCATGGCGGTCAAGAAGCTCCAGTAGGGGTCGAATTTGCAACGAGGGGGTCGGGTTGGAATCGGTGGTCACCCCTAAGCCGCCTTCTCCTTCGAAGTCTCCCCCTGTATTTCACGAACGACCTCGGAAAATCCGAGTCCGCGCGCGACGCGTTCAGCGGGCGTGTACTCCAGGTTCTTGTGGTTGAGGGTCAGGTCCACCCCCCAGTCGCGAGGCCTCGTGCCGAAGACGAAGTCCTCCTCCATCGCCTGGAAGAGGTTCGTGAGCGTCTTGATCGTGGGCGAGGTCCGATCCCTCTCGATCCGGGCGATCGCCGACTGGGTCGTCCCGGCGCGGATCGCCAGCTGCTTCTGGCTCAGCTCGTGGCGGATCCGCGCCTCGCGCAACAGTTCGCCGGGGGTGCGGTCTTCCAGCGGGGCGGGCTCGATGGCTTTCGGTTTCTCCTTTGCCATGGGCAAAACATAGCTGATCCGCAATGATCTCTTATCCGCTATATCCGCGTACGCGGTAGCTTTTCATCGACTGCAATCAGAGGAGGAGCGGAATGGCGACGGCGGCTGGAATCGACGCGCGGGACAAGGTCTTCATCGGTGGGGAGTGGGTCACTCCGGCGGGGGCCGATCCGCTGCCGGTGGTCAACTCGACGACGGAGGAGACGATCGCGACGATCCCCGGCTGCACGCCGGTCGAGGTCGACCTCGCGGTCGAGGCGGCGCGAGGGGCCTTCGAGGGCTGGGCGGCGACGCCGCGGGGCGAGCGGGCGGAGGCGCTGGCGGCGATCGCGACCGGGCTGAACGAACGCGCCGACGAGCTGGCAGAGCTGATCACGCGGGAGCTGGGGATGCCGCAGAAGCTGACCAGGATGGTTCAGGTCGGCCTCGCGATCAACGACCTCGCCGCGCTGCCGCAGGTGATGGAGGAGGTCGCCTGGGAGGAGCAACTCGGCAATTCGAAGGTGCTGCGCGAGCCGGTCGGCGTGGTCGGCGCGATCACCCCCTGGAACTACCCCCTGCACCAGATCACCGCCAAGATCGCCCCCGCCCTCGCCGCCGGCTGCACGGTGGTGGTGAAGCCGAGCGAGATCGTGCCGCTGAACGCCTTCGTGCTCGCCGAGGTGATCGAGTCGGTCGGGCTGCCCGCCGGCGTCTTCAACATGGTCACCGGCATCGGGCCGATCGTCGGTGAGGCGATCGCCGCCCACCCCGGGGTCGACATGGTCTCCTTCACCGGCTCGACCCGCGCCGGGCGGCGCGTCTCCGAGCTCGCCGCGGCGACGGTCAAGCCGGTCGCGATGGAGCTCGGCGGCAAGTCGCCGAACGTCCTCCTCGACGACGCCGACTTCGCCCGCGCCGTCCCCGACGGGGTCGCCAAGTGCTTCCTCAACTCGGGTCAGACCTGCAGCGCGCTGACCCGGATGCTGGTGCCGCGCGAGCGCCTCGCCGAGGTCGAGGAGCTGGCCGTCGCCGCCGCCGAGGCCTACACCCCGGGCGATCCGTTCGACGAGGCGACCCGGCTCGGCCCGCTCGTCTCCGAGGTCCAGCGTGACCGCGTCCGCGGCTACATCGCCAAGGGCGAGGCCGAGGGAGCCAAGCTGCTGACCGGCGGGACGGACGCACCCGAGGGCCTCGAGCGGGGCTACTTCGTCCGCCCCACCGTCTTCTCCGAGGTGACCCCGGAGATGACGATCGGCCGCGAGGAGATCTTCGGGCCGGTGCTCTCGATCCAGCCCTACGACGGCGAAGACGACGCGGTGCGGATCGCCAACGCGACCGAGTACGGGCTCGCCGGCGGCGTCTGGTCGGCCGCGGAGGAGCGCGCGATCGGGGTGGCGCGGCGGCTGCGCACCGGCCAGGTCGAGGTCAACGGCGGCGCCTGGAACCCGATCGCCCCGTTCGGCGGCTACGGCCAGTCCGGGCACGGCCGCGAGAACGGCCGCTTCGGGCTCGAGGAGATGCTGCAGGTCAAGAGCCTGCAGCTCTGAGCGCACCCGGGCCGCCAAGATGAACTTCGACCTCTCCGACGAGCAGCGGCTGCTGCGCGACACCGTCCGCGACTTCGCCCGCACCGAGATCGCCCCGGTGGCGGGCGAGCTCGACCGCACCAAGTCCTTCCCCTACGAGATCGTCAAGAAGCTCGGCGGCCTCGGCCTGATGGGGATCCCCTTCCCGCAGGAGTACGGGGGCGGCGGCGCCGACACCCTCTCCTACGTGCTGGCGGTGGAAGAGCTGGCGCGGGTCGACTCCTCGGTCTGCATCACGATGGCGGCGCACACCTCGCTGGGGACGATGCCGATCTGGCTCTGGGGCAGCGCCGAGCAGAAGGAGGAGTGGCTGCCGCGACTGTGCAGCGGCGAGCGGCTCGCCTCCTTCGGGCTGACCGAGCCGGAGGCGGGGTCGGACGCCGGCAACGTCCACACCCGGGCGACCTTGGGCGACGGCGAGTGGACGATCAACGGCGCCAAGCAGTTCATCACCAACGCCGGCACCGAGATCTCCGGCTGCGTCTCGATCACCGCCGTCACCGGCGAGGCCGACGGCCGCAAGGAGATCTCCAACGTCATCGTCCCGACCGGCACGCCCGGCTACGAGATCGGCGAGGCCTACCGCAAGATGGGCTGGAACGCCTCGGACACGCGGCCGCTCAGCTTCGACGACTGCAAGGTGCCCGAGTCGAATCTCCTGGGACGGAGGGGTGACGGCTTCAAGAACTTCCTCCACATCCTCGACGGCGGCCGCATCGGCGTCGCCGCGATGGGCGTGGGACTGGCCCAGGGGGCGCTCGACGAGGCGATCGCCTACGCCAGGGAGCGCCAGGCCTTCGGCCGCCCGATCTCCAAGTTCCAGTCGATCCAGGCGAAGATCGCCGACCTCTCGGCCCAGATCGAGGCGGCGCGCCTGCTCACCTGGAGGGCGGCGCTGGAGAAAGACGCGAAGCGGTCGTTCACCCTCACCGCCGCCCAGGCGAAGCTGATCACCGGCCGGCTCGCGGTGCGGGCGACCGAGGAGGCGGTGCAGATCCACGGCGGCTACGGCTACATCGAGGAGTACCCGGTCTGCCGCTTCTACCGGGACGCGAAGATCCTCACGATCGGCGAGGGCACCGACGAGGTCCAGCAGATGGTGATCGCGCGGCAGTTGGGGTGCTAGCGGTGTGCGAAACCCGTCCCCGGGACGGGTTTCGCACACCGCGGGAACTCAGGCCGGCAGCGTGAAGCGGACGCGGGTCCCGGGGTTCGCGTCCTCGAGCCAGATGCGGCCGCCGTGGGCCTCGACGATCGCGCGGGAGATCGCCAGGCCGAGCCCGGCACCGTCCTCGCCGCGGGCGGAATCCCCGCGGTAGAAGGCCTCGAAGACGCGCTCGCCCTCGCCCGCCGGGATGCCCTCGCCGGAGTCGGCGACCTCGACCTCCACCCCGCCCGGCCCGCCCTTCGCCCGCACCGTGACGCTGCCGTCGGCGGGGGTGTGGCGGATCGCGTTCTGGATCAGGTTGAAGAGCACCCGCTGGACCTTCTCGGCGTCGGCCTCGGCGATCACCTTCCCCTCCGGCAGGTCGGCGGCGAGGTGCACGCCGCGCTCCTCAGCCGAGGTGCGGAAGGCAGCGACCGTGTCGCCGATCAGGTCGCCGAGCTCGACCCGCCGCATCGTCCAGGAGATGTCGCCGGCCTCGATCCGGGAGAGCTCGAAGAGGTCGTCGATCAGGTCGCTGAGCACGGCGACGTGGGTGCGGATCTCGCCCAGGTAGCGGTCGCGGTCCTCGCCCGCGACGCCGTCGTCGACCGCCTCGACCAGCAGCCGCAGCGAGGCCAGCGGCGTGCGCAGGTCATGAGAGGCGGCGGCGACCAGCCCGCGCCGCGCCTCCTCGACCTGGCGCCGCATCCGCTCTTCCATCGACTGGCGCACCGCGAGGCCGGCGGCGACCGCGGCGGCGATCACCGCGACCAGCACCGCGAGGACCTGGGTGAAGCCCATCTGGTTGGGGATCGCGACCGCGGCCGCCCCGGCCAGGAAGGCGGCGAGCGCGATCAGCGCCGCGCGGATCATCCCCCGGTTCACGGCCGGAACCTGTAGCCGACGCCCCACACGGTCTCGATGAAGCGCGGGGCGGCCGGGTCGTCGCCGAGCTTGGCGCGCAGCCGGCGGACATGGACGGTCACGGTCGAGGTGTCGTCGAACCAGGGCTCGCCCCAGACCGACTCCATCAGTTGGTCGCGGGAGAAGACGCGGCCGGGGTTCTCGGCGAAGAAGGCGAGCAGGTCGAACTCGCGCATCGTCAGCATGATCTCCTCGCCGTCGAGGAACACCCGGCGGCTCGCGGGCTCGACCCGCAGCGGGCCGTGGACGATCGGCGGCATCTCCTCCTCGGGCGCGGGCGGCGCGGTGCGGCGCAGGACCGCCTCGACCCGGGCGACCAGCTCGGCCGGGGAGAACGGCTTGACCACGTAGTCGTCGGCGCCGTGACGGAGGCCGACGAGGCGGTCGGACTCCTCCCCGCGCGCGGTCAGCAGGATCACCGCGATCGGCGGGCCCGGCCGTTCCTGCAGCCGTTCCATCACTTCGATCCCGTCGATCCCGGGCAGCATCACGTCGAGCACGACGAGGTCGGGGCGGTGCCGGGTGGCGGCGTCGAGCGCCTGGTAGCCGTCGGGCGCGGTGTAGGTCTCGAAGCCCGCCCGCTCGATGTAGCGACCGACGATCTCGACGATCGTCGGCTCGTCGTCGACGACGAGGACGGTCTTGCCCTGGGGCGCGGCGCCGTTCGCCGAGGGGTGGTTATCCGAAGGTGAAGGCATATCCCTGTACGCCTTCTTCCGGGACGAGTTCGAGCGTGTGGTGTTCCACTTGCGGCAGTTCGACCAGGTTGTAGAGGCGTTGATCGGTCACCTTGACGTAGCCATTGTGGACGTCGGAGCCGTCGTCGGCGGCGGCGATCGGCTTGCCGTCGAGGAGGACCTTGATCCGGCGTGCCTTCCCCGGCGAGCCGAGCACGAGGTAGACACGGCGGGCGCCGAAGTCGAGGTCGAGCTTCGCCCCCTTCCCGGCGGTCACCGTCTGCGGGCCGATCTTCCATTCGCCGCCGTAGGAAAGTTCGTTTTCCCCCGGCGATTCGAGCTTGAAGTCATGCGTGCCCTTGGTGATCAGGCCGTTGCTGAAGCGCTCGGCGCGAGCCGAGCCGAGGTAGGACTCGGGCGTCGTCACCGTCGCTTCGGCATGCATCCCGTGGGCGCCCGAGCGTTCCTTCCCCGGCGCGTGCCCCGCTTCCGCCAACAGCTCGCGGATCACTTCTTCTTTCTCTTCGTAGTTGCCCTCGCCGAAGTGGGCGAAGCGGACCTGACCCTTGGCATCGACGAAGTACTCGGCCGGCCAGTACTCGTTTCCGTACGCTTCCCAGGTCCCGTATTCGTTGTCCTGGACGACCGGGTATTCGATCCCGTCGGTCTTGATCGCCTCTTCGACGTTGTCGGCTTCCCGCTCGAAGGGGAACTCGGGGGTGTGGACGCCGACGATCTCGAGCCCGTCCTTGTGGTAGCGCTTGTACCAGGCGTTCAGGTAGGGCAGCGTGCGGATGCAGTTGATGCAGGTGTAGGTCCAGAAGTCGATCAGCACCACCTTGCCGCGCAGCCCCTTCATCGTCAGCGGTTCGTCACCGGGGGTGTTGAACCAGTCCTCGGTGTCGGTGAATTCGGGCGCCGCGCCGATGTCGTCGAGCGGCACCGTCCCTTCCTCCTTCGCCGTCAGCTTCGATTCGCGCGGTTCGCCTTCGAAGCCCTTGTCCGGCTGTTCGCGCTTGTTGGCGCGTTCCTGTTCGAGCTTTCGCCGCGCTTCCGATTCGAGCGCCTTCTGGCCGATGCCCCCGTGTTCGGTGCCGCCCTTGAGTTCGGCGAGGGCGAGCTGGGCCGAGTGGCTCTTTTCGATCCCTTCGGCCGGGTTGGTGAGGAAGCCGGGCAGGTTGGCGACGACGTTGGACTGGAACTTCGTGTCGTAGCCCTGCCACATCGCGAAGGCGACGATCACCATCACCAGGCCCATCGCCATCTGGAAGTAGACGCTGCGGCGGGCGATCCGCGAGGTCAGCTTGCGGCCGCCGAGCATCAGCAGGTAGAGGACGATCGCCGAGCCGATCGCGTAGGCGACGACGACGGCGAGGCGGCCGGCGCTGAACGACTGCGAGGCGGAGTAGGTGAGGACGCCGGCGAGGATCGGCCCGGCGCAGGGCGCGTAGAGGACGCCGAGGCTGAGGCCGAGGCCGAGGCCGGACCAGAAGCCGTCACCCTCGTTCTTCACGCCGATCCGGGGCGCGAGGCGCTGGGCGAAGGCCTCGACCCGCGCCGCCAGCGACGGGATCAGGAGGACGATGCCGAAGCCGGCGAGGACGACGATCGCGATGTCCCGCAGCAGTTCGTTGGGGAGCCCGAGCGCGCTGATCACGTAGACGAGCGCGAAGAGGGCGAAGGTGAAGGAGACGACGAGGCCGGCGACGACGCCGAGCGGCCGGCGCCGTCCCCCGGTCGCCCCCGCCGAGAGCGCGATCGGCAGCACCGGCACGACGCAGGGCGACACCGCGGTGGCGGCGCCGGCGACGAAGCCGAAGAGGATCAACAGGAGCATCCGTCACAAGCCTTCCACGCGTTCCTTACGAATCTGTAACGGCCCCGGCTCACCCGCGGGTGAGTTCGCACTTTCACCCGCATAGCGACCGAAAGTGCGAACGCACTTCGGGCAGCTAGCTGCGCGGCGGGATCGAGGTTATGGAGCTGTCGGCCAGTTCGGCCACGGCGCCGGCGCGGCCGATGTCGCCGCTGATCCCGAAATGCGCGCAGATCGTCAACTCGTGCTCGCGGAGGAGTGGCCGGGTCGGGTCGACGACCGGGGCGCCGCGCAGGCGCTCGCCTTCGACCGCCGCCCAGACGCCCACACCTGGCGCGCCCGCGCAGACGTCGACCGGGACGGCGACGACCCGGGCGCCGCGCCCGCGTCGCCCCGTCGTGCTCAGTTTCGCCACCAGCCAGGTGGGTTGGTGCGAGCTCGAGTCGATGTAGACGCTCTGGACCTCGCCGACCGCCTCGGCCTCGAGGTCGGCCAGGGGCGTGCCGACCCAGCCGATCGCCTCGCCGATCGGCAGCGGCTCAGTCATCGGTGTGCCGCTCCAGCAGCTCGCTCGCCGCCGTCGCCGGGTCGAGCTCGCGCCGCACCACCCGCTCCAGCAGCGCCGCCGTCTCGGCGTCCTCGGCCGCCCAGCCTTCGAGCTGCCGCCGCATCCGCGAGGTCGCGATCCCGATCACCTCACTGCGCAGGTTGCGCGCCCGGCGCTCGGCCAGCGTCCCCTCGGCCTCGATGAAGACGCGGTGCTCGTCGATCTTCACCTTCAGCTCGTCGACGCCCTCGCCGCGCGCCGCCTCGGTGCGCAAGATCGGCACCTGCCAGCGCCCCGGCTCATGCGACAGGGCGAGCACGCCGCGGATCTCGCGCACCATCGTGTCGGCCATCGGGTGGTCGGCCTTATTGACGACGATGATGTCGGGGATCTCCATCACCCCCGCCTTCAGCGCCTGGATCGAGTCGCCCGAGCCCGGCATCAGCGCGAGGATGATCGTGTCGGCGTGGTCGACGATGTCGATCTCCGCCTGGCCGACGCCGACGGTCTCGATCAGGACGTCGTCTTTGCCCGCCGCGTCCATCACCAGCGCCACCTGCAGGGCCGCCTCGGAGAGGCCCCCGAGGGCCCCGCGCGAGGCCATCGAGCGGATGAAGACGCCGGGGTCGAGGAAGTGGTCGGAGAGGCGGATGCGGTCGCCGAGCAGGGCGCCGCGGGTGAACGGGCTCGAGGGGTCGATCGAGAGCACCGCGACCTCGCGGTCGGCTTTCCGCATCTCCGCGGTCAGCGCGCCGATCAGCGTCGACTTGCCCACCCCGGGGGGACCGGTGAAGCCGATGATCCGCGCCTTGCCGGTGCGCGGGTAGACCTCGCGCACGAGATCCCAGCCTGCCGGGTCGTCGGACTCGATCAGCGTGATCGCCCGCGCCAGGGCACGCTTGTCGCCGGCGACGAGGCGCTCGGCGAGTGGGGCGTCTTTGGCGACATCCGGCACGAGAAACGTCAGTCTAGTGTCGAGGTCGGTACCGGGAACCTCGCCCCGAGACGGCAATAGAGTTGCGCCCGCGTGTTTCGCTTCCTCGCCCGCAACCGGATGCTCAACTGGCGCTACGGAAGGCTCCTCTGGCGCTACCTCTGGCGGCGCTGGCTGACCCCCGCGGGGCACCGCTGGCGCACCGACGGCTTCCTCTTCCTCGGCCGCGGGCTGGAACTGGAGATCGCCAGGCGCGGGCGGGTCGAGTTCGGTCGCTTCGTCTGGATCGGCGACCGGACCAAGGTCCGCTGCCACGAGGGGCTGGTGGAGATCGGGCCGAAGACGGTGATGGGCCAGGAATGCACGATCACCGCCTACCAGCACGTGCGCATCGGCGAGCAGTGCGTGATCGCCGACAAAGCGATGTTCATCGACTTCGACCACGGCGTCGTCGAGGTCGAGCGGCCGATCCGCGCCCAGGGCATCTACAAGCGCGACGTCGAAGTCGGCTCGAACGTCTGGATCGGCTACGGCGCCTGCATCCTGCGCGGGGTCAAGGTCGGCGACAACTCGGTGATCGGGACCAACTCGGTGGTGACCAAGGACGTGCCCGCGAACGCGGTCGTCGGCGGCATCCCGGCGCGGATCCTGCGCATGCGCGAGGCGCCGGAGAAGCTGCGCTGGCCGCGCCCGGTCGAGCCGGACCCGAAGGCACCCACGACGCTGCAGCCGCCGAAACCGGACGAACCCGTCCCACCCGAGGACGAGCCGCTCCCGTAGGCGGCGATTCCCGGGGGGCGTGGGGCGAGGCGCCTGAAGCTGGCGCCCGGAGCCGGAAGGGACGGGAAAGGGACGCGGCCTTCTCGGTGGCGGCCCGGGCAGGCTGTGGCCGCCACCGAGAAGGCCGGGGCTGCGGGAGAGGGCGAGGGTTCGGGCGTGCCTCGGCGGAGGGAGGCGCGTGTCCGGGCACGAAGGCGCGCCTTCCTCCACGAAGTCGTGGATTCCGTGACGAAGACCGCGGGAAGTCCACGCTTCCTCCCGTCCTCCTCATGCCTCCCCCTGGTGAGTTCGCAGTTCTGCTCGCATGGCGAGCGAAAGTGCGAACTCACCCGGGGCCAGCCCCGATCCCGTCACGGGAGGCATGAGGACCTGTGACGTCCCCGACATCTCTCCCACGCCTGTGTGAACTTCCCTGCGAGACCCTCACGTCCCGGGCGTCTCGTGGCGGCCACAGCCTGCCCGGGCCGCCACGAGACGCCCGGGACCTATCTCGGACGGGCGCGACGGCCCCGAACCACGCGGCCCCGAAGCACGACCCCGAACCACGGCCGCCCCGACCCCACCCACGGAACTCCCCGCCTGAACCGCCCCGACCCAGCCGAATCGGCCTCCTAGTGACGCAGCTCGGCGCGGATCTCGGCGGCGCGCGTCTCGTTCAGCTCGCTGCCGAGGCGCATGAAGCGGATCAGCAGCTCGAGGTCGGACATCGAGAGGCGTTCGAGGGTCGGCATCGCCCGTTCGCTGATCGGGCCCCAGAGCGACCAGGCGCGGGTCCGCATCTCCTCGGTGGCCTCGACCAGAACCCGCCGGCGGTCGTTCGGATCGGGGATCCGGCGCACGTAGCCCTTCGCCTCGAGCCGGTCGATGATCGTCGTCACCGCGCCGGTCGTCATGCCCGCCGCCGATGCCAGCTCGCCGGCGCTGATCCTCCCCGCCTGGTCGATCAGGTCGAGACAGCGGCCGTCGGTGCGGTTGACGCCGAGGGCGAGCCCGCCCGCTTCGTCCATCTTGTCGGTGGCGACCTGGTTGGCCCGGGTCACCTCGATCAGCTCCCCGATCAGGTCCTTCTTCGTCTTTCTGCTCATCGCCGGCGCGTCCCATGTTATCTTGATTTTCTAGATACTCTGGAATCGAGTGAAATTGTAGATGGTGCTTGGCGATCTGGGTAGGAGGTCCGGGTGAGCGAGGGAAACGCGATCGAGGCGGTCGAGCTGCGGAAGGCCTACGGCGAGGACGTGCAGGCGCTCGACGGCCTCTCCTTCTCGGTCCCGGCCGGGACCGTCTTCGGGCTGCTCGGCCCGAACGGGGCAGGCAAGTCGACGACGGTGAAGGTGCTGACCACCCTCGCCCACCCCGACGGTGGCGAGGCGCGGGTGGCGGGCTTCGACGTGCTCGCCGAGCCGGCCCGGGTGAGGGAGTCGATCGGCGTCGTCTCGCAGGCGGGCGGGCTCGACCAGGAGGCGACCGGGCGCG
The DNA here is from genome assembly GCA_047601885.1 of Solirubrobacterales bacterium. Taxonomy (GTDB): domain Bacteria; phylum Actinomycetota; class Thermoleophilia; order Solirubrobacterales; family 70-9; genus VAYN01. The sequence continues at coordinate 905,611 of JASGIK010000001.1, forward strand.
AGAACCTGCGCCTCCAGGGGCAGGTCTTCGGCATGGGCGGCAAGGGGCTCGAGTCGCGGATCGACGAGCTGCTCTTCCAGTTCGGCCTCGCCGACGCGGGCAACCGGCTGGTGCGCGAGTACTCGGGTGGGATGCGGCGTCGGCTCGACGTCGCCCAGGCGCTGGTCCACAAACCACGGGTGCTCTTCCTCGACGAGCCGACGACCGGGCTCGACCCCGAGGTGCGGGCGGAGATGTGGGAGGAGATCGGCCGGCTGGCGACCGAGGGGCTGACCGTCCTCCTCACCACCCACTACCTCGAGGAGGCCGACCGACTGGCGGCGCAGCTGGCGATCGTCGACAAGGGACGGGTCGTCGCCGAGGGCTCTCCCGACGAGCTGAAGCGCGGGCTGCGCGGCGACGCGGTCCATGTCGAGCTCGACGCCGACGCCGACGAGGCGGCGGTGCGAGAGGCGCTCGGCCGGATCGCCGGGGTCAGCGAGGTGATCGTCGACGAGCGCCGGCTGCACGCGCGCGCCGAGGACGGGGCGCGGTCGGTGCCCTCGGTGCTGGCGGCGCTCGAAGGCGCCGGGGTCGAGGTCGGCTCGGTCACCGTCGCCCGCCCCTCCCTCGACGACGTCTACCTGCGCTTCGCGGGCCGCACCTTCGGCGCCGCCGAATCCGACCAACGAGACGGATCGAACGAGCGGAAAGGAGCACGTCGATGAAGGCGCTGCGCGACACCCAGCACATGACCGTCCGCCACCTGATGGCGCTCTGGCGCCAGCCTTGGTGGATCGCCGTCTCCCTCGTCCAGCCGGTGATCTGGCTGCTCCTCTTCGGCGCCCTCTTCAAGTCGGTGACCGACATCCCCGGCTTCGGCTCGACCAATTACATCCAGTTCCTCGCCCCCGGCGTGGTCGTGATGACCGCCTTCTTCGGCGCCGGCTGGACCGGCATGCCGGTGATCGACGACATCAACCGCGGCGTCATCGACCGCTTCCTGGTCAGCCCGGTGCGGCGCGGCTCGCTGATCTCGGGGCGGCTCACCGCGGGCACCGTGACGATCACGATCCAGTCGATCATCATCGTCATCCTGGCGCTGATCACGGGAGCCTCCTTCTCCAACAACGTGCTCGGCATCGTCGTCCTGATCCTCGTCTCGATCCTGCTCGGCTCGGCCTTCGGTTGCCTCTCGATCGGCCTGGCGCTGCTGATCCGCCGCGAGGAGACGCTGATCGCGGCCGTCCAGTTCCTCCTCCTGCCGCTCTCCTTCCTCTCCGTCACCTTCATGCAGAAGAGCCTGATGCCGGACTGGATGCAGACGGTCTCCAAGTTCAATCCGCTGAACTGGGCGGTGGAAGCGGGCCGCGACGCGGTCAGCCCGAATGCCGACTGGGGCGCGATCGCCGCCAAGACCGGCCTCCTCGTCGCCTTCCTGATCCTCTGCGGCTTCTTCGCCGTGCGGGCGTTCAGGACCTATCAGCGCGCGGTCTAGGGACGCGGTCGGCCGGCGCGACGGTCAGTGCTGGGCGCCGAGGCGGCGGACGCCGCGCTCGGTGACGGCCCAGATCTTGTCGCCGGCGGCGGTATAGAGCTCGCCGGCGACGACGCCTTCGTTGCCGAGCTTGCGCAGGACGGCGGTGACGTCGACGGTGTCGCGTTCGAGCGAGGTGGCGACGGCGAGCGCGGTGCGGTCGTCGTCGGCGCGGCCGGACTGGGCGAGGACGGCGAGGATCGAGGCCTCCTCGGCGCTCAGTTCCCCGGTCGCGGGCTCGGCCGGCGCCGGCTTCTGCTCGCCGGCGGGATCCGAATCGCCCGGCGCGGCGACCGACTCCGGCTTCGCCGCGGCGGCCGCGGCCCCACCCGGCGCCGCGTTGATCGCCGTGTCGACGGCCTCGGGCAGTGGCTCGGACGCTTCCGGCTCGCTCGCCGGCGGCGGCACCACGACGGCGGATGGCGGCCCGGGATCGGCCTCGCCGAGCGGCCGCTCGGCCACCGGCACCTGGGCCCGCAGCTCGTCCTGCACCCCTCGCCGGCGACGGCGGAAGACCGCGCCGCCGAGGACGGCGCCCGCGGCCAGCCCGGCCAACGCCAGGCTCCGTCGCTGATCGCTCAACCGCTGCAGCGGGCTCCGCCGATGCTTGCTCTTCGAGAACGACACGAGGCGCAGATTACCGACCTGACTCCGCAATTCTCGTTAACGATCCGCATGTCCCGCGGGGGTGCGCAAGGAAGGTCACCGGCCGGCTTCCGACTCCTCCAGCTCCGACAACTCGTTCGAGATCTCCGCCTCCAACCGCAGGCGAATGACTCTGGGCAGGGGTTTGTCGCGCCGGCCGGAGACGAGCCTGTCCCGCCTTTCTTCCAACGCCTGGCACATGGCCGTGACGTAGTCCTCACCGGTCAGGTCGACGATCTCGGTAAGCAGTCCATTGAGCCGCTCGTCTGGGGTCTGAAGCGTCCGATCCACCTTGCATAAGAAATATCAGGATGAAGACAAAACCTCTCCTTCTTTGGCCCCACCTGCCGTTATCTTCCCGCGTGCCGCGGGAAGATCGGAAGGAACTGTCGGAGGGCGTCGCGCGCCGTTTCGGGGAGAACCTTCGACGCTGTCGACGCCTCTCCGGCCTGTCTCAGGAAGAGCTCGGCGAACGAGCCTCCCTCCACCGGACCGAGATCGTGAAGCTCGAGAAGGGGGAACGCCTGGCCCGCATCGACACGCTGGTGCGCCTGGCCGGCGCGATGGCGATCCGACCCGAAGAGCTGGTCGACGGCATCCACTGGACCCCCGCCGAAGCCAGATACGGCACCTTCACCTTCGGCAGCCCGGCGGACCCCGACCGGAACTAGGCCGGGCCGGCCTTGGCGGCGGCCAGATCGGCGTAGACGGTCGCCGTCTCGGCGGCGATGTCGGACCAGTCGAAGCGACGGACGTGCTCGTGGGCTTCGGCGATCAGGCGGGCCTCGAGATCGGGATCGGAGAGGACGCGGATCGCGACCCGGGCGAGGGCCGCCGGGTCGCGGGGGCGGAAGCGCAGGCCGGCGCCCGAGTTGGGGACCACCTCGCGCAGGCCGCCGGTGTCGGCAACGATCACCGGGCAGCCGGAGGCCATCGCCTCCAGGGCCACCAGACCGAAGGGCTCGTAGATCGAGGGGACCACGGTGAGGTCGGCGATGCCGTAGAGGCTGCGCAGCACGTCGTCGCCGATCCAGCCGAGGAAGGTGCCGTGCTCCATCAGCTCCAGCTCTTCCGCCTGTTTTTTCAGCTCCTCCTCGTGGGTGCCGGAGCCGGCGACGAGGAAGCGGGTGCCGGGCACCGCCTTGATCAGCTTCGGCATCGCCTCCAGCGCCAGCTGGAAGCCCTTCTCGTAGACGAGCCGGCCGATCAGCAGGACGAGGCGCTCCTCCGGATCGGCGAAGCGGGCGCGCAGGCGGGCGAGCGCCGCCGCGGGAGGGTGGGGCAGGTCGGCCGGGTCGATCCCGTTGGGGATCACCGTGACCCGCCCCGGCGCGACGCCGAAGATCTCGACCACCTGGTCGCGCATGTAGTCGGAGCAGGTGATCACCCGTTGCGAGCGGTTGGTGATCCAGCGCTCCACCCCGTGGATGTAGGACTGCGGGTGGTCTTTGACCCAGCCCTGGTGGCGCCCGTACTCGGTCGCGTGGATCGTCGTCACCAGCGGCGCCGACATTCGCCGCGCCAGGTGGTCGCAGGCGTTCGCCACCAGCCAGTCGTGGCCGTGGACGAGGTCGAAGTCCAGTTCGTCACCCAGTTCCACCCCCGCCGCGAGCATGTCGGAGTTCATCCGCTCGACCCAGGCGACGAACTCGCTCAGGTCCTTCGGGTGGGCGGGCTCGCGGATCCGGTGGACGGCCACGCCGCCGGCCGTTTCGGCGGCGGGCGAGTCCTCCCCGCCCCGGGTCAGCACGTGGACCTCCACCCCCAGCCCGACCAGCGCCTCGGAGAGCTTGCGGACGTGGCGCGCCAGGCCTCCCTCGATCAGCGGCGGGTACTCCCAGGAGAGGATCAGGACGCGGGTCACAGGCGCGGCTTCAGGCGCTTTCTCAGGGCTCCAGAAGGGGCGCGAGCGTCATGTCCGGGGCTAGCGAACGCATACGCGGATCGGTGACACGGTCGCATCCTATGGCCTCGTACAGCGCCTCGGCGTGGTCGGTCGCCCGCTGCCAGGCGTAATCGCCGGCCTGGCCGCGGCGGTCGAGGAAGGCCCAGTCGCTCGCCTGGGCGCCGAGCAGCTCGCGCGCCGCCCGCTCGGCGTATGTCCCGCGCAGCCCGCCGCGCACCGCCCGCGCCAGCCGCAGCTCCAGCCGCCTTGTCGCCCAGGCGAGGTCGGCGACCGGCGGCGAGTCCCAGGTCGAGAAGTCCTTGTCCTCGCCCCAGCTGGCGCGACGCAGGGGCCGGCGCTCCGGCTCGTGGTCTTCGAGCGCCTCCGGGACGGTCACCAGCCGCACCCCGGCCGCGGCGGCGCCCTCCAGCGCCGCCGCCAGCCACAGCGGCCCCTCCGACCACCAGTGGCCGAGCAGCTCGGTATCGATCGCGAAGACGATCAGGCCACGGCGGCCGCGCTCCTCCGCGTAGCGGCGCAGGCGCGCCGCGATCGCGGCGAGGAACTCGCCCGCCTGGCGGCGCGCCGCCTCCGCCGCCGCGCCCGGGTCGTACGCCCCGCCGCCGACCCGCCACAGCCGCATCCCGCGCAGCGACTTGCCGTCGAACTGGGCGTAGGCCGGGTCGGAGGGATAGCCGTCGAGCGCCCACAGCCAGGAGACCGCCTCCCAGTCGATCGGCAGCGCCACCGGGCCGGCCTCGGTCGCCACCGGGCGCAGCGCCGCGAGCGGCTCCTCGTGGGCGCTCTGGTCGACGCAGAACCACTCGACCCCGGCCCGCGCCAGCCCCCACTCGAGCCCCGGGTCGTACGCGCACTCGGGCAGCCAGAAGCCGCCGTCCCAGCCGAAGCGGCGGCGGTGCGAGCGGATCCCGGCGTCGAGCTGGAGCCGCAAGCCGGCCCGCGTCGCCAGCAGCGGCAGCAGCGCGTGCGTGGCCGAGGACGCGGCGAGCGCCACCCGACCCTCGCGCGCCGCCGCCTGGAACGGCGCCAACGGGTCGCCGCCCGCCGCGTCGAGCAGCTCCAGCGCCCGCGCGTAGCGGTCGCGCTCCGCCGCGCAGGCCGGCTTCAGGTCGTCCGAGACGTCCCCCAGGTCCGCTTCCGCCGAGCCGATCCGGTACTCGACCAGGAAGCGCCGCAGCCGCTCCCGCACGCCCGCGTCCTCGAGCTGGTCGGCGAGCACCGGGGTCACCGTCATCGTCAGGTCGCGCGCCACCTCCAGCACCGGCAGGTAGGAGCGCACGACCGCGTCGAAGAGCCACTCCTCGCCGAACGGGTAGGTGCCGAAGCCCTCGACGTAGGGCATGTGCGAGTGGAGGACGATCGCCAGATCGCCCGCCCCGTCAGGGCCGGCAGACGGCAAGGAAGTCGAGCGCGCGGTCGAGGTCGCCCGCGGCGAGGCGGAAGTCGGAGGCGGCGATCGCGGGCGTGAAGCGGTCGTAGAAGCGCCTGGTCAGCCCGAGCCGCTCGTGCACCCCGTCCCAGCCCAGCTTCAGCGCCCAGCCGTGCACCCGCAGCTTGCGCGCGTGGTAGAGGCCGAGCAGCTCGACCCGGCCGAAGTGCGCCTCGCAGAGCGCCCGGAACTCCTCCGCCCTGTACTCCTTGACGTGCCAGGGGTTGTCGGACTTCGTCGCCCCCTCGGGCGCCAGCGTCAGCAGGTTCGGCGTGGTGACGTAGGCGACGCCGTCGGCGCCGATCATCGACTTGAAGTGCTCCAGCACCGCGCCGGGGTCCTGGACGTGCTCGATCGTCTGCAGGAAGGTGACCGCGTCGCAGGGCTCGACGAAGGTTTCGACGAGGTCGCGCTCGAAGCGCAGGTTCGGCCGGCGGTAGCGCAGCCGCGCGTGCTCGTGCGCCTCCGGGTTGGCGTCGACGCCGACCACGCTCGCGGCCCCGGCGCCCGCGATCAGGTCCGCGCCGTAGCCCTCGCCGCAGGCCATGTCGACCACCCGCAGGCCCTTCGTCCGCACCGCGATCCATTCGTAGACGGCCAGGTGGCGGCGGAACCAGTAGTTCTCGGCGGGCACGTCGGGCAGCGTCCGCTCGCCGGTCAGCGGCAGCGGCGGCACCCCCTCGGGCTGGTTTGCCTGCAGGATCTCCTCGGCCACGGACCGCACCGTATTGCAGCGGACCCATAGAGTCCCGCCCCGATGCCAGCTTCACCGACGGCGACGCCGGAGCACATCAAGGACGTCAACACCCGCTACCACGACGCCGCGGCGCGGGAGTACGACGCCAAGTGGGGGATCGATTTCGGCGACATCGGCCAGGACCAGGTGCGGGCGAAGCTGGTCAAGGCGCTCGGCGGGCGCGGCGGGGAGAGCTTCGGCGACGCGCTGGAGATCGGCTCCGGCACCGGCTACTTCTCTCTCAACCTGATGCAGCAGGGGATCATCGGCAGGCTGACGGCGACCGACATCTCGCCGGGGATGCTGACCCAGTTGGCGAGCACGGCGACGACCCTGGGACTGAAGGACGTCACCACCGTCGTCACCGAGGCTGAGACGCTGCCCTTCGAGGACGAGAGCTTCGACCTCGTGCTGGGGCACGCGGTGCTCCACCACATCCCCGACCTCGACCGCGCCTTCGCCGAGTTCAAGCGGGTGCTGCGGCCGGGCGGGGTGATCGTCTTCGCCGGCGAGCCCTCGCGCTACGGCGATCGCCTGGCGATGGTGCCGAAGCGGACCGGGCTCTTCGTCGCCCCCGCCTGGCGGCGCGTCGTCGGCGCCCGCGAGCGCGCCGTCGCCGAAGCCGACCAGTCCGAGGGGCACTCGCTGGAGGGCGAGGTCGACGTCCATGCCTTCGCCCCCGCCGACCTGCGCCGGCTGCTCGAGCGGGCGGGCTTCGTCGACCGCCGCGTCGGCGGCGAGGAGCTGCTCGCCAATGCCTGGGGCTGGGGACTGCGGACGGTCGAGTCGAGCGCCGAGCCCGACTCGGTGCCGCTGCGCTGGCGCCGCTTCGCCTTCCGCAGCTACATCGCCCTGCAGAAGGTCGACACCAAGGCGCTCGAGCCCTACCTCCCCGCCGAGCTCTTCTACAACCTGCTCGTCTCCGCCCGCAAGCCGGCCTAGTCGTCGACGACGGTCGCCGCCTCCGCCGCGGCGCGCCTTTCGCCCTCGTGGCGGACGCGGAAGAGCTTCGTCCGCGCGTCGATGCCCTTCAGCCGGCGCTCGCCGGCGAAGGAGTACTCGAAGCCGTCCTCACCAGCCGCCTCGCGGGTCGCCGTGTCGACGAGGACGCTGCCGGGGCGGGCGATCCCGGTGATGCGGCTGGCCAGGTTGACCGAGCGGCCGTAGTAGTCGCCGGACTGGGGCAGCGCCGGACCGGTCGCGATCCCGGCTCGCAGGATCGGGAACTGGTCCCCTTCGGCGGCCGCCGCGGCGACCAGGGCAAGCGCCGTCTCGACCAGCGGCGCGGGCTCGGGCGACACCATCATCACCGCGTCGCCGATCGTCTTCACCAGCCGTACCGGAGCGGCGACGACTTCGGTGGCGAGCTCCTCGAACCGTTCGACCACGTGCCCCAACTCCTCCGGCGCGATCTCCTCGCCGAGGCTGGTGAACTCGACCAGGTCGGCGAAGCAGACGGTCAGCTCGACCGCGCCGCCGATCTCCCCCGCCTCCAGGTCGGCGGCCCCGATCACGTCGCGTTTGACCTGCTCCAGCAGGTTCGCCTGGAAGGCGTAGACGAGCGAGTCGCCGACCATCGGCAGCAGTGCCTGGGCGACCACCACGAGGCGGTTGGCGAGATCGAGCTCGTTGTCGCCGGGTCCGGTCAGGTTGCGGACGACCAGCGCCCGGTTGGCTTCGGCGGCGCGCGCCATCCCCATCCCGATCGTCCGCGCCGACTGCAGGATGCCCTCCGGCGGCAGGCCGGCGTCGATGATCGCCTTGGTGCGGATCGCCGCGTCGAGGTCCGCCTGGGTGCCGATCTTTTCCTCGTCGTCGCCGCCGAACGGCACGCCGAGGGCGGCCCGGAAACGGCGCAGCAGGTCGAGGTCGAGGCCGGAGATCTCGGCCACTTCGCGGGCCGAGTAGCGCGGCCCGTCGCCGGCGATCGCCCGCTCGACCGGCAGCAGGGCGAGGTGGCCGGCGGCGACCGCCTCGCGCAGCTCCTCCAGCGTCACCCCTTCGCCGCTCAGCTGTTCGAGCAGCTTGAGCCGCGCCTCGCGCGCCTCGCCCTGGAGGTCGTCGAGCAGACCCTCGGCGGCGAAGTCGATGTCCGTCCCGCCCGGCATGGGGCCATTCTTACCGAGCGTTCGTCGCTTGTAGCCGTATGCGGGACAAGCGACGAACGCTTTGCGCGATCAGGCGTAGGCGACGGCGCCGCCGCGGCGCGGGTCGCCGCCGCCGCGGAGGGCGCCGGTCTCGGGATCGCGGGCGACGGCCTGGACGCCGCCGAAGAAGAGGTTCAGGGCCGGATGGCGGGCGACCGGGACGCCGCGGGCCTCGATCCGCCGCAGCGCCTCGGGGTCGATCCCCGGCTCGGCCTGGACGACGCCGCCCTCCGAGTGCAGGCGCGGCGCGTCGATCGCCTCCTGCGGGCCCATCCCCTGCTCGAGGAAGCGGACCACGGTCTGCAGGATCGCCGAGCGGATCCGGTTGGAGCCGGCGCTGCCGACCGCCAGCACGACCTCGCCGTCCCGCAGCACCACGGTCGGGGCCATCATCGAGGGCACCCGCCGACCCGGCGGGATCGAGTGGAAGCCGTTCGGGTTCAGGTCCTCCTCGCCCAGCATGTTGTTGAGGATCACGCCGGTCCCCGGGACCAGCACGCCAGAGCCGGAGCCGTTCGAGCAGGTCACCGCGGCACACACTCCGTCGGCGTCGATCACCGAGATGTGGGTGGTCGAGCCGAGCAGGTCGGCGCGGTGCGCGTTGGCGGCGTCCATCGCCTCGACCAGCTGCTCGGGGCCGCTCACCGGGCCCAGCTTCTCCAGCAGGTCGAGCGCGTAGGCGATCAGCGTCCCGCCGGCCGAGGGCAGCGGGTTGGTCAGCACCTCGGCGCCGCGGAACTCGGCCCGCACCGGGGTGCGCTCGATCGCCGCGTAGGCGGCGAGGTCGCCGCGTCCCAGGGTGCCGCCCCGTTCGAGGACGAAGTCCGACAGGGCCGCCGCGACCTCGCCGCGGTAGAACGGCACGACGCCCTCGGCGGCGAAGCGTTCGAGCGCCTCGGCCAGCGCCTCGAAGCGGAACGTCTCCCCCTCGCGCAGCGTCCGCCCGTCGGGCGCGTAGAGCTCCCGCGTGCCCGCAAGGCGCGAGTGGATCGGCTCGAGGATCTCCAGGATGTAGGCCTGCTGGTGGTTGACCGGGGCGCCCTCGCGGGCGAGCCGGATCGCGGGCGCCGCCAGCTCGGCGAGCGGCATCGAGCCGAAGCGGCGCAGCGCCTCGACCAGCCCGGCGGGCGTCCCCGGCACCGCGCAGGAGACCGGGCCGACGTAGAACGTCTGCACCGTGCTCGCGTCGAAGACGACGTCGACCGGGGCGAGCTCCTCGGTGCGGGCGATGCCGTCGAGCCCAGGGGCGGCGACGAAGAAGTCGAGCAAGGTCGTCTCTCCCCGGTCGTGGACGACCATGTAGCCGCCCGCGCCGAGCCCGGTCAGCGGGCTCTCGACCGCGAACGAGGCCAGCACCGCGCCGACCGCCGCGTCGACCGCGTTGCCGCCCGCCCGCAGCGCCGCAGCGCCCGCCGCGGCGCTCTCAGGATGCCCCGCCGCGACGACGCCGGGCATCGCTCAGTCCCGCCTCGTCACGATCGCCCCGGCCAGCTCGGCGGCCCCGCGATCGCTCAGCTCGGGAGGAACTCCGGCACGTCGATGCCGAGCGTGTCGCCGTTGCCGCGCCCGGTCTCCGGCGGCCGGCCGCGGCCCATGCCTTTGGTGCGGCGGATCGTCGGTTCGGCGTCGACCTGGGCGGAGGAGCGGCGCGGCGCCCCGCGCCCGTCGAAGCGGGTGGCGACGACGGTGACCCAGATCTGGTCGGAGAGCTCCTCGTCGACGTTGGCGCCGAAGATGATGTTGGCGTCCGGGTGGGCAGCCTCGCCGACCACCTTGGCGGCCTCGGAGACCTCGACCAGCGAGAGGTCGGCGCCGCCGGTGATCGAGAGCAGGATCGAGCGCGCGCCGTCCATCGACGTCTCCAGCAGCGGCGAGGAGATCGCTTTTTCGGCGGCCAGGATCGCGCGGCCTTCGCCGTGCGCCATGCCGATGCCGAGCAGCGCCCGGCCCGCGTCGGACATGATCGTCCGCACGTCGGCGAAGTCGAGGTTGATCACGGCCGGGAGCGTGACCAGGTCCGAGATGCCCTGGACGCCCTGGCGCAGCACGTCGTCGGCGACCTGGAAGGCCTCGACCATCGAGGTCTGCTGGTCGAGCACCTCGAGCAGGCGGTCGTTGGGCACGACGATCAGGGTGTCGACCTCGGCGGCCAGTTCCTCGATCCCCTTGGCGGCCTGGGAGCCGCGCTTGTTGCCCTCGAAGGTGAACGGCTTGGTGACGATGCCGACGGTGAGCGCGCCGACCTCGCGGGCCAGCCGCGCCACCACCGGGGCGGCGCCGGTGCCGGTGCCGCCGCCCGCGCCGGCGGCGACGAAGACCATGTCGGAGCCCTTCAGCAGGCGCTTGATCTTGTCCTGCTCCTCGAAGGCGGAGCGGTGGCCGACCGCGGCGTCCGCCCCGGCGCCGAGCCCGCGCGTCTGCTGGTCGCCGATGTGGACGGTGACGTCGGCGACGCAGAGCTGCAACGACTGAAGATCGGTGTTGACCGCCATGAACTCGACCCCGGGGATGCGGGCGTCGACCATCCGGTTGACGGCGTTGACGCCGGCCCCGCCGACGCCGACCACCTTGATCACCGGCTGGTGCGGTTCGCCCGAGCCGGGGGCCTCGTAGGCGGGCTCCTCGCGGCCGTAGCGCGGGGTCTGCAGGAAGTCCTCGCGCGGGCTGCGCGGGCGCGGCTCCTCGGCGAACACACGTTTGAGGCGCTCGGGGGCGGGCTCGGACGACTGCGGCGGGTCTTCGAGGCGGGGCTCCGGGGTCGGCGCGGGCGGCTCGGCCGCGCGCTCGCCCTCGGCGCGGGGGGCGACCTGCGGCTCGCTCGCGGCGGGCTGCTCGCGGCGCACGTAGGGCTGCTCGCGGGCGGGCGACGGCGGCTCCGGGCTCGACTGGGGAGCGGCGTCGGAATCCTGGTCGAAGAAGGTTCCCGCGGCGGGCGCCGACGGTTCCACCGGCGCGGCCGACTCTTCGGCCTTGCGCGCCTCGGCCGGGTCTTCGCGCCCGTAGCGGGGCGCCTCCGGCGGGTCCTGCGGTGCGTCCTCGGCGGTCGAGCGGAACAGGTCCGAGAGAGGACCTTCGCGCATCGATGCCCGTTTGTTACGCCGAGCCATTCGCCAGGACCTCCTTCGCCAGCTCCCGGTAGTAGTTCGCGGCGCTGCTCTCGGAATCGTACTTGAGGACGCTGGAGCCCTTGACGGGCGCCTCCGCGAATTTGATCGCCTTGCGGATCCGGGACTGGAAAACGAGGTCGCCGAAGTTCTCCTCGAGGATCTCCACCGCCTCCTTGGCGTGGATCGTCCGCGTGTCCAGCATCGTCGGCAGGATGCCCTCGATGTGGACGTCGGGGTTGAGATTCTCCTGGATCATCCTCAGCGTGTTCTGCAGCTGGACCAGCCCGCGCATCGACAGATACTCGCATTGGACGGGGACGATCACTTTGTTCGCCGCGGTCAGCGCGTTGATCGTCAGCAGTCCGAGGCTCGGCGGGGTGTCGATGCAGACGAAGTCGTAATCGGCCGCGACCTCCTTCAGCGCCTTCTCCAGCGAGCGCTCGCGGCCGATCTTGGTGCTCATCGCGATCTCGGCGCCGGCCAGGTCGATCGAGGCGACGGCGATGTCGATCTCCCGTTTGACGATGATCTCGGAGATCGGCATGTCGTTGACGAGCACGTCGTAAAGGCTGTGTTCGACCTTGTCCGGATCGATGCCCTGGGACATCGTCAGGTTGCCCTGCGGGTCGAGGTCGACGCAGAGGACGCGGTGGCCGGACTCGGCGAAGGCGACGGCCAGGTTCAGCGTCGTCGTCGTCTTGGCGACGCCGCCCTTCTGGTTGGCGAAGGCGATCACGTCGGCCATGTCGACCGGGTCCAGCTGCGCCGCCTGCTCCGGCTTGAGGAAGTCGAGTCGCGTCGGCGCGATCAGATCGACCGCCTTCATCCGCCCGTCGCCGGACTCGTCGTCGTCATTGATCGCGGCCGCATTGACCGCCTCCGGCACGCTCTCCTCGGCCGGAGGCGCCGGCGCGGCGGCTTGAGGCTCGGGGTGCGGCGCGGCGGCTCCGTCCGCGACAGGACCCGCGGTCGGCGCTCCCTCGTCGAATCCGTCCTGCGCCTCGTCCTCGTACCCCTCGTCGTCGTACCCCGCATCCTCGTACTCAGGCTCGGCGTAATCGTCGACCGGCCGCTCGGGGACGGCCTCTTCCATCCGCTGCAGCTCTTCTTCCAGCGGGTGGGTGTCCTCGACGACGGGCTGCGGCTTCTTCTTGCGGCTTAGAAATCCCATTGCGCGGATATTCGGATGAGACGCCGTTTTTCCTGCCGTTGATTGAAATTGCTAGGAATTGCCCGATACCTGAGCTCCTCGACAAGCGGTTGGTGATCGTCACCGGCAAGGGCGGGGTCGGCAAGACGACGGTGTCCGTCGCCCTCGGGATGCGTGCCGCGGCGGAAGGCAAGCGGACGATCGTCTGCGAGGTCGCTGCCCAGGAGAACGCCTCGCGGATGTTCGAGCACACGACGATCGGCTTCCACGAGGTCGAGCTGGAGGAGAACCTCTGGGGCATCTCGATCGACCCCGACGAGTCGATGCGCGAGTACGTGCTGCTGCAGCTGAAGGTGCGGGCGATGCGCGACATGCTCTTCCGCAGCCGCATCTTCAACTACCTCGCCGCGGCGACGCCGGGGCTGAAGGAGCTGGTCACGATCGGCAAGATCTGGGAGCTGGCGCAGCTCGACCGCAAGGTCAAGTCGGGGCGCAAATACGACACCGTGATCGTCGACGCGCCCGCCACCGGCCACGGCATCGGCTTCCTGCAGACGCCGCGCACCTTCGCCAACATCGCCCGCGTCGGCCCGATCCATTCGCAGGCACAGACGCTGGACAACTTCATCACCGACCACGACAACACCGGGGTCGCGATCGTCGCCCTGCCCGAGGAGATGCCGGTCAACGAGTCGGCGGCGCTGGAGCACGACCTCGTCAACGAGGTCGGCGTCGCGGTCGACCGCGTCTACCTCAACGGGCTCTACCCGGAGCGCTTCTCCAAGGAGGAGGCGGAGAAGCTGACCGCGCTGGCGGCGGCCGAGGAGGGCGCGCCGCGGGCGGCGGCGCGGGCGGCGCTCTCGGAGTTCGGCCGCGCCCGCTCCCAGCGCGCCCAGCTGGCGCGGCTGCGGCGCCGCGCCCAGGCGCCGGTCAAGACCCTCCCCTTCCTCTTCGAGCCCGACCTCGGCCCCGAGGCGGCGCGGCGGCTCTCGCGGAGGCTCTCCTGATGCCCGCCGGCCCGCGGCTGAGCGACGTCCTCGACGACAAGCAGGTGGTGATCTGCGCGGGCTCCGGCGGGGTCGGCAAGACGACCACCTCGGCGGCGATCGCGGCGGGCCTGGCGGCGCGCGGCCTGAAGGTCTGCGTGCTGACCATCGACCCGGCCAAACGGCTCGCCGACTCGCTCGGGCTGGAGGAGCTCGGCAACGACGCGCGCCGCGTCGACCCGAAGCTCTTCGCGCAGCAGGGGATCGAGATGAAGGGCGAGCTGTGGGCGATGATGCTCGACCCGAAGGCGACCTTCGACGAGCTGATCGCGCGCCAGGCGCCCGACGAGGAGTCGCGCGACCGGGTGCTGAACAACCCGATCTACCAGCAGATCTCCGGCGCCCTGGCGGGCTCGCAGGAGTACATGGCGATGGAGAAGCTCTTCGAGCTCCACACCGAAGGCGAATTCGACATGCTCGTGCTCGACACGCCGCCGAGCCGCAACGCGCTCGACTTCCTCGAGGCGCCGCGGCGGCTCACCCAGTTCATCGAAGGCAAATCGCTGAAGGTCTTCATGAAGCCGACCGGCTTCGCGGCGAAGGTGGCGGGGCGCGGCGCGACCGTCGCCCTCAGCGTGATGAAGCGGATCGTCGGCTTCGACCTGATCGCCGACCTGGCCGAGTTCTTCAACGCCTTCAGCGGCATGGTCGACGGCTTCCAGGCCCGCGCCAAGCGGGTCAACAAGCTGCTCGCCGCGCCGACCACCTGCTTCCTCGTCGTCTGCGGCCCGCAGGGCGAGCCGATCGACGAGGCCGTCTACTTCCACCGCAAACTGGTCGAGGCGAAACTGCCCTTCGGCGGCGTCATCGTCAACAAGGTCCACTACCCGGCCGAGAAGCTGCGCGGCGAGGCCGACGACCTGCCGGAGGCCCTGGCCGAGAAGCTCGGCGACGAGGACCTCGCCCGACGCGTCGCCGCCAACTTCGCCGACTACCAGGCCCTCGCCGAGCGCGACGCCCGCAACATCGAGCACCTGGCGCGGGAGATGCGCGCCACCGGCGTGATCCGCGTCCCCTACCTCGACGAGGACGTCCACGACCTCGCCGGCCTGACCCAGATCAACCGCTACCTCTTCGCCACCGGCGAGGAGCGCGTGGCGATGGCGGCGGGGCGGGCCTAGGGGAGCTGGCGCCCGGAGCTGGAAGGGACGGGCAAGGGACCCGAGAGGCCGGCGATTCGAACGGTCAGGAATCTGCCGTGTTCGTTATCCGTCGTATGGGCGGGTAACGAACAGCGCAGATTCCTGACCGTTAAGGCCCTGACCTCTTCCCTGAGAAAGCCTCACGTCCTCGGACGGGCGCGGCGGGTCCGAACCGCGCGCCCAGGCGCCCGCCCCTAGGACGCGTCGTGTCCGCGGCCGAAGTGGGTGAACTCGAGGTGGGAGACCTCCCAGTTCGAGTCCGGCACCGGGAAGAGGTGGCGCACGCGGGGGGTGTCGATCCGCTCGCGGTGCTGCAGGTCGCGGTCCTCGTGGACCGGCCACTCGAGTGAGTTGCCCCTCTGCTCCTCGTCTACCTCGTCGAGCCAGTGGGTCGCGGTGACCTTGATCTCGCCGGGGGCGGGGATCGGCTCCATGATCCGCGTTTCCATGCCTTCGTCCTCCTCCTTTTCGAAGTCCGGATCGTCGCCGAGGTAGGTCTCGGCGGCGCGGATGTCGCCGTCGAGACCGTCGTCAGCCGGCACGTCCTCCGCTTCGCGCCCGGGCGTGCCGGGCGAAGGCTCGGAGGCGCTCGGCAGCTCGACCACCTTGAATTCCTCGGCGGGGGTCCGCTCGATCGCGGCGAAGCTCTCGTCGTCCTCCACGTTCTCGGCGAAGGTCTCCTCGACGTCGGGGAAGTCGTCCTGGGCGAAGACGGTGATCTCGGCGTCGCCGCCGGAGAGTCCGGTCGCGATCAAGGTCTCGTCGGCGACCGCGCTGAGGTCGGCGCCGAGCTTCGCCCAGCGCCGCCTTGCGCAGCAACCGGCGGACGCCGTCCTCGATCCAGGTCGCCAGCTCGATCGCGCGATCCAGGGTGCGGCCGTTCATCAGCGCGCGCTCGAGCTCCTGCGTTTCCTCGATCCGCTCGCGGGCCTCGATCCGGTCGTAGTTCTCGTCGGCGATCAGGGCCGAGGCGCGCAGTGGCAGCGAGGCGCCGACCGGGCCGTGGCCCTCCAGCACCGCCTTCAGCGCCAGCAGGTGGTCGCTGAGGCCTTCCATCGCGCTCTCGCGCTCGCAGCCCATCTCGAAGCGGCCGACCGCCCAGGTCAGGGCGCTGTCGGGATCGGGACGCTGCTCCAGCTGCGCCGCGAACTCGGCCAGCCCGGCACCCTCCTCCTCGGATAGGCGGTAGCCGCCGGGCCGGGTCGCGGGGGCGCCGGTGGTGATCCGCCGCCAGGTGTCCTCCCCGGTCGGGGCGAAGGCGAACGGGCCGAGGCCGATGCCGCCGACCTTGAACATCCGCATCACGCTGATCAGCTCGCGAAGTTGGTTGAGCGCCGCCTCGGCGCCGTCGGAGCCCTGCTCGGCGACGGCGAGGAACTGCGGCTCCCAGGCGGCGCGGCCCATGCCTTCGCTGCGCATCGCCTCGATCGGCACCGCGATCTGGTCGGCGCGGACGATCCGCACCCCGTTCGGCAGCTGCAGCCGGTTCATCGACATCCGCAGGCCGACGATCGGCACGATCAGGGTGTCGGCGTCGTCGGCGCTGCGCGCTTCGCCGTCGAGCAGGGAGACCTGTTCCTCCAGCCGCTCGCGGTCGAGCGCGAAGCCGCTGCCGCCCTCGAAGAGTTCGATCGCGAAGACCTCGAGCATGCGCTCGGCGCGGGCGCCCGGCTCGGGCGGCACGATCTCACCGCGGCCCTCCAGGTAAGTGGAGGCGACTCCGGCCTCGACCACGGCGTCGCGCGCCGTGCCCCAGGTCGGCAGCCCGCGCAGCTCGTCCGCGCGCTCGGCCACGTAGCGGCCGGTCTGCGGGACGTAGCTGTAGAAGGGCGAGTCCTCGGCGGTGTCGGTGGCCACGTCGAAGGGGATCTCGTCCCCTTCCGCGACCATCGCGTTGTAGCGGGTGGCGGCCTCGGTCGCGAGGCGCCGCAGGGTTTCGTTCAGCAGGAAATCGCGCACGCCGCCAGCTTCCCGCCGACACCGCCGCCTCCTTCGTTTGCACGACGGCTTGCATCGTCCATCCGTCCGACGACGACCCGCAATCCGTCCGATCGCCGCCCCCCCACGCGGGCCGCGCCGCCGCGCCGCCGACACCCATTCCATGAAGAGACTTTTCCGCCGCCCCAGCCCGGCCCTCGTGATCTCGATCCTGGCCCTGGTCATCGCCCTCAGCGGCACCGCGGTCGCCGCCAAGCGCTACCTGATCACCAACCCCCAGCAGATCTCGCCGGCGGTGTTGAAGCAACTGGCGACGATGGCGGCAAAGAAGGCCAAGCGCGGGCCGGCGGGCGCGGCGGGCGCCGCCGGAGCCACCGGCGCGGCCGGCGCCTCGGGTGAACGCGGCGAAGCCGGCCCCGGCGCGGTCGTCTACTGGGCCGTCGTCAACGCCGACGGCAGCCTCGCGCGCCACGGCAGCAGCGCCACCGAAGTCGAAAAGATCGGCGGCGAAAGCGAAGAAGGCACCTACGTCGTCAAATTCGACACCGATGTCAGCCAGTGCGCCTACGAGGCCGCGATCGGCCTGGCGGGCTCGGAAAACACCGCCAACCCCGGCTTCGCCACCGTGGTCGCCCGCTCCGAAGAACCCCGCGGCGTCCTCGTCCAGACCTACGACACCTCGGCGAAACGCACCGACCGAGGCTTCCACCTAGCGGTCTTCTGCTGAGCGCCGGGAGCTGGCGCCCGGAGCCGCAAGGGACGGTAAGGGGCGCGGCCTTCTCGGTTGCGGCCCGGGCAGGCTGTGACCGCCACCGAGAAGGCCGAGGGTGCGGGGAGAGAGCCGAGGGATCGGCGCGCCCGGGGGAGAGAAGCGCATGTCCGGGCACGAAGGCGCGTGATCGGTGACGAGGAGCGGGGGAAGTCCACGCTTCCTCCCGTCCTCCTCATGCCTCCCCCTGGTGCGTTCGCAGTTCTGCTCGCATAGCGAAGGAAAGTGCGAACTCACCCGGAGGGGGACACGATCCCGTCACGGGAGGCATGGGGATCCGTGACGTTCCCGGCATCTTCCTCACGTCAGTGTGATCTTCCCTGCGGAAGCCTCACGTCCCGGGCGTCTCGTGGCGGCCACAGCCTGCCCGGGCCGCCACGAGACGCCCGGGACGCACCTCGGACGGGCGCAGCGGCGGCGAAGCACGCCGCCCCGAACTAAGCCACCAATTCAGCGCCTAAGCGGCGACGGGCGAAGCAGTGTCTTCGGGCTCGAGGTCGAGCCCGAGCCAGCGGAGGCCGTATTTGCGCATGTCCTCGATCAGCGGGACCAAGGCCTCGCCTTTCTCGGTCAGCGCGTACTCGACCCGCGGCGGCACCTCGGGGTAGGTGTGGCGGGCGACGATGCCCTCCTCCTCCAGCGCCCGCAGGCGCAACGACAGGGTGCGCGGGCTGATCCCCTCGAGCGAGCGCTCCAACTCGCAGAAGCGGGCGCTGCCTTCGGCGAGGTCGCGGACGATCAGAAGGGTCCACTTCCCGCAGACGACCTCGGCGGTCCTACAGACGGGGCATTCGGCGTTGCTTACGGCGCTCATCTTCGTCTCGCTCTCGGGGCGGCCGTCAAGGCTTCAACAAGCCAAACGGCACTTCAACAAGTGTAGCGCTGTGGCTTTACTTACTGAAGCTTCGGGCCTGGGCGATCGCCGAGTCGCGTTCGGCGGGACGTTCGTGCTCCGTCTTTTCCACCGTCTTGGCGTTGGCGCTTTCCGCCGTGCTCGTCACCGGTTCGATCTTCTGCAGCACGATCTTGTAACGCTTTTCGTCTTTGCCGAGGCCGTAGCTGAAGATCGCCGCGTGGCCGGGTTCGAGTTCGACCATCTGACAGGCCTTCTTGTCGACCGCGCAGTGGACTTCGCCGTAGTAGCCGGTCACCTTGCTGGTCATCAAGAAGAGCGCTCGCTTGTCGTCCTCGGAGAAGCCGGTGAAGAGCACCAACGGGTCCTTCGCGCTCGGCAGCTTGGTCATCGGCGAGATTTCCCTCTCGCCGGTCAGTTCGCCGGGGACGTAGCCCGTCTTGATGGCGGCGACGTAGGCGACGACGCTGACCTTGACCGTGACGTTGGTTTCGGTCGAGGTCGAGCCGCCCGCGGTCGCGCCTTCCGTGGCTTCCGAGGAGGACGAACCGCCCGAGGACGATTCGCCGCCCGAGGCTTCGCCGCCGCTTTCCGATCCTTCGGAGCCACCACTCCCCGTTTCGCTCGCTTCCGAGGCTTCCGCCGCGGCTTCGGTGTCGATCCGGAAGGGGTTGAGCGCCTGCCGGCGGCCGAGCCGCTTCTGCGGGCTGCGAAGGTGGCGCGCCGCCGGGACGACGGTGAAGGACGAGTCGCTGGTTTCGCCGCCGGCGCCCGCAACGGCGGCCGTCGCCCCCGCCGGTTCCTTCTTTTCGCTGCTGTTGCCGAGCAGGATCGGCGCCGCGATGATCAGCGCGATCAGCACCACGACCACCGGCAGCAGGTGGCGATCGCGCAGGTCGGCGTAGAGGTCGGTGACCAGCCGCGGGATCTTGATCTGCGGCCCCCTGCTGAGCGCCTTCGGCCGCCTCGGCAACGGGCCCTTGGTCGACGAGCGACCGATCGACGGCGTCTTCAACGACAACTGTGGGCCGCTGTTCAGCAGCCGCTTCAACCCCGAGAACGACGGTCGCGGGATCTTGATCTCCTTGTTCCAGTCCATGTTCACGGCAGGTTCGGGGTCGTTTCGGAGGGGCCCGCGGCGGTCGCGCCGGCGGTCAGGCCTTGGCCGGGTGGGGTGACGTAGGTGCTGACCGCGAAGTTCGCCGAGAGCTCGCCCGAAGCGCTGCCTTCGCCTTCGCCCCCGCCGCTGCCGACAGGGGTGAGGCTGAAGCTGTCGATCGTCACCAGCCGGCCGTGCGCGTCCACCTCGCCGTTCGACTTCGTCGTCACCAGGCCATCGAGGCTGTGGATGAACTTGGTGATGTCGAAGAAGCCGCCTTCGAAGTCGAGCGTGTAGGCCATCGCGGCAAAGCCGGACGGGCCGGCGGCGGCCCCGAGAGGCAGCAGTTCGGTCGAGCCTTCGGTGCTCGTCGCGGTCGACGCTTCACCGCCGCTGCCGAGCGCGATGCTCTGGAAGCTCGTCTTGGCGCGGTTGCTGAGCCCGTTCAACTGGATCAGCAGCGACGGCGTCGCCGCTTCGGCCGGCACCGCCGCGCCCAGTTCGACCAGTTGCTTGTAGTCGGCGGCGAAGTTCTTCTTCGCCGCCAGCGCCGTCGTCGCCTCCTGCTTGGCGGACGCGACTTCGGCGGTCAACCCGGTGATCTGTTCGGAGAGCTGATTCGCTTCGTCGCGCTTCGGCGAGAGGAGCAGGAGCCAGAAGGCCCCGGCCAGCGCGATCATCGCCACGACGACGAGGGCGATCTTCGTCTGCTCGGTCATCTTGCCCATCGCTCAGCCCGCCCCCACGCCGTCGGCGGTGCTCGCCGAGGTCGATTCGGGCGCCGCGCTTTCGCTGCCGGATTCAGGTTCGGATTCGGTCCCCGAGCTTTCCGATTCGCTCGATTCGGAGGTCGAGCTTTCACCTTCGGCGCCGGATTCGGAGCTTTCGGTCGAGCTTTCGGCTTCGGCCGCTTCCGCCTGCCCGGCGGTGGAGTCGGGCGAGGGCGGGGCTTCGTCGAAGGCGACGATGATCTCGAACTGGGCTTTGCGGCCGACCGAGCAGGAGCTGGCCCCGGTCGTCCCGCCTTCGCCGCCGCCTTCGCCCACCTGGGACTGCTTGAGCTTCGACCCGAGTCACCCCGTCGATCTCCTTCAGCGAGGCGACGAAGCCGGCCACCGCGTTCTGGCCGGGGGCGCAGCCGGCGATCGTCAGCGAGGGACCGCTGATCCCTTCGGATCCTCCTTCGCCGCCGCCGGCGGAGCCGCTGAGGCTGGTGAAGTAGACGTTCGAGGGCAGGGTCAGGGCGAGCTGCTTGATCACCCGCACCCAGTCGAAGCGGCTGTCGGCGAGTTCGGCGATCGTCGAGGTGCGCTGTTCGGCGACGGCCTGGAAGCTCGCGTACGGGGTCAGCTTTTCCGCCTTCGCGGTCGCCGCGGCCTTTTCGGCCTGCAGGCCGGCGACTTCGCTTTCGCGGTCGGAGATCGTGTTCGAGGTGAGGACGTACATCACCACGCCGATCAAGCCGATCGCCAGGGCGCCGACGATCAGGTAGGCGAGCGGGCTGCCGGGGGCCGGGGCGCCGCCGCGACTGCCGCGGCGGCGCTCGTCCTCGGGGATGAGGTTGATCGGCCGCATCGCTCAGTGCTCCAGCGCGAGGCCGTAGGGAAGGGTGAGGCGCGCCGCCTCGGAGTCGCGCAGGCCACCCAGCACGGCGGGCCTGCGCACGGTCACCTCGCGGGCGAGCTGGACGCCGAGGGCGGCGGCGATGCCGGGGATGGCGCTGCCCCAGCCGGTGATGACGACGTCGCCGACCGGCGCCGCGCCTTCCTGGGCGCCGTAGTAGTCGAGCGAGAGGCGGAGCTCGTCGGCCAGTCGGCCGATGTTCTGCTCGAGCGCGCGGCGGGCGGCGGCGAGCGCCGACGGATCGCCCTCCAGCTCCCCGACCGGCGTCTCGAAGCCGGTGTGGACGAGCCACTGCTCGGCGTGTTCGATCGGCATCTCCGTGGCGGAGGCGAGCTCCTCGGCGATCCCGCGCACGCTGAACTGGGCGACGCGGGAGAAGAGACAGGCGAAGTCGCGGGCGATCGCCAGGTTGGTGACGCCGCCGAGGCTGGCGTAGAGGGTCGCGGTCGCGTATTCTTCGGCCCCCTCCTCGGATCGGGTCGGCGTCGGGCCGACGGTGCCGGCCAGGGCGCGGATCATCCCGAAGGCGGCGAGATCGACCCCGACCGGGTCGAGCCCGGCGCCGCGGGCGGCGGCGAGCAGCGTGTCGACGCTCTGGCGACGGGCGGCGACGACGGCGACGTCGATCTGGCGACTGCCGTCCTCACCGATCTCGGCGCCGATCACCTGGTGGTCCATGACGGCGGAGTCGAGCGGCATCGGGATCGTCTCCTGCGCCTGGAAGCGGACCGCGGCCTTCAACTGCTCCTGGTCCTCGATCAACGGCAGGCGGACGGTGCGGAAGGCGACGCCCTGACTGGCAACGGAGAGGCGCACGCGCTTGGGCAGGTTGGAGCGATCGAAGAGCTCGCGCAGGGCGCCGGAGACGGCGTCGACATCGAGGACCTCGCCGCCGCCGAAGGCGCCGACGGGCAGCTGCTCGACCGCGGTCGCGACGCCGGACATGCCGCTCGGGGCGGCCGCGGCGACGCTGTCGGAGTCGAGATCGACGCCGACGATCGAGTCGGTCTTCTTCTTCGAGGAGAACATTGCGGGTCGGCTTCGGCGCGTCGGTGCGCCGGATCTAGATCGGCAGTCCGGGTGGACGACTTGATCGTCGAAAGTTGGTGCGAATCGTCAAAACCGAGGCCTCATCCCATCGCCGAGAGATAGGCGTTGATCAGGGCGTGGCCGGCGAGCAACCCCGCCACCCCGCCGAGGGCGAGGAAGGGGCCGAACGGGATCGCCTGCTTGCGAGCGGCGGCGCCGTGGCGGACGATCATCGCGATCCCGACCGCCGAGCCGGCGAGCAGCGCGATCAGCATCGCCGGGATCACCTCGACGCCGAGGAAGATCCCCATCGAAGCGGCCAGCTTGACGTCCCCCATCCCCATCCCGCCCGGGTAGGCGAGCGCGGCGAGGAACAGCACGCCCCCCGCCCCGGCGCCGGCGGCCAGCCGCTCCGGCACCGAGCCCGGGTCGGAGATGGCGACGATCACCAGCCCGATCACCGTGCCGACCAAGAGGATCTTGTTCGGGATGATCCGCCGCTCGAGGTCGGTCAGCGTGACCGCCAGGAGCATCGAGGCGAAGACGAGCCCGAGCGCCAGTTCCCCGGCGTCATCGTGGAACCTCACCGCCACCGCCGCGAACAGCGCCGCGAGCGTCAGCTCCGTGACCGGATAGCGCGCCGAGATCCGCTGGTGACAGCAACGACTCCGCCCCCGCAACGCCAGCCAAGAGAACACCGGCACGTTGTCATAGGCCGCGATCTGCGCGCCACAGTCCGGACAGTGCGACCGCCCCCCCACGACCGATTCCGCCCGTGGCACCCGGTAGGCGACCACGGTCAAGAACGACCCGATCATGGCGCCGAAGGCGGCGAGGAAGAGTGCGGCGAGTGGAGTCATTGCACAGATTCGGGTTCGACGATGGTGGACTGCAGCTCGTAGTAGCTGTGCTGGTAGCCGCTTTGGTTATCGGCAGGGATCGGAAGGACGTCGACCACGATGCGCTTCCGAAGGCAGGGTTCGACTTCCCCTTCTTCGCAGACGACGAAGCGATAGACGTCGACCTTGGTCCCGTCTTCGCTCTCCCGTTCCAATGGGCCCACCGGAAGACCACATTCGTTTTCCGCGCACGGAGTCGATGCGGCCACGAGAGGCATGGTGTCTCCGCCTTCCCGGTCAACTTCGAACGTCGTTCCACCGGCCCCCACTCGGCTGGTGGGGAGCTTGGATTCGCCAGGCGTCGGCGTCACAGTGCCACCTTCGACAGCGATGTTCCTGAACGGTTCAACACGAATCCGTTCCATTTCGCGCTGGGCGACGTTGACGCCCTGCTGCGTTTCTTTACCGCGCTGAACATTGTGGATCGCAGCGGCGAAGGTCATGAAGACGGCAAGTGCCCCGAGCACGAGGATGAAGGCCGCCACCAGCACCTCGATGATCGTGAAGCCTCCATCGGGAATCGATCGGAACTCACCACAGCGCTTTCGCAACCGGCCGATCATTCGACGTACACTTCCTGTTCGCCACCCGACCCTCCGAGCAGCGATGGCGCGTTATGCAGAGTCACGCCCGCTTCGAGGACGGAGTTCGTCGTTTCGTTGTTTTCCTGCGGGTACTGAAGCCTGATCCCGACGTAGGTCGGTTCGTCGCCGATCCCGACTTCGCCACATTCGGCTGATTCGTCATTGGGGTAGAAGCAGAAGACTTCAGGCGAGGCAAGACCGGTGATGACCGCGGCCGAGGACTCACCGGGAATTTCCCGCACACATTCGTAGGTCCCTTCCCCGGCTTCTTCCATGCAGACATATGAGACTTCACATTCCCCGGTCCCTTCGGCCTGGCCACAGAGCGTTTTCACAGTGAGTTCCGCAGAGCCGGCGGCGGTGAGTTCCACCCCCTGCCGGAGGTCGGCGGTCATCTTTTCGAACGCATTTCGCGCGTTCCCAATGCGATCTGCACCTGACGAGACCTTTGGCTCGCGATGCATGACCGACGTCAACATCAATACGGCGGCGCCTACGACGATCACCATCATCGCGGTCGCCACGAGCAACTCGATCAGCGTGAACCCGGACTCGTCGGTGCTTTTTCCCTGTTGCCAAATCACTTTTGATTCGCCTATCGAGCGCACGCTCATAAAGAAAGAAGGGGCGAGCATTTGCCCGCCCCTTCTGCGACTTCGTTCTGAGGAGCTGGGCCTCAGCCTTCAGACCAGTCACCGCCGGCTGGGCAACCGCCGTCTTTTTCGGTCGTGCACGTAAAGGACAGACCGGTAGTCGACGAGCGCGTGATCTTGAATGCGTTGCCATTCGAAGAGTTCGAGGTGATTTCGTACCCCTTCCCTTCTTCAGTCGCCACTACGTCGACTTCTTCGGAGAAGGTCGGCTCAATGCTCACAAGATTCGCCCGATCTTCTGCGTTCGCGGTCGTGCATGCAGCGACGTACTTGCCGCCATGTTCGGTCGAGCAGGTCTCAACCGTCACCTGCGCGGTGTGAGCGGCCTCCTTCGCTTGGGAGTCATTCGCCTTTTCCTTCTGATTGAAGAAGGCGGGCAAGGCGATGGCGGCCAAGATACCCAGGATGAGCATCACGACGAGGAGCTCGATGAGGGTGAAGCCTGCCTCACTCTCACCGCTGAGCCGGGCGCCGATCTTCGCCCGGATGTTCTGGAGCAACATAGGTACCTCCGTGGTCCTAGTGTTTGCGCCAGAGCCCGGGATTTGCCTGATGGCGCCGGAGCTTCTGGCTTACTGTCTTGGCACTCATCGGCTCCAGAAATACGATCTTGAGGCTTTAGCGGATCAGCTTTTTGTCCCCTTGTTATTGAGTAGCCCGGGAGTCAATACTGAGGCGTTTGCAGCCGTAATCGGCGCAGCAATGCGAACTGCGTCTCAGCGACCGCAACGAACGTCCACCCACTAACGCGACTATCGGATGTGTTCGTAGATGCTGAAGATAGGCAGGTACATCGAGATGACGATGAACCCGACAATGCCGCCGATGAAGCAGATCAACAAAGGCTCGACCAGTGAGGTCAACGCTTTTACTTTGGCGTCTACCTCGGCCTCATAGAAGTCGGCGACCTTGGCCAGCATGTCTTCGAGCTGCCCAGTTTCCTCGCCCACGGCAACCATGTTCGAGACCATCGGAGGGAAGATGTCGTGCTGGGCGATGGGGGCAGCGATCGAGCCTCCGCGTTTGACAGATTCGTAGACATCCTCCATTGCTTCCTCTACGACAATATTGCCGGAGGTTTCCCCGGTGATCTGGATCGCTTGGAGGATCGGAACGCCAGCGCTGACCGAGCCGGAAAAGGTCCGAGACCACCTCGCCAACGCGATCTTCTGAACTACATCTCCAATTTTGAAAGGGATACGCAACTTCATCCGGTCGGTAATCGCTCGCCCCTGCTCAGTCCCACGCCAGCGAAATGCGGCGTAGATAATCAGGGCCACTGCGGGAAAGGTTATGAACCAATAATTGGTCACGGCATTCGACGCCCCGACGGTGACCTGGGTCATCATCGGAAGTTCGGCTTTTTCAGCCGGGTTTTCTTCCGCAAGTTCTTCGAAGATTCCAACGAACACCGGCACGACGAAAGCTACGATCGCGATAACCGCGCCCACTGCCGCGGTGAATACCAGCGCCGGGTACATGAGCGCCGATTTCACCTCACGCCGGAGGTTGTCCATTTTCTCGATGTGTCCGGCCACCCGGTCGAGCGCCTCCTCAAGCCGACCCGATTGCTCGCCGGAGCGGACCATCGCTCTGAAGAGGCGGTCGAAGACACGGGGTTTGCGCTCCATCGCCTGCGCGAGTGAGCTTCCGGCCTCGACATCGCGACGGACGCTGTCGATTGCCTCTTTGATCTCCTGGTCGTCGGTCTGCGCCTCGAGGGTCGCCAGTGCGCGAAGCATCGGCATCCCGGAAGACACGAGGGTCGAGAACTGGCGCGAGAAGATCGCCAGGTCCCGCATCGGGACCCCCTTGAACCTGCGGAAGAAGTCCTCGACATTGACCGGGGAGGACTTCTCCGAGACGTCGAGGACGACGAGGCCGCGCTGGCGCAGCTGCTCGGAGACCTGGGCTTTGGAGTCGGCCTCCATCTCCCCTTTGGTGGGGACGCCCGTCAGGTCGATCGCCTCGAAGGCGAAGGTCGCGCCGGCCATTGCTCAGCGCCCCATGCCCGGCGGTGCGCCGATCGGCTGCGCGGCGACCGGCTGGGTGTGGCCGTTGCCGTCCGAGTAACCGCCGCCGTTGCCGGCCACGGCGCCGTTGCCCGCGTAGGCGCCGCCCATCAGGCGGCGGAGCTCCTCCGGGACGGAGGCGCGCTGCTCGGCGAGCTCCGGGGTGATCTTGCCCGCCCGGACGAGGCGCACCAGGTCGGCGTCCATCGTCTGCATGCCGATCGAGCCGGCGGTCTGGATCGCGGAGTAGATCTGGTGGGTCTTCGACTCGCGGATCAGGTTGCGGACCGCCGGGTTCGGGACCAGGACCTCGCAGGCGACGACACGGCCTTGGCCGTCCGCGGTCGGCAGGAGCTGCTGGGTGACGACGCCCTGCAGGGCGACCGAGAGCTGGGTCCGCACCTGGGCCTGCTGCTCGGGCGGGAAGACGTCGATGATGCGGTCGACCGTCTGGGCGGTCGACTGGGTGTGCAGGGTGGCGAAGACGAGGTGGCCGGTCTCGGCCGCGGTCAGGGCGGTGGAGACGGTCTCCATGTCGCGCATCTCGCCGACGAGGATCACGTCGGGGTCCTGGCGCAGGGCGGCCCGCAGGCCGAGGGAGAAGGTGTCGGCGTCGCTGCCGATCTCGCGCTGGTTGACGATCGAGCGCTTGTGCTGGTGGAGGAACTCGATCGGGTCCTCGATCGTCAGGATGTGGTCTTCGCGCTCGCGGTTGATCACGTCGATCATCGCCGCCAGCGTCGTGCTCTTGCCCGAGCCGGTCGGCCCGGTGACGAGGACGAAGCCGCGTGGTTTGCGGGTGAACTCGCGCAGCACCGGCGGCACGCCGAGATCGTCGAGCGCCGGGATCCCCTGCGGCACGAGGCGGAACGCCGCCGCCACCGAGCCACGCTGCAGGTAGCAGTTGACGCGGAAGCGGGCGACGTTCGGGATCGCGTAGGCGAAGTCGAGCTGGCGCGAGCTCTCGAAGCGCTTGCGCTGGTCCTCGCTGAGGATCCCGTAGACGACCTCGCGGGTCTGCTGCGCGGTCAGCTTGGGGAAGTCCTCCATCGGCCGCACCCGACCCTTCTCGCGGATCATCGGGTGCGCGCCCGCGGTCAGGTGCAGGTCCGACGCCTGCCGGTGCGCGATCGTCGCCAGCACCGCGGCGAAGTCGAAGTCGACCGGCGCGCTCGCCACGCCGTTCCCTGCCACGGCCGCGCCCATGCCGCCCGCGCCGCTCATGCCGTCACCCTCACGACCTCGTCGAAGCTGGTCAGCCCGGCGCGCGCCTTGGCGAGCCCGTCCTCGCGCAGCGTCGCCATCCCCTCCTGGCGCGCCACGTTGGAGATCTCCGCCTGCGAGGCCTGGTTGACGGTCATGTCTTTGATCCGCTCGCTCATCCGCATCACCGAGTAGAGGCCGACCCGCCCGCGGTAGCCGCTGCCGCCGCAGCGGGCGCAGCCGACCGGTTCGTAGGCCTCGAT
Source organism: Solirubrobacterales bacterium (assembly GCA_047601885.1). Classification (GTDB taxonomy): domain Bacteria; phylum Actinomycetota; class Thermoleophilia; order Solirubrobacterales; family 70-9; genus VAYN01. The sequence goes on from JASGIK010000001.1 coordinate 933,360, forward strand.
CCCGGTGGCCGTCTGGAAGCCCGCCTCGGCCAACGAGGCGGGCGTGATCACCGCCCGCTGCTTGCAGCTCGGGCAGAGCGTCCGCGCCAGCCGCTGGGCGACGATGCAGTCGACCGCCGAGGCGGTGAGGAAGGACTCGATCCCCATCTTCTGCAGCCGCGTGATCGTCCCCGGCGCGTCGTTCGTATGCAGGGTCGAAAGGACGAGGTGGCCGGTCAGCGCCGCCTCGATCCCGATCCGCGCCGTCTCCGCGTCGCGGATCTCGCCGACCATGATCACGTCGGGGTCGGCGCGCAGGATCGAGCGCAGCCCGGCGGCGAAGGTCAGCCCCGCCTTCGGGTTCACGTTGATCTGGTTGACCCCCTCGATCTGGTACTCGACCGGGTCCTCGATCGTGATCACGTTCTTCTCGATCGAGTTGATCGCCGCCAGCGCCGCGTAGAGCGTCGTGCTCTTGCCCGAGCCGGTCGGCCCGGTCACCAGCACCGCCCCGTAGGGCCGCCGCACCGAAAGCTCGAACGGGTCGCGCGCCTGGTCGGACATCCCCAGCTGGTCGAGCGAGCGCATCGCGTTGCGCGTGTCGAGGATGCGGACCGTCGCCCCCTCGCCGCGCTGCGTCGGCAGCGTGGTGACGCGCAGATCGACGCGGCTGTCGTCGACGGTGACGCCGACCCGCCCGTCCTGGGGCACCCGCCGCTCGGCGATGTCGAGCTCGGCCATGATCTTGATCCGCGAGATCACCGCCGAGACCATCCGCCGCGGCACATGGGCCGCCTCGTGGAGGACGCCGTCGACGCGGAAGCGCACCCGCATGTCCTCCTGCTCGGGCTCGAAGTGGATGTCTGAGACGCCCTCGTTCACCGCCTGGCCGAGGATCGAGTAGACGAGTTTCACCACCGGCGCGTCGTCGGCCGAGGCGTGCAGCGCGCCGAGCGGGTCGAGCCCTTCGTCGGCGGCCTCGTGCTCGTCGTCGAGCACCGCCTCGGTGACCGCGCTCTGCAGCGAGTTGACCCGCGAGAGCAGCCCCTCGATGTCGGTCGGGTCGGCGACGACGAGGCGGCACTGGAGGCCGGTCGCCATCTTGATGTCGTCGGCGGCGAGCACGTTGGCCGGGTCGGCCATCGCCACCAGCAGCGTCTCCGCGTCGGCGTAGGCGACCGGCACCGCCTGGTAGCGGCGCGCCGAGGCGATCGGCAGCAGGTTGGCGGCGGCCATGTCGACCGGGAAGGCGGTCAGGTCGACGTGGTCGAGCCCGTAGCGCTCGGCGATCGCCCGCGACAGCTGCCGCGCGTCGATCGCGTTCTGCTCGAGCAGCAGGCGCTCCGGCGCCTTGCCCGCGAGGCGGCTCTCCCCCACCGCGGCTTCGACCCGTTCGGCGCTGACGTAGCCGAGCGCGACGAGGACGTCGGTGACGAAGCGGGCGTCGCGGCCGTAGCCGGCCGGGTGGGTCAGCCCGGGCGTCTCCGGCGCGGCCGGGGCCGTCGGCGCGGCGGCGGGGATCGGCTCGGCGACCATCGGCTCGACCGCGGGGATCGGCTCGACCACCGTCTCCTCGGGAGCGCCGGGGATCGCTTGCAGGTGGGCGGTGGTGGCCTCCGACATCACCTTGCTCATTCCGGCGCGTAGGTCAGTTCGGGGCCCTTGTAGCGGGCGTCGACCACGTCCTGGCGGATGTCGGCGGCGCTCTGGAAGCCGTAATCGACGGTGGCGGTCGGCGAGCTGCCTTCGCTCAGGTCGCGCGGCTGGACGACGATCAGTGCCGGCGCGCCGCTGACGCCGAGCGGACCGGTGATCGCCGAGTAGCGGGCGACCTTGTCGACCGGGGTCGAGAAGTAGGCGACATCGGCTATCTCGTCGAGGACCGAGGCGGCCTCGGTGACCTTGTGGTCGTCGATCCCACCCGGGCGGTAGACCAGCAGCGCGATCGTCTCGCCGTTTTCGTAAGCCTCGTCGACGGCCTTCGGCAGCGGCTGGTCGGCGGGCGCGGTGACGCTGGAGGTGGCGGCGGCGGGGGTCGATTCGACCGCGCCGGCGGAGGCCGATCCGGTCGTCGCGGCGACGGTCGCCGTTTCACCTTCGGTGCTCGCCGTCGAGCCGCTCGCCGATTCCGGGGACGAGGAACCGCCGCCCATGTTGCCGAGCACGAGGTAGCCGACGACCAGCGCGAGCACGGCGACCAGCGCGATCTGCGCCGTCTGGTTTTCGTTCAGCTTCTCTCTCATCGCGACCTCAGGACCTCACCCAGAAATCGACAGCGCGCCTCCCGACCTTGAACATCTCCACCGGGTCGGGTGGGCGCGCGTCCGGTCAAGGATCAGCAGCCCTCGTCCGGCGCCAGGCCGACGGCCGGCGGTTCGGCGGTGCATTCCTTGAAGGACTGCTTGGCCAGGCCTTCGCTTTCTTCACCGAATCCCCCGGGGAGGTTTCCCCATTCGATTCCGAGATTGGTGAGCTTTTCTTCGAGCTGGTTGATTTCAGCTTCGCGCGCCGCGCTCACCGCCCCGGCGTCTTCTTCGAGCTTGTGTTCGATCACTTCGATTTCGTATTCGTCGGTTTCGATGACCGTCGTCGTTTCGGCGATCTGCGTTTCGACGCTGGTGATGTGTTCTTCGATTTCCTTGATGTAGGTGCTCGGATGCGACGTTTTGGTCGCTTCCTTGTGCTTTTCGACGCTGGTTTCGGTGCTCGAGAGGAACGTTTCCGGTGATGGAGCGGAGAAGCTGCCGTACTTGTTGAGACTGGCGCCACCGGCGAGTTCCAGCGTGTTGGCGATGATGGCGCCGGTCATTTCGATTCCGTTGTTGGCGACGACCTTGGAGTACGGCGCGTAGATCACGAACTGCTCGCTCTTCGCCCCGCCCGCGAGTTCGATCTTGCTCTTCGACGGTTCTTCCGGGTTGCCGACGAAAAGGAACTTGGGGCCGCTGGAGGCGTCGGCGTAGACGTAGGTGCCGTTGGCGATCTGCAGCTGTGCGGCGCCGTTCAGGCCGGGGCAGGACGAAGGCGGCGCGAAGTAGATCGTGATCGACTTGCCGCTGCCCGCGTAGAGGCTCGAGCCGCCCGCCAAGATCAGCTGGCAGAGGTAATAAGGCTTCGTGCCTTCCAGGGTCAGCGAGCTGTAGTTGACCGAAAGCTGTTTGTTGGACGAGTTGTAGGACATGTTGCCGCGTTCCCAGACGCTCGACGGGACCGGATCTTCGCCCTTATGGCAGGCCGATTCGGTGCACAGCCGGGAGTCCGAGTTTTCGGTCGCGATGTTGGTCGGCAGCGTGATCGCCGGGTAGGTGATCGTGCCCTTGGTCACCGTTCTCCCGGCGGCACAGCTGGACGACGCCGACTTGGAAGTGGAGGTGTCGGTGGTGAATTCCGTCCCGTAGAAGACCGAGCCGCAGACGTTGGCGCTGCCGGAGAGGCTCACCTTCTTGTTCGATCCCGCACCACCGTTGTAGACCTGCGCGTTGTTGCTCATCGTCAGGCCTTCGATGCCGACGATCTGGCCATCGGCCCAGACGTTGGTCGGCGCCGTCTTGACGGTTTCGTAATACGTTTCGCCAGGAATTTCTTCGTATTCCACGTCCGTGCCTTCTTCCTTGGCACGTTCCTTCATTTCGATCAGCGTTTCGAGATCGGACGTGTAGGTCGTCAACTGGGACTCGTGTTCGGTCTTGACCGTCGTCTTCGTCCCCAGTTCGTTTTGGTGCTGGACTTCTTCGGTTTCCACCGCGGGCTGACCGCCTTCTTCAAGCGTCTTCAGCTTGGTTTCGGTTTCGACCTTTTCCCGCGTGATTCGCCTTTCTTCGGCGGTTTCCGTCGTCTTCGCGCAGGCGGCCAACTCGATCCGCCGGGTCACCTGGGTTCCGCCGACGGTCGCATAGCCGGTGGAGACGACCTGGACCAGCAGTTCGCCTTCGGCGGCCGAGCAGGATTCCGTCGCTTCCACCCCTTCGCAGGAGTTTTCCCCGTAGTAGCAAGGGCGCACCTGGTAGGCGTACGAGGCATTCCCGATCTTCGGCCGTTCCTGTCCGGCCGCCGGGACCTTCGGGCACCAGCCGCTTTCGGCGCCGCCGGTCGCGATCACCGCCGCTTCTTCGACGCAGGGCGCAAAGTCGGAGCCGGTCGCTTCACTCAGCATCTGGCTCTGGTCGAGCACGGCGAGTTCGGCGCCTGCTTCGGCCGCGGCCAGCGCTTCGTTCGTCCCCTGGTTATGAGAGTCGCCGCTCTGGGCGTTGATCGAGGCCACCACCGGGACGGCGGCGAAGCCCATCGCGATCACCGTGATCATCAGCGCCATCGGCAGCGCGATGCCGCGCTCGGATCGGCGCAGCTCGCTCAGGAGGCGTCGCAGTCGACCTCTCATGAGAGGGCTCCTTCCGGCGCGTTGGCGTTGGCGAGCTGCTCGATCCCGCTCGCGCGCTGTCCCCCGGCGGCGAGCATGAGTTTGAAGTCGTGGGGGCTGGTGGCGGTTTCGTAGGCGACGTCCTCGGAGATGCGGCCCGCGGTGACGTGGGCGAGCAGGTCCTGGTCGAAGGTCTGCATGCCGTAGTAGGAGCCCTCGGAGATCGCTTCGGAGATCTTGCCCGTCTCCTCCGGGTTGAGGATCAGGTCTTTGATCCGGCCGGTGGCGACGAGGATCTCGGCGACCGGGACGCGGCCGCCGTCGGCGCCCGGCACGAGGCGCTGGGAGATGACGCCGGCGAGCGTGGTGGCGAGCATCACCCGCGCCTGCTGCTGCAGGTGGGGCGGGAAGAAGTCGAGGATGCGGTTGATCGTCTCCGGCGCGTCGAGGGTGTGGAGGGTGGAGAGGACGAGGTGGCCGGTCTCGGCCGCCGAGAGGGCGGTGCGGACGGTCTCCTCGTCGCGCATCTCGCCGATCAGGATCACGTCGGGGTCCTGGCGCAGGATGCGGCGCATGGCGCGCGGGAAGCTCTCCGTGTCGGCCCCCACTTCGCGCTGGTTGACGATCGACTTCTTGTCGCGGTGCAGGTACTCGACCGGGTCCTCCAGCGTGACGATGTGTCGTGCCCGGGTCGAGTTGATGTGGTCGATCATCGCCGCCAGGGTGGTGCTCTTGCCCGAGCCGGTGGTGCCGGTCAGGAGGACGATGCCGCGGCTCACCTCGGCCAGCTGGAGGATCGTCTGGGGCAGGCCGAGCTCGGCGGCGCTGCGGATGTCGAAGGGAATCGAGCGGATCGCCAGCGAGACCGAGCCGCGCTGACGGAAGGCGTTGATCCGGAAGCGGCCGACGCCGGCGATCGCGTGGGCGAAGTCGGCCTCCCCTTCGGCGGCGAATTCGGCCTGGGTGCGCTCCGGGGCGATCGCCGCGAAGGCACGTTCGGTGTCCTCTGGACCGAGCGGCTCGGCGTCCTCCCAGAGCGGCCCGAGGTGGCCCTCGACCCGGCCCATGGCCGGCGACCCCACCTTGATGTGTAGGTCTGACCCACCACGCTCCACGAGCGCGCGCAATGCGGCTTCGATCTCGAACATCCCGGCTCTGATCGGCCAGTCTGCGCGCCCCTTTATAGGGCTAGCCAGGTGTCCACCAAATTTTGCTGACGGTCCTCCTCAATGCGCGGTAGGGCGGACGAAAGGGCGATTTCGGGGGTACGAAAAAGGGGCGCGCCGCTCTCGCGACGCGCCCCTTTCGAGACTGCTTGCTGCTCGGCGAAGCGCTTACGCGACCTCGCGCAGTTTCTGGGCCTCACCGAGGGACTGGAGCTTTTTCAAGCTCTGGTTCTCGATCTGGCGGATCCGCTCACGCGTGACGTTGAACGTCCGGCCGACCTCGTCCAGGGTCCGCGGGTGCTCGCCGCCGAGCCCGTAACGGAGCTCGAGCACGCGGCGCTCGCGGTAGGAGAGGTTCTCGAGGGCCTCCTTCAGCGCCTCTTTGGTGAGCAGGTCGGCCGCCCGGTCGAACGGGGACTCGGCCTTCTCGTCGGCGATGAACTGACCGAACTCGGACTCCTCCTCGTCGCCGACCGGCTTCTCCAGCGAGACCGGGGCCTGCGCGGAGCGCTTGATCGAGTCGACCTCCTCGGGGTCGATCCCGGTGACCTCGGCGATCTCCTCCGGGGTCGGCTCGCGGCCCAGCTCGGTGACCAGCTTGCGCTCGGCGCGGCCGATCTTGTTGAGCTTCTCGACCACGTGCACCGGGATCCGGATGGTCCGCGCCTTGTCGGCGAGCGCCCGGGCGATCGCCTGGCGGATCCACCAGGTCGCGTAGGTGGAGAACTTGAACCCCTTGCGGTAGTCGAACTTCTCCGCCGCGCGGACGAGCCCCAGCGTCCCCTCCTGGATCAGGTCGAGGAAGGGCAGGCCCTGGTTCCGATAATTTTTCGCGATCGAGACGACCAGGCGGAGGTTCGACTCGACCATTTTCTGCTTGGCGTCGAGGTCACCGCGCTCGATCCGCTTCGCCAGTTCGACCTCCTCCGCCGCGGTCAGCAGGCGGACTTTGCCGATGTCCTTGAGGAACAGCTGCAAGGAATCGGTGGTCATGTCGGGTTTCAGGTCGAGCGTCGCTTTCTGCCGACGACGGCCTTTTTTCCCGGTATCGACGGGCATGGCTTCCGCCGCCGCTTTCTGGGCGGGGTCCATGTCCTCGACGAGCTCGATGCCCGCTTTCTCGAGGTGACCGTAGAGGTCCTCGACGTCAGACTCGTCGAGGTCGACCTCGGAGACGGCCGACGCGATGTCGCCGAAGGTCAGCACGCCGAGCTGCTGACCCCGGTTCATGAGGTTTTTGACCTCCTCCAACTCCTGAAGCTCTGCTACCAGCATCCTGTATCTACTTCTTTCCTAGCGCTTGATGAATATGCGTGAGCGTATAAATGCCTTGAAAGCCGGCAAGTCGCGCTCCGCGACAAAAAGCGGACCGGGGGACTGGTCCGCGAATGAGTACTTCAAAGGCCTTTGCTGCCGTTGCCCCGTTGGGCGTGCGTTGAAACCACCGTCAAACGCTCGTTCGTATTGTAGTCGCTTCACTTTGTAAAGTCAATGACCCCCCACGCCTCCCGAAAACGCACCTGGCTGGTCGCTTTTTGGCGCCGTGCCTACAAGGAGAACGTCACCGGCCTCTCCGCGATGGTCGCCTACAACCTCATGTTGGCGGTCTTCCCCTTCACCCTGCTGGTCCTCTTCATCGGCGGCCAGGTGCTGAAGATCCACGGCGTCGAGACCAGCGTCCTCAACGACCTCGAGCGGCTCTTCCCGAACACCGAGTCGGGGACCATCTCCGACGTCCTCGAACGGATCCAGAACAACGCGGCGACGATCGGGATCGCCGCCTTCGTCGGCTCGATCTGGATCGGCGCCTCCTTCTGGGGCGCGATGGACACCGCCTTCTGCCGCATCTACCACGTGCCCTGCCGCGGCTGGATCGAGCAGAAGCGCTTCTCCTTCGCGATGCTCGGCGTCGTCCTCCTCTTCATCGCCGCCTCGATCTTCGTGCCGACGCTGGAGAGCACGCTCGTCTCCAGCACCGACAACCTGCCCTTCGGCCTCTCCGACATCGAAGCGCTGGACAAGATCCTGCTGCTCGGCGCGGCCCTGCTGATCACCTTCCTGATCTGCTCGGTGATCTTCTGGGCGGTGCCGAAAGCGCCGGTGCCGTGGCGCTCGATCTGGCCCGGGGCGCTCTTCGTCACCTTCAGCGCCGGCCTCGCCAACTGGCTCTTCCCGCTCTACCTGACCAACGTCTCCAGCCTCTCCAAGTTCGGCTCGACCCTCGGCTTCGTCCTCATCGCGCTGCTCTGGTTCTATGTGCTGAGCCTCGCGATCATGGCCGGCGCGGTGATCAACTCGCTGCGCTTCGAGTACTCGGAGACGGGCGAAATCCCCTACGCGAGCGGCGCCGCGACGGTGCCGAACCCCTGTGCCGGGCTGACCGAGGAGGAGCGCGCCCGGGCGACCTCTGCACACTCTTCTGCACAGTCCCACCCGGACTGAGATGATCCCCGAACAGTGGGGAAACACTCAAGTTCTGGAGCTGCCTCGACCGATCGCCTCCCGGCCCTGACCTTCGCCGGCCTGGCACCGCCCTCCCAACGGCGGCGGATCCTCGACGCGATGGTCGCCTGCTGCGCCGAGAAGACCTTCGCCGCGACCACGATCGCCGACCTCGTCTCCCGCGCCGCGGTCTCCCGCACGACCTTCTACAAGCTCTTCACCGACAAGCGCGACTGCTTCGACGCCGCCGTCACCCAGTGCACCGACCGGCTCGCGAGGACGCTGATGGTCGCCGCCCAGGGGTACGACTCGCCCGCCGAGGCGACGCGCCGGGCGGCGGCCGCCGGACTCGAGCTGCTGGCCGCCGAGCCGGGGCTGGCGCTGGTCCTCAGCGGCGACGTGGTCGGCGTCGACCCGGACCGGGTCGACCGCTACGCCGGCCTGATGGTCCCGGCGCTGGAAGGGCTCTGGGCGGAGGCCGGGCAGCCGCCGCGCAAGCACTCGAGCCCCGGCCTCGCCTTCGGTCGCGCCCAGCTCCTGGTCTTCCACGAGGTCGCCGCGGGCAGGGCGGCGGGCCTGCCGGCCCTCCTGCCGGACGTCGTCTACCTGGCGATCGTCCCCTTCGCCGGGCACGACGAGGCGCTGGCGCAGGCGCGGCTGGCGGAGGCGGAGGTCGCGGCGCGCGCGACCGGGATGGCGGCGGGCGAGGCAGGGGCGTGAGCGCCGCGGCGGAGCGGCGGCTGCCGCGCGGCCGGCATGGGCTCTCGCGCGAGGCGGTCCGGCGCGCCCAGCGCGAGCGGCTGCTGGCGGCGACGGCCCAGGTGACCGCGAGGCGCGGCTACGAGGCGACCACGGTCGCCGACATCCTCGCCGCGGCCGGGGTCGGGCGGGAGAGCTTCTACGAACTCTTCGAGGACCGCCGCGACTGCGTCCTCGCCGCCCACCAGGTGCTGCTCGACGACCTGATCGAGAAGGTGCGGGCCGCCTACGAGCGGCCGGGCGAGTGGGTGGCGCGCTGCCGGGCGACGCTGGCGGCGCTGCTCGACTGGTTCGCCGCCGACCCGCTCGCCGGGCGCTTCCTGCTGGTCGAGCTGGCCGCGGTCGGGCCGGAGTTCCACGAGCGCTTCGAGGCGGGCTTCGACCGCTTCGTCGCCGTGATCGACTCCGGCCTGCCGGCCGACCTGCCCAACGCGGCGCCGCTGCCCGCGACCAGCCTCGCGGTCGGCGCCGCGATCTCCCGCGTCTACGGCGAGGTCGCCGCCGGGCGCACAGAGGAGCTGCGGGCGCTGCTGCCGCAGCTCACCTACGAGGTCCTGGTCCCCTTCCTCGGCGAAGACGCCGCGCGGCGGGCGGCCTTCGCCGCGGCCGAGGGACGGCCGCGGCGCGGCGCGCCTCAGCCGTCGTCGAGGTCGGCGACGGCCTCGCGCAGCGCCTGATCCAGCGGCATCCGCTCGCGCGCGGGGAGCGCCGCCATCCCGCTCGGGTCGGTGACCACGGTCTCGTGCGAGAGGCCCTCGATCAGCGGCCGGGCGACGCCGGGGTCGACGGGGGTGACGAGGCCGACCCAGAGCGAAGAGAGGCGCGGGGTCAGCACCGGCACCGTGACCCGCAAGGGCGGGCGGCGATCGAGCGCCCGGGCGAGCTCGTCGATCATGCCGCCGTAGGTGGTGACGTCGGGGCCGCCGATCTGGATCTCGCGGTCGAGCGGCAGCCCCAGGTCGGTCGCCGCGGCGAGATCGGCGACGACGTCGGCGACCGCGATCGGCTGGGTGCGGATCGTCGTCCACCTCGGCGTCACCATCGCCGGCAGCCGGCGGACGAGGTAATAGACGGTGCGGAAGGACTCCGAGCCGGCGCCGATCACGGCGGCGGCGCGGAAGTAGGCGACCGGGACCTCACCGGAGCCCAGCGTGACGGCGGTCGCGTGGCGGCTGTTGAGGTGTTCGGAGCCGGAGCCGAGCCCGCCCAGGTAGACGATCCGCTTCACCCCGGCCTCGGCGGCGGCGCGGGCGAAGTTCCGCGCTCCCCGCTGCTCGCGCGCGGCGAAGTCGCCGTCGTCGCTCCCCCGCCCCATCGAATGGACGAGGAAGTAGGCGACCTCGGCCCCCGCCAGCGCCGGGCCGAGCGTGTCGGGCTCGAGCACGTCGGCCCGCCGCACCTCGCATCCGGCCGCCTCCAGCTCCCCGGCGCGCTCCGGGTGCCGGGCCAACGCGGCGACCTCCTCCCCGCCTTCGGCGAGCCGGCGCGAGAGCAGGCCGCCGATGTACCCCGTGGCTCCGACTACGGCGATCACGTAAGGGAACAGTTCCCTGAGACGCCGAAAATCAAGCCTGGGTAGGACGCAGGGAGCGCGCCGAGGGGAGCGCACTCGGGTGCGTGACCCGAAGGCAAGCGACCGAGGACGCCGCCAGGCGCCGATTTGCAGGCGTCTCAGCCGTAGAGGTGCTCGCCGCCGGTGATCTCTCGGAGCTTGCTCCGGTCGTGCGTCGCCTGGACGCGCCGGACGGTGCCGGAGCGGGAGCGCATCACCAGCGATTCGGTGGTCGCGCCTTTGCCGCGGTAGCGGACGCCCTGGAGGACGTCGCCGTCGGTCACCCCGGTGGCGGAGAAGAAGACGTCCTCGCCGGAGCAGAGGTCGTTCGCCGTGAGGATCCGCGAGAGGTCGTAGCCGGCGTCGACGGCGGCGCTGCGCTCCTCGTCGTTGCGGGGCCAGAGGCGTCCCAGCAGCTGGCCGCCCATCGACTTCAGCGCCGCGGCGGAGAGGACGCCCTCGGGCGTGCCGCCGATCCCCCAGAGGAGGTCGACCGGGGAGCGCTCCGAGACCGCCAGCAGCGCCGCCGAGACGTCGCCGTCGGTGATCAGGCGGATGCGGGCGCCCGCCTCGCGGATCTCGCGGATCTGCTCCTCGTGGCGCGGCCGGTCGAGGACGACGACGATCACGTCGCCGATCGAGCCGCCGCGGCGCTCGGCGACCAGCTTGCAGGTCTCGACCAGCGGCCGGTCGAGGTCGAGCAGGTCGGCGATGTCTTCGGCCCCCGCGAGCTTTTCCATGTAGACGCAGGGGCCGGGGTCGAACATCGAGCCGCGCTCGGCCAGGGCGATCACGGCCAGGGCGCTCGGCATCCCCAGCGCGCAGAGGCGCGTGCCCTCGAGCGGGTCGACGGCGATGTCGACCGCGGGCGGGTTGCCGTCGCCGATCTTCTCGCCGTTGAAGAGCATCGGGGCTTCGTCCTTCTCCCCCTCGCCGATCACCACGGTGCCGTCCATGTCGACCGAGTCGAGGACGAAGCGCATCGCGTCGACGGCGGCGCCGTCGGCGGCGATCTTGTCGCCGCGGCCGACCCAGCGGGCCGCCGCGAGGGCGGCCGCCTCGGTCACCCGGACGAGCTCCAAGGCAAGGTTGCGGTCCGGCTTTGCCTGCTCCGTGGAGGGCATCGGAGCGCTGACCCTATAGATTCGGCGCGTGGAAGGACGCTGGGGTCTGACGCTGCCGCTGAGCGGGGTGCCGCTCGCCGGTCACGGGGAGTTCGTCAAGCGCGCCGAGGCGGCGGGCTACACCGACCTGTGGACGGGCGAGACGGCGGGCCCGGACGGCTTCACGCCGCTGGCGTTGAGCGCCGCCTGGACCGAGCGGATGCGCCTCGGGACCGGGATCGTCGGCGTCTTCCAGCGCGGCCCGGCGCTGCTCGCGCAGGAGGCGGCGGCGCTCGCCGACGCCTCGGAAGGTCGCTTCGTCCTCGGGATCGGCTCCTCCTCGGACCGGATCATCGAAGGCTGGAACCAGATCCCCTTCGAGAAGCCGCTCTCCAAGGTGCGCGAAACGCTCGAATTCCTCCGCGTCGCGCTGGCGGGCGAGCGCACCGCGACCCGCTTCAAGCTGGAAGCCAAACCGACCCACGAGGTGCCGATCGTCCTTGCCGCGCTGCGCGGCAAGATGCTGCAGCTGGCGGTCGAGCAGGCCGACGGCGCCTTCACCAACTTCCTGCCGCTCGACGGGCTGCCCCAGGTGACCGCCCAGCTCGACGACGCGCCGGACGGCTTCGAGCTGCTCTGCCGCTTCTTCCTCCTCCCCGGCCCGCGCGAGGAGGTCGAGCCGCTCGCCCGCTACATGTTCTCCACCTACATCACGGTGCCGGTCTACACCGAGTTCTACCGCTGGCTCGGCTGGGGCGAGAAGATCCAGCCGATGCTCGACGCCTGGGCCGCGGGCGACCGCCAGAAGGCCGCGGCCGCGGCGCCCTGGGAGGCGATCGAGCAGATGTTCATCTTCGGCTCCCCGGCCGAGATGAAGGAGCGCCTCGAGGCCTTCGTCGCCGGCGGCGTCACCTGCCCGATCCTCACCCCCGTCGTCCCCCCGGACAAACTCGGCGAGATGATCGACGCCCTCGCCCGCTAGGCATCGATCCCACAGACGCCCGGGACGTGACGCTTCTGCAGGGAAGTTCACACGGACGTATGAGAGATGCCGGGGACGTGACCCTTCCTCATGCCTCCCGTCACAGGATCGGGGCCTCCCCCCGGTGAGTTCGCACTTTCGCTCGCCATGCGAGCAGAACTGCGAACTCACCAGGGGGAGGCATGAGGAAGACGGGAGGAAGCGTGGACTTCCCCCGCTCCTCGTCACCGATCCCGGGAGTTCGTGACGAGGTACGCACCTCTCCCCGACACCCGGCCTTCTCGGTGGCGGCCACAGCCTGCCCGGGCCGCCACCGAGAAGGCCGCGTCCCTTTCCCGTCCCTTGCCGCTCCGGGCGCCAGCTACCGCGGGGCCCTACGCGAGCCGGGCGAGGCTGAGGGCGTAGTCCTCAGCGGGGTCGGTGAACCAGTCGGCCATCGTCAGGCCGGTGCCGGCGTAGGACTCCTCCAGGCGCGGGCGGGTGAACTTGGTCGAGATCTCGGTCCGCATGACCTCGCCGGCGTCGAAATGGGCGGCGAGGTCGAGGGCCGCCAGGTTGACGTCCTGGTCGACCAGGGAACGGAGGCCGATGTCGATCCACTCGTGCTCGGTGTCGAAGTGGGAGACGTGCTCGAAGGCGTCGAGGTCGAAGTCGGCGCCCAGCTGCCGGTTCAGCACGCAGAGGACGTTCTTGTTGAATTCCGCGGTGACCCCGGCCGGGTCGTCGTAGGCGAGCTCCAGCCGGCCGACGTCCTTGACCAGGTCGGTGCCCAGCAGCAGGTGGTCGGTCGGGTCGAGCAGGCCGGCGATGCGGCAGAGGAAGTCGGCCCGCTCGTCCGGGTAGAGGTTGCCGATCGTGCCGCCGAGGAAGGCGATCAGGCGCGGCCCGACCTCGGTCGTCGTCGGCGTCCGCTCGAGGTCGGCCTCGAAGTCGCAGACCAGGCCGTGGACGTCGAGGCCGGGGTACTCCTCGACCAGGGCGTCGGCGGTTTCGCGGGTGATCTCCTCGGAGATGTCGACCGGCACATAGGTGCGCAGGGTGCCCGCGTCCCGCATCGCGTCGAGCAGGTGGCGGGTCTTCGAGGCCGAGCCGGAGCCGAGCTCGATCAGCGTCGCCGGGTTGCCGGCGGCGGCGACGATCTCGGCCGAGCGCTCGACCAGGATCTGCCGCTCGCGGCGGGTCGGGTAGTACTCCTCCAGCTCGGTGATCGCCTCGAAGAGCTGCGAGCCGCGCTCGTCGTAGAAGTACTTCGGCGAGAGCTCCTTCGGCGTCGTCGCGAGCCCTTGGCGCACGTCGGCCTCCATCGCGGCGGCCTGGTCGGCGGGCAGGTGGACGTCGATCGCGATCGTCACGCGGCGCCCCCGTCCACGTGTCCCGCGAGGCGGATCCCGGCGAAGATCTGACGCCGCTGCGGCAGGTCCCAGTTACGGAAGCTGGGCCGGGCGACGCGCGCGTGGGTCGCCCAGGAGGCGCCGCGCAGCACCTTGTACTCGTCGCCGAAGAAGACCTCCGAGTACTCCTTGTAAGGGAAGGCCTCGAAGCCGGGATAGGCGAGGAAGTCCGACGAGGTCCACTCCCAGGCGCCGCCGACACCCGCCAACGACGGCCGCGCCGCCTCCCACTCGAGCTCGCTCGGCAGCCGCCGGCCCGCCCAGCGGGCGAAGGCGTCGGCCTCGTGCCAGGAGACGTGGACGACCGGCCGCGCCGGGTCGACCGGCACGCGGATGCCCATCGCGGTGCGGACCCAGCCGTCGCCCTCGCGCTCCCAATACATCGGCGGCTCCGCCCCGGTCTCCCCCATGTACTCGATGTACGCGGCGTTGGTGACCGGGGTCAGGTCGATCTCGAAGGCGGGGAGCTCGACCGTGTGGCGGGGGCGCTCGTTGTCGTAGGCGAAGCCGGCGGCCGGGGCGCCGATCTCGTGGGCGCCCGCCTCGATCCGGACCGTGCCGCCGACGCCCGCGACCGGATCCGGACCGAACGCCTCCGGGTCGGCCTCGGCGGGCCGGTAGGGCACGTCGAGCATCTGCAGCAACTGCAGCATCGTCTCCTGGTGCTGCAGCTCGTGGGCGATCAGCATCTCGTAGACGAAGCCTTCGCGCAGCAGGCGGTCGGGCGAGTCGGGGCCGACGTCGACCTCGTCGAGCACCTCCAGCGTCCGCTCCCGCACCTCGGCCATGTAGGCGCGCAGCTCGGCATCGTGGAGGATCGGCAGCTCGCCGCGTTCGCGGCGCGGGTTCTCGATCGCGTCGTAGTACTGGCCCAGCTCGCCGTGCAGCGGCGCCCGGCCGCCCACCGTCTGCACGAGCCACAGCTCCTCGAAGTTGGCGATGTGGCCGAGGTCCCAGGCCAACGGGCTGAGCAGCTTCGAGTAGGTCTTGTTCAGCAGCTCGTCGCCGAGCGGCGCGATCAGCGCGATCGTGCGCGACCGAGCTTCGGCCAACAACTCCGCGATCGACTGCCGGGTGGGTCGGGGAGATACCTCGGTGGCGATATCGACAGGGTACCCACCGCGACCTGCCGACCCCCAGAAAGGCCTCAGAGCGTCCCCAGGAAACGTGGAGTCACCGCTCCTAGGGTCACGATCAGACCAACTAGCGGAGGTGGGACGATGAGTGCCGAGCGGACGGGGCGAGGATTGACGAGACGGCGGGCGCTGGGCCTGGCCGGGATGGCGGGCGCCGCCTACGTGGCGGGGCCGCTGCGGCCCTTCGGCGGCGGTGGCGACGCGACCGCGCCGAGCGACGCCGACGCGGCGTCGACCTGCGTGCTGGCGCCGGAAGTGACCGAAGGCCCCTACTGGGTCGACGTGCGCGAAAAGCGCTCCGACGTGGTCGCCGGCCAGTCCGGGGTGCCGCTCGCCCTGGACCTCTACGTCTACCGCTCCGACGACAGCTGCGAACCGGAGGAGGGCGCGGTCGTCGACATCTGGCACTGCAACGCCTACGGGCTCTACTCGGACGAGGCGGCCAACGACACCAGCGGCGAAACCTGGCTGCGCGGCTACCAGGAAACCGACTCGACCGGGAAGGTCTCCTTCACCACGATCTACCCCGGCTGGTACTCGGGGCGCACGGTCCACATCCACGTGCGGGTGCGGACCTTCAGCGGCTCCTCGACCACCTACAACTTCACCACCCAGATCTTCTTCTCCGAAGAAGACTCGGCGGCGGTCTTCGCCACCAGCCCCTACAACTCGCACAGCGGCCGCGACACCACCAACGAAGAGGACTCGATCTACGAGCAGGAGGTGCGGGCCGGGAACGTCCTGATGCCGACCCTGAGCGGCAGCGCCTCGAGCGGCTACTCGGGGACGGTGGGCATCGGCCTCAGCGGACTGCCGGCGTCGAGCTCCAACACCGCGGCGAGCTCCAGCTCGAGCTCCAGCTCGGGCAGCTCGTCCTCGAGCAGCGGCGTCGAGGCGAAACTGGTCTCGCGACGCTTCGTCCGCTCGGCCGGCCGGCGGGAGCTGTTGCTGGGGCTGAAGACCGAAGAGCGGATCGCCGCCGAAGCGAAGCTTCTGCGCGGTGGCAAGACCATCGCCCACAAGAAGATCGCGGCGCTCGCCCCGGGCAGCCGCAAGCTCGCGGTGCCGATCGCCAACGCGACCGCGGCCGGCGCGGCGCAGCTGAAGCTGACCCTGACCGACCGCGAAGGCAACTCGCGCACGATCCACCACCGGGTCCGGCTGCCGAGCGCCTGAGCGGCGGCCGTCAGCCGGGGTCGGCGGGACCGGTGCCTGCGGCCTCGGGGTCGCGCCAGACCTCCTTCAGCCAAGGCGGCGAGACGGCGAAGGTGGCGTGCGAGCCGGCGGCGATCGGCTCCAGCGGGATCAGGTGTACGCGGCGGCCGGGGGTGAAGCGGCTGCCGCGCGGCGCCCCGGCGGCGTTGCCGGCGTGGCTGCCGCCGGAGACGAGGAGGAGCCCGGTCTCCGGCCCCCAGCCGTCGGGATGGCGGACATCGAGGGTTTCGGCGAGTTCGCGCAGGATCCCGATCCCGGCGTCGGAGCCCCAGTCGAGGTCCTGCAGCGAGTAGTCGTAGCCGTCGTGACTCGACGCCCTCTCGTCGACCGAGCCGTCGGGATTGATGCGGACGTCGACCGATTCCCAGTCGTCGTCGTGTTCGCCCGCGGCGCCGACGACCGGCACGCCGCGCAGGGTCGCCGAGTTCGCGTAGTACAGCCAGTACTGGATGTAGAGCCGCCCGGCGCGCTCCCCGGAGCAGTCGTCGCCGGCCGCTTCGCTTGCCGCCCGCGCCGCCGCCCGGCAGTCGACGACGTGGACGAAGGCGGTCACCGGCAGCCGTTCGTCGGTGCGGTGGACGAGGCCGTCGTCGGGCGCGTCGCCGCATTCGGTCCGGCGACAGCGGCGGTAGTCGACCGGGACCGCGCGCGAGCCCGCCTCGAAGCCGATCGTCGGCATGTGCCGGCGCACCAGCCGCCCCACTTCGTCGCCATAGGTGGCGATCAGCCGCGGCTCGTCCCCGCAGCCGTCGGCCGGCTCGGTCGCGCAGAGGATCCGCCCCGCGATCGAGCCCGCCAGGTCGACCCCGGGCATCCGCACCCCCGCCGCCAACAGTCCGACCAGGAGCAGCGAGACGACGCAGACGACCCCGACCCACTCCACCGTCCCCTGTCCGCGCTGCGACGCCATGCGGGGACAAGGGCCGGGGCGACCTGGATACTCCCCCCATGGTCGAGCGCCGGAGCGGGACTTTGCGGGGACTGTCGATCGCCCTGTCGGTGGCGGCGCTGACCGCCGCCTCCCTGCTCGCCGCCGGCGCGCCGGCGGGCGCCGCGAAGAAGAAGTCGAAGAAGGCCACGACGACCGCCGCGTTCTGTTCGAACCCCGGCACCGATTACGCGGCACCGCTGGAGAAGCTGCAGGCGATCCCGGCGCTGCCCGAAGGCGGCGACCTGCCCTTCGGGCCGGAAGGGATGACGATCTCCGCCACCGGCCCACAGGGCGTGCTGGTCGGCGGGTCGAACGTCGGCTTCCGCCTGACCAACCAGGCGGCCTCGACGAGCCCGACCAAGCGGCTCAACTGGACCGTGCTGGAGCGACTGATCCGGCTGACCAAGAACGGCCAGAGCCTGCATCCCGAAGGCCTCAAGCGGATCGACCTGAAGCAACTGCCCGGCGGCAGGCACCGGGGCCTCGTCTTCCCGCTCGCCGCCAAGCCGGCGATCTACTCGCTCGAAGTGACGATCCAGAACGGCCGCGGCCGGCGCCGGGCCCGCTACGGCGAGTACATCCGCGTCGTCGAACGCACCGTCAACGTCGGCATGACGCTGGCCGCCTACGACAAGATCGTCCCCGGCTCCTACCTCGAAACCTGCTTCGAAAACCACGGCAGCGCCTCGGTGACGCCGACCGGCGGCTATCTCGAACGCTACGACGGCTCGTCCTGGCACCCCTACGCCCCCGGAGCCCGGTACTACCCCGAAGGCTGGCGGACCGTGAACATGCTCGGCCCCGGCGAATCGGAGACGGTCTCGGTCTACGTGCCCTCGATCGCCCCGCCCGGCCTCTACAAAGTGCTCCTCAGCGCCACCACCGACCAGGGCGAAGCGCTCACCACGAGCGCTGAATTCGGGGTTCTTTAGGGGAGCTGGCGCCCGGAGCCGAAGGGACGGATAAGGGACGCGGCCTTCTCGGTGGCGGCCCTGGCAGGCTGTGGCCGCCACCGAGAAGGCCGGGTGTCGGGGAGAGGGCCGAGGGATCGGCGTGCCCGGGAGAGAGAAGCGCATGTCCGGGCACGAAGGCGCGTGATCGGTGACGAAGAGCGGGGGAAGTCCACGCTTCCTCCCGTCTTCCTCATGCCTCCCCCCGGTGCGTTCGCAGTTCTGCTCGCATAGCGAAGGAAAGTGCGAACGCACCGGGGGCGGGCCATGATCCCGTCACGGGAGGCATGAGGAAGGGTCACGTCCCCGACATCTCTCCTACGCGTATGTGTACTTCCCTGCGAGACCCTCACGTCCCGGGCGTCTCGTGGCAGGCGGGCAGCCTGCCCGGGTCGCCACGAGACACCCGGGACGCACCTCGGACGGGCGGGGCGGCCACGAAGCACGCAACCCCGAACCCCGCCGCCACCAACCCCGCGGCGCTAGAGGTTTTCGATCTCGGCGGCGATTTCCGCTGCGGCGGCTTTGGCGTCGCCGAACAGCATCGAGGTGTTCGGTTCGTAGAAGAGGTCGTTGTCGATGCCGGCGAAGCCGGTGGACAGCGAGCGCTTGATCACGATCACTTCGTGGGCCTCGGAGACTTCGATGATCGGCATCCCGGCGATCGGCGAGTTGGGATCGTTTTTCGCCGCCGGGTTGGTGACGTCGTTCGCCCCGATCACGACCGCGACGTCGACGCGCGGCATTTCGGGGTTGATCTCGTCCATCTCTTTGAGCTGCTCGTAGGGCACGTCGGCCTCGGCGAGCAGAACGTTCATGTGGCCCGGCATACGACCGGCGACAGGATGGATCGCGTAGTTGACCGTGACGCCCCGTTTTTCGAGCGCTCTGGCCATCTCTTTGACCGCGTGCTGGGCCTGGGCGACCGCGAGGCCATAGCCCGGCACGATCACGACGTTGTCGGCGTAGGCGAGCTTGATCGCCGCGTCCTGGGCGCCGATCGAGGTGACCGGGCGTTGCTCGCCGGTCCCGGCGCCCGCGGCGGGCGCGCCGCCGAAGCCGGAGAAGAGGATGTTGGCGACCGAGCGGTTCATCGCCGTCGCCATCTCCATCGTCAGGATCGTCCCCGAGGATCCGACCAGCGTCCCGGCGACGATCAGCGCCACGTTCTGCAGCGCGAACCCGGCGGCCGCGGCGCTGAGGCCGGTGAAGGCGTTCAGCATCGAGATCACGACCGGCATGTCGGCACCGCCGATCGGCAGCACGACCAGGTTGCCGAGGATCGCCGCGCAGACCAGGATCAGGATGAAGAGGGCCTGCGAGGGCGGTTCGTTGTTGATCGCGATGATGATCGCGAGGACGATCACGCCGATCCCGAGGACCGCGTTGATGATCTGCTGCCCCGGCACCGCCAGCGGGCGGGTCGGGATCAGATCCTGAAGCTTGGCGAAGGCGATGTTCGAACCCCAGAAGGAGACCGAGCCGATGATCGCCGCGAGCAGCGTCGGGATCAGGTCTTCCAGCGGCATCGCGCCGCCGAGCGAGATGCCGTGGCGGATCTCCGACCAGGCGATCAGGGCCACCGCGCCGCCGCCGACCCCGTTGTAGAGGGCGACCATCTGCGGCATCTCGGTCATCTTCACCTTGATCGAGGCGTAGGCGCCGACCGAGGAGCCGATCACCAGGCCGATCGCGATCAGGCCCCAGTTGCCCATCCCGTCGAGCAGCAGGGTGGTGACGACCGCGACCGCCATGCCGACGGCGGCGATCATGTTGCCGCGCTTGGCCGTGGTCGGGTGCGTGCCCTGTTTCAGGCCGAGGATGAAGAGCGAGAAGGCGACGATGTAGAGCGCCGTGGCGGCATCGCCGCCCGGCTTGAGTACCGCGAGCGGGATCATTTGGTGGCGTCCTCGCCTTTGTCCTTCGACCCGTCCGCCCCCGGACGCGAAGCGGAGGAGGCGGACGGTTTAGGCCGTTTGGCGAACATGCCGAGCATCCGGTCGGTGACCATGAAGCCGCCGACGATGTTGATCGCGCCGAAGGCGACGGCGATCGTGCCGATGATGTACTCGAGCGGATCGTTCGCGTAGCCGACCACGATCAGGCCGCCGAGCATGACGATGCCGTGGATCGCGTTGGTCTGCGACATCAGCGGCGTGTGCAGGGTCGTCGGCACCTTCGAGATGACCTCGAAGCCGACGAAGATGGCCAGCACGAAGATGGTGAACTCGGTGAACAGGCTCATGCTGACTCCCTCCCGGCGGCGCGCTCGTTCTTGATCTCGCCGCCCTGGGTGATCAGCGCGGCGGCGAGAATGTCGTCCTCGAGGTCGACGTCGACCGTGCCCTCCTCGGTGATCAACAGGCCGAGCAGGTTCTCCAGGTTTTTCGCGTAGAGCTGCGAAGCGGGGACCGGCATCAGGCTGGGCAGGTTGAGCGGGCCGACGACTTTGACGCCGTTCTCGACCACCGTCTCCCCCGGCCGGGTCAGCTCGACGTTGCCGCCGGTCTCGGCGGCGAGATCGACGATCACCGAGCCGGGCTGCATGGCCCGGACCGCGTCGGCGGTCAGCAGGCGCGGCGCGGCGCGGCCGGGGATCGCGGCGGTGGTGACGATGATGTCCTGTTTCTTCGCGTTCTCGCCGAGCGCCTCGACGACCTGGGCGTTCTCCTCGTCGGTGAGCGGACGGGCGTAGCCGCCCTCGCCCTCCGCGTCGGGGATGAAGTCGAGTTCCAGCGGGCGGCCGCCGAGCGAGGCGATCTGCTCCCAGGCGGCGCGGCGGATGTCGAAGCCGGTGACGATCGCGCCCAGGCGTTTCGCCGTGGCGACCGCCTGCAGGCCGGCGACGCCGGCGCCGAGGACGAGGACTTTGGCGGGCGGCACGGTGCCGGCGGCCGTGGTCATCATGCCGAAGAAACGGCCCGACTCGCGGGCGGCGATCAGCATCGCCGCGTAGCCCGCCGCGGCAGCCTGCGAGGAGAGCGCGTCCATCGCCTGGGCGCGGGTGGTGCGCGGGATCGCCTCCATCGCGAAGGCGGTCACACCGGAGGCGGCCAGACCCTTGTTGGTGTCGGCGGCGACCCAGGGGTTCAGGTGCGAGATGTAGACCTGCGAGGAGCCGAGCCGGCCGATCTCCTCGGCGCTCGGCGCGCCCACCTTCAGCACCACGTCGGCGTTCCAGACCTGGTCCAGCGGCGCGATCTCGGCGCCCGCGTCCGTGTACTGCGCGTCGGGGTGACCGGCGGCCTCGCCGGCTCCGGACTCGATCAGCACGTCGACGTGCTCGTTCTTCTTCAACGAGCGGACGACGTCAGGGACGAGCGCGACCCGGCGCTCCCCCTCGGCGGTCTCTTTCGGCACTCCGATCTTCACAGCGGCGCGGAACCTTATGCGATTCGTCACCCGGACGGCGCGACGCCGGCCATCGCGGCCAATCGCTCCAGCGTGTGAAACTGCTGATCCCGCTCTACATGTACCGGTGAGACGATCAGGCGATCCACACCGGCGGCAGCGAACCTTTCCACTCGGGCGGCCACTTCGGCCTCGGTCCCGACCAAGGAGGTGGCCTGGACGATCTCGTCCGGCATCGCCTCGAAGGCGCCGCCGCGGTCGCCGGCTCCGAAGCGCCGCTGCACCTCGTCGGCCACCTCGCCGAAGCCGAAGCGGTGCGCCAGGTCGACGTAGAAGTTGGTCTTCCGCGATCCCATGCCCCCCAGGTAGAGGACCAGCCCCGCCTTGACCATGTTCTTCGCCGCCTCCAGGTCGCCGTCGATCGCGACCTGCAAGGAGGGAGACACCTCGAGGTCACCGCGGCTCCGCCCGGCCTTCGCGAAGCCCGCCTCGAGGTGCTCTCCCCACGTCTCCTGGAACCTGTCGACCGAGAAGAAGATCGGGATCCAGCCGTCCGCGACTTCGGCCGTCATCTGGACCGATTTGCGCCCGATCGCGCCGACGAAGATCGGGATGTGGTTGCGGAGGGGATGGAAGTTCAGCTTCAGCGCCTTGCCCTCGCCGCCCGGCAGCGGCAGGTCGTAATGGGTGCCGTGGTGCTCGACCGGCCCCTCGCGGGCGACGATCTCCCGCACCACCTCGATGTACTCGCGGGTGCGGCCCCAGGGTTTCGCGTACGGCACCCCGTACCAGCCTTCCGAGACCTGCGGCCCGCTCGGCCCGAAGCCGAAGAGGAAGCGCCCGCCGGAGAGCTTGTCGATCGTCGCCCCGGCCATCGCCGCCGCCGCGGGCGGCCGCGCGGGCACCTGCATGATCGCGGCGCCGAGGTTGACGGTCTTCGTCTGCCCGGCCAGCCAGGCGAGGATGCTGACCACGTCGGAGCCGTAGGACTCGGCGACCCAGATCGACTCGAAGCCCAGGCGTTCGGCCGCGAGCACGGCTTCCAGGGCCTCATCCCCCGCGGGCCCGATCCCCCAATAGCCGAGGTTGACTCCCAGCTTCAGCCCCATCATCTCCACCCTATTGAATAGCTACGTGTCGTCGGCCCAGGATTTCCAGGACATGGGGCTCTCCAGCAAGGAGGCCCACGCCCGCCTGCGCAAGCTGGGGGCGCCGGAGGAGACCTCCTCGCGCTCGACCGGCAGCATCGTCGCGGGCAACGTCTTCACCCTCTTCAACGCGATCATCGCGGTCTTCTTCGTCCTCGACCTCGGGCTCGGCCTCTACGCCGACTCGCTGTTCGGCCTGGTCGCCGTGATCAACTCCTACATCGGCATCCGCCAGGAGCTGAACGCGAAGAAGACGCTCGACGAAGTCGCGGTGCTGGTGGCGCCGCGGGCGCGGGTGATCCGCGACGGCAAGACGCTGGAGCTGCTGGCCGAGGAGGTCGTCCCCGGCGACCTGGTCGCGCTCGGGCCCGGCGACCAGCTGGTCGCCGACGGGCGCGTCGTCGCCAGCCGCGGGCTCACCGTCGACGAGTCGATGCTGACCGGCGAGGCCGACGGCATCCGCAAGGAGCGCGGCGACGAGGCGCTCTCCGGATCCTTCGTCGTCTCCGGCTCCGGCCACTACGAGCTCGACGCGGTGCGGGAGCGCAGCTACGCCGGCCGCCTGGCGGGCGAGGCGAAAGCGTTCCGCCACCCGCTCTCGCCGCTGCAGGAGGAGGTCAACCGGGTGATCGTCGTCTCCACCTACGCGATGATCCCACTGGCCCTGCTGCTGCTGGCGAGCCTGAAGATCCGCAGCGTCGGCCTGCAGAGCGCCGCCGAGACCGCCACCGCGGGCCTGGTGACGCTGATCCCCGAGGGCCTGGTGCTGCTGATGAGCGTCACCTTCGCCGTCGCCGCGGTGCGGCTCGCCAAACGCGACACGCTGATCCAGCAGATGAGCGCGACCGAGAGCCTCGCCTCGGTCGACACGATCTGCGTCGACAAGACCGGCACGCTGACCGAGGGCGAGCTGCGCCTCTCCGGCGTCGTCTTCGCCGACGACGTCGACCCGGCGGTCGGCGCCGCGGTGCTGGGACGCTTCGCGGCGAGCGCCGGGAATCGCAACCAGACCCTGGAGACGATCGCCGCGCGCTACCCGGGCGACCCCGGCCAGGTCAGTGCCGAGGTCCCCTTCTCCTCCGAGTACAAGTGGAGCGGCGTCTCGCTGGCCGGGAACGGGGCGGGCGCCGGGACCTTCGTGCTTGGCGCGCCCGACGTGCTGATCGGCGCCGGCGCCCTGGTGCTGCCGCCGGGGATGGCGGCGAAGCTGGCCGAGGAGACGGCGGCGGGGCGGCGCGTGGTCGCCTTCGGGCGCGCCGACGAAGGGCTGCCCGAGGACCCCTCGAAGAGCCCCGCGCCGCGGATCCGGCCGGTCGCCCTGATCGTGCTGGAGGAGACGCTGCGCGCCGACGCGGCCGAGACGATCGCCTTCATGCGGGAGCAGGAAGTCGACCTGAAGCTGATCTCCGGCGACGCGGCGGCGACGGTCACCGCGGTTGCCTACGCGGTCGGCGTGCCCCGCGAGGCGGGCGTGATCGAGGGACCGGACCTCCCCGACGACCCGGAGGCGCTGCAGGAGGCGGCGCTGGCGAACACGATCTTCTGCCGGATCAAGCCGGAGCAGAAGAAAGCGCTGGTCAAGGCGCTGGTCGACGCCGGGCGCTACGTGGCGATGATCGGCGACGGGGTCAACGACGTGCCCGCGCTGAAGCAGGCGCGGATGGCGGTGGCGATGGGCTCGGGGACGCAGGTGACCAAAGGCGTCGCCGACGTCGTCCTGCTGAAAGACCAGTTCTCGCGACTGCCGGAGGCGATCGGCGAGGGCCGGCGGATCGCCCGCAACATCCACCGCCTCGGCCGCCTCTACCTGACCAAGTCGGTCTACGCGGCGACCCTGATCGTGCTCGTCGCGGTGCCCGGCTTCGCCTTCCCCTTCCTCCCCCGCCACCTGACCATGGCCGCCTTCCTGACGATCGGCATCCCCTCCTTCGTCCTCGCCCTGGCGCCCTCCGACGGGCCGCTCTACCGCGGCCGGCTGATCCGCGCCCTGGCCGCCTTCGCGATCCCCTCCGGGGTGGCGACCGGGATCGCCTCGATCCTCTCCTGCGTCCTCGTCAACACGGTCGCGGGCGGCGGGCTGGCCGCCGGGCGGACGGCGGCGACGACGACGCTGATCGTCCTCGGGCTCGCCTTCGTGCTGCTGCTGGAGCGCGGCCCCGGTCGCGAGCACATCGCGATCCAGAGCTACATGCTGGCGATGGTCGCCGGGCTGGGCGCCCTCTACGCGCTGATGCTCGCCGCCGAACCGGTGCGCAAGTTCTTCGAACTGGAAATCCTCGACGCGACCCAGTGGTTCCTCTCCCTGCTCGCCGCCGCGATCGGCCTCACCATCGCCGCCCTGGCCTGGCGCCTGCCGATCATCGAACGCTGGGAAGCCGAGATCGACGAACCCGACGAGCCGCCGAGCCCGATGGAGGAGTCGACGAAGCCGGCCTGACCGCCCGGCGGCGAGTTCGCACTTATCCGCGCCTGGCGCGGCTTTCTGCGAACTCACCCTCCACGCGTCTAGTCAGGGCAGGCGATCTTTCGACTTTGGGCCATGCCGGGGGCGGGTAGGACTGGCCTAGCGTGAGAGCATGGCGACGACCTTGAATCCGGCCCGTCCCTTTCCCGGCGCCGGCGTGTACCCGCTTGATTCGGGGCACTTCGACGAGGCGTTCGCCGAGACCGGCACCGCACGCCCTCCCTACGTTGCGGTGATCGACGCGCTCGCGCGGCATGACCTGGTGGAGCTGCGCGAGCGCGTCCGGTCGAACATCGACCGGATCGGCCTGTCCTTCGGCCCCGGCGTGCCGATGGTCGTCGACCCGGTGCCGCGGGTGATCGACGCGGCCGAATGGGCGGGGCTGGAAGCGGGCCTGCTGCAGCGGGCGCGGGCGCTGAACGCCTTCATCCTCGACGCCTACGGGGACCAGCGGATCTTCGAAGACGGCCTGGTGCCGCGGCGGCTGCTGGAGACCTCGCAGGGGTACGAGCCGCGCATGCGGGGACTGCTGGACCCGGCGGTGCCGCCCGCCACGGTCGCGGGGATGGACCTGATCCGCGACACCGATGGACATCTGCTGGTTCTGGAGGACAATCTGCGCATGCCCTCGGGGGCCACCTACGCGATCGCGGTGCGGGAAGCGGTCGGGCCGGAGCTCGACGCCGGCGCCGCGGCGCGGCCGCGCGACCCGAGCGGCTACGTCGCCCGCCTCGGCGAGGCGATCGCCGCCGCCGCGCCCGCCGCCCACGCCGCCGAACCGGTCGCCGCGATCCTCTCCGACGGCCCCGAAAGCGGCGCCTACTACGAGCACGAGCGGCTGGGCCGCGAACTCGCGCTGCCGGTGGTGACGCCGGCGCAGCTGTCGCAGGCGAGGGGGCGCCTGCACGCCCAGATCGGGCGCGAGCGCCTGCAGCTCGACGTCGTCTATCGCCGGCTCGACGAGGACCGCCTCAGCGATCGGGGCGGGGCGCTGACGCCGCTCGGCGAGCTGCTCCTCCCGGCGCTCGAATCGGGACGGCTGCGCTGCGTCAACGCGATCGGCACCGGCCTCGCCGACGACAAGCTCGCCCACGCCTACGTCGAGGAGATGGTCCGCTTCTACCTCGGCGAGGAGCCGCTGCTGCGCTCGGTCCCCAGCTACGACCTCTCCGACCCCGAGGCGCGCGCCGAGGTGATGGGGCGGCTCGACGAGCTTGTGATCAAGCCGCGCGACGGCTTCGGCGGCCACGGCGTGACGATCATGCCGCTCGCCACCGAGGGCGACCGGCGCAAGGTGATCGGCCTCGTGCGGCGGCGCCCGGAGCGCTTCGTCGCCCAGGAGCTCGTCCCCCTCTCCACCCACCCGACCGCGATCGGCGCCGGCATCTCCCCGCGGCGGGTCGACCTCCGCCCCTACGTGCTGAGCCCCGCCATCGGCGCGGCCTCGGTGATGCAGGGCGGGCTCACGCGCTACGCCAAGGAGGCCGACGAGATGGTCGTCAACAGCTCTCAAGGCGGTGGCAGCAAGGACACCTGGGTCCTCGCCGCCGCCGACGTCGGATGAAGCGACGCTCCTTGGCATCGCTCGAACACCGCCCCCTGATCGGGGTCACGACCTCCGAGGTGCGCCCGAAGGATCGGGTCAGCCCGGTCCCCGAGAGCGAGCCGGTAGGGGTCGAGATGGCGCTCGGGATCACCTACCTGAAGGCGATCGAAGCCGCGGGGGGACTGCCGCTGGTGATGCCGCCGCTGGCCGACGACGCGATCGAGCCGCTGCTCGACCGGCTGGACGGGATCTGCCTCTCCGGCGGGCCCGACCTCGATCCCTCGCTCTACGAAGCCAAGCCGCATCCGGAGCTGGGGCCGATCGAGCCGGAGCTCGACCGCTTCGAGCTCGCCGTCGCCGCCCGCGCCGACGCCCGTGAGATGCCGATCCTGGCGATCTGCCGCGGCACCCAGGCGCTCAACATCGTCCGCGGCGGGGCGCTCCACCAGCACCTGCCCGACCTCTCGACCGAGGTCTCCCACCGCCAGTCCAATCCCGGCACCGAGCCGAGCCACGCGGTCGAGGTCGACCCCGACTCGCAGCTGGCCGAGGTGCTGGGCGGCGACGAGGTCGAGGTGTCCGA
This sequence comes from Solirubrobacterales bacterium, assembly GCA_047601885.1. GTDB lineage: Bacteria > Actinomycetota > Thermoleophilia > Solirubrobacterales > 70-9 > VAYN01. Next base: position 960,415 of record JASGIK010000001.1, read on the forward strand.
CGTCAACTCCTTCCACCACCAGGCGATCGACCGGCTCGGCGAAGGGCTGCGGGTGAGCGCGCGGGCGCCGGACGGGACGGTCGAGGCGATCGAGGACCCGGACCGACGCTTCCTGATCGGCGTCCAGTGGCATGCCGAGACGCTGGTCCACCGCCGGCCGGAGGCGGAGCTCTTCCGCCGCTTCGTCGAGGCCTGCCGCGACGACGGGGTCGAGTACGAGCGCGTCGCGGGGCGCGAGGTGGCATGAGCGCCGAGGCCGGGACGACGCTGCCGGCCTGGGCGGCCTGGCCCGAGCCCCACGAGCAGGGCGCCTACACGGTCGGGATCGAGGAGGAGGTGATGCTCCTCGACCAGCTCACCTGGGCGCTGGCGCACCGGATCGACTCGGTCCTGCCGCGCCTCCCCCACGGCCGCACCAACAGCTTCACGGCGGAGACCCACGGCTCGGCGCTGGAGATCCAGACCGGCGTCCACGGGACGATCGGCTCGGCGGTGGAAGAACTGGGGGCGCTGCGGCGGGAGCTCGACGACACGCTGAAGCCGCTCTCGATGCGGGCGGCGAGCGCGGGCACCCATCCCTTCGCGGTCTGGCAGGAGATCGTCGTCTCGGCGGGCGAGCGCTACCAGTTCGTCTACGGCTCGATGCGGGAGCTGGCGCGGCGGGAGCCGACCTTCGGGCTGCACGTGCACGTCGGCGTGCCCGATCCGGAGGCGGCGATCCACGCGGCCAACCGGGTCCGCACCGAGCTGCCGCTGCTGCTGGCGCTCTCGGTCAACTCACCCTTCTGGCAGGGGCGCGACACCGGCCTCGCCTCCGCCCGCACGCCGCTCTTCCAGGCCTTCCCCCGGGTCGGCGTCCCGCGCGCCTTCCGCAACTACGAGGAGTACGTCGAGTCGGTCGACGTGCTGATCCGCTCCGACGCGGTGCCGGAGCCGACCTTCCTCTGGTGGGACGTCCGCCCGCAGCCGCGCTTCGGCACGATCGAGGTGCGGATCATGGACGCCCAGACGACCCTCGCCGACACCGCCGGGCTGGCCGCCCTGGTGCAGTCGATCGTGCGGCTGGAGGTCGAGGAGGGCACCCACACTTACGACGACGGGATCCCCTACGAGGTCCTCAACGAGAACCGCTTCCTCGCCGCCCGCGATGGCATGGACGCCGATCTGATCGCCCACGATCTCAACCGCCGCATCCCCGCCAAGGCCCTGCTCGAAGACCTCCTCGTCCTCTGTCGCCCCCACGCCGAAGACCTCGGCTGCGCGACGGAGCTGGACAGCGTCGCCCGCCTCGCCGACCGCACCGGCGCCAAGCGCCAGCTCGAGCTGAGCCGCACCCTCGGCTCCCTCCCGAGAGTCGTCGCCGTCCTCGCCGACGACTTCCTCGCCGGCGCCTAGCGCGGTCGACCTGAGTCAACCCATGGCTTACGCAGGTCGACCGCGGGCGGCGGGTCGGGCCGCGTGCTTGGGATCGCGTGCTTCGCGGCCGGTGCGCCCGTCCGAGATGCGTCCCGTCACAGGATCAGACGCCTGGGATCGTGCGGTCGACCTGACCCACCTATAGCGCCGGTCAGGTCGACCGCGCCACGGAGGGCCATGAGGAGGTCGGGAGGAAGCGTGTACTTCCCCCGCTCCTCGTCACCGATCCCCTGAGTTCGTGACGGATCTCGCACCTCTCCCCGACACCCGGCCTTCTCGGTGGCGGCCACAGCCTGCCCGGGCCGCCACCGAGAAGGCCGCGTCCCTTATCCGTCCCTTTCGGCTCCGGGCGCCAGCCCGACCGACGTCTAAATAGCCAGCGGGTCGCCCGGCGGGATCACGAACTGGCTGACGACCAGGTTGGCGGCCAGTTTGGAGACGCCGTCGCGGAGGCGGTTGATGCGGACCTCGATCACGACCGTGCTGCGGCCCGCGTGGAGGGGCCGCGCCTCGGCGACGATTTCGTCCCCCAGGCGGCCGGCGCCGAAGACGTTCAGCTTCAGCTCGATCGTGGTGAAGTCCCAGCCGGGCGGGATCGCGCGGAAGGTGGCCCAGGCGGCGACGGTGTCGCCGAGCGCCGTCCAGACGCCGCCGTGGACGAAGCCGCCGGGGTGCAGGTGGCGGCTCTCGACCTGGATCCGCCCGCGCGCGTAGTCGTCCTCGATCTCGACCGCCTCGATCCCGAGGTCGGCCGGGAAGCTGCCCACGGCGAACTCCTGGATGTCCTCCGGCTTGACCCGGGAGAAATCAGCCATCGGTCGTGTATCGAAACAGAAAGCGGCGCCCCGTGGGCGCCGCTTCGTCACACAACTCTTGAGCGGTCGACGTCAGACCCGCTCGACGAGCATCGCCTTGCCCTGCCCGCCGGCGACGCACATCGTCTCCAGCCCGACCTGCTTGTCGTCGGTCTCCATCCCGTTCAGCAGCGTCCCCATGATGCGGGCCCCGGTCATCCCGAAGGGGTGGCCGAGGGCGATCGCGCCGCCGTGCGTGTTCAGCTTGTCGAGCGAGATCCCGGTTTCGTCCATGATCGGGATCACCTGGGCGGCGAAGGCCTCGTTCAGCTCCACCGCGTCGACGTCGTCGATCGTCATCCCGGCCCGGTCGAGGACCTTCTTGATCGCGCCGATCGGGGCGACGCCCATCAGCTCCGGCTCGTTGCCGTAGGTGGCGGCGGTGATGATCCGGGCGCGCGGCGTCAGGCCGAGCTCCTTGGCCTTGGTGTCGCTCATCAGCAGCACCGCGGCGGCGCCGTCGTTGAGCGGGCAGGAGTTGCCGGCGGTGACGCCGCCGCCGCCGAAGGCCTCGTCCAGTTCGGCGAGCTTCTCCAGGGTCGAGGAGGCGCGCGGGCCGTCGTCCTTGGTCACCTGGGTGCCGTCGACGTCGACCGGCACGATCTCACGATCGAAGAAGCCGTCTTCCTGCGACTTCACCGCCAGTTCCTGCGAGCGCTGGGCGAACTTGTCCATGTCCTCGCGCTTGACGCCGTACTTCTTGGCGACGTTGACGGCGGTCAGGCCCATGTCGATGTAGGCGTTCGGCTGGCCGTTCTCGCCGATCAGGTTGGGGTTGCGGTCGTCGACGCCGGCGGGCTCGGTGCGCTCGTTGAAGCGGCTCACCCACTCGACCCCGACCGCCAGGTAGGCGTCGCCCTCGCCCGCCTTGATCGCGTTGCCGGCGTGGCGGATCGCGTCAAGGCTGGAGGAGCAGTAGCGGCTGACGGTGACGCCGTTGACCGTCTGCGGCAGCTTCTCGCTGAGCAGCGAGATGATGCGGGCGATGTTGAAGGCCTCCAGGCCCTGCGGCATGCCGACGCCGCAGAAGACGTCCTCGACCAGGGCCGGGTCCAGCTCCGGGTTGCGCTCGAGCAGCTGGTCGACCACGAAGGCGCCCATCTCCTCGGGGCGCAGCGAGGCCAGCGAGCCCTTGAAGGCGCGGCCGATCGGCGTGCGGATGGTGTCGACGATTACTGCTTCGGGCATCTCGGGCGCCTCCTTGGGCTTGGTGCGTATCGCTGACTTGAGTCGATGAACCGACGGGCAGCGTAGAGCAAACGGACCACCGACTGATTGACTGGTCGGTCAATCTATTGTGACATTTGCCACTCATGCACGTTGAAGTGTCGCCTGCCTCGGGTACATTCGGCTGATTCAGCCCGCGCGGGTTCGCGGGAAGACGCCGCCGATGCGGCAGGAAAGGAGGCCTCGACCATGCCTGAGGGCTACTGCGTCAAAGAGCGCAAGAAGGTTGAGATCAAAGACGCCAAGCAGGTGACGATGAAGAACGGTCGTCCGGCGATCCAGGGCGTGTGCCCGGACTGCGGGACGAAGATCTTCAAGATCGGCAAACTCGAGGTCTAGGCCCATCGAGCGGCGGGAGGGCGGCTGAACCTCGCCGCCCGTCCCTCCGTACAACGGTCGGCATGAGTCCGGCCCTGACCCGCGAGCGCGACGTCCGCGAGGCTTACGCCGCCCACTCGGGCGAGCTCTACGGCTTCGCTGTGCGCTCGCTCGGCGACGCGGGGCTGGCCGAAGAGGCGGTGCAGGAGACCTTCCTGCGCGCCTGGCGGGCGGGCGAGCGCTTCGACCCGGAGATCGGCAGCCTCCGCACCTGGCTCTTCGCGATCCTGCGCAACGTGGTGATCGACCTCGGTCGCGCCCGCTCCTCCCGCCCCCGCGTCGCCGAGGGCGGGATCGAGCCCGCGGTCGAACCGCTGGAGCAGGCGCTGCTCGCCTGGCAGGTCGAGGAGGCGATGCGGCGGATCGGCGAGGATCATCGGCGGGTGCTGCTGGAGACCCACTTCCGCGCCCGTCCCTACGCCGAGGTGGCCGCGGAGCTCGGCGTGCCGGAGGGGACGATCAAGAGCCGCGTCTACTACGGGCTGAAGGCACTGCGGGTGGCACTGGAGGAGATGGGCTATGAGGACTGACGACCACCGCGACTGGCGCCTCTCGCTGGGCGCCTACGCGCTCGGCGACCTGCCCGCCGACGAGCGGGCGGCGGTGGCCGCGCACCTGGAGGGCTGCGAGGCGTGCCGCGCCGAGCTGCGCGAGCTGGAGGGCGTGGCGACGCTCCTGCCGCTGGCCGACCCGGCCCGGATCGAGGCGCCGACGGCGCGCCCGCCCGCCGACCTCGGCGCCCGGATCGAGGCGCAGATCGCCGCCGAAGCCTCCAGGGAGGGCCGCGCGAAGCGGCGGCGCCTGCGCCTCTGGGCGGGCGGCGCCGCCGCGGCGGCGGTCGCGGCGATCCTGCTGATCGTCCTCCTGCCGCTCGGCGGCGGGGAAAGTTCGCCCGTCCAGGAGGTCAAATTCGCCTCCTTGCCGAATGGAGTGAGCATCGACGCGACCCTCGAACCCCACGCCTTCGGCACCGAGATCCAGATGTACGTGGAGGGCATTCCCTCCGGCACGCTCTGCCGCGTCTTCCTGCGCGACGCGAGCGGGCGCACCTTTCCGGCCGGGAGCTTCCGCTACCGCTGGGGGGAGGATTCCGAGGCCGAGCTGAGCTCGGCCCTCGACCTCTCCCAGGCGACGGAGATCGGCGTCCACGCCGGCGGCCGGACCTTCACCGCCCCGGTCAGCCAGGCGACCGCGCTGGTCGGTGGGGCGGAGATCGAACCGACGTGAGCCGCGCAGGCGGTCGCCCCGCCAAGCGCGTTCGCAGTTTCGCTCGCATAGCGAGCAGAAGTGCGAACGCGGTGGCGGTGGCGGTGGTGCTCGTCCTCTTGGTGGCGCTCGCCGGGTGCGGCGGCGGCTCGTCGTCGAGCTCGACCGCCGCCTCGACGACGAATTCGTCCACCCTCCCCGCCCCGACGCCGCCGCCGAACGCCGAAGAAGGAACGGTCTTCGTCTCCCTCGGCAGCGTCTCCGGCCTGGGCCAGGTCCTGGTCGGCCCGGAAGGTCACACGCTCTACGCCTTCAGCGGCGACAGCGCCAAGGCGGCGACCTGCGAAGGAGCCTGCGCCAAGGCCTGGCCGCCGCTGCTCGACGAAAGCGGCGAACCGCAGCCCTCCAACGGCGCCGGCGCCTCCCGCCTCGGCACGATCACCCGCGCCGACGGCAGCAAGCAGGTCACCTACGCCGGCCACCCGCTCTACAGCTACAGCGGCGACACGAAGCCCGGCGAAGCCGATGGCGACGGCAAGTCGTCCTTCGGCGGCACCTGGACCGCCCTCAAGGGCAGCGGCGCCCCGGCCGGGTAGCGCGCCTCAGGCGGCGGCGCCTCAGGCGGCGGCGCGACGCTTGCGGTAGGCGAGGGCCGGCGGGGCGATCGCGCGGATCTCGGCCAGGAGGCGGGCGGAGAGGTCGCCCGGGTCCTCGTCGGCTCGCGGCCGGCCGCCGGCCGGGTCGAAGAAGCGGACCTTGATCCTGGGACGGCGGGGGAAGCCGGTCAGGTCGGCGGTGCCGGTGACGGCGACGCAGCTGACGTGGGCCTCGGGCACTTCCAAGGCCAGCCGCCCGACCCCGCTGCGGGCCCTCATCACCCGCCCTTTCGAGCGCGTCCCCTCGGGGAAGACGCCGACGCAGGAGCCTTCGCGCAGCGCCGTCACCGCGTTGGCCAGCGCCTGGGCGTCGCCGGCGCCGCGGACGATCGGGATCTGGCCCATCCCGTCGAGCACCCAGTGCAGGCCCTTGACGTCCCAGAGGGTCGATTTGGCGAGCGCCCGGATCATCCGCCGCTTGCGCGCCGCGACCCCGATCATCACCGGGTCCCAGTGGCTGTCGTGGTTGCCGACGAGGAGCAGCGGGCCGCTCGCGGGCAGCGTCTCGACGCCGCTCACCTCCAGCCGCGCCCAGGCGGCGACCGGCAGGTTTAGCGCCATGGCGATGCGGTAGGTGCGGGTGGGCTCGCGCATCCGGGGCGCCCAGCGTATTCGCCGCGGCCCACTTCTTGCCGCAAAGTGGGGATTGCGGGTAGTCGCAAATTACGAACTAAAGTGTCCAGCGTGTCGCAAAAGCCGCTCGAGTTGATCCTTGCCAGGAACCTGATGTCGGCGCTCTCGACCCCGGCCTTCCTCGTCGACGAGGGCGGCCGACTGGTGTTCTTCAACGAGGCCGCGGGAACGCTGCTCGGCAAGGGCTTCGAGGAGGTCGGCCACGTCGGCCCGGACGAGTGGGGCGGCCTCTTCGGCCCCTACGACGCGGCGGGCGAGACGATCCCCTACGAGGAGCTGCCGGTCGTCCAGGCGGTGCGCCGCGGCCGCCCCGCCCACGCCGGCTTCGGCGTCCGCGCCTTCGACGGCGAGATCCACGCGGTCGAGTGCTCGGCCTTCCCGATCCTCACCGCGCACGGCACCCAGGGCGGGGTCGCGATCTTCTGGCCGGCCGAGGAGGACGCCCCGGCCGCAGCGGTCACCGCCGCGAGCGCGGCCGCCGCCAACGGGGCGCACCGACCGGGGGCCGCCGCGTGAGGGTCGACCTCTGGGGCACGCGAGGGTCGATCCCCTCCCCCGGCCCGGAGACGATCCGCTACGGCGGCAACACCTCCTGCGTCGGCGTCACCCTCGCCGACGGGTCGCTACTGGTCCTCGACGCCGGGTCCGGCATCCGCAACCTCGGCCTCTCCCTGCCCGACGAGCCGATCCGGATCAACGTCCTCCTCACCCACCTGCACCTCGACCACATCCAGGGCCTCGCCTTCTTCGCCCCGCTCTTCCGCCCGCAGGCCGAGGTCGTGATCTGGGGGCCGGCCTCCCCCGCCGGCTGGGGCCTGCGCGACCGCATCGCCCGCTACATCTCGGCGCCGCTCTCCCCGGTCGAGGTGCGCGAGCTGCCCTGCGACGTCTCCTTCCGCGCCTGCCCGGAGCAGCTGGAGATCGGCTCGGCGACGATCACCGCCGCCTCGATCGCCCATCGCGGCCCGACCCTCGGCTACCGGATCGACGAGGCCGGCTCCTCGCTCGCCTACATCCCCGATCACGAGCCCGCGCTCGGCGCCGACCTCGAGCGCCTGGAGCCGGAATGGATCTCCGGCTTCGCCCTCGCCGAGGGCACCGACCTGCTGCTCCACGACGGCCAGTACGCCGACGAGGAGTACCGGCAGCACCTCGGCTGGGGCCACTCGGCGCTGTCGCACTCGCTCGCCTTCGCGCGCCGCACCGGGGCGCGCCGCACCGCCCTCTTCCATCACGACCCGCTCCACTCCGACGCCTGGCTCGACGCCCACGGCGAGCGCGCGGCGAGCGCCTGGGAGGCCGGCGGCGGCGCGCCCGGCGCGGTCGAGCTCGCCCGCGAGGGCGCCGCCTACGCGCTCGTGGCGGGCACCGTCACCGCCACCGATCCGACCGTCGCCGCAAGTGTGAGCGAGGACACGTCCACGCGCCCGTCGACCGCTACCGTGGCGACCGCGTGACGCCGATCGACACCGATCCCATCGACGCCGCCGCGGCCCGCTCCGAGCTGATCGCCGGCGCCCTCGCCAAGGCCTCCGCGGCCCATGCCGGGCAGATCCGCAACGGCAGCGGCGGACTCCCCTACGTCGAGCACCCGCGCATGGTCGCCGCCACGCTCGCCGCCCGCAGCTACGGCGACGCCGTCCTCGCCGCGGCGCTCCTCCACGACACGGTCGAGGATTCCGACACCACGGTCGAGGAGCTGCGCGCCGCGTTCGGCGACGAGGTGGCCGACCTGGTCGCCACCCTCTCCGACGACGAGTCGATCGAGTCCTACCGCGAGCGCAAGGACGAGCACCGCCGCCGCGTCGCCGCGGCCGACGGCGACGCCCTGCCGATCTACGCCGCCGACAAGCTGACCAACATGACGACCCTGCACGCGGCGATCGAGGCCGAAGGCATGCGCGTCGCCGAGGAGTACGACGTGCCGCTGCGGCTGAAGCTCGAAGTCTGGGAAGCCGACGCCGCGATGCTCGCCGCCGCCGAGCCCGAGCTGCCGCTGCTGGAACCGCTGAGGGACGCGATCAGCCGTCTCGCGGCGGATCTAAGAGCGGCAGACCCTCATCCCTGTACCTGAGCCGTCGCCTCAACGGCAGCAGCGCCCAGAGCAGGACGAACATCGCCAGCACCAGCGTCGTCGTCACCACCGTCGTCGCCACGGTGCCGAAGAGGACGTTGGTGACGAGCATGATCGCGCAGGTCATCGCCAGCGCCAGCGCGACCAGGCCCGCGATCGCCAGCCGGTTGGCGATGAAGACCAGCCGGCCCTTCTGTTGGTAGCGGAAGGTGACCCGGTGGTAGGCCGACGGCGCGATCAGCAGCGCCGCCGAGATCGCGGTCAGCAGCAGGGTCGCGAAATACGCCTTCCTGTCGAAATCGCTGATCGAGGTGAAGTGCTGCTGGAACGGGACCGCGAGCAGGAAGGCGAACAGCACCTGCACCCCCGGCAGCGCCACCCGCAGCTCCTGCAGCAGCTCGGAGAGATTGCGGTCGAGCCGCTCGTCTTCGCTCTCCCGGCGCCCCGAAGGCCGCCCCTCCGGATCGCGCCCCTCGGTCCGGGGACGGGCAGGCGCGTCGTCCTGCCTTTCGTCTTCTGCCGCCATCGCCTCAACATATGCGCAGAGAGGAAGGGACGGGCCTTCTCGGTGGCGGCCCTGGCAGGCTGTGGCCGCCACCGGGAGGTTGCGGTTCCTCGCGTCTTCCTCATGCGTCCTCCGGGAGTGTCTGCATTTACTCGCCTATGGGACGGTCAAATGCAGACACTCCCCGGGTCTGGGCCGATCCCGTGACGTGACGCATGAGGAAAGGTCACGTTCCCGACATCTCTCCCACGTCCTTGTGGACTTCCCTGCGAAACCCGCACGTCCCGGGCGTCCACGCCGCTGGACCCAAGATTCGGGTATAGGTCGCCACGATGTCCAGCAAGACCGCCGTCGTGCTCTTCACCCGCGACCTGCGGGTCACCGACAACCCGGCGCTGTGGGCCGCCTCGCGGGCGGAGCGGACGGTGCCGCTGTTCGTCCTCGACGAGGCGATCCTCGGCTCGCGCTTCGCGGCGCCCAACCGGGTCGCCTACATGCGCGAAGCGCTGATCGACCTCGACGGGCGGTTGAAGGCGATGGACGGGCGGCTCTTCCTGCGGCGCGGCCAGGTCGTCGCGGAGGCGATGGAGGTCGTCCGCGAATGCGGGGCCGAGGAGCTGCACATCGCCGCCGACTGGAGCGCCTACGCGCGCCGCCGCGAGGAGCGGCTGCGGGAGGCGTGCGCGGAGGCGGGGGTCGAGCTGAGCGTCCACCCCGGGGTGACGGTGCTCGAACCGGGCGCCGTCACGCCGACCGGCGGCGACCACTTCAAGGTCTTCAGTCCCTACCACCGGGCCTGGAGCGAGGCGCCCTGGCGCGAGGAGGCGGCCACGCCGCGCAAGCTGGACGTGCCGCCGGGCCTCGCCGCCGGGGAGCTGCCGGCCCTCGACAAGCTGACCGACGGCACCCCGTCCCCGGACCGCGAGCCGGGCGGCGAGACGCAGGCGCGCAAGCGCATGCACGCCTTCCTCCGCGACCGCGTCGACCGCTACGAGGACGGCCACGACGACCTCGCGAGCCACGGCACCTCGGGCCTCAGCGCCCACATCCGCTGGGGCTGCGTCAGCCCGCTCGAGCTCGCCGTCGAGGCGCGCGCGGCGCGCGGCGGCGGGCCCTTCGCGCGGCAGCTCTGCTGGCGCGACTTCCACCACCAGGTGCTGGCCGCCTTCCCGGACCTGCCGCGCCGCGACTACCGCGGCCGCGGCGACCGCTGGTCCCGCTCGGAGAAGGCCTTCGAGGCCTGGAAGGAAGGCCGCACCGGCTACCCGCTCGTCGACGCCGGGATGCGTCAGCTGGCCGCCGAGGGCTTCATGCACAACCGGGCGCGGATGGCGGTCGGCTCCTTCCTCACCAAGGACCTCTACCTCGACTGGCGCAAGGGCGCCTGGCACTTCTGGGACCTGCTCTCAGACGGTGAGATCGCCAACAACGCGGGCAACTGGCAGTGGGTCGCCGGGACCGGCAACGACACCCGCCCGCAGCGCGTCCTCAATCCGATCCGCCAGGCGGAACGCTTCGATCCCGACGGCGCCTACGTGCGCCGCTGGGTGCCGGAGCTGGCGGGCGTGCGCGGCAAGGCGATCTTCCGGCCCTGGCTGATGGAAGGCTTCGAGGCGCTCGGCTACCCCGAGCCGATCGTCGACCACGACGACGCCGTCGCCGAGTTCCGCGCCCGCCGCGAATCCTGAGAGGATCCGCCGATGGGACGGCTCGCCGTCATCCTCGGCTCCAACGCGCTCGGCCCGGGCGGCGGCGAGATCGCCGCGGCGGCGGCCGAGCACGGCGCGGCGGTGGTGCAGCGCCATGGCAGCGCGGCGGAATACGTCCTCCCCCACCAGATCGACCACGCCGCCAACCTGCGGCCGCTGGTCGAGCAGGGCTGCGACCGGGTGCTGGCGATCGCCTCGGTCGGCAGCCTCCGCACCGACCTCCCGGTCGGCACCCTGGTCTGCCCCGACGACTTCATCGCCCTCCACGTCGACGCCTCGATCTTCGAGGACACCCGCGCCCACACCGCCCCCTCATTCGCCGCCCGCTGGCGCGGCGAGCTGCTCGCCGCCTGGGCCGAAGGGGCCGAGCCGCCGGTCGACGGCGGCGTCTACTGGCAGACGATCGGGCCGCGCTTCGAGACCCCGGCCGAGATCCGCATGATCGCTCCGCACGCCGACGTGGTCGGGATGACGATCGCCTCCGAGTGCGTGATCGCCGGCGAGCTCGGCCTCGAGTACGCGGCGATCTGCATGGTCGACAACCTCGCCAACGGCCTCGCCGAGGACGAGCTGAGCGTGGCCGAGATGGAAGCCGACCGGCTGATCAACTCGACCCGCCTGCGCGACGGGCTTGCCGCGGCGCTGCCGCGGCTCGGCGTCATCGGCCGATGAGCGGGCTGGTCGTGACGGGGGCGCGCCTGCTCGGCGGCGAGGCGGTCGGGCTGCGCTGCGCCGACGAAGGGACGATCGCCGCGCTCGGCCCCGAGGTCGCGCCCGACCCGGGCGAGGAGACGCTCGACGCGGGCGGCGCGATCCTCGTCCCGCCGCTGGTCAACGGCCACACCCACGCGGCGATGACGCTCTTCCGCGGCAGCGGCGGCGACCTGCCGCTGATGCCCTGGCTCCAGGAACGGATCTGGCCGGTCGAGGCACAGCTCGAGCCCGAGGACGTCTACTGGGGCGCGCGCCTCGCCTGCCTCGAGTTCATCCGCTCCGGCACCACCCGCTTCTGGGACATGTACTGGCACCCGGAGGCGACCGCGCGGGCGGTCGCCGACGCCGGGCTGCGGGCGGCGATCGGCGCGCCCTTCATCGACCTCGGCCGCGACGCGGCGCGGATGCGCGACCAGGCGATCGAGTACCTGACGATGCTCGAAGCGCTCGGCGGGCCGATCCGGGCGGCGCTCGCCCCGCACGCGATCTACACCGTCGGCGAAGAGTCCCTCGCCTTCCTCGCCGAGCTCTCGGCCGAGCGCGACGCCCCGGTCCAGATCCACCTCGCGGAGACGGCGCCCGAGGTCGAGGACTGCCTCGCCGCGACCGGCCTGCGCCCGGCCGCCTACCTCGACCGCCTCGGCCTGCTGACCGAGCGCACCCTGCTCGCCCACGGCGTCTGGCTCGACGAAGACGAGCTGGCGTTGGTCGCGGCGCGCGGCGCCACCGTCGTCTCCAACCCGGCGGCGAACATGAAACTCGCGGTCGGCAAGGTCTTCGACTACCCGACCGCGCGGGCCGCGGGCGTGCCGGTCGGCCTCGGCACCGACGGCGCCGGCTCCAACGACGGCCTCGACCTGCTCGCCGACCTGAGGCTCTTCGCCCTCACCCAGCGCCACGCCGCCGCCGACGCGACGGCGATCCCGGTCGAGGAGGCCTGGGCCGTCGCCACCGGCGCCGCCGCCCCGCTCCTCGGCGCCACCCCGCTCGCGGTCGGCGCTCCCGCCGACTTCGTCCTGCTCGACCCGAGCGCCCCCGAGCTCGCCTTCGGCGACCCCACCTCCGACCTCGTCTACGCCGCCGACCGCACCGCGGTCGACACCGTCGTCGTCGCCGGCCGTGTCCTCATGCGCGGCGGCCTCCAGCCGGAGCGCGACGAAGTCGTCGCCCGCGCCGCCGAGCGCGCCGCTCACCTCGGGCTCTGACATATACCCCCCAGGGGTATGCTAGGGTCGTCCGATGGCGGTCGGATACAAAACTGACAAGGACGCTCTGCTCAAGCGACTGGCGCGGATTGAGGGCCAGGTCCGCGGGGTCTCGCGGATGGTCGAGGAGGAGCGGTACTGCATCGACGTGCTGACCCAGATCGGGGCGATCGAGGCGGCGCTGGACAAGGTCGCGCTGGGCCTGATCGACGACCACACGCGGCACTGCGTGCTGCACGCCGACGGCGAGGAGCGGACCGAGAAGGTCGACGAGCTGGTCGCCGCGCTGGGCCGCTTCGTCGGCCGCTGAGGGAACAACCTCGTGGTCGTCCTCGAAAAGCTCTGGCAGGGGATCGAACAGTCGCTCCTGATGGCCTACGAGGTCTGGTGGGCGCTGGTGCTCGGCTTCGCGATCAGCGGCATCGTCCAGGCCTGGGTGCCGCGGGCGAAGATCGAAGCCAGCCTCGCCGGCACCGGCTTCGCCCCGATCGCCAAGGCGACCGGGCTCGGCGCCGCCTCCTCCTCCTGCTCCTACGCGGCGATCGCGATCGCCCGCTCGCTCTTCGCCAAGGGCGCCTCGGCGATCACCTCGCTCGCCTTCCAGTTCGCCTCGACCAACCTGGTCTGGGAGCTCGGCCTCGTCCTCTGGGTGCTGATGGGCTGGCAGTTCACGCTCGCCGAGTTCGTCGGCGGCCTGGTGATGATCGCCCTGATGGCGGTGCTGCTGCGCCGCTTCGTCTCCCCCGCGCTGGAGGAGCGGGCGCGCAAGCACGCCGAGGAGGCGGCGGGCGAAGGTGGCCACGAGCACCACGACCACGGCGGCCACGACCACGGCGCGCACGACCACGGCGACGGCGGCGGCTCCGCCGCGGCCCGCCCTCTGCGCGAGTCGGTCCGCTCCGCCGCGGCCTGGCGCGAAGTCGCCGGCAACTTCCGCATGGACTGGTCGATGCTGTGGAAGGAGATCGCGATCGGCTTCCTCCTCGCCGGCTTCATCGGCCTGCTCGGCAACGACTTCTTCAACGTCCTCTTCATCACCGACGCGCCGCCGCTCCTGCGCACCCTGGAGAACGTCGTCGTCGGCCCGCTGATCGCGGTGCTGAGCTTCGTCTGCTCGGTCGGCAACGTGCCGCTCGCCGCCGTGCTCTGGTCGGGCGGGATCGGCTTCGGCGGCATCGTCGCCTTCCTCTTCGCCGACCTGATCATCGTCCCGATCGTGCTCGCCTACCGCAAGTTCTACGGCACCTCCTACGCGCTGCGGATCACGGCGCTGATGCTGGTGACGATCATCCTCGCGGCGCTGATCGTCGACGGTGTCTTCGGCCTCGTCGGCCTCGTCCCCACCGGGCCCCGCCCCAGCCGCGCCGACGTCTTCGGCTCGGTCGGCCTCAACTACAAGCTGGTGCTGAACGTGATCGGCACGGCGATCTTCGTCGCCCTGATCTGGCTCTCCCGCGGCGGCTCCGCCTCGGGACACTGCGAGCACCACTCCGGACACCACGACCATCACCATGGGCACCATTCGGGTACCGATACCGGCGCGCTGAGTGAATCCGCCCACAGCGGGGTATAGGCTCGCCGCAAGTGCCCGCCGCCGAGGCGTCCGAACAGTCCCAAGGCGGAGCCAGCTCCGTCAGCTTCCAGGGCGCTACCAAGCGTTACGGTAACTCTGCGGCCCCGGCCGTCGACCATCTCGACCTCGAGGTGGAGGCGGGTGAGATCTGCGTCCTCGTCGGCCCCTCCGGCTGCGGCAAGACGACCTCGATGCGGATGGTCAACCGGATGATCGAGCTGACCGAGGGCGACATCCTGATCGGCGAGGAGTCGGTCAAACGCAAAGACGCGGCCAAGCTGCGGCGGGAAATCGGCTACGTGATCCAGCAGGTCGGGCTCTTCCCCCACCGCACGATCGCCCAGAACATCGCCACCGTGCCGCAGCTGCTCGGCTGGGACAAGGAGCGGATCCGCGCCCGCACGAGCGAGCTGCTCGAGCTGGTCGGGCTCGACGCCGAGCTCGCCGACCGCTATCCGGTGCAGCTCTCCGGCGGCCAGCAGCAACGCGTCGGCGTCGCCCGCGCGCTCGCCGTCGACCCGCCGGTGATGCTGATGGACGAGCCCTTCGGCGCGATCGATCCGATCGCCCGCGAGCGCCTCCAGAACGAGTTCCTCCGCCTGCAGGCGAACATCCGCAAGACGGTCCTCTTCGTCACCCACGACATCGACGAGGCGATCAAGATGGGCGACCGGATCGCGATCATGAAGCAGCACGGCCGGGTCGAGCAGTACGCCACCCCGGCCGAGGTCCTGATGGCGCCCGCCAACGAGTTCGTCGAGGACTTCGTCGGCGCCGACCGCGCCCTCAAGCGCCTCTCGCTGATGCGGGTCGGCGACATCAACCTCTGGACCGCGCCGCTCGCCCGCCCCGGTCAGGCGACCGCCGAGGTGCGGGCGCAGCTCGACCATCCCGAGGTCGAGGTCCCCTACGCCCTCCTCGTCGACGAGGGCGACCGGCCGCTCGGCTGGCTGACCGAGCGCGACCTCGCCGGCGACACCGTCCCCGCCACCGCCGACGCGCCGCTCGGGCCGGTGCTGGAAACCGGCGACGTGATGCGCGACGCGCTCGCCGACCTGCTCCAGGGCGAGTCGATGTACGCGGCGGTGACCGACTACTCGGGCCGCGTCACCGGCGTCCTCTCGGTCGAGATCATCTCCGAGTTCCTCGGCTCGCCGGAGGCGAAGACCGACGAGCACAGCGCCGTCGACCGTCCGCTCGGCGCCGAACGCGAGCGGGAGATCGCCGCCGATGAATAGCTCGCTCCTCGGCCTGCCGCTCGCCGCCGTCGGCGAAGTCGGCGAAGGGTTCGTCAAAGAACGGAGCGGCGAATCGCTGGGGTGCGTGGCCAAGTCGAGCCACCTCTTCTGCTTCGAATGGGCGCGAGAAAACATCGGCAGCTACGGCACCCCCGCCCGCCAGCAGCTCGAAATGGTCCTGATCTCGGTGCTGATCGGCTTCGCGATCGCCTTCGCGCTCGCCCTCCTGGCGCGCCGCTTCCGCTACCTGGAGCCGCCGCTCCTGGCCGGGACCGGGATCCTCTTCGCGATCCCCAGCGTCGCCTTCTTCCTGCTGCTGCTGCCGATCACCGGCCGCGGTCGCGAGACGGCGATCATCGCGCTCAGCGCCTACACCCTGCAGATCATCTATCGCAACGTGATGGTCGGCCTCCACAACGTGCCCGAGTCGGCCAAGGACGCGGCGCGGGGCACCGGCCTGACCGAGCGCCAGATCCTCTGGAAGGTGGAGATCCCGCTGGCGACCCCGGAGATAATCGCCGGCCTCCGGGTCGCGATGGTCTCGACGATGGCGATCGCGACCCTGGCGGTCTTCGTCCACGCCGGCGGGCTGGGAGAAAAGATCTACGGCAGAGGCCAGCTCACCTTCCCCACCACGATCATCATCGCCGGCGTGATCGCGATCGTGCTGGCGCTGCTTCTCGACGCGGTGCTCCTGTTGATCCAACGGCTGATCACGCCGTGGCGGCGAGCCGAGGCCCTCACGTGAGCGGGCCCGCCTTCGATCCCCCGCTGGCCGGCTTCGGCGGCGCCTTCGAATTCATCTTCCACAAGCAGGTCTCCAACGTCACCGGCGGCCACAAGGTCGGTGGCTTCGACCAGGTCCTCGAACTGGCGCTGAAGCAGATCGAGGTGAGCGTCCTCGCCCTCGCCGTCGCGATGGTGGTGGCGATCCCGATCGGCCTCTACTTCGGTCACAAGGGGACCGGTGAACTGCTCGCGATCGGCCTCGGCAATGCCAGCCGGGCGGTGCCCGAGCTCGCCGTCATCGCCCTCGTCGCCACCGTGATCGGGGTGGGCCTGCTGACGCTGACGATCGCCCTCGCCGTGCTCGGTATCCCGCCGATCCTCACCAACACCTTCACCGGCATCCGCCAGGTCGACCGACCGACGGTCGACGCCGCCCGCGGCGTCGGCATGACCGAGCTCGAGATCCTGCGCAAGGTCGAGCTGCCGATGGCGGTGCCGAGCATCATGGGCGGGATCCGCACCTCCAGCATCAACATCATCGCCACCGCGACGATCGCGCCGCTGGCCGGCGTCCTCACCCTCGGCAACTTCATCCTCAACGAAAACGTGTACGGCGCCAACGGTGTGCTCGCGGGAGCGATCGTCGTCGCCGTCGTCGCCCTGATCTTCGAGTTCGCCCTGGCAGGGGTGCAGAGGCGGCTCACTTCCAAGGGCCTGCGCCTGCAGGTCCGGTGACCACTCGTCCGTACGACACATAAGGAGGCAAAGTGAGGTTCAACAACAAGAAGCCGTTGATGGCCCTGGCGATGCTGATCGCGGCGCTGGCGCTGGCGGTGGGCATCTCCGCCTGCGGAGGTGGCTCGAGCAGCTCCTCGAGCGAAAGCACCGAAGCGGAATCGACGACCGAATCCGAATCCACCGAAGCGGAATCGGGCGAAGAAGAATCCGCCGGCGGCGCCGAAGCGATCACCGCCAATCCGGAAAACGAAGGCGTCAGCCTGACGATCGGCTCGAAGAATTTCCCCGAACAGGAAATCCTCGGCGAAATCTATACGCAGGCCCTGCAGGCGGCCGGTTACAACGCCAAGAGCGACCTCAGCCTCGGCTCCGAAACGGTCGCCCTGAAGACGCTCAAGGCGGGCAAGATCTCCGGCTACCCGGAGTACGCCTCGACCGCGCTCACCGCCTTCTTCGGCCTCGAACCGGAAGAAGTTCCCTCCGGCGCGACGGCGGCCTGGAAGAAATCGAATGAAGAATTCGAAAAGGAAGGCCTGACGGCCTTCAAGCCGACCCCGTTCGCCAGCGCCAACGCGGTCGGGCTGCTCAAATCGACGGCGGAAAAGTACAACCTGAAGACCGTCTCGGACCTCCAGGGCGTGAGCGAAAAACTCAGCCTCTACGGCTCGCCCGAGTGCGAAGAACGGATCGACTGCCTGGCCGGCCTCGAAAAGTATTACGGGCTGAAGTTCAAGGAATTCAAGCCTGTCGACATCGAACTCCGGTACACCGTGCTGGAAAAGGAACAGGCGGACCTCTCGATCCTCTTCACCACCGATCCGCAGCTGGCGGCGGAGAGTGAAAAGTTCGTCATCCTCGAAGACGACAAGCACGTCTTCCCGGCCGGCAACGTGATCTTCGTGACCTCACAGAAGGTCGCCGAAGAAGCTGGTCCGGATTACCAGAAGACGATCGAAAACGTCCAGCTGGGACTCACCCTGGAAGTGATGCAGGAGCTGGACGCCAGGGTCGAACTCGAACGGCAGTCACCGAAGGAAGCGGCCGCGGCCTACCTGGAATCCGCGGGCTACGTCGAATAGGTCGGCGCCGCCGACCTAGACGTGCGCGCCGAGCGGGTGGGGCTCCTGCCCCGCCCGCTCGGACATCCGCGTGAAGATCACGCGGGCCGCCCAGGCGGCGCCGAGGCCGGAGACCCCGGCCAGGACCAGGGTGAGCCGCGGGTCGTAGGCTTCCGCGAGCCAGCCGGTGAGCGGGCCGCCGATCGGGGTCGAGCCGAGGAAGACGATCGAGAAGAGGGCCATCACCCGGCCCCGCATCTCGGCCGAGACGGCGAGCTGGATCGTCGAGTTGATCGAGGCGACGAAGATCACCGACGCGGCGCCGAGCGCGGCCAGCACGATCGCCTCGAAGGCGAGGTCGGGCATCACCGCGGCGAGCAGCGCGGCGACGCCGAAGGCGAGCGAGGCCGCGGCGATCACCTTGGCGCCGGTCTTGCCGCGGTTGCCGTTGACCAGGGCCGCGGCGATCGATCCCACGCCCATCGCCGAGACGAGGATCGCGTAGGAGCCGGCGCCGCCGCCGAAGCTGAACTTGGCGAGCAGCGGCAGCGACACCTGGAAGTTGAAGCCAAGCGTGCCGACCAGGGCCATCAGCGCCAGCGGCACCGCCAGCTCCGGCGTGCGGCGGACCTGGCGCAGGCCTTCGCGGATCGCCCCCGGCTTGCGGCTCGCGGTCGGCGCCGCCTGCAGGGCGCGCGGGTCCATCGACCAGAGCGCGACGATCATCGCGACGAAGGTGAGGACGTTGAGGCCGAAGCAGGGGACGACGCCGGCGGTGGCGATCAGGATGCCGGCGATCGCCGGGCCGATGATCCGCGCGGTCTCGAGGATCACGCTGTTGAGGTTGACCGCGTTGACGAGGCGGTCCGGGCCGACCATCTCGATCACGAAGCTCTGCCGGGTCGGGTTGTCGACGCAGTTGGCCATGCCGACGCAGAAGACGCAGGCGTAGATCATCCACGGCTCCTCGACCCCGAAGGCGGTGATCAGGAAGAGCACCAGGGCCGGGATCGCCATCAGGGTCTGGGTGATGAAGAGCACCTGCCGCTTCGGGAAGCGGTCGGCGAGCACGCCGCCGTAGGCGCCGAACAGCAGCAGCGGCAGAAACTGCAGGGCGGTCGTCAGGCCGACCGCGAAGCCGGAGTTGGTGAGGGTGAGGACCAGCCAGAGCGTGGTGACGTTCTGCATCCAGTTGCCCGAGAGCGAGATCACCTGGCCGATGAAGTAGCGCCGGTAGTTCGGCACCTCGAGCGAGTCGAACGAGCGTCGCAGGGCGGCCGTCATCGGCGCTCGCCCTCGCGCATCCGTTCGAGCAGCTCGGCGGCGCGGGCGAGGACCTCGACCTCCTCGGGGTCGAGCTTGCGCAGGCGGCGGGCCAGGTAGGCGCTCTTGCGCCGGCGCAGGCGGGCGAGGCGGTCGCGGCCGGCCTCGTTGATCGCGACGAGGAAGCTGCGGCCGTCGGCCGGGTCGGGGGTCCGTTCGATCAGGCCCTCCTTCTCGAGGGCGGCCAGCGTGCGCGTCATCGTCGGCCGTTTGACCCGCTCGATCTCGGCCAGCTCCGACGGGGTCAGCGGGCCGAAGCGGTTGATGCTCGCCAGCGTCGCGCTCGACGTCGCGGTCAGATCGCCGGTCTCGGCGGCGGCCTCCTGGCGCAGGCGGCGCTCGGTGCGCATCAGCGCGGTCCGCAGGTGGGTCGCGGTCTCGGTGATCGTGGTGTCGGTGGTCTTGACTGCCATGTGAAAGTTAGCTCAGGTAATTAGCTTAGCAAACTACCCCGCTCGGCTATCGTGGACGAGGTGAGTACGGAGGCCCGCGGCGTCGACTCTTCCCGCTATCCGCCCCACCTTTCCGAGGCGGGCTTCATGCAGCCCTGCCCGCGGCGGATCCGCGCCCTGCGCGGTGGCGCCACCGTCCTCGACACCCTGCGCGCCTTCTACGTCTGGGAGGTGCCGTACTACCCGGCCTACTACGTGCCGCTCGACGACGTCGATCCCGCGCTGCTCGCCCTGCCGACCACCGAGACCTTCGAGAGCGGCCCCTTCGCCGGCCTCGCCCACGTCGCCTGGAGCTCGGTCGACGCCTGGTTCGAGGAGGACGAGGAGGTCTTCGGCGGCCACCCCCGCAGCCCCTACGCCCGCGTCGACGCGATCCGCTCCTCCCGCCACATCCGGGTCGAGCTCGAAGGCGTCGTCCTCGCCGAGTCGACCGCCCCGGTCCTCCTCTTCGAGACCGGTCTGCCGACCCGCCACTACATCCAGCGCACCGACGTCGACTTCGCCGTCCTCGAGCACACCGACACCACCACCTACTGCCCCTACAAGGGCAGCACCAGCGACTACTGGTCGGCCCGCATCGGCGACGTCCTCCACACCGACATCGCCTGGTCCTACGCCTATCCCTCCCCCCAGTGCCTCCAGATCGCCGGCCTCGTCGCCTTCTACGACGAGAAGGTCGACACCTTCCTCGACGGCGACCCGGTCACCCGCCCGAGAACCAAATTCTCCGGCGACGAGGACTAGCGCCCGTCCCCTGGACGCCCAGATAAGCACCCCGCTCGGCCCGTCTCAGGCAACGTCACAGAGTTGGACACAGAGGGGGTCGAGCGGCGCACGTCGAATGTGTCGCGGTGAGCTCCGTCGAGCGAAAGGCCACCGCCGAGGCGCCCCTGCGCCACGGGCCCGGGATGGATGCGCGGAGCACGCGCGTCGCCGAACTGCTGGCGACGCCGATGCTGATCGCGGCGGCGCTCGTGCTGCCGAGCGTGGCGCTCTCGGAGACGCACCATGGCGGGGCCTTGGGGACGATCGCCGCCGTGCTCAACTGGGCCACCTGGGGCGCCTTCCTCTTCGAGCTGGTGGTGATGCTCGTCGTCGTCCCCGACCGCCGCGCCTGGCTTCGCCACAACCCGCTCGACCTGGCGCTCGTCGTCCTCACCCCGCCGATCCTCCCCGCCGGCCTGCAGGGCCTGCGGGCGCTGCGCCTGCTCCGCCTGCTGCGACTGCTCCGCCTCGCCCAGCTCTCGCGCGAGGTCTTCTCGCTCCAGGGCCTGCGCTACTCGGCGCTGCTGGCGCTGCTCACGATCGTCGGCGGCGGCGCCATCTTCGGCGCCTTCGAGAAGGCCAACCAGCACCTCAGCTTCTGGGAAACCACCTACTGGGCGATCACCACGATGACGACGCTCGGCTCCAACATCTACCCGACCACGATGGGCGGCCAGATCACCTCGACCGCGATCCTGCTGATCGGGATCAGCTTCGTCGCCCTCCTCACCGGCGGCTTCGCCCAGCGCTTCCTCGCCCCCGAACTGACCCTGATCGAGCAGGAGCTGGCCGACGGCGAGATCCCGCCCGAGGAGGTCGCCCTGCGCGAACTCAAGAGCGTCCAGGAACAGCTCCAGTCACTGCAGCTGGCAGTCGAGAAGCTCGCCCGCGACCGCGAACGCGAAGAGACCGCAGCCCGCTAGATGGTTATGTCGGGCTCGGGGCTTGGGAGCTGGCGCCCGGAGCTCAAAGGGACGGGAAAGGGACCCGGCCTTCTCGGTGGCGGCCCGGGCAGGCTGTGGCCGCCACCGAGAAGGCCGGGTCTCGAACGAGAGGCCGGGTTCGAACGAAAGGCCGGCGATTCGAACGGTCAGGAATCTGCCGTGTTCGTTATCCGTCGTATGGGCGGACAACGAACACCGCAGATTTCTGACCGTTAAGTCCCTGGCCTCTTCCCTGCGGAAGCCTCACGTCCCGGGCGTCTCGTGGCAGGCGGGCAGCCTGCCCGGGCCGCCACGAGACGCCCGGGACGTCCGTACTTCCGCTGCCACGGCCCCGAAGCACGCCGCCCCGAACCCCGCCCCCGAACCACCCGCCTAGAGCCAGCTCCTAAAGCCCCGGCACGAGCGCGTCGACGATCGTCCCTTGCTCCAGCCCGGCGATCACCGCCGCCGTCCGGGTCATGTCCTCGATCATGCCTTCCTCGGACAGTGCCAGGATCCGGTCGCGGGGCCCGATCGAGGCCAGCGCGCTCCGCACGTTCCCTTCGGGCAGCACGATCGGCACCGCCACCGTCGCCGCCCCGACCTCCGACTCCTCGTCGCAGATCGCGTAGCCGCGCTCACGGATCCGCACCATCTCCGACTCGAAGTCCTCCTCGTCGACGATCGAGTTCTTGGTCAGGCGGGCCATCCCGCCCCCCGCCGCGATCAGGCGCTCGCGCTCGGCGGGGCTGACGTGCGCCAGGATCGCCTTCCCCGAGCCGGCCACGTTCGGCGCCATCGGCTGGCCGAGCGGCACCGTCACCGTCATCCGGTTCGGATCGATCGTCGGCAGCGAGCGCACGCAGATGATCGCGTCGTCGACCACCGAGGCGAGGAAGAAGCACTCCCGCCAGCGGTCCCGCAGTGCCGTCATCCCGGCTTCGATCGAGGCGCCGCGCCCGATCTGGGTCACCATCCCGGCCAACTGCACCAGCCCCGGCCCGACGCTGTAGCGCCGGGTCAGCGGATCCCGATGGACGAGATCGTCTTCGGCCAGCGCGGCGAGCAGCCGGTGACAGGTGGCCGCGGGCAGGGAAGTGGCATTGGCGATCTCGACGAGCCCCCCTCCGTCGGGCCGCCGTGCCACCTCCTCGAGGATCGAGACGGTGCGACTGATTATCTGCATCGGCGGCGCTTCAGCAAGGGCGCTGGCTAGCTTTCGTCGTCGGTTTCCTCGGCGATCTTAGCCTCCAGTTCCTTCATCACGCCCGGATCCCGCAGCGTGGTGACGTCGCCGAGCGCCCTCCCCTCGGCGATATCCCGCAGCAGACGGCGCATGATCTTGCCCGAACGGGTCTTCGGCAGGTCGTCCGCCCAGACGATCCTCTTCGGTCGGGCGAATTTTCCGATGTGGGTCGCGACCGTCTCCCGGATGCCCGCCTCGAGCTCCTCGGAGGGCTCGGTCTCCCCCCGCAGCGTCACGAAGGCGCAGATCGCCTGGCCGGTGTCCTCGTCGGACTGGCCGATCACCGCCGCCTCGGCGACGTCGGGGTGGGCGACGATCGCCGACTCCACCTCCGCGGTCGAGAGCCGGTGCCCGGAGACGTTGACGACGTCGTCGATCCGCCCGATCACCCAGAAGTAGCCGTCCTTGTCGCGCCGCGCCGCGTCGCCGACCAGGTAGCGGGTCCTGCCGAACTTGGAGAAGTAGGTCTCGACGAAGCGCTCGTCCTCCTTGTAGAGGGTGCGCAGCATCGAGGGCCACGGCTGTTCCAGCATCAGCAGGCCCTGCCCTTCGGCGACCGGCGTGCCTTCCTTCTCGTCGACCACCTCCGCCGCCACCCCCGGGAACGGCGTCGTCGCCGAGCCGGGCTTGGTCTCGGTGATCCCCGGCAGCGGCGTGATCATGATCCCGCCGGTCTCCGTCTGCCACCAGGTGTCGACGATCGGACAACGTTCGCCGCCGATCACCTTGTGGTACCAGAGCCACGCCTTCGGGTTGATCGGCTCGCCCACCGACCCCAGCAGCCGCAGCGAGGAGAGGTCGTACTTGGCCGGGATGTCGGCGCCCCACTTGATGAAGGTGCGGATCGCGGTCGGCGCCGCGTAGAGGATCGTCGCCCTGTAGCGCTCGGCCACCTCCCACCAGATCCCCTGGTGCGGATAGTCCGGCGCCCCCTCCCACATCACGCTGGTCGCCCCGTTGGAGAGCGGCCCGTAGACGATGTAGGAGTGGCCGGTGACCCAGCCGACGTCGGCGGCGCACCAGTAGACGTCGGTCTCCGGCTTCAGGTCGAAGACGTAGCGGTGGGTCGTCGTCACCCCGGTCATGTAGCCGCCGGTGGTGTGGAGGATCCCCTTCGGCTTCGCGGTCGAGCCGGAGGTGTAGAGGATGAAGAGCGGGTGCTCGGCCTCCATCGGCTCGGCCGGGCACTCCGGGTCGGCGGCCGCGCAGACCTCGTCGTAGAAGACGTCGCGGCCCGCGGTCATCGGGCACTCGATCCCGGTCGAGCGGATCACGACGATCTTCTCCAGCGAGGCGACGTCGCCCATCTCGGCGTCGACCTGCTCCTTGATCGGCGCCGTCTTGCCCTTGCGCCGCGCCCCGTCGACGGTGACCAGCGCCTTGGCCTCGGCGAATTCCATCCGCTCGCGCACCGACTCGGCGCTGAAGCCGCCGAAGACGACGTTGTGGATCGCCCCGATCCGCGCGCAGGCCAGCATCGCCACGGCGACCTCGGGGATCATCGGCAGGTAGATCCCGACCACGTCGCCCTTCTCGACGCCGAGGTCCTTGAGCGCGTTGGCGAAGCGCTGGGTGTCGGCGAGGAGCTCGGCGTAGGTGACGTCGCGCTCCTCGCCCTCCTCGCCGCGCCAGTGGTAGGCGACGCGGTCGCCGATCCCGGCCGCGACGTGGCGGTCGAGGCACTGGGCGGAGGCGTTCAGCCGCCCGTCCTCGAACCACTTGTAGAAGGGGGGGTCGGAGTCGTTCAGGCCGGTGGTCGGCTCGACGTCCCAGTCGAGCAGCTCCTTCGAGCGCGCCGTCCACCAGGCGACCGGGTCGGCGGCCGCTTCCTCGTAGACCGCCGGGTCGGTCCAGCTCGCCCGCTCGCGGAACTCCGCGGGGGGCGGGAACTTCTCGATCTCCAGCATCTGCTCGAGCTCGTGCTCGAGGCTCGAGTCCGTCGCTCCTGCATCCGTTGCCATCTCCGACACCCCTCTCCTCTCGACTCAGTCGCCCAGTGGTACGACCGGCAACACAGTCTTGCCGAAAGTCGAGTTCACCACCGCCGCGAACGACGCGTACCAGGCGGCCGCCGCGGTCAGGATGCCGAACCAGCCGCCGATTTCGACCATCCCCGTGTGTTCGCCTGATTCACCGATCCCGAGCAGGAAGAAGGTGATCGTCAGCAGGATGAAGACGAGCGCGATCGCCGCCGTCGTCCGCAGGCTGGCGACGAACATGTAGGCGGTGAAGATGCCCCAGCCGACCAGGAAGAGGCCGACCGCCGCGCCCGCGTGTTCGGCCGGGATGTCGGCGGCGAAGAAGGTGACCAGCGCCCAGAAGGAGATCCAGAACGCCCCGTAGGAGCAGAAGGCCACCGCTCCGAAGGTGTTGCCGGTGCGGAACTCCCAGATGCCGGCGACGAGCTGGGCGATCCCGCCGTAGGCGAGCGCCAGCCCGAGGACGACCGGCTCCCCGGCTTTGCTGACCAGCCCGGCGTTGAACATGCTGAGGACGAAGGTGGTGAGGGCGAACCCGGCCAGCCCGAGCGGCCCCGGATCGGCGGGCGTCCAGCCTCCCCGGCTCGACTCCGCGGGTTCGTCAGCGATGGCCGGGCGCACGCCCGGCACGGAACCTGACTCCATGGTGATGCTCCTTTCCCAAGGGTTTCCCTATCGGCGTGCGTACCCAAAGGGGGAAAGTTGCAACCAACACGTTCCAGCTTTTCGAAGACCGTCCCGCCAATTGGCGGGATCGCTCCGCAGCGCCGCTTTGTGACGCGCCGCTTTGCGACGAAACGTGGGTGGGGACGAGGGATAAGGGACGCGGCCTTCTCGGTGGCGGCCCGGGCAGGCTGTGGCCGCCACCGAGAAGGCCGGGTGTCGGGGAGAGGTGCGTACCTCGTCACGAACTCCGGGGATCGGTGACGAGGAGCGGGGGAAGTCCACGCTTCCTCCCGTCTTCCTCATGCCTCCCCCTGGTGAGTTCGCAGTTCTGCTCGCATGGCGAGCGAAAGTGCGAACTCACCCGGGGCCGGTGCCGATCCTGTGACGGGAGGCATGAGGAAGGGTGACGTCCCCGGCGTCTCTCCCACGTCCGTGTGAACTTCCCTGCGGAAGCCTCACGTCCCGGGCGTCTCGTGGCGGCCACAGCCTGCCCGGGCCGCCACGAGACGCCCGGGACGCACCTCGGACGGGCGGGGCGGCCACGAAGCACGCGGCCCCGGACCCGCCGTCCCGGCCCCGCCCCCAGACTCCGCCCCCGAACCCACACCCCAGGGCGCCCGTCCCTTCCTCCCCGGCCCGCTAAAGCGCGAAGACGATCAGGCAGAAGATCCCGGCGCCGACGCAGTAGTAGCCGAACGGCGTTAGGCGGCTGGTCTCGAAGTAGCGGAGGAGGAATTTGACCGCGGCCCAGGTGGTGATCGCGGCGGCGATCGCGCCGACCAAGGCCTGGCCGCGGACGCCGTCCCCGGCCGAGCCGAGCAGCTCGGGCAGCTTCAGCAAGCCGGCGGCGGCGATCACCGGCGTCGCCAGGAGGAAGGCGTAGCGGGCCGCGTCCTCGTTGGAGAGCCCGGTGAGCAGGCCGCCGCCCATCGTCACCCCGGAGCGCGAGATGCCGGGGATCAGCGCCAGGGCCTGGGCGGCGCCGATCGCCAGCGCCTGGCGGAAGCCCATGCGGGCGATCCGCTCGTCGCCATCCCCCTCCCCGTCCCCGGGTCGCGGCGGCCGGCGGCGGTAGCGCTCCACCGCCAGCAGCAGCACCCCGTTGACGGTGAGGAAGATCGCCGCCGCGGTCGGCGAGGCGAAGAGCGTGCGCAGCTTGTGCTCCAGCGCGACGCCGAGGATCCCGGCCGGGATCGTGCCGATGATGATGATCCAGGCGAGGCGCGCGTCGAGGTCGCGCGGGTTAGAGCGCCCTCTCACCGAGCGGACGAAGCCGAACCAGATCCGCTTCCAGTCCTCGAGGAAGAAGAGGAACAGCACCAGCGCAGTGGCGCAGTGGGTGGCGACCAGGAAGGAGAGGAAATAGTCGTCGTTCTGGTGGATGTCCCAGCCGAACAGGTGCGGCAGCAGCACCGCGTGGCCGAGGCTGGAGATCGGGAACGGCTCGGAGATCCCCTGCAGGGCCCCGAGGATGATTGCCTGCAGGTAGGAGATCGGTTCCACGGCGGGGCGAGACTATTGCGCCCGCTGGATGCGAAGCGACCTAGAGGCCGGGCGGGTGGCGGGCGATGAACCCTTCGGGCGAATCGACCCAGGATTCGTGCCAGCGCGGGCCGGGGCCGCCGACCGTGTCGAAGGCGAGGCCGCCGACCACCATCCAGGCGTGTTCGGCGTTGGCGTAGACCGTGATCCACTTGCCCGGGCCCGCTTCGCCCCAGGTCTCGAGGCCGGTCGAGTCGAGCGGGCTTTCCAGCAGGCCGCCGCCGTGCAGGGCGTAGGAGACGGCGCCGGAGCAGTCGTAGCCGGAGGATTCGAAGGAGGCGTGGCCGCCGCCCCAGATGTAGGGCGTGTAGGCGATCGCGTTGGCCGCGGCGACGACCTCCTGCACCTGCGCGGGCGCCGACGCGGAGGCGCTCGCTTCCGATTCGGAGATGAACTCGGTCTCTTCGCTGGAGTTGAGCGGGGCCGGCGTTTCGGCCGCCGCTTCGGTGACGACGCCGGTCGCTTCCGCCTCGGCGGCGGCTTCTTCGGCGCGCTGCGTGGCGATCTGTTCGGAGATCGCGGAGAGGTTGTTGCTGAGCGCTTCTTCCTTCGACTCCAGCGCGTCCATCGTTTCGCGCCGCTGCGCCTGGGCGCTCTTCAGTTCGGCGAAGCGCGCCTCGGCGGCTTCCTTGGCGGCGGCGACTTCCCGCTCGGTCTGGGCGATCGAGTCACGCGCGCTTTCGATCTTCTGGCGCGTCGCGGTCAGCCGGCCGACCGAGTCCTGGACTTCGTTGCGCAGCGTCTTCACGTGGCCGACGACCGAGTTGTCGTAGTCCTGGATCCGGTTCAGGTATTCGGTCTGCGCCGCCATGCTCGACCAGTCTTCGGATTCGATGATCGCGTTGAGCACGTTGGGCGAGCCGGACTCGTAGATCGCGACCAGCCGTTCGCGCAGGGAGACCAGCGCCTTGGTCAGCTGCTGCCGCACTTCGACCAGGTGTTCGCGTTCTTCCCGCAGCGCCGTGGTCGCCGCTTCGAGTTCTTCTTCCTTCGCCACCAGCTGCGCCTCGACCGCTTCCTGTTCCTGGCGCAGGGTCGAGACTTCGCCGATCATCGTGTTGATTTCGGCGTTCTCGGCGGCGATCGTGTCGGCCAGTTCTTCCTGGCTCGCCTGCACCTTGTTCAGCTTCGACTGCGTCGCGTCGCGCTTTTCCTGCAGGCTGGCGGCAGGGGCCGCCGAGTCGAGCAGCAGCGCGAGCGTGCACAGCGCCGCCAGCAGGACGGCGCCGAAGCTGAGTGCTCGACGGCGGTGCGAGCGGGGGTCGGTATGAGTGAAGAGAGTCCGCATCGAATCCGGTGGCGAATTCCGAAACACAGGAACTCGGCCGCGGTCGCGCAGGCTAGCGGAGAGACCTCAACACCCCGACAAGTTGCACATAATTTGCAATCTGGCTTGCAGATCGGCCCTATTTGCAGGACTTTTGATGCCCCCGTAGAGGGCGGCGGGGCGCCCCTTTCCGCGCCCCGCACGCCCTGAAAATCCGTTCCAGGCAAACGGTCGGTCGTTCGCCGGGGATGAATTCAGGCGAGCAGCTTGGCCTTCGCCTGGTCGAACTCCTCCTGGCTGAGCGCGCCTTTTTCACGCAGGTCGTTGAGCTTGTGGAGCTCGTCGGCGGGCGAGGTGGCGGCCTGTTCCCGCACGTATTCGTCGAAATGGGCTTTGGCGTCGGTCTGGGCTTTGATCGCGCGGTCGCGCATCCCCGATCCGCGGGCGATCAGGTACACGAGCCCGGTGAGGAAGGGGATGAAGACGAGGAAGAGGATCCACAGGGCCTTCGCCCATCCCGACATTTCGTGATCGCGGAAGAGGTCGGTGATGATCGTGAAGAGGATCCAGATCCAGACCACGAAGAGGAAGATCTCGACGACGACGAGGAGCAGTTCGCCGAAGGTGATGTCTGCGAGGGGCACTTTGCTTCCTTTCGAAATCGGTTTGGTGGCAACCCTGGTGGCGGTTGCTAAGAGCAGCTTTACCTATCCGGGCGGACGCTGCAGGCGAATCGCGTAGAGCACGGCGGCGACCGAGGTGGCGAGGTTGAGGCTGGAGACCCCTTCGCGCATCGGCAGCGCGATGCGGCCGTCGGCGGCGGCCAACAGCTCGTCGCTGAGGCCGTGTCGCTCGGTGCCGAAAGCGAGCACCGCCCGCGGCGGGATCGCCGCCGGGTCGATCTCCTCCCCCTCCGGGTCGAGCGCCAGCAGCGGCCTCCCCTCCTCCCGCGGCGCCCGCTCGACCGCCGCCACCGCGGGCAGCGCGTAGTGCAGGCCCGCGGCACCGCGGACGGCGTCCGGGTGCCAGGGGTCGTTCTCGCCGACCGTCAGCAGCGCCGCCACGTCGGCCGCCGCCCCGACCCGCACGCAGGCGCCGAGGTTGCCCATGTTGCGCGGCTGCTCGAGCAGGACGACGGGCGCCTCGCGTGGATCCGCCAGCACCGCCCCCAGATCGGCCTGCTTGCGCCGCGCGATCGCGACCGCCCCGGTCCGCGGCGCCTGCGGCACCAGCCCGGCCAGCGTGTCGGCGTCGACCGGAGCGACGACCCCCGCGAAGCGCCCGACCAGGTCCGGCGCCAGGTCTGACGCCAGCTCCTCCAGCTCGCCGGGATCGACCGCCACCGCGATCTCGACCTCCGCCCCGAACCGCATCGCGTGCTTCAGCGCATGGAACCCTTCCAGCACCGTGAGCTCCGGATCCCGCCGCGCAGCGCGAAAACGCCTGCGTAGTTCCTCGTCAGCCACCCGGTCATCCTCCCAGGCCTGGAGGTGCCCTGACGGCTCCCCGCGACGCTCAAGCGACGGCGTTGACGAGGCGATCCCGGCCCGACTCCTTCGCCTCATACAGCGCCCTGTCGGCCCGCCCGACCAGGTCGTCGACGCTCTCCCCCTGCCGCCACTGCGCCAGCCCGGCCGAGCAGGTCTGGTCGTCCGGCGTCGCCGCCCGCAGCCGCTCGACGATCTCGGCCGCGTCCTCGGGCTCGCAGTTGGGCAGGATCACCATGAACTCCTCGCCGCCGTAGCGCAGGATCGTGTCTTCGCCCCGCAGCGCCCCGTCCCACTCGCGGGCGCAGTCGCGCAGCACCGCGTCGCCGGCCAGATGGCCGTGTGTGTCGTTGTAGGCCTTGAAGTGGTCGATGTCGATGATCGCCAGGCAGAGCGGCGTCTCGGCCCGCAGCGCGCGCGCCATCTCACGCGGCAGCTGGTCGTCCAGCGCGCGCCGGTTGGGCAGCCCGGTGAGCGCGTCGGAGCGGGCCAGCAGCTCCACCTCGCGCATCAGCGCTTCGCGCTCCGCGGCGATCGCCTTGCGCTCGGTGACGTCGGCGGAGCGGGCGTAGACGAGCCCTTCTTCGGGCTCGAACACGGAGCTGGTCCGCAGCCAGTGCCAGCTGCCGTCCTTGGCCTGGACCCGCGTCTCGAGGCCCTCGGAGATCTCGCCGCGGAAGACCCGCATCGCCTCCTCCGTCGCGTGGGCGCGGTCGTCAGGGTGGGTCAGCTCGAGCAGGCGCTTGCCGCGCATCTCATCGGGCCGGTAACCGAGGTGACGTTGCCAGGCGGCATTGACCTCGATGCAGCGTCCGTTGGTGTCCATCGTGCAGAGAAGGTCCTGGGAGAGCTCGAAGAAGTGGCGGGCGCGCACGTCGGCGCGCTGCCGGCGGGCGACGAGGTTGCTGACGAAGAGCATCACCACGGTCAGCGAGACGGCGCTGAAGATCCAGCGGGTGACCGGCGAGTAACCGCCGGTGCTGGTCACCAGCGCCAGCGAGCCGGCGTAGACCGCCAGCAGCCAGGCCAGGTGGATCATCGCCGCGCGGCGACTGAAGAAGTAGGCCGAGATCAGGGTCGCCCAGGTGAAGATCGTGCCGTACTGGCCGACCGAGACCCCGGACTCCCAGATCAGCACTGCGGCGGCCGTCACCGTGGCCGCGAGGAGGACGTGGCAGAGCGCCGGCGGGATCCGCCCGGCGAGGAACCAGACCACGCCGCCGGCGATCGCCATGCCGCAGGCGGTCGCGGTAAGGGCGATGAAGTGGCCGCCCGAAGGGTGCGGCAGGGCGAGCGAGAGGGCGACCAGGCCGGCCCCGGCAAGCATCAGCATGCCGATCGCGCGGGCCTCCGAACGGCCGGGCGGCCGGATCGCTTCCTGTTGGGAGATCGGCGGCATCAAATCGCTGTATGAATCGACAAGCCAGCCGGTTTCTTTAGAGACGCACGCCTATTTTGAGGGCTATTTTGGAGCGACTACCTTGATCGTTCCCCGCAGCCAGGGATGGATCGCGTCCATGAACCAAAGGCGGGTGCCGGCCTTCGCCGTCACCTCCTCGGCGAAGCTCGTCCCTCGCGTCATCCCGCTGAACCAGGAGTCGCCGGCGGCGGTCTTGGTGCCCATCGTGTCCCAGCCCGGTTCGCCCGCTTCGGCCGGGTTGATCGTCGGCACCCCTTCGCCGTGCACGCCCATCCATTCGGCGATCGACCAGCAGATGTGGCCGGGGGTGAAGCAGATCGCCTGCGCGTGCCTGGTTTTCGGCAGGTAGCCGGGGCGGACGAGGGAGAAGGTGACCGGGCCGACCTTCAGCGGGTTGGTGCGGTTGACGATTTCCAGCGGGGCGCCTTCGGCGACCTCGGCGGGGCCGACGAAGCGCAGCCCGCCCGCGACTTCACGCACCGTGATCGTCGCCGCGCTCGCCGTCGCCGTCGTCGCCGCCAGCAGCACGACGAGAAGGACTCCGGCGATGCGGGCGCGACCCAGGAAGGACATCAGTCGGAGGGTAACCTGACCCCATGGCCAACACCTTCCTCCACACCTGTTACCGGATCGGCGACATCGACCGCTCGGTCGCCTTCTACGAGAAGCTCGGCTTCACCGAGACGCGCCGGATGCCGATCGGCGACGAGGCGATCAACGTCTTCATGGCCCTCGCCGACGGCAACCCGGTCCTCGAGCTGACCTACAACCACGGCGTCGACTCCTACGAGATGGGCACCGGCTACAACCACATCGCCCTCGCCGTCGCCGACCTCGACAGCACCCTCGCGGGCCTCGCCGAGAGCGGCATCTCACCCGAGAAGCCCCCCTACCGCCCCGGCGGCCGCACCACCGGCAGCCGCATCGCCTTCGTCCGCGACCCCGACGAATACCGGATCGAGCTGGTCGAGCGCGGCGACCTCACCAAGTAGCCCCGACCGGCCGCCAGACATAAGGAGACGGCCGAGGTTCGGGGAGAGGTGCGCGTCGCTTCCTCCCGTCTTTCCTCATGCCCCCTCCGGGCGCGTTCGCACTAATCACCGCATAGCGAGCGAAAGTGCGAACTCATCCGGGCCGGCCACGATCCTGGGACGGGAGGCATGAGGAAGGGTCACGTCCCGGGCGTCTCGTGGAGGCCGCAGGCTAGCGGGCGCCGACGCCGCCTTCTTCGAATTCGGGCGTCGTTTCTTCCTGGACTTCTTCGACCGGGGCTTCTTCAGTTTCGCCTTCTTCGACGCTTTCTTCGGCTTCTTTGGCGCCCACGCCGCCTTCTTCTTCTTCTTCGAATTCGTTTTCTTCGAATTCTTCTTCGCCGTACTGGTCGTATTCGCTGCTGCTGGCGGTGTGGCCGCCGGTCAGGGCGGAGAGTTCGGGCAGGCTCGACGGTTCTTCGAAGGCCGGGCACTTCCCCGCCGTCGCCCTGTCCATGAAGTACTTCCAGATCGGGCCCGCGGTCGGACCGCCGAAGCCGGTCGTTTCACGCGTGCGCGGATGGCCGACCCAGACGGCGGTCGAGAATTCCGGCGTGTAGCCGACGAACCAGGCGTCGGATTCGTCCTCCGAGGTGCCGGTCTTGCCCGCCACTTCGCCGCAGCCTGATTCGAGGTTGGTGTAGCCGGCGCCGGTGCCCTGCGTGATCACGCCTTTGAGCACGTCCGTGACCACGTAGGCCTGGCCCTCGGTGAGCGCCCGGTGGCCTTCTTCGCTTTCGATTTCGTCGACCTTGCCGTCGGGGAATTCGACCTTGCTGATCGCGGTCGGGTCGTGGTGGATGCCGCCGTTGGCCAGGGTCGCGTAGCCATCCGCCTGTTCCAGCGGCGAGACGCCGTGGGCAAGGCCGCCGATCGCTTCCGCCGGCAGCGACTGGAGTTCGGCTTCGATCCCCATTTCTTCCGCCGTCTGGCTGACGTTTTCCGGACCGACGTCGAGGTCGAGTTTCGCGTAGACGACGTTGATCGAGTTCCAGGTCGCTTCTTCCAGCGACATCACGCCGCCGCCTTCCTCGTCGTTGTGCACCGTCCAGGTGCCGCCGCCGGGGATTTCCAGCGTCGTCGGCGAGGTGCCGTTGTAGTAGGTCGTCTTCGGGTCGACCCCCTGCTTCACCGCGGTCGCCAGCACGTAGGGCTTGAACGAAGATCCCGGCTGCCGTTCGGCCTGCCAGGCGTAGTTGAATTCTTCTTCGCCTTCTTCAGAGGTCGAGGCGAGGGCGAGGATCGCGCCCGTCTTCGGGTCGACCGAGGCGATGCCGGTCGCCGGCCCGCCTTCGTAGCAGGTGTAGGTTTCCGAGCAGTAGGCGACCGCCCCTTCCGCGTCTTCCTGCAGTTCGGGGTTGATCGTCGTGTACGCCTTCAACCCGCCGTAGCGCACGGTGTTGATCCCGTAGCGTTCGATCAGTTCCTGTTCGACCAGCTGGAAGAGCGGGTTGCGGACCGTCCTGTACTGGTGGCCTTCGTGCAGGCCGAGGCCGCTGGTCCGCGCCTTGAGGTAGCGCTTGTGGGTGATGTAGCCCTGTTCCCACATCGTCCCCAGCACCTCGTTGCGCCGCTTCAGCGCCGCCTTCGGGTCGAGGAACGGGTTGTATTCGGAGGGCGCCTGCGGCAGCCCGGCGATCAGCGCCGCCTCGGTCAGGTTCAGTTCGATCGCCGGCTTGTCGAAGTAGGTCTGCGCGGCAGCTTCCACCCCGAGCGCGGTCTGCCCTTCGTTGGTCCCGTACGGCGCCGTGTTCAGGTAGGTGTTGAGGATCCAATGGCGGCTGTGCGCTTCGAAGAGCTCTTCCGCCAGGTGCGCTTCCTTGATCTTGCGCTGGATCGTGTCTTCCGGATGGCGGATGTAGAGGTTGCGGACCAGCTGCTGGGTGATCGTCGAGGCGCCCTGCACCGGCTTGCCACCCGCCGAGAGGTCCTTGATCGCGGCGCGGACGATGCCCGCGTAGTCGAGCGCGCCGTGCTGCCAGAAGTCCTTGTCCTCGATCGAGATCGTCGCGTTGCGCAGCACCTGCGGGATTTCGGCTTCGGTGATCGGCTGGCGGATCGTGTCCGAGTGGATGTAGCCCATCAGCTTGCCTTCGGCGGTGTAGATCGCCGAGCTGCGGCCCTTCTGGACCGGCTTCAGGCTTTCCAGCGGCGGCGCCGAGTTGTAGATGTTGATCGCCCAGGCCGCCGCGACCCCACCCGCGGCCGCCAGGATGCCGACCACGAAGATGATGGGGATCGCGACCTTGTGCCAGCGCGTCTTGCGCGGCCGCCTGTGCCGCCTGCGTACTCGGGTCGCCATCGGCCCGCGATTTTAGAGAGGCCAACCCTTCGCCCGGCTAAATTCGGGGCCGCCTGCAGGCGCGCGCCCGCGCCCCTTCCCGCCTAGGAACGGAGCTTGTAGCCGCGGGTGAAGAGGCGCAGGTTGAAGAGGAAGAGCGCCGCCGTGGCCGCCGTCAGCGCCGCCAGCGCGAGCGGGATGTCGACTTCGGTGAAGCCGACGAAGCCGTACCGGACCAGGCTGATCATGTAGTAGACGGGGTTGAAGCGGGTCAGCGTCTCCCACGGCTGCGGCAGCAGCGAGGCCGAATAGAAGACGCCGCCGAGGAAGATCAGCGGGGTGAGGATGAAGGTCTGGGCGAAGGCGACGTCGTCGAACTGCTCCGCCCGCACACCGATCAGCACGCCGAGATTGGCGAAGAAGAAGCCGACCAGGAAGATCGCCGGGATCAGCACCAGCGCGTGGTCCACGGTGAGGTTGGTGAGGACGATCGAGACGAGGAAGGTGAGCGTCGCGACGATCAGCCCGCGGACGAAGCCGCCGAGGCAGAAGGCGAGCAGCAGCTCTTTCGGCGAGGCAGGCGAGGAGAGCTGGTCGTGGATCGCGCCGAGGAACTTCTGCTGCAGGATCGAGGAGGAGTTGTTGGTGAAGGCGTTGGTCGCGAAGGCCATCATGATCAGCCCGGGGATCACGAAGACGATGTATTCGATCCCGTGCAGCTCCTTGATCCGCGAGCCGAGCGCCCCGCCGAAGACGGAGATGTAGAGGAACGTTTCCAGCAGCGGCCCGCCCAGCGTCTGTTTCTTGATCTTCATGAAGCGCGAGATCTCGCGCCGCCAGAGGCTGAAAAAACGAATCTGCGCCGCAGACAAGGTCAGTTGCTCCCCGGTATCAGGCGGTGACGCCGCCCTCGACGTGCGAGCGCGAGAGCTCGCGCCGCCCGACCAGGGCAAGGTAGGCGTCCTCGAGGTTGGCGACGTCGTAGCGCGAGGCGAGCTCCTCGCTCGTCCCCTGCGCGGCGATTTCGCCGTCGGCGATGAAGGCGATCCGCCCGCAGAGCTGATCGGCCTCCTCGAGGTAGTGCGTGGTGAGCAGGATCGTCGTCCCTTCCGCGTTGATCTTCTGGACGTAGTGCCAGAGCTCGAGCCGCAGCTCGATGTCGACGCCGGCGGTCGGCTCGTCGAGGATCAAGAGGCGCGGCCGGTGCATCAGCGCCCGGGCGAGGATCAGCCGCCTTTTCATCCCGCCGGAGAGGGCGCGGGTGCGCTCGCGCGCTTTCGCGGTCAGGGAGAAGGTCTCCAGCAGCTCCTCGGTCCGCTCCCTGCGGTCCTCCTTCCGCATCCCGAAGTAGCCGCCGTGGAACTCCAGGGTCTCCTCGCAGGTGAGGAACTGGTCGAGGTTGACCTCCTGCGGCGCGAGCCCGACCGCGGCCCGCGCCTCGCCGTAGTCGGAGATCGCGTCGTGGCCGAAGACGTGAATGGCGCCACCGGTGGGCTGGGCGAGGCCCGTCGTGCAGTGGATCAGCGTCGACTTGCCGGCGCCGTTGGGCCCGAGCAGGCCGAAGAAATCGCCCGGCTCGATCGTGATCGAGACTCCCCGCAGAGCCTCCACCCCGTTCGGGTAGCGCTTCCGCAGGTCGACGATCGCGAGCGCTTTCGCCGCCGAGTCGGTGGTTGCCGGGTCCCCAGACATCGCGCCCCACGATATTGAGCGACGCCCGTCGGCTGTCGCGAGCGCACTAGGCTGGCCGGGTGGCCGCTCCGCTCCTCCTCGTCGACGCTCCCTCGATGCTCTTCCGCGCCTTCTACGCGCTGCCGAAGACGATCACCGGCCCCGACGGGCAGCCCGTCAACGCGCTGCTGGGGACGGCGAACCTGGTCCTGCGCGAGGTCGACATCCACCGACCGCGCGCCGTCGTCCTCTGCTTCGGCCCCGACGCGGCCGCCTATCGGACCGAGCTCTACCCCGCCTACCACGCCGAGCGCGACGAGGCGATGCCGGACGAGCTGCCCGCCCAGTTCGCGGCGAGCGGGGCCTTCTTCGAGGCCTTCGGCTGGACCGTGGCGACGAGCGCCGACCTCGAGGCCGACGACCTGCTCGGCACCCTGGCGCGGCGCGAGGCGGCGGCGGGCGGCCGGGCGCTGATCATGACCGGGGACCGCGACATGTACCAGTGCGCGGCGCCGGGGATCACCGTCCTCTACGTGCGGACCGGCGGCAAAGGGGCCGAAGAGGTCGATGCGGACGGCGTGCGCGAGCGCTACGGCGTCGACCCCGAGCAGGTCCCCGACTTCATCGCCCTGCGCGGCGACCCGGCCGACGGGCTGCCCGGCGCCAAGGGCGTCGGCCCGAAGAAAGCGGCCGAACTGCTCAAGGAGCACGGCTCGCTGGAGGCGATCCTCGACGCGGCGATCCGCGAGCGCCGTCCGGCCCTGCGGGCCGCCCTGCTGGAAGGGCGCGAGGACCTGCTGGCGTTCAAGGACATCGCCACCCTGCGCGACGCCGGCGTCGACCCGCCACCGGATCGGGACACCGACTGGGAAGGCGCCGCCAAAGCGGCCCTCGAACTGGGGATGCGCAAACTTGCCGAGCGCCTGATCGAAAGCCGCGGCTAGGCCTCGGGAGGGCCGACTTCGTCGGCTGCCTCGGCTTCTTCGCCGAGGATGACGAAGAGGCTCCAGCCGGAGACGGCCGCCCAGACGGCCTCGAGCAGGACGAAGCCGATCTGCCCTTCGAC
Source organism: Solirubrobacterales bacterium (assembly GCA_047601885.1). GTDB lineage: Bacteria > Actinomycetota > Thermoleophilia > Solirubrobacterales > 70-9 > VAYN01. Next base: position 997,447 of record JASGIK010000001.1, read on the forward strand.
CACCGCGAGGATGCAGAGCACCGCCGAGCCGACCAGGTTCGCCAGCAGGTAGAGACGCGAGTCGGTCGGCAGCTCGCCGAGCTGGTTCGCGGCGAAGGCGCCGAGGATGATGAGCGCGCCGATGACCTGGATCGCCTGAGCCATGAGCCGACTGTAGAGCGCCAGGCTTAATCGGGCCGGCCGATAGGTTGCGGCGATGGCGAGGAGCGGGATTCCCTGGCGCGGCCCGGGCGACGGGCGCCCCGACCTGCCCCTGCCGCCGAACCCGATGCCCCTCTGGCGTGACGGCGCCCTGCGCAAGCGTTGGCGCTACGTCGGCTACTACGGCGAGGAGCTGATGCTCTGCGCCGCGCGCGCCGAGGTCGGCCCGACGGGCCAGTGCTTCTGGGCGCTCTGGGATCGTGAGCGCGGCCGCGAGCTGGACCGCACGTCGATGCGTCCCGGCAGCCGCGAGGTCATCCTCGACGGCCCCCGCCTCCTGATCGACGCCCCCGGCCTCCACGCCGACCTGCACCTTGGTGATGCCGCCCCGATCGAATCGATCTGCCCCAGCGGCGGGGGCTGGGGATGGACCCGGAAGCGGGCCGGCGTGCCGATCTCCGGCAGGGTCGAGATGCCCGGCCGCCGGATCGTCGTCGACGGCCTCGGCGTCGACGACGAGTCGGCCGGCTACCAGGCCCGCCGCACCAGCTGGCGCTGGTCCGCCGGGGTGGGGACGGCGGCCGACGGCCGCGCCCTCGCCTGGAACCTGGTCGAGGGCATCAACGACCCGCCCGAAGGCAGCGAGCGCGCGATCTGGATCGACGGGGTCCCCCACGAGCCCGCCCCGGTCACCTTCGACGGCCTCGAGGCAATCGACTTCGCCGAAGCCTCCCGCCTCGACTTCCAGGGAGGCGCCGAGCGCTCCCGCGACGACAACTTCCTCCTGATCCGCTCCACCTACCGCCACCGCTTCGGCACCTTCAGCGGCTCCCTCGACGGCATCCCCCTGCGCGAAGGCCGCGGCGTCATGGAGTCCCACGACGCGCTCTGGTGACACCCTGCCAGGCGCGTTCGCAGTTTCCGTCGCTATCCGACGATTGCTGCGAACTCACCAGGTGTCGACCGGGCGCGGGCGGGGATCGGGGGCTGCGGCTCGGGCTGCTCGCAGCGTCCTGGCGATCACGCCGCGGGTGTCCGCCGGGTCGATCACGTCGTCGATCTCGAAGAGCGCCGCCGCGTTCAACGCCTTCGCGTTCTCTTCCGCCGCCGCGGTCAGCTCCCGCACCCGCGCCTCGCGCTCGCCCGCGTCCTCGATCTCTTCCAGTTCCTTGCGCAGCGCCAGCTTCACCGCGCCTTCGAGCCCCATCGGCCCGAGGTGCGCGCCCGGCCAGGCGACCGTCAGCAGCGGCTCGTGCAGGCTGCCGCCGGCCATCGCCTGCGCCCCCAGCCCGTAGCCCCGCCGCAGCACCACCGCGATCAGCGGCACGCGCAGCGCCGCCCCGCCGACCAGCAACCGCGACGCGTGCCGCACCAGCCCGGTCGCCTCGGCGTCCGGACCGACCATGAAGCCCGGCGTGTCGAGCAGCGAGACCACCGGCAGGCCGAAGGCATCGCAGAGCGAGAGGAACCGTGCCGCCTTGTCGGAGGCGTCGCTGGTCAGCGCGCCCGCCATGTGGCGCGAGTCGTTGGCGACGATGCCGAGCGGCCGGCCCTCGACCCGGGCCAGCGCCGTCACCAGCTCCGGCGCGAAGCGCTCGCGCAGGAAGGTGACCGAGCCGACGTCGGCGAGCGTCTCGATCAGCGGCCCGACGGCGAAGGCGCGCCGCGCCCGCTCCGGCACCATCTCCCGCAGCGCCGTCTGGTCGTGCTCCGCCCCCGCCGGCGTCGCGCCCTGGAAGTAGCCGAGCAGCTTCTTCGCCAGCGCCGTCGCCTCCGCCTCGTCGGCCGCCACCACGTCGACCACCCCGTTGCCCGCCTGCGTCTCCAGCGGCCCGACGTCGTCGGGGTCCACCCGCCCCAACCCGCCGCCCTCGATCATCGCCGGCCCGCCCATCCCGAGCGACGACCCCGCGGTGGCGACGATCAGGTCCGAGCAGCCGGCCAGCACCGCGTTGCCGGCGAAGCAGCGGCCGGCGACGATCGCGATCCGCGGCACCAGTCCCGAGAGCCGCGCCCAGAGCGCGAACGCCCGCGTGTCGAGCGCCGAGACCACCGGGTAGTCGGTGTCCCCGGGCCGGCCACCGCCGCCCTCGGCGAAGAGCACCGCGGGCAGCCGCGTCCGCTCGATCAGCTCGAACAGCCGGTCCTTCTTGCGGTGGCCGAGCGCCCCCTGCGTCCCGGCCAGCACCGTGTAGTCGTAGGAGAGGACCGCGCATCCCGCGCCCTCGCCGAAGAGCTCCGCGTTGACCGTCGCGGTACCGCCGATGAAGCCGTCGGCGGGCGTCCGCGCGATCAGCTCGTCGACCTCGCGCCGCCCCCGCTGCGCGGCGATCGCGTAGCGCCCGTACTCGACGAAGCTGCCCGCGTCGACCAGGTCGGCGAGGTTCTCCCGCGCCGTCCGGCCGCCGGCCGCGTGGCGCCGCGCCACCGCCTCGGGCCGCGCCGCGTCCTCGGTCAGCGCCCGCCGGGCGCGCAGCTCGGCGAGGTCGGCGCGCTCGGCGGCTCCGGACTCGCCCTCGCCGCCCACCGCCTCAGCCTTCTTCGACCAGCGCCGCCAGCCGCTTCATCGCCTTACCGTAGGCGCGCGCCATGAAGGCACGCGAGACGGCCGGCGCGACCCGTTCGGTGCGCGGCACCTTCAGCCACTCGATCTCGAAGTCGAGCCGGGTGCGGCCGCCGTCGAGCTCGACGAACCGGTAGGTGTTGCGCGTCTCGCGCTTGCCGTGGGCGCTCTCGACCTCCTCGACGATCCGCTCCGGCGCCGCCGACTCGACCACCTTGAAGGTGACCTTCTCGCGCGCCGCCGGCGCGTCGACCTGGGCCACGGCGCTCGCCCCGGCCCCGCGCCTCGGCCCCTCGAAGCGCCAGTCTTTGTAGAGGATCTTCATCCAGTCCTCGTGGTTGGCGAGAACGTCGACGTAGTCGAAGACCTCCTGGCGGGAGCGGGCGACCTCGACCGAGACGGTGACCGGCGACGGCATGGCGCCCGATCCTAAGCGCTCGGCGCGGCTTCTCCCTCGCCGACCCCGTCGGCGGCGCCGTCGAGCGCCGCCGCCCCGGCGGTCCAGTCCTTCGGCGCGGGCTCGAAGGCGGCCATGCCGACGACCAGCGAGATCGCCTCCTCGCCGCTCTCTTCGATCCGCCGCCGACAGAGCGCGTGGATCGCCTCCAGCCGGTTGTTGACCGCCTGGAAGACGGCCGCGACTTCGGCCCAGCCGGCCTGGTCGACCGCCATCGGCATCCAGCTCAGCGTGGTGTCGTCGCGGGCGTCGATCGTGCCCGATTCGAGCGCGTCGGCGGCGCGGTCGAAGAAGGTGCCGAGCGAGGCGCCGCTGACCGCGTCGCGCAGGCTCTTCGGCACCTTGCGCCAGTCCTGGTGGCCGATGTAGGAGCGCGGGCGGGCGCGGAAGTAGTGCTCGACGGCGCCCCGCCGCCGGGCCGTCGCGACCTGCTCGATGCAGCCGCATTTCTCCAGCACGCGGACGTGGTAGGCGACGTTGCCGAGCGGCGCCTGGAGCATCTCGGTGAGCTCGCTCGGGCTGGCGTTGCGCAGCTGGACGACCTCGAGGATCTTGACCCGCAGCGGATGCCCCAGGGCCCGGACGAGGCGCTGGTCGATGCGGTTCGGTCGGCGTTGATTCATTGATCGAGCAGTTTTGCGTCTTGACAGCATTTGATGGCAACAATCGCTCGTTTGTGGCAACCGATTCGACCATTAGGTTCCGCCCCGGCATAAAGCCGGCGCACCGAGCCGGGCCCGGTGCGCCAGGCGGGCTCCACGGCCGCCGCTTCGCCGCCGCGGCCCCCAACCTCAGGTGCCCTTCATGACACCGACCGTCGGGATCGTCGGATTCGCCTTCTCGATCCTCATCTTCGCTCACCTCCTCTCCCTGCTCGAAATCAGTTTTGGAGAGAGAAAGTTTGATCAGATTTGATCAATCAAGCAAAACTCTTGTATGTTTTTCGCTCCAACAAGCGACCTTTTCCCGCGATCCGATTTAATGCAGGCGAATCACTAACTCAGATTTTTTGGAGGACTGTTGGAGGCCGGCCCCGCCAGCGCAGAACGCATCACCCCGCGGCCTGAACTGATCAGCCCGCAGTTGGCCGCGGCGATGTCGCACCCGACCCGGGTCAGGGCGATGTGCATCTTCAACGAACGCGCGGCCTCCCCACGTGAGATCGCCGCCGAGATCGACGAGCCGTTGAACAACGTCACCTACCACGTCAACCAGCTGCGGGAACTCGGCTGCATCGAGCTGGTGCGGACCGAGCGGGCGCGCGGCGGGCGCGTCCTCGAGCGCTTCTACGGCGCCGTCCAGCGCGCCTATTTCGACGAGGAGGCCTGGGAGGTGCTGAGCGAGAAGGAGCGGCTCGGCGTCAGCAGCACGGTGATCAAGATCATCGCCAAGGACATCGCGGTCGCGATGGCGGCGGGCACCTTCTTCGCCCGCGACGGTCTCCACGCCTGCCGCTCGGTGTTACAGGTCGACGACGAGGGCTGGCGTGAAATCGCCTCGCTGCTCGAACGGATGAACAGCGAGCTCTTCGAGGTCGAAGAGCGCGTCGCGCAGCGCGCCGCCGACGGCGATCCGCCGTCGATCAACGCCAAGGTCGAGTTCCTCCAGTTCCGCTCGCCGCCCGACTCCGGCGCCTGAGCCCCGCGCGGGCCTAGCCGCGGATCGCCTTGCCGACGATGTCCTTGACCCGGGCGCGGTCGCGCGCGTCGAGGTTGCTCGGCTTGCCGTGCGACTTCCGCAACAGGCCCCAGAACTCCGACTGCTCGCTCGCGGTGAGGTTCGCCTGGATCCGATCACGGCCTTTCTGGGCGAGCCAGAGGGTGACCGTCCAGACCGTCTTCCAGTTGACGCGGCGCCAGATCCAAGGGGCGGCCTTCTTCGAGATCCAGGTGGGCATCCGGGGACCGTACCCGCCCAGCGCCTTGACCCGGCTGGATGGGCGATTCCACAACCTCCAGGCCAACTCGACGGTCGGGCAAGTGGGGGCTCGGGGCGCCCGAAGCTGGCGCCCGAAGCTGAAAGGGACGCGGCCTTCTCGGTGGCGGCCCGGGCAGGCTGTGGCCGCCACCGAGAAGGCCCGGTGTCCGGGGAGAGGTGCGAGGTTCGTGACGAACTCCCGGGATCGGTGACGAGGAGCGGGAGAAGTCGACGGTTCCTTGCGTCTTCCACATGCCTCCCCTGGTGAGTTCGCAGTTCTGCTCGCATGGCGAGCGAAAGTGCGAACTCACCGGGAGGGGGCTCCGAACCCGTCACGGGAGGCATGAGGAAGGGTCACGTCCCCGACATCTCCCATACGTCCATGTGACCTTCCCGACATCTCCCTCACGTCCGTGTGACCTTCCCTGCGAGACCCTCACGTCCCGGGCGTCTCGTGGCGGCCACAGCCTGCCCGGGTCGCCACGAGACGCCCGGGACGCAACTCGGACGGGCGCACCCGCCCCGAAGCACGCCGCCGGCCACCTAGAAGACCTCGAATCAACCATCTAGACCGGGCAGGTGCCGGGCGACGGCCGCGGCCTGGGACGTCGGGGCGGAGGCCCTAGACGTTCGGGCTCCGCTTCATCTTGTGGCGCTCGCTTTTGTGCGCCCGGCCCTTCTTCTCCAGCGTGTCGCAGGCGTGTTCGATGTCGGCCGCCAGGCGGTCGATCTGGGAGCGGGAGAGCGTGTGCTTGACCAGCGCCCGCAGCACCCGCACCTCCTGGGCGTCGGGCGGCATCGTGTAGGCGGGCAGCATCCAGCCGCGCTCGGCCGAGAGCTGCCAGGAGACGTCGAACTCGTCGTAGCCCTTGCCGTCGATCAGCTTGAAGGCGACCAGCGGCAGCTGCTCCTCGTCCTCGCCGATCAGCTCGAAGTGGCCGCAGCGGTCGAGCTTCCCGGCCAGCGCCTTCGCGTTCGCCTGCATCGCTTCCATCACGTAGGCGTAGCCCTCGCGGCCGAAGCGGACGAAGTTGTAGTACTGGGCGAGCATCATCGAGTCGCCGGTGGAGAAGTTGAGGGTGAAGGTCGCGTCCTCCTCGCCGAGGTAGTTCTCGTAGAAGACGAGGTGCTCGGCGAGGTCGTCCTTCTCGCGGAAGACGAGCCAGCCGATGCCCGGATAGACGAGGCCGAACTTGTGGCCGGAGACGTTGATCGAGCGCACCTGCTCGAGCCGGAAGTCCCACTCCGAGTGGGGGTGGAGAAACGGCCAGACGAAGCCGCCCGAGGCGCCGTCGACGTGGATCGGCACGTCGATCCCCTTCTCCTCCTTGACCCGCGTCAGCAGGTCGTTGATCCCGGCGATGTCGTCGGCGTGGCCGGTGAAGGTGGTGCCGAGGACCGCGGCGACGCCGATCGTGTTCTCGTCGATGTGGGGCTCGACGTCGTCGGGGCCGATCGTGTACTTGCCCTCCTGCAGCGGGACGACCCGCTGTTCGACGTCGAAGTAGCGGCAGAACTTTTCCCAGACGACGTGGACGTCGCCGCCGAAGATCAGGTTCGGCTTGTCGACGCCCTTGCCTTCGGCTTCCCGCCGTTCTTTCCATTTCCACTTCAGCGAGAGGGCGCCGAGCATGATCGCCTCGGAGGAGCCCTGACAGCGCGCGCCGGTCGTCTCGCCGGGCGCGTGGTAGAGGTCGGCGAGCATGCGGATGCAGCGCTGCTCGATCAGCGCCGAGATCGGGTACTCGGCGTGGTCGATGAAGTTGCGGTAGTTGTTCTCGGCGATCAGCTGCTGCGCCTCGGGCTCCATCCAGGTGGTGACGAAGGTGGCGAGGTTGCGGTTGGGGTCGCCCTCCAGCTGCAGTTCCTCTTCGACCAGCCGCTGCGCGTCGAGCGCCGACATGCCGGTCTGCGGGAACGGCCCGTCGGGCGCGTCTTCGGTCAGGAAGCGGCCCCCGTAGAGCATCGCCTCCTCGGTGGGAGTGGGTTCGGTAGCCATGCCGCGAACCTACCGCTCCCGGCCCCGCGCGCCTGAGATTCCTGTTTATCCGACCCGGTAGGTGAGGTGGAGCAACTCCGCGTCCTCGACCACGTCGACCAGGCCGAAATCGGCGGCGCCCGCCGCGAGGTGGTCGAAGAGGCGCTCGCCGGCGCCGAGCAGGACCGGCACCTGGGTGACGAGGATCTCCTCGAGCAGGCCCGCGGCGATCGCCTGCTGCAAGGTCGAGGCGCCGCCGCCGACCGTGACGTCCTGGTCGTCGGCGGCCTCCTTGGCTTCGGCCATCGCCGCCTCGATCCCGTCGGTGACGAAGTGGAAGCTGTTGCCGTTTTCGAGCTCAAACGCTTCGCGGGGGTGGTGGGTGAGGACGTAGACCGGGCAGTGGAACGGCGGGTCGTCGCCCCACCAACCCTTCCACTCCTCGTCCGGCCAGTCGCCGCGGATCGGACCGAACATGTTGCGCCCCATCACCACGGCGCCGAGGTTGGCCAGCGACGCCCGCACGATCTCGTCGCTGACGCCGCGCTCACCGCCCTCGCCGAGGTCGTGCATCTCCTTGAAGGCGGCCTGCCGGAAGGCCCACTCGTGCAGGGCCTCGCCGCCTTCGCCGAGCGGATTCGCCTCGCTCTGGTTCGGCCCGGCCATGTAGCCGTCGAGGGAGATCGAGATCCGGGCCTTGACCGTGGGCATCGCGGCGCTACCAGCGCCCGGTCCCGCCGGGCTCCTCGTCGACGGTCAGCTCGGCCAGCGGTTCGGCCTCGAGCCGGCCATCCGGGATCGGCTCGCCGGACCTGACCGAGAGGCCGTAGGTGCCCGCGGCGAGCCGCTCCTCGGCCCGCTCGACCTGATCGAGGCGCCGTTCCAGGTCGCCCTCGCGGCCCGCGGCGAGCTCGTCTTCGTAGAGCCCCTCGTTGTTGAAGTCGCCCGCCGGGACCTGGGAGTCGCCCTCCTCGCGGCCTTCGCCGCGGACCCGGGCGAGCTCCGCCTCGACCCGCTCCCGTTCGGCCTTCAGTAGCTCTTTCGCGCGCTTCTCGTCCATCTCTCCCAACCCTACCCGCGATGAGTTCGCAGTTGGCCGCGCTCAGCGCGGTTTTCTGCGAACGCGCCGGAGGGGGTTGAGGTACGGAAGGTGTAGCGCTATCCTTCAAAAGGATTAACTACAGAAAGTGAACTTAGTTATGACCTACAGACTCGTTCCCCTTGACGACGCGATCGTGTTCCCGACCGTCACCGCGACCCTGCCGATCGACGTCGGCGAGGACGAGCGCGTCTTCCTCATCCCCCGTCGCGACGGCGACTTCGGCCGCGTCGGCGTGATCGCCGAGGTGGTCGAGCACGGCCGCTCGCGCCGCGGCCGGCCGGTCGCGACCGTGGTCGGCCTGCACCGCGGCATCGCCGGCGCCGCCACCAACACGGACGACGACGGCACCCTGCACGTCGAGGTCCAGGAGATCCACGACGGCCATCCCGACGACGAGCACACCCGCGAGGTCGCTCGCGAATACCGCGCCGTGGTCGAAGAGATCCTCGAGCTGCGCGGCGACGACGGCCGCATCGCCAACTTCCTCCGCTCGATCGAGGAGCCCGGCGCGCTGGCCGACACCTCCGGCCTCGCCCCCGACATCCCCAACGAGGGCAAGCTCCGCCTGCTGGAGACGATCGACGTCACCGAGCGGCTGGAGATCGCGGTCGAGCTGCAGCGCGAGCGCCTCGCCGAGCTGCAGGTCCGCTCGAAGATCCGCGACGACGTCGAGTCGGGCGCCCAGAAGCAGCAGCGCGAGTACTTCCTGCGCAAACAGATGGAGTCGATCCGCAAAGAGCTGGGCGAGGACGAGACCGATCTGATCGGCGAGTACGAGGCGAAGATCGAGGAGGCCGGGATGCCGGAGGAGGTCGCCGAGCAGGCGACCAAGGAGCTGCGCCGGCTGGAGCGGCAGGGCGAGCAGTCGCCCGAGAGCTCGATGATCCGCAGCTACCTCGACTGGCTCATCGCCGTCCCGTGGAGCAAGCGCTCCGACGACAGGCTCGACCCGGTCCACACGCGTGAGGTGCTGGACGCCGACCACGCCGGGCTGGAGGACGTGAAGAAACGGATCACCGAGTTCGTCGCCGTGCGCAAGCTGCGCGAGGAGAGGAAAGACGAGATCGAGGGGGACAGCCGCGCCAACGGCACGATCCTGACCCTGGTCGGGCCTCCCGGCACCGGCAAGACCTCGATCGGCGAGTCGATCGCCCGCAGCCTCGACCGCGAGTTCGTCCGCATCAGCCTCGGCGGCCTGCATGACGAGGCGGAGATCCGCGGCCATCGCCGCACCTACATCGGCGCCCTGCCGGGACGGATCGTCCGCGCCCTGCGCGACGCCGAGACGATGAACCCGGTGATCCTGCTGGACGAGATCGACAAGGTCGGCGCCGACTGGCGCGGCGACCCCTCGGCCGCCCTGCTGGAGGTGCTGGACCCGGCGCAGAACCACTCGTTCCGCGACCACTACCTGGACGTCGAGGTCGACCTCTCCGAGGTCGTCTTCATCGCCACCGCCAACCTGCTGGACACGATCCCGGCGCCGTTGCTGGACCGGATGGAGATCATCTCCTTCGACGGCTACACGACCGAGGAGAAGCTGGCGATCGCCAAGGGCTACCTGGTGCCGCGGCAGCTGAAGCGCAACGGCCTGAAGGCCGAGGAGGTCACGGTCGCGGACGATGTCCTGCGGACGGTCATCTCCGAGTACACCCGCGAGGCGGGCGTGCGCCAGCTCGAGCGGGAGATCGGCAAGCTGCTGCGCGGGGCGGCGACGAAGATCGCCTCCGGTGAGGGTGCCGCGCCGATCGCGCTCGACCTCGAGGCGGTCCGCGAGGCCCTCGGCCGGCAGAAGGTCTTCCAGGAGTCGGTGGAGCGCACGGCGATCCCGGGCGTCTCGACCGGCCTGGCGGTGACCGGCACCGGCGGCGACATCCTCTTCATCGAGGCGACCGCCATGGACGGCGGCGAGGGCCTGGTCCTGACCGGCCAGCTCGGCGACGTGATGAAGGAGTCGGCGCGGATCGCCCTCTCCTACGTCCGCTCGCACCGCGAGGAGCTGGGCATCCCGGAGGACCGTTTCCAGCGCGAGTTCCACGTCCACGTGCCGGCCGGGGCGATCCCCAAGGACGGCCCCAGCGCGGGCACCGCGATGACCACGGCGCTGGTCAGCCTGCTCACCGGCCGCCCCGTCAAGCACACTGTCGGGATGACCGGAGAGGTGACCCTGCAAGGACGGGTGCTGCCGATCGGCGGCCTCAAGCAGAAGGTTCTGGCCGCCCACGCGGCGGGCCTGACCGAGGTGATCCTGCCCGAGCGCAACCGCGGCGACCTCGACGAGGTCCCCGCGGAGGTGCGCGAGCAGATGACCTTCCATCCGGTGATGTCGATCGACGAGGTGCTCGGGCTGGCGCTCGAGCCGGCGGAGGCCGGAGCGGATGTCGCCTCGGTGTCGTAACTGCCAACCGGTGCCGAAGGAGCTCCGCGCCGCCGCGGGGCTGCTCGAGCGCCGCTGGACGATGGCGACGATCTACGCCTGCTCCAGCGGCGCCCATCGCTTCAACGAGTTCCGCCAGTCGCTCCCGGGGGTGTCGCCGACGACGCTCTCGGAGCGGCTGGAGCAGCTCGAGGCGGCGGGGATCGTCGAACGGCGCCTGGTCGCCGGCCGTCCCCCCCACGCCGAGTACGCCCTGACCAGCCGCGGCGAGCGGCTGGCCCTGGCGGTCGCGGGGCTGCTGGAGCATTAGGGGCTGGCGCCCGGAGCTAGCGCCCGGAGGTGAAAGGGACGCGGCCTTCTCGGTGGCGGCCCGGGCAGGCTGTGGCCGCCACCGAGAAGGCCGAGGGTGCGGGGAGAGAGCCGAGGGATCGGCGCGCCCGGGGGAGAGAAGCGCGTGTCCGGGCACGAAGGCGCGTGATCGGTGACGAGGAGCGGGGGAAGTCCACGCCTCCTCCCGTCTTCCTCATGCCTCCCCCTGGTGAGTTCGCAGTTCTGCTCGCATGGCGAGCGAAAGTGCGAACGCACCCGGGTGGGGCTCCGAACCCGTCACGGGAGGCATGAGGATCTGTGACGTTCCCGACATCTCTCATACGTCCGTGTGGACTTCCCTGCGGGACCCTCACGTCCCGGGCGTCTCGTGGCGGCCACAGCCTGCCCGGGCCGCCACGAGACGCCCGGGACGCAACTCGGACGGGCGCGGCGGCCACGCAGCACGCGGCCGGAGCCCGAACCACGCCGCCACGCCCCGAACCCCGCCCGCGAAACCGCCCGCTCAGGCGTCCGGGTCGAGTTTCGGCGGCATCATCGGATTGGCATCGCCCTTCAGTTCGCGCAGCCGGTAGTAGAGGACGGCGGCGACGAGGCCGCCGATCGGGGCGGTGAAGGTCGAGGCGAGGGTGCCGAAGACGATCCGCAGGATCGGCCCGCCGGCGATCGCTTCGGCGATCGCGGTGAGGATCAGGGTGGCGACGAGGCTGATCAGGGTCGCCACGATGACGGTGCCGAAGACCGGCCAGCCGTAGTCGCGGACCAGCTCCTGGGAGCGGCCGAAGGCACCGCCGACGCCGGTCCGCTCGATCACGATCACCGGCGCGATCACCGCCCAGATCGTCAGCAGGATGCAGCCGGGGATGATGAAGAAGAGGAAGCCGACGAGGACGCCGAGCCCGTAGAGGAGGCTGGCGCCGATCAGCGTCATCAGCACCGGCGTGACCGAGGAGATCAGCTCGCCGACCGAGGATTTGGCGCCGCCGCTCTCGACCTCGCGGACGAGGCTGACCACCATCCCCTGGTAGAGCATCGCCACGGCGAAGGCGAGCAGGCCGGCGAGGAAGAGGAGTCCGGTGTGGTCGCTGCCGGCGATGCCGTAGAGGATGTTGACCCCGAGGAAGAGCCAGAAGGCGGCTGGGATCAGCACGCCGAAATTCTGCTGATAGAGGCCGATTACCTCGTTGAGGGTGTCACCGACGCCGAGGCCCGGACGAACGTTCATGGGCGCCCATTCGGCGACGGGCCTACGATCCCTGCGTGGCTGAGATCGAGCGCAAGTTCCTGGTCGCGGAGATGCCGCGGGCCGAGAGCGCCCGGACGGAGATCGAGCAGGGCTATCTGGCCCTCGGCAGCGACGACGAGGTGCGCCTGCGCCGGGCCGGCGACGAGCTGTTCCTGACCGCCAAGAGCGGCCACGGCGAGGTGCGCAAGGAGGTCGAGGTGAACCTCGCGCCGGAGCCCTTCGCGAAGCTCTGGCCGCTGACCGCGCGGCGGCGGGTGCGCAAGGTCCGCCACTACGTGCCGCTCGGCGAGGGCCTGCGGGCGGAGCTCGACGTCTACGCGGGCGCGCTCGACGGGCTGCGCACGGTCGAGGTCGAGTTCCCCTCCCGCGAGGCGGCCGACCGCTTCGCGCCGCCGCCCTGGTTCGGCGCCGAGCTGACCGGGGACCGCCGCTACGCCAACCGCTCGCTGGCGACCGAGGGGTTGCCGAGGGAGGCGGGTACCGGCGACGATATGACGATGGAGACCGCGACGACGCCGGACCGGACCGCCGAGGCCGCCGCGCCGGAGGCGACCGAGGTCGGGGCGCCGACGCCGAGCCGCGCCTACCGCCTGCTCCTCGACGAGGACGCGGCCGCGGGTGTGCGCCGGGCGATCGCCGGGCGGTTGGAGAAGGCGGCGGACCGGCTGCGCGAGCCGAGCGACGGCGACGAGCTCGCCGAAGCGGTCCACGGCGCCCGCAAAGATCTGAAGAAGGCGCGCGCCGCCCTGCGCCTGGTCCGCGAGGACCTGGGCGAGAAGACCTTCAAGCGGGAGAACGGGACCCTCCGCGACGCCGCCCGCCTGCTCTCGGCGAGCCGTGACGCCGAGGTCAAGCCGGCGACCCTCGACGCCTTGGTCGAAGGCGGCGCCGGCGATGCCCCGCCCGGACCGGCCGCGCTCTGGCGCGAGGCGCTGGAGGCGGACCGCGACCGGATCGTCGGCGCCGACGCCGACCGGACCGAGGAGGCGGTCGCCGCGATCGACGCGGTCGCCGCCCGCGCCCCCGACTGGAGGCTCCACCACTCCGGCTGGAAGCTCCTCTCCCCCGGCCTCGACACCGCCTACTCCGAGGGCCGCGACGCCTTCGCCGCCCTCGGCGCCGAGCCCGGCTTCGAGGCCGTCCACGAGCTGCGCAAACGCGGCAAGGACCTCTGGTACCAGGTGCGCCTGCTGCGCGACGCCTGGCCGGCGGCGCTGGAACCGCTGGCGGAGGAGGTCCACGAGTTCACCGACCTGCTCGGCGACCACCACGACCTCGCCGTCCTCGCCGCGGACCTCGAGCGGCGCGAGCAGATCGGCTCCGCCCACAAGAACGTCCTGCGCGAGCTGATCGCCGGCGAACAGGCCGCCCTGCTCGTCGACGCCCGCGCGCTCGGCGCCCGCGTCTACGCCGAGACGCCGAAGGCGTTCGGGCGCCGTCTGCACGCCTACTGGCGTGCCTGGCGGCGCCCTGCCTAGCTCAGGCGATCGACTTCAGCCCAACTTCGAGCTCGTCGAGGAGGGCGAGGGCGTCGCCGTAACCCTGTGGGAGGAATTCGGCCAAGGGCACCAACCGCCCGGCCTTCGCCGCCTCGATCTCCTTGAATTCAGCCTGTTCGAACAGCAGGCCCTCGTTCTTCGGGCTGCCGTCGTAGTCGGCGTAGTAGCCGATCACCCCGGCGCCGTCGAGGGCGCCGATTTCCGCCTTGTTGGTCACTCCTTCGAGTCCGGCGGTGACGCCGAAGATGGAGAGCGCTTCGTCTTCGCCGCCGGTCACCCCGGCGCTGCCGGGGGCCAACCGCACCCCCGCGGCGGTGAGGATCCCGCCGACCCCGGACTTCGCCCCGTAGAGGAGGTATTCCCCGCCCTCGCCGCCGCCCTGGAGGAGGTCCCAACGGTAGGCGTCAAGCTGCTTAGTGAGTTCGGCGCGGATTTTGGCGCTCCGCTGTTCAAGTTCCTTCTGCAATTCAGCGAGCCTTTCAAACCGACCCACCGCGTCGGCGATCGTGTGCGCGGATTCCCGCCATTCGGTCGACGGCGCGATCACCGTCGGCGCGATCTTGCCGAGACGGGCGTAGTCCTCGGTGTTCCATTCGTAGTCGGCACCGATGATCAGCTCCGGTTCCAGCGCGGCGATCTTCGCCATGTCGAATTCTCCGTCGTCGCCGATCTTCTCCGCCTGCTGCCAGCGACTGCGGTAGCGCGGCGGAATATTCGCCGCGTCGCCGATGTCGTAGACGCCGACCGGATCGACGCCGAAGTCGTAGAGCGGATCGACGACGGAGGGATGGACGGTGACCACACGGGTCGGTTCGGTCGGGACCGTGACCGGCCCTTTCACCGTCTTCACCACGCGGGTGTCGGAGCCGCCGCCCGTGGACGCGGTCGAGCCTGCCCCCGCCGAGGACCCCGAGCCCCCGCCGCAACCCGCCAGCACCAGGGCCGCGGCGACGCCGCTGCCGATGAAGGCGCGCCGGGTCGTCGTCGGCGTCGTCATCCGTCGCCACCCTCGCGTTCGAAGCTGACTTCGTAGCTGGTTCCGTTCGCTTCCAGGGTGCCTTTGATCAGGTCACCGCTCTGGGTGCCCTCGAAGCTGCCGACGGTCGGGCTGTCGACGCTTTCGGCGTGGACGGTCGCCTTTCTCGAATTCCCCTGGTAGGAGAGCCCGGTCAGGTAGAAGGTCTGGCTGAAGCTGCCCGCTTCGATCGTCACTTCGGCGACCGGCTCCTTGCCGCCGGAGATCGACATGCTGCCGCCGGTCGCGCCACGGGCCTGGCCGACGAAGCGGCCCGCCGAGACGGCCGGTCCGAGGAAGCCCGCTTCGCCGCTCGGATCCGCGGCCGGGTCGGCCAGCTCGTATTCGCCTTCATATTCGGTCGGTTCGGCACCCCAGCCCGGCGGCGCCGGTTCGCGTGCGGCGGCACCCGCGCCCCCTTCGCCGATCTGCCCGGCCACCGGCGGGTTGCCGCCGGGGTCCTTTTCGCCCTTGGCGAGGCGCCGGAAGATGACCGGGTAGGGGCCGCCGCCGCGCAGTTCGATCTGGCCTTCGAGGGTCTTTTCGTCGGTCGGCTTGAAGAGCGAGAGCTCCCCCACCGAGTGGCGCGAACCGGCGCCGAGCAGTCCCTTGTTCACGACCGTCGCGGTGACGCCCCGCTCGCTTTCGCGGAACGGGAAGAGGGTGAAGAGACCGGTTTCGATCTGGCCCGCTTCGTTGTATTCGTAGAACTGGGCGACGCCGATCAGGTACTCCGGCACGACGCCCTCGCTGAAGGCGATCTTCATCTCACCGCTGCGGATGCCCGCGCCTTCCCCCACCTTCTGGATCACGTAGCGGCCCGGGAACCGGGCCGCCCTGGTGTAGGGGACGGTGACGTGCGGCGGGTGGACGAGTTCGAGCGCCCCGGTGGTCGCCCGGGCGACGCCGACGCCGGCGAGGAGGGTCGACGCGGCCACCAGGGTGGCGATCCCGCGCAGCCTCACGACTTCACCTTCAGGACCTTGGCGCACGATTCCAGCCCCGCCTCTTCGGCCAGCTCACCGAGCCGGACCTTGGCCAGCCGTTCGGAGATCTCGCCGACCGAGTCGAAGTTCTGCCCCTGTGCGGCGAGGACCATTTCGCCGAGCGCCTTGGAGGCGATCGCGAGGCCTTCGGCGTAGGCCTTTTCCGCCGTGCCCTGGCCCTTGATCCGCCCGAGCTTGGCCCGCATCCGGGCGACGATCGAGTCGGTCGACTGCAGGTACTTGACCAGCGTGTCCGGTTCCGGCGTGCCGAGCGCGGCGATCTGCCCCCTGGCGCTCGTGCAGGCGGCTTCGGCGGCGGTGGCAAATTCGGCGTTGCCCGAATCGCCACCGCCGCCGCACCCCGCCAGCAGAGCCGGGAGGGAGAGGACGGCGGCGACCGTGAACACGGCCGCCGTCCTCATCCCTGGGATCACTTCCCGCCGACGATGTCTTCCGCGACGTACGCGGCGACGTCGCTGATTTCTTCTTCCGAGAGGGTGCCCTTGAACGCCGGCATCCCACCGCCGCCGTCGGTCACCTGCTTTTCGGCGCCGGCCTGGGTTTTCGCCAGCGGCATGGTCCGCAGGTCAGGGCCGCCGTTGCCGCCATGGCCGTCGGCGCCATGGCAGGTCGAGCAGTTTTCGGCGAACACTTCCTTGCCGGCTTCCGCATCAGCCGCCCCGGCCGCTTCGGCTTCGCCGCCTTCTTCGCCCGCCGCTTCTTCTTCCATCCGTTCTTCTTCTTCTTCCTTGGCGCCTTCGTCGCCGGCGTGCTTGATCGCTTCGCCCGCCTTTTCGAGGCCGGACAGTTCTTCGACTTCGCCGTTCAGCGAGAACACCCAGAGGTTCGCACCGTGGGTGGATCCCGCCAGGGCGTTGCCGCCCGCGACGATCGCGATCTTCTCTTCGCCTTCCGATTCGAAGACGGTGGCCGGGGCGTTGGCGCCGGCACCGGTCTGGAAGTGCCACAGTTCTTCGCCCGTCTTGGCGTTCAGGGCGACGAATTCACCGTCGTTCTTGCCGACGAAGACGAGGTTTCCGGCAGTCGTGACGGAGCCCGAGTAGCAGGATTCAGGCGTCCCTTCGGAATTCTTCATGCTGTATTTCCATACGGGTTCATTGGTGTTCGCGTCCACCGCGGTCAGCCAGCCCGGCTGGTCGAAGCTGATCGCTCCCAGCAGGCCGCCGAGGCTGACTTCGCCCGGGGTGAACTTGCCGTCTTCGGGGCTCTGCGCGGTGAAACCGATGCCCTTCTGGCTGCACGCGTACAGCAGTTCGTTTTCCGGGCTGTAGCTCATCGGCGCCCACCCGGTGCCGCCGACCGGCGGACCGATGTCGATCGCCGCGCCGCGCTTGGTCCCGGACGGGTTGTAGACGTCTTCGGCCGGGTGATGGTTACGCGGCCGGTTGATCTTGATCGTCTTCGCGTTCGGGATCGCTTCCGAGGCGCGGATCTGGGCGACGGCTTCCTTGTACTCCTTGTTGGTGATCACCATCGGCACCAGCGGCTTGGTCGAGGGCACCCACTGCGTCGGCCAGGTCTTGTTTTCGGGCGCCTGTGGAACCTTCACTTCCTTGCCCGGGTAGATCGGCTTGCCGTTTTCGACGTTGACCGCGTAGATCCAGGGGCTCTTCGGCGTGATCGCCGCCGCTTCCACTTCCTTGCCGTGGATATGGGCGGTGAAGAGCACCACCGGACTGTTGACGGTGTCGTCCCAGACGTCGTGGTGGACGATCTGGAAGTGCCACTTGTATTCGCCGGTGGTGGCGTCGATCGCGACGATCGAGTTGGAGTAAAGGTTTTCGCCGCCGCGCTGGGAGCCATTCACGTCTGGGCCCACGGTCGAGGTGCCGAAGATCAGCAGGTTGCGCTTCTTGTCGATCGCCGGCGCGTGCCAGAGGCCGGAGCCGCCGATCTTGGCGCTTTCGCCTTCCCAGGTCGGGTCGGCGACCGGGTCATGGCCGCTGCCGGTGGTCCAGAACCGCCATTTGAGCTTGCCGGTTTCGGCGTCGAGCGCGGTGACGCGGCCGCGGGCCAGAAACTCCGAGCCCGAGTTGCCGATGTAGACGAGGCCTTTGTAGTAGAGCGGCGCCGAGATCGAGGTGGCGTTGTCCTTTTTCCAGTTGAAGACTTCGGTTTCCCATTCGACTTCGCCCGTGTTGATGTTGAGGGCGACGACTTTGCCGTCGATGCGGGCGTTGTAAAGGGTTTCTTTACCGTTGTACGCGAGCCCGCGAGACTCCCACCCGCAGCAGACGCTGGAAATTTCCGGATTCAGGTTGCCTTCGTGGCGCCAGATTTCCTTGCCGGTCTTCGGATCGACCGCGATCACGTCATCGGCACCGGTGGAGATGTAGAGGTTTTCGTTGATCGCCAGCACGTTCTCCTCGTGGGAGTACTTGGCGGCGGTCCCCGATTCCAGTTTCAGCAGGAAGTCGCCCTTCAGCCCGCTGACGTTTTCGGTGTTCACTTCGCTGAGGGCGGAGTGGAAGTTGTGCTGGTAGTTGCCGCCGTCGACGGGCCAGTTCGTCGTCGGCGTTTCGAACGGGTCGATCGCGGCGGTCGTTTCGGTGGAGCCTTCGCCGGATTCTTCGGCGGGCGCGGTACTGGCTCCGCTGGTGGTGGTGGTACCGCCGCTACCTCCACATCCGGTCACCAGTGCGGCGATCAGCACACAGATCGCCACTCCTCCCAGGATTGCTTTCCACCGACTTTCCATCCATTCCTCCGTTCGCCCTGGTGCGTGCCAGGCGTTCCAAGCTTCGATCGGCCGCAGATCCGGTATTTAGGATGCACGCCAGCATCTTGGCGGCCTCATTCACTATTCCGTTTTACGAACAGTATGTTGCTAAAAACTTACTGTTCATTCACTGTGTGAATGCTTATAGCACTTCGAGAGGCGCGGCAGCTCAACCCTGATCGGGCCGCGGCGAACCCCTGAAGGTGATCATGCTGGCCTCGCCCTCGCCGACGTTGACGAGGCGGTGGCGACGGCTGGCCTCAAACCAGACGGAGTCGCCTTCGGCCAGCGCCACGGAGGCGTCGTCGGCGAACTCGATCGCCAGTTCGCCGACGAGCACGAGGACGAACTTCGGCCCGGCCTGGGGCACCGCCTCGGTCAGCTCGGCGCCGACGTCGAAGCGGACCAGGCCGCTGGTCATCTCGCCGTGATGCCAGGAGGAGAGCTGTTCTGTCGTCACCCGGTGGTCGGGCGAGTCGAACGCAAGGCGATCGTCACGACGCAGGACGACGGGCTGCTCCATCTCCCGCGCGGGGATCAGGTCGCCGAGCCCGACCTCATAGAAGTCGGCCATCGTCACCAGGCGCCCGACCGTCATTTCGTTGCGCCCCGTCTCCACCATCGAGAGGAACGAGGCGGAGAGGCCGGTCTTGCCGGCTACCTCCTTCAGCGAGAGGCCGCGGCTGACCCGCAATGCTTTGAGTCGCCGCCCGAGAGTCGGCTGCAACCTGCCCGAATCGCCGTCGGCCGGCGCGATCGCGGACGGCTCGGGCACATCGCTCGTCATCGCGTCCACTGGCACCTCTTCCAGACCGTCAGGCACGCGCCGGTCGTGTCAACCGACACTTCAAGGACAAGGACTTCGTTCAACTTGTCGAACGTCATGATCACCGTGCCTCCGCGGCTCCCCGCCTTGGGCATTTGAAAGGACGCGCTGGGCGTTCACGGTAGGAATGTCCGCGCCCGGGCAGTTCTTTCAGGAGGCGCTCGAGAGATGAAAAAAGGCGCGGGCCGCCGAGCGGCCCGCGCCTTGCCCCACCTGCTTCTTCAGCTCAGCCCTCGAGCTTGAATTCGACGGTGTAGACGGAGTGGCCGGAGACCAGGCGCCCCTGCAGTTCGCCCTGTCCGCCGGTCCCTTCGAAGCGCCCGACGGGAGGGCTGTGGGCGCCTTCGTCGTGCACCTGGGCGGCACGCTTGTCGCCCGCCCAGCGCAGGTCGGTCAGCGTGAAGACGCGCTGCTGGCCACCGGTCTGGAGCTTGACTTCGGCGGTCGCCGGTTCCCCGGAGACCCTCATCGAGCCGCCCGAGACGACCGCGCCCTTGACCCCGAGGCCCTGGGCGACGCCGATCACGGCGCCCAGGGTGCCCGCCTTTTCGGTCGGGTTTTCGGCCGCGTTGGTGAGTTCCCATTCGCCTTCGTATTCGGAGGCTTCCGATCCCCAGCCGGGGTTGGTCGGTTCCGATTCGGGGATCTGGCGGGCCGCCGGGGGGTGGCCGCCGGTCGATTCGTCGTCGTCGAGGATGCGGAATTCGACCGGCCAGGGGCCGTCGCCGTGGAGGCGGATCTGGCCCTTCACGCGGTCGCCTTCGACCTTGAACATCTGCAGTTCGCCGTCTTCGGTCACCTGGCCGTAGGAGGCCGAGGCGCCGACCTTCAACGCCGGGGCCTTGAGGCCCTTGCCGTCCGGCAGTTCGGTGAACGGGTAGAAGGTGAAGAGGCTGGTTTCGATCGAGCCGTCGGCGCTGTAGGAGTAGAACTCCGAGATGCCGACGAGGAACTCCGGCGAGGAGCCCTCCTCGAATTCGAACTTCATCTCGCCCGAGCGGATGCCGGCGCCCTGGCCGACCGCGGTCAGCACGTAGCGCTGTTCGTAGGGGGTCGCGACCGAGGCCGGGACGACGACCTTGGGCTG
Organism: Solirubrobacterales bacterium; assembly: GCA_047601885.1. Taxonomy (GTDB): domain Bacteria; phylum Actinomycetota; class Thermoleophilia; order Solirubrobacterales; family 70-9; genus VAYN01. The sequence continues at coordinate 1,017,708 of JASGIK010000001.1, forward strand.
CGGGTAGCCGGTGGTCGCCCCGGTGGTGGCGAGGGCGGCGCCGGCCGAGGTCAGCAGGGCGAGGACCGTGGCGGCGAGGAGGGTCAGCTTCGCGCGCCTCATGACTTCGCCACCGGGACTTCGGCGCAGGTTTTCAATTCTGCCGCTTCAGCCAGTTCGCCGAGCTTGAATTCGATCAGTTCGTCGGAGATTTCCCGCACCGCGTCGAAGTTTTCGTTGCGAGCGGCATTCGCCATGTGGTTGAGCACGATGACCGACTTGCCGAGCGTTTCGACATAGGCCTTTTCGGCAGAGCCGGAGCCGCCGAGAGCCTCGACTTCTTCATGCAGTTTTTCGATCACGACTTCGGTGCTTTCCAGGTAGCTCAGCACCTGTGCCTGCTGCGGCGTACCGAGCGCGGCGATCTGTCTGTTGGCGTGCGAGCAGGCCGCTTCGGCGCCGCTGACGAAGCTGCTGCCGCCTCCGCCCGAGGACGATCCCCCGCCCCCGCAGCCGGCGACGACGACCAAGCCGACCACACCGAGGAGGACGGCAGGTACGATGAATCTAACTTTCACCTTCAACCTTTCCATCTGTCTTTTCTTCATCACAGGGCACCTATGTTTTAGTCGGGTATCCGGTAGACCAGATACGAGGTGGTGGGTCGCCCTTCCGGGGCCGAGGGATCGAACGCACTCAGCGACATCCCTTCGTCTTCCGGCAGGGAGCCGACCTTCCGCGATTCCAGATAGACCATCGCCCGGATCAGAGTCGACGACATCGTCGTCTCCGTGGCGAGGACCGTGGCCGTGTCGGGATCGAAGATCAAGAAGTACCGGGCGTCACCGTCGGCGCTGCCGACGGTGACGCCGACCGCGGTTCCGCTCCTGCCGTCTGGATCGGTCCTCTCGCCCAGGTATTCGATCCCTGGCAGCCGCTTCATCGCCCTGTAGAGAGCCCTCCGCAGCGCCGTCGAGGCGACCGGGTCGCGCAGGTCTTCGGCGATCAGCTGCAGGGTCGCGGCGCGGAGCGGGAGTTCACCGTGCTCGAGCTCCGCTTCCCGGCGCAGGCGGGCGACGAGCGCGGCGGGCTCGGTCGGCAGCGTCGCGACCTGGCCGCGCAGCATTCCTTCGGCGAGCCAGCGCTCTTCGGTGCGGCCACCGAAGCCGAGGGTGAGGAAGTTCGGCCGACCGGCGCCTTCCCATTCGGCGCGGTCGCCGGCGTCGACGAATCGCGACGGCCCGGCGACGATCCGCAGCCGCCCGGAGCCGTCCCGCGTGACCCATTCTTCGCGCATGGTCGACTGGTACACCTTCCACGATCGCCGGTCGGCGTCGGTGGTGTTCACCGACACTTCGCGGGTCTTGAGATAGGTGTAGCTGCGGCCGCTCGCCGCCGGCTGGTGGTTCGACGCCGCCGCGGCGGCGGCGTCGAGGGCGTCGGCGAGCCGGTGCGAGCTGCCGCCCTCCTCGCCGCCGGGCAGACCGGCGACGAGGGCCAAAATCGCCGCCGCGATAGCCGTGGCGCCGACGGCGCCGAGCGCGAGCTTCGGCGGCTTCAACCCCCGTCGGCGGCGGGCCGGCGAGGCAAGTTGGGCATCGGAGGCCGACGGATCGGCGGCGGACCCCGGGTCCGCCGCGACGATCCGCTCCAGCAGCGCGGTGGCCTCGGCGCTCCGCTCGGCGCCGTCGAGCTCACCAGGGCTCACCGGGTCGAGCTGGCGCAGCCTGCGCGTGAGCTTGTCGGTGTTCATGGGCATCGAGCCTCCGTGGTGTCCCGCCGAGGTTGGGCGACGGATCCCGTGGCGCGTTCACCGAAGGAATGTCCGCGCGCCTCCAGTTCTTTCAAGAGGCGGCGGCGGGCACGGTGGAGGCGCAGGTAGAAGGTGGCCGGGCTGCACTCGAGGACGGCCGCCGCCTCGCGGGACTCGAGGCCGTCCCAGCTGATCAGGGCGAGCACCTCCCGGTCGGCCGGGCGGAGCGCGGCGAAAGCCTCGGCGAACGCCTGTCGATCGGCCACCGTGTCGGCGATCGCGACGCGCGTTTCGAGGTCGGCGACCGCCTCCAGCGGCACCAGCGGGCCGTCGGGGCCACGACGCCCGGCGGCGCGGCGCTGGTTCGCCAGCACCTTCCTGGCGACGCCGAGCAGCCAGGGAAGCGCAGCCTCGGTCGGCATCGCGTCGAACCGCCGCCAGGCGACCAGGAAGGTCTCCGAGACGGCGTCCTCGGCGGCGGTCCGGTCCTCGGTGCGACGGATCGCGTATCCCAGGACCCGCGAATAGCAGGCGTTGAAGATCAATTCGAACTCGCGCGCGCGGCTCGTCGGCAGCAGCGACTTTTTCTCGAACACTATTTTGGGTTCTCCGACACTATTTAGGAATTGTCCCCTGCCGGCCGAATCTTTCAGGCGGCAGGAGATTCCCGCCCGATTCAGCCCTCGAGCTTGAATTCGACGGTGTAGACGGAGTGGCCGGAGACCAGGCGCCCCTGCAGTTCGCCCTGTCCGCCGGTCCCTTCGAAGCGCCCGACGGGAGGGCTGTGGGCGCCTTCGTCGTGCACCTGGGCGGCACGCTTGTCGCCCGCCCAGCGCAGGTCGGTCAGCGTGAAGACGCGCTGCTGGCCACCGGTCTGGAGCTTGACTTCGGCGGTCGCCGGTTCCCCGGAGACCCTCATCGAGCCGCCCGAGACGACCGCGCCCTTGACCCCGAGGCCCTGGGCGACGCCGATCACGGCGCCCAGGGTGCCCGCCTTTTCGGTCGGGTTTTCGGCCGCGTTGGTGAGTTCCCATTCGCCTTCGTATTCGGAGGCTTCCGATCCCCAGCCGGGGTTGGTCGGTTCCGATTCGGGGATCTGGCGGGCCGCCGGGGGGTGGCCGCCGGTCGATTCGTCGTCGTCGAGGATGCGGAATTCGACCGGCCAGGGGCCGTCGCCGTGGAGGCGGATCTGGCCCTTCACGCGGTCGCCTTCGACCTTGAACATCTGCAGTTCGCCGTCTTCGGTCACCTGGCCGTAGGAGGCCGAGGCGCCGACCTTCAACGCCGGGGCCTTGAGGCCCTTGCCGTCCGGCAGTTCGGTGAACGGGTAGAAGGTGAAGAGGCTGGTTTCGATCGAGCCGTCGGCGCTGTAGGAGTAGAACTCCGAGATGCCGACGAGGAACTCCGGCGAGGAGCCCTCCTCGAATTCGAACTTCATCTCGCCCGAGCGGATGCCGGCGCCCTGGCCGACCGCGGTCAGCACGTAGCGCTGTTCGTAGGGGGTCGCGACCGAGGCCGGGACGACGACCTTGGGCTGCGGGTAGCCGGTGGTCGCCCCGGTGGTGGCGAGGGCGGCGCCGGCCGAGGTCAGCAGGGCGAGGACCGTGGCGGCGAGGAGGGTCAGGCGAAAGGGACGACCGCTGAGGGTGGTCCCTTTCATCCTGACCCCCGCCTCCCCGTCTTACTTACCGCCGACGATGTCTTCGACGACGTAGGCGGCCACGTTGGCGATTTCTTCTTCGCTCAGGGTGCCTTCGAAGCCGGGCATCCCGCCGCCGCCGTTCTTGACCTGTTCTTCGGCACCGGCCTGTTCTTTGGCCTTCGGCATCGTCCTCAGGTCAGGGCCGCCGTTGCCGCCGTGGCCGGTGGCGCCGTGGCAGGTGGAGCAGTTTTCCGAGAACACTTCCTTGCCCGCGGCGGCGTCGGCCGTGGCACCACCGGCTTCCGCTTCTTCTTCGCCTTCCGCTTCTTCTTCGCCTTCCGCTTCTTCTTCGCCGGCTTCCGCTTCTTCGCCGCCTTCGGCTTCTTCGGCGGATTCCTCGCCGGCGTGGGTGGTGCCTTCGGCTTCCGCTTCCTCGCCTTCCTCTTCTTCCAGGGTCCCGTTGAGGGAGAAGACCCAGAAGTTTTCGCCGTGGGAGGTCGCGGCCAGCGAGTTGCCGCCCGCGTAGATCGCGATTTTCTCTTCGCCTTCGTCTTCGAACGGGGTCACCGTCGTGTTGGCGCCTGCGCCGGTCTGGAAGGCCCAGAGTTCTTCGCCGTTTTCGACGTCGTAGGCGACCAGTTCGCCGTTGTTTTTACCGACGAAGACGAGGCCACCGGCGGTCGTGACGGCGCCGGAGTAGCAAGATTCGGCCTTGGTTTCGTTCTGCCACTTGATCTTGCCGGTGCTCATGTCGTAGGCGGTGACGTAGCCGGTCGTGTCGAAGCCGGTGGACACGATCGTGTCGGACCCGATGTACGTTTCGCCTTCCGTGTACTTCTGCGGTTCGGGCGGGACGACCAGTCCGAGAGCGCCGCTCTGCGAGCAGACGACGTACATGTTCTTTTCCGGGTCGTAGGAAGACGGCGGCCAGTTGTCGCCACCGACCGCGGAGTTGGCGCCGAGGTTGATCGTGGTCGGGTCAGAGCTCTGCGGGGTGAACGTCTTGCTGCCCACGATCTTCGGCTTCGGCTTGCTCGAGGCGACCGCTTCTTCGGCCTTTTCGACCGCTTCTTCGGTCGCTTCGATCGGGCTGAACGGTTCCATCGTCGGCTCCGGCTGGGTCGCCGAGGTCTTCTGGGCCGGATCCTGCGGCACCTTGACCTCGGGGATCGGGTAGATCGGCTTGCCGGTTTCCTGATCGACGACGTAGGCCCAGCCGGTCTTCTCCGGCTCGCCCACCGCTTCGACTTCTTCGCCGTTCATTTCGCCCTTCATCAGGACGGTCGGGCTCGGCGCGTCGAAGTCCCAGAGGTCGTGGTGGACCATCTGGTACGCCCACTTGTACTTGCCCGTTTCGGCGTCGAGGGCGACGATCGACGCGGTGAAGAGGTTGTCCCCTTCGCGTTCGTCACCGACCCACGGCGAGGCATTGGAGGTCGAGAAGAACAGCATGCCCGTCTTCGGGTTCACCGTCGGGGTGTTCCAGATCGAGGCGCCGCCGTGCTTCCAGGCGTCGGAGTTCTTCGGCCAGGTGTCGTGGCCCACTTCGCCCGGTCCGGGGGTCGTCCAGAAGCGCCATTCGAACTTGCCGGTCTTGGCGTTGAGGGCGGTCAGTCGACCGCGGATGCCGTACTCGCCGCCGGATCCGCCGACGTAGACGCGGCCGTTGTAGTAGAGCGGCGCGCTGGTGATCGAGTAGCCGGAGCCCGGTTTGACGACTTCGGTGTTCCAGACGACCTTGCCGGTTTCCTGGTCGAGCGCGACCTGGTCGCCGTTCAGCTGGGAGACGAAGACCATGCCCTCGCCGATCGCGACGCCGCGGTTGTCCCAGCCACAGCAGACGACTTCCCCGAGCGGGTCCGGGGGCAGGTGGGGTTCGTAGGTCCAGAGGATCTTGCCGGTCGAGGCGTCCATCGCGAAGACGTCGTCGGCGCCGTCGGAGATGTAGATCGTGCCTTCGTACTCCAGCGCCTGGCCCTCGGCGGAGAACTTCGCCGCGGTGGCGTTGGCGCCGATCTTCGTCATCCAGTCGCCCTTGAGTTCCTTGACGTTTTCGGTGTTGATTTCGTCCAGCGACGAGAAGCGCGTGTTGCTGGTGCTGCCGCCGTTGGTGATCCAGTTCTTGCCGGCTTCTTCGAAGAGTTCTTCGGAGCTGAATTCAGGCGCCAGCACGATGCCGTTGGCCGCCGTGACGGTTTCGCCTTCGCTCGATTCTTCGCTCGTCGATTCGGTCGAGGTGGTGGCCCCGGCGGCGACGGTCGTCGTGTGGTGGTGCCCGGTGAAGTGACCGAGGAAGAAGCCCGCGACGAATGCCACCGCCACGCCCATGCCGATCGCGCTGACCGCCACGGCCGCCCAGAATTTGAGCCCCAGGTCTTTTTCTTTCACCGATTCAACCTTTCCGAAGTCCCGTACCGCTTTGAACGCTTAAAACGCATCCGGCATACCCGCACGCGTTCGACATATTCCATGACCATCGGAAACCTATCGAGTTCGCTCCTTTGGCGAACGTTTGCACAGCCGGATGTCGGGTTTTTCCGGCCGGGGTGTGGCGCTGCCTAGAATCGCCGCCATGGCGCTCATCCCCCGCACCGATCTCGACGTCTTCGGTCTCTGCCTCGGCGGCAACGTCTTCGGTTGGACCGCCGACCGCGACGAGAGCTTCGCCGTCCTCGACGCCTACCTCGCCGGCGGCGGCAACTTCGTCGACACCGCCGACGTCTACATGGCGATGGCCCCGGGCAACAGCGGCGGCGAGTCGGAGGCGATCATCGGCGAATGGCTGGCGGCGCGCCCCGGCAGGCGCGACGACGTCGTGATCGCCACCAAGGTCGGCAAATTCCCGGGGCTGGACAACCTGCGCCCGGAGACGATCCGCAAGGCGGCCGACGCCTCGCTGCGCCGGCTCGGGGTCGAGGCGATCGACCTCTACTACGCCCACGCCGACGACCAGGAGACGCCGCCGGCCGAGACCCTGGGCGCCTTCGGCGAGCTGATCGAGGCGGGCAAGGTGCGCCACGTCGCCGCCTCCAACTACTCGGCGGCGCGCCTCGGCGAGGCGCTGGAGACGGCCGAGCGCGAGGGCCTGCCCCGCTACGTCGCCCTGCAGCCGCATTACAACCTGATGGAGCGCGACTTCGAGACCGAGCTGCAGCCGCTGCTGGAGCGCGAGGAGCTCGCCTGCTTCCCCTTCTACGCCCTCGCCAAAGGCTTCCTCACCGGCAAGTACCGCCACGGCGCCGACCAGGTCGACAGCCCCCGCGCCCCCGGCGCCGCCGAGTACCTCGACGAGCGCGGCGAACGCATGCTGGCGGCCCTCGACCAGATCGCCGCCGCCCACGGAGTAGCCCCCGCCGCGGTGGCCGTCGCCTGGCTGCGCGAGCAACCCACCGTCCTGGCCCCCATCGCCAGTGCGAGGAACGAGGAGCAACTGAAGCCATTGCTGACCGCGGCGACCCTTGACCTCAGCGCGGACGAGCTGAACCACCTGAGCGCGATCTGAGCGGCACCCGGGGGTCACCCGCCGGAACCTCCCGCTGTTGTTCCGCCGGGTGACCCCCGGGTGCCGCGCCTGGACTAGGTCGCCGGCGTCACTCCCCCCGGCGCCAGGATCCGCAGCGCGTCCGGCGGCACGTGGACGCTGACCGGGGCGCCCTGCTCGTGGGAGTCCAGGTCCACCCCGTCGTTGGGAACGCTCGCCTGCAGCAGCCCCCCGTTGGCGAGCCGCACCATCACCTGCAGGTTGGAGCCGACGTAGATCGTCCGGTCGATCATCCCGGGGATCAAGTTGTCACCGGTCTCCTGGTGGGACATCACCCGCAGCCGCTCCGGTCGCACCACCGCCGATGCCTCGCCGCTGCCGACGAAGTCGCATTCCGCCCGCAGCTCGCGCTCCCCCACCCGCAGCCGGCAGCCGCTGCCGTCGCGCGACACGACCTCGACGTCCATCACGTTGGCGACGCCGAGGAAGTCGGCGACGAAGAGGGTCGCCGGGCCCTCGTAGATCTCCCGCGGCGTCCCCACCTGGTCGACCCGGCCCTCGTGCATGACCGCGATCCGGTCGCTCATGCTGAGCGCCTCCTCCTGGTCGTGGGTGACGAAGATGAAGGTCGTCCCGACCTCTTCCTGCAGCGCTTTCAGCTCCACTCGCAGCTGCCGGCGGATCTTCGCGTCGAGCGCGCCGAGCGGCTCGTCGAGGAGAAGCACCGCGGGGCGCAGGACCAGCGCCCGGGCGAGGGCGACGCGCTGCTGCTGGCCGCCGGAGAGCTGGTGGGGGCGGCGCTTGCTGTAGTCGCCCAGCTCGACCAGCTCCAGCGCCTCCTTCGCCCGCCGCTCGCGCTCCTTGCGCGCGACCTTCTGGTAGCGCATGCCGAAGGCGACGTTGTCCAGCACGTTCAGGTGGGGGAAGAGCGCGTAGCTCTGGAAGACGGTGTTGACGTTGCGGCGATCCGGCGGCACCGCGGCGAGGCTGACGCCGTCGAGGCGGACGTCCCCCGAGGTCGGCCGCTCGAAGCCGGCGATCAGGCGCAGCGTCGTCGTCTTGCCGCAGCCGCTCGGGCCGAGCAGGGAGAAGAACTCGCCGGAGGCGATCTCGAGGTCGATCGAGTCGACCGCGACCACGTCCTCGAAGCGCTTCTCCAGCGCTTCCAGCCGCACCTCGCCGCCGGCGTGGCCGCCGACCGCCGAGGTCTCGCCTGCTGCTGCCGCCATCTCCATCAGTCCACCCTCCTATTCCATGCCCGTCAAGTCCATGCCCATCTGGCCCGCGCTGTCGCCCTGCGCTTCGCCGCTGCGTTTCCCGAACCAGCGCAGCACCAGGTAGGCGCCGCCGACCCCGATCAGCGTCACCAGCACCATGATCGTCGCCACCGCGTTCAGCGCCGGGGTCGTCGCGGCGCCGCGGGCGTTGGCGTAGAGCAGCATCGGGATCGTCACCGTTTCGCCGCCCGCCGACATGTACTGGGTGACGACGAAGTCGTCGATCGAGAGGGCGAAGACGATCAGCGTCGAGGCGAAGGCGGCGGGCAGGAGCAGCGGCAGCAGGACGTGCTGCAGCGACTGGCGGGCGTTGGCGCCGAGGTCGCGCGCCGCCTCCTCGTATTCGGGGCCGATCGCGGCCAGCCGGCTGCGCACGATCACCACCACGTAGGAGATCGAGAAGGTGACCTGGCCGATCACCTGGGCGCCGGTGCCGAGCGCGATCGCCGAGAAGGGCACGATCGAGACCTGGGTGAAGACCAGCAGCAGCGAGACCGCCATCGCCAGCTCCGGCGTCGTCAGCGGCACCAGCATGAGGAAGTTGGCGCTGCCGGAGCCGCGGCCGCGCCAGCGCGAGAGGCCGATCGCCAGCAGGAAGCCGAGCGGGGTCGCGATCAGCATGTCGAGCGCCGCCAGCTCGAGGCTGTGGACGAGCGCGTTGGTGTAGATCTTGTCGTGGAAGACCGAGAGGTTCGGGTCGCCCCACCACCAGCGGGTCGAGAAGCCCTGCCAGACGCTGCGGCTGCGGCCGTCGTTGAAGGAGAAGACGACGGCGGCGAGGACCGGCAGGAGCGACCAGGCGATGTAGAGCCAGGTGGTGAGCTTGAGCCAGCGCGGCCGTCCCCAGGGATTGCCGAGCCAGTCGGGAAGGCGACTCGGGCGGACCGGCGGCCGTTGCCGCGGGGCGGGCGCGGTCGGCGCCGGCTCGGGGGCGGCGGTGACGCTCATCGAGCGGTCTCCTCCCCTCGGCGCCTCATGCCGCGAGCTTCTCCTGCTGGCGCTTGGTCTCCCAGAGGTAATAGAGCATCCCGATCGCGAGGATCGTCATCAGCACCAGCACCAGCGCCGCGCCGAGGTTCTTCTGCGAGCCGCCCTGGACCAGCAGGTTGACGCTGTTGCCGAGCATGTTGGTGTGGGGCGAGCCGGAGATCAGGTCGTTGGTGTAGTAGTCGCCGAACATCGGCAGGACGATCAGCACCGAGCCGGCGAGGATGCTCGGCCAGGAGAGCGGCAGGGTGACGCGGAGGAAGCTGCGGATCGGGTTGGCGCCGAGGTCGCGCGATGCCTCGAGCAGGCGCTGGTCGATCCGGTCGAGGCCCGCGTAGACGGGCAGGATGAAGTACGGGATGTAGCCGTAGGTGAGCGCCGCGATCACCGAGTAGGGATTGCCGGAGAGCCATTCGGTGTGGCCGATGCCGATCCAGCCGAGCACCTCGTTGACGTAGCCGTCGGGGGCGAGCAGGCCGATCCAGGCCAGCATCCGCATCAGGTAGCTGACCCAGAAGGGCAGGAAGATGAGCAGCAGCAGGAGGCCCTTGCTGCGGCCCGCGTGGCGGGCGACGTAGTAGGCGACCGGGTAGCCGATCGCGAAGCAGAGGACGACGGTGGCGGCGACGTAGGTGATCGTGTTGCGGGTCGCGGGCCAGTAGGTGCCGCCGGGGACGACGCTGGAGAAGGCCTCCTTGACGAAGCCGACGTTCCAGTCGAGCGGGTTCCACTGGGGGACCGGCTGGAGCAGCGCGTTGATCTCCCCCATCGCGACGGCGAGCACCGCGTAGGCGGGGACGACGACGAAGAGGATCAGCCAGACGACCCCCGGGATCGAGAAGTTGCGCCAGATCGCGCCGTCGTTCCTCACCGGGCTCCCCTCACGTCGCCTTCACTTCCGACCAGGCGGTTTCCCAGATCCCCATGCCTTCGGCGGAGAGCGGGCCCTGCAGGTAGCCCTTCGAGAACTGCCCCTCGCGGACGATCGTGCTGAGCAGGTTTTCCGGCACCAGTTCTTCTTCGACCACCGCCTTCGGCGTCATTTCCACCAGCGGCTGCTGGTAGCCGGTGAATTCCATGTTGAGGAAGGCCGTTTCGACGTCGAGCACGTGGTTGAGGAAGAGGTGGGCGAGGACCGGGTGCGGGGCGCCCTTCAGCACCGCCATCGTGTCGTTGCCCATCAGCCCGCGACCGTCCTGCGGCCACCAGTAGCTGACCGCGGTGACCGGGGTGCCCTTCGGCAGGTAGTAGCCGATCGCGGTCATGTCGCCGCCCCAGGCCTGGTGCAGCCAGATCGAGCCGTCGGCGATGTGCTGGTAGTCGTTGGTGTAGAAGCGCAGGTTGACCTTGTCGATCAGTTCCTGGATCGCCTTCTTCGAGCCTTCGACCTGGTCGCGGCTGCCGGTGTTGACGTTGGTGACGCCGTTGCGCAGGAGGCCGAAGGCGAGGCCTTCGCGCTGGTCGTCGAGCATCGCCACCTTGCCCGAGATTTCTTCCATCTGCCAGAAGCTGTCGTAGGGGTTGGCGAACTGCGCCGGGTCGTAGTCCGGCAGGAAGTCGTTGCGCCAGGCGATCCCGGTGGAGAAGACCGTGTAGGGGACGGTGTAGTGCGAGCCGACGTCGTACCAGGGGCTCTGCAGCATCTTCCAGACGTTGCGGCGCAGGTGCGGGATGTAGTCGAGGTTCAGCGGCTGGATCAGCTTGCCCGCGACGAGCAGGCTGATCTCCGGCTGGGTGGGGACGAAGACGTCGTAGCCGACGGCGCCGGCGGCGAGCTTGGCGACCGCTTCGTCGAGGGTCGAGAAGGTGCTCAGCTGGACTTCGACGTCGTATTTCTTTTCGAACGACTTGAGCACGGCCGGGTTGACGTATTCGGCCCAGTTGTAGAGCTGCAGCGGGCCCGACTCGGGTTCGAGGCCGGAGGCGATGCGCGGATTGTCCGGGTAGATCGGCAGGCTGACCGGGTTGTCGGGGCGGGCCAGCGGCAGGCCGCCGGGGGCGAGGTGCGGGTCCTGGCCGCCGGGGACGGTGGTGTCGGAGCAGGCGGCGAGGGTCGGGGCGGCGGCGAGGGCCAGGGCGCCGAGCCCGGCGCGCTGCAGGAAGCGACGGCGAGTCGTCGCCCCCCACAGCCCGGCGCCCGGGCTTTCCCTGGGATGGCTCAGGGAGATGTCCGCCCTCCCACCCTCGCGGGGAGCTTGGTCTCCAGAAGTCTTTCGGCGCTGGCCACCACCGTCTCGGTCAGGCGGGGGACCGAGACCTCGGGATCGCCGAGGGCGGCCTGGACGGTGAGCCCGTCGATCAGCGCGGCGATCGCCAGGGCCGCCTGGGCGGGGTCGACGTCGGCGCCGAATTCAGCCGCGGCGACGCCGTCGGCGATCACCGCCTCGATCGCGGCGCGCCAGCGGGAGTCGAAGCGCTCGCGGGCGGCGCGCAGGTCGGCGTCGCGGAGCGCCCAGGTCCACAGCTCCATCCAGAGGGCGAAGTCGGCGTCGCAGGCGGCGGCCTCGATCAGGGCGACCATCCGCCCGCTCGGGGTCGCCTCGTCCGCGAGCCGCTCGGAGAGCTCCTCGTAGAAGCGGTCGTCGTCGGCGGTCAGCGCCTCGGCGAGGAGCTTCTCCTTCGAGTCGAACCAGTAGAGGACCGCCGGCGGGCTGACCCCGCAGCGCTCGGCCACGTCGGCGATCCGCGTCGCCGCCACCCCGCGCTCGGCGATCACCTCGGCCGCGGCCGCGAGGATCTGCGGGCGGCGGATGTGATCGATGCTGGGACGGGGACTCAGCTCCCTGCCTCCTACGGTAGCCGGGGTTCTCTGAACGTCGGTTCAAATTACATCTTCGTCACGGGCCCCGCAAGGTCTTTGGCGTCGATTCCCAGACTTTCGGCGAGGAACTCGGCGACCTGGGTGCGGGCGGCTTCGATCTCCATCGTCGGATCGCGGAGGAGGGCGCGCAGGCCGAGACCGTCGAGCAGCGCCATCGTCCGGTCGGTGAGGGCGACGACGTCGTCGGGCCGGGTGAACTCGCCGGAGTCGATGCCGCGCTTGATCACGTCTTCGAGCCACTCGTGGTAGCGGGCGTAGAGGCTGGCGGCGAGCGGGCGTAGGTCCGGCTCGCGGGCGGCGCGCAGCCACAGCTCGACCCAGAGGACCCAGTCGCGCTCGAGCCGGCCGGGGCGCGGCAGGCACTCCTCGATCGCCTCGGCGAGGGCGGCGGTCGCGGTCGGCGCCTCTCCCCCGCTCTCGGCGAAGCGTTCGTCGCCGACCTGCTCGAAGGAGTGCAGCAGCGCCTGCTCGAGCAGCTCCTCGCGGGTGGAGAAGTAGTGGTGGACGAGGGCGGTCGAGGCGCCCGCCTTCATCGCCACGCGGGCGATCCGGACGTCGTCGATCCCCTCCGCCGCGATCAGGTCGCAGGCTGCCTCGAGGATCCGCTCGCGCGCGTCTCGCTCGGCCATGGGGACGACCTTATGCGACCGAGCGGCGGGGGCCGACCGCACGCCGGCGGCGCTCGAGGTGGGCGGCGACGCGGGCGATCGTCGCCTGCGGTTCGCGGTCGAGGCGCACGTCGGTGACGCGGATCAGCTCGATCCCGGCGAGCAGCAGGTCGTCCGCCCGTTCCCGGTCGGCCTCGAAGGAGAGCGGCGAGCCGTGGGTCGCGTAGACGTCGAGTTCGACCGCGAACCCCTCCGCCTCCCAGTACGCCTCGAGCTCGTAACCCTCGACCGCGACGTTGGTCTGGGGAGCGGGGAGCCCCGCGGCGAGCACCAGGTCACGGAAGCGCCGCTCGAGGTCGGAGCGCAGCGTCGCGGTCTCCGGTTCGTAGGCGACCAGCGCGGCGGCGAACTTGGCCCGGCCCGGATGTCCGCCGGCGCGCGCGAGGAGCGCCTGGAAGCGCCGACGGTCGAGCAGCTCGGCGTCGTCGGCGCGCTTCAACAGCCGCCCCAGGTCGCGCGCCGATTCGTCCGGCGCCAGGTCGAGCACCGTCCGCGCCGGTGAAGTCACCGGGATCCCGTCCACGATCGTCATGTCGTCGGGATGAAGCGTCGCGAAATGGACGACCACGAGCTTCTTGCGGTGCCGACGGGTCGAGGCAGTGAGGTGAAGGGTTCCGGGCCGCGTGCGCAGGAGTCCCCAGATCCAAGCCGCGGTTATGTGACTGGCCACGGCCGGCTCATTGGCGAGTACCGCCCCCAGGCACCGTCCCTCCCAACTCAGCGCCTCGTGCCCGACCGCGTAGACGCCTCGATGCAAGCGATGGAGCCGTCCCTCCTTCACCCAGCGCGCGATCGTCTCGCGGGGGAAACCGAACTCCGCCAATTGGCGCGCGGAAACCACCCCATGCTGCCGTCCCGCCACATCAGCCAGCGCTCCCCCGCGGTGCGTTCGTCGCTTGTCCCACATACGGCAACAAGCGACGAACGCACCTGGGCTCTCCCCCCGGGAGGTGGGACGGAAGGCGGACTACGCGACGGTTGCGGGCTCTCCGAGGTCGGCGAGGAGCGCGGTGGCGGCGTTGCGGCCGTTGAGGGCGATGACGCTGCCGGCGGGGTGGGTTGCCGCTCCGCACATGTAGAGGCCCGGGATCGGGGTGCGGGACGGGAGGCGGCCCTCCCACATCTGGTCGGGCGTGACCTCGCCCTGGAAGATGTTGCCGCCGGTGAGGCCGATGCGCTGCTCGATGTCCGGCGGCCCGAGCACCTCGCAGTCCTCCAGGCAGTCGCCGAAGTCCGGCGCGTAGCGGGAGATCAGGTCGACGAACTGCTTCTCGACGTCCTTGCGGCGGCTGTCCCAGTCGCCGTCGGCGATGTCGTAGGGCGCGTACTGGCCGAAGACGCTCATCAGGTGGCGGTCCGGCGGCGCCGGGCTCGGGTCGTAGCCGGTCTGGATGTAGATCTCGCCGAAGCCGACGGCGGGCTCGCCCGCGGCGCATTCTTCGAACGCCACCTGGGCGGCGTCGACGCCGCCGGTGACGTCGATCGTCGCCTGCGCGGGCCAGGTCTCACCCGGCGCCGCGGTCCAGTTCGGCAGCCGCGACAGCGAGGCGTTGAACTTGACCACCGGGCTGCGCACCTTCCAGGCCTCCAGCCGGGCCTTGTAGTCGGCGTCGATCTCGGCGTCGCCGAGCAGCCGCAGGGCGACCTTGGGGTCGGCGTTGCAGATCACGTTGGCGGCGCGGATCAGCGTGCCGTCCTCGGTCTCGACGCCCTCGCCGGGGATGATCCGGCCGACCGGGACGCCGCAGGCCAGCGTCGCGCCGGCCTCCTGGGCGGCGTCGGCGATCGCGAAGCTGACCATCCCCATGCCGCCCTCGACGTAGCCCCAGACCGGGCCCTGCCCCTCGAAGTCCCCCTGGTAGTGCATGAGTTTGATCGAGGCGGTGCCGGGCTCGTGCGGGCCGCCCCAGGTGCCGATCACCCCCTGGCCGAAGAGCGCGTCCTTGAGCCGCTGGTCATCGAGGTATTCGTCGAGCACGTCGGCGATCGAGGCGGTGTAGACGAGGTCGATCATCTCCTGCGAGCCGCCCAGCAGAGCTTCGATCTCCTCCCGCGTCGGGGTGTCGCCGACCCAGGTGTCGCGCGGGCCGGTGCGCAGCTTCTTGCGCACGTCGTCGAAGAGGTGCTCGTAGGCCCAGTAGCCGTCGATGTCCTTCTTCGCCAGGCCCATCGCCTCGAGGTCGCGCTGGGTCTTGCCGTCGTCGAGCCACTGGCCGAAGGAGGTGCCGTCCTCGAACGGGACCCAGAGGTTCGGGTCGGCGACGAAGAACTTGAGCCCGCGCTCCCTCAGGCCCAGCTCCCGCATCACCAGCTCGTCGAGCAGGCCGACGACGTAGGCGCAGGGGCTGACCACGTAGCGGTCGTCGGCGAAGGGGCGCTCCAGGGTGCAGGCGCCGCCGAGCCGCTCGCGCCGCTCCAGCACCAGCACGCTGCGGCCGGCCTTCGCCAGGTACGCCGCCGCGGTGAGGCCGTTGTGGCCGCCGCCGACGACGACCACGTCCCAGTCCCGCCCCGCCAGCTCCGACAGCGGCGCCGGCAGGCCGAGCTCACCGAGCTTCTCGGCGACCGGGTTCACGCGACCACCTCCCGCAGGCCCTCGGCGTAGCGGGCGGCGACCATCGCGTCGAAGGCGTGCACGTCTTCTTCCTCGGCCGAGTAGCGGCCCGCCGAGTACCCCGGTGAGCTCACCCCCTTCTGGGTCAGTTCGCAGACGTACCAGTCCTGGAGGTTGGTCTGGTCCCAGAAGTTGATCGCGTCGCTCGGGTCGAAGTCCTCGCGCGCCATCGTCGCCGGCTCGAAGAAGAACTCGCAGACGACGTCGGTGCGGCCCGGCTCGCGCGGCCACAGCGTGTGCAACATCGCGTAGTCGGGATGGAGCGAGATCAGCGCGTTGGGGAAGAGCGCGAAGTAGAGGATGTTGCGCAGGTCACCCTCGTCGAGCGAGGCGATCGGCGGGCGCTCCAGGTGGCCGCCCTCTTTGCCCATCGTCTCGGCGCCCTCGTTGAGGACCATCGAGCCGCCGCACCAGGCGCCGGCGCCGTAGAGGCCTTCGCCTGACATGTAGTCGCTGAGCGCGTTCAGCTCCGGGTGGACGCCGGGACAGTGGAGGCACTCGTTGTAGTTCTCGGCGATGCCCTTCCAGTTGGCGGCGACTTCGTAGTCGACGATCCCGGCGCGGGCGAGCTTCGCGTTGGAGTAGTGCTCGAGGTGCGGGAGGAGCTCGCCGATGTGGTCCTCCGGCGGTCCCGCCTCGCCGGAGAGGTCGACCAGGACGAGGCCGCCGATCACCGCGGTGCGGATCTCGCGCAGGCCGTAACAGGAGGTGTCGAAGCCCTCGACCCCCTCCATGTGAGGAGCGGCGCGGAGGTTGCCGTCGAGGTCGTAGGACCAGGCGTGGTACGGGCACTGGATGCGGCGGCGGACCTTGCCCTCGGGGTGCTCGACCAGGCGGGCGCCGCGGTGTCGGCAGACGTTGTGGAAGGCGCGCGGGGTGCCGTCCTCACCGCCGACGACGACGAAGGAGCGGCCGCCCAGCTCGCGGCTGACGTAGGCGCCGGGCTCGGCGACGGCGGCGGCGTGGCCGACGCAGATCCAGCCGCCCATGAAGATGTTCTCCAGCTCCCAGGCGAGGACGCCGTCCTCGAGGAACGCCGCCGGGGGCAGCATCGTCGCCCGCTCCAGAGGCTGCAGCGTCGCCTCCAGATCGGCCCCGCTCACCGCGCCTTGCAGGCCGAGACCGGCCCCGTGCATCCCGTCTCCGTTCGCCACGCCCACGCCCGATCTCCTTGTCCGAGGTCTGATTGACCTTGTAGTTAATCGCATGATACCGTCGCGGTCAATGACGCCGGAGCGCCTCGACGACGCCACCCTCGACCTGCGGGAACGGGCGCGCCGCTTCACCGACGAGGTGCTGATCCCGCTCGAGGTCGAGGCCGAGATGGCCGACGGCAAGCTCCCCGAGGAGGCGATCGAGCGGGTCAAGCGCGAGGCGCTGGCGGCCGGGCTGACCGGCGGGCTGCACGCGAAGGAGCACGGCGGCCAGGGATGGACGCGGCTGCAGTGGGCGCTGGTCGCCGAGCAGTTCGGCCGCTCGACCAACGCGATCCACTGGCACGTCCCCAACGCCTACAACGTCTGGGCGCACGGCTCGCCGGCGCAGATCGACCGCTACCTGCGCCCCGCCCTGCGCGGCGAGCTGCGCGACGCCTACGCGGTGACCGAGGCCGACGCCGGCTCGGACCCCTCGAAGATCGCCGCCGTCGCCGAGCCCGACGGCACCGGCAACTACAAGCTCAGCGGCGAGAAGTGGTTCGTCACCTCCGGCGACGTCGCCTCGGTGATCATCGTGATGGCCAACGTGGTCGAAGGCGAGGAGCGCCTCCCCACCCTCTTCCTGGTCGAGGTCGACGCGCCCGGCGTCTCGATCGTCGACAACCCGCGCTTCACCCACAGCTACCCGGACGGCCACCCGACCTTCCTCTTCGAGGGCGTCGAGCTGGGCGCCGAGGCGGTGATCGGCGGGGTCGGTCGCGGCGAGGACCTGCAGCGGGAATGGTTCACCGAGGAGCGCCTCGGGATCGCCGCGCACGGGATCGGGGCGATGTGGCGGCTGCTCGACGAGACGGTCGAGTGGGCGGCGGCGCGCGAGCAGGGCGGCAGCCGGATCCTCGACTACCAGGGGGTGAGCTTCCCGCTCGCCGACTCGGCGACCGACGCCGCGGCCGGGCGCCTGCTGACCCTGGAGGTGGCGAGGCTGGCCGACGAAGGCGCCGACCCGAAGGTGGTCCACGCGAAGGCGTCGATGGCGAAGCTCTTCGTCTCCGAGGCGGCCTGGCGCTGCGCCGACCGCTGCGTGCAGGCCTTCGGCGGGCGCGGCTACCTGCGCTCCAACGTCGCCGAGCGCTTCCTCCGCGAGCTGCGCGTCGACCGGATCTGGGAGGGGACCTCCGAGATCCAGCGGCTGATCATCGCCCGCGGCCTGGAGCGGCGCGGCGTCGAGTCGATGCTGCACTGAGGTGGCTCCCGGCGCGGCCGATCCGACGGGGAGCGGGCGGACGGCGCCCGACCCCACCCCCCTCCTCCGCCCGACCTCGGTCGCCGTGGTCGGCGCCAACGACCGGCCCGGCTCCTACGGCGACGTGATCTTCCGCAACCTCGCCGCGGCCGGGTTCGAGGGCGCGGTCTACGGGGTCAACCCGAAGCGCGACGAGGTCCACGGCCGGCCCTGCGTGCCGACCGTGGCCGACCTGCCGGAGGCGGTCGACGCGGTCGTCGTCGCGATCCCGGCGGCGGCCTGCGCACCGGTGATCGTCGAAGCGGGCGAGCGGGGCTGCGGCGGGGCGATCGTGCTGGCGGCGGGGTTCGGCGAGACGGCGGCCGGACGGCCGCTGGAAGCCGAGCTGCGCGAGGCGGCGGCGACCGCCGGCATCCCGGTCTGCGGGCCGAACGGCAACGGCGTCGTCTCGGTCGCGGCGCGGGCGCCGCTCTGGGGGGACTCGGTCGAGCGCCTCACCCCCGGCCCCGTCGCGGTGATCACCCAGAGCGGCAACTTCGGCGTCAACGCCCTGGGATCGGACCGCGGCCTCGGCTTCCACACCGTCGTCTCGACCGGCAACTCGGCGGTGCTCTCGGCGAGCGACTGGCTGGAGGCGCTGGCGGCGACCGAGGGCGTCGGCTCGGTGGCGCTGATGCTGGAGTCCGACGGCGACGGGGCGCGGCTGGCGCGGGCACTGGCGAGCTGCGCCGAGCGCGGCGTCGGCGTCGCGGTGCTGAAGGTCGGCAGCTCCGAGGGCGGCGCCCGGGCGGCGGGCGCCCACACCGGGGCGCTGGCCGGTGACCAGCGGGTCTTCGCGGCGCTGCTGGAGGAAGCGGGCGCGGCGAGCGCGAGCGAGCCGGGCGAGCTGCTGGAGCTGGCGCGGGCGCTGGCCGTCCCGGCGGCGCGGCCGAAGCGCAGCGGAGGGCTCGCGATCCTCACCTGCTCGGGCGGCGACTCGGGGATGGCGGCGGACCTCGCGGCGGCGCGGGGGCTGGAGCTGCCGGAGCTCTCGGCGGCGGCGCGGGAGAGGCTCACGGCGGTGTTGCCGAGCGCGGCGACGGTGGGCAATCCGCTCGACTACACGTCGATGCTCTGGGACGACCGCGAGGCGCTGGAGGAGGTCGCGGCGGCGGTCTCCTCGGACCCGGCGATCGACCAGCTGCTCCTCCTGTTCGACCAGCCGCGCGGGCTCGACCCGGAGATCGCCGCCGACTGGGAAGCGGTGCGGCGGGCGCTGCTGGCCGGCGCCGCGAAGGGGGACGCGGCGACGATCCTCGGCTCGACCCTGCCGGAGCTGCTCGACCCGGCGGCCGCGCTGGAGCTCGCCGCCGCGGGCCGGGTCGCGACCGCCGCCGGCCTCGGCGCCGCGATCGCCTGCGCCGCCGCCCTGCGCACCCCGCTCGCCGACCCCGGGCGCCTGCGCGAGATCGCCGCGGCGGCGGAATCGAGCGAGCCGGGTGCGGTCGAGTCCATCGACGCCGGCTACGGCGAGGCGGAGGCGAAGCGGTTGCTCGCCGAGGCCGGGCTCGGGGTGCCGGACGGGGCGGTCGCGCTCGACGTCGCCGGCGCCGTCGAGGTGGCGCTCTCGGTCGGCACGCCGGTGGCGCTCAAGCTGTCGTCCCCGGACCTGCTGCACAAGACCGAGGCCGGAGCGCTGGCGCTCGACCTGCGCACCGAGGACGAGGTGCGCGACGCGGCCGAGCGGCTGCTGTCCCTGCCCGAGGCCGCCGGCGCCACGCTCCTCGTCGAGCGGATGGCGGACGACGGGGTCGAGCTGATCTTCGCCGTGCGGCGCGACGGGGTCGTGCCGGCCCTGCTCGTCGGCACCGGGGGGACCTGGGCCGAGGCGCTCGACGACATCGCCCTCGTCCCCCTCCCCGCCTCGCCCGAGCGGGTCGAGCGCGCTCTGCGCGGGCTGCGCTCGGCGCCGCTCCTGACCGGCGCCCGCGGCGGGCCGGCGATCGACCTCGCCGCCGCGGCGAGCTTCGGCTCGCGGCTCGGCGAGCTGGCGCTCGCCCACGGCCTCGACCTGCTCGAGGTCAACCCCGCGCTCGTGTCCCCTAGTGGCTGCGTCGCCCTCGACGCCGTCGCGATCGGCCCGTCCATCTAGCTGCGTTCGTCGCTTGTTGCCGTATGTGGGACAAGCGACGAACGCACGCCGAGCTAGGCGGCGCTGAGCTCGGGGCGCTCGCTCATCCGTTCGGCGGCGACGGTCAGGGCCTCGCGGAGGATCTGGGCGATCTCCTCGATCGTCGCCGCGTCGGTGACCAGCGGCGGGGCGATCTGGATGATCGGCTCGGTGCGGTCGTCGAGCCGGCAGATCATGCCCCGCCCCCACAGCTCGGCCGAGAGCACGTCCTTCAGCAGCCATTCGGCCGCCGGGCCTTCGAAGGTGAGCTTGCTCTCCTGGTCGCGGACCAGCTCGATCGCCCAGAAGTGGCCCATGCCGCGCACGTCGCCGACGATCGGGATGTCGCGCAGCGCGTTCAGCGAGTCGTGGAGGACCGGCTCGTTGGCCATCACGTTCTCCATCACCCCGTCGCGCTCGTAGATCTCCAGCGTCTTGCGCGCGATCGCCGCGCCGACCGGATGGCCGCCGAAGGTGATGCCGTGCATGTACATCGTCCTGCCCTCGATGAAGGGCTCGGCGACCCGCCCGGAGATCAGCACGCCGCCCATCGGGAAGTGGGCTCCGGTCAGGCCCTTGGCGATCGTGATCATGTCCGGCCGGTAGCCGAGCCGCTCGGCGCCGAAGAAGGTCCCCAGCCGGCCGAAGGCGCAGATCACCTCGTCGCTCACCAGCAGGATGCCGTGGCGGTCGCAGAGCTCGCGCAGCCCCGCCCAGTAGCCGTCCGGCGGGACCAGACAGCCGCCCGCGTTCTGCACCGGCTCGGCGATCAGCATCGCGATCGTCTCGGCGCCCTCGCGCTCGATCGTCGCCTCCACCTCGGCCAGCAGCGCGTCGCGCATCCGCGCCGGGTCGCCGCCCTCCGGGTGGCGGTAGGCGTTGGTGTTGGCGACGTGGACGGCGGGCACGCCGAGCGGTTCGAACGGCGCCCGGCATTCCTCCAGGCCGGTCATCGCCAGCGCCCCCAGGGTGACGCCGTGGTAGGCGTCCTGCCGGGCGATCACCTTGCGCCGCGCCGGTTCCCCGTTCGCTGCGTGGTACTGGACGGCGAGCTTCCAGGCCGACTCCACCGATTCCGCCCCGCCCGAGGTGAAGAAGGCGCGCTCGATCCCCTCCGGGGCGAGCTCCGCCAGCTTCGCCGCCAGCTCGACCGCCTCCGGGTGGGCGACGGTCCAGTTCGTCGTGAACGGCAGCCGCGCCATCTGGGCGGCGGCCGCGGCGCCGACCTCCTCGCCGTAGGAGTGGCCGAGGTTGGTGCAGTAGAGGCCGGAGAGGCCGTCGATGTAGCGACGACCGTCGGTGTCGAAGACGAACACCCCCTCCCCGCGGTCGATCAGGGTCGTCCCTTCCTCGACCAGCGATCGCATGTCGGTGAAGTGGAGCATCAGGTGCTCTTTGGCGAGGTGCTGCAGCCGGTTGTCCATGGACCGGCATTCTACGCCTTCGGTTTACCTTGTAGTCAATTTCACAATCTTATGGTAGGCTGCCGCGCCATGGCGACGACCGAGAAGCAGTCCCCCGCGCCCGGCCGCGTTGCGGCGAACTCCTCGAACGGCGGCTCCTCCGGCTCCTACGACACGATCGTCGTCGGCGGCGGCCACAACGGGCTGACGACGGCGGCCTACCTGGCGAAAGCGGGCAAGAAGGTGCTGGTGCTGGAGCGCCGGCCGATCCTCGGCGGTGCCTGCGTGACCGAGGAACTCTGGCCCGGGCGCCGCGTCTCCCGCGCCTCCTACGTCGTCTCGATGCTGCAGCCGCGGATCGTCAAGGACCTGCGGCTCGAAGACTTCGGCTACCGCGCCGTGCCGCTCGACCCGGCCTACGCCGCGCTCACCCCGGACGGCCCGGTCGTCTTCTACGACGACCCGCGGGCGACCGCCGACTCGATCCGGCCGATCAGCTCACACGACGCCGACAACTTCGTCGCCTTCGAAGAGCGCCTCTTCCGCGTCGCCGACTTCCTCAACCCGATGCTGCTGCGCGAACCGCCGGCGCTCGGCTCGAAGAAGCCCGGGGACCTGCTCTCGCTCGCCCGCGAGGGCGCCCGCGCCGCCGGCCTCTCCCGCCGCGACGTCCACGAGCTGGTCCGCATGTTCACGATGTCGGTCGCCGACATGCTCGACGAGTACTTCGAGCACGACGCGATCAAGGGCTCGATCGCCTCGACCGGCGTGGTCGGCGTCTGGGCCGGGCCGAACACTCCCGGCACCGCCTACAACCTGCTCCACCACGCGCTCGGCGAACTGAACGGCAACAAAGGCTCCTGGGGGCACGTGATGGGCGGCATGGGCGCGATCTCGGAGGCGATCGCCGCCTCCGCCCGCGCCGCCGGCGCCGAGATCCGCACCGACGCCGAGGTCGCCTCGATCGACATCGAGGGCGAACGGGTGGTCGGCGTCACCCTCGCCTCCGGCGAGACCCTGCGGGCGCCGATCGTCGCCTCCGGCGCCCACCCGAAGAACACGATCCTCGACCTGGCCGGGGCGGAGAACTTCAGCGAGGAGATCGTCGAGGACATGCGCCGCTTCCGCACCCGCGGCGGCTCGGTGAAGATCAACATGATCCTCTCCGAACCGCCGAAATACATCGGCGTCGACGACGAGATGCAGGAGACGCTCCGCCACACCGGGGTCAACCTCTGCCCCTCGATCGACTACCTCGAGCGGGCCTGGCAGGAAGCGCTCTCCGGCAGGCCGGCGGCGGAACCGTACGTCGAGGCCGAGCTGCCCTCGGCGATCGACTCGACCCTCACCGACGACGGCACCTGGGTGATGACGATGTTCACCCAGTACGGCCCGCCGGACGAGGCGGGCTGGCCGCAGGGCGCGCGCGAGAAGTACGCCGACTCCTGCCTCGAGCACCTGGCGAAATACGCGCCGAACGTCCCCGACGCGGTGCTGGAGCGCGAGGTCCTCGCCCCGCCGGACATCGAGCGCATCTTCGGCCTCACCGGCGGCTCGATCTTCCAGGGCGAGCAGGGCATGGACCAGATGGCCTTCATGCGCCCCTCCCCCTACCTGGCCGGTTACGCGACCCCGGTCCACGGTCTCTACCTCTGCGGCGCGGGCACCCACCCGGGCGGCGGCGTGATGGCCGCCTCCGGTCACAACGCGGCGAAGCGGATCCTCAAGGACGGTCGCGTCAACCGGCTGCTGCGGCGGGGAACTGCTTCCACCACTCACTGAAGCCGCGCGCCCGCCCTTCGTCGTCGAGCTCGACCAGCCAGAGGTTGCCGTAGTCGTTGCCGAGGTTGTGGTACCGCGTGCGCGCCTCGAGGATCCAGAGGTCGCCGTCGCGGCCGACGTGCCACCAGTGGAAGCTCGCGTCGCCGGGCTGGTCGGCGTGCTCGAGCCAGCCCGCGACGATCCGCTCGCGCCCGACCCAGGTCTCCCAGGGCTCGAAGCGGTAGACGGCGTCGGCGGTGAAGAGGGCGGCGACGGCCGCGGGGTCGTTCGACTCCCAGGCCGCGCGGTAGGCGTCGACCCAGCGGCGGATCGGCGCCGCGGCGAAGGCTTCCTCGGGCGCCTCGTAGGCGCGCATGCGGGCGATCCGCCCCTCGCGGAAGCGGAAGACGTCGGTCGCTTCGGCCTCCTGCGGGGTGCCGTCGAGGAGGTTGCCGTGGAGCTTGTGGACGACGACGATCTCCGGCCCGACCCGGGTCGCGGTCGGCTCCGAGGTCAGGTGCTTCCAGCCCGCGCGTGAGGCCTCGAGGTATTCAGCGACCGCGGCCGGGCCGGTGCGGCGGCCGCCCATCGCGAAGCTGAGCGGCTCGATCCACTCGACCTCGGCGTCCATGTCCTTGACCGCCGCGGCGGCGTCGCCGCGGGCGAAGGCCTCGTAGGCGGCGAGGACGACCTCGATCTCGGGGTCGGGCTCGGGCGGGCGCTCGGGCATCGGCCCAAGCTACCCGCTCCGCGCCCGCACCGCCTTACGGGATCTGCGCCTCCTTCTCGCAGTTCGTCGCGGTGTTGTGGCCGCCGCCGCCGATGCAGGTGTCGAAGCCCCCCTTGCCGTTCAGCTTGTCGTTGCCGCCGCGGCCGAGGAGCGTGTTGGGACCGTTGTCGCCGGTGAGGATGTCGTTGCCGGGCGATCCCTCGATCTTCTCCGTGCTGGAGGTGATGTGGCCGGCGTCGCAGTTGGAGACGCCGGGCGTCGTGACGCTGCCGCCGATCGTCGCTTCGACCGCGACGCTGCCCGAGTTGTGGACGCGGGCGAAGGAGGCGCTGTCGTTGGCGCCGGGGCCGCCGTTGAAGGTGTCGCCGTCGCAGGGCTGGCCGCCGATCATCAGGTCGGAGCCGGGCCCGCCGTTCATCGTCGCCGCGCCCGAGTCTTTGCGCGGGTGGAAGATGTTGACCCCGTAGAGGACGTCGTTACCGCCACCGCCTTCCAGCGTGTCGGGGTCGTGGTCTTCGCCCGCGTAGAGGACGTCGTTGGCCGGGCCACCGACGAGCTTGTCGGAGCCGGTGCCGCCTTCCAGGGTCGAGGGGACGGAGTGCGGGACGCTCTGGCCGATCACCATTTCGTCGTTGCCCGCCCCCATGTTGGCTTCGATCGCGTCGACCTTGCCGGTGCAGGTGATCGTGCCGCTGCCGCTGCAGTCGGGGTTGGTCGGGTCGCCGTTGGTGATGTCGGAGCCGCTGACGGTCCAGGTGCCGCCCGAGTATTCGACCTTCCCCTGGTCGGCGCCGGAGCTGCCGGTCAGGATCAGCGTCGACTGGCCGTCGATCGATTCGTAGATTTCGACCGCGAGGCCGTTGGCGCCGGCGGAGGGGCCGCAGGAGGTTTCCTGGGCGAAGCCGCCGTCGCAGTCGTCGCTGCCGGGGCCGCCGAAGGCTTCGTCACCGGAGCCCGCCGCCTCCAGGTGGTCGTTGCCGGGGCCGCCGTCGAGGCGGTTGGCGGTTTCGGAGGAGCCGATGATCGTGTCGTTGCCGGAGCCGCCGATCGCGTCCTCGATCCCTTCCAGGTGCTCGCCCTCGGCGCCGGTGACGGTCTGCGTCTGCAGGTTGATCGTCACCGCGCCGCCGGTGCCCTGGTAGTCGGCGATGTCGTGTTCGCCGGGGCCGCCGTTGATCTTGTCGTTGCCGGTGCCGCCGATGATCACGTCTTCGTTGCCGGCGCCGCCGTTCAGCGTGTCGTCGCCCTGGTTGCCCTCGACGATGTCGCCGTCGCCTTCGCCGCCTTCGACCGTGTCGTTGCCCTGTTCACCCTCGAGCAGGTCGGAGCCCGCCCCGCCTTCGAGGTGGTCGGAGCCGCGGCCGCCGTAGATCTTGTCGTCGCCGCCGCCGCCGTTCAGTTCGTCGCCGCCGCGTTCGCCGTAGATGACGTCGTTGCCTTCTTCGCCGTAGATCTTGTCGTCGCCGCGTTCGCCGTAGATCGTGTCGTCGCCGCCGCCCGCGCAGATCAGGTCGTTGCCGCCTTCGCCGTGGATCGTGTTGTCGCCGGCGCCGGCGACGATCACGTCGGGGGCCTTGGTGCCGGTGATCGTCGCCGCGTTGGAGACGATCGTCGCCGGCTTGCCCTGGCAGGTCGGATCGCCCGCGCCGGCGCCCGGGACGCCGAAGGCAAGGAGCGCCAGGAGCGCCGCGACAGGAGCCACGAACAGGGAAAAGGTACGGGGGCGGACTTTCGGATGACGGGTGTTGCGCATGATCTGCATGTCGGCAGCGGTACCCCGGCTACTTAAAACCAATGACCGATATGGACGGTTTCCCTAGACGTTCGTTCGGTCAGGGCATGAGGGCTAGGATCGGCGCAGTAGCCCGAACTTAGGAGGAGAGAAGTGAAGATCCGCGCCGCCGTGCTCGAGGAGTTTGGTCAGCCGCTGGCCGTCCAGGAGATCGATCTGGCCGAGCCGCGGGCCGGTGAGGTGCTGGTCCGGCTGGTCGCCTGCGGCGTCTGCCACACCGACATGTACACCGCCTCGGGGGCCGATCCGTCCGGCTACGCGCCCGCCGTTTTGGGGCACGAGGGCGCCGGGGTGGTCGAGAAGGTCGGCGAGGGCGTCACCTCGGTCGCGCCCGGGGACCACGTCGTCACCCTCTTCTCCCCCCAGTGCCGCGAGTGCGTCCACTGCGTCGACCCGCGCACCAACCTCTGCATGGCGATCCGCGCCGAGCAGAACCTCGGCCACCTGCCGGACGGCTCGGTGCGGCTCTCGCGGGGCGGCGAGGACATCCGCCACTTCATGGGCTGCTCGACCTTCGCCGAGTACACGGTGATGCCGGAGATCGCCCTGGCCAAGGTCAACCCGGAGGCGCCCTTCGAGCACATCGCGCTCTTCGCCTGCGGGCTCTCGACCGGGCTCGGCGCGGCGATGAACACCGCCAAGGTGGAACCGGGGACGACCTGCGTCGTCTTCGGCGCCGGGATGGTCGGCCTCGGCGCGGTCGCCGGCTGCCGGCTGCAGGGCGCCGAGCGGATCGTCTGCGTCGACATGTCGGAGGACCGGCTGGAGCTGGCCAAGGGCCAGGGCGCGACCGACACGATGATCGGCGGCCCCGACGCGGTGGCCGAGATCCTGGCGATGACCGACGGCGAATACGGCGCCGACTACACCTTCGAGGCGACCGGCCTGGTGGCCGTGATGCAGCAGGCGCTGGAAGCGACGCGGATGGCCTGGGGCCTCTGCACCGTCGCCGGGGTGGCGGGCAAGGGCGAGACGCTCGACGTGGTGCCGCGCCTGCTGATCACCGGTCGCCGCCTCGCCGGCTCCTCCTTCGGCGGCGTCAAGGGTCGCGACCAGGTGCCGGTCCTGGTGGAGAAGGCGCTGGCGGGCGAGATCGACGTCGAGCCCTTCATCTCCCACAGGATCACCCTCGACGAGGTCAACCGCGGCTTCGAGCTGATGGAGGCCCAGGACGGCATCCGCAGCGTGATCGAGTTCAACTAGGCGACGGCCTCCGCGGGCTGCTGCTCGGGCGGGGGTTGCGCCCCGGTCACCGTGCGGCCGAACAGCTGGAGGCCGTGCCAGCTGCGGGTGACGAAGCCGGACAGCAGGATGATGTTCAGGCCGCCCCAGTAGACGCTGCCGATCAGGAGCACCAGGTCGGGGAAGGTGTGGTGGATCACGGCGTAGCCGAGGACGACCAGGACCGCCAGGACGATCGTCGTCTGCGGCAGGGTCTGGCGCCAGTGCCAGCGCAGGTCGTCCTCCTTGCGGGTGACCTTGTAGACCGGCTTGCGGTGGGGCCCGCCGAGGACCGCCTGGATCGTCGCCTTGATGAAGATCGGCGCCATCCCAGTCCACATGATGCGGACGCGCCAGAGGTCGCGGATCGGTTCGCGCTGGCGGGTGCGGCGGTCGGCGAAGGGGCGGTTGAGGGCGAGCAGCCAGAGCTCGGTGGCGAGCACGACCGGCAGCAGGTGCTGGACGTAGCCCATGTCGCTGGAGACCAGCGGCACGATGCCGAGCAGGGAGAAGGCGACGGCCGGCACGTAGACCAGCACGGTGAAGCCGTTGATGTAGAAGAGGAGGAGTTCGAGGAACTGGGCGCGCTGGCGCAGGTCGAGCCCCTTCCACGGCCGGTAGAGCATCAGCCGCACGGTGTCGATCGCCCAGGTGCCGCGCTGCTTGTAGACGTTGGGGACGTCTTCCGGCGAGTGCTGGCCGACGGCGCCGACGATCGGCAGGTACATCCCCCGCCAGCCGAGCTTCAGCGCCTCGAAGCCGGACTGCAGGTCCTCGACCAGGTTCCAGGCCGGGAACTCGCCGATCGCGCGCAGCGCGGTGCGTCGCCAGACGACGCCGGAGCCGCAGGGGAAGACCGCGTTGGCGGCGTTGCGGCCGAGCATCTGGCCGCGGTAGAAGAGCGACTCGCGGTTGTTGAAGGGATCGCCTGCGCTGACCTGGGACTCCTTGATCGTCTGCACGTAGGCGAGCCGCTTGTCCGACTCGAGCTGGCCGACGACCTCGCGCAGGAAGTGGGCGGAGCCCATCTCGTCGTCGGCGTCGCGGGTCTCGATGTAGGCGATGTCGGGGAACTCGCGATCGAGCATCGCCAGCGCGTCGTTGAGGTTGCCCGCCTTGGCGGCGCCGTCGCGGCCGGGGGCGTCGCGCGGGATCGGCCGGTGGTAGAGGACCGGCCAGCTCTCCAGCTCCTCGCGCAGCGCCGGGTCGCCCTTGTCGTCGGAGACGACCACGGTCAGCTTGTCCTCGGGCCAGTCCTGGACGAGGACGCTGAGCACGGTGCGGAGGATCATCGCCGGCGCCTCGCCGCAGGTGGGGATGATCAGGCCGACGTGCGGCTCGGCCCCGTGGGGCAGCGGCCGGCGGGGCGGGGCGGTCCGCCACCAGGCGTTGAAGACGGCGAGCAGGGCGGTGAAGATCGTCAGCGCGTTGGCGGCGAAGAAGGGCCAGGCGAGCCAGGGATCGTCACGATTCAGCGAGGCGTAGAGCCAGGGGATGTAGAAGATCGTGACCGCGACGAGGATCGCGCCCGCGGCGCGGATGTGCCACTGGCCGCGCAGGGGCGGGTAGTCGTCGCCGAAGCGGCGGGCCGCGGCGGCGATGCGTCCGCTCGGTGCGGGTTCGATCGACATCAGTAAGTGATCGGCCCAGGCCGGGGCGTGCTTGAGTAGTTTTCGCCTGTGGCGGTCGAGATCACCACCGTGGAGGGCGGCCGCCAGACCGGCGAATTCATCGATCTGCCGTTTCGCCTGCACGTCGGCACGCCCTGGGTGACGCCGCTGAAACTCGAGCGGCGCGCCTTCCTCAACAGGCGGCTGAACGCCTACTTCAAGCACGGCGAAGCGGAGTACTTCCTGGCCCGGCGCGACGGCCGCGTGGTCGGCCGGATCACGGCGCAGATCGACTTCGCCTACAACCAGTTCCACGGCAGTCGCACCGGGATGTTCGGCTTCATCGAGTTCGAGGACGACCCGGAGATCCTGCGGGCGCTGCTCGGCGCGGCGGAAGCGTGGCTGCGGGCACGCGGCTGCGACCAGATGCTGGGGCCGATGGACTTCTCCCTCAACGACGAGGGCGGGATCCTGATCGAGGGCTTCGAGCTCGAGCCGCAGATCCGCCAGAGCTGGCACCCGCCCTACTACCACCGGCGGGTCGAGGAGGCCGGGCTGGAGAAGGCGATGGACCTGCTCTCCTGGAAGCTCTCGATCGACGACCGCGCCTCGATGAAGCCGATCATCGAAAAACTGGCGAAGCGGTGTCGGGAGAAGTACGGGGTCGAGGTGCGGAAAATGACCCGGCGCAGCCTGCGCAAGGACCTCGACAAGTTCGCCGAGGTCTACAACTCGGCCTGGAGCGAGAACTGGGGCTTCGTCCCCTACTCGAAGGCCGACCTGGACGCCTACGCCCTCGACCTGCAGCTCGTCTACTCGCCGGAATGGTTCATGGTCGCCGAAAAAGACGGCGAGACGATCGCGATGGCGATCACGCTGATCGACGCCAACCAGATCCAGAAACGGATGAAGGGCAAGATCCTGCCGACCGGCTGGTGGGACTTCCTCACCCGCAACCGCTACTGCGATCAGCTCCGCGTCGGCTTCCTCGGCGTCAAGCCCGAGTGGCAGCACACCGGCGTCGCCGCCCTCCTCTACGTCGAACACTTCGAAGCCGCCGCCCGCTCGAACCTCAAACACGGTGAGGCGGGCTTCATCCTCGAGACCAACCACGCGATGAACTCCGGCCTCGAAGCGATGAACGGTCGCGTGGTGAAGAGGTACCGCGTCTACGAACGCAAATTGACCTGACGGCCGTTCCGATCATCTGGGTACGCCGATGACCATCACACGGAACGATGGTATATTCGCCCGCGCGCATATTTCCGGGGAAGGGGGGCCGTCGAGCCCCCCTTCCCTTTCCTGAGTCGGATCGGCGCGCTCAGCCCTTCGGCGTGCAGGCGCGGATGATTTCCGCCTTCGCCTTGGTGCCGTCTTCGAACTTGCCTTCGACGTGCACTTTCAGCTTCCCGTCTTCGCACTTCGAGCTGATCGGGTTGTAGGTCTTCCCCTTCACCTTGACGCTCTTGAAGATTTCAAGGTTGAACTTGGTGATCGACCCGTTGCCGCCGGTGATCTGCGGGATATTGGCGACGGCGAGCGTGCCGAAACGACCGTGCCTGTGCTTGGTGATCGTCACCGTGGTGACGATCGCGCCGCTGACCGGCTGGCTGAAGTAGGCGTGGATGAACATCGTCGCCTTGCCGCCCTTTTCGCCACCGCTGAAGACCAGGATCTTCGAGTTGACGTTGATCGGGGCCTGTTCGGGCAGCGCCACCTGGGCGGTCGCCTGACCTTCGCCGATCAGCGCCGATCCGCAGGCCTTCTTCGCGGCCGAGGTTTCGGTCGCCTGCAGCTGGCCCGATCTGCAGGTCGGGATGCCCTTGAGATGGACTTCGCCCGCCTTGTCGGCTTCCAGGATCACTTCGCGGATCGCCGGCGGATGACTGCCGTCTTCCTCCGTGATTTCTCCCGCCGCCCTGAACGAGATCGGCGTCTGCTTGGTCTTCGAAAGCGCCTTCGGGCTGAAGCCCCCGTTGGCGGTCAGTTCGAGTTCGCCGACCTTCACCGTCACCGGCTTTTCGCCCCCTGCCGCGGTGGCGATGCCGACCGCCGCGACGGCGCCCAAGGCCACGAAGGCCAACACCAACATCACGTACCTGCGCATTCAGTCCCCTCCCAAGTTGGTTGGCGGCACTCTCCCGCGGTGCCTCCCTACATCCTAATTCCCGAATGATATCTGGGAGTTCCCGAACGTCGCCGCGACCAGTGTGACGATTCCGCAACGTAACTTCGTATTTTCGCTTTGACTGTTGACCCGGTAACCGACAGACAGAAGGTTGCCTCGGGTGAACATGTCGGATCGGTTCGCCCGCAACCTGACCGAGCTGCGCAAGTCGAAAGGCTTCAGCCAGGAGGAACTCGCCTTTCGCGCCTCGATCCACCGCACGCAGGTGAGCCTGATGGAGAACGGCACCCGCCTGCCCCGCTTCGAAACGCTGATCAAACTGGCCGGCGCCCTCGAAGTGTCCCCGGCCGCCCTTACCGCGGGGATCGTCTGGGAGCCGGTCGAGACCCTGACCGGCGGCCTGCGGATCTCGGAGGAGTAGCCCGGGCCGACCCGGGCGCGGCGCCGCTCAGCGGCGGAAGGCGACGACGCAGTTCTGGCCGCCGAAGCCGAAGGCGTTGGCGATCGAGGCGGCGGTGTCCGCCTCGCGGGCGGTGAGGGCGACGTGGTCGAGGTCGCAGTCCGGGTCCGGGTTGGTGAGGTTGATCGTCGGCGGCAGGATGCCGTCGCGCATACCGAGCAGGCAGACCATCGAGGCGAGGGCGCCGGCCGCCGCGATCAGGTGGCCGACCATCGACTTCGGCGAGGAGACCGGGGTGCTGTCGGTGGCGTCGCCGAGGACCTTGCGGATCGCGCGGCTCTCGGAAGTGTCGTTGGCGCGGGTCGCGGTGCCGTGGGCGCAGATGTAGCCGAGCTCCTCCGGGGCGATGCCGGAGCGCTCCAGCGCCAGGCGGATCGCCCCGGCCGCGTAGTCGCCGCTCGGCTCCGGCGCGCTCATGTGGAAGGCATCGCTGGTGAGGGCGCCGCCGGCGACCTGACCGTAGGAGCTCGCCCCGCGCGCCGCCGCGTGCTCGGCCGACTCGATCACCATCACCACCGCGCCCTCGCCGAAGACGAAGCCGTCGCGGTCGGAGTCGAAGGGACGGCTGGCGCCGGCCGGGTCGTCGTTGCGCTCCGACAGCGGGCCCATGTTGGAGAGCCCGGCGAAGACGGCTTCGTTGATCCCGGCGTCGGCGCCGCCCGCGATCACCACGTCGGCCTCGCCGCTGAGGATCAGCCGGCGCGCCTCCAGCACCGAGTAGGTGCCGGTCGCGCAGGCCAGCGCGCTCGCCGTCACCGGGCCGTGGGCGCCGAGGTCGATCGCCACCTCGCAGCTCGCCATGTTGAGGATCGTCGAGGCGACGTAGAAGGGGCTGACCGCGCGCGGCCCCTCCCCGACCAGCGCCCGCACGTTGCGCTCGGTCTCCGGCGTCCCGGCCACGGCGCTGCCGATCGCGACGCCGACGCGGTCCGCGGCGGCCGCGACGTCGAGGCCCGCGTCGGCGACCGCCTCGCGCGCCGCGGCGATCGCCAGCTGCGAGAAGCGGGCGCTGCGGTGCGCCCGCTTCGCCCCGAGCGTCTCCACCGGGTCGAAGCCGGTCACCTCCCCGGCGATCCGCGTCGCCAGCCCGGAGGCGTCGAACCGGGTGATCGGGCCGATCCCGGATTGCCCGGCGACAAGCGCTTTCCAGGTCGTCGGAGCGTCCAGGCCCACGGGGGTCAAGGCCCCGAGCCCGGTGACGACTGGGTCTCTCCCTGGGTTCACTGCGGACGGCACCGGGCGTACATGCAAACCGATTATCGCGGTTGGTGCGGTTCGGCTCGTGGGAGACCCCGCCTGATCGGGGTACGGCACGCCGCAGCCCGACTGGCCGTCCATATACGTTCCTATCTCAGTGCATCTTTATGTTCGGGAAACGTCCGGCCGCCTTGAGGGTGAGATCTCGGTCCCCGCGTCGAAGTACCACGCCCATCGGGCGCTGATGCTCGCGTCGCTGGCCGAGGGCGAGAGCCGCATCCGCGGCGGCGTCGCGGCCAAACACGTGCAATCGACGATCGAGGTGCTGACCGGCCTGGGGACACAGATCGAGACGACCGAGTACGGCTTCCTCGTCCGCGGCGGCCTCCCCTACCGGCCGCTGCGGGACGCGGTCTCGGTCGGTTCCTCCGGCACCACGCTCTACTTCATGGTCGGGCTCGCCTCGCTGGCCGACACGGCGGTCACGGTCACCGGCCAGAAGTACTTCCAGCGCCGTCCGATCGGGCCGCTGCTGGAAGCGCTGACCTCGATGGGGATCGAGCTCGAGTCGACCAACTCGACCCCGCCGATCACGGTCCGGCCGCAGCGCCCGCGCGGCGGCAAGGTCTCGATCGCCGGGACGCTCAGCCAGTGGATCTCGGGGCTGATCATGGTCGCCCCGTTCGCCGACGGGCCGACGACGATCGAGGTCGAGGGGCCGCTGAACGAGCAGCCTTACGTCGAGCTGACCGTGAACATGATGCGGAGCTTCGGCCTCGAAGTCGGCGTCGCCGACGACTGGCGGCGGTTCGAGATCGAGCCGAACCAGACCGCGCGCCCGGCCGAGGTCACCCTGCCGCCGGACATCGGCTCGCTCGCCTTCGGCCTCGCCGCCACCTCGATCCACCCGGCCGACGTCGTCTTCCGCGGCGTCAACGAGATCGACGGCTCGAAGGTCGACCACCCCGAGGCCCACTTCCTCGACGTCGCCGCGGCGATGGGCCTGCCGATGGAGCTCGACCCGGCCGCGGGCGGGATGCGGGTGCGCCATGACGGGGTGCGGCTGCGGGGGGTCGAGATCGACTGCCGGCCGATGCCCGACATGCTGCCGGTGCTCTCCACCATGGGCCAGTTCGCCGAGGGCGAGACGCGCTTCTCCAACGTCGCCCACGTGCGGCTGAAGGAGAGCGACCGGGTCGTCTCGATGCTGCAGCTGAACCGGATGGGCGGCGACGTCGAAGAGCAGGGCGACGAGCTGGTCGTGCGCGGGATCGAGGGCAGCCTGACCGGCTCGCCGCTCTCCAGCTTCAACGACCACCGCGTGCACATGGCGCTGACCGTGGCGGCCTCGCGGGCGCGCGGCGAGAGCTCGCTGACCTACCCGAACGCGTTCCGCATCTCCTATCCCGGCTTCCTCGACGACATGCGGGCGATCGGGCTCGACCTGGCGATCGAGGACGACCGCGAGCGGACCGCGGCGGTCGCCGCGGCCGGGGCGGGCGCGGCCGACCCGGGGCGGCGGGCGACCGAGTCGATCGCGATCGACCAGGCGGCCGAGGTGCCGATCGTCGACTGGGTCGGGCGCTGGGCCCGGGAGCGGCCGGGCGAGAACGCGGTCGTCGACGTGCGGGCGGGCGGCACCCGGGTCTGGACCTGGGAGGAGCTCGACCGCGAGGCCGACAAGGCGGCCTCGCTGCTGCTGGAGCTGGGGGTCGAGCCGGGCGAGACCGTCGCCTACCAGCTGCCCAACTGGGGCGAGTTCGTGATCCTGACCCTGGCCTGCATGAAGGTCGGGGCGATCTGCTGCGCCCTGATGCCGATCTTCCGCGAGCGCGAGGTCGGCTTCGCCGTGCGCCGCGCGAAGGCGCGCGTGCTGGTGGTGGCCGACGAGTTCCGCGGCCGGCGGCACGCGGAGGAGACGGCGGCGATGCTGACCGCCGCGGCGGCGCCGACCAACGGCGCGGGCGGCAGCGGGGCGGCGGACGACGGCGCGCTGCCGATCGAGCACGTGATCGTGGTCGGCCACGACGGCGCGCCCGCGCTGCCGAGGACCGAGGACGCCCGCTGGCACGACTTCGCCGCCGCGCTCGCCGGGCGGGAGCCCGACCGCGAGGCGATCGTCGCCCGCAAGCCGGCGCCGACGGCGCTGTCCCAGCTCTTCTTCACCTCCGGCTCGACCGGCGAGCCGAAAGGCGTGCTGCACCGCTACGACGCGCTGACGCGGGCGGCGATGATGGAGGTCGAGCACCTCGGCCTCGGCCGCGACGACACGATCTTCATCCCCACCCCGCTCGCCCACCAGACCGGCCTGCTCTACGGGATGTGGCTGGCGTTCGCGCTCGGTTCGACCCAGGTGATCCAGGACGCCTGGGACGCTCGCGTCGGCGCCCGCGCGCTGCGCGACTGGGACGGGACCTTCGTGCAGGCGGCGACGCCGTTCCTCGCCGACCTCGTCCGCGTGGTCGAGGCGGGCGAGGAGGAGGCGCCGCCGGCGCTGCGGATCTTCGTCGTCACCGGCGCCGCCGTGCCGCGGGCGCTGGCCGAGCGCGCCACCAC
Organism: Solirubrobacterales bacterium; assembly: GCA_047601885.1. Classification (GTDB taxonomy): domain Bacteria; phylum Actinomycetota; class Thermoleophilia; order Solirubrobacterales; family 70-9; genus VAYN01. The sequence continues at coordinate 1,052,337 of JASGIK010000001.1, forward strand.
CGTCCTCGCCGCCGCCGTCTGCGGCGCCTGGGGATCGACCGAGTCCTGCCTCGGCGCCCTCGCCGCGCCCGGCGACGACCCGGCCAAGGTCTGGGGCACCGACGGCCGCGCCCTGGCCGGCACCCGGATCCGCATCGTCGATGACGAGGGCAACGTCCTCGGCCCGGGCGAGGAGGGCAACTACCAGGTGACCTCGCGCTGCCTCTTCGAGGGCTACCTCGACCGTCCCGACCTGACCGCCGCGGCGATGACCGAGGACGGCTGGTACCGGACCGGCGACCTGGCGACGATCGATGCCGACGGCTTCCTGCGGCTGACCGGCCGGGTCAAGGACATCATCAACCGGGGCGGCGAGAAGGTGCCGGTGGCCGAGATCGAGGAGCTGCTCCACCAGCACCCGGCGGTGGCCGAGGTGGCGATCGTGGCGATGCCGGACGAGCGGCTCGGCGAGCGCGCCTGCGCCTTCGTCGTCCGCGATCCCGACCGGAGCGACGAGTCCGAGTTCGGGCTGGCCGAGGTGCGCGCCCACCTCGACGCCGCCGAGGTCTCGAAGTTCTACTGGCCCGAGCGGGTCGAGACGATCGACGAGATGCCGCGCACGCCGAGTGGAAAGATCCAGAAGTTCGTCCTGCGCGAGCGGGCGAAGGGGCTCCGGCCGGAGGAGCCGAAACCGACTTCCAAGGAGCCCGTCCGATGACCCCGCAAGCCGCGATCCCCCTGCCCGAGACCTTCGACGAGGCGGGCTTCGACGACCTCAAGGCGGAGATCGCCGCCTACGTCGCCGACGAGGGCGAGGAGTGGACGCGGCGGATCGAGGCCGAGCGGGCGGTGCCGCCGGAGCTGCGGGCGGAGCTGAAGGAGCGCGGCTATCTCTCGCTCGCCGGGCCGGTCGAGTACGGCGGCCGCGGCATCCCCTTCTCCCGCTACCTGGAGCTGCTGGAACTCTTCTCGATGTCGCACGCCTCGCTGCGGATGATCGTCCACGTCGCCAACGGGGTCTGGCGCTCGGTCGACCAGTTCGCGACCGAGGAGCAGCGGCGCGACTACGTGATGCCTGCCGTGACCGGCGACCTCACCGTCGCCTTCACCCTGACCGAGCCGACCGCCGGGACCGGCGCCGACCTGCGCTGCGAGGTCGAGCGCGAGGGCGACACCTACTACCTCTCCGGCGAGAAGCACCTGATCACCTTCGGCGTCAGCTGCGACCGCTGGCTGCTCTTCGCCCGCCTGGCGGGGACGCAAGGGGCCGAAGGGACCGTCGCCCTACTCGTCGACAGGAATACGCCGAATGTGTCTGTCAAGGACATGGGCGAGTCGCTCGGCGTGCGCGGGACCGACCACGCCCACCTGGTCTTCGACCGCGCCCCGGTCCCCGTCACCGACACGCTCGGCGAGGAGGGCAAGGGCCTGCAGGTCGCCTTCGGCGGCTTCCTCACGCCGAGCCGGATCGCCGTCGCGATGACCTGCGTCGGGCTGGCGCGGCGGGCGCAGGAGCTGGCCGCCGAGCACGCCGCGCGGCGCGTCACCTTCGGCAAGCCGCTGTCGCAGCGGCAGGCGATCTCCTTCGCCCTGGCCGAGAACGCCGCCGACATCGAAGCCTCGCGCCAGCTGGTGCTGCACGCGGCGCGGCGCTGGGAGGCGGGGGCGGCCGACGCCTCGGTCCTCTCCTCGATGGCGAAGCTGACCGCGGTCGACATGCTCGGCCGGGTCACCGACAAGGCCCTGCAGGCACATGGCGGGATCGGCTTCTGGGCCTCGCAGCCGATCGAGCGGGTCTACCGCGACGCGCGCGCGCAGCGCTTCGAGGAGGGCACCAACGAGATCCAGAAGACGATCATCGCCCGCGAGGTCTTCGCCCCGGTCCACGCCTCGATCGCCGAGCGGGAGCTGGGCTGAATGGCGGAGGACCGCTTCGCGGCCGACAAGGTCGCGCTGATCACCGGCAGCTCGCGCGGCATCGGCCGCACGCTGGCGCTCTCGCTGGCCGACAAGGGCGGCTCGGTGGTCGTCAACTACAAGCAGAACGAGGACCTGGCGAACGAGGTCGTCGCCGGGGTGCGGGAGCGCGGCGGCCGGGCGATCGCGGTGGGGGCGGACATGGAGTCGCCGGAGGACATCGACCGCCTCTTCGACGCGGCGGGCGAGGAGTTCGGCCGGCTCGACTACTTCGTCGACAACGCGGCGGCCTCGGCCTTCAAGCTGATCAAGGACCTGAAGCTGCACCACCTCGACCGCTCCTACGCGATGAACATCCGCAGCTTCGTGCTCGGCGCGCAGCGGGCGGTGGACCTGATGACCGACGGCGGGCGGATCGTCACGCTCTCCTCCTACGGGTCGATCCGCGCCTACCCGACCTACGCCAACCTCGGCGCCGCCAAGGCCGCGCTGGAGGCCTACGTGCGCTACATGGCGATCGAGTTCGCGCCGCTGGGGATCAACGTCAACGCGGTCAACGGCGGGATCATCGAGTCGGACTCGAGCGCCTACTTCTACGGCGTCGACGGGATGCCGGGGCTGGACGTCGTCCTGCCGAAGATCCCGAAGCGGCGGATGGGCTCGGTGAAGGAGGTCTCCGACACGGTCGAGTTCCTGCTCGAACCGCGCTCCGAGTACATCACCGGGCAGTCGCTGGTCGTCGACGGCGGCCTCAGCATCGTCGCGCCGCCCTTCTTCGACGACGCGGGCCCGGAGCTGCGGCTGCCGGGAGAGGACGCGGCCACCGCGTCCGATGCCTGACCGCACCGGATCGGAGGCGCCGGAGGGCGCGCTGGATCACGTCTTCAGACCGGTGACGATCGGCGGCCTGCGACTCCCGCACCGGATCGCGATGGGGTCGATGCACCTCGGGCTGGAGGGTGGGCCGGACGCGGGCGAGCGGCTGGCGGCGTTCTATCGCGAGCGGGCGCTCGGGGAGGCCGGGCTGATCGTGACCGGCGGCTGGGCGGTGAGCGAGGACGGGGCGGCGGACGGGAGCTACGGGGTGCTGGATACGGAGGCGGCGAAGCAAGCCCTGACCCGGGTGGCCCGGGCAACCGCCGGGACCGAGGCGGCGATCGCGCTGCAGCTCTTCCACGCCGGGCGCTACGCCCTGGCCGACTCGCCGGGCGAGGTCGTCGCGCCCTCGGCGGTGACGAGCCGGGTCTCGCGGGTCGAACCGCGGGCGTTGTCCGCGGAGGAGGTCTGGGACGTGGTCGCGGAGTTCGCCCGGGCGGCGAAGCTGGCGCGCGACCTGGGCTTCGCGGCGGTCGAGGTGATGGGCTCGGAGGGCTACCTGGTCGACCAGTTCCTCTCCCCGGCGACCAACAGGCGCGACGACTACTGGGGCGGCGACGCCGAGGGACGGATGCGCTTCGGCGTCGAGGTGGCGCTGGCGGTGCGGGAGGCGGTCGGCGCCGGCTTCCCGGTGCTCTTCCGGATGACCGGCGCGGAGCTGATGCCCGGATCGCGGCCGTGGGCGGAGGTCGAGGCGTTCGCCGCGGCGCTGGTCGGCGCGGGCGTCGACGCGCTGAACGTCGGCGTCGGCTGGCACGAATCGCCGGTGCCGACGGTGCAGGGGGCGGTGCCGAGCGGAGCGTTCGTGCCGTGGGCCGAAGGGCTGAAAGGGGCGATCACCGGCACCGCCGCCACTTCGGCGGCCACGGCGGCGGTGCCGGTGATCGCGGGGAACCGGATGAACCGGTTGGAGGACGCGGAGGCGGTGCTTGCGGGGGGCGGTGTCGACCTGATCTCGATGTCACGGCCCTTCCTGGCGGACCCCCGGATCATCGCGAAGGGGAAGGAGCGCGCCGCGATCAACGTCTGCATCAGCTGCGATCAAGCGTGCATCGATCGGTCGCTCGTCGGCGGGCACGTGTCGTGCCTCGTGAACCCCCGGGCCGGCCACGAGGTCGACTTCCCGACCCCACCCCCGGTGAGTTCGCAGAAAACCGCGCCTGGCGCGGGAAAGTGCGAACGCGCCGGAGGGGCGGCGCGGTACGTGGTCGTCGGCGGCGGGCCGGCGGGGCTCGAGGCGGCGCGGGCGCTGGCGTCGCTCGGCGGGGACGTCCACCTCTACGAGGCGCGGGAGGAGCTGGGCGGGCAATTTCGCTGGGCGCGGATGGTCCCCGGCAAGGAGGACTACGGGGCGACGATCGCCTACTTCGAGTCCGAGCTTCAACGGCTCGGCGTCCGCGTTCACCTCGGTCACGAATTCGGCGAGGACGACGCCCACCTCTTGGCCGATTGCGTCGGCGTCGTCCTCGCCACCGGCGTCCATCCCCGCACCGTCGACATCCCCGGCTCGTCCCTCCCCCACGTCGTCGACTACGCCGCCGCCTTCGAGTCGGGCCTCGGCGACGCCTCGTCCGTCGCGATCGTCGGCGCGGGCGGCATCGGCGTCGACCTCGCCCATCTTCTGACGCACGAACCCTCTGACGCCGCCGATTTCTACGACCGCTACCGACTCACCCCGCCGGCCGTGGAGAGAAACCGTCGCATAGGGACGGTTTCTCTCCACGGCAAAGGCCTGAGCAATGGGGCACGTGTGACCTTGATGCGACGTTCGGGGCGAATCGGCAGCGGGATCGGGGTCACCACGCGGTGGGTGTGGCTCGACGCGCTGAAGCACGCCGGGGTCGAGACGCGGACCGGGCTCTCCTACCGGCGGATCACGCCGGAGGGCGTCGAGATCGCGATGGAGGACGGGACGGTGGAGACGATCGCGGCGGAGCGGGTGGTCATCGCCGCGGGACAGGAGCGGCGGGACGAGCTCCGCCCCTTGTTGGAGCGGCTCGAGGTGCCGCACCGGGTGGTCGGCGGGGCCGAGAACCCGAGCGAGCTGAACGCGGTCCGCGCCTTCGGCGACGGCCTGCGCGCCGCTTACGAGCTCGCGCGCCCCGTCTAGTCGCTCGGCGCGAGCGCCGAGATGATCCAGGTCGAGGCCGGGGCGAGCACTCCGTCCCCCGTATCGAACTGTCGCAGGGCCTCGCGGATCTCGGTGGCGATCTGGGGGCGGATCTCGTCGGCGCGGTCGCCCCAGAGGCGCAGGACCTCGCCCGCCGGGCCGATCGACATCGTCAGGTCCACCGCCTGGTCGAGCGTGTCCCCCATCCGCATCGGGATGTCGCTGCGGCGCAGGTGGACCGACTCGAAGCCGGCGATCTGCAGCTGCTCGCTGACGGTGTCGGCGTCGGCCATCGAGAAGGGGCCCGGGCCACAGGTCGGCTCCTCGCTCTTCTCCGGGTGCTCGAGGTACTTCTCGACCACCTGCTCGGCCTCCCAGACCCAGCCGTTGTCGAGCTTGCGCCGCCAGACGACAATGCAGAGGCGCCCGCCGGGGCGCATCGCGCTCCGCACGTTGCGCAGCGCCTGCACCGGATTGGCGAAGAACATCACCCCCATGCGCGAGAAGACGTAGTCGTAGGGACCGTCGAGGTCGGCGATCTGGACGTCGCCGAAGCGGTAGTCGACGTTGGTGATGCCGGCTTCGGTCGCCTCCTCCGCGGCCAGGTCGAGGAACGGCGCCGAGACGTCGACCCCCACCACCTCGCCGTCCGCGCCGACCAGCTCCGCGAGCCGCCGCGTGGTGTCGCCGAAGCCGCAGCCGATGTCGAGCACGCGGTCGCCCGCGCGCGGCGGGTGCGCCGCCAGACCGACCTCGCCGTGGGCGCCGAGCCCGTCGGCGACGAAGGGACGGAAGCGGACGAAGCGCTCGAAGAGCGGCCCGCTCCAGGCCTCGCTCGCCTCGACGTTGGCGGCGGCGACCTCGCTGCTCATCAGGCCTCCTCGATCGGCCGGTAGCCGGAGCAGACGCTGCGCATCCAGCCGATGCGGCCGTCGCGCTCGCCGATGTAGACCTGCTGCTCGACCTCGAAGAGCCCTTCCGGGTTGCGCACGCGGAAGCGGTAGCCGACCCGCTCGCGGTCGGCGAAGGCGTCGGTCTCCAGCTTCTCCAGCTTCTCGATCTGGTCGGAGTCCGCGAACCACTGGCGCAGCACCGAGCTGATCAACGTCTCGGGATCGCTCGCCTCCCAGTCGCGGCGCGGGGTGAGGCCGCGGAAGTCGACTTCCGGGTGGACCAGGACGCGGATGCGCTCGAAATCCTTGGCCGCCGGCGCCGCCGCGAAGGAGGCGCCGAGTGAGGTCGATCGCTCCGCTGCGGTGGACTCGGACACGCGGTGATCGTGGCGGCCCGCCCGCCGCCTGTCAAATGCCGCGCCGTGGCCCGACCTCAGTCGTGGAGCAGGTCGCGGCGCGCGAGCAGCACCAGGGTCGCCAGCGCGGGCATCGCCACGGCGACGACCGCGCCGGCCCGCCATCCCGCCGCCTCGACCAGCGGGCCGACCGCGGCGGCGCCGGAGCTGGCGCCGACCGTCGCCGCGAGCGAGAGCCAGGTGAAGGCCTCGGTCGCCGTCCCGGCGGCGAGGCTCGACTGCGCGAGGTTGTTGCGGGTGCTGATCTGCGGCGCGATGCAGAGTCCGGCGAGGGCGGCGAAGACGAACATCTCCGGCACCGCGCCGGCGAAGGGCAGCGGCAGGTAGGTGACGACCATCAGCGCCCCGAGCCGGGCGGCGGCGCGCGAGGGCGGGCCGAAGGCCTCCGGGCGGGCGCCGAAGGCGACGCCGCCGAGCGCCGAGCCGAAGGCGACCGCGGCGTTCAGCGGGCCGCCGAGCGCCGCCGCGCCGTGATCGGCGCCGAAGGCCGGCAGGGTGACGTCGAGGGCGCCGAAGCAGGCGCCCAGCGGGATCCCGGCCAGCACCAGCACGCGCAGGGTCGGCGACTGCAGCGCCCCGAGCCAGTGGCGCTCGGCGTCCGGTTCCTCCCCGGGCGCGACGCTGAGCAGGGACTCGAAGAGGATCGCGCCGCTGGGGCCGAGGACGGCGGCGGCGATCAGCCCGGTCGACGGGCCGAAGGCGGCCGCCAGCAGGCCGGCCAGCAGCGGCCCGCTGACGAAGATCAGCTCGATCGTCACCGCGTCGAGCGCGTAGGCGGTCTGGATCTCGCCCGGCGGGACCAGCTCGCCCCAGTGCTGGCGCAGCACGCCGCCGACCGGCGGCGTGGCGGCCCCCGCGGCCAACGCCGCGAGCGCCGGCGGGACGGCGCCCGCGCCGGCCTTGCCGAGCACGACGACGGCGACGAAGCTCGCCGCGGTCACGAGGGCGCTGGGCACGATCACCAGCCGTGACCCGCGCCGGTCGATCAGCCGCGCCAGCAGCGGCCCGGTCCCGCCCACCCCGATCGCGAACGCGCCGGTGACGAGCCCGGCGCTGCCGAACGAGCCCGTCTCGCCGTGGACGAAGAGCACCAGCCCGACCGACCCGATCCCGATCGGCAGCCGCGCGAGGATGCTGGCGAACAGCAGCCCCTTGACGCGCGGCGCCCCGAAGAGCCGCCGGTAGGCCGCGAAGCCCTGCGTCGCCTCCTCGGCCGTGGTCGCCCCCATCCCCCCAGCGTCCCACGAACCCGGGCCGGAGGCCCGCGCCCTGGTCGCCCGGCATCGCCCGGACGCGCGTCGCCTCACTCATGCGTCGTGGGCGGGCAGCAGCTTCTCGATCAGGGCGCCGAGCGTCTCGGCGGCGTGGACAAGCTCGGTCAGCTCGGCGTCGGGAAGATCGGCGAGCGCCGCCCGCATGTTGGCGCGGATCTCCGCCCGCACCTCTTCGAGTTTCTCGCGCCCGGCGTCGGTGATGTTGACCAGGACGACGCGGCCGTCGTCGGCGGCGCGCCCCCGCGCGACCAGCCCGCGGCCCTCGAGTTTGTCGACGAGCTGGGTGATGGTCGGCTGCGCGAGCGCCTCGGTGGTCGCCAGGTCGGTGATCCGGAGCGGGCCTTCGCGCAGGGTCGAGAGCACGCCCGCCTCGGTCCGCGAGACCTCGTGGTGGGCGCCGCTGCGCATCAGCAGGCGGGTGAGGCGCGCGGCGCGGCCGAGCAGCGTGGTGGCGACGACGTCGACCGCCGCGGCCCGATCCTGGGAGGACCCTGAGCTCATCCCGGCAATATAGGAAATCTATGGATTCTCGGCAGGCCCGGCATGGGACGGGCGCCTTGCGGGGGCGCCTCGCCTCGCTTCCCACCAACGCCAGGCCAGCATCGTCGCACCCGCGTAGCACCAGCCCAAGAGGATGTCGAAGAAGTAGTGCTCCCCGGTCGCCATCAGGGTGAGCGCCATCGCCGCCGGATAGAGCAGCAGCAGCGGCCGGGCGCGGCGCCAGGGCACCCGCGGCCAGATGAAGAGCGCGACCAGCATCGTGAAGGCGGCGTGCAGCGAGGGCACCGCGGCGACCAGGTTGACCGAGGCCTGCCCTTCGGAGAAGAGGATCGAGGTGCCGACGCCGATGATCTTCCAGCCTTCCGAGGTGGTCCGGTGGACGTCGTGCAACAGCCCTTCCTGGGCGGCGAGCCAGGGCGGCGCGGCGGGGAAGGCGATGTAGGTGAGGACGCCCGCGATCGCCAGCGAGACGAGGCGCTTGGCGAAGCGGATGTAGGCGGGGCGGTCGCGCGCCCAGAGCCAGCCGGCGAGGGCGAAGGGGGTGATGAAGTAGCTGGTGTAGATCAGCGTGAAGGCGACGTTCCAGGCGCTGAGGACGTTCGGGTCGTAGAGGTGGTGCTGCAGCCATTCGGTCGGCGTCTGGCCGAAGAAGACCGCTTTGTCGAAGTCGATCATCGGGGAGAAATGGACCCCGATGCCGAGTTTGTCGGCGACGCCGCGGGTCATGTCGTAGGCGGCGAGGACGATCACCATCGGCGCCCAGTCGATGACCAGGCGCAGCATTTCGCGCGGGTGGCGGCCGAGGCAGGCGCAGGCGAGCGCGCCACAGACCCAGGCGATCACCAGCTCGCGCTGGACCGGGATCCCGTAGTGGTAGCTCCAGACGAGGAAGCCGACGAAGTAGAGCGCCAGCGCGCAGCGGCGGACCGCCGGCCAGTGGCCGAAATGAAATACGGGTACGGGCTCCGCCTCGGAGCCCGCCGGGGCAAGGTCGGCGGAACTCACCCGGGGAAGCCTAATCAGGGGGCGCGTCGCCCGAGAGGTGAGGGATCCGCTCAGGCGGGTAGGGGCCGGCCATGAAAACTCGCCTCGTCCTCCCCCTGCTGCTGGCCGCCGCGCTGCTCGCGCCGGCCGCGCACGCCGCAAAGCCCGCGCAGAAGTACTCGGTCTACGGGTCCTGCGACAACTCGAAGCCGTTCAAGGCATCCCGTCACTGTCATTACGACAAGTCGCTTCTCTTCCGCGGGACCTTCGTCTTCAAAAGTCACGTCGGCAAGCGCCCGCTCAAATCTTGCTTCCGCATCTACGGGCCGAAGCCGGTAGGCGGTGCCCACACCTGCCAGAAGCTCGGCCCGCTCGCCTACAAGGCCTATCCGTTCAAAGTCAGCGGAATTCGAACGAAGTTCTCGGTCAAGGTGACCTGGTGGGTGAAGCCGAAGCGGGGAGCCGCGTTCAAGCAGGTCGGCGCCTCGTTCATGAAGGTGCGGCCGTGAAGGGCGCCGGCGTGGGCCGGCGCCGGCGCTAGGCGCCGTTCGAGAGACCGACCACCAGCATGCGGCCGACGCCGCGGCCGACGTTGACGACGCGGTCGGCGCCGTCGCGGATCAGCACCGAGTCGCCGCGGCCGACACGGACCGGGTCTTCGCCGTGGACGGTCAGCTCGAAGGTGCCGCTGACCACGTACATGAAGAGCTCGTGGTGGTGGAAGATCTCGCGCGCCGCCGATTCGCCTTCGCCGACGTCGATCGTCCCGCCCGGCTCGTACTCGCCGACCCGCGGCGAGAGCTGCCAGCGCGAGTGACCGAGGAAGCGCACCGTCACGCCCTCCGCCGCCGAGGAGACGGTGCTGCCGTCGTTCTCGCGGATCACCTCGAGCGGCTTGCGGCCGACGCGGCTGCCCTCGACCAGGTCGCCGAGGTCGACGTCGAAGTAGTCGGCGAGGCGCAGGAGCCGGCTGATCGTGATGTCGGATTTGCCGCTCTCGACCAGGGAGAGGAAGGAGCTGGAGATGCTGGTCGCCGCTTCGAGTTCGCTCAGCGAGAGGCCGCGCTCGGTGCGCAGCGCCCGCAGCCTGGTCCCCAACTCGTCGCGGTTCATGGCGGCGGCGATCATCTCACCGCCGTCGCCGCTAGTCGAGCGAATTTTCGATCCGGTCGCGACGTCCCAGCTTCGCGCCCATCTTCACCGCCTTCACGGCGCTGGTCGCGCCCGCCTGCAGGGTGAAGCCGACGAGGAAGATGAGGACGCCCGGGAAGCGCAGGAACGGCGAGCCGATCATCAGCAGGCCGATCCGGCCGAGCAGGTAGGCGGGGGTGCTGACGACGGCGCCGAGGAAGGAGCCGACAACGCCGGCGGAGAGCCGGTCGCGCCGCGAGCCGCTCTGTTCGATCCCGATCAGCCGCGCCGGGACGGCGACGTAGGCGACCATCATCACGCCGACGACGACGCTGAGGCTGAGCGCGAACCAGGGCTTGTGGGCGCGGGTGACGACGGTGACGGTCAGTCCCAGGGCGAGGCCGACGACGCCGCCGGAGCCGAGGATCGCACGCAGGTGGCGGCGCGCCTCGGCGACGGCGGGGCGGATCCGCGGCGTGCCGTCCTGGCTGATCGCGAAGCCGAAGACCGCGTTGAGGAAGAAGCAGGCGGCGGTGATCGCGACGATCACGACGATGATCGGGATCACCCAGGCGCCGCGCACCGCGTGCAGGGAGCGGTCGTGGAGGAGGTGAGCGCGGAGGTCGTACATCGCCAGCCAGATCCACATCGCCGGCGGCACCTGGATCGCGACCAGGCGCCAGTTGCCGAAGAGGACGCGGAGGCCGCCGAAGAGCATCGCGACGCCGCCGACCAGCAGCGCCAGCGGGGCGAGCAGGCGGTGGCGCCGGCTCAGCTCCTCGACCGCGGCCGCGATCTGCGCCTCGTCGCCCTCGCGCACACCGCGGGCGACCGCGGCGAACCGCTGCATCCAGTCCTGCCCGACCCCGGCCGCCACCTCAGTCTTCGACGGACGGTCGAGCCTGGCGATGGTAGTAGCGCAGGCGGGTGGTGCCGACGCAGAAGCCCAGCATCACGACCACCAGCGCCCAGAAGACCCACTCCGGCCACTCGTAGGCCTCGTGCAGCTCCCAGGTCTCCTTGACCGCGATCAGCGAGGCGCCGGCGGCGACGTAGGCCCAGCCGTTGAGCACGTCACGGAAGTTGAGGAAGGCGAGCAGGTCGCGATCGTCCATCTCCCGCGCGACCTCGTGCCGATAGCGGCTCTCGCGGCGACGGCGCAACAGCCACCAGACCGGCGGGAGCAGCAGCCACCAGCCGGAGACCTGCTCCGGCTCCTCGACCCGCGAGGCGGCTTCGGTGATCGCGTCGTGCTCGAACTCGTTCTCTTCGACCTCGCGGACAGCCTGGTCGAGCGGCCCGGCGACGAGCAGCCAGGCCCCGAAGAATCCGCACCAGGCGATGATGTGGGGCACCGCGCCTTCATAGCGGATCGGCGCCTCGAGTTGCGTGCGGGCGGCGCGACCAGACGCAGGCGAAGGAGATCGGATGGCCGCGGTAGCGCTCCCACTTCGGCTTCAAGGCGAGGAACTCGTCGTCGACGAGCCGCTCGTGGAGCGCGCCGAGCACGAGGCCGGCCCGGAGCCCCGCGGCGACCTGATCGCCGAGCAGGTGGACGTGCGTCTCGATCGCCAGCGGCTCGCCCGACTCGGCGTCGTCGAAGTGGGTCGGCATCCCCGAGGCGATGATGAAGTGCGGGTGGAAGCCGACCAGGACGAACCGTCCCGCGGGCGCGAGGAGGCGTACCGCCTCCTCGTAGAGAGGCCGCAGGTCGGCGAGGTGCTCGTCGACCAGGCAGGAGACGACGAGGTCGTAGGCGCCGGCGTCGAGCCCGGTGGCGCCGACCTCGGCCTCGCCGAGCGAGCGATAGACGCCGCGAGCGCGCGCCGCGTCCAGCATCTTCGGGGAGAGATCGACCCCGTCGATCTCCCCCACGCCGTGAGCCGCCAGCCACTCCCCCGTCCGCCCCGTCCCACATCCCAGGTCCGCCGCCGCGCCCACCGAACCCCAGTCCACGTCGAGCCGCTCGAGGAGCGCCAGGTCCATCGCGTCCTCGACCGTCCCCTCATAGGTCGCCGCCCACCGGTCGTACCCCTCCCGCGGGGTGACGGTCCGGTAGCGGCGCGAGTCGAAGGCGGAGAACGAGGCCATGCGCCCAGCCTCTCACGCCTCGCCGGCGTTTTCGCGGCGGCGGGCGAGCTCGGCGGCGGCGCGGAGGTCGTCGAGCACGCGTTCGCGGACGGCGCCGACGAGCGCGGTGGCGGCGCGGCAGTCGCGGCGGCCGGCGGCGCGGGCGGCGGGATGGACGGAGCCGACCACCATCTCCAGCAGCACGTGGGCGCCGTCTTCACCGGGGAAGGCGCCGTCGGGGAGGTCGTCGAGCAGGGAGGTCATCACGTCCTCCAAGGCGAGCGCCGTGCGCAGCACTTCCTCGACCAGGTCGCGGGTCGTCTGCAGGTCTACCTCGGCGCGTCGGCTCACGCGGGTATAAGGACACGGCGCGGCCATCTCTCCCCCCGGCAGACCGCCTGGGGAGCGAAGATCGAATGCCGAGTCCGCTGGGTGGGTAGAAATCGTGGCCATGAGCTACGACGCAGACACCAACCGCTACGACGGCAAGATGGTCTACCGCCGCACCGGGCGCTCCGGCCTCGACCTGCCGGTCCTCTCGCTCGGCTACTGGCACAACTTCGGCGACGACCGGCCGTTCGAGACGCAGCGGGAGATCGCCCGGCGCGCCTTCGACCTCGGCATCACCCACCATGACCTCGCCAACAACTACGGGCCGCCCTACGGCGCCGCCGAGATCAACTTCGGCCGGCTGATGCGGGAGGACCTCCGCCCCTACCGCGACGAGCTGGTGATCTCGACCAAGGCGGGCTGGGACATGTGGCCGGGCCCCTACGGCCAGGGCGGCGGCGGGCGCAAGTACGTGCTCTCCTCGCTCGACCAGTCGCTCACCCGGATGGGCCTCGACCACGTCGACATCTTCTACTCGCACCGGCTCGACGGCTCGACCCCGCTGGAGGAGACGATGGGCGCGCTCGACACGGCCGTGCGCCAGGGCAAGGCGCTCTACGTCGGTGTCTCCTCCTACGACGCCGAGCACACCCGCCGGGCGGCCGCGATCCTGCGAGACCTCGGCACGCCCCTGCTCATCCACCAGCCCAGCTACTCGATGCTGAACCGCTGGATCGAGGACGAGGGGCTGCTCGACGCGGTCGACGAGCTCGGCGTCGGCGTGATCGGCTTCACCGTCCTCGCCCAGGGCCTGCTCACCGGCAGGTACCTGGAGGGGATCCCGGAGAACTCCCGCGCGACCCAGAGCGACTACGGCGCCTTCGACTCGGGCTGGATCAACGACGAGGTGATCGGCCGGGTGCGCGAGCTGAACGCGCTGGCCGAGGGGCGCGGCCAGTCGCTCGCCCAGATGGCGCTCGCCTGGAGCCTGCGCGACCCGCGGATGACCTCGCTCGTCATCGGCGCCTCCTCGGTGGCCCAGCTGGAGCAGAACGTGGACGCGCTCGACAACCTCGACTTCAGCGCCGAGGAGCTGGCCGAGATCGACCGCCTCGTCGACTTCGACTCGGGCGTCGACGAATGGGCGGAGGCGCGGGCGGGGAGGATCGGCTCGGGGATCTGAGCCGCTCCGCCGGGCCGGCGAACCCGGTCAGGCATGCTTAGTCGATGAGCGACCTGACCGACGCGCCCGCGCGCCCCGACGTCCCCCTCTCGATCCTCGACCTCGCCGCGGTCGGGCCGGACGAGACGATCGCCGACAGCTTCGCCGGCAGCGTCAAGCTGGCCCAGGCGGCGGAGCGGCTCGGCTACCGGCGCATCTGGTACGCCGAGCACCACAACATCCGCTCGATCGCCAGCTCGGCGACCGCGGTGCTGATCGCCCACATCGGCGCCCACACGGAGAAGATCCGCCTCGGCGCCGGCGGCATCATGCTGCCCAACCACTCGCCGTTGGTGATCGCCGAGCAGTTCGGCACCCTGGCGACGTTGCACCCGGGCCGCATCGACCTCGGCCTCGGCCGCGCCCCCGGCTCCGACACCGCCGCGATGCGGGCGCTGCGCCGCGACGAGTTCTCCAGCGAACGCTTCCCCCAGGACGTCCAGGAGCTGCAGGGCTTCCTCTCCGACAACTCGCCCGTCTCCGGCGTCATCGCGATCCCCGGCAAGGGCACCTTCGTGCCGCTCTACATCCTCGGCTCCTCGCTCTTCGGCGCCCAGCTCGCCGCGGTGCTGGGGCTTCCCTACGCCTTCGCCTCGCATTTCGCGCCGCACTCGCTCTTCGACGCGCTGCAGATCTACCGCGAGAACTTCAAGCCCTCCGAGCAGCTGGCCGAGCCCTACGCGATGGCCGGGGTCGGCGTGATCGCCGCACCGGACAAGGCGAACGCCGAGGCACAGCTGGAGGTGACCCGCCGGGCGCGGGTGAAGAACCTCTTCAAGTCGCCCTCCGGCGGCAAGCTGAGCAGCGAGGAAGTGGACGAGGTCCTCGGCTCCTACCGGGCCAAGGTGGTCGACGAGATGCTCACCTACTCGGCCGTCGGCACCGGCGCCGAAGCGGCCGCCTACCTGGCCGACTTCCAGCGCAAGACCGGCGTCGACGAGCTGATCACCGTCCACTACGCCGACTCGGTCGACAACCGCGTCCGCTCGGTCGAGATCCTCGCCGAGGCCGCCGAGCTCGGAGCGCCCGCGGCGGCTTAGGTGGGGCTGGGCGCCTGGAGCTGGCGCCCGGAGGTGGAAGGGGTTTGGGGAAGGGACGGAAAAGGGACGCGGCCTTCTCGGTGGCGGCCCGGGCAGGCTGTGGCCGCCACCGAGAAGGCCGGGTGTCGGGGAGAGGTGCGAGATCCGTCACGAACTCCGGGGATCGGTGACGAGGAGCGGGGGAAGTCCACGCTTCCTCCCGTCTTCCTCGTGCCTCCCCCTGGTGAGTTCGCAGTTCTGCTCGCATGGCGAGCGAAAGTGCGAACTCACTCCCGGTCGGCCTTGATCCTGGGACGGGAGGCATGAGGAAGGGTGACGTCCCCGGCATCTCTCATACGTCCGTGTGGACTTCCCTGCGAGACCCTCACGTCCCGGGCGTCTCGTGGCAAGCGGGCAGCCTGCCCGGGCCGCCACGAGACGCCCGGGAC
This sequence comes from Solirubrobacterales bacterium, assembly GCA_047601885.1. Taxonomy (GTDB): domain Bacteria; phylum Actinomycetota; class Thermoleophilia; order Solirubrobacterales; family 70-9; genus VAYN01. The sequence continues at coordinate 1,067,508 of JASGIK010000001.1, forward strand.
GCATCTCGGACGGGCGGGGCGGCCCCGAACCACGCCGTCACCGAAGCCCAGCCGAACCCCGCCACCCCAGACTCAACCCGGACGAAGGCGGGCGACAACTTCGGCGAGGCTGTCGAGGACGACGGTCGCGCGCGTCAGTTCGCTCTCGGGGTGGGTGGTGCGGAAGGCGACGACGGGCATGCCGGCGGCGCGCGCCGACTCGATCCCCGGCGGCGCGTCCTCCAGGGCGAGGCAGCGGGCCGGATCGACGCCGAGGCCTTCGGCGCCGAGCAGGAACGGTTCCGGGTCGGGCTTGCCGCGGCTTATCGCATCGGCGGTGACCAGGACGACGGGCGGCTCGAGGCCGGCGGCGCGCAGCCGCGCCGTCGCCAGCGCGGTCGAGCCGCTGGTGACGACGGCGACCGGGATCGGCCCGGCGAGCAGCTCGGCGGCACCGGGGTAGGCGACGACCGAGCCCGCGTCGTCCACCTCATCGCGATCGACCCGCGCCTGCTCGGCCTCCCGTTCGTTCTCGGGCACCAGCAGCGCGATCGTCTCCCGCGTCGGCCGCCCCATCGCGAACAGGTGCGTCTCCTCCTCGTCCAGCCCGCGCCGCCGCGCCAGCGCCCCCCAGGCCCGCTCGCTGGAGGCGACCGAGTCGACCAGCGTGCCGTCGAGGTCGGCAAGGACCGCGGCGGGCGTCCAGATCTCGGCGGCGGCGCTCACCCCGGCGATCCTAGAGACGGCGCACCGTCAGTCGGCGGGTCAGGGTCGGTCAGGCCAAGCGCGACCGGTGATTTCGGGGCCGCTGAAGCTGGCGCCCGGGGGTGGAAGGGACGGACAAGGGACGCGGCCTTCTCGGTGGCGGCCCGGGCAGGCTGTGGCCGCCACCGAGAAGGCCGAGGGTGCGGGAGAGGTGCGGGTCTCGTCACGAAGTCCGGGGATCCGTTACGAAGAGCGGGGGAAGTTGACGGTTCCTCCCGTCTTCCTCATGGCCCCCTCCGGATGAGTTCGCAGAAACCCGCGCTATGCGCGGTTAAGTGCGAACTCATCCGGGGAGGGCGCCGATCCTGTGACGGGACGCATGGGGAAGGGTCACGTTCCCGGCATCTCTCCCACGTCCGTGTGGACTTCCCTGCGGAAGCCTCACGTCCCGGGCGTCTCGTGGCGGCCACAGCCTGCCCGGGCCGCCACGAGACGCCCGGGACGCCGGACCGCCGTTCCGAACCGATCCCTTGGCTTGCCTATTCGCAGGCCTCACAGATGCCGCCGTTGCGCATCGCCTCGATCGAGCAGGCTTCGACCTCGGCAGGCGTCGGCGCGGGCGGCGCGACGGGGGCGGCGATCGGAGCCGGTTCCGCCGCCGCGACCGGGGCGCTGACGGTGGCCTTCTCGATCCCCGAGGCACCCATCGTGCGCAGGTAGTAGGTCGTCTTCAGCCCGACCCGCCAGGCGCGTCGGTACATGTGGCTCATCGTCTTCAGGTCGGGCGCCGCCAGGAAGAGGTTCAGGGACTGCGACTGGTCGATCCACTTCTGCCGCCGCGCCGCCGCGTCGATCAGGTGATCCGGGGCGATCTGGAAGGCGGTGCGGTAGCGCCGCTTGATCTCCTCCGGCACCATCGGGATCTCGGTCAGGTCGCCGTCGAAGTACTTGACCTGGGAGGCCATCTCCTCGCTCCAGAGGCCCGCCGCCTTGAGATCGCGGACCAGGTAGGGGTTGAGGATGGTGAAGTCGCCGGAGAGGTTCGACTTGGCGAACAGGTTCTTGTAGATCGGCTCGATGCAGGGCGAGGTGCCCATGATGTTGGCGATCGTCGCCGTCGGGGCGATCGCGATCACGTTCGAGTTCCGCATCCCCTGGGCGGCGATCTTCGCCCGCACCGGGGCCCAGTCGAGCTTGCCGCCGCGCGGCACCTCGACCGCCTCGCCGCGCTCGGCTTCGAGCAGGTCGACCGTGTCCTGGGGCAGCAGGCCGCGGTCCCACTTGGAGCCCTCATAGGTCTGGTAGCGGCCGCGCTCCGCCGCCAGGTCGGCGGACGCCTCGTAGGCGTAGAAGGCGATCGCCTCCATCATCTCGTCGCTGAAGTCGACCGCCTCCGGCGAGCCGAACTCGATCCCCTTCTCGTAGAGCGCGTACTGCAGTCCCATCACGCCGAGGCCGACCGGGCGATGTCGTTCGTTCGCCGTCCGCGCCGCCTCGGTCGGGTAGAAGTTGACGTCGATCACGTTGTCGAGCGCCCGCACCGCGACCCGCACCGTCGCCCGCAGCTTGGCGTGGTCGATCTCCCCCGCCGGCGTCAGGTGCCGGTCGATCACGACCGAGCCGAGGTTGCAGACCGCGGTCTCTTCGTCGGAGGTGTTGAGGGTGATCTCGGTGCAGAGGTTGGAGCTGTGGACGACGCCCGCGTGGTCCTGCGGGCTGCGCACGTTGCAGGCGTCCTTGAAGGTGATCCAGGGATGCCCGGTCTCGAACAGCATCTTCAGCATCTGCTTCCACAGCTCCAGCGCCTCGATCTTCTGGCCGTAGATCTCGCCCGCCTCGGCCCGCGCCTCGGCCTCCAGGTAGAGGCGCTCGAACTCCTTGCCGTAGGCGTCGTGCAGCACCGGCACCTGGTTGGAGCGGAAGAGCGTCCAATGTTCGCGCCGCTCCATCCGCCGCATGAACAGGTCGGGGACCCAGTTGGCGGTGTTCATGTCGTGCGTGCGGCGACGCTCGTCGCCGGTGTTGCGGCGCAGCTCGAGGAAGTCGAAGACGTCGTTGTGCCAGCTCTCCAGGTAGGCGCAGCCGCTGCCCGCCCGCTTGCCGCCCTGGTTGACGGCGACCAGCTGGTCGTTGTGCAGCTTCAGGAAGGGGACGAGGCCCTGGCTCTCGCCGTTGGTCGACTCGATGTGGGAGCCGGTGCCGCGCACCTTGGTCCAGGAGCCGCCGAGGCCGCCCGCCCACTTCGAGCACATCGCGTTCTCGGCGATCCCGCGGCCGACGATCGAGGTCAGGGTGTCCTCGATCACGTAGAGGTAACAGGAGGAGAGCTGCGAGTGCGGCGTCCCGGCGTTGAACAGGGTCGGCGTCGAGGAGCAGAAGCGGCGCTCCTTGTAGGCGGCGTAGAGGTCGAGCGCCCGCGCCTCCCGTTCGGTCCCCTCCTCGCCCAGGCAGACGCCCATCGCGACCCGCAGCCAGAACAGCTGCGGCGCCTCGATCCGGCGCGGCCGGGCGCCGGTCTTGTCGACCAGCAGGTAGCGGTCGTAGAGGGTCTGGAGGCCGAGGAAGTCGAAGTCGAGGTCGGCGCTGGGGTCGATCGCCGCGGCGAGCTTGCCGAGGTCGTAGTCGAGCAGCCGCGAGTCGATCCGCTTGATCTCGACGCCGTGCTCGAGCATCGGCCGCAGCGCCCGCCGGTGCGCCTCGCGCAACCCGCCGACGCCGTCGCGGAGGATCTCCCAGTCGAGCGTCTCCTCGTAGACGTAGGTGAGCAGGATGCGGCCGGCGAAGCGCGAGTAGTCGGAGTCCCGCTCGACCAGCGCCTTCGCGTTCAGCACGATCAGCTTGGCCAGCTCGGCGCGGCCGATCCCCGGCTGGATCGAGCGGCGCAGCTCGGTCTCCAGGCGCTCGGCGTCGAAGGAGAGGTCGAGGCCGATCGAGGCGAAGGCGATCCGCGGGCGCAGGTCCTCGCCGTCCCAGACCGACTCGCTGCCGTCGGCCTCGCGGATCGTCAGCGGCGCCGGGCGCGGCGGCGCATCGCCCTCGGCGGAGATGCGAGCGCGCAACATCGAGCGCTCGGCGCGGTAGACGATGTAGCGCTCGGCGACCCGCATGTGGCCGCCCAGCACCAGCTCCTCCTGGACCAGGTCCTGGACCGTCTCGATCTCGACGTAGGCGACGCCGAGGGCGCGCGCCCGTTCGCCGACCCGGGCGGCGATCGCCGCCGCCGGCTCCGGATCGCGGCCGAGCGCGGCGAAGGCCTTGGCCACCGCGATCTCGATCTTCGTCTCGTTCCAGGAGACGATCTGGCCGGAGCGCCGGATCAGCTTCATCGTGCCGACCGCGACCTCGGCCGGGCCACTCGCCTCGAGGCGGTTCAGCGTGGCGGCCAGGGTCTCGTCGGCGCGGCCCGCCTCGCGCTCGTGCCGGGCCTCGATGTCGGCGAGGATCTCGTCGAGGGGGATCACCATTTCCTGGTTCCTTTCTTCACGGTTTTCTTCGTGTCTTCGTTCACAGTTCGTCGTCCGCTGCCAGCGCGAGGGCGGAGGTCTTCTGGTACTCGGTGACCCTCCCCTCGAAGAAGTTCTGCTCCTTGCGCACGTCCATCAGCTCGGCCAGCCAGGGCAGCGGGTTCTCCACCCCGTCGGTGAGCGGCTCGAGGCCGACGCCGCGCAGCCGGCGATCGGCGATGAAGTCGATGTAGGTCGCGAATTCGGCCTCCGAGAGGCCGACGCCCTCGACCGGCAGGCAGTCGGCGATGAAAGCCTTCTCCAGCGCCACCGCCTCCGCCATCAGGGCGCGCAGCTCCTCGCGGAACGCCTCGTCCCAGATCTCCGGGTTCTCCGTGATCAGCTCGAGGAAGAGCCGGCGGAAGAGCTCGATGTGGTTCGACTCGTCCCGCAGCGTGTAGCGGAACATCGTCCCGATCCCGGTCAGCTTCCCCTGCCGGTAGAGCGAGAGGATCATCCCGAAGAGGCCGTAGAACTGGGTCCCCTCCATGCACTGGCCGAAGACGAAGACGTTGCGCGCCAGCAGCTTCTTCGCCGCCGGGTCGTCGAGGTCGAGGTCGCGGCGCAGTTCGCGCGACACCCGGGTGACGAACTCGTTCTTGGCGACGATCGTCGGCACGTCGTCGAACATCGCCTCGCACTCGTGCGGGTCGATCCCCAGTGAGGAGATCATGTAGAGCAGCGAGTCGGCGTGGATGTTCTCCTCGTGCGCGTGGCGGCCGAGCACCAGCTTCAGCTCCGAGGCCGTCACCAGCTCCCGCACCACGTGGATGATGTTGTCGCCGACGATCCCCTCGGCGGCGGAGAAGTAGCCGATCCCCATCCGCACGATCCAGCGGTCGACGTCGCCGAGCGCCGCCCCGTCGCGCCACTGCTCGACGTCCTTCTGCATCGGCACGTCCTCGGGCTCCCAGTGGTTGGCCTTCATCGTCCGGTACAGCTCGTAGGCCCAGCCGTAGCGGAGCGGCAGCAGGTTGAAGGTCATCGTCTCCCGCCCGCCGATCACCCGCTTGGCGGCGAGCGCCTCCTCGGCCTTGCCCTGATCGAGGACGAAGGTCCTCGAGCCCAACGTGTACGTCTTCTGCATCGCTTTCCTCCGGAACGGTCGGAGGAAGGGATGGCCCGACGCCGCGAGCGTCGCTTGGGTCGCCCTTCTTCCGAGGACTTTCCAACGACGCGAGGTCAGGCGACCGGGCTCGTCTCCCCTTGGGGAGCCTTACCGTTGCGGGACAGCGCCGGGATCAAACCGGACTTCGCTGGGCTCCGCGTCACCCGCTATCACGGGCATGAAGGAAGTTAGGCCGCGCCCCGGACGACTCCTCGGTCCCCCCATCCCCGCAATTTGCGGCGGGCCCACCGGAGCCGAGACTTATTCCCCGCGCGCCTGGCGCAGGCGCCCCAGGTCCTCCAGGTCGACCTCGACGGCGGCGGGAGCGAGCATCTCCCACAGTTCGTCGTCCCCTGCCGCTGCATCAAGTCGAGACGACCGAGTCGGGTCAGGCACCGCGCTGGCGGCGACCCGCGTCGGCCACGCGCACATGAAGCGAGAAAGCTCGCAGACCTGCTTCACGCGCTGGGCAGGCTCAAGCTCGAGATAGTCGCGGCGCAGACGATCCCGCTCGGCCGCTCCGTCCTAACCCGCCACCCTGCGGCAGGGCTATAAGCTTCCGCGCGCCGCGGTGAACGGGAAGTCGGTGTGAATCCGACGTGGTCCTCGCCACTGTGACCGGCAAGCGATGCCTCATCGGTGCCACTGGGCGGAAGCCCGGGAAGGCGAGGCGGAGCGCGGAGCCGGAAGCCAGGAGACCGGCTGCGGCACTACCTGCGACTCCACGACGGATGGGGCGACCGCGGTGCCGATCAGACCTACCTCCAGCGATCCGACAACCCAGCTGAGACTTCCCGGGCCGACGGCGGCCCCCGGGGAGCCGTACTGGCGCAAGCTCGAGCTCGAGGCGACCGGGTACGTGGCGCGCACCGTCCAGGTCGACGAGCCGAGCCTCGCCCGCGCCCTCGACGAGAACGAGGCGGCGTCCCTGCGGAGCGCCTACCGACGCCTGCGCGCGCTGCTGCCCGACACCCGCCTCGTCCTCACCGCCGAGCCGGGGGCCTTCTCACGCGAGTCGGTGCCGCTGGCGGTGCGGCTGCCGGTCGACGCCCTCTACCTCGACATCGTCGCCCGCCCCCGCCTGCTGGCCGAAGCGCTGGCGCTGGCGCCGGCCGGCCTCGGGCTCGTCCTCCCGGAAGGAGCCCGATGAGCGACCTGGCCAAGGACTTCGACGCCGTCGGCGCCGCCGAGTGGCTGGAGGCGGCGACCCGCGGCAAGCCGGTCGAGACCTCGACCCACACCGACGAGGGCGTCGACCTGAGCTGGCTCTACACCGCCGCCGACGCGCTCGCCGCCGATCCCGGCGGCATGCCCGCCGCCGCCCCCTTCGTCCGCGTCGGCCGCCGTCGGCGTCGCTGGGACATGCGCCAGGAACATGGCCACCCGCTGCGGGAGCGGCTGAACGCGGCGGTCGTCGACGACCTCGAAGGCGGGATGACCTCGACCATGCTGCGCCTCGACCTCGCGGCGCGCCTGGGCGAGGCGCCGGGGACGGCGGAGTTCGCCGAGGACCGCGGCCGCGACGGCACCGCGATCTCCACCCTCGACGACCTCGACGCGGCGCTCGCCGGGGTCTACCTCGAACTGGCCCCGGTCGCCCTCGACGCGGGCGCCGCCGCGGTCGCCGCGGGCGGCCTGCTGCTCGCCCTCTTCGGGCGCCGCGGGATCGAGCCCGGGGCGATCGGCGCCTCGCTGCGCTTCGACCCGATCGGCACCCTGGCCCGCGACGGCTTCCTCGCGGCGGAGCCCGCCACCGCTCTCGACGCCGCCGGGGCGCTCGCCGCCGAGGTCGCGACCGGCCCCTCGCCGCGCCTGCGCGCGCTCGCCGTCGACACCCGCGCCTGGGTCGACGCCGGCGCCACCGCGACCCAGGAGCTGGGCCTCGCCCTGGCGACCGGGGTCGAGTACCTGCGCGCCTGCGAGCGGGCCGGGCTCCCGCCCGCCGAGGCGGCGGCACGCATCGAGTTCACGCTCGCGGTCGGTCCCGAGCAGTTCATGGAGATCGCCAAGTTCCGCGCCGTCCGCCGCGCCTGGGCGCGGGTGCTGGAGTCCTGCGGGGTCGCGGCCGAACGCCGCGTCTCCCCCACCTATGCCCGCACCCCGGAGCGGATGGTCAGCGCCGCCGACCCCTGGGTGAACATGTTGCGCGGCACCAGCGCCACCTTCGCCGCCGCGGTCGGCGGCGCCGACGGCGTCACCGTCTCCCCCTTCGACCGGGCGATCGGCGAGCCCGGCGCGCTCGGTCGGCGCATGGCCCGCAACACGCAGATGATCCTGATGGCCGAGTCCTCGCTCGATCGCGTCGCCGACCCGGCGGGCGGCGCCTGGTTCGTCGAGTCGCTGACCGACGCGCTCGCCACCGTCGCCTGGGAGGAGTTCCAGGCGATCGAGCGGGCGGGCGGCGCGCTGACGGCGCTGCGCGGGGGCGTCGTCGCCGAGCTGCTCTCCCACAGCGGCGCCCGCCGCTACGAGGAGCTCGCCCACCGCACCCGCAAGCTGACCGGGGTCAACATCTTCCCGCTGCTCGGCGAGCGTACGGTCGAGCCGGAGGAGATCGACCTGGGCGCGCTGGCGGCGGCCGAGGCCGAGCGCTTCGCCGACCGCGCCGCGCCGCTGCCGGACGCTCCGCCCGCCGCGGGCGAGCGCCTCCGCCTCGCCACCGAGCTGGCCGCCGCGGGGGCCCGCATCGACGAGATCCTCACCGCCCTCGGCGCCGCGCCCTACACCGCCCTGCCGCTCGGCGCCCGCCGCGACAGCGAAGCCTTCGAGGCGCTGCGCCGGCGCGGCGAGTCGGGCACCGCCCCGGCGCGCGCCTTCCTCGCCTGCGTCGGCCCGCTTGCCCGCCACAACACCGCCGCCACCTGGGCCAAGGGCTTCTTCGAGGTCGCCGGGATCGAGACCGTCCCCAGCGGCGCCGTCGACGACGTCGCCCGGCTGGGCACGCTGCTGCGCAAGAGCGGCGCCGACCTGGCCGCCGTCTGCGCCGCCGACGACGAGGAGCCCACCGCGCTCGCCGCCGCGGTGATGGCGCTGCGCGAGGCGGGCTCCCGTACCGTCCTCCTCGCCGCCGCCGCGGCCGACCCGGCGCGCGCCGCCGAGATCGGCGCCGACGGCGCCGTCCGCGAGGGCGTCGACATGGTCGAGCGCCTCGGCGAGCTCCTCGAGGTGGCCAGGGGGGTCCCTGTCCTTGGTAACCCTGTGGGTGACAAAGGACAGGGACCCCCCGGCGAAGGCGGCGGGTCATGAGCCCGATCCCCGACTTCACCGCGGTCGACCTCGGCGGGGTCGAGACCGAGGCGATCGCCGGCCCCGAGGCGCGCGCCGTCCTCGCCGCCGCCGAGGCCGAAGCGGCCGAGCTGAGCGGCGAAGAGGCCGAGCCGACCTGGGAGACGCCGGAGGGGATCGAGGTCGACTCCGTCTACACCTCCGCGGACCTGGCCGGGATCGACTTCCTCGACACGAAGCCGGGCTTCGCCCCCTACCTGCGCGGCCCCTACCCGTCGATGTACGTGAACCAGCCGTGGACGATCCGCCAGTACGCCGGCTACTCGACCGCGGAGGAGTCGAACGCCTTCTACCGCCGCAACCTCGCCGCCGGCCAGAAGGGCCTCTCGGTCGCCTTCGACCTCGCCACCCACCGCGGCTACGACTCCGACCACGAGCGGGTCGCGGGCGACGTCGGCATGGCCGGGGTGGCGATCGACTCGATCCTCGACATGCGCACCCTCTTCGACGGGATCCCGCTCGACCAGATGAGCGTCTCGATGACGATGAACGGCGCCGTGCTGCCGATCCTCGCCCTCTTCATCGTCGCCGGCGAGGAGCAGGGCGTGGCCCACGAGCAGCTCTCGGGGACGATCCAGAACGACATCCTCAAGGAGTTCATGGTGCGGAACACCTACATCTATCCGCCCGGGCCCTCGATGCGGATCATCTCCGACATCTTCGCCTACACCTCGCGCGAGATGCCCCGCTTCAACAGCATCTCGATCTCCGGCTACCACATGCAGGAGGCCGGGGCGAGCGCCGACCTGGAGCTCGCCTACACGCTCGCCGACGGGGTCGAGTACGTGCGCGCCGGGCTCGCCGCCGGGCTCGACGTCGACAAGTTCGCCCCCCGCCTCTCCTTCTTCTGGGCGATCGGGATGAACTTCTTCATGGAGGTGGCGAAGATGCGCGCCGGGCGCCTGCTCTGGGCCAACCTGATGCGTCAGTTCGAGCCGCGGAACCCGCGCTCGCTCTCGCTCCGCACCCACTGCCAGACCTCCGGCTGGAGCCTCGCCGCCCAGGATGTTTTCAACAACGCGATCCGCACCTGCGTCGAGGCGATGGCGGCGACCCAGGGCCACACCCAGTCGCTGCACACGAACGGGCTCGACGAGGCGCTCGCCCTGCCCACCGACTTCACCGCCCGGGTCGCCCGCAACACCCAGATCTTCCTCCAGCAGGAGAGCGGCACGACCAAGGTGGTCGACCCCTGGGGCGGCAGCTATTACGTCGAGCGGCTGACCGCCGAGCTGGCCCGGCGGGCCCTCGCCCACATCGAGGAGGTCGAAGGGCTGGGCGGGATGACGGCGGCGATCGACGAGGGCACGCCGAAGCTGCGAATCGAGGAGTCGGCGGCGAAGACGCAGGCGCGGATCGACTCCGGCAAGCAGGTGGTGGTCGGCGTCAACCGCTTCCGCCCCGCCGACGACCCGGGGATCGACGTCCGCAAGATCGACAACACCGCCGTCCGCAACGCCCAGATCGCGAAGCTCGAGCGGCTGCGCGCCGAGCGCGACGCCGACGCCTGCGAGCTGGCGCTCGAACGGCTCACCGAGGCGGCGGCGGAGAAGAGGGGCAACCTGCTCGAGCTGGCGGTCGAGGCGGGGCGCGCCCACGCCACGGTGGGCGAGATCAGCTTCGCCCTGGAGCGCGTCTACGACCGCCACGCGGCCGAGATCCGCTCGATCGCCGGCGTGTACAGTCGCGAGGTGGGCGACGGCGCCGAGCAGCTGCAGCGGACCAAGGCGCTGGTCGAGTCCTTCGACGCCCAGGAGGGCCGGCGCCCCCGGATCCTGGTCGCGAAGATGGGCCAGGACGGCCACGACCGCGGCCAGAAGGTGATCGCCACCGCCTTCGCCGACCTCGGCTTCGACGTCGACATCGGCCCGCTCTTCCAGACTCCCGAGGAGGTCGCCCGCCAGGCGGTCGAAGCCGACGTCCACATCGTCGGCGTCTCCACCCTCGCCGCCGGCCACCTGACCCTGGTGCCGGCGCTGCGCGACGCGCTCCAGGAGGTCGGCCGCCCCGACATCCTCGTCGTCGCCGGCGGGGTGATCCCGCCGCAGGACTTCGAGGCGCTGCGAGCGGCGGGCGCCGACGCGATCTTCCCGCCCGGCACGGTGATCTCCGAGGCCGCCGCGAACCTGCTCGAACTGCTGATCGAGCGCCACGAGCTCGAGCTGCCCGACGTCGCCGGCTGATGCCCCGGCGAGCGCCGATCGCCGAGCTCGAGGCCGGCATCAAGGAGGGCGGACGGGCCTCCCTCTCGCGCGCGATCACGCTCGCCGAGAGCCGCCGCCGCGACGACCGCGAATCGGCCCAGGAGCTGATCGCCCGCCTGCTGCCCGAGGCCGGCGGGGCGATCCGGCTCGGCCTCACCGGCGTCCCCGGGGCGGGCAAGAGCACCGCGATCGAGGCGCTCGGCCTCTGGCTGATCGAGCGCGGCCACAGGGTCGCGGTGCTCGTCATCGACCCCTCCAGCGCCCGCAGCGGCGGCAGCATCCTCGGCGACAAGACGCGGATGCAGAAGCTCTCGGCGTCGGAGGCCTTCATCCGCCCCACCCCCTCCGGCGGCATGCTCGGCGGCACCGCGCGGCGCACCCGCGAGGCGATCCTGCTCTGCGAAGCGGCGGGCTTCGACGTGATCCTGGTGGAGACGGTCGGCGTCGGCCAGTCGGAGGTCGAGCTGGCCGAGATCGTCGACTGCGTCGCCCTCCTCCTCGTCCCCGGCGCCGGCGACGAGCTGCAGGGGATCAAGCGCGGGATCGTCGAGTTGGCCGACGTCGTCGCCGTCAACAAGGCCGACGGCGAGCGCGTGAACGAGGCCAAACGAGCGGCGGCCGACTACCGCCGCGCCCTCCGCCTCCTGCCCCCTTCGACCCCCGGCTGGGCGACCCCGGTGCTGACCATGAGCGCCGCCGAGGGCAGCGGCCTCGGCGACCTCTGGGCCCAGGTCGAGTCCCACCGCGCCTTCCTCCAGTCCGAGGGCGGCCTCGAGACCCGCCGCGCCGCCCAGCTGACCCGCTGGTTCGACGCCCTCCTGGAGGAGGCCGTCCTGGAGCGCTTCGCCGAAGGCGAGGACGTCACCGACGCCGTCGCCACGGCCCGCGCCGCCGTCGCCGCCGGCGAGCTGACGGTCCCCAAGGCCGTCGCCGACGTGCTCGGGTCGGACGCGGGCTCCGGCTAGACGGAAAGGGACCCGGCCTTCTCGGTGGCGGCCCTGGCAGGCTGTGGCCGCCACCGAGAAGGCCGGGATTACGGGAAGAGGTGCGTGCTTCGTCACGAGCTCCCGGGATCGGTGACGAAGCTTCAGGGAAGTCCACGCTTCCTCCCGTCTTCCTCATGTTTCCCCTGGTGAGTTCGCAGTTCTGCTCGCATAGCGAAGGAAAGTGCGAACTCACCCGGGTGTGGCCCCGATCCTGTGACGGGACGCATGAGGAAGAGTCACGTCCCCGGCGTCTCTTATACGTCCGTGTGACCTTCCCGGCGGAAGCGTGACGTCCCGAACCCTCGCCGGGTCGCCCCTCCACCCGCGGTCGATCTGCGTTAGCCATAGGTTCACTCAGGTCGACCGCGCCGAGCAGGCGCTAATGTCCCATGCAGAGTCGATCGCACCCGAGTTTCGGGTCAGGGAATCCGGTCAGAGTCCGGAGCTGACGCGCAGCGGTAGGGACACGAGAGGCGACGACGACCACTGGGCCGCGAGGCCTGGGAAGGCCGTCGTCAAGCGAAGGTGTCCGAGCCCGAAGACCTGTCGACTCCGCCGCGCGGGATACCGCGGGGCCACCGAAAACAGCGGCTCGCGAGATGGCCGCCCGGAAAAAGGAGTCACCGATGCCACGCAGCGCCGTCCTGGGCCTCCCCCGCATGGGCCCCGACCGCGAGTTGAAGTTCGCCCTCGAGGGCTACTGGGCCGGGCAGACCGGCCCCGACGAGCTGGCCGAGACCGCCCGCGCACTCCGCGCCGCCAACTGGAAGCGCGCCGCGGCGGCCGGGATCGAGGCGATCCCCTGTGGCGACTTCAGCCTCTACGACCACGTCCTCGACACCGCCTGGGCGCTGGGCGCGGTCCCGGCCCGCTTCGGCCGGCTCGACCGCGGCTCGCTCGCCGACTACTTCACCCTCGCCCGCGGCAATGCCGATCAGCGGCCGCTGGAGATGACCAAGTGGTTCGACACCAACTACCACTACCTGGTGCCGGAGCTGGAGCCGGGGCAGAGCTTCGAGCTGCGCGCCGACCACTGGACCGGGCCGCTCGCCGAGGCCGCCGAGCTGGGGATCGCGGTGCGCCCGGTGGTGCTCGGCCCGCTCAGCTTCCTGCTCCTCGCCAAGGGCCTCGCGCGGCCGCTCGACCTGCTCGACCCGCTGGTCCCCGTCTACGCCCGGCTGCTCGCCGAGCTGGCCGCGGCCGGCGCCACCGAGGTGCAGATCGACGAGCCCTGCCTGGCGCTCGACCGCACGCCCGCCGAGCTCGATGCCTTCGCCGCCGCCTGGCGGGCGCTCGACGCCGCCGCCGCGGGCACCGACCTCTGCCTCGCCACCTACTTCGCCGGCCTCGACCCCGAGGTGCTGGAGCGGGTCGCCGCGCTCGCCCCGGCCGAGGTCCACCTCGACCTCGTCCGCGCCCCGGGCCGGCTGGCGCCGGCGCTGCGCGCCTTCGCCGCGGCGCCGACGCGGCTCTCGCTCGGCGTGATCGACGGCCGCAACGTCTGGGCCGCCGACGCCGACCTGGCGCTCGACCGGATCGACGCCGCGGTCGCCGCGCTCGGCGAGGAGCGGGTGACGATCGCCCCCTCCTGCTCGCTCCTCCACGTCCCCCACGAGGCCGCCCGCGAGGAGGGCATCGACCCCGAGGTCCGTCCCTGGCTCGCCTTCTGCGTCGAGAAGCTCGCCGAGCTGGCGCTGCTGAAGGCGGCGTCGAGCGAGGATGCCGACCGCGACGCGCTGCTCGCCCAGGCCCGCGCCGTCGCCTCCGCCCGGCGCACGTCGAGCCACACCAACGACCCCGCCGTGCGCGAACGCGTCGGCTCCCTGGCAGCGGCCGACTACGACCGCCCGGCCGCGTTCGAGCAGCGCCGTCCGCTGCAGGCGGAGCGGCTCCGCCTGCCGGAGCTGCCGACGACGACGATCGGCTCCTACCCGCAGACCGACGAGATCCGCGCCGCCCGCCGCGACCTCCGCACCGGCAGGCTCGACGCCGCCGCCTACGAGGAGTTCATCCGCTCCCAGATCGACGAGGTGGTCGCCTTCCAGGAGGAGATCGGCCTCGACGTCCTCGTCCACGGCGAGCCGGAGCGCAACGACATGGTCGAGTACTTCGGCCAGCAGCTGGCCGGCTTCGCCTTCTCGGCGAACGGCTGGGTGCAGTCCTACGGCAGCCGCTGCGTGAAGCCGCCGATCCTCTTCGGCGACGTCTCGCGCCCGGCCGCGATGACGGTCGAGTGGTGGCGCTACGCCCAGTCGCGCACCGAGAAGCCGATGAAGGGGATGCTGACCGGGCCGGTGACGATCCTGCAGTGGTCCTTCGTCCGCGACGACCAGCCGCGCTCGGAGACCTGCACCCAGATCGCCCTGGCGATCCAGGACGAGGTGCTCGACCTCGAGGCGGCCGGGGCGCCGATCGTCCAGGTCGACGAGGCGGCGCTGCGCGAGGGCCTGCCGCTGCGGGCGGCCGAGCGCGACGACTACGTGCGCTGGGCGGTGGACTGCTTCCGCCTCGCGATCGCGCCCGCCCGCGCCGAGACCCAGATCCACACCCACATGTGTTACTCGGAGTTCAACGAGATGATCGAGCACATCATCCGGCTCGACGCCGACGTGCTCTCGATCGAGGCCTCGCGCTCCGGCATGGAGGTGCTCGACGCCTTCACCGACGGCGTCTCCTACCCGAACGAGATCGGCCCCGGCGTCTACGACATCCACTCGCCGCGGGTGCCCTCGGTGGAGGAGATCGAGGGCCTGCTGGAGCCGGCCGAGCGGCGGATCGGCCGCGAGCGGCTCTGGGTCAACCCCGACTGCGGGCTGAAGACGCGGCGCTGGGAGGAGGTCCGCCCCGCCCTCGCCAACATGGTCGCCGCCGCCAACCGCCGCCGCGCCGCCGTCGGCGCCACCTCGTGAGCGCCGTCCTCGAGCGGCTGCCCGCCTGGACGACCACCGGGGTGGGCAGCCTGCCGTTCGAGGACCCGGCCGCGGCGGTCGCCCACGCGACGAGCGCCTACGGGCTGCCCTTCTGCCCGCAGCTGCCGCGCCTCGAGGGCGACATGATCAGCGAGTGGCTGGGCGCCGACCCGGCCCGCTGCGGCTGGTCGCCGGGGCGCGACCGCGAGCGGCCGCGGGCCTGGGACGCCTTCCTCGCCGAGCTGCGCCGGCGTCCCCCGTCCCATCGCCTGGTGAAGCTGCAGGTGACTGGCCCGGCGACGCTCGCCTGCGCGCTGGAACGCCGGAGCGGCGGCCGGCCCTCGCGCCGCGAGGCGCTCGACCTGGCCGGGTCGGTGGCCCGCTGGCTGGCCGCCAACGCCGCCGGACAGGTCGCCCGTCTCGCCGAGCTCGGCCTCGACGCGGTGCTGGTCGTCGACGAGCCGGCGCTCGCGGTCTTCGGCACCGAGGAGGTCGAGCGCTCCTGGGAGCCGCTGCGCGGGGTCGCCCCGGCCTGGGGCCTGCACCTCTGCTGCCACGTCCCCTGGGACGTGGTCGAGCGGGCGCGTCCCGACCTGCTCTCCTTCGACCTGGCGCTCGACCGGTTCGACGAGGACGCGGCCCCGGTGCTGCGCGACCTGTGCCGGCGCGGCGGCCGGATCGCCTGGGGCGCGCTCAGGGTCGAGCCCGACGAGGGCGACGCCGAGGCGGGGCGCCGGCTGGCCGAGGCGCTCGACGCCCTCGCCGTCGACCCGTCCCGCGGCCTGCTCACCGCGGCCTGCGGCACCGGCCGCGTCTCGCCCGGGCGCGAGCGCCGCATCGCCGCCGAGCTGCGCGCCCTGGCGCAGCGATGCCTACGGCCTCGGCAGGTGACGCTGCCTGGCCGTGACTAGCGGCGGCCGACGCGCGGATCAGGGGACGAAGACGAGGCGCTTGCCGCGGGCGAGCGGGGCGTCCCAGGCGGACTCGACCTCGGCCAGCGGCACCGGCTCGGCGTCGACCTCGATCGTTCCCGCCGCCACCTCGGCCGCCAGCGCGGGCAGCTCTTCGACGATCCCGGCGGTCGAGACCGAGCCCTGGCCGCTGCCCATCAGCTTCAGGTTGCAGGCGCGCAGGGCGGCCGAGGGCAGGGCGATCTCGGGGCCGGTGATCGCGCCGATCTGAACCCAGCGCAGGGCGCGGGAACGGTCCTCGCGGGCGCGGACGAGCGCCGGGATCGCCGCCTCGGCGGGCTTGCCCCAGAGGTAGTCGACGACCACGTCGACCTCGGCCGCCGCCCCGGCCAGCGCCGCGATCGCCTCCGCCCCGCCCGCCAGCGAGACCAGCTGGTCGGCGCCCAGCTCCGGCAGCGTCGCCAGCACCTCGGCGTCGCGGCCGGCGGCGATCACTTCGCCCGCCCCCAGGCGCTTGGCGATCTGGACCGCCATCCGCCCCGCGTTGCCGGTCGCGCCGAGCACCAGGACCGCCTCGCCGGGCACCAGCTCGGCGCGCCGCCGCAGCCCGACCCAGGACGACATCCCCGGGTTCATCGCCGCGGCGATCGCGGCCGCATCGACGTCGGCGGGCAGCTCGAAGGCGCGCCGCTCGTCCATCACCGCCCGCTCGGCCATCGTCCCCGCCGCGTCGTCCTCGCTGACGAAGTAGACGAGGGCGCCGTCCGGGCGGCGGCCGACCGCGTCGAAGCCAGGGACCATCGGCAGCCCGCCCTCGCTCGTGTAGTGGGTGCCGTTCGCGCCCGAGCGCACCCGCGGGTGGAGCCCGGTGGCGAGCACCTCGACCACGACCTCGTGCTCGCCGGCGGCGACCGGGTCGGCGAAGTCCTCGTAGCGGGGCGGATGGTCGAAGGAGTTGACGACTGCGGCTTTCATCTCGCACCTCCTGGTGCTCGGTCTCAATTTAGTTGGTGATACTAACAAAATTGGTTTGTGATCCCAACTAAGTTGCTAGGCTGCTGCCATGCCCGAGCAGCTCGGCCTCACCGACGCGCTGGTCCAGTCCTCCTTCCTGGTCCAGGAAACCCTGCGCCGGGTCGCCGCCCGCCATGACCTCTCGGTCACCCAGCTGCGCCTGCTGGGGATCCTGCGCGACCGCGAACCGGGGACCCTCGTCCTCGCCACCCACCTCGGGCTCGACAAGTCGAGCGTCACCGGCCTGGTCGACCGGGCCGAGCGCCGCGGCCTGGTCGGGCGCGTCCGCGATCCCGACGACGGCCGCGCGGTGCGGATCCGGCTGACCCGCAGAGGACGGACGCTCGCCGAGGAGGGCGCCGCCGAGGTCGAGGCCGAGCTGGAGACGGCGACCGCGCGCCTCGGCGAGCCGGAGCGGCGCCGCCTTGCCGCGCTGCTCAGCCGCGTCGCCGGCGCGAGCTCAACGCTCGACCAGGCGGATGGTCCGCGACAGGTGACGTGAGCCGGACCCGGTCGCGAGGCGGATCCGGATCGACACCCTGGCGTTCCCACGGCTGCTCAGCGCCGCCGCGATGCGGCCCTTGCCGCGCACGGTCAGCCGCCTGGTCCCGGCCGCGCCGACCGTCTGCGCCTCGGCCGCGATGCCGCTGCCGCGCAGGGACAGGGTCCCGGCCGCGCCGACCGCCACCGTGATCGTCGCCGTCCCGCTCGCCGGGTGACGACGGATCGAGCGAATCCGCAGCTCCACCTTCTTCCTGGTCGAGGTCGACGCGGTCGACGAGCCGGAGGAGGAGGAGGTCGAGGCGGAGCTTTCGGCCGCCGAGTCGACCCCGTCTTCGGTCCCCGCCGCGACGACCACGCCGGCGGCGCTTTCGTAGGCCTGCCGCGCCGCTTCGCCGAAGTAGGCGCCGTAGATGTAGCCCGGTTCCTCTTCGTAGCCGTAGTCGGTCACCGAGACGACGGTCGGCGAGCTGGTCGAGCCGATCGTCCACGGCCCGCCGCTGGAGCCGCCGGTGAAGTCGCTGGCGATCCGGATCGGCGCCGGGGAGAAGGAGGTGTCGTTGGTGTCGGTCCCGGCGTAGGCGGTCGTGTGCGAGTAGAGGATTTCGCCGGAGTACGGCGATTCGGCCGGATAGCCCCATTGGGTGTAGGTCTGGCTCCGTTCCTGGTCGAAGGCGATGCTCAGCGAGCCGACCGTTTCTTCGACGCTGGAGCCCGAGTTGTCCTCGAGCACGAGGAAGGCGAGGTCGCCGCCCTCGTTCGGGTCGCGGCTGCCCGCGGTCTCCTTCCACGCTTCGGTCGTCACGTATTCGACTGCCGTCCAGACCCCGTAGGGGTCCGACCCTTCGCGGTAACCGGGGACGAAGACGACGTCCTTGGCGACCGCCCCGGTTTCCGGGTCGATCACGCAGTGGCCGGCGGTGAGCACGACGTCTCCGTAGGTGGAATCGACGACGCTGCCCGAGCACTCGTATTCCTCGTCGCGGCCGTGGATTTCGTAGACCCCGTAGACCTTGCCGTTGGCACGGTTCGGATAGGCCGTCGATTCGCCGGTGTCGACCCCTTCGATCGACGAGGTCGACGCCTTCGTCGCCGGCGTGTCGCCTTCGGACAGCACGACCGAGAGCGGTTCCGCCGCCCGCCGGCGCTTCGCGGTCCAGAAGGCGGCGGGGTTGGCGGAGGCCGCGAGCGACCCGGCGATGGCGTCGGCGCGGGTCGAGACCCGCGCCGACGCCCCTCCCGCCGTAGCGACGCCGAGGGCGACCGCGGCGGCGAGGATCGCCACCGCGGTCAGGCCGGTCCGGCGCCGGCCATGCATCAGCCTTCGCTGCTGCTTTCCGAGCTGGAGCTTCCAGAGCTACTGCCTTTGAGGAGGCTTTCGCACTTCTTGCTCGCCTTCTTGAAGGCGGCGCTTTCCGATTCCGACTTTTCGAAGATCGGCCCTTCGCCGGAGAAGTTCGGTTCGGCGATTTCGTAGCCGTTTTCGCGCACGCAGGCGACGTATTCCTTCACCTGCTTCTTGAAGGCCGCCGAGTCGGTGTTCGGTTTGCCGCCGCCGGCGCCGCCTTTGAATTCAGGGGTTTCGACGCCGCATTCTTCGAAGGCCTTCTGCTGTTCTTCGGACCCTTCACCGCCGAAGCCGCCTTCACCACCCGACGGCGGTTCGCCGCCTTCCGGTTTTTCGCCGCCTTCGGGCATTTCGCCGCCTTCGGGTTTTTCGCCGCCTTCCGGCATTTCGCCGTAGCCGCCGGACGGCGGGCCGCCTTCGCCGCTTTTGCCTTCGGGCAGTTCGACGCCCTTTTCCTTCAGGCAGGCTTCTGCTTCTTCGGAGATGTTGAACATCCCGCCTTTGCCTTCGGAGCCTTCGGATCCTTCCGAGCCGGAGCTTTCCGAGCCCGAGGAGCTCGCCGAGGTGCTCGATTCCGAGCTCGAGCTGGAGCTACCGCCGCAGCCGACCAGCACCATCGCGCCGAGCGCCAGCAACAGGGCCAGGCCGATCAGCGAGCCGGGGCGCCATCGTCTTTTCATCTCTTTTTTCATCCTTTGTTCCTTTCTCATTCTTCGAAGAGGGATTCGACCGAGGCTTCTTCTTCCGAGCCGCCTTCGGCCGCTGCCGCGCCACCGCCGAAGCTCGAGGTCGATTCGACGCCCGATTCGGTCGCCGAGATCGAGCTGGCCGTCACCTTCGAGCCCTTCTTCGAGCCTTCGACGACGACCGTGTCGCCGGGGTGGATCTTCTTGGCGGAGACGTTCGAGTCACGCGTCACCGTGGCGCCGTCGCCGGCCTTCACTTCGACGATCGTGCCGTCGGATTCCTTGACGTAGATCGTGTGGCCTTCGACGCTGGTCACGGTGCCGGTGGCCGCCGCTTCGGAGCCGCCGAAGGAGGGGGCGCTCGCTTCCGAGCCGCCCGCCGTCGCGCCTTCGCCGCCCGCTTCGCTGCCTTCGGTCGCGCCCGCTTCGCCCGCTTCGGTCCCGCCTTCTTTGGATTCGCCTGATTCGGAGCCGAGCGACGGCAGGCCGCCGGCGCTCATGCCGCCCGCCCCGCCGGAGCCGCTTTCGCTGCTCTTCTGCGCCTCGACCCCGCCGATGAACCCGGCGGCGGCGATCGCCACCGCGATCAGGGTCAGCGGCAGGGGCCGCAGCAGCCGGCCGCGCGGGCGCGGCGGGATCGATTCGTCGTCGCCGTCGTCCCAGCCGCCCCCGCGGCGCAGGTTGTCGGCCTCGGACTCGGAGTCGATCCAGCGCTCCTCGTCCTCCTCGCGCTCGCGGTCGTCGCGGGCGTCGGTGTCGATCACGCGGGTCATCTCGTCGTCCTCCAGGGGTTTGTCGTGTCGTTCACTCAAAGCGCAGTGCCTCGATCGGCCGCAGGCGGGCCGCCCGCATCGCCGGATAGGTGCCGAAGAAGAGGCCGGAGCCGAGCGAGGCGCCGGCCGCCAGCGCCACCGAGTAGCCCGCCACCGCGGGCTGCACGCCGGCGATTTCGAACTGGCTGCCGATCACGCCGACCGCGATCCCGAGCAGGCCGCCCATCGCCGAGACGAGGAGCGCCTCGCAGAGGAACTGGGCGAGGATGTCGCCGCGGCGGGCGCCGATCGCCTTGCGGATGCCGATCTCCCGGGTCCGCTCGGTGACGCTCACCAGCATGATGTTCATCACCCCGATCCCGCCGACCAGCAGCGAGATCGCGGCGACCCAGGTGAGCAGCGTGGTGAAGACCGATTCGCTCGAGCTCGAGGCTTCGATGATCGAGCTCTGGTTCGAGACCGTGATCCCTTCTTCGTCTTCGACTTCGTGGCGTTCGTCGAGGATCGCGGTGATCTGCGCTTCCGCTTCGGCGACCGCGTCCTTGCTCACCGCGACGACCGAGATCGAGCTCAGTTCGCCGTAGCCGGCGAGCGTGTCTTCGACCGCCGTGATCGGCGCGAAGACGCCGTCGTCCTGGCTCGAGGTGCCGCTCGAGCCCTTCGACTTGGTCACCCCGATCACCTCGTAGTTGATCCCGTTCACCTGGATCGTCTTGCCGACGCTGCTTTCACCGGCGAAGAGTTCGCTCGCCACTTCCGGCCCGATCACCGCCACCCGCGCCCGTTCCTTCACCTGTGCCTTGGTGAAGAAGCTGCCGGTTTCGATCGTGTAGTTGTGGGCTTCGAAGTAGGAGGGCGTGGTGCCGACGAATTCACCCGGTTCGTAGCTGGTCGAGCCGTTCACCAGTTCGACTTCGTTGGCGTCCACGACCGGCGAGACGCTCTTGATCGCGGGCGCCCGTTCTTCGTCTTCGAGCGCTTCCGCGTCGGCCTTTTCCAGCGTCACCGAGGTCGAGGCGACGCCGCCGAAGGAGGCGCCGCCGCCACTGCTGACGGTCAAGGTGTTGGAGCCGAGCGAGTCGATCGATTCCTGGACCGCGTCGGAGGAGCCCTTGCCGACCGCGATCAGGACGATCACCGAGGCGATCCCGATCGTGATCCCGAGCACGGTCAGCGCCGTGCGCAGGCGATGGGACATCAGGCCGATCCAGGCCGTCCGCAGGGTCTCCAGCGCCACTAGACGCTCTCCACCTGGCGGCGCGAGCCGACCTCCTCGGTTGCCTCCGCCTCCTCGAGCAGGCGGTCGGCGACGATCCTCCCGTCGGCGAGCCGGATCAGCCGGTCGGCGTGTCGGGCGACATCGTCCTCGTGGGTGATCATCACCACGGTCCGGCCGCTGGAGTTCAGCTCCTCGAAGATCCGCAGCACGTCCTCGGTCGAGCGCGAGTCGAGGTTGCCGGTCGGCTCGTCGGCGAGGACCAGGGCGGGGTTGGTGACGATCGCGCGGGCGATCGCGACGCGCTGCTGCTGGCCGCCGGAGAGCTCGTTGGAGCCGTGGTCGAGGCGCTGGCCCATGCCGACGGCCTGCAGCGCCCGGACCGCGCGGTGGCGACGGGCGCTCCTGGTCAGGCCGGCGTAGACCAGCGGCAGTTCGACGTTGGCGACGGCGGAGATCTTCGGCACCAGGTTGAAGCCCTGGAAGACGAAGCCGATCTTGCGGTTGCGCAGGTCGGAGAGGTCGTCCTCGTCGAGTTCGCGGACGTCGACGCCGTCGAGCAGGTAGGTGCCGGAGGTCGGCGCGTCGAGGCAGCCGAGCGTGTTCATCAGCGTCGACTTGCCGGAGCCCGAGGGGCCCATGATCGCCACGTACTCGCCGCGCTCGATCGTCAGCGTCACCCCGCGCAGGGCGCGCACCGTGGTCTGCCCCATGACGTAGGTGCGGACCAGGTCGTCGATCTGGATGACCGGGCGCTCGCGCGGTGCCACCTCGTACTCGATCATCAGGGCGCCCCGCCGCCGAAGCCGCCGCCGCTGGGAGGACCGCCGGAGAAGCCGCCGCTCGTGCCGCCGCTGGGGAGGCCGCTGCTGGATTCTTCTTCTTTGCTGCCGCTCGATTCGGTCGAGGTGGCGACGGTCACTTCGGGCAGGATCAGCGTCGCGCCCGCTTCCAGGCCGCTGATCACCTCCGTCGTTTCGTCGCCTTCGAGGCCGGTCTTGATCGTCTTCGTGACTTCCTTGCCGTTTTCTTCGACGGTGACGGTCTTGCCGCTGCCCGCCGAGGAGATCGCTTCGGTCGGCACGGTGACCGCGTTCTTCACCTGTTCGACGACGACTTCGGCGCTCGCCGACATCCCCGACCGCAGGCCCTTGGCGCTCTGCGTGAGGAGGATCGTCGCCGGATATTCGACCACGCTGCTCGACGAGCTTTCGCTGGGGAGCACGCTGACCTTGGTGACTTCACCGGACAGTTCCGTCCCTTCCATCGAGTCGATCGAGACGGTCGCGGTCTGGCCCTTACGGACCTTGCCGATGTCGGACTCGCTGAAGCTGACTTCCATCTTCAGCCGATGCAGCTGGGCGAGGACGATGAAGGAGGATGATTCGCCACCGGAGGCCCCCCCAGAGGAGGCTTCGGAGGTACCCCCGCTGGAGGAGCCACCGGAGACGGTTTCGCCGACCGAGCCCGAGATCGAGGCGATGGTGCCGGAGATCGGTGCGCGGAGGGTGGTTTCGCGCACTTCCTGGCGGGCGCTCTTGACCGTGAGCTGGGCCTGGCGCAGGTTCGCTTCGGCGGTCGGCAGGCTGACCGAGGAGCCGCCGCCGGAGGTCGCGGCGGTGCTTTCGCTCGCGCTCGTTTCCGACGAGGACGCTTCGGTCGAAGTTTCTTCCTCGGCCGCGGACGTTTCTTCGCTCGCGGACGCGGAGCTGCTGCTGGACTTGCTCGAGCCGGAGGAGCTTTCCTTGCTCTTGCTGCTGCCCGAGGTGGAGCTTTCTTCTTCCTTCGTCGTTTCTTCGCTCGTCGTGCCTTCGGTCGAGCTTTCTTCGGTCGAGGTCGATTCGCCTTCCTTGCTCGTGGTCGAGGTGCCGCTCTCCGACATCAGCCCGACGAACTCGGTGGTCGCGCCGCCGGTGTAGGCCGTTTCTTCGTTTTCTTCTTCTTCTTCTTCTGCTTCTTCTTCAGCTTCTTCGGCCGATTCGACCGCTTCTTCGGCTTCCAGCAGCGCCGCCTTGTCGGAGGCGAGCGTGGCGCGGGCGGAGCTGGAGTCGACTTCGGCCAGCACCTCCCCCTTCTTCACCTTTTCCCCCGCCTTGACGTAGACCGCGGTCACTTCGCCGGAGGCACCGAAGCTCAGTTCGACCTCCTGCGCCGGTTCCAGCGTGCCGTTGCCCGAGACGGTCGACTGGACGACGCCCTTGCTGACCGTGGAGGTCCGCTTGGTCGCCGCCGAGCTGCTCGAGGAACTGCTGCCGAGCGAGGTGATCGCGATCACGACGAGCGCGACGGCGAGGATGGTGAGGCCCCACTCGAGGGGGCGACGGGGCAGGGGGAGGCGACTTAGGCGCGACTTTTTCTTCACGCACGAGATCGTTCAGCCCGGCTCTGAGCACGGCCTAACGGAATCCTGGGGCTTCTCTGAGAGCTGGTCGCGGGTGGCGGCGGCGCCGTAGACTCGCCGGCTTATGCCGAGCGTCTCGTCCACGCTGATCGGTCGCGAGCGGGAGCTGGCCGTGCTGGCCGACGCGCTGGCCGGATCGCGGCGGAGCGGTCGGGTCGTCGTCGTCGAAGGCGAAGCCGGGGTCGGCAAGACGGTGCTGCTGGCGGCCTTGGGCGAGGCGGCGGTCGAGGACGGGGGGACGGTGCTGCGGGCGCGGGGCGGGGAGCTGGAGCGCGGTGAGGGCTTCGGGATCGCCCGCCGGCTGCTGGAGCGGGTCGTCGCCGAGGCGGTCGAGGGCGACCGCGACGGGCTGCTCGAGGGGGCGGCGGCGCACGCCCTCGGGGTCTTCGGCCGCGGGAACGACGTGATGCTCGACGAGGGGGCTCGTTACGGCCTCTACTGGCTGGTCGCGAACCTCGCCGAGGCGGCGCCGCTGGCGATCTTGGTCGACGACGCGCAGTGGGCGGACGTCGCCTCGCTCGACTGGCTCGCCTACCTGGCCCGCCGGTTGGACGGCCTGCCGGTGCTGCTGGCGGTCGGGGTGCGGGCGGGCGACCCGGGCGCGGCGGCGCCGGCCCTGGAGGCGATCCGCGCCGAGCCGACGACGGCGGTGCTGCGTCCGGCGAGCCTCGACCCGGCCGGCACCGCAGACCTCGCGGCGCGCCTCTGGGGGCAACCCGTCGGCGACGATTTCGCCGCCGCCTGTCACGCCTGGACCGGGGGCAACCCGCACTACGTCAGCGAGGTGGTCGCCGGGCTGCGCGCCGACGGCCACGCCCCCGGCGACGGCGCGGTCGAGTGGATGCGACGGGGGACGCCGGAGCGGCTCTCGACCCTGACCCGGCAGCGGCTGGCGCGGCTCTCGGAGCCGGCGGTGGCGCTGGCGGGCGCGGTCGCGGTGCTGGCCGGTGGGGCGCGGCTCGACCGGGCGGCGGAGCTCGCCGGCCTCGACCCCGACGCGGCCGCGGCGGCGGCCGACGAGCTGGCCCGCGCCCGCGTGCTGGAGCCCGCCACCGAGGCGCTCGGCTTCGTCCACCCGCTGGTCGCCGGCGCCGTCTACGAGGACCTGCCCGCGGCGCGGCGCGGGGCCGACCACCGCCGCGCCGCCGCGCTGCTCGACGCCGAGGGCGGCGCCGCCGAGCCGGTCGCCGCGCAGCTCCTGCGGGTGCCGCCGGCGAGCGACGAGTGGGCGCTCGGCCGACTGTTGGCGGCGGCGGGCGAAGCCCTTGCCCACGGCTCGGCCGCCTCGGCCGCGGCGCTCCTGGAGCGGGCACGCGACGAGCCCCCTCCCCCGGCCCGCGCCGCCGAGGTGCTGGGGATGCTGGGCATGGCGGAGGCGCTCGAGGGCCGGCCGGATGGTCGCGCCCACCTGGCCGAGGCGGCGGCGCTGAGCGAGGACCCCGGCGCCCGCGCCGGACTGGCGCTGGCCGGGGCGCGCTTCCAGCTGATCGCGGGCGAAGCGGCGGCGGCCGTCGCCCTGCTGCGCTCCGCCCTCGACGGGCTCGGGCCGGAGCCCTCCGACCAGCGCCTGCGGCTCGAGGCGGCGCTGATCACGGTCGCCCGCAGCGATCCCTCCCTCGCCGCGGTCGCCGCCGCCCACCTCGACGCGGTCGGCGACGCCGCCGAGCTGCCGACCCCGGGCGGGCGCCTGGTCGCGGTCCAGCTCGCCTTCGCCCAGGCGAGCGCCGGCGATCCCGCCGCGCTCACCGCGGCGACGGCGCGGACGGCGCTCGGCGACGGAGTCCTGCTGGACGAGAACCCGCTCGCGCCCGACGCTTTCGTCGTCCCGATCAGCGTGCTCTCGATCTGCGACGAGCTCGACGAGGCGGCCGGCTGGTACGAGCGGGCGGCGGCGCGGGTGAGGGAGCGGGGAGAGCCCTTCACCTACGCGACCGTCGCGGCGCTCGCCGCCCGGACCGCCTTCCTGCGCGGGCGCCTCGACGAGGCCGAGGTGCTGGCGCGGGACGCGCTGCGGATCGCCGCCGGGGCGCCCGCGCTGGGCGTGGTCGAGGCGTTCGCCGGCGCCCATCTGGCGGCGGTGCTGCGCGAACGCGGTGAGCTCGACGCGGCGCTGGCGCTGACCGGGGCGGCGCTGGGCGACGGCTCCCCCGCCGCGGCCGCGGCGGGGGACCTGCTCTTCGCCCACGGCGCCGCGCTGCTCGTCAGGGGCGACGCCGAGGCGGCGGCCGAGGCGCTGCTCGCCTGCGGGCGACACCAGGAGCTGGCCGGGATCCGCAACCCCGCCTTCGTGCCCTGGCGTTCGGCGGCGTCCGCGGCGCTGGCCCGGCTAGGCAGGGACGCCGAGGCGGCGGCGCTGGCGGCCGCGGAGGTGGAGCTCGCCGCGACCTTCGGCGCGGCCCGCCCGCTCGGGATCGCCCTGCGCGGGCGGGGACTGCTCGCCGGCGGCGATCGCGGCCTCGCCGACCTCGAGGCCTCGGTGGCGGCGCTCGACGGATCGGCGGCGGTGCTCGAGCTGGCCCACTCCCAGGTCGCCCTCGGTGCCGCCCTGCGCCGGGGCGGGCACCGGGCCGACGCCCGTCGGCCGCTCGCCGACGGCCTGGCGACGGCGGAGCGCTGCGGCGCCGACCTGCTGGCCGCGGCGGCGCGGACCGAGCTGCGGGCCAGCGGCGCCCGGCGCCGGACCGGCGACAGCTACGACCCCGACGCCCTCACCGTCGCCGAGCGCCGTGTCTGCGAGATGGCCGCCGACGGGATGCGCAACCGCGAGATCGCCCAGGCCCTCTTCGTCACCCGCGGGACGGTCGAGTCCCAGCTCCATGTCGCCTACCGCAAGCTCGGCATCACCGGCCGCGGCGAGCTCCCCCGCCGCGCTCGCCAAAGTCGACACTTCCGCAACCGCTCCCCCAGAGTGAGTTCGCACTTTCCCGCGGCTAGCGCGGCTAACTGCGAACACGCCCACTGGCCGGCTGATCCACGGCGTGGTTCGCGGCCGTGGCGCCCGTCCGAGGTGCGTCCCGGGCGTCTCGTGGCGGCCCGGGCAGGCTGCCCGCTTGCCACGAGACGCCCGGGACGTGAGGCTTCCGCAGGGAAGGTCACACAGGCGTGGGAGAGATGTCGGGGACGTCACAGATCCTCATGCCTCCCGTGACGGGATCGAGGCCAGCCCCGGGTGAGTTCGCACTTTCGCTCGCTATGCGAGCAGAACTGCGAACTCACCAGGGGGAGGCATGAGGAAGACGGGAGGAAGCGTGGACTTCCCCCGCTCTCCGTCACGGATCTAAGGAGTTCGTGCCCGATCACGCGCCTTCGTGGAGGGACACGCGCATCTCTGCGCCGGGGCACGCCCGGGCCCTCGCCTCTCCCCACATCCCCTGCCTTCTCGGTGGCGGCCACAGCCTGCCCGGGCCGCCACCGAGAAGGCCGCGTCCCTTTCACCTCCGGGCGCCAGCCCCTCCGGGCGCCAGCTCAACCCAGCCCACGTTCACTCATGAACTCCTTTTCGAGCTCGGCGCGCCTGCGTTCGAACTCGGCGTCGCCGATCCCGTTGCTCGCGTGCTCGCGCTGCAGCTTCGCCATCTTCTTTGCCGCGGTTTCGACCGACTCGCCGTGGCCGTCTCCGGATCCTGTTCCGCCGCTCTCGATCCAGCCGCCCGGGTCCTCGGGCGGGCGTTTCTTGCGCCGTCGCCGTAGCCAGGCGACGGCGGCGATGATCGCTGCCGCCGCGGCGACGATCGCCATCGCGACGAACCAGATCTCGGTGCCGTGCACCCAGCCCGGCTGGTAGCCGAGCCAGAGCTGCGGGTTCACCCCGTAGCCGGTCATGTCGCCCTCGATCCGCACCCGGTAGTCGCCGCCCGAGGCCGAGTCGATCTTCCACACCACGCGCGAGGTGTCGTCGTGGGAGTCGTTCGCGTTGACCGAGGGTTCGAGGCTTTCGCGGAGCGTCGCCTTCTCCGCTTCGCCGATCGGGATGACGTCGAGGTCGAGCGGAGGCAGGAGCAGTTCGGGCGTCTCGTTGCCGCGCCCGGGCAGGGCCACGGCGACCGTCGCTTCGGTCGTCCCGGACGGCAGGTGGACCGTCTGCGCGCCGGGGATGTCGATCCGCGCGTACTGGTTCGCTTCGCCCCAGAAGAGGTTCGAGTTGACGACCCCGATCACGATCGCGACCATCAAGGTGGCGAGGAGGAAGCCGCCCACGGCGAGCAGGGCCCGGCCGACCCCCGACTCGACGCGGCGCAGCGGATTGGGGATCGACGGGCTCACGCGTCGCGCAGGCTAGGAGCGGCGGCGCTCCCTCGCCTCTATGAGGGCCATGGAAATCGGGGCGCTAGCCGTCGGCGGGCGGCGGATCGCCGGTGGAGCGCCCGGCTTCGATCCGCGCCCGCAGTTCGGCACCGCGCCCGGCGGCGACGGCGCGGGCGGCGCGAGCCGAGGTCAACTCGAAGCCGTTGTCGATCGCGAGGTCGAGCAGGTCCTGTTTTTCGATGTCCTCCTTCGCCCAGCGGAGGAAGACCCAGGCGAAGATGCCGAGCGCGAGGAAGGTGCACTCGGCCATCAGGATCGCGCCCGAGGTGCTCTGATCGGCGATCGCCGTGATCCCCGCCGCTTCCGCGGTCGCCGTGTAGTCGGGGTAGAAGACGACGTCGGACCACATGAAGACGTTGGCGAGCACCATCGCCGGCAGCCAGATCCCGACCGTGTAGATGACGTGGGCGCCCTTGCCGAACCAGGACGGCTTCGGCAGCGGCCCGAACAGCGGCATCCAGAGCAGGACCCCGGTGCCGAGGAAGAGCAGGTGCTCGAGCACGTGCAGCGAGGTGTCGGTGAGCACCGCCTGGTAGAGGAACGGCAGGTGCCAGAGGTAGAGGTTGAAGGTGAAGAGCGAGATCGCCACCACCGGGTGGGTGAGGAAGCGCAGCGGCCGGCCGGCGCGGAACTGGAGCAGCGGCTGCAACAGCGGGCCGGTGAAGCCGAAGACGATCAGCAGCGAGGCGACGTCGGCGAGCAGCAGGTGCTGGATCATGTGGACCCAGAGGAGCTTGTCCGCCTGGTCGTCGATCGGGCCGAGCAGCGAGCCGCAGATCACCACCAGCCCGGCGCCGAAGCAGACCTGGCGCCAGACGGGAACCGGTCGACCTTCGCCGGCGAGGCGGCGGGCGCGGGCCTCATAGGCGAGCGCCAGCGCCAGCGGCACGGCGAACTCCATGATCGACCAGAAGGTGTCGATTGCGCTTTTCACAGGCGGTGCGCAGACATGCCGGAAACAATAGATCCCTAGGGTTCTCGGCGGTGTCGACACCCGCCCCGAACATGGACCACCAGTCGAGCCGCCGCAAACTTATCGCCACCCTGGCCGTCGTCGTGCCGATCGCGATCGGCCTCGTGATCGTCGTCCTCGGCCACTTCCTCGGCCACGAAACGGAGATCGCGAAGCCGACCGAATCGACCGAACCGGTGCGCGAAGCCGCCCCTTCGGCGGCCGAAGCGGGGACGCCGGCGCCGCGCGTGCGGCTGACCGAAGGCGGCACCGGCAGGAGCTTCGACAGCGCCTCGCTCGGCGACGAACCCTTCGCCGTCATCTTCATCTCCACCGACTGCGACACGATCGGCGGGCTCCTCAAGGGCGCGGTGGAAGAACTGGGCCACAACCAGATCGCCGGGGCGATCCTGGCGATCTCCGCCGATCCCGAAGTCGACAAGCCGAAGGTCGTCTCCGCCTGGCTCGCCGAAAACCACCTGCAAGACACGCCGTTCCACTACCTGATCGGCTCCGAAGCGGAACTGAAGGGCTACTGGAACGCCTGGGGGACGAGCGAAGGGGCGGCGGGCTGCGTCGGCACCGTCCCCGCCCACCTCGTCGACGGCTCCGGCGAAAATGCCGGCATCGTCGACATCGACCCGGAAGGCGAGCCCTCGATCCTCACCGACGCGATGGCGGGCCTGTCCAAGTAGGCACCCGGACGGCGGAAATTCACGCGCCGGTCACTTCTCCGGTGGTAGCGTCAGGTGCGGGTGACTACAAGGTCGATCGAGGGGAGTTCTTCATGGCTCAAACGTTGAGCGGTGCCTGCCTCTGTGGCGGCGTCGCGTACGAGGTCAAAGATCCGGAGGCGATGGGCGTCTGCCATTGCACCCGCTGCCAGAGGTGGACGGGCTCAAGCCTGACCGGCGTCGTCGTCGCCGCGGAGAACTTCACCGTCACCGACGGCGCCGACCTGATCGAAACCTACGAATCGGAGTTCGCCCCGCGCAACTTCTGCGGCACCTGCGGCTCCAGCATCTACGACGACCTCGGCGGCAAATACTTCGTCGCGGCGGGCCTGATGCGGGAGCTCGACATGGCGCCCGAATTCCACCTCCAGGTCGCCTACAAAGCCCCCTGGGAACAGATCGGCGACAGCGCCCCGCAGTTCGACGAGAACCCCCCGGCCTGATGACCCGCCAGCGGAAAATCCAGCGGACAAGGCACTGGGGCTCGTCCCGCAACCGCCGCGGCCGGGCGGCGACGGCGGCCGCCCGCAACGCCCCCACCCGGCGCTCGCGCTGAGCGAGGCGGGCGACGACGAGGCGGCACGGCGTCCTGACCGGCGGTCGTCTCCGCCGGCGCTCAGCCGGCCTCCGACGCGGGCTCGCGGTCGCGCAGCCAGGCGAGCACCGCGGCGGCGTCGCGGTCGGGCGGGAAGACGGGATAGAAGACCTTGACGATGCGGCCCGCCTCGGCGACGAAGGTGAGCCGGCGGTAGAGGGTGCGGCCCTCGACCGCGAAGGTAGGCAGGTCGAGGACATGGGCGAGGCGTAGGAGGTCGTCGCTCAGCAGCGGGTAGGGGATGTGCTCGCGCGCCGCGAACTCGGCCTGCTCGGCGGCGGTCTGGGCGCTGATCCCGACCAGGTTTGCACCGAGGCCGCGGAAGTCGGCGAGCGCGTCGCGGTAGGCGCAGCTCTGCGGCGTGCAGCCGCGGGCGCCGGGGATGTCGTCCCAGCCCGCCGGCGAGGCGACGCCCGGCGTGCCGGTCCGCGGGTAGACGTAGGCGACCAGCAGGCCCGCTGCCGCCCCGGCGAGGCTCAGCTCGCCGCCGCGGGTCGAGGGCAACGCCAGGTCCGGCAGCTCCCGCCCCTCGAGCCCGTCGGCGGCACCGTCGTCCGCAGGCACCGGCAGGCCCGCGGGCAGCCTGGTGTAGTCGCCGCTCACGTCGCCTCCTTCGCCATCCCGCCCATCGTGGCGCGGCCGACCGGCCGGCGCAAGCGCCGGCCCGGCAGAACTCGCGGCCGGCCCCCCGCCATCCCGGCCGGGCGCGCCGCCCCGCCCGGCTATCGTCGGTCCCATGTCCTCGGAGCCGCTGGTCCTCTTCATGCCAGGTGGAGTACGCACCGAGATCCACCTCAACGGCGAGGACACCGGCGGCTTCTTCTGCCTGCTGGTCGACGAACCGCCGCCCGGCTGGTCGCTGCCCGCCCACCTGCACGCCGAGGCGGCCGAGACGATCCACGTCGTCGCGGGCGAGTTCGAGATGACGATCGCCGGCGAGGTCGAGCGGATCGGCGCCGGCGAGACCGTCCACATCCCGCCCGGCGTCGTCCACTCCGGCGCCAACGTCGGCGCCGAGACCGGGCGTCGACTCCTCACCTTCAGCCCCGCCGGGATGGAGGACTTCTTCCTCGAGGCGGGCACGCGCACGCCGGAGGCCGAGGTCGACCGGCGCGCCGCCCTCGCCGCGGCCCGCCGCCACGGCTGGGAGTTCGTCGACTGACCGTCGGCGGCGCCCCGGCCACCAACTCTTCACAACCTGAACTTGATCGATTCCAGAAAAGCGCCATACTGGCGGCGGTGCCGACGACCGTCGATTACGAGCAGATGCTGCGCGGGGCAGACCTCCGCGTCACCCGCCCGCGGCTCGCGGTCCTGACCGCCGTCTTCGACCACCCGCACGCGGACACCGCCTCGCTGATCGAGACCGTCCGCGACGACCTCGGCGAGGTCTCCCCGCAGGCCGTCTACGACGTGCTGCGGGCGCTGACCGAGGCCGGGCTGCTGCGGCGGATCGAGCCCGCGGGCTCGGTCGCCCGCTACGAGTCGCGGGTCGCCGACAACCATCATCACGTGATCTGCCGCGGCTGCGGCGCGATCGCCGACGTCGACTGTGCCGTCGGCGACACCCCCTGCCTGACCGCGTCCGAGACCCACGGCTTCACCATCGACGAAGCCGAGGTCATCTACTGGGGCACCTGCCCCGACTGCGCGGGCGCGCGCATCGCAACGAACTGAGACGCATCCAGAAACCGGAAAGGAACCCCGTGTCTGACACGCATGAGACCCCAGACGCCGTCGTCGGCGAGATGAACGAGCCGCAGGCCAACGAAGCGGAGCAGTGCCCCGTCGCCCACCGCGCCCCCGAGCCCGTCGAGGGCGGCGGCAACCGCGGCTGGTGGCCGCACCAGCTGAACCTGAAGATCCTCGCCAAGAACCCGGCCGAGGCCAACCCGATGGGCGCCGACTTCGACTACGCGGCCGCCTTCGAGTCGCTCGACCTCGACGCGGTGAAGAAGGACATCGAGGAGGTCCTCACCACCTCGCAGGACTGGTGGCCCGCCGACTTCGGCCACTACGGCCCGCTGATCATCCGCATGGCCTGGCACAGCGCCGGCACCTACCGGGTGAGCGACGGCCGCGGCGGCGCGGGCTCCGGCCAGCAGCGCTTCGCCCCGCTCAACTCCTGGCCCGACAACGGCAACCTCGACAAGGCCCGCCGCCTGCTCTGGCCGGTCAAGCAGAAGTACGGCGCGGCGCTCTCCTGGGCCGACCTGCTGATCCTCTCCGGCAACGTCGCGCTGGAGTCGATGGGCTTCGAGACCTTCGGCTTCGCCGGCGGCCGGGTCGACGTCTGGGAGCCGGACGAGGACGTCTACTGGGGCCCCGAGCGCGTCTGGCTCACCGACGACCGCCACACCGGCGACCGGGTGCTGGAGAAGCCGCTCGGCGCGACCGAGATGGGCCTCATCTACGTCAACCCGGAGGGCCCGAACGGCAACCCCGACCCGCTCGCCGCGGCGGTCGACATCAAGGAGACGTTCGGCCGCATGGCGATGAACGTCGAAGAGACCGCGGCGCTGATCATCGGCGGCCATGCCTTCGGCAAGACGCACGGCGCCGCCGACCCGGAAAAGTACGTCGGCCCGGAGCCGGAGGGCGCGCCGCTCGAGGCCCAGGGCCTCGGCTGGATCAACTCGTACGAGTCCGGCAACGGGACCGCGACGATCACCTCGGGCCTCGAGGTCACCTGGACCGACACGCCGACCCAGTGGGACAACCGCTTCCTCGAGATCCTCTTCGAGAACGAGTGGGAGCTGGAGCAGAGCCCGGCGGGCGCCAGCCAGTGGGTCGCCAAGGACGCCGAGGAGTCCGTCCCCGACGCCCAGGACGCGGCGAAGAGGCACAAGCCGCGCATGCTGACCACCGACCTGGCGATGCGTTTCGACCCCGAGTTCGAGCCGATCGCGCGCCGCTGGAAGGACGACCCGGCGGCGCTGCAGGACGCCTTCGCGCGGGCCTGGTTCAAGCTGACCCACCGCGACATGGGCCCGCGGGTCCGCTACCTCGGCCCCGAGGTCCCGGAGGAGGTGCTGATCTGGCAGGACCCGGTGCCGGAGCCGAGCGGCGACCCGATCGGCGCCACCGAGATCGCCGCGCTGAAGGACAAGATCCTGGCCGGCGGCCTGCCGATCTCCCAGCTGGTCTCGGCGGCCTGGGCGAGCGCCTCGACCTTCCGCGGCGGTGACAAACGCGGCGGCGCCAACGGGGGGCGGGTGCGCCTCGAGCCGCAGAAGGACTGGGCGGTCAACGACCCGGCCGAGCTGTCGCAGGTGCTGACGGTGCTGGAGCAGATCCAGGCCGACTTCGACGGCGACGTCTCGCTCGCCGACCTGATCGTGCTCGGCGGCTGCGCCGCGGTCGAGGCGGCGGCGCAGGCGGCGGGCCTCGCGATCGAGGTCCCGTTCACCCCGGGCCGCACCGACGCCACCCAGGAGCAGACCGAGGTCGACTCCTTCGCCCACCTGGAGCCGACGGTCGACGGCTTCCGCAACTACTCGAGCGGCGACCACCGCCTGCCGGCCGAGTACCTGCTGGTCGACCGGGCCAACCTGCTGACCCTGACCGCGCCGGAGATGACCGCCCTGGTCGGCGGCCTGCGCGTCCTCGGGGCCAACAGCGGCGGCTCGCAGACCGGCGTCCTCACCGACAAGCCGGAGACGTTGACGAACGACTTCTTCGTCAACCTGCTCGACATGGACATCGTCTGGAAGCCGACCTCGGCCGAGTCGACGACGTTCGAGGCGCGCGATTCCAGCGGCAACCTGAAGTGGACCGGCAGCCGCGCCGACCTCGTCTTCGGCTCGAACTCCGAGCTGCGGGCGCTGGCCGAGGTCTACGCCTCAGACGACGCGAAGGAGAAGTTCGCCGAGGACTTCGTCGCCGCCTGGGACAAGGTCATGAACCTGGACCGCTTCGACCTGAACTAGCGCCCGCCTCCGGCGCGTTCGCACTTTCCCGCGCCTGGCGCGGGTTTCTGCGAACGCGCCGGGGTCAGGGCGTCGCCGGGCGGTTCGTGAACGGCTCGTAGGTGCGGCAGGGCTCGCCGCGGAGGCCGGGACAGGGCGGCAGGGAGCTGGGGACTTCGATCCCGGGGACGACGGGGAGCAAGAGGTTCGAGGGGTCTTCCTCGCCGTAGGCGATCGCCACCTGGGCGGTGCCGCTCGGTTCGGTTTCTTCGAAGTCCCAGATCGGCTGGGTGCCGTTGGGGGCGGAGATCGTGACCCGGATGCGAGAGCCGGCGCGATAGGCGTGGCCCTCGTAGTAGAGTGGGATCGTCACCTTGACGAATTCGCCCGTGGGCATCGGTTCGACGTCGGATTCGCGCAGGCTGAGGACCGGCTCGAGCCTGGTGCTCTTGGCCGCGTCGAGCTTGCGCTCGTCGGCCCGCACCCAGCCGTTCTGGACGAAGGTCTCCTTGCCGTCCGGCCGCACCTCGCTCACCGTCGCCTGCAGGTCGACGTTCGGGGTCGAGGAGCGGACCCAGACGTTGACCGCGCCGGCGCCGATCACGGTCGTGTCATGGGCCAGCGGTTCGGTCACGTA
Source organism: Solirubrobacterales bacterium (assembly GCA_047601885.1). GTDB lineage: Bacteria > Actinomycetota > Thermoleophilia > Solirubrobacterales > 70-9 > VAYN01. The sequence goes on from JASGIK010000001.1 coordinate 1,102,168, forward strand.
GGAGACCGCCGAGCCGGCCGGGCTCTGTTCCCAGCGGTAGGTCGGGGTCTGCGTCCAGAGCCCGTCTTCGCCGGAGCCGGTGTCGCCCTTGAAGTCCTGCAGCGGCAGCGCGTCGGCGTTCCAGGTGAAGCCGTCGGCGTGGGTGCCGCTCGGCGCCTTGTTCTTCAGCTTGCCCCCGGGCGCCAGGTAGAAGGCCTTCACCTTCGTCCCCGGGATCGGGAATTCGCTGAACGAGTCTTCGAAGCTCGCGTAGGGCTGGCCGGCCGAGGTGCCGCCGGCGCCGTTGTCGAAGAGGACGCGGATCGGCTTCTCTTCTTCGAAGGCCGCGAGCGCGCCCTGGTAGGTGGGCTGCAACTGCACCGGGTCGACGGGCAGGGTGATCCCCTTGATCCCCATCGCTTCTTCGAAGACCAGCGGCGCGGCGACGTGCATCAGCGCCCCCACCGCGAGCGGCGACTGCTTCGCCACGTATAACTCGAGGAAGTCGATCCAGCGGTCGAACGTCGCCGGATCGAGCGAGTCGATGTGGGTGCCGTTGGTGAAGGTGAACCACTTCTTCCGCGTGCCGGTGAAGTGCTCGGCGAGGTCGGGGCAGTGGCCGCCGGTCTGCTCGTCGGTCCACTGGCAGGCCATGAAGGTCGGCACGTCGATCTTGTGGACGAAGGTGACGGGCGACAGCGGGTCGGCCACCTTCGGCACGTAGTGGCTGTTTTCCTTGACCTTCTTCAGCAGGTTGACCGCCTCCGGGTGGAGCGCCTGGTCGGCCTTGCAGGTCTTGTCGCCTTCCTGGATCCGCTTGTAGGCCCAGGCCTGGCCGCTCGACGGGCCCGCCGCTTCGGCGTCGTGCACGCGCTCCTTCGCCCATTCGAGCGCGAAGCCGGTGTTGAGGATGCCGCCCGGATAGAGCGTCGTCTGGGTGTTATCGATGACCGAGAGCGGCGTGATCGCGGCGAGGGCCGGCGGCCGGGTGGCGGCGGTGAAGAGCTGGCTGATGCCGCCGTAGGAGATCCCCATCATCCCCACCTTGTGGTGGAGGACCCAGGACTGGTGGGCGATCGTCTGGACCACGTCGTAGCCGTCGAGGTTCTGCAGCGGTTCGAAAAAGTCGTAGGCGCCGCCGGAGCAGCCGGTGCCGCGCATGTTCACGTCGACGACGGTGAAGCCCATCAGGTTGGCGATCAGCGAGATCCCGTTTTCCGGGCCGGCCGGGTTGGCGTAGCCGTAGCCGGAGTACTCGATCAGGGTCGGCGTCGGGCCGGTCGGGACGTAGGGCAGTTCGATCGCCGATTCCTTCGGATCGGAGGAGGCGTTGGTGGTGCTCGTCGCGTTGGTCGATTCTTCGCTGCCCGAGGAGGTCGAGGAGCTGCCGGAGCCGCTGCCCGACTTGAGGCCGACCGCGCCGCCGACCCCTTCGAGCAGTTCGGAGAGCCCTTCGAGCCCTTCTTCCACGCCCGGGATCTGGTCCAGCGCTTCTTCGACTTCCGGCGGCAGCGACGGCGTTTCGCCGGCCGCCACTTCTTCCTGCGTCGGCACCAGGCCGGTGAGGATCTTGAGCACGTCCTGCGGCGGGTGGACGTCGATCGCGAGCTTGGTCCCGTCGCGCGTGGTCAGGTACTGGTAGCCGTGCGGTTCGATCGTCTGGTCGTAGATCGAGGTGTCAGGCGGCGCCGAGCGCTGCGTCAGCACCCGCACCGGAGCGGACTTGGGACCGGAGCCGACCGCGATCCGGTAGCCGCTCCCCGGCGTCACTTCGCGGAACAGGACCCCACCGAGTTCGTCGGCTTCCTTCGCTTCGACTACCCCGCCTTCGGAGTCGTAGAGCGTCACCTTGGCGCCCGCGCCGATCCCGGTCGCGTAGACCTGTTCGACGCTGCCGTGAGCTTCAGGGGCGGGCGCGGCCTGCGCCACGCCCGCCCAGCCAGGGATCGAGAGGAAGCAGAGGAGCAGGGCCAGGACGAACGCTGACAATCCCACCGTTCCACGTCCCGGCCTGCCCCCGACGAGAGTTCCCGCTCCCCTCATGATCGGGAATTACTACCACAAATTAAGTAGTTGAAACAGAGATTTCTAAGTGGCGGGCACTGGAGAGCGCTTGCTGCGTGCTTCGGAGGCGTGGCGGCCGTGGCGGCCGTCCGAGTTGCGTCCCGGGCGTCTCGTGGCGGCCCGGGCAGGCTGTGGCCGCCACGAGACGCCCGGGACGTGAGGCTTCCGCAGGGAAGTTCACACAGGCGTGGGAGAGATGTCGGGGACGTCACAGATCCTCATGCCTCCCGTCACAGGATCGGGGCCTCCTCCCGGTGAGTTCGCACTTTCGCTCGCTATGCGAGCAGAACTGCGAACTCACCAGGGGAGGCATGTGGAAGACGCAAGGAACCATCAACTTCCCCCGCTCTCCGTCACGGGACCCCGGAGTTCGTGACGGATCACGCCCCTCTCCCCGACACCCGGCCTTCTCGGTGGCGGCCACAGCCTGCCAGGGCCGCCACCGAGAAGGCCGCGTCCCTTGTCCGTCCCTTCCAGCTCCGGGCGCCAGCTTCAGGCGCCCCGAACCCACCCGATCACCCCTAGTTGTTCAGCATCGCCATGCCCGACTCGTCGTAGCGGGCACCGCGTACAGCGTCGGGGGAGATCGCGGCGTCGAGCTCGGCGACCTGGGCGTCGGTCAGGGTCAGGTCGACCGCGGCGGCGTTCTCCTCGAGGCGCCTCGGGCTCTTGGTGCCGGGGATCGGGACCAGGTCGTCGCCTTTGGCCAGGACCCAGGCGAGCGCCACCTGGGCGGGGGTCGCGCCGATGCCCTCGGCGAGCTCCGCCACCCGGTCGGCCAGCTTCAGGTTTTCCGCGAACGCCGCCTCCTGGAAGCGCGGGTTGGTGCGGCGCCAGTCGTCCTCGTCGAGGTCGTCGAGGGAGCGGATCTGGCCGGTGAGGAAGCCGCGGCCGAGCGGCGAGTAGGGCACGAAGCCGATCCCCAGCTCCCGCAGCGTCGGCAGCACCTCGTCCTCGGGGTCGCGCGTCCAGAGCGAGTACTCACTCTGGACCGCGGTCAGCGGGAAGGTCGAGTGGGCACGACGGATCGTCTCCGGCGCGGCCTCCGAGAGGCCGACGAAGCGGACCTTTCCGGCCGTCACCAGCTCGCCCATCGCGCCGACCGTCTCCTCGATCGGCACGTCCGGGTCGACCCGGTGCTGGTAGTAGAGGTCGATGTGGTCGGTGCCGAGCCGGCGCAGCGACTCGTCGCAGACCCGCCGCGCGTTCTCCGGCGAGCCGTCGACGCCGCGGCTCGCCATGTCGGTCCCCTCGAAGACGAAGCCGAACTTGGTCGCGATCTCGACCTCGTCGCGGCGCCCGGCGATCGCCCGCCCGACCAGTTCCTCGTTCTTGAAAGGGCCGTACATCTCGGCGGTGTCGAGCAGGGTGACGCCGAGCTCCAGCGCCCGCTGGATCGTCGCGATCCCCGCCTCCTCGTCGCCGCTGCCGTAGGCGTAGCTCATGCCCATGCAGCCGAGCCCCTCGGCCGACACCTCGAAGCCCTGACTGCCCAAAGTCCTTCTATCCATCGATGATCTCCTCGTAGGTCGCGATCTTGCGTTCGACGAAGGCGAGGTGGCCCTGCACCTCCGTCAGCTGGGCCCGGACCGCCTCCCGGTGCTCCTCGAGCAGCGCCAGACGCTCGCGCTCGTTGCCCCCGCTCCGCACCAGCTCGGCGTAGCGGCGGATGCGCGCGATCGGCATCCCGGTCGCGCGCAGGCAGCGGATCGTCTCGACCCACGCCAGGTCGGCGTCGCTGTAGCGGCGGTGGCCGGAGGAGGCGCGGTCGACGTCGCCGATCAGCCCGGCGCGTTCGTAGTAGCGCAGGGTGTGGACGCTGAGCCCACTGGCGCGGGCGGCGTCGGCGATCGTCAGCCCAGCCTCGTGTGGGACTGTCTCGGGCTCCATGGATCGAGGGTAGAACTTAGAGCGCGCTCGAAGTCAAGGGCGGACGCTCAGAAGTCCGGCAGGACGAGGGAGCCGTCGTCGGCGAGGGCGAAGCCGGGGTTGTGGGCGATCTCCCAGAGGTGGCCGTCGAGGTCGGCGAAGTACCCGGCGTAGCCGCCGTAGAAGGTCTCGGCGGCAGGTTTGGTGATCGACGCCCCGGCCGCGGCGGCGGCCGCGAGGATCTCGTCGACCTCCTCGCGCGAGCGCACGTTCTGGGCGAGGGCGATGCCGCCGAAGCCGTCGGCGCGGGCGTCCTCCACCCCGGCGTCGGCGGCGAGCTTCTCCCGGCCCCAGAGCACCACCGCCGAGCCGCCCGCCTGGACGAAGACGGTCTCCTCGACCTCCTTGCAGCGCCAACCGAGCGCCTCGTAGAAGCGGCGCGCCGCCGCGAGGTCGCCGACGCCGAGCGTGATGAGGCTGACTCGCTGCTCCATCGTCCCAGCGTAGCCACGCGGCTCAGATCCCGACGCCGCCCGAGGCTTCGATCCGCTGCCCGGTCACCCAGTGGTTGGCGTCGCTCAGCACCGCGGCGATCACCGGGCCGATGTCCGCGGCGACGGCGTGGCGGCCGAGCGCCGTGTGTTCGGCGATTTTCTCCTGGTAGGCGGGGGTGTCGCGGACGATGCCGCCGCTGAAGTCGGTGGCGACGGCGCCCGGCGCGACGACGTTGGCGCGGATCCCGCGCGGCCCCAGCTCCAGCGCCATGTAGCGGGTCATCACCTCGACCGCGCCCTTGACCGAGCCGTAGCCGATCCGTTTCGGCATCGACATCCGCGCCAGGCCGCTGGAGATGTTGACGATCGCGCCGCCGTCGGCGAGCCGGTCGGCGAGCCGCTGGGTGAGGAAGAAGACGCCCTTGAAGTGGATGTCGACGAGGCGGTCGAACTCCTCCTCGGTCATCTCGGCGAAGCCGGTGGCGGACGAGTTGCCGGCGTTGTTGACGAGGTAGTCGAAGTCCTCGCGGCCCCAGGTGTCGCGGAGGGTCGCCGCGAAGGCGTCGGCGAAGGCCGCGAACCGGGCGGTGTCGCCGGTGTCGAGCCGGAGCGCGGCGGCCTTGCGCCCGAGCCACTCGAGCTCGGCGACGACGGCCTCGGCCTCCTCCGGGTGGGTGCGATAGGTGATCACCGAGTCGACGCCGTCGCCGGCGAGGGCGACGGCGGTGGCGCGGCCGATGCCGCGGTTGCCGCCGGTGATCAGGGCGATGCGCTGCTGGGAAGACATTTGGGGACTCCGTTCGGGGCGGGGATTGCTGGGCGACCGGTGCGTTCGCACTTATCCGCGGATAGCGCGGGAAACTGCGAACGCACCGGGCGCGACGATCGTGGCGCGGCGCCGCCCGGGCGAAAAGAGGCCGCTTCAGCCAGGGACCGGCCGTCCCTGGTTGCGACGAGGGCGATGTCCCATACTCGGAGGATGGACCGTGAAGACCTCGCCGACTTCCTCCGCCGCCACCGCGAAGCGCTGCAACCCGAGGACGTCGGCCTGGCCGCCGGGCGTCGCCGCCGCACCTCCGGCCTGCGTCGCGAGGAGGTCGCCCAACTGGCGAACATGTCGACCGACTTCTACGCGCGGATCGAGCAGCGGCGCGGGTCGCGGCCCTCGCGCGAGACGATCGCCGCCCTCTCCCGCGCCCTCCGCCTCACCCTCGACCAGCGCGACCACCTCTTCAACCTGGCCGGCTACGAGCCGCCGCCGCGCGGGATCCGGTCCGACCACGTCAGCCCGCCGTTGCTGCGGATCCTCGACCACCTCGACGTCCCCGCGCAGGTGACCTCGGACCTCGCCGTCACCCTCGCCCAGAACGAGCTCGCGGTGGCACTGCTCGGCGACCACAGCCGTTACGAGGGCCCGAGCCGCAGCCTCTACTACCGCTGGTTCACCGACCCCGGGTGGCGCGACCACACGCCGGCGGACGAACACGAGCTGCAGTCGCGCAGCTACGTGGCGAGCCTGCGCGCCGTCTACGGGCGCAACGCGGAGGACCCGGAAGCGCGCGAGCTGGTCGGGCTGCTGCGGGCGGAGAGCGAGGAGTTCGCCTCGCTCTGGGACCGGCACGAGGTCGGCATCCGCCGCGACACCCGCAAGCGCCTGATCCACCCGACCGTGGGACTGCTGACGCTCGACTGCCAGGTGCTTAAAGCGGAGAACCAGACCGAGCACCTGGTCGTCTTCACCGCCGCCCCGGGCAGCGAGGACGCGGAGCGACTGAAGCTGCTCTCGGTGGTCGGCAACCAGAGCTTCGCCGGCTGAGGCGCGCGCCGGGCGCGGCCAGGGCGCCCACTACATGCGCATGCCGGGCAGCTCGCTCGCCTGACGGACCCAGTCGGCGAACCGCCCCTCGTCGATCTCGTCCTCCTCGTGGACGTCGAAGTGCCGGACGCGCTCCTGTTTGGAGGCACCGGGCGGCGGCGGATCCAGCTCGGCGCCGGCGAAGAACGTGCACCTGACGAAGCGGGTGTAGCAGTGCACGCCGAGGAACCAGCCGAGCTCCTCCACTCCATATAAGGGCGAGTTCCACTTCACCGCCTTGCGGACGTCGGGGAGCGTGCGGGTGACGATCTCGTCGACGCGCCGCCCGACGTCGCCCTTCCACTCCGGCATCGCCGCGATGTAGTCCTGGACGGGGCCGTCGCCATCCCCTTTCGGGATCTGCGGGTTGCCGCCGGCGAGCAGTCTCGGCCTCTTCTCCGCCATCGCGGGGACCGTACACCCGGGCCGAGCCATCCCGCCGCCGGCGCTTCCCCGATCGGGTACAGATTTTTCTTGGTTTTCTAGGTCAACTTAATCGAGATTACCTTCGATCCATCGATGGCGACCACCGCGCTGCGCGATTTCCCCCTTCCCGGCACCCCCGCCCTCGATCGCCTGGTCGAGGAGGTCGGCGAGGGCGCGGCCGAGCGCGAGCGCCTGCTCGAGGCCCCCTTCGAGCAGATCGAGCTGGTCAGGCGCTCGGGCCTGACCAGCCTCCGCGTCCCGGCCGACCAGGGCGGCCCCGACGCCACCATGCGCCAGTTCTTCGAAGCGCTGATCGCGCTCGCCGAGGCCGACTCCAACGTCGCCCACATCCTGCGCGTCCACTTCGCCTTCGTCGAGCGCCTGCGGGCGGGCTTCGACCCCGACCACAGCGAGCGCTGGTACGCCCTGGTCAACGAGGGCAAGGTCTTCGGCAACGCGATCAGCGAGCAGAGCGGCAAGCAGGTCGGCATGGACTTCGACACCAAGCTGATCCCGGACCCGGACGGCGACGGCTTCCGCCTCGACGGCGAGAAGTTCTACTCGACCGGCAGCATGTACTCCGACTGGACCCAGATCTACGCCTCCACCCCCGACCGCCACGTGGCCGCGATCACGATCCCGGTCGACCGCGAGGGCGTCTCGATCCTCGACGACTGGGACGGCTTCGGCCAGCGCCTCACCGGCACCGGCACGACCCGCCTCGACGACGTCCGCGTCGCCGCCGACGAGGTCGTCGACTTCGGCACCCGCGAGGAGCTGGAGTCGACGCCCGGGATCTGGGGGGCCTTCCTGCAGCTGTACCTGCAGGCGGTCACGGCCGGGGCGCTGCGCGCGGTCCGCAACGACGCCACCGACCTCGTGCGCCGGCGCCGGCGCTCCTTCAGCCACTCCGCCGACGAGAGCCCCGCTCAGGATCCCCAGATCCTTCAGGTGCTCGGCGAGATCGCCGCCGACGCCTTCGCCGCCGAGGCGATCGTCCTCGCCGCCGCCGAGCGGATCGAGGCCGCCGCCGACTCGGTGATCGACGGCAAGCCCGATCCCGACCTCGCCGAAGCCGCCCAGATCGCCGCCGCCGAGGCCAAGGTCGCGGTCGACGCCTTCGCCCCCCGCACCGCGGGCCGCCTCTTCGACGTCGGCGGCGCCTCCGCCTCGCAGTCCTCCCACAACCTGGACCGCCACTGGCGCAACATCCGCACGATCTCCACCCACAACCCGACCATCAACAAGGCCTCCGCCGTCGGCGACTTCCTCGTCAACGGCACCCCGCCGCCCCGCAACGGCTTCTTCTAGGGATCGCCGTCGCGCCCGGCGAAGACCCGGCCGGGACGACCCAGCGGGACGACCATCGGGGTGCCGGCGATCGGGTCCTCGAGGACGTGGGCGGGGAGGCCGAAGACGTCGTTGACGAGCTCGGCGGTGACGACCTCGTGGGGCGTGCCCTGGGCGACGACGCGGCCGTCGGACATCGCGATCACGTGGGTCGCGTAGCGGCAGGCCTGGTTGAGGTCGTGGAGGACGGCGACGAGGGTGCGGCCGTCGCGGTTCAGCTCGCGCAGGAGCTCCATCAGTTCGAACTGGTGGGCGATGTCGAGGAAGGTGGTCGGCTCGTCGAGCAGCAGGATCTCGGTCTCCTGGGCCAGCGCCATCGCCACCCAGACGCGCTGGCGCTGGCCGCCCGACAGCTCATCGATGAGGCGGCCGGAGAGGTCGGTGACGCCGGTCGCCGCCATCGCCTCGGCCACCGCCGCTTCGTCCCTGCGCGACCACTGGCGAAAGACGCTCTGGTGCGGATGGCGGCCGCGAGCGACCAGCTCCGCCACGGTGATCCCGTCCGGCGCGATCGAGGTCTGCGGCAAGAGGCCGAGCCGCTTGGCGACCTCCTTCGGCTTGTGCGACCGGATGTCCCGCCCATGCAGGAGCACCTGGCCGTCGCCCGGCTTCAGCAGCTTCGCCAGCCCGCGCAGCAGGGTCGACTTGCCGCAAGCGTTCGGGCCGACGACGACGGTGAAGCCGGCGGCCGGGATCTCGACGTCGAGGTGCTCGGAGATGACCCGCTTGTCGTAGGCGAAGGTGGCGTCGCGCGCCTCGAGCGGCGAGACGGCGTCGCGCGGCGGGCCGCCGTTGCCCCCGCTCACCGCCGCGCCTCCATCACCAGCAGCCAGACGAAGTAGGCACCGCCGAGGACGACGGTGACGAGGCCGACCGGAAGCGTCGATCCCAGCGCGTGCTGGGCGAGCCAGTCGGAGGCGAGCAGCAGCACCGCGCCGGTCGCCGCCGAGGCCCCCAGCGTCACGCCCGCCGAGCGGGTCAGCCGCTTGGCGATCTGCGGCGCCGCGAGGGCGACGAAGGCGATCGGCCCGGCCAGCGCCGTCACCGTGCCGCTCAGCCCGACCCCGACCACGACCAGAGCCAGCCGCGTCGGCTCGGCGCGGATGCCGAGCTGGCGCCCCGCGTCGTCGCCCAGTTCGAGCGCCCGCATCCCTCGCGCAAGCCCCGCCGCCGCGGTGAAGAGCACCGCGAAGGCGATCGCCGCGACGACCACCTGCGAGTAGCTCGCGTCGGCGAGCGTCCCCGAGCCCCAGATCGTGGCCGAGATCGCTTCTTCGGGATTCGCCCGCAGGAGCAGCCAGGTGTTGACGGAGGTCAGCATCGCGGTGACGCCGATGCCGACGATGATCAGTCGGAACCCCTGCACCCCCTGGCGGAAGGCGAGCAGGTAGACGGCGGCGGCGGTGACGAGGCCGCCCGCGATCGCCGCGATCGTCACCGCGTAGAGCCCCGATACGTGCCAGATCAGCATCACCAACAGCGCCCCGGTGTAGGCGCCGGTGTCGAAGCCGATCACGTCGGGGCTGCCGAGCGGGTTGCGGGTCAGGGACTGGAAGATCGCCCCGGCGAGGCCGAGCGCGATGCCGAAGAGCCCGGCGAGGATCACCCGCGGCAGCCGCCATTCGACCACCACCGTGTAGACGAAGCCACCTTCCGAGCCGGTCAGCGCGCCGACCACCTGGCCGAGGCCGAGCGGGTAGGACCCGGTCGCCAGCGAGAGCAGGGCGATGCCGATCGCGACCGCCGCCAGCGCCGCGACGACGAGCTGGGCGCGGCGCGGCACCCGCAGCGAGAAGCGCCGCGTGCGCAGGATGAGCTGGGGCCGGCCGAAGTCGACGCCCGGCGGCTGCATCCCGGCGGCGCTCATAGGTCGTTCGACTTCATCCGGCGGGCGATGAAGATCAGGAAGGGAGCGCCGACGAAGGCGGTGACGATGCCGACCGGCAGCTCCGAAGGCGCGATCACGATCCGCCCGAGCACGTCGGAGGCGAGCAGCAGGCACGGCCCGAGGGTCAGGGAGAAGGCGAAGATCCAGCGCTGGTCCGGCCCGGTGACCCAGCGGGCGATCCGCGGGATCATCAGGCCGACGAAGGCGATCGGACCGGCGGCCGCGGTCGCCGCCCCGGCCAGCAGGGTGATCGCGACGACGGCGACGACGCGGACCGGCGTGGCGCGGCTGCCGAGCGCCGCGGCGAGGTCGTCACCGAGGGCGATCGCGTTGAGGTCGCGGCTGATCGCGCCCGCCATCGCCAACCCGACGACGACGAAGGGCAGGATCGCCAGCGAGGTCGAGAGCGGCCGCCCGGCGAGCGATCCGGCCGACCAGTTGAGCGCGCCCTCGAAGGTCGACTGCTTGCCCAGCGCGATGATTTCGGTGATCCCGGTGAGGACGGCAGCGATGCCGACGCCGGCGAGGACCAGGCGCGCCGGGCTCGGGCCGCCCCGCCCCCCGGTGCCGATCGCGTAGACGAAGACGGTGGTGACGACCGCCCCGGCGAAGGCGAGCCAGAGGTACTGGTGGACGCCGTGCAGGCCGAGATAGGCGATGCCGATCGTCACCGCCAGCGCCGCCCCGGAGTTGACGCCGAGGATCCCCGGGTCGGCGAGCGGGTTGCGGGTCAGCGCCTGGATCAGCGCCCCGGCGACGCCGAGCGCCGCCCCGACCAGGATGCCGAGCACGGTGCGCGGGATCCGCAGGTCGGTGACGATCAGGTCGGCGTTGGTGTGCCCCGGATGGAAGAGGGCGTGGAAGACCACCGACAGCGGCAGCGACTGCGAGCCGATCGCGATGCTCGCGACGCAGAGCATCGCCAGCGCCGCCAACGAGAGCAGCCAGCTGCCGAGCCGCCCCCGCGCGGTATGGGTGTGCGCGCGCGGCGCGGCGTCCGGCGGGGCCAGGTGCGGCTGCAGTACCTCGGCGGTCATCCGCGCCGCGTCACGAGAACGTCTTCAGTCCCGCTTCGAGCTCGTCGAGGATGGCCAGCGCGTCGCCGTAGCCGCCCGGAAGGAAGTCCGGGATCGGCACGGTCCGCCCCGCCTTCACCGCGGGCAGCTGCTTCCACGCCGCCTGCGAGAAGAGCGCCGGGCCTTCGTTGTTGGGAGTGCCGTCGAAGTTCGCGTAGAAGCCGATCGCGCCGGCGCTCTCGAGCACGCCGATCTTCTCGTAGGAGAGCGGTTCGCCTTCTTCGCCCCTCACCCCGGCGCTCGCCGAGGCGAACCGCACGCCCGCCCCGGCGAGGATCTCCCCCGCGTCGGATTCCGGCCCGTAGAGCCAGAAGCTCCCCGGTTCGAAACCGCCCTGGAGGATGTCCCACTCGGATTCGCCGAGCTGCTTGGCGTACTTGACCCGGATCTGGGCGCTGCGCGTCGCCAGTTCTTTCTGCAGCTCGGCGAGCTGGGCCAGGCGGTCGACGGCGTCGGCGGTCGAGTGCGAGATCTCGCGCCAGCCGGTCGCGGGCGCGATCACGGTCGGCGCGATCTCCCTCAGCTTGCCGTAGACGTCGGTGTTCCATTCGTAGTCGACGCCGATGATCAGGTCCGGTTCCAGCGCCGCCACCTTTTCGACCGATATTTCGCCGTCGTCGCCGACCTTGGTCGCCTTGTTCCACTGCGGCCGATAGCGCGGCGAGACGTACTCGGCGCCGAGGTCGTAGACGCCGACCGGGGCGAGGCCGAGGTCGTAGAGGGTGTCGGCGGTGGAGGGCTGGATCGAGACCACGCGGGTCGGTTCCGCGGGCACCTCGATCGGGCCCTTGACGCTCTTCACCGTCCGCGTGCCGGAGCCCGCCACCGTCGAGCTGCCGCTCCCCCCGCCGCCGCAGGCGGCGAGGCCGAGGCCGAGGGCGCCGAGCGCCCCCGAGCCGATCAGCTTGCGACGGGTCAGGGGCGCGGGCTCGAGCAGGGACGGGTTCATCTACTTGGCCTCCTTGGCGAGGAATTCTTCGAAGTCGCCCAGGAGCGCTTCGGCGATCTGGTAGCTGCTGGGGAAGAAGTACGGCGTCGTCATCACGTCGCCGGCCTTCGCCGCGGGCAGGTTCTCGAACAGCGGGTTTTCGGTGACTTCCTTGGATTCCCCGGGGGCCGGTTCGTCGACCACGATCACGCCGGTGTTCTTCAGCAGCGGGTACTTCTCGGTCGAGTATTCGGCGAAGCCTTCCTTCTGCCTCGCCCCGGCGCCGAGGTGGGCGCCCGCCGCGATCAGCACTTTCGAGTGCGAGGCGCTCGGGTTGTAGAGGTACCAGACCCCTGGTTCGCCGGTGACCAGGTCGACCGAGTGGCTCTTCAGGAAGCTGCCGTACCTGCTCTTGATGGCGGCGGCGTGTTCTTCGTATCCGGCCTTCAGCGCTTCCAGCTGCGGCGCCTCGCCGATCGCTTCGGCGGTGCCCATCGCGTCCTCTTCCCAGGCTCCCGCTGCCTCTTCCCATTCGAAGAGCACGGTCGGCGCGATCTGCGAGAGCTCTTCGTAGATCTTCTTCTTGCCTTCGAGTTCGTTGATGTCGCCGACGATCAGTTCGGGTTCCAGCGCGGCGATCTTTTCCAGTTCCGGTTCGGCCGAGCTGTCGGTGACCTTGGGGACGCCCTTGAAGAACTTTTCGTAGGCGGGGAGCGCCGGGATGTAGAAGGGCTGCCCGACCGGCTTGACGCCGAGGTCGGCGAGCGCGGTCGCCTCGGGGAAGTCGAGGGCGACGATCTTCTTCGGATCGCTCGGCACCTGGACCTTGCCGTAGACGGTTTCCACGCTGCGGGCCGCGGCCGCGGACCCGGATTCCGCCGAGGCGCCGCCGGAGCTGTCGCCGCCGCCTCCACAGCCGGCGACGACGAGCGCCGCGGCGATCAGGAAGGCGGGTCCGCACAGGCCGCGACGCGGCAAGCGGAAGGGGGAAGGCATCGAGGTGGGTCCTCCTTGGTCAGGTGAGAATCGGCTGAAAAGGATGCCCGAGGGGGTTTAGGGCAACCTAATCCCAAGTTCTATCTAGGAATCGGGGGCGCCCGAGAGGCCGGCTGTCGCTAATCCGACAACGTGTGTCGGGATTGCGCCAAATTCGCGAAGTAGGCGCCCGGCGTGGTGCCGGTCAGCTGGTTGAAGGCGGCGATGAAGGCGCTGGCGGAGGCGAAGCCGACGCGGGTGGCGGTGGCGCTGACCGACTCGCCGTCGGCGAGGTGGGCGAGCGAGGCGCGCAGGCGCAACCGCGAGCGCCACTGGGAGAACCCGAGCCCGGTCTCGGCGGCGAAGATGCGGGTGAGGGTCCGTGCCGACGCGCCGGAGTAGCGGCCCCACTCGGCGAGGTCGCGGTCGTCGGCCGGTTCGGCGACGAGGGCGTCGGCGATGCGCACGGCGCGCTCGTCGCGCGGCATCGGCACCTCGATCGCCAACGACTCGGCGGGCTGCAGCAGCTCCGGCACCAGCGCCTCGGCCTTCGCCCGGGCGGCGGCGGGGACGTCGTCGGCGCAGAGGAAGTCGATCAGCTCGCGCAGCAGCGGGTCGACCGCGACCGGGACCGGCTCGGTCCACTCCGGGCCGACGTCGGCGGGCAGGTAGATGCCCTGCATCGTGGCGGCGCTGCGGATCGCGGTGGAGACGTGCGGGGTCTGGGCGGGCAGCCAGAGGGCGAGGGTCGGCGGCAACATCCAGTGGCGGTCGCCGACGCTCACCATCAATACCCCGTCGCGGACCCAGGCCAGCTGGTGGGCATCGTGGGAGTGCTCGTCGAAGCTCTCGCCGCGCTCCATGGCGAAAGAAGCGAGCTCGATCGCCGTTTGGCGCTCTGGCGACATCATTTGTCACGATACGGCAGATGCGCCGCCGGCCATATGGCTACCGTCCCTAGATGAGCCCTGGCGCCGGTCCCGTCCCAGCCTCGATCCTGAGGCGCAAGGCGCAGTTCTGCCGTGCCGCGCTGCTGCTCTTCCTGCACGAAGTCGGCGAGGCGGGCGTGCCGGTGGTGATCGGCCTGGCGATCGACAACGCCCTCTCACCGCCCCGCTTCGACCGGCTGGCGCTCTGGCTCGCGATCCTCGCCGCCGACTTCCTGCTGCTCTCGCTGACCTACCGCTTCGGCTCGCGCGTGGGCGGAAGGCTGCGCTTCGAGATCGCCCACGAGCTGCGGTTGGCGGTGGTCGGACGGGTGCTCGACGGGCGCGGGATCGCCGGCGGGCGGGCGCGGCCGAGCGGCGAGACGCTGACCGTGGCGGTGAGCGACGCGCGGCGGGTCGGCGACGCGGCGTGGCGGGCGACGAGCGCGGTCGCGGGCGTCGCGATCCTGCTGGTCGCGCTGATCGCGGTCGCGGTCGTCTCCCCCCTCCTCGCCGCCGTCGTCGTGCCCGGCGGCCTCGTCACCGTCGGCGTCATCGCCCTGCTGAGCCGGCCGGTGGAGACCCGCAGCCACGTCGAGCAGGAGGCCAACGCGCGCACCGCCTCGCTGGCGGTCGACCTGGTCGCGGGGCTGCGGGTGTTGGCCGGGCTGCGCGCGGGGGCGGCGGCCGGGGCGCGCTACCGCGCGGTCAGCGGCGCGGCGGTCGGCAGCTCGATCCGCGCCGCCGAGGCCGGGGCGCTGCTCGACGGGATCGCGGCGCTGGCGGTCGGCCTCTACCTGGCGGCGGTCGCCTGGGTCAGCGCCGAGCTCGCCTTCGACGGCCACATCTCGATCGGCACCGTGATCGCGGTGCTGGGGGTCAGCCAGCTGATGCTCGACCCGCTCCAGGACATCGCCCAGGCGGTGCCGGCGGTGCGGCGCGGGCGGGCCTCGGCGGCGCGGATCGAAGGTCTGCTGGGGGAGCCTCGCGCGCTCACCGCGGGCGGCGAGGCATCGCCGCCCGGGGAAGGCGACCTCAGCGTCGAAGGCCTGCGCGGGCCGGGGCTCGAGGGTCTCGACCTGACCTTGCGGGCGGGGACGCTGCACGGGGTCGTGAGCGAGTCGCCGCTGAGCGCCGAATCGCTGGTGCGGGTGCTGGCCGGGGAGGCCGGGCCGGAGGGCGGCCGCGTGAAGCTCGACGAGGTCGATCTCGCCGAGGCGGCGCCGCGGGCGCGCCGCGAGGCGGTGCTCGCCTGGCTCCACAAAGGGGTGCCCCCCGGTGAGACGGTCGCCGAGATGGTCGGCGCTCCGATCCACGGCGCCGAGGTCGCGGGCGCGGCGGTCGAGGCGGCGGCGGCGGGCGAGATCCTCGACCGGATCCCGGGCGGCTGGGAGGCGAAGGTGGCCGAGCGCGGCGCCTCGCTCTCGGGCGGCGAGCGCCAGCGGCTGGCCCTCGCCCGGGTCCTGGCCGAGCAGCCGCCGGTCCTGGTCATGCACGAACCGACCTCGGCGGTCGACGCGGTCACCGAGCTGGCGGTCGCCGGCGGCATCGCCCGCCGCCGGCGCGGCCTCACCACCCTGCTGGTCACCACCAGCCCGACCCTGCTCGACGCCTGCGACGAGGTGTCGCTGATCGTCGACGGCCGCGTCGTCGAATCCGGCCGCCACCGCGACCTGCTCACCCGCGAGCGCTACCGCGAGGCGGTCGGTCGATGAGCGCGGAGGCCTCCCTCGGACGCGCCGAGCCGCGGCGCGCGGCCCGGGTCCTCGTCACCGAGCTGACCCGGCGGCGATGGCTTGCCGCCGCGACGGCGCTGACGCTGATCGTCGAAGCCGCGGTCAGCCTCGTGCCGCCGATCGCGATCGGGCTGATCGTCGACGTCCTCGCCGGCGTCGACCGACGCTCCGACCTGACCTTGGCGATCGTCCTCCTCGTCGCCGCGGCGGTGGCGGCCGCGGTGAGCGCCTTCGCCGCGGCGGCGTTGACCGCGCGGCTGACCGAGCCCGCCGTGGGCCGGCTGCGGGAGGACGCCCTCACCGCCGCGATCGGCGCCGACGCCGGCCGGATCGAGCGGGCCGGGTCCGGCGACCTCACCGAGCGCCTCACCGCCGACATCGAGCGGCTCTCCGAAGCGGCGTCGGGAACGCTCGCCACCTTCGTCGGGGCGGCGCTCTCGATCGCGATCACGATCGTCGGCCTCGCCTTCCTCGGCTGGCAGTTCGCCCTCGCGGGCCTGCTCGCGGTGCCGCTCCAGGCCTGGACGCTGCGCTGGTACCTGCGCCGCTCGGCCCCGGTCTTCGCCGCCGCGCGAGCCTCGGAGAGCACCCGCACCCAGCGGCTCCTCGACGCGGTCCGCGCCGCCCCCGCGATCCGGGCGCTGCGCGAAGAGGAAGCGCGGCTCGAGCGCATGGGCGAGGCCTCGCGGGCCTCGGTCGAGCTCGAGGTCGAGGCGACCCGCCTCGCCGGCCGCTTCTACGGCCGCCTCAACCTGGCCGAGCTGATCGGCATGACGGCGATCCTCGTGGTCGGCTACGTGACGGTCAAGGACGGCGCGGCGACGATCGGGGCGGCGACCACCGCGGCGCTGTTCTTCAACCGGCTCTTCGGACCGATCAACACGGTGCTCGGGTTGTTCGGGACGGTGCAGGAAGCGGGGGCGAGCCTGGTGCGGGTCGTGGGCGTGGCGGATCTCGAATCGGGGAGCTCCGAAGGGGAGGCTCGATGGACCCCCTCTCTCACGAACAGCGGGGAGGTTCGTTCGGGGGTCCATCGAGCCTCCCGTCACGGAGGCCGAGTGAGGGTTCACGATCTCACCGTGGTCTACGCAAATGGGCGGGAGGCGCTCCGGGGGGTCTCGCTGGAGCTGGCGCCGGGGGAGCGGGTCGCGCTGGTCGGGGCGAGCGGCAGCGGCAAGAGCACGCTGGCGCGGACGATCGCCGGGTTCGTGAGGCCGACGGCCGGATCCGTCGAGGTCGTCGACGGGGCCGGTGCCGTTCGTCCGGCGACCGACGTCGTCCTGCTCGAGCAGGCCACGCACGTCTTCACGGGGACGTTGCGGGACGACCTCCTGCTCGCCGCCCCGGACGCCGATGACCACCGCATGCTCGCCGCTCTCGACGCGGCCGGGATCGAGGTCGGGCACGGGGTGTTCGCCGAAGGGCTCGACAGTCACCTCGAAGGCGACGCGATCACCGCTTCGGACGCGCAGCACGTGGCGCTCGCAAGGCTGGCGCTGATCGATCCGCCGGTGGCGATCCTCGACGAGGCGGGGGCCGAGGGCGGGTCGGCCGCGGCGGCGCGACTGGAGGCGGCGGCGGACCGGATCGTCGCCGGGCGCACCACCCTGGTCATCGCCCACAGGCTCGGCCAGGCGGCGCGCGCCGACCGGATCGTCGTCCTCGACGACGGCGTCGTCGTCGCCTCCGGCACCCACGCCGAGCTGCTCGGCGGCCCCGGCTCGTACGCCGAGCTGTGGGCGGCCTGGAGCGGCGAGTCGACCGGCGCCCTCCCGGTCTAGGCCCCGATCGCCGCGTCCTCGCCCGCCTTCGCGAGACCCGGTAGCTTGCCCTCGATGGCCGGTAGATCGCACACCAGACTCCGCACCGGCCCGATCATCGCGGTGATCGTCGCCGCCATCGTCGGTGGCATCGTCGGCGGGCTGATCGTCGACGCGACGAGCTCCGAAGACGACGGCTCCTCGGGCTCGGGGGCGGGCGCGGCGGCCTGCTCGGCGACGACGATCGCCGAACGCGACCTGCGCTCGGTGGTGACGATCAAGGCCCACGGAAACAGCGGCGGCGGCACCGGCTCCGGCTCGATCATCGACTCCGACGGCGACGTGCTGACCAACAACCACGTGATCGCCTCGGCAGCCCACGGCGGCCACGTCGAGGTCGTCTTCAACGACGGCGAAGCGGCTGCCGCGACGATCGTCGGGCGCGACCCGATGACCGACCTCGCGGTGGTCAGGGTCGGCGACCCGAAGGAGCTGCGGCCGATCACGCTCGGCGCCGGCGCGAGCGTCGCGATCGGCGCCCCGGTGGTCGCCCTCGGCGCGCCGCTCGGCCTCTCCAACACGGTCACCGGCGGCATCGTCAGCGCCCTCGACCGCACCATCACCGTCCCCGGGGAATCGCAGCTGGAAACGGCGCTGCTGGTCGACGCGATCCAGACCGACGCGGCGATCAACCCGGGCAACAGCGGCGGCGCCCTGGTCAACTGCGAAGGCGAATTGATCGGGGTGCCGACCGCGGGGGCGACGGTGCCCAACGCCTCGGGGGAACCGAGCGCCGGCAGCGTCGGCATCAACTTCGCCGTGCCGATCGACCTGGCCAAGTTGGTCGCCGACGAGATCGTCGAGACCGGCAAGGCCGAGCACGCCTACATCGGCATCCAGACGAACCTCGTCCAGGGGCCGGACGGCACCCCCGGAGGCCTCCAGATCGCCGCGATCGACCCGACCGGCCCGGCCGCCGAAGCGGGCCTGCAGAGCGGCGACGTGATCACCAAGGTCGACGGTGAAGCGGCGACCAGCAACGACCAGCTCCTCGCGATCACGCTGAAGAAGCGCGCCGGCTCCACCTTCGAGGTCGAGTACGAACGCGGCGGCGCCTCCCACACCGCCACCGTCACCCTCGGCAGCAACCCCTCCTCCGGCGCTTCGGCGTAAGCGCCGCTAGATGGTTGATTCCACGGCCCGAGGACCTGCGTGCCTCGGGCTGCGTGAAGCTGGCGCCCGGAGCTGGGGGAGCTCCAAGGGACGGAAAGGGACCCGGCCTTCTCGGTGGCGGCCCGGGCAGGCTGTGGCCGCCACCGAGAAGGCCGGGTGTCGGGGAGAGGTGCGAGATCCGTCACGAACTCCCGGGATCGGTGACGAGGAGCGGGGGAAGTCCACGCTTCCTCCCGTCCTCCTCATGCCTCCCCCTGGTGCGTTCGCAGTTCTGCTCGCATGGCGAGCGAAAGTGCGAACTCACCGGGGGAGGGCTCCGATCCTGTGACGGGACGCATGGGGAAGAGTGACGTCCCCGACATCTCTCATACGTCCGTGTGACCTTGCCGGCATCTCCTCCACGTCCGTGTGACCTTCCCTGCGAGACCCGCCTGGGACGCACCTCGGACGGGCGGAGCGGCCGCGAAGCACGGGGCCCCGAGCCGTGGAATCAATCATCTAGGCAGCGGAGCGCTGCTCGCCGAGCGCCTCGAAGGCGCGCCACATCGCCGCGTAGCGGCCGCCACGGGCGAGCAGCTCCTCGTGGCTGCCGACCTCGGCGACGCGGCCCTGGTCGAGCAGGACGATGCGGTCGGCGGTGCGCGCCGTCTGCAGGCGGTGGGCGATCACGATCGTCGTCCGCTCACTGGAGAGCTTCTGCATCGCCGCCGCGACCCGCGCCTCGTTGGCGAGGTCGAGGTTGGAGGTCGCCTCGTCGAGCAGCAGGATCGCCGGGTCGACCAGCTCCGCCCGGGCGAGCGCGATCAGCTGCCGCTCGCCGGCCGAGAGCGAGCGCCCCCGCTCCGCCACCTGGTGCAGGTAGGCGCCCGGCAGCGCGGCGATGAAGTCGTGCGCGCCGACCGCCCGCGCCGCCGCCTCGACCTCGGCGTTGGAGGCGTCGAAGCGGCCGTAGGCGATGTTGTCGCGGATCGTCCCGGTGAAGAGGAAGGCCTCCTGCGGCACGTAGCCGAGCTGATGCCGGTAGGCCTCGAGGTCGAGCTCCCGCAGGTCCTTGCCGTCGACCGTCACGGCGCCCTCGTCGGGGTCGTAGAAGCGGGCCAACAGCTTGATCATCGTCGACTTGCCGGCCCCGGTTTCGCCGACCAGCGCCACCGTCTCCCCCGCTCCGATCCGCAGCTCGATCTCGCGCAGCGCCTCCGGCGCCTTCAGCGGCACCGTCATCCCGGCGCCGGCGAAGCGCGGGTCGGCCGGGCCGCGCACCCCGGCCAGGGCGCTCGGCGCCGCGGTCGGCTCGGGGTAGGAGAAGCTGACCTCGGCGATCTCCACCTCGCCGCGCAGGCGGCCCGGGGCGAGCGGCTCGGCGGCCGCCGGGGTCTGCGACTCGAGCCCCATCAGCTCGTCGATCCGGGCCACCGAGATCCGCGTCTGCTGCCAGGAGTCGAACACCTGGGAGAGCTGCTGGATCGGCGAGAAGAACATGTCGACGTAGAGGATGAAGGCGATCAGCACGCCGGTCGTCAGGTTGCCTTCGTGGACCATCTGGGCGCCGACCGCGAGCACGATCACGTCGGCCAGCGAGCTGAGGAACTGGACGAAGGGGAAGTAGATCGAGACCAGCCGCTGCGCCCCGACCCGCGATTCGTAGTAGTCGCCGCCGAGCTTGCGGAAGCGCGCCGTCGTCTCCTCCTCGTGGGTGAAGGCCTGCGCCTCGCGCACCCCGGAGAGGCTCTCCTGAAAGTCGGCGTTGACGATCGCGATGCGGTCGCGCGCCTGGTCGTAGAGGACCGCCGAGCGGCGCCGGAAGGCGACCGTGGCGAAGGCCAGCGGGATGATCACCGCGAGCGTCGCCGCGCCCAGCTCCAGGTTCATGAGCAGCAGCGCGACGCCGACCCCGAAGAAGGTGGCGAAGGCGACCAGGGCGGCCAACAGGCCGTTCTCGATCAGCGCTTCGAACTGGTCGACGTCGGTCGTCATCCGGGTCATGATCCGGCCCGCCATCTCGCGCTCGTAGTAGTCGAGCCCGAGCCGCTGGAGCTGCGCCCAGATGCGGATCCGCAGTGACAGCATCACCCGCTGCGCGGTGCGGCCGGTGACGAAGGTCTCCCCCACCTCGTCGATCAGGTCGGCGAGGGTGACGAAGGCGAAGATCGCCGAGGCGACGAAGAGGGCACTCTGGGAGCCGGCGGCGACGCCGTTGTCGATGCCGTTCTTGACCAGGACCGGGCCGGCGAGGCCGGCGATCGCGTCGAGGACGACCAGCACCAGGCCGGCGAGGAGCGGCAGCCGGAACTCCCGCAGCAGCTTGCGCAGGGTGAAGCCGCGCACGTGGCGGGCCTCACTGTCGAGGTCGATCTCGACCGTGTCCTTGACCGGGCCGAGCTTCTCCACCGCGGCCAGCAGCTGCGGCGTCGGGGCGAGGCTCTTGCTCATCGGGCCGCCGCGGGCACCACCCGCTTTGCCGAGGCCGCCGCCGAGCTGCGGCGCGCCGAAGCCGAGCGCCGTCGGCGTCGCCGCGGTGCCGCCGCCGTTCGCCCCGGCCCCGCTCCAGGCCGACTCGGTCGCCTGGCCGACCCGCGCGCTCAGCGCCTCGACCCGGCCCTCGACCGCCTCGGCGACATCCTCGTCGAGGCCGGTCAGCAGGCCACGGTAGACGGCGCTGCGCTCGACCAGCTCCTCGTGGGTGCCTGCGTCGATGATCCGCCCCTCGTCGAGGACGACGACGCGGTCGGCGAGGTGGAGGGTCGAGCGGCGGTGGGCGACCAGCAGCGTGGTGCGGTCGGCGAGCACCGTGCGCAGGCCCTCGTTGATCGCCTCCTCGGTGCGGGCGTCGACGGCGCTGGTCGCGTCGTCGAGGATCAGCACGCGCGGGTCCTGGAGGACGGCGCGGGCGAGCGCGATCCGCTGGCGCTGGCCGCCGCTGAGCGTCAGGCCGCGCTCGCCGACGACGCTGTCGTAGCCGCGCGGCAGGGCGGTGATGAAGTCGTGCGCCTGGGCGACGCGCGCCGCCGCCTCGATCTCCGCGTCGCTCGCCTCGGGCCTGCCGTAGGCGATGTTGGCGCGGACGCTGTCGCTGAAGAGGAAGCTCTCCTCGAAGACGACGCCGACCTGGGAGCGCAGCGAGTGCAGAGTGACCCCACGCACGTCGTGGCCGTCGACCAGGACGGCGCCGCGGTCGGGCTCGTAGAAGCGCGAGACCAGGAGCGTCGCGGTCGTCTTGCCGCTGCCCGACGGGCCGACGATCGCCACCCGCTCGCCCGCCCGCACGTGGAGGTCGAAGCCGTCGAGGATCTGGCGGCGCTCGTCGTAGCCGAAGCTGACGTCATCGAAGCGCAGGTCGCCCTCGAGGGGGTCGAGCTCGACCGCGTCGGGGGCGTCGGCGATGTCGGGTTCGAGGTCGAGCAACTGGAAGATCCGCTCGACCCCGGCGCGCGCCTGCTGGCCGATCGCCAGCAGCCCGGCGAGCTGCCGGGTCGGCGCGACGAGCTGGCCGATGTAGGTGGTGAAGGCGAGGAAGGTGCCGAGGCTGATCTGCCCTTCCAGCGCCAGCCAGCCGCCGAAGGCGAGGATCGCCACCTGGCCGAAGCTGGGGATCGCCTGGAGGAGCGGTTGGTAGCGGGAGGTCAGCCGCACGGCCCGCATCTGCGAGCCGTAGAGCTCCTCCGAGGACCCGCTCACCCGCTCCAGCTCGCGCCGCTCCTGGCCGAAGGCCTTCACCACGCGGACGCCGTTGACCGCCTCGTCGACGATCTGGATGACCTCGCCTTCCTTCTGCTGGGCGTCCCAGGTGGCGGGGAAGATCTTCGTCCGCATCCGGTAGCTGACGAAGAGCAGGGCGGGCGCGATGATCAGGCTGACCAGGGCGAGCGGCGGCGAGAGCCACAGCATCACCCCCAGCGACAGGACCATCAGCAGGACGTTGCCGCTCATCATCGGGATGAACATCAGGAAGCCCTGGACCAGGGTGGTGTCGCTGCTGGCGCGGGCGACCAGCTGCCCGGTCGGCATCCGGTCGAGGTTGGCGAAGTCCATCTTCTGCAGGTGCGCCTGCATCTCGTTGCGCAGGTCGTACTGGACGCCGAGCGCGACCTTGCCGCCGCGGTAGCGGCGCAGGTGGGCGCCGAGGAAGGCGCCCGCGGCGACGACCACGAGGGCGACGAGCCAGGGCAGCAGGGTTTCGTTGCGTTCGACGATCACGCCGTCGACGATCTGGCGCTCGAGCAGCGGCGCGCCCGCCTGGCAGGCGGCGCCGAGGACGGCGGCGAAGATCGCGACCGCGACGTCGCGACGGCGGCGCAGCACGTAGCCGATGAGCCGGCGCAGCCAGCCCTCGGAGCGCGGGTCCATCGTCGTGACGGGTCCGGCGGGGGTCGCCGGCCTGCCATCGGCGGCGGGGGCGCCGCTCACTCGCAGGCCTTCTTCGCCCGCCCGGCGGCGCGCGCCGCGGCGCGCTCGCCGGCGACCTCGTCGAGCGCCTCGCCGAGCCGGCCGAGCGCCTCGACCGCCGCCTCGGGGTCGGGCACGCGGGCGAGCAGGTCGTCGAGCCGCCCCACCATCCCCCGCTCGACCTCGGCCAAGGCGTCTTCCCCGGCCCGGGTCAGGGACAGGGTCGTGGCGCGGCGGTCCTCGGCGGCGTCCTCGCGCGACAGCAGCCCCCGCTTGCAGAGCGAGTCGACCGCGGCGCTGATCGTCGGCTTGCCGAGCGCCAGTCGGTCGGCGACCCGCGAGGCCCGCTCGTCCCCGTCGGCGACCGCCGACAGCACCCGATAGTGAGCCAGATTCAGGTCCCCCGACGAGCGCTCGAGCACTCGCGCCAGCCGCGCCAGCGCCCGGATCGCCTGCACCTCATTTTCGTTCGTCCGTCGAACCATCTGACTAAGGGTAGCAAGTGGTTCGCCCGTCGAACTATCGCGTTTGGGCTGGCGCCCGGAGGTGAAAGGGACGGGCAAGGGACGCGGCCTTCTCGGTGGCGGCCCGGGCAGGCTGTGGCCGCCACCGAGAAGGCCGGGTGTCGGGGAGAGGTGCGAGGTTCGTGACGAACTCCCGGGATCGGTGACGAGGAGCGGGGGAAGTTGACGGTTCCTCCCGTCTTCCTCGTGCCTCCCCCTGGTGAGTTCGCAGTTCTGCCCGCATGGCGAGCGAAAGTGCGAACTCACCCGGGTGCGGCCCCGATCCCGTCACGGGAGGCATGAGGATCTGTGACGTTCCCGACATCTCTCCCACGTCCGTGTGACCTTCCCTGCGGAAGCCTCACGTCCCGGGCGTCTCGTGGCAGGCGGGCAGCCTGCCCGGGCCGCCACGAGACGCCCGGGACGCAGCTCGGACGGGCGGGGCGGCCCCGGGTCGCGCCGCCGGAGCCCGAACCACGCCGCCGCGAAGCACGCCGCCCCCGAACCCCCTACGCCGCGTTGGCCATCTCGATCCAGTTGGAGAACTCGCAGGCGAGGTGCCAGGCGTGGGCGCGGAGGAAGCGGGTCGGGGTGAGGTGGGGGAACTCGATCGTCAGGCGGGCGCGGAAGCCGTCCGGTTCGTCGCGGAACTGGTGGCGGAGGGCGCCGGCGGGCGGGCCACCGAGGCGCGGCCGGCCGATCGCCACCCACTGGACCGGGAAGTCGGGATCGGCTGGGGTGTCGATCGGGCCGGCCTCGTTCTCGTCGAGGAAGATCCGCGAGGCGAGCGGCGAGCCGCCGGTCGCCTCGATCACCTGCTGGATGCCGTCGGGTCGGCGGTCGAGGACGTAGTGGTCCGGCGAGGCGGCGAGGAGCGGCGCCTCGTCCCCGGCCTCCATCGCCGCCTTGTAGAAGGCGGGCATCAGCTCGGCGCGGCCGCCGAATCCGCGCATCTCGACCGTCAGCGGCCGGCGCCGGCCGCGCGAGAAGGCCGTCATCACCCGGCTGGAGCAGGTCGCCATCGCGACCTCGCGGGCGAGCCGGCGTTCCAGCTCCTCGTGGCCCAGCTCGAGCTTCTTCGCGACCAGCGCCTGGCGCGCGGTCGCGACGTCGGCCGGCGCCTCACCCAGCTCGAGCTTCTCGAAGACGGCGGCGGCGCGAGCCGCCTCCCACTCGAGGACCTCGGCGCGAGGGACGCCCCTGCCGCCGATCGAAGCCGTGATGTCGAGGGTCGCCGCCACCGGCGGGACCCGATACTAGTCCCGTTCCTAGCTACCGACAGCTGTGTGACGAACGTCCGCGACAGGCTCGACGCCGAGTTCGGTCAGCTTGCGGTCGAAGCTGACGATCGGGGCGGTGTCGGCGAAGTAGTCGAACTGCTCGACCACCTTGAACCAGCGGGTGCGCAGGAGGAGGACGGCGCGGTTGTCGTAGATGCGGGTGCCGTCGGGGGCGTCGGCGTGGTCGTCGAAACGGACCCAGAGGTTCAACGCCCAGAGCGGACCGCTGGTCGCGACCTCCTTGATCTCGCCCTGGATGCCCGCCTCGGTGAAGTTGCGGAGAAAGAGGTCCATGCCCGTCTTGCCGACCCACTCGCCGGACCAGCGATGCGGGCCTTCGTTGAAGTGGAGGACGAAGTCGTCGGCGTAGGTATCCAGAAGCTCGGCGTGGTCGCCCGCGTTCAGCTTGGCGACGGCGCCGGAGAATTTGAGCAGGAGCAGGCGGGGAAGCAGGGCGCGGGCCGCGAGCGCGAGGGCGGCGCCGGCGAGGAAGTTCATGCGCTTCATCTCGGGGTCCCTTCTAGGTAGATCGCTCTAATAATGGAGAGCGTACACTGAATCGCGTGACCGAGAGCGCCACGTCCCCTACTCCCGCCGCCCCTGCCGAGGTCCCCACCCGCGACCGGATCCTCTTCGCCACCGCCGAGCTCTTCCGCCGGCAGGGCTACCACGGCACCGGCCTGAAGCAGATCGTCGCCGAGGCCGACGCTCCCTTCGGCTCGCTCTACCACCACTATCCGGGCGGCAAGACCGAACTGGGCGAGCGGGTGATCGAGTCGGCCGGGGCCTTCTTCCAGGCGCTGGTCACCGCCGTCTACGACGACGAGCGCTCGACCGAGGACTCGATCCGCGCCGTCTTCACCGGCGCCGCCGCGACCCTGGAAGCGACCGATTACGAGGACGCCTGCCCGATCGCCACCGTGGCGCTCGAGGTGGCGAGCACCGACGACCGCCTGCGCGCCGCCACCGCCGCCGTCTTCGAGCGCTGGACCGTCGCCCTCGCCGAGCGCCTCGGCGACCGCGCCAAGGCACTGGCCGTGATCGCGGCATTGGAGGGCGCCTTCGTCCTCTGCCGCGCGAGCCGCGACACCGAGGCGATGCACGCCGCCGGCGCGATGGCCGCGGCGCTCGTCGCCTAGTCCAGCGACGGGATCTTGACGCCGAGCTCCTCCCAGCCGTCGGCGGTGTCGCTCGCCTGGTCACCCACCATCTCGATCATCGCGTAGCCGCGGCGCAGCTCCAGCTCGGCCCGCTGGGCGGCCTTCACCTCGCCCTTGTCGGCGGTCAGCGAGAGGGTCGGCTTCATGTAGAGGCCGGCGACTTCGGAGTAGCCGGCGGAGGCGAGGTTGGCGGTCGTCACCCCGCGCATCCATTCTTCGCGGGCGGTGATGAAGAAGACCGAGACGTCGTAGCGGCGGGCCAGCTCGTAGAGCTCGAAGACCGGCTGCAGGGCGACGCCGCGCCCGGTGATCTCGTTGATCCCCTGCTGGATCGTCGTGTATTCCGGGTGGGCGGTGCCGACGCGGAAGTTGGAGAGCGCGGTCTCGTCGATGTCGAGCCCCAGCGCCAGCTTTTCGACCTTCGCGCAGCGGGCCTTGGTCGGCGCCGACAGCCGCGTGCCGGCGGGCGTCGGTTCCGGCACGTCCGGCGGTTCGCTGTAGTCGGCTTCCGGATCGGGGCCGGGGTCGGGCGAGCCGACCGGGTAGCCGGCCAGCATGCAGCGGCTGGTCATCCTCGCCGTCGTCTTCGCCCGCTCGACGATCCATTCGCGCGCCGGCACCAGCGCTGCTTCGATCTGGGCGATGTATTCGCCCGATTCGACGTATTCCTTGCGCTGCGCCGCGGTCATTTCCGCGGCGGCGAAGCCGGGGACGGCGAGCAGCGCGAGGGCGGCGATGGCGATCAGGGCGACGAGCGTGCGAGCGGGGTTGGACATGGGCGGCAAGGTAGTCGCGCTCCCCGCGGCCCTCGTTATTTTACTGTGAATTCTCTACTCAATAATGCTGAGGGACAGGTAGACGCTGTTGGGGCTCTCGACGTAGTCGGCGAACGGTGGACAGGGCTCGAACCCAGCCCCTAGATACAGGGAGCGCGCCGGGGCGAACTCCGCCATCGCCCCCGTCTCCAGGCTGACCCGCCGGAGACCCCGCGCCCGCGCCTCCGCCAGCAGCCGGCCCAGCATCGCCCGGCCGAGCCCCCTCCCCCGCGCCGCCGCCACGGTGTGCATCGCCTTCAGCTCGCCGTGCTCGGGGTCGAGCCGCTTCAGCGCCCCGATCGCCAGCACGTCCTCCCCTTCGCGCGCGGCGAAGAGCGCGATCGCCGGGTCGTCCAACTCGTCGACCTCCAGGGCGTGAGCGTCCTCCGGCGGGCTCGCCGCCCGGCCGAACTCCAGCTGGCGCTCGATCAGGGCGCGCACTCCCGCCTCGCCCGGATCGGCCGGGCTGATCTGGAAATCGCCCACGCAGCCGGGGCGGCTAGATGCGCTTGAAAGCGCGCATCACACGCCGCACACTGACCCGCGTCGCCAACGGCGGCTCACGGCGCGGCGGGGTGGGCGCCGCCGCCGGAGCGGGCCGCACCTCGTCGCGGTGCGTGTAAGTCGTTCCCATCGATGCGACCACGGAAGTACGCATGGGGCAAAGCGTCTCCTATCCCGGGCGATCGAGACATGGCCCGTTGGCCAAACCTCGGTATCGCCACCCGTCCCCAGCGTACACCCGGGTCGCGCCGGGAGAGCATCGGCGCGGTTTGAGCTCAGTGAGGTTTGTGGATGACCAGCACCGAGCTCTCGAAGTGGGAGACGGTGGCGGCGGCGACCGAGCCGGCGAGGTGGCCGAGCAGGCCGCTGCGCTGGTGGGAGCCGATCACGATCAGGCCGCAGCGGTGCTCTTCGGCGACCTGGACCAACCCCTTCCAGGTGGGCGCCGCCTCGACCGTCAGCGGGGTCGCCTTGAAGCCGGCGTTGGCGGCCAGCGCGGCGCCGTCCTCGGCCGTCTCCCGGGCGGCTTCCTCGACCTCGTTGGCGGCGGCCGCCTGCAGCTCCCGTCCCTTGACCGGCTTGAAGCCGACGTCGGCAGGCTGCCAGACGCAGACGACCAGGGCCTCGCGGCCGGGGGCGAGCTGGAAGCCCGCCTGCTCGATCGCGTAGGCGGCCAGCTCGGAGCCGTCGTAGGCGAAGATCGCCGGGCCGGGCTCGGGGCAGGGCGCTGCTCCCTGCGGCTCGGTCGTGGTCTGCGCGTCGGTCGCCATCAGTTGCCTCCCTCGGTCACCGCGTGTCCGCTTCTACCCACCGAGGAGCGTAGCCGCGCCAGCAGGGGCGGCGAGGGGTAGGCGGGGCCCTCGCCGTGGAGGAAGCCTTCCAGGTCCGGCTTCTCGGGCCGGGCGCCGGAGCCCAGGTAGATGAGCACCGGGACGACGCCGCCGAGGATCGCGAGGGCGAAGCCGACCCAGAGCGAGATGCCGACGCCGTGGTCGAGCCCGCCGGCGGCGTTGACCGCGAAGTGGGCGAAGATCGGCGCGATCATGAAGGCGGCGACGGCGCGCAGGAGCTCGACGATCGCGAAGACCCGCTGCAGGTTGGTCGCCCGCAGGGCGAAGCCGGAGGCGAAGAGGGCCGGGGCGACGGTGGCGCCGAGGCCGATGCCGGTGACGAACGAGGCGACCAGCGTCAGACCTTCGCTCGAGGGCACTTCGATCCGGAAGAGGAGGATCCCGGCGGCGAGGAAGCCCATCCCGACCAGCGGCAGCCACTGCAGCGCCCGCGTGGTGATCACCTGGCCGAGCACGATCGCGGTGAGGAAGGCGCCGCCGAGCTCCGGCAGGTAGAGCAGGCCGAGGTGCAGCGGCGTGTATTCGCCCGCCATCGCCTCCATCGTCAGCGCCGTCGCCGAGACCGAGGCGGCGGCGGCGAGCAGCGCCAGGACGATGCCCGCGACCGGGATCGAGGAGGTCAGCATGCTGCGGATCGTCAGCAGCGGATTGCGGGCGGTCGCCTGGTAGACGATCAGGACGACGATCACGGCGAGGCCGCCGACCAGCGGCACGATCGCGATCGGGTCGAGGAAGGCGTGCGTGGCCAGCATCGAGGAGCCGAAGAAGGCGGCGACGCAGCCGATCCCGGCGAGGCCGATGGCGGGGACGTCGATCGGCGAGCTGGGGTCGGCAGGCGGCGCGTCCTCGAAGGTGAGCAGGGCGAGCACGAAGGCGACGCCGGCGACGCCGGCGACGATCCAGAAGAGCGGCCGCCAGGCGTCGGCCTGCGCCTGCAGGCCACCGATCGCGGGGCCGGCGGCGACGGCGCCGAAGATGCACATGCTCATGATCACGGCCGTCGTCTTCAGCTTGCTGATCGGGTAGCCGAGGGCCAGCGGCGGCACCGCGGCGATCAGCATGAGGCTGGTGCAGAGGCCCTGGACGATGCGGCCGATGTCGAACATGACGATCGACTGCGCCGAGGCGGTGACGATGCAGGCGAGCACCAACAAGACGACGTAGACGATCAGCACGCGGCGCTGCGGCAGATGCTGGGCGAGCTGCACGGCGAGCACCGTGCCGACCGCGTAGGCGGCGTTGGCGAGGCCGGAGCTGAGCGCCAGGGCCTGCGTGCCCGCGCCCAGCTGTTCCCCGATGATCGAGGTGAGCGGGTCGAGGGCGGCCGACAGCGCCAGATAGGGGATCAGCGCGAGGAGCACCATCGCGGCGACGGCGGGATAACGGCCTGCGAGAGGACCCTGACGCACTACGAACTCCTTTTCGAGGGAAACTGGGGACGAACTGGGGAGAAAACGGACAACGATGTCCGCTGGGGAAACGTTTGTACCACAAAAGCGGAGCCGTACTCCGCTTGGGCGCCCAAGATCACACAAGAAGCCCCCCATCTGGCGCAGCCTGAACCGGAGTGAGCTGTCCGGTTGCTACCCTGCGCCGATGGTCGTGGCGACGCCACCCCGTCTGCGCCGGGATGCGAGGGACAACCGCGAGGCGATCCTCGACGCCGCCCGCGAACTCTTTGCCGACTCGGCCGACGTGGCGATGTGCCAGGTCGCCAAGCGAGCCGGGGTCGGCCAGGCGACGCTCTACCGCAACTTCCCCAACCGCGGCGCCCTGGCGGCGGAGATCATGGACGAACACGTCGAGCGCATGGCGGCGCTGGCGGCCGAGCACGAAGGCGATCCCGACGCCTTCTTCGTCCTCATGCGCAGCATGATCGACGGCATGGTCACGATGTACGCGTTCGCCGTCCTGGCGCGCAGCGACGCGGCCACCGACTCCCACCTCAAACGCGCCCGCAGGCGGATGGCGGAGATCCTCAAGGGGCCCCTCTGCGAGGCGAAGAGCACCGGCGCCCTGCGCCGCGACCTCTCGCTCGACGACATCTTCCTGCTGCTGGCGATGGGCCGCGGCGCGATGGAGGGCCTCCCCGACGCCGCCGCCCGCTCCGCCGTCGCCCACCGCGTCCTGGCGCTGCAGCTCGGCGGCATCGAAGCCCGCCCCGCCTGAGCGTCACTGCGGGCGGGGAAGGGACGGGTAAGGACGGGAAAGGGACGCGGCCTTCTCGGTGACGGCCCTGGCAGGCTGTGGCCGCCACCGAGAAGGCCGGGTGATCGGGGAGAGGGCGTGGGGATCGGCGTGCCCCGGGGAGAGACGCGCATGTCCGAGCACGAAGGCGCGCATTCCTCCGCGAAGTCCTCTGATCCGTGACGAGGAGCGGGGGAAGTTGACGCTTCCTCCCGTCTTCCTCATGCCCTCCCCGGATGAGTTCGCACTTAACCGCGCATGGCGCGGGTTTCTGCGAACTCATCCGGGGAGGGCCCCGATCCCCTCGCGGGACACATACGGGTTCGTGACGTCCCCGGCATCTCTCCCACGTCCGTGTGGACCTCCCTGCGGAAGCCTCACGTCCCGGGCGTCTCGTGGCAGGCGGGCAGCCTGCCCGGGCCGCCACGAGACGCCCGGGACGCACCTCGGACGGGCGCCACGGCCGCGAACCACGCCGCCCCGAACCGCGCACCCGCCCTCCCGACCCCCTAGCCGCCCGACCCCGCCAGCCCCCTGGCGATCACCAGCCGCTGGATCTGGTTGGTGCCCTCGAAGATCTGCATCACCTTGGCCTCGCGCATGTGGCGCTCGACCGGGAACTCCTTGGTGTAGCCGGCGCCGCCCAGCACCTGGACGGCGTCGGTGGTCACCTTCATCGCCGCGTCGGTGGCCACCAGCTTGGCGATCGCCGCCTGGGTCGAGAAGGGCAGGCCGCGGTCCCGGCGGCGGGCCGCCTCCAGGGTCACCGCCCGCGCCGAGGCGACCGCGGCGGCCATGTCGGCGAGCAGGAAGCCGAGGCCCTGGTGGGAGATGATCGGGCGGCCGAAGGTCTGCCGCTCCCTGGCGTAGGCGACGGCCGTGTCGAGCGAGCCCTGGGCGAGGCCGGTGGCGACGGCGGCGATCCCGAGCCGGCCGGAGTCGAGCGCCCGCAGGGCGATCGCCAAGCCTTCCCCCTCCTCGCCTATGAGTCGGTCGGCCCCCAGCTCCACCCCGTCCCAGTCGAGGGTGGCGGTGGTCGAGCCGGTGAGGCCCATCTTGCGCTCCGGCGCCTGGAAGCTCAGGCCATCCGCCTCCCCCGGGGCGAGGAGGCAGGAGATGCCGCGGGAGCGCTCCCCGGAGGTGCGGGCGAAGAGGGTGTAGAAGTCGGCCTCGCCGCCGTGGGTGACCCAGGCCTTGGAGCCGGTGACGCGGTAGCCCTCGCCCTCGCGGACGGCCCGCGTCCGCATCGCCGCCGGATCAGATCCCGCCTCGGCCTCCGAGAGGCAGTAGCCGCCGAGCAGTGACCCGCCGGTCATCTCCCCCAGCCACCTCTCCTTCTGGGCCGCGCTGCCGTAGGTGGCGAGCGGCCAGCAGGACATCACGTGGACGCTCATGCCGACCCCGACCGAGGCCCAGGCGGCCGAGATCTCCTCCAGCACCTGCAGGTAGACCTCATAGGGCTGGCCCCCGCCCCCCTCCTCCTCGGGGTAGGGCATGCCGAGCAGGCCGAGCTCCCCCAGGGCGACGAAGACGTCGCGGGGGAAGGCGGCCTCCTCCTCGGCCGCGGCGGCGCGGGGGGCCAGCTGCTCGGTCGCCAGGGCGCGGGCGAGGGCGAGGATCTCCTCGGCCTCGGGGGTGGGGAGGGTGCGGTCGGCGGGCATCCCGCGCGAGCCTAACGCCGGGCGCGCGGCTCAGGGCGCGGCGAGCGCCGCGATCCCGAGGCTGTAGCCGCCCCAGGCGGCGAGGGCTTCGCCTTCGGGCCCGAGGGCGACGGCGGGCTGCGCCGAGCCTGCGGACGAGGCGACCAGAGCGGGCGCGGACCAGCCGCCCGCCGCGCTCCGCGTCGCGGCCTGGATCACCGGGCCGTCGGCGCCGGAGCGTTCCCAGACCACCACCGAGGCGCCGCTCGAGCTCGTCGCCAGGCTCGGCGCGTGGGCGCTCCGCCCTGGCTTCGAGAGCCGCGCCGGCGACGACCAGCTCCGGCCCGCCGGACGGGAGGCGGCTTCGATCAGTTCGTTGCGCCCGTCGAAGCGTTCCCAGACGGCGAGCGCTTCACCACCTTCATAGATCGCGATCCGCGGCCGCTCGGCGTTGCGGCCGCGGCGCGAGAGGTCGACCGGATGGGACCACCCACCGCCGCGCGGGCGCGACGCCGCCTGGACGATTCCGTGGGCGCCGTCGAAGCGTCGCCAGACCGCGACCGCTTCGCCCGCCGGGTCGATCGCGACCCGCGGCGCGACCGCGTTCTCACCCGGCACCGAGAGGTCGACCGGGCGCGACCAGTGGCCGCCGCGCGGGCGCGACGAAGCGCGCACGACCGAGCGCCGGCCGTCCTTCTGCCACCAGACCGCGATCGCTTCGCCGCCCGGGGTGACCGCCAGGTCGGCCGAGGCGGCGTCGCCCTTGCCGCGTGAGACCCGCGCCGGCGCCGACCACCGGCCGCCCGGCGACCGCGTGGAGACGCGGATGCTCGAGCCTCCGGACACCGGCATCCGCCGCCAGATCGCGATCGCTTCGCCGGCGCCGTCGATCGCCAGCTCCGGCCCGAGGGCGATTTCTTCGCGCGCCACCAGCGCCCGCTTCGACCAACCTCGAGCGGGCGCCCCCGAGGCCGCTTCGATCCCCCGCGGCCCCGACCAGAGCGCCAGCGCATCCCCCTCGGGGCCGAAGGCGACGGTCGGTTCGAAGGCATCGGCGGCGAAGGCCACCGGCCGCGACCAGGCCCCGTCGGCATCACGCCACGACCCATGCACGCGGAAGCCGTCCTCGCGGCCCCCTTCCCAGACCGCCGCCGCTTCCCCGTCCGCCCCGAGGGCGACCCGCGGCAACTGCGCCAACCCCTCGAATTCGGCCTCGGACGCCCAGCCGGAGGCACCCACCGCGACACCGGTACCCACCTGCGCCGCGAGCAGCAGGACAAGGACGGGCAGGACGGGCAGGGGCCACGCCCGCATCACCCTCCCCGGCCCGGCCATCGGTGTTTCCCCCTGCCTCATCGGGAGGCGTCCAGGGTCTCACCCACGGCGTCGCGCACGCTGCCGACCAGGAGGGCGATCCGCTCCTCCGCCGGCGCCGCCCAGAGCACCGCAAGCTCAGGAGGCCTAACGACAATCGAGGATTCCATATCGGCACCTTCCCACGTTCCTCTCACTTATGGAGCGGCCTCGACCCGGTGATCGGCGGGCGCCCTCCCCCTCACACCGTCCGCAGGGCCTCGGTCGGCGAGAGGCGGGCGGCGCGGATCGCGGGGGCGAGGCCGGCGAGCGAGCCGATCAGCAGGGCGGCGGCGAGGCCGCCGGCCCAGGCGCTCGTCGGGATCACGATCGCCCAGCCGCGGGCGGTGGCGTAGACCGCCGTGGCGAGGGCGCCGACCGCGATCCCGACCAGGCCGCCGCCGAGCGCCAGCAGGATCGCCTCGGCGAGGAACTGGGCGCGGATCTGCGCCCGGGTGGCGC
The DNA here is from genome assembly GCA_047601885.1 of Solirubrobacterales bacterium. Lineage (GTDB taxonomy): Bacteria > Actinomycetota > Thermoleophilia > Solirubrobacterales > 70-9 > VAYN01. Next base: position 1,135,805 of record JASGIK010000001.1, read on the forward strand.
CGAGCGAGCGGCGCAGGCCGATCTCCGAGCGCCGTTCCAGCACCGAGATGACCATGATGTTGGCGACCCCGACCGCGCCGACCAGCAGGGCGACGGCGCCGAGGCCGAGGAAGAGCCCGTTCAGCGCCGAGTCGGCGTCGGCGCGCGCCTGCAGCGCGGACGAGGGCTTGCTGACGCTGACTTCGTTCGGCCCTTCCGGGTTCGCCGTCGCGGCCAGCACCGACTGCACCGCGCTCACCTGGCTGTCGGCGACGCGCACGTAGACGGTGTTCGGGTGGCCGTCGGCGCCGAGGTAACGGACCGCGGCCGGGAAGCCGACCAGGACCGAGCTGTCGATCTCCGGCGCCAGCGCCGAGTGACCGAGGATCCCGACGACGTAGAACCACTGTTCGCCGACCCAGACCTTGGTGCCGGGGCGGATGCGGTCGATGCCGAGCCGGCGCGCCGCGGTGACGCCGAGGACGGCGACCGGCTCGCGCGAGGTCGCCGCGTTCAGGTAGTGGCCGGCGACCATCTCCGAGGCGAGCAGGGCGGGCAGCCCGGCGCTCGCGGCGCGCACCGAGATGCCGTTCGTCTCGACGCTCGGCACCAACGGCGTGCGGTAGGCGCGCGGCTTCGGTCGTGCCGGTGGTGGCGACCGCCTCGACCGGGCCGATGCGGCGGATCATCCGCGGCGCTTCCAGCGGCAGCTCCGCCGTTTCGCCGCTCAGGCTCTGGCCGTTGGTCGACGGTCAGCAGGTTGGTCCCGAGCCGGTCGATCTGCGCCAGCAGGCCCGCCTGGGAGGAGGACGAGAGCCCCAGCACGGCGACGATCGCCGCCACGCCGATCGCGATCCCGAGCCCGGAGAGCCCGGCGCGCAGCCGGCGTTTGCGCAGGCCGACGCTGGCCACCCGGGCGAGGTCGCCGAGGCCGAGTCGCGCCGGGCGCAGGTCGGCACGAGCGCCCCGGGAGGCGCCGTCGCGGCCCGCCGCCGCGGCCCCCGCCGCGCTCATGCCCCCACCGCCGAATCGCTCACCACGCGCCCGTCGGCCATCTCGATCCGCCGCGGCAGCCGCGCCGCCAGCTCGCGGTCGTGGGTGATCACGAGGATCGTCGACCCCGCCGTCGTGCAGCTCGAAGAGCAGCTCCAGGATCGCCGCGCCGGCGACGCTGTCGAGGTTGCCGGTCGGCTCGTCGGCGAGCACCAGCGCCGGGTCGCCGACCAGCGCCCGGGCGATCGCGACGCGCTGGCGCTCGCCGCCCGACAGCGCCCCCGGCCGGTGCCCGACCCGCGCCGCCAGCCCGACCCGGGCCAGGGCCTCCCCCGCCCGCCGGCGCCGCTCCCCCGCCTCGACCCCGGCGTAGAGCAGCCCGTCGGCGACGTTCTCCAGCGCGGTCGAGTGCTCGGCGAGGAAGAACTGCTGGAAGACGAAGCCGATCCGCCGCGCCCGCAGCGCCGCCAGCTCGCGGTCGCCGAGCGCGGCGACGTCGATGCCGTCGATCTCCACCCGCCCCTCGCTCGGCCGCTCGAGCGTGCCGAGCACGTGCAGCAGCGTCGACTTGCCCGAGCCCGAGGCGCCGACGATGGCGACGAACTCGCCCGCGTCGATCCCCAGGTCGACGCCGCGCAGCGCCGCCACCGGCCGCTCGCTCCCGTAGGTCTTGGCGACCCCGTGGAGGCGGGCGACCGGACGCGAGCCGAGCGGCCGCAGGACGCTGGTCACGAAGGCGCTCATCGGGTCGGCACCACGACGCGCTGCCCGGCGGCGAGCCCCTTGCCCGTGACCTGGACCAGCCCGTCGACGTCGTCGAAGAGGCCGACCCGCACGCCGACCAGGTGGCGCGCCCCGCCGTCGGCGACTTCGACCGCGTAACCGCCTTCGGCGAGGGCGAGCAGCGCCGTGACCGGGACGACGAGCGCGTCCTTGACCGTCGCCGAGACGATCGAGACGGTGACCGGCGCTTCGTCGAGCGAGCCGGTCTCCCCCTGCTTCAGCGGCCGCACGTCGACCTCGATCGTCGGTTCGGCTTCCGCTTCGTCGCCCTCGCCGGCCGGCACCGTCGCCACCTTGCCGACCTTCGCGATCACCCCCGGCGTCGTCTTTTCGCTCGGCAGCGTGATCGTCACCTTGTCGCCGCGCTTCACCTCCGACTGGGTCGTGGGACTGATGTCGACGACGACCTGGCGGCGGGTGCTGGTCGCGGTGGCGACGGCGGCGCCCGGTTTGGCGGGCGCGCCGAGAGTCGCTTCGAGCGCCGTGATCCGCGCCGCGCTGGGCAGGAAGACGACGGCGCCGAGCTCGAGCGCGCCGGTCGCTTCGACCCCGAGCGCTTCCTGCAGCGCCTCGACCGCGTAGTAGGTGCCGCTGCCGAAGTAGTCGGATTCGGGATCGACCTCGCTTTCGTCGGCGTAGCCGAGCGCGACCAGGTCGGCGTTCAGCTGGCGCACGTCGCGCCCTTCGACGCCCTCTTCGAGCGCCCGGTAGGCGGGCATCTTCGCCGTGCAGCAGCACCACCGGCTGGTGGTCGACGCGGTAGAGGACTTCGCCCGGCCGGATCACCTGGCCGACCCGCGGTAGCGCCGTCAGCGTGCCGCTCAGCTGGTCGACGATGCTCAGTTCGCCCGCGTAGCCGAGCGTCCCTTCTTCGTCGTGACGGGCCGAGAGCGAGCGCTTTTCCACCGTCGCCAGGCCGGTCGCCCCGCCGCCTTCCGTCGCGCTCCCCGAGTCCCCGCTCGCCGCGCCCCCGAGGGGATCGGCGAGCAGGATCACGAGCAGCGCGACGGCGAGCAGGGCGCCGGCGCCGGCGAGCGCCCGGCGGGCGGTCCTCACGGCGTGCCTTCCGGCCCGCCGGGCCCGCCGACCATCAGTTCACGGCAGGCTTCGTTGGCCTTCTGGAAGGTCGGCGAGTTCGGGTCGACCCCCTTCGGCACCCGCATTTTCACGTGGCCTTCCGCGACTTCCGGGTCGGGGAAGTTCGACACCCCGTGGCTGCGCATGCATTCGGCGTATTCGAGCGCGCCCGACTGCAGTTCGTCTTCCTGCTGGGCGCTCGGTTCCATGCTCGGCGCCAGTGCCCGGCAGGCTTCTTCGGCCTTCTGGAAGGCGGGCGATTCCGGGTTCAGGTCGGAGCCCGGACGGACCTGCAGCTGGATCCGCCCTTCGACCGGTTCGGGGAAGTCGCCGATCCCGTTTTCGCGCATGCATTCGCTGTATTCGATCGCCTTTTCTTCGTCGCCGGCCCCCACCGCGCCGACGCCGCCGCCGGATTCGACGCCGCCGCCGCCCGCTTCGGCCCCGCCCGCTTCGCCGCTTTCCGCTTCGCCCGACGCCCCCGCTTCGGCCTCGCTCGTGCCGCCCGATTCCAGGTGCGCGACGCCTTCCGTCCCGCTGCCGGACCCGCCGCACGCGGCCAGCGCCAGTGCCAGCGCCACCGCCAGCACCGGCATCCCCATCAATGCCTTCATCTCGTTCCTCCTCGCGGATCGATCGGATTTCGGCAGTTCTAGGAAGCGGGCGGTAACACCACCGCAACGGACGTCGTTAACTCGCTGTTACCTGGAGCGTTCATGCTCGGCGGAGCATGTCCCTCGCCTCCAGAGCACCGCGCCGTTGGTTCGCGCCGCACCTGCCGCGCCGCACCGTCCGCCTGCGCCTGACCCTGCTCTACGGCGGCCTCTTCCTGCTCTCCGGCGCGGCACTCTCGGGCATCACCTACGGGCTCGTCGCCCACGTCTCCGACGACGTCCTCTACGGCGGCGTCCAGGTCCGCGTGAAACAGCCGAAGAGCGGCAAGCCGGAAGTCAAGGTCGGCCAGGTATCCGGCGAAGGAGAAGTCGTCGAAAGCGTCGCGCTGCCGCCGCAGTTGAAAGCGCGGAAAAAGAAGCGGCCGCCCTCGCCCGACAGGCTTCCGCCCAGCGCAGCCACGAACGTCACCAGTTGCTGGTCCAGTCGGCGATCGCGCTGGCGCTGATGACCGTGGTCTCGGTCGGCCTCGGCTGGCTCGTCGCCGGGCGCGTGCTGCGACCGCTGCGGACGATGGCGTCGCGGACCCGGCGGATCTCCGAGGACAACCTGCACGAACGGCTCGACCTGGAAGGTCCCGACGACGAGCTGAAGGACCTCGCCGACACGATCGACGACCTGCTCGGCCGGCTCGAGGCGGCCTTCGAGGCGCAGCGCCGCTTCGTCGCCAACGCCTCGCACGAGCTGCGCACGCCGCTGACGATGATGCGGACCTCGCTCGACGTCGCCGTCGCCAAACCGGAGGCGCGGGTGGACGCGCTGGAGGTGAAGCTGCGCGAGGGCCTCGACCGCGCCGACCGCCTGCTGGAGAGCTTCCTCGTGCTGGCGCGGGCCCAGCACGGCGGTGTCGCCGAGGGCGCACCGGTCGACCTGGCGGCGCTCGCAGGGGCGGCGTTGCGGGCCAACGACATGGCGATCGGCGCCCGCGGGCTGTCGGTCTCGACCGACCTGGAGGAGGCGAGGACGGCGGGCAGCGAGGTGCTGCTGGCGCGGCTGGTGGAGAACCTGGTCGAGAACGCGGTCCGCCACAACGACCTCGACGGGTGGCTGCGGATCGAGACCGGCGCGCGCGAGGGCCGCGCCCGGATCCTGGTCGAGTCGGGCGGCGCGGTGCTGGAGGAGGCCCAGGTGCGCGAGCTGGCGCAGCCGTTCCGCCGCGTCGGCGCCGAGCGCACCGACAACGGCGGCGTCGGCCTCGGGCTCTCGATCGTCGCCGCGATCGCCGCCGCCCATGACGGCGAGCTGACCCTGCGCGCCCGCCCCGAGGGCGGCCTCGGCGTCGAGGTCGACCTCCCCCTCTGCCCCGCCCCGGTGCCCGCATGAGGGTGCTGGTGGTCGAGGACGTCGCCCGGCTCGCCGACGACATCGCCGAGGGCCTGGCCGACCAGGGGATCGCGGTCGACGTCGCCTACGACGGGCTGGAGGGCGCCCGCAAGGCGGAGCTCGCCCCTTACGACGTGGTCGTCCTCGACCGCGACCTGCCCGGCCTCCACGGCGACAACCTCTGCCGCTCGCTGACCGCGGTCGACGGCGGCCCGATGGTCCTCATGCTGACCGCCGCCCACACCCCGGGCGAGCGCGTCGCCGGCCTCAACCTCGGCGCCGACGACTACCTCACCAAGCCCTTCCACTTCCCCGAGCTCCTCCTCCGCGTCCGCGCCCTCGCCCGCCGCCGCCCGGTCGCCGGCGGCCGCGTCTACCGCGCCGCGGGCATCGAGCTCGACCCCCTCCGCCGCCTCGCCGCCCGCGACGGCCGCCGCCTCGACCTCTCGGCCAAGGAGTTCGGCCTGCTCGAGGCCCTGCTGCGCGAGTCCCCCGCCGTCCTCAGCGCCGAGCGCCTGCTCCACCAGGTCTGGGACGAGAACGCCGACCCCTTCACCAAGACCGTCCAGGTCACCATCGGCCGCCTCCGCCGCAAGCTCGGCGACCCACCCCCGATCGAGACCGTCCCCGGCAGCGGCTACCGGATCGCCGACTGAGTTCTCCGGGCGGGGAGGGGTGATCCGGACGGGGAGCTGGCGCCCGGAGCTGGCGCCCGGAGCTGAAAGGGACGCGGCCTTCTCGGTGGCGGCCCGGGCAGGCTGTGGCCGCCACCGAGAAGGCCGGGTGTCGGGGAGAGGTGCGAGGGGATCGGCGTGCCCGGGGGAGAGAAGCGCATGTCCGGGCACGAAGGCGCGTGATCGGTGACGAGCTCCCGGGATCCGTGACGAGGAGCAGGGGAAGTCCACGGTTCCTCCCGTCCTCCTCATGTCTCCCCCTGGTGCGTTCGCAGTTCTGCTCGCATGGCGAGCGAAAGTGCGAACTCACTCCCGGTCGGCCTTGATTCTGGGACGGGACGCATGGGAAAGGGTCACGTCCCCGACATCTCTCCCACGCCTGTGTGACCTTCCCGACATCTCCCTCACGTCCGTGTGACCTTCCCTGCGGGACCCTCACGTCCCGGGCGTCTCGTGGCGGCCACAGCCTGCCCGGGCCGCCACGAGACGCCCGGGACGCACCTCGGACGGGCGCCACGGCCGCGAAGCACGCCGTCCGCGCCCCCGCCGCCACGGCCACGAACCCACAGCCCGAACCACACCGCAGGCGCCCCGCCCACCCGGCCGATCGACGCGACGCCTGCCTACCCTCGCTCCGCTGCGTCGATCGCCGCGTGCGTCGCGGCGGCGAGGTCCGGATCGGCGAGGTCGACCGCGGGGGGCAGCTCGATGTGGAGGTCGTCGGAGGGGTCGATCAGGGCCCGCAGCGGTTCGGCCGAGAGGGAGCCGAGGACGTGGCCGCCGCGCCGCCGTTCCGAGTCGACGAAGTGCAGGTGATAGCCCGCCACCTCGATCCCCTCGACGTAGGCCGGGAAGCGGAAGCCGACCATCGTCCCCTGGACGTCGGTGAGCTCGAAGACGTGCTGGTCGGCGACGACCTCGGCGAGCGGGCGGTAGGGCGCCTCCTGGCGGGGCACCGAGCGCGCCCGCACCGAGGCGAAGCGGCCGTCCAGCCGCGCCGCGAAGCTCGGCTCCCCCGCCGGCGCCAGCCGGTCGAGCGCCGCCAGGATCCCTTCGTGGTCGAGCCCCGCCGCGACCTCGCCCTCCACCGTCGGCTCGAACCGCGTCACCACCGCGAACGGCGTCCGCTCCCCCGGCCCGACCGGGGTCACCGCCCCGTCCACGTCGGCGCGGAAGAACTCCCCGTCGAGGGCGACCATCTCGCCGTCGAGCCCGTTCAGCGTCCCCAGCCCGAGGTCGCCGCGCTCCCCTAGCTCGGCGAAGGTCAGGTCGCCGTCGAAGGAGCCGTCGAGCAGCGCCCCGATCGTCGAGGCCTGGAAGAGGACGTGCGCCGCCCGCTCCGCGTGCAGGTCGGCACGCCGCATCGACTCGACGTGGAGAGATCTGATCCAGTGCTCGTCGATCATCGGCGCGGATTGAAAAAATGGACCGTGCACCCGCCTCTGAAACGTGATCACCGGGCGTGTCCGTCGCTTATGGCTCGGGCCGGGCTTCCCCGCGGCACCCGCGGCATCCGCTTAAGGCTGCTTCCTTCCGGACCTGACCTGGTTCGCGTGCCCACGTCGCGCGGGACCCGGCCGTCAACGCCGCCACGACGCACTGACCCCGACGGTCAGTCCCTCGGAACGGTAGTCGGCCCCGCTAGAGCGGATTGCGGGTTATAGGGCACCGCTGATTCCCCGCCTAGCACGGTCCGTTGCCAAGCCTACCCTGCCGCCGTAGGATCGCGCCACTTGATCGACGTCGACACCTCATCCTTCTTCACCATCGTCGTGGTCGCCGCGATCGCCGCCGTGACCGTCGCGGTGACGCCGAGGCGCCTCGCACCGCCAGTCGTCGTGCTCGAGCTGCTGCTCGGGATCGTCGTCGGCCCGCACGTCCTCGGCCTCGCCCACTCCGACAGCTTCATCGAATTCTTCTCCAACCTCGGCCTCGGGATGCTCTTCTTCTTCGCCGGCTACGAGATCGACTTCGACCGGATCAAGGGCGCGCCGATCAGGCTCGGCGCCTGGGGCTGGCTGATCTCGGTGGTGCTCGCCTACGGGATCGGCGGGGCGCTGGCGGCGGCGGGGGTCGTCGTCTCCTTCCTCTACACCGGCTCGGCGATGGCGACGACGGCGATCGGCACGCTGATCCCGATCCTGCGCGACAACGACGAGCTGCAGACCCGCTTCGGCACCTTCCTGCTGGCGGCCGGTGGGGCGGGCGAGTTCGGGCCGATCCTGCTGGTGACGCTGGTGCTCTCGACCGACAGCGCCCTGCACGAGTCGCTGATCCTGCTCGCCTTCGTCGGCCTGGCGCTGGTGCTGGCGCTCGGCTCGATGCGCTGGGCCTGGCGCGGCTGGCCGATGCTGGAGCGCACCTTCGAGGCCTCCAGCCAGCTCGCCGTGCGGCTCACCGTGGTGCTCGTCTTCGGCCTCGTCTTCCTCGCCAGCAAGCTCGGCCTCGACCTGCTGCTCGGCGGCTTCGTCGCCGGGATGATCGTGCGGCTCGCCCTCCAGGGCCACGAGCTGCAGATCTTCGAGTCGAAGCTGACCGCGGTCGGCTTCGGCTTCTTCGTCCCCTTCTTCTTCGTCGTCAGCGGGATCGAGTTCGACCTCGCGGCGCTCGGCTCGGTCGGCGCGATCGCCAAGTTGGCGATGTTCTTCGCCCTCTTCCTGGTCGTCCGCGGCGCGCCGGCGCTGCTGCTCTACCGGGGCGTGCTCGGGGCGCGCGACCGCGCCGCGTTGGCCTTCTACTGCGCGACCGAGCTGCCGCTGGTCGTCGCGATCACGACGTTGGCGACGGAGACCGGCCACATGCGGGCCTCGACCGCCGCCGGCCTGGTCGGCGCGGCGATGCTCTCGACCCTGGTCTTCCCCTTCGTCGGCCTGGCGCTGCGCCGGCACGAGGAGGCCGACCGCGACCGCCACGTCGAGGCGGGCCCGGACGGGGGCTCCCCTCCGCTCGGAGGAGAGCCCGTCGTCCGCCCGCAACCGGCGGCCTAAGACCGACGGTTCCCTACTGGTCCTTACTTCCGGACCAGCTTCAACGCCTTCCACACGGTGGCCTTGGCCTTGCCGGCCTTGACGGTCTCCTTGAAGAGGAGCTTCTTCTTCGCCTTCACCTTGCTTCGGGCGGCCGGCTTGACGGTCAGGGTGAACTTCTTCGTCTTCCCCTTCTTGACCTTGGCCCTGCGGCTGGTGGTGGCGGGCTTGTGCTTGTTCAGCATCCCCCGCAGGGTGATCGTGCAGGTGGCGCCGACCTTCGCCGGGCACTTGGCCTTCACCGACAGCTTGCTGCCCTTGAGGACCGCCGGACCGATCAGGCTGCTCGACCGGATCAGGCTTTCGAGGCGGGCGCTGCTGACGCCGCCGGCGCCGCCGGCGCTCCCTTCGCCTTCGCCCCCACCACCGCCGCCGCCACTGCCACCGCCGGGGCCGGTGACGTTGACGTTGTCGAGGTGGAACGTCGAGCTGCCCATCAGACCGACGCTGGCGACGGTCGATTTGGTTTCCGCTTCGATTTCGATCGCGTACTGATGACCGGCGACGAGCGCGACGGGACCGTGCTTGGCGGTGAACCCGGACGCTCCTTCGACCGTGTCGGAGAACGCTTTCTGCTTCGCCCCGGTGGTCCTGTCGACCAGGTTGGCGGTGTAGACGACCTCGGGCCCGAGCGCGAGCAGTTCGGCGTTTTCGAACTGCCGTTCGACGTTCAACGTCCCGGCGCCGCTTTCGGTCGCCGTGAAGTTGGGCGACGTCTCCACCACCGACGAGTGGAAGGCCCCCACCAGGTTGAGGGTGATCTTGGTTTCGTCGGAGAGCGAGCCGGATGGATTGCCGGCGTTCCCGTCGTAGCCCGCGTTCGCTTCACACAGAAGCGTCAGCGGGATCGGGGGACATTCAGCTTGAGAGGTCCAACCTTCCGCGCTTCCGGAAAACGTGCTGCCTCCACTCGGATAAGTGGCAGCAGACGCCTGTCCGACCGCGGGAACCAGTAGGGCCGCTCCCGAAACGCACCCGAGCAGGAGGGCCTGCCGAATGCGCGTCCTGAGCGAAATAGACACGATGCTCCTTTCGAACGTCATTTGAACGCACAATTACTCTGTCGGCATTTCTAGTCCGATTACTTAAAATTCGCTAGGTGCCTACCTAATTTTCTGGACAGGTATCTGACAGCCGCGTCCACACCGACGCCTGAGATCCCTGGACGCCCGGTGCGCGTACACTCTTCGACCCCGGGCGCGTAGCTCAGTGGGAGAGCGCTCGCTTCACACGCGAGAGGTCGCTGGTTCGAAACCAGCCGTGCCCATACCGGGAAATCCCTGGATAAGGCGGGGCCCCTTCATCCACCCGACGATATCCCCGGAGGGCACCGGTCAGGCGAGCTCGGCAGTGTCCGATCCGTGATCTCTAGGACCGGGGAAGCTGGGTCCAAGCGCGCCGGGCGGCGGGGCTCTCCCGCCCACCGACGACCGCGACCACTTCGAAGCGCTTGCGCCCCGGGCGCAGATGGGCGTAGCGCCGGGGCGACGAACAGACCCGGAAGCGCCGGAGTGGACGCGGCACCAGGTGGCCGGTCAGCCGGCATCGGAACGAGGCCCTCTTCTCCCGGGAGGAGAAGGCGATGACGGCGACTACGCTCGTGGTCCGGGGCGCGGGCCCGGCGGTGATGCGGGGTCGGAGAAGGGACGACCGGGGCACGTGCCCCCACTCGGTCAGGAACCTGCCGTCGGCGGTGAACCTCTGCACCCGCGCGGTGCCGTCGTTGGGGTACTCGACGGCGGTGTCGGCGACGTAGACGGATCCGTCGGGCCCGACGGCGACGGCGGTCGGGGTATAGAAGCGACCAGGCTCGTCGCCCGAGCCGCCCCAGTCGCGTAGGAAGCCGCCCGCCGCGGTGAACTCGGCGACCCGATCGATCGCGGCCTCGGCGAGGTAGACGTTCCCGGAGGGCGAGACCGCGATGCCGTAGGGCAGGGCGGGCCGTCCACCGCTCCCTCCCACCGCCCAGGCGCGGACCAGCGTCCCGTCGGGTTCGAAGACCTGGACGGCGTCGCCGTAGGTATCGGCGACGTAGATCAGGCCTTCCGGGCCGGCGGCGATTCCCCATGCTTCGCCGAGGCCTTCCGGCGACGCCCACGTGGAGATCGGGGTCCCGGCCGCCGAGTAGCGCGCGACTTCCGTGGGACCGGCGGTGTAGACGTCGCCGGCGGAGGAGACCGCGATGCCTCGCCCCTGAGCGCTCCAACTGCGCAGCACGGTCCCGTCGGCCCCCAGCTCGACCACCTTCCGGGCCTCGCCGTCGGCTACCCAGAGGTCTCCCGCCGCGTCGGTGGCGATGTCGCGGGTCTCGTCGAAGCCACCGGAGAGGGCGAAGGTCCCCCGGCTCGCCAGCAGCGCACCGTCGGGCGAGTACTCATCGATCCGCGTCGAGGACACCGGGTTGGAGAGGAAGACGTGCCCGGCGGCGTCGGTCGCCAGCGACAGTGGGGTCGGCTCGAACCCGATCGAGGCATGGGCGACGGCCCGCGCGTCGGCCGCTCCCGTCGGCCCCGCGGCGGCGAGCCCGGCGAGGAGGACGGCGCAGGCCGCCGCCTGGATCGCCCTCATCGCGCTCCGCCTGTCGAAAATGTTTGTGGGTCCTCCTCTGATCACGGCGTCGGCGAGGGCGCGATCAGCAGAGGACCGCGAGGTATAACGAACTGTCGTTCAACGACGAACCGCTGAAAGTCTCCACCGCCACCATTTCGCCCACGATGATTCCTTCCGTCAGTGCTTGGGTTTACCGGCGCCGCCAAAGTGAGGGACCAGGTTCCAGGTGACGGTCGCGGTGCCGAGATTGCCGCCCTGCTCGTCGACCAGGGAGGACAGCGGCGATTCCCAGGCGCCGTCGATCAGCGTGTAGCTGCCGTAGAAGGGCTCGGTGCCGCCGACCGGGACCTTGGCCTGTGCCGTGCAGATGGAGGCTGGCCGGGATGTGTTCGGCAGGGGTCTGGGCGATGAACCCGAGGTCGTCGTCGGCGGGCACGGGCAGGGAGACGCCACCGCTCAGGTCGCTGGTGTGGACCTGGCTGAGGATTTCGTAGCCGACCGCGATCGCGTACTTGCAGGCGTAGGGCCCGGGAACCTTGGTGCCGGGGACGGAGAAGGCGACGCCGGCACCCGCCTGCCCGAGTGGGCCGCTCCGGGTCGGGCCGGCTGCCACCTGTTCGGCGCTCGCGGTTTCGGCGACCTCGGTCTGGTCGACCCAGGTGTCGTCGACCTTGATCTGGCCGCCGCTGGTCTTGCCGGAGAATCCCCGGGCCGTGGGCAACCCGGCGATCGTCTTGCCGTGCGGCGTCGGCTTCAGCTTCTTCATCTGCAGGCCGGTGGCCCCCTCGTCGAGCGAGACGGTCGAGGTGCCGATCAGCTGGCTCGAGCCGTCCGGTTCGTATTCGCCGCTGACCGAGAAGTTGCGGCTGACGCTGGCCGTGCCGCTGAAGTAGCTGACCCTGGCAGTGGAGGTACAGGCGGAAGCGACGGGGGCCGCGACGGCGATCAGGCCCACCGACAGGAGGAAGAAGCAGAAGACGCGGACGCGGAGCGCTTGGGTAAGTCGAGGCACGGGCGTGACGCTAGCCCGGCATCATCCGTCCGGCGAGCGGATCGGCCGAGTTGAGTGGTCGGTCACTCAGGCTTATCTTCTGCCGGTGGAGGTCGCCTCCCAAAGTCGTGGACGCGCCCCTGTCCTGGAAGGGCGGTGGCCGCTGGTGGGCCGCGCGGCGGAGCTCGAAAGGCTGGCGACGGCCGCCGCCGAGGGCCGCGGCGCCGTCCTCCACGGCCCGCCCGGCATCGGCAAGACCCGGCTCGCCGACGAGACGATCGCGATCGCCACGGCAAGCCGACACGTCGAGCGGGTGCGGGCCACGGCGGCCGCGTCCTCGCTGCCCTTCGGCTCCTTCGGCTCGCTGCCGCTGATCCCGATCCCGCCCGCGGCCGGGCGAACGGGGCTGATCCGCGAGCTCGCCACCCTCCTCGCCGACCGCGCCGAAGGTCGCCCACTGATGCTCGCCGTCGACGACGCGCACCTCCTCGATCCCGGCTCGGCGGCACTTGTCCACCACCTCGTCGGCGGCGGCGCGGCCACCCTCGTCGCGACCGTCCGCAGCGGCGAGCCCTGCCCGGACGCGATCGTCGCGCTGTGGAAGGACCTCGGCGTCGAGCGGATCGACCTCGGCCCGCTCGACCCGGCGGAAACCGCCGGGCTGACCGAGGCGCTGCTCGGCGGTCCCGTCGACGGCGCCACCGGCCGGCGCCTCGTCGAGATCACCGACGGCAACCCGCTTTACCTCCGCGAGCTGGTCCGCGGCGCGGTCGAAGGGGGTGACCTGGAGCCGATCGGAGGCGTCTGGCGACGCCGGCGGCAGCCGCGGATCGGACCGCGCCTCGCCGAGCTGCTCGAGGAGCGCCTCGACGCGATCCACGCAAACGAGCGCGAGGCACTCGAGGTCCTGGCGCTCTCCGAGCCGATCGCGGTCGACCGATTCGAGGACTTGGTCGGTGGCGCGGCGGCGGCGCTCGAGGGCGCGGGCCTTCTGCGCATCGAGCCCGACGAGACCGGGCCGCAGGCGCGCGTCGCCCATCCCTTATATGGAGAGCTCTTGCGCGAGCGGATGCCGCGACTGGCCGCCGCCCGTCAGATGCGCCGCCTCGCCGAGGAGTTCAGCCGCGATGGCGTCGCCGGGCCGGACCTGATCCGGGTGGCTCGCTGGCGCCTCGAGTCCGGCGCTCCCTGCCGGCCGGAGGAGCTGGTCGCCGCCTCGATGCAGGCCGCGGTCGCCTTCGACCATCCGCTCGCGGCGCGGCTGGCGAAGGCCGCCGTCGAGGCGGGAGGTGGCTTTGCCGCCCGCCAGGCCCTCGGCGAGGCACTGATGGGAACCGGCGACGTCACCGGTGCCGAGGCCGAGCTGGCGATGGCGGCGGCCGAAGCGAGCGCCGACGACGAGCGGGCCCGCAACGCCGTGGCACGAGCCGACAACCTCTTCTGGCTGCTCGGCGACGAGACCGGCGCGGTCGCCGTCGTCGCCGCCGCCGAGGAGGGGGTCGAAGCGCCGCCGGCCCGCGCCTCGCTCGGCGCCGCCCGGGCGACGATCCTCCTCTTCGGCGGTGAGACGGCGGCGGCGACCGAGCTGGCGGCGGCGATGGCGGCGAGCGCCGACCCGGCGCTGCCGTTCGCCTGGCAGGCCGCCTTCACCGCCGCCTGGGGATTGACCTGCGGCGGCCGGCCCGAGGCGGCGGTCGGGCTGCTCGACCGCTACATCGGGCTGGCCCGCGACGGCGCCCCGCTGCCGCCCGGATTCTCGCCGCTGCTCCTGCGGATCAACCGCTGCACCGCACTCGGCTTCGCCGGCCGGCTCGAGGAGGCCGCCGCGGAGGGCACCGCGACCTACCAGGAGGCGATCGCCGCCGGAGCGGAGAGCCTGCGCGCGATCGCCGCTCTGGCGCTCGCCACGGTGGTGCGCGACCAAGGGGAGGTCGCCCATGCGGCACGCCTCCTGCGCGAGTCGGTGGCCGAGCTGCGCGAGGTCGACCTCTTCCGCCACCTCACCGCGGCGCTCGGCGAGCTCGCGCAGACCGAGGCGCTGCTCGGCGATGCCGCCGCGGCGGAGGCCGCGCTTGCCGAGGCGGAGGCGCGCCGGGTCCCCTCCTTCCGCATGGACGAGTGGGGCGTCGGCCTCGGCCGCGCCTGGGTCGCGATGGCACTCGGCGAGCAGTCGGCCGCCGCGTCCGCTTCCCGCCGGGCGGCGGAGACCACCGGAGCCTGCGGCCAGCTGACCCTGCAGGCACGTTGCCTCCACGATGCGATGCGCCTCGGGGACCGGGAGGCGGCGACGGAGCTGATCGGCCTCTGCGCGAGCGTGGAGGGCGAGTTGGCCGGTGCCTTCGCCGAGCACGCCGCGGCACGCCTCGCCGACGACGGCGCCGCCCTCCTCAACGCCGCCTCCCGCTTCTCCCGGATCGGTGCCGACCTCTTCGCCGCCGATGCCGTCGCGGCCGCCTCCCGTTCCCTCGCGCGCTCCGATCGCCTCGACGCGGCCCGGGCGGCGGCCGCTCGGGCCGGCGCACTCCGCGCCCGCTGCGACAGCGTCGTGACTCCGGACCTGGCCGGGCTCGCGACCCCCGAGCTCTCGGCCCGTCAGCGCGAGGTCGCCCTCCTTGCCGCCCACGGTGCCTCCAACCGCGAGATCGCCGAGCGCCTCGTGGTCTCGATCCGGACGGTCGAAAACCACCTCTACGCGGTGTACGAGAGGCTCGGTGTCGCCGGACGGCGAGAACTCCCCGAGGTGCTCGGGGAGGTCGCCGAGAAGTGAGCGCGGGGCGTCAGGTGGCGGCGAGGAAGCTCGGCACGATCGCCCCGGCGAAGGCGTTCAGATCCGCCACGGCCGGTCGGTCGGCTGCCTCCTCGTCGCGGACGCAGGTCACCTCGTGGTTGGCGGCGTGCCACCAGCAGGCGGTGGCAGCGACCACCCCGCGGAGCGGCCCCTGACCGACGATCGTGACGCCGGCGTCCGGATAGCCCTCGGCTTTCGGCTTCGACGGCGTCGCCCGACCCGAGATCTTTTCGGTCAGGTGGAACCGGCCACGGTGAAAGTCGTCGATGAGGTTGCCGAAGGCGTGTTGGTACCAGTAATCGACCTGTGGGCTTTCCAGGTACGGGACCCAGGTCTGGACGCCGACCACCGCCGCCTCACCGGCGCGCAGCATCGCGTCCCGGGCGAGCCTGGTCTTCGGTGTCGAGGAGCCGCGCCAGACCATCCGGTCGCAGACGGTGTTGATCGCCGAGGCCCAGTCGGCCTGTGGCTGCAGTTCGGCAAATTCGTCGGTGCTCGTTTCCCGCAGCTCGCGGAGCCGCGGAAAACCGAGCTCCGCCTTGATCTTGGCGGGCGGCAGGAGGTCGCACGCCTCCACCCCTTCGGCGCCCGCGGCGCCGGGAGCGAAGAGCGCGACGAACACGGCGAGCGAGGCGATCGCCCCGAGACCGGCGAACCGTGGCGACATGGTGTGAAGGTAGGCGCGCCCCGCCTGACGGTCAATGAGTGAGCGGCCACTCAACCTGTCGCCGAACACCACAACGGTCATCTGCGCAGCGCCCGGAACGCGGCGCGGACCTCGGCCGCGTAGAGCTCCGGTCGTTCCCAGGCGCGAAGTGCCCGCCTCGCTCGGGTTTCGACCAGCGGCGGAGGTCGGTGAAGCGACGTTCGGTCCAGTGCCGCCGGTTCGTCGGGAAGCTCGGGCATGGCCGGAAGATAGAGCCCGTACGTGCTCTAGCCTCCGATGAGGACGATGCAGGAAAGACGCCGGCACCCGCTTGGATCCTCGGCGACGGCCATCGTGCTCGTGGCGCTGGCCCTGATCGCCGCCGCGGCGCCGCCGGCGGCGCCGCCGCCGGCCGGATGGACCCGGCTCGCCACGTGAAGATCGCCTTCTCCCTGGACCCGGCGTTCAGGATCTCACCCCGCAGCACCACGATCCACGTGAAGGTGACGCAGAGCGGCTGCGGGCCCGTCTACGAACGGGCGCTCGTCCGTCGCTCCCGACGGCGCCTGACGATCACGCTGCTGTCCGCGCCGTGGTCCCCGCCCGGGAAGGGAACCGTCTGCCCCGACTACATCGCGATCCGCCCGATCGCGGTCCCGATCGGTCGCCCGCTCGGCGACCGGGCGATCTACGACGGCGCCACCTCACCGCCACACCGGGTCTATCCGGGATGAGACCTGCCCCACCCCCCTGAAACCAAGACTCGATCCCAGAGATCTCTCGCTCCACAAGCGAGAGATCTCTGGAATTTCGAACCGCACCTCAGAATCTCAGGCAGTTCTGGCCAAGACTGCCTGACTCGACGACATATCCGCGCGTATCGCCGCATATCGGGGATTCCGAGGCTCAAAATGGCATCCTCGAAATCCCTGTAAATGGCGCTTTTTATCCACCGATCAGCGTTTTCCGAGCGGAATTCACACGCGAGAGGTCGCCGGCTCGAAACCAGCCGTGCCCATACCGGGCCTCACTGCAGAGCAGAAAAGCGCACCGTGGTTCTCAACCAGCCCGCAAATTTGGCTTTGCAGACCGGATGATCGTCGGGCTCGGGAAAACCCCAAGGAAGCGGCGATGGCGATATCCGTAAATCTGCACTCGAGGCCCGGTACAGAAGGGCGCCGAGTCGGCCATGTATTGCGTGGCCTTGACTCAACCCGGATTCAAGAGCACGTCGATAAAGCGGGCGGCCCCGAACCTCACGCGGCGTACGAGAATTTGCGACGCATCCTCATGGTCGGTCCCCACGAGCGACCCGAAAGGGCACCCGATTCCGTCGGGCGATCCTGCCCAGGCGCCTGCGGACGAGCCGACTGGAGGTCGAGACGATCAGCTCTTCACAACCGTCGAGGTGCGGATCGAGCTCGGCGACCCTCCAGCGTGACTTGATGTGATGCATGCGGTAGCGGTTGTCCATTCCTGCCGCATCGAGCATCTGCATCGTCAGGGAGCGCTGTTCCCCCTCGATCTGCCAGCGCAGCACGACGGGATCGTCCCCGAGCTCCCAGTGCGCCCAATCCGTCACCGTGGCAGGCACCAACAGGACCACGAGCCTTGAACCGGCTCCGCCGGTCGCGGTGGCCGCTTCGATGACCGCGCCCTCATCGCCCGGCTCTCCGTCGAGGACGAGGATCGTCTGTCGGTCCTCGTCCACCACCCGTCAGGTCCCCTCGAGCTCCTCGATCGGTGCCCACAGCCACTCGTAGGAGACGAAGTCGCCGCGCCCGGAGCGCAGCTCTTCGTCGCGGCGGGCCTGATCGGCGCCGCCGGGGAGATGCCAGAGTTTGGCGTTGGCCCGGGAGGCTTCCTGGACGCGGGTCGCGCGCTCCTTGCGGATCTCCTCGTAGCGGCGCAGCGCCGCGGGGACGTCGCTGCCGTACTCGGACAGGGCCACCGCCAGGCCGGCGCCGTCCTCGATCGCCTGGGCCGCTCCCTGGGCCTGGAAGGGCAGCATCGCGTGGCAGGCGTCGCCGAGCAGGCCGACCCTTTCGGTGCTCCAGGAATCCATCGGCTCGCTGTCGTGGAGGCCGTAGGCGGTGATCGTCGGCGCGAGATCGATGAGGCGGTGGATGCGTTCGTCCCAGCCCTCGATTTCGCCTTTCAGCACGACCGGGTCGACCGGGGCCGACCAGAACGCGTCGTCGGCTTCGAGGCCCGCCCGGGTGACGCCCATGTAGAGGCCGTCGCCACCTTTGATCGGATGGGTGATGACGTGGCCGTTGGGGCCCAGCCAGATGTTCTGCGCCGGTCGGGCGATCAGCTCGGCGAGCGTCTCGTCCTCGCGGATCAAGGCAGCGTCGAGCACGTGGCGATTGGTCACGCGGCCACTGAAGTAAGGCGACTTGGGACCGAAGAGGTCGGTGCGGACGACCGAGCGGATCCCGTCGGCACCGATCAGCAGGTCGGCGCGAAACTCCTCGCCGCCCGCCGCGACGATCGCCTCGTCGGGGCCGGTCGAGACCACCGCCGTCGCCGGCGCGTCGAGGCGGATCTCGGCCGGTGGGCCGGGATCGTCGGGATCGGTCGCGGCGCCGACCAGGGCGCTGTGCAGGTCGGCACGATGAAGACACCAGTAGGAGGCGCCGACCCGCTCGACCAGGGCCTGTCCCATCGCCGACTCGCCGAGCACCTCGCCGTCGCTCCAGTTGCGCCGGATCGCCGCCTCGGCGGGGACGCCGACGGCGGCGAAGCGGTCGACCACCCCCCAGGCGTCGAGCAGACGCGAGGCGTTCGGGGCCATCTGGATCCCGGCGCCGACGGTGCCCAGGGCATCGGCCTGCTCGACGACGACGACCTCGTGCCCCGCCCGGCGCAGGGCGATCGCGGCCGCCAACCCGCCGAGGCCGGCCCCGACGATCACGCAGCGCAGACGCTCGGAACCGGTCGCTTCAGACGTCATTCGTCAACACCACCTTCGTCGCCTCGCGGCGGTCGAACTTCTCGTAGGCCTCGGCTCCCCGCTCGAGCGGGAAGTGGTCGCTGATCAGCTGCGACGGTCGCAGCCGTTCGTCGGCGATCATCCCCAGCAAGGTCTCGCGGTCGTTCAGCGGATCGCCCATCGCGAAGCGCAAGGTCAGCTCCGCCTCGAACATCCGCCCCGCTTGGAGTGGATAGTCGGGCTCGAAGTGCGCGCCGACCACGCAGATCGTGCCGCGGCCGCGGACCAACGAGAAGGCCGCGTCGAGCGCGGCTTTCGCGCCCGCCGCCTCGATCACCGCGTCGGCCCCGAGCCCGCCGGTCGCCGTCGCCACCGCGTCGGCCGCCGCTTCCGGCGAGACCGCCTCGGCGCCGAGGGCGGCGGCGGCCTGGCGGCGCGCCTCGATCCCGTCGACGGCGATCACCCGCCGCGCGATCGGCACGGCGACCATCGTCGCCATCAGGCCGACGGTCCCGCAGCCGAGGATCACCACGGTGTCGCCGATCCCGACCCCCGCCCGGCGCACGGCCGAGAGCCCGGTCGGCAGCATGTCGGCGACGAAGACCGCGTCGTCGTCGTCGACCCCATCGGGGATCGGCCAGAGCGAACGGTCGGCCATCGGCGCCCGCACCAGCTCCGCCTGGCCTCCCTCGAGCCGCTCGTACACGCCGCTGTAGCCGAACAGGGCGCGGCTCTCGCACTGCATCGCACGGCCTGCCCGGCAGTGCTCGCAGGTCCCGTCGGAGATCATGCTGGTGTTGACCACCCGCCGGCCGATCTCGACGCCCTTCACGTCCGGGCCGACGTCCCGTACCACCCCGACCCACTCGTGCCCGGGGATCGTCCCCGCCTCGAAGCCGGGGGTCAGCCCGTGGTAGGGGAAGAGGTCGGCGCCGCAGATCGCCGTCCGCGAGACCTCCACGATCGCGTCGGTCGAATGCTCGATCCGCGGCTCGGGCGCCGCCGCGTCGAGCTCCAATTGCTCGGGCCCGTTGATCCTCAGTGCCTTCATCGCTCAACCTCCGCGGTCGTCTCGGTGCTCTCAAAGTCGGTGGGCCGGCGCCCGGCCCACGGCCGCGCCGCTTCGAACGCGGCGGCGGCGCGGATCACGAGCGCCTCGTCGTGCAGGCCACCGGCAATCTGCAGGCCGACCGGGACGCCCTCCCGTTCGAGGCCGGCCGGGACCGAGATGGCCGGCGTCCCGAGCATGTTGGTGGGGTAGGTGAGGAGCCAGCCGAGCGCCTGGCGGCGCAGCGGCTCACCGGCAAGCTCGGTCGGGCAGTAGGCCTCGGCGGGGAAGGCGCCACGCGAGAGCGTCGGGCTGAGAAGCAGGTCGAAATCGCCCATGAAGGCGGCGAAGCGGTCCCACATCCGCCCGCGGGCTTCGAGCGCGAGGCCGACGTCGAGCGCGCTCGCCGCGGCGCCCTCGCGGATCACCTGGACCAGTTGCTCGTCGACCTGGCCGGCGTACTCGTCCCAGTCGAAGACGTCGCGCATCGTCGCGTAGGCGGGCTTCCAGATCCCCTCCCACATGGCCTCTTCCGGGTTCTCCCAGCCGGGGTCGGCCTCCACCACCTCGCAGCCGAGCTCGGCGAAGGCGCCGGCGGCGCGCTCGCAGATCGCCGCGATCTCGGGATCGACTTCCGACTCGAAGCCGAGGTTCGGGGACCAGGCGATCCGCAGCTTTCCCAGCTCCTCGCCGGCGGCGCCGAGGAAATCGCCCTCGGGCTCCGGCAGCGACAGCGGGTCGGAGGGATCGGGGTGGGCGAGGACGTCGAGCATCAGCGCCGCGTCGGCGACGGTGCGGGCGATCGTCCCGTAACCGAGGAAGGTTTCGAAGCGCGCCGGGACGATCGTGTGCGGGATGCGACCGATCCCCGGTTTCAACCCGACCACGCCGTTGAGCGAGGCCGGGATCCGCACCGAGCCGGCCCCGTCTGAACCCTCGGCCAGCTGCCCGAGCCCGGCGGCGACGCCCGCGGCGGCGCCGGCGCTCGACCCACCGGCGCTCGCGCCGTGCTTCCAGGCGTTGTGGGTCGGCCCGTAGACGTGGTTGGTCGAGGACCCGCAGTAGCCGGCCTCGGCCATGTTGGTCTTGCCGAGGAAGAGGCCACCGGCGTCGAACATGCGCCTGGCGAAGGTCTCGGTCTCGGTCGAGGTCGCTCCCTTCAGCGGCACCAGGCCCAGCGTCTCCGCCGTGCCCTCGACCCGACAGGCCTCCTTCAGGGTGAAGGGAACGCCGTGCAGCGGCCCCAGCTCCCCGCCTCCCGTCAACTCGTCGGTCAGGCGCCTCCCCCGCGCCCGGATCTCCTCCGGATCGTGCTCGATGATCGCGTTCAGCGACGGATTCACCGCTTCGATCCGGGCGATCGAGGCCTCGGCGATCTCGCTCGGCGACACCTCGCGCCGGCGCACCATCGACGCCAGCTCCGTCGCCGGCGTCCAGCAGAGCTCCTCGGCGGCGCTCACTTGGGCAGCTCCTCGAGCTCGACCAGATAGCCGTCCAGGTCGACGGCGAAGACCCGCGCGCCGCCCCAGGGCGGCGAGAACGGCTCGGTCAGGAAGCGGACTCCCTTGCCCCGCAGCTCGGCGTAGGCGCCATGACAGTCCTCGACCTCGATCACCAGGTTCGCCTGCAGTCGCGCCGGATCGGTTGGCGCCTCCAGTTCGACCCCCGGTCGGTCCGCGGCGGGATGCCCCTGCTCGGCCAGGGACAACCGCGCCCCGGCCAGGGTGAGGATCGCGTAGGCCGGGTCCTCGAAGGTCGCCTCCACCTCGAAGCCGAGGTGGCCCCGGTACCAGGCGCTCGCCGCCGCCACGTCGGCGACGCCGAGGATCACCCCGAACCGGGTCGGCGCGACGGCTCCCATCAGTTGCGGGTGTGGCCGCCGTCGACGGCGATCAGCTGACCGGTGATCCAGCCCGACTCCTCCGAGCAGAGGAAGGCGACGGTCGGGGCGATGTCGTCGGGCTCGCCGCGCCGCGGGATCGACTGCAGACTCTGGACGAAATCGAAGGCTTCCTTGTGCGGGCTGTCGAGCACACCCTCGCTGGCGGTGAGGCCCGGGGCGACGGCGTTGACGGTGATGCCGTCGGCACCGATCTCGGTCGCCAGCGCCCGGGTGAAGCCCACCACACCGCCCTTGGCGGCGACGTAGGCCGCCATGTTCGGCGTGCCCGCCAGGAAGGTGTTGGAGGAGATGTTCACGATCCGCCCGTAACCGGCCGCCTTCATCGGCTCCCACACCGCCCGGGTGCAGAGGTAGACGCCGGTGAGATTGGTGTCGATCAGCTTGCGCCAGTGCTCGAGATCGACGTCGGCCCAGGGGATGAAGGGGACGATCGCGGCGTCGTTGACGAGCGCGTCGACCTTGCCGTGCTCGGCGAGCACGGCCGCGACCATCGCCGACACCGAGTCGGGATCGGCGACGTCGACGGCGAGCGCCGTGCCTCTCTGGAGCTCGGCGGCCGCCTCCTTCGCCCCCTCCTCGTTCAGGTCGGCGACGACGACCGTCGCTCCTTCGGCGTCGAGCTTGCGGGCGATCGCCCGGCCGATGCCGCGGGCACCGCCGGTGACGATCACGACGCGATCTTGCAGCTTCATCCCTCTTCTCCCTCTCGTCTCAGTAGTGGTCGGGCGCGTGCTTGTAGGAGCTCCACGCGTCCATGTCATGGGTCAGGAAGATCTCGGCCCCGATCTGGGCGGCGAGCGCTTTGACCCGCCGCAGTGACTCGACGTTCGCGGTCGGGTCGTTGTGGAAGCCGGCGATCATCTCTTTGTCCCAGCTCTCCTGGGTGTAGGTCACGTCGGCGCAGAAGAAGAGCGGCGCCGCGCCCTCCTTCTCGACGATCAGCGAGCGGTGCCCGACGGTGTGGCCTGGGGTGTGGATCAATTTGATCCCCGCCGCCGGTTCCACCAGGTCGCCCTCGAGCCAGCGGTAGGCGGAGTCGGGCTTGTGGAACACCTTGTCGGCGTAACCGAGTTTCTCGAAGCTCTCCGGCACCAGACAGTGGCGGAGCTCCTCCTTGTCGACCCAGGTCATCGCGTCGGACAGGTGGCGCTGGCCGCCGCAATGGTCGAAATGGAGGTGGGAGTTGAGGACGGCGGTGACGTCACCCGCTCCGAAGCCGCACTTGTCGAGCTGGCCGAGCAGCGTCTGCTCCTCGGTCTGCTCGGGCAGCTCGAAGGGCAGGAACTCTTCGACGGTGCCCTTGTCGAAGCCGGAGTCGAAGAGGAACAGCCCCTCGTCGTGCTCGATCAGCACGCTGTAGACCGGGAAGCGCACCGGCGTGCCACAGCCGACGTTCCAGGTGATGTGGGACTGGTCGATGACCAGCGTGCCGCTGTCCAGCAGCCAGACTCGTTCGACGCCCATCGCCGCCCCCTCTCAGACTTCCTGTTCGTTCAGCGTCTTGCGGACCGCGACCAGCGCCGCGGCGCGTTTTTTCGGCAGTTCGGCCAGTTCCTCGTCGCTGTAGGAGAAGAGCCCGCCGCCGGTCTTCAGCCCGAGCTTGCCTTCGCCGGTCAGCTTGGTGATCGTCTCCGAGACCCCGGACTCGGTCGAGATGTCGGAGTTCAGGTAGCCGGCGACGCTCTCGTAGATGTCGAGGCCGGCGACGTCCAGCAGCTGCATCGGCGGGATCACCGCGAGCTTGTAACCGATGCCCCACTTGACGTTCAGGTCGAGGCCCTCGGCGTCGATCACGCCCTCGTCCACGAGGGCCAGGCACTCGCGCATGATCGCGTAGAGGACGCGGTTCTCGACGAAGCCCGGGACCTCCTTCTGGAGGCGGCTCGGGTGGTAACCGATCATCGCGATCAGCGCGTTGGCGGCGTCGATCGTGGCCGCGTCGGTGCGCTCGCCCGGCACCACCTCGATCATCGGGATCAGCTGTGGGGGGTTCGACCAGTGCATGCCGATGACCCTCTCCGGGTGCTCGAGGTCGGCCGCGATTTTCGTGATCGGGATGCCCGACGTGTTGGAGCTGAGGATCGCTCCCTGCGGCGCATGCTGCTCGAATTCGGCGAAGATCTGCTGCTTCAGCTCGAGTTTCTCGGGCGCCGCCTCGAGCACGAAGTCGACGTCGGCAAGGGCGCTCGCGAGGTCGTCGTGGAAGGAGATCGAACCGCCCGCCGTCGCCTCGGTGCCGAGTTTGTCGAGGATGCCACGCGCCACCTCGGTCATCACTTTCGCTTTCTCCAGCGCCTCGGCGGAGACGTCGAAGAGCCGCACCTCGATGCCTGCCCGCTCCAGCACCGCACCCATCCCGGGACCCATCGTCCCGGTGCCGATCACTGCCGCTCGCTCGATCTCACTCATCTGCTTCAAGCCTCCTTGTTGCTTGCTTTGATCCCGATGCCACGGCGGCAAAGTTCGCGCACCCAGGCGTCCCAGTATTCGTTGACGAGAAAGTCGTCGTACTTGCGTCGATTGAGGTCCTCGAGCATCGCCTCCTCGATCGGGCGAGGGTTGCCGAGGGTCATCGCGATCGACTGCAGCATCACCGCCCGCTCCAGCGTCACCGCGGTCAACACCAGCCAGCGCACGTCGGCGCCGGCGACCAGCACGCCGTGGTTTCGCATCAGCACCGCGCGGTTCTCACCGAGCGCGTCGGCGACCTGCTCGGCCTGGCTGACCTCGGTGATCAGGTCGGCGTTCTCGAAGGTCGCCACCCCGCGGTCGAAGAGCACCGCGTCGTGGGTCAGGTGCAGGAGCGGCGCGTCGGTCGCGCCGAGGGCGGTCGAGTAGGGCGGGTGTCCGTGGGCGATCGCGGTGACGTCCTCGCGCCGCCGGTAGACCTCGGTGTGGAGGACCGTCTCCAGGTGCATCTCCGGGGTGGCGCCCTCGGGATGGTTGTCGAGGTCCACCGCGATCACGTCCCCAGGCTCGATCTCGGCCAGGGTGAGTCCGCGGCGCTTGATCCAGATCTTCCGCGGGTCGTGCGGGTCGCGGGCGCTGACGTGGCCGAGCGTGAGGTCGCGATAGCCGTGCTCGGCGAGGATCCGGCAGGCCCAGGCGACTTCCGTGCGCAGGTCTTCGACCTTCGGATCGGTCAGCGCCGTGGCCATCAGGCAGCCTCCGGGCGCCGCTCGGTCGGGGGGTACTCCGGATGGGGAAAGCCGAAGACCATGACGATGTCCTCCTCGGTGTCGTTGACGACCGCGTGCCAGGTCGAGGCCGGGATATGCAGCGCGTCGCCGGCGCCGAAGCGGACCTCACCGGCGTCGGTGTCGAGCCTGCCGCTGCCGCTGACCACGTAGGCGACCTCCTCGGTCTCGTGCGAGACCGAGCCGAGCACCGTTCCCGGCTTGAAGACCGAGTAGCCGAGCGAGCTGACGTTGCCGTCGACCGCGGCCCCGGTGATCAGCATCCGGCTCCAGCTGCCGCCCGGCAGGTCGATCGCCTCGACCTGCTCGAGCGGGACGACGCTTATCGCCGCATCCGTCACAGCGCCCACTGCCCGTCTTTGACGATGTAGGTACCGTCGTCGACGATCTGCAGCGTCGCGTTGAGGATGACGCCGTCGAGGTGGAGGGAGGAGACGTTCTTGCCGCCGGGGTAGGAGAGGTGATTGTCGCCGAGGGCGAAGTGCACGGTCCCCACCCGACCCTTCTCGGACGGCGTGCCGAAGGGCGCGACCTCGGAGACCCCGAAGGCGAACTCGCCGGTGATGTCGGCGTTCTCGACGCCCTCGATCACCTCGCGCAGGCGCCGCGCGTCGTCGCCGCCCTCGATCTTCACCGCGTGGCCCTTCTCCATCGTCCAGGTGATCGGCTCGGTGACCTGGCCGGGGAGGCCGATGCCGAGCATCACACCGTCGACGACGATCGTGCCGTCGGTGCCGTCCTCGACCGCCGCGAAGGCGACCTCGGCCCAGAGCGGCAGCGGGCCCATCATCTGGCCTCGCTCCTTGATCGAGGTGACCTCGAGCGCCGGCCGGCCCTCGATCGTGACGATCACGTCGGTGCCGTTGGGCGAGGTGACGCGGCACTGTTTCTTGCCCTCTAGTGCCGCGATCGCCGCTTCGGCGCGGCGAGTCGAGTTGAGGATCTTCTCCTTGGTCAGGCCCCATCCGCCCATGCCGGGCTCGACCGAGCAGATCTTGGCGTTGTTCTTGAGCGACTCGCCGATCGCCGGGACGTGGCAGAACCGGTTCGCCCACTCGAGGTTGGTGACGACGATGATCTCGTCGGACGCGGTCATCGCCTGGTGCAGATTCTTGGGCGGCGCCATCGGGAAGCTGGTGTCGGCGCGGCCGCGCTTGACCTGGGCTTCGTTGTCCATCACGACCGGCCAGGCGCCGCGGTCGAGCGCGACCTCGGCCAGCGCATCGGCTTCGACCCGGTGCTCGTTGTCGCAGATGATCGTCACGACGTCCTCGGGCTCGACCGACATGCAGACGTCGATGACCAGTTCCGCGTCGCTGCGGATCTCCTCAGGGGTTGGCATTTGGGGACTCACCTCGCCATCTCGCGCTTGAACGCGGGTAGGACTTCATTTGCGAATCGCTCCACCTGACCGACCTGGTCGAGGTCACCGAAGCGACAGATGAAATGCGTCACGCCGCGGTCCGCGAACTCGCGCAGCCAGGCGGCGATCTGCTCCGGCTCCCCGACCGGACCCCAGTTGGAGAGGTCCATGTTCTGGGAGAGCTCGGGGTAGTACTTGGAGATGTATTCGTCGAAGGCGACGTTGGCGCTCTCCGCCGAGTCACCGACGTTCATCGTCACCTGGTAGGCGACCTCGTAGTCGGAGAAGTCCTTGCCGAGCTCCTGCGCCGCCTCGGTCAGGTAGCCGATCTGCTCGGTCAGCTCCTCCGGGTGCTGGGCGCGGCAGCAGGTCATCCAGCCGTCGCCGTACTCGATGATCCGCCGGCAGGCGCGCTTCATGATCTTCACCATGCGCTCGTCGTGAGACTCGTCGATCAGCCGCGGGTTGGAGACGATCCAGGTGGGCGGCGGCTTCTGGATCGGCATCAGCGGCGCCATCTCGGTGCCCGAGTGGAAGGCGATCTCGTCGTAGTCGAAGAACTCGCCGTGGAAGTCGACCTTGCCCTCGGTCCACAACGTGCGCAGGATCTCGAGGCCCTCCTCGAAGATCGTCGCCCGCTCTTTGAACGGCAGGCCGAGCGCCTTGTACTCCTGGCGCACGCGTACTTCGGCGCTGCCCATGCAGGGCCCGAAGATCGTCCGACCGCCGGAGAGCTGGTCGAGCGTCGACCACTCCATCGAGAGGACCAGCGGGTTGCGCTGGGTGCTGATCAGGCAGGCGGTACCGAGCCTCACCTTCTTGGTCCGCTGCGAGATCGCCGAGAGCAGCGAGATCGACTCGTAGCGCGGCTTGGAGAAGAGGCTGTCGCCGACCCAGACCGAGTCGAAGCCGAGCTCCTCGACCCGCTCCGACAGGTCGAGCAGGGCCGGCAGGTCGTAGTCGGGCGCGATCAGTGGCTCCCGGTTGTTCAGGTTGACTCCGAACTCGACCTTGCGCTCGCGGTCAGCGTTCACTGCTCCTCGCTTTCCTCCGCCGCTGTCAGGACGGGCCGGCTCGGCTCTTCCTCGCCGGCCTCGATCCGCTGCGGAATCTCGATGTGGTTGCCAAGTAGTCGCGCGGCCTCCTCGGGATCGCCGGCTTCGATCGCGCCGAGGATCGCCTTGTGTTCCTCGGGCGAGGAGTCGATCGTGCCGCGAAGGGTCAGCGAGCGCGGCAGGTAGCGCCCCATCTGTGCCATCAGCAGGCGGTAGTGCTCGCCGAGTTTCGCGTTGCCCGAGGCGTCGACGATCTGCTGATGAAAGGCCGAGTTGGCGTCGAAGAACGCCTTTACTTCGTCGTTCGCGACGAAGTCGTTCATCTGCTGATGGAGATCGCGCAGGAGGTCGAGCTCATCCGGTTCGATCCGCGGCACGGCGAGGCGGATCGCCAGCGTCTCCAACGCCTCGCGCACCTGGTAGGCCTCGACGAATTCCTCGTCGGTCAACTCGGAGACGACGGCGCCGCGACGGGGCGTCACTTTCACCAGACCTTCGCTGGCGAGCCGGCTGAGCGCCTCGCGGATCGGCCCGCGGCTGACTTCCAGTTCGGCCGACAGCGCCAGCTCGTTCAGCTCCTGTCCCGGCTTCAGCCGGCTCGAGAGGATCTCCTCCCGCAGGTGGTCGAAGACCTGCTCGCGCAGCGTCTTGTTCTGGACGCCGAGCGGTTTCGACGTCCGGCCCGCGCTCTCTTCCGCCGCCATCTCAGCGCGCCCCTCTCACGTATGGCAGGGCAAGGGCGGGCGGCAGGTAGGAACGGCGTCCGAAGATGACCAAGGCGACCATCACCGCGATGAACGGAAGCATGTTGATCAGATCGGTGGAGATTTCGATCCCGGCCAGCTGCAGGGCCGTGGTGATCGAGAGCGAGATGCCGAACAGCAGCGAGGCCAGCGCGACCCAGATCGGTTTGCCGCGGCCGAGCATGCAGATCACGATCGCCATGTACCCCTGGCCCTGGGTCATGAAAGGCGTGAACACGCCCGCCCCGGCGATCGCCAGGAAGCCGCCGCCGAGTCCCGCCAGGGCCCCGGTCGAGAGCACCGCGTAGCTGCGGGTGGCGACGACGCTGACGCCGGCGGCGTCGAGCGCCTCCGGCTTCTCCCCGGCGGCACGCAGGTTCAGACCGACGTTGGTCGAGCGGAAGAACCAGGTGAGGAACACGGCGAAGATGATCCCGAGGTAGACGAGCAGGTTCTGTTCGAAGAGCCCCGGGCCGATGACCGGGATCTTGCGCAGCAGCGGGATCGCGGTCGTCGGCGTCGCGCCCAGACGTGGATAGGTGGTGCCGAACTGGGCGCCCTGGAGGACGCTGGTTATCCCCTCTCCCGCCAGCGTTATCGCGATCCCGACGACGATCTGGTCGAGGCCCAGCCAGACGCAGAGGACGATCATCACGATGCAGGCCAAGAGGCCGCCCGCGGCACCGCCGAGGAAGCCGAGCCAGGTCGAGTGCAGGTAGTAGGCGACGATGAAGCCGGCGTAGGCGCCGATGATCATCATCCCTTCGATGCCGAGGTTGAGGACCCCGGCGCGCTCCGAGATCGCCTCGCCGCAGGCCGCCAGGAGCAGCGGGATGCCGGCGATCACGCCGCCGGAGATCAGCGCCGTGAGCACGTCCTGATGGAAGAGGTTGCTCATCGGGCCACCTCTTTCTTCTGATCGACCTCGACCTCGCCGCCCTCGGTCACCTTCGGGCCGGGCAGGTGAAGCGCTTCACGCAGGCCCTGCGGCAGGTAGCTCTGCCCGAGTGACCGCCGCCTGCCGAAGAACTCGATCACGGTCATGAAGAGCAGGATCAGGGCGACGAGCACGAGCAGGAAGTCGGTCGGCAGGCCGACTTCCTGGGTCGCCAGGGTGCCGCCGGTGGAGAGCACCGCGAAGAAGGCGATGAACGGGATCACCACCAGTGGGTTGAGGCGGGCGAGGAAGACGAAGGGGATCACGGTGTCGCCGTAGGCCGGATTCCAGTTGGCCCGGATGTAGCCCCAGACGCCGAGGATGTCGGCGGCGGCGGCGAAGCCGATCAGCGCCCCGCTGATGAAGAAGGAGGTGAGCACCAGCTGCCTGACCTGGATGCCGACGTGGCGCGCCGCCCGCGGGTTCGCCCCGAGCACGTCGATCTTCAGGCCGAAGGCCGTCCGCGAGATCGCGATGTAGACGACCACCGCCGCCACCAGCGCGACGATCACGCCGATATGGACTTTGGTGCCCGGGATGTGGGGCAGCATCTGGTCCAGTTCGAGGACCTTGGTCTGGGCGATGTTGACGCTCGGGTCCTGGAACGGCCCTTTGATCAGGATCTGCGCCAGGCCGACGCCGATGAAGGACATCATCAGCGTGGTGATGATCTCGTTGGTGTCGTAGTAGGCCTTCAGCAGCGCCGGGACGATCGTCCAGATCCCGCCGACCAACCCGGCGACGATGAAGAGGATCAGGAAGGCCAGCCCCAGCGGCATGTCGTTGACCAACGACGGCGCCAGCCCGGAGATCACCGCCGCCGCGAGCAGGAACTGGCCGTTGTAGCCGAGGTTCCAGATGTTGGCGCGGAAGGCGACGATCAGCCCGACCGCGATCAAGAGCAGCGGCGCCATCCGTTTCGCGCTTTCCTGCCAGGCTTTGTTCTTGGCGCCGTGTTCCCAGACCGAGGAGTAGAAGGAGAACGGGTTGTGGCCGAGGATCAGCAGCAGGATCCCGCCCGCGATCAGCGCCAGCAGCACCGGCACCAGTGAGCGGATCACCGCGTCGGCGACCTTGCCGAGCGCGCCCGCGCGGGCGCCGGCGCGGCTCGGGACCTCGACCTCGGTCAGCAGTTCGTTGCCCGGGACGGTGCTCATGCCGCCTCCCTCCCATCGCTCCCCGCGAGGCTCAGCGAGACGTCGCCGATCATCATTCCGCCGATCCGCTCCGCCGCGCCGGGTCCCGGCACCGTCTCGCCGACGATGCGCCCGCGGGAGAGGACGACGATCCGGTCGGAGACCTCGAGCAGCTCGTCGAGGTCGGGGGAGATGACCAGCGCCGCCTTGCCGTCGCGCATCTCGCGGATCATCTCCCGCACGCCAAGGGTCGTTTTCAGGTCGAGCCCGTAGGTCGGCTTGTGGAAGACCACCACTTTGGAGCCGAAGGAGAGCTCCCGCGCCAGCAGCACTTTCTGCATGTTGCCGCCGGAGAGCGTCCCGGCGCGGGTGTCGACG
Source organism: Solirubrobacterales bacterium (assembly GCA_047601885.1). Taxonomy (GTDB): domain Bacteria; phylum Actinomycetota; class Thermoleophilia; order Solirubrobacterales; family 70-9; genus VAYN01. The sequence goes on from JASGIK010000001.1 coordinate 1,166,002, forward strand.
CCGGGCGCGCGGACGTCGAACTGCTTGCAGAGCTCTTCGGCACGAGCGTCGATCGCGCGCTTTCTGACGCTGCCGTAGCGCCAGTACGGAGCCTGACCGATCCGCTTGAGGAAGAGGTTGAGGGAGATGCTGAGGCTGCCGACGATGCCTTCGCCGATCCGGTCGTCGGTCAGGTAGCGCAGGCCGAGCTTCTCCCGCTTCAGCACGTTGAGGCGGTTGACCGGCGCGCCGAAGAGGCGGATCTCCCCCGCCGTCGTGCGGCGCTGACCGCTGATCGCCTCGGCGAGGGCCCGCTGACCGTTGCCGTCGACCCCGGCCACGCCGATCACCTCCCCCTCGTGCAGCACCAGGTCGACGTCCTCGACCCCGGGGTCGGTGCCCTCGCCCGGCGCGGCGACGCCGACCAGCTCGAGCAGCGGGTCGCCGGTGGCGACCGGGCGCGGGTCGGCGTCGGTCTCCGCTTCAGCCTCGGTCACCCGCAGCTCGGGCGCCTCGGCGAGGTCGTCGGTCGAGGCGAACATCATCTCGATCACGATCTCCTCGAGTTTGTCCGGCGGAGTCGAGGCGACCGCGTCGGCATCGAGCGTGCCGACCATGCGGCCGCGCCGCAGGACCGAGATGCGGTCGCCGAGCGAGACCGCCTCGTGAAGCTTGTGGGTGATGAAGATCGTCGCCAGCCCCTCGCTCTTCAGCCGGGCGAGCACCGTGTAGAGCTCTTCGACCGCCTGCGGGGTGAGCATCGAGGTCGGCTCGTCGAGGATCAGCAGCCGCGACCCGCGCCACAGCGCCTTGATGATCTCGACCTGCTGCTGCCGACCCAGGGCGAGGTCGGCGGCGCGCGCTTCGGGATCCACCTCCACCCCCAGCAGCGCGCCGAATTTCTCCAGCCGGTCGCGGGCCGAGGAGGAGTCGAGGCGAAGCTTGCCGGAGTCCCCCAGCATCAGGTTCTCCAGCACGGTGAGCGCCGGGATCAGGGTCGAGTGCTGGTAGACGGTGCCGATCCCGATGTCGAGAGCGCGACGCGGCGAGTCGATCCTCACCGGCTCGCCATCGACGAGGATCTGGCCCGAGTCGGGCGTCTGGATCCCCGAGAGGATCCCCATCAGGGTCGACTTCCCGGCCCCGTTCTCACCGAGCAGCGAGTGCACCTCACCCGACCGCACGTCGAAGCTGATGTCGTCGTTGGCCTTCACCCCAGGGAAGGACTTGCTGATCCCCCGCAGGTCGACGACCGGCGCTTTCGCCTCGGCAACCGCACTCACGACTGCACTCCCTTCGCCGCGCCCGGTGAGGTCGTCGCCCCACCGCCCGAGGTTCCCCCTCGGGCGGTGGACGACTCCCTCACGTCGGGACGCGACCGGATCATTCCGACAGCGACGCCTATTCGGACAGAAGCGCTTTGGCTTCGCCGATGGTCGTCGCTTCCGGAACTTCGATTTCGCCGGCGAGGATTTCTTTCTTCGCCGCTTCGATTTCGCTCCAGACGCTGCTTTCGATGTGTTCGGTCTTGAGCAGCGAGATGCCTTCGTTTTCGAGGTTCAGGTCGTAGGCTTCTTCGCCGAACGTGCCTTCGTCGATCTGTTCCACGAAGGTCCGGAAGGCACCGTCGAAGCTCCAAAGCACCGAGGACAGAAGGACGCCCTTCTTGTCGATCGGGGTCATGTCGCCGATGTCGCCGATGTACCAGACCTTGTCGGAGCTCTTCGCGGTTTCGATCGCCTGCAGGTAACCGAACGAGGCACCGTCGCCCATGCCGAAGATCACATCGGCACCTTCGGCGATCATGCTCGTCACCACGCGCTTGCCGCCCGCGGCATCGTCATAGCCTTCGGCGCTGATCTCGGCGAAGGAGATCGGCATCTTCGGGTCGACGCTGTGGACGCCCGCCGCGTAACCGCCGGTCATCTCGAACCAGTTGGTGTCGGAGGCGGAGATGACCACCCCGACCTTGCCGGATTTGGTCGTTTTCGCGGCCAGGATCCCGGCCAGGTAGGCACCTTCCTGACTCGAGGTGATGATGCTGGTGAGGATGCCCGGCTTGACCTCGTTGGCGATGTCGTAGGTCACCGTCGGAATTTCGAATTCTTCGGCGACGCGTTTCGCCGCGGTGTCGTAGCCGCTCGCCTGCGCAATCAGCAGGTCGGGTTCTTTTTCCGCCATCTGCCGCAGGACGGTTTCGGTCTGTTCGTAGCCGATGTCGGTGGTCTGTTCGAGTTCGGCCCCGATTTCTTCAGCCACTTCTTCGGCCGCCGTCACGCCTTGTTCGTTCCAGCCGTAATCGTTCGCCTTGGCCGGCGTGGCGATCGCGATCTTTTCGACGCTGCTGCCCGATTCGCCGCCCGAAGATTCTTCACCGGACGTTTCGGCGGATTCGCCTTCGGTTTCGGCTTCCGCTTCGGTGCTGCCGCCGGAGGTCGAGCTGCTGCCACCACCACAGCCGGCGACAAGGCCGGCGACGGCGAGCAGGGCAAGGACCAATGCGGTCACGAGTGGCAGGGAGAGCTCTCTCTTCTTTTTGGGCCTCTGCATAGGACCGGTCTCCGTTTCCCGTATTTCGCTTCCCAGGGCCAGAAGCGCGCCTTTTCGAGCGGCCGACGCCGTGGGTCTGTGATTGCCAGATGGGGTGATCCGCCGCATTCATATTGTGTAGATTCTCAATTGTCAACAGTAGACCGCTGACAATTTCTGGGATACATTGCCGCGCACAGCGATGAGCAAGGAGGGCCCAACCGAGATGGACGGTTCGAGGAGATCGCGCCTCCCGCGCGGCCGGCTGATGGTCGGCGGAGCGGTGGGCATCGCCGCCATCCTGACGGCGATCCTGGTGCTGCTGACCTCCGGCTCGGGCTCCGCCGAGGCGATCACCTCGAACGAAGTTCAGATCAGGTCGCAGTTGGTCGAGCGGCTCCACGAACACGCGCTCGAGCCCCACTGGGTGGTCTGCGTCCCGAACGGGCGGAAATTCGAAGGCGCGGCGGTGATCCGCTGCAACGTCGACTACGGCGACCCCCACATCGAAGCGATCTGCGGGGTCCTGCAGGGCGGCACGCTGCTGACGAATCACGACGAACCGGGCATCCCATGCGGTCCCGACCGGCGGGGTTGGCACCCGCTGATCCACACCTACGGATAGCCGTCAAACACCAAGCTCGCCCGCGGGCTTTGAGGAGAGAGCAAATGCACGAAGCCGACTTCACCCTGAGCGCCGGTCCCACCATCTCGTCGAACCGCGTCCAACAGGCACTCGGTCGTCCGCTGCTCTTCGACTACGACCCGGCCTTCCTCGCCCACTTCAGCGAGACCGAGAGGCTGGCGGCGGAGCTGTTCAAGACCTCGAAGGACGTCGTGATGATGCAGGGCGAGGCGGTGCTCGGCCTGGAGGCGACGGCCAGGGCCGTGGTGCGGCCGGGGATGAAGTGCCTGAACCTGGTCTCGGGCGTCTACGCCGCCTGGTTCGGCGACTGGCTGCGCTCCTATGGCGCCGAGGTGACCGAGATCAAGGTCCCTTATGACGAAGCCCTCGACCCGATGGCGGTCAAGGCGGAGCTGGAACGGCTCGGCGACGTCGAGCTGGTGGCGATCGTCCACTCGGAGACGCCGAGCGGGATCGAGAACCCGCTCTCCGAGATCGGCCCGATCGCCAAGGAAGCGGGTGCGCTGGTCTACGCCGACGTCGTCTCGGCGCTCGGCGGGACCGAGGTGCGGATCGACGACTGGGGCGTCGACATCGCCGTCGCCGGCTGCCAGAAGTGCCTCGGGGGGCCTCCCGGGATCTCCCTCTGCGTGGTCGGCGAGGACGCCTGGGCGGCGATCGACGCCAACCCGGCCGCCCCACGCGGCACCTTCGTCTCGCTGCTTGACTGGCGCGAAACCTGGCTGGCGAGCGAAGGGGCGAAGTTCCCCTACACGCCGTCGGTCTCCGACGTCAACGGGGTCCACGCGGCGATCTCCGAGTGCCTCGAGCACGGCCTCGACACGGTGATCGAGCGCCATGCCGCGGCCGCCCGCGCCTGTCGACTCGGGGCCGAGGCGATGGGCCTCGAGCTCTGGCCCCGCAGCCACGACTACGCGGCGAACTGCGTGACCGCGATCCGCTGTCCGGACGGCGTCGGGGTGAACGAGACGCTCGCCCACATCCGCGAGCGCTACGGCGTGATGCTCTCCGGGGGATACGGCGAGCTGACCGAGCGCGTCTTTCGGATCGGCCACATGGGCACCGGCTCACGCTCGCTCTACCCGCTCGTCTCGGTGGCGGCGCTGGCCCGCGGTCTCGCCGACCTCGGGGTCGAGGTCGATGTCGGCGCCGCGGCCGAGGCGGCGATGCAGTCGCTGGCCGACAGCAGCGCCGCTGTCACCGGCTGAGCCCGATGGGCGACATCGAGGTCGAGCTTGTCGCGAATATCGCCCACGCGACCCGGCAACGACGCCCGTGGATGGTCGAAAGGCTCGCCGAGATCACCGCGCTCGACGGGCCGAGCGGCAGTCCCGACGGACTCGACGCAGCGGCCTCGCTGTTGGTCTCGTGGCTGGACGAGCTCGGCGCCGCGACGAGCGTGCGGCCAACCTCGGCCGGGCCCCTGATCGACGCGAGCTTCGCCGGCCATGGATACGACGACGCCGTCCTGGTCCTCTGTCACTACGACACGGTCTGGCCGATCGGCACCGCCGCCGAGCGTCCTTTTCAGCTCGACGGGAAGATCGCCCGAGGACCCGGCGTGCTCGACATGCGCGGCGGCATCGTCGCCTGCCTCGGCGCGATCGCGGTGCTGACCGAGCTCGGCCCGAAGCGGCGGCCGGTCCGCCTGCTCGTCACCCCCGACGAGGAGACCGGCAGCGAGGCCTCGCGGGCGGCCATCGTCGCCGCGGCCCGCGAGGCGACGCTCGTCCTGGTGCCCGAGCCGGCCCTGCCGGACGGCTCGCTGAAGACCGCCCGCAAGGGCTGGCTCCTCCTCCGCCTGGTCGCCCATGGCGTCGCCGCCCACGCCGGCCTCGAGCCCGAGCGCGGGGCGAGCGCGGTCGATGAGCTGGTGACGGCGCTGGGGGCGCTCTACCGACTGCGCGAGGGCATGACGACCGTGAACGTCGGCCTGCTCGGCTCCGCCAATCCGGCCAACGTCGTCGCCGATCGGGCGGAGGCGACCGTCGACGTGCGCTTCGGCGACGGGGTCGAAGAGCGGCGGGTCCGCGATGCCCTCGCCTCGCTGCGGACCTGCGACCCGAGGACGCGGCTGGAGTGGCCGGAACTGCATTCGCGGCCACCCCTGGTGCGCACCGCGGCGGGTACGGCGGCAGCGGCCCGGGTGCGCGAGCTCGCCGCCCAGCTCGGCCTCGCCGAGATCGGCGAAGGCGCCGCGGGCGGCGTCAGCGACGCCAATCTCGCCGCGACCGCCGCGGTGCCGGTCCTCGACGGGATCGGGCCGGTGGGCGGCGGCGCCCACGCGCTCGAGGAGTGGGTCGACGTCGACTCCCTCGTCGACCGGAGCGCCCTCATCGCATTGCTGTTGGCCGACAGGCCCTGCACGCGTAGCGTCACCGCCTCGTCGCCCGCCACTGGTGGAAGCGGCGGTTAGGGATAGGGAACTCCTTCCAGCGGCACCTGGAGAGGTGCTTTTCGCCGCCCGCGCCGGCGAGGCCCCATCTAGAGGACCGAGATCGAGAAGGTCGCGGTGAAGGACTCGCCCGGCGGGACGAAGGTGAGATCGGGGCCGGCGGCGAGGAGGGCGTCGGTCGGCGCGGTCATCGGCTCGATCGCGATCGCGTCGAGGTCGGGCGGGGCGAAGATCTGGGTGAAGGGATAGCCGCTGTCCATCCGCAGCTCGAGCCGGCGGTCGGGACCGGCGAGGACGAAGGCCTCGCCCGGCGGCGGCGCGTGGAAGGCGTCGTCGTAGGTGCGCTCGCCGAGCGGGCCGGGCGCGATCGCGGTCGGCTCGCGCTCCCCGGTCGGCAGCCCGCGCCGGTCGAGCGCCAGCCGCTCGTGGACCGGCGCCTCCAGCACCCACTCCGCCCGCGGCACGCCCGGCAGACATATATAGGGGTGGAAGCCGAAGGCGATCGGCACCGCGACCTCGCCGGTCGCGGTCACCGTGGTGGCGATCTCCAGCGAGCCCTCGACCAGGGTCGCCTCGATCTCGACCAGGTGCGGGAAGGGGAACGCCTCCAGCAGGTGCGGGTAGGCGGCGAAATCGAAGGTTGCCGCCAGCACGCCGCCGAACTCGAGCTCGCTGTGGCGCTCGACCCGCCAGCCGGGCGCGGCGGGCAGCAACCCGTGGATCGGCAGCCCGGCGTCGTCCCGCTTCAGCGGCAGGTCGGGCAGGGTCAGGTCGACCTGCCTCCCGGCGAGCTCGAAGCGCGCGGCGCCGAGCCGGTTGGCCCACGGATGCAGGAAGGGGATGCCCATCGTCGAGTAGCGATCGACGTAGGCGCGCAGGCCCGCCCGCTGCCCCAGCACCTCCTCGCCCCGGTGGCGAAGGCTGCAGCAGATCATCCCCGCCTCCGGGACGAAGACGGCCACGAGGCCGCCGCGCGCCTCGCTCTCCAGGGTCAGGGCGGCGAACCCCTCCTCGCTGCGTTCGCCGACCATGGCGGGCATCATCGCCGACCGCGAGGGACGGCGGCGGCGCTCATCTACGATCGGCCGTCGGATGGAGCTCGGCGTCTACACCTTCGCGGAGCTGACCCCGGAGGTCGACGGCGGCCCGGTGGTCAGCGCCGAGCGGCGGCTGCGCGACCTGATCGAGGAGATCGAGCTGGCCGACCAGGTCGGCCTCGACGTCTTCGGCGTCGGCGAGCACCACCGCCCCGACTTCGCCGTCTCCACCCCGGCCGTGGCGCTCGCCGCGGCGGCCGAGCGGACCGCGCGGATCCGCCTCACCAGCGCCGTCTCGGTGATCAGCTCCGACGACCCGGTGCGCGTCTTCCAGGACTTCGCCACCCTCGACCTGCTCTCCGGCGGCCGCGCCGAGATCATGGCCGGCCGCGGCTCCTTCGTCGAGTCCTTCCCCCTCTTCGGCTACGACCTCGACGACTACGACGAGCTCTTCGCCGAGAAGCTAGAGCTGTTGCTGGCCGTGCGCGCCTCCACCGAGGTGAGCTGGGACGGCCGGCTGCGGCCGTCGATCGACCGCCGTGGCGTCTACCCGCGGCCGCTGCAGGATCCGCTGCCGGTCTGGGTCGCGGTCGGCGGCTCGCCCGAGTCGGCGATCCGCACCGGCCGCCTCGGCCTGCCGATGGCGCTGGCGATCATCGGCGGCCAACCGGCCCGCTTCAAGCCCTTCGCCGAATTGCACGCGGCCGCGGCGGCCGAGGTCGGCGCGCCCAGTCCCGCCCTCGGCATCAACTCGCACGGCTTCGTCGCCCTCACCTCCCAGGCCGCCGCCGACACCGCCTTCCCGCCCTTCGCCCGGATGATGGACCGGATCGGGCGGGAGCGCGGCTGGCCGCCGATGAGCCGCGCCGCCTTCGAGGCGAGCCGCCGCCCCGAGGGCGCCAACTTCGTCGGTTCCCCGGCCGAGGTCGCCGAGAAGATCCTCGCCCAGCACGCGATCTTCGACCACGACCGCTTCCTCATCCAGTTCAGCGTCGGCACCCTCCCCCACGCCGACGTGATGCGCTCGATCGAGCTCTTCGGCACCGAGGTCGCCCCGGTGGTCCGCCGCGAGCTGAGCGCCGCCGCGGCCTAGTCTTCGCCGCTCCAGCGGCGTCGGGACTGCTTGCGCTCGCCGGTGCGGCGCTTCTGCTCGAGCCGGCGTCGGCGGGAGGCGCGGGTCGGCTTGGTCGGCCGGCGGGAACGCTGGACGCGGAGGGCGGTGGCGAGCTTCCCGGCGAGCCGGCTCAGGGCCAGCTCGCGGTTGCGGTACTGGCCGCGGCCGTCCTGGGCGACGGCGGTGACGACCGGGCCGAGGCGTTCCAGCAGCCGCACCCGCCGCGCCTCGTCGAGCGAGCGCGAGGCCTCGACGTCGAAGACCGCTTCCACCCGCGAGGCGGTGACGTTGGCGTGCTGGCCGCCCGGCCCGGAGGAGCGGCTGGTGCGCAGCTCGATCTCGGCCAGCGGGATCGCCAGGCGCTCGTCGACCCACAGCTCCTCGGCCACGGTCAGCCGGCCAGCTCGGGGATGTGGCGCTCGAGGTGCGCGGCGATCGTCCGCCGCACCCAGGCGCGCGTCTCGGCGTCGGCCATCCGGTAGCGGCCGAGCAGCATCTTCTGGTCGTCGAGCGGCAGTCCGGCGATCTCCCAGGAGACTGCCAGGCGCTCGAAGAGGGCCTCCTCGCGCCGCGCCCAGGCGTCCTCCAGCGAGGCCGCGTGGCTCGCCGGCGGCTCGCCGAGCTTGGCGATCGTCCCCGCGCTCAGCGTTTCGCGCAGCTCGAGGACGTTCCCCTCGGGATCGGTGTAGGAGACGGTCGGCGCCTTCTCGCGCGGCCGCCGCCCTGGTTTGCGTCGCTTGGCCATCACGGCGGAGTCTGCCAGTCTCGTCGGCATGGACGCCACGGTGACCATCGGCGTGCCGGTCGATTCGGTCGGCCGCGGCGGCGGCACCGAGACCGCGCCTGCGGTGCTGCGCGAGCTCGGCCTGCCGCAGGCGCTGGGCGCCCATGACGAGGGCGACCTCGCGGTGCGGATCCGCGGCGAGGATCGCGACCCCGCCACCGGCCTGGTGGCGAGCGAGGACGTGCTGGCGACGACGCGGTCGGTTCGCCTCGCCGTCGCCGCGGCGCTGGCGGCGGGCGAGCGTCCGTTCCTGATCGGCGGCTGCTGCGCCGAGCTGCCCGGCGCCCTCGCCGGGGCGCGCGAGGCGCTCGGCGCACCGCTCGGCCTCGCCCACGTCGACGGCCACCTCGACCTCTACGACGGCGAGACCTCGACCACCGGCGAGGCGGCCGACATGCCGATCGCGGTGGCGCTCGGGCTCGGTCCCGATGCCTGGGTCGAGGCGGCGGGCGGGGCGACGACGATCCCCGAGCGCACCGCCCTGGTCGGCTTCCGCGACCGCGCCGAGTCGATCGCCGACGGGATGCGCCAACCGGAGGAGCTGGTGCGACCGCCCCTCCTCTACGGGGCCGAGGAACTGCGCGCCCACGGCGTCGCCGCCGCGGCCGCCGAGCTGGCGGCGCGCCTCACCGCCGCCGGCCCCTTCTGGCTGCACCTCGACGTCGACATCCTCGACGAAGCCGTTTCCCCGCCACCGACTACCTGCAGCCGGACGGCCTCGACTGGGACGAGCTGGCCGCCGTCCTCACCCCGCTGGCCGCCTCCGAGGCGCTGATCGGCATCTCACTCGCCTGTTACAACCCGGACAAGGATCCGGACCTGGCCTGCGGCCGCCGCCTCGTCGCCGCGCTGGGGGGTTGATTCGGGGGCGCCTGAAGCTGGCGCCCGGAGGGGAGCTGGCGCCCGGAGCTGCGAGGGACGCGGCCGGCCAGGAGCTGGCGCCCGGAGGTGAAAGGGACCCGGCCTTCTCGGTGGCGGCCCGGGCAGGCTGTGGCCGCCACCGAGAAGGCCGGGTGTCGGGGAGAGGGGCGAGGTTCGTGACGAACTCCGAGGATCGGTGACGGAGAGCGGGGGAAGTTGACGGTTCCTTGCGTCTTCCTCATGCCTCCCCCTGGTGAGTTCGCAGTTCTGCTCGCATAGCGAGCGAAAGTGCGAACTCACCGGGGGCGGGCCATGATCCCGTCACGGGACGCATGGGGAAGGGTGACGTTCCCGGCGTCTCTCCCACGTCCGTGTGGACTTCCCTGCGGGACCCTCACGTCCCGGGCGTCTCGTGGCGGCCACAGCCTGCCCGGGCCGCCACGAGACGCCCGGGACGCATCTCGGACGGGCGCACCCGCCCCGAAGCACGCCGCCCGAGCCCCGCCCCCGGACCACGCGTCCCGCCCCCACCCCCGCAATCTCCCGCCTACGCCGCGGAATCGGCCGGCTAGGCTGCGAGCGCCGCGAGAAGGGTCTTCTTCGCCGCCTCCACGGCGTCGGGCGCGGCCAGCCGATCCTCGTCGACCGCCTGGACCGCGGACACGCACACCATCACCACGACCGTGGAGAGCCAGGCGCCGGTGAGATCGCCGCGGATCAAGCCTTCCTTCTGGCCCCTCGCCACCAGCGTGTCGAAGACCTGGAAGGTCGCGTCGGCCTCGGGGCGCAGCTCGGGGAAGTTGGGCCGGCGCTCGATCAGCACCCGGTAGCGGTCGAGCACGCCCAGAAACGCCTCGATCTCGCGTTCGAGCGCCTCGGTCGCCTTCCCCTCCTCCGGTTCGGCGCCCTGGATCGCGGCGTCGATCTCCTTCAGGGCGCGGTGGTAGATCTCCCGGAGCAGGTCCTCACGCGCCGGAAAATGACGGTAGAGGGTCGCCCTGACCACGCCGCTGCGCTCGGCGATCTCGGCCATGCTGGCCGAGGGATTCTCGCCGAGCGCAGCGGTCGCGCCCTCGATGATGCGGTCGTAGTTGCGGACGAAGTCCGCCCTGCGTTGCTCCTCGGCGAGGTCGGCGGACCTGGCCATCCTCACGTCTCCTCGGGCTCGGGACCGGTCCGCGCGGGACCCTCGATCGAGAGCCGCGGCAGTCGCCGCGACAGCGCCGCCGGCATCCACCAGCTCGCCCTGTCGAAGATGAACATCAATCCGGGCACGAGCAGCAATCTGATCACAAACGCGTCGAAGAGGACGGCGCTGGCCAGTCCCAGCCCGAACAACTTGATCGTGCGTTCGTCGCCGAGCATGAAGGAGGCGAAGACGCTGATCATGATGATCGCGGCAGCGGTGATCACCTTGCCGGTCAGGGCGAGGCCGTTGCGGACCGCGGCCTGCGCGTCCTTCCTCGCCTCCCATTCCTCGTGCATCCGCGAGACGAGGAAGACCTCGTAGTCCATCGAGAGCCCGAAGACGATCGCGAAGAGGAACACCGGCAGGAACGATTCGATCGGCCCGGTGCTGTCGACGCCGATCAGGGAGGCGAAGTGCCCGTCCTGGAAGACGAAGGTGATCACCCCGAGCGCCGCACCGATGCTGAGGACGTTCATCACGGCCGCCTTCAACGGGATCAGCAGCGAGCGGAACACGATCAACAACAGCAGCAGCGAGAGGCCGACCACGACGGCGATGAAGAACGGCAGCTTTTCCGAGAGCACGCTGGAGAGATCGACCTGCGACGCGGTGGCGCCGCCGATGCTCACCGCGATCCCGGTCTGCTGCTGCAACCGCGGCATCACCTCGTCGCGGAGGCTCGCCAGCAGATCTTCGGTCCCCGAGTCCTGCGGCTTGGTCGTCGGATAGGCGGTGAGGATCGCCGTGTCGCCCGACGGGCTCAGCATCGGTTCGCTCACCGCCGCGACCCCGGGCTCTTCTTCGACCGCCCGGGCGATCTTCTCGACCCCCGCTTCGTCGCCCTTGCGGGGCAGCTCGGCGACCAGGAGCAGAGGCCCGTTGAAGCCCGGACCGAAGCCTTCGGAGAGCTGGTCGTAGGCGATCCGGGTCGTCGAGCCGGAGGGGTCGCTGCCGGAATCGGAGGTGCCCAGCTGCATGCCCGTCACCGGCGAGGCGAGGACGAGGAGGAGGGCGATCGCGGCGACCGCGAAGAGCGCCGGGCGCCGCTCGACCAGGCGCGCCCAGCGCGACCAGCCGAATTTCGAGTCCGTCTCGTGCCGGACCTTCGCGGGCTTCACGCGGCGCCCCATGAAGCCGACCCCGAGCAGCGCCGGCAGCAGCGTCAGCGCGCCGACCATCGTCAGCAGGACGGCGAGGGCGGCGGCGATCGCCGGGCCGTTGAGGAAGCCGACCCCGAGCAGCAGCATCCCGAGCAGGGCGATGACCACCGTGGTCCCGGCGAAGAGGACCGAGCGCCCGGCCGTGTCGAGCGCCGTCAGGGTCGCCTCGCGGATCGCGACCCCCCTCCCCCGCTCGTCGCGGAAGCGGTTGAGGATCAGCAGCGCGTAGTCGATGCCGACGCCGAGCGCGATCATCACCGCCAGCGTCGGCGCGAAGCTCGCGATGTCGACCACCGAGGTGGCCGTGACGATGATCAGCATCGCCAGGGCGATCGCCGAGATCGCGACGATCAACGGCATCGCCATCGCCGTGAAGGATCCGAGGACGAGGACCAGGACGGCGATCGCGACCAGGACGCCGATCGCCTCCGAGGCCGACTCGCTCTTGCGCTCGGCTTCCTTGATCACCTGCCCGCCGAGGTTGACCTGGAGGCGGGAAGTTTCGCTTTCCTTGGCGGTCTCGATCACCGCTTCGGCGTCCGCTTTGTCGATCTCCTGCGCGGTTTCCTTGAACTGCAGCGTGGCGAAGCCGATCTTGCCGTCGCTGCTGATCGTCCCGGCCGCGTAGGGGTCGACGACCGACCGCACCCCCTTCATCCCGGCCAGCTCGTGGTCCAGCTTCGAGATCTGACGGCGGACGGCGGGGTCGCGCAGGTTCCCTTCCTCGACCTTGAAGACGACCTGGGCCGAGGCGCCGGCCTGCGCCGGGAACTTTTCCTCGAGCAGGTCGGTCGCCCGCTGCGACCCGCTCCCCGGCAGGCTGAAGCTGTCGACGAAGGAGCCTCCCGCACCGGCGGCGACCGCGGCGAAGCCGACGATCGAGGCGATCCAGGCACCGATCACCCATCTCTTGTGGTCGAAACAGAACTGGGCGAAGCGGCGCATCGGATCTCCTTCAGTTAGTGAGACAGCAGTGTCTACGTTCAGCAAAGTAGACACTGCTGTCTCGCCTGTCAAATGACCTGAAGGTTCCGAACGCCCGCGGCGGAGCTCTCGGATGCCGCGCCCGGCGCACCGGGCGCGGCGGTGGGCCGACCTCCTCTAGGCAGGCTGCGCGTTGTCGGCCAGCCCCGGCATCGCCGCGCCGAGGCGGGAGCCGGACTCGATATCGGAGGGCGGCGCCGACCCGCGCTCCATCTCCGCTTCCATGTCCCGCTCGATCACCGACATGACCCCGCGACTACCGCGGCTCAGCAGGAACAGGCGGGCGCCACCGGCGATCATGTACGCGGCGAAGATCGCCGGGAAGATGTCCACCGGGAAGACGGGCAACGGGTAGAACAGGCCGACCGCGGGCACCAGCAGCAGCAGGACCCCGATGACCGCGATGGCGACGTTCTTCGGCCTCAGCTCACCCAGCTTGCTGAGGTACACCGGTGCCGCGATCGAGATCGCGAAGTAGGAGAACAGGAAGCCGGTGGCCGCCAAGGTGCCGACATCGTTGAACATGGTCAGCACGCTCCCGCCCATCAGGTGCCAGATGAACACCTCGGCCAGCAGGACGACGTAGTACACGCCGATCGCCGCGTGCGGGGTGAGGTTCGTCGAGTGGGTGGTGTGCAGCCTGCCGGAGACGACCCCGTGTCGGGCCATCGGCAGCAGCAGGCGCGTGCCCGAGTTGACACAGGACAGGGTCAGCGCGAAGAAGCTGACCATCGCCCCCAGCGAGACCGGGATCTTGAAGAAGCTGACGCCGTACGCCTGCGACAGGGTCTGCAGGGGCGCCGACAGCGTCGCCAGGTCGAGGCCCGCGTGCCGGCTGCCGAACACCTCGACGTAGGCCATGATCACCATGAAGCCGCCGCTGATGAACAAACTCCAGATCACCGCTTTGGGCACCGTCTTCAGTGGGTTGCGGGCCTCGCCGCCCATCGTCGAGGCCGCCTCGAAGCCGACCAGGGAGAAGATGCAGACGACGACCGAGAAGTCGAGGCCCTTGAGCGAGAACCCGTGCAGCGTGACCTGCTTGGTGTCGACGGAGAAGCCGTGCTTGAACAGGATCACCGCTCCCAGCGCCAGGATGCAGGCCATCGACAACCCCTCCAGCACGAGGGTCAGCATCGCCGACAGGCGCACGTCCCTGATCGCGATGAACGATCCGATCGCGGCGCTGACCAGCCAGAAGACGTAGGGCGGGACCGTCCCGTTCAATCCGACGGCGTCGAGGAACTGCTGGCTCATCAGGGCGAAGCCACACAGGCCCGCGGTGCCGATGAAGAAGTAACACCAGATCAGGGCCCACCCCGACATCACACCCGTCGGGGCGCCGAGGCCGCGCGAGATGTAGGCGTACATCGATCCGGTGGTGGCCGAGCGTTTGGCGAACTCGTTGAGCGCGAAGGTGGTGAACAGCAACATCACCGTCGCGAACGCGTAGGAGAACCAGGTGGAGTCTCCGGCGATGGAGTAAGCGAGGGGGAGGATCAACACCGCGGTCATGGTCGGTGAGATCAGTGCCACGGATTGCGCCAGCAGCTGGGGGAAGCCAAGCGCGTTGGTGCGGAGCGGTGGACCGGTCGATCCGGCGCTGATCTCCGTCGTCGTCTTCATGCTCGTAGTCACCTTTCAGTTCGTCGAGTTGCCAACACGACCAACCAGTCGAGGGAGACACTGTTTCCCACCATCCGTGGCCGTGACAGCCACGATGGCGGGGCCCATGAAAACGATCACTGGCCCCAGGTACAAAGTTTGGAAACATGATTAGGCCAAAAGGATAATCAGCCCGAATCGAGCTTCACCCAGGGGCTTCCGCCCGGAGGTACCGGTGAAAAATGCGGCCCGAACATGCGCCCGGATCCGGCCGGGCGCAGGTTCGACGGTAAGTCAGGCGGCCGGTACCGCGACCAGAATCGACTCGAGCTCGGCGCGGTCCGCGGGATCGAGCGGGAGGAGCGGAGACCGCGGCCCTCCGGCGGGTTCACCGAGGATCTCCAGCCCGGACTTGACCGCCGTCGGCAGGCCCTTGGAGACGATGAAGCGCAGCAGCGGCAACAGCTCCTCGTAGATCTCCCTGGCGCGATCTGTCTCACCCGCCGAGACGGCTTCATACAGCGCGATGGTCGGCGCCGGTCGCAGGCAGGGCGCGGCCGTGCACCAGCCGCTTGCCCCGGCGAGGAGCGCCTCCAGCACCAGCGGGTTGCTCCCGTTGTAGAAAGGCAGCTCTCCGGAGGAGAGCTCCTTCAGGTCCAGCATCCGCTGGATGTCACCGGTCGACTCCTTGACCATCTCCACGTTCGCGATCGACTCGAACATCCGGAAGAGGAGCGTCGGCGGCATGTCGATCCCCGAGGTCGCAGGGTTGTTGTAGGCCATGATCGGGAGCGAGATCGCGTCACTCACCGAGCCGTAGTGCTGGACGATCTCGCGCTCGTTGAGCGGCCAGTAGGAGACCGGGATCACCATCACGGCCGTCGCGCCCGCCGCCTGCGCGTATTCGGCCCGGGCGACCGTCCCCGCGGTGGTGAGGTCCGAGGCGCCGACCACGACCGGTACACGTCCCTCGACGGCGGCGACGGTGGTGTCGACGACGGTCTTCCATTCGTCGAAGCTGAGGTAGGCCGACTCCCCCGTGCTGCCCAGCGGGGCGATGGCGTGGACACCGGCGTCGACCATGGTCTCGACCAGGTCGGCGAGCCGCTCTTGGTCGATGCCGGTATCGGCGAAGGGCGTGATCGGATAGGCGATGATGCCGTGGATGGTCTGGGTCTGGGCCATCGGGTAACTCCTTACCTTTGCGGGGACCTGGGGTCGGGGGTGGTGCGGGTTGTCGCGGTGGAACTGCCGGGGTCGTGCAGTTGGTTCATGCTCAGCGCCGGTCTCCGACGGAGACGTGGACGGCGGCGGTCCGCGCCGCCAGGGCGGCGGCGCGCGCGGTCTCGCCGAGGCGATCGAGCTCGCCGGCGTACCGGTCCATGCATTCGACGTGGAGGGCACCCAGTTCGGCGTCGAGCATCCCGATCGCGAGGTCGGGGTCGCCGATCCCTTCGTTGCGCCACGCGAGCGATTTCAGCGCCAGCGCGCCGCCGGGCAGTCCCTCGGACCCGTACCAGAGCGCCGACTGGTCGTTCAGGCCGATGCCGCCCGTCCGCAGCGTGTACATGAAGCGGACGGGGAAGAGGATCGTCTTGGTGACCGCGCGCGCGCCGTCGGCGACGAGGGCCCGAGCGTCACCCAAAGCCTCGAGATATTCCGCGGTGAACTTGGAGAGGATCAGGTCGGCGCTCATCAGCAGAAGCTCGTGCCGCGTCGGGCGGACGCTCGGCTCGCGCAGGTCCGACCCGAGGAGCAGGCGCCCGGAGTCGAGCAGGTCCAGCCGGTCGACCGGACCGAGGCGGAAGTGATCGCCCTCGCCGGTCCTGACCGCGCGCCAGTCGCCCCAGAACAACGAGAGGCGCTGCGACAACGGGCTGTCGGTCTTGTCCGCCACCAAGGCCTGGACCGCCGCGATGCGATCGGCGGTGTCGATCGCCGTGGAGCCGAGGATGATCGCGACGTCCACGTCGCTGACCAGCGGGGCAAAGCCACCGTGGGCGAGGCTGCCGAGGGTGTAGATCGCCTCGATCTCATCGCCGAAGACGATCCCGGCCGCCTCCACGGTGTTGTCGACGACCTTGTCTGCGGTTCCGGTGATCATGTCGGGTCGGATGGTCCTCTCAGTTGGTTATGGTTTGGCAACTGTACTTGCCAATCGGCAAATTACCAACCCGACGGTTAGATTGTCCAAGCGATGAACCCCGAGACGACAACCACGGAACTTGACGACCCGACGTCGGAGGCACTCGACGACGACCAGCGGATCGCGGCGTGGATCCGCGCCTACCGGACCCGACGAAATCTGACCCTGGCGCAGCTGTCGGAGCTCTCCGGGGTCTCGATCGGTCACCTCTCGCGCCTCGAGAACGGCACCCGGACGCCGACCGTGCGGCTGTTGCTGCAGCTTGCCCGGGCGCTCGGCGTCTCGCTGGGGACCCTCGTCGGCGAGACGCCCGAGCAGAGCGCGGTGTACGTCTCCCGGCGGGCCGACCGACACACGATCGACGCCGGCGACTCGGGGCTCCAATCGCTGTCGGACCCGGCGCTGCGCTGGCTGCAGGCGGTCGAGCTCATCCTCCCGCCCGGCCGTACGGGCGAGCCCGCGACCCACGCCGGCGAGGAGTGGATCTACGTCCTGAGCGGCGCCATCGACGTGGACATGAACGGGATCACCTCGTCGCTGGAGACGGGCGACGCGATCCACTTCCGGGCCGATGCCCCCCACTCCATCCGCAACCCCCACGACAAGGACGCGACCGTCCTCGTCGTCAACTCCCTGGCATCGCCGACCCTGCACGTCCGCAACTGACCGCGAGTGATCGAGCCGCCCCGATGAAACGCGTCGCCGTCGTCCAGGCAGCGTCCGTCCCCTTCGACCCGGCGGCGACCGTCGCCAAGGCCGAGGGCCTGATCGCCGAATGCGCGGCGCGCGGCATCGAACTGGCGGTGTTCCCGGAGGCCTTCGTCGGCTCCTACCCCAAGGGGATCGGGTTCGGCGCCGTGGTGGGACGCCGCAGCGAGCCGGGACGGGAGCTGTACCAGCGTTACTTCGAGGCGGCCGTCGAGCTGGACGGTCCTGAGGTCGGGGCCCTGATCGACGCCTCCGCCGCCCATCGGACCTTCGTCGTGATCGGCGTGATCGAGCGCTCGGGGGCGACCCTCTACTGCACGGCGCTGATGATCGATCCGCTCGCCGGGCTCGTCGCCGTCCACCGCAAGCTGATGCCGACCGGATCGGAGCGGCTGATCTGGGGGTTCGGGGACGGCTCGACCATCGGCACCGCCGAGAGCCCCGCCGGCCGGGTCGGCACCGTGATCTGCTGGGAGAACTACATGCCGGCGCTGCGCCAGGCGATGTACGCCCAGGGGGTCGAGCTCTACTGCGCCCCGACCGCCGACGATCGCCCGACCTGGATCTCGTCGATGACCCACATCGCGCTCGAGGGCCGGGTGTTCGTCCTCAGCGCCTGTCAGGCGATCCGGGTCGGCGACTATCCGGACTGGTATCAGGAGGAGCTCGGCGACGATGCGGCCTCCTACCTGATGCGCGGCGGCAGCGCGATCGTCGCCCCCGACGGCGCGGTCCTGGTCGGGCCGGTGTTCGACGAGGAGGTCATCCTCGAGGCGGAGATCGACCCGGCGCAGATCGTCCGCGGCCACCTCGACATGGATTCGGTCGGCCACTACAGCCGGCCTGACGTCTTCGAGCTGCGGGTCGACACCAGGCGCCAGGCGCCCGTCGTGCTGAAGGGAGGCGACACCGTCGCCGCCGGCCCGCCCGGAGGCGGTAACGACGCTGAGGGCTGACCGGATGAGTCTCGATGGCGCCCCGGTCATGCGGGCCGTCCGCGAGGGAGAGCGATGAGGTTCGGCCTCTTCGGCGGTGCCCAGGCGCCACGTGAGGACGACGATCCGGCGCGCGGCTTCCGCGACTACGTCGACACCTGCGTCGAGGCCGAGGCGCTCGGGTTCGACTCGACCTTCCTCGTCGAGCACCACTTCAGCGGCACCGGCCAGGTGTCGGCATCGCTCGACCTGCTCGCCTGGGTCGCGGCGCGGACGACGACGCTGCGGCTCGGCACCGCGGTCATCGTCCTGCCCTGGCACGATCCGGTCCTGCTCGCCGAGCGGGCGGCGACCCTCGACCTGATGTCCGGCGGCCGTCTGGAGTTCGGCGTCGGCAAGGGCTACCGCCATTCCGAGTTCGCCGGCTTCGCCCTGCCCTACGAGGAGGCGGAGGAGCGCTTCGAGGAGGCGCTGGGGGTGATCGTCAAGGCCTGGACCTCGGAGGAGCGGTTCTCCCACCGCGGCAGGTTCTGGCATTACGAGGACGTGATCGTCGACCCTCCTCCTTCACAGCGGCCGCATCCGCCGATCTGGATCGCGGCGGGCAGGCCGGACTCGATCCGCGGCGTCGCCGCACGCGGCTGCAAGCTGCTGCTCGACCAGTTCGCCTCGACCGAGGTCGTCGGCGAGCGGCTCGCGCTGTTCAAGGCCGAGTGCGAGGCGCGCGGTCGCAGGTTCGATCCGATGGATGTCGCGGTCGCACGCAATCTCCACGTCGCCCGCGACGCCGCCGATGCACAGGCGGCGCTGGCGCGGCTGGCGCTGGCGCACGCCCGCATGGTCGCCCTGTCGCGGCATCCCGACGGGCGCAACCGGTCGCACATCACGGCCTACGCCGGGGCGCCCGGCGCGACCGAGGCGGCCGCGCTCTACGGCACGTCCGACGAGATCGCCGGCGAGCTCGAAGCCCTGCGGGCGGTCGGCGTCGAAAACGTCCTGCTCCATCCCGGCGAGCCCACCGGGCGGAGCATCCGGCGGTTCTCCGCCGAGGTCATGCCGGCCTTCGCTCGCCCTGCCCGGTAGCGAGTCGTCGCCGGGGCAGCCGCAGCGAGAGGAACGTCGTGCCCGCGATCCCGAGCAGGCCCACCACCAGCAGGGTCAGCGCGAACGGTCGCAGGCCGGGAGCGGGTGGGCCGACGTGCCTGGTGAAGCCGTGGAGGGGTGGCCTCGGCACCCCTGCCGAGGCGGTGTGGACGACGCCGACGACCGTGGCGCCGTGGAAGGCGAACACGGCCAGCGCCGCCCCGACCAGCGTGACGATCGCGAAGCAGGCGATCGCCGCGAGGGCCGGCCATCGTCGCCCGGAGGATCTCGGGGGCGGCGAGGCGGGGATCACCCCACGCTCGGCCGCCCAGGCGGCGGCGAAGCCGGCCGGGTCGAAGGCACCGCTGCCGAGCACCTCCTCGGCGGCGACGCCCTCGGTCTCGGCCTGCTCGAGATCGGCCGCGAGGTCGGCGGCCATTTCGCCCGCGATCGGATCCGGCACGCCCAGCCTTCTCCACTCGCGGCGGCAGGCATCGAGGAACTCGCTCATGATCGGACCTCCATCTCGACGGGGTCGAGGAGTGCGTCGACCGCGTCGCGGGTCGCGCGCCACTCCGAGACCCCGGTAGCGAGGGCCCGCCTGCCCTCAGCCGAGGGGCTGTAGTACTTGCGTGGCGGCCCTCCCTCGCCGGCGACCCGGCTGGTCTCGACCAGGCCGCCGCGCTCGAGGCGGCCGAGCAGCGGGTAGATGGAACCGCCGCCGACCATCGAAAGGCCGCGATCACGAAGCCGCTTCGTCAGCTCGTAGCCGTAGGTCGGCTCCTCCTCCATGATCGCCAGCAGGCAGAGGTCGAGTACTCCCCGCAGAAGCTGAGGCTGTCGTCCTTCGCCTACTGCCATGCACCGCAAGCTAGCACCTACTGCCTTGCGGTGCAAGGCATCACGGACTCGCCTGGGTCGGTCGAAGTCCGCTGCCGTCGTAGACCGCCACGTAGCGATGGTCGGGATCGGCGCCGTACTGGAGTAACCATGAGCGGCCGGTCAGCGTCGCGCTCGACCCCTGCCGGGGGAATCCGACCTTGGAGTAGAGGCCTTCGACGACGCCGGGATCGAGTTGACCCAGGGTCAGCACCGCGGCGCGCGACTCCGCGGGCGTCGGCGCGCGGACGAAGTCGCTGGTCTTGTGGTTGTAGCCGTAGGTCCCGGCTTCGATCTCGTATTCGACGATCGCGTAGTCACGGATGTGCAGCCTGTGATCGGCGCCGATCACCTGGTAGTAGATGCCGGAGGAGCCGACGATGATCTCGACCACGCGGGCATTCGGGCCGAAGGACGCCACCATTCCGGGCAGCGTTTCCTGGAGGCCGTACGGCTTCAGGCCGCCGTTCGAATCGACGCCGACGTGCCCGGCGATCGCGACGCCGACGACCGCGGCCAGCACGGCCGGCACGCCTACGGCGAGTCTCTTCAGCGCCCTGCTCATCCTGGGACGAGCGCGACCCCGGCCCGCCCGCGGAACGAGCCGCGCCGGTGGAGCAGGCGCTGCAGCGGCGCGCTGAACGGGAGCGGGATCGAGACCGGCCCGCAGGCGCTCGCCCGTAGCCGCCGACTCCCCGGCCCGGATACCGTGACCTCGACTTCGGCGCCACGGTGAGGACGCCCTGCCGAGGCAGGGCGGCCCTGGAGCGCGAGGGCCCCCGGCGGGACGGCGGCCCGGAGTCGCACTAGCCGATCACCTTCAGCCGGCGGTAGGTGGTGTGCGTCGCGTCGCCGATCGTCTCCACCTCGCGGACCAGGATCTGGCGCGCCCGGTCGAGCTTCGCCGCGAACCTCGGCTTCGGCGTCAGCGTCAGGATGGTCGACCTCCCCGCCTTGAGCCTGATCCGCACCGCCGCGCTCTCGGGCTTCGGCCTGATCAGGCGGACGTGGCCGCCGCGGCCCTTCGTCCGGCGCGGCTTCGCGCTCACCGCCCGCAGGAGAAACCGGCACCCCCCGTGGCCCGCGCGCTTCGGGCAACGGACCTTGACCCGCGGCCCCGACTTCGCGCCGGCGCCCGACGTCGACGGAGTCGAGGCGACCGCCGGCGCCTGCAGCTCGACCGCACCGATGTCGGCGCCGTCGGCTCCGGGCGCGCCGGAGAGCGCGACGCCGGGGAAGATCGACGGTCGCGGGTCACCGCGCTGGTCGGTGGCGAGCGAGCCGCCACCCTTGTTGATGACCGGGCTGCTCGCGGCGGGCATCATCGTCTCGGTCGGCCCGCCGTTGGCGGCGAGCGGGGCGAGGTTCGGCTCGACCCCGACCAGGTCGGAACCGGGAAGCGCTTCGGAGATCTTGGCGCCGCTCGGGTTGCCGATCAGGCTGAAGGACGCGGCCCATTCGCCGAAGATGTCGGGCTGGCCACCGGTGTTGTCGGCGACGATCGTGTCAACCATCGCCTGCGGCACCGCGCCCGACTCCTGCACCCCGCCGGCCTCGCCGAGCAGGCTGCCGCCGTGGTTGCCGGCGATCGTCGAGTCTTCGACCGTCGCCTGCACGCCTTCGTCGGTGTTGAACTCGAACCCGCCGCCCCCGCCGTCGGCGATGTTTTCGGTGACGGTCGAGTTGGCGACGGTGATCGAGGTTTCCGAGCCGAGCGAGAAGTACGCGCCGCCGCCCTCGTCCTCGCTCTTGTTCCCGGCGAAGGTCGAGTCGACGATCGCGTCGTGGCCGCCGTGTTCGACCTCACCGTTCAGCCCGCCGCCGGCACTGACGCTTTCGTTGTCGGCGATCGTCGAGCCTTCGATCGTGAACGGCATGTCATGGCCGCCGGCCCAGATCCCGCCGCCGCTGTCGCCTTCGTTTTCGACGACGGCACTGTCGCGTAGGGTGAGTGGCGCGCCGAAGCTGGAGAGGCCGCCGCCGTAGTCCTCGGCGGAACCTTCGGTGATCACGCAGTCGACGACTTCGAGCGACCCCGGTTCGCCTTCCGCGTCGAACTCGAGGTCGCCCCCCGGCCCGGTCGTTTCGCCGCCCGCCAGGGTCAGCCCGGCGATCGAGACGGCCCCCGGTTCGGTCAGCTTCACCTGGATGACGCGGTGCCCGCCCGAGATCTGGCGCACGCTCACCGCGCCGGGCCCCGGGCCCTCGATCGCGGTCGGACCCTGGATGACGAGGCCGCTGCCGCTGATCGTGAGCGTGCCGCTCAGCCCCGGCGCGAAGGCGATCGTGTCGGCGCCTTCGTGGGCGTTGGCGGCGCGGATCTCGCCGCGCAGGCTGCCGTCGCCGGCGACCCCCGAGTCGCCGAGGTCGGTGACCGTGTAGGTGGCCGCGGCGGCCGGGGCGGCGGCGATCAGCGCGATGACCAGCGCGGCCGCGAAGAGGGGCGCCGCCGGCTGGACCAGAGCGCCGAGCCTCACCGGACCACCTTCAGCCTGCGGTAGCTGGTGCGGGTCTTTCCCTTGACCGTCTCCACCTCACGGACGAGGAGCTTCCTCGCCACCTCGAGCCGGGCGGCGAACTTCGGCTTCGGGATCAGGGTGAGGAGGGCGCTCTTGTCCGGCGCCAGCTTGATCCTCGCGAGCTTGCTCTCGGGCTTGGGCTCGCGCAGCTTGCCCTTGACCCGCTTCGGCCTGCCGGAGACGACCTGCAGCGTGAACTTGCAGCCGCCGGGCCTGGCGCTCTTCGGGCAGTGGACGCGGACCCGCGGCCCGCCCGACCGCCGGGTGGCCACCGGCGCGGCGACGGTGACCGTGCGACTCTCGGTCGCCGTCGAAGGGCCGCCGCACGAGGCGGTGCGACCGGTGAAGACGAAGCCTGGGCAACCTTCGCCATCGTCGACGGAGAGGCTGACGGTGTAGGTCCCCGGCGCGGCATAGGTATGACTTGCGACGGGTCCACCGGTCGCGCTCTGGCCGTCGCCGAAGCTCCACGAATAGGAGGCGATCCGACCATCGGGGTCGGTCGAGGCAGAGGCGTCGAAGGAGGCCGGGACGCCCGCTGTCGCGGGTCCGACGGAGAAGGAGGCCAGCGGCGTCTGGTCGGGGGGGATCGCGACCGCGAAGGCCTCTTCGCCGGTCGCGACCAGCGCTCCGACCGAGCTGGTCGCGAGATCGATCGGCGAGACGCCGCCGGCCCCCGACGCGGCGACGTAGGCGGTGCGGCCATCCGGGGTGATCGCGATTCCGGTCGGCGCCGCGCCGACTTTGACCGCGGTCCCGACCACCTGGTTGGTGGCGGTGTCGATCACCGAGACGCTGTTCGATTCGTCGTTTGCGACGTAGGCGCGGCTCCCTTCGGTGGTTACGGCGATCGCCCCCGGTTCTTTGCCGACTTTGATCGCCGCGCCTTCGACCGTGTCGGTCCGCGCATCGATCACGGTGACGCTTTTCCCGTTGCCGTCGGCGACGAACGCCTTTTTGCCGTCGGGCGTGAAGGCGATGCCGAGTGGTTCGTCGCCCACTGCGATCGGCGCGGGAGCGACGGTGTTGGCCAGGGTGTCGATCACGGAGACCGTGTCGGCGCCGGCGTTGCTGACGAGGGCGCTCAGGCCATCCGGGGCGACGGCGATCCCGTTCGGGAAGGAGCCGACTTTGATCGAGCCGATCGGTTCGCGAGTCGCGGTGTCGATCACCGTGACCCGGTTCGAGAGTTCGTCGGTCACGTAGAGCGTAGCGCCGTTCGGCGTCAGTGCCACCTCGGCGGGGTTGCTGCCGGCCGCGATCGGGGCGCCGATCACGCGGTCGGTCGCCGTTTCGATTACCGAGACCGTTCCGTCGATCTCGTTGGATACATAGGCGGTTCGGCCGTCGGGGGAGATCGCGACACTGTCGGGGTCGGCGCCCACCTGGATCGGCGCCCCCACCTGGTTGGTCGCCAGATCGATCGGGGTGACCGTGTGCGCGCCGAGGTTGGCGACGAACGCCTGCCGGGCGAGCGCCGTCGGTGCCACCGCGGCGAGCGACAGCGACGCGCCGGCGCACAGGCCGATCAGGAGGGGGACCGCTCGGCGCGCCGGCCTCACCTGACCACCTTCAGTCGCCGGTAGGCGGTGTGGGTCGCGCCGCCCACCTTCTCCACCTCCCGCACCAGCACCTTCGCCGCGGCGGCGAGGCGGGTGGCGTATCTCGGCTTCGGCTTCAGCGTGACCAGCGCCGAGTGGCCCGGCGCGACCTTCACCTTGGCGACGGCACTCTCCGCGACCGGCGGCTTCGCCCGCCCGCGTTTGCCTTTGCCGTGATGTTTGTGCGGCTTCGCGGAGACGACCTGCAGCGTGAACTTGCAGCCGCCGGGCCCGGCGCTCTTCGGGCAGCGGACGCGGACCCTCAGCCTTGCGGACGACGGTGGCGTCGTCACCGGGCCCGACGGCGAGCTCGGGCCGGGTGAAGGCGGCGGCGGGGCGCATTCGCCGGCTGGCGTCTGGTAGGCGCCGATGTCGACGGTCGGGGCGGCGCCGCAGGTGAGCGCGGTCGAGCGAGGGGCGCGGTCGAGATCGAGCTCGCCGGGCTCGAGGACCGAGAGGTCGCCGGTGGCGATCGTCGGTGAGCCCGGCGCCTCGTGGAAGTCGCCGCCGGCGGCGTCGACGAACAGCGGTTCGGCGCTCACGTTCTGACGGGCTTTCGCCGAGGTGAAGGTGTTGCCGCTGCCTTCTACGAGGTGGGTGCTGAAATCGGAGTGGCTGAGTTTGATCGTCGAGGAGCTGCCGGGCGAAGAGTCCGTCCGCAGCCGCAGATCGTCGGAGCTCCCCGAGGCGATCACGTTGGTGGCGTCGATCGTCATGCTGGATCCCCCTTCGGTCTTCACCGCGATCCCGAACAAACCGACCGCGGTGACGTTGTCGAGCGTCGCCGTCGAGGTGGAGGCAGCGCCGGTCGTGGCGCTCACCCCCGTGCCCTGGCCGCCCTGGGCGGTGTCCACGCAGAGGCTGTCGCGCAGCGTCACGGTCCCGAACAGACCGCATGCCCCTTCGTCGCCGCCTGCCTCGTCATTGGTCACGTAGACGCGTTCGGCGCTGCTGCCGTTGAGGAGGTTCAGCCCGATGCCTCGGTTCGCCGGCTGGTTGATGCGCAGGTCGTGGACCAGGACGTCGCCTCCCGGCTCGAGCCCGAAGCTGCCTTCCGATTCGATCAGCGGCAGCGGCGCCCCCGCTTCACCGCCGACCGAGCTCACTTTTTCGAAGGCGATTCCACCGGCGGGGTGGTAGGTGCCCGGCTCGACCACGACGACGTCGCCTTCGTGGACGCCGTTTTTCCCGGTCCCCTTCAGCGCGACTTCCAGGCTGCAGGGAGCGGCCTGGAGGCAGGGCTGCGGACCGGCGCCGGCGGGCGCGGCATAGCGGACGCTCGCCGCGCGCGCGGCCCGGGGACCGACGGCGAGAAGGGCCAGGGCGAGGAGCAGGGCGAGGCCGAGGCACCGCGTGGCGCCGCGGGCGCAACCGATCGCGTGGTCAGGTGGGAGCTCGGCCATCTCGTCTAAGGGGCGGTGTAGGCCCAGTCGCCGCGGGCGGACGCTTCCGTCCCGGTCGCTTTGAGGAAGAGCGCCACGCCGGTCGCGGCGGCATCGGCGGAGAAGCGGTCGGTGGGGTTCAGGAACCCGTCGAAGGCGACGTTGTTTTCAAACGCCGTGTAGGCGCAGAGGTACCCGGCGAGTGCGGAGCCCGGGCCGGGGCAGAACGGGGTCGTCTGCCCTTCTTCGAGGTAGACCTCATGAGCGGCGGAGATCCCGCCCGCGAGCCTCGGCGCGAAGTTGATCGAGGTCACCGCGAAGGCGCCGTTCGGCCCGGCCACGGCCCATGCCCCGGACTCGGCCCCGCCCGACGGCAGGACCGCGGTCGGCAGCCCCGGTTCGCCCCGATCTCCTGGCGGCCCGATGTCGCCTTGGGGGCCGACATCCCCTTTCGGACCCTGCGGGCCCGCAGGTCCGCGCAGCGTCGTCTTCGCGGCGGCGCTGAGCTTGGCGGGGGTGACCGCGCCCTTCTTCAGCTGCCTCGTGCCGACGCTTTCCTTGCCGAGCTTCGCCGCGGCGAAGGCGGTGCCGCCGCCGACCAGGAGGATCAGGCAGAGGGTGGAGACGACGTTCGCGTAGGTGAGGCTGCCGCGGAGTCGCGCCATCCGGAGGCCGGACAGACGGACGAGTGGTCGAGACATCATCCCCCGCATCACCCGTCCCAGGCTAGGCTTGGTCGGCACCCTTCTCCAGAAAATTGAGACAGAGGTGAGACACCGATGAGACCGGACGCCAGGCCCTCCTTGCGAGACGGGCTGGAGCGGCTGGAGAGCGGGCGCTTCGTCGGCCGCCGCGAGGAGATGGCGGCGCTGGCGGACCTGTTCGCCGAACCGGCCGGCGGGGTCGCCTTCGTCTGCGGCCCGGCGGGGGTCGGCAAGAGCGCGCTCCTGCAGGCGGTCGCCGAACGGGAGCGCGGCCGGCGGCGGTTGCTTCGGCTGCGGACCGGCGACGCGCGATCCCTGGTCGAGCCGGCGCGGCCCGACGGCGACGCGTCGCCGCTGGTGGCGCTCGAGGAGTTCGATCGACACCCCGCCGCCGTCGCCTTCCTGCGCAAGACCCTGCTCGAGTCCCTACCGCCCGGCGCGGTGGTGCTGGTCGAGAGCCGCCGTCCGCCGCCGCCCACCCTGCTCGCCGGGGGGCTCGGCTCGGCGGTGCGGACGATCTCGCTGGAGCCGCTCGACCCGGCCGACTCGCTCGAGCTGCTCGCCGGTCACGGGCTCGTCGGCGAGCCGGCCGACGCGGTGGGCGCCTGGGCGGCGGGATGGCCGGCGGCGCTCGTCCTCGCCGCCGCCGCGGGCCGGCCGCCGGCGCCGGCGGCGCTGGTGGCCCGCCTGGCGGGTGAGGAGCTCGAGCGCGTCGGTTCGGCCGAGCTCGAGGTCGCGGCGCTGAAGCGGACGGTCGACGTCGACTCCCTGGCGGCGGCCGGGGTCACCGACCCGCCGGCGGCGCTGCGCCGGCTCGGCGGGCTCACCGTCTGCGAGCGCCGCCCGCACGGGATCGAGCTCCACCCGCTGCTGCGCCGGGCGCTCCGCGAGGAGCTCCGCGCCGACTCCCCCGACCGCGAGCGCGAGATCCGCCGTCGCCTCGCCGACCACCTGCACCTCCACAGCCGCTCCGGCGAGACCTGGCAGTTGGTCGAGCTCGCCGCCCTGATCGACGATCCGACGGTCCGCTGGGGATTCGGCGGCGGCGACGATCCCGACCTCCGCGCCGGCCACCCGGAACCGACCGAGCTGCCGCGGATCGAGCGCGCGGTCACGGCGCGCCACGGGACCGCCTGGTGGGAATGGACGCGCCGCTGGCTGACCGAGCGACCGGAGAGCGCCGTCGTCGTCCGCGGCCGCGACGGGACGCTGCGGGCCTTCTGCATCGCCACCTCGCTGCGACGGCTGCCCGAGTGGGGTCGTGAGGATCCGGTGATCGGTCGCTGGGTCGAGCACGCCGAGGCGGCGGCGCCGCTCGGCGAGGCGGTCCTCTGGCGCGAGGCGCTGGCCCTCGACGGCGACGACGAGGAGCGCGAGCGGGCGCTGCTCAACGCGACGGCGACCCTGCGCAGCGGTGCCGTGAATCCGCGCTGGTTCTACGGCCCGCTCGACCCGGCCAACGAGCGGGAGGTCCGCTTCTCGCGGGCGATGGGCGCCGAGCACCTCGCCGAGCTCGACTTCGATCTGGGCCGGAGGCGGCTCGAGTGCCACCGGATCGACCATGGCCCGGGCGGGGTGATCGGCCTGGCCCGCGACATCGTCTACCGCGAGCTCGGCATCGCGCCCCGCCGCCCCCCGACGGCCGACCAGGTGCGCACCGCCCTGCAGGCGCTGCGTCGCGGCGGCGACCTCTCGGGCTCGCCGCTCACCTCGGAAAATCTCGCCCCGGCCGAGCAGCGACGCGAGGCCCGCGCCCGGCTCAGCTCGGCGGCCGACGACGCCTTCGGCCCAGGGCGCGAAGACCGCCTCCTTCGCGCCACCCTCGACCTCGCCTATCTCGACGAGGACGCCGACCCGAACACCGCGCCCCAGCGGCTGAACGTGTCGCGGGCGACCTTCTACCGGCGCCTGGCACTCGCCACCGAGCTGCTCGCCGTGACCCTCGCGACGATGAGCTGAGCCTTCGATCAAGCGGACCCGAAGCAGACGGAACCCTCACCCCGATCGGCCCGTGAACCCCGATCAGATCCGCACCCGTCAATTCAAAGCAATCCGCAACCCTCTCCAAAAGTCCACCGCCCCAAGACCTCCCACCACCGACGAGCCAGCCGCCCGATGCACCCAAAGCACCGAGCTCCCGGGTTCATGGCGAACGTCGGTGACGTTCCAGGCGGGGAAGTCCCCGTCCAGCACGTCAACCACGGGTCGTAGAGCGTGGGCGTGGTGTCCTGGTGCTTTTCGGTGAGGACGGCCTGGCTGCAGATCGGGACTCCTTCGGGTTCGCCGGACACGGTGCGGGGTCGTAGGTCGACCAACGACGGATCGCAGCGCCCAAGGCTGGGAAGCCGTTGCCTCGGCGACCGGAGGCGCCGCCGCACTACTCCTGGCCGAGGGGAGTGTCGGCGAGACGAAGCATCTTCAGCCTTAAGCCCGGAAGGCGATTCGGAGGTGGTCGACGAGGAAGGATCACCGCGGCGCCGACGATCTCGCCGCCGTCGCCCTGGACGACCACGTCTTCGCCGGCCGACCCGTCGACGCCGACCCGTCCCACCATCCGATGAGCCGTCGACGAAGAGGGGGTCGCGGGCGGACCCGCGACCCCCTCTTCTCCCGCCTGCCCGGCCGCGACTACCGCGCGAGCCGGAAGGCGACCTCGTGCTGCTCGGTGATCGCCGTATCGCCGGTCGGGGTGAAGGTCACCGTGACCTTCGTCGACCCCCAGCCTCTGCGGGCGAGCGTCGTGGCGAGGCTGCCCTTCGGATGCAGGGCGATGTAGTGAAGGCCCGCCGTGACCTTGCGGGAGACCGGCTTCACGCCGGCGCCGGTGATCGTCACCCTGCCCGCGGTGTGGAACCTGATCCCCAGCCTGGAGACGCCGCTCCGCGGGTAGCGCTTCGCCTTCTTGATCCCGAACCAGGTGCCCGAGGCGGCCGACGTGGTCGTCGTGGTGTCCGTCGTCCCCGTGGTCGTTTCGGCGGCGACGACGGTGTAGGTGTAAGAGGCGGTCGTGCTCTGGCCGATGTCGTCGGTCGCCGTCACCTCCACCGTGTGATCGCCGAGGGTGGCGGTGCTGGGCGTCGCGACTTCGTTGCCGTTGGAGTCCAGGCAGTACGTCAGCGTCGTCCCGTCGGGCACCTGGCAGGTGAAGTTGACCGTCAGCTTCGTCCCCTGGGTGACCGACTGGCCGGGGGAGGCGGTGAACGTGACCGTCGGCTGGGCGATGTCCCAGACCTCGACGGCGTCGCCGTCGGAGCCACCGCTCTCGGTGACCGCCGCGGCCGTGCCGTCGGCGTCGAGCGCCACCGAGGCGAACGTCGCCCCTTCGGCTTCGATCGGCGAGCCGGGGACCTCGGTGGTCGTACCCTGCGGACCAGATCCGAGGGCGTAGAGGGCGAGCGCGTCGCCGCCCTCGAGCGCCGCCACCATGCCGCCGTCAGCATCGAACGACAGCGCGGTCGCCTCCCCGTCGATCGCGCTCACGCCGCCCATGTCAGCTTCTCCGGCGTTGCCCGCGACCGTCTCCCACTGGACCAGCTTGTCGTTGTCCTGGTAGTTCTCGGCCACCGCGAACACGTCGCTTCCGGCGTCGCCCGCGTCGGGCCGGAAGGCGATCGCGCTCGGCGTGTCGCTGCCCTCCACAGGCGTCGTCTGTTCTTCGGCGAGGCCGCCGTCGGCGTTGTTCCAGGTCACGAGCTCCTTTTTCGTGCGGTCGATCGCGGCGACGGTATGTTCGCCGACGGCGACGCCCACGAATTCCTCACCCGAGGTTTGCCAGGACATCACGCTCAGTTCGTCCGCTTCCACCGAGAACGTGATCACCCGATCTTCGGAGCAGGCGACGAGCTCGCTGCCGTCGGGGCTCCAGGCCAGCCCGGTCAGGTCGCCGTCGAGGCCGGCGCTCGTCGAGGTCACGTAGGTCAGCGCGCCGGTGGCGTCCTGTTCGTAGAGCGAGATCACGCCCGTCCCGCCCTCGTCGGCACCGACCGCCACCAGGTCGTCGGTCGGGTCGCCGGCGAGAAGCCGCGGTTCGTCCACCTCGGCGGGCGTGCTCACCTCCCCGACGTCGCCCAGCGACCCCGTGGCGGAGTCGACGCCGAGCCCGGAGACCGCGTCGATTGCTTCGTCGGCCACGCCCAGCGTGTCGTCGAAGCGCGCGTCGAAGGCGATGCCCTGCGGG
This sequence comes from Solirubrobacterales bacterium, assembly GCA_047601885.1. Lineage (GTDB taxonomy): Bacteria > Actinomycetota > Thermoleophilia > Solirubrobacterales > 70-9 > VAYN01. The sequence continues at coordinate 1,196,419 of JASGIK010000001.1, forward strand.
TCGGAACCGGTCGGCAGGACCACCGGCGAGCCCGACGCGGCGGAGAAGATCGAAGCGGACGAGGCGGCGTTCGCCGGCGGCGCACCGCCGCAGAGCAGGCACAGGCAGGCGCAGAGGGCTACCGGCAGCGTGACGATCGGGGCGACAAGCACTCGGATACGGGAAAACGGGATGGGCATGGAATGGTCCTCGGTGGTGTCTGGTCCGGGCGACCCGATCATGCGTTCGCCATGGCGATCAACGGACTTCTAGTTGCGTCGGGTCGTGCGGCCCACATCGGCATTTCCCTCATCTCGCTTGAACGGCGCAGAAAGGCGAAGCCCTCTATGACCCCGTCGCCCGACGGCGTTCACCGCGTTGATCCGGTCACGGCCACACCACCCCGGGCGAGGCGCCTCCAGCAGGGGCTCCCGGTGCACCGCCTGAACCTCCGGGCGCTCTTACCACTCGACATCAGCCTCGGAGCATCGGAGAGGTTGCCACTCATCGCTCCACTTGGGTCGGCGAGGACGAGCGCCTCGACCCGGCGACCGATCCCCACCTCGACCGCGTCGACGACTTCGGGAACTTCTGGACCACCGAGCCCGAGCCTGCTGAGCGGCGCAAGCTGGTCGCGGAGCTGTTCCGGGCGATCTGGTAGAAGGACGGGCGGATAGTCGCCGTCAGGCCGCAGCCGTCGCCCTACCTCATCGCCATCCGCGACGCCCGCGAGGACGGCCGGCTCAAAGACCCGAAAGGCGATCGGGATCATGGGGTGAAAAAGGCGGGAGCGACGGGACTCGAACCCGCGACCTCCGGCGTGGCAGGCCGATGGCGATTGAATACGTTGGCGACAGCTGTTCCAAGGAGTTCGCCGAGAGATATAGAATTGCCTGCGTAAGCGGGCCTGGTTCTTTCGGTTCGCGAACTGGTAGAGGTCGCTGGTTCGAAACCAGCCGTGCCCATGGTCCGCAAACCAGCATGAGAGCTGACGATTCGCGGTTTCGAGTGCTCGTCCTGCAGGGAATTAAATGACGCCGTGGGGTCATTCGTGGGGTCAATCAAAGGTGCAATGGGGCGCTGTCGGACAAGACGCGGTCTCTCCCTCTCACTCCCAGAGCCAACCAAAGCGGACGTTCCTCGTAGTGCGTCGACAGAGATGCGAGAGGTCGCTGCTCATGTCCGCTTCGAAGGCATGGACACGACACCCACACCGAAGATCGCTGAGATGCCAAATCCCGCCAGAAGCGACGGGTGGAAAGTGTTCGATCACCGCTTCCTGATCCACAAAAGGTGGTCGAAGTCGGCGGATCCGACAATCGCCCTGGTTTACGAAGCATTTGCCGACGCCTTTCCTAACGCCCGGGTCTCGGATGAGTGGCCGTAGACGGGGACGACAGTCAAGAGGGACGACCTCGAACTAGTGCTTTCGGCGGGCCACTTCGGCGCCTGCTGGTGTGAGCGAGGCTCGGCGCGCGGCCGATTCAGTGTCAGCCTCCGCCCAGGTAGGCCCGCCATCCACCCGCCGCGGTGATGTCCTCCGCGCCCTCCAGCGCGATCGGCTCGCAGAGGAAGCCGACCACGGCCCGTCCGTCCTCCAGCTCCACTTCCCCCAGCGCCATCGGCCGCGGGATCGCGGCGAGGAAGGTGCCGAGCGCGGCGGGGGAGAGCGCCCAGATCTCGCCCGGCAGCGAGGCCCCGCCGTCCTCGACCCGCACGACCCCCGGCTTCGGCGGCGTCGTGTCGAGCGCGAAGAGCCGGTAGCGCGGCGCGGTCCGCGCCGCGCCCACCGGCCGCGCCCCCCGCTCGGTCAGCTGGTGGTTCAACGGCATCCCCGAAAGGTGCGCCCCGGCGACGAAGAGCGAGATCACTCCCAACCCGTCGTCCTTGGTCGCCCTCTGGGCGACCAAGGACGCGGGGTTGCCTGAAGGTGCGACCGGATCGTCGACGAGCAGTGACGCGATGCCGGCGACGGCGGCGTCGTGGAAGGCGGGGGCCAGGAGCTGGACGCCGAACCGGGCGCCGTCGGCCTCGCCGGCCGGGACGGCGACGGCGCAGAGGTCGAGCAGGTTGGCGCAGTTGGTGAAGGCCCCGAGCTTCGCGTTCTCGGCGATCGGGTCGGCTTCGACCGCCGCGATCGTCGGCTGCGCGGCCGTGGTGGGGAGGAGGATCGCGTCGAGGTCGGCGAAGAGCTTGCGCGTCGCGAGCGCCAGCCGGTCCAGGCGCTCCTGGTCGGCGAACAGCCGTGAGGCGGAAGGCGAGGCGGCGGCGGCGACGATCTCCCGCACCGTGGGATCGACCTCGTCGGCATGTGATTCGACGAACGCCCCGACCGCCGCGTGCCGCTCGGCGACGAAGGCGCCGCCGTAGAGGAGCGCCCCGGCCTCGAGCAGCGGAGCGATGTCGATCTCGACGACCCGAGTGCCCGCGGCGGCGATCCGATCACGGGCGGCGGCAAATGCGGCGCGCGCCTCGTCGGTGAGCATGGTGAGGGCGCTTGGCGGCGGCGAGCCCACGCAGAGGCCGGGAGCAGCCGAGGGGACGTCGGCCGGAGCCACGCGGCTGAGGGGATCGGACGCGTCGGGGCCGGCGATCACTCCGAGGGCGACGTTGGCGAGCGCCAGGTCGGGGGCGAAGATCGAGACGCAGTCGAGGGTGCGGCAGGCGGGGACCACGCCCGTCGTCGGCACCAGCCCCCGCGTCGGCTTCACGCCGACGATCCCCTGGAAGGCGGCCGGCACCCGGCCCGAGCCGGCGGTGTCGGTGCCGAGGGCGATATCGGCGATGCCGAGGGCGACCGCGACGGCCGAGCCGGAGCTCGAGCCGCCGGAGACGAACTCCGGTCGGCGGACGTCGCGGACCGCGCCGTAGGGGGAGCGGGTGCCGACCAGGCCGGTGGCGAACTGGTCGAGGTTGGTCTTGCCGAGTAGGACCGCACCCGCATCCAGCAGGCGAGTGACCGCGGGGGAGCTCGACTCGGGCGTGTAGGCGTAGGTCGGGCAGGCGACGGTGGTCGGGATCCCGGCGGCGTCGATGTTGTCCTTGGCGGCGAAGGTCCTCCCGGCGAGCGGCAGGTCCTCGCCCGCGGCGACCCGGGCGTCGATCGCCTCGGCCTCGGCGAGCGCCTCGGCTTCCTCGCGCAGCGTGATCCAGACCTCGGGGCGGTCCGCCGCCCGGGTCGCGGCGTAGGCCGCCCTCACCCGCTCCACTGCCGTCACTCCCAACCTCCGTCGTCGGTCTTCACGCGGACTCCTCGCGGGCGAACTCGCCGCTCGCCTCCCAGGCCGCCCGCTCGGCGGCGAAGGCCTCGGCCTGGGTCGCGCGGAAGGCCCCGATCGACTCCGCCTCGCGCTCCAGGAAGCCTTGATGCTCGGTGAGCGAGAACTCGCCCTCCTCGATCCGCAACCCCAGCCTCCCGGCCGCCGTCGCCTCCCTCATCTCCAGCAGCTCGTCGGCCTCGACCGGGAACCACCTGATCCGGTCGAAGGCGCGCAACAGCCAGGGCGTCCCGGGCTCGAAGGGGCCGGCACCGTCGGCGCCGCGGTTCCAGACCTGGGTCGTGCGGCCGACGAACTGGTAGCCGCCCGGCCCCTCCATCCCGTAGATGCAGAGGTAGGCGCCGCCGATCCCGACCGAGTTCTCGGCGGTCCAGGTGCGGGCCGGGTTGTACTTGGTGGTGACCAGGCGGTGCCTCGGGTCCAGCGGCGTCGCGACCGGGGCGCCGAGGTAGACGTCGCCGAGGCCGAGCACCAGGTACTCGGCGCCGTAGACGATCTTCTTCACGTCCTCGACCCCGGCGAGCCCGTTGACGCGGCGGATGAACTCGATGTTCCAGGGGCACCAGGGGGCGTCGGCGCGGACGCCCGACATGTAGCGGGCGATCGCCTCGCGGGTCGCCGGGTCGTCCCAGGAGAGGGGGAGGTGGACGGTGCGGCTGGAGACCGTGAGGTCGTGGGTGGGGGGCAGCTCGGCCTCGAGGCGCCCGATCGCGGCGACCGCGTCGCGGGGCGCCAGCGCCGCCGGGTCGAGGCGCACCTGCAGGGCGCGGATCCCTTCGGTCATCTCCTCGACCCCGCCGAGCCCCTCCGCCTCGATCCGCGCCGCCAGCGCCTGGACGCGGAGCCGCAGGCCGAGGTCGAGCACGTTGGGCTGGAACTCGACCAGCAGGTGGTCGTCGCCCTGGCGGCGGTAGGCGATGCCGGGGCGCTCGGCGTCGCCGTCGCGCCGGGCGAGGACGCCGCCGTCGGGGACGCGCGAGGCGGACCTCGGGCCGCTGCCGGTGCTCGTCCCCTCGCCGGAGCGGACGAGGCGGACCGAGTCGCCGGGGCGCATCTGGCCGAGTTTCCAGCGCTCGCCGCTCAGCACCGTGGCCGGGCAGACGAAGCCGCCGAGGCTCGGCCCGTCCGGTCCCAGCAGGATCGGCATGTCGCCGGTGAAGTCGACCGCGCCGACGGTGTAGGGGGTGTCGTGGATGTTGGAGGGGTGGAGGCCGGCCTCGCCGCCGTCGGGGCGGGACCAGCGCGGCCTCGGGCCGACCAGCCGCACCCCCGTCCGCGCCGAGTTGAAGTGGACCTCCCAGCGCGACCCGTAGAGCGCCGAGACGTCGGCGGGGGTGAGCCACTCGCCGTCGCCGTGGGGACCCTCGGCGACGGCGATCTGCCAGGCGTCGGTCATCGACGGGCGCGCGGCGGCCGGGACGGCCGCGGCGCTCATCGCGTTTCGCTGTTGAGGAATTGAAGTCGGCGAGGCGTTTGCGCCCCGGGCCTGCCCGATGACCAGCTCGTCGCCGCGTCGCAGCTCGCGGCCCTCGTGGCCGCCGAAACCACCCAACGTGAAGGTCGAGGCGCTGCCGAGGTGGGGCGGGACCTCGATCCCGCCGGCGACCAGGACGTAGGCGCGCAGGCCCGCCCCATCCAACTTGCCGACGTCGAGGATCGCCCCCGGGACCAGCGCCAGCGGCTCCCAGGTCGGGACCGGGGCGCCGTCCACGGTCGGCGAGCACTCGCCGCCGGTCACCATCGCCGTCGCCCCCGCCGGGAAGCCGAGCCGCGGGCCGAGCATCGTGCACTCGAGGCCCGGCGCGCCCTCCTCGTTGCCGAGCGCCCAGTTGCCGAGGCGGAAGGAGAGGTCGTCCATCGGGCCCGAGGGCGGCACGCCGACCCGCCAGAGGCCGACCCGGCCGGGCCAGTCCTGCACCGTGGTCATCATCCCCGGCGCGAGGACCTCCAGCGTCGCGCTCTCGCCGGGGGCCACGCTCACGGGCGGGTGACGACCATCCGGACCGGGCTCGGGTCGAAGCCGTTGCAGGGGTTGTTGACCTGGGGGCAGTTGGAGACGAGGACCAGCGTGTCGATCTCGGCGCGCAGGGTCACGGTCAGCCCGGGCCGCGAGATGCCGTCGACGATCCCCAGCATCCCGTCCTCCTCGACCGGCACGTTCATGTACCAGTTGACGTTGGAGACGAGGTCGGCCTTGCCGAGGCCGTGGCGGGCGCCCTCGCGGAGGAAATTCTCCACGCAGGCGTGCTGGTGCTTGGTGTGGTGGCCGTAGCGCAGGGTGTTCGACTCCTTCGAGCAGGCGCCGCCGAGGGTGTCGTGGTTGCCGCACTCGTCGGCCACCACCGTCATCAGCGCGTTGCCGCGGTTCGACCGCAGCACCGAGCCGGTGGTGAGGAAGATCCGGCCCTGGGCGGAGATCGTGTCCGGCGCGCTGTAGCGCTCGGAGGTGTCGGCGGCCGAGTAGAGGATGCAGTCGACCGCCTGGTTGCCGCCGAGGTCGACGATCGAGAGCTCCTCGCCTGCGGCGACGACCGCCGACCAGGGGGCGAGCGCCGGGACGAGCTCGTCGAGGACGACCTCGCCGGCCGGGATCGTCCCCAGGGTCGGGTCGACGAGCGTGCCGGAGACGGCGGCGGCGAGCGGGTCGCCCGGCGAGGTCACGCCGGAGAGGTCGGGCAGGTCCGACTCGCTCATCTGATCCCCCTCGCGTCGCGGTAGTCGGCGGTGTTCAGGTAGGCGCGTTCGGTCTCCGGGGTCGAGGACCAGAGCGCGTCCTCGGGGCCGGTCGGGTCGCCGCGCCAGGCGAGCAGCTCCAGCGTCGTCGCGGTGTACCCGGAACGCGGGTCGAGCGGGTGGGGGACGTCGGCGACGACGACGATCGCCGGCATCTCGATCCGCAGCTCGACCGCGTTCTCCGGCCCGGCGGAGCCCTCGAAGCGCAGCGCCCCCTCGCCGTCGACCCGCACCCCCTGGAAGAAGGAGAGGCTCGGCGGGATGTCGCGCGGGCCGAGGCCGTGCTTGGCGGCGGCCAGCAGCTGCAGCTCACGCCCGGCCGGGGACGGGCCCTGGGGCGAGCCGTCGCCGTAGCGCTCCACGTTCGTGGCGAGCACCGTGGTCCCGCAGAGCGCGTCGTGGCGGCCCGAGGAGTCGGACGCGATCATCGCCAGCACCCGTCCCTGGTCCGAGAGCAGCGGATGCCCCTCGCCGAGGTAGGCCTGCCAGGGCACCTTCACCGTGTCGGCGACGTTCAGCCGCTCCCAGGGTTGGTCCGCGTTCCAGAGGAGGAGGTGGGCGCAGGCGTCGCCGTCGCGGTCGGTCAGCCTCAGCGTCGTCCCCGGCGCCAGCACCTTGGAGGCGTAGCCGCCCACCGCCACCGTCTCGGCCCAGACGAGCGCCGCCGGGTCGACGCCCGCCGGCGGCTCCGGCCAGGCGCTCGCCGGCAGCGTCGGCATCGCCTCGGCCGCGGTCCCCGCCTGCGCCCGGGCGTGCTCGCGCGCCGCGCGGGTGGTGTCGGTGCCTGACTCGCTCATCGGGGCGTCTTACCAGCTCGGCGCACTACCTGAGGGGGACGAGCGCCGAGATCTCGACCAGCGCGCCTCTCGGCAGCGCCGTGACGCCGATCGTCACCCGGGCCGGCGGCGGGTCGTCGAAGAACTCCGCGTAGGTCTCGTTGATCGCCGGGAACTCCTCCAGCCTCGTCGTGTAGACGGTCACCTGGAGCGCCTCGGCCAGCTCGCCGCCGCCCGCCGCGGCGATCGCGTCGAGGTTGCGCAGGCACTGGCGCGCCTGCCCGGGCGCGTCGCCGGCGCCGACCAGCTCGCCGGCCGAGTCGAGCGGGATCGCGCCGGAGCAGTAGAGCACCCCGTCATGGGCGATCGCCTGCGAGTAGGGGCCGATGGCGGCCGGGGCCTTGTCAGTGGAGATGTCCATACGTTGCCTCATATCTAGATGATAAGAGATATTTGATAACGGGGTCGTGTTTCTACCATCACGTAGCCATGCCGCCGCGCTGGGCTGCTCAGCCGTGGTAGACGATGACGCTGCGTACCTCTTCTCGGCGCCGGATAGCATCGAGTGCGTCGTTGATCTCCTCGATGCCGATACGGCGACTGACCATGGAGTCGAGGTCGATGGAGCCAGCCCGGTAGAGCCCGAGTATGCGGGGAAAATCGATCGCAGGATTGCACGAGCCGTAGTTCGTGCCCACGATCGAGTGCTCGCGGTCGGTCATCCGGAAGGGATCGACGCTGACCTTGACCCCGTCCGGAGGCTGGCCGATCAGCACTGCGGTGCCGCCGGGGCCGAGCAACTCCGTGGCCTGTTCGATCGTGGCCCCGGTGCCGATCGCCTCGAAGGCGAAATCGACGCCCCTCCCCCGCGTGATCGCCTCGACGACCTGCGCCGGATCTTCACGCTCCGGGTTGACGACGTGTGTGGAACCGAGCTTGCGGGCCAGCTCCAACTTGGAATCGTTGGTGTCGATCGCGATCAAAGGAAGTGCCGAGCAGTTCGCCGCCCCCTGCAGGGCCGAGAGACCGACGCCACCGCACCCGATCACGGCGGCGCTCATTCCCGGCGAGATGGTCACCGTGTTGACCGCAGCGCCCCAGCCCGTGGCGATCGCGCACCCGACAAGCGCGGCGCGGTCGAGCGGCAGGTCCTCCCCAATGGCGATCGCGCCGCTCGCGGGCACGACGGCGTACTCGCCGAACGACCCGACGGTCATGAAGCTGTGGATGCTCTCCTCGCCACGCCGCAGGCGCGTCGTCCCGTCGAACATCACGCTCTGGTAGGCAGTCTGCTCGGCGAGTTCGCAGAGTTGCGGCCTGCCCGAGATGCAGTAACGACAGCGGCCGCAGTTCGGCGACCAAGAGAGGACGACCTGGTCGCCGACGCCGACGTGGTCGACACCGTCACCGACCTCGACGACGGTTCCTGCGCCCTCATGACCTAGTACGACCGGTCGCGGGATCGCCTCCCACTCGCCGACGACGATATGGAAATCGCTGTGACAGACACCGCTGGCCGCAAGGCGGACCAGCACCTCGCCGGCGGCGGGCTCCGCGATCTCGAGCTCTTCGATCTCTAGCGGGGCGCCGACCTCGCGGAAGACGGCGGCCCTCATGGTCCGACCCTCGAAGCGCGCCGGCGGCGCGGCGGGGTGAACCCCAGGTGTCGTCATGCCTTGGAACCGCGTGACCGGCTGCGCCGGGCCGGCCTGGCCGAGCCGCAGAGCAGATCGTCCGCGGTCGGGAGCTTCTTGGGCTTACCACCATCAGCCTCGCCGTCGAGCGAGGCCGAGACCCGTTCGTAGCTTCCGGTGAGGTGCTCGACGATCAGCCGGACGGCGCCTTCGCCGTCGTCGGATTCGACCGCCTCGAGCATGCCGAGATGCTGCTCGGCCTCGGGGGCGATCAGGCGCTTGGGGTCACGCATGACCGAACCGCGGTAGCGCTCGCTGTTGCGCCAGACCGGCCAGATCGAGTGCACCAGCCAATTCGACCCGGACGCTTCGTAGAGGGCGAAGTGGAAACGCTCATGGGCGTCGCGCGAGCCCAACAGGTCACCTGCTTCGAGCTTCTCCTGGCGTTCCGCAGCCGCCTGTCGGGCCTGCTCGGCACTCTCTGCTGCGATGCCGCGTTTGGCGGCCTCGCGAAGCGCGATCGACTCAAGGTGGACCCGGGTGAACAGCGTGTCATACAGATCGTCGAGTGACACCGGACGAACCCAGGCGCCTTTATGGGGGATCACCTCCACGACGCCCAGTGCCTCGAGGCGTTTTATCGCCTCACGGATCGGCATCATGCTCATCCCCAGTTGGTCGGAAAGATCCTGCAGACGCAGCGGCGACCCAGGCGGGATCGTGCCGTCCATGATGCCCTGGAAGAGGGAGGCCTGAGCTACGTCCGCAGCGGTCGCTCTGGGTGGTGGCGTAAGGCTGGCTTTCGTCATCGTCAACGCGCTCCAGACAGCGACGTCATCCGAATCCGAGACTCGTATCCCCCGCGCGACATAAGAATATCAAATGTCAAAAAGATCTCTTCATCTTTCCAGCCGCATCGGAAGCTCCCTGATGAAAGGCATATGGACGCTCCGATTGCGCACCACCGGACCGGTGCCGGAGACCGTCCGGAACCGGGGGATGAACTCCTCGAAGAGGACCCGGAGCGTGCGCCGGACGATGCCCGCCCCGATGCATGCGTGCGCGTTGCGGCCGAAGGTGACGTTTTTCGCCGCTCCCGGGCGGGTCACTTCGAAGCGACCTGCCGACTCCCAGACATCCTCGTCGCGATTCGCCGAGAACAGCATCAGGTAGACATATGAATCCGCCGGGATGGTCTGGCCGCGGACCTCGATGTCCCCGACCGTGGTCCGACACATGACCGGGATCGGGCTGGACCAGCGCAGGATCTCCTCGACCGCGCCGGGGACGATGTCCAGGGTGCCGAAGAGCAGTTCGGCCTGGGACGGATCGGCGATCAGCGCCTCGAAGCCACCGGCGATCGCGTCGGCGGTCGGCTCGTCGCCGGCGACGAACACGTCGATGCAGAACATCAACTTGGTCGCCAAGGTGGACGGGCCGCCCTCGGCCGTGGCGATCACCGAGAGAAGGTCCTCCCGTGGCTCCCGCGCCCGCTCGGCGAGGAGGAACGCGAAGTACTCCTCCAACGACATGTCCGCGGCGAAGGCGCTCGGCGGCGCGGCCGGCAGGGTCGGGGCCGGCGACCATGCTGCCGTGGCGCCCTTGACCCAATCCGCGTCCTCCCGCGGGATGCCGACGAAGTCGCAGATCGAGAGCAGGGACACCTGCCGCGCCAGTTCGGTGTAGCCGTCGAACTCCTCCCCCACCGGCAGTCCGTCGAGGATCGTCGCGACGGTCTTCCGCAGGTTGACTTCCCAGGCCTCGAACGCGGCCCTGGTGAAGGCAGGACTGAAGAGAGCGCGCAAGGCGGTGTGAGCCGGCGGATCGGTGAGGAGGAGGAATTCGCTGCCGGTCACCGTGTGTTCGTAGACCCAACCGGGGTTTTCATGCTCCTCCGGAGAGGTGCCGAACCGGGAGGCGAACAGGTCCGGATTGCGGAAGGCCCAGAGCACGTCATCGTGACGCGACAGCAGCCAGCAACCGGTGTGCTCGTCCCGGTAGACCGGGGCCTCATCGCGCAGAGCCGCCAGCGCGGCTTCGGGGCGGGAGGCGAAGAACTCGGGCGAATCGAGACGGACTCGTTCCTGCAGATTCATTGGGCTCCTCGTCACTCGCGTCGGTCTACCTCAGGTTTGATATTTTAGCAAACAGGCCAAGAAAGACCACCCGAGAAGCGAGGAGCGGAACAGATGAGGGTCGCAGCCGTCCAGGTGAACACGACAGGCGACATCGCCGCGAACATCGAACGGGGGCACGAGGGGGTCAGGGCCGCGGCAGCCGACGGGGCGCGGCTGATCCTCCTTCCCGAGAAGTGGGCGGTCCTCGGCCGGCTGGATGATCTCCGGGCGGGCGCCGAGCCTCTCGACGGTCCGATCGTGAGCGGCCTGCGTGCCTTGGCGCAGGATCTCTCGATCGACCTCGTCGCCGGCTCCTACTCGGAGCGGATCGAGGGAGCAGAGAAGCTGGGCAACACCTCCCTGCACATCGGTCCCGACGGCGAGCTGAAGGCGATCTACCGCAAGATGCACATGTTCGACGTCGTGGTCGACGGCAAGGAGTACCGCGAGTCGGACGCCGAGGAGCCGGGAGAGGAGATCGTCACGTCGCAGACGGCCGACGGCGTCGGACTCGGCCTGACCATCTGTTACGACCTCCGCTTCCCCGAGCTCTATCGCTCGCTGGCACTGCGCGGGGCGCGGATCCTCCTGGTCCCGGCCGCGTTCACCGTCCCCACCACCCGCGACCACTGGGAAATCCTCCTGCGCGCGCGAGCAATCGAGGAGCAGGCTTTCGTCCTCGCCGCCAACCAGATCGGCCCGCACCTCGGCGAGATGCGGTCCGGCGGCCGCTCGATGATCATCGATCCCTGGGGCGTCGTCCTCGCCGGCGCCCCCGACCGGGTCGGCCACATCATCGCCGACCTCGACCTTGACGCGCAGGAGCGGACGCGCCGCGACCTGCCGTCGCTGGCCAACGCGCACATGGCGCGCCGCGTCCTAGGAGGCAGCTGACAACTTGTTGAGGGGATGAACGCACTCGGCGCCGTGGGCTCCGTCGCTCCGCCCGCCTCCCTCGACGAGGTTCACGCAGTTCTCCTCCAGCCTGGGACAGCGGCCCGCGAAGACACAGGGATGACCGGGACCGACCTCGTTCCGGGCCGGGCGCAGGTCACCCGAGCCACCCGGGATCGCGTCGACGAGGATGCCGGTGTAGGGATGCAACGGCGTAGCCAGCATGTCGGCCGTCGGCCCCCGCTCGACCACGTGCCCGGAGTACATGACCAAGACCTCCTCGCTCGCGTAACGGACGACCGCGAGGTCGTGGGAGATCAACACCAACGCGAGGTCGCGCGACTCGCGAAGGTCGACGAGGGTGTTCAGGATCTGCGCCTGGACCGAGACGTCCAGCGCCGAGGTGGGCTCGTCGGCGATTAGCACGTCGGGGTCACAGGCGAGCGCCCGGGCGATGCCGACCCGCTGACACTGCCCTCCGCTCAGTTCGCCCGGCCGCCGACCCATCGTCGACTTGTTCAACCCCATCTCGCCGAGCAGGCTCTCGGCCCGGGCGGCGGCCTCGCGACCCGGAAGGCGCTCCCAGAAATGAAATACCTCGGCGACGGTCTCCCTCGCCGTAAGCCAGGGATTGAGTGCGCCGTAGGGATCCTGGAAGATCATCTGCACGGTCCGTCGGATCGGGTCCCGCCGCTTCACCTCGCGCCATGGTCGCCCCTTCACCATCACGCTTCCCGAGGTCGGCTCGAGGACCCCGGCAAGAACCTTCGCGAGCGTCGACTTACCGCTGCCGCTCTCACCGACGATGCCCAGAGCCTCACGGGGGGCAATCTGGACACTGGATCTGGAGACAGCGGCGGTCTCACGTTGGTCGTAGCGGACCTCGACATCCTTGACCTCGAGCAGCACGCTCATCCGACCACTCCCTTCCTGCGACACGCAACCTCGCGATCGGGCCCCGCGCCCTCGAGATCCAGATGGCCGGCGAGACAGAGGTCGGCGGCGTAGGCGCAGCGCGGGGCGAAGGCGCACCCTTCTTCGATCTCACCCGGTTCCGGGGGTGTGCCCGGCAGGGCCGCGAGGCGCTCGCCGGCTCCCGACAGCGACGGCTGGGCGGCGATCAACGCGGCGGAATAGGGGTGGATCGGCCGGCCGCTCACCGCTACAGAGGGCCCGCGCTCGACCGTCGCGCCGCCGTACATCACCACCGTCGACTCGCAGTAGGAGTCGACCAAGCCGAGATCGTGCGTCACCAGAACCAGGGCCATGTGCAGTTCCTTCCGCAGCCGGTCGAGGAGCTCGAGGATCGCCCGCTGGACGGTCACGTCGAGCGCGGTCGTGGCCTCGTCGGCGACCAACAGCTTCGGCCGGCCGATCAAGGCGAGCGCGATCATGATCCGCTGGCGCATCCCGCCGGAGAGCTCGTGAGGGTAGGAATCGAGGATCTCGTGCGGACGCGGCATCTCGACCGCTTCCAGCAGCTCCAGGCAACGGTCGCCCGCCGCGTCCCTGCCGTCGATGCGGCGGACAGCCTCCTTCATCTGACCACCGACCTTCATCAACGGGTCGAGCGACCCGAGCGACGCTTGGGGGACGAAGCCGATGCGGTGACGACGAAGCTCCTGCCACTGCCGCTTCGAGAGCGCCAGCAGATCGTTCCCGTCGAAGGTCGCGGTACCGGCGACGACCTTGCCTCCGATTCGGTCGAGCAGTCCGAGGACGGCACGACAGGTGAGGCTCTTGCCCGAGCCCGTCTCGCCGACGATCCCGACGCTTCCGGCCGCCGGAACCCTGAGGACGATGTCGCGCAGGGTCCGGCGCCCGGCGATGTCGACGGCGACGTGGTCGAGGTGGAGAAGAGGCTCGGTCATCTCTCGACGTTGAGGACGGCGTCGGCGATCAGGCCGACCGCAACCCCGGTCGTGGCCAGCACGATGCCGGGGATGACGCTCACCCACCAGGCGGTGCCGAGGCTGGTACGCCCTTCGTACATGATGCTGCCCCACTCCGCCGCGGGTGCCTGCACCCCGGCGCCGAGGAAGGAGAGCGAGGCGGCAACGACGATCACGATGATCAGGTCGGCGACAGCGTAGGCAGCCGTGACCCGCATCACGCCGGGGAGAAGATGTCTGCGGACGATCCGCCGCTGTGGGTATCCGATCATCTGCCCGGCGACGACGAAGTCCTGGGAGCGGAGAGAGAGAGTCTGCACCCTGGCCAGCCGACTGTAGATCGACCAGTCGACGAGCAGGATCGCAACGATGATCGCGGGCGCTCCGGCGGGCAGGACCCAGAACGAGCGATCACGCCCGACGACGACGATCAGCGCCAACACCAGGACGAGGAACGGAAACGCGATCAGGGCGTCGACGAAGCGCATCACCAGGCTGTCGAGCCAACGACGGTGGCTCGCCCCCGTCGCCACGCCGATCAGCGTGCCGATCAGGAAGGAGAACGAAACCACGATCAATCCGATGGCCAGGTCGAGACGACCGCCCGCCCAGACGCGGACGAAGAGGTCGCGGCCGAGCCCATCGGTCCCGAACGGATAGGTGATGGAGGGGTGTTCGTAAGGCCTGCCGACCAACTCGTTGGAGCCGTGCGGCGAGATCACCGGGACGAAGACGCACAGCACCAGGATCAGACTGAAGAGGCCGATGCCTGCCCAGAGCCCGATCCTCCTCCGGCGCCCCCGCGACTCCGCCCTCCGCAGGCTGATCCTCACGACGGGTCGATCCTCGGATCGACGGCGAGGGCGAGCAGGTCGGCCGCCAGATTGATCGCGACCACGATCAGCGCGGTGACCAGGGCGATCCCCTGGATGACCGGATAGTTGCGACCGGAGACGGCGCTGACCAGTTCTTGACCGAGGCCGGGAAGGCCGAACACCGCTTCGACGACGACCGCGCCGGAGATGAGCAGCCCCGCGTTGAAGCCGAGCAGGGTGATCACCTGGGGGGCGCAGTTAGGCAGGATGTGGCGGAAGATGATGACGCGCACCGGAAGGCCTCGGGCGGTGACCGCCTCGGCCCATGGCTGCCTCATCACGTCCTTCGCGGCCTGGCGGGTGACGCTCGCCACCAACGGCAGGAGTGCGGCCGCGAGGGCCAAACTCGGGAGGATCAGGAATTCGAGGTTCTGCGGCCAGCCTTCCCCCCATCCCCCCGCGGGCAGCAACTTGAGATCCAGCGCGAAGAAGAGAATCAGGAGGAGGCTCAGGAAGAACGGAGGGGTCGCGAGGAGGACCATCACCGTAACCCGCGAGCCGAAATCGAAGACACCGCCCACGAGGGCGGCGAAGATCCCGATCGCCATGCCGAGGACCGCGGAGATGATCAAGGCGCCGACCGCGACATACAGGGTGACCGGCAGGCTCGAGCCGATGATCGAGGTGACCGATTTGCCCCGCTGGAGGATCGAGTTGCCGAGGTTGCCCTGGATCAGGTCGCCTGCGTAGGAGACGAACTGCGACGGAAGCGAGCTTTCGAGGTGGAGTTCGGCGCGGATCGCATCACGGGTCTGGGCGCTGGCGTTCGGCCCCGAGATCGTCGAGACCGGGTCCCCGGGGACCAGGCGCACCAGCAGGAAGGTGACGACCACGACGAAGACGGCCACGGCGACGGCCTGCAACAGGCGACGCACGATGAGCCCGGCACCGAGACGCCTCTTGCGCGCCCCTCCCTTGGGGGCGGCGGCGACCGTGGGCTGGAGGACGCTCCCGAAGTCAGACATTCTCGTTCTCTACGCTCTCGGGGTCGAGTGGTCGCGGCATCTCTTCGAGTGTGAAAGTTCAGGAAACGGTCACGAACGCCATCTTTGACATTTGATAAATTAGCAGAATACACACGGATGACAGAAAAGGGGGGCGGCGTTGACGCAGCCCGAGGAAGACCGGTACCGCTCTGATTCCCACTGGGTCAGCCCTTTCAACTTCGACCCGGCCGCCGTCGGCTCATACGAGTTCCCGGACCCGGTCGTCATCTACGACAGTACGCTGCGGAAGATCCTGCTGACGCCGGGCGTCTCCCCACCGATCGAAGACGTCGTCGAGGTCGCGGAGGCGCTGGAGGCGATCGGGGTCCAGGCCGTGGCATTGAACATCCATTGGTGGGGGGACGCCACCCCGAACAAGCGCGAGTTCGAGCTCTGTCGGGCCATCCTCGAGCGCGACCTCTCCTTCGAAGTCTCGGTCTACCTCCAAGCAGCCGGCCCGGACCCGGCCAACGCGATCTCGCCCCGCGAGGCGATCGACCAGATCCTAGGTCTCGGCGTACGGACGATCGAGGTTCCCTTCCAGGCCCGGCTCGAGCAGGACGAACTCGCGGCCTACGTCGCCAAACTGGCAGACACGGTCACCTACGCGCAGGAAAACGGACTCGAGGTCGTCTGCGGGTTCGGCGATGTCGCCCGCTCACCTTTCGACGCCGTGGCCGCGCTCGCCAACGAGGCGGCCGAGCTGGGCTGCAAGCGGATCAACCTGATGGACTCCTACAGCAGCCTGACCGTCGACGGGATGCGGATCTTCTGCAACAAGTTTCGGCGTCGCCAACGCCACTCGCTGCCGCTGACGATGCATGTCCACAACGACTTCGGCCAGGCGAGTGCCCTGGCCACGACGGCGGCTGCGGCGGGCGTCCACCCGGACGTCTCGGTCAACGCGATCTCCTATCGGTCCGGGCTCGCCAGCCTGCAGGAGGTCGTGGTCGCGTTGGAGCTCCTCTACGGGGTCCCTACCGGCATCAGGTTGGACGGCCTGCAGGAGGTCGCCGACCTGGTCGACCGCTGCACCGGCCTACCGCCCGACCCTCTGCGCCCGTTGACCGGTGCCCACCAGTTCCTCCGCGACGACCCCGAGTCGATGCTCGACTACCTCAGGGACGGCCCGGACGCGTTTCCGGTGTCGAGCTCCTGTATGTCACCTTCGATCATCGGTGCGCGAATGGAGATCGTCTGGGGTGATCGGCACGCCAGCGGCACGATCCGGGCGAAGCTCTCCCAGCTCGGCATCCCCCACTCCGAGGACGATGTAAGCAGTATCTATCGGCGGATCGAGGTCGAGGTCGCCGCCCGCGAGGGCTTCCCGAACTGGGTCACCGAGGCCGAGGTCGAGCAGTACTGCCACGCGCACTTCGCGACGTGAACGGCGGTGGTGGGCTCTCGCGGGAGCCCACCACCGGAACTGCCTACCAGACCTTGCCGTTCTCGTGGGCGACTTCGATCAGGGTGCCCGATCCGACCCTGACCAGCGATTCCGAGACGCTCGACGCGCTCACCAGCGAGTAGCTGGTCAGGGGGGTCCAGGGCACCGACTTCATCAGTTCGTCGCTGGCTTCCCTCATCGCGGCGACACGCGCGCTACCGGTCGTTTCGATCGCCTTTTCACATGCCTTTTCGCCGCCGGGCATGCTGTACATCGTGTAGTTCGTGTTCAGGATCGAACCGAGGGCAAGCGGGCAGATCGAATCCGGAAAGTCGCCGAGTTCGAACAGGTACGTCAGCACCATCTGAAATTCGGAGTTGAACGCGCGTTCGAGGTAGGTCGCCGTGTCGATGTTGTTCAGATCGACCTGGATGCCGATCGCTTCAAGGTCCGACTTGATCACCGGCGCTTCCTGTTCCTGATTGGCGTACCCTTCGGCGCTGTAGGTCAGCTGGACCGTGCAGCCTTCGGCACATTTGGTCCCTTCGAGGGCTTTTTCCGCCGCGGCGAGATCTTGTTCAGCCGAGATCGAAGGATCATGCGCGGTCATCGAGGCAGGCCAGATCTGCATAAGCGGTTCGGCTTCGCCCGACCAGACGATTTCGCTCAGCTGTTGACGATCGATCGCATCCGAGATCGCTTCCCTCACGCCCTGTTCGTCGAGTGGAGATTCCTTCGTCTGCATCGACAACATCGTCAGGCCGTACACCTTCGCGATCCGCTTTTCCGCCGGCGCCGTGATCTGCGAGATCTGGTTGGGGGCGAGCCCGTATCCGAGTTGCAACTGCCCGGACTTGACCTGCGCGAGTCGAGCATTGGAGTCGGTGATCGTCGTCAAGGTGAGCTTCGGGATCGAGGCGGGGCTACCGACGTAGTTCGGGTTGGCCTCGAAGACCGCCGTCGCGCCGCCACCCCACGACACCAATTTGTAGGGACCGGCGGAGACAGGGTCCTGGAAGAAGTTCGCCTTTTCGATCCGGTCGGCGGGGAAGATCGACAAGAAGGGCAGGCTCATGATGTATTCCAGGTCCGGGTAGGGACGCTTAAGGTGAAGTTCGAGCGTGCTCGTCCCCTTCGCGACCACTGAGCTGATCGGTTCGACCAGGAACAGGTTGATGTTGGCTTCGTCGTTGCGCGATCGTTCAAGCGTCGCGGCGACGTCTTTCGCCGTCAGGGGGGTGCCGTCGGAGAATTTCAGGTTGGGCTTCAGCTGGATGACCCAGGTGAGTTCGTCCTTCGACACCTTCGCCGACTCTGCGAGGTCGGGTACGGTCTTGCCTTCGACGTAATCGAACAGGGTGCCACCGATGAAGTGGAGTGCCTGATTTGAGGTTTCAAGGGCCAGATCCGGATCCAGGGTCTGGATTTTGATCGGCATCCCGAAGGTTGCCGAGGTCAGGGATCCCGTCCCGCCTTCGCTGCTGCCGCTCGTCGCCGCGGCGCCACTTGAGCCACCGCTCGAACCGCAACCGGATATCACCAGTGCCAGACCAAGGCATAGGCACGCAAGACAGCCACTCATCACCGCACGCGCTCTCATGAACTTACCTTTCGTTTTTTGCGTCACTTACCGGACTTCTCTTTTTTGGTCACGTCGCGCGCTGCACCTTTCCCTGTGCGACGTTGGCTGCCTGGTGGTTACTCGTACCAATAAAGTTCGTGTTACTCCTCTTCCTGAGGAAGGGTCTCGTGTACATAGAGGTTCGCCGTCAGTCCACAGTCCACCACCAGGCTGGTCCCGGTGATGGCGGCGGCTTCGTCCGAGGCGAGGAAGGCGACCGCCTCGGCAACCTCGGGCCGTTGGACCAGGCGGCCCATCGGCACCCGATCAAAGGAATTCATCATGTGGGCGAGCTGCTTGGGGCCATCGGCGACCAGTGCGTCCGTGTGGGTGTAGCCAGGGCTGACCACGTTCGCCCTCACCCCGTGTGGGGCCAACTCCACGGCGATCGAGCGGGTGAACGCCAACAACGCCGCCTTCGACGCGGAGTAGCAGGCGTAGGGTCCGTCCGAGGCGAGCGCGGCGACGGAGCCGATATTGATGATCGACCCGCTCCCGGCCTCGATCATCTTCTGGGCGACGCGTTGGGACAGGAGAAAGGGCGCGGTCAGATTGACCGCCATCATCCGGTCCCAGTCCTCGGTCGGGAGATCGACGAAGAGGGACTCGACATCGGTCGCGGCGCAGTTGACGAGCACGTCCACCTTGCCCCACCGCTCGAGCGCGCCATCGACGATCCCGTCGATCAGACTCCTCTCGGTCAGGTCGGCGCAATGGGCCACCGCCCCGTCACCAAACGCCGACAGCGAGACCACCGCGGCGTCGAGGACGGCCTGGTCGGGACCGACGACCATTACCGTCGCACCCTCGCGCGCCAGTCGTTCGGCGATCGCGAGACCGATCCCGGTGCCGCCCCCGGTGACGATCACGCTGCGGCCGGGGAAGCGGCGCGGTAGCTCGTCGGGTGTGCCCGCCACCGTCATTTGCCTCCGTCGAGATCGAGTCGCTCCAGTAGGACGTGGCGGCGATCGGCGGTGTAAGGGCGCACCTCGGTCGGCCAGCGACCTTTCTCGATCATCCGGTTCCAGTCCTCGCCGGCCAGGATCTCGGGGCTCTCGAGCTCGTAGATCGCGGTGTAGCGGGGCTCGTCAGGGGCGGATTTGATCGGGCCGTCCTCGCCGACGATCGCGGCGAGATCGACGGTCCTGTACCTGGTCACCGCGCCGACGCCGGGGACGGAGCTCAGGTAAGGCACGTGCTCCGCGTCGTAGACGTCCTGGAAGAGGGCCTCCTGCTCGGCGGCCACGTTCATGGCGGCGATGAAGAGGTATCTGGGATTGGTCGACATCACTCACATTCCGTTTCGATCGAGGTTTCCGCAAAGGTCATGGGTCCGAGGTGGATCGCGGCGCTCATCCGGCGATCAGGCCGAGGTCCGGGCATCGGGACTCCCCTCCCAGGACTTCGGAGCCCGTCTCGGTGACGAGCAACGTGTCCTCGATGTGGTACCTGGCGTCGCCGGGCTCGATGTGGGTCGGCTCGAGGTTGATCAGCATCCCCGGCTGGAGCTCCACCTCCGCCCCCTCGGCGATCGCGAAGCCCTCGTGGATGGCGAGGCCGGTGCTGTGCCCGACCACGGAGGAACCGAACGGGTGCCGCAGGCCGGCACTGTCGAGGCACTCCGAGTTGAGGTGGGCCAGTTGCGCCGCGGTCACGCCTGGTCGCACCGCGTCGATCAGGGTCAGCTGGATGTCGGCCAGGCGGCGATAGATGTCGAGCTGCGCAGGAGCCGCGGCAGTGACCGCGGCGTTGCGCGCAAGATCGGTCGGGTAGCCGGCGAACACGGCCCCGAAGTCGACGTGGACGATCTCCCCGGGGGCGGCCGGTCGCGAGAGCGATGCCGCCATCGCGACGGTCGAGTGCACGCCGGCCTGCAACTGAATGTGGCCGATCGCATCCGCGCCGAGGAGCAGCGCGGCAGCCTGCATGCGAGCGGAGATCTGCTTCTCGGTGTCGCCCGGGCTCGAGCCCTCCCACCGTGCGGATGGCGTCCTGCGTGCGCAAGGCGGCGATGCGGAAGACGTCGATCTCGCCCGGGGCCTTGATCATCCGCGCACGTTCGAGGGCGGGCTCGGCGTCGACCCACCTTGCGTCGGGAAGCGAACCCTCCAACGACGCCATGAAGGCGGCCGAGAGCGAGGAGTCGAGGCCGATCTGCGCCTCCGCCAGTCCGAGGTCGCGGAGTGTCTCGCCCAGCAGGGCGGCGCCGCGACCGAAGACATCGTCCCCGAGCGCGAAGGCGCGGACGTCCTCGACCCAGCTGTACTCGCCGAAATACTGCGCGTAATCGGTCGGCATCACGAGGACCTGGATCCCGTCGGCGGTGGTCACCGCGATCTGCAGGTCGTCCCATCCGCGCGTGTACGCACCAGCGGTGTAGGTGATGTTGGGGCCGGTGAAGGCGACCGCCGCGTCGAGGCCCGCTTCGCGGAGGACCTCGGTAAAGCGCCGTAGGTCGAAGAGGTTCCGCCGATCCACCCGGGCGCGGTCGAGGAGCGCATCGTCAGCCGCGACGCTGCCCCCGACTGCCTGCCGGGGCGCGATCTCCTCGACGAACCCCGGCCGGCCCTCCCTGGGCTCCGCGCGGGACATCGCCTCGCTCACTGTCGCTTCACCGCCCGCTGGTCCCGAAGGCTGGCACTAGATTTGATAATTTAGCATACATCAAGATTCTCCGGCCTCGCGACGCGCGCGATCCTTCGGACTAGCCTTCCTGCAGCACGTGCCAGTGCTCGGCGATCTGCCGGTCGCGGTAGCGCACCATGTCCATCACGCGGAACGACACCCGCTCGCCGCTGGGCGGGGTTCCGAGGCCCTCCCCCACGTGCCGACCCGAGATGATCTTGTAGGTGGCGATCATGTCCGCGCCGACGACCTGTTGGATCACCTCGACCGTCACATCCCCGAGTGCGGAGTGCGTCTCGATCTCCGCCTGGACCGCGCCAGAGCGATCGGCGGCCTGCCCAGGGTCGGGGGTGTGCTGGACGTAGTCGTCGGTGAAGAAGTCGGCGACAATCTCGATGTTCCCGCCTTCCTGGCACTCGCGCAGGAAGTAGTCGTGAATGTCTTTGATCGTCTCCAGATGGTCGTACTTCTCGGGCAGGCTCATCCGATCTCCTCGCTCTGGGGGTGGGCGTCGCGGGAAAAGTCGCGGATCCGTCGACTGCGACGATCGACGGTGCCGGGGGTCAGCCAGTCGCGCTGGAGCTCGTATTTTTCGACCTTGCGGGTCGGCGTCTTGGGCAGGGCGGGGAGTAACTCGAGGTAGCGCGGGATCCCGTCCGCTGCCAGCTTTTCCTCGCAGAAAGCCCAGATCACGGTCGGGTCGAGTGCCGACCCCGCCACGGGCACGACACACACCTTGACCTCGGCGTCGGCATCCTCGCCGACGCGGAACGCGGCCGCCTCGACGACCTCCGGGTGGGCTCCGACGGTGTCCTCGATCGCCAGCAGCGAGGCCGACCCGCTCTCCCGTCCGGTCTCGTGCGCCTTTCGCCCCCTGATGTAGAGGTAGCCGTCCGCGTCCAGATGACCGAGATCGCCGGTGTGGCGCCAGAGGTTTCGCGATCCCTCGAGGGTCGCCTCGGGCATGCTGTAGTACCCCGTGCTCATCGCCCACGGCTCGGTCGGGCGGACCACGACCTCCCCGACCTCCCCCGACGGCACCTCTTCGTCGAACTCGTCGAAGATGCGTAGGTCGAACGACCGAACCGGCTTGCCCGCCGATCCTGCCCGCTGCGGCTCATCCAAAGGCTGATAGGCGACGATGGCAACATCGGTCAGCCCGTACATGCCGCCGGCCATCCGCAGATCGAACCGACGCTCGAACTCGTCGGCGAGCGCCGGATCGGCGAGGTACGCGCCCCAGGCGAGGCGGACCCCGTTGGTGGAGTCGCTGGCCAAAGGGGGCAGTCGGGAGAGCGAGGCGAGCGAGTCACCCAAGAGGTCGATAATCGTCGCCCCGGCCTCCTCCGCCTCCTCCCAGAACGCCTCCGCATCGAATCCGCTGCCGATCGCGGCGCAGGCCCCGAGAAGCAACGCCGGCACGACGGTCAGCAGGCTCGCGTCGATGTGGAAAAGGGGGAAAGGACAGAAGAGAACGTCGGTGGAACGCAACGACAACGCCTCGACGTGGGTCTCGGCGATTCGCAGGGCTGTCCGGTGCGGCAATTCGCAGGCCTTGGGAGTGCCGGTGCTCCCGGAGGTGGTAAGGAGCATCGCCAGATCGGAGCCGCCGATCGTGGCCCTTGGGCGCTCCCCGGCGAACGATTCGAGTTCCTCCAGGGACCTGATCGCAAACCGGGAATCGGCGCGTCCCGCGAGGTCCTCGAATCCGTCGCAGATCACGATCGTCTCGACGGCGGTGCCTGCCGCGGCCGACTCGATCCGCGCCAGCGATCGGGCGTCGGCGATCAGGACGCGCGCTCCGGTCAGCCGCAACATGCCTGCAAGGCGGTCGACGGACATGGCCGGATCGAGCCCCATTGCCGGCGCGCCCAGCTTTGCGAGCGCGAACCAGCTGATCACGTAATCGTCCCGGTTGGGCAGCATCATGATCGCCGGCTCGCCCGCGCCCACACCGAGACCGGCCAACCCCACGGCGAGGCGGTCGCTGGCCGCGTTCGTCTGCGCGAAGGTCAGCTCATCGCGGCCGAACCTGAGAAACGGCCGGTGGGGAACTTCGCGAGACCGTTCCTCGAGCACGGCGCCTAGGGTTCGGCGATGCTCCATGATGGCGAGTTCGTGCAGCATCTTTATCAAATATCATAATTTTGGGTGAAGCAACATCTAAGTGACCCAGTTGGGCCCGCCGGTCGATCGACGCTGGTTTCTACAGAGCCCAGGACGAGACTCGAACTCGTGACCCCTTCCTTACCATCGAAGGGCGCACGGGTTCGGGAAGCGGCCGACGCCACCCGGCCGGAAAACGAAGCCGAGAACAGATCTACCCAGGCTGACGAGCGTCTCCTCGTCGCGGTGCTCTGCCGGCGATCGTCTACGGAGCGGCGCTCTTGGGCGTCACCACGACCTCGTGTTGCCCCAGGCGTTGCCCCACGCCCCAATTTGCACCTCTTTGTCTACATCACGAGGCAAACGAAAGCCCCGCACCTGCGGGGCTTTCGTGAAATAGCGGGGGCAGGATTCGAACCTGCGACCTTCGGGTTATGAGGATCCAGCGTCCAGCTTCAATTTGGACCGCGTGCCGCAAGATCGGGCGCATCGGCAACGAAGCGGTGGTACTCGGACACCCTCGCCCTACCAGGAGAGCCGCGACCGATCGGCGACTATGACTAGATTCCCATAGCCGATGAAGAGAGCATCAACCGACGTGATCGTGGTCGGCTCGCTGAATGTCGACATCGTCGTTCGCACGGCGCGACTCCCTGGTCCAGGTGAAACGGTGGTCGGCCCGGCCAGCGAAGTACACCAAGGCGGCAAGGGGGCGAACTCGGCGGTGGCGGCCGCACGAGCCGGAGCGCGAACAAGCTTCATCGGAGCGGTCGGCGAAGACGCGGATGGGAGTGAGGCGCTCGAGTTGCTCGAGGCGGAGGGCGTCGACACCTCCGCGACGTTGCGACTCGCCGGCGTCCGCACGGGAACCGCCGCGATCGTCGTCGACGACCGCGGCGAGAACCAGATAGCGGTCGGCTCCGGAGCGAACTGGGCGATGAGCCCCGAGAAGGTGCAGGCGGCGCTCGCCGATTCCTTGCCGACGGCAAGCTGGCTTCTGCTGAGCCTGGAGATCTCGGCCGACGCCGCGCGCGCGGCGGTCGCGGCCGCCCGGGCCGCCGGTGTGCCGGTGATCTTGAACCCGGCACCCGCAGGCGATCTCGCTGCCGAGCTGGCTCCGCGGGCGTCGGTGCTGACGCCCAATGCCGGAGAGGCACTCGCCCTCACCGGCGAGAGCGAGCCGCCGCGGGCGGCCGCCGTCCTGGCCGCGGAGACGGACTGCACCATCGTCTTGACCGCGGGCGCCGACGGCGTCTTCTTGGCCGGGCCCGGCGCGCCGGTTCGACACCTCCCCGCCCTGCCGCTCGACGAGGTCACCGACACGGTGGGCGCCGGCGACACCCTGAACGGGGCGCTGGCCGCCCGCCTCGCCGCGGGCGATGAGATCGAGGCCGCCAGTCGCTTCGCGGTCGTCGCGGCCGGTCTCTCGACCACGGTGCGCGGCGCACGAGAGGGGATGCCGCGCGAGGCGGACGTGCGCAAGGCGGAGGCGACTCTGCCAGATCCCTCCGTCGACCTTCGCAGTTAGCCAACCCCGACGACCACGCGAGCGCGACCATTCTCACGGTCCCGACGAGTGCAGATATCTGCTCGGCGAGGTCCTCGGGGTGCGGGAGTGGAGCTTCGAGGCGCTATCTCCGCGACCGAGGAGAAAGGCGTATTCCTGGCGCAGACCCGTGCGCGCAGAAGATGGCGAGACCGACACCCATGTTGAGTGTGCTGTAAGAGGTTCGGTGGTCCATGCCACTCGCCTCGGCGAGGAAGGAGAGCTCAGACCAACAGCTGGATTCGGCTCGCGACGCGTCTCTTCCGACACGGCTGTCGCCGGTCCTCCGGCCGAGATCGACCTGGAGGACCGGCATATCGCGCCTACGTCATGGCCTCAGCGAAGGATTGCCTCTCGCTCCGGGTCAGCCGACGTACTGGTTGGTGAAGTAATCGCTGACGGGGAGTTCCGTCTTGATCAGGTTGAACTTGAGCATGACTTCCTGCAGTTCGGTCCAATTTGATTCTTCTTGATGAAACCATGAGGACTTCTGGCCGAAACCGGGAATGAGCGATTCCCACCATGCTTCACAGAACTTGAGTTCACCGGCCTTGGGGAACTGTTCCAGGAGGATTTCCTGAGATTTCCCTGGATTCGCAATCGCATAGCTGAGGCCTTCCTTGACGGCGGCCATGAACTCCTTCGCTTGTTCCGGGTGGGCTTCCAGCCATTCTTCGTTGCCGACCAGCACCCACACCGGCGTGTTGGGTGCTCCGTTTTCCGCGAAGTTCATCTGTTCGGTCTTCTTGCCTTCGAGGATCTCCGCCTCGATGGCCGCGTAGTTGGCACAGTCCGTCATCCCATCAACCTTGCCTTGCAGCATCAGGGGCGTCGCGTCGGTCGAGGTCGCCACCTCGTTGAGGTCGCCTTGAGACATGCCCGCCGATTCGAGCAGGATGTGCATCTGGGCATCCGTCCAGCTGTCACTGGATACGGCGACCGTCTTGCCCTTGAGCTTGGTCGGATCCTTCGAGAATTCCCCGGGCAGCGAGACGATCCCACAGGTGTTTTCGGTCCCATAACTGCCGATCGCCTTGATCTTGCCGCCGTGGGACCGGGAGGTGGCGACATCGATGGTCGTGTCGAAGCCGAGTTGCGCCTTTCCCGTCGCCAGGAGTGCGGCGGTCCCGCCGGCACTCGGCGGCGGCAGGATTTCGACTTCGAGGCCGTGTTTCTGGAAATACCCTTTGTTCTCTGCCACCACCCATGGCGTCCAGAGCGATGACGCGACGGTGAACTCCTGCACCATGGTGATCTTTTCGGTGTTGCCCGACTGCGTCGTGTCACCACTACTCGAGCCGGAATCACCGCTACTCGAACCGGACCCGCCACACGCGGCGAGTGATACCGCCCCGAGGACCAAGGCGACTACAGCAACTGCAAACCGTCGTTTGACCATCATCTAGCTTCTCCTGAGTTCGACTTCATTGCGGCCCCCGGGTTGTGTTCACTCGGTCGCCCTTCGCGTTTTCGGGAGGACCCCGCCTTCCAGGGAAGCCACTGTCGCGGGGTCGCCCTGGTGCGCCACGGCGTGACGAGCACCTCCAACAGGGCGATGCAGACGAATGCGAGGATTCCCATCGCGGCCAGGATCACGATCGCCGCGAACGTCGCCGGCGTGTCGAGGCGGCTGCTGGAGTTGAGGAGGAAGACGCCGAGGCCTCCCGAGCTCGAGGCGGTCCACTCTCCGATCACCGCCCCGGTCACCGAAAAGGTCGCCGAAAGCTTGAGCGCCGAGAACAGCGGCGTGTAGGTGGCCGGCAGCTTGATGTGCCGGAACACCTTGTACTCGCCGGCGCCCATCGACCGCGCGAGGTTTATGACCGCCGGGTCGATCGAGACGAGTCCGTCCAGGACGTTGACGACCACCGGGAAGAAGACGATGACCATGATGATGATGACCTTGGGGAGCAGGCCGAAGCCGAACCAGATGATCAATGCCGGCGCGATCGCGATGACCGGTATCGCCTGGGTCGCGATCAGGATCGGATAGAACGCGGTCCGTACGACCCGCCACTGGGCCATGAGCGCGGCAAGGACGAAGCCGAGTATCGAGCCGAGGACGAAGCCGATGAGGAACTCTTCCGTCGTGACCCCGATGCCTTGACGAAGTTCGGGCCAGTTTTCCCGCATCGACTGCCAGGTTTCACCGGGACTCGGCAGCACGTACGGCGCCACGTGAAAGAGCTTCACGACAAGGGCCCAGGCGCCGATGCTGGCGGCCAGCACCGCGGTCGGCGCGAGTATCTGGAGGAGCAGGTTGGGCGGTCGGCGGTCGGTCACTCGGCCACCCCCTCTCGCTGCCCCCCGGCCATGGCGGCCCTGGCGTCGCGGAGCGTGGCGAGGATTCGGGCTTTGCCCTCGACGAAGGGACGGGAGGTCATCGCGTCGACACTCCGGGGTCGTGGGATCTCCACCCGCACCTCTGTCTCGATCCGGCCGGGCCGTGGCGACATGACGAGGATCCGATCCGAAAGGAACAATGCCTCGTCGACATCGTGGGTGACGAAGAGGACCGTGCACTCCTCACGCTCCCACACCTCGAGGAGCCATTCATGCATGTCGGCGCGCGTGAGCGCGTCGAGCGCGCCGAATGGCTCGTCCAGCAGGATCACTTCTTTGTGGAACGCCAGGGTTCTCATAAGGGCAACCCGCTGGCGCATCCCACCCGAGAGCGTGTGTGGGTATTGGTCGATGAACCCGCCCAGGCCGTAACGCTCGGCCAGCACCGCGGCCTCTTCACGGTCGGCACGATCGGCGGAGCCGGTGAGCGTGGCGCCGAGCACGATGTTCTCGCGGACCGTCTTCCACGGAAGCAGAAGGTCCTTCTGCATCATGTAACCGACGTGACCGCACCTTCCCGTCACGTCCTCGTCGGCTATCGCGACGCGCCCTTTGGTTGGCTCGGTCAGACCGGCGATGACGTTGAAGAGCGTGCTCTTGCCGCAGCCCGAGGGACCCAGCAAAGAGACGAACTCCCCTTTGCCGAGACCGAACGAGGTGTCGGCGAGGGCGACCGTGCTGCCGAAGAGCTTCGTCACGCCTTCGATCCGCAGCGCCGGGCTGCTCACCTGCTGCCCGTTGACTGACCGAGCGCTCAAGACGACGGGGCCACCTGGATCGTCGGGCGCGACACGATCCGCCTCGGGGGGCGCATCAGAGTTCGTAGGTCCGTCGCGAGCGTCTCGGCCACAGCTTCCTTCGGTCGTTCTCGACTCCCGGCACTGCCCAGGAGTCGAGGTCAGGTTTATATCATGTTATACGATGATCGTATGTTTGCACTATGGCATCCGTTCGCGGACATGTCCAAAGTCGGTGGGCACGAGCTCGTCATCGCCCGCGGGGAAGGCGCATGGGTCTTTGACGAGGACGGCAAGCGCTATCTCGATGCCTCCGCCGCCCTCTGGTATTGCAATGCCGGACATGGACGTGAGGCGTTCGCCGAGGCAGCCCGCGCCCAGATGGCAGACCTGGCGGGCTACCAGATCTTCGACGTGTTCGCGAATCGGCCCGCCCTGGACCTCGCGGAGCGGGTCCGGCAGATCGGTCCGCTGGGGCCAGAGAGCGCCGTCTTTTTCACCAGCGGAGGCTCCGACAGCATCGACACCGCGGCGAAGATGGCGCGACGCTATTGGGCCCTCGCCGGTGAACCCGCGCGCCGGATCATCATCAGCCGAGAGGGCGCCTACCACGGCGTCAACGGATTCGGGACCTCGCTGTCGGGGATCGAGGCGAACGCTTCCGGCTGGGGGCCGCTGGTCAGCGAAGTGATCCAGGTGCCTCGGGACGACCTCTCGTCGCTCGACCGGACGCTCGTCGAACATCGCGGCCGCGTGGCCGCCTTCATGGGCGAGCCGGTCCAGGGCGCCGCCGGGGTCTATCCGCCGCCGCCGGACTACTGGGAAGGCGTGCAGGCGCTGTGCCGAGAACACGACGTGCTCCTCATCGCCGACGAGGTCGTCACCGGCTTCGGGCGGGTCGGGCGGTGGTTCGCGAGCCAGCGTTATGGGATCGAGCCGGATCTCGTGACGTGCGCGAAGGGGCTGAGCTCCGGCTATCTGCCGATCGGGGCCGTTCTCGCGGGACCCCGTGTGCTCGGCGCGCTCTGGTCCGACGGGGCCGGCGTGTTCCGCCACGGCTACACGTATTCAGGCCATCCCGCCGCCTGCGCGGTGGCCCTCGCCAACATCGACGCGATCGAGGACGAGCGTCTGATCGAACGGGTCAACCAGCTCGAGCCCCAGCTCGAGGGCGAACTCGGCGCCCTCGCGCCACATCCGCTCGTCGAGGAGGTGCGAGTTGCCGGCTTGTTGAGTGGCGTCGAACTGAGCGCCACGGCGCGGGTCGCGGAACCGCAACTCGTCGAGCGCGTCGTGATCGGCGCGCGCGAGCGCGGGGTCCTCGTCCGGAACCTGCTCGGCGCGACGCTGCAGATCTCACCACCGCTGGTCATCGAGCCGAGCCAGCTGGAGTTCCTGACGAGCACGCTCCGGGAGACGCTCGACGACATCGTCGCCGGCCGATGAATCGCCTGGGCGACAAGACGGCGATCGTCACGGGCTCCTCTCGGGGGATCGGTCGCAGCGTGGCCGCGCGACTCCGTGCCGAGGGGGCCGCCTTGGTGCTGGTCTCGCGCGACGCCGAGACCGGCAAGGCCCAGGCCGAGGAGCTCGGCGGGCCCGTGGTCCACGTCGCCGGGTCGGTCGAGGACCCTTCGACCGCCGATCGCGCGATTGCCGCCGCCGCCGATCTCGGCGGTGTCGACGTCCTCGTCAACAACGCGGCTGTCGACCTGGTCGGCCGACTGACCGCCAGCGAGGAGGCCGACGTACGCAGGGTCTTCGACGTCAACCTCTTCGGCACGCTCTGGATGCTGCGCAGCGTTGCGGCCGAGCTCGAGCGCCTGCGGCGTCCGGGTTCGATCGTCAATGTGACCTCCCGCCTCGCCTCGGTGGGCGTTCCCGAGATGACCATCTACGGTTCCTCGAAGGGTGCCGTGCTGGCGTTGACCCGTGGCGCGGCGGTGGAGCTCGCGCCGCGCGGGATCCGCGTCAACGCGGTCGCCCCCGGGATGACCGCGACGCCTATGTTCGAGGAGTACCTCGCCGGTCACACCCGTGCCCGCACGAGGCGACGGGAGGTCGAGGAGAGCATCCCCCAGCGTCGACTCGCCGATCCCGCCGACGTCGCCGCCGCGGTGGCGTTCCTCGCGGCCGATGAGTCCTCCCACATCACCGGCGCGTCGATCCCCGTCGACGGGGGCTACACGGCGGCTTGAGAATAGATAATATGATATGATGCATTCTATGATCTCTTTGCCGAAGACCGAAGCCGTGACGACGGAGCTCGAGTTCGCCGACCCTGGCATCCGGCACCGGATCGGACTGATCGAGCTCGCCACCGCGGAGACCACGGAGCGGGACTTCCACGCCCTGCTGCCCGAGGGCGCCCTCTTCCACACCACGAGGGTCCTCAACGCAAACCCGGTGACGCTCGAGAACCTGCGCGCACACCGCGACCTGATCGCCACGGCAGCGGGGCAACTGGTCCCCGGCGTTCCCCTCGACGTCGTCTGTTACGACTGCACCGCCGGGACCGTCGCCAGCGGCTATGAGGCGATCGCGGCCGAGGTGCACAAGGCGCTCCCAGGCGTACCGGTGGTGACCCCGGTCACCGCGGGACTCGCGGCGTTCGAGGCGCTCGGCGTCAAGAACATCTCCCTCCTCACGCCATACGAGGAAGAGGTCAATGCCGCCGTCGGAAGCTACCTGAGCGACCACGGTCTCAACGTCCTCAACATCTCCAGCTTCCTGATCGAGAGCGACATCGACATGGCCCGGGTCACGCCTGAGTCGATCCGGCGAGCCGCGGTCGCGGCATGTGCTCCCGAGGCCGACGGGCTGTTCATCTCGTGCACGGCGCTGCGGGCGGTGGAGGTGATCGACGAGATCGAGGAGGAGATCGGCAAGCCGGTCGTGTCCTCGGTCCAGGCCCAGTTTTGGCAGTGCCTGCGGATCGCCGGCTTCGAGGAGCCGCTCGAAGGCCATGGGACGCTCCTGCGAGCCCACTAGCGACTCGCGGACGACGGTGAGCAAGGCTCCGAGCCTCGCCCCGGCCACACCGCAAAGGCAGCGCTGAAGATGGGCGTGCCATTGGCACCCGAGCGCCGCGGGGCCTCGGGGGCGATCGCGGCGGCCGGGCTGCTCAGGACTCCGCTCGTGGAGAGCCCGTCGCTTTCGGAGGAAGTCGATTGCGAGGTGCGGCTGAAGCTCGAGTGCCAGCAGATCACCGGCAGCTTCAAGGCACGTGGCGCCGTGGCCGCGGTGGCCGGCGTGCGACGGTCGGAAACGATCGTCACCGCCTCGGCGGGCAACCACGGGATCGGTATCGCCTTTGCCTGCGCGAGTCTCGGGCGGCACGCCGAGATCCTCGTCCCCGCCGACACCGACGAGGCCAAGCTGGGGGCGCTCCGACGCTTCGGACCCGGCATCCGGGTCGAGTTGGTCGATGGCGACTACGACGACACCGAGGTCGCCGCGCGCCAGGCCGCGGCGCGGCCTGGCGCGCGTTTCATCTCCTCATATAACGATCCTATGGTCGTCGCGGGCCAATCCACCGTGGGCACCGAGGTGCTTTCGCAGTGGCCGGAGACCGAAGCGATCGTGGTCCCGGTCGGTGGCGGCGGGCTGCTGAGCGGCATCGCGCTCGCCTGTGCCGGCTCCGACCGGGATGTAGCCGCATGGGGCGTCGAGCCGGAGTGGAGCCCGGCGATGGCCACGTCGCTTCGAAGCGACGCGATAACCAGGATCGAGGAAAGGCACGTCTCCCAGGCGCAGGGATTGGTCGGCAATCTCGATACCGACACGATCACGTTCCCGCTCGTCCGCGACCATGCCGCGGGGGTCCTCATCGCCGGCGAGGAGCAGATCCTCACCGCCACCGCCCGCGTCTACGCCGATCATGCCCTCGTGGTGGAGCCCTCGGGTGGAGCCGCGCTCTGCGGCCTGGCGGCCGCCGTTGCGGCAGGGGCGCGGCGGATCGTCTGCGTGCTCACGGGATCCAACGTCGTCGCGGCAGCCCACTTCGCGATCATCTCCGCAAGGCCGCCGGGCGCGGTGCCGGCCAGCTTGGCAGCCGGGAACGCTGAATAGGATGGCGCCCATGCCGTCCGAGCCGAACTCGAGGTTGAAAAGACCGTTCACGCCGGTCGGGGAGATGCGCGGGGAAGTCAAGCTGAGCGATCGCATCGCGCGGGAATTCGAGGAACGGATCGTCGCGGGTGAACTCCCACCCGGTGAGCGCCTGCCGACGGAGTCCGAGCTCTGCGAGCTGCTGGATGTCAGTCGCAGCGTCATCCGCGACGCAGTCCGGACCCTCACCGCCCGCGGCCTGGTCGAGGTCCGCCAAGGCCGCGGAACGATCGTGACGTCCCCCGACGACAGCGCATACAGCGACGCATTGGCCCTGCTGCTGACCCGCTCGGACCTGACGATGGGCGACATCTTCGACGCACGCCGGGCGCTCGAGACCCAGCTGGGGATGCTGGCGGTGAACAGCAGGACCGAGGACGATCTCGAGGCACTTGAGTCCAGCTACGACGCGCTGGTGGAGGCGATCAGCGAACGCGATTGGCAACGAGCTTCCGACGGCCACCTCGAATTTCACACCTCGCTCATTCATGCGGTCCACCTTCCGGCGGTCGAGAAACTGCTCGAGCCGATGCAGCAGCTGGTGGTACCGAGCGCGGCGCCGCCGATCGGGGTCGACGACCTGTGGGATACGCCGGCCCATCCACCGATCATCAAAGCCCTCCGCAAGAAGGACTCCTCGGCGATGGAAAGGGCGCTCAAGGGCCATTACCGTCGCTCGCGCGACTCGGCCGAGGACGCCTGGCTGCAGCTCCCGTTCCGGGAGGCCGCCGTCCTGTCGCGCGAGAACCTCGCGCGACGCGCCGGCTGAGCCGCGAAACCGGCCCGTCCGATCCGAAAGCGACGGAGCCGGTCAGGAATCGGCGTCGACCGACACCGCCGGCGAGGTACCCAGGTAGCCGACCACACGGTCCCTCGCCTCGCTCAGGTGTCGGGCAACCGCATCCGCCGCCGTGTCCGCGTCCTCTTCCTCGACGGCCTCGAGAAGCCTCACGTGTCGGTCGGCGACGTCCGTGAGGGTGGGAAAGTAAATGGACTCCTCGGTGGCCAGCAACACCCTGAGGATCGGCACGTGAGCCCGGAACGCCGCGTGGAGACGTTCGTTGCCGCTCAGTTCGCAGAGCGTCCCGTGGAACCCGACGTCGAGTCGGGCGACCTCTCGCGGTTCATCCCGCCGGGCGGCACGGGCGAGGTCGTCGACGGCATCATGGAGGGCCACGAACGGCGGGGACGACTGCGACGCGCGCAGCAACTGGACCGCCTTGACCTCGAGCGCCGCCCGCAGATCGTAGATTTCCTCGACGTCCTTGACCCCGACGTCGACCACGAAGGTCCCCCGGCGGGCGTCTTCGCGCAAGATGCCTTCGGCTCTCAGACGACTAAGTGCCTCCCGGATCGGCGCCCGGCTCACCTCCATCTGCCGGGCCACCTCGCTCTCCACGATGCGCTCGCTCGGCGCGAACTCGCCAGAGAGGATCCGCTCGCGAAGGGCGTCCGCGGCCTGGTCGGCGAACGACGCCGCGGATCTGAGCGGCGAAAGGTCCACGGCGCCACCATACCCAGGCTGCCGGCCGTCGACAGGTGACGGTAAGCGCCGACCGCTCTCAGCACTCCGGTCCGTCACGCAAGCAACGACTTCAACCAGTCCCCCAGGAAGACGCCCGCAGGGTCGAGGCGCCGTCGCAGGTCACGAAAGTCGGGAAGTCGTGGCAGCAGCCTTTCGAGTCGCTCCTCGGGTGCGAAGCCGAGCTTCCCCCAATGTGGTCGCCCGTCGAAGCGCGCGAGGATCCTGTCGCAGTCACGCAAAAACGGCTCGTAGTCTTCCCGAAAGCTTCCCCCGCACGACACCACACATGAGTCGCGCTCGTAGGCCGGACTCAACCATCCGGGGTCTGCCGCTGTGAACCTGACCTCCACCGGGTATCGCTGATCCGGATGGTGGCCGCGTATCAGCTCTCGGACCTCTGCCATCGCACCGAGGCAATCCGACTGTGCGATGAAGTACTCCAGCTCGGCGAAGTCAGGTCCGTACTCGTCGGGGAACACCCGATAGGACCGGTCTATGTAGGGAGTCGGATCCGAGTGATCGCCGCTCCCCGACGGCGGGGCATCCTTCGGCCGGGGATTCATCATCTTGACGAGGATCGAGTCTGGCTCCCCCGGCGGGATCCCGAACCCGGCGGATGAATCCTCTTGAGGAAGCCAGAAGAAGGTGCAGTGGCGATTCGTGTGCAGCAGCTCGTGCCAGCGCTCCTCGAACTCGCCCCACCTCAACGACAGCCAGGTTCGTTCCACACAGTAGGCCTCGCGCACCGAGAGCGTGAGCTCGCTGATCGCGCCGAGCACGCCCAACGATGTCCGGGCCGCATCGAGGAGATCGGGGTCCGCAGGCCCAAACCGCCGCAGCGATCCATCGGCCGTGATCAAGCGCCCTCCCACGACGGCGCCACTGAAACTGGTCAGCTCCCGACCGGTCCCGTGGGTGCCCGTCGCGACCGCACCCGCGATCCTCTGCGCATCGATATCACCCTGGTTTATGAGGCCGAGCCCGAGATCCCACAACGCGTCGCCCAGCTCGGCTATCACGGTCCCCGCCCCGACCGTGGCGGTCATCTGCTCCAGGTCGACAGAGGCGATCCCCGCCATCCGGTCGAGGTCCAGCAGGGTTCCGTCCGTGGCGACCAGCGGCACATTAGAGTGACCGGCGCCGGCGATCGCGACCCGATCGCCGGCGCGGCCCGCGGCGACGATGGTGTCGGCAAGCTCACCCTCATCGGCCGGATGGATGCACAGCCGAGGGTGGCAGGTCACATTGCCGAACCAGTTCGACCAACTCGAAGGCTCCACGTCTCACCGACCTCCATACGTCGCCACCATCACGTGCTTCACGGTGGTGTATTCCTCGACCGCCAAGACGGACAGGTCGTTCCCATATCCGGACCGCTTCACGCCCCCATGGGGCATCTCCGACACGATCGGGGCATGCTCGTTGATCCACACCACACCTGCTTCGAGCTCTCGTGCGATGGCCAGCGCGCGGGCCGTGTCACGAGTCCAGATCGACGCCCCGAGACCGCACGCGGTCCCGTTCGCCCAACTCACCGCCTCGGTCTCGTCGGGGCAGCACTGGACGGTCAGGACCGGTCCGAAGATCTCGTCCTGAACCAGCTCACAGTCCTGCGGCAGGTCGGTCACGACGGTCGGTTGCATGAAGTAGCCGGGCCCGGGGATCGAGGTGCCTCCCGCCACCAGCCTGGAGCTACCGGGGCGACGCTCGAGCATGCCGAGGACCCGGTCGCGCTGCTCGGCGCTGATCATCGGGCCGATCTGCGTGCTCGAGTCGAGAGGGTCCCCGACACGCAGCGCGGAGGCGGCCTCCACCAGTCCGATGACGACGTCGTCATAGACGGACCTGCTCGCGATCACGCGGGTGGCTGCGATGCAGTCCTGCCCCGCGTTGTAATAGGCGCCCGCGACGACCTTGGGCAGAGACGCCACCAGGTCGGCGTCCTCCAGGATCAGGACCGGCGCGTTCCCGCCGAGCTCCAGGTGAACGCGCGTGACGTTTCCCGCGGCCGCTGACGCGACCGACTTCCCCGCTCTGATCGATCCGGTCACCGCAACCATGTCGACGTCGGCGTGTGACGCGATCACCTCACCGGTCGCCGGGCCTCCGCAGACCACGTTGATCACGCCGGTGGGGAGATGGTCGTGCGCGAGTTCGGCGAGCCTCAAGGTCGTCGTAGGGGTGGCCTGGGCCGGCTTGATCACGGCGGTGTTGCCTGCCGCCACCGTTGCGCCCAGCTTCCACACAGCGGCCATCAGCGGATAGTTCCATGGAGTTATGTGCCCGACGACACCGATCGGTTCGCGGCGGAGAATGGACGTCAGGCCTGCCGTGTACTCCCCGGCGGGCAGGCCCGAGAGAGATCGTGCGGCCCCTGCGAAGAAGCGAAGGGCGTCGACGATGGCAGGTAACTCGTCCTCCCGGAAGGAGCTCGTCGGCTTGCCGGTCTCGGCACACTCGTCCCGAGACAGCGCCTCCGCATCGCGTTCGACGGCGTCGGCGATCGAGAGCAGGGCGGAGGATCTTTCGGCCGGAGTGGTCCGGGACCACCGGCGAAATGCACTACGCGCGGCCCTGACCGCGAGATCGACGTCCTCGGCGGTCGAGAGGGGCGATCGCGCGAGCACGTCCGTGGTGGCCGGATTCCTGATCGCCACCGACGCGGTCGCCGTGGACGGGATCGACCTTCCGGCGATGAAGTTCTTCAACCGATCCTCGCTCACGCCCGTCGGGTGGCCGCCGAAAGGGATCGAAGAGCAGCGCGGGACATCGAGAGGATCGGCTGTAACATCATATGAACATATCAAAATCTTGTCGACCGTTGACAGAGAATCCCCTGAGACATACGCTCAGACCATGAATCCACTTCCCTACGGCCCACCCGCCAAGTTGCTTGTCGATACCGACACGGGAGTCGACGACGCGGCCGCGCTCCTGCTTCTGTCGGCTCAGGACATCGAGATCGTGGGCGTCACCACCGTCCATGGAAACGTTCCCCAGGAACAGGCGACCGCGAACGCCCTCTACGCGCTCGAGGTGGGTGGCGCCACGGACGTTCCCGTCTTCCCGGGCTGCCGGCAACCGCTCGTCGCGCCGCTTCGCACCGCGGAGTGGATCCATGGGCCCGATGGCTTCGGAGGGAGCTTCTTCCCCCTCGCGAAGCGCCGACCCGAGACCGAACACGCCGTCCAGGCGATCGTACGCCTCGCCCACGAGAACGCCGGGGAGCTGACGCTGCTCACCTTGGGGCCCCTCACGAATGTCGCGGCGGCGATCGCCTCAGACCCGTCGATCGTGGACTGCTTTTCGTCGGTCGTCGCGATGGCGGGCTCCGCGGACCTGCCCGGCAACACCACCGCAGTCGCCGAGTACAACGTCGTGGTCGATCCGGAGGCTGCCGCGGCCGTCTTCGAGGCAGGACTGCCGCTCGTCATGGTCGGCTACGACATATCCCGCAAGCGGGGCGTGATGCACAGAGCGGATCGCGAGCGCCTCGCCAACTCTGAGGCGCCGCCGGCGCAATTCCTGCGAAGGATCACGGGGCACCTCGAGCGCTTCTCACTAGAGGTCCTCAAACAGGACGGCTATGACCTCGCCGATGCGATCACCGCCGCCGTGACCGCGGCTCCATCGTTGGCGACCGTTGCGCCTGAGGTCTGGATCGGGATCGAGCTGTCAGGTCGCTACACCCGGGCGATGACGGTCGTCGACCATCTCGGCCTGGAAGAGAAGCCACATAACGCGCACGTCGTCCTGGATGTCGACGAACAGGCCTACAAGGAGCTCCTATTCGCAAGCCTGGGAGCGGATCCGGTGGCATCTGGAGCCTCATAGTCAGGAGCGGCTGCCGCGGCTTCTACCCAAGAGGGCCCAGACGCGCCAGGCGCGAGGCCATCTCGGCGATCTCCTCGACGTCACAACACTCGTCGGGTGCGTGCGCGAGAGCCGGGTCCCCCGGACCCCAGATCAGCACCGCCGCGCCGAGCTCGGCTCCGAGCAGACTCGCATCGGTGAAGTAGGGCACCGCTGCCCCTCGCGCCGACAGACCGAGCTGTCGAAGCAACGGCTCCAGGCGAGGGTCGGTGGAGTCGTTGCCCACAGGGGGAAGATCGAGCTCCACCGAGACTTCAGCGTCCTCCCCGGATATCTGTTCAAGACGCTCGACCCAGGACCCGGCGCTTTCGCCCGTGACAGTCCGGACGTCGACCTCGACGACCGCCCGATCAGACACCACGTCGGGGGCCCTCCCGCCCTCCACCCTGCCGACGTTGAGGGTCGATGACCCGAGGTCGGGGTCGGAGCGCAGCTCGAGGCCCTCGAGAGACAGGATCGCGCGGGCCGCCGCCGAGATGGCGTTCCGGCCGTGCGATGGACGAACTCGGCCGAGGAGCATCCCGGCGCCTACCTCGCCCGCGAGCGGATCGAAGCTCCGGCCGACGTCTCCCGGTGGAACGGTGTCGAGGTGACCACAGAGACAGAGCGGACCCTCGCCCGTACCGTCGAGCCGCACGATCAGCTCGATCCGTCGATCGTCGACCTCGAACGTGCTGACCTCGAGCCCCGCCGAACGCAGTCTCTCCGCGAGCGAGAGCATCGCCGCCCGCTCGCCCTCGGGATGGAACGTCTCGGCGGCGACCAGGGCCGCGGCGAGCCTCACCGCCTCCCGGCGGACCTCCTCATCGCGCACGGTCGAGGACCCGCGCCGGCGCCGGCGCCGGCTCCTCCTGGCGGCAGGCTCGGCGACCGCGGGAGAAGCGGCGCGCCGAGGCGCGCGTGCGCCACGGCGTCGCCAGGCGCTCGATCGCGACGACGCAGACGAAGGCGAAGAGGCCGAGCGCCGCGAGGAGGACGATCGCCGCGAACGTCGCCGGCGTGTTGAGCCGGGAGTTGGCCTGCAGCAGGTAGGCGCCGAGGCCACCGCTGGTCGATGCCGTCCACTCGCCGATCACCGCCCCGGTGACCGAGAAGGTGGCCGAGAGCTTCAGCGCCGAGAAGAGCGGCGTGTAGGTGGCGGGGAGATCGACGGCGCGGAAGATCGCCAGGCGCGAGCCGCCCATCGCCCGCGCCAGGTTCACCATGTCGCGGTCGACCGAGGCGAGCCCGTCGAGCACGTTGACCACCACCGGGAAGAACACGATCAGGGCGACGATCACGATCTTCGGGGCGAGACCGAAACCGAGGACGATCACGAGCGCGGCGGCGATCGCGATCACCGGCACCGCCTGGCTGACGATCAGCAGCGGGTAGAGCGCGCGTTGCAGGATCCGCGACTGGGCCATCACCACGGCGAGCACGAAGCCGACCGCCGAGCCGGCGAGGAAGCCGTAGAAGAACTCCTTGAAGGTGATCCAGGTGTAGCCCGAGAGCGTCGACCAGTCCGACCTGATCGCCTCGAAGGTCGCCTTCGGGGTCGGGACCACGTACTGCGGGATGTGGAAGACGCTGATCACCAGCGCCCACAGCCCGATCAGGGCGGCGAAGGAGAGCAGGGGCGCGACGATCTGGAGGAGCAGCGAATCCTGCCAGCCGCGGTCAACCTGCATTGGACTCCGCCTCCTCGCCAAGTTGGACCTGGGCTGCGCCGGGGCCCGCGTAGTTCTCGTAGATCAACCCGAGTATGTGCGCCTTCAGGTCCATGAAGGTGGGGCTGGTCAGGGTCTCGAGGCCGCGGGGCCGGGGCAGCGCCACCGGCATCACCTCACGCACCCGTCCCGGCCGCGCGCTCATGATCACCACCCGATCGGCGAGGAAGATCGCCTCGTCGATGTCATGGGTGACGAAGACGACCGTCCGCCCGTGCTCCGACCACACTTCGAGCAGCCACTGTTGCATCTCCACCCGGGTCTGCGA
Source organism: Solirubrobacterales bacterium (assembly GCA_047601885.1). Lineage (GTDB taxonomy): Bacteria > Actinomycetota > Thermoleophilia > Solirubrobacterales > 70-9 > VAYN01. The sequence goes on from JASGIK010000001.1 coordinate 1,235,433, forward strand.
ATCGAGCGCGCCAAAGGGCTCGTCGAGCAGCATCACGTCGTTGTCCATCGCCAGGGTCCGCATCAGCGCGACCCGTTGGCGCATCCCGCCGGAGAGCGTGTGCGGGTAATTGTGGACGAAGCCGCCGAGCCCGTAGCGCTGCGCGAGCCGGGCGGCGTCTCGGAACTCCGTCGGCTTCACCCGGCCTCGCAGGGAGCTGCCGAAGGTGATGTTCTCGATCACCGTGCACCAGGGAAGGAGGAGGTCCTTCTGCAGCATGTAGCCGACGTGGCCGGTGGTGCCGGTGACGTCCTGGCCGTCGATCCAGACCTGTCCCTCCGACGGGGCGAGGATCCCCGAGACGATGTTGAAGAGCGTGCTCTTGCCGCAGCCGGAAGGGCCGACGATCGAGACGAAGGATCCGTCCTCGACCTCGAGGTCGACCGGCTCCAGCGCGACGGTATCGCCGAAGCGCCTGCCGACCCCGTCGATCCGCAGTTTGCTCATGCGGCCTCCTCCGCGAGTGCGGTCCGGGTGGACATCGCGTAGACCTCCGGTCGCCGATCCCTGAGGACGTGGTTGAACTTGCCCCAGGATCGGCAGCCGCGGGCGAGACCGAGGTCGGCCCCGCCGACCAGGATCTCCTCCCGATCGGTTGCCGCCGGCCCGGCCACCGGCCAGCCGGTCGGCGCGGTGATCAGGCTGGACCCGATGAACGGCTGGCCGCGCTCCACGCCGACCCGGTCCGCGGCCGCCACCCAGAGCCCGTTCTGGTGCGCGGCGGTCATGCACAGAAGGTTCGCCATCGGCCCCCGCTCGGGATCCTGCCCGGGGATCGGTACCCAGTTCGTCGGCAGGCAGACGAGGTCGGCGCCCCCCAGCGCGGCGGCGCGCCAGAGCTCCGGGAACCACGCGTCGTAACAGATCATGCAGGCGATCCGCCCCTGCGGCAGGTCGAAGATCGGCAGTCCGACGTCGCCCGGCTCGAAGAAGAGCGCCTCGCGGTCCCAGAGGTGAACCTTGCGGTAGATGCCAAGCAACCCGTCGGGACCGCTCAGCAGGCAGCTGTTGTAACAGCGGCTCCCGACCCGCTCGGCGAAGCCGGCGACGAGGTGGATCGAGTGGCGGGCAGCGAGCTCGATCAAGGCGTCCACGCCTCCCCCGCTCCCGGGGCGATCGGCGAGCTCCATCGCCTCCTCGCGCGTGGCGAAGACATAGCCGGTGGTGCAGAGCTCGGGCGCGACGACGATCTCGGCGCCGCGCTCGACCGCCTCGGCGGCGGCCAGCGCGAGCTTTGCCAGGTTCGCCTCGACGGCACCGAACTCGGGCTCGAATTGCAGGCAGGCGAGCGAAGTCGGGGCGCTCGGCGGCTCGGTCATCGTCCCACCACCGTGCAGGCGTCGCGGCCGAACCAGACCACGTCCTCGACCTTGTAGCCGCGCCCGTCGCGACCGACGAACGGCTCGATCGCCCAGGCCGCCCACATCGGGGTCGCGTTGGCGGCGTCGATGAACCCGTCGACGTAGGCTGCCCCGGCGGCCAGCGAGTGCCCGATGTTGCCGAGCGCGTCGAGCAGCTCGAAGTCGGCCGCGCGGAGCAGCTCCGCGCAGTGCCCGAAGAGCTCCTGGGCGGGCATCCCGGGCCGACAGGCGCCGAGCGTCCGCACGTGGATGTCCTCCAGCTCGGCGAGCGACTCGCTCAGCCCGGGGTCGGTGCCGAGGACCGCGGTCCGCGTGCAGTCACCCCAGAACCCGGTCTGCGAGATCGGGTGGACGTCGATCGTGACGACGTCGGCGGCGCCGACCTCGCGGTCGGTCGCCGTGGCGGTCGGGAAGCACTCCAGCCCGCCCTCGCCGGCGCCGACGTTGGTGATCGTCCAGATCCCCGCCGCGCCGAGCTCACGCATCTTCTCCGCCGCCGCGACCTCCAGCTCGACCTCGGTGCGACCGGGCGCGACGGCACCGACGGTGGCCTCGGCGACCTGGATCGCGATCTCCTGGACCGCCAGCAGGCCGGCGGGTGGCTCGCGGTCGACGTCCGCGCCCGGGCGGTACTCCCAGGCCGGACGGAGGAACGGGTGCCGGTCGGTACTAGCCGACATCCGCCACCTTTCCGCCGATGGCGTGCGGCGCCGGCGCCTCACCGGCGAGGAACCTGACGGCCCGGTCCCAGAACTCCGCGTATCCAGGCCACTCGACGAACTCCCGCGGGGCCCAGTGGGGTCCGACATCGCTGGTGAAGGCGAGCGCCGCGCCGGACCCGAAGCTCCCGACGGCGACCAGCGGGTCGCCGTCGATCGTGACGACGACGTCGGTGTCCGCCCTCGGCGTCACGTGCTGGTAGCCGAGCATCGCGGGCCACTCGCCGCCGACGCCGGCGACGGTCGGATGGTCGCCCAGCTCGACCTGCGGAGGTCGGCCCTCGGGCAGCTCGCGGCGGTCGTCGCCGTGGTCGAGGGTCACCGGGAGGACGTCGGCCAGCGGGGTCGCCCGGTAGTTCGCCTTCCCCTCGATTCCCTGGAAGGAGAGGTACCCGCCGGCCATGATCAGGCCGCCGCCGCCGTGCACCCAGTCGCGCAGCAGGCCGAGCCGGTTCGGCCTGGGGCGACCCTCTGCAAAGACGGCCGGCGGCAACAGGAGGGTGTTGGATCCGATGTCGGAGAGGATGACGACCTGGTAGCGGTCGAGGCCCTCCGCCTCGAACGGAAACTCGACCGCGGCCACGTGGCAGGGCTGGTAGTCGACCACGTGGCCGCGGCCGACGAGCGCGTCGCGGAGCGGCACGACGCCCTCGTGGTATTCGATCGTGGTGAACGAATCGAAGCCCTTCTGATGGACCGACTGGGTGATCCAGGACTCGCCCGCTATCAGGATCCGTGCCAACTCAGACCCCGAGCAGCTTGTTCGTGTAGTAGTCGGCCGGCGGGAAGGTCTTTTCGACGACACCGTTTTCCTTCACCGCTTCCAGCAACGGCGCCCACATCTGGTCGTCCATCGAGAAATAGCTGCCGTCGGGGCTCTTCGAGAAGAGTTCGATCGTGTCGTGCCACTGCTCGGTCAGGAAGCTCTTTTCCTCGGCTTCGCCATAGGCGTTGACGTACGCTTCGATGCCCTCCTGCGGATTGGCGATCGCGTATTCGAGGCTGCGTTCCGTCGCCGCCATGAACTTCTTGCCGAGCGCTTCGTTTTCATGCAGCCAGTCGTCGTTGGCGGCGAACATCAGCACCGGTGAGTCGGGCACCCCGTATTTCGTCGCTTCGAGGAATTCGTACTTCTTCCCGTCGCCGACGATCTCCGCTCCCTCGGCGGTCGTCAGCCCGGTGATCGCGTCGACCTTGTTCTCCAGCAGCAATGGCACCGTGTCGTCGGAGGCGACGACCGTCTTCACGTCGTCGAGCGTCAGGCCGGCGCTGGCGAGGACCATCGAGAGCTGGGCCCGCGTCCAGGCGTCGTTGTAGATGCCGATCGTCTTGCCCTTCAGTTCGGCCGGCGTCAGCGGTTCGCCTTCGCGCGAGATGACTCCCCAGTTGTTGCCACTGCTGTAGCGCCCGATGGCCGTCACTTCGGCGCCGGCTTCACGCGCGAAGAGGACGTCCATGATGGTCGTGAAGGCGACGTCGGCCTGGCCCGTGCCGAGCAGCTTCATCGTGTCCGCTTCGGTGGCCGGGGCGATGATTTCGAGATTGATCCCCGCTTCTTCGTAGAAGCCCTTTTCCTTGCCGAGGATCCACGGGATCCAGAAGCCGTCGGCCACCGGCCACTCCTGGACCATCTTCACCGTCGTCAGTTCGCCGCCTGACCCCGAGGCGGAAGTGGAGCCGCCGGTGGCGGAGCTGCTGGACGAACCCCCGCCACAGGCGACGAGGGACAGGGAGGCTGCGATCAGGGCTGCCAGCGCGGTCAGGCGGAGTCTCATGGGGATCCTCTCAAGATGGGGAACTTGCTGAACCGTTTCAGAGCTTCTTTTTTGACGTTCAAGCCAGATGGTAAGAGGGCTGGAATGGCGGAGTCCTACCAGATTTCAAACGTTTTTGTCAAGGAGATTCACATCCGTCTCTTCCCTTTTAAATAGCGCTTTCCGTGATACTGAACCGTTTGATAGCTTCCGCAAGAATGAGTTTCGAAGGGGATTCGATAGGACCGGAAAGGAAGCGCTCGACGATCCGGGACGTCGCCGCCCTCGCGGGCGTCTCGCCGAGCACGGTCAGCCACGTGATCAACAACAGCGCGGGCGTGTCGGCGACGACCCGGGCGCGCGTCGACCTTGCGATCCGGGAGCTCGGCTTCGAGCCGAACCAGTCGGCCCGCTCGTTGAAGCGGCCACGCGTCGCCTCGATCGGCCTGATCGTGCCCGACCTGCGCAATCCCTTCTTCGCGCTCGTCACCGAGGGAGTGCAGGAGAAGGCACTCGAGGAGGACGTGGTGGTCGTCCTCTGCGCGACCGATGCCCGCTCCGAGCGCGAGGACTACTACGCCGGCATGCTCAGGAGCCGACGGCTCGACGGTGTCCTGTACGTCAGTGGAACGGGCATCTCGACCCGCTCGCTGGTCGAGCTCGCCGCACATGGCCCGATCGTGCTGATCGACGAGCGGCTCAGGGGGATGGAGGTTCCCTGGGTCGGCGCGGAAAATCGCGCCGGAGCGCGTCGGTCCGCGCAACACGTGCTGGAACTAGGACATCGCCGCCTGGCCTTCGTCTCGGGACCTTCGGCGCTCTGGAGCTCCGAGCAGCGCCTGGCCGGCTATCGGGAGGCGGCGGCGGCGGCCGGCCTCGAGCCGGACTCGGTCGCGGTCGTCGAAGGTGACTACAGGCAGGCATCCGGCCACGCCGCTGCCGAAACCCTTCTCGCGGCAAACGCCGAGCTCCGCCCGACCGCGATCCTCTGCGCCAACGACCTGATGGCCTTCGGCGTCCTCGCCTACTGCAGGCAGGCAGGTATCTCCGTACCCGACGAGCTGAGCGTGGTCGGGTTCGACGACGTCCCCGCCGCCGAGCTCGTCTGTCCGTCCCTCACGACGGTACGCCAGCCGGCGTTTGAGATGGGCCGCGCCGGCACGAGCGTGCTGCTCGACCGAGTCGCCGGCCGAGCGATCACGAGCGACCCGCCCTCACTTCTCCCGACCGAGCTGATCGAGCGAGACTCGGTCGGCGCCCCGCGGCCCTGACCCAAGGTCAAGGGTCAGGCCGCAGCGCGATGCAGTCGATCTCGACCAGAACGCCGTCCAGTTCAGATCCGATCGTGATGCGCGCGGGGCGAGGCGGCGGGATCAACGAGCGGTATTCCTCGTCGTATTCATCGAAGAGCTCGATGTCGGCGAGATGGCAGGTGACCTTGACCATGTCGCCCAGGCCGCAGCCCGTTGCCCGCAGGATCTCGTCCAGGTTCGCGACCACCTGTGCAGTCTGCGCCTTGACGTCGGGGCCCACGACCTTTCCGTCTCGATCGAAGGGACCTTGCCCTGAGACGAAGACAAAGCCCCCGGCGATGGTGGCATGAGAGAAGCTCCCGTCCGGGGCTGCCACCGCGGCGGTGGACTCAAGGTGTCGTATCGAGGTCATCCCGATCTCCTCTCGTCGCAACTCCCGGCCGGCTCGACTCCGTCTCGGTCGTCGGTCAGCACTCGAAGACCCGGCGGTCGGTCGCGGTGAGTCGTTCGCAGCCGTCCTCGGTGACGAGAATCGTCTCCGAGATCCCGACGGCGGCCTCGTCAGGTATCTGAAGGAAGGGGATCAGGTGGAACGTCATCCCGGCCCTGAACTCACTGTCGTTCTCCGACTTTATGTCGATCACATGGCCCTCTCCCCAACCGGGCGGAAAGGCGACGCCCACGCTGTAGCCGACGCGGGTGTACTGCTGAGCACCGAAGCTGTTACGCGCGATGATCTCGCGGGCGACGCGGTCGGGCGTCGAAGTCGAGGCCCCCGGGCGGATCTCCTCCATCGCCGCGTCTACGGCTTCGAGGACGAGCCCCTCGGCCTCCCGCAGCTTGGCCGACTTCGGTCCCACCGAGGCGGTACGCATGATCGGGGCGTTGTAGCGATGCACGCAGCCTCCGACCTCGAAGAACACGCAATCTCCATTTGTCAGGACGCGCTCGCGCCAAGTCGCGTGACTGACGAAGGAACGCGGTCCCGAGACGACGAACGGCGCCATCGGGCCCCACTGGCCGCCTGCGCGGAGCATCGCGCGATAGACGTCCCCGGCGATCTCGTTTTCCGCGACGCCCTCTGCAACCGCGGCGATGCCGGCAGCGACGCCCGCGTCGGCCGCCGCGGCGGCGGCGCGTACATACTCGAGCTCGGCCGGGGACTTGACGATCCGCTCCCACTCGATCAGCTGGACGCACGGGTCGAAGTCGGCCGTCGGCAAAGCGGCACGGAGTTCGTCCAGTTCCATCGTGCGCAGGTAGTAGCTGTCGGACTCATACCCGAGCCGGGCGTGATCGAGCCCCATCTCACCGATCACCTCGGCCAATATGTCGACGGCCGGCTCGTGGTCTGCGAACCCACGCCGCTGCTCGACCCAGGTGTAGGCCTCGACCACGGTCTGCTCGGCGGCCCTCGTGACCATCGCGGGCTGCCCATCCACCGGCAAGACCAAGGCGTTCAGGTACCACAGCCCCTGGGTTTCATAGCCGGTGAGCCAGTGCAGGTTGGCCGGCGTCGTGACGACCATCGCATCGAGCCCTTTCTCTGCCATCTTGGCCCTGACCCGGCCGATCCTGTCCTTGTACTCCACCATCGCGAAGGGAAGGTCGTCTCGCTCGCGCAACTGTTGGTCCTCCTAGTCTTCCGGACGAACGCCGGGTCGTCGCATCAATGCCAAGGCGGTGTTGAGAAGACATTCGGCTCCGATCGGAAGGGCGTCCTCATCGACTTCCATCCGCGGGTGATGAAGTGGATACACGACCTCATGGCCCGCGTTGCGGACGCCGAGCCAGGCCATCGCGCCCTTCACGTGATCGCAGTAGAAGGAGAAGTCCTCGCCGTTCAAAGTCCCGACCGGCAACTCGACGACCCCGACGTTGCCGCCGGCGATCTCGTGGCCCGCCGCCCGGATCGCCGCCACGACGTCGGGGTCGTTGTGCAGGATCGGCTCTCCTTGGATCAGTTCCAGCTCGACCGCCACGCCGTGGATCTCTTCGATCCCCCGCGCCACCCGGGACAACATTGCGCGAGCGCCATGACGAGCCTCCTCGTCGAGGGAGCGGACCACACCCTCCAGCACGGCGTCCTCGGCGACGATGTTGTTCGCGAGTCCCGCCTCGATCGTGCCGAAATGGAGGACCAAGGGAACCCGTGGATCGATGTAACGGGTGCGCAGCGCGTGAGCCTCGGTGACGAACGATGCGGCAGCGAGCAGTGCATCCCTCCCTTCCTGTGGCCAGCCGGCATGGCTGCTCTCGCCCTTGAAGCGCACCGTGAAGACGTCCGACCCTGACATGAACGGACCATCCTTGATCGAGATCTGACCCTGGTGCAGCATCGGATCGACGTGCAGAGCCACGATCGCCGAGACATCCTCGACGAAGCCTTGTGCCACCACCGCGCGGGCGCCGAGCGGCTCGTACTCCTCGGCGGGCTGGAAGATGATTCGCAAGGTTCCCGGGAGCTCCGACTCGCGTTCGAGCGCCGTCGCCGCCACGGCCCACACCATCGAGGCATGGACGTCATGGCCGCAGGCGTGCATCACCCCTGGGTTCCGCGACTTGAAGGAGAGTTCGGTCTCCTCTTCGATCGGCAGCGCGTCGATATCAGCTCGGACTGCGACGATCGGCTCCCCGTCACCGATGTCGACGACCAGACCCGTGTGCTCGATGGCTGTCAGCCTGCGGGCGCCGCATGCCTCCATCTCCCGCTTGAGGACCTGGGTCGTCCGATGCTCTTGATTCGACAGCTCCGGGTTCGCGTGAAGGTCGCGCCTCAGCGCGACCATGCGCGCACCTACCTCTTCCGTGATCGGCCAAGTGGGCGGTGTGGCTTTCATAGTCACCTCCTTCGCCAACGTGATGACGGCTTACCTCCGGCCCAGGGTCGCGCTCAGCGTGACCGCCTGCATGTTGACGAAGGCGAGGATGCCGAGTTCGCCGCCGAGCTCGCGGCCGATGCCGCTGCGGTTCACCCCGCCGAAGGGGATCCGCGGGTCCGAGGCGGTCATCGCGTTGACGAACACCATGCCCGCCTCGATGTCGGCGGAGAGCTTCTCGGCCTTCTCCAGGTCCTCGGTCCAGAGGCTGGAGCCGAGGCCGAACTCGGAGTCGTTGGCGAGCTCGATCGCCGCCGCCTCGTCGGGCACGCGGACGACCGCGGCGACCGGGCCGAAGGTCTCTTCGCGCAGCACCGAGGCGTTCGAGTCGGCGGTGGCGCTGACCACGGTCGCCTCGTACCAGGCGCCCGGCTCGTCGGGGGCCTTGCCGCCGGTGACGATCGTCGCGCCGGCCGACTCGGAGGCGCGGACGATCCCGGCGATCTCGTCGCGCAGGTCCTCGCGGGCCATCGGGCCGAGCTGGGTCTCGGGGTCCGAGGGGGCGCCGCGCCGCAGCCCCGAGGCCGCCGCCGCGAAGCGCTGCTCGAACTCCTCGGCGACCGACTCGACGACGATGAAGCGCTTCGCCGCGATGCAGACCGAGACGCGGCGCCCGTCGCCGACGTCGATCGGCTCCGGCGCCAGGTAGCCCTCGCCATTCTCGGCGTAGTGCTCGCAGGCCCAGGCGCACTTCTCGACTTCGGCGTGCGCTTCGGAGATCGGCTTGCCCATCTCACGGCTGACCATGTTCGAGAGCTCGTCGTCCATCGTGCACAGCTCTCGCGCGACGCCCTTCATCAGCTCCAAGCGGCCGCTCCAGGCTGAGCGGCGGTACCCGCGGAAGGCGGCGTGGGAGAGCTCGAGCGCAGCATCGATCCGGCCCTCGGAGAAGACCTCGTAGGTCTCGAGCAACTCGTCGTTGGCCGGGTCGATCGACTCCACCGTCGCGGGGCCTGCGGTTGCGCTCAGTCGAGTGCGGTTTCGCGATACGAGAGACATAATATGATCTTATCTAAGTCGGAAATGGTCGCGAGCCGCGAAGGCGCCCGAGGTCACATCGTCGCCCAAGTCCATCGGCCTTCTGCGGATTACCGATCTGGAAATCGCCGCTGACTGTTCCGCCAGACGGGACCGGAGCTCACGGCGATCAGCGCGCCCGCGCCCTCCACGCACGCCTCGCCGTTCTCGGCAATCGATTCGTATTCGGCCGCGTGATGGACACGCTCGTCCGGCTTACCTGCTTGATCGACCGAGACGCAAGACCCGTGACGAACCCCAACTCGAAATCGGAGCGCGGCCCCACGTTGCCCCTGGCGTTGCCCCACAGCCGCCAGTGCAGCCATTTGTCTACAACACTAGCCAAACAAAAACCTCGCCTTTGCGGGGCCTTCGTGAAATAGCGGGGGGACGATCCGACCTTAGGGGAGCACGCGCCGTCCCGATCGAGGAAGTCGCGGATCTGGCTTCGTAGGCGGGCTTGAGGGCGGTCGCCCGAGGCGGTCGGTAGACGACTCGGAGAGGGCCTCGAAAAAGTCGCCTTGACATCGGCCACGACCGGCCTACATTGGCGCACCGGAAAAACGAAGCGGCCCCCGGCGGCGCGGACACGCCACCGAGGGCCTGACCATAAGGAGACAGCGCTCCCCATGGCTGACGAGAACCCTACGGGCGCCCCTCGGGCAGTGCCCATCATCTTTTCGGACCACCTGATCGACCTCCTGAAGCAGGAGGTCGGCGGATGGCTCGCCGGCGTCGACGAGGATCTGAGGACGCCGGAGGGGCTGAAAGACCCCGAGGCGTCGGTGCGGGAGGCAGCCGTGTTCAGGCGATTGCTGGAGGCGCTCGACCGGCGAGAGGTCATGCTGCCCGACGAGGAGGCGCGGACGACGATCGAGAAGGCGACCGAAGGCTACGAGGAGGCGGCCGAATACACGCTGGCCACCCTCCGACACGACGCCCACCTGGCGCTGCTCGATTTGCTGGGCGGGGAACGTGCCCGGGACCGATGACCGCTAGCCAGAGGATCGGCCGCAACATCAGGCGGATCAGGCGCGCGGCCGATCTGAGCCAAGAGGCCTGCGCCGAAAGAGCTGGAATCCACCGGACCATGATCAGCAGCTACGAGTGGGGAGAGCGGGAACCCCTAACCCTGTCGTTCCTGAAGCTGGCCGCCGCGCTCGAAGTGGAGCTGGCGGTGCTAGCGGAGGGCGTCAGGTGGGAGCCCGGCAGGTCGAGCCCGGGCCGGTGGGTAATCGATGAGGACGCGAAGTGACGACCAACGAGTACGCCGCCAACATGTTCGGCCGCAATCTCTGCCTGATCAGGCGCCGGCGCGGCCTCTCTCAGGAGAAGCTCGCAGAGCGAACCGGACTCTGCCGCGACACCATCTACAAGATTGAGATGGGCCAACGTTCGCCGAGGCTCGACACGCTGTTGACCCTTGCCGACGCACTCAGCGTCCACGCTGCCGAGCTCCTAAAGGGGCTGCGGTCGTGAAGTCGATAGCTATTCCGCGGTCAGCCTAGTGCCCAACCGCGCTGGAATGGCCTGGCTACGGTCGCCTGAGGCACGGCAATGCGGTTGTTCCGACTAGCCGCCTTCGCGCCGCGTAACTCGAAAGAATCTGGCGGTGCCCTCGTCGCCAGACACCAGCATCCCTGGCGCCCGTGAGTCAAGTGCAGGGGACGACTTCCATGTCCTCTGGGCAACGCGGCGCGTTCTGGGCCTCTTGGAACCCCTCTCTGACCTGCAGTCGGTGGTCATGGAGGATCTCCACCCATCCGAGCCGGTCGGAGTCGACCCGTCTCTTCTCCTGGGGGTCGACCTAACGCAGTACTACGGAGGGCGCGACGTAGCAACCGCGAAACGCGTGACGGTCTCCCAGCTCAAGTACAGCCACCGCAATCCCACGAAAAGCTGGACGGCAGCTCGCCTGTGCGAAAAAGGGTCGCGAAAGACAAGCACTGTCCGCCGACTAGCTGACATCTACAGCGCGCTCGCTCAAGATCAATCTCGCGACCGTGTTCTGGATGTTCTGCGGATCCAACTGATCACGAACAGGCCTATCGGCCAACGGCTCAGTGGGGCACTCAAAGCGGCGCAGAAGGAGCTGGAGCGCAATCCGAACAAAGTCTCGACCAGCGCCCTCCTCAAATCACTTGAGGAGATTCACCGTAAAGATTTGCAGCGTCTCCGTACCGCGAGCGGTCTGCCGAGTCAGACCTTCACCGATTTTCTGAGGGTCCTAGAAATCCGTGGAAGTGAAGGCTCCCGAGCCCGGCAAGAGCTCGACATCACTGCGACGCTCGGGACCCACGTCAAAGCAGACCTCGCTAATCACTCAAGGGCCCTGTATGACTTCGTGCGTCGCGCCGGCCTGCCCGAGGGCGAGCCGATAGGTGCCGAGGACGTTTTCGCCGCCCTAGGCGTTTATAACCGTGGCCAGCTTTTCCCAGCTCCTGCGATTTTCCGTACCGAGCCAACCGAGATCGTCGACACGCCCGATCCCGCCCGCATTGTCACGGCGCTTCGAGCATCGACCGATCGGCGGTTGGTTGCTCATGGAAACGCAGGCGTCGGTAAGACCACGACCGTTCTTCGCCTGGAAGACCAGCTTCCGGAGGGCTCTGCGGTCGTCGCTCTCGATTGTTTCGGTGGCGGAGATTATTTGCGACCAGCGCACGCACGCCACTTGCCTGAGCGCGCGGTCCTCCAGCTCTGCAATGACCTGGCGGTCAAATGTCGACTGCCACTCTTGGTGGTACCTCCCAAGGCAGGCCCTGACCTCTGGCTCGAGCTAGAGCGACGCCTGGCTGCAGCCGCGGAGACGTTGAGTCAAGCTGGCGCCCAGCTACTGGTGGTTATCGATGCTGCCGACAATGCAGCATGGGCTGCGCGAAAACGCTCGGACCCATCGTTTGTCCCGGACATCTGGCAACTAAAAATCCCTCCCGGAGCCAGCTTGGTCGTCACGGCGCGGAGCGGGCGGCGCGACTCACTCGAGGCCCCGGCTGATACTGACCAAGTCGAGCTAACCGGGTTCGACGAGGCCGCGTCGACCACCTACTTGCGATTTCGTTTTCCAGGCGCGAGCGTCGAGGAGTGTCAAGCGTTCCACCATCGGAGCCAGGGAAATCCGAGGGTTCAGAGCTACGTTCTCGGGGCTCCCGAGACGGACTCGGTCGACTCGGCGGTGAAGCTGGCCGAGAAGACCCCGAAGAACATCTTTGACGATCTCTGGTCGTCCGCTGTTGAACAAGCGCCGGACCCCGATTGGGCACTAGAGCGTCTCGCGGAGCTGATGTGCCTGACTCCCCCGGTCAGCCTCATGCGACTCGCCGAAGTTGCGTCGAGCGATAACGCGCGTATCGAACGCTTTTGTGATGCCCTGGTTCCAGGACTTCGCATCGAGCCAGAGGGAATCACGATTCAGGATGAGGATTTCGAAAGATTCCTTGAGGACGAGAAGCTCGACGATATCCAGCGCCGCGACGGCAATAGTCGGCTGGCAAAGTTCTTCGCCAGCCGTCAGGACGATCCATACGCCGCCATGGTCCTTGCCGAGCACCTTTTGGGAGCGGAGGACTATGAGGAGTTGGTTCGACTCGCGATCGAGGATGGTCCACCTACGGCGATCGTCGACCCGCTTTCTAGTCTGCAGGTCTATACGCGTCGCCTCCGTCTCGCGCTGAAATGTTCAACGACGCCACATGATCGACCGTCGGCGGCCAAGCTCCTTGTTCTTGCCGCGCGAGCCGCTGACTCGGATTCCGCGGTTGCCGAGGTAATCCGTCGAAACCCAGAACTAGCGCTCCGCTACGGCGATCCCACTTCGGTCGCAGCCGTGTGGCGGCAGGATCGAAACCTTCACTGGCAAGGGCCGGTTCATATGCGACTGGCTGCCCTTCGCGCACGAGAAGGCGATGAAGAGCTCGCGGAAGCCGAGTTGCGCTCAGCTCGGGCATGGTTGCGTCGAAGGAGCGAAGACGATCACCGCTGGGACATCGACGAGCGCGATTTGGCGGCGGCGATAGAGGCGGTTTTCATACTGAGGGGAGCCGATGCAGCATTCGAGGCGATGTTTCGCTGGCGGCCGTGGGAATTCGTTTGGAAGGTAGCCGAGCAGTTCATCCGGCGTCTCGCGCAGAACTACCCCGTGCCGGAGGTGGCCGAGATGATCTTCGAGGCACGCCTCCCGGTCCAGATGAAGGCGAGACTCCTGACCCAGGTCCGGAGCAAATGGCAATCTCTTCCAGCGGCGAAAGTTCAGACTCTCGCCCGGCAAGTTGCTCGTACGCGCATCCGCGCTGAGCACAGCGCGGGGAATTGGCCAATCGATTTCGTTGAGATGGTTGCCCTTATTAGCGGCGATCAGAGCCTAGTGCTACGTCTCCTCAGGCGACGAAACCTAAAACCGGCGCTGCCGCATCATGCGCCCGGCCGCTGGGAGGGACTAGGAGACTTCCAAAACTCACTCCGCTGGGCGGCGCTTCGCGCTTCCTGTGAAGGGGGAGGGGTGAGTATCGACGATCTGATGCCACGCTCGACCAAGGACAAAGACGAGTCGCGCGCACGCACTCAAAGGGATCGGATGCGCGAAGCCGTGGAGCCCTCCGTTTCCATCTACTGTCGCCGCGCATCGGCCTTGGTCCATCGCCCCCGTGCATCGTCGGCCAGCCGAACCCTGGTGGAGCATGTAGAAGCCATTGAGGAGAGATCAAAGAATCGGTGGTTTGAGGCTGATTACAAATTCGGTACCTGGACTGTTCTCATGTGCGACATCCTTCTGGCTGCCCGAGGCACGAGTCGTGACCTAGTTGTGAAAGCCGCGGACCTAGCGGAGGTAGCGTCGGGCAAGGGTGAGGTCGCGACCTGGGCGGGCATGGCACGACGGCTGATCGAGGATCGTCGCTACCGAGATCAGGCACTCGTCCTTGTTGCCCGTGCAGCTCAACGTTCTGAAGAACGCGCGCAGCGAGCAAGCGAGCTTGCCGACTTCCTCCTCGACTTGGTAGAGATCGCTGACCCACACGACGCCGAGCTGGCGGCCGATCTTTACGCCCGGGCGGTTAAAGCAGCCGAGGGTCTCGATGACAGCGGTGTCGCTGCCCTCGAGACCCACGCGCATGTAGCCGCCTCCCTCGCGGGCCATCAGGACGCATCTCAATTTGGCCAGAGAATGGCCGCATCTCTGGTTGGCTACACGTCCCGAATCAGCGAGGACACTCGTCTTCCGTGGACTGACACCATTAAGGCGATCACTGACATGGATCCCGCCACGGGACTGGCGGTCGCATCGCGCTGGGAGGATGAACGCGTCGCCCGACTGCCGGACACCATTGGCTGGGTAGCGACCGCGGCCGCCGAAGCTCGGTTTATCAGCGCAAGCGACGCTCTTCTTCTTCTCATTCTTAGCGGCGAGGGGTACAACAGGACGCGCAGATCCCTCGCACTTCTGGACTGCCTCGCGGAGGAAGGAGATCGAGCCAAGTTGGCGGCCGCCGTTGAGCGCCTCTCACTTGTGATCCGTCGCGATATGGCAGGCCAGGCGCGAGTCGACGGATGCGAGGCACTCAAAGAATGGGCCGCTGAAAACGGCTTGGCCAATATCCAGGCCGTCGCAGGTTTGGACCCCTACATTCGCACCACAGAGCCCCCAGAGTCGTCGGAAGGGCCTAGTTGGCGTCGGGACGACGACGAGGGCGATCTTGAAGCCCTCCTGTCCGGTGCAGATCGCTGCAAAGCCGACGACCTCGTCGACCAACTTGTTCGCATAGCCGAACTCAGCTTTGGCGATGAAAAGTTAATTGAGTTTCTGCATAGATCCGCAGCCGCCCAAGCCCCCGCGAAACGCGTCGCATGGCTCGATGCTTTGATTCGACTTCCGAGCGACGGGCACCTGATGCACTTCCAGGGAACCGCGGTCGTCGCCGTACTGACGAAAGCTCTGAGCGAATGGAAATCGGCGGCCGTTCGGACTTGGAGGGAAAGAAGACTTCGTCCGTTCCTCATGGCGAACCTTCTCAACTTTGTGCGCTACCCGGAAAACGCCGCAGCCCAGCTGGCCTCAGTGGGACGTCTCCTCGGAGAGGAGGAAGCGGCGGAGATGGCGGTCGAAGGGGCGGCTCTCAACATCGCCGAGCTTCGGCCGGAGTCGCTCCACGCGCTTGCAGCGCAAGTATCCGCGACCCTGCCACCCGAAGACGTAGCGCGATTCCTCGACTGGTCCCTCCTGCAACTTGAGCTGGATACCGAGGTGGCCGATCAGGTGACCAACAAGAACCCAGTCGATGTCCTCGGAGGATTTCTTTGGGCTCAGTTCGCAAACCCGGAGAAACAAGTTCGCTGGCGCGCTGCTCATGCTGCGCGAGGGATGATCCTCTCGGGTCAGCACGGGGCGGATCTTGCCACTGCCTTACTCAAACGGGCCGAGAAACGGGACGGCGGGGAGTTTACCTCCCCGGAGCTGGACTTTCTCTGGGTTTCCGCTCAGATCTGGGTCTATATGACCCTGGCTCGCGTCGTCGGGGATCAGCCGGACATTCTTGTCGAACAACAGCCGATCTTTCGCGACGTAGCCCTCTCAGAGCAGTGGCCCCATGCTGTCGTCCGTGAGTTCGCGCGTCGCGCCGCACTCCGCATCGAAGGTACGACTGACGTCTCCCGGGATGAATCCGAAACACTTGACTTGGCAAACCGAGCGACCTCTTCGTTCTATCCGCGGGGAAGGAGCTACGACCATCTCCCCGGCATCGACCGCAACTCCGCACGCTGGAACTTCGATATGGACACGGAGTCGTACTGGTTTGGCTTCGGCGACCAGGTCTTTCGAATTGGCACCGGAGAGATCGCGACGCGAGCGGAGCGGTGGCTGCTCGACGTTCTAGGGGAAGACCCGGAACGCGACGTCTGGCGGCATGACCCCCGGATCCGAGAACGAGACTACAGTGAAATAAGTCACCACCACGGGAGCCTTCCGCAAATCGAGAACTCAACGCTCGCGCTTGAATATGCCGCGATGCATCTTGTGGCTGGTGAGCTCATTGCCGAGCGCCGGCCAGTTGTAGTCGAGAGTTACGAGCCCGTCACCGATCCATGGATCGAGTGGCTCAGTCGCTATCTGGAGGAGCGCGAAGATAGCTGGATGATCGACCTTCGTTCGCCTACTCCCCCTGAGGCGGATTTTCTTGAGGTTCAGCTTGAAGAGCGTCATTGGCCAAAGGTCGACGAGGACCACCTGGAAGTGCTGCTTGGTCGCCCAGACCATGAGTGCCTAGCTGTAGATGGCTACATCAGCTATCGCTCAGATATTGGCTGGGGATCGGACTCACTCCACAGCGCTTTTGTAGAGCCTTCGACTGCAGCGTCGCTGATCCAGGCGATGGAATCGGCCGAATACATGTCCTTCTTCTCGTTTCCGTTTGCCGAGGAGAACGGGGAGGAACATGGCAACGCGATCGACATTCCGCCATTCCGATTGCTTGGCTGGCTGAGCGAGTATCACCGGAACCATGAAGGTATTGAGACGGACGACCACCTGGCCCGAATCTCCGCTGGTTACATCCTTCCATCGGATGATTTCACCCAACACCATGGAGCGGTGCTGAACCGGAAGGCGCGACAGATACAGGGGTCGGGCGGTGACGCGCTTGCGTGGGTTCGTGCATTTAGCGACCAGCCTCCGCCCGAGAGAGAGCGATACGAACATGGATTCTGGAGCAGCGGCCACCAGACGTTCGTCAAAACGGACGCCCTGCTGAGCTATCTGAACTCCACCGGGATGGCCTTGGTCATGAAGGCGGAAATGACGCGACGAGTCGATTCTCGACAAGAACCAGACAGGGGCAATGAACAAGAAATCCAGCGCGTCCTCCTCATCAACGGGGACGGCAAATTCGAAGGCCTACGACGAAATCGCTCGCTTAGGTGAGCGGATAGTCGCCAGCCTGTCAAGACAAAACGGCCGGCGCAGGGAACACGATCCACTCACGCGCTGGATGGCGCATGAGATTGCCGCTGCGATGACTGCGGTAAAGAAGGCAAGAAGCGCCAAGTCGCGTCGAGATGCGGCTGCCTACGCGAGTGATCTGATCCTCAAGGTATGGGCGGCACGGGAGAGGTGGCCAGAGGGCTGGCCTCCGAAATCGGCACGAGAGCGAATGTCCCGACTCGAGACCGCGCCGCCGTTTGCACACGTCGAGAGAGAAGACAGCGGAAGCGCATGGATTGATCGCTTCGGCCAACTGCATGACATCGGAATCGAAGAGCAGCGGATTTGGTGGATGGTGGGATTACTCGAGCGAGGCATTGACGACGTTCGTGATGCACTCGATGGCGTTCCCCCTACGAGACAAGAAGGAGACGATTTCAAGTCTCTTCAACTGGAACTCAAGCTGTACGAGCAGGCGCAGGCCTGGGCGGCCGATAACAGCGGCCGGTCAAAGGACGTTAGGAAGGCGGCCAAGACGGAGTTAGGAAAGCTCGCTAAGAAACGCCGTGAGCTGCTCGCAGAGGTACTTGCGTCAGACCCACCGACAGATGGATCCAAGTGAAATCAGACGGCTAGCGCTGGGTTGGTCCTGCTCCCCCAGGCGGCCGAGCGTCGGAGAGCAAACCACCGAATAGGCTCAACGCGGCCAAAGACGTCGAAGACCTGCCTCGTACACCCCGTAGATGTATGGGCCGGGCTTACGCGCCTGCCGGACGATTCGGTGGCGATTCGCGACGAACCTCTCGGTTTGCGCGGCCGCCCTCATGTTGCGATTAGTGAGGCAGAAGACCCGGACCTCCGCCTCCGTGAGCGCATCCCGCTCGGCGGGGCGACGCCGGATCGCGTCGTCCTTCGTCAAGACGACCCAGTCGTTCTCGCCGGCGTCCCGTAACCAGACCTCGTCTGCGAGAAGCTGGGCCGCCTCCTCACCGTAGGCATCGGCCATCGACCGCACCCGGAGGCCAGCGGCCCTCAATCCAGCGACGATGCTCTTGCCGAGGCTCCGGTCGACGAAGAATTCCAGCTCGTCCGACTTGGTAGGCATGGGCGGACTATCTGACGCCGCGCCCTCGCCTCACGGCTCAGGCCGCGGCTCGGGTCGCTAGTCGCACGACGTCTTCGACCTCATTTGGTGGAACGTCGAAATCGGCAGAGATGTCGGCCACAGAGTCACCTGCCTGAAAACGATCGACGACATCCTCGACGCGCGCTCCGCCGTTGACCAGGAGAGGCAGGCCGAACGCCACCCGAGGATTCACGATCACCTCGGCCGTGCCGTACGCAGGCAGTCGCACGGAGTCCGCCCAGCCGTCCCCGCCGTAGTGGATGCGTTTGAGGTAGCCCTCTACCACCTCGCTGAACTGGCGCTGCTTCGTCCGGACCACGACCAGATCCTTGACCCCGCTCTCATCGTTCCTGCTCGCGTAGTCGAAGAGGACCTCGGCGCCGTCGGTATAGAGGCGTTCGGAGGCCAGAGCGTGCTCGACGCCGATCTCGTTGGCGAGGACCTCGACGGCCGGTCGGATCCTCTGCAAGGGAACCCCCGCACGCCTGAAGCTGGATAGGACGAAGGCCTCGGCGAAGCCGATGAACGGGACGGTCGCCTCGCGCCCGTGCGCCGGAAAGCAGGCGAGCAACGGATGCTTTTGATCGGGCGGCCGCGCCCAGCGCTGGACGTTCGACTTCGGGATATCGAGGTATGCAGCCGTCTCTTTCAGCGTGAAGATCGCACGGGCGAGCCTGGGGTCATCCGCCCCGATCTGAGCCTTCTTTTTCGTGCGCGCCTCGATCAGAAGTTCCTCTCTCGCCTAGCTACACGCGGAAACTGATCGTAGCGTCGGCTGCGGCCGAGGCCACGCAGGGCAATGGTCCGAATGACCTGCCTCACCGACATACGTCGATCTACCGGCAACCGACTCTCCGAGTCCGGTCTGCCTTGGCCCCAAGAGGTCCCCCATCCGTCCGTTTTGAGGGGGCCACTTTCGCTGCTCGACCCACTGTTGTATATGGACGCCGAGCCACTGCCCATCTCCGCTCCTTCGCACACGTGCTTAGGCACGTGTGTAGACCTCCCGGCGCCGTCGCGGTATCCAGCGAGACGTGCCGCGGACAGATCACAACTGGAGAACGGGGCCTTCCATCAGGCTTCGCCGATCGCTTCGCCCGAGGCTTCGCCTCTGTCTTCGCCCGTCGCCGCGCCGCACTTTCGGGTCGGATCGCGGCAAACCGCATGGCGCCGCCACTTGCGCGGACGCCGATTTGCCGACATCTCTGTGCGTCATCCAGTTAGGGACATGAAGTGAACCTCTCGACCTCGACTCCGCCCGCGATCTCGTCTCCTCCCGTCGCACTCGGCGCGGCCGCGATCGCCTCCGCGCTGGCGACACAACGCTTCTCCACGGCGCCGGCGAGGCAACGCCATCCGGCCGGACGGCCGCGGACCGGGGGCCATGCATGAGCCCGGCCTTGATGACGGGGGTCGGGCTGCCCGAGATCACGGCGGAGCTGATCGCCTCGCTCGGCGAGCACCGCGTCCTCTCGACCGAGCAGCTACGGACGATCCACCTGCCGGGGCGCAGCCTGCGCCGCATGCAGCAGGTGCTCGCGAGCCTGGAGAGCACGGGCCTGCTGCATCATGTGGACGCCCGCGTCACCCCGCGGCGACTCTGGTTCCTGAGCGAGTCCGGCGCCGACCTCGCCGCCGAAGCCGGCGGGCTGCCACTGCGGCCGAAGGTGCTCGGGCCGAGGGAGGCGGCAGGGGCGCTCCGTGCCCACACCCTCGCCGTCAACGATGCGGCGATCTGCTTCCTGCGGACGGCGCGGACGCGAGGCGACGAGTTCGGACCGTTGTCGTGGCGACACGAGGTCGCCCATCCGCTGAGCACGGGGCGCGGGCGTCGTCGGCGAACGCTCTTCGCAGACGCGGTCCTCACCTACGTGCGCCTGACCGAGAAGATCGCCTATCTCGACCACGTCTTCCTCGAGCTGGACCGTGCCACCCTCAGCGTCGATCGGCTCGCCACGGAGCTAGGGCGCTACGCCGACCTTCGCCGAGCATCGGATACGAAGGGAGAGCCGATCTGGAAGCGGAGCTACCCGTCTTTCCCGCGCGTGCTCTGCGTCCTCGCCGGCGGTTCGCGGGAGGCGCTCGGACGACGGCGGGATATCGCCCTCGCCCTCCTACGCCGAGATCCCCAGGTCAAGCGGACGCCTGAGTTGCAGATCTCCTTCTGCCTGCTCGAAGACCTGGACGACGCAGGCCCGTTCGCGCCGATCTTCCAAGGGCTCGACGACCCAGAGCTACCGATCGACTGGCTAGGCGATCCTCACGACGGGACCACCGTCGATGAGCGGGAAAAATCGACTTGAGATCCCGCGGCGACGACGCTAGACATGTGGGTGGCGGGCAACCGCGTCGGCGTAACCGCTCCGGCACGGTCCGCCGCAGGGATTCTCCGACGGAGGAGCTTCGACCCGAGATGTCGATCGAGTACACGCAACCGGACTCGGCGCTGGACGCGCAGCTCCGGCGCGAGCAGGCCCGGGTCGAGATGTTCTCCCGCTTCCTCTCCGGCTCGGGCTACGCCGAGATTGCCGACCACCTGAACCGGCCCGGCGGTCCCCCCTCCCCGCGCCACGTCGACACCAAACGCAACACCTCCGGCCGCTGGTCCAAATCGACGATCCGCTCGATGCTCGACAACCCCGTCTACACCGGACGCCTCTACTGGAACCGGCTCGACTTCCGCGCGGTCAAGCAGGGCGAGGGTCCGCTCGTCCGCCGCGACGAGGAGGAGTGGATCGCGGCCGAGCGCCGCCACGAGGCGATCGTCTCCGACGAGGACTTCGAACGGGTGCAGGTCGAGATGCGGGCACGCAGCACTGGCAACTCCGGCAACCGGCGGCGCCGCGCGCAGAAGCGCTTCTATCCGCTGCGCGGCATCGTCCACTGCGCCACCGGCCACAACCCGCTGCGGATGCACGGCAAGAGCCGCAAGGGCAACAACTACTACGCCTGCGGCTATCGGATCTCCTACGGCGACACCGCGGCCGAGGCGAACGGCCACGGCAAATGGCAGTACGTCCGCGAGGACCGGGTGATCGCGCTCGCCGACTCGTTCATCTCGAAGCGCATCTTCGGCCCCGACCGCCTCGACCACTTCCGCCGCCAGCTCGCCGCGCTCCGCGCCGAGGTCGGCGGCGAGGAGGACGATGAGCGCGAGCGCGCCGCCAGTCGGCTCGCCGAGCTGGAGCGGAAGATCGAGCGCCAGCTCGACGCGATCGAGGAGGGCATCGATCCAATCCTTGTCGGCGACCGGATCCGCGCGCTGAAGACCGAGCGCGAGGAGGTCGAGGCGAGCCTCGCGCAACTTGACCACGCCCGCGGCGACAGCGATGCCATCGACCCCGAGGAGGCCGCGGAGATCCTCGCCTCGATGCCCGATCTTTCGGCCGCGCTCGCGGAGGCCGATCCCGAGACCCGCAACGCCCTCTACGAGGCGTTCCGCCTCCGCGTCGAAATCGACCGAAACGCGGGCCAGATACGACTGAAGGCGCTCGTATCGAGCGCCTTCAGTGACATCAAGAGCCTGAGCGAATTGTCTGGGTCCGCTCCTAAGGCCATAGCGGGGGCAGGATTCGAACCTGCGACCTTCGGGTTATGAGCCCGACGAGCTACCTGGCTGCTCCACCCCGCGGCGGACACGGGATTTTAGCAACGTGGGGTTGAAATTCCGGCGAGGGCTCGGTGGGGCGGTTGCGGGCGGTGGATTGGGGCGCCGGGGGGCGTGTCTCACTAGGGTGGCGACATGCCGGAGGGCTCGCGGCGGGTAGCCGTAATCGACATCGGCTCCAACTCGACGCGACTGCTCGTCGCTGATGTCGAGGACGGGCGGGTCACGCCGATCGAGCGGCGCAGCACGGTGACGCGGTTGGGGCGGGGCGTGGACCTGAGCGGGCGGCTCGCGGCCGAGGCGATCGAGGCGACCTGCGGGGCGATCGATCCCTATGTCGCGACATTGCAGGAGCTGGGGGCCGAACGGGTCGACGCGATCGCGACCAGCGCGGTCCGGGACGCCGACAACGGCGGCGCCTTCGTCGCCGAGCTGCGGGAGCGGTTCGCGCTGTCGGCGCGGGTGCTCGACGGCGAGGAGGAGGCGCGGCTCACTTATCTGGGGGCGACGTCGGAGACGGCGCCCGAGGTCCCGACGCTGGTGATCGACATCGGCGGCGGCTCGACCGAGATGATCGTCGGCCAGGGCCGGCAGATCGACTTCCACACTTCGCTGCAGGCGGGGGTCGTGCGCCACACCGAGCGCCACCTCACCTCCGACCCGCCCACCCCGGTCGAGCTGGAAGAGCTGGCCGCCGACCTGCGCGCGCTGATCGAAGCCGCGACGCTGCAGGCGCCCCGCGCCGAGGCGGGCATCGCCGTCGCCGGCACGCCGACCTCGCTCGCCGCGGTCGAGCTGGGACTGGAGCCCTACGACCCGTCCCGGGTCCACGGCCACGTGCTCGAGCTGCGCTCGATCCAGCGGATGCTGTCCCGCCTCGCCTCCACCCCGCTCTCGCAGCGGATGCAGATCCGCGGCCTCCACGCCGACCGCGCGCCGACAATCGTCGCCGGCGTCGTCACCTTGGTGGAGGCGATGCGCGCCTTCGACCTTGACCGGATCACCGTCTCCGAGCACGACATCTTGTACGGCGCGGCGATTGCGTTAAGGGAATCGATTTAAGTAGAATGCTGTCGCGGTCGACTCATCGGCCGTACCTGTTGGACATCGATCGCCAGGCCAACAGGACAAACGGGTGGTTTGTGGGGCTTAACCCCCACAAATGGCCTACTGAATTACCTTCTTTTTGGTACTCCACGCATGAAGCGGTGGACAAATCCCCATGCCGTGGCAATACTGCTGGGACCGGGGACGAGGAGGGGTTCGCCTCACCTTGCCCTTGGCATAGGGCTTGGGCGATTGCCGCATCATGGCGCCTCCCGCCGTCTGAGCCCATCAAAAAAGGGTCCCTGAAGACGTACCCCTGCCCGTCCTGAGGGATCCGCCTTGAATCGGCCGTCAGCGATGACGGCCGATTCTCGTCTTGGGGCCCGGTACCACCGCGTTCGCCGATCGAGCTCGCCCTCAGGCGAGGTTCGATTTGCGCGGGTAGACGACCTCGGGATCGGTGATCACGTTGACCAGGGTCGGCACGCCGGAGGCGAACGCCTTCTCCAGCGCCGGCCGCAGCTCCTCCGGCTCCCGCACGATCACGCCCTCGCAGCCGAGCGTCTCGACCAGCTGGTCGTAGCGCGTTTCCGGCCGCAGCTCGGCCGCCACCGAGTAGCCGTAGAGGAACTTCATCGGGTGGTGCTCGAGCGCCCAGATCCCGTTGTTCCCCATCACCCCGACGACGCCGAGCCCGTGTCGGGACATCGTCTCGAACTCCATCCCGGCGAAGCCGAAGGCGCCGTCGCCGAGCAACAGGCAGACCTGCTTGTCCGGGTTGGCGACCTTGGCGCCGATCGCCTGGCCCGGCCCGGCGCCGAGGCAGCCGAACGGCCCCGGGTCCATCCAGCAGCCCGGCTCGTAGGTGTTGATGTAGCGGCCCGCGTAGGAGACGAAATCGCCGCCGTCACCGACGACGATCGCGTCGCGGTCGAGGACCGCGTCGAGCTCCCGGTAGATCCGCACCGGATGGAGCGGCGCGCGCGGATCGTCGAGCTGCTCGCGCTCGGCCTCGCGCGCCTCGGCCTCGACGTTGGTCAGCTGCTCGACCCAGGGCTTGGTCCGCTCGCCCTCCCCCGCCGCGGCGGCGATCGCCCCGAGCCCGGCGGCGACGTCGCCGACCAGGTCGAGGTCCGGCAACCGGTTCGCGGTCAGCGCGTTCGGCGCGACGTCGAGGCGGACGATCTTCGTCTCCGCCCCGAAGCTCCCCCCGAACCCCAGCCGGAAGTCCATCGGCACCCCGACCACCAGCGCCACGTCGGCGCCCTGCAACGCGGTCGAGCGCGCGCGACTGAAGGCGAGGTCGTGGTCGGCGGGCAGGCAGCCGCGGCCGAGGCCGTTGAGGAAGACCGGGATGCCGAGCGCCTCGGCCAGCGCCCGTAGCTGCCCCTCGGCCCGCGCCCAGTAGAGCCCGGTGCCGGCCATGATCACCGGCCGCTCGGCGCCGGCCAGCAGCGCCGCCGCCTCCTCGACCCCCTCCGGGGCCTGGGCCTCGCCCGCGGCCGGCACCGCCGGCAGCTCGAACTCGGCCTCGCTGAAGACGACGTCCATCGGATAGTCGACGAAGGCCGGGCCGCTCGGCGCGGCGGCGGCGGTGTCGAGCGCGGCCGCGGTCAGCGCCGCGATCGCGTCGGTCGCCTTCGCCGTCGCCGCCGACTTGACCAGCGGCGAGACGAACGGCAGGTGGTCGATCTCCTGCAGCGAGCCGGAACCCCAGCGCATCTCCGGCGCCCGCCCGCCGAGCACGACGATCGGCGAGTTGTTGGCCTGCGCGCCGGCGATCGCGCTGATCCCGTTGGTGACGCCCGGGCCGGCGGTCAGCGCGGCGACGCCGATTCCGCGGGTCGCCTTGGCGATCCCCTCGGCGGCGAAGGTCGCGGTCTGCTCGTGGCGCACGTCGACGATCCGGATCCCCTCGGCTTTGCAGCCGTCGTAGATCGAGAAGATGTGGCCGCCCGAGAGCGTGAACAGCGTGTCCACCCCGCGCGATTTCAGGACCTTGGCGACGATGCGCCCTCCGTGCTCACCCATGGCGCGGCATCTTATATATGACACGGATCTATGCAGTAGTGCCCGGGGCGGGACTCGAACCCGCGAACCGCAGAGCGGTAGCGCCTTTTAAGGGCGCCGCGTTTACCAGTTTCGCCACCCGGGCCCGCCGATCGTAGCCCGCCACAGAGCGGCCGCGACCGTCCCGCCGTCCCGCAAATCAGCCGGCGGCGCCAGTAAATGCGCAATAAATGTTGGCGGACCGCAACTCACCCGTTGTTACCGTGTCTGCAAGTCACCGGACCACGCCGCCCTGGAGGGGGACCTTGGAGGCTTCAGCACTCAGTCACGCCAGTCGCCGCGGGCTTCTTGCCCGCAAGTCGCCGCTGCTGAAACTGCAAGGCGACGAGAAGCTGATCGCGATGGCGCGAGCCGGTAACCCCGGCGCCTTCGAGACGATCGTCGACCGCTACCAGGGCCGGCTGCTGGGCTTCTGCCGCCAGATGCTGGGTTCGACCGAGGACGCCGAAGACGTGCTGCAGGAGGTCTTCGTCAACGCCTACCGGGCGATGCTCGCCGACGAGCGGGAGATCAACCTCCGCCCCTGGCTCTACCGGATCGCCCGCAACCGCTGCCTCAACCACCTCCGCAAGCCGAGCGCCGACGCGCAGGAATCGATGGACATGGTGCCCGAAGTGGAGGCCGCCTCGACCGCCGAGAAGGTCCACAACCGCGAGGAGTTCCGGCAGATCATCGCCGACGTCAACAAGCTGCCGGAGACGCAGCGCTCGGCGCTCTTGCTGCGTGAGATGGACGCCCTCTCCTACGAGGAGATCGCCGACGCGATGGAGACCACGGTGCCGTCGGTCAAGTCGCTGTTGGTGCGGGCGCGGATCTCCCTGGCCGAGGCGAGCCAGGCGCGACTGCTGACCTGCGGCGAGGTCCGGGTCGAGCTCTCCGAAGCGGCCGAGGGGCTGCGCAAGGTCTCGGCGCCGGTCCGGCGCCACGTCCGCGAGTGCGAGGAATGCGCCGACTTCCGCTCCCAGATCCGCTCCAACGAGAAGCTCCTGGCGGCGCTCTTCCCGGTCCCCGCGCTGCTCGCCTTCAAGGGTTTCATCGCCTCCAAGCTCGGCTTCGGCGGCGGCTCGGCCGCCTCGAGCGCGGCGGCCGGCGGTGCCGCGGCGGGCGGCGGCGCGGCTGCCGCGGGCGGCGCGGCGAGCGGGCTCTCCGCCGCGCTCGGTGGCTCCGGCGCGGTCGGCGGTCTCGGCGGCCTGGGCGGCGCGATCGGCGGCGCGATCGGCACCAAGGCGGTCGCCGGCGTGGTGACCGCGGCGGTGATCACCGCGGGCGCGGCGGTCGAGCTGCCGAAGGAACACCACTCGACGCCGGTGACGCCGGCGCCCAAGGTCTCCCAGGTCCACGTGACCACCCCGCCGCCGACCGGCGGGTTCGAAGCGTCCGTCGCCTCCGCCCAGACGGCCGAAAGCACCAAGCCCGCGATCTCCAGCAACGCGGTCGCGGTCGAACCGGCGGAAGAAGTCGAAACGCCCACGGTCGCCCCGACCGAAGAAGTCCTGCCGCCCGAAGAAACCGACGTGCCCGCCGAAGCCACGGTGGTCGAAGATCCCGAAGCCGGCGCTTCCTCGACCGAAAGCGCGACGATCTCCGGCGGCATCGAAGTCGAATCCGCCACCCCGGCGACCACCACCGCCGGCGCCCACTCCGGCAAAGGCTCCGTGACGGTCACCGTGACCCCGGAAACCCCGGCCTCGACGACGACCACCCCGCCCCCGGCGGAATCGACCCCGACGACGGAATCCGAAGCTTCGGCCTCCGGCTCGGAACCGGTCGTCACCGAAGAAGCGACGACCGAACCGTAGCTCCCGGCCCGGCCTCGGATCAGCCGAGGCCGATCACCTTGAGCCGGCGCATCAGGCAGGTGCCGGCGAACTGGCGGGTCTCGGCGAGCGAGTAGCCGAAGAGCTCGAAGTCGTCGCCGCCCTCCGCCCAGGGCGGCGAGAGCACCCCGTCGGCGACCGGCAGCGATTCCTCCAGCGTGCGCCGGATCGCCGCCTTGTAGCGGTCGTCCCCGCGCGCCTTCTCGCGCAGGAAGACGGAGCCGAAGGCGACGTGGCGGTGCTCGTCGCGGGCGACGTTGCCGAACCCCTCGACGAACCCCGGCAGCGTGTTTTCCCGTTCGTTGAAGTCCATGATGAAGTGCTGCCCGGTGAGCGCCAGCATCCCCTCGATCACCATGTGGTAGAGCGTCACCGCCTCGACCAGCGCCTCGGTGTCCTCCGGCTCCTGGGAGAGGCGCTCGGTCCGCCGCCCCAGCATCTCGTCGAAGAGGCGGCCGAAGTTGTCGTTCAGGTGCGCCGAGGTCTCGGTCAGCATCTCCCCCAGTCGGTCGGACCCGAGCACGCCGACCTCGCGGTAGAAGCGCTCGAAGAAGCGGACGTGACGGGCCTCGTCGGCGATCTGCGTGCAGAGGAAGACCTTCTGCTCCTCGGTCGGCGCCGCCCGCATGATCGGCCCCAGCTCCTCCGCCACCTTCTGCTCGCCGATGAAGAACGAGGAGAGCCCGTACATGCGCTGGAAGCGCTCTTCCTCGGAGATCCGCTCGTGCCAGTCCTCGCGGTCCTGGCTGAAGTCCAGTTCCTGGGTCTGCCACTGCTGGCGCTCCCAGAGGTCGTACAGCTCCCCGTAGCCGAGCAGCTTGATGTCCGCCGTCCGGTCCGCGGCCTCGTTCAGCGCCGGGTCCGCCGTCGCCTGGTAGTCGGCCCGCTGCGCGCGCGAGCCGAAACCGGTCGCTTCCTTCGCCTCCATCCGATCCCTCCCTCGGTCGTACCTCTCCCGGGGAGGAACCTAACACCGGACTGGCCGGCCGGCCAGTCCTCCTTACGCGCTGTGGGACTCGCCCGGCTTCAGCAGCACGACGGTGCCCGCGCCGGCCGCCTCGACGTCGGCCTTGAAGGCGCCCGAGTCGGTCTCGATCGGCGGGAAGGTGTCGTAGTGCATCGGGATCACGGTGTCGGCGCCGACGAACCGGGCGGCGACCACGGCGTCGTGGCGATCCATCGTGTAGTGGCCGCCGATCGGCAGCAGGGCGATGTCGACCGGGTTGCGTTCGGCGATCAGCTTCATGTCGCCGAACAGGCAGGTGTCGCCGGCGTGGTAGATCGTCTTGCCGCCGATGTTGATCAGCATCCCCGCCGGGTTGCCGATCACGGTGCCGTCGGGCAGCGTGTTGGTGTGCCAGGCGGGCACGTACTTGATCCAGCCCCAGTCGAAGCCGACGGTGCCGCCGAAGTTCGGGTCGCTGACGTTCTCGACGCCCTGCCCGCCCAGCCAGTTGGCGATCTCCACCAGCGCCACGCACTGCGCGCCGGTGCGCTTGGCGAGCGGCACCAGGTCGGCGACGTGGTCGGCGTGGCCGTGGCTGACCGCGATCACGGTCGGCTCGAGCTCCTCCGCGCTGACGTCGGCGACCGGGTTGTTCGGCGCCAGGAACGGGTCGGTGACGACGACCGCCTCGCCCGCGCTGATCTCGAAGCAGGACTGGCCGTGGAACTTGATCTCCATCTCAGGTGTCTCCCTCTTGGTTGCGCAGCTCTTCGTTCAATGCCCACCCCACCGCGACGCCGACCATCATCCCCATCCTCGCCTCCTCGGCGAGCAGGGCGCGGACCGCGGCGATCCGCTCGTCCGGATCGGGGACGGTCGCCGCGCGCAGGGTCTCGGCTTCGTGCGGCTCGCCGAACCAGCCGCCCGCGGCGAGCGCCGCCGCCAGCACCTTCTGCAGCTGCGGCGCGGCCTGGGCGACGACCTGTTCGGCCTCGGCGAAGCGCTCCGCGTCGAGCAGCCGCTCGATCGCGGCTTCCAGCTCCTTCTCGTCCGGCACTTATTCCTTGTGGTGGAGGGTCGTCGCCGCCAGCCCGGCGAGGCCACCGACGGCGCCGCCGACCAGACAGGCGAAGAAGTTGGCGGTCGGGGCGAAGAGCGGCAGCGCGATCAGCACGGCGGCGGCGACGCCGACCCCGATCAGGTCATACTCCTCGTCGATCGCCCCGTGCGCTTCGGAGCGGCGGATCGCGAACCAGGCGGCGACGGCGCCGAGCGCCATCCCGTTGCCGCCCGCGATCACCGTGATTTCGCCCTTGGCGTCGGCGATGCCGCCCGCGGCGAGGACGCCGAGCGCACCGCAGGCGAGCAGCAAGAGCGCGGTCGGCAGGTTGCCGAGCCGGCGCTCGACCCCGGTCGAGAAGATCGCCAGGCCGATCGCGACGACGAAGAGGTAGCCGACGTCGACATAGGCGAAGGGCGCGGTCAGGTAGCGCCACCACTCGCTGTTGATCGGCACGATCAGCCCGCCGTAGGTCGCCAGCGTGTCGCCGGTCGCCTTCTGGACCAGCAGCAGGATCGCCGAGCCGAGGATGACGCCGATCGTGGCGTAGGGACGGAAGGTCTCCGAGCCCGCGAACGAGGGGGCCGAGGGCCGACCCGGGCGGCGCAACCGCGGCCGCCGGCGCCGCCGCTTCGGCCGCTGCGCCTCCAGCGCGTCGCCGCGCCGCTCCAGTTTCGGCGCCCGCTTGCGCAGCCGCGCGCCGCAGTACGGGCACTCCGTCACATACGGACTGACCTCCGAACCGCAGTTCTTGCAGATGACGCTGAGCTCAGTCTCACTCATGGGCTTCATCCGAGGATACCCGGCGACCGCGCTCCCCAGGGTCGATTCCGCTGCCATACTGGCTCAGAACCCTTATTCCAGGAGGAAACACAGTGGAGTTGAAGAGCCTGACCGAGCAAAAATCGCTGCTCGCGACGCTTCCGGCCGGCAAACGTGCCCGTCTCTACCGGCTTCTGTATGAGTTCGGTCCCGGCAACGGCACGTTGATGCTGCTGCCGATCGACCAGGGGATCGAGCACGGCCCGCGGGACTTCTTCCCCAACCCCGCCTCAAAGGATCCCGACTACCAGTTCCGCCTCGCCGCCGAGGCCGGTTACTCGGCGCTCGCCTGCCAGATCGGCATGGCCGAGAAGTACTACCCCGACTACGCGGGCAAGGTGCCGCTGATCCTCAAGGTCAACGGCAAGACCGACCTGCCGAGCTCGGCGCAGGCGTTCTCCAGCTGCAACTCGAGCGTCGAAGACGGCGTCCGCCTCGGCGCCGACGCGATCGGCTACACGCTCTACGTCGGCTCGCCGCGCCAGGACGAGGACCTCGCCCAGCTGCGCGAGGTGCGCGAGGAATGCGACCGCTTCGGCATGCCGCTGGTGGTCTGGTCCTACCCGCGCGGCGAAGCGGTGGCGGCGAAGGGTGGCCAGGACTCCTTCTACGCGATCGACTACGCGGCGCGGATGGCGATGGAGATGGGCGCCGACATCGTCAAGCTCAACATGCCGAAGATCAATCCCGAGAAGGACAAGGACGCCCCGGCGCCCTACAACGAACTCGAGATCGATCAGCAGGAGGCGATCCGCCAGTGCGTCGAGTCGGCGGGCCGGGCGCTGGTCGTCCTCTCCGGCGGCTCCAAGACCGACGACGAGATGGTCCTGCAGAACACCCGCGAGGTGATGGAGGCGGGCGGCAGCGGTGTCATCTTCGGCCGCAACGTCTGGCAGCGCGAGCACTCAGAGGCGCTGGCGATCATCGAGCAGATCAAGGAAAGCCTTCTCGCCAACGTGCGGCGTACGCCGTAGCGACGGGGGGCGAGCTGACGCCCCCGCCCGGCTTGGGTGGGGGTGAAGGGACGCGGGAGCATCGCGCTGTTGTTGGTCGCGGCGGCGGTGGTCCTGCGTCCCTTTCACTTCGGGCAGCGGGCGGCGGCGCCGGAGGCCTCCGAGCGCCTGACCGGGCGCGTCGTGCGCGCCGTCGACGGCGACACGCTGGAAGTTCGCCTCGACGACGGCGACCTCGAGACGGTGCGGCTGATCGGCGTCGACACGCCGGAGACGGTGAAGCCGGGGGCGCCGGTCCAGTGCTTCGGCCCGCGCGCCTCGGCCTTCGAGCACAGGACCGTCGAAGGCCGGCGGGTGCGGCTGCTGGTCGGGGTCGAACCGCGGGATCACTACGGCCGGCTGCTCGCCTACGTCTGGGTCGAGCGGCCCGGATGGCGGCCCCGGCGGGGGCGCTTCCTCGAGGTCCAGCTGCTGCGCCGCGGCCTCGCCCGCACCCTCACTTTCCATCCAAACGACCGTTTCGCACACAAGTTCGAAGAACTTGAGCGAAAATCCGCGAGGTCCGGCAAAGGGCTTTGGAATGCGTGTTGAGCCGCTTCGGAGATCGGCGATCTATGAGCGAAGCGTGAGCTTTGCAAGATCCTTTGCTACGGTGCCCGCGGTCCTTCAGGGCTCCCCGTTATGAAGATGAGACAGAGCATCTCCCAGTTCGAGTCGGCCTTCGAGCAGGAGACTTCACTTGAGCGTCGGCGCCGCGAGCAGCTTCGCCGCCGGGCCGCCAACCGTTCCCGGGCGCGCCGCATCGAGCGCACCCAGCATCACGGAACGGTCCGCTTCAGCGTGCTGGCGATCTGCCTCACGGTCACCGTCGTGGTCGTCGCGATCGCGATGTTCGAGGCTCTGTCGCTGCTGATCTCCTAGCGGCAGGGCGCTTGCGCCCCCGCTTTCAATAGACTCGCGCGCCGATGCCACGACGCTCTTTGAAGCCACAGCTGAATCAGATCCGCGCCTGGGTCCACCAGGGCCGCACGGACGCCTGGATCGCCCACCAACTCGAAATCTCCGCGACCGAGCTGCGCGAGTTCCGCAAGCAGTACGAACTCTCGCCCGACGACGAGAACGCCGGTTCGAGCGAGATCGATCTCCGCGACGAGATCGAAGCGGAGATCGAAGCCGCCACCGCCGAGGAGGAGGCCGAGAAGGCCGCCGCCGAGGCCGAGGACGACGGGGACGAGGATGAGGACGGCGAGGAGAGCTCCGGCCGTCCCAAACGCCGTCGTCGCCGCGGTCGCCGCGGCGGTCGCGGTCGCCGCAAGGAGTACGAGGCGACCTTCGACCACGGCGAAGAGGAGGGCTACGGCCTCTGGCTCGACGCCTCGGTCAAGGACAACCCCGTCTACGCCGAGAACTGGGCCGGCAACCGCGACGTGACCGTCCGGATCGAGGCCGACCAGATCGTCATTCGCCGCGCCGGCGACAACGGCGACGATGCGGACGACTCCGACTCCGACGACGAGTAGGACGCCGAGCCTCGCCTGATCAGGCGAGGCTTCTACCGCCGGCGAAGTCCCCCGCTCCGCGCAAGTAGCCCCAGAAGGCCGCGTCGGCGAGGATCTGGGCGTCGTCCGCGGCAGCCGGGGCGACGTCGATCGCGATCTGCTGCGCCCAATCGGTGCCCTCGCCGTAAAGGTCGGCGAGCTCGGCGGCGGTGAAGGTGGGGCCGATGCGGCGTCGCAGCTCCAATCGAAGCGCGCTGATCACGCGGTCGGCGAGGCGCCGCCGCCTGGGATCGTCGATCGACGCCAGCTCGCGGGCCCCCTCCTCCCATTGGTAGAGCGCGTTGGCGAGCGGGTAGGGCATGCCCACGAATTTACCCATCCGGCGGTCCGGCCTCCCGACCGATCGTTTGCGAACGCTGATAGATACGCATACACAGCCATATCTGTCAGCGGCACTTGATCGGTGATCGGCCTCTAAGGTCGGCTTAACGTCCAGACAAGCCGGTATCAATCGATTACCGAATAGAAGTTCCTTGGCGCTGGGGATATCGTCGCGCTGAATGCTGCAGACGCCGTGGGGAGACGCGGACACGTTGCGGGAGCGCCGGCTGCCTCCCGGGCGCAGTGGCGACCGCGAGGCGGCCCGTCGAGATCAGCGCGAGCGGCTCTTCGCGGCGCTGGTCGCGAGCTGTGACGAGCGCGGCTACGACGCCACCTCGGTCGAGGACCTGCTGCGCACGTCCGGCGTCTCCCGCGCCACCTTCTATGAACAGTTCGACGACAAGCTGGGCTGCTTCCGGGCGGCCCAGGAAGAGATGGTGGCGGCGGCGATCGCCGCGGTCGCCGACGAGCTCGGTGGCGAGGGCGACGCCGAGGACCGTCCCCGCGCCGCGCTCGAGGCCTTCGTCCGGCTGATCGTCGCGCAGCCCGCGGCGGCGCGCATGTGCCTGGTCGAGTCCTACGCGGCGGGCGACGCCGGGATCGAGCCGCTGCGGCGGGCGATCGACTGGATCATCCTGCTGGTCCGCGACGCCGCCGACCGGATCCCGAATCGCGCCGCGATGCCGCGGGAGCTGCTGCGCGGCATCGTCGGCGGCCTCTACCAGGTGATCTACGGGCGCCTGCTGGAGCGACGCGAGGCGGAGCTGCCCGACCTCGTCCCCGGCCTCTGGGAGTGGGCGATGAGCTTCCCGCCCCCGCCGCGGCCATTGCGCCGGCCGGGCCGGCTGATCGTCTCCCGGCCGATCTCCCCCGCGCCGCCCTTCGCCTCCTACAGCGCCGAACAGCGGATCATCCGCGGCTTCGCCGTGGCGGTGGCGGCGAAGGGCTACCCGGCGACGACGATCGCCGACATCGCCGCCGCCGCCGCGATCTCGCAGACGACCTTCTACGAACACTTCGACGGCAAGGCCGAGGCGCTGCGGGCGACCCTCGACTCGAGCGGCGCCCAGGTGCTGGCGGCGGTGCTCCCGGCGGTCCGCAGGGCGCCGAACTGGCGGGTCTCGCTGCGGGTCGGCTTCGAAGAGCTGTGCGGCTTCCTCGCCTCCGAGCCCGCCTTCGCCTCGCTGCGCTGCGTCGATGTCTACGGCGCCGGGCCGGACGCGATCGCCGCTCGCGACGGCGCCGGGGCGATGCTGATCGAGGACTTCGTCGCGCCCGCCTACGCGGACGGCCTGAAGGCCTCGAAACTGGCGATCGAAGCCTCCGCGGGGGCGGTCTACGGCGTCCTCTTCGAGGGCGTCCGCGACGGCCGCACCGCCGACCTCCCCCGCCTCGCCCCCTTCCTCACCTACCTCGCCCTGGCACCCTTCATCGGCGCCGAGGAGGCCTGCGAGATCGCCAACGGGCGAGGGCGGGGGCGCTAGATCGTCGATCCGGGGGCGGGGGAAGCTGGCGCCCGGGGCTGGAAGGGACGGACAAGGTACGCGGCCTTCTCGGTGGCGGCCCGGGCAGGCTGTGGCCGCCACCGAGAAGGCCGGGTGCCCGGGGAGAGGTGCGAGATCCGTCACGAACTCCCGGGATCGGTGACGAGGAGCGGGGGAAGTTGACGGTTCCTCCCGTCTTCCTCATGCCTCCCCCTGGTGAGTTCGCAGTTCTGCCCGCATGGCAAGCGAAAGTGCGAACTCACCCGGGTGCGGCCCCGATCCCGTCACGGGAGGCATGAGAAAGAGTCACGTCCCCGACATCTCTCATACGTCCATGTGACCTTCCCTGCGGGAGCCTCACGTCCCGGGCGTCTCGTGGCGGCCACAGCCTGCCCGGGCCGCCACGAGACGCCCGGGACGCATCTCGGACGGGCGCGACGGCCGGAAGCACGCCGTCCCGGACCACGCGCCCCGTTCACACCGCCCCGAAGCCGACCTCAGATCACCCGCCGGGCGTATTCGGGACTTCGCGGAGCGGCGCGTTGGCCGGGGTGCAGGTGGGGTTCAGTTTGCCGGTGACTTCCCAGACGGTCACCTTGCCTTCGCGGAAGAGCGGCTTGACGCCGCCGGAGCCGGCCAGCCAGCGCGCCTCGGGTGAGGAGATCGGCTTGCTCGAGTGGAGGAAGTTGAGGAAGGGTGAGGTGACCAGGTAGTCGAGATCGGCGTCGTTGACCGCGGCGCGGAAACGTTTGCAGGTGGGGATCGCGTTGTAGGCGCCGTGTGGGCCCGGTTCGCCGAGGTAGGTCACGCGGTTGGAGATGTCGGGCCCGTAGAAGCCGTAGCCGGCGAAGCCCGCAGTCGTCCCGGCCAGGCCGATGCGCGAGTCGCGCACCCCTCGGGCCCAGGCGTAGGCCGCGTCCAGGTCCATGCCGGGGACCGAGGTGGCGGCGCTGACGTTGGCGAAGCGGTGGTTGAGGTAGTGGCGCTCGACCGGATAGCCGAGGACGATCGCGCCCAACGCCAGGGCGGCAAGCGAGGCGGCGAGCAGGCGGCCGGGGAGGCCGTCCCGGCGGGCCAGCCAGATCAGCGTCGGGACGGCGACGAAGACGATCACGAAGGCGAGGGCGAAGATCCGCGCCTTGTCGTGGAGGGCCTGGTCGGGGCGGTCGGTGACCAGGTAGACGGCGACCAGCGCCGCGATCAGGCCCCACTGGCGCTTCGGGCCGTCGAGGAGGCGCGGCAGCGGGACCAGCACGAGCGCCGCCAGCAGGGCCGGGATGACGAAGCGGACGTTGATCGCGAAGCCGGTCGGTTCGCCCTGGGCCCCGGCCGCCCCGAGCGGCGTGAAGAGGTAGGCGACGAGGCCGAAGAGGGCGACCGCGCCGAGCCAGCGGATCAGCTTGTCGCGGCCGGAGAAGATCGCCAGCAGACAGGCGGCGACGGCACCGAGCAGGACCAGCGGCCAGAGCGAGCCGAAGGCGTCGTGCAGGCCGGGGAAGAAGTAGTGGCGCCAGATCCCGGTGTCGGTCGCGTAGTGGGTGATCGCGAAGTTGGGGCGGCCTTCCTGGAGGCGCTCCGGATGGGGCAGCGAGATCGGCCCGATCTTGGTCACCTGGGGGAGCGGGTTGCCGGACTCCAGCAGGTTGCGCAGGTACCAGTAGCCGCCGCCGATCAGGGCCGGGATGAACCACCACCCCGCCGCCTTCCAGCGTTTCCCGGCGGGCGCCAGGAAGAGCACCGCGATGCTGAGCGCGCCCGCCAGGGCGAGCACCGTCACCTTCGTGCCCGCCGCCAGCCCGACCGCCAGCCCGGCCATCGCCAGCGGCCACCCGTACAGCGCCTGCGTTCGCAGTTCCCCGCGGATGGCGCGGGTATCTGCGAACGCATCGGGGGCGGCGAGGGGATCGCCCGCGTCGTCGGCGGCCGGGTGGGCGTTCCAGGCCTCGACCAGGATCGCGAGCCCGGCGAGCAGCAGCGCCGCCGCCATCAGGTCGTTCTTCGCCGCCCCCGGCTCCCTCACGACAAGGGTGTGGCAGCCGACCAGGATCGCCGCCGCGATCAGGGCCGGGATGCCGCGGCCGTAGGGACGGCCGACGCAGTAGGCGGCGAGGAAGGCGACCGCGAGCCAGCCGAAGTTGATGAAGAGGCTGAGCGTGTCCCGCCCGGTCAGCAGCATCCCGACCGCGTGCAGGAGCTCCGAGTTCTGCGGGTAGAACCAGTTGACGAAGACGGTCTCGACGTGGTGCATCCCGGTCGTCGAGTGCGACTGGAAGATGTCCGCCGAGAACGGCATGTGGTACCAGAGCGAGTCGAAATTGAAGATGCCGGAGTCGAGCGCGTGCTTGGCGGTGACGGCCCAGGTGAAGGCGACGATCGCGATCACGGCGATCGCCGTCAGCGACATCCAGAGGTCGGGGTCGCCGCCGCGCGCCGTCTGCCCGCCGCCGGGCTGCACCGGCAACACCCGCACGGCGAGGGCGACGAGGACTACCGCGAGCAGCAGGGCGCCGGCGTAGAGCAGGTGGAACGTCCCCAGCGCCTCGGCGACGATCGTCAGCAGGGCGACCGCGACGATCACCTCGACCAGCCGCGCCGGGGCGCCGCGCCAGCCCGGCAGGAGGCGCGCCCGCACCATCACGGCGGCGAGCCCGAGGGCGAGCGCCAGGACGACGAGCTGGGCGGCCCCCAGGAGGTAGGAGCCAAAGCCGGTCACGTCGACCTCAGCGCGGCAGGCCCTGCAGCACGAAGGGGGTCTCCCCTTCTTCGGTCAGCCCCTGCCGACGGGCCGCCTGCTGGACCATGGCCGGTTCGCCGGAGGACTGGACCGAGCGGTGCAGGCGCTTGTTTTCCTGCAGCAGCGTGTGGAATTCGGCTTTCGCCGCGGTGGTCGACTGGTAGGTCTTGAAGAGGTCGATCGCCGGGTTCAGATACGAGAAGGCGACCGCGAAGAGGACCAGCACCAGGGCGATCCGCCCGACCCGGTCCCACTTGATCCGGCTGGCGCCGCCGCGGGCGGCGGGGCGGCGAGGCGCCGGGCGCCGTTTCGGTCGTGATGCGGAGTAAGCGCTCGAGGCCATGCCCGCAGCTACGCTGCCGGCGGCCCTTCTCCTTCATTAAGGGCCGCTCTCGGCGCCCTAGGAGGCGCGCTGGGCGAAAGCGTTCAGGCCGGGATACTCGGCGGCGGCGCCGAGCTCCTCCTCGATCCGCAGCAGCCGGTTGTACTTGGCGACGCGGTCGGAGCGCGAGGGCGCGCCGGTCTTGATCTGGCCGACGCCGGTGGCGACGGCGAGGTCGGCGATCGTCGTGTCCTCGGTCTCCCCTGAGCGGTGCGAGATGACCGCCGTGTAGCCCGCCTCGCGGGCGATGCGGATCGCCTCCAGCGTCTCCGACAGGGTGCCGATCTGGTTGACCTTGACGAGGATCGAGTTGCCGACGCCGAGCTCGATGCCGCGGCGCAGGCGGTCCGGATTGGTGACGAAGATGTCGTCGCCGACCAGCTGCATCTTGTCGCCGATCTCGTCGGTGAGCAGCTTCCAGCCGTCCCAGTCCTCCTCGTCCATGCCGTCCTCGATCGAGACGATCGGATACTTGGCGGCGAGCGCGCCCCAGTACGCCGCCATCTCCTGCGGCGAGAGCGTGCGGCCCTCGTGCTCGAGCACGTAGTTGCCGTCCTTGTAGATCTCCGAGGCAGCCGGGTCGAGGGCGATAAAGACGTCGGCGCCGGGCTCGTAGCCGGCCGCCTCGACCCCCTCGAGGACCGCCTGCAGGGCCGCCTCGTTGGACTCCAGGTTGGGGGCGAAGCCGCCCTCGTCGCCGACCGCGGTGGCGAGGCCGCGGGCGCCGAGGCTCTTCTTCAGCGCGTGGAAGACCTCGGAGCCGTAGCGCATGCACTCGCCGAAGCCGGCGGCACCGGCGGGGACGATCATGAACTCCTGGAAGTCGACCGAGTTGTCGGCGTGGGCGCCGCCGTTCAGCACGTTCATCATCGGCACCGGCAGGACCGTCGGCTCGCCGCCGCCGTAGAGCTCGGCGAGGTAGCGATAGAGCGGCTGCCGCGAATCGGCGGCGGCGGCCTTGGCGGCGGCGAGGGAGACGCCGAGCAGCGCGTTGGCGCCGAGCCGGCCCTTGTTCGGGGTGCCGTCGAGCTCGATCATCGTCTCGTCGAGGGCGCCCTGCTCGGCGGCGCGGGCGCCGGTCAGAGCCTGGGCGATCTCGCCGTTGACGTTGGCGACCGCCTTGGTGACGCCCTTGCCGAGGTAGCGGTCACCGCCGTCACGCAGCTCGACCGCCTCGAACTCACCGGTCGAGGCGCCCGAGGGAACCGCGGCGACGCCGATCGCGCCGGACTCCAGCGTGACCTCGACCTCGACCGTCGGGTTGCCGCGCGAATCGAAGATCTGGCGCGCGTGGATGGAGGTGATGGTGCTCAAGGTCTGATCGCTGCCGAGGGTCTATTCGCCGCTTGCTTCGGCTTCTTCGGCGGCCTTCGCGGCGGCTTCTTCGGCCGCCTTTTCGGCCGCCTTGGTCGACGTTTCGGAGCCGGACGCTTCGCCTTCGCCGGATTCGGTCGCTTCCGCTTCGGCTTCGGTCGCTTCCGCTTCGGCCTTTTCCTTTTCCTTTTCCGATTCTTCCGGTTGCGGGCGCTGGACCAGTGCTTCGCCTTCCGGCTTGGTCACGGTCACGCTGCCGGGCAGAGCGGGCTTGTTCTGGATCACCGGTGCCGGGCATTCCTTCGGCGGCGCCTTCGGTTCGGCTTCGTAGCAGGCTTCAGAGGCTTCCGCGGGATGGCCGTTGCCCTTGTAGTTGCCGCAGTAGCTTTCGACCATGAAGTCGCCGGCGCAGTAGGTGCGCGAGCGCCACTTCGACTGGAAGCCGAGGAGCCAGTTGTTGAAGTACTTTTCTTCGTTCTGGGAGGTCAACGTGCTCGAGATCGTCGACTTGACCTTTTCGAACGATTCCACCGTCTGCGCGTGGAGCTTCACGACTTCCAGCAGCAGGTAGTTGCTTTCCTGCTTGATCGGGCCGATCAGTTCGCCGGTCTCGGCGGTGAAGATGTCTTTTTTGAGCGGTTCCGTCAAATATTCTTCGGAGATTTCCTTCTGGAGACCGGCGTTCGATTCGGTCGTCGGCGAGTACTTCTTGGTGACCTTCTTCCAGCTCGCTTCGGAGTTGTCGGCTTCCAGCGCCTTCTGCGCGGCTTCGACTTCCTTCTTGTTTTCGTTCACGACGACGCGGACGTCGCGCGACGCCTTCTTCGTGAACTGAGAGGCCCTTTCGGCTTCGTAGTAGGCCTTGAGTTCGGCTTCCGTGACCGTGGGCGTTTCCTTTTTGATCTTTTCCTCGATCTTCGTGGAAAGGACCGTGAGTTCGATCCGCTCGTTCACGTCTTCTTCGGTGTAGTTCTCTTCCTTGAGGAACGCCTGCCACTTCTTTTCCGTCGGGAAGCTTTCCTTTTTGATCTTGGCGAGTTCGGATTCGACTTCCTTCGGGGTCACCTTGATCCCGAGCTCTTCTCCCTCGCCGATGATCCAGGCGGTGTCGACCAGTTCGCCGATCGCCGCTTCGTGAAGTTCTTCAGCCTTCTTGGAGCCGGCCTTGGGCGCCTTCTTGAGGCCGGCCTGGGCCACCTGCTGTTCGTAGGAGTGCTTGTAGTCGGCTTCCGAGATGTGGCCGAGCTCACTGGGGACGCTGGTCACCAGGGCGATGTCGCCCGAGGGGACGCTCGGCGCGCCGAGCCCCTGGGCGACGGCGAAGACGACGAAGAGGGCGATGAAGACGACCGCGAACAGGACCAGCCCGACGCGCTGGGAACGGTTCGCGCCACCGCCCTGCCTTCCGCCTTTCGGCGCCTGCGGTTTTTTGGCGCCGCGTTTATTTCGCCCCGATTTGGCTCCCACCGCGGGGCAGCATAGTGAAACTCCCTGTGAGGCGGCTAAAGGTCGCCCGCAGCGGCGCCGGCGGTGGGCTCAGGCCGCGGCGGGCTCGGCGGCGCGGCGCGCCTCGCGCAGGCCGTCGGCGAGCGCCAGGACCGCCGCCAGGCGTTCCTCCGGATCGCCCGGCACGCGCAGCGAGGCGGCCTGCTCTCTCCATTCGTAGAGCGCCCCCTCGACCCGCTCGGAGAGCACCCCGGCGCCGGTCGAGTCCAGTTCCACCCCGGTCACGGTCAGTTTGCCGCCGCGGAACTCGACGCTGCGGGCGCCGGCGAGGCCGAGCTCGATCCGCGCCGACTGCAGCTTCAGCAGGTTCTCCGCCTGCGGCGGCAGCTGGCCGAAGCGATCGTCGAGCTCGTCGCGGATCGCCCGCAGCTGCCCCGGCTCGCGCGCCGCGACGATCCGACGGTGGATGTCGATCTTCGCCGCCTCGAAGGGGACGAAGGTGGCGGGCAGGTAGGCGTCGACCGGGACGTCGAGGCGGACCGGCTCCGGCGCCTCCTCGCGGGCGGCGTCCTCCCCCCCGGCCTCGGCCACCGCCTCGTCGATCATCTGGCAGTAGAGCTCGAAGCCGACCGCGGCGACGTGGCCCGACTGCTCGTCGCCGAGCAGGTTGCCGGCGCCGCGGATGTCGAGGTCGCGCATCGCGATGCGGAAGCCGGAGCCGAGCTCGGTGTGGTCGGCGAGGGTGGAGAGGCGCGCCGCCGCGTCCTCGGTCAGCGCCTCGGCGCTGGGGTAGAGCATGTAGGCGTAGGAGCTCTCGCGGGAGCGCCCGACCCGGCCCCGGATCTGGTAGGCCTGGCTCAGCCCGAGCTGGTCGGCGCGCTCGACGATCAGCGTGTTGGCGGTCGGGATGTCGAGGCCGGACTCGATGATCGTCGTCGTCACCAGCACGTCGGCGTCGCCGCGCAGGAAGGAGAGCATCGTCTCCTCCAGCGCCTGCTCGTCCATCTGCCCGTGGGCTTCGAGGAAGCGGGCACCGGGGACGAGGCCGCGCAGCCGCTCGGCGACCTCGAACAGCGAGTCGATCCGGTTGTGGAGGACGAAGGCCTGGCCGCCGCGCTCGATCTCCCTGCTCAGCGCCTTCTTCACCAGGTCCTCGTCGTAGGGGCCGACGTAGGTGCGGACCGGCCGGCGGCCCTCCGGCGGCGTCTCGATCACGGAGATGTCGCGGAGGCCGGCGAGGCTCATCTGCAGGGTGCGGGGGATCGGCGTCGCCGACATCGACAGCACGTCGACTTTCAGTTTCAGCTGGCGCAGCAGCTCCTTCTGTTTGACGCCGAAGCGCTGCTCCTCGTCGACGATCACCAGGCCGAGGCTCTTCGCCCGCACGTCGCGGGAGAGCAGCCGATGGGTGCCGATCAGGATGTCGACCTTGCCCGCCTCGAAATCGGTGAGCACGGCTTTGGTCTCCGCCGCGGGGCGCAGGCGGGAGATGCCCTCGACCCGGAAGGGGAGGTCGGCGAGGCGCTCGCGGAAGGTGCCCCAGTGCTGCTGGGCGAGAATCGTGGTCGGCACCAGCATCATCACCTGGACGCCGTCCGCGGCCGCCTTGACCGCCGCCCGCAGGGCCACCTCGGTCTTGCCGAAGCCGACGTCGCCGCAGACCAGGCGGTCCATCGGCCGCTCCGATTCCATGTCGCCCTTGACCGCTTCGATCGCCTCGATCTGGTCGGCGGTCTCGCGGTAGGGGAAGTTCGACTCCAGCTCGATCTGCCACTCGCCGTCGGGCGGGAAGGCGTGGCCCTTGCGCGATCTGCGCTCGGCGTAGAGGTTGAGCAGTTCGCCCGCCAGGGCGCCGGCCGCTTTGCGCGCCCGCGCCTTGAGGTTCTGCCAGCGTTTGCCGCCCAGCGCGGAGAGCGAGGGTTCGCCGCCGGCGCCGACGTAGCGGCTCAGTTTCGCCAGCTGTTCGGTGGGGACGTAGACGCGGTCCTCGCCTTTGTATTCGAGGTAGAGGTAGTCGCGGGTGACGCCACCGATCTCGCGCGTCTCGAAGCCGGCGAAGCGGGCGACGCCGTGGTCCTCGTGGACGACGTAGTCGCCGACCCGCAGCTCGGAGAAGGCGAGCCTGCCGCGGCCGCCGGCGCCGGTGGCGGGCGTCTCCTCGGCGCGGCGACGGCGGTGGACGAGGCGGCGGAAGGGGTAGACGGCGAGCTTCAGCTCCGGCGCGACGAAGCCCTCGCGCAGGCGCGCCTCGGCGAAGGAGAGCGCCGGCTCGGGATTGAGCCGGCCGCCTTCGAGAATTCGGACCTCCAGCCGGTCGAGGCCGTAGCGGGCGCGCTCCGCCTCCCCCATCGAGTCGAAGGCGACGACGGTGCGATAGCCCGAGCGGACCAGTTTCTCCAGCTCCGACTCGGCCTCTTTGATCGAGCGGGCGGGGCTCTCGGCGCGGGCGGCGCGGAAGGCCTCCGCCTCCTCGTCGTCCTCGCCGGCGGCGGTCAGGGAGAGGGCGGCGCGGGCGTGCAGCGGCGCGGCGACGTCGACGTAGAGGTGGCGGGCGTCCTCGGCCTTCATCGAGGTGGTGGCGTCCTCCCAGACGTCGCGCAGGGCGGGCTCCACCTCCTCGACCGCGGCGAGGACGACGGCGGCGTTGGCAGGGACGAGGTCGAGCGGGGCGCGGAACTGATCCAGCGGCAGCAGCTCGGCCAGGTCGGTGGCGCCGCCTTCGCCTTCGGCGGCCTCCTGGGCGGCGAGCGCGGCGAGCTCGCGGTGGTCGGCGTCGAGCTCGGCGGCCGGGGCCAGCTCGACCACCTCGGCCTCGCCGAGGCTGCGCTGGGTGAAGGTCGAGAACCAGCGCATCGACTCGACCTCGTCGCCGAACAGCTCGATCCGCACGGCCCGCTCCTCGGTCGCCGGGTAGACGTCGAGGATGCCGCCGCGGACGGCGAACTGGCCGCGTTCCTCCACCTGCTCGGCGCGTTCGTAGCCGGCCGCGACGAGGTCCTCGGCGACGGCGCCGAGGTCGACTTCGTCGCCCTTCGCGATTTCGAAGCCGGCCGGCCGCAGGGAGGCGTCGGGGACTGCCTCGGCGAGGGCGACGGCGGAGGCGACGACGATCGCGTCGGCTTCGCGCGAGAGCGCGTCGAGGGCATCGATGCGGAGGCCGACGAGGTGCGGCGGCGGGGTGACGCTGGAGGCGTAGCCGGTGCCGCGCGAGGGATAGAGGCGGACCCGGCGCGGGGCGAGGAAGGCGCGCAGGTCGGCGGCCAGGTCGCGGGCGGCGCGGTCGTCGGCGGCGACCAGCAGGGCGGGGCGGCCGGCGAGCCCGCGGTCGTCCTCCAGCAGCGCCGCGAGCAGCAACGGGCGCAGCGTGGTCGAGGCGCGCAGGGTGACGCCCTCGCCCCCGTCGGCGGCGGCGAGCACGCGCGAGGCGAGCGCGTGGACGCGCTCGTTCTCGGCGGCAAGATCAAGAAGGGGACGAAGGCTCATGGCAGCGAAAACGCCCGGACGGGGAGATCCGGGCCTCTCGTCCCAGTTTACGAATGCGCGCTCCCGCCCCGTTGACGGGCCGCCTACGGCCTGACCTTTCAGCGGCCGCGCAGGCGGGCGGTGAGGCGACGCAGCGGCGCGGTCAGCCGCCAGGAGGTCGAGCCGAGCACCTCGGCGAGCTTTGCCTCGGCGGCCTCGCGGCGGGCTCGCTCGGCGGTCGTTCGATCACCCGCGACGACGAGCTTCGCCCCCAGATCACGAACGTGACTCAACAGAGCGTCATGGGCGATCCGGGCGCTTTCCGCGAGACCCGCCGAGCGCTTCTCCGAGCGGACGAGCAGGGAGATCGTCTCGGCGCTGTCCTGGCGACTCGGTGCCGTGCCCTCTCCCAGTATTCGTCCCAGTGCCTCGACATGCTTTTCGCGCGAGTGGTGGCGTCGGACCAGCTCGAAGCCGAACTCGCCCAGCTCGGGCCGGTAGGCGGCGAGGTCCTCGCGCAGCCGCCCGGCGTCGATCACGTCGTCGGTCGCCGCGCCGCTGAACCCGTCGGCCTCGAGCGCGGCGTAGTTCTCCGGCGTGACCCAGCCGTCTCCCCCGCCACGCTCCCACACGTATGCGGGCCTCGCCATGGCCATCCCCTCGAGCACCGATCGGCCATAGCCGACGACGATGTCGGCGGCCGCGATCTCCTCGCGCACCGAGATCCGCGGGGCGCCCGCGCCGCCGACCCGGGCCAGCTCGATCCCAAGGTCGTCGCAGGCGTCCTGCAGCATCCGCAGTCGGGCCGGGCCAAGCGAATTGCTGAGGACGAGGAGGCGCCGTGGCCGTCCGCCGACCGGCGAGTGGGGCCGGAACCTGGCGATGTCTATCGGCTGCGTCATCCGCACCACCGGCGGCCGCTCGGCGAGGCCGGCGGCGCGGCCGGCGATGCGATCGTTGAAGGCGATCACGGTCGGCGCCGGGTCGAGGCCGCGCGGGGGTTGCTCGAACGACGCCAGTCCGTGGATCGCGAAGACCATCCGCGGGGCCGGATTGCGTCCGGCGAGCATCTGGGCGGTACCCGCGTCCTGGGCGATCACCGCGTCGACGTCCTCGGGTAGGAGCTCGCCGACGACCAGACAAAGGCCGAGGGAGGCAGCGAGCCGGCGGCCGAGGTCGGTCGCTTCCGGGGCGAAGATCGTGACTTCGTGGCCCATCCGCTCCAGGCCCT
Organism: Solirubrobacterales bacterium; assembly: GCA_047601885.1. GTDB lineage: Bacteria > Actinomycetota > Thermoleophilia > Solirubrobacterales > 70-9 > VAYN01. The sequence goes on from JASGIK010000001.1 coordinate 1,279,748, forward strand.
CGGCAACCGTCGTCGTGTACGACTCGGTCCCGCCGAGGGCGAAATTGGAGAGCGTGATCAAGATCTTCATCGCCGCACCGCCCCGCTCTCGCGCACGAGCTCGACGGCGACGCGACCGTCCTCGAGCTCGATGTAGCCGCCCCGCAGGTCGGTCGCTTCGCGGGCGATGGGACCCCGCCCGATCAGCGCCACCACATCGCCGCGGCGGGCGAGGCCGAGTGCGCGGGCGATCGCCCGACGGCGGTCGATGATGATCTCCAGCTCACCGCCCGCGGCGCCGCGGGCGCCCGCGGCGAGGGCGGCGACCCGCGGCAGGCGCGCCTCGCCGCGGTAGCTCGACGCCGACAGGATGAGGTGGTCGGCGAGTTCACGGGCGAGGGCACCGGTCCGCGTCCCGTGGGTGACGGCGGAGCGATCGAGCGCGGTGAGGACGGCCAGCAGCCGGCCACCGCGCGCCCTGGCGAGCGGCCCGGCCGCGCGCAGTGCCGCCTCGACCCCGGCCGGGGTGGCGCCGAGGTCGACGACGACGTCGAAGGGCGCGTCGACCTCGACCGCTTCGAACCGACCGGGCACCGGCGGCGCCGTGGCGAGCGCGGCGAGGGTCGGGCCGCGGTCGAGGCCGAGCCCGTCGGCGAGGGCCAGCGCGGCGGTGACGTTGGCGGCATTGTGGAGGCCGGGAAGGCGCGTCGCCAACTCGACCGGGCCGCCCGGCGTCTCCAGCTCCAGCTCGGCATGACGGAGCCCCCAGCGGCAGTCGACGATGCGGTAGTCGGCGCGCCGGTCGCGGCCGTAGCGCAGCACGCGGCCACCGCGCTCCTCCACCTCTCCGGCCAGCCGCGCGCCGAACTCGTCGTCGACGTTCAGCGCCGCCAGCGGGACGGCCTCGTCGCCGCGCACGAAGAGGTTCCGCTTCGCCTCGCCGTAGGCCGCCATCGAGGCGTGCCGATGGAGGTGGTCGACGCTGAGGTTGGTGAAGACGGCGCCGTCGACCAGCATCTGACCGGGGAACTCGAGCTGATAGCTGGAGCTCTCGGCGACGAGCGCGGGCGGCGGCGGGGCAAGGGCGAGCTCGGTGATCGGCGGGCCGAACTCGGTGTTGCCGCAGAGCACCGGTTCGAGGCCGTGGGCGGCGAGGATCGCCACACAGAGTGCCGAGACCGTCGACTTGCCCTTCGTCCCGGTGACCCCGACGATCGGCGCCGGGACGAGACGCCAGCCGATCTCCAGCTCGTCGAGCACCTGCAGGCCACGCCCGAAGGCCGCCTGGACGAGGGGAACCTCCGGCGGCACGCCGGGGCTCTTGATCACGGTCGCGCAGCCGGCGAGCAAGTCGAGGCCGTCGCCGCCGAGGCAAACCTCGACGCCGAGCGCGCGCAGCTCGGCGGCGCGGCGACGCTGGACGTCGTCGGCGCTCGAGTCCCAGACCCGGACCTCGTCCGGGGCGCAGTGGGTGGCGAGTGCGCGCGCGGCGGAGATCCCGGCGCGACCGAGACCGACGACGAGGAACGGGCCGGGCGGCAGCGGCGGGCGAGGCGAGGCGGCACCGACGAGGTCGGTGATGCCGGATGCCGGGGCCAGGGACGTGCGGGAGCGCGACACCCTGGGAAACGTATGAGAGACCCGACCGTTTTGGAAGGGGAACCTTTACCCGACTCAGCCGAAGGGCAGATCGGTGCCGCCGCGGACGTGCTCGACCTGGCCGACGCCCTCGGCGGCCGAGCGGCCCTCGATGTCGTCCCACTCGTGCAGCATCCGCTTCAACCGGGCGACCGCCGCGGGCGGATGGGCGGCGACCGAGGCGGCGAGGGCGAGCGCCGACTCCTCGGTGGCGGCGGCGGGCGCGACGCGGTTGACGAGGTTGAGGCGGAGCGCCTCGTCGGGGCCGACCGTGCGCGAGGTCAGCAGCAGGTACTTGGCCGCGGCGAGGCCGCAGAGGGTGACGAGGCGGGCCGGGCCGACCGGCATCCCCAGCGCCGCGCCGGGGAAGCGCATGCGCAGGTTGGAGCCGCCGACGCGAAGGTCGCAGGCGATCGAGATCTCGGCGCCGCCGCCGACCACGTCGCCGTGGCAGGCGGCCACGGTCGGCTTGGGGAAGGCGACGATCGTGTCGTAGAGCTGGGAGAAGAGCTCCATCCGCGCCACGTGACCGTCGTGGTCGAGCTCCTCGCGCACGTCGGCGCCCGCCGAGAGGCCCATGTGGTCGGACGAGGAGAAGACCAGCACCCGGACCGCGTCGTCGCCGCGCGCCACCGCCAGGTGCTCGAGCAGCTCGCTCAGCATCTGGGTGTTGATCGCGTTGCGCGCCTGCGGCCTTTCCAGCCGGATCAGCGCGACGCCGTCCTCGGCGACGCTGTAGCTGGTGACGGCCTCGGGCTCAGTCATCGTCCGGGGAAGCTAGCCGCTCGACCAGGCGTTCGGCCTCACGGGCGGCGTCGTCGACCAGCGCTTCGACCTCGGCGGGGCCCTCGCGGAACTTGCCGAGCACCCAGGCGGCGACGATCTCCGGGTCGGTCGAGTCGGGGCGGTCGACGCCGATGCGGACGCGCCAGAAGTCGGCCGAGCCGAAGCCGCGTCTGAGGGACTTGAGGCCGTTGTGGCCGGCCAGGCCGCCGCCCTCGCGGACGCGGATGTCACCGAAGGGGATGTCGATCTCGTCGTGCAGGACGATCACCTTGTCGAGCGGCGTCTTCAGGGCGCCGCGGGCAGGGCCCGCCGAGTCGCCGACCGCGTTCATGTAGGTCATCGGCAGGAGGATCGCGACGCGCGGGCCGCCCGGCCCGGTGCGCCCTTCGTAGAGCTCCCCCTTGTACTTCGTGCGCGGCTTGCCGAGGTCCCAGCGGCGGGCCAGCTCGCGCGCCACGTCGAAGCCGACGTTGTGGCGGTCGCGGGCGTGCTCGGCCCCGGGGTTGCCGAGGCCGACGATGAGGATGCGCTCGCCGCCGTCCTCCTGACGACGACCGAAGAGGGCCACGGCCCGGAGGGGCTACTCGCCCTCGGAGTCGCCCGAGTCGCCGTCGCCCTCGGCGGCCTCGTCACCCTCGGACTCGCCGACCAGTTCGGTCTCCTCCTCGACCTCCGGCTCCGCGGCTTCGACGCGCGGCGGCGAGAGGGTGGCGATGGTGACCTCCTCCGGGTCCTCGACGACGAAGGTGACGCCGGCCGGCGCGGTGACGGCGGAGAGCTGGAGGGTGTCGTTGATCTCCATCGTGGAGACGTCGACTTCGATCTTTTCCGGGATGTCGGTCGGCAGCGCTTCGATCGTGATCTCGCGCGTGACGTGCTCGAGCACGCCGCCGGCCTTGACGCCGGGGGCGTCTTCGGCGCCCTCGAGCTCGATCAGGACCTCCGCCTGGATCGCCTCGTCGAGCTTGACCTCTTGAAGATCGATGTGACGCAGGGTCCCTTTCACCGGGTGCAGCTGCTGCTCCTTGACCACGACCGGGCGGGCTTTGCCGCCGTCGATCGAGATCTCGAAGAGGGCCGCGCCCTCGGCGATCACGCCACGGACGTCGCGTTCGGAGACCTGGAATGCGGTCGCCTCCGAGCCGCCCGAGTAGACGACGCCCGGGACGAGCCCTTCGCGACGCATACGACGGGAGGAACGCGAGCCGAAAGCGGCGCGCGGAGCGACGTTGAGAGTGGTTCGTGCATCAGCCATAGGGCCGAACAGCATAGAGAACCGGTGAAAAATGCAGCGTGTGGCAATCTCTTGTCATGGCTGACGAAGCCAAGATCCCGAAGGGACGGTTCCGTCGCTCGGCCAAATTGGGGTCGATCATCGGGACGCAGGGGGCACGCTACGCGGGCACCAAAGCCGCCAACGTGGCGCGCTCCGAGGAGGAGGGCAAGGAGCGGCTCGAAGAGCGCCACCTGGAAACGGCGATGAAGATGGTCGGCGCGCTCGGGCAGATGAAGGGCGCGGCAATGAAGCTGGGTCAGTTCGCCTCCTTCATCGACACCGAGTTCATCCCCGAGGAGTACCGCGAGATCTACCAGGAGCAGCTCGGCAAGCTGCGCAGCGAGGCGCCCGCGATGCCCTGGGAGCAGGTGGTCAAGGTGCTGGAGGAGGAGTACGACGGCGAACCGCTGTCGGAGTACTTCGCCGAGATCGAGCACGAGGCGTTCGCCGCCGCCTCGATCGGCCAGGTCCACCGGGCGGAGCTGCTCGACGGGCGCCGGGTGGCGGTGAAGATCCAGTACCCGGGGATCGCCGAGGCGCTGGAGGCCGACCTGCGCAACGCCGGGACGATCGTGCGCCTGGCCCGGGCGATCGCGCCGGGGCTCGACGCCAAGGCGATCGCCGACGAGCTGCGCGAACGGGTGATGGAGGAGCTCGACTACGAGTACGAGGCGCAGAACCAGCGTGCCTTCTCGCGCGCCTATCGCGAACACCCGTTCATCTACGTGCCGGAAGTCGTGACCCGGATCTCGCGCCGGCGCGTCCTCGTCACCGAGCTGGTCGAAGGGATCGGCTTCGACGCGATCAAAGAGCTGCCGCACGAGGAGCGCAGCCGCTTCGGCGAGATCGTCTTCCGCGGCAGCTTCGGCTCGATCTACCACCTGCAGCAGTTCAACGCCGACCCCCACCCCGGCAACTACATCCTGATGGACGACGGGCGGGTCGCCTTCCTCGACTTCGGCATGACGAAGAAACTGGACCGCGAGCAGATCCTGCTCGAGCAGCGCGCCTTCGACGCGGCCTCGCGCGACGACCCGGAGGCCTTCCGCGCCGCCCTGCACGAACTCGGCTTCGTCAAGAACCCCTCCAAGCTCGACGCCGAACGGCTGCTCGCCCACATGCACGCGATCGGCGGCTGGTACGTCGAAGACCGCGAGGTGGAAATCGACGCGCGGACCGTGATGAAGATCATCGAGGCGACCAACGACCCGCGCTCGGAGTACTTCGACCTGATGCGGCGCGAGTCGATCCCGGCCGACGAGCTGATGGGCCGGCGGATGGAGATCGGCGTCGTCGCCGTGCTCGGCCAGCTGCGGGCGAAGCGGAACTGGCACCGGATCCTGCGGGAGTGGGTCTACGCCGACGCGCCCGCCACCGACCTTGGTCGACAGGAGTGGGATTACTTCGAGGAGCGTGGACTAAAGCGAACGCCCGGCCTCGCCGAAACTCCTTGACATGAGCCGAATCAGACGTGGCTGGGCACTGACCAAGAAAAGCTGGGCGCTCCTGAACGCCCACCGGGACCTCGTCCGCTTCCCGCTCTACGGCGGCATCGCGACGATCGTCCTCGGGCTGCTCCTGCTCGGCCCGAGCGCCTACCTGCTCGGCGAACACACCTATGGGATCGGCGTGCCGCTGCTGGTGATCGGGATCTACGTCCTCACCGTGATCGGCGTCTACTTCAGCGTCGGCCTGGCGGCCTGCGCCGACAAGATCTTCCGCGGCGAGGAGGCGGGCGTCGCCGACGGCCTTGCGGTGGCGAACTCGCGCTTCGCCCAGATCTGCGGCTGGGCGGCGCTCTCCACCGCGATCGGCCTGGTCCTCGGGCTGCTGGAGAGCCAGGGCGGCACCCTCGGCGAGATCGCCGGCCGGCTGGTCGGCGCCGCCTGGTCCCTGGTCACCTTCCTCTCGGTGCCGGTGATCGCGATCGAGGGCACCGGCGCCTTCGCCACCCTCAAGCGCTCCGCTTCCCTCTTCCGCGAACGCTGGGGCCAGCAGATCACCGGCAACATCGCGATCGGCGGCGCCGTCTTCCTGATCGGCATCCTCCCCGCCCTGGCGCTGATCGTGATCGGCTTCCTGATCTGGCCCTCGACCGGCGGCGCCGGCGGCGCCCTGGTGGTGATCGGCGCCCTCATCCTCTGCGTCGCCCTCCTCGTCTCGAAGACGCTCAGCGGCATCTTCGGCGTCGCCCTCTACCGCTACGCCCTCGACGGCGAGGTTCTCGGCGGCTTCACCCAGGAAGACCTGGAGAGCGCCGTGAGGCCGAAGCGCGGCGCCAAGATGCCGCCCGCGGCGCCGGGCACGATCTAGGGGGGCCGGCGGGGAGGTTCGGGGCGGGGTGCTTCGGGGGCGGGGCGGCCGTCCGAGGTGCGTCCCGGGCGTCTCGTGGCGGCCCGGGCAGGCTGCCCGCCTGCCACGAGACGCCCGGGACGTGAGGGTCCCGCAGGGAAGTCCACATGGACGTATGAGAGATGTCGGGGACGTGACCCTTCCCCATGCGTCCCGTCACAGGATCGGAGGCCGGCCGCAGGTGAGTTCGCACTTAACCGCGCATAGCGCGGGTTTCTGCGAACTCATCCGGGGAGGGCATGAGGAAGACGGGAGGAAGCGTGGACTTCCCCCGCCCTCCGTCACGGATCTAAGGACTTCGTGCCCGATCACGCGCCTTCGTGCCCCGACACGCGCATCTCTGCGCCGGGGCACGCCCGGACCCTCGCCTCTCCCCACATCCCCGGCCTTCTCGGTGGCGGCCACAGCCTGCCCGGGCCGCCACCGAGAAGGCCGCGTCCCTTTCGGCTTCGGGCGCCAGCTCCCCCGCCCCGCCCCCTAAAGCTCAAGACGGGCATATAACCGGGGGTCGTTGGAGACCAGGCCGTCGACGCCCATCGCGATCAGCTTGCGCATGCGCGGCTCGTCGTCGACGGTCCAGGCGATCAGCTCGACGTCGCAGCGGTGGCAGATGCCGGCCAGCTTGGCGCTGACCAGCGGGTGGTAGACCCACATCGCGAAGACGCCGAACCGGGGCAGCTTCTCGGCCGCCAGGCCGGGGAGCTGGAGGCGCATCCCGGCGAGGGCGACCTTGAGGGCCGGCTTGGCCCAGGGACGCCTGGTCCAGTCGCGGCTGGTTTTCGGAAAAGTCCAGCCGCGGCGCAGGTTCGGTTCCAGCTCGAGCACACGTTTCAGCGTGTGCATCTCCATCGTCGAGATCATCGCCCGCTCGATCAGCCCGCGCTCGCGGAGCGCCTCGACGAACTCCTCCTCCCGCCCCGGCAGCTTGATGTCGAGGTCGATCTCCACCCGGTCGAGCGGCGGCTCGAGGAAGGCGTCGAGCGCCTCGGTCAGCGGCAGCGGCGGGCCGGCTGCCTGCGCCTCCCAGTCGTGGGCGACCATCAGCGGCGCCCGTTGCTCCGGCGGCAGCTCCGCGTCGGGCAGCCAGAGCACGTCGAGCTCGATCGTGTCGACCCCGGCCTCGACCGCGGCGCGAAAGCTCGCGACCGTGTTGCCGGGCACGATCAGGTCGGCCCCCTTGTGGCCGACCAGTCGCATCGGCGCTAGAAGAGCTGGTTCTCGCCGGCGAAGATCTCGGAGACCGAGTCGTCGGTGAAGATCCGGCGGATCGAGTCGGCGAAGGTGCCGGCGGTCGAGAGCACGGTGATGTTGTCCGGGGCGCCGGGGCGCAGCGGCAGGGTGTCGGTGACGACGATCTGCTCGATCGCCGAGTCGGCGAGGCGCTCGTAGGCGTTGCCGGAGAAGACGCCGTGGGTGGCGCAGGAGATGACCCGCGCGGCGCCCTCGTCGATCACCGTCTGGGCGGCCGCGCAGAGGGTGCCGGCGGTGGCGATCATGTCGTCGACCAGGACCGCGGTCTTCCCCTTCACGTCGCCGACCACGTAGCCGATCTCGGCGACCGCCTGGGCGGGCCGCTCCTTCTCCATCACCGCCCACTGGGTGCCGATTCGGCGGGCGAAATTGCGCGCCGTCTTCACCCGGCCCGCGTCCGGGGAGACGATCACCAGCTCATCGCTCATTTCCTGGTCGATGAACCACTGGGTCAGCATCGGCATCGCCGTCATGTGGTCGACCGGGACGTGGAAGAAGCCCTGGACCTGGCCCGCGTGGAGGTCCATCGTGAGGACGCGGTCGACGCCGACCGCCTCCAGGCATTTGGCCACGATCCGCGCCGAGATCGGCTCGCGCGGGGCCGACTTCTTGTCCTGGCGGGCGTAGCCGTACCAGGGCATCACGGCGATGATCCGGTGGGCCGAGGCGCCCTGGGCCGCGTCGATCATCGCCAGCAGCTCCATCAGCGAGTCGTTCGGGGTCATCCCGGTGCGCTCGTTCGAGCAGGTCGACTGGACGATGAAGACGTCGGCGCCGCGGATCGACTCCTCGTAGCGGCAGTAGACCTCGCCGTCGGCGAAGGTCTTCAGCGTCACCGCGCCGAGGTCGATTTCGAGTTTCTGCGCGACTTTCGCGGCGAGCTCTTCGGAGCTGCGACCGCCGAACACCATCATCCGCTTCTCGTAGGCGTGGGAGATCGCCGTAGAGGCCATCGGCCCCTCCTCGAGCGTGCTCACGTGTCCTGCTCCTCTCGCATCTTCGCCGCTTTGTCTGCCGCGTAACCGTCGATATTGCGTTGCGCGTTCTCGGAGACGGCAAGAGCCCCTTCCGGGACGTCGTCCTTGATCACCGCGCCGGCGCCAGTGTACGCAGAGTCACCGACCTCGACCGGCGCGATCAGCATCGTGTCGACCCCGATCCGCACGTCCCTGCCGACAGTAGTCCGGTTCTTGCGGAAACCGTCGTAATTGGCGGTGATCGAGCCGGCGCCGATGTTCGCCCCGGCGCCGATGTCGGCGTCGCCGACATACGACAGATGGGGGACCTTGGCGCCCTTGCCGATGTGCGAGTTCTTGATCTCCACCGAGGCGCCCGCCTTCGAGCCTGCCTCCATCACGGTGCCGGGGCGGAGGTAGGCGAAGGGGCCGACCTCGGCACCGTCGCCGATCAGGGCGGTGTCGACGTGAGAGCGCAGGACGGTCGCCTCGGTGCCGATCTCGGTGTCGATCGCGGTGGTGTAGGGACCGACCACGGCGTGAGCGCCGATCGTGGTCGCGCCGAGCAGGCTGGTGGCGGGCTCGATCCGGGCGTCCTGGCCGATCTCGACGTCGGCGTCGATCCAGGTCGAGCCGGGGTCGACGACGGTGACGCCGGCCAGCATGTGGGCCTCGAGCAGGCGCCGGCGCGCCTCGGTCTCGACCGCGGCCAGCTGCACGCGGTCGTTGATCCCCATCGTCACCGCGATGTCGTCGGCGAGGTGGGCGGCGACCGAGAGGCCCGCGGCGCGCAGGGCCGTGAAGACGTCGGGCAGGTAGTACTCGCCCTGGGCGTTGTCGTTGGAGAGACCGGCGAGCGCCGCGGCCAGCGGCGCCGCGTCGAAGGCGTAGGTGCCGGCGTTGATCTCGCGGATCGCCAGCTCGGCGGAGTCGGCGTCGCCCGCCGCTTTCGCCTCGACCACCTTTTCGACCTCGCCGTCCTCGGTGCGGACGACGCGGCCGTAGGAGCCGGGGTCGTCGAGCTCGATCGTCAGCATCGTCGCCGCCGCGCCCGAGGACTCGTGGGCGGCGAGCAGCGAGGCGATCGTGTCGGTCGAGATCAAGGGGACGTCGCCGGAGAGGACGAGGACCGTCTCGGCCTCCTCGATCAGGGCCACGGCCGCGCGGATCGCGCCGCCGGTGCCGTCGGAGACCGGCTGCTCGACCGTCTCCACCCCCTCCGGGAGCCCGGCCGAGATGTCGCGCCCGGGCGAGACGATCGCCGCGACCCGCCCCGCTCCCGCCGCGCGCGCGGCGACGATCGGCCAGGCGACCATCGGCCGCCCGCAGACGGGGTGAAGCATCTTCGGCGTCGAGGAACGCATGCGCGTTCCCTGGCCCGCCGCCATGACCAGGACTAGAGGGGCTGCCACTGCCCCTCAGATTACGGGCGCGACGACCTCGGCGTCGAAGCTCAGGCCTGGCGAGAAATTTCCTTGCCGACCTGGGCGACGGAGATCAGCGACCAGCCGGCGAAGATCAGGTCGATGCCGATCAGCAGGCCGATCGCCCAGTCGGCGCTGGAGGGGAACTTGGCGAGGACCAGGATCCCGATGATCAGGCTGCAGATGCCGGAGAGACCGATCCAGCCGGCGTTCGGCCGGCCGCGGCCGGCGAAGGCGACGATCACCCGCAGGATCCCCATCACGAGGAAGTAGATGCCGAGCACCAGGGTCAGCGTCAGGGTGCCGTTGTGCGGCTCGAGGATCAGCCAGAGGCCGACGACGAAGGTGAGGAAGGCCCAGGCCAGGCGGGCGAGGAAGCTGCCGACGCCGTGGGCGAAGAAGGCCGCCGCGGTGAGGTAGGCGGCGGCGATCACGAGGACGATGCCGGCGAATACCGCGGCGCCGAGCGAGAAGAGCTCCGGCAGCAGGATCGCGAGACAGCCGACCACGATCGCGACGATGCCGATCGTCCGCAGTGTCTTCCAGGTGCGGACGAGGCCCTCGCGGACCTCGGGGTCGAGTGACGCTCCTCCGTACTCCATTGCTGCGAGAACCCTAAGCGGACGGGCGGACGTGTGTGGACTTTTGGTCCCTGACGGACCGAAAGTCGACGCGCAGTTCCGGGGGAAGGACTCGAACCCTCTCTTTCAGGACCAAAACCTGACGTGCTGGCCGATTACACCACCCCGGAGCGGGATCGCAGCGTAGCTCGGCGGGGCGCCCGGGGCGTGCTCAGTCCTCGGCGGCGCGGGCGACCTTGCCGCCGCCGGCGCCCGGCTCCAGCGCCGGGCCGCGCGGCGAGGCGATGCCGAGCACCCGCATCGCCTTCAACCCGAGGCCGAGCTTCTCCCGACCCTCGGTGGCGGAGACGTCGTGGCCGCAGAGCTCGCGCACCCGCTCCAGCCGGTAGCGCACCGTGTGACGGTGGGTGAAGAGCTGTTTGGCGGTGGCGGCGACGTTGCCGTCGTTGTCGAGGTAGGCCTCGACGGTGGCGACCAGCTCGGTCTCGTACTGCTCGTCGTAATCGGCGAGCGGCTGGATCGTCTCGGCGTAGAAGCGTTCGAGCTCGGCCGGGTCGTCGCTCATCGCCGGCAGCAGGAGGCGGTAGGCGCCGGTGTCCTCGAAGGCGAGCAGGGCGCGGCCCTCGGCCTCGCCGACGTTGACCGCCAGGCGCGCCTCCGAACCGGCGCGGTAGAGGTCGACCGGATCTGCGGAGCGACGGCTGCGCCCGATCGTGACGTGGAAGCCGGAGAGGCCGTCGGCGAGCTCGCGGGCGAGGCCGCCGGCGGCGCGGGCGAGGCGCTCGTCGTCCTCGGCGGGGACGATCACGGCGACTTCGGCGGCGGGCTCGCCGTCCTCCGTGGTCGCCAGGCTGCCGGGCGCCAGCGAGCGCAGGGCGCGCAGGGCGAGGGTGAGGACGCGACCGCGCCACTCCCCCGTCTGCGCCGCGCGCGGGGCGGCGCGGAGGACGAGGACGCCGGCGCCGCGGTCGAGGTCGGCGCCCAGCTCGGCGCCGCGGGCGACGATGTCGCCGCGGTCGGTGACCCGGCGGGAGAGGACGTCGGCGACGAAGGCGCTCGCCACCTCCTCGCTCGCCCACTCGGGTGCGCGCGAGCGCTCCAGCTCCAACGCCAGCAGCGTCGTCACCATGCGGGCGATCGAGGGCGCGGGCGAGGCTTTGGCCCGGTAGCGCAGCTCGCCGACGCCGGTGTCGGCGACGCGCAGCTCGACCACGGTCACCCCGTCGCCCCCGGCGAGCAGTCGTTCCTCCTGGTCGGGGGACGCGCCGGCGACCGCGAGGACGGCGCTGGAGCGGTCGATCAACGCCACGCTGGCGTCGAGCAGCCGGGCCGCGGCGCGGGCCACGGCGGGCAGCCCGGCACCCGATTCGACGGCCTCGGAAAGGGCGTCGAGGAGAGTTGGATCTTCTGGAGCCACAGCCGTTTTCGCTTCCTCAGACGTCGCGGTCACGTTCTCATTATTCCGTCCGGGACCATTTTCGCGGCCTGGCAGCCCGATTTCGGGTGAGACCCGCCGGAACCTCCCCGCTGTCGTTCCGCCGGGTCTCCCCCGGAAACGGGCCCCCGCCGGCTCAGTTGCCGGTGATGAATTCGTGAATTTCGGGCCAGTACTTGACGATCACGAGCCCGATCACGACGCCGCCGACGATCAGCGCCGCGAGCACGAAAAGCGAGAGCACCCCCGCGGCCGTCTTTTCCCAGAACCGGCCGGCGCCGCTGAGCGCGGGACTGAGGATGAGGGTGACGAAGGTGATCAGACAGATCAGTGCGGCGATCCCGAAGAGGACGTACTGATGGCCGATCTTGGCGAGGCCGTAAGCGATCACTGCTGCGGATTGTGGCGCAATTGGGAGACAACCAGGCCGATCGCCGCGCAGGTCGAGAAGCAGGCGGCGCCCAGCGCCCAGCCGGATGAGACGTCGGAGAGGTAGTGGACGTTCAGGTAGACGCGCGAGAGGCCGACCAGGGCGGTGACGACGATCCCGGCGACGACGACCAGGGTCGCGCGGGCCATCCCGGGGCGCAGGCGGACGACGATCGTCGTCGCCAGCCAGACGTAGATCACCGAGTGGGCGGCGTGGCCGCTGGGGAAGGAGGAGCCGTGGGTGGCGACCAGCGGTTCGGGCGGGCGCGGCCGGCCGACCGCCGCCTTGATCTCGGTGAAGCCGACCTGGATCAGGACCATCCCGGCGAGCAGGACGCAGACCTCGGTCCAGCGCCGGGCGCGGGCGAGCAGCGCCGCGCAGACCGCGGTCAGCGGCCAGACGAAGGCGCCCGAGCCGAGGAAGGTGACGACCTTCGAGAAGGTCGTGAGGAAGCCGCAGCGCAACGCTTCGGCGATTTCGATCGCGGTTTCGTCGCCGGGGGTCGGGCCGGGGTTTTCGCTGACCACGACGATGTAGGCGACGAGGACGAACACGGCGACGGCGAGGACCGCCATCAGCGAGGTGAATTCGAGGCCGAAGGTGCCGCCGGGGGTGAGCCGATCGCCGACGAAGCGGAGCTCTTTCTCGTAGCGGCGGGCGAGGGTGACGATCCAGCGGGTGGCGGTGTGGTCGTCCATCCAGCGGACCGCCTCGCGGCGGTTCTCGGCGACGCGGAGGTATTTCGCGCCCCAGATGACGCCGACCACGATCACGATCAGCGTCCCCAGGATCACCGCGCCTTTGCCCGCGTACTTGATCGCGGTGTCGATCGACTTGGAGAAGACGTAGCCGATGACGACGGTGCCGCTGACCCAGATCCCGCAGCCGAGCACGCTGTAGGGGAAGAACTGGCGGAAGCGCATGCCGGAGCTGCCGGCGATGAAGGGGGCGAAGGCGCGGACGAAGCCGACGAAGCGGCCGAGCAGGATCGTCTTGCCGCCGTGGCGGGTGAAGAAGTCCTCCACCTGGTGGAGGCGATCGTGGGAGAAGCCGAAGCGGGGGCCGTGCTTGAGCAGGAAGTCGCGGCCGAGGCGGCGGCCGAGGAAGAAGCTGACGACGTCGCCGCCACAGGCGCAGGTCCAGGCGAGGGCGATGAGGACGTAGAGGTTGATCGTGCCCTGGCCGGCGACGGCGCCGCCGAGCAGCATCACGGTCTCGCCGGGGGCGACGAGGCCGATGAAGGCGCCGGTCTCGGCGAAGGCGAAGAAGCCGACGAGGAGGTAGGTCCAGGGGCCGAGCGCCTTGGCGACCGACTCCAGGATCGACTCGAGGTCGAGGACCTGGGTGAAGAGGTAGTAGGCGACGGCGATCGCGGCGACGATCGCGGCGCGGGATGCCCATTTGCGTTGGGTCTCGGCGCCGGGGAGCTTCATCTTTAGTCCGGGGCGGGGTCCGTGATGCCCGGCGGACGCGCCTTCGGCGCTGAGTGTCCGGCGGGCATCACGGAATCCCCGCCTGTGGACCGCGGCCCGCGATGCAGACGATGGCGTCGGCGCGGTCAAGGGTTCGGGCCGCGTCCTCGGCTTCGCTGAGCTTCGGGAAGAGCGCCACCGCCGTCGGACCGGAGCCGCTGAGGAAGACGGCGGGGGCGCCGGTGGCGCGGAGGGCGTCGAGGGCGTCGCCGATGTCGGGACGGAGGGAGACGGCGGCGGGCTCGAGGTCGTTGACCAGGAGGTCGACGTAGGCGAGCGGCGAGGCGCCCGCCCCGGCCGCGGCGCGCAGGCGCGGCGCGATCTCCTCGAGCTCCTCCTCGGGTCGGCCCAGCCCGAGGCGATCGGCCTCGTCGAAGACGGCCGCGGTCGAGAGCCCGCCGCCGGAGGGCAGCAGGAGCGCCGCGTGCTCGGCGGGCGCCGGCAAAGGCTCGACCCTCTCCCCCGCCCCCCGCACCAAAGCCAGCGCCGGCCGCAGCTGCGACGGCACGTCCGCCCCCAGTTCCGCCGCGAGCGCCGGCAGATCCGCGATGACCGCAGGTGCGTTCGCACTTTCGCTCGGATAGCGGGCGAAAGTGCGAACGCGCTCGGAGTCGGCCAACGCCGAGGCGGAGGTGGCGAGGCGGAGGACGGCGGCGGCGTCGGCGGAGCCGCCGCCGAGGCCCGCGGCGACCGGGGTGAGCTTCTCGATCTCGATCCGCAGCGGCGGCGCGTCCCAGCCTCGCTCGCGCAGCGCCGCCAGCGCCCGCGCCGCGAGGTTCTCGCCCTCGACCCCGGGGCAGATGACCTCGTCGTGCTCGGCCTCCTCGATCCGCAGCAGGTCGGCCAGCGCCAGCGGCTCGAAGATCGAGCACAGCTCGTGCAGGCCGTCGGGGCGGGGGCGGCCGAGGTAGAGGCCGAGGTTCAGCTTGGCGGGGGCGTGGACGAGCATCGCGGGAAGGGTGTCATGGCTCGCCGCGGCGAGCCCACGCGGAGGACGGCGTGAACGGTGTCGGCGGGGCAGCGGCTCAGCCCGACCGGCGGTGCAGAGCCGCGGACAGCGCCGCGAAGTCGGCCGGCGCGAGCTGCTCGGCGCGGGCGCTCTCCGTCAACCCGAGCTCGACCAGCGCCTCGCGCGCGGCCTCACGTGGCCGTGGCACGCCCCGCAGGCCGGCGATCTCCAGCGAGCGGGCCAGCGTTTTGCGACGGTGGGCGAAGGCGGCGCGGACGAGGGCGCGGGTCGGCGCGTCGGCGCCCGGGCCAGTGCGTCGCAGCCGCAGGATCGCCGAGTCCACCCGCGGCCGCGGCTTGAACACCGCCGGGTCGACCTTGCGGACGATCTCCACCTCGCAGGCGAGCTGGGCGATCGCGCTCGGCGCCCCGTAGGTGCGGTTGCCAGGCGCGGCGCGCAGGCGCTCGGCGATCTCCAACTGCACCATCACGGTCCAGGTGCGCAACCCCGGCAGCTCCTCGATCGTCTTCAGGATCACCGGCGTCGCCACCGAGTAGGGCAGGTTGGCGACCATCGCGTCCGGAGCCGGGTCGAGCTGCGCGAAGTCCAGTTTCACCGCGTCGCCCCAGTGCAGGGTCACGTTCGGCAGCGCCGCGACCGGTGCCAGCGCCTCCTCCAGCCCGCGATCGATCTCCACCGTGTGCAGGTGGGCGACGCGCGCCGCGAGGCGCTCGGTCAGCACCCCTTCGCCGGCACCGACCTCGAGCACCACGTCGTCCGCCCCCACCCCCGAGTCGCGGACGATCGCGTCGAGCAGGTTGGGGTCGGCGAGGAAGTTCTGGCCGAGCCTGACCACGGCCGGCTACCAGCCGAAGAGCGCGGCGGCGTTGGCCTCGACCGTCGTCTCCAGCTCGGCGAGCGCGACGCCGCGCTCGGCGGCGACGACCTCGGCGGTGGCGACCACGTTGGCGGGCTCGTTGCGCTCGCGGCGGCGCACCTGTGGGGTGAGGAAGGGCGCGTCGGTCTCGACCAGGATGCGGTCCTCCGGCACCTTCGCGGCGGCGAAGCGGAGGTCGGCGTTGCGCGGGTAGGTGACGTTGCCGGCGAAGGAGACGTACCAGCCGCGCTCGGCCGCCGCGGCGACCTTCGCCGGCGCCGAGAAGCAGTGCAGGATCACGGTGGCGCCGGCGGCGCGCGCGTCGAGGGTGGCGAAGATCTCGTCGATCGCGGCGCTCTCGCCGTCCTTGTCACGGGCGTGGATGACGATCGGCAGATCGAGGTCGACGGCGACCTCGACCTGGCCCGCGAAGGCGCGTCGCTGGTCGGCGGTCGCGGCGGTGTCGCGGTAGAAGTCGAGCCCCGTCTCGCCGATCGCGCGCACCACCGGCTGGGCGCCGAGCTCGGCCAGCGCCGCCTGCGCCGCGTCGTCGAAGCCCGCGGCCGAGTTGGGATGCCGGCCGACACTGGCGAAGACCGCCTCGCTCGCCTCGGCCTGGGCGATCACGGTGGCGTTGGTCGTCTCGTCGAGGCCGACGTTCAGCATCCGCTTCACCCCGGCCGCGGCGGCCGCCTCGAGCAGCTCGACGGTCGGCTTCTCGCAGAGGAAGAGGTGCGTGTGAGAGTCGATCACCCGGCTCAGCCTAGCCGGCCGATTCCCGGCCGCGCCTCGTGGGGCGGTGCGGGGTTCGGGGCGCGGGGCTCGGGATGGCGTAGTTCGTGGCCGTGGCGGAGGTGGTTCCACGTCCCGGGCGTCTCGTGGCGGCCCGGGCAGGCTGTGGCCGCCACGAGACGCCCGGGACGTGAGGCTTCCGCAGGGAAGTCCACACAGGCGTGGGAGAGACGCCGGGAACGTGACCCTTCCCCATGCGTCCCGTCACAGGATCAAGGCCGACCGGGAGTGAGTTCGCACTTTCGCTCGCCATGCGGGCAGAACTGCGAACTCACCAGGGGAGGGCATGAGGAAGACGGGAGGAACCGTGGACTTCCCCCGCTCCTCGTCACGGATCCCGGGAGTTCGTGACGGATCACGCGCCTTCGTGCCCGGACACGCGCATCTCTGCGCCGGGGCACGCCCGGGCCCTCGCCTCTCCCCACATCCCCGGCCTTCTCGGTGGCGGCCACAGCCTGCCCGGGCCGCCACCGAGAAGGCCGCGTCCCTTTGCCGTCCCTTCCCTGAGCTCCGGGCCCCGGCTAACAGCCGAAGGGTTCGAGTGCGGCCGGGGCGGCCGGGACGATGAGCTGGAGTAGGGCCGGGATGGTTCCACCCAGTTCGATCCCGCCGAAGGCGGTACCGAGCGCGTTCACCTGGTCGGTCAGCGCCGTCGCCTGGGTGCAGAGCGCCCGCACGTCGGCGACCGAGGAGACCGCTTCCTGCAGCTGGGTGGCGGAGATCCCATTCAGTTTCGCCAGCATCCCGGTGAGGTCGGAGTTGGTGATCCCGCCGAGGACGCTTTCCAGAGACGTCACTTTGTTGGTCAGTTGCGTCACCCGCTGTTCGAGCGTCTTCGTGCCGGTTTCCCCCGCCGCGCCACTCGAGCCGTTTTCGCCGCTGCTGCCGTTTTCGCCGGCCGGGCCGGTGACGTTCCAGGAGATCTTCCGTTCGCCGTGCTTGCAGTGGCCCTTCTTGGCGACCAGGCGGACGGCGCCCTTCGACTTCCCCTTGGCCTTGTAACAGGCGTAGACGCGGCCGTTCTTGCCGACCAGCTTGGCGGCGCCGGCGTCGGCGGCGAGGGCCGCGCAGAGGACGGCGCCGGCGAGCAGCGCCACCACGGCGAGCGCGCCGATCCGGCGCCCGGATCCCTCGAATCCCATGTCCCGACCCTGCCACCGCCGCCGCGGCGGCGCATCGTCAGTTTTCGATCTTCGGGAAGAGCGGCTGGATCCGCTCGACCGTCTGCCCGCCGCCGCGCGAGCCGAGCTCGGCCAGGCCGCGTCCCTCCTGGCCCAGCGCGGCGAGCAGCGTCTCCGCCGTGGCGGGCAGGTAGGGGACCAGCATCAAGGTGACGACGCGCAGGCCCTCGACCAGGTTGTAGAGGACTTCGTCGAGGCGGGCCGGGTCGGCCTCGTCCTTGGCGAGCACCCAGGGCGCGGTCTCCTCGACGTAGCGGTTGAGGCGCCGCACCAGCGTCCAGATGACCTCCAGCGCCTGGCTCAGCTCGGCCCGGTCGACGAGCGCGGTGAGGCGATCGAGCGCGCCTTCGAAGTCCTCGGCGAGCACCGCGTCGACCTGCGACCCGGCGGGGACGACCCCGTCGCGATAGCGCGCCACCATCGCCAGCGTGCGGCTGGCGAGGTTGCCGTAGTCGTTGGCGAGCTCGGTCTCGTAGCGGGCCTCGAAGCCCTGCGTGGAGATCGAGCCGTCCTGGCCGAAGCTGACCTCGCGGAAGAGGTAGAAGCGCAGGGCGTCGGCGCCGAAGCGGTCGATCACCTCGAAGGGATCGAGCACGTTGCCGAGGCTCTTCGACATCTTTTTCTCGCCCATCAGCAGGTAGCCGTGGATCACCATCCGGTGCGGCGGCTCCAGGCCGGCGGCCATGCAGAGGGCGGGCCAGATGACGGCGTGGAACTTGAGGATGTCCTTCGCCATCACGTGCAGGTCGGCGGGCCAGTAGCGCTCGGTCAGATCCTCGCCCTCGCGGGCGAAGGTGAGCGCGGTGACGTAGTTGAGGAGGGCGTCGAACCAGACGTACATCCGCTGCTCGGGGTCCCAGGGCAGCGGCAGACCCCATTTCAGCGTCGGGCGCGACAGCGAGACGTCCTCCAGCCCGCCCTTGATGAAGGCGACCGCCTCGTTGCGGCGGAAGTCAGGCACGACGAAGTCCGGCTGCTCCTCGTAAAGCGCTTCCAGCTTGCCCTGGAATTTGGAGAGCTCGAAGAACCAGTTCTCCTCCTCGACCCAGTCGAGCGGGATCTCGTGGATCGGGCAGGTGTTGCCCTCGGCCACCTCGCGCTCGGTTTTGAAGTCGGCGCAGCGGGGGCAGTACCAGCCTTCGTAGGCGCCCTTGCGGACGAAGCCGTTGTCGTAGACACGCTGCATGATCTCGGCGACCTTCGCTTCGTGGCGCGGGTCGGAGGTGCGGATGAAGAAGTCGTTGGTGGCGTCGATGATCGGCCCCAGCGCCTCGAACTTGGCCGCGTTGCGGTCGACCAGCTCCTCCGGCGAGATCCCCTCCTTGGCGGCCGCGTTCTCGATCGGCTCCCCGTGCTCGTCGGTCCCCGTCAGGAAGAAGACGTCCTCCCCCCGCTGCCGGTGGTGCCGCGCGAGGATGTCCGCCGCCAGCGTCGAGTACGCGTGCCCGAGGTGGGGCTCCGCGTTGACGTAGTAGATCGGGGTGGTGACGTAGAAGCGCTCGACAGGCATTCGGCCCCGAGCCTACTTAGAACGCCGTCCCGATCCCTTCCGGAGAAGTCCCCGACCCGTTTACGGCGACGCAGGTTCTTCGTCTTCGAAGATCACTTCGGCGGGCGGGCGGGCGAGCCGGACCGTCAGTCCGGGGAAGTGGATCCCGAGCGAGCCGGTCAGCTTGCCGGTGCGTCGCAGGTAGGTTGCCCGGCCGAAGAACGGCGCGGGCGGGGTGACGGTGACGCGGGACGGTTCGTCGTCGTCCTGCGCGAAGTGCACCGTCCCTTCGAAAGACTTCGGGAAGCGTTTGACCCACCGCTGGGTGGCGATCTTGCCGTGGACCCATTCCGTGTCGATCGCGATCAGCGTCCCCTGATCCTCACTCCGGTCACCGACGGCGACGAATTCCACCCGCCGCTTCCTGGTTTCGGCCTTGGCAAAGAAACGGATGAAATCTCCGCTGAAGCTGGGGCCGAAACCGCCGAGGTGGTGGAAGAGCGATGCGGGGCCATTCCGTCGTTCGAGTCGCGCGCCGCAGTCCGGGACGATCGAGGCTTCGACCTTCTTCGCCCTCCAACGACGTGGATCGCCGGCGCCGTGGAAGGCGATCCGGCCTTCGAACGTGGCGGATTCGGACGGATAGTTTTCTTCACAGAGCTTGGCTTCCGCGGCCTTCCCCCGAATCCCGGTCGGCGTCACCGTGCCGACGACCTGGCCAAGGCCCGGGAAATCCAGGTCGAGCGATCCGTCGAAGGGCGCCGCCGGGATCGCGGTGGCGTAGTAGACGCCGCTGGTGGGTTCGAAGTGGCCGCCGTAATAGGTCCTTGCGATCGCCACACCTTCGGCCGGGAAGATTTCGAGGGACAACACGTTCCGGGGGTTGGTCGGGGAGTGAAGGTAGACAGACACCTCTCTGACTTCCCCCGATGATGCGGTCCTTCCAGCCGCCGACGATGCGGCGACGGTCACGCAGAGAAGCGCGAACAGAGCGGCAATGGCCAAGTGGGACATCCTCATTTCGGAGCCTGTCCTGCAAGACGGAGTCGTGCCGACCCTGCGCCACTACACACCTCGGGAACCAGCGTCTCTATCGGGGTGGCGACGTAGAACTTCTCGGCGCTCACGCTCATGGACCAGGGACGCTATCCAACGGCTCAACCTGGGTCGTGGCGGGGCCGATGACCCGGCCGATGACGGTCGACACTCATGGGCGCCGGCCTTGGGCCGCGGCGGCCTTGGCCGGGCCAAGCTGGGCCGCGGCTGCCATGGGACGGGAGGCGCTGCGGCGCGTTCAGCAGCTGGGATCAGTCGTCAAGGTGCCGAGTTTGCGGCCGACCTTGTCGATGTGCTGGCCCTGTTCGGCGACTTTCACCGCGTAGGCCGTTTCGTCCAGCTTCGCGTACTTGCCCGAGCTGCCCAGCTTCTCGGTCAGTTCGGCGACTTCGCGGACGTAGCCGACCATCTTTTCGCGCAGCGCCACGCAGGCCTTGGTGGCTTCGGTGTTTTCGAGTTTGTTCCCCAGCACCGAGAGGTCGACCGAGTAGGTGGCGTAGAGGGGTTTGAGCAGGGCCGGGCTCGAGGCGCTGCTGATTTCTTCGGTCAGCTGCGCCGAGACCTTGTTTTCGAACTCGCTGAAGACTTCCGTCACTTCGTCCGCCCAGGCGGATTCCGGGGTGTCGGCCGTGGTGGTGCCTTCGGTGCCGCCCGAGCTGCTGCTCGAGCCGCCGCCACCGCAGGCGGCGAGGGCGAGGAGGGCGGTCAGGATCAGGGGGATGAGGATCAACTTACGCACGGCGCGGGACCCTAGATGAGGAGACTGGGAATCGTCACGGCGGGCGCTCAGCGCCGCGCCTCGCGCCCGGTCAGCGCTTTGTAGAGGTCGTTCGCGCGGGTGCCGGTGAGCGCCGCGACGACCGAGGCGGCCGCCCGAGGCCGCGCCCCGCTCTGCACCAGGTGACGCAGCGCGTCCACCGCGAAGCCGATCTCCTGGCCGTGTTCGGCGGTCGCGCTGGGGCCGATGACGAGGACGATCTCCCCCCGCACGTCGCCGCGGAAGTGGCGCGCCAGCTCGCCCAGCGTCCCCCGCCGGACCTCCTCGTGGACCTTGGTCAGCTCGCGGCAGACGGCGGCCTCGCGGTCCGGCGCGATCTGGGCGAGCGCGCTGAGGCTCTCCCCCACCCGCCGCGGGCTCTCGAAGCAGACGACGGTCTCGGTCGAGCGCAGCACCCGCTCCATCTCCCCCGCCCGCCGCGGCAGGAAGCCCTCGAAGCGCCATCGGTCGGTCGGCAGGCCGGAGGCCACCAGCGCCACCGGCACCACCGAGGGCCCGGGCAGCACCGTCACCTCGAGGTCACGGTCGATGCAGCGGCGGATCAGCTTGAAGCCCGGGTCGGAGATCCCCGGCATTCCCGCGTCGGAGACGAGGGCGACGATGTAGCCGCGCTCGATCTGCTGGGTCAGCTCCATCGCCCGCGCCGCTTCGTTGCCCTCGTGGTTGGAGACCAGCCGTGGGGCCGGGCGGATCCGCAGGAGGTCGAGCAGTTTGCCGGTGCGGCGGGTGTCCTCGCAGGCGATCATGTCGGCGCTGACCAGGGCCTCGCGCACGCGCGGGCTGACGTCATCGAGGTTGCCGATAGGCGTCGGGCAGACGACCAGCGCGCCCGGCATCAGGATCGCTTGGCGAGCTCGGTGCGGGCGAGGGCCGCCGCGCCGATCATCCCGGCGTCGTTGCCGAGCGTCGCTGCGAGGATCGGGGTCTCGTTCATCGGCCGCAGGGCGCGCTCGCGCACTTCCTTGCGGACGGGGTCCAGCAGCAGGTCACCGGCGCGGATGACGCCGCCGCCGATCACCATCACTTCCGGCTCGAAGATGTTGGCGAAGCTGGCGCAGGCGACGCCGAGCCGGCTGCCGATCAGGTCGAAGACGCCGATCGCGGTCTCGTCGCCGTCGAGCGCGGCGAGGGTGACGGCGAGGCCGTCCACCTTCTTGTCTTCGACGAGCAGCCTGCCGAGCGCCGAGTCGGGCGCCGATTCCGCCGCCGCCTTGCCCTCGCGGCCGAGCGCCGTCCCCGAGGCGAGCGACTCGACGCAGCCGTGGTTCGGGCAGTTGCCCTGGCAGGGCGGGCCGTCGGCCTGGATCACGACGTGGCCGAGCTCGGCCCCGGCCCCGGTCGCGCCGCGGAAGATCTCGCCGTCGAGGATCAACCCGCCGCCGATCCCGGTGCCGATCGTCAGCATCACCATCGTCGGCTTGTCGCGCGCCGCGCCGTACTGGTACTCGGCCAGCGCGGCGACGTTGCCGTCGTTGTCGAGGAAGACCGGCAGGCCGATCCGCTCGGCGATCAGGTCGCGGAGCGGCAGGTCGACGATCGGCAGGTTGACCGAGAAGAGGGCGATGCCGCGCGCGTGGTCGATCGTCGCCGGCACGCCGAGGCCGACGGCGGCCGCCTTCGGGTGGGCGTCGAGCGCTTCCCTCACCTCGCGCACGAGCAGCTCGACCAGCTCCTCCTGGGTTTGCCCGAAGGAGGACTCGCGGCTCTCGTACAGGGTCTCGACACCGGCGAGGACGCCGACCTGCGCCTTGGTCCCGCCGAGGTCGACCCCGATCGTCTCGACCTCGCTCATGGCGGCCTAGGCTAGTCGTCCGCCGGTCTCGACGGCGCAACGCCTTTCCCGGCGGCTTGCAGGCGGATCGAGTCCTTCGGCGAAGTCGGTTGTTCCTAAGGAACCTCGATTACGGTTTCGGACCCTTTTTATGCCTGACGATGGTGAGAAGCGGCCGCAGGAGCCGCCCGAATACAACGTCTACCGCGCCAGGCGGGGGATCTTCTCGCGCCTGAAAGGCGGCGACGTACCCGATTCCAAGGACGCGCAGACTGGCGGCGCGGGCGACGGGACCGGCGGTCCAGGGGCGGGCGGCGGGCCGAGCCTGCCCGACGAACCGGGGCGCACCAACTACGGCCGCGGCGGCCACGAAGGCCCGCACATGCCGGACTTCAAGCTGCCGTGGAAGCGCGAACGCGGGCCGCGTGGGCCGCGGCGCAAGCCGCGCGGGCGGCGGATCGCCTTCTGGGTCGGGATCGCGATCGTCGGCTGGATCCTCGTCAGCCTGCTCTCCTTCGCGATCTCGGCCCAGCTCCAGTCGTTCAAGCTGGCCGGGGAAGCCAAGGAAGCCCTGCACGGCAACCCGTTCATCCTGCCGAGCGCCCAGAACATCCTCGTGATGGGGACCGACGCGCGCCCGGTCGACACCAAGGAACTGAACGAAAACGGCGAAAGCGATGCACCGAGAAAGAAGTGCTACGAACAGCAGGAAAAGGGCGAAGCGCCGCACGCGCCCTGCTCGGAAGGTGAATTCCGCTCCGACTCGCTGATGGTGATCCGGGCGGGCGGCGGCACCTTCAACAAACTCTCGATCCCGCGCGATTCCTTCGCCGAAATTCCCGGCGAGACGCCGCAGAAAATCAACGCCGCCTTCGCCTACGGCGGCGCCGCGCTGCAGATCAAGACGGTCGAAAAGTTCCTCAACATCAAGATCGACCACGTCGCGATCATCAACTTCACCGGCCTGGAAAACCTGGTCGATTCGGTCGGCGGGATCGAAGTCGACCTGCCGCGCAAGCTCTGCGCCGAAATCTCCGGCGGCTCCGGCCACGGCCAGGGTGGCATCACCCTGCACCTGAAGAAGGGCGAGAACACGCTGGACGGCGAGAAGGCGCTGGCCTACTCGCGGATCCGCGAGCTCAGCCCCTGTCCCGGCAAGGGGAAGAGCGCCTACGACTTCGAATACAACGACCGCCAGCGGGCGGCGGCCCAGCAGGCGGTGATCAACGGCATCAAGGACCGCCTCACCAGCATCAGCCGCATCCCCTACAACTTCATCAAGGGCCCGATCATCGGCTGGGACGCGCCGAAGGCCTTCGTCAGCGACATGGGCTTCTTCACGATGCCCCAGCTGGTGCTCGCGGCGGCGATCGGCGGCACCGGGGGCACCGACGTCCTCTGCGGCACCACCGCGAAGGAAGCCGCCAAGTGCGGCGAAGGTCCCGAAGGCTCGATCGAAGTCCCCAAGTCCGTCCGCCGCGCCGCCGTCAAGCGGCTGATGGGCTGACGCGCTGGTCGGTCGATTCGGCAGCGTCGAGGGCGCATAGCGTCCGGGCCGGCGGTTCAGGAGAGGCGCGTACTTCGTCACAAACTCCCGGGATCCGTGACGAAACTTCAGGGAAGTCCACGGTTACTCCCGTCTTCCTCAGGCCTCCCCTGGTGCGTTCGCAGTTCTGCCCGCATAGCGACCGAAAGTGCGAACTCACCGGGAGCGGGCCACGATCCCGTGACGGGACGCATGAGGAGGCGTGACGTCCCCGGCGTCTCTCCCACGTCCATGTGACCTTCCCTGCGAAAGCGGCACGTCCCGGGCGCCACGGCCACGAGTTCGAGCGTGCTAGTCGCTGGAGGACGAGGAGTTCGACGACGAGGCGGTCGTCGACTCGGATTTCGAGCTCGAGGAACCGGAGGAGCTGCCGCTGCCGGAATCGGACGACTTCGACTCCGAGGAGCTGCTGTCGCCGCCCCCGTTGGCGGCGCCGCCGCCTTTGCGTTTGCCGTAGTCGGTGTTGTAGAAGCCGCTGCCCTTGAAGTGGACCGCGGGGGCGGTCAGGACGCGATGCGCGGGGGCGCCGCACTCGACGCACTCGGTGAGCGGCTCCTCCGACATCTTCTGCATCACATCGAA
Source organism: Solirubrobacterales bacterium (assembly GCA_047601885.1). Classification (GTDB taxonomy): domain Bacteria; phylum Actinomycetota; class Thermoleophilia; order Solirubrobacterales; family 70-9; genus VAYN01. The sequence goes on from JASGIK010000001.1 coordinate 1,304,349, forward strand.
GACGTGACCGTTGTCGCATTTGTACTCGTAGATCGGCACAGACGGGCGATTATCGCAGCCGCTACGGTTCGGGCATGGCGACCCCTGAGGACACCCCCCGGACCGAGGTGACGATGGAGGAGATCGTCGCGCTGTGCAAACGGCGCGGCTTCGTCTTCCCCTCGTCGGAGATCTACGGCGGGCTCGGCTCCACCTACGACTACGGCCACTACGGGGTCCTGCTGAAGACCAACGTGAAGAACGAGTGGTGGCGCTCGATGCTGCAGGAGCGCGACGACATCGTCGCGCTCGACTCGGCGATCCTGCAGAGCCCCAAGGTCTGGGAGGCCTCCGGCCACCTGGCCGGCTTCACCGACCCGCTGGTCCAGTGCCTCGGCAAGTGCAAGAAGCGCTGGCGTGAGGACCACCTGCGCGAGGCCGTCGCCGCCGCGGGCGGCGATCCCGACGCCGAGCTGCGCTGCCCCGAGTGCGGCGGCGAGCTGAGCGAGCCGCGCAACTTCAACCTGATGTTCGAGACCCACGTCGGCCCGGTCGCGGGCGAGGGCTCGGAGGTCTACCTCCGCCCGGAGACCGCCCAGGGCATCTTCATCAACTTCAAGAACGTGCTCGGCTTCGCCCGCAAGAAACCGCCGTTCGGGATCGCCCAGGTCGGCAAGTCCTTCCGCAACGAGATCACCCCCGGCAACTTCATCTTCCGCACCCGCGAGTTCGAGCAGATGGAGATGGAGTTCTTCGTCCCGCCCGACCAGGCCGACCACTGGTACCACGAGTGGATCGAGATCCGCGAGCGCTGGTACACCGACCTCGGCATCCGCCCCGACCACCTGCGGATCCGCCCCCACGAGCAGGACGAGCTGTCGCACTACTCCTCGGGGACGAGCGACGTCGAGTACCTCTTCCCGATCGGCTGGTCGGAGCTCGAGGGGATCGCCAACCGCGGCAACTTCGACCTCACCGCCCACGCCACCCACTCCGGCGAGAAGCTCGAGTACTTCGACCAGCAGACCAAAGAGCGCTACGTGCCGCACGTGATCGAGCCCGCGGCGGGCGCCGACCGGGCGACGCTGGCCTTCCTCGTCGACTCCTACGAGGTCGAGGAGGTGGAGGGCCGCTCGCGCACCGTCCTGCGACTGCATCCGCGCCTCGCCCCGGTCAAGGTCGCCGTCCTCCCCCTCGTCTCCCGCGAAGGGATGCCGGAGAAGGCGCGCGAGATCTTCCAGGACCTGCGCAAGCGCCTCCCCGCCGAGTTCGACGAGGGCGGCTCGATCGGCAAGCGCTACCGCCGCCAGGACGAGATCGGAACCCCCTGGGGGATCACCGTCGACGGCGAGACGATGGAGACCGACACCGTCACCCTGCGCGACCGCGACTCGCTGGAGCAGGTCCGCGTCCCGATCGAGGGACTCGGCGACGAGCTGGTCCGCCGCCTCGAAGCCCCCTGGCAGAGCCCGAAGCTGAGCTGATCCGCCACCGTGGCGATCGAGATGAACATCCCGGACTCCGACCAGACTGCGAAGATCCGCAATCCCTGGCTGGTCGTGCTGTGGCAGATCCTGACCCTCGGCATCTACCACCTGGTCTGGTGGTACCGGGTCAACAAGGAGATGAAGGCCTTCGGCGAGTCGCGCGGCTATGACCTCGGGCGCAAGCCGGTCAACTCGCTGCTCGCCCTGTTCCCGGGCTTCCTGATCATCATCCCGCCGCTGGTCACCTACTGGAACGGCACCAAGCGCGTCCAGGGCACCTCGGCCGTCGCCGGCCGCGAGCCGATCAACGGCTGGATCGTCCTGATCCTCTACCTCTTCCTGCCGATCGCGATGCCCGCCTACATGCAGTCCTCGCTGAACAACGTCTGGAAGCAGGAGCTCTCCCCCGCCCCTGGCGAAAAGGCCCCGCCCGCCCCGGACGACGGCGCGATGCCGCCGAAACTCGCGGACGCCTAGTTCGCCAGGAACGCTTCGACGGCAGCCGCGTCGGCTTCCAGCCGGGCGGCCGCCTGCTTCTTCACCCGCTCGAGGTGCTCGATCTCGACCTTGCCCTTGGGCAGGCGCCAGGTGGCGACCGCGCGACCGTCGACCAGGGCGAAGGGGCGGAAGATGCCGTTGGTGGTGACGAGGGTCCGGTGCTCGCCGACGACGTCCTCGCGCGAGGCCCAACCGAGCAGCAGCGGGTCGAAGGCGCCGAGCAGGCGCGGCGACGGGAGCGGCGCGGGCTCCTCGCGCTTACGGAGGTCGACCAGGCCGTCGCCGAGGTCGACGATCCGGCGGGAGATCGCCCCGAGGCGGGCGCGGGCGTCGCCCAGCGTGATCCCGGCCCAGCGGGCCAGGTCGGCGGCGCTCGCCGGGCCGTGTCCGGCCAGGTAGCGGCGCGCCAGCTCGGCCAGCGCCGGCTCGCGCTCCGGCGTCGGCTGCTCGCCGAGCCAGTCGCGCACGGCGACGAAGGCGTGCTCGCCGTCGACCATCGGCCCTCTGACGCAGGCGCCCTGGAGCGTCGCGTAGAAGAGGACGTGGACCAGCGCCTGCCCCGCGGTCGGCACGTCGGCCGCGTCGAGCCGCTCCTTCAACCGCGCCCGCGTCAGCGGCCCCTCCGCGGCGAGCGCCTTGGCGATCGTCTCGACGCCGCGGTCGGCGGCGTCCCCCACCCCGGTCTGGCGCAGCCGCGTCCGGCAGGAGGTCCAGAGCTGCGGCGTCGTCAACGAGTGCAGCAGCGAGTAGTCCTCCGCCCGGATCAGGTGCAGCGTCCCGCGATTGACCCAGGTGATGATCAACCGCCGCTCGTTCAGCGCCGCATCCACGTCGGACGCCGCAAGCCCCTCGCTCCGCGCCCGCACCGCCAAGCGCGCCCCACGCCCGTCCTGCCCCTGGATCGCGAGCAGCCGCTCCGCCACCGCCTCCGGGCTGCGCGCCGGCCGCGTCGCCAACCCCTGCGCGGTCAGCCGCGCCGCATGAACCTCGCGCGCCTTCACGGCGCGCCGCTCATTCCTTGCCGGAGAGCCGATCCCAGGCCCGCTGCCAGAAGCTCGGCCCCGGCTCCCCCGCCACGTCATCCGGCGAGATCTCGATCGAGCCCGGGTTCTTCCCCGGCTTGGCCAGCTGCGCCGCCGCCTCGGCGTCGATGTTGAGGATCACGCCGCGCTCGTAGATCCCCTCCACCTCGGGCGCGTCGACGAACTTGTGGCCGCCGGGACGGTTCTTCGTCGTGTCGAAGATGATCCCGTCGAAGAGGTCGGCCTCGGGGGCGTCGAGCACCTCGACCACGGTGCCGAGCTCGACCTCGTCGCTGGAGTAGACGGGGATGCCCTGCTTGGCGACGAGGTAGGAGACCTTGGGGCCGAGATCGTCCATCGGCCGGTGAGACTAAACGAAGCGGCTTGACGGCACCTAAACTGAGGCGAGGGAATCACCCCTACCGGGAAGGGACACGCATGGGAACCAACTTGGCCTCGATCGTCAGCGAGAGCGCCGCCCGCGACGCCGCCGCGCCGGCGGTCCGCCTCGGCGCCAGGACGCTGACCTACGGCGAGCTCGACGACCGCGCCGCGCGCCTGGCGACGCTGCTGCGCGAGCGCGGCCTCGAGGCCGGCGACCGGGTCGGGGTGATGCTGCCGAACGTGCTCGAGTTCCCGATCGCCTACTACGGGATCCTGCGGGCGGGCGGCGTCGTCGTGCCGATGAACGTGCTGCTGAAACGACGCGAGATCGCCTACTACCTGGAGGACTCGGGGGCGAAGCTGCTGCTCGCCTGGCACGGCTTCCTCGAGGAGGCGGCGGCGGGCGCCGCCGACGCGGGCGCCGAGCTGATCGGGGTCGAGCCTGCCGCCTTCGCGGCGACGCTCGACGCGGTCGAGCCGCCGGCCGAGGTCGCCGCGGTCGAGGACGGCGACACGGCGGTGATCCTCTACACCTCGGGCACGACCGGGCAGCCGAAGGGCGCCGAGCTCAGCCACCTCAACCTGATCCGCAACGCCGAGGTCTCCTCGCGCACCAACACCACGGTCGGCCCCGGGGACATCGTCCTCGGCGCGCTGCCGCTCTTCCACACCTTCGGCCAGACCGTGAGCATGAACGCCTCGATGCTGGTCGGCGCGACCCTCACCCTGGTCCCCAAATTCGACCCCGGCGAGGTGCTGGAGACGATCGCGCGGGACGGCGTCAGCCACTTCTACGGCGTGCCGACGATGTACGGGGCGCTGCTCCACCACCCCGAGCGGGAGAGCTACGACACCTCCTCGCTGCGGGTCTGCATGACCGGCGGCTCGTCGATGCCGGTCGAGGTGCTGCGCGGCTTCGAGGAGGCCTTCGGGGCGATCGTGATGGAGGGCTACGGGCTGTCGGAGACCTCGCCGGTGGCGAGCTGCAACCACCCCCACATGGAGCGCAAGCCGGGCTCGATCGGCACCCCGATCGAAGGGGTCGAGATGCGGATCGTCGACGAGAACGACGCCGAGGTCGCCCAGGGCGAGGTCGGCGAGATCGTGATCCGTGGCCACAACATCATGAAGGGCTACTGGGGCCGGCCCGAGGCGAGCGACGAGGCGCTGCGCGGCGGCTGGTTCCACAGCGGCGACATGGGCCGGGTCGACGAGGACGGCTACTTCTACGTCGTCGACCGCAAGAAGGACATGATCATCCGCGGCGGCTACAACGTCTACCCGCGCGAGGTCGAGGAGCTACTCTACGAGCACCCGGCGATCCGCGAAGCGGCCGTGGTCGGCGTCCCCCACGACGAATGGGGCGAGGAGATCGGCGCCGCGGTGGTCCTCGAACCGGGCGCCGAGGCGGCGCCGGAGGAGATCAGCGCCTGGGTCCGCGAGCGGATCGCCGCCTACAAGTACCCGCGCCTGGTCTGGTTCCTCGACGACCTGCCGAAGGGCCCGACCGGGAAGATCCTGAAGCGCGAGATCGAGGTCCCGGCGCGGGTCAACTGACGAACTCGCCGAGCCACTCGGCGAGGAACGGCTCCGTCACCCGGTAGCCGCCGGCCGACTCGCGCTCGACCAGCTCACGTTGGACCAACGCTTTCAGCGCGGTCTGGATCGAGCTGGGGCCGGGCAGCTGATGGCGGTCGCGGTAGGCGCCCACGAGCGGGCGTCCGGGCTCCCGCGCCAGCGCTTCCAGCAGCAGGCGCTGGCCCGCCGCGAGGCCGTCCCAGACCAACGAGAAGTGGGCGTGCTCGGACTGGAGGACGAGTTCGAGCGCCCTGGCGAGCAGTTCGCCATCGGCCTCGCCGTCGAAGGGCGTCTGCTCCCAGAGCGAGTAACAGAGCTCCTGGGTCGCGTAAGGATGACCGCGGGTGATCTCGAGGAGTCGGTCGCAGATCTCCGCGTCCAGCCCTTTGTTGGTGGCGCGAAAGCGCCGGCGGATGAACGGGCCGAACAGCCTCGACGGGATCAGGCCGATCTGCATCTGCTTCGCGCTGCGCCAGAACGGCTCGTTCGCGTCGTTGAACAGGTCCCGCATGACGTGTCGTCTGCTGCCGAGGTAGACGTGGCAGACCTCGGGCTGGTCCTGGAAGACCGAGCGCAGGAGCCGCGGAAAATTGGCGTCGAGATCGACGACCTCCTGGAACTCGTCGAGGATCAAGACCACCCGTTGATTCCGTTCGGCGGCGATCCGGGCCGGGAGCTCGAGCAGCATCTCGATCGTCTTGTCGAGATCCGCCTCGGCGTGGCCGATGCCGAACGAGAAGCTGAGGTTGCCGTCGACAGGGTCGACGGTGACGGTGGGAGCGATCCTCAGTCCTTGGAACAGCGAGAGCGCCTTCTCCCTGAGCCTCGCTTTCGGCGCCGCGATGTCGGCGTAGATCGCCGTCGCGAGCCGCTCGGCAAAGCGGGTCTTGGTCGGAGCGGTCATCACGTTGAGGTAGGCGACCAGCACTTTCTTCCGCCGCAGCGTCGCGGCGGCCTTGAGGACCAGCGAGGACTTCCCCATCCGTCGCGGCGCGAAGATGACCAGGTCCTGTCCGTTCCTCATGTCGGCCTCGACCTCGGCGAGCTCAACTTCGCGATCGGCAAACTCGTCGATCACGACGTTGCCGAAGCGGAATGGATTCAACGGCGGCTCGGGCATGGAGCCATCCTACATTCTTACGTCATATAACGTAACGCCGTATAACGTAACGTCTCCTTGGATAGCGCCGAGGACTGGCCGGGTCGCCGGCCCTGCGGTACGCTCCAGTACCACCGATCACGACACGAAACGGGGTTGAGATGAGCGTCGCTTCCCAGAGCTTGATGGACAACATCAGCTACGAGGACCTCTACAAGCGGTGGGAGCAGGGCAACTGGTCGGCCTACGACATCGACTTTTCCGCCGACGTCGTCGGCTGGGCCAGCCTCTCCGACATCCAGCGCCGCTCGGCGATGTGGATCTACTCGATGTTCTTCTACGGCGAGGACCGCGTCGCCGACACCCTCGCCCCCTACGTCACCGCGGCGCCGACCGAGGAGCAGTCCTACTTCCTCACCACCCAACAGGTCGACGAGGTCCGCCACTCGCTCTTCTTCCATCGCTTCTTCAAGGAGGTGATCGGGGTCGGCGGCGCCAGCATCGAGGAGACGCTGGCGGCGACGCTGCCGCAGCTGAACTGGGGCTACCGCGGCGTCTTCGACCGGCTCGACCGGATGGCGGAGGAGCTGCGCAAGGACACCTCGCTGCCCAGGTACGCGCAGGCGATCACGCTCTACCACCTGATCGTCGAGGGCAGCCTCGCCCAGCCGGGGCAGCACTTCATCGAGGACTTCTTCGCCTCACAGGAGACGATGCCGGGGTTCAGCGCCGGGATGGCGAACGTCTCCCGCGACGAGCAGCGCCACATCGGCTTCGGCGTCAAAGTGCTCTCCGAACTGCTGGCGCCGAGCCACCCGGCCTCGGCGGAATGCCGCGCCGCGGTGGTCGAGCTGCTGGGCGAAGTCCTGCCCTACAGCCCCTCGGTCTTCCGCCCGCCGAACCTCGACCGCGCCTATACCGAGTGCTACGGCTTCTCGCTCGAGGACATCTACACCTTCGGCCTGAAGCTGGTGCGGCAGCGGTGGCGGACGATCGGCTACCCGACCGAGGAGATGCCGGCCGGCGTCTTCCCCTTCGACCCGGACAAGACGGAGGAGGAGATCGCGGCCGACCAGGTGAAGATGATGCTCGGCGGCATCCTCGGCCCGAGCGACGGCAGCGTCGCCCCCAGCACCGACCCGGAGCTGATGCGGCTCTACTTCGAAGTCACCGCCCGCGTCGCCGATCCGAGCGCCGCCAACGGCACCCCGCTCGTCTACCAGTGGAAGTTCAGCGACGCCGAACCCTGGCACCTGATCATCGAGAACGGCGCGACCCGCGCCGAGCCCGGCCTGGCCCCCGAAGCGGCGGTGACGATCGAGTCGACCTGGGCCGACTGGCTGGCCTCGACCAAACCCGACGCCAAGCCTTTGAAGCTCCTGCTCAGCCGCAAGATCCGCCCCCACGGCAGCCCCCGCGAGCTCGCCCGCCTACGACGAGTCTTCGGCTGACCGCGCCGAGCCGGAAGATCTGATCCAGGCGTGGTTCGGGGCGGCGCGACCCGGGGCCGTCGCGCCCGTCCGAGGTGCGTCCCGGGCGTCTCGTGGCGACCCGGGCAGGCTGCCCGCCTGCCACGAGACGCCCGGGACGTGAGGGTCTCGCAGGGAAGTCCACATGGGCGTGGGAGAGATGCCGGGGACGTGACCCTTCCTCATGCGTCCCGTCACAGGATCGTGGCCCGCTCCCGGTGAGTTCGCACTTCCCTTCGCTATGCGAGCAGAACTGCGAACGCACCAGGGGGAGGCATGAGGAGGACGGGAGGAAGCGTCGACTTCCCCCGCTCTTCGTCACGGATCACTGGAGTTCGTGACGAGGTACGCACCTCTCCCCGACACCCGGCCTTCTCGGTGGCGGCCACAGCCTGCCCGGGCCGCCACCGAGAAGGCCGCGTCCCTTGGTCGTCCCTTGCGGCCCCCGGGCGCCAGCTTCAGCGGCCAACAGCACCCCGGTGCGAGCCGCCGGCTAGGAGATCGGCGGGCGCAGGTCGGCCCAGGGGCGCTCGGCCTCGATCTGGGCGGCGAGGGAGATCAGCAGCGGCTCCGACTCTTTGCGGCCGATGATCTGGATCGCCAGCGGCATCCCGTCGGCGCCGCGGCCGAAGGGGATCGACATCGCCGGGTTGCCGAGGTGGTTCCAGGGGACGCAGTAGGGATAGAAGCGGCTCATGCCGAGGACGGTGGCGAGGGCGCCGCGGCCCTGCCAGCGGCGGACCGGCAGCGCGGTCCCGCCCATCACCGGCATCACCAGGACGTCGTGGTCATCGAAGATCGCGTTGATGCGGGCGATCTCGGCGGGGCGATTGGCGATCGCTTTTTCGTAGAGCGGCTCGGGCAGGAGTCCGCCGAGGCGGCCGAAGCCGCGGGTGCGCCGTTCGAGGCGCTCCGGCAGCGGCACTTCCTCCACGGTTTCCGCGACGCCTTTGAGGAAGCGGGCGGTGATCGTGTTGCCGACCGTCCCCCAATCCGGGTCGCGCTGGGCGACGTCGTGGCCGAGGGTCGCGAGCATCGCGGCGGCGTCGGCGGTCGCCTGCTTGACCTCCTCGCTGACGGTCGGCGGGGCGAGCGCCCGCGGCGGCGCCGTCGACCAGGCGATCTTCAGCTTGCCGGGCGGGTCCTTGACCGACTCGACGAAGGGCTTGGCGGGCGGCGCGGGCGCTTCGTCCTCGGCCGAGCCGCCGGAGACGACGTCGAGCCAGAGCGCCGAGTCGAGCACCGAGCGGCTGACGCAGCCTTCGACGACCATGCCGCGCCAGGCTTCCAGCTTCGGCGCCAGCGAGACGCGACCGCGGGTCGGCTTCAGGCCGAAGAGGCCGCAGCAGGCGGCGGGGATGCGGATCGAGCCGGCGCCGTCGCCGGCCGAGGCGATCGGCACCAGGCCGGCGGCGACCGCCGCGGCCGAGCCGCCGCTGGAGCCGCCCGGCGTGCGCTGCCGGTTCCAAGGGTTGCGGGTGACGCCGTAGGTGGCCGACTCGGTGAAGCCGCAGATCGCCATCTCCGGCAGCAGGGTGAGGCCGACGATGATCGCCCCCGCCTCGCGCAGCCGGCGCACCACCTCGGAGTCGGCTTTGGCCGGCACCTCGAAGGCGTCGGTGCCGTGCATGTTGACCTCGCCGGCGACGTCGATTTCGTCCTTGATCGCGATCGGCACGCCGAGCAGCGGCCGTTTGTCGCCGGCGCCCCGGCGCGCCTCCGCCTGCTCGGCCTCGAGCATCGCTTTCTCGGCGAAGACCTTGCGGAAGGCGTTCAGCTCCGGGTCGATCCGATCGATCCGTTCGAGCGACCGGCCGACCAGCTCGGTCGGGCTGACCTCTCCGGCGCGGACCATCTCCGCCTGCCGCGCCAACCCGGCGAACGCGATCTCGTCTCCCCCCTGCATCAGACCGCGATCCTACCTTGCCCGGCGGGAGCGAAAGCAAGTGTCACAGAAGTGCAAATTTTTGGCTCTGGGAGCGGGATCTGCGCTACCGTCGACGCATGGACGCGAATGAAGCCGCCCGACAACTAAGAGAACTCGAACCAGTCCCTCCTCCGCCGCCTGGCCCGACCTACGAGCACATCATCGGCAACCAGATCCGCTGGTCGGCCAAGGTGATCAGATACAGCCGATACCGACGCCGCCGGCGCAAGCTTGAAAAGCTGGTGGCGCGGCGGTAGCGAGGAGCATGTCAGGAAGGCACAGCCAGGCTCGCGGCAGGCTGGCTCGGAGCAGTGCTCGGCTTCTGGCTGCGCTGACGCGGCGGCGGGGCGGCGGCTCAGTCGGAGACGAGCAGGTAACGGGCGGAGGCGGCGCCGGCCTGGAGGGCCGGGGACATGTCGCGGCTCGGGTCCGAGAGGGACTGGAGGGCGAAGCCGTCGGCGACGGCGAGGAGGTAGGCGACGACGGCCTCGGCGTCGAAGCGGAGGCTGAGGATGCCTTCGTCCTCCTTGGCGCGGAAGACGTCGGCGACGTGGGAGCGGGTCGCCTCGAAGAGCTGGCCGACCTCTTTCTGGATGTCGGGATTGCGGCGGCCGGCGGAGAAGAGCTCGTAGAGGAGGAGGAAGTAGCCGGGATCGTTGTCGATCAGGTCGGTGAGGCTGGAGACGAGGACCTTCAGCACCGCGTCCGCCGTCTTCGCCTCCGCCAGCATCTCGTCGAGGCGGGCGATGCGGAGTTCGGTGTCGCGCCGCACCACCTCGACCAGGAGGCGCTCCTTGGTGCCGAAGTAATAGTGGAGGAGACCGCGGCTGACGCCCGCCTCGCGGGCGACGTGCTCGAAGGTCGAACCCGCCGCGCCGCGCTGGGCGACGCTGTCGCGCATCGCGTCGACGATGCGCTTCGCCTTCTCGCCGCTGAGCTGACGCTCTTTGGTCGCCGCCTCCACTAGATGCCCGGCATCTCAGACCTCAGCTACTCGCCGCCTCCGGCCCGAGGCCTAGGCGCCGTTGATGCTGCTGGTGCTCGTGTACTCGAACTCCTCTTCGGCACCGAAGAGGGCGTCGAGGACCGCCTTGCGGGCGCCCTCGCTGACGACCAGGGCGACGACGCCGCCGATGATCGCGAGCAGGATCAGTTTGCCGAGGCGATGCTTCTTCTTCGGCTTCTGCAGACGTTCGCGCGCTTCCTGGAGCGCTTCGGCGGCCTGGCGCATTTCCTTCTGGACCTTCTTGTCCGAGGTGACCGCCTTGACCGTGCCCTTGCCGTTGCCGGTCGCGCGGCCGTAGGCCTTCTTCGCCGAGTTGAAGGCGTCTTTGAGGTTGTCGCGCAGGTCTTCGTCCTCGATCAGGCGCTGCACGTACGGGTTTTCGCGCGCAGCTCCGTAAAGGTCGCCGGCGCGATCCGCCGTCTGGGTCGTTCTGCTCTTGGCCATCCCTCTCCCTCGTCGGTCTCGCGGTTTCAATCCAGGATATACCCGCGATCAGCAGGGGGAACCGCTCCCCTGGCCGATCGGCCGGTCCCCTCGCGGCCGGTCAGCTCGGGCCGACGCCGTCCAGGAGCACGCCGTTGGAGCGGAAATCGAGCTGCGCGTCGCGCAGCCGGCGCAGCCGCAGCGGCGCCAGCCCGGGCTGCTGGAAGCGGTAGCGGCGGATGTAGAGGCGACCGGTGTCTTCGTCGGCGACCTGGCGGAAACCGGGGCCGAGCATCCGCCGCGGCGGCGCCGGCTGGGCCCCGTCGGAGACGAAGTCGACTTCCTTGACCAGCCAGTCGTAGCGTTCGTGCGCGTGGACCTGGATCGCCCCCGTCGACAGGTAGTAGCGCAGCGGGGCCTCGCCGAGGGTCCAGGTGACGGTGGCGCGCGGCCCGTGGGGGTCGCCCATGTGTTCGGCGACGGTGCTCCAGTTCGGCCGCTGGAACTGTTCGTCGGTGCCGGCGAGGACGCAGAAGCCGAGCGAGTAGGCGAAGAGCAGCGCCCCGATCGCGGTGCCGAGCCGGCGCGAGGCCGGCGAGGCGACGGCGATCCCGATCGCCGCCAGCAGCGGCACCAGCGCCGGGATCAGGTTGCGGGCGAGGACGAAATCCTTGCTCGCCTCGATCAGGGCGAGCGCGACCGGGATCCCGATCCCGGCGGCGACCAGCAGCAGCGGCCGGGCGGCGGCGCGGCGCTCCCGCCCCGCTCGCCGGCGCAGGAGCAACGCCAGCGCCGCCAGGCTCAGGGCCAGCGGCACGAAGGCGAGCCAGGGCCGCTCCGGCCGGGCGATGATGTCGCCGGTCTCGCCGACGACGAAGGTCGAGGCCGTTTCCCAGAGCCGGTGGCCGAGGGTGAAGCTGCCGATCCAGTCGGCGTGGCCGATCGACATCTGGTGGATCGCCAGCGGCGCCAGCGCCAGCGAGCAGGCGGCGACGATGCCGATCCCGGCGAGGCTCGCGCGGCCGCGCCGGCGTAGCAGCATCACCGCCTCGGCGAGGATCGGGAAGGCGACGAAGTAGTGCGTCCCCAGGGCGAGGCCGGACCAGACGCCCCACCAGACGAGGTCCCGCCGGGCACCGCTCCGTTCGGCGCGCAGCCAGTAGAGGACGGAGAGGGCGCCGAAGAGCGCGACCAGCGCGTAGGCCCGCGCCTCCTGCGAGTACCAGAGCATCATCGGGTTGACCGCGACCAGCGCCGCCGCCCAGAGGCCCGCGCGCCGGCCGCGCAGCTCGACCCCGATCAGGTAGGCGACCGGCACCGTCGCCACCCCGGCCGCCGCCGAGATCGCCCGCAGGCCGAATTCCCCGGTGCCGACCAGCTGCGTCCAGACCCAGGCGATCGCGTAGTAGACCGGCGGCGTCGACTCGCTGAACCAGACGGCGTCCATCGCGTGGCCGAAGCCGGCGCGCAGCACGCGGCTGGCGGTGACGATCTCATCGTGGTGGTAGCTCTGCACGCCGAGGGTGGCGAAGCGGAGGAGGGCGGCGAGCGCGGTCAGCCCGGCGACGATCCAGAAGGCGCGCGTATGCCCCCGCGCCCATTCGGCCGGCGAGCGGCGAGCCTTGACGCGGACCGGTCGCTCGAGGGTCGCCGCCTCCATCAAGAGAGCGCGACGTCGATCGCTTTCGAGACCTCGTCGACGAAGACGAACTCCAGGCCGCCGAGCTCCTTGCGCGGAATCTCGGCGGCATCGCCCTCGTTCCGCTCCGGAACGAGCACCCGTCTGATCCCCGCCCGCTGCGCCGCCAACGACTTCTCCTTCAGCCCGCCGATCGGCAGCACCTTGCCGGTCAGGGTCACCTCGCCGGTCATCGCGACGTCGTTGCGGACCGGGCGGCCGCTGAGCAGCGAGGCCAGCGCCACCGTCATCGCCACTCCCGCCGAGGGCCCGTCCTTCGGCACCGCGCCGGCGGGCACGTGGATGTGGACGTCGTGGGAGGCGAACCAGTCGCCCTCGACCTCAGGCGCGATCCGCGCCTGGTGCCCGCGCACGTAGGAGAGCGCCGCCTGCGCCGACTCCCGCATCACCTCGCCGAGCTGGCCGGTGATCGTCAGCTGCCCGTTGCCCGGCATCCCGGTCGCCTCGATGAAGAGCACGTCCCCGCCGGCCGGCGTCCAGGCCAGGCCGGTGGCCACGCCCGGGTCTTTGGTGCGGCGCCGCGTTTCGGCGAAGACGCGCCGCCGTCCCAGCATCTCCCGCGCTTTCTTGCCCGACACGCGGACTTTGCCTTTCGCTTTGCCTTCGGCGACCTGGCGGGCGACTTTGCGGCAGATCGTGCCGATCAGCCGCTCCAGGTTGCGCACCCCGGCCTCGCGCGTGTACTCCTCGATGATCACGGTCAGCGCCGCGTCGGCGAAGTCGATCTGGGACGGCTTCAGCCCGTTCGCGGCGATCTGCCGGTCGACCAGGTAGCTGCGCGCGATGTGGCGCTTCTCGTCCAGCGTGTAGCCGGAGAGCTCGATCGTCTCCATCCGGTCGAGCAGCGGCCCCGGGATCGGGTCGAGCACGTTCGCGGTGGCGATGAAGACGACGTCGGAGAGGTCGAAGGGCAGGTCCAGGTAGTGGTCGCGGAAGGTGTCGTTCTGGGCCGGGTCGAGCACCTCCAGCATCGCGCTCGCCGGGTCGCCGCGGAAGTCGGCGCCCATCTTGTCGAGCTCGTCGAGCATGAAGACGGGGTTGCGGGTGCCCGCGTCGCGCAGGGCGCGGATGATCGTCCCCGGCAGCGCCCCGATGTAGGTGCGACGGTGGCCGCGGATCTCCGCCTCGTCGCGGACGCCGCCGAGCGAGATGCGCTGGAACTCGCGCCCCAGGGCCCTGGCGATCGAGCGTCCGAGGCTGGTCTTCCCCACCCCGGGCGGGCCGACGAAGCAGAGGATCGGCCCCGGGCTCTCCGGGTTCAGCTTGCGCACCGCGAGGTACTCGAGGATCCGCTCCTTGACGTCCTCGAGGTCGTAGTGGTCGGCGTTCAGCACCCTTTTCGCGTGCCTGATGTCGAGGTTGTCCTTGGTCTCGACGTCCCAGGGCAGCTCGGTCAGCCACTCGAGGTAGGTGCGGATGACGCCGTGCTCGGCCGCCGCGGGCGGCAGTTTGGCCAGCCGCCCGAGCTCCCGGTCGGCCGCCTTGCGCGCCTCCTCGGGCAGGTTCGCCGCCTCGATCTTCTCCTGCAGCTCTTTGACTTCGGCGGCGCCCTCGTCTTCCTCGCCGAGCTCGTCCTGGATCGCTTTGAGCTGCTGGCGGAGGAAAAACTCGCGCTGGCCTTTGTCGACTTCCGACTGCACCCGCGACTGGATCTGGGTGCCGAGCTGGACCACTTCGAGCTCGCGGGCGAGGATCTGGGAGAGATGACGGAGCCGGGCGGCGACGTCGACTTCTTCCAGCAGCACCTGCTTCTCGGTGGTGTCGATGCGGAGCGCGCCGGCGATCAGGTGGGCGAGCGCGCTCGGGTCCTCGATGTTGGCGACCGCCAGCTGCAGCTCCTCCGGCAGGTAGGGGATCTGCTCGACGATCTCCGAGAAGGTGCGCTGGACGTTGCGGGTCAGGGCCTCCAGCTCGGCGCTCCGCTCGATCACGTCGGGCCGCTCGCTGATCCGCGAGATCAGGTACGGGCGGTCGGTGACGAAGGAGTCGAGGCGGACGCGCTGGGTCGCCTGGACGAGGATCCGCAGGGTGCCGTCGGGGACTTTCACCATCCGCTCGACCACGCCGACGACGCCGATGTCGTAGAGGTCGGCGGCGGTCGGCTCGTCGAGCTCCGGGTCGCGCGAGGCGACCATCACCAGCATCCGGTTGCCACCGAGGACGTCGTCGACGAGTTTGATCGAGCGCGGCTGGCCGACCGCGAGCGGCGTGATCGTGTCCGGGAAGGCGACCGAATCGCGCAGCGGCAGGACCGGCAGCGCCTCCGGCAGCGGCACCGCGCCGCGCAGGACGCCTTCGGCGTCGAGCGGCGTCTCGACGACCTCGAGGGTGGGCGAGCCCTCCATCACGAGCGCTCTATCGGGACCGTGTGGGTGGTCTCGCGCGGATCGCGCAGCGGCAGTTCGACGGTGAGGATGCCGTCCTCGTAGTTGGCGACCGCGCGGTTGCCGTCGACCTCGACCTGCAGCTCGACCACGCGGCGGAAGGGGCCGGAGGGGATCTCGATCTGCTGGTAGACGCGGCCCTCGGTCTCCTGCAGGGCGCGCTTGCCGACGATCGCCAGCTGCCGGCCGGAGACCTCGATCCCGACCTCGGAGAGCTCGACGCCGGCGAGGTCGACCTTGACCACGGCGCGCTGCGGGTCGTCGACGTAGTAGACGTCGACGTTCGGCGAGAAGCCCGAGGCGCGGCGGCTGACGTAGCGGGTGCGGCTCCAGGGATCGCCCATCAGCTGGTCCATCTCCCGGCGCATCCGCGCAAAATCGGCGAAGAGATCGCGCTGCGGCATCGGCCTACAAGATACCCGCGAGTTCAGGCGGGCGAGGCGGTGCGGCCGCCGCCGGCCCAGCGGGGCGCCCGCATCAGCAGCACCGGCTGGCGCGGCGGGACGAGGCCCTCGGGACGGTTCGGCCGGAAGGTCGCGCAGGGCTCGCCGAGCTCCAGGGCGCACAAGAGGTTCT
The DNA here is from genome assembly GCA_047601885.1 of Solirubrobacterales bacterium. Classification (GTDB taxonomy): domain Bacteria; phylum Actinomycetota; class Thermoleophilia; order Solirubrobacterales; family 70-9; genus VAYN01. The sequence goes on from JASGIK010000001.1 coordinate 1,319,880, forward strand.
TGTGGAAATAACAGTCCTCGCAGGTCGGGGCTTTGGGCTTGCGCGGCATCGGCTCGGGCATGAAAGCAACCGCGCGGCCGGCGCGTCGGGGGCGATTCCGCAAATCGCTACATCTGCGTCACAGGCCATTTACAAAGTCCCGCGCTTTGCGGAGCGGCCGGATCGCGGCAGCTAACATTCGGCCAGATGGAGGCACACGAGCGCACCCAGCGGCTGGCCGCGTCCCCCCGCTTTTCAAATCGGGATTCCTCGATTTCTTCTCGCGGGTCCACCCGGTGATCCCGGCGCTGATCTTCGTCCCGGTGATCGTCGCCGCCGAGTGGATCGGCGCGACGAAGGGCTGGAACGCCTGGCAGCTGATCCTGATCTCGGCCGCCGGCTTCGCCTTCTGGACGCTGACCGAGTACTGGCTGCACCGCCTCGTCTTCCACTGGGAGCCCGACAACGCCTTCGGCCGGCGCATGCACTTCATCATCCACGGCGTCCACCACGACCATCCCAACGACAAGATGCGCCTGGTGATGCCGCCGTCGGTCTCGATCCCGCTGGCCGCCCTCTTCTTCCTCGGCTTCTACGCGGTGCTCGGCAACGCCGCCTTCCCCGCCTTCGGTGGCTTCATCCTCGGCTACCTCGGCTACGACTACACGCACTACTACCTGCACCACGTCGTGCCGAAGTCGAAGTTCGGCAAACGCCTGCGCGAGCACCACATGCGCCACCACTTCCAGGATCACCGCTACGGCTACGGCGTCTCCTCACCGACCTGGGACGTCGTCTTCCACACGCTGCCGAAAAAACGGAACCATTAAGGGCCGCGGGCGCCGCTGAAGCCGGCGCCCGGAGCTGGGGGAGCTCAAAGGGACGGCAAAGGGACGCGGCCTTCTCGGTGGCGGCCCGGGCAGGCTGTGGCCGCCACCGAGAAGGCCGGGTGCTCGAGGAGAGGCGAGGGCCCGGGCGTGCCCCGGCGCAGAGATGCGCGTGTCCGGGCACGAAGGCGCGTGATCGGTCACGAACTCCTTGGATCCGTGACGAGGGGCGGGAGAAGTCCACGGTTCGTCCCGTCTTCCTCATGCCCTCCCCGGGTGAGTTCGCACTTAACCGCGCATGGCGCGGGTTTCTGCGAACTCATCCGGGGAGGGCCCCGATCCCCTTGCGGGACACATACGGGTTCGTGACGTCCCCGGCATCTCTCATACGTCCGTGTGGACTTCCCTGCGGAAGCCTCACGTCCCGGGCGTCTCGTGGCAGGCGGGCAGCCTGCCCGGGCCGCCACGAGACGCCCGGGACCCATCTCGGACGGGCGGGGCGGCCGCGAAGCACGCGGCCACGGCCCCGAACCCCGCGTCACCAGGCCCCGACCTGTGCTTTCTCGGTCTTCGGGGCGACGGTGCGGTGGTCCTCGAGGGCGGGACGGAGGATCAGGACCTCGGCGGGGGCCTGGCGGAGGAGCCAGACGAGGTCGTCGCCGCTGAGGCCCTCGCCGCCGTCGGCCTGGGCGGGGACGACGACGCGGTCGAAGTCCTCCTCGGCGAGCAGGCGCTCGAGGGCGTGGCGGTAGGTGCGGCCGCGCTCGATGCGGGCGTCGACGTCGACTTCCTGGGCGGCGGCGCGCTGTTCGATCGCCTCCAGCATCGCCATCGCTTCCGCCGCCTCCTTCGGCAGCGGACAGCCGAGCGGCAGTTGCAGCGGCACCGTCGCCAGGTAGGCGGGCATCAGGGTGCCGCCCTCGGCGCGGGCGAGGCGGAGCGCGGCGTCGAGGGCGCGGCGCGAGATCTCGGTGCCGGTGAAGGGCAGCAGGATGCGGTGGACCCCGTCCCCGGCCGCCTTGCGGCGACGGCGCTTGGCGAACCAGAAGCCGCCGACCCCGCCGAGCACCAGGGCGAGGGCGACCAGGAGGTGCTCGACGCGGATCGCGCCGAGCCCGGCGAGCGCGGCGGCGACCAACCCGATCGCGATCCGGCCTCCGGCGCTCATCGGCCGCGCTCCCCGTCGCGGACGCCGCGGTGGGCGACGATGCGGACGTCGACGCCGGGCGGGGTCGCCCGCATCAGGCGCTGCGGAAGCGGCTCCCTCAGTCGTCCCAGGCCGCGGGCGGGCTTGGACTCGCCGAGCATCACGTAGGTGCTGCCGCGCTCGCGCACGACCCGCGCGGCGCCGGCGACGACGTCGTCGTTCTCCTCGATCAGGAAGGTCGCGCCGAGCACCGAGGCGAGCCGGCGCAGCGCCGTCACCTGGCGCTCGCACTCGCCCTCGATCGCCTCCCCCGGCCGCTTCACCCAGAGCAGGTCGAGGTCGGTCCCCAGCCGTTGCGCCGAGCGCCAGGCCCGCCGCACCAGGCGCTGCGAGCTCGCCTGCGGCCGCACCAGCGCCAGCAGCCGCTCGCCGACCGCCTTCGGCACCTCGCTCACGACCCGCTCCTCGCCCCGCGTCCCGACCGGCTCCAGGTCCTCCCCGGAGAGTCGAACGCGGCGCTCGACGTCCTCGGCGACCTGGCGCAGGCTCACCTCGCGCAGCGCCGCCAGGTTCTCGATCTTGAAGAAGTTGTTGAGGGCGGCGTCGACGTTCTCGCCCGGGTAGATCTTGCCGTCGCGCAGCCGGCCGATCAGCGCCTCCGGGGTGAGGTCGATGAGGACGATCTCGTCGGCCTCGCCGAGCACCGAATCGGGCACCGTCTCCCGCACCCGCACCCCGGTCAGCTCGGCGACCTGGTCGTTCAGCGACTCCAGGTGCTGGACGTTGACGGTGGAGAAGACGTCGATCCCGGCGGCGAGCGCGTCGGCGATGTCCTCGTAGCGCTTGGCGTGCTCGATCCCGGGCGGGTTGGAGTGGGCGAGCTCGTCGATCAGCGCCAGCTCCGGGTCGCGGGCGATCAGCGCGGGCAGGTCCATCTCGGCGGTGACGGTGCCGCGGAACTCGACCTCGCGCCGCGGCACCAGCTCGAGGCCGCGCGCCTGCTCGGTCGTCTCCGGCCGGTCGTGCGGCTCGAGGTAGCCGATCACCACGTCGCGCCCGGCGACCAGTTCGGCCTGGCCCTCCTGCAGCATCCGGTAGGTCTTGCCGACCCCCGCCGCCATCCCCAGGAAGACCTTGAGCCGACCGGGCATGCCTCAGCCTCGCACGAGCTTGCCCGATTCCGTCAGCGGCACGCGGTGGTCGCAGATCGCGAGGATCTCCCGCGCGTAGCGGCCGAGCGTGCCTGGCGGATACTCGGAGCGGTGCGCCGAGCGGGCGTAGAGCGGGCCGGCGCCGTCGCCGGTCA
>JASGIK010000002.1:0-1528656 GCA_047601885.1 Solirubrobacterales bacterium
TTGCCGCCGGTCGAGCCGTGGACGGCGGTGGTGTGGACGCCGGCAGCGTGCTGCGCGGCGGTGCCGTGCTGCTCGGCGATGTAGACCACGACCACCCCGATGACGAAGAGGACGAACATCGCCGAGAAGATCGCCCAGCCCTGGCGCTGGCTGCCGACCATGCGCCCGTAGGTGTAGGTGAGCGCGGCCGGGATGATCAGCATCAGCAGCATCTCGAAGAAATTGGTCAGGCCGCTGGAGTTCTCGAACGGGTAGGCGGAGTTGACGTTGAAGAAGCCGCCGCCGTTGTTGCCGAGCTCCTTGATCGCCTCCTGCGAGGCGACCGGCCCCTGGGCGAGTACCTGGGTGCCGCCGGAGAGGGTGTGGATCAGGGTCGCGTGGCTGAGGTTCTGGATCACGCCCTGGGAGACGAGGAAGAGCGCGGCGACGATCGACATCGGCAGCAGCACGTAGAGCAGGATCCGGGTGACGTCCTGCCAGAAGTTGCCGAGCGACTTGCCGCTGCGACTGACGATGCCGCGGATCAGGGCGACGAGGACGGCGATGCCGACCGCGGCGGAGACGAAGTTCTGCACCGCCAGACCGGCCATCTGGGCGAAGTAGCTGAGGGTGGTTTCACCACCGTAGTACTGCCAGTTGGTGTTGGTGAGGAACGAAGAGGTGGTGTTGAAGCTGAGGTCCCAGGGCCCGGACTTGAACCCCTCCGGGTTGAACGGCTGGATCCCCTGCGTGCGCAGGATCAGGTAGAGCAACAGCCAGAAGAGCAAGGAGAAGACGACCAGGCTGCGGGCGTATGCCTTCCAGTCCTGACCCTCGCCCTCGGGGTTCACACGCAGCAACCGGTAGGTGCCGCGCTCGATCGGCCCGAGGACGGGGGTGAGGAAGACCCGTTCGTTGTTGAAGACGCGCGCCAGGTAGATGCCGACCGGTTTGACCAGCGCCACCAGGACGACGACGAAGATCGCGATCTGTACGTAGCCCTCGAACATCAGAGGTTCTCCCCTCGCAGCAGCGCGTACACCAGGTACACGCAGACCAGGAACGAGACGACCAGACCGAATACGTCCGCGGCACTCATATGCGGTCGATCAGGCTGACGAGCCAGTAGAGGAGGGCGAACATCGCGATCGCCAGGGCGATCGAGAAGACGTCCGCGACGGGACCGCCGCCGCCCGGGAAGATGTCTGCAAAAAGGAGCACACGAGCATCGTGCGCCCCGCCCCGTCAAGGCCGCATGAAGTTAGGAACGGCCCCTATACAGATCGTGTGAAGGGGTCGATGCGGAGGTTCAGGCCGTGGCGGCGGGGGTCCGGACGTCCCGGGCGTCTCGTGGCGACCCGGGCAGGCTGTGGTCGCCACGAGACGCCCGGGACGTCAGGGTTTCGCAGGGAAGCCTCAGGGATGTGAGGGTTTCTGCGGGAAGGTTCAGGGATGTGACGCTTCCACAGGGACGCGAGGCCTTCCCGCGGGACCGCCGCCGGCCGTGACCCTCATGCCTGGATCTGCGCGGGAGAAGTGACGCCTCCTCCTCGAAGGTCACGGATCCGTCGCACTCCGGGAAGCGCGGTCGACCTGAGGTACCTATAGGGAGCCTCAGGTCGACCGCGCTTCCGAACCTCCTGAGGGACCGTGACCTTCGTGGAGTCCTCGTCACGGGACAGGACGCCTTCCTCACCTCTCCCCGGCCTCTCCGTGACGCACCGGCCCGAGCCCGCGCCTCTCCCCACGTCACCCGGCCTTCTCGGTGGCGGCCACAGCCTGCCCGGGCCGCCACCGAGAAGGCCGCGTCCCTTGGTCGTCCCTTCCCTCAGCCCCGGGCGCCAGCTCCCCCCACCTGAGCCCCTACTCCGCGAAGCGGTACCCCACACCGGGATCGGTCTTGATGTACTTCGGGCCGTCGCCGTCGGGCGGCTCGATCTTGCGGCGCAGGTTGGCGATGTGGGCGCGGAGGACCTGGAAGTCGTCTTCGTACTCGACCCCCCAGACCTCGACCAGGAGCGCCCGGTGGGTCATCAGCCGGCCGCGGTTGCGGACCAAGTTGCGCAGCAGGGAGAACTCGATCGGGGTGAGGTGGACTGGCTCGCCGTCGCGCTTCACGGTCCGCGCGGCGAGGTCGATCTCGAGGCCGTCGGCGACGATCTTCGGCTCCGAGCCTTCCGGCGCCGCCCGCCGCAGCACCGCCTCCAGCCGCGCCACCAGCTCGCGCGGGCCGAAGGGCTTGGTCACGTAGTCGTCGGCACCCGCCGCCAGCGCCTCGACCTTGCGGTCCTCCTCGCCCACCGCCGAAAGCACCAGGATCGGCATCTGCGTCCACTCGCGCAGCCGTCGCGTCACCTCGACCCCGTCGATGTCCGGCAGCATCAGATCGAGGATCGCCGCCTCGGGCGGTTTCACCGCCGCCAGGTCGAGCGCCTCCTCCCCGGTCGCCGCGGTCACCGCCTCGAAGCCGGCGTCGCGCAGGATCACCCGCAGCGCCCGCAGGATCTGCGGCTCGTCGTCGCAGACGAGGATGCGGGCGGCGGGGGCGTCGCTCACGCGGGCACCTCGCCCGCGCCCTCCGGGGCGCCGAAGGTGACGACGAAGCTCGACCCCTGGCCGGGCAGCGACTCGACCTCGACCTCGCCCCCGTTCGCCTCGATGAAGCCGCGGGCGATCGCCAGGCCAAGCCCGGAGCCGCTCCCCGGCGCCGCCCCGGGCGCGCGGTAGAACGGTTCGAAGATCCGTTCCCGCAGGTTCTCCGGGATCCCCGGACCGCGGTCCACCACTCGCACCACGAGCCGCGGCCCGACCAGCCGCGAGCGCACCAGCACCGGCTGCCCCTCGCCGTGGACGACCGCGTTCTCCAGCAGGTTGGCGAAGGCGCGCTCGAGCTGGGTCGGGTCGGCGCGCAGGGCGGGCAGGTCGTCGTCGAGGGCGAGTCGCACCCGCTCACCGTACGGGCCGATCGATTCGCGCGCCGCCGCCAGCAGGTCGACCAGCTCGACCGGCTCGCGGTGCGGCTCGGCCCGCCCCGCTTCCAGGCGGGAGACGTCGAGCAGGTTCTCGACCAGCCGCGAGAGCCGCCGGCCCTCGTCGACCACCGCGTCGGAGAGCTCGTGGCGCTCCTCGTCGGTGACGCTCGGCGAGTCGAGCGCCGCGCCCGCGGCGATGATCGCGGTCAGCGGCGTGCGCAGGTCGTGCGACACCGCCCGCAGCAGCGAGGTCTTCAGCTCGTCGGAGCGCCGCAGCGCCTCCGCCTCGATCGCCTCTTCGCGCATCCGGTCGCGCTCGGCCGCGAGCGCCGCCGCCTCCTCCAGCGCCCGGTCGGCCTCTTCCCGCCGCCGCTCCGACTCGGCGGCGCGCGCCCGCGCCAGCTCGGCCAGGGTGCCGCCGGCGATCGCGACGATCAGGAAGACGACCAGGGCGACGATGTCGTGCTGGGCGTTGATCGTGAACGTGCGCAGCGGCGGCAGGTAGAAGAAGTTGAAGACGAGGGCGCTGAGGACGGCGGTGCCGATCCCCATCCACAGCCCCCAGACGGTGGCGATCAGCAGCACCCCGGGAATGAAGACGATCCCCAGCGAGACCGGCTCGGCGATCGTTTCCAGCGCCGCGACGACGGCGGTCCCGAGCGCGACCACGAGGAGCACGGCGACCACGCCGAGCGCCGTCGAGGGAGATTTCGCGCTGAGCCGAAACACCCGCGCAGCGTAGTCCCGCCGCCAGCGCGTTCGCAGTTCTGCTCGCTGTCCGACCGAAAGTGCGAACGCGCCTCGGTGGGCTACTCGTACTGGAGGGACTCCAGCACGTCGAGGCGGGAGGCGAGGCGGGCGGGGATGATCGCGGCCGCCACGCCGAGCAGCGCGGCGACGACGAGGATCCCGACCAGCGTCCCGACCGGATAGGAGAGGGTGAAGCCTTCCGCCTTCAGCGGCTGGGCGATCAGCGCCGCGAAGACGATCCCCAGGACCAAGCCGAGGATCGCCCCGATCAGCGCCGTGATCACCGCCTCGTAGCGGACCATCGTCCGCACCTGCCGCCGCGACATGCCGATCGCCCGCAGCATCCCCAGCTCCCGCCGGCGCTCCAGGATCGAGAGCCAGAGGGTGTTGATCACGCCGATCAACGAGATGAACACGGCCAGCCCGAGCAGCACGTAGAAGAGCGAGACGATCGAGTCGATCTGCTTTTCGCGTTCTTCGCGCAGTTCGCCCTGGTTCAGCACTTCGGCGGTCGGGAAGGCGCGTTCGACGCCCGCGGTGAGGATCGCCTGCACCTTTTCGGCGTCGGCATCCGGTTCGAGGACGATGAAGTCGATCTTGTCCTGGCGCTGCTTGAACGCGGCGCTCATCACCCTCTGCGTGACGAGGACGTCACCGAAGATTTTCGCCTTCGATTCGAACTCGCCGGCGACGGTGAACTTCGGGCGTGCCTCCGACTGGCTCAGCAGGCTGAAGGTGTCGCCCACTTCGAGGCCGTGTTCGGTGGCGAAGTCGTCGGAGACGATCGCTTCGCCGTCGCCCAGGTTGCGCAGCGTCTCCGGCCCGCCCCGCAGCCATTCGACGTTGATCCCTTCTTCGATGTTCGGGGTCGGCCCGTCGACTTTCACCGTCGACCCGCCGCTGTCGGCGACCCGCGCTTCGGCGCCGCGCAACGTCGCCACCGACTTCACCCCCGGCACCTTCGCCGCGGCGATCGCCGCCCCGGCCGGGATCGGCGAGAAGCCGTCGGAGTTCTCGATCACCAGGCCGCCGGCGAAGTTTTCTTCGATCACCTGGGCGACCGAGCTCTTCAGCCCGGCGGCGAAGACGGTGATGAAGGTGACCAGGGCGAGGGCGATCATCAGCGCCGCCGCGGTGACCGCGGTGCGGCTCGGATTGCGCTTCGCGTTCTCGCGGGCGAGCCGGCCGGTCAGTCGGCGCACCAGTTCGAGCGGCCGCCCCGCGACCTCGGCGAGCGGCCGCACCAGCAGCGGGCTGAAGAGCGAGACGGCGACCACCACGGCGATCCCGCCGCCGCCGATCCGCGCCGCCCGCGAGCCGATCGAGCCGCCGCCCGCCAGCCCGGCGACGACGAAGGCGATCCCCACCGCGCTGAGCAACGCGGCGATCGCCTGCAGGGCGATGCGACGGCGCCGACTGGGCGTGGGCGAGAAGGCGTGCAGCGCCGCGATCGGCGGCACCCGGGTCGAGCGCCAGGCCGGCACCAGCGCCGAGAGGAAGGTGACGACGAAGGCGACCAGGGCCGAGACGATCACCGTCCGCGCCTCCAACACCGCGCTGGTCGTCGGCAGGTCGGCGCCGAGCGCCGAGAAGGCGGCGCGCAGGCCGGCCGCGATCAGGAAGCCGCCGGCGATCCCCAGCACCGCCCCGACGAGCCCCACCCCGATCGCTTCGAAGAGGACCGAGCCGAGGATCTGCCGGCGCGAGGCGCCGAGCGTCCGCAGCACGCCGAACTCCGAGACCCGTTGGGCGACGGTGATCGAGAAGGTGTTGAATATGATGAAGGCGCCGACCAGCACCGCGACGTAGCCGAAGACGAGCAGGATCGTCTGCAGGAAGCCGAGGTTTTCGCGGATTTCTTCGGAGCTGCGGTCGGCGTTTTCGGTCGCCGTCTCCACCCGCGCCGAGAGCGGCAGCACTTTTTCGATCCGCCGTTTCAGCGCCTGCTCGGTGACGCCTGCGTCGCTCGCCACCGAGATCTGGTCGAGCTCGCCGCGCTTCTGGGTCAGCGCCTGGGCGACCGGCAGCGTCACCTGGGCGATCGAGGCGCCGCCGAAGGAGGCCTGGCCGAGCTCGGTCAGCCCGACCAGCTTGAACGACCTCGCCCGTCCGGCACCGGCGATCTTCAGCGTGTCGCCGATCGCGAGCCCGGCCGATTCGGCCGCCGCCTTGTCGATCGAGGCCTGGTCGGGTCCGCGCGGCTTGTGGCCGTCGACGTAGGTGAGCGACTCGAGCCCCTTCGGCAGCGTCGAGGAGATGAACTTCGGCGCGAATTTCGTCCCGATCGCGTTGTTTTCCGCGTCGAAGAAGCCGCCCGGCGTGAAGATCGCCCCGGCCGCCTGCTTCACCCCGGCCACCTTCTCCACCTTCGGCAGGTAGGAGGCCGGGATCGTCGGCACTTCGCCGCCTTCCTGCTTGACCGGGTTTTCGGCCGTGATCACCACCGCCGTCCCCTTCAGCGACTCGCTGAAGATTTCGTCGAAGGCGGCGAAGATCGTGTCGGTGAGGACGTAGGAGCCGGCGATGAAGGCGACGCCGAGGATCACCGCCAGCGAGGTCGCGAAGGCCCGCACCTTGCGCGCCCAGAGGCTCCTGATCGCGAGCCTGGTCACCTAGTCGAGCTGCTTCATCAGCTCGATCACGTCGTCGGCGCCGCCCGGCGCACCGTCGGCGACGATGCGCCCGTCGCGCAGGGTGATCAGGCGGTCGGCATGGGCGGCGGCGACCGGGTCGTGGGTGACCATGATCACCGTCCGCTCGAAATCGTCCACGGCCTGGCGCAGGAGGCGCAGCACGTCGCCGCTGGCCTTCGAGTCGAGGTTGCCGGTCGGCTCGTCGGCGAAGACGACCGCCGGCTGCGCGATCAGCGCCCGCGCGATCGCGACCCGCTGCTGCTGTCCACCCGACATCTCGGCGGGCCGGTGGCGGCGGCGGTTCTCGAGGCCGACGGCCTCCAACAGCTCGTCGAGCCAGGCCGGGTCCGCCTTGCGCCCGGCGATCGAGAGCGGCAGCACGATGTTCTCCTCGGCGGTGAGGACCGGCAGCAGGTTGAAGAACTGGAAGACGAAGCCGAGCTTGTCGCGCCGCAGCTTGGTCAGCTCGCCGTCGTCGAGGTGCGTGATCTCCACGCCGTCGAGCGTCACCGTCCCGGCGCTCGGCTTGTCGAGCCCGGCCAGGATGTGCATCAGCGTCGACTTCCCCGACCCCGACGGACCCATGATCGCGGTGAAGCGATCGCGGTCGAAGGCGGTGCTGACCTGGTCGAGCGCCACCACCTCGGTCTCACCGAAGCCGTAGACCTTGCTCAACTCCCGAGCGACGACGACCTTTCCCTCCGCGGCAGGCACGCCCCCTCACGGTAGCGGGCGGCGCCCGCGGCGAGCCGACCAATACCCTGGCGCGCCGTGGCCACCATCGACTCCTACGACGGCTTCCTGATCGACCTCGACGGGGTCGTCTGGCTCGGCCGCGAGCCGGTGCCCGGCTCGCCGGAGGCGCTGGCGACGATGCTGGAGGCGGGCAAGGAGTTCGTCTTCGTCACCAACAACCCGACCAAACGGCCCGAGGAGTACGCCGAGCGACTGGGCGGGATGGGCGTCTACGTCTCGCCGGAACGGATCGTCACCGCCGGCATCGTCACCGCGCGACTGGCGGCCGAGGCGGCCTCGCCCGGGGATGCGGCGCTGGTGCTCGGCTTCGAACCGCTGCGGGATCTGATCGCGAACGCCGGCCTGCGGGTGATCGACGACCTCGAGGAGGCGCCGCGGGCCAAGGTGGTCGTCGTCTCCGGCTTCCGCGACCTCACCTATGCCCACCTGCTCGCCTCGAAGCGGGCACTCGACGCGGGCGCGGCGCTGGTCGCCACCAGCCACGACCCGACGATACCGATGCCGGGAGGCGAGTGGCCGGGGACGGGGGCGATCCTGGCCGCGGTCGAGGTCGCCTCGGGAAAGAAGGCGGAGATCGCCGGCAAGCCCGAGCGGCCCCTCTTCGACCTGGCGCTCTCGCGGATCCCGGGCGCGAAGCGGGTCGCGATGATCGGCGACCGCCTCTCCTCCGACATCGCCGGCGGCCAGGGAGCGGGCCTCGACACGATCCTCGTCCTCAGCGGCACCTCCGGCTCCGGCGGCGGCTCCGAGGACCCGGCGACCTCGGTCGTCAAGCCGACGCTGACCGTCGCCAACCTGGCAGCGCTCGTCACCTGACCGGTGCGTTCGCACTTGGCCGCGCCTGGCGCGGCCAAGTGCGAACGCACCGCGGGCCCACCTCGGCGCGGGCGGCGCTCAGCGGGCGGCGACGAGGAGGGTCTGCAGCGCGCGGCCGATCCGGCCGCGCTCGTCGCTCAGCACCGACTCGGCGGTGGCGTTGCCGCGCTCGCGCGGCAGGGTGACGGCGTCGACGCAGACCCACTCGCCCTCCGGCAGCCACTCCAGCTGCACGGTCAGGTCGACGTTGACGAAGACGAACCTGCGGAAGTCGACCGCGGCGCTGATCCCGTTGCCGACGTCGGCGGCGATCAAGACCCGCTGCAACGGCGAGGGCGGCTCCTCGCCGACCAGCGGGTGGCGCATCCGCAGCCAGGCGATCGCCGGGCCGATCTCGACGAAGGCGCCGGCGACGAACCGCACCTCCATCGCGGTGTGGTAGCCGACCGTCTCGCCGGTCGGGAAGAAGCTGGGCGGGCCGGGGTCGGCCGGCAGCGGCGGCCCCGGCGGGATCGCGACCGCCTCGGCGGGGAGGTCGACCGGCGCCGTCCGCAGCCGCCAGCCGCGCACCATCATCAGCGTCTCGCCATCGACCCGCAGCTCGCCCTCGACCATCTGCACCCGCCGCCCCGCCCGCACGATCCGCGCCTCCACCTCGACCGGCCCGATCGGGATCGAGCGCAGGATCTCGAAGGTCAGCCGGCAGAGCTGGAAGTGCTCGGCGTCCGGCAGCCGCTCCAGCTCCCGCCCCAGCAGCGCCGCCGGCGGCCCGGCGTGCTGCGCGCCGGGATCCCAGGGACCGCGGGTCAGCTCGGTGGCGAGATAGCCGTCGCCGTCGGGCTCGTAGAAGGCGGCCACGCGGCCATCCTATGGACCGCTCAGCACTTGTGGCTGCCGAAGTCCTGCGTCCAGACCGCCGCGCCTTCGTTGCCTTCGACCGCGCCGACCCGCAGGCCGATGCCGATTTCCCTGTAGGGGCCGAGGATGTTCGCGTGGTGCTCCGGGGACTGCAGCCAGGCGGTGAAGATCGCCCGCACGGTCGAATAGGTCCCGGTCCCCCAGGCGATGTTCTCGCCCGCCCGCCAGCAGCCCTTCAGGTAGCCGTAGCGCTGGTCCCAGAAGGTGAACGGCCGGCCGCAGGCTTCGTGGCTGAAGTCGTCGCAGGCGACGATGTCGCTCGACTTCTGTTCCGCCGCCCGCTGCAACGGGCGCGAGCGCGAGAGCGCCGCCAGGTGGTTCACCTGGCGCGCGTAGTTGGTCATGCAGAGCATCACCGTCACCTGTTCTTCGACCGAGGGTTCCGCCGCCGTCTGGCCCGGGCAGACGGCGGCCGGGGCGACTTCGTCGGCGTGATAGGCGATCGACCTCGCGCTCGCCGTGGAGGCGAAGACCAGGCCGATGACGACGGCCAGAAAGACGTAGAAGATCCGTTTGCCCATCTCGGTAGAGGTCGGCGGACGTCACAAGCTCGTAAGGAAGAGGGCGTACCCTGGACACTGAGACGAAAGGAGAATGGACGCAATGGCAACGAAGGTTGTTAAAACTGATGAGCAGTGGCGTGACGAGCTGACCCCGGAGCAGTACGAGGTCACCCGCAAGGCGGGCACCGAGCGCGCCTTCACCGGCCCCTACTGGGACAACCACGAGGCGGGCAGCTACCGGTGCGTCGGCTGTGGGACCGAGCTCTTCGATTCCGACACGAAGTTCGATTCAGGGACGGGCTGGCCCAGCTTCACCGAGCCGAAGAACCTCGAGCACGTCGAACTGCGGCCCGACAACAGCCTCTTCATGCGCCGCACCGAGGTCGTCTGCAAGACCTGCGACGCCCACCTCGGGCACGTTTTCGACGACGGTCCGGCCGAGCAGGGCGGGATGCGCTACTGCATCAACGGCTGCGCGCTGGACTTCAAGCCGTCCCCCCAGCCCCGAGATAGCTGAACTTGACGGCCAGCGCGACCGCCTCGGTCCGGGTGTCCACCTCGAGCTTGGCGATCGCGTTGCGCACGTGGGTATGAACGGTCGCCGGGCTGAGCTGTAGCCGCTCGGCGATCTCTTTCACCCGCAGCCCCTCGGCCAGCAGCTCGAGGATCTGGCGCTCGCGCGGCGACAGCTCGAGCAGTTTCTCGACCTCGGAGGGCTTGCCGCCGGCGAAGTCGCCGCCGAGGAAGGTGCCGCCGCCGGTCACGGCTTTGACCGCCTTGGCGATGTCCTCGGCGGGCGCCGACTTCAGCACGTAGCCGGAGGCCCCGGCGCGCAGCGCCAGCGCCAGCAGGTCCGGCTGGGCGTGGGCGGTGAAGATGATCACCTTGGTGCGGGGCCGCACCTTCAGCACCTCGCGGGTGGCCTCGATGCCGTCGCGCTTCGGCAGCTCGACGTCGATGATCAGGACGTCGGGCTCCAGCTCCTTGACCACGTCGACCACGTCGCGCCCGTTCCCCGCCTCGCCGACGATCTCGACGATGCTGGAATCGGCCATGCGCGCCTTGATCGCCTCGCGGACGATCTCGTGGTCGTCACAGAGGACGACGCGGCGGGCCTCACGAACGGTGGTGCTCATCGGGCCGAAATTCTTTCAGGCGCGCCGAAAGGATGCAAAGTTTTAGGTAACGAGAAACTTCCGTCCGCTTCCTGGCGATTCTCGATCAAGGCGATGATGGTCCTTCCGACCGCCGTGGCGGTCCCGTTGAGCGTATGCACCGCCTCCGGAGATTCGCCGTCGCCGGGCCGATACCTACTGCCGAGGCGGCGCGCCTGGTAATCCGTGGTATTCGAACAGGACGTCACCTCACGGTAGCGGCCCTGTGACGGAATCCAAGCCTCGCAGTCGTACTTCTTCGCCGCCGGGGCTCCGAGGTCGCCAACGGCGATGTTGACCACGCGGTAGGGGATCTCCAGCGCCTGCAGGATGCTCTCCTCGATCGAGAGCAACCGCTCGTGCTCTTCCTTCGACGCGCTCGGCTCGACGAACGAGAACATCTCGACCTTGTCGAACTGGTGGACGCGGAACATGCCGCGGGTGTCGCGGCCGGCGGCGCCCGCCTCGCGGCGGAAGCAGGTGGAGAAGGCGCAGTAGCGCAGCGGCAGGTCGGCGGCGTCGAGGATCTGGTCGGCGTGCAGCCCGGCCAGCGCCACCTCGGAGGTGCCGGTGAGGAAGAGGTCGTCCTTCTCGATCTCGTAGATCTGGTCGCGCGCCTCGGGGAAGTAGCCGGTCCCCTCCAGGGCGGTGTCGCGGACCAGCACCGGCGGCACCACCGGCTCGTGGCCCTTGCCGCGGGCGGTCGCGATCGCGAACTGGACCAACGCCAGCTCCAGCATCACCAGGTCGCCCTTCAGGTAGGTGAAGCGCGAGCCGGAGAGCCGCGCCGCCGCCTCCATGTCGATCAGGCCGAGGTCGGTGCCGATCTCCAGGTGGTCGCGCGGCTCGAAGTCGAAGCTGGGGACCTCGCCGACCTCGCGGATGACGACCGCGTCCTCCTCGGCCATCCCGTCGGGGGCGTCGTCGTCGGGGATGTTCGGCAGCGCCAGGGTCAGCTCGCGGAGCGTCACTTCGAGCGCCTCCAGCTCCTCTTTGCCGGAGTCGATCGTCTCCCGCAACCGACCGACGGCGGCGATCTCGGCGTCGGCGTCGTCGCCCTCGCGTTTGATCTCGCCGATCCGCCTGGAGGCGGCGTTGCGCTCGGCCTGGGCGTCCTCGATCCGCGGCAGCAACTCGCGCCGGCGGGCGTCCAAGGCCAGCAACTCGTCGACCTCGCCGCCGGCTCCACGGCGTGCCAATGCCGCCTTGACCCGCTCGGGTTCGGAGCGGAGCAGCTTCAGGTCAAGCATTCGCCCGCCCGCTTAAGGAGGGGAAGGTTCTTCGTTCTGACCGGGCCGCGGCGAGCTCTGTGCTTCCTGCCCGGCGTACTTGGCGACGAACTTCGCCACTTCTTCGGCGTCCTTGCCGACGACGATGTTCTGCGGCATGATCGCGCCGCTGAAGCCGCCGTTCTGGATCGCGAAGAGAACGTCTTCTTCGCTCTCTGCACGCTGGTTGAGGTTCGGGCCCTGGGTCCGCTGGCCGCGGTTGCCGGACCCCTGCGTGCCGGCGGCGCTGAGCGTGTGGCAGCTCGAGCAGTGCTGGGCGAAGAGGACGGCGCCGTTGTAATTGGAGTTCCCCTGCTTCACGGCAAGGCCTTGTTCGCCGTATCCACAGGCCGAGATGCCGAGGGCGGCGGCGATCACCGCGGCTATCAAGATCAACGCTTTCGGTCGCACGCGGCGCGGATCATATTGTTTGGCGCCGATCTCGAACTTCTGGCGATGCCGAAACCCTCCCCAGACACCTTCCGAGCGGCGATGGGAAGCCTCCCGACGGGGGTCACGATCGTCGCCACCCATGGCGAGGACGGGCCCGCGGGAGCCACTGCCAATGCGGTTTCCTCGCTCTCGATCGAGCCGATGCTGATGTTCGCCTGCCTCGACCGGGGGTCCCGCACCCTGCTCGCGGTGCAGGCCGCGGCCCGCTTCTCGGTCAGCGTCCTCCACGACGGCCAGGAGGGCGTCGCCCGCTCCTTCGCGACCAAGAAGCCGGTCGCCGAGAAGTGGGCCGGCGTCGCCTGGACCGAGCGCGACGGCCTCCCCGCGATCGATGACGCCCTCCTCTGGGTCGCCTGCGACCTCGAGGACGTGATCACCGCCGGCGACCACGTGATCCTCACCGGCGCCGTCACCGACCTCACCACAGCGACGGGCCGCCCCTTGGTCTTCCACCAGGGCGGCTACGTGCCGCTGGGGTAGGGACGGGCGAGGGTTCGGGCCGTTGCGGCGGGGGACGGCGACCGTCCGAGGTGGTCCCGGGCGTCTCGTGGCGGCCCGGGCAGGCTGCCCGCCTGCCACGAGACGCCCGGGACGTGAGGGTCTCGTCGGGAAGTCCACAGGGACGTGACGCTTCCGACTGGATCTCCACGGAGACGTGACGCCTCCTCCCGGATACGAGGCCCCACGGAGGCGCGGTCGACCTTAGTCAGCCATAGGTTCACCCAGGTCGACCACGCCTCGGCGATGCCTGAGGAACCGTGACCTTCGAGGACTCTTCGTCACGACTCGGGGCACCTTCCTCACATCTCCCGCGCCTCTCCGTGACGCCCCGGCCCGACTTGCGCCGCTCCTCTCATCCCCGGCCTTCTCGGTGGCGGCCACAGCCTGCCCGGGCCGCCACCGAGAAGGCCGCGTCCCTTTCCCGTCCCTTTGAGCTCCGGGCGCCAGCTCCGCCCAGGGACCGACTCAATCGACGGGGGCGTGGCAGACGGCCTCGACGTTGTTCCCGTCGGGGTCGAGCACGAAGGCGCCGTAGTAGGCGGCGTGGTAGATCGGCCGCGGGCCCGGGGCGCCGTTGTCGGTGCCGCCCGCGGCGAGGCCGGCGGCGTGGAAGGCGTCGACCGCGTCGCGATCGGGGGCGTCGAAGGCGATGTGGACGCCGCGGGTGGTCGGCCGGCCGCGCGCCATCAGCCAGAAGTAGGGCTTACCCGCCTCGCCGAGGCCCGCCATCTGCGGCGCGGGCTCGGGGACCACCTCGATGCCGAGCGGCGCCAACGCCGTCTCGTAGAAGGCGCGCGAGCGGTCGAAGTCGTCGACGTCGAGGAGGACGTGGTCGAGCACGCCGCGGAGGCTACCCGGGCAGGCCCGCGATCGCCAAGAGCCGCGGCACGTAGAAGTCGGCGACCTCGGGCAGCGTGAGTCGGCCCTCCGGCCGGTACCAGGCCCAGACGCTGTTGTAGGCGCCGATCACGAGGCGGGCGAGCAGGTCCGGGTCGACCGCCGGGATCGCTCCCGCCGCCATCCCTTCGGCGAGCAGGTCGCGCCAGCCCGACTCGTACTCCTTCAGCAGCGAGAAGGCCTGCAGGCGGGCGCTCTCCTCACGCGGCGCCTGGCGCGGGTGGCGCACCAAGCCCTGCTCGGCGACCAGCACGCGGGCCCGCCGCGCCTCGCGGTCGGTGCGCTCGAAGGCGCCCCGCACGACCGAACGGAAGGCCTCGCCGAACTCGCCACCGCTCAGGTCGAGGAACTCGCGGCGGGCGTCCTCGACCGCTTCGACGAGGATCTCGAACAGGCACTGCTGCTTCGATTCGAAGTAGTGGTAGAGCGCGGTCGGGCCCAGACCCACCGCCGTCGCCACATCCGCCCACTTGGTGTCTTCGTAGCCGTTCTCACCGAAGTACTCGGTCGCCACGGCGACGATCTCCGCCCGCTTGTTACGCGGCGAAGGTCGTGGCTCTTTTCGACCGTCTTCCCCCCTGCCCGGCATCCCCCAGCCTCCTCGGTCCGCTTGTCGTCATCGGATGTCCACGTCTCAGGACGCGCGCAACCCTACACAGGAATGTGGCGTGTTTTGGATGACTACTGAGAGGTTTTCCCGACGTTCTCCGAAGCGTGGGACAATCACCCGGATGAGCCCCACCGAACCTTCGCCGCCACCCTCGCCGACCACCTTCCAGGAGCCGGGCTGGTTCACCCGCAACGTCTTCAACAAGGCGGTCGCCGGGCTGACGGCACTGGGGTTCAGCGTCGCCGGCTCCCGCGTGCTCGAAGTCAAAGGCCGCAAGTCGGGCGAGTGGCGCACCACCCCGGTCAACCTGCTCGAGCACGAGGGCGACCGCTACCTGGTCGCCCCGCGCGGCAACACCCAGTGGGTCCGCAACATGCGCGTCGCCGGCGGCGGCCGCCTACGCCTGGGGCGGAAGACGGAGGACTTCAAGGCGACCGAGGTGCCGGCCGAGCCCGCCGTCCCGATCCTCCGCGCCTACCTGAAGAAGTGGAAATGGGAGGTCGGCGCCTTCTTCGCCGGCGTCGGCCCCGACTCGACCGACGCCCAACTCCTCGAGATCGCTCCCGAGCACCCCGTCTTTCGCATCCACTGACACCGGGCCCGAGGCCTAAGGGAAAGCCGGCCGGGTAGGTGGCGGCCATGAGAGCCGCGCGCCATGACCGCATGAGCCGCACCGCGGGGCGGACGGGGCAGATCGTGCTCGCGTTCGGCCTCTTGGCCGCGATCGCGGCAGGCTGCGGCGGCGGGTCGGAATCCTCGGAAACGACGCTGCGGAAGAAGCTTGAAGCGGCAGCGCAGAAGATCAAGACGGCGACGAGCGCGCGGATGTCGCTCGGCTTCGAAGCTCAAGTCGAAGGCGAAGAACAGCACCTGGGCTGCCTCTACCTCGCCACCGAAACGGAAAAGCCGGAACGCTTCGAACTGACCTTCTTCAACTTCAGCTGCGAAGGCGGCACCGAAGCGCACCAGCTGATCGCGGTCGGCGACAAGGCCTGGGCGTCGGCCCCGCCCGAAGAAGAAAGCTGGACCCCGGCGACGATCACCGCGCGGCTGCGCAAGGAACTGGCCGCCGAACAGACCGACGTCGATCAGCTCTTCGTCGCCGCCGAAAACATCGAGGAAATCGCCGAAGGCAGGGCGATCGAAGGCAAGGCCGGCAAATTCGTCAACGTCCCCGCCTACACGTTCGAAGCGCCGGCCTCCGCCTTCCCCGGCGCGGGCGACGACCTCGGCGAAGTCGACGTCGACTTCGAAGCGGTCCTCGATCGCAAAGGCTACCTGCGCGAACTGGTGATCCACGGCGAAGAAGAAGAAACGACCGTGACCGTCACCGCGACCTATGAAGACATCGACCGGCCCCTCGGGATCTCGCCGCCCGACTCCGGCGAAGTCCACGGCTCGGTCCAGAGGATCGACTCGAAAGCCGCCCTCGACGAACTCTTCGGCCTGCCTTCCTCCTAGAAGCCCTAGATCCCGCTGGTCGTCGCGGCGCGGACGGCGAGGAAGAAGATCACGATGCAGCTGACGGCCATGATCCCCATCTCGCGGCGGACGATCTGCTGGGCGATCTGCTCCTGGGCCTCGGGAGGGAAGGATTCGATGTCGAGTTCGCCGAGCTCGCGCTGAGCGGCACCGAGTCGCATCCCCTCCGCGAGGAAGGAGATCACCAGCGGCAGGATGCCGTAGAGGTAGTGGAGGTTTTCCTTCGCCGAGTGGTCGGTGACCAGCAGCAGGCCGCCCAGGGCGGCCTGGACGAAGACGGTGATCTGGGCGAAGCGGAGCAGGTACCAGAAGGGAACCGAGGGGCGGTATTTCCACCACGCCCAGCCGCCGATGGCGCCGGCAGCGAGGTTGAGCAGGATCACCAGCGTCCCGACCGCTATGTGAAGGCCGATTATCACACTAAATCCTCCCGAAAGGGTCGGAATTCCGCTTGCTGATGCGGAAAATCACTATGTAGCAAGTTGTCACAATGTGGTTGTATAAAGAGCGCATGAGGGTTACCGAGTGGTCCGGCAGCGGGCCGACTCGGGCCTCGAACCGAGACATCACACCACTTCGTGCTCAAGACCTATCTCCCGATCCTCGTCTTCGCGGTCCTCGGCCTGACCGTCGGCGGTGTGTTCGCGATGCTGAACCACTTCATCGGGCCGAAGAAGCCGGCGCGGGCGACCTCCGCCGGCCGCCGCCAGCAGGAGCCCTACGAGTCGGGCATCCCGGTCGAGCCGGTGAAGAACTTCCGCTTCGGCGTCAGCTTCTACCTGCTGGCGATGCTCTTCATCCTCTTCGACATCGAGGTCGTCTTCCTCTACCCCGTCGGGGTGATCATGCGGGGCGCCTCCAGCGTCTTCGTCCTGGGCGAGCTGATCACCTTCGTCGTCCTCCTGATGCTCGCCTTCGTCTACGTCTGGCGTAAGGGGGCCCTGGATTGGAAATAGAGCGCCGCAGCCTGGAGAGCCGGCAGGCCTCCGCCCGCGACATGCTCCGCGGCGACCTCGAGGGTGAGGACCTCGAGCGCTACGTCGAAGAGCGGGTCGTCACGACGACCTTCGAGAAAATGCTGAACCTGGCGCGGGCCAACTCGATCTTCCCGCTCACCTTCGGCCTCGCCTGCTGCGCGATCGAGGCGCCGATCTCGATCGTCACCGCCCGCTACGACCTCGCCCGCTTCGGCGCCGAGGCGCTGCGCGCCATCGCCCCGCCAGGCCGACCTGATCATCTTGTCGGGCCGGGTCTCGATCAAGATGGCGCCGGTCGTCCGCCGCCTCTACGACCAGATGCTGGAGCCGAAGTGGGCGATCTCGATGGGCGCCTGCTCCTCCTCCGGCGGCATGTTCGCCAACTACGCCGTCGTCCAGGGCGCCGACAAGTTCATGCCGATCGACCTCCACATCCCCGGCTGCCCGCCGCGGCCGGAGGCGGTCATGTACGGCTTCAACGAAGCTGCAGCGCAAGATCCATGGGCAACCCCGACCAGGGTTGGCGCCAGCGCTACAACGCCTACGGCACCGAGGAGTGGGCGCGCGGCGGCCCCGCCCCAAGCCCAGCGACGAGGCGACCGAGGCCTGCGAGCTCGCCCGCGAGCTGAGCCGAGGGAGCCGGCCAGTGCCTGACGCTCCCGGACTGGAGCTGCTGCGCGGCGAAATCGACGCGACGCCCCTGGCGCCGTCCTCGCCACCTCCTACGAGCACGGAGCAGCGCCGCCCTGATCGTCGACCCGGCGCAGGTCATCGACGTCCTCACCTGGCTGCGCGACACCCCTGGCCAGGACTACAACTTCCTCTCCAGCCTCCACGTCGCCGACTACCTGCCCGCCGAACCGCGCTTCGGCGTCCACTACGAGCTGCTGAACCGCGAGCGGGTCGAGCGCATCCGGGTCAAAGCGATGCTCCCGGCCGACTCGCGACCGAGATCGACAGCTGCGTCGAGCTCTTCCCCACCGCCAACTTCCAGGAGCGCGAAGCCTTCGATTTCTTCGGCATCGTCTTCCGCGGCCACCCGGAGCTGACCCGGATCCTGCTCCCCGAGGACTACGTCGGCTGGCCGCAGCGGCGCGACTTCCCGGTCGGTGGCGAGCCGGTCACCTTCACCTACAGCGAGAAGCGCTATGGCTGACGCCGACGGCGAGCGCCGCTTCGCCCAGGCCCTGGTCGACGAGGACCCGGCCCTCCCCACCGTCGCCGGCCTCTACGGCGAGCTCGACGAGGACCGCACCACCGAGGTGATGACGGTCAACATCGGCCCGCACCATCCGGCCACCCACGGCGTGCTGCGCCTCGTCGTCGACCTCGAAGGCGAGGTCGTGCGCGACCTCAAGCCGGTGATCGGCTACGTCCACACCGGGATCGAAAAGTCCTGCGAGGACAAGAGCTACTGGAAGGTCATCCCCTTCGTCGAGCGGATGGACTACGTCTCCTACTTCTTCCAGATGGAGGCCTATTGCGGCGCGGTCGAGCGGCTGATCGGGCTGGAGATCCCGCCCCGCGCCAAGTACCTGCGGACGATCTTCCTCGAGCTGAACCGCATCCACAGCCACCTGGTCTGGCTGGGGACGACGGCGCTCGACCTCGGCGCGATCTCGATGCTCTGGTACTGCTTCCGCGAGCGCGACCGCATCCTCGACCTCTTCGAAATGGCGGCCGGCCAGCGGATGCACACCCGCTACTTCCAGGTCGGCGGCGTGATCGAGGACATCCCGCTCGGCTGGGAGGAGAAGTGCCGCAAGTTCGTCGACGACATGCCGGTGCGGGTCGGCCAGTACGAAGCGCTGCTGGACCGCAACGAGGTCTTCCTGCAGCGGACCAAAGGGGTCGGCATCGTCGACCGCGACCGGCTGCTGGAGCTGGGCGTGACCGGGCCGCTGCTGCGCGCCGCGGGCGACCCCTGGGACCTGCGCAAAGCCTTCGACTACCTCGCCTACCCGGAGATGGACTTCAAGATCCCGGTCGGCACGGTCGGCGACGACTACGACCGCTACCGCGTCCGCGTCGCCGAGATGGTCGAGTCGACCAAGATCATCGGCCAGGCGCTGGAGGCGCTGCCCGGCGGCCCCTTCATCGCCGACGACCGCAAGTACGTGCTGCCGCCGCGCTCGGAGCTCTCGACCTCGATGGAGAGCGCTGATCCACCACTTCAAGCTCGTCACCGAGGGCTTCCGCGTCGACCCGGGCGAGATCTACTACGCGATCGAGGGCCCGCGCGGCGAGCTGGGGTGCTTTGTGCTGGCCGACGGCTCCTCGAAGCCCGCCCGCGTCCACTTCCGCGACCCCTCCTTCGTCAACCTGCAGAGCTTCGCCGACATGGCGAAGGACTCCTACGTCGCCGACATGATCTGCAGCCTCGGCATGCTCGACCCGATCCTCGGGGGTGTGGACCGATGAGCCCGGTCGACGGCGCGGGCGCCTCCAACCCGAACCTGCCGGTCGACCGCGCGGTCACCGTCGGGCGCGAGCCGAACTCCGCCCCGGAGCAGATCCCGGAGCTGGGCGAAGTCGACTGCCCGCCGGAGCTGCAGGAGCGGATCGAGGCGCTGATGGCCCGCTACCCGGATCGCAAATCGGCCTCGATCCCGGCCCTCTGGGCGGTGCAGGAGCGCTACGGCTGGTGCACCCCGGAGGGGATCCGGCAGGCCGCCGCGGTGATGCGCGTCACCCCCGCCTACCTGGAGTCGGTCGCCTCCTTCTACGACCTCCTGCACACCAAGCGGGTGGGCGAGCACCGGATCGAGGTCTGCACCAACATCAGCTGCTGGATGCGCGGCGGCGACGAGCTGCTCGACGCCTTCCGCGCCGCCGCCGCGGGCGAGGACATCTTCGTCACCGGCTTCGAGTGCCTCGGCGCCTGCGACATCGCGCCGATGGCGGCGATCGACCAGCGCTACTTCGGCCCGCTGCTGCCGGGCGAGGCGCGGACGGCGATCGACCAGCTGCTGAGCGACGACGCGGTGCTGCCGGACAAATCCCTGGAGAAGCGGCCGCTCGCCGGCGACACGCCGGTGGCCGGCGCGTCCGGTGGCGCCGGCGAAGACGGAGGCGCTGCCTGATGCCCCACCAGCTCGAGACCCGCGTCCTGCTGGAGCACGCCGAGGACCCGCGCCTCGCCACCCTGCAGGGCTACAGGGAACTGGTCGGCGGCTACTCGTCCCTGGAACGCGCCTACAAGGAGATGGAGCAGGACGAGGTCCTGAAAGAGCTCGAAGACTCGGGCCTGCGGGGCCGCGGCGGCGCCGGCTTCGCGATGGGCAAAAAGGCCAGCTTCCTGCCCCGCGGGGAGATGGCGAAGTACCTCTGCTGCAACGCCGACGAGTCCGAGCCGGGCGCCTTCAAGGACCGCGAGCTGATGCAGCGCAACCCGCACCAGCTGGTCGAGGGGATCGCGATCGCCGCCCTCGCCGCCGACGCCGGCCACGCCTTCATCTTCATCCGCGGCGAGTACGACTCGCAGGCCGACGTCCTCGACGCCGCGGTCGCCGAAGCCTACGAGGCCGGTTACCTCGGCAGGGACATCCTGGGGACGCGGCGCGACCTCGAGCTGGTCGTCCACCGCGGCGCCGGCGCCTACATCTGCGGCGAGGAGACGGCGCTGCTCGACGCGCTCGAGGGCAAGCGCGGCAACCCGCGCCTGAAGCCGCCCTTCCCGGCGGTCCAGGGCCTCTACGGCGGGCCGACCCTGATCAACAACGTGGAGACGCTCTCCAACGTGCCGCGGATCGTCGCCAAGGGCGCCGAGTGGTTCCGCCAGTACGGCACCGAGCAGAGCCCCGGCACCAAGGTCGTCTCGATCAGCGGCTGCGTGCGGCGCCCGGGCAACTACGAGATCTCGCTCGGCCTGCCGACCCGCGACCTGATCTACGAGCTCGCCGGCGGCCCGCTGCCGGGGCGCACGGTGAAAGCGATCTACCCCGGCGGCTCCTCCTCCCGGTCCTCACCGCCGCGGAAGCGATGGATCTCCCCTACAGCTTCGAGGCGATGGCGGGGGCGGGCTCGATGCTCGGCTCCGGCTCGGTGATCGTCGCCGACGACCAGGTCTCGATCCCGCTGATGGCGCTGCGCACGGCGCGCTTCTACCACCACGAGTCGTGCGGCAAGTGCACCCCCTGCCGGGAGGGGACCAACTGGACGGTGAAGATGCTGGAGCGGGTCGTCCGCGGCGAGGCGACGCCGATGGACCTCGACATCATCAGCTCGGTCCAGGAAAACATCATGGGCCACTGCCTCTGCGTCCTCGGCGACTCGATGGCGATGCCGGTCGCGGCGATGGTCCGCAAGTTCCGCGGCGAGTTCGAGCAGGTGATGGCGGAAGGGGCGGCCGAGTACGGCGTCGATCCGCACGTCGTCGTCGACGCGCCGCCCGAGATCCTGGGAGCCGCCACGTGAGCCCTGAGAAGCGAGAGGTGACGCTGACGATCGACGGTCGCGAGGTGACCGCGGTCGAGGGCGAGATGCTGCACGACGCGGCCCGCAAGGGCGACGTCGAGATCCCGGTCTTCTGTTACGAGCCGAAGCTCGGCGCGCCGGTCGGCGCCTGCCGCATGTGCCTGGTCGAGATCGAGGGGATCCCGAAACTGCAGACCTCCTGCTCGACCCCGGTGCGCGACGGGATGGTCGTCCACACCCGCACCGAGCAGGTGAAGAAGGCGCAGAACGCGGTGGTCGAGTTCCTGCTCGTCAACCACCCGCTCGACTGCCCCGTCTGCGACAAAGGCGGCGAGTGCCCGCTGCAGGACATCACCACCGGCTGGGGCCCGGGCAAGTCGCGGGTGATCGACGAAAAGCGCCACTTCGAGAAGCCGATCGAACTCTCGCCGCTGGTCGCGATCGACCGCGAGCGCTGCATCCTCTGCTACCGCTGCGTGCGCTTCAGCCAGGAGGTCTCCGAGGACGCCCAGCTGCAGCTGCTCGAACGGGGCGACCGCACCTACGTCGGCACCTTCGACGACCGCCCCTACGTCTCGCCCTTCCAGGGCAACATCACCGACCTCTGCCCGGTCGGCGCGCTGACCAACTACACCTACCGCTTCCGCGCCCGGCCTTGGGACATCGAGCAGGCGGGCTCGGTCTGCACGCTCTGCCCGAGCCAGTGCAACGTCAGCTTCACGGTCCGCGACGAGAAGGTGAAACGGGTGATCGTCCGCGACAACCCGGGCGTCGACGACGGCTGGATCTGCGACCGCGGCCGCTACGGCTTCGAGATGTTCGACGCGGCGGAGCGGGTCACCGAGCCGCGCACCAAAGGCGGCAACAAGGTCTCCTACGAGGTGGCGATCGAGAAAGCCGCGGCGGGCCTGAAGGCGCTCGGCGCGGGCAAGGTAGCGGCGATCGTCGGCGACGCCTCCAACGAGGAGGGGTTCCTGGTCGGAGAGATCGTCCGCGGCGCGCTCGGCTCGGCCGACATCGACTCGCGGCCCGCCGAGGGGCCGGGGATCGCGACGGTCCTCGACCTGGCCCAGCCGGCCCGCCAGGCGACCGTCGCCGACATCGACGAGGCCGACCTGATCCTCGTCCTCGGCACCGACCCGATGCAGACCTCGCCGATCCTCGACCTGCGGATCCGCAAGGCGATCCGCCGCAACGGCGCCCGCCTCGCGGTGGCGACCGAGCGGCCGACGGCGCTCGACGGCGGCGCCGAGGCGATCGCCCGTTACGCCCCCGGCCAGGCGGCCCACTTCATCGGCGAGCTGAGTGCGGCGGTCGGCGGCGCCGAGAACGTCGCCACGCCGCTGGCGGAGAGCTTCCGCGACGCCGACAAGGTGGTCGTCGTCTGGGGCGAGCGGATCGGCGCCGCCGGCACCGCGGCGCTGGTCGAGCTGGAGGCCGCCCTGCACCTCACCGCGACGACCGGCGCGGGCCTGCTGGAAATCCCCGAGGCGACCAACGCGCGCGGCCTGAGGGAGGCGGGCGTGCTGCCCGACGCGGGCCCCGGCCTGGCGGCGCTCGCCGAGGGCGGCCGCGGCACCGAGGAGATCCGCCAGGCGCTGATCGACGGCGACCTCGACGGCGTGATCCTGGTCGGCGTCGACCCGCTGCGCGACTTCGCCGACACGAGCGCCTGGGAAGAGGCCCTCAACGCCGCCTCCTTCGTCGTCGCCTTCTCCACCTTCACCACCGCCACCGCCGCCAAGGCCGACGTCCTCTTCCCGCTGGAGACCCACGCCGAGAAAGACGGCACCGTCACCCACCCCGACGGCCGCCTCCAACGCGTCCGCCCCGCCGCCGGTCGCCCCGGCGACATCCGCCCGGGCTGGCAGACCCTCGCCGCCCTCTCGTCGGCCCTCGGCCACGACACCGGCGTCAGCTCCCAGCCCACCGCCTTCGAGGTGCTCACGAGCGCAGTCCCCTTCTACGCCTCGATCAGCGACAGCGACATCGGCGGCCGCGGCATCCGCTGGCAGGAGACCGAGAGCGCCTCGACCCTTCCCCCGTCAGCCGCAAGCGTCCCGAGCTTGCCCGCGTCAGCCGAGAGCGCCGAGGCTCAGGCCCCCGGCGTGACGGCTGACTCGCCGGACACTCAGCGCGAACGCGCGTCCGCCGAGGCAGTCGGCGCGACGGGGGCCCTCCCTGGGCTCACTCTCGGCACCTACCGCGACCTCTGGGCCGGCCCGATCACCGAGCTCAACCCCCCACTGAAATTCCTCAAGCCTTCCCAGCGGCTGGAAGTTTCTCCCGAGGACGCGGAGCGCCTCGACCTCGCCACCGGCGACAAGGTCCGCGTCACCCAAGGCACCAAGTCCCTCGAGGCCACCGTCCTGATCAAGGAACGCACCCCCGAGGGCGTCTGCTTCCTCGCCGAGGGCGTCGCCGACGGCAACGCCAACAGCCTGCTGAACGGCCACGTGGTGAAGGTCGAGATCGAGAAGCTCAGCGAGGTCCCGGCGTGACCCACCTGCTTCCCCTCGGCGACACCCAGTTCGCCGAAGCGACCTGGATCATGATCGCCAAGTCGATCGTCATCTTCGCCGTGATCTTCGGCATCCTGCCGATCCTCACCGTGGTCGAGCGCAAACTGATCGGCCGCTTCCAGCACCGCTACGGCCCCAACCGGGTCGGCCCCTTCGGCCTCCTGCAGCCGCTTGCCGACGTCGGCAAGCTGATCTCCAAGGAGTCGTTCCGGCCGCAGAACGCGATCTCGACGCTGTTCATATTGGGCCCGCTGCTACCGGTCCTCTCCGGCGTCCTCGCCCTCGCGATCATCCCCTGGGGCGACGTCAAGAACGGGGTCGGCTTCTACGGCATCGACGTCCCGATCGGCATCCTCTACTTCTTCGCCGTCGGCTCGATCGCCTTCTACGGCCTCGTCCTCGGCGGCTTCTCCTCGGGCTCCAAATACAGCCTCCTCGGCGCGATGCGCTCGGCCGCCCAGCTGATCAGCTACGAGGTCTCGATGGGGCTGGCGCTGCTCGGCGTGATCATGATGAGCGGCTCGCTCAGCCTGGTCGACGTGGTCCGCGCCCAGGGCGGCGTCTGGTACATCGGCCCCCAGTTCGTCGGCTTCCTGATCTTCATGCTGGCCGGCTTCGCCGAGACCAACCGCACGCCGTTCGACATGCCCGAGGCCGACGCCGAGCTGGTCCAGGGCTTCATGACCGAGTACGGCGGGATGCGCTTCGGCTCCTTCCTGCTGGTCGAATACATGGAGATCCTGGTCGTCTCCGGGATCGCCGCGGCGATGTTCCTCGGCGGCTGGATGGGCCCCGGCCCGGGCTGGCTCGACCCGATCTGGATGCTGATCAAGATGCTCGCCCTGGTGCTCGTCTTCATCTGGGTGCGGGCGACCCTGCCGCGCCTTCGTTACGACCAACTCATGACCCTGGGGTGGAAAGTGCTGCTGCCATTGGCAACGTTGAACGTCCTCGTCACCGCGATCCTGGTGGTGGTCACGTGAGCGAGGCCAAGCCGGTCTACCGCGAGGCCGCCTCCTACCTCGACTCGATCGACGTGGTCGAGGTGCAGCGCGGCCCCGAGCCGGGCGGCGTCGGCGGCGCCTACCGCGCCTTCGGCGAGACCCTGCGCGGACTGAAGACGACGATGTCGCGGCTGATCGAGGGCCCGCTGACGATCCAGTACCCGGAGGAGAAGACGCCGGTCTACCCGCGCTTCCGCGGCCGCCACAAACTGCACCGCTTCGAGGACACCGGGCTGGAGAAATGCGTCGGCTGCTCGCTCTGCGCCGCCGCCTGCCCGGCCGACTGCATCCGCGTCGTCGCCGCCGAGAACATCCCCGGCGAGCGCGTCTCCTCCGGCGAGCGCTACGCGGCCGTCTACGAGATCAACCTCAGCCGCTGCATCTTCTGCGGCTACTGCGAGATCGCCTGCCCCTTCGACGCGATCACGATGGGCCACGACTACGAGATGGCCGACTACGACCGGGCCGACCTGATCTTCACCAAGGAGATGCTGCTGGCCGAGCCGATCGAGCGGACCCCGCTGAAAAGCGAGGACGAAGAGGTAAGGGACGCGTAATGGAAGCGGTCCTCTTCTTCCTCGCCGCGATCGGCGCGACGGTCGGCGCGATCGGCGTCGTCGCCGCCCGCAATCCCTTCTACAGCGTGCTGGCGCTGATCGTCCACCTGTTCTCGCTGGCGGTGCTCTTCCTGCTGCTCACCTCGGCCTTCGTCGCCGCCGCCCAGGTGGTCGTCTACGCGGGCGCGGTGATGGTGCTCTACGTCTTCGTCGTCGCCTACGTCGGCGAAGCCCACGAGGACAGATGGGATCCGGTCCCGGGGCAGCGATTGTTCGCCGGCCTGCTGGCCTTCTTCCTCTTCGTCGAGATCTCGGCCGCGATCCTCTCCTCCGGCCTCAAGGCGCTCAGCACCCACGGTCCCGACGTCCCCGCCGGCTTCGGCGACCCCGCCGCGATCGGCAACCTCCTGCTGGAAAAGTTCCTCGTCCCCTTCGAGGCCTCGTCGATCCTCCTCCTGATCGCGGCCGTAGGCGCGATCGTCCTGGCCAACCGCAAGCGTCCCGATGAAGCGGCGGGCGGCGGGCGCAACGGCCGACTGGCCGGTGGCGGGGTGACCCCTTCCGGACACTCAGCGCCGAAGGCGCGTCCGGAAGGGGTTGCGCCGGCGCCGGTCCCACCCACCACTTCCGCAGGAGCCCCCCGGTGAACATCGACTGGTACATCGTCCTCAGCGCCCTGCTCTTCACGATCGGCGCGGTCGGCATCCTCGTGCGGCGCAGCCCGATGGTGATCCTGCTCTGCCTCGAGCTGATGCTGAACGCGGCGAACCTGGCGCTGGTCGCCTTCAGCCGCGAGGTCGGCAACGCCCAGGGCCAGGTCTTCGCCCTCGTGGTGATGGTCGTCGCCGCCTGCGAGGTGGTCGTCGGCCTCGGCCTGATCGTCGCGATCTTCCGCCGCAAGCTGCCGCTCGACGTCGACGACCTGCGGGAGCTGCGCGGATGAGCGCCACCGCCTGGGCCTGGCTGGTCCTCCTCTTCCCGCTCGCCGGCTCGATCCTGATCGGGCTGAGCTTCCGCCGCACCTCCTGGCGGACGGCCGGGATCATCGGCACCGCCGCGATCGGGCTGGCCTTCCTCGCCGGGATCCTGGCGCTGCTGAAGCTGCTCGGCGAAGACCCGAGCGCCCGCCACCACGCCTCCTCGCTGTGGGAATACGCGAGCGTCGCCGGGCTGAAGATCCCGCTCGGGATCTACGTCGACCCGCTCTCGATCTTCATGGTCCTGGTGGTGACCGGGGTCTCGACCCTGATCCACCTCTACTCGTTCGGCTACATGCAGTCCGACGAGGGCTACCACCGCTTCTTCAGCTACCTCAACTTCTTCGTCTTCTCGATGCTGCTGCTGGTGCTGGCGGGGAACTTCGTCCTGCTGATCGTCGGCTGGGCCTTCGTCGGCTTCGCCTCCTACGCGCTGATCAGCTTCTGGTACCGGCGGACGACGGCGACCAAGGCCGGGATGAAGGCCTTCGTGATCAACGTCGTCGGCGACATCGGCCTGGTGCTGGCCGCCTTCCTGATCTTCCAGCACCTGGGCACCTTCGAATACACGGAAGTCTTCGCCAAGGCGCCGGAAGCGTTCAGCACCAACGGCTGGGACGTGACCGCGATCTGCCTGCTGTTGCTGGTCGGGGCGTTCGCCAAGTCGGCGCAGCTGCCCTTCCACACCTGGCTGCCGGACGCGATGGAGGGCCCGACCCCGGTCTCCTCGCTGATCCACGCGGCGACGATGGTGACCGCCGGCGTCTACCTGATCGCCCGCACCCACATCCTCTTCGTCCTCGCCCCCACCGCCGCCGACATCGCCGCCTTCGTCGGCCTGGCGACGCTCCTCGTCGCCGCCTCGATCGCGCTGGTGATGACCGACCTGAAGCGGGCGATCGCCTACTCGACGATGAGCCAGATCGGCTACATGGTGGTCGGCGTCTCGATCGGCGCCTACAGCGCCGGGATGTTCCACCTGATGACCCACGCCTTCTTCAAGGCGCTGCTCTTCATGGCGGCCGGCTCGATCATCAGCGCGATGGCCAACGAGCAGAACATCGACAAGATGAGCGGCTTCGGCAAGGCGATGAAATTCACCTCGGTGACGATGCTCTGCGGGGCGCTGGCGCTGGCCGCCTTCCCCTTCACCTCGGGCTTCTTCTCCAAGGACGAGATCCTCGCCTACGCCTCGGCCCGCGGCGGGATGTACCTGATCTTCACCGTGCTCGGCTACTTCGGGGCGCTCCTGACCGCGATCTACACCTTCCGGCTGATCTTCCGCGTCCTCCGCGGCGAGCCCTGCGCCGAGGCCCAGGAGCTGATCGACACCGGCCACCTCCACCACGCGGCGCCCTTCAACCCGGCGACGGGTGAAGAGGAGGACACCGACGTCGGCTTCCCCGGCCACGACCACCACATCGCCGAGCAGTCGCCGCCGATGAAGGTGGCGATGGGGATCCTCGCCTTCCTCGCCCTCTTCGCCGGCTTCGTCCAGGTGCCGGGCGTCGACAAGATGGTCACCAACTTCCTCGACCCGGTCTTCGCCGACTCGCCGCTGGCGGCGATCGAGCCCTCGACCACGGCGAGCTGGATCGGCCTCGCGATCGGCACCGCGATCAGCCTCGCCGGGATCGGCATCGCCTACTGGCTCTACGTGCTCAGCCCGGAGACGCCGCGCCGCCTGCAGGAGCGCTTCTCCGCGGTCCACACCTTCCTTTTCAACAAGTGGTACTTCGACGAGGCGATCGACTACCTCGTCGTCCGCCCGGCCAAGGCGATCGGCCGCTTCGCCGACGACGTCTTCGAGCGCTACGTGATCGACGGCGCGATCACCGACGGCACCGAGGAGACGGTCGGCAAGGCGGGCGCGATCGTGCGCGGGTTCCAGAACGGGATCGTCCGCACCTACGGCCTCTTCATCGTCGCCGGCGCCGTCGGCCTCGCCCTCTACTTCCTGATCAAACAATCATGATCAACGCGCTTCTCTGGGCTCCGCTCGCATTCGGTTTCGTCGGCCTCTTCCTGCCGAAGAGGGCGGTCGGTTGGTGGGCGACCGCGGGCGCCGTGGTCACCTTGGTGATCGCCGTGATCATGGCCTTCGGCTTCGAAAACGGCGCCTCCGGCCTGCAGGACACGGTCAACACGACCTGGATCTCCGGCCTCGGCGTCAACTACTCGCTCGGGATCGACGGCCTCAACCTCTTCCTGGTGTTGCTGACCGCGGTGCTCTGGGTCGGCGGCATCGCCTTCGCCGCCTTCCGCGAGCAGGAGCGGCCGCAGATGTTCTTCTTCCTGATGCTGGCGGCGGAGACGGCGACGCTCGGCTCCTTCGTCTCCCAGGACCTCTTGCTCTTCGTCCTCTTCTTCGACCTGATGCTGGTGCCGTTCTACTTCCTCTTCGGCGCCTGGGGCATCGACCGGACCGCCGAAGGCGGGCCGACGGCGCCGGCGGCGACGCTGAAGATGATGGTCTACACGCTGATCGGCTCGCTGCTGATGCTGGTCGGCGCGATCGCCACGGCGATCGTCTCCGCCCACGGCGGCCACCTCACCTTCTCGATCGAAGCGATCCAGCACCAGGGGGTGCCGACCGGATCGCAGCGCTGGATCTTCTGGTTCTTCGCCGCCGCCTTCCTGGTCAAGATGCCCGCCTTCCTCGTCCACGGCTGGATGCCGGACGCCTACAAGGCGGCGCCGCTGCCGGTGCTGGTCGTCTTCTCCGGCGTGCTGGCGAAGGTCGGCGCCTACGGGTTCCTGCGGGTGGTGCTGCCGCTCTTCCCGCAGGCGACCGTCCAGTTCCAGACGATCATCCTGCTGGTCGCCCTGGCCTCGATCCTCTACGGCTCGGTGATGGCCTTCACCCAGACCAACGTGCGGCTGATCGCCGGGTACTCGTCGGTCGCCCAGCTCGGCTTCATCACCGCCGGGATCTTCGCCCTGCGGGCCGACGGCTCCGACGGGGCGATCCTGCAGATGGTCAACCACGGCCTCGTGGTCGCGCCGCTCTTCATCATCGTCGCGATCCTGCTCGAGCGGACCGGCACCGAGGACCTGCGCTCGATGGGCGGGATGGCGATGCGGGCGCCGGTGCTGGCGGCCCTCTTCCTGATCGTCGCCCTGGCGACCCTGGCGATGCCCGGGTCGGCCAATTTCATCGGCGAGTTCTACATCCTCAACGGGCTCTTCCAGTCGAAGATCGTCTTCGCCTTCATCGCCATCTCCGGGGTGGCGATGTCGGCCTACTACGCGCTGCGCCTCTACCAGGGGACGATGCACAACCGGAAGCCCGACGGCGTCGCCTCGCGGGAGATCAGCCTCCGCGACGGGCTCGTCCTGGCGCCGCTGGTGCTCTGCATCCTCGGCTTGGCGCTCTACCCGCAGCTGATCCTCCACCGCGCCGACCCGAGCGTGCAGAAGTCGGTGTCCGCGGTGACCGGGGAAGAAAACGGAGCCGTCGTCACGACTGAACATAAGGTGGTCGAAGTGCAGGTGATCAGGTAATGGCCGGTGAAGGCTTCGTAGCCCCCCACGTCGACTACGCCGGCCTGGCGCCGGTGATCGCGCTGACGGTCGGCCTCGTCGTGATCCTGATGAGCGGCGTCTTCACCACGACCAAGCGCTGGGCGCCGGGGCTGGCGGTGCTGACCCTGGCGGCGACCGCGGGCCTGCTGCTCTGGAAGTGGAACGACGGCATCAGCCTCGTCGCCGGCGCCCTGCGGGTCGACGACCTGGCGATCTCGATCTCGCTGATCGCGATCGTCACGGCGTTCTTCACGATCCTGCTGTCGGTGCGGGAGCGGGCCGCCGAGGAAGCCGGGGTCGGCGAGTACTACGCGCTTCTGATCGGCTCGGTGCTGGGGATGGTGCTGCTGACCGAGGCCGAGAACCTGGTCACCTTCTTCATCGCCCTGGAGACGCTCTCGATCCCGCTCTACATCCTCTGCGCCTCGAACCTGCGGCGCGAGGGCTCGCTCGAGTCGGGGCTGAAGTACCTGATCGTCGGCTCGCTCGGCTCGGCGACGCTGCTCTACGGGATGGCCTTCATCTACGGCTCGACCGGCTCGACCGGTTTCGTCGGGATCGCCCAGGGGATCGAAGCCCACGGCATGCTGCACGACCCGCTGCTGCTGATCGGGATCGCGCTGGCCGGCGTCGGGCTCGCCTTCAAGACCTCGATCGCCCCCTTCCACCAGTGGACGCCGGACGTCTACCAAGGAGCGCCGACCCCGATCACCAGCTTCATGGCGGTGGCGACCAAGGCCGCGGCCTTCGCCGTCTTCCTGCGCTTCTTCGTCGTCGCGCTGGGGCCGGAGACCGGCGACTGGCAGATGGGCCTGGCCATCTTGGCGGCGATCTCGATCATCGTCGGCAACGTCGGCGCGCTCGGCCAGAGCTCGCTGAAGCGGCTGCTCGGCTACTCCGGCGTCGCCCAGGCCGGCTACATGCTCGGCGGCGTCGTCGTCGCCAGCGAAAAGGGCGTCAGCTCGCTGGTCTTCTACATGGCCGCCTACCTCTTCATGAACCTGGCGGCGTTCGCGGTGATCGTCGCGCGCGAGCGCGAGACGCCCTACGGCGACGACATCCGTGGCGTGCGCGGGCTGGGGGCGGAGCGCCCGGCGCTGGCCTGGCCGCTGACGATCTCGATGCTGGCGCTGGCCGGGCTGCCGGCGACGGCGGGCTTCATCGGCAAGCTCTACCTGATCGAGGCGCTGGTCGAAGGCAGCTACACCTGGCTCGGCGTCTTCATCGCGGTGGGGACGATGATCTCCCTCGCCTACTACCTGCGGGTGGTGGCGGCGATGTGGATGAGCGGTGAGGAGACGGTGACGGAGGGGCCCGGCGCAACCCCGGTGATCGCGGGCGCCGCGCCGGAAGCCGACCCGATCGACCCGACCGCGGGCACGCGCTGGTACCTGGTCGGGCCGGCGATCCTGGCGGCCGCCATCACCGTCTTCCTCGGCGTCATCCCACAGCCGCTGGTCGAGTTCGCCTCGCACGCCGGCGCCGCGCTCTTCTAGGCGGCCGGCGCTCCCTGCCCGGCGGGGAACCGCCACGGTCGGTATATACGGGGGCTTCCGATGGGCGTCCTACTCACCGCCGCGCTGATCATCGTCGGGACCGCGGTCGGCGTCGGGGCGGAGCAGAGGCGGCCGACCGCCGCGGTGGCCCTCGGCCGGCGCCTGATGCGGCTGATCCTCTACGTCCTGGTCCCGATCGTCATCTTCTTCAACCTGGCGAGGGCGCGGATCAGCACCGACAACGCGGTCGGCGTCGGGCTGGCCTGGGTGACCCTGGCGCTGGTCGGGCTGATCGTGTGGCTGATCGCCACGCGGGTGCTCAGCCTGAGCCGGACGCAGACGGGAGCGGTGATCGTCTGCTCCTTGGTCGCCAACACCACCTACCTCGGTTACCCGCTGACCGTGGCACTCCTCGGTCACGACCACCTCTCGACCGGCGTCCTCTACGACGTGCTCGTCAGCGGGCCGTCCTTGCTGCTCGGCGCGTTCGCGGTGGGGGCCGCCTTCGGCGAACGCGCCGGCGAAGGCTTCCGCGATCGCGCGAAGTCCTTCCTCACGCGCAACCCGCCCCTCTACGCGGCGATCCTGGGATTGCTGGCGCCGCGCTCGCTGGCACCGGGGATCTTGGTCGATGCCTCGCAGGTGCTGGCGATCTGCATCCTGCCGATCGGGTTCTTCGTCGTCGGGGCGACGCTGGCCGAGGGCGCCGAACACGGCGAGCTCCCCCTACCGCCGCCGGTCACGCCCCCGATCGCCCTCGCGGTCGGCGCCCGCATCGCCCTCGCCCCGGCCCTGCTGATGCTCCTGGCCGCACCGCTGATCGACCTACCCTCGGCCTACCGACTGATGTCGGCGATGCCGACCGGCCTCAACGCGATGATCGTTTCTCACGCCTACGGGCTCGACAATCGCACCGTCGCCGAGTCGATCGTGTGGTCGACGGCGATCGTGATCACCGTCGCACTAATCTCGACCTTCATCTGATGCTCCACCACGCCGGTATCGAGGTCTCACCCGCCGACCTGGATCGGACCGTCGAATTCTTCGCCATCCTCGGCTTCACGGTCGTGCCCGATCCCTTCGACGGCGGCTTCACCTGGCTCGAGTGCGCGGGGACCCAGATCCACCTCATGCACGAGGACGTCCCCACGGTCCCCACCCGCGCCCACGTCGCCATCGTCACCCCCGCCTTCGACGCCGCCCTCGCCCGCCTCCAGGAGCACGGCTTCGAGGTCGAACGCCGCCGCGAACACTGGAACGAGCCCCGAGCCCTCGCCATCGCCCCCGGCGGCCACCGCGTCGAGCTGATGAAGGCCCCACCGCACTTAGGCGATTGATTCAGGGGGCTGGGGGCTTGGGGCGGGGGAAGCTGGCGCCCGGAGCTGGCGCCCGGAGGTGAAAGGGACGCGGCCTTCTCGGTGGCGGCCCGGGCAGGCTGTGGCCGCCACCGAGAAGGCCGGGGATGTGGGGAGAGGCGAGGGCCCGGGCGTGCCCCGGCGCAGAGATGCGCGTGTCCGGGCACGAAGGCGCGTGATCGGGCACGAACTCCTTAGATCCGTGACGAAGTTGACGGTTCCTTGCGTCTTCCTCATGCCCTCCCCGGGTGAGTTCGCAGAAACCCGCGCTATGCGCGGTTAAGTGCGAACTCATCCGGGGAGGGCCCCGATCCCCTCACGGGACACATACGGGTTCGTGACGTCCCCGGCATCTCTCCCACGTCCGTGTGACCTTCCCTGCGGGACCCTCACGTCCCGGGCGTCTCGTGGCAGGCGGGCAGCCTGCCCGGGCCGCCACGAGACGCCCGGGACGCATCTCGGACGGGCGGAGCGGCGGCGAGGCACGCGGCCCCGAACCCCAACCGTGGAATCAATCATCTCGTCGAGGAGGGGGACCAGGTGGATGCCGGCGAGGTACCGGCCAGGGGTGTCGGCACAGGCGTAGTTGCCACGGGGGTGGGCGAAGAGGAGCGCGAGGCAGGCGCCCATCGCTCGCTGGCCGTAGGCGTTCGGATGGAGCGATTCGCGGGTCGAGCCCTGGGTGAAGGAGAGGCGGCGGAACCACTCGGCGGTCAGCGGCGAGGGGCCCACGGGGCCGACGCGCCGGGAGCGGCGGTCGCAGAGCTGGTGGCCGTCGAAAGCGTGGGTGAGGTCGAGGTACTCGGCGCCGGTCGCCGCGGCGGCGCCCCGCAGCGCTTCGGCGAGGTCGACCGTGGCGCGATCCGCGGCCCAGTCGGCGTCGGCGTTCCAGACCGGGCAGCCGCCTTCGCTCAGCCTGCTCCAACCACTCTCCGGATAGCGAAACCAGTGGCCCTCGGGGAACGGCGAGGCGTAGCCCATCGCGACCAGCCGATAGTCGGCGCGGTCGTAGCCCGCCGCCCGCATCACCCGGCGGACCCCGCGGAACGCCGCCGCGATCGCGCGCGTAGCCCTGGGCAACTCACGACGGATGTGCGCCTCGGCCCCACGGTGGCAGGTGTCCGGTTCGTCCTCCGGGCTGCGCGCCCAGTCGAGCGCGCACCGCGCCACCAGTTCGCCGAAGCCGACGTCGTTGGCGCCGACCGTCACGACGATCAGCCGCACCTCGTCACGCCTCGCCACCGCCGCCAGCTGGTCGGCCTCCGGGGCCTCGCCGAAGTGGGACGTGCCGCCTTCGGCCGCCGGCCAGAGGTCGCGCGCCGTCGCCCCCGAGCAGGCGAGGTTCACCGTCTCCTCGACCGCCACCGGGGCGCTCTCGATCGGCGCCAGGTCGGAACGATGGCAGCCGTCCGCCTCACTCGATCCGTAGACCCGTGCCGGATCGTATTCGCAGCCCAGGGCGCCGCAGTCGAAGGCGGCGCGGTCGGTTCCGGACCGCGTCCCGAACGGTTCCGAGCCGTTCCCCAGCCAGCGGCCGCCCTCGCCCGAGATGAAGCTGTCGCCCATGGAGACGATCGCCGTCGGCCGCGCCGAGGCGGGCGCGACGGCGAGGGCGAGGGCGACGAGGGCGAGGACGGTGATCCGCATGGCGGCCACCCAATCGCGAGCCTCCGCCGCGGGTCAAGCAAAGTCCGCGAACTGACCCGAAGCGGTGGTGAATTGGCACATCCGCAGGGTTTTCGTCACCTGCGGCGGACGACGCCGAGCCGAGCTCGCGAGAACGCCGGGCGGGCCGGGTTCGGGGCGTCCCACGGCGGGCATACGATGGCCAACCCATGCGCTACCCGGCCGAACATTTCACCCCCGAGGAGGCGGCTCTCCTCGCGCCCCACTTCACCAACCTGGATCGGCCGGTGTTCGCTCTCGTCAACCTGCCGGAGACCGTCAAAGGCGCGCTTTTTGCCCGCTATTCGCGCTATTCCGGGTCGGTCCGCCGCCTCTACCTCGACGAGTTCGCGGCCGACGCGCCGGCCGCCGGACGGCCTTTCGACGCCGAGGAGGGCGCCCGCGCCGCGCAGCTCTACGAGCGCGTCTTCGTCGGCTACGGGGACGACTCGATCGCCCAGGTCGGCGGCGCCCACGTCGCCTGCGAGTGGGTCTCCAACGTCCTCACCAAGCTCCTCCAGCGCGGCCGCCTCGCCGCCTATCTGGAGCAGTCGACCCGTTACATCCCCTACGACAAAGCCCTGCCCCAGGGCGGCTACCGCTTCTACCGCGACGACGCGCTCGGCCCCGAGTTCGTCGCCGCAATGGACGAGCTCTTCGTCATCTACTCGCGCTCGCTCGGCAAGGTCGAGGAGTGGGCGGCGGACCGCTGGCCGCGCGGCGACGACGAGCCCGAGGCGGCCTGGCGGCGCTCGATCCGGGCCAAGGCGCTCGACCTCCTGCGCGGCCTCCTCCCCGCGGCGACGCTGAGCCACGTCGGCATCTACGCCTCCGGTCAGGCCTACGAGCAACTGCTGCTGCGACTGATG
The DNA here is from genome assembly GCA_047601885.1 of Solirubrobacterales bacterium. Classification (GTDB taxonomy): domain Bacteria; phylum Actinomycetota; class Thermoleophilia; order Solirubrobacterales; family 70-9; genus VAYN01. Next base: position 35,056 of record JASGIK010000002.1, read on the forward strand.
GCCTCGCCGCTGCCCGAGGCGCGCGAGTTCGGCGCGATGATCCTCGCCGAGCTGCAGCAGGTGATGCCGAGCTTCGTCTCCCGGGTCGAGCGCCCCGACCGCGGCGGCGAGTGGGTCTCCTACCTCCGGGCGCGCCGCGCCGGGACCGAGAAGTGGGTCGACCGCCTCGGGCTCGGCCGCCGCGAGGAGGCCGATCCGGCGCCCGCCGTCGACCTCCTCCACGTCGAGGGCTCCGAAGTCGACCTGCTCGCCGCCTCGCTCTTCGAGGCGGCCGCCGTGCCGGAGCCGGAGATCCGCGACGCGATCGACGCACTCGGCCCGGACGAGCGCGGCCAGGTCCTCGCCGCCGTGGTCGGCGAGCGCGCCAACCGCCGCCACCGCCCCGGACGCGGCTTCGAGGCGCTCCGCTACCGCTTCGAGATCGTCTCCGACTACGGTGCCTTCCGCGACCTCCAACGCCACCGCCTGCTCACCGTCCAGTGGCAGCGCCTCGGCCCCGACCTCGGCGCCGGCGTGCCCGAGGAGGTCCGCGAAGCGGGCCTCGGCGGCGAATTCGAGCGAGCACTGGAGATCTCCCAGGCCGAGTACGAGCGACTGGCGGGCGTCGGGATGGAGGAGCTCGCCCCCTACGCGCTCAGCCTCGCCTTCCGCATCCGCTACGTGCTCGACCTCAACGCGCGCGAGGCGATGCACCTGGTCGAGCTGCGCTCCGGCCGCGAGGGCCACCCCACCTACCGCGCCGTCGCCCAGGCGATGCACGACGAGATCGCCGCCGTCCACCCAGGCGTCGCCGCGGCGATGAAGTTCGTCGACGACTCGACCGAGCCCCGACTCGAGCGGATGATGAGCGAGATCCGCACGCACCGGAAGCGCGCGGCACTCGGCGCCGACCCGGGCTAGGTAGTCGATCCAAGTCGTCCTTAGTCGGTGCGGGGCTGGCGGAGGGGGCTGGCGAGCCACGTGGTTCGGGGGCGTGGCGCCCGTCCGAGGTGCGTCCCGGGCGTCTCGTGGCGGCCCGGGCAGGCTGTGGCCGCCACGAGACGCCCGGGACGTGAGGGTCTCGCAGGGAAGTCCACACAGGCGTGGGAGAGATGCCGGGGACGTGACCCTTCCTCCTGCGTGCCGTCACAGGATCAGGGCCGACCGGGAGTGAGTTCGCACTTTCGCTCGCTATGCGAGCAGAACTGCGAACGCACCAGGGGGAGGCATGAGGAAGACGGGAGGAAGCGTGGACTTCCCCCGTTCCCCGTCACCGATCCCCGGAGTTCGTGACGAACTACGCACCTCTCCCCGACACCCGGCCTTCTCGGTGGCGGCCACAGCCTGCCCGGGCCGCCACCGAGAAGGCCGGGTCCCTTGTACGTCCCTTGCGCAGCTCCGGGCGCCAGCTTCAGGCGCCCGCCCCCCTCAGCTCCGCCGCTTGCGCTTGCGGCGCGGGCCGGGGCCGGAGGGGCCGTCGGACCCGCCTTCGTCCGGTTCCGGCGCTTCCTCCGGTTCCGGCGCTTCGACGCCTTCGGGGAGCTCCGCGGTGGAGGTGCCGAGGCTGTCCTCGTCGTCGCCGTCCGAGCCCGCCCCGGGATCCTTCGGTTCCATTTCCTTGGCGATCCGTTCGCCCGGCGAGGGCCACGGCACCGCCTCGCCGGCCGCCCACGCAGGCGGCCTCCCACCGGGCAATTTCCCGACCAGGAGCAGGGCGAAGTAGATGAAGAAGATGAGGCAGAACTGGACCAGCAGGAGCAGCGCCGCGACCCCGAGCGCGATCCCCAGCGACCCCCAGAAGCGCGACAGCAGGCCCAGGCGCATCGCCCAGAGGCAGCTGTAGATCAGCGCCACGGCGAGGCCGATCCGCCCCGCCAGGCCGAAGCCGGTCGCCGCGTCACGCAGGCTCGCTTCGCTCAGGGCGTTTTCCGCCGCGCTTTCTTCCTGTTCGAGCTTTTCGCAGCTCTTCAGCGGGCTCGCGCCTTCGTCGTACTTTTCCGCGAAGGCCTTCGTGCCCTTTTCGTGTTCTTCACTGCGACATTCTTCGGTGCCCTTTTCGGCACTCAGCGTCGACTTCGCTTCGCCCTGGACGAAGGTGGTCGCCGCTTCGTTGGTCGCCGCCCCGTTCAGCACCCCGCTGATCGCGAAGAAGAGCGGCGCGACGACGATCACGCCGACCAGCTGGCTTTTCATCTTCCCCGACGAGCGCGAGACCGCGGCGCGGAAAAGGAAGTAGAGCGGCGCGATCAGCATGAGGAAGCCGATCGCCTCGAGGACCGACGAAATCGTCACGGAAGAGCTGTTTTCGTGCGCCGCGACCAGCAGTTCGGGTTCGTGGGTCCCGTTGACGCTGGAGATCACGATCGCCGAGACGATCAGGATGATCACCGCGAGGAAGGTCAGCAGCCCGGTGGGCACGCCCCACCGCGACTCCCACGCAAGGATGTCCCTTCTGCGGCCGTTCAACTCTGGATGCCCTCGCGCACGGACCCGTACGCTACAGCGCATGGATGAATTGACGACGCGCGCACCCACGGTCCCGTTGGAGGCGGGCGCCGGCCCGGAAAATCCGCCCTGTCCAGCCTGCGGCGAGCCGCTCTTCGGATGGCTCGCCGAGCAAGAGCGATTGGGCGCCCCCGTGCGGCGCTGCGAGGCCTGCGGGCTAGGCGTCGTCGGCGAGTCGGCCGGGGCCGAGGAGGCGCTGGAGGCGCTCGACCGGCTCGGCGACCAAGAGCGGGCGCGGATCGTCAACCGGGCGAGCCTCGCCTGCTCGATCGGCGGCGCCGGCTGGGCCGGCCTGCAGCCCGGCGTCCACTACCTCTTCACGGTCGAGGCGGTCCGCCGCCTCGTCGCCCAGCGCGACCAGGTGGTGCGCCGCCGCCGCTGGGCGCCGGGTCCGAGCTTTGCGCTGACCTGGCAGACGCTGCTCAACTCGGTGACCTTCGGCCACAACGTCGCCCTGGCGGCGCTCGGCTCCGGCACCGCGGCCCCCGCCGTGGAGCCCTGGCAGCGCCGCATCGACGCCCTCGCCAGCGTCATCCTGGCGATCCCGGCGGCGATCGTCACCTTGCCGATGGAGCCGGCGGGCGCGCTCTTCCGCGGCGGCGCGGTCGTCGACCTCCGCTACGAACTGCTCTGACGCCTGAGGCGGCGCGGGATCTCGGGCGAAGCGCTAGCTGAGGCCTTCGCGGGCCTCGCGCACCAGCGTCACGGCCTCCGGGAAGAGGACGCGGATCGCGTCGCGGACCTGCATCGCCTGCTCGTCGGCGGTGCCGGCAAGGTCGAGCCGGCCGATCGAGGCGACGGTCATCTCGACCGCCAGCTTGATCGCGTTGTCGGCCCAGGCGACGCGCTGCGAGGACTGCATCTGCTCCGAGAGCTCCTCCATGCGGGCGCGGAACTCGTCGGGATCGCCGAAGAGGTTGAAAGGGCTTCCCTCCATGGATCAGATCTAAGCAGACCGGGCACCTCGCCGACCCAGAGTTGGCACGTCCTGCGCACCACGCGCGCGCATTTGCGGCCTAGCGTCGCCGCATGGCCGCGAAGACGGAGAGCGGGAAGCCGGGCCCGGGATGGCGAGCGAGCGCAGGCGGCGCGGCGCGGCGGACCGTCCGGGGCTCCGAGCGGGGCCAGGCAACCGTCGAGAGCGCGGGCCTGGCGGCGCTGATCGCCCTGCTCCTGATCGCGGTGATCGCCGCGGTGGTGGCGGGCGGCGAAGTGAAGGCGGGGCGAGAACTGGCCGGTGCGATCGGCCGACGGATCGTCTGCGCGCCGCACCTTCCCGAAGCCTGCCGCCACCAGGCGGTCGTCCCCGCCTACGGTTGGCCGCTGGCGCGACTGGCCCGCGCGCTCGCCCCGGCCCCCGAGGCCCTTCCCGCCGCCGACGGCCTGCCGCTGATGCCGGTCGACTTCCGCCGCTGCCGGCGCGAGAGCTGCGCCGTCGCCGCCGGGCCCCACCTCACCGCCTCCAACCGCCGCACCACCGTCTTCACCCAACTGCTCGACCGTCGCCGCTCCGACGACACGGTCGAATTCGTCTACTGGGAGTACCGCCCGACCCTCGGCTGGCGCGCCGTCCGCCGCCGCGCGACCGAGGCCGATGTCGAGGCGGCCGCCGACACCGAGGTCCTCGCCTCCCAGGACCCGGCCCTGGTCCCGCTCGAGACCCTCCCCGGCCACGACCACTACACCTTCCCGGTCGACGAAACCCCACCCTGGCAGTGGCAGGTCGAATCCCGCTACCCCGGCTGGTCGGATTGACCCGCCGTGGAGCTTTACCGTCCCTATGCGACGGTAAAGCTCCACACCCGCGGCGCGCTCGCCGCCTAGGCCGAGCTCGGCGTCGCGGTGCCCTCGCAGCCCGCGGCGCCGCTGCCGCCCTGGTCACCGTTGCCGCCCTCGCCGCCCTCGCCTTCGCGATCCTGATCCTCTTGCGCCTGTCTGATCAGCCCGCGCCAGTCGGTGGTACGGAAGACGAGCAGGATCGCGGCGAAGCCGAGGACCACCGACCAGGCCGCCATCGCGATCTGGGTGCCGACCGAGAAGGAGAGCACCGCGGCGCGTGACGGACCGCTCAAGGTCGCGACCAGGAGCGCCTGCTGGGCGCCCGCGCCACCCGGGGTGAAGGGGACGATGTTGGCGATCGCCTGCACGCTCATCACCAACATCACGTTGCCGATCGACCCTTCCAGGCCGAAGGCCTCGAGGAAGAACCAGAAGGCGGCGAAGCGGAAGAGCCAGCCGACCCCCTGCCAGGCGAAGACCTGCTTCATGTAATCCCCGGGGCGGGTGAGGATCACGAGGCCCTGTTTGACCCGCTGCCAGAAGCGTCGCACCCGCCTCGCCAGCAGCAGCACGGCGATCACGATCGCGACGATCAGCGCGACGACGGTGATCGCCAGCGTCTTCGGGTGGTTGGCCCAGAAGGAGACCTCGAAGGCCGGCAGGTGGGGCAGCTCGGGCAGCGGCGGCAGCAGCCCCTGGGTGATCGCGTAGAGGAGGACGAGGACGCCGACCGAGGTGTCGAAGACGGTCTGCACGAGGAACGACGAGGTGACCGCCGGATAGGAGGAGTCGGGGATCTGGAGCTTGACCAGGAAGACCTTGGTGACGTCCCCGGCGTGCGCCGGGATCACCGCGTTGATCCCGGCGCCGGCCAGGTAGGCGGCGCTCAGCCGGGTGAAGCCGATCCGCTTCCCCGGATAGGCCGCGCGCAGCACGTTGTGCCAGGCCCAGGCCCGCGCCAGCTGCATCGCGAGCAGGCAGAGCAGGGCCAATCCGAACTGCGACCAGTGCACTTCGGAGAGGTGCCGGAAAAATTCCGTGGTCGCGTTGAAGAAGTGTTCGAGGCTCGACGAAAGGTCGCCCAGAGGCATGTCGACGAGGAAATTCGGCATCGCAGCTAGACTAGCCACGCTCGTGCCGGACACCGACACGCACACCTTGCCCCCGCAGCTGCCGCCAGATCCCTCAGACGAGGCGATGTGCGCGCGCGCCCGCGAGCGCTACAGCGCCGATCGCAAGAGCGCCCGCCGCCGGCGCCGCAAAGCGCACGCGGCGATGCCGAACTTCATCATCATCGGCGGGCTCAAGTGCGGGACGACGAGCATCCACCACTACCTCGGCCTGCATCCGGAAATCCAGATGTCGAAGCCGAAGGAGCTCAACTTCTTCGTCACCGAGCTGAACTGGGACCTCGGCCTCGACTGGTACGCGTCCCGCTTCGACGACCGCTTCAAGGTGCGCGGCGAGTCCTCCCCGCACTACACGAACCTGCCTCGCTACAACGGCGTGCCGGAGCGCATCCGCACGCACTGTCCCGACGTCAAGCTGCTCTACATGGTGCGCGACCCGATCAAACGGATCCTCAGTCACTGGATGCACGCGACCGGCGCGGGCTACGAGACCCGCGACATGGTCGAGGTGCTCTCCGACCCGAACACCCAGTACGTGAACCGCTCGCGCTACTGGATGCAGCTGCAGCCGTACCTGGAGACCTTCGACCGCGACCAGATCGAGATCATCACCCAGGAGGAGCTGCAGGCCGACCGCGACGGGACGATGCGCAAGGCCTTCGCCTACGTCGGCGTCGACGAGAGCTTCACCTCCGAGCAGTTCGACCGCGAGTGGGAGAAGTCGGCGGCCAAGTCGGGCGACAAATACCAGTTGATGGAGAAGCTGATCAAGCTGCCGGGCTTCCGCTCCTTCGACCGCAACTTCGATCGCCTGCCGGAGCGCCTCCGCTGGGTGGTCGAGAAGGTCGTCCACGACCCGGAGAAACCGCCGGCGCCGAAGCCGGTCCTCCCCGACGACCTGTTCGAGACGCTGCGCGGCCGCTTCGCCGAGGAAGTCCCCGAGCTGCAGAAGTTCGCCGGCCGCGAGTTCGCCGGCTGGAACGACTACTCCTGAGCGCCGCGCCCGCCCCGGCGTCTAGGGTCTGGACGGTGCGGCGCCTCGCACCCGACCCCGGCCCGACCTCCGTCACCGAGCAGCTCGACGGCTACCGTCCCTGGGACGATCCGCCCGCCGACCGCCCCCGGCTGGCGCTGAACTTCGCCACCACACTCGACGGCCGCTCCTCGATCGACGGCCGCTCCGGCGCGATCGGCTCCGCCACCGACACGGCGATGCTGGTCGGCCTGCGGCAGCGCTTCGACGCGGTGATGATCGGCGCCGGGACGATGCGGGTGGAGCGCTACGGACGGGTGATCTCCGACCCGGCGCAGCGCCGGCACCGTGAATCCCTCGGCCTCCCCGGCGATCCGCTGATGGTGATCGTCGGCAGCCTCGACCTGCCCTGGGACGCCGGGCTCTTCACCGACGGCGGCGGCCAGGTCCTCCTGCTCACCGCCGACGAGGGCGAGCCGCCCGCGACCGCGACGCCGCTCGACGTCATCCGCTTCGAGGGCCGCGTCGACCTGACCGAGTCGATGCGCCGGCTGCGGGAGGAGCGCGAGGTCCGCGCCCTGCTCTGCGAGGGCGGCCCGCACCTCCACTCCCAGCTGCACGCCGCCGGCCTCGCCGACGAGCTCTTCCTCACGATCGCGCCGAAACTGGTCGGCGCCGGGGCGACGATCCTCGAAGGCGCCCTGCCCGAGGTGGCCGAGCTGGAGCTCGCCTGGCTGCTCCAGGAAGAGAGCGAGCTCTTCGCCCGCTACCGGCGTCGATGAACTAGATTCGGCCCGACCAGGGACCCGAGCAGGAGGAGAGATGGACTTCCAACCGACCCCCGAGGTCGCCGCGCTGCGCGAGCGCATCCTCGACTTCATGGACGCGGAGATCTACCCGGCCGAGCGCGAGCTGACCGAGGCGCTCGACGAGGAGGTCGGCCCCGGCGTCCCCTACCCGGCCAACCTGGACGGGGTCCGCGCCAAGGCGCGCGCCGACGGCCTCTGGAACCTCTTCATGCCCGACGAGCGCTTCGGCCCCGGCCTGAAGAACTGGGAATACGGCCTGCTCTGCGAGGAGATGGGGCGCAGCCCGATCGCCGCGCCGATGGCCTTCAACTGCGCCGCCCCGGACACCGGCAACATGGAGATCCTCGCCGAGCACGGCACGCCGGAGCAGCACGAGCGCTGGCTCGAGCCGCTGCTCGAGGGCCGCATCCGCTCCTGCTTCTCGATGACCGAGCCGGAGGTGTCCGGCTCCGACCCGACCCTGCTGCGCGGCCGCGCCGTCCTCGACGGCGACGAGTGGGTGATCGACGCGCACAAGTGGTACACGAGCGGCGCGGTCGGGGCCGACCTGGCGATCGCGATGGTCGTCACCGACCCGGAGGCGCCCCCCTACGCGCGCGCCTCGATGATCTGCGTGCCGACCGACAACCCGGGCTACGAGATGGTGCGGCCGATCCCGGTGATGGGCCACGACAAGGGCCCCGGCCACTGCGAGGTCCGCTACACCGGGTGCCGGGTGCCGAAGGAGAACCTGCTCGGCGAGCGCGGCGCCGGCTTTGCGATCGCCCAGGACCGGCTCGGCCCGGGGCGCATCCACCACTGCATGCGGGCGATCGGGACGGCTGAGCGGGCGCACGAGATGATGTGCCGCCGCGCCAACGAACGCGAAGCCTTCGGCGGCCCGCTGGCCGACAAGCAGTTCGTGCAGGAGTCGATCGCCACCAGCCGCATGGAAATCGACCAGGCCCGCCTGCTCACCCTCTACGCCGCCTGGAAGATGGACACCGAGGGCAAGCGCGCCGCCCGCCAGTCGATCTCGGCGATCAAGGTGGTCGCCGCCAACATGGTGATGAACGTGCTCGACCGAGCGATCCAGGTCCACGGCAGCCTCGGCATGACCGACGACACCGTCCTCGCCCCGATGTGGCGCTTCAGCCGCATGTTGCGGCTCGCCGACGGCCCCGACGAGGTCCACAAGATGGTCCTCGCCCGCCGCGAGCTGAACCGCTGGGCGAAGCGCGCCGAGGCCGAAGCGGGCGACGAGCCGCTCGAGCCGCGGCACGCCGCCCGCATGGTGTGACGACCCTCGGATCGCCACACCATCCCGATCAGATCATTTCGCGGTTGCTGCCCAGGTGCCGTACGCCTCCGTCAAGCCGGTGCTTTCAGAAAAAGCGTAGAGGCCGAAGCCCGCGCTTTCGCTCGGGTAGTTGATCCCGCGCGAGCTCTGCACGTTCTCATCGCCCTTCTCGTACACGCACGTGTAGCCAGGAGGAGCCGTGGGGTTAGCGTAGCTCCCGGTGCAAGTGGTGTTGGTCGCGCCCGCCTTCACGTAAACGGCGGTCTGACCGGGAATTAGATAGGTGTAGGAGACCGCGGTCTCGAGAACCTGGCTGCCCGCCGTCGCCGTGATGCCCATCTCATATGCACCGTAGATCGTCTTGCCACTTGGGAGGGAACTGGGGAACGGTCCCGGTTCGCCCTTGTCGCCCTTTTCACCTTTGTCGCCCTTGTCGCCCTTCGGGCCGGCGGGACCCTGAGGTCCGGTCGCGCCCTTCAGCGCCTTCTTCGCCGACTTCTTGATCTTTGCCAAGCTGACGGCTTCTTTCTGAAGCTGTTTGGTACCTACCGATTCTTTACCGAGTTCCGATGCCGCGAAGGCCGTGGCGCCGCCGAGGACCAGGAAAACCGCGATCGACGACATCACGTTGGCATACGTGAGCCGTTTACGGACGAACTTCATGGGTTACTCCTTGTGTGGGAGGGTCGGGACTAGACACCGCGACCCTCCCAGAAAACCCCCAGCGTCGCAAATTAGAGTCCGCTCTACAGGCGATTTGCGACTAAACTCAGTCGCGTAACTCGATCTTGGCGGCGGTCTCGGCGAGGCGTTCGACCAGGCGGGCGAAGGCCTCGAAGCCGGAGTCGGCGGCGCCGGCCTCGCCGTAGCCGCCGGCGGCGTAGCGGGCGTAGACGCCCTCGAGGATGATCGCCAGCTTCCAGTAGCCGAGGGCGACGTAGAAGTCGAGGTCGGAGAGGTCGCGGCCGGAGGTCTCGGCGTAGCGGCCGGCGAGCTCCTCGCGGGTGGGGAAGCCGGGCGCCAGGTTGGCGGGCATGCCGATCGCGATGTCGGCCTGGTCGCGCGCCGGCCAGTAGGCCATCAGCGTGCCGACGTCGGCGAGCGGGTCGCCGAGCGTGCAGAGCTCCCAGTCGACCACCGCCGCCACCTCGCCCCCGTCGGTGAGGATCATGTTGTCGAGCCGGTAGTCGCCGTGGACGATCGAGGCGCCGACCTGCGCCGGGATCCGCGCCGCGAGGCGCTCGTGGACGCGGTCGATCGCGGGCAGCTCGCGGGTCTTCGATTTCTCCCACTGGCCGTTCCAGCGACGCAGCTGGCGGGCGACGTAGTCCTCCTTGCGACCGAGGTCGCCGAGCCCGACCGCGTCCGGGTCGACCGCGTGGATCGCCGCCAGGGTGTCGGCGACGCGCATCCCGATCCGGCGCCGCTCGCCCTCGTCGGGGAACGCCGCCTCGGCCTCGCCGACGCCGCGCAGCACCGGGCCGCGGACGAAGTCCATGACGTAGAAGGGCGCCCCGTTGACCGCCTCGTCCTCGCAGAGGCCGAGGATCGGCGCCACCGGCACCGGCGTGCCGCCCAGCGCCGAGACGACCTTGTACTCGCGCCCCATTTCGTGGGCCGAGCTGAGCCGCCTGCCGAGCGGCGGCCGGCGCAGCGCCCACTCGCGCCCGTCGGCGTCGGTCACCCGGTAGGTGAGGTTGGAATGGCCGCCCGCGATCCGCTCGTAGGAGAGCGGCCCCCGCGCCGCCGGCACGTGGGCGGCGAACCACTCGCCCATGCCGGCAGGTTCGATGCCGTCCACCGTCGCGGCGGTGCGGCCGTCCTCGCGGTCGGTAGCCTCGTCCTCCATAGCCGCGCAAGCATATTCCCGAGGAGGCCGACGCCTCAGCCCGTCGCTTGCCAACCGTCTGCGGATCGGCTTCGCGATCGCCTTCGCCGTGATCACGGCGATGACCGTGATCGGCGTCGCGCGGATGATCACGCAGCGCCAGGACTACGAGAGCTCGATCGAACGCAGCTACCAGGCGGAGATGGTGGCGCGGGTCGAACTGGCCGAAGGAACCCATCCGAAGGCCGCCCGCCAGGAAATCCAGCGGCAGGAGCGCAAGCGCGAAGAACTGCGCGACTCGATCTCCGGCGACACCCGCGAAACCGTGATCCTCGTCGCGATCGGGCTGCTCGCGGGCCTGATCGGCGCCCTCCTCCTCTTCGCCGGGCTGATCGCGACGATGCGAAGGCCGCTCGAGGCCCTGGTCGCGGCGGCGGGACGGCTCGCCGCCGGCGACCGCGCGGCGCGGGTCGAGATCGGCGGCCCGGCGGAGACGGCGACGCTGGGCAAGGCCTTCAACGAGATGGCGGCCGAACTCGAGGTCGAGGCGGCCCAGCGCGACCAGCTCGACCGGATGAAAGACGAGTTCGTGCTGACCGCCTCGCACGAGCTGCGCAGCCCGCTCACCTCGGTCCAGGGGTTCGCCGAGCTGCTGATGATGGACCGCGACTCGCTCACCCCGCGGCAGGTGGAGACGGTCGGGATCATCCTCGACAACTGCCGCCACCTGGTGCGGCTGCTGAACGATCTGCTCGACCTCGCCCGCTCCGACGCCGGCCGCCTCTCGATCCAGCCGCGACCGACCGAGCTGGGCCCGCTGATCGAAGAAGTCGTCCGCACGATGCGGGCTCAGACCGACGCGAGCGACCAGACCCTGACCGAGCAGATCGACCCGGACCTCCCGCTGGTCGAGGTCGAGCCCGACCGCATCCGCCAAATTTTGGTGAACCTTGTTACCAATGCGCATGAGTACTCGCCCGAACGGGCGTCTATCTCGGTCAGTGCGCGGGTAGCCGCTGATGAAGTGGAAATTGACGTGAGCGACGACGGCCCTGGAATCCCCCCGGTTCAACTCGAACATATCTTCGAGCGATTCGTGCGCGGCGACGCGGGCCTGACCCAGCGGGTCGGCGGCACCGGCCTCGGCCTGGCGATCTCCAAATCGCTGGTCGAGCTGCACGGCGGCACGATCTCGGTCGCCTCCGAGGTCGGCCACGGCTCAACCTTCACCGTGCGCCTGCCGCTCGCCGCCCCCGCCGCGGTGGAGACGAGGGCCGAAGGGCCACGCGCGCTTTCGGACGGCCGGCGATGACCAAGGTCCTGATCGCCGACGACTCGGAGACGATCCTGCTGCTGATGCGGACGCGGCTGGAACTGGCCGGCTACAGCGTCGAGACCGCCGTCGACGGCCAGGAGGTGGTCGAGCGCGTCGACCCGGCCGACGACGACGGCCCCGACCTGCTCCTGCTCGACGCGATGATGCCGCGCAAATCCGGCATCGACGCCCTGCGCGAGCTGCGCGCCGCCGGCGTCGAGACCCCGGCCCTGATCGTCAGCGCCCACCAGGACCCCGGCGACGCCGACGCCCCGACCGACCTCGAGATCAGCGGCTTCCTCACCAAGCCGATCGACTTCGACCTGCTACTCGGCGCGGTCGCCGAGCTGACCGCGAAGAAAGCCGCCTAGGCGCCCGCTAGCTGCGGGCGACCTCGAGGCGGATCTCCTTGCCTTTCAGCTTGGTGCCGTCGAGGTACTCGACCGTGCGCTCGGCCTGCTCGGGATCGACCTCGACGAAGGAGAAGCGGTGGAGGACGCGGACGTCGTGGACGGCCTCGTCGGGCAGGACGGCCCCCTCGCGGAGAGCCCAGCGGAGGTCCTCCTCGTCGATCCCGGAGCGCTCGCCGCGGTTGACGAAGAGCTTCGTCGACTTCTTCCCGTCGGCCTTGGCCCCGTCCTTCTGGTCGTCGCCCACGGTCGCCTCGTCGCCGGCGGGCTCCTTCTCCCGCTCGCGGCGCTCGCCGCGCTCCCGGCGGCGCGGCGGCGGCGCGTGCTCGAGCCGCTCCTCGGGGCTCTCCCACTCGCCGATCGTGGTGTGGACGTCGCGCTCGATGCGGCCGATCTCGTCGCGCTCGTCGGGCGAGACGAAGGTGATCGCGCGGCCGGTGCGGCCGACGCGGCCGGTGCGGCCGATCCGGTGCACGTAGGTCTCGGAGGAGTTCGGCACGTCGTAGTTGATGACGTGGGTGACGTGCTCGACGTCGAGGCCGCGGGCGGCGATGTCGGTCGCCACCAGCAGCTTCACGCGGTGGTCCTTGAAGGCGATCATCACGCCGTCGCGGGAGCCCTGGCTCATGTCGCCGTGCAGCGCTTTGACGTCGAGGCCTTTGTCCTTCAGCGTCCGCTCCAGGCGCGAGGCGCCGATCTTGGTGCGGGTGAAGATGATCGCCTGCTCCGGTTCCTCGAGCTTCAGGATCTCGACCAGTTTCGCCGCCTTCTCGCGCGAGGGCACCTCGACGTAGGCCTGCTGGATCGCATCCACGGTCAGCGTTTTCGGCGTGATCCGCACGGTGACCGGGTCGTACATGTAGCCCTCGGCCAGGCGCTGGATCGGCGGCGGCATCGTCGCCGAGAAGAGCGCCGTCTGCCGGCCGCTCGGGCACATCCGGAGGATTTTCTCGACGTCCTCGATGAAGCCGAGGTCGAGCATCTCGTCGGCCTCGTCGAGGACGACGAAGCGGGCCGCGGTCAGCACCAGCGAGCGCCGGCTCATCAGGTCCATCATCCGCCCCACGGTGGCGACGACGACGTGGGCGCCGGAGCGCAGCTGCGACTGCTGCGAGCGGATCGGCGCACCGCCGAAGACGGCGACGACCTCGATGTCGAGGTGCTCGGCGTAGGAGCGCAGCGCCTGCGTCACCTGGATGCAGAGCTCCCGCGTCGGGGTGAGGACGATCGCCTGCACCTCGTCGTCGTCGGGATCGAGGTACTGCAGCAGCGGCAGGCCGAAGGCCGCCGTCTTGCCGGTCCCGGTCTGCGCCTGGCCGATCACGTCGTGGCCGCCGAGCAGCTCCGGGATCGCCTCCTCCTGGATCGGCGAGGGCTCGACGAAGCCGAGCTCGTCGAGCGCCTGCTGGATCGCAGGGGAGAGTCCGAGGTCTTTGAAGGTTGTCATCGCGAGGGGTCGAGGAGCAGCTTGCCGGTGCTGGCGCGGGATTCAAGCGCCTCGTGGGCGGCCGCCGCCTCCGACAGAGGGTAGACGCCGCCGACCGTCACCCGCAGTGCGCCCGTCGCCAGCGCCCCCAGGAGCTCGCCGATCAGGGGCACCGCGAGGTCCCGTCGGGCGAGCACGTGGACCAGCCAGAAGCCGACCACGGCCTTCGATCCCTGCAGCAGGGCGCCGGTGTTGACGTCGCGTTGCTCGCGCGAGGCGTTGCCGAAGACGACCAGCCGGCCGAGCGGCGCCAGCGCCGCCAGCTCGGCGTCGAAGGCGTCGCCGCCGCTCATGTGGAGCACCGCGTCCACCTTCTGTCCGCCGTTGGCCTCGAGGATCGCCGCGCGCAGGTCGGCGGCCCGCGAGTCGACCGTCGCGTCGGCGCCGAGGCTCTCGACCAGCTCGCGCTTCGCGGCGCTCGAGGCCATCCCGATCACCTTCGCCCCGGCTGCCTTGGCGATCTGCACGGCGAGCGTGCCGGTGCCGCCGGCGGCGGCCTCGACCAGCAGCGTCTCCCCCGGCTCGATCCGGGCGCTCCGCTTGACCAGCGCCATCGCGGTCAATCCCTGCAGCAGCGCCCCGGCGGCGACGTCGAAGTCGACCTCCTCGGGGATCGGGATCGTCAGCGCCTCGGGGACGATGACCTTCTCGGCGTACCCGCCGGTCCCGACCAGGGCGGCGACGCGGCGACCGTCGGCGGTCGTCCCCGCGACCTCGGCGCCCGGCACCAACGGCAGCTGCTGCTCGGCCAGGTAGTCGTTGCGGGTCGAGTGGGTGTCGGCGAAGTTGACCCCGGAGCGGACGACCTCGATCAGGACCTCGCCCTCGCCCGGCGTCGGGTCGTCGAGGTCGACGTATTCGAAGGCGTCGGCACCCCCGAACTCGCGCAGCTGGATCGCTTTCATCGCCTCTCCTCCCCTCGGTGCATGGCCGCCCGGAGTCTCGCAGACAGCGGGAGAAGCGCGAATCCATCTAGTCTCCGGTCCTTATGGCCCTGACCGTGGTCGGATCGATCGCCTTCGACGCTGTGAAGACCCCGTTCGGGGAGCACGAGCGCATGCTCGGCGGCGCCGCCACCCACTTCTCGCTCGCCGCCAGCTTCTTCACCGAGGTGCGGCCGGTCGGCCCGGTCGGCGACGACTTCGGCGGCGAGCAGTTCGAGCTGCTCGAAGCGCGCGGGATCAAGACCGACGACATCGAGCGGGTCGCCGGCGGCCAGAGCTTCTTCTGGCGCGGGCATTACGACTACGACCTCAACGTCGCCCACACCGACGACACCCAGCTCGGCGTCTTCGGCGAGTTCGAGCCGAAGCTCTCCGCCGCGGCCCAGGCGGCCGACACGCTCTTCCTCGCCAACATCCAGCCCGATCTGCAGCGCCAGGTCCGCGCCCAGTGCGGCGCCGCCGATTTCAGCGGCCTCGACTCGATGAACCTCTGGATCGAGACCGCCAAGGAGTCGCTGCTCGCGGCGGTCGCCGAGGTCGACTGCGTCGTCCTCAACGACGCCGAGATCCGCATGCTGACCGGCGAGTCCAACCTCGCCCGCGCCGCCCGCGCGGTGATCGAGATGGGGCCGCGCGCGGTGATCGCCAAGCAGGGCGAGTACGGTGCCGCCCTGTTCACCCGCGAGGGCAACTTCTTCGCGGTGCCGGGCTTCCCGCTCGAGGACGTGCGCGACCCGACCGGGGCCGGCGACAGCTTCGCCGGCGGCTTCTTCGGCTACCTCGACGGGGTCGACGGCGACCTCGACGAGGCGAACCTGCGGCGGGCGATGGGGTACGGCACCGTCCTCGCCTCCTTCAACGTCGAGGAGTTCGGCACCGAGCGCGTCTCCCGCCTCGACCGCGCCGAGATCGACGAGCGCTTCGAGGCGCTCCGTCGCATGACCCAGTTCGAGAGCCTGCCCGCGCCCCGCGACCAGCTCTGAAGCGGCTCCTCGCCTTTGATGGGGCGGCGGCAGGTCGGCGGCGGCGAACTGGAATACTAGGTTCTCCCCTAGAAGCAGGAAAAGGAGGGTGATGGCCACCGAGCAGCAGAGCACTGACGCCAGTGCCGGGAACGGGGTAGCGAGCGGGACGGAGACTCTGACCGTCACCGACAACCGCACCGGCAAGACCTACGAGCTGCCGATCACCGACGGCACCGTCCGCGGACTCGATCTGCGGCAGATCAAGGTCGACGAGGACGAATTCGGGTTGATGTCCTATGACCCGGCCTTCACCAACACCGCCTCCTGTCGCTCCTCCATCACCTACATCGACGGCGACAAGGGGATCCTCGAACACCGCGGCTACTCGATCGAGACCCTCTGCGAGAACTCTTCCTTCCTCGAGGTCGCCTACCTGCTGATCTGGGGCGAGCTGCCGACCAAGGCGCAGCTGGAGCGCTGGGTCTTCGACATCACCCACCACACCTACGTCCACGAGGACCTCAAGCACCTCTTCGAGGGCTTCCGCTACGACGCGCACCCGATGGGGATGCTGCTGTCGGGCGTCGGCGCGCTCTCCACCTTCTATCCCGACGCGAAGCAGATCAACGACGAGGAAGAGCGCTACATGGCCGCGGTCCGGTTGATCGCCAAGATCCCGACGCTGGCCGCCTACTCCTACCGGCACAACATGGGCTTCCCCTACGTCTACCCGGACAACGACCTCAGCTACGCCGAGAACTTCCTCTCGATGGTCTTCAAGAAAACGGAAGCGAAGCACATCCCCAAGCCGGAGCTGACGAAAGCGCTCGACGTCCTCTTCATCCTCCACGCCGACCACGAACAGAACTGCTCGACCAACGCGGTGCGCGGGGTCGGCTCCTCCGACGTCGACCCCTACTCGGCGGTGGCGGCGGGCGTGGCGGCGCTCTACGGGCCGCTGCACGGCGGCGCCAACGAGGCGGTGCTGCGGATGCTGCGGCGGATCGACAAGGTCGAGAACATCCCCGACTTCCTCGCCCGGGTCAAAGACCGCGAAGAGAAACTGATGGGCTTCGGCCACCGGGTCTACAAGAACTACGACCCGCGGGCGCGGATCATCCAGGGGTACCTCGACCCGATCTTCGAGGCGACCGAGTACAACCCGCTGGTCGAGATCGCCCGTGAGCTGGAGAAACAGGCGCTCGAGGACGAGTACTTCACCTCGCGCAAGCTCTACCCGAACGTCGACTTCTACTCGGGGATCATCTACGAGGCGATGGGGATCCCGACCGACATGTTCACGGTGATCTTCGCGATCCCGCGGACGGCCGGCTGGGTCGCCCAGTGGATGGAGATGAAGGAAGACGCGGAGCAGAAAATCGCCCGCCCGCGGCAGATCTACACCGGCTTCCGCGAGCGCGACTACGTGCCGATGGCCGACCGCGAGGGCCCCGAAAAAATCGTCGGGCCGCCCGCCCGCCGGCCCAAACGCCCGCGCCGCGGAGCCTGAAGCGAGGCGTATTCGTAAGCTGGGACGGTGGCTCGTCCCAGCTGGAAACTGACCGTGCGCGCCGGTGCCGAAGTCGAACATGAGGGCTTCGACGACCTCGATACGGCGGTCGCCGCGATGCGGGAGGCGGCGCTGCGGATCCGCGCCGAGGCGCCGCCGAAGAAAGCCTTGCTGAGCAAGTTCGAGCCGCGCGACCAGGTGCAGGGGCGGCTCGAGTTGAGCGGCCGGGGCCTGCTGCGCAAGCCGGTGGCGGGGGTCGACGTGCGCGGTGACGGCGCCTTCGTCCCCTACCGCGGCGGGCTGCGGCGCGAAGAGCTCGACCCGAGCGGCCACGACACGCCTTTCGACCTGGTGCGCGAGACTTTGGAGGGAGAGAAAGAGGACCGATGACCGACCACATGAACAGCCCCGGCGTCCCCAAGGGGAGTTACGCCGCCGGCGAGCGGGTGAAGATCCCCGCCAACGCCCATCCGCCCTACACCGTCTACATCAACGGGGTCGAACAGAAAGAGGGCGAGGACTACGACCTCGAGGGGCACGAACTGGTCTTCACCAGGCCGATCGTGAAGGAGAAGATGGGGACCAGCCGCTGGCTGGCGATGTACCTCGGCCTCTGGGGCACCTACCGCAAGGACGAGAAAGTCGACCTCCAGTTCTTCCGCGACGGCAAGGTGGAAGTCGTCCCCGACCTGCCGGTCACCCCGTACGAGGACGGCGAGGCGCCCGCGTGAACATCGGCTTCCTCATGCTCACCGACTACTCCGAGGCGGTGAACGGGAAGCTCTACCTGACGGGCGGCGGTTGGAACGTGCTCCGCCTGCCCGAGCTGCCGCACGAGTGGTCCTTCCACATCGGCCTCGGCATCGACGTCGCCTGGCACGAGACCAACAGCCCCCACGAGCTGTCGGTGACGATCCAGGACCCCGACGGGGTCGAGCTCGGCGAGGGCCTGACCGCGAACTTCGAGACCGGCCGGCC
This sequence comes from Solirubrobacterales bacterium, assembly GCA_047601885.1. GTDB lineage: Bacteria > Actinomycetota > Thermoleophilia > Solirubrobacterales > 70-9 > VAYN01. The sequence goes on from JASGIK010000002.1 coordinate 52,946, forward strand.
GCCCGGGATGCCCCAGGGCCAGGAGCAGCGCCTCGTCATGTCGATCGCCGCCACCGCCACCTTCACCACCGCCGGCCCCCACGCCGCCGTGGTCGAGGTCAACGGCGAGGAGCTTGGCCGCGCCCGCTTCTACCTGATGGAAGGCGTCCCCGAGGGCGGCGAGCTGGGCTGAGCGCCCGCGCGTTCGCACTTGACCGCGCCTGGCGCGGGAAAGTGCGAACTCAGTTGAAGACGTAGAGCAGCAGGAAGGCGACGAGCGCCCAGGCGGCGCCGGCCGCCTGGATGCCGCGGTCGCCGGCGACGATGCCGGACATCGAGCGGTCGTCGTTGCGGTCGTAGATCAGGTACAGGTAGCGGAAGATTGCGTAGACGACGGGCGGGACCGTCAGCAGCATCTGGCTGCCGATCAGCGGCGAGTTGACCGCGTAGATGCAGTAGCTGATCACGGTGCCGGTGGTGACCAGGGAGACCATCTGGTCGAGGAAAGGGAGCGAGTAGTGCTCGAGCACCGGGCGCGTCGAGGTCCCCTCGTGCAGCTCCGAGACCGCCTCCTGGCGGCGCTTGGTGAAGCCGAGGAAGGCGGCGAGGAAGCCGGTGCAGAGGAGCAGCCACTCCGACGCGTGGGCGTCGACGGCGCTGGCGCCGGCGGCGACGCGGAGGATGAAGAGACCCGCCAGCGTCATCACGTCGATGATCACGATCTGCTTGAGGCCGAGGCTGTAGGCCATCTGGGCGACGCCGTAACCGACCACCATCAGGCCGACTTTCCAGTTGACGAGGAAGCCGATGCCGATCGCGACGATCGCGAGCACCGGGGCGATCGTCCAGGCGCTGCGCTCGGAGAGCTCGCGGGCGGCGAGCGGGCGGTAGCGCTTCTTCGGGTGCTTGCGGTCGAGCTCGACGTCGATCAGGTCGTTGACGAAGTAGCCGGCGCTGGAGATCAGGCAGAAGGCGACGAAGGTGACGAGGGCCATGAGGATGTCGTGGCCCTTGTCGAAGTTGCCGGAGAACAGCAGGCCGGCGAAGACGAAGACGTTTTTGACCCACTCTTTCGGCCGCCCGGTCTTGATCGCGGCACGCAGCGGGCTGCGACGAGGCACCACCGGATCGTCCAGATTGTCGGACTCGGCGGGAGGCGGCACGGTCGGATGTTCGGAGGTGATCGTTTCCATCGCGCGGGCGGCGAGGTGCGTGGCGGTGGCGAATCGCGCCGCCAGACGGTCGCGAAAGGGTACCGCCGGCCGCCGGCAAGCCTCCCCTCGGCCCGCGTTCGCACTTTTCCGCGCATAGCGAGGGAAAGTGCGAACGCGTCGCGGGGGCACTCGGTGGGCGGGGTGGGGCCGCGGGAGCTGGCGCCCGGGAAGCTGGCGCCCGGAGGTGAAAGGGACGCGGCCTTCTCGGTGGCGGCCCGGGCAGGCTGTGGCCGCCACCGAGAAGGCCGGGTGTCGGGGAGAGGGGCGTGATCCGTCACGAACTCCGGGGTCCCGTGACGGAGAGCGGGGGAAGTTGACGGTTCCTTGCGTCTTCCACATGCCTCCCCTGGTGAGTTCGCAGTTCTGCTCGCATAGCGAGCGAAAGTGCGAACTCACCGGGGGCTGGTCCCGATCCTGTGACGGGAGGCATGAGGAAGGGTCACGTCCCCGGCATCTCTCCCACGTCCGTGTGTACTTCCCTGCGGGACCCTCACGTCCCGGGCGTCTCGTGGCGGCCACAGCCTGCCCGGGCCGCCACGGGACGCCCGGGACGTAGAACCACCTCCGCCACGGCCGCGAATCGCGGCGTGGCGTGGATCTCAGGGGTCGAGCAGGACGCCGGGGTTGAGGATGCCGGCGGGGTCGAGGCTCCGCCTTCGCGGCGCGCAGGGCGGCGGCGAAGGGGGGTGGGCGTTGGCGGTCGTACCAGGGACGGTGATCGCGGCCGACCGCGTGGTGGTGGGTGATCGTGCCGCCGCCTTCGATCAGGGCCTCGGAGACGGCGGCCTTGATCTCGTCCCACTGCTCGACCTCGCCGCCGCGGATCGCCGGCGCCAGGACGGTGAAGTAGGGGGCGACGCCGTCGGGGTAGGCGTGGGTGAAGCGGCAGGTGACGAGGGGCGCGCCGCGCCCCTCGCGAGGCGCTCCCGAGACCTCGGCCACCGCCCGCCGCGCCGTCTCCATCACGGTCGCGTGGAATTCCTCCAGCCGGTCCCAGGTGACCGCCGTCTCGAACGTCTCCGAGAGCACGCCGCAGGAGACGAACGTATCCCGCAGGTACGGCGCGAGGAGGAACGCGCCGCGCCACGACTCCGCCGCACTTCCGTCACCCTCCGTTGCGCCCCTCTCGTTGGTGGGCCGATTTCTCAAGCCCTCCTGGAGTTTTCGGCCCGTCAACACCTCGGGCTCGGTGAGGCGGGGATCGTCGGCGGTGCCGCCGTGGGACTCGGCGGCTTCGAGGGCCAGGCGGAGCGGCTGCTCGACCGGATGGTGGGCGGACTCGAAGGCGAGGAGCAGGAGGTGGGCGCTGCCGTCGCCGGCGCCGGTCATCTCGGCCTCGCCGGCTTCGAGCAGGCGGCAGTTGGCGGGGTCGAGACCGGCCTGGACGATCTCGCGGACCGCCTCGCAGGCGTCGCCGAAGCGCTCGAAGCGCACCGCGCAGGCCGCCTTCCACTCGGGCCGGGGACGGACCCGGACCCAGGCGTCGGTGATCGCGCCGAGGATCCCCTCGGAGCCGAGCAGCAGGCGATCCGGGGACGGGCCGGCCCCGGACCCGGGCAGGCGCCGGCTCTCCCAGGTCCCCCGCGGGGTCACCGCGCGGATCGACTCGACCAGGTCGTCGACGTGGGTTTCCTTGGTCGCGAAGTGGCCGCCCGCCCGGGTCGCGATCCAGCCGCCGAGCGTCGCGTACTCGAACGACTGCGGGTAGCAGCGCATCGTCAGGCCGTGCTCGCGCAGCTGTTCCTCCAGCCGCGGCCCGGTCGCCCCCGCCTCGATCCGCGCCGCCAGGCTGGTCGGGTCGACTTCGACCACGCGGTCGAGCCGACGCAGGTCCATCGTCACCACCGGCCTCTCCCCCAGCCGCGCCTCCACGCCGCCGACCACGCTGGTGCCGCCGCCGAAGGGGATCACCGCGGCGCCCTCCGCCTCGGCCCAGGCGAGCACCGTCTCCACCTCGGAGTGGTCGCGCGGGAGGGCCACCAGGTCGGGCGGGCTCTCGAAGCGGCCGTAGAAGCCGCGTACGACGTCGCGATACGCCTTACCGAGCGCTCGCGAAACCCGCTCGTACTTCTCGTCGCTGAAGAGATCTCCGAACGCCTCCGGCCGCTTCAACCGCGGCGCCCGCACCTCGACCTCCGCCGGCGGCACCGCCGCCCGCGCCTCGCCGCCGAAGCCGAACCGCGCCCGGATCCCTGCCGCCGCCTCCGCCAACTGCGCCGCCGTCGGCGCCTGGTCCTCATAGCCCCAACCCCAGTGCTTGAGGCGCCGCTCGGTCACGCGACGCCGACCACCACTACCAGTGCACGCCTTTCATCAGGTGCGCGAAGGCGACCGCCTCGGTCGAGGGCGCTTTGTCGCGCGCCTCCTCGGAGGAGCCCTTCGCCGCCTGGGAGTCGGGGAAGAGCTTGTAGGCGGTGTTGAGGATCGTGTCGCTCGCCTTCGGCGCCACCGCGTAGAGCAGCTCGCCGAAGTTGCCGAGTTTCGTCGCCACCTTCTTCGGCCGTCGCACCATCGCCTTGGCGATCATCTCGGCGGCCTCCTCCGGCGTGATCGCCGGGAACATGTCGTACATCCGGGTCGGCGCGATCATCGGCGTCCGCACCAGCGGCATGTTGATCGTCGTGATGTGGACCTTGTCGTCGATCACCTCGGAGGCGATCACCCGGCTGAAGGCGTCGAGCGCCGCCTTCGAGGCGACGTAGGCGGAGAAGCGGGGCGGGTTGGTCTGCACCCCGATCGAGCTGATGTTGATGATGTGGCCCGAGCGCCGGGCCCGCATCTCCGGCAGCAGCGCCAGGATCAGCCGCAGCGAGCCGAGGTAGTTGAGCTGGATCGTCCGCTCGTAGTCGTGGAAGCGGTCGTAGGAGAGCGCCACCGAGCGGCGGATCGAGCGCCCCGCGTTGTTGACGAGGATGTCGACGTGGCCGTGGTAGGTGAGCACCTCCTCGGCCATCCGGGCGACGTCCTCGACGTCGGCAAGGTCGCAGCGATGGATGTGGGCGACGCCGCCGGCGGCGAGGATTTCGTCCTTCGTCTCTTCCAGCTTGTCGATCGAGCGGGCGACCAGCAGCACCGTCGCGCCGGCGTCGGCGACCTTGATCGCGGTCGCCCGGCCGATCCCCGAGGAGGCGCCGGTGATCAGCACCACCTTGCCCCGCACCGCACCGGCCAGGCTGCGGTCCTTGAACAGGTCGGGATCGAGGTTGCGCTCCCAGTAGTCCCAGATCCGCGTCGCGTAGCTCTCCAGCGGCGGCACCTCGATGCCGCTCCCGGCCAGCACCTCCTGCGTCGCCGCCGAGTCGAACCGGGTCGGGTAGTCGATGTAGGTGAGGACCGAGGCGGGCAGGCCGAGCTCGCCGAGCACCGCGCCGACCGCCCGCTTCGACCCCGGCAGCAGCCGCAAGGCGCTGCGCAGCGCCCCGGTCGCGGGCTCGGTGATGTCGGTGCCGGCGCGCCAGGACATCCGCGGCGCGTCGGCCGCCCTGGCGAAGATGTTCACGACCTCCCCGGCCCGCCGCGGGTTCGGGTCGGTGAGGTGGAAGGCGCGCCCGTCGAGGTCCGGCGCGTGGGCGATGTGGTCGATCGCGGCGGCGACGTAGTCGACCGGGACGATGTTGATCTCGCCGCCTTCGACGCCGACCGTCGGCAGCCACGCGGGCAGCACCCTGCGCGCCCGCTGCAGCGCCTTGAAGAAGTAGTAGGGCCCGTCGACCTTGTCGATCGCCCCGGTGCGCGAGTCGCCGACGACGATCCCCGGCCGATACACCCGCCAGGGCCGCGAGCAGTCCTCGCGGACCAGCCGCTCGGCCTCGTGCTTGGTGCGGAAGTAGGGGTTGTTGTCCAGCCTTTCGGCCTCGTCGAACATGTCCTCGGTCCAGACGCCGCGGTAGAGGCCGGCCGCCGCGATCGAGCTGACGTGGTGGAAGCAACCGGCGTCGAGCGCTCCCGCAAGCTCGATTGCATGACGGGTCCCCTCGACGTTGGCGATCTCCTGCGTCTCCGCGTCGGCGGTGATGTCGTAGATCGCGGCGAGGTGGAAGAAGTGGTCGACCTCGCCCCGCATCGCCACCATGTCCTCCTCGGAGATCGCCAGCCCAGGTTGGGTCAGATCGCCGGAAATCGGCACCACACGTGCCCCGTCGGCGCCCCAGCCGGTCCGCAGCTCCTCCAGCCGGCCGCGCGAGCCGGCCCGCACGAGCGCGTAGATCGTGCCCTCGCGCTGCAGCAGACGCTCGACCAGATTGCGGCCGATGAACCCCGTGGCGCCGGTGACGAAGTAGCTCATCGGGTACCAGGTTATCCCGAGAAAGCCGCCCAGCGCTCCGGTTTGTAAGACTGGATCGAAGAAATGCCAGATACGGCAACCGTCCAGATTGTCATGCCCGAGATGGGCGAGTCGGTGACCGAGGGCATCGTCCTCGAGTGGCACGTATCCGTTGGCGACTTCGTCAACGAGGGCGACACCATCGTCGAGGTCTCCACCGACAAGGTCGACGCCGAGGTTCCGGCGCCGGCGAGCGGCACGATCACCAGGCTCCTGGTCGAGGTCGACGACGAAGTCCCGGTCGGCGATCCGATGGCGGAGATGGAGTCCGGCGAGGAGGGATCGGCCGCTGCGGCCGCGGGTCCTGCCGCCGCGGGGGACCCACCATCGCCTCCGGTAGCTGAAGCTTCCTCGGCGACGGTTCCCCCTACGGCGTCACCTGCGGGCGGGAACGGCGCCACGAACGGGCAAGGCAACGGGGCCGATGTCAAAGCCACGCCGGTCGCGCGCCGGATGGCGGAAGCGCAAGGGATCGACCTTGGATCTGTGACGCCCACCGGACTTGGCGGCAAGGTCACCAAGGAGGACGTGCTCAACGGGGCGAACGGGAATGGCGCGAGCGCTGCGCCGACCGCGGGCGAGGCGAAGGCGCTGCGCGGGCCCGCCGCGATGCTCGCCAAGGCGATGGACGAGAGTCGCGCCGTCCCCACGGCGACCAGCTTCCGCACGATCGCCGTCGACACCCTCGACGCCAAGCGCAAGGCGATCAACGCCCAGCTCAAGGAGCGCGGGCTGAAGACCTCCTTCACCCACCTGGTCGCCTGGGCGATCGTCGAGGCCGCCAAAGACGTCCCGGTGATGGTCCGCTCCTACGAGGAGCGCGACGGCAAGCCCTTCGCGATCGAGAACGGCCCGGTCAACCTCGGCGTCGCCGTCGACGTGACCAAAAAAGACGGCTCCCACGGCCTGATGGTGCCGGCGATCAAGAACGCGCAGGACCTCGACTTCGCCGGCTTCCACTCGGCCTTCGAAGACCTGATCGCGAAGACGCGCGAGAACAAGCTCACCGCCGACGACTTCCAGGGCACCAACATCAGCCTCACCAACCCGGGCGGGATCGGCACCGTCGCCTCGGTGCCGCGCCTGCTCGCCGGCCAGAGCGCGATCATCGCCACCGGCTCGATCGCCTACCCGCCGGAGTGGTCGCACGCCTCGCCGGACCGGATCAAGCAGCTCGGCGTCTCCAAAATCATGACGCTGACCTCGACCTACGACCACCGCGTCATCCAGGGCGCCGAGTCGGGCGAGTTCCTGAAGCGGGTCGAGCAGCTGCTGCAGGGCGAGGACGAGTTCTACGAGGGCGTCGCCGCCGACCTCGGCATCGAGGCGTCGCCGATCACCAACGCCCACCCCGCCTCGGCCAGCCCGGCGCCGCTGACCGGCGCGCCACCCGTCGCCGAAGCGAGCGTCCCGGGCCAGGTCGACGAGGAGCTGCTGCAGGCGGTGCAGGCGGCGACCTCGCTGCTGAAGGCCTACCGCACCCAGGGCCACCTCGCCGCCCACCTCGACCCGCTCGGCTCGGAGCCGAAGGGCGACCCGGGCCTGGAGCCGGAGAACCTCAACCTCACCCCGGAGCTGATGGCGCGGATCCCCGCCTCGATCCTGCGGATCGGCGTCCCCGGCGAAACGCTGCTGGAGGCGCTGCCGCGGATGCGCACCGCCTACTGCGGCACGATCGGCTACCAGTTCGAGCACATCTCCTCGCACCAGCAGCGGATCTGGCTGCGCGAGATGATCGAGACCGGCGCCCACCGCCAGCCGCTGCAGGCGGACGAGAAAGAGCGCCTGCTGCACCGGCTGATCGACGTCTTCCAGTTCGAGCGCTTCCTCGAGAAAACGTACCTCGGCGCCAAGGTCTTCTCGATCGAGGGGCTCGACGTGATCGTGCCGATGCTCGACGAGGCCGTCACCCTCGCCCACCGGGCCGGCGCCGACGAGGTCATCTTCGGCATGGCCCACCGCGGCCGGCTCAGCGTCCTCGCCCACAACCTCGGCCGCTCGGTCGAATCGATCCTCGCCGAGTTCGAGGGCTCGAAACGGCTGAGCGCGGTGAAGGCCGTCGCCGCGATCCCCCACGGCGGCACCGGCGACGTCAAATACCACTACGGCCACCGCGGCGTCTACGAGACCTCGGCGGGGAGAAAACCTCGGTCCGCCTCTCGCCGAACCCGAGCCACCTGGAGTTCGTCGACCCGGTCGTCACCGGTGGCGCCCGCTTCCTGCAGAACAAGATCGACGGCGCCGAGATCACCCAGGACACGATGAGCGCGGTGCCGGTGCTGCTGCACGGCGACGCCGCCTTCCCGGCCCAGGGCGTCGTCGCCGAAACCTTCAACCTGCAGTCGCTGCGCGGCTACTCGGTCGGCGGCACCGTCCACATCATCCAGGACAACCAGGTGGGCTTCACCACCGACCCCGAGGACGCGCGCTCGACCCCGTACGCCGGCGACCTCGCCAAGGGCTTCAACGTGCCGATCATCCACGTCAACGCCGACGACGTCGAGGCCTGCATGTCGGCGGTGCGGCTGGCGATGGCCTACCGCGAGCGCTGGCACCGCGACGTCGTCATCGACGTGATCGGCTACCGCCGCTTCGGTCACAACGAGACCGACGAGCCCGCCTACACGCAGCCGACGGTGGCGGCGAAGATCAAGGAGCACAAGCCGGTCTCCGAGCTCTACGCCGAGAAGCTGATCGAGGAGGGCGTGACCACCGCCGAGGTCGTCGCCGAAGAGGGCGCGGCGCGCAAAGCCGAGATGTCGGCGGCGCTGAAGGACCTGCGCGAGCGGATGGACGCGGGCGACTACGAGGACCCGACCGTCGCCACCGGCACCGGCGAACTCGATCGCACCGCCAGCCCGCCGGTCGACACCTCGCTGAGCGCCGACACGCTGATCAAGCTGAACGAGGAACTGCTGCGGGTGCCGGACGGCTTCAACGTCCACAAAAAGCTCCGCCGTCCGCTCGGCCGGCGCACCGACGCGCTCGCCGAAGGCGGGATCGACTACGGCCAGGCCGAGGGGCTCGCCTTCTCCTCGCTGCTCACCGAAGGCGTCCACATCCGGCTCACCGGCCAGGACACCGAGCGCGGCACCTTCTCCCATCGTCACCTCGTCCTGCACGACGAGAACACCGGCCTCGAGTACACCCCGATGCAGCACCTGAAAGAGGCGAAGGCGCCGTTCGAGCTGCACAACAGCCCGCTGTCGGAGGTCGCCTGCATGGGCTTCGAGTACGGCTACTCGGCGGCGAGCCCGAGCGCCCTGGTCCTCTGGGAGGCGCAGTTCGGCGACTTCGCCAACGGGGCGCAGGTGATCATCGACAGCTTCATCGTCTCCGGCGAGGCCAAGTGGGGCCAGACCAGCCGCCTCACCCTGCTGCTGCCGCACGGCTACGAGGGCTCCGGGCCGGAGCACTCGAGCGCCCGCATCGAGCGCTTCCTGGCGCTCGGCGCCGAGGGCAACATCCGCATCGCCAACCCGAGCACGGCGGCCCAGTACTTCCACCTGCTGCGCCGCCAGGCGCTGATCAAGAAGGCGCGGCCGCTGATCGTCTTCACGCCGAAGGGGCTGCTGCGGCTCGACCGCGCCGCCTCGACGATGGAGGACCTGACCGACGGCGAGTTCCGCCATATCCTCGACGACCCGACGGTCGAGGGCCGGCGGGACAAGGTCGAGCGCCTCGTCCTCTGCACCGGCAAGATCTACTACGACATGGACGCCTCGGACCGCCGCGCCCTCGCCGAGAACGTGGCGATCGCCCGGGTCGAGATGCTCTACCCGTTCGCCAAGTCGCGCCTGGAAGAGGTCATCGCCGGCTACCCGAACCTGAAGGAGATCGCCTGGGTCCAGGAGGAGCCGCGCAACATGGGCGCCTGGAAGGTGATGTCCCGCCGCTTCCCGCAGGTCCTGCCCGAGGGCATCGACCTCACCTACATCGGCCGCCCCGGCCGCGCCAGCCCGGGCGAGGGCTACGCCGCCGCCCACGCGCTCGAGCAGGAGCGCATCGCGCTGACCGCGCTCACCCCCGGCGTCTAGCGCCGCCCGCGTGCGCCGCCCCCGGCCGTTCAAACCCTTCGAGAAGCCGGTCCCCGGCGAGCTCTTCGTCTGGGTCAAGCGGGTCTCCTACGTCGAGCTGGCGATCTTCCTCGGCCTGCTCTTCTTCTGGATCGCGCCCGGCTTCGAGACCGAGACGATGATCTTCGGCTGGGCCCACGGGATCGGCTTCTGCGGGCTCTGCGCGATGATCTGGTTCGCCTGCATCCGCCACGAGGCCCCCTACACCCTGCTCGCCGCCACCCTCACTCCCTTCGGGCCGATCGGCAGCGTCCTCGGCATCGAGCTGATCGAGCGCAAGGGCTGGGGCATAGCCCGTCCGGGTGGACCTGTCTCCGGTACCCCGCAAAGCGCGACCGAACGAACGTAGCGGTTCGGTATAGGCGCCTTGACCGGAGCCTGGACGGGAGGTATAGCTAGTCCGGACTATTCCTCGGGTAACACCCAGGAATGGCCGCGTCGGCATCCCTCCCTGGCTACCGGCGCGCAGGTGCAGTGAGGGGCGCGCGGACCCCCCTGCCTCCCGCGTCCCTCACGCACCCCTAGCCAGCTAGGGGCCAGTTCCGCAGCCGGGGGCGGCGTGCTCCGCGGCCGCCGCGCCCGTCCGAGGTGCGTCCCGCAGGGAAGTCCACACGGACGTGGGAGAGATGTCGGGGACGTGACTCTTCCTCATGCGTCTCTCATGCCTCCCGTGACGGGATCGGGGCCTCCCCCGGGTGAGTTCGCACTTTCGCTCGCCATGCGAGCAGAACTGCGAACTCACCCGGGGGAGGCATGAGGAGGACGGGAGGAAGCGTGGACTTCCCCCGCTCCTCGTCACGGATCAGGGGACTTCGTGGAGGAAGGCACGCATCTCTGCGCCGGGGCACGCCCGGGCCCTCGCCTCTCCCCGCACCCCCGGCCTTCTCGGTGGCGGCCACAGCCTGCCCGGGCCGTCACCGAGAAGGCCGCGTCCCTTGGTCGTCCGGGCGCCACCCCCGGGCGCCAGCTTCCGCCGCCCCGTGGAACCAACCGCCCAGGGCACTCAGGCCGCAGCCGCGGATCTATCCGGGCGGCCCAGATCTCCAGAGCGGTGACCCACCGGTGGGACCGCCAGATTCGCCCTCTGGGCTACTTCAGATTTCGCAGCACCGTCTGGAGGATGCCGCCGTTGTTGATGTAAGTGACCTCGTTGGGGGTGTCGAGGCGGACGCGGGCCTCGAAGGTCTTCGCGGCACCGTCGTCGCTGGTCGCGGTGACGGTGACGGTCTTCGCGTTGCCGCCTTCGAGGTCGCCGACGGTGAAGGTCTCGGCGCCGGTGAGGCCGAGGGACTCGGCGTTCTCGCCGTCCTTGTATTGGAGCGGCAGGACGCCCATGCCGATCAGGTTGGAGCGGTGGATCCGCTCGAAAGACTCGGCGATCACGGCGCCGACGCCGAGCAGCTTCGTCCCCTTCGCCGCCCAGTCGCGCGAGGAGCCGGAGCCGTACTCCTTGCCCGCCAGGATCACCAGCGGCAGGCCCTCCTCGGCGTACTGCATCGCCGCGTCGTAGATCGTCGTCTCCTCCCCATCGGGGAAGTGGCGGGTGAAGCCACCGACCTTCTCCACCAGCTGGTTGCGCAGGCGGATGTTGGCGAAGGTGCCGCGCACCATCACCTCGTGGTTGCCGCGGCGCGAGCCGTAGGAGTTGAAGTCGCCGGGCTCGACCCCCTGCTCGGTCAGCCACAGGCCGGCCGGGCTGTCTTTTTTGATCGCGCCGGCGGGCGAGATGTGGTCGGTGGTGACCGAGTCGCCGAGGACGGCGAGGACGCGGGCGCCCTCGACCGAGGCGAGCCCGGGCGGGTCCGCCGGGATGTCCTTGAAGAAGCTCGGTTGGCGCACGTAGGTCGAGTCGGGCCAGTCGTAGCGATCGCCCTCGGGCACCTCGACCGCGTTCCATTCCTCGTCGCCGGCGAAGACGTCGGCGTAGTTGCGCTTGAACATCTCCGCCGCGACCGAGTCGCCGACGACCTTCTTGATCTCCTCGTTGGAAGGCCAGATGTCGCGCAGGTGGACCGGCTCGCCGTCGGCGCCCTGGCCGAGCGGCTCGGTGGTGATGTCGATGTCCATCCGCCCGGCCAGCGCGTAGGCGACGACCAGCGGCGGGCTGGCCAGGTAGTTGGCCTTGACGTCCTGGTTGATCCGGCCCTCGAAGTTGCGGTTGCCGGAGAGGACGGCGCAGACGGTGAGGTCCTTCTCGGCGACCGCCGCCGAGATCTCCTCCGCCAGCGGCCCCGAGTTGCCGATGCAGGTGGTGCAGCCGTAGCCGACCAGGTTGAACTGGAGCGCGTCGAGGGACTTGTCGAGGCCCGCCTGGCGCAGGTAGTCGGTGACGACCGTCGATCCGGGCGCCAACGAGGTCTTCACCCAGGGCTTGCGGCTCAACCCCTTCTCCAGGGCGTTTCGCGCCAGCAGGCCGGCGCCGATCATCACGCTCGGGTTCGAGGTGTTGGTGCAGGAGGTGATCGCGGCGATCACGACCCGCCCGTGGTCAAGCTCGAAGCTCTCGCCTTCGACCGTCACCTCGATCGCGTCCTCGGAGCGGCGGCGCTCCGCCGTCGCCACCGGCGCGCCGCTCACCGCGGGCCGCGGCTTGCCGCTCTCTTCGTCATGGTCCTCGGCGGGCGGATCGGAGGCCGGGAAGGACTCGGCGTTCGCCTCGTCGACCCCGTTGCCGAGCGCCTCGGCGGCGTCGCCGGAGCCGAGCTCCACCATCGCCTCGAGGAAGGACTCCTTGGCCTCGTCGAGCGGCACCCGGTCCTGCGGCCGCTTCGGCCCGGCGATCGAGGGCACGACGTCGCCGAGGTCCAGTTCCAGCAGGTCGGAGAAGACCGGGTCCGGGGTCGAGGCGTCGTGGAACATCCCCTGCGCCCGCGCGTAGGCGTCGACCAGCTCGATCGTCTCGGTCGGCCGCCCGGTCAGGTCGAGGTAGCGCAGCGTCTCCGCGTCGACCGGAAAGATCGCGCAGGTCGAGCCGAACTCCGGCGACATGTTGCCCAGCGTCGCCCGGTCGGCGAGCCCCAGGGTCGGCAGCCCCGGCCCGAAGAACTCGACGAACTTGGAGACGACTCCCCGCTCTCTCAGCATCTCGGTGACGGTCAGCACCAGGTCGGTCGCGGTCGAGCCCTCCGGCAGTTCGCCGGAGAGCTTGAAGCCGAGCACCTGCGGCAAGAGCATCGAGATCGGCTGGCCCAGCATCGCCGCCTCCGCCTCGATCCCGCCGACGCCCCAACCGAGCACCCCGAGCCCGTTGACCATCGTCGTGTGCGAGTCGGTCCCGACCAGGGTGTCGGGGTAGGCCTGCGGCGTGCCGCCGTTCTCTTTCGAGTAGACGACCTGCGAGAGGTACTCCAGGTTCACCTGGTGGCAGATCCCGGTCGCCGGCGGCACCACGCGGAAGTTGGCGAAGCTGCCCTGGCCCCATTTGAGGAAGGAGTAGCGCTCGCGGTTGCGTTCGAAATCGCGCTCGGCGTTGACGGCGAAGGCGCGCTCGTTGCCGAAGGCGTCGACCTGCACCGAGTGGTCGATCACCAGGTCGACGTCGACCAGCGGGTTGATCGCGGTCGGGTCGCCGCCGATCTCGTCCATCGCGTCGCGCATCGCGGCCAGGTCGACCACGGCGGGGACGCCGGTGAAGTCCTGCATCAGCACGCGGGCCGGCTGGAAGGGGATCTCGACGCTCGGCTCGGCCGCCGCGTCCCAGGAGGCGATCGCCTCGACGTCGGCCTTGGAGACGGAGATCCCGTCCTCAAGCCGCAGCACGTTCTCCAGCAGCACCTTGATCGAGTACGGCAGGCGGGCGACGTCGAAGCGCTCCTGCAGCGCGTCGAGGCGGAAGACCTCGTAGGAGCGGCCGCCGACCTCGAGGGTCGAGCGGGCGCCGAAGGAATCGGTGGTGCTGGTCATGAGACGAACCTTTCGGAGAGGGGTAAGGGGAAGGCCGGGCTCAACGCTTGTCCTTGGGGTGGCCGTCGGCGACCGCGGCGGCGGCGCGGCGACCGACGCTGCCGCTCTGGGCACGGACCGCGACCCGGGGGCTGAGCAGACCGGCGTGGGCGGCGACCCGGTCGAAGATCGGCGCGACGGCGACCTCGACCTTGTCGGCCGTGATCGCGCGGCGCACCGCGTCGGCCACCGCGTCCGGGGTCGTGGTCCCCATCAGCGGCGGCGTCTTGGCGCCGGTGTCGGCGAACATCCCGGCCTCGCGGACGAAGCCGGGCGAGACCAAGGAGACGCCGACCCCCTGCGGGCCGAGGTCGGTCCGCAGGCCGAGCGCGAAGCCGCGCAGGCCGAACTTGGTCGCGTTGTAGACGGAGGTGCGCGGGCTGGCCGACTTGCCGGACAGCGAGGAGACGAAGACGAGGTGGCCGGAGCCCTGCTCGAGCATCGCCGGGAAGAGGGCGCGGGCGAGCAGCATCGGCGACTCGAGGTTGACGCGCAGGGCGCGCTTCACCTCCTCGGCCGAGAACTCGGCGAGCCAGCCGGTGCCGGGCAGCCCGGCGTTGGCGACGAGGATGTCGACGCCGGCGGCGGCCGCGGCGAGGCGCTCGGCCTCACCGTCCTCGGCGAGGTCGGCGACGATCACGCGATGGTCGTCGCCGGGCAGGCTCTCGGCCAGCGCCAGCAGCTCCTCCTCGCGCCGGCCGCTGAGGACCAACGTCGCGCCGGCGGCCGCCAGGCCCCGCGCGATCGCTCGGCCGAGGCCGCCGGTGGCCCCGGTGAGAAGTGCTGTGCGCGCGGTGATCTCCATTCCAAAAGTCCAATCTACTAGTCGGGAGGTCGGGGCGAAGGCCGCTTGTATACAGCGGTTCGGCCGCAGGATGGCCCCGGTCCCAAGCGAAATCAGAGGGAATGTTTGCGTTCTGTGAGCAGAGGGCCGGTGGATCCATTACTATGCCGCGAGTCCGAACGACCGAGACGCCGAGTCCTGCAAGCCGACTGGCAGCGGGAGCGGGGGAACCACGTTTTCGGGGCTAACCCACCTTGGTGGGGGCGCGAGCTCTTTCAGCGCCAGCCCGACAGCTAACCCCGTAGGCCGACGAAGGAGATATCGGTTTTGCCGAAGCGCGGTTTCAAGTCAGTCGTAGGTGTCGTGGTCCTGATGGCGATGATCGGCGCGGCCTTCGCGGTCGCCCCCGCCGGCGCCTCCGCCGCCTGCAACTTCGGCGGCCTCTCGGCGGGCGAAAACCTCTGCGCCCCGACCGCCAAGGCGAAGCTGCTCGCCGACGGCGAACTGATCGCCCCGAAGAGCGCCCCCGCCCGGGTCAAGGCCGTGATCGCCGCGGCCAACAAGATCCGCCTCAAGCCCTACATCTACGGCGGCGGCCACGCCAGCTTCGCCTCGCGCGGCTACGACTGCTCCGGCTCGGTCTCCTTCGCCCTCCACGGCGGCAAGTTCCTCAGCAGCCCCCTCCCCTCCGGCCCGCTCGAGAGCTGGGGGGAAGAAGGCGAAGGCCGTTGGATCACCGTCTACGCCAACGCCGGCCACGCCTACATGACCGTCGCCGGGTTCCGCTTCGACACCGCCGGTGACGAAGGCGGCGAAACCGGCCCCCGCTGGCACGAAGAACTCCTTTCCAACGAAGGGTTCGTCGCGCGTCACCCCGCCGGCTACTAGCCGCCGCGGACAACACGGCCCGCCGCATTTGTCCTGCGGGCTTTGGCCCGCTCGGATAACGTGCCGCGGAATCGAGGGGTCCCCTTCCGACATCCGCCTTACCGGCCTCACCAAGTCCTACGGTGGTGTGGTCGCGGTCGCCGGCATCGACCTGGAGATCCGTGCCGGGGAGTTCTTCACCATGCTCGGCCCCTCCGGCTCGGGGAAGACGACGACGCTGCGGATGATCGCCGGCTTCGAGGACCCGACCTCGGGCACGATCGAGCTGGGCGGCGTCGACGTCGCCGGCCTGCCGCCCTACGAACGCGCCGTCAACACCGTCTTCCAGGACTACGCCCTCTTCCCCCACATGACCGTTGCCGACAACGTCGCCTACGGGCTGAAGGTGGCGAAAGTCGACAGGGCGGAGCGCGAGCGGCGCCGCGACGAGGCGCTGGAGATGGTCCGCCTGCCCGGCTACGGCGACCGCAAGCCGGGCGAGCTCTCCGGCGGCCAGCGGCAGCGGGTGGCGCTGGCGCGGGCGATCATCAACCGGCCGCGGGTCCTGCTGCTGGACGAGCCGCTCGGCGCCCTCGACCTGAAGCTGCGCGAGCAGATGCAGACCGAGCTGAAGTCGATCCAGGGCGACGTCGGCATCACCTTCGTCTACGTCACCCACGACCAGGACGAGGCGCTGACGATGAGCGACCGGATCGCCGTCTTCAACGAGGGGCGGATCGAGCAGGTCTCGGCGCCGGAAGAGCTCTACGAGCACCCGGTGAACGAGTTCGTCGCCGACTTCGTCGGCGTCTCCAACGTGATCGAGCGCGGCGGTGAGCGCTTCACCGTGCGGCCGGAGAAGATCGAGGTGGTGGCGGCCGGCGCCCCCACCGACGGCCTGGTCACCGAGCGCGGCCGGGTCGTCGACGTCGCCTACGCCGGCGCGGTGACCCGCTACACGGTGGCGCTCGACGCCGGCGGCAGCTTGCAGTTGGTCAGGCAGAACGTGGGCGAGGCGCCCGGCGCCGCGCCCGAGCAGGGGGCCGAGGTCCTGGTCGGATGGCGGCCGCAGCACGCGGCGGCGGTCCGCGGCGCAACGACGAAACAGGAGGTAGCACCATGAGAAGTGTCAAGGGTGGGCACCCGGCGCGCACGGCGTG
This sequence comes from Solirubrobacterales bacterium, assembly GCA_047601885.1. GTDB lineage: Bacteria > Actinomycetota > Thermoleophilia > Solirubrobacterales > 70-9 > VAYN01. The sequence goes on from JASGIK010000002.1 coordinate 69,292, forward strand.
GTTGGTCGTCGCGGGCCTGGTGGCGTTCATGGTCGTGCTGGCCGGCTGCGGCGGTGGCGGCTCGAGCTCCGGCAGCTCGGGTGGCGGCGGTGAAGAACTGCAGAAGCTCGGCAAGGGGGAGGGCGAACTGAACCTGATCTCCTGGGCGGGCTACGTCGAAGAAGAATGGGTCAAGCCGTTCGAACAGGAAACCGGCTGCAAAGTCAACGACAAGGTCGCCGGCACCTCCGACGAAATGGTGAAACTGATGGAGACCGGGCAGTACGACGGGGTCTCCGCCTCCGGCAACGCGACGGCGCGCCTCTGGGCCGCCGGTGAAGTGGCGCCGGTCAACACCTCGCTGGTCCCCAACTACAAGACGGTCTTCGCCGACCTCAAAGACCAGCCCTACAACACCTTCGAAGGCAAGCCCTACGGGATCCCCCACGGGCGCGGGGCGAACCTCCTGATGTGGAACTCCGAAGACGTGACGCCGGCGCCGGAATCCTGGGAAGTGACGCTGAACCCGAAGGTCGCCGCCAAGTACAAGGGCCACATCAGCCAGTACGACGACCCGATGTCGATCGCCGAAGGGGCGCTCTACCTGAAGGCCCACGAACCGAGCCTGGGGATCGAAAACCCGTACGAGCTGAACGAAGAACAGTTCGACGCGGCGGTCGAACTGATGAAGGAACAGAAGCCCTACGTCGGCGAATACTGGTCCAGCGCCGAAGAACAGATCGCCGGTTTCGCCAACGGCTCGAACCAGGTCGGCACGACCTGGCAGTACCAGTACTTCGCCCTCAAAGGCGAAAACGAACCGGTGGCGGCGAGCCCGGCCAGCCAGGGCTTCCTGCCCAAGGAGGGTGCGACCGGGTGGTCCGACACCTGGATGATCAGCGTCCACGCGAAACATCCCAACTGCATGTACGAGTGGATGAACTACATCATCAGCCCGAAGGCCAACGCCGAGGTGGCCGAATACTTCGGCGAGGCGCCGGCCCAGGAACTGGCCTGCGAACACACCAAGAACCCCGATTTCTGCAGCGAATACCACGCTGAAGAACCGGCCTTCTGGAAGCGGGTCTACTACTGGGAGACGCCGCTGGCCGAATGCAGCGAAGGCGGCGAAACCGACTGCATGGACTACAACGACTGGGTCCGTGCCTGGACCGAAATCAAAGGCTAGGCCGAGGGCCGCGGCCCTTGACGGCCAGGGGTCGCGATGGCGACTGACGCGGTCACGATGAGGAAGCCGGCGGGCAGGAGGCTCGCCGGCTTCTTCCATCGCCATCCCCGCCTGCGGGTCGGGTCGCTGCTGGCGGCACCGATGGCGTGGCTGGTGGTCCTCTACCTGGGGTCGCTGGTCCTCCTCCTGGTCACCGCCTTCTGGACGGTCGATCCGCTCAGCGGCTCGGTCATCAAGGAATTCAGCCTCGAAAACTTCAAGGAACTCGTCGATGTCCCGGTCTATCGGGACATCGTCTGGCGGACGGTCCGCACGGCGATCCTGGTCACGGTCACCGACGCCGTGATCGCCTTCCCGATCGCCTTCTACATGGCGAAGCTGGCGGGGCGGAAGACGAAGGCGCTGCTCGTCGTCGCGGTGCTGATGCCGCTCTGGGCGAGCTACCTGGTGAAGGTGATCGCCTGGCGGGCGATGCTGGCCGAACACGGGGTGATCAACTGGGCGCTCCATCCGCTCGGCATCAGCGGCCCGGGCGAAGGGGTGGCGGCCGTCTGGCTGACGATGAGCTACCTCTGGCTGCCGTACATGATCCTGCCGGTGTTCGCCGGCCTGGAACGGATCCCGGACTCGCTGATCAGCGCCTCCGAGGACCTCGGCGCGCACCCCTTGACCACCTTCCGGAGGGTGATCCTGCCGCTCTCCTTCCCCGCCGTCGTGGCCGGCTCGATCTTCACCTTCTCGCTCACCCTCGGCGACTACATCACGCCGAAACTCGTCTCCAACGAAACCTTCATCGGCAACTCGATCTACGAACAGATCACCAACAACCAGCCCTTCGCGGCGGCCTTCGCGATGGTGCCGATCGTGATCGTGATCGGCTACCTCGGCGTCGCCCGCAAGCTCGGCGCCTTCGAACACGTCTGATGCGACTCTCCCGGCAAGCGAAGATCATCCTGCGCTGCTGCGTCGGCCTGGCGCTCGCCTTCATCTACGTCCCGCTGCTGGTGATCGTGGTCGAGGCCTTCAACACGAGCAAGATCCTCAAATGGCCGCCGCCCGGCTTCACCACGAGCTGGTTCGGCAAGGCCTTCGAAAGCGAATCCGCCCGGGAAGCGTTGCTCACCTCGATCGAGGCAGGGGTGGTGGCGATGCTGATCGCGATCCTGCTGGGAACGTTGATCGCCCTCGCCCTCGGTCGGCGCAAATTCTTCGGTCGCGAAGCGATCACGTTCCTGGTCGTGCTGCCGATCGCGCTGCCGGGCATCGTCACCGGCGTCGCCTTCTCCAACACCTTCACCCAGGTGCTGGGGATCCCGCTCAGCCTGATGACGGTGATCATCGGCCACGCGACCTTCTGCGTCGTGGTCGTCTACAACAACGTGGTGGCGCGGCTGCGGCGCACCTCGGGCAGCTTCGAGGAAGCCTCCGCGGACCTCGGGGCGGACCCCTGGCAGACCTTCCGCTGGGTCACCTTCCCCTCGCTGCGGAGCGCCCTCGGCGCCGGCGCGCTGCTGGCCTTCGCCCTCTCCTTCGACGAGATCATCGTCACCAACTTCACCATCGGCGCGGGCGAAGAAACCCTGCCGATCTGGATCTTCCACAACCTCTTCCGCCCCAAAGAGCTGCCCCTCGTCCCGGCCGTCGCGGTGATCCTGATCATCATCTCGATCATCCCCGTCTACCTGGCCCACCGCCTCTCCTCCGACGACAGCGGCCTCACCCCCGGCCGCGGCGCCGCCCCCCGCCCGGCCGGCATCGCCGAGGCCGAGGCCACCGCCGCCCACTGACGCGTTCGTACTTCGGCCAGCCGTCGGCCGCCGGAGCGTTCGTCGCTTGTCCCATATACGGCTACCAACGACGAACGCACGCGGTGACATCACTCGCTGAGGCGGGCGATGGCGGCTTCGTAGCGGGCGATGCGGGCGGCGTTGGCGGGGGACGGCGGCAGGGCGAGGTTCGTGGTCAGGTTGTCGGCGAGGTCGGCGAGCTTCACCTGGCGGGCCAGGTCATTCGGGGCGAGCGTCTCGACGTAGGCCTCGTAGGTGTCCTCCTCACGGTGGGTGAGGGCGACGATGGCGTCGACCACCTGTGGCGGGATGCCCTCGTCGCGCAGCTGCTTCGCCGTGACCGGGGTGTCCTCGATCACGTCGTGGAGGACGGCGGCGGTGCGGGCTTCCCAGCCCTCGACCGCGAGCATCACGCGGAAGAGGTGGAGGACGTAGGGGCCGCGTTCGCCGTCGCGGGCGGGATAGAGCTGGCCCGCGTGCGCGCGGACGGCGAGCCCGATGGCGTGCTCCAGGATCTCGGAGCCGTCCACCGCCGACCGCCTAGAGCGGGATGTTGCCGTGCTTGCGCTTCGGCTGCGGGACGCGCTTGGACTGCAGGACGCGGAGGGCTTTGATCAGCTTCGGACGCGTCTGGCGAGGCTCGATGACGTCGTCGATGTAGCCGCGCTCCGCCGCCGAGTAGGGGTTGGCGAAGTGGGCTTTGTAGTCGTCGATCAGTTTCTGGCGCCGCTCGTCGGGCGTCGGCGAGGTGGCGATGTCTTTGCGGTAGATGATGTTGACCGCGCCCTCGGGGCCCATCACGGCGACCTCCGCCGTCGGCCAGGCGTAGTTGAAGTCGGCCAGCATGTGCTTGGAGGCCATCACGTCGTAGGCGCCGCCGTAGGCCTTGCGGGTGACGACGGTGAGCTTCGGCACCGTCGCCTCGGTGTAGGCGTAGAGGAGCTTGGCGCCGTGGCGGATGATCCCGTTCCACTCCTGGTCGGTCCCGGGCAGGAAGCCGGGGACGTCGGTGAAGGTCAGGATCGGCACGTTGTAGCAATCGCAGGTGCGGACGAAGCGGGCCGCCTTCTCGGAGGCCTCGATGTCGAGCACGCCGGCGAGGAAGGCGGGCTGGTTGCCGACGATGCCGACCGGATAGCCGTCGAGGCGGGAGAAGCCGCAGATGATGTTTTTGGCGAAGTGCTCGTGGACCTCGAAGAACTCCTCGTCGTCGACGATCCGCTTGATCACCTCGCGCATGTCGTACGGTTTCGACGGGTCGTCGGGGACGACGGTGTCGAGGTCCTCGTCTTCGCGCTCCGGGTCGTCGCTCGGCTCGAAGCGCGGCGGCAGCTCGAGGTTGTTCGAGGGCAGGAAGCTCATCAGGTAGCGCGCGTCTTCGAGGCAGGCCTCCTCGTTCTCGGAGGCGAAATGGGCGACGCCGGATTTCGAGTTGTGCGACATCGCCCCGCCGAGCGCCTCGAACTCCACTTCCTCGCCGGTCACGGTTTTGATCACTTCCGGGCCGGTGATGAACATGTGGCTGGTCTCTTTGACCATGAAGATGAAGTCGGTCATCGCCGGCGAGTAGACCGCGCCGCCGGCGCAGGGACCCATGATCAGGCTGATCTGCGGGATCACGCCGGAGCATCTGACGTTGCGGGCGAAGACGTCGCCGTAGGCGCCGAGCGAGACGACGCCCTCCTGGATCCGCGCGCCGCCCGAGTCGTTGATGCCGATCACCGGCGCCCCGACCTCGGCGGCCAGGTCCATCACCTTGCACATCTTCTCCGCCATCACCTCACCGAGGCTGCCGCCGAAGACGGTGAAGTCCTGGGAGAAGACGAAGACGGTGCGGCCTTCGATCGTCCCGTGGCCGGTGACGACGGCGTCGCCCCAGGGCCGTTTTTTCTGCATCTCGAAGTCGTAGGTGCGGTGGCGCACGAAGGTGTCGAGCTCCTCGAAGGAGCCGGGGTCGAGCAGCAGGTCGATCCGCTCGCGCGCGGTCAGCTTGCCGCGGGCGTGCTGCTTCTCGACCGCTTCCTCGGAAGCCGAGTGGATCGCCGCCTCGCGCAGTTCGCGCAGGTAGGCGAGCTTCTCCTCATGAGTGACGGGGTTTTTCTCGCGCATCAGGACAGCCGTTCCCGGGGATGGCCGAGGACGGAGCGGCGATTCTATGTGGAGTGGAAAACAAAAGGCCCGCCGAGGCGGGCCTTTGTTGTCGCTTAGAGGAAGTTTTGGCGCTGCGCCTCAGCTGAAGGGGCGCCGCTGCGGTTCCGCGAGGCGGTCGAGGAAGGCCTCCAGGTCGGCCTGGACGAGGCCGGTTCCCTCCTCGGCACGCAACTCTACACGCGTGCCGAAGCCCTTCTCGGCCATCGTCACCGAGACGCCTTCGACTTCGGCGATCAGCTCGGCGAGCTCCGGCTCGGACTTCATCAAGGTTCTTGCCGCCTCGATCATGACCGCCGGTTTCGGCCGCGGGCAGACGGTTCCTGCCGGCTTGCCGTTCTGGGAGAAAAAGCCCAGACGCCGGCGCCGGCCGCCGGGTACCTTGGCCACGTGGGCGACGCGGCGCGGATCGAAGAGCTGGCGCGGGAGAAGCTGGGGATCGAGGAGCTCCACCAGGGGCAGCTGGAGGCGATCGAGGCCGTCGTCGCCGGCCGCGACACGCTGGCGGTGATGTCGACCGGCTACGGCAAGTCGGCGATCTACCAGCTGGCCGGCGAGCTGCTGGAGAAGCCGACGATCGTGGTCAGCCCGCTGATCGCCCTGCAGCGCGACCAGGTCGAGGCGATCGAGGAGCACATCTCCCCCGGCGAGGCGGCGGAGCTGAACTCGACCGTCTCGCCGAAGCGGCGACGGGAGCTGATCGAGGCGCTGGAGCGGGGCGAGCACGAGTTCGTCCTGCTGGCGCCGGAGCAGCTCGCCAAGCCCGACGTGCTGGCGGACCTGGCGGCGACCGAGCCTTCGCTGCTGGTGGTCGACGAGGCCCACTGCATCAGCGAGTGGGGCCACGACTTCCGTCCCGACTACCTGCAACTGGGCGCCTTCGCCGAGCGGCTCGGCCGTCCCACGATCCTGGCGCTGACCGCGACCGCCTCTCCCCCGGTCCGCCGCGAGATCGTCGAGCGCCTCCGCATGGAGGAAACGGCCCAGGTGATCCGCGGCTTCGACCGTCCCAACCTCCACTTCGCGGTGCGCCGCTTCAGCGCGGCGCGGGAGAAAGAGGAGGCGCTGGTGGAGGCCGTGGCGGGCGCGCCGAAGCCCGGCATCGTCTACATCGCCACCCGCAAAGCGAGCGAGGAGCTCGCCGAGGCGCTCTCGGCGGCGGGCGTGAGGGCCGCGGCCTACCACGCGGGGCTGGCGTCGAAGCGCCGCGGCGAGCTCCAGGACCGCTTCATGGACGACGAGGTCGAGGTGATCGTCGCCACCACCGCCTTCGGCATGGGGATCGACAAGCCCAACGTGCGCTTCGTCTTCCACGCCGGGCCCTCGGACTCGATCGACTCCTACTACCAGGAGGTCGGCCGGGCCGGGCGCGACGGCGAGGCCGCGGCGGCGGTCCTCTTCTACCGCCCCGAGGACGAAGCGATCCGCCGCTTCCTCGGCGGCGCGGGCGGGGTCGACGGCGAGGAGCTGGAGGCCGTCGGCCACGCGGTCGAGGACGACGGCGGCGAGGCCGACCCGGCGGCGCTGGTCGAGCGCCTCGACCTCTCCCGCTCGAGGGTCCTGGAGGCGGTCGGCCGGCTGCAGGAGGCGGGCTGGCTGGAGGTGGGCGAGGACGGCGAGGTGCGCCGGGCGCGCGGCGGCCCGACCCTCGAGCAGGCGGTGCAGGAGGGCGTGCGCGAGGGCGGCGAGCGCCGCGAGTTCGATCGCACCCGGCTGGCGATGATGCGCTCTTACGCCGAGACCCAGGGCTGCCGCCGCGACCACATCCTCAGCTACTTCGGCGAGGAGCACGAGGTGCCGTGCTTCTACTGCGACAACTGCGACGCGGGGTTGGTCAAGCCCGACGAAGCCGAGCGCCCCTACCCGATCGGCGCCCCCGTCACCCACAGGTCCTGGGGACCGGGCGAAGTGCAGCGCTACGACCGCGACCGCGTCGTCGTCCTCTTCGAGTCGGTCGGCTATCGCACCCTCGACCTCACCCTGGTCGAGGAAGAGGGACTGCTCGCCTAGCCCGGCCCTCTAGAAGAAGGCGCCGCCCTTGTATTCGCCGAAGACGTCGCGCATCGCGCCGCAGACCTCGCCGATCGAGGCTTCGGCGGCGAGGGCGGCGCGGATCGGGTGGAGCAGGTTGCCGTCGCCGCGGGCGACGTCGCGGAGGGCCTCCAGCCTGGCGTCGACGGCGGCCTGGTCGCGGCGCTCCTTGAAGGCCTTGAGGCGGGCCAACTGACGCTGCTCGGACTCCGGGTCGACCTTGAGGATGTCGACGTCGTCGACCTGGTCGGTGACGAATTTGTTGACCCCGACGATGATGTCCTGGCCCGAGCGGTAGCGCTCGTGGTAGCTCATCGCCGACTCCTCGATCTCGCGCTGCATGAACTCCAGCGCCTCGACCGAGCCGCCCAGCTCCTCGACCTTGCCCATCAGCTCCCAGGCGCGCGCCTCGACCTCGTCGGTCAGCGACTCGACGAAGTAGGAGCCCGCGAATGGGTCGACGGTCTCGGCCACCCCGGACTCGTAGGCGAGGACCTGTTGCGTGCGCAGGGCGATCCGGGCGGAGCGCTCGGTCGGCAGCGCCAGCGCCTCGTCGAAGCCGTTGGTGTGCAGCGACTGGGTGCCGCCGGCGACGGCGGCGAAGCCCTGCAGCGCCACCCGCACGATGTTGACCTCGGGCTGCTGGGCCTGCAGCGTCACCCCGCCGGTCTGCGTGTGGAAGCGGATCTGCATCGATTTCGGGTTCTCGGCGCCGAACCGCTCCTTGACGATCTTGGCCCACATGCGCCTGACGGCGCGGAACTTCGCGACCTCTTGGAAGACGTTGTTGTGACAGTTGAAGAAGAAGGCAAGCCGCGGCGCGAACTCGTCGATCTTCAGCCCCCGCTCCAGCGCCGCCTCGACGTAGGCGATCGCGTTGGAGAGCGTGAACGCGACCTCCTGCACCGCCGAGCACCCCTTCTCGCGGATGTGGTAGCCGGAGATCGAAATCGTGTTCCATTTCGGCACGTTCTCGCGGCAGTACTCGAAGATGTCGGTGGTCAGGCGCATCGTCGGGCCCGGCGGGAAGATGTAGTTGCCGCGCGCCATGTACTCCTTCAGCACGTCGTTCTGGACCGTGCCGCGCAGCTTCTGCGACGGCACGCCCTGCTCCTCGCCGACCAGCTCGTAGAGCAGCAACAGGCAGGCGGCGGGCGCGTTGATCGTCATCGAGGTGGAGACGCCGTCGAGCGGGATCTGGTCGAAGCAGATCCGCATGTCCTCGATCGTGTCGATCGGCACCCCGGTCCGCCCCACCTCGCCGAAGCAGAGCGGGTCGTCGGAGTCGCGGCCGAGCTGGGTCGGCAGGTCGAAGGCCATCGAGAGGCCGGTCGAGCCGTTCTCGATCAGATAGCGGTAGCGCTCGTTGGTGTCCTCGGGCGAGGCAAAGCCCGCGTACTGGCGCATCGTCCACAGCCGATCCCGGTACATCCCCTCGTGGATGCCGCGGGTGAAAGGCGGCGAACCGGGCTCGCCGAGGCGCTCCTCGAGGCCGGGCGCGACGTCACTCTCGTCGTAGAGGGTGTCGATCTCGATGCCGGAATCGGTGAAGACCCGCTCGTCGTCGGGGCCGACCAGCGGCGCGATCGTGCGGTGGGTCTCCTCGGTCGAGCGGTCTGGGGTCGTCGCCATACCGCGCAAAGGATATTGGGACATCGCAACCGACGGCCTCCCGCAGGGTTGAGTACGACGCGAGCCATCAATAGGCTTGCCGTTTAATCGACTTGCCGTAAGTCGCCTAAGGGGAACAGCAGGGGGCGGCAAACGCAACTGGAGGAACTACATGTCTGAATCGACCCGGCTCGGCAGGGCCAGGGGAAAGATGTTGCCGGTCTCGATCGTCGCCGCCGCGCTCGTCGCGCTGCTCGTCATCGTCCCGGTTGCGTCGGCCGCCACTCCGAATCCGATCGCGAGCGGCTCCACCACCATCACCCTCAAGTCCAGTGTCAAGAAGAGCCTGAAGAAGGCGGGCGTGAAGATCACCGCCGTCAAGCCGGCGAAGCTGAAGGGCTCGAAGGCGACCTTCAAGGTCACCGGTGGTGAAATCGCAGCTGCCACCGGCAAGGGCACGATCACCCAAGGCGGCGGCCTCAAGGTCAAGGCGGGCAAGAAGTCGGTGACGCTGAAGAGCTTCTCGCTCAACACCAAGACCAAGTCCCTGAGCGCCAAGGTGGGCGGCAAGACCGTCAAGCTGGCGACCCTCGCGGGCGTCTCGAACAGCCGCCTCGGCTTCGGCAACAGCATCGCCGCGAAGAAGCTGAAGCTGACCTCCGCCGGCGCCAAGGCGCTGAACAAGGCGCTGGTCCCGAAGGGGAGCAAGGCCATCTTCAAGGCGAACACCGTCCTCGGCGGCTCGACCACCAAGGTCGAACCCGAAACCGACAACGTGCTGGCCACGGGCGACATGACGTTCGCCGGTAACGAAACCCTGCTCGGCAAGCTCGGCAAGGCCGGAGTGAGCATCGAACTCATCTCTCCGACGACGGAAACGGCCGGCCTCACGTTCGCCTCGCCGCTCAGCGGCGGGACGATCTCGCCGCTCGGTACCAGCGGCACGGTGAACAGCAGTGGCGGTCTGAAGCTGACGCAGAAGCTGACGCTCGAAGCCCAGTCACATCCGGAAGCGAACACGACGATCACGCTCGGTTCGATCGGCGTCGACCTGGCGGCGAAGACCGCGAGCGTCGAAGTGATCGGCGAATCGACTTTCGTCGATCCGACCAACACGAAGGAAGAAAAGAAGCCACTGAACCTGGGCAACCTGGGCCGCAGCTCGATCGCTGATCTGACGATCACCAGCAGCACCCCGGACTCGGCCACCCGCACCGTGGCCGTCAACGCGACGGGCACGATCCAGGCCGTCGCCGCCGAAGTCCTCAACGGCTTCGTCCTGGTCCACGAGATCAAAAAGGTCGAAGAACTGACCCCGGAAGAAGCGGAAAAGGCGTACATCGAAGCCGCGCTGGCCGGAGAACCGATCTCGGAAGAAGAAGCGGCGAAGATCGGTCAGGAACGAGCCGAAAAGAAGGCGGCCGAAGAAGCCAAGGAACTCGAAATCAAGTCGGGTGAAACGCTCGGCACCTACTCCTTCACCGCCACGGGCGAATAGTCCGCGTCAGGAAGGAACCGGGAAAGGGCGGCCTTCGGGCCGCCCTTTTTCGTGGGCGCGCGGGCGCGTTCGCACTTATCCCCGCATAGCGAGCAAAACTGCGAACGCGGTCGGGGGGACTCAGTCGGCGGCGCCGACGAGGCGCTCGACGCCGGACTGGTCGATCGTCCGCCGCAGGCCCTCGTCGAGCTTGATCGTCGGTTCCCAGTCGAGCAGGTCGCGGGCGCGACCGATGTCGGGGCGGCGCTGCTGGGGATCGTCGGTGGGCAGCGCCTCGTAGACGATCTCCGAGCGGGAGTCGGTCACCTCGATCACGGTCTTCGCCAGTTCCAGCAGCGTGAACTCGTCCGGGTTGCCGATGTTGACCGGCGTGTGGACATCGGACTCGGCCAGGGCGACGATGCCGCGGATCAGGTCATCGACGTAACAGAAGCTGCGCGTCTGGGCGCCCTCACCGAAGACGGTGAGCGGGCGGTCCTGGAGGGCCTGGCGCAGGAAGGTCGGGATCGCGCGGCCGTCGTGCGGGCGCATGCGGGGCCCGTAGGTGTTGAAGATGCGGACGATCGCGGTGTCGACGCCCTGCTGGCGGTGGTAGGCCATCGTCAGCGCCTCGGCGTAGCGCTTCGCCTCGTCGTAGACGCCGCGCGGGCCGATCGGGTTCACGTGACCCCAGTAGTCCTCCCGCTGCGGGTGGACCTTGGGGTCGCCGTAGACCTCGCTGGTCGAGGCGATCAGGAAGCGGGCGCGCTTCCACTTGGCGAGGCCGAGGATGTTGTGGGTGCCCTGCGAGCCGACCTTCAGCGTGTGCAGCGGCAGCCGCAGGTAGTCGATCGGGCTGGCGGGCGAGGCCAGGTGGTAGACGAAGTCGACCGGCTCGTCGATGTCGACGTACTCCGTGATGTCGGTGTGGCGGAATTCGAATTTCTCGTCGCGGATGTGCGCGATGTTCTCCAGGGAGCCCGTCTCGAGGTTGTCGAGGCAGAGCACCCGATGCCCCTTGCCGAGCAGGTGCTCGCAGAGGTGGGAGCCGAGGAAGCCGGCGCCGCCGGTGACCACGCAAGTCGTCATCTGCCCCCGATGCTAGCGGCTTGGCCCGGACGACCCGGGGTGCCCGCCGTCGGGCGGCACCCAGATCTCGCGCCGATCCTGACGCGAGATCTGGTTCTTCCCAAAATGCGCGACTTTCGTCGACATGTGCGCACGAAAGGGGGGAGAAACTTCCACGTCCACCTCTTGGTCCGGCAGTGTTTGATGCGGCGAAATAAACCGGACGGGGAGAGTCGAACAAGTGAGTCCGAGCAGGGGTGCGCGGCGCGACGACGCCGCGCTTGACGTCGGGTGGGACGAAATCGGGACGCCGATCGGCGAGGCGGCGCGGAAGCGGGTGGCGGTCGAGACCTTCGCCCGCCACGAGGCGACCCTGCGGCGTACCGCCGAGCGCTACTCGATCTGTGCCGACGATGCCGACGAAGCGCTCCAGCGCGGGCTGGAGATCCTGCTGCGGAAGGCGCCGGCCGACGACGCGCGCGAGCTTCTCCGCTGGACCCTCACCGTGGTCAAGCACGAGGCGCTCGCGGTCCGGGCGGAGCGCGAGCGGATCCTCGCCGGCCCCGCCGCATCGGCCCAGCCGGCCCGCGAGGACTGGGTCTCCCTGCTGCCCTCCGACGTCGACGGGCCGGCGGAGCGGGCCGAGCGCCACGAGGCGATCGAGCGCAGCCGCGAGGCGCTGGCGACGCTGAAGCCGGCGGAGCTGCGCGCCCTCTCCCTGCTCGCCGAGGGCTACTCCTACAAGGAGATCGGCGAGATCACCGGCTTTTCGGCAACGAAAGTCTTGTTGAAATTGTTTTCGGCTTGCTGCTGCCGTTTGCCGGCCAGCTTGGCTATGACCTCCTCGCTGGTCACTGGCTCGATCCACCATCCCTCCCCGATCAGGTCAAGGTTCGCCCTTCCCTCCGGCGGTCCGTTGTGGAGGACGAACCGATCAAAGACGCGCATCAGCGCGGCGCGCACCGCGTCAACCCCGGCGGCATCAGTCACCTGTCCGGCCAAGGCGGCCCGGATGTGGGCCAGGCGCCCCAAGAGGCCCGTCTCGATACCGGCGAGCGCCGGGTCGCCTTCCGCCTCGTGCAGCTGGGACCCCAGGCGTTCGCACTCGCGGTCGGCGGCTTCGGCAGCAGGCTCAAGCTCGGCACGCAGCTCCCGCCACTCGGTGGCGGTCAGATCACCCGCCAGGTAGTCGGCCTTCACGCGCCCGAGTCGCTCCTTGGCCCTCGCGGCCTGATGCTCGGCACTCGCGAGGAGTCCAGCGAGCTCGGCAATCTTCTGCTCTCCCGCGGCCAGGATCTGTGCCCGGGTCTCCTCAAGATCGAGCCCGATGTTGCGGAAGTAGTCAAAGACGCCGGTGTCGATGGGCACCCTCGCCAGGCTCGTCAGCTCGCAGTCGGTGGGCGACACGAGATGGGTCTTGTCGCGATAGGTCTCGCGCAACGTGCCGTCCCGGTTGCGCTCGGTACGCGGCTGCATCACGCCGTCACACTCCGCATGGCGCAGGAAACCTTGCCTGAACAGATGCCGACCGACCGTCCCGCGACCACGTTTATGCGTCTGCTTCCGTACGTTGCGGAGCCGGAGGGCCTCGAAGTAGCGCTCTGGGGTGATGATTGCCTCGAACTGCGCCTCGATCAGACGGTCGCCGTCGCGCACCAGCCCCGCGTACACCGGGTTCTCGAGAATCCGACAGACGCTCGCCACGCTCCATGAGCCGCCCCGGTGCGCCGGCACCCGGTCGGCATTGAGGCCGTGGACGATCTGCAACAGGGCTCGGCCTTCCAGATACTCGGCATTGATCCGGTCGACGATCGGCGCCCGCTCGGGATCGGGGATCGTTTCCCGTTCGTCCTTCTCGTTGCGTCGCCAGGTGAGCCCGTAGGAGTTGCCCCCGATGCGCTTCCCGTCCGCGCGCCGGCGGGCGAGCCCGGCGCGGATGGCGCCGCTCTTGCGGCGGCTGTCCTCATGGTTTCGGTCACCCATCTGGGCGGCGGAGGAGAGCGAGGCGAAGGTGGCATCGTCTTCGACCGAGCGCAGCCGGTAGCCCTTGTGCATCGCGTCGAGCAGGATCTCCACGAGATGGCGGTTTTTTTCGCCGTCCCCGCGTGCCAGGCGGTCGGAGTGCCACACGATCAGCGCCGCACCGATTCGCGCGGCGTGCTCAAGGGCGTCGGCGAGTTCCTCCCCTCTGTCGCCCTTATAGGCGGAGACGTCTTCCTCGTCGTAGACGCCGACGACCTCATAGCCTTCTTCGTCGGCCAGTTCCCGACACATCCTGATCTGATCGGGGATCGAACCCCTTTCGTCCGGGGTCGACTTGGCGGCGTAGATGATCGCCGGCCCGTCGCCGGCCTCGCCCGCCATCAGGACTCGTCCACCCTTCGCGGCGTGCCGGCGCCGACGACCACGTAACCGTTGACCTCCAAAACGACCGCTGCGCTCCTGCGCGATGAAAAACAGCGCCGCGGGGGGACCACTTGGAGCGTCGCCCCCACTGTCCTGTAGACGATGACGCAGGAAGGCACCTCCCTGACAAGCGCCCCCGGCGCCCGGCAGAAGTTCGGGGTGGGATGATGGGTCGCCGATCCGGACCTGCCCGGGACAAGCCAGGGTGCGAGGCTTCGGCCAGGTTCAAGGACGGCCCCCTCACCCTCGCGCCACGGGCGCCGGTCGTCGGGCCGGTGATCGAGATCACCCCCACCCCCGCCGAATACGACCAGTTGGTCAGCGACCTGGCGAGGCTGCGCGAGTGCGGTGCCCGCTCCAACACGGCGGCGGTCGTGGAAGCGGTTCACGCGCTGGCGCGCGCGAATATGTGATCGCGCGCCTTCATCTCCTCGGCCGTCGCACTTCCTTTCGTCGCCGGCGATCCGCCGTTCCCGACGCCCTCCGTCCGTCGGCGGTCGGGTCGTGCGTTTCCTCCATGTCCTCGGGAGGCGGCACGTTCGGGACGATCCTGAAGTCGTCCCGGTCGACATCGCCCCATTCGGCGATCTTCGCCTCGACGATCTTCCCGGCCGCCTGCGGCGTCGCGGCGGTCTCCCATCCGCCGTCCCACTCGACCAGCCACCCGGCCCCCTCCTCCTCGTCCGTCGCCCGGCCCTGCGGCCGGTCGTCGCCCGGCGACAGCCTCTCCACGTCCTCCCAGAAATCCCTTCCGACGCCGTCGCCCCAGACGATCTCGTTGTCCCACTCCTCGGCGCCCGGCAGCGGGTCGTCGAGGCGGAGGCTGACGCTGCCATGCGAGACGTCGGCGACCGTCCCCTTCGAGCCACGGGCGGCGACGAAGTGCGGGTGGCGCTCGACGTCGACGCTCAGCACGAAGCGCTCACCGAGGGCCGGGGTCGCCGTCGGCCCGTCCCCCGGATCCGGTCGCTCGGGCCGACGTTCGTCGACGACCTCCGGTCGGACCTGATCGGCGTGGTAATAGGTCTCGGCGTCCGCGCCGTCGAGTCGGACCCTGTAGGGCTTCATCCTCGGGTCGTCGGTCTCCGCGACGACGACCCCGTTGCCGGTGAACCACACCCTCACCCGGTCGCCGGCCTTCGGGGCGCCCTCCGACCTCGGGGCGGGCGGGATCAGGTGTTCGACCTCGGCCAGCCTTTCGCTCTCCTCGCGCTCGGAGGGATCGGCGGCGAACACGTACATCGCCTTGCGGACCAGCCGGTCGAATTCGCCGGCGTCGAGATGGTCGAGGGTGCCGCTGTTGCCGAACCCCCAACGAAGGGCGGTCTCGAGGATCAGCGCCTCGCGGTGGTCGGCACCGCTGACCTCGATGATCCGGCCGGTGTAGGGGCTTCGGTGAAGATCGCTCATCGCCCTCATCCCTCCCTCTCGGCGGCGATCGCCACCAGCGCCCAGTTCAGCGCCTCGGCGTCGGCCGAGGTGCGCCTGCCGTCCGCGCCGACCCATTCCCCGCCCTCGCGGCGGAACCCGGCGCGCCTGATCAGCGCGGCGGCGAGCCCCCGGTTCACGTCGGCCCGTATATCGGGCGCGAGGCGGGCAGCCACCTCGGCGGCACTCATCAGCGGCAACTCGGAGCGGCGTAGCTCGGCAGGGTCGAGGGTCGGCACGCCGAGCCAGGTCGCCACCGCCGAGGCGGACTGCTCGCCGGTCAGGATGATCCGGCCGGCCGCCTCGTCGAAGGTGCCGACCGCGACCAGCGCCCCACGCGGGACCACCCTCCTTGACTTGGCGACGGTCGGGTAGCGCTCGCGCAGTCGCCCGCACGCGTGTACGGCGCGGTCGGCGAGGGTGACCATGTTGGCCTGCCCGTAGATCGCGCCCTCGAAATAGATCCTCACCTCCCCGGAGCCGGGCTCTGGCAGGCCGACGATCGCCGAGCCACGTGCGATCCCTTCCGTGTCTGGATGCCCGCCGGCCGGCAGGTAGACGACTATCTCCCGTGAGGCCGACATCGTCTCCCTCACGCCTCTGCCCCGTCGCCGCCCGGCAGCGGGCGGTCGGAGCCGTCGACCATCCCCATCGCGAGCAGCCGCCGGGCGAACTCGTCGCGACTCGACACCGGGCCGAGCGCGTCCAGGAGCCCGGCGTCGATCGCCCGGCGCAGCGCCCCGTCGCCGTCGCCGAACACCTCCAGGTGGGGCGTGAGGGCAGGGCCGCGGCCATGCATGAGTTCGATCAGCTTGACCGTGAACTCGCCGTCCTCGTCGAGGCCGCCGTCCTCCCGGTAGGAGCCGATGTTGAACTCGCCCGCCCCGGCGACCGGCACCTGCGCCGCATAGCGCTGGCGGTGGAAGTCGATGAAACGGAGCGGCGAGATCTCCGGGGCGCCCTCCAGATCGCGCGCCTCGGCGATCAGGTCGTCGGCGACCGCCTGCCAGTCCTCATGCCTGGCGGCGAAGACCACCTCGCCGATCTGGCGGGAAAGCTCCTCGGCGACGACCGAGGGGTGGTGGCGGCCCCCGACCACATGGTCGAAGAGCAGGTCGTTGACCCGGTCTACGAGGGCTTCGTCGCCGAGCGCCCGTTTCAGGAAGCCGCGCAGCAGGGTGGTGTCGATCTCCTCGCCGGTGGCGGTCCGGCTCTCCGGCTCGGTTGCGGTCGGGGTTGTGATGGTGTCGTTCATGGCTGATCCTCCTTTGATAATTCAGTCCTTGTCCAAGTGGTAGCTCTGCTCGCCGCCGGAAGTCAAGTCGCGGGGAATCCGGGGGCATCCGTGGCATTCGGAGGGCATCGCCGACGCCAGAAGGAGCGCGCCGGGCCGGGGGCGCCTGCCCCTCTCGTCGCCCGCTCCGCCCGGGGCGATCGGCCCTACCTGCAGGCGATGCCACCGCCTCGGGTCCTCGCCCCGGCGACGGAACCGGATCTCGACGCAGATACCTTCCGGCGCCGGCGGCTCCCCATCCCCGAGGAACTCGTCGCGGTCGATCACCTGCCGGCCGAGCACCTCCGACACCCCCGGCATGGCCTCGAGGTCGGCGATCCGGCGCCTGATCGCCATCCACTGCTGGGCGTCCGGCGTCGGCGGGTCGACGCTCATCGCCCGTCCGCCTCCCCGGCGGTCGATCCCGTCGGCTCCATATATATGTACTCGCGGGGGCGCCCGCCGCGCCCGCGCTCGCCGGGCACCACCCGGAGCCGGCCCTCCTCGACCAGTCGGTCTCCGACCCTGCGTACCGTCTGCCCGGAGACGCCGAGATCCTCGGCGAGGCCCGGCACCGCCGCGCGACCACGCTCGCGCACCGATTCGAGCAGCGCGTCGGCCTCGAGCCGGCCGGCCCGCCTGCGCTCCGCCGCCGCGGCCCTCCGCTCGGCCGGCCTCCCCCACACGTAGCTCTTCGCGACCGGCTCGCGCTCGGAGCCGTCGGGGCCGGTCGCGCCGACGATCGTCGGCGGCCGGTAGACCTTGCGGCAGAGACCCTTGACCGGATGGTCGACGAGCTTGGTCGCGTCGCGTTCGGCCAGCCGGTCGGCCATCGGGGTGCCGAGCGGGTAGTGGGCGAAGTGCCCACGGCGCCAGTGCGCGTGGCTGTACTCGCGCCTTGCGGTGCCCTGCTCGCGGCGGGATTCCGTCTGCCGCGTCGGGTGGATCCGCACCGTCTTCGAGATCAGGGCGTCCTGGCCGCGCCGCAGCGCCCGCTCGACCGCCCGCCGTTCGGGACGGCTCGGCTCGGCGTCGGCGAGCTCGATGTTGACCGTGCTGTCGAGTGCGTGGATCACGCTCAGGACCCGACAGGCGGCGGTGGCGGCGACCATCGCTTCCGCGCGCAGCCGGGCGTCTTCCTCCTCGTCCCCGCCTCCGGCCTCCCCGAAGGTGAGGTCGGAGTAGAGATCGACCCAGCCGGGCTGCCCGAGCAGCGGGCGGGTGAGGATCATCTGGCTCGGCGCGCTGAGGCCCTCCTCGCTGGTCAGGCGCAGATGGGTGACGTCTTCGAGCTCCTCGGCGTCGCCGAGCCGGGGGGCGAGGCCGAAGTGGACCGTGCCGGGCACGTCGTAGTCGGTCCTCCTGCGCAGCTCGTCGGGCACGTGCTCGACGTCCGCGAACCAGGCGAACGGCGCGATCCGCAGGTGGCCGCCTTCCTTCCTGCAGAGCGCCGCGCGGAGGGTGATCGCCTCCTCCCGGCCGCGCCCGGTCTGCAACATCACCTTCGGTCGGTAACCCCCGGGCGTGGTGAAGTCGAAGTAGGTCACCGGGAAGGGAAGCTCGGCGTCCTGCGCGTAGGCCCAGGCCTCTTCGACCGAGTCCCAGTCCGGCAGCCCCTCGGCGACGTCGAGGTCGACGGCGACGGTGCGGCAGACCCGCAGCTCCCCGAGGAACACCGGCGCCATCATGCCCCGTGCGCTCCAGGCGATCTGCGGTCGCATCAGCTCCGCGAAGGTGCCTTCCCGGGCGGCGCCGTGCTCGGTCACCACCTTGCCGGTCCTCAGCACCGCGTCGGCGAGCAGCGACTGGCGACGCCAGATCGACTCGAAGCTCCGCGCCCCGGCGTGGATAGGCATCTGCGCGCCGTCGTCGGGCAGCGGTTTCCACTGCCCGGCTTCGATCAGGAGGCCGAGCTGGCGCAACGGGAGGTCGGCCTCCAACTGCACCGGCTCGCCCAGGTTCCGCAGTTCCCATTCGTCGACCAGGCTCTCGATCCCGCCGGCGGCGAGGTTCCAGTGCCAGGTGCCGTCCGGCTCCCGGCGCAGCCACCCGGCGGCGAGCCAGTCCCGGCGGATCTCCTCCAGCACCGGCGGCAGTTCGGCGTGCAGCAGGTCCTTGAGGGCATCGACGAGCAGCACGTTCCCGTAGCCGCCCGCCTCCGGGGAGTCGATCACGCGCTTGCGCGCCGCGCAGATCAGGTGGGCGCGGATGAAGTGGCGGCCGTCCTCGGTCGCGAGCACCTCGGTGCCGGCGACGATGTGGCGGGCGAGGGTCGCGAACTGCGCCAGCTGCTCCTCACCGAGTGCCTTCGGCAGGCCTTCCTCGCGGGCGATGCGCGAGAAGTGGCGCAGCGTGGTGGTCGGCAGCGTGCAGACGCCCTGGTTCTCCAGGCCGAGGTTCGCGGGGTCGGGTTCGCCGAGGTCGAAGGAGGGCTCCTCGCCGCGGGCGGTGATGCTCATCCGGAGCGTCTCCGAGGCGCGGTCGACGTGCGCCAGCCCGGCGCGCTCGGCGAAGTCGAGCAGCCGCTCCACCTCGGCCCGGCTCATGCCGAGGGCGCCGCCGACCTCGTCCAACCTGAAGGCGCCTGCGCCCCGGGCCTCACGCCGCCGCTGCAGGCGGGCGATCGTGTAGAGGGCGTCGAGGCTTCGCTGCGGCAGGCCCTTCAGCGCCTCGACCGCCTCCTCGTCCAGTTCCCTCACGCCGAGGCCCTCCAGCCGTTCCATGAACGCCCGGGCCGCGTGCATCTCGCGCGCCTCGCGTTCCTTGGCCTCGGCCTCGGCGTCGATCTCCTTCAGGCGCCTCTCGTGGCGCCGGCGGCCCGCCCGGCTCATCGCGGTGAGTTCGTTGTCGACCTTGCGGGGCTCGCGGGCGTGGATCGCGAGCAGGGCCTCCAGCGTCCCGATCTCCTCGCCTCGTAGCGTCAGCGGCTTCTCCTGCTCGGGCAGCGCCTCCCAGAATTCGCGCAGCGCCTGCGGGGTGAGCCGGCGGACCATCTGCCTCCCCTCGCGTCGCCTCTTCCTGCCGCGGGCCATCCTGCACCCCCTCAGCCGAAATCGTGTGAGTCGAGGACCGAGCCGTCCTCGCCGAAGACCGTCACCTCACGACCGGGCGGGCGGTCGGGGCTGTTCTTGCGGTCCCGATAGAGGAACTCGACGTAGATCTCGTCGGCCTCCTGCCCCTCGCGCAGAAACTCGGCCGGGTCGGTCACCTGCCAGGTGAGGAGTTCGACCTCGGGGGTCGGCGTCGAAGAGCCCGACCGTCACCTCGATCTCCTCCGTCTGCCGGGCGTTCGGCGCGGGAAGTCTCATCGCATCGACCTCGCCGAGGCGATCATCCGCAGCGCCTCCGCGGCGACCTGCTCGGCCGTGCCGCCGGAGACGAGGAAGGGGTCTTCGGGCGGCTCGCCGTCGGCGTCGCCGACATGGAGGCAGACGAGGTACCGCCTGCCGGGGCCGTCGTCCTCGGTTATCCAGACGTAGGGGCTCTCGGCGGTGAGCCCGGCGTAGATCGCGACGCCGAGGACGCCGCCACCGAGATCCTCGGTGCCGACCCAGGCGAAGTCGTGCGGGTCGAAGTCGGGCCGGCACGCGAGCAGACAGATCATCAGCCCGTCCCAGCGGCCGAGGACCGTCTGCACGGCGCCGAGCGCCTTCCCGTTCGCGTCCAGGCGTGGATGGAGGAGCGCCTTCCTCCTGCCCGGCGCGTCCGGGCCGGCCGCCTTCGCGGTGTCGTCGTTCATCGCCTCGTTCCTTTCTCCTGGTTGCCGGTGACCGACCGGAGGAGCAGGCGCCAGAGCGATGCCGCCCCGGCGAAGATCAGGTCCGCGAGGGGGCTCTTGACCGTCCCGTGGCGAAGCGCGTGGTGGCCCTGGCCGGCGAGCCAGGCGAGCGCGCCGAGGAACGCGACGAGGAGCCCGTTCGCCTGGCCGGTGACGACGAGGCCGAGCAGCCCGACCCAGAAGACGACGGCGCCGCCGAGGCGCAGGGCGATGCCGCCGAGCGTCCAGGCCGCGAGGAGGAGGGCCGCGATCGTGGCGAGCGTCGAGAGCGTCATCGCCGCCCCTCGCCTCCTCCCGGCAGGTCGTCGCGGGCGGCGTCGATCAGCGCCTCGGCGATCGCGGTCCAGTCCTCCTTGCGGGCGACGTGCAGGACGTCGCCGATCAACTCGGGCAGGACGGCGGCGAGGCCGACCGCGTCGAGTTGGCCCCGCCGCGCGTGGAATGTCATCCGCTCGACCAGGGCGTCGGCGACCGCGTCATGGCGCAGCGCGGTGAACAGGAAGTCGCGCAGCACCTCCACCGTGATCGCGTCCCCGGGCGTGATCTCCCGCACCTGCGTCGTCTCGGTCATGCCGGCGGCACCTCCTCGTGCTCGCGACGCGCAGCCGCGGAGGATCCCGCCCGCCGCAGGGGCGGTTCTCGCCCGATCGCGGCTAGGCTGGGACTCCGGCGCCGGGGCTGCTCTGTCCTATTGCTTCGGCGCCCGGCCGGGAGGTGCTTGGCGCGCCTCCCGGTCACCATCTTTCGTTGCCGACCGACCATAGCTCTGGTTCACCCGGAAAGCGAGTCGGAATGCGGGTTTGCGCGCATCGCGGTCAATCGGGTCCGATCCGGTCCCACGCCTTTCGGACGTGGCGCCCCGAGCCGTTCGGCGACCTCGGCGGGGTCGAAGCGCAGGCGCGGCCGGCTGCCCTCGCCGAGCCGCCGTGCCCCCAGCCGCTCGGCGTGGTCGTAGACCCAGCGGCGGCCGACGCCCCATCGCCGCGAGACCTCCTCTGCGGAGATCATCTGCGGCTCCTCGGCCTCGGCCGACCGCGCCCACCCCTCACCGCACCCCTCACCGCCCAGCGCGTCGGCGAGGGCGGCGGCGAGCGCCTCGATCGACTCCGGCGCCAGGCGCACCTCCTCCGGCTCGCCCCCGCTCACCTGCGCCTCCCTAAAGGGCGGCGTGCCGCCTTCGCCTCCGCGGCGGCCGGCGAGGCCGCCCAATGGGCGATCCTCGCCCGGGCGATCTCCATATAGGGGGCTTCCAGCTCGATGCCGCAGAAGCGCCGCCCCTCGATCGCCGCCGCCGCGCCGGTCGTCCCCGAGCCGCAGAAAGGGTCGAGGACGAGGCCGCCGGGCGGGCAGGCGAGGCGCACCAGCCACCGCATCAGCTCCAGCGGCTTCAGCGTCGGGTGGGGATTGCGGGTCCCGTTGCCCCTGGGCCGGCGGCCGGCCTGGGGGAAGATGTCAAGCTTCACTTCGGGAAGGGCCTCGCACCCCGCCTCGCGCTCCCGACGCGAGGCCTTCGGGCAGTAGAGGAAACGGGAGGGGGCGACGCCGCCGCTGGACCCCGCGCGACCCCGCCCGGCCTCGCCGTCGAGCAACGCCACCGCGCAACCGGCGACACACCCCTCCTCGTCGCAGCTCGACTCGTGCGAGACGACTACGTTCGCGGGATGACGATCGTTGACGCGGCAGGATGCGACGTTCAGGGCACCCGTGCCGAGGCGCTCGATCGTCTCCTCCGTGGTGCCCTCGAGGAGCTTCCGCGCCAGGACGATCGGCTCGAAGGCGGGCTTCAGGGTGGTCGACCGCCCGCCCGGGTAGCGGTGGGACTTCGGCACCCCGGTCCCATAGAGCCACATCAGCGTGTCGCGGACCTCGAGGCCTGAGTCCTCAAGGCCGCAGGCGAGCCGGTGGAAGGTGCGCGCCGCGCCGAAGGCGAGGAGGTGGGCGCCGGGCTTCATCACCCGCAGGCACTCCCGCCCCCACATCTCGCACCAGACCTCGAAGGACTCGTTCGGCGTCAGCCGCTCGCGCCCCGCGCGAGCGGCCGCCTCGCGGATCGCGCCGCCGTCCCAGTGCTCGTTCTGCCAGCCGATCCCGTAGGGCGGGTCGCAGACGACGGCGTCGACGCTCCCGGCCCGCAGCCCCCGCATCACCTCGATGCAGTCGCCCTGCAGGAGGCGCGGCCCCCGCCCCCCTCCGCGGCGCCGTCCGGCCCGGGCGCCGGCGCGGCCCGCCGAGGCGCCCCTCTTCCTCACGGAGCCGGCGTGCGTCATCGGCGGCGCGCCTTCCCGGCCTGCTCGCCGAGCCAGTCGACCGCGCGCCCAGTGTCGCCCGGCCCGAGGAAGATCGGCGCGAAGGGCCCGGCCACGAGCAGGTCCTCCAACAGGCAGACGCGGATCGCGACCTCCGGGCTGCGGGTCAGCTGCGGGTCGGTCCCGAGCAGCGCCAGGGCGGTGTCGCGGCGGCGCTCGAGCGCCTCGCGCCCGGCGCCCGCCAGCACGCAGAGGACCGGGGGGAAGGTGGGATAACGCGAGCGCCAGAGCGGCGAGCCGTCCTCGCCCGATGCCCGGAAGAGCTCGGCGTAGCGGGCGAGCTCTGCCGCCATCGCGTCGACCGGCAGCGTCGCCCGGTCGACCTCGAGGAAGCGCTGCTCGACGAAGACCGTCTCCTTGGTCAGCCGCAGGTAGGTGAGGACCGCGTCGGCGATCACCGAGCGCGACCGGCGCCCCCGGGCGCCGGCCCGGAGGGGATGGGAGACCTCGTGGCGCCAGGCCAGCGACCCGAACTCGTCGCCGCGCTCCCGCGCCTCCACCAGGAAGCGGATCGCCGCCTGGTTGACGGCGAAGGTGTGTGCCTCGAGCGGCCCGGCCACCTCGCCGGCCTCGGGCGCCCGCGGCCCTCGCGGCAGGGCCCCCGCCCGGACCGCGGCTCGGATGCCGGCCTCGGTCGCGAACCAGAGGCGCTGCGGCGATCCCGAGGCCTGCACGTGGTCGATAAGCCCGGCGGCGGCGATCCGCGCGAGCACGCGCTGGCACCAGCGCTCCCTCACGCCGGGTAGGTGGATGGCGCGGATCTGCGCCGTCGAGAGCGCCCGGTGCCAGGCCAGCGAGGCGACGATCTCGAGGCTCGCCTGCGGCAGCCCATGCGCCGGTCGGGACGCCTTGCCCGTCATCCTCTGTCCCTCCGCGCGACGCCGAGTGCCGCGCCGGGGGAGGCACCCTGCCCCTCGGCGTCCTGCCCTTCGCCGTCTTGGGCCTCGCCGTCCTGCCCCTCGGCGGGACCGGCGGCGCCGCCCCGGCGGCGAGTCTTCAGCGCGGCGAGGATTCGGCGGTCGAGGGTGTCCAGCTCGGCCAGCACGTCGCCGGCCCGCCGCCGTCTGCCCGAGCGCTCGATCGCCGCCTCGAGCCGTTCGATGCCCCCGGCGGGCGGAGGACCGAGTGCGTCCTCGAGCCGGATGCCGCCGAGCGCGAACGGACGCGAGAGCTCGCCGCGGTGGGTGACCTGGGCGACGAAGCGGTAGCGGGGCAGGCGCGTGATCGCCTCCGGCCGCGGTTCGCCCGCCCACTCCCTCGTCACCAGCGAGGCGGCGTGGGCGTTCAGCGCCGAGACCAGCATTACCGAGCGGTTGGTGGTCAGCGAGTTCAGCGTCGCCGGCCGCAGCCGCTCGGGGTTCTGGTTCAGGACGATCGCGCGGATGCCGAACTTCGCCCCCTGCTCGGGGAGCGCGGTGAGCGTCTCGGAGTCATAGGTCTGGGCCTCGTCGAGGACCGGCCAGAAGAGCGTCCGATCGCCCGCCGCGATCTCGCCGCGGGAGCGGGCGCTGTAGTAGTTGTCGAAGAGGACGAGGTTCGCGGTCAGCCGCTCGCGGGTGCCGCCGTGCCCGGGGCAGCAGAGGACGATCAGCCCCTCGTCCATCGCCTCGCGCAGGCTGAAGGTGCCGCGGCTGGCGCCGAGGAGGGCGGCGCTCCGCCGCGAGGCGCGGAGGCGATCGACGAGGTTGGTCAAGGGCGTCACCGCCTCCTCGCCGAGGCGCGGGAAGCGCTCCGCCCAGAAGCCGTGCGAGGAGGCGGGCAGGAAGGGCAGCACCGCCTCGCGCCAGGAGGCGTCGGTGAGGAGCGTCGGGATCTGGAAGACCGTCGGCGCCAGCTCGGGCGGCAGCACCTTCGATATCGCCGCCAGCGCCGAGGCGGTCTGGGTGATCAGGTTGATCGCCCGGGTCGAGCGCTCCCCCCAGCCCATCGCGGTCGAGAAGGCGTCGACGACCGCCTCGACCCGGGCCTCGGGGTCGACACCGCGCAGCTCGAAGAGATTCCAGCAGGGCTGATCCTCGCCGCCGCCCGGCCCGAGGTCGACCTCGACCACGCGCTCGGCGACGCCCGGCTCGCCGAGGTAGGGGCGGATGCGGTCGAGGGCGTCGCCGTGGGGGTCGAGGAAGAGACCGCCGTGGCCGGAGCGGAAGAGGTGCGCGGCCATCGTCGTCGCCTCTTCGGTCTTCCCCCACCTCGAGCGACCCGACAGATAGGTGAAGTAGGTGTCCTCGACCCGCACCCCGACGATCCGCTCGCCGCGCTCGTCGACCACGCGGCCGATCGGGATCAGGTCGCCGCGCCCCGGGGTGTACTCGGGGAGGTCGGGCGGCGGCGCCAGCAGGGCGCCGGAGCGCAGCACGTTCTCGGCCCGGCACTTTTCCGTCGGCGGCTTCAGCAGGCCGGCGATCTCGACCGTCGTGAGGACGTTGCGCCGCGCCGGTCGGAAGAGCCCGGTCGCGAGGCGTCGGTCGAAGCCGCGGCGCCGCCACGGCAGGTCGGAGCCGAGGAAGGCGAGGCCCGCGAGATCGAGGCCGGAGGCGCGCAGCCAGTTGCGGTCGGCGAAGGGGCCGAAGGCGGCGAGCAGGGCGCGCATCGTCCCTTCGGCGCGGGCGCGCGCCGGCGCCTTCGCGCGGAGGAGCACCTGCGCCTCGAAGAGCGGCGCGCCGCCGCGGAGCTTCACATCGAGGCCGCGGTTCAGGTCACGGCGCTCGGCCAGCTCGCCCGGGTCGCGGCGGTCGGTCGACCCGCCGCCGAGCAGGGTGCGGAGGTCGGCCTGCCCGTCGCGCCGACGCGCCTGGCGGCGCATCGCCCGGCGACGCAGGGCGACCCTGAAGCCGCCGACGGGGAGGAGGTCGACGCATACGTCGGCGCGCCCGTCGCGGCCCGCCCGGAGCCCGGCCATCGCGGCGGCGAAGGGCGAGAGCGGATCGGGGTCGAGCGGCAGCCGGGCGAGCGGCTCGACGTAGGGGCGGGCCGGCACCAGCTCGGTCCGCAGGACGGTCTCCTCCTCGGCGGCGCCGCCACCCGCCTCCAGCAGCGCCTCGTCGGGCTCCCGCAGCTCGACGCCGTGGTAGCCGCGCAGGGCGGCGCGGAGCGCCCCGACGTCGCGCTCGGGTGCCTCGAGCAGGTAGGCGAGCCGGCCCTCGGCGTCGTTGGTGAGCCGCACCCGCAGGGCCGAGGCGCGGCGGTCCCACCAGCCGCCGATCCGCCGGCCGGAGCGGGCGAGCTGGGCGGCGAAGGAGCCGACCAGCTCGGCCGAGGCGTCGAACTCGTCCGCCGGCACCACCAGCAGCGCCCGCCGCGAGGCGAGCGTGCGGCGGGTGGCGACATGGCGCTGCCTCGCCAGCGCGGAGGAGATCGCGGTCGCGCCGAGTGCGATCGGGAGCGCCGACGCGCGAGGCACGAGGTGATCGAGGCGACCCGGATCGAGGTGGCCCGCGGTGCGATAGAGCCACCAGGCGACGATGAGCGCCACGAGGACGAGGAGGGCACGCGGGTCGCCGCGATCGCCACCGGAGCGATTCATGTACCGACCTCGATGTGACGGGGGGATCTCGGCAGAACCTCGACGCGGGAAAGGGCGGCGCCATGCCGAGAAACGCCGCTCGTGCGGTCGGCGCGGGTGGCCTGCCGGGCGGCCACAGGGGCGGCCGGCAGGGCGGCCTGCCGCGCGGCGTCGGTGAGGCCGCCCGCCGTGGCCGCCAGGACGTCCGGCGCGACGACGGTCTGCGCGCTCACCCCCGGGCCTCCACGGTCTCCGTGGCGGCCTCGCGCAGCCGCCGCCGCGCCATCCGGGCATAGGCCCCGGAGAGCTCGACGCCGACGAAGTCGCGCCCGTGACGCGCCGCCGCCAGGCCTGTGGTGGCGACGCCCGCGAAGGGGTCGAGGACCGCGCATCGGGCGCCCGGGGCGTCGTGATCGCAGCCCGGCTCCCAGCCGACCGTCTCGCGCTCGACCCTGACCCGCCAGTGCCCCTTGCCGGTCGGCCGCAACGCCCGGCCCGAGCGGGCCTGGGAGCCCTCCTCGGTCCAGCCGCCGCGGAGCTCGTGGACGCCGGGGAGCAGGCGCCGCGACGAGACGACCCGTCGCCAGGGCGCCCCGCAGCTACGGCAGGCGACCGGCGAGGTCCCGGCCAGCAGGCATACGTCGACCAGGTCCTCCGGGAAGGTGGCGAAGTGCGCCCCCTTGAAGCAGGTGGTGGGGATGCTCCAGACGCTGCGGCGGTTGCGCCCGCCGCCGCCGACCCATTCGCCGCCCTGGCCGCGGGGGGCCTCGGCACCACCGTGGCTGAGGCGCTCGGGGCGGACGTAGCCGGCGCCCGGGCGACGGCCGGTGTCGGGTTCGCGCACCGCGAAGGCGTCGTAGTGGTAGCGCACCGAGGGCGAGAGCAGGAAGACGTACTCGTGGGCGCGGGTCGGCCGGTCGAGAACCGACTCGGGCATCGCGTTCGGCTTGTGCCAGATCGTGTCGGAGCGCAGCCACCAGCCGTCGGCCTGCAGGGCCAGGGCGACCCGCCAGGGGATGCCGACGAGATCCTTCTCCTTCAGGCCGCGGGGCAGCGGCCGGCGCCCCTCGGTGATCACCCCTCGGCTCGACCTGCTGAGCTCGCCGGCGTACTCGTCGCCGGACTGCCGCAGGCGCGCGGCATGGCTGTCGCCGAGGACGAGCCAGAGCGTGCCGTCGGGGCGCAGGCAACGACGCACCTCCCGCATCACCGCGACGAGGTGCTCGACGTACATCTCCGGCTCGGGCTCGAGGCCGAGGCATCCCCTCCAGGCGCCGCAGCCGTCGCAGAACCGGCCGCCGTCGAGCCCGCCGCGACCGGCGCCCGAGCGCCAGTCGGCCCACTCGCCGGTCCGGGCGGGCGGTCCCTCCCGGCGGTCGGCGCGCCGGCCCGGCTCGGCGCCCGCCCAGCGGTGGCGACAGCCCTCCTCGCCGCCCCAGACCCGGGGAGGGACGCCGTAGTCGCGGAGGCCCCAGTAGGGCGGGCTCGTGATCGCGGTCTGGGCGAACCCCTCGGGCAGCGAGCCGAGCGTCCCGATCGCGTCGCCGCACAGCACGCGCGAGCCGATGGGCGCGGTCGCGGCCGGCGGCTCGGCACCGGGCCTCATGCCCCTCTGCCGACCCTCAGTCACCGCCGGCCGCCTTCTTCCTCGTGCTCGAGGATGCGCCGCCCGATCCACTCGGCGATCTGCGGGACGAGGGCGTTGCCGAGCGCGGCGAGCCGCTCCACCCGATCGGGAACCCCATCAGCCACTCGACCCACTCCGGGTTCAGATGCCCACGGGGCCCGCGCCGCCGCGCCCGCGAGTGGACCGCCCCCGAGAGCGTCTGCCGACCCCACTCGTTCCCCGGCCCCGGCGCCGAGGAGTACCCCTTCCTGGCGTCCGTCGCGGTCGGCGTCGGCCAGGTGAGGGCGATGTGCTCGAGCGTTTTCTGGACGACCCGCCCCGTCGCCCTGTCGTAGAAGCGCTGGTTGGGATGGCTCGGCGGATCGCCGTCCTTGTCGACCACCACGACGTAGCGCCATGTGTCCGGTTCGACGGCGCTCGGTGTCGGGAAGGTCAGGGCCGGGGTAGGCGAGGACCCAGACCCGCCGTCGCAGGTGGGGTGCGCCGAACTCGCGAGCGGAAAGGCACGCCCACTCCGCGTCATACCCTGCCTCGGCCAGGTCGCCGAGAACTCTTCCGATCGGCGCCCGATCCCACCTCTTACCCTTGCCGGTGAGAAGGGCGGGCACGTTCTCCACGAGGACGTAGCGGGGTCCCAGCTCGCGAACGATTCGGGCGAACTCGGCCCAAAGACCCGAGCGGGCGCCCTCGAGGCCGGCGCCGCCCCCGGCGACGCTGAGGTCCTGGCAGGGGAAGCCGCCGCAGATGAGGTCGACCGGCCCGAGCTCCGCCTCGCCGACCTCGCGGACGTCGGCGAGGCGCCGCGCCGCCGGGAAGCGGCGCGCGAGGACCGCCCGGCAGAAGGGGTCGAGCTCGACCTGCCAGGAGACCTCGAACCCCGCCCGCTCGAGGCCGAGGTCGAAGCCGCCGATCCCCGCGAAGAGGCTGCCGACATTCACGCCCGCCTTCCCCGCCCGGCCGGCACGGCGGCGCGTCCCGGGTCCCGGGGCGACGGACGCATGGCCTCGGCGAGGACGGCCGCGCCGAGCGGCGGCGGCACCGCGTTGCCGATCTGCAGGAAGCGGGCGGCGCGCGAGCCGCGGAAAGGATGGTCGTGGCGGAAGCCCTGCAGCACCGCCGCCTGCTCGGGCGCCAACCGCACACGCCGCGACCGGGCCGGCAGCCGGCGCGTCTGCGCGTTCGTCGCCGGGCGACGGGACTCCGCGCTCCGCCGGCACTCCGCGGGCGCCCACGATCCTCTCCTCCTCCGCGCGTCCGCCCCGGGGGCGGGCCGGCCCTCGATCCGCCACTCGTAGGAGGAGGAGAGGATCGTGAAAGAGGGGGCCGAGAGCGGCCGGCGACCCTGCCAGGGACGCTCGCCGTAGCCGTGGCGGTTGGTGACCAGCGCCCCGCTCTCGGGGAGGCCGAGCGCCCGCGCCGTGCCGACCGGCTCCGGAAGTCCGGCCTCCGCCTCGGGGACGTGATGGCGGCGGGGGCTGTAGGAGCGGTGGGTAGGGGCGGGCAGCGAGACCTCGCCGTCGAGCGAGGCGACCAGGAAGGCGCGCCTGCGCACCTGCGGCACGCCGTATCGCTCGGCCGACAGCAGCCCGGTGGCGCTGCGGTAGCCGTGGGGCTCCAAGAGCCCGGCGAAGAGCCGCCAGAGCTCGGCGACCGCCGGCACCTGCTCGAACGCGAGCCAGCGGGGCCGCAGGGCGAGCGCCCAGCGGAGCGGCTCGACGGTGAGGAGCGACCCCGATGCCCGGCAGCGGCGCGAGCGCCGCTCGCGGGTGTCGCGCCCGGCGGCCAGCTCGCGGGCGCAGGCGATCACCTGGCGCCTGTCGAGGCGCCCGGCGCCGGTCCCTGCCGAGGACCAGGCCTGGCAGGGCGGAGAGGCGATCAGTCCCCAGACCGGCGCCAGCTCCGCCGGGTCGAGCGCGGCGAGATCGGCGCGCAGCCGCTCGTGGCCGGCCGCCTCGGCGCTCTCGCAGGCGGTCGGGTCGAGCTCGATCCCGAGCGCCTCGTGGCCGAGCCGGCGAAGGCCCTCGTCCCAGCCCCCGGCGCCGGCGAAGAGGTCGAGGATCAGGCGGCGAGGCATGTACCCCCCCCCCCCCCCCCCCCGCAGATCCGGGCCGCGTCGGCGCGACCGGCCGCGGCGGCGGTCGCGGTGCCGGCGACGCCGGTGAGGCAGAGGACGACCAGGCCGAGGAGGACCGCGGCCAGGCGGAGCCACATCGGGAGGCTCGGGCGCGTCCTCATCGGGGCGGCTCCTCCATGCAGGAGCAGGCGCCCCAGTCGGTGCGCTCATACAGGCCCGGGTTCTCCTCCAGGCGCTCGCGGAACTCGCGCAGGGTCAGCGGCCGGGTGCGCCCGCCGGAGCGGTCGCGGAGGATCGCGACGTCCTTGCCGAGGCGGCGGCGAAGCTCCTCCTCGCGCGCCTCGTGGTATCGGTAGCGGTCGGGGCGGCGCTCGAGCAGGAGGGCGAAGGAGGCCTGCCCCGCCTTGCAGCAGAAGCCGCCGCAGTTGTTGTGGGAGAAGCCTTCGGCGTAGAGGCGCGGGGGTTCGAGCCCCTCGGCCCGCATCCAGCCCAGCACCTCCTCTTTCCAGAGGTAGGGCTTGCCGGTCAGCGGCGCCTCGACGCGCCAGGGCGACCAGAAGCCCTCGGCGCGGCCGAGGCGGTGGGTCTCGGTCCAGTCGAAGCCGAGGACGCAGACCGTGTCGGCGGGGTCGCGGTGCTCCTCCAGCCACCGCCGCATCAGCTTCCGCTTCAGGATCGCCGAGCAGGGGTCGACCCGGGAGTTGCCGAGGAAGCGGACGTCGCGGTAGACCTCGTGGGGGTCGCGGCCCTCGGCGATCCATTCGAGGCCGGGCAGCGCCTCGCGCGCCTCGGCGGCCGTCGCGAGCAGGTGGCGCCTGCGCCGGCGCATCTCCCCGAGCGGCGGGATCGCGACGGTGCGGGCGAGCAGGGTGACCGGCAGGGTCGCCCCGGTCAGCTGCGCCGCCGCCTCGAGCAGGAAGCGGTAGAGGTCCTCGTCCTCGATCAGGGTGTCGGCGAAGAGGAGGGTCGTCCCCTCGCGGCCGTGATCGGCCACGGTCCGCATCGCCGCTCCCCAGGAGCCGGCGCCGCCGGAGAGCATCACCACCCGCCGCCCGTTCACGAGGCGACCCCCGGGAAGCTGCGGCTCTGACAGCTCGAGCAGAGGACGCCGACCCGCTCCGCCGAGGCGCCGGCCGCCTGGGTGCCAGCGAGGTCATGGCCGCCCCAGCGGCACCAGCGGACGCCGAGCGACTCGGCCTCCGCCTCCAGGGCGCAGATCGTCTCGGCCCACCACCCCGGCCAGAGCGAGGAGATGAGCCGGCGCTCCTCGGCGGCCTGGGCGAAGGCGCCGCAGTTGCACTCGCCGCTTCGGTGCATCAGCGCCGCGACGTCGGAGAGCAGCAGCCCGTGCCGCTCCCGATATGCGGCGACCTCGGCGTCGGTC
This sequence comes from Solirubrobacterales bacterium, assembly GCA_047601885.1. Lineage (GTDB taxonomy): Bacteria > Actinomycetota > Thermoleophilia > Solirubrobacterales > 70-9 > VAYN01. The sequence continues at coordinate 100,360 of JASGIK010000002.1, forward strand.
CAGTCGATCAGCGGGGCGCAGAACTTCGCCGAGCCCCGCTCGGTGATCGGCTCGCGGCGCGAGCGGCGGGCGCTCTCGGCCCGGCGGATGCCGGAGAGGAAGAGGACGGCGGAGCGGCGCGGCCGGCCGCGCTTGGCGTCGCGCAGGGCGTCTTCGATGCGGCGCTCCTTGAGCCGCGAGTAGGCCTTGCCGTGCTGGCCCTTGCCGGGGAACCCATACGGCGCCTCGCCGAAGATCCGGGCCGCGGTGCGCCCGGCCGCGCGGTCGCAGGCGCGCATCTCCTCGATCCCGAACCGGCCGCGGTGCCCTGCCGCCGCCTCGCGGAACCGCGACCACCACAGCTCGTCGCCCAGCACCATCGTCCGGTAGGCGCCCGCCGAGCGGCGGATGCGCAGCGGCTTGCCGAGTCGGGCGGCGAAGTCGCGGACGTGATCCTCGACACCGGGGATCGCGGTGCCGGTGTCTATATAAAGGAGCTCGTCGTAGTGGCCGGCGCAGCGGTGGGCGAGGACGCCGGAGTCGGCGCCGCCCGAGAAGAGGCAGATCGTCCTGATCGGCGAGAAGCGCTCCTTCGCCGCCGCCACCAGGGCGTCGGGGTCGCGCAGGCCGATCCGTGCCCCGCTGTCGACGGGCTCAACCACGCGCACCTCCGACGACCTCGAAGCGGGGCAGGTACGCGGCGCCGGCGTCGTCGAAGCGCCGCAGGAACGTGTGCCAGCCGCGGTGGGCCGCGCCCAGGCTCGCGGCCCGCACCGCCAGCACGGCACGGCCGGCGCGGGCGCCGACCAGGTCGATCGCGACCCCGCCGGCGCGCCAGGGGACGTGCTGCAGGGCGCGATGGGAGGCGATCTCCCGGGCCGCGCGGCGGTGCGCGGCGGTGCCCGGCCGGTCCTGGGGATCCTGCCGCACCGGGGCGCCCCCGGCACGGCGCGGCGCCGGCATTGCCTCCGACGGCGTAGAGGAGCCGGCTGACTTCCGCGACGAGGAGATGTTCCCGTCGGCACCGGGGTGCTCGACGGCGGGCCGCGCCAGGGCGACCACGATCGCGAGGCCGAGCGTGGCGGCGCAGGCCAGCAGGACGATCGCCCTCGCCACGCGAGGATCGAGCGGATGCTCGAGCAGGGCACGCAGGCGCTCAGCCACGGCCGCCGGCCCCTTCCTCGGCGCCGGGGCCGGGCGGTTCGGCGTAGGCGTAGATCCGTCCCGGCTCCCCCTCGGCGACCGCGAGCGCCGGCGTGAACGGCCCCACCCTGGAGACCCGATCGAGGTAGTTGCCGTCGATCGTCGTGATCTCGCCGCCGAAGACGGATTCGACGATCCCGACGTGCGCCGAATCCTGCAGTCCCGCGCCGAACATCACCGCGTCGCCGGGCTCCGGCGTCGCGGTCGGCGGCAGATCGCGGCCGCCGTGTTCCTTCACCCAGCCGTAGAAGCTGCCCGAATAGGCGTACGGCGCGGTCCCGCCGGCCATCTCGATCCCGGCGTGCTGCCACACCCAGGCGACGAAGAGCGCGCACCACTCCTCACACGGCCCGTACTTCGTGCAGTTGGAGCCGAGCGGGAACTCCGGGGTGCCGAGCTGGCTTCTGGCGATCCGCACGATCGCCGACCCCGAGGCGCCGCCCCCGGCCACCGCCCGGCCTTCGCAGGAGGGGCCGGCCGGCGCGGGCGGCCCCTCCTGGGTGCCGCCGCCGGTGCCCGCGCCTTCCCGGCCGAACCCGTAGCGCTCGGCGCGGGCCATCACCTCGGCCGCGTAGTCGGCTTCGGCGTTCGCGCAGGCGCCGTAGTAGCTGCAGGCGACCTGGCGGTAGCCGGAGAAGGAGCCACCCGCCGCCGGCGCGTGGAGCCCCGCCCGCATGTAGTGGGCGGCGGTGTAGATCGCGTCGGCCGGGTCGAAGATCGATGCGCCGCGACCGTCGGCGTCGATCTTGAAGCGTTCCCATAGGGTCGGGGCGGCCGGGTCGGGGCTGCAGGCCGAGCCGCGCACGTAGGCCATCTCCATCACCCCGGCGCAGCCCGACGGGGCGACGCCGCAGTGGCCGTCGCCGCCGCACTCCTGTACGCCGATCGAGGCGAGGAAGGGCCAGCTGAGGTCGAAGCGCCGCGCGGCGCCGACGAAGAGGCGCAGCCTCGGCGCGGGGATTTCACCCGCCGCCGCGCCGCCGGGGAGCGGCCCCGTCGCGATCGGGGCGCCTTCGCCGGAGCCCCCCGAGCAGGAGAGGTCGGCGCCGAGGATCGCCATCAGCGTCGCCAGGACGACCGCGGCGACCGCCGCCGCGGCGAGGACGAGCGAGCCGGCGAGCGGGAGGAGGCGCGACCTGTGCCGGCTCATCGCCTGCCTCCCTGCCGGCCGCCGCGCGGGCCTTTCCTGCCCTGCCTGGTGCCTTTGCGCCTCGGAGCGGGCCGGGCCTGGGCACGCGCGCCGTCGCGCGGAGGGGTCTTCCGGCCGGGGCGGGCCGCGGGCCGCGTCGGCGGCGCCTCCGCTCGGGCGCGCTCACGCTCGGACCGCAGCTCCTCGGCGAGGCCGGCCTTCTCCTCGCGCGCCGGCCGCCCTGGCGCGGGTCGCCCGGGCTTCGCCGCGGGGCGCTCGGCCGGCGCCTGCCCGGGCGTCCTCGGGTTGCGGACGGCCTTCGGCGCCGGCGCCGCCTGCTCGCCGCGCCGCGATCCCTGGCGGGACCGCCGGGCGCCCCTTCGGGCACGCTCCTCGCCGGCCGGCCCGTCATCGGCGCCTGCCTTCTCCGGCCCGGGTCTCGCCGGACCTGGGCCGGCCGCCGCCCTCCCGCGATCGCTGGCCTTCCCGGCGCCCCCGGGCCCGCCGGGTCCCTCGTCCGTCCCGGCGGAAGAGCGTTCGCCGCTCCCGCCGCCGGCCTTCGACGAGCCGGTCCGCGCACCCTCGGACGACCGCGCCCGGCGCCGGTCCCGCGCCGTGGGCTCCGAAGGCCCGCCACGCTTCTCCTGATCCTCGGCCCCGGGCTTCGGCCCGTGGCGCAGGTCTTTGTGGTACCGGATGCCACCGAGCGGGACGCCCCTGACCCGCAGCGGCGCGACCCCCTCGCGGGGTGCCCCGCCGCCGCGTCCGCGCAGCCGCGCCACGCCGTGGGCCACGCGCCGCGTGCCGCGCACGCCGGCCCCGGCCGCCCGGAAGGGCGTGCGCGCGGCGGTGCCGGCCGCCCGGCCCGCGCTCCGGCCGCCGTAGTAGAGGGCGAGCAGGTCGAGCGTCCGGTCCCGGCCCGGCGAGCTCGGCCCGGTGACGATGCCGAGGAAGCCCTCGGTCAGGCTGCGTCGCTGGAGGAAGACCGCCCAGAAGAAGGCGCACTGCAGGCCGAACGAGAAGAACCAGCCGAGCTCCGACGTCGCCGACGAGATCGCCGCGCAGACGGCGAGCAGGATCGCGAGCAGGAGGCTGTAGGCGGCCTTCCGCAGCAGCAGCGAGGCGAGCCTCTGCAGCCACCCCATGAAGAAGTCGTGCCCCCGGCCGGGGATCACCGCCGCCACCAGCGCCACCGGCGAGAACGCGAGGAAGAGGAGGAGCAGTACCTGGGCGAGGATCACGCCGACCGAGAGCGCGCCGAGCAGGCAGAAGGCGCCGAGCTCGCAGACGAAGACGAGCAGCGCGACCAGCAGGCGCTCGTACTGGCCCCCCTTTTCCATCGCCGTCGCGGCCGGCTCGTCGGCGGGGCCGAGCTTGTAGTCGCCCTTCGCCTTCGAGGGGTCGGCTTCGGGGAGCTTCGAGGCGTCCCCCTTCTGCAGCGCTTCGAACTCTTCGTCCCGTTCTTCGGATTCGGGGCCGAAGCGAAGGAAGTGGGCGCCGTACTTCTTCAGGTTGTTGATGCAGGTCTTGCCGGAGGTGGAGACCTCTTCGCCCGATTCGAGGCGATGGGCGGCTTCCGCCGGCAGCGGCTGCACCGCCACCGATTCCGGTTCTTCGCCGCCGCCCGCCCGCACGCAGTGCTCGAGGCCGCCGAACTCGAGCACCGCCCAGGGCTGGGCGACCAGCAGGCCGAAGAGCTGGTCGGCCCCGGCCTGCTTGGCTTCTTCCTGGGAGCCCGGCTCGCCGTCCTTGGCGATCGAGAGGAAGGCCCCCGACATCGAGTTGGTCAGCTCGCTCGCCCGCCCGATCGTCTGCGCCGGCTGCCAGACGAACAGCAGGGCGACGGCGACGTAGGCGAGCGAGAGGGCGAGCCGCCCGGCGGTCTCCGCGTAGCGGCGCTGGATCAGCGCCCGCCACATCGCCCAGAGGCCGGCGACGGAGATCGCGGCGACCATCCAGGGGCCGCCGAAGACCGTCGCGTATATGGAGTGGATGGCGCGGGCGACCGGACCGAGCGCCCCCGCCCCGCCGGTCGCCTGCGAGCCGTTCAGCAGGTCGAGGCTGAAGGCGAAGCCGAAGAGGTCGATCAGGGTGTTCGCGAGCCAGGCGGTGCCCTGCCAGGCGAGGTCGGCGAAGAAGTAGGCGATCATCGGCAGCAGGCCGGAGACGTCGACGCCCGAGAAGACGCCGACCGAGATCGCCGTGAAGTGCTCGTCGAGTTTGTAGTTCGACAGGGGCCAGCGACCGTCGAGTCCGCCGATCCCGAGCGGCGAGGCGGGGCCGACGTTGGCCCAGACGTCGGCGTGGGCGACGGGGCCCGCCAGGAGCACGAGGAGCAGGCCGAGGCCCGCCCCGGCCAGGAGCGCCCGGCGGCGCGGCATCGGCAGGCGCGCCCTCACGCCGCCCTACCTTTCAGAACCAGCGAGACGGGGATGGACTTCATGCCGGCTGCCGTCGATGGCTCAGGTGGCTGATCCCCCCGTCTCGCGTCCTCTTCCGCACCGCTGATTAGGCACCGCGATCCATCGCTATGTAGGGCAAAGTCGGGAGGGAGAGGGGTCCCCCAACCAGTCCAACCAGAGAGAGGAGGAGCGCCATGGGGAATGTCGCCGTCGGTATCGACGTCGCCAAGGAGTTCCACTGGGCCCAGGCGATCGACACCGCCACCGACGAGGTGCTGCTGAACAGACGGGTCGAGAACGACCCCGTCTCGGTGGCGGAGCTGGTCGCGGAGCTGGAAGGGCTCGAGGGCGAGGGCCGCCTGCGCGTCGGAATCGACGTGCTCGGAGGCATCGCCAGCCTGCTGGCCGCGATGGTCCTGGAGGCGGGCATCGAGCTGGTCCACGTCCCCGGCCTCGCGGTCAACCGCGCCCGCCAGGGCACCGCAGGCGGCGAGAACAAGAGCGACCCCCGCGACGCCCGGGCGATCGCCGAGCTGGTGGGCAGAAGGCGAGACCTGCGTCCGATCGAGGCCGAGGCCGAGCTCGACGCCGAGATCCGCCTGCTGGTCGGGCGCCGCCGCGAGCTGGTCGTCGACCAGACCCGCCGGGTCTCCCGCCTGCGCGACCTCCTGGCCTCGATCCATCCAGGTCTCGAGGCCGTCGTCGACCCGACCCAGAAGGGATCGCAGCGGCTGCTCATGCGCTACGTCACCCCGGCGGAGATCCGCGCCGCGGGTCGGAGCCGACTGATCGGCCACCTCGCCGAGGCAGGCCGCCTGCCGCGCGCCCACGTCGAGCGGCTGGCCGACCGAGCGCTGGCCGCAGCCCAGGCGCAGAGGGTGGCGCTGCCGGCCGAGGGCGTCGCCGCCGGCATCGTCCGCGAGCTGGCCGGCGAAGCGTGGGCGGCCAGGGAGCGGATCGCCTCCCTCGACGGCGAGATCGAGGCGGCCCTCGCACGCCACCCTGACGCGGCCCTCATCCGCAGCCTGCCGGGCATGGGGGCGACGCTGACGGCGGAGTTCATCGCCGAGGCAGGCGGGATCGAGCGCTTCCCGACCGCCGACCGCCTCGCGGCGGCGGCCGGGCTGGCGCCGGTCCTCAGGCAGTCGGGCAAGGTGCGCTACCTGCACCGGGCCTCGGGCGGCAACAAGGCGCTCAAGCGCGTCTTCTTCCAGTCGGCGTTCTGCTCGCTCGGTCACCCGGCGAGCAGGGCCTTCTACTCGCGCAAGCGCAGCGAAGGCAAGCGGCACCATCAGGCCGTCATCGCCCTTGCCCGGCGCCGGGTCGACGTCCTCCACGCGATGCTGCGCAACCGCACGCCCTACGAGGTGAGATCCGCCAGAGCGGCTTGACAAAAGCATTAGGCAGCCGCCTCGCGGGGGGTCGTGTCGAGCGCCGCCAAGAGCTCGGGCAGCGGGTCGACCTGGGCCTCGCCGACCCGGCCTCGCAGGTCGCGCACCAGGCAGCGCCCGCGCCGGAACTCGGTGAGCCGGGCCGCCAGGCCGCCCTCCTCGGGGTCGAGGCCGATCTCCTCGACGCTGCGCCCGGCGGCACGGACCCCGTCCTGGCCGAAGAGCCAGACGTCGCCGACCAGCTGGGAGAGCTCGCCGAGGTCCTCGACCTGCTGGGTGACCAGCAGGATCGTCGCGTTGAAGGCGCGGCCGAGGCGGACCAGGCGGTTCAGCAGCGCCCGCCCCTGGCCCGAGTTGAAGAACGCCCAGGCCTCGTCGAGGATCACCAGCTTGTGACGCGAGCGGTCGCCCGAGATCAGCTTCAGGGCGAGCGCCGCGACCAGCGCGAGCGTCGCGACCGAGACCCGCTCTGAGCGGGTGTAGGCCTCGCGCGCCGTCCCCGGCTCGGGAAGCTGGAGGCCCGGGGTGCGGATCGTGATCAGGGAGGGCTCGGCCATCAGGCCGCCGCCTCCTCCTCCGCGAACCCGAGCCGGGCGAGGCCGAAGTCGGCGACCACCTCGAGCGCCTCGGCGGCGTCGCGCCCGGCGGCGTCGCCCGACTCCCGCAGCCGGGTGATCACGCGGCCGAGGCTCTGCTCGCCGGCCCGCACCGCGTCGCGCACGGCGCGGTCGATCGCCACCTCCCAGGAGGGGGGCGGGTCGCGCAGCAGCTCCAGCAGGTAGGAGGAGGCGAGTTCCTCGCGGAGCTCCGGCAACCCCATCGCCAGCGGGTCGAGTCTGCCCCGGTGCTCGGCCGCCGCCGAGAGCTCCAGCAGCTCCGCCTCGCCGGCGAGCTCTGGCAACTCGAAGAGCCGGTGGTCGGGCTTCGGGTCGAAGTCGATCACCAGCGAGCCGCGCAGCAGCGCCGCGTGGGCGATCGCCTCGGCGGCCACCGTCTTGCCCGAGCCCAGGGTGCCGGCGACCAGCACCGCCGAGGGGCGCGAGTCGCGCGGCGCCTCGGTCGGGTCGTAGCGGACCGGCCGCCCGGCCACGGGGTCGTAGCCGAGGTAGATGCCTCCCGGCGAGCCGACCTCGGCGGTGGCGATCGGCACCGTCGCCGCCGCCTGCTCGACCGTCATCTGCTGGCGGTAGTCGCCGACCCCGCCGCCGTCGGGGCGCGGCAGATGGTCGAGGAAGAGTGCCTGCTGGAGGCCGCGCGGCCGGTGCAGGGCGACCGCGCCGTAGCGCTCGCGTAGGAGCGTGACCCGGCCCTCCAGCTCCTCGCGGTCGGCCGCGCCGACCGCGAGCGAGATCCAGGCCCGCAGCATCGGCGGGCGCGCGGTGGAGGAGAGCGTCGCCTCGTACTCGCGGGCCAGCTCGCGGTCCTCCTCGGCGAGGACGCCGGGCCCGGCCGGCGCCGAGAGCTGCTCCCGGTAGGAGTGCTCGGCATCGAGCACCCGCCGGCGCACCTGCGCCAGCGCCTCGCGGTTGCCGACCAGGTCGGCGTGGAGGACGGCGTCGACCGGCCCCGCCCCTTCGAGCGGGTCGAAGAGGAGCTCGGCGGCGCCGGGGAACTCGGCCTCCTCGGGCAGCGAGCCGAGCGCCAGGAATGCCTGGTAGGAGGTGCCCTTCTCGGACTCGACGACCAGAGATGCCGGCTCGCCCGGCTCCTCGCGCATCGGCGCGTTCACGAGGCGCCAGAGGTCGGCCTCGAGCGGCTCGTAGGCGAGCGGGCCGTCGGCGCCGCCGAGGATCAGCGCGTCGGGCTCCCAGTTGGGGTCGAGATCGGGCTCGGCGACCCCGCGGCAGGCGCCGCGGGCGAGCAGCCACTGCAGCTCGGCGGTTCTCGCGCGGCGCAGGTCGAGCGCCGAGGAGGCCCGCTCGTAGGCGCGCTGCTCGGCCTCGGCGAGCGAGCGCATCTCACCGGCGCCGATCGGGCGCGGCGAGCCGACGCCGGCCAGATCCTCGGCGCGGCGGCGGGCGCGGTCGATGCCTCCGAGCAGGCCGCCGCCCCGCCGCGGCCCCGAGAGCGAGATCGCGACGTAGACCTCCGGCACATGCGAGTCGAGCGCGGCGAGCCGGCGCTGCTGGGCCTCGAGGAACGAGCGCCAGCGGCCCTCGTCGGCGTGGCGGCGGTCGGCGAGCCAGGCGAGCTCCTCCGCGTAGCGCTCGGCCGGGTAGGAGCGGGCGATCCGCCAGATCGAGACGTCGGCGCCGACCACGGCGAGGAAGCGCTCGAGGCGATGCAGCAGCGACCACTTCTCGCCCGGTGGCAGGAAGGGGTAGGAGAGGGTGCGGGCGCGGTAGAGCGCCGCCGCCTCGCCGCCGGGGCCGATCAGGAGGTTGGCCCGCGCGTAGCGGAGCGGGAAGCGGATCAAGGCCGCACCTCGAGCCTCTGGCCGGGGCCGAGCTCCACCCGCGAGGCGAGGCGGCGCCGCGGCGTCAGGCGACCGGGACGCGCGGCCCGCAGCCGGCGGCCCGACAGCGAGCGGCGCACCGCGAGCGGCCGGTCGAGGTGGACGACGGCCGGCCCCATGACGCGGGAACGGCGCAGCCGTCCACGGGAGTCGGCCGCGACCCATAGCTGGGCGCCGTCGATCGCGGCCGTCCCGTCGGCGGGCAGCGCCCGGCCGAGCGAGCGGCGCCGCGGCACCAGGCGCAGGGCGAGCCAGGAGGCGGCGAAGCGCTCGGCGCGGCGACCGTCGGGGGTGGCCTGGGTGGCGAGCGTCGCCACGCAGACCGGCACCAGCACGAGGCGCAGCGGCCATCCGAGGAGGCCCAGCGCCGCCCCGACCACGAACGTCCCCACGAGCGCCGCGGCGGCGGCGAGGAGCCCGGCGGTCCTGTCTGCGATCGCGAGGCCGCCTGCTCCGGCCGCCGCCGCGGCGCCCACGGGTACGAGGACGGGTCCCGATGCCAGGGCGAGGACCGCCGCCAGGGTCCCGGCCGCCCAGCCGAGCCAGCGCAGCGGCACGCCGCCGGGCACCGGCAGCGGCCGGCCCTCGATCTGGTGGATGCGCCGCTGCGGGGAGAAGATCCGCTGGTAGGAGCGGATCGGCTCGTGGCCGCCGCTCAAGGCAGCACCCGCCCGGCGATCGCCTTGGCGGCTTCGGCGACCTCGTTCGGGGCGAAGACGAGCCAGCCGACGACGATCGCGGCGACGAAGAAGATCACCAGCGCGGTGAAGTTCCTGTTGATCAGGAAGCCGAGCGAGAAGATCGCGACGATCCCGCTGTAGAGGGCGCCGGCGGTGCTCCGCAGCAGCGAGCCGAGGTTCTGGCCGACTTCGTTGCCGCTCGCCGCCAGCGCGATCGCGGGCGCCGCCAGGAAGGCCAGGGCGGCGAGGACGAGGGGCGCGGCGATCCGCAGGCGCCGCCTCACGAGACCGACCCCTCGACCCCGGCGACGTACCAGCGCCCGCCGCGTTCGCGGACCTCCAGGCGCCAGGCGAGCGGGTAGGCCGCCTCGCCCGCCGGGTCTTCGACCCGCGCGGTGGCGATCACCTGCCGCTCGGGGCCTTCGCCTCCTTCGAGCTGATCGACCTTCGGGGTGTCGAGCAGGTGGAGGGCGCCGCCGAGCGGCACCACGCCCGCGCCCGGCGCCAGGTAGTAGCGCAGGTCGGACTCCTCCCTGGCCGAGAGGTAGGCGGGGAGGAACTTCCCGACCAGTTCCCTGATCTGGGCCGCGCCGGATCCGGCCGGCGGCCGGGGCCGCTCGGGGTCGGCCCCGGCCACGGCCGGCACCGCGACGATCGAGGGCGCGCCCAGGGCCGCCACCTCGCCCGCCCCGTGGCGGACGATCGGGACGGCCAGATAGAGGGTGCGCGAGTCGCGGAGCTCGCAGGCGACGGTGACGACGGCGCGGCCGTCACCGACGTCCGAGAAGTGGACGACCTCCGCCTGCGCCGGCTCGGCGCCGCGCGCCGCCGGCGGGCGGCCGGCGCCGATCTTCGCGCCGGCGGCGAGGTAGGGATCTAGCGCCCCGGGGGAGGGGTCTTCGAGATAGGCACGTGCGAAGCGGATCGCGAAGGCGGTGCCGGCACGGTCGATCGCGCCTTCCCCGCCGGCGGACGGAGCCTGGGCCGGGGGAGGGCTGAGGACGTCGGCGGCGCCGCGGACGAGCAGCAGGCAGAGCAGCGCCCATAGCGCCACCCGCCCGACCGGCCGCAGCGCCGCACCGAGCGTCCGTCGACCGACCGCGCGATCGAACCGTCTACCGACACCATCTGACACCTTCGGATCACCTCCGTCATTCGTTTGTGAGGCCGGCCCGTTTGCCGGCTCACAAGGACGGTGTGGTCAGGAGGTGAAGTGGTCACAAGGATGAAAGTCACTCCTTTCATCCTTGTGACCTTTTGCAGATGGGAGTGACGGTCACACCACCCTGGGCCGTAGTGTGACTGTCAGGGTGAGGCGCCCGGAGGTTCAATCCTCGCCGGCGCCGAGCGCGGCGGCGAGCTGCTCGATCAGCCACCACCCGGTCCAGTCGGTCAGCTCGTAGGAGACGGACATCCCTTCGCGGTGTCGGCTTACCAGGCCCGCGCAATGGAGGATGCCCAGTTGCCTGGAGACACCCTGGCGGGTCACCGGCACGTGGGCGGCAAGCACCCCGACGCTCGCCCTGCCGCGGGCGTTCAGCGCCTCGATCAGGCGGATCCGGGTCGGGTCGGCGAGTATCCGCAGCGTCTCCGCCATTGACTCGACCGTCTCCACGGCGAAGGGTTCATCCCTCCGGGCCGACCTCACCGTGGCGCCGCCGTCGTCGTTTCCGTGGGTGTCACTCATCCGGGCTCTACCCCTACAGTGGGGTTTCAGGTGAAAGTGGTCCCCCTCGGGCGATGTGACCGACGTCGAAGGTGACGGTGGGGGCCTCCGGTCCTACCTGGGCTGCGTCATGTGAGGTCGTGCGGGTAGTGCTCAGGGCAGGCTGCCGGCGGGCGCCAGCCACACCGACTCGAACTCCATGACCTCTGCCAGGACGTCGTAGTCGCGGTCGTAGTGGATCACCGCGGCACCCAGCTCCTGCGCCGCGGCGGCGACCAGGTAGTCGACGATCGGTAGCCGCTGGGCGCCGGCCGACAGGTGCGCCATCTCCCGCATCGCCGCCGTCGCCGCCTCGACCACCGAGGGGGTGAGGGGCGCCGGGCTGATCGCCGCGAGCCGCTCGGCGAGCAGGTCGAACGCCTCGCCGTCGCGGGCGCCGAAGAGGATCTCCAGTCGGATGGCGGGCGAGAGCCGCAGGCGGCGGCCGAGGAGCGCCTCGGTCCAGGGCGCGCGGACCTCGGGGTGATGCGCCCGGGCCCAGGCCGAGGTGTCGACGAGCAGCGGCAGCCGGCCCCAGCCGGCCTCGCTAGCGCTCCGGCCAGGCACGATGCCTGACGTCCCGTAGGAGGCCCCAGTCGACGCCCGCGGTCTCGGGCTCCTCGAAGCCTCGGGCGAGCTCCTCGAGCAGTTCCTGGCGGCGGGCGTCCTCGGGCTCCGCGCCGATCAGATGGCGGGCGCCGACGATCGCCAGCTCGCGGACCTGCCTCGAGCGCGGCAGGCCGGGGGGCAGGTGGGGCGCGGCGGCGCGCAGCGCCGCGCGCAGTTCCCGGTCCTCGGTCACCTGGATACGGGGTTGGTCGGTCGGCATCGGCAATCAGTGTACCACCGGAGTATCACCGGTCGGAGCGCTTCGCTCCTCGTCTGGGCGAACCTCAGTGCAGCCTCAGTACCGTCCCGACCAGGATCAGGTTCGGGTCGCCGGTCCCGATGCGATCCGCATTCAAATTCCACAGCCGCTGCACCTCCGCCGCGATCTTCGCGTTCCCTGCCCCGGGGGGAAGCAGGGCGGTCGCGATCGACCAGAGCGACTCCCCCGGCCGCACCGTGTGGGAGCGGTGGCCCTGGAGGGCGCCGGGCGCCTCGGCGGCCTGTGCCGGCGGCGCGGCCGGCGGGCTCGGCGCCGGTTCGGGCGCTTCTTCGACCGGCGGTGCGGCAGGCGACGGCGCCTCGACGACCGGGGCGGTCTCCGAGGAGGCGCCTTCGGCCTGGGACGGCGGGCCGGCGTGGGCCGGGCGCTGCGGAGCGGCGGGGGCGACGATCGTTTCGCCGTGGACGACCGCGGGCGTCGTCGCCGCCGGTTCGTAGGCAGGCGGTGCTTCGGCTTCATAGGCCGGCGCGGCTTCCGGGGTGACCACCGGTTCCGGCTGCGGTTCTTCCACCGGCGCCACTTCGGCGGGTGCGGCTTCCGGCGATTCCGGTTCGGCGGTGACCACGACCACTTCTTCTTCTTCTTCTTCGCCTTCTTCGCCGGCCGGGGCCGGTTCTTCCGCGAGCACCGTTTCTTCCCCTTCCAGTTCCGGGCCTGCTTCGAGCCCGGGCAGCGTTCCCGGGGGCGCCCCCCCTTCCCCTTCGGCTTCGAGCTCGACAGCCGACGCGCAGGTGGGGCCGACCGTCGAGAAGACGAGGGCGACGGCGAGCGCGAGCGCGAGCGCTCGCCTCATACCTGGTCCGCCCATCTGCCGGGCGGCGGTCGTGCCTATCGATCTGAGCTTCGCCATCGCTTGCCTCCTCGTGTTCTCGGTGGCGGTTTCAATTCAGCGGATCTGCCACACAGCGGTAGGGCTTCGCCCCGGCGGCATCATCGGGGGTGAGCCCCCAACCGCCGAGGGCGTCGGTGACGTAGATGACGTTCAGCGGCTGGCCCGCCGAGCTCGCCTCCACTTCGCCGGTCAGCTCGCCCCCGGAGGCCAGGGTGATTTCCTCGTGGGTCAGGGCCATCGTCAGCTCCTGGTAGGTCGGCAGCCGTCGCCCCGGCGTCCTCAGGTCTTCGGTCTCGCCACACTGCAGCAGGGCGCTGTGGAACGAGGTCGCCGGGTGCGCTTCGGTTTCGATGCAGGTGTCGTCGACCGGCACGGTGCCGGTCGGACACCTGACCAGGAGGGATTCGGCGGTGTGCCCGTCGAGGCGGGCGGCTTCCCGCGCCGTCGGCACCAGGCCGAGGCTCCGCTCCTTGATCTGGCGCCCGCCGAGCGAGTTGGCCTTGACGTTGCGGGCGGTGATCGTGTGGGCCTTGATCTGGCGGCCGGAGATCTTCACCGCCGCATAGGAGGTGCCGCCGATCGCGATGAAGACGGCCAGCGTCGCCATCACGTTGGCGTAGGTGAGTCGCTCGCGCAGTGCTCTCATCCCGTTCCCTCCCCGGATTCGCGCCGCCCGGTTGGTCCTAGTGTTGGCGCTCGGTCCATCTGTCGTTTCGCCGCATAGTTGTCATCTCCTGAATCCACCCTCCTGACCGCGTCCCCGGGCCGCGTCGCAGGTTCGCGCTCGCGTAGCCGGCCGAGCGACGAAGATCTTCGGCACAGTCGGCTCTCCTCGACGGTGAGGGTATTGACGCCAGTGGGAGGATTCCGCCGATGGCGATACCGGAGAGATTCCCTGATGATCCTGACCCGGTCCGGGTCGTGAAGGCCGCCACGTCCTATCTGACGGCGACGGGCGATCCGCCTCGGTTGTCGCAACTCCGCGATCAGCTCGGATGGGACGAGGAGCGCCTGAAAGCTGCGGTTCGAGACGCAAAAAGGAAGGGATGGCTGGACTGGTGACCATCGTGGCCCGAGAGATGGCGATCGCCGGCCCTGGCCAGGCAGAGGCCCTCGGGCTGCCTGCCGCAGAGTGGGGAGTCCTTTTCGCCGAATCGAAGGAGACCGGCGAGAGGTGGACCCTGGTCGGCGATCCCGATTACGCGCGGATGTTCCGTGCTGTGGCCCCCGAGGTGCTTCGCGGGTTGGAGATCCCGACCGAGAAGTTCCCGTTGAAACGGAGGGGTTGGCAGGAGCCGGCGTCATCTGCTGCTTCTCCTCGCCCGTGAGGGCCGACCCGGAGCGTCGACACGTGGAGCGCTTCGCGGGCACCTCCGGTTTCGGACATGACGACTACGTGGCGGACCTACGGCTATGTCACAACGAGGTGTCATATTCCACAACTTCACTGATCACCTAGAGGTGTCGTCTGCCCGCCGAAATGACAGGGGGATGTCAACTAACCGGCAAAGTGTCATCTAGCCTGAGCACCTACACCTAGGAGCATGGCCGCCCCCTCACGTGGACCGCAACCCTCGGCCCGGTTCCGGGCAACAGCGGCCAATTCGCCTCACCCGGTATCCGGGGCCTGAACAGGAAGAGCTCCTTGCCACAGCTTCGCCTGAACGGGTAGCGGATGCTCCAGGCGCCGTCGGCGCCCGTCCGGGTCGTCTCGAAGGTCGACCATTCCCCCGCCAGCAGCACCTGCAGCTCGACGAGCTTGCCGGCGGCGGGCAGCGGCCTTCCCTCCACCGTTCCGCTGAACACCACCGACTGGCCGTTCAGCACGTGTGCCTTGTCGACCTTCAGGCTCGAGCCGCCGTGGACCAGCACTTCCGCGTGGGCTTCGCTCGGCAGGCTGGTGGCGGTCCCCTGGTAGACGAAGCGCAGACGACTCGACCGCTTCGCCTTCTCGGCCCAGGCGAAGCCACCGTCGGCACCGGTGGTCAGGGTCGCGACCCGCGTCTCTTCCTCTTCGGGCGGCTTCGAGTAGACGAGGACGGTCGCGCCGGCCACCGGCCCGCCACCACCGCCGGTCAGGGTGCCCTCGAACCGGACGCCGGTGCCGAAGTCGACCGTGCGCTCCGGGGCGAGTTCGTTCACGGTGCGCCTCACCTTGTGGCGCTTGCCGTGACGCCGGACGGTCCTCGAGACTTCATGGTGCCCGAGAACGCCGGCGCCGATCGAGGTCGTCGCCCGCAACGGCAGGGTCAGGCGCTCGGGGCTGCCGTCCGTGCGCTCGGTCGTGGTCGCCAGGTTGCCCGCCCTGTCGGAGGCGTCGGCCCGCAGTTCGTATTCGCCCGCGGGCATGGTGGCGTCTTCGATCCGGGCGACCAGATGGCTTTCGGCTTCGAGCGTGGTCGGCAGCGCCTGCCAGATCCCCGACCCGGCGCGGCTCAGTTCGATCCCGCCCCCGGCGACGCCCGAGATCGGGTCGCTGACCGCGACCGAGACCCGGGTCGGGTCGCTCGCACTCTGGCCTTCGAAGCCGATCTTCGGCGGTTCGGGGTCGTAGCGCAGGCGCACCGGCAACGAGGCGTTTTCGGGCTGGACGTTCCCCGCCGCGTCCGTCCTCCACATCCTCACTTCCCATTCGCCCGGCGCCGGCACGGTCAGGTCGGGGATCGCCGAGACTCCTTCGCCGACGAGCGTGCCGGTGCTGCATTCGCTGCCGCCCACCCGGCAGAGCCGATAGGTGGCGGCGGTGATCGGCGCCCGGTCGGGTTCGGGAGGGTTCGACCAGGCCAGGTCGAAGCCGTCGCGGCTCCGCCACCCTTCGCCGCCTTCGACGGCGATCGGCACCGCCGCCGGGGCGGTGTTGTCGATCTTGACCGTGACCGGCGACGATTCGCCCTCGTTGCCGGAGGCATCCTGGGCGGAGAGGTGCAGCTGCTGGGTGCCTTCGGGGAGCTTCGCGGTTTCGACCTGGATCTGGCCCGACCCGTCCGGACAGGGGACCCGCTGGCTGTAGTCGCAGGTCTCCGAGGCACCGCCGCCCTCTTCCCCTCCGACCCAGACTTCCACGCCCCTGATCCCGGTGTTGTCGGAGGCTTCGTAGCCGACCGACTGGGTGCCGCGCACCCATTCGCCGCGCGGCAGCGGCCCGGTCGCGACCATCGCGACCGAGGGTGGCGTCGGGTCGACGACGGTCGCTTCGGCGACGAAGGTCTGCAGGTAGTTCTGGCCCTTCGCCGAGCAGAATTCCGTCTTCGGCGCCCCGGCGCAGATCACCCGCTGGACGATCCGGGTCGCCCCGCCGAGTTCGTAGGAGGTCGGCCTGGGCCAGCTCGAGGCCTGGGCCTCCTTCGCGTCTCCGGGGCAGCTGTGGTCCGCCCGGACGTCACGGATCGCCACCGTGGCGCCTTCCGGTTTCACCGCGTAGAGCTGCAGGGCATAGCGGCAGTCGCGACGATGGGCGTAGCCCGACCAGCGCAGGCTCCGGAAACTCGTCTGCGGCGGCGCTTCGAGCACGAAGCCGGACTCCGCCCCCACCGGGACGTGGCCGCCCTTCGCCACGTTGGCGGTCACCAGGCCGCGCAGGCCGGGGCCGAGCGGGTTGCAGGCGCGACGCCACTTCATCCCCCGCGTGGCGAAGACTTCGAAGGCGCCCGATTCGAAGGAGCCGTTCGCCTGGCAGGTGGCGATCGTGTATTCGCCCGCCTCGGCATGGGAGGGGGAGAGCAGGGCGAGGAACAGGGCGGCGAGGAGGAGGCACAAGCCGAGCTGGCGGGTGAGGGGGAGGACGTGCCACCTCCTCATCACGGACCCCCGAACTGCGGCTCGTCGCCGCTCGGCGCGGCGGCGGGCTTCGCCTTCACCGTAGGGGTGGATTCGGTCGCGGGTTCCGCCTCTTCTTCCTCTTCACCCGTCGTGGAGGAGGTGACCGGTGCGGACGGTTCGAAGCTCGCCTCCGGTTCGGTTTCCGTTTCCGTTTCCGTTTCCGTTTCCGTTTCCGATGATCCTGCTTCCGGTTCCGCCCCGGCTTCGGGCGAGTAGTTCGTTTCCGGGGAGGTGGCCTCCGCCCGTTCACCCCTCTGGGTTTCTTCACCCTCGGAAGGCGCCTGGACGACCGGAGCCGGTTCCGTCGCCCCGCTGGGTTCCGGCGAGGGTGACGGTTCACCTTCCTGCGTTCCTGCGATGAGGTTCGCGGCGGCGCCGATCGGGTCGACCCCGTTCTGGGCGCAATACGTCGCCCCCCCGCCCACCACCGCGATGCAGCTCGCGACGACCGCGGCGACCGCACCCGGCCGTATCCCCGCGAGCGGGGTCGGATCGATCGTCCGCCCATAGGTGCCGGTCGTCGCCTGCTGCTTCAGCCCGGCTCCACCTCCGAGGACCTGCCGTTTGACCGAGGAGATCTCGTCCCCGACACGGTGGCCGATCCGCCCGAGCAGACCGGGGCTGGCCCCTTCGACGGCCGCCGGCGCGGCGGGCGCGGGAAGGAGCGCCCCGACCTTCTGGCACCAGGCGTCCAGCCGCTCGCTGAAATCCGCACAACGGTGGCAGCGTGAGACGTGCAGCCGCGCCTGCTCGGCCTCCTCGCCGACGGCGAGCCCGTAGGCGGCGCGGAGCACCAGCGGCTCGCCGAGCTCGCAGCCGTGTCCGGCATGTCGCGCCACGACCGCCCGCGCCTCCTCCATGATGGCGAGGAGGTCGCGCTTCACCGCCCGCTCGCCGATGCCGAGGCGGGAGGCGATCTGCGGCCGCTTCAGGCCGGCCGCCCAGAGCAGGAAGATCTCCCGACGGCGTGCCGGCAGCGAGTCGGCGACCTCTCGCACCAGCAGCTCGAGATCGGTGTCGTCCTCGAGCGCGATCAGCTCCTCGGCCGGTCCCGGCTCCTCGGAGGCGGCCCGATCGAGCGCGCCCTCGGTGGGGTCGACGGGAAGCTCATGGCGGCCGTACTCGTCCTCCCGGACCAGCTTTCGGTCGGCGACGGTGCGGACCCAGGCGTAGACGGCGCCGGGGTCGGAGAGGGTCTCGCCCTGGGCGACAAAGTCCTCACAGGCCGCCTGCACCGCCTCCTCGATCTGGTCGGCCGACTGGCGCGGATGGCCGGATGCGAGCTGGGCGCGGAGCGCCCTCGCCCGCTCGCCGCGGATGATGTCGCCGAGCAGGAGATCGACAGCACCATCGGGGATCGCTGAGCCAGCGTGAGGGTCCATCACCTCGACAGTGCAGCCGGCCGGGAAAGTGGTCCCCCCACCGTCTGAAATTGCCTTTCGCAACCGCCGACCTCCACAAAAGAAATCCTGGAGCCGTTGTTGGCGTAACAGGCTCCGACTACTCGAAGCTCTTACCCAGCTTTAGCAGTCATGACACTTCGTGGGGACGTAGTGCTGCAGACAGATGTGACGCCGACCTGGCGCGGTCCTCTGCGCGTCACGCCGATCGTCGTCCCTAGCTACTTCTTGGGCTCGAGCCATTCATCGGCGTCGCGGCGGGCCGCCTCCGGCCCGAAGGTCGCGCATTGACCATCGCGGAGGCCGCCGCCGCGTGCTCCTCAGAGTGCGCACCCGACGCCAACCCGAGTGGGTCGACGGCTCCCCTTCGAACGGATCGGATTCCTGCGCTCAGGCCGCACGGGCGGCCGCGGTCGAGCTCACAGACCGAGCCCGGCGGCATGGGATCTCATTTGTCCCGTCCCCGGGACAAATGAGCGGTCAGAACTCCCGACAGAGTCACGGGCGACTACCGCTTCCTCCGTCAGGCCCTTCTCGCGGTCCCGGGTCATCTCCGGTGGTCACGCGATCGCAGGATCTCGAAAACATTGAGACCCAGGACGACTATCAGCCCCACGACTATGACGACGGCGAAGCCGATCACGAGGTTGCCGAACAACATGGCGACGCCGATGGCGATGGCGATTGACAGGGCGAGCCCGACGAGAAGGGCGATGCTTTCGATCGCGCGGGTCATCTGCGCCTTGTCTTGAGGGGAAGGAGGGCCAGGGAGATGACCGCGTCCAGCAGGCGACTCTCGAGTCGGGCAGCGACGATCCTCAGCCTGTCCACCAGGGAGGCCCGCAACGTTTCGAGACGGGCGCGTGCCGGCGCCCTCATCCGCCTATCGGCGCCCGGGGATTCGCGCCCCAGAAAACCAGGGTTCCCAACATCCCGAGGATATGCACCATGACGATGTTCACGACCATCGACTTCGCCGTCGCGGTCCCCACCCCCACGGGTCCTCCGCGCGCGGTATAGCCGTAATAACAGCCGACCAGCACGATCACCGTCGCCATGGCCATGCCTTTGATCAGGCTAAAGATGACATCGGGAGGATTCTGGAACTGCCAGAAGATCAGCAGATAGCCGCCTGAGGAGGTATCTCCGATCTGGTCGACCACGGCGATGTAGCTCGCCAGGTACATGACGCCGATCCCGACGAGGTAGATGAAGGGCATGACGATCCACGTGGCGAGCAGACGCGTGCCGCACAGGAAGCTGACCGGGGGGACGCCCATGACCTCGAGCGCGTCGATCTCGTCGGAGATCCTCATCGCGCCGAGCTCGGCCACGATCCCGGTCCCCACCTTCGCGGACAGCATGTAGCCGAACGTGTAGGGCAGGATCTCTCGGAGATCGCACCATGCGCTGAATACGCCAGCATAGGCGGGGGCACCGTTCGCGCGGAGCAGATAGGCGCCCTGGATGCCGCACTGGAGGCCGAGGACGAAGACCAGCCCCCAGATCACGATCGCCGATCCGAGGATGAGGATCCCGGCCTGGCGTAGCGACTCGCCGAAGAAGCGGAGCACCCGCCCGGAGAAGACCAGACCGACGACGCCGGTGCCGAAGCGCACGATGGCCCCGGCGTTGTCGAACGTGTTGCGGACACCCACCAGCCACGGATTCATCGCTTGGATCCGGCCTTTCGGGACGGGTGCCGAAGACAGATCAGGCCGATTCCCGACCGCTCAGCCCGCCAAGTCGCCTTACGCTGCATCATCCTCCCGCGGCGGAGTCTATCGACGGCGTACCCGGTCGCGGCATTAACGTTCTTTTATGGCCCCAGCATCTTCTCCGCAGCGCCCGGGCTTCGGTGTAGCCCACAGGCGCGGAGGCAGGCCGGGACGGGCTCCGGGGACGTCTCCTGCCAGGTGAGATCGCCGATATGGTGTCCGGGGACAAGCGCGGTCGGTTCAGAACGAGATCCGCCCGTCCAGCGTCATCGTCATCCGTTCCCTGAGGCGGTTCAGCACGCCTTCGACGTTGATCCCATGGCCTCGTGCGTCCGAGTACGCCCCGGTTCCACCGATGATCTTCACGGTGCCGAAGAAGCGAAGAATGCTCCCCGAGACGGAGTATCTCGCCCCGCCCGCGCCAATGAGGTTGCCCCTGCTGCTCTTGCTGACGAAGCGCGCCGAGAGCTTGGACCCGTTGAGGATGTGCACCCGCAGACGGACCTTGGAGTCGAAGGTGCCGGTACCCGAACCCGCCGCCAGCGTTTCACCAGATTCTTCGTCGTTCTTGGTCACCTTCATCGTGGCGGACTCCCGCAACGTCAACGTCTTCCCCTTCTGCGCGTCGGCCCTGCCGGCCGTCAGACCGACGATCGCCGCCGCCAGCGTGACGCAGCAGGCGAGCACGACGACGAGCCTTCCCTTATCCGACATCCTTCCGCTTCCTCCTGTCCTTGTCGCGCTTCCGCGGGCAGGCCGCCCGGGTCGATACCGATCGGCGGCTGCCGTCGGCGAAGCTGAACTCGGCGGCGAAGGGAAAGCCTCCCGCCGGGCAGCTCGGCGGCACGTTGAATCCCTTGGGGGTGAAGCTCACCGTCTTGCCGTCCTCGACTCTGGTGTAGCGGAGGTCCTTGGGACCGAGTTCGGTCTGCATGCTCACGAGCGCCGGTGCCGGCGACCCGGGTATGCCGGCGATCTCGGGGACCTCGGCTTCGATCAGGGTGCCGAACGGCGGCTTGTCCCCCTGCATCGAACCTTCGAAGACGAGCTGGGTGATCACCGGATCGGAGCCTTCGACGTAGAACAGGACCCGCGTCTGTTCCTTCACCGCCGGCGCCATGAAGATGTCGACTGTCAGCGGCTCGAGTACCGCTCCCAGGCCGAACGGCACGCTCACGGTCCCAAGACCGCGCCCGATCAACGAGTCGCGCGGGCAGGCATGGGGACCGCGCGCTTCCAGTTCCGAGGCGTCACAGGTGGCCAGGCCGAGCGTGTTGAAGCCCGAGGTGATTTCGGGTGGCAGATGGAGCGCCACCCCGGCCAGCCGCGAAGGTGTCCGCCCCACGTGGAATCCGAGCTTGATCGCCGTGCTCGCCCCCAGCCGGTCCGGCCGGAACGAGGCGTCAACGCGAAGTGCCGCGCCGGCGGACGCGGGTAGGACGAGGGCAAGCAGCACGAGGACCCCGAGGATGAGCCTGCGCGACCTCATCCCTTCCCTCGCGTCCGTCGGCAGCCCTTGACGGTGATCCGAGACCTCGAGCTGATCGCGCGGCCACTCTGGTCGGTGAACCCGTAGGCGAGCTTCAGCGGCTGTGCGCAGAGGCTTCCGGTCGCTCCCAGCATCGAGTGCGGGCCGCGTGGCAGGCTCAGCGACAGTTCGTCGATCGGAATGTCGGGGAGGTTCGAGAAGGTCGCCTTGACGATGTCGCTCTTCGAGATCGTCAGCGTGCCTTCAAGCTGCTGGGTGATCCCGCCCCCGTGCAGAAGCAGCGTCAGGGTCGGCTTCGCCTTGCCGCCGTGGGCCACCAGGTAGGCATCACCGGTCAGAGGCTGCGCGAGGGCCGGGGTGACGATCGAGGCCGTACCGACCTTCGACTCCGCGCCGCAGGCGGTTTCCGGCGATGCACCCCCGGGGAGGCAGGCCTTCTGGATCGTGCTCAGCCGCGGGCGGAGCTGGCGTGGAAGCGTGACCGAGACGGTTCCGAGCGGCGCCTTCGTCGCGCCGCCGTCCGTGATCCGGACCTCGAGGCCCGCGCCTTTGCCGAGCCGGGTGCCGCCGGCCCCGCTCGACGCCTTGATGTGCGGCGAGAAGTGCAGCCCGTTGCAGCCGAGGACACTGAAGGGGGTCGAGAGCGCGTGGCTCGCGCCGCCTGCCGAGACAGCGGTTCCCGTGATCTCCCCGGTGCCGCAGGTGCTCGGGTTGATGATGAATTCGGGCTTGTCCAGGGTGATGTTGATCGACCGTGTGCGCAGCGGGATGCCGCCGACGATCTGTGGCAGCGGTTCACTGGCGATCCTCAGCGCGAGGGTCTTCTGGTCGACGTAGAGGTGCGAGCGGACCACGACCGTGCCGAGGTCGATCGGACCGGCCTGGCCTCGGATCACCACGGCAAGGCCGAACGGGGCATCGCCGTAGGGGCCGGTGAGGTATACGGGCCCGGAGAGCGAGAGCGGCGAGGCCCCGGCTCCGATGCCGATGGTCGCCGTGCCGACCTGGGAGCCCTGTGGGCACTCGCCGGATGCTGCCTGCGGTTCGCCGCAGAGCGTCGTCGACCGCAACAGACCGATCAGACCCGGCGGCAGCTCGGCGTCGAACGAGCCGAGATCGGCTTCCCCGTCGGCGCGCGTCAGGGTCATCGAAAAGGGGGTGTAGGCGGCGGCCTTCGCCAGCTTCGCGCCAGCGACGAATCCGGGTGAGAAGGAGGTCCCGCAGTCTCCGCGGACGGTGAAGCTGCTCGACGGACCGGCGCTCGCCCCGCCGTAGGCGGTGATCGCCGCCGAGCTCGTGACCACGCCGCACGACTGCGGATTGTCGAGCGCGGCGGTGTCGCCGCCGAACAGGTTGAGCCGCAGTTCCTTGAACGGCAACGCCGGCAGGCTTTCGAAGATGGCGGTCACACGCCCGGTGGCCGGATCGGGCACCGCTCGTCCGCTGAGGTGGATCGAGACCGAGGAGCCGGCGACCTCGATGAGCAGCGGGTACTTCACGTCCGCCGTAGGACTGCCGAAGTAGACCGATCCATCGAGCGGTTCTTCGAGCAGCGGACTGACCACCTCGGCGGTCCCGATTCGCGAGGCTTCAGGACAGTGTCCCGCAGCGAGCTCCCCTTCCGAGCAGGTGCCGAGGCCTTCGGCAAAAGCGGGCGAGAGCGAGGTACCTTCGGGCAGCGTGACCGCGATGTTCTTCATCGCGGGGGTCGCGAGTCCGTACGGTTCTTCTCGCTGCGGCAGAGTGATCCCGACTTCGTAGCCTGAAGGCGTATCGGCTCGGGTCGTTTCTGGCCGGACCTGCAGTGACGGTTCGATGGAAAGCAGGTTGCAGCCGGTCGGCGCCGGCTCGGTTGCCGTCGCCGTGTTCGTCGCTCCCTGCCACGATTCCAGCGACAGCACGGTCGCCAGCGGCTGGCCGGAACATTCGGTAGGCAAGGTCATGAACGCCGCCGACTGGGAGACGGTAGCCCCGCATTCGTAGAGCTCGCTGCAGCGAAATTCGTCGTGACTCGAGTCCGACGGGACGCCCCAGAGCGTCACCCCGCCGCCGGCCAGCGGCAGCATCGTCGAAGCGTCTTCCAACGTCGCCACCAGGTTCCCCTGCGAGCTGATGTCGACCTCGATCAGGATCGTTATACCGAGCAGATCGGTACCAAAGGTCGCCACGTGTCCCGGAAACGGGGTGAGGTTGTAGAGCGGCAGCGGCCCTTCGACCGGCCTGGCGATATGCGTAACCGTTTCGCCGACCGCATGTTCGTTCTGAATTGGCTCCGTCAATTCGACCATGTGAGAGGTCTGAAGGCGAGAGACTCGAACCTGCTCCGCCGACGACCCGGTGCCGATCGTCAACAGGTTCCCGTCGCTTTCTTCTTCTTCGCAGACGCCTTCGGTGCTTTCGACTTCGATCTGCGTGTCCCCGGGTTCAGCCGGCGTGATCAGCGACGTCGCGAAACCGCGACAGGCAACGAAGGAGAGCGTAAAGAGGCCAACCTCCGCGGCGGGCAGGCACTTGAAGGTCGAGAGGCTTCGGAAGGAGCACTGTTCGACAGCCTGCGGATTGCCGATCACCCCGGATGGCAGTTCGATGCGGACATCCTTCATCGACCCGACCGGATTGCCGAGCGCGTCGGTCTTCAGCGAGAACTGTGTCGAGAGATCGGCATGGGCGCCGGCCTGCGAGGTCGAGGCCGTAGTCGTGAACGACCCGATTCCGAATTCGGCGGCCCGCGCCGCGGGGGCCGCCAGAAACATGACGAGCAGGCAGGCGAGCGTCGCCCCGCCCCCGCTCAGCCGCCTGCCGTACTCAACCATGCCTGGCCCTCCTTCCCGCGCCCGGCGCTCGCAGGGTCAGTCGCGTCGATACGGGCTTGTCGCTGGCGCTGAAGGTGACGTCGAGCCGAAGCGCCAGCGACCCACGCGCCACCAGCTCCTTCCGGGCGGCCCGGCCGAGCACCAGCTGGAGCTCGGCCTTGCCCGCCTTCGCCAACCTGGCCCTCGCCCGGGCGACGGCGGTGTCCTTGCCGTCGATGGTCGACCACAGCTTCGCGGTCAGCGTCCCGCGGGACGTCGCCGTGACCTTGAGCGAAAGCCTGCCGGTGCGTGCCAGCCGCCGCCGCTGAGTCGCCGTCATCCGCTGGACCTTGAAGCTGCCCTTTCCGTTCCCCGCGACTTCTTCCGTCGCTCCCAGGCTGCTGGCCGGGACTTCGGAGAGACGCGTCCCGGCGGCGGCGCCACGGCAGGCCTGTCCGCTGCAGGGGGTCGTTTCGGCGGTCGATTCCGGGAAGCCGCCCCCGACCCGCGCGTCGTAGACGTTGATCCAGTCGCCGTTGCTCCCGCTGGTCAGCTGTGAGCGGGTCGAGAAGAAGACATCTTCGCCGCTCGGCGTGGTGCCGTCCAGGATCGAACCCGCCGTCGTGCCGTCGGAGATCAGGTGGACCTCGCCGTCCTCCCACTCGTAGACGTTCGAGGATTCAGCTTCGTGGCCAGGGCGGGCGGGCTGTGCTTCCGGTACCAGCGGATTCGACGATTCGAAGAAGATCTCCGTCGCGTCTTCATTCATCGGGATGTTCTGGCCAGGCGGAGCGTAAGTACCGCCCGAGGTGATGCCGAGCGTCCCGTGGCCGGCCGCGGGTTCCCCCGCGCCGGCGCAGGAGAGGCAGATCAGCGAGCCGTCGTCACCGAAGCGGTAGGCCTGCGGCTCGGGGCGGCTCACCGGCGCGCCCACGGCGAATTCGCCGACGATGCCGTAGGCATATTCTTCGTCGAATTCGGTCACCGTCAGTTCGGTAGGACCGTCTATCGACTTGATCTTCTCCCGCTCGGCTTCACCCCCGGAGCCGATCAGGATCCACTGGCTCGGCTCGAGTCCTTCCGTGCTTTCCACATGCATCGTGTGTTCGCCTGCGGACACCGGCGCGGTCAGTCGGGTCTGCAGGGCTTCGTTTTCACCGGTCAGATCGGCGGTCGATTCGAATACGAGCGTCGAGCCGTCGGGGGTGGGGAAGGCGCGGCGGGAGATGTCGGGCTCGCCTATCAACTGGGTCGCCCGGCCTCCGGCGCAGTTCGGTTCGCAGGTGCTGACGTCTTGTGCGCCCAGGGTCGCCACGTAGACGGTCGCACCGCTCGCCACTTCGTACAGATACAGGTTCGGCTTGCCTTCGACGGCTTCCGCCCCGGCGGGGTTCCGATTGGCGGCGAGGATGTCGTCGGCGACGAAGTAGACCCGCGAGCCGTCGTTGGCGATCGCGGTGATCCCTTCCACCGCGCCGGCGGTCGCGGGGGCGACTCCTTCTTCGCCGAGCGAGATCGGGACCGACGACATGCTCGGCACCCGCCCGATGGATGCGCCGGTGGTGTTGAAGACGTAGAGCTCCGGGACGTCGGGAGCCCCGTCGAGTCCCTCGTTGCTGGTGAAGAAGACGAGTGAGCCGTCTTCGCTCGCCCCCTCGTAGCGGGCCCAGCCCGAGGAGCTCGGTTCATCGAGCGCCGTCGTGGTCGAGTCGGCGAGGTCCCGCATGTAGAGGTGGGATTTGCCGGCATCGAGATCGACCGGGGGGGCAGTGGTCAGAGGCGTCTGGAAGAACACCTTCGACCCGTCGGTGGAGATCGCGTTGGTGCTGGTGCCGTAGTTGTCCGCCGGCAGCAGGCCGCCGTTGAGATAGCCGGCGTTGCCCAGCGACGCGCCTTCTACCCCCAGTAACGCTCCCGTGTCGTCGACGTCGACCAGGGTCGTGGTCCCGGTGAGGAGGTCGCGAACGTACAGGTACTGCCACTCGGTGTCACCGGACCGCAGGCCGGTCGCATCGGAGGTGAGCGGTTCGGAGCTGCTGAATACGACATAGTTCGCGTCAGGGGTGGCACCGTCAAACACCGACCCCATCAATTCTTCACCGGTCGAAAGCGGGCCCGTCGACACCAGTATGAATTCACCGTTCGGTTCGCGCAGGTAGAGGTCCTGTTGGTCATTTGGGTGGACTACACCCTTCGCGTAAGTTTTCGGCACGGCGAAGATCACCCGCTTCATGTCAGGCGTCCAGAATTCCGGCAACGTCTCTTCTCCACCGGTGAACAGACTGGTCAGCCCACCTTCTTCACCGCCGTTCGGCGCGGGCATCAGCGACTCGGTCTGCCAGCCGTCGGCGGCGCGGTAGGACCGATAGGTCTCCTGGGCCGCCGAGGTGGCTCCGCAACAACCCCCTACCGCTCGCCACTCGAGCGAGTTGCCATCGCGCGAGGTGTAGCCGTATCCGGCCTGGACGCCGTTGAGGTCGGCTTCGTGCCCTTCCTTTTCGAACCGGGTCACCAGCTCGTAGACGCGTTGGTCCGGAAGGGTCACGGCGCCTGCGGGGCCGGCGAGAACCCCGGCGGCGACCGAGGAGCCAGCCGCGACCAGCACGACGAGCAGGACCGTGGGGCGCCGGAGGCGCCGTCGGAGGCCACGGATGTCTCGGATGAAAGAGGTCGACATGGCCTCAGGCGACCCTCGCCGGACTCGATTTCACCTGGGCGGTCCCGGGCCTGGGCCCCAGCTTCTCGTGGAGCCTTCGGAGTGGCCGTGGTGACCACCAGTTGGCCCGTCCGAGGAGCATCATCAGCGAGGGCACGAGCAGTGCGCGGACGACGAACGCGTCCAGCAGGACGGCCACCCCCGCCCCCACTCCGACCTCCTTGAGGACGACCATCCCCGACGTGACGAACGCGCCGAGCACCACGGCCATGAGGACGGCGGCCGCACTGACCACCGAGCCCGTGTACTCGAGGCCCCGGGCGACGGCCTCCTCGTTGGAGGCACCGCCATCATGGGCCTCCTTGATCCGGGAAAGCAGGAAGATGCCGTAGTCGGTCGAGAGGCCGAAGACGATCGCGGCCGTCACCAGGTAGTCGGTCTGCTCCACCCCCGCCTGAGGCGTCGCACCGAGGAGACCCGCCAGGTTGCCGTCCTGGAAGATGAAGACCATCACCCCGGTCGCCGCCGCCAGGGTGAGGAAGTTCATCGCCAGGGCCTTTATCGGCAGGAGCACCGAGCCCGTCATCAGCCATAGCGCGGTGCAGGTCAAGATCACCAGCAGCGCCAGGGCGAATCCGACCGTGCGGCTCACCGCCGCGTGGGAGTCCATGGTTTCGGCGGCGGAGCCCCCGACGACGGAGGGGAATGGGGCGTCTATCCCCCGTAGCCGGGAGACCACACTCTGCACGCCTTCCGAGCTCGGCGCGCCCGGGACCACGACTTCCAGGCGCCAGACATCGTGCTTCAGGAAGACGGGGACGCCGACGTCCTTGACGCCGTCGACGCGTTCCAGCCTGTCCCGGTAGGCCATGATCGGCTTCTTCCCGCTCCGCGGCGCTTCGACGGCGACGAACACCGGACTGGCCTGGGCTCTCGGGAATTCACGCTGCGCCGCTTCGAACACCGTGCGCGAGCTTTTGCCGCCGGGCAACGAGGTCGCATCAAGGCTGGTCCAGTCGAGCTTCAGGATCGGTGCGGCGAGGAGCAGCATCAACGCCGCCGCGCCCCCCGCCACCAGCGTCGGCCGTCGGGTCACCTTCCGGGCCAACGCATACCAACGCCCCTCGCCGGGCGGCCTCGGGGTCACCTTCCCGAGACGCGGCGCCAACAGGATCAACATCGGCGGCAAGACGAGGAAGGTGGCCGCCGCGGCGATGAAGGCGGCGACGGCGCCGCCGATGCCCATCGAGACCAGGAACCGTTGGGGGAAGACGCATAGACAGGCGAGCGCCGCGGCGACGGTGAGAGCGCTGAACAAGATGGTGTGCCCGGCAGATCGGAGCGTCGCCAGGAGTGCCGTCGGCGGGTCCGAGCCACGGCCGATCTCCTCCCGGAATCTGGACACCGAGAGGAGGCTGTAGTCGACGGCCAGGCCGAGTCCCGTCCCGATCACCAGGTTCAGCGCGAACGGCGAGAGCGGGAGGGCCACGTTGATCAGACGAAGGACGGCGAACGCCCCCAACACGGTCGTCCCGCCGACCACCAGCGGCAGCAGGGCGGCCACGCCCCGGAAGAAGAGGAAGGTCAGGATCGCCAGGAGCGGGAAGGCGATCAACTCGGCCGTGCGGAGGTCCTGGGTCGCCTGTTCGAGGACCTGGATGCGGGTGATCGCGTTCCCGCCCAGTTCGACGTCCGGATCACCGGAGAACTCGCTCTGGACCTTTTCGCCGACCTTCGTTTCCGAGGCCTTGGTGAGGATCGCGGCTCCCACCAGGCTCCGATGCCCGTCGCTCGAGACGAGCGGCGATTTCGGTACCGGGAAGACGACCATGCCGATGCCCGGGGTGTGTTCGAGCCGATTAGCGACGTCAGCCACCTTCTTGCTCCGGGGTCCTGCGTCGACCAATGCGACTATCGCCGGTTCAGCCGTCTGGCCGGTTGCCGCTTCCATCTTGTCCCGGGCATGAGCCGACTGAGAACCGGGGTCGGCCATGTCCCTCGGGACGTCGAAGCTACCGGGGGCCCCGCTGCCGACGGCCGCGACGACCAGGAAGGTCAGGGCGGCGACGAGACCGAGGCGTCGCGGGTATTTGGTGGCGATCCTCGCCAGGCGCTGTGACATCCGAAAGGCCCTCCCGGCCCCTGCCGTTCATCCGACGGTGACTGCCCGCGGGATCCTTCTCGCTCGCGACCGGGGGTGCCAACTTTCACCCCGAGGCGTTCGCCGCGGGGGCGCTACGCGCCGACGAGGAACGCCTGGACCGCGGCCGCGGTCTCTTCGGGTGATTCCCAGAGCACGTTGTGGCCATATGGGACCTCGGCCACCGCCGCCGTACTCTCCAGCCAGGCGCCGTCGGGCGAGTCCGTCAGCGGCGCCGAGTTCGCCGCATGCACGACGAGCAGGTCGGTCCGGTCCGGACGGGCGAGCGGACTACACATCTCGCTCCAGGCCACCGCCACCGAGGCGGGCGAGTGACTGAAGCGGTACTGGCCGTCGCCGCCGAGGACCAGGTCTTCCTCGATGTAGCTCCGGATCGCGGGGTGTGAGTGCTCGGGCACGCCGTGCGCGGCGAGCACCCTGAAGGCGGCGTCGGGGCCGTTGAAGGCCCAGTCGAGGCGTTCGATTTCGGCCCTCGCCAGGGCGGTGGCCGGGTCGATCTGCACACCCGGCTCGAGCAGGGCCAGGCGCCGCGCCGCCGCGCCGTTTCGCGTCGCGTACTCCAGGGCGACCCGCGCGCCGAAGCTGTGCGCGATCCAGGTATCGGGCTCGACGCCCAGGCATTCGAAGGTCTCGGCGAGGTCGGTGACGTGGGTGCCGACATCCCAGGGAGGTTGCTTATGCGAGAGACCGTGCCCCCGCAGGTCGACCGCGACCAACTGCACACCGACCGGGGCCAGGTCGCGGGCGAGCCGGACAAAGACCCCGCCGTGCTGTCCGATCCCATGTAGGCACGCCACGACCGGGCCGGATGCGCCCGAGGACCACCTGCGGGTGTGGAGCTTCATCGGGGCGCGAGTTCTCTTTGCGATCTGCCCCGACGTGAGCCGATCATGTGTAGCGCCGAGCGGCCGACGATCGCGGGCGAGAGCAGCTCGCGGGGAGTGATGAAGCGCTCGCCGAAGTCGATCAGCCGTTGCGCGACCACGGGGTCGGAGGCGCCGGCGGAGAAGAGCATCCGCCGCAGCGGGTCGATCGGGCGGGCACGCGCATTCATGGCGGTCAGGAGGTGGTGGCCGCGGAGGTTGCGCCGGTGCAGGCGGCGATAGCGACCCAGGCCGGCACTCAGCGGCTCCGACCCCTCGAGGGCCGGGGTCACCGAGTCGACGAGCCACCCCGCCGACTCGATCGCCCATCCGCACCCGACGGCCATCACCGGATCCGAGGCCAGCGCCGCGTCCCCGACGAGGGCGATGCCCGGCCGGCAGGTCGGAGCGCGTCTGATCAGGTCATAGCTCTTGTACCCGAGGATCTTGTCCTCCTGCCGCGCATTGGTCAGGTCCAGGCCCGGGAGGTCCTGCAGGGTGGACATCAGCGCGCTCCGACGATCCTCTTCGAAGCGCGGTAGCTCCCGCTTGTGAGGAAACGTCGCCAGGACCGTCAGGCCCTCGTCCTGGGGCGCGGCGATCACCACGTCGCGGTCGTCCAGCCACATCCTCCCCAGGCTGGTGTCGTGCAGGCCGACATCGGAGAAGTACGCGGCGTAACAGAAGCGGTTGTTGCGGGAGCGCCTTTCGTGGATGCGGGCCAGCCGGGCGACGGTCGAGGCCCTGCCGTCGGCACCGACGACGAGGCGTCCCCGCAGGCGCAGGTGGGTGCCGTCGGCACCCTCGAACTCGACCGTCGGCGCGGTCGATCCACGGTCCAGGCCGACCGCCCTGAGGCGGGGGCGGTAATCGACGGTCGGCAGGTCGGAGGCGGCGCGCCTGATCAGCGGGTCGAGCTTCTTGCGGCGCAGGCTGAAGCCATGCCTGCGCTCCCCGGGAGGCTCACGCGAGCAGATCACGCCCCAGCCGGTCCAGACGTCGATGCCGTTCCTCACCCCGCCGGCAGCCTCGATCGGGCCGTCTATGCCCAGTCGCTCGATGGTAGGGGTGGCGCTTGCCTGTACGAAGTGGCCGCAGAGCCGCTTGAAGGCATCCGCGCCGCCGTGCTTGTCGACCAGGGCGACCGTGAACCCCTGCCTGCCCAGCAGGATCGCCGCCGAGCAGCCGGCGAGGCTGGCGCCGACGATCACCACGTCGAAGTCCTCTGTGCCAGGCATGGACCCAACATAGGAACCGCACCGAGAGGATGCCAAGAACGCCAGGAGAACCTCAGGCCGAGAGCCAGTGCTCGACGGCGGCGGCGGTCGCGACGGCGTGCTCGTGCATCACTCCGAGGTGATCACCGCGGAGATCGACCGCCTGATCGAAGCGCCGCCAGTCCGCGCGACCGTCGAAGCCCTCGGTCGCCGAAAGCGCCGGCTCGAGCGCCCTGCCGAGCAGGGTCCTCACCCCGACCCGCCCGGGGTCGTACTCCCGGAGCATCGAGAGGTAGGCGCCAGCCGCGGTCAGCCGCGTGTCGCCGACCTCCAGCGAGAAGCGGTCCGAGGAGAAGAGGGCGTAGGAGAGGAGCTTGCGGGTCCCAGGCGAGGAGAGCTCGCCGGGCTCGTAGGTGTCGAGCAGGACGAGCGAGGCTGGTGGGCGCCCCAGCGCCTCGAGGCGGGCGGCGATCGCGTGGGCGAACGTCCCGCCGGAGGAGTGCCCGAGGAGGACGAACTCGCGGTCGCCGACCAGCTCGGCGATCGAGGCGACCTGGGTCTCCACCGCGACGTCGAAGGAGCTCGGCAGCGGCTCGCCCTCCAGGTAGCCGCTGTGCGGCACGGCGTATACCGAGCGCCTGCCGTCGAAGTGCCGGGCGATGGTCGCGTACTCGTGGGGCCCCGACAGTGGCGTGACCGAGCAGACGCAGACGATGCTCGGCGCGCCCTCACCCGCCGCAAGCAACCTCGGCTCGGGCGCCTGGGGCGGCGCCAGCGGGACGCTGAAGCCGGGACGGAACCTCGCCGCCGACGCCAGCAGGACCAGCAGCTCCGCCGCCATCTCGCGGTCGCTCGCGATCCGCAGGTAGGACTGGAGCGCGGCGTCGGAGGTGGCCGTGGGGCCGGCGCCGTCGAGGCCCGACGCCGGCAGGGCCTCGACCTGATCGAGGAGATGGCGGGCGAGCGAGGCGGAGTCCGGGTGATCGAAGACCGTCGTCGCCGGCAGCCGCAGGCCGGTCCTGGCGACCAGCAGGTTGCGCAGCTCGACTGCGCCGAGGGAATCGAAGCCGAGGTCCCTGAAGGCGCGGTCGGCCTCGATCGCCTCGGGCGAGGAATGGCCGAGGACGGCGGCGACCTGCTCACGCACCAGGTCCAGCACCAGGACCGCCCGCTCGTCCTCGGGTACGGCGGCGAGGCGGGCCCTGAGGTCGCCGCGGTCCCCCGCGGCGACGCGGCGTGGAGTGCGGACGAGGC
This sequence comes from Solirubrobacterales bacterium, assembly GCA_047601885.1. GTDB lineage: Bacteria > Actinomycetota > Thermoleophilia > Solirubrobacterales > 70-9 > VAYN01. The sequence continues at coordinate 132,394 of JASGIK010000002.1, forward strand.
CACGCAGGAGCGGCGGAAGAAGACCGGCCGAGGCCAGGGTCCGCAGACGGGCCAGGTCCAGCGGGGTGGCGATCGTCAGGTCGCGCGGGTCGGCGAGGACGGCGTCGAGCAGGTCGAGGCCCTCGGCGGCGCCGATCGGGGCGAGGCCCTGGCGCTCGATGCGGGCGAGATCGGCGGCGCCCAGACGGGAGCCCCTCCCCTCCTCCCAGAGCCCCCAGGCGATCGAGGTGGCGGCAAGCCCTTCGTCGGAGCGCTTCCGGGCCAGGGCGTCGAGGAAGGCGTTGGCGGCCGCATAGTTTCCCTGCCCGGCTGCGCCGAAGACGCCGGCGAGCGAGCTGAAGAGGACGAAATGGGTGAGGTCGACGGCCCGGGTGGCCTCGTGCAGTGCCCAGGCACCCTTCGCCTTCGGCTCCAGCACCCGCCGCAGGGCCTCGGGGTCCAGGTTCTTGACCAGCGCGTCGTCGAGGACGCCGGCGACGTGGAAGACGGCACCGAGCTCGACATCTGTCAGCAGCTCGGCAAGACGGTGTGGGTCGGTGACGTCGCAGGCATCCAGCGTCACCTCGGCGCCCAGGCCCTCGAGCTCGCCGACCAGCTCGCCCGCCCCTGGGGCCTCGAGCCCGTGGCGGGAGACGAGCAGCAGGCGGCGGACGCCGTGGCGCTCGACCAGGTGGCGGGCGACCAGACTGCCGAGGCTGCCGGTGGCGCCGGTGACGAGCACGGCACGCTCGGGGTCCAGGGCCCGCGGATGCCCCTCCCCCGCCTCCCAACGGCCCACGCGAGGTACCAGGGCCTCGCCGTCGCGCAGGACGATCTCCGGCTCCCCGGTCGCCAGCGCGGCGGGGACGGCGGCGAGCGATGCCTCGGTTCCGTCGTGGTCGAGTGAGACGAAGCGGCCGGGATACTCGGTGGCGGCCGAGCGGATCAGGCCGCGCGCGGCGGCCAGGCGGAGATCGGGACTCTCGCCCGAGAGCGCCCCGACGGCGTTCTCGGTGACGATGGCGAAGCGGGTCTCGGTCAGGGCCCCGGCCGCGATGAACGCCTGCAGTTGCGCGAGCAGGGCGAGGGCGGCCTGCTCCGCGGCATCGGCCGCCCCCTCCGCCGACGCAGCGGCAGGAGCGGCGACGAGGATCAGGCCCGGAGCCTCGCCGTCCGCCCCGATCGCCGCCAGGAGCGAGTCCAGGTCGGCGTGGCGGGCCGTATGAAGGCCCACGAGCTCGAGCTCACCGAGAACGGCCGTCGGCGAGAGCGGGTCATCGCGGTCCGGCAGTTCCCACGGAGCATGAGCGAGCTCGAACAGCGAGCGCTCCGCGCCGCCGCCGGCCCTCAGCTGAGCCGGATCGACCGGACGGACCACGAGCGACTCGATGCTGATGACCGCGGAACCGGCGGGGTCGAAGGCCTCGACCGAGAGCTCGCCGCCCTCCCGCGGCGAGATCGCGGCACGTAGCGACCCGGCGCCGGTGGCGTGGACGCGCACCCCCCTCCAGGCGAAGGGCAGGGCAGGGCCGGGGTGCTCCGTCTCGGCGGCCAGCAGGGCACCGTGCAGGGCCGAGTCGAGGAGTGCCGGATGGATGCCGAAGGCGCCGGCTTCCTCACGTTGAGGCTCGGCCAGCTCGGCCTCGACGAAGACCTTCCCGTCGCGGCGCCAGGCTGCGGTAAGGCCCCGGAAGGCGGGGCCGTAATCGGCGCCCAGTCTCTCCAGGCGCGGGTACAGGTCCTCGAGTGCGACCGGCTCGGCGCCCTCCGGCGGCCAGGATCCGAGGGGCTCCGGCGCCGTCGCCGACTCGGGCCCGAGGCTGCCGGTCGCGTGGCAGGTCCATCCCTCGGCCTCTTCGTCCTCACCGCCCTGCGGACGTGAGGAGATCGTCAGCGCGCCGGCGTGCCCGTCGTCCTGGCGCCTGACGACCACCTGCAGCGACCGGGGTCGCCCCGCGTCCAGCACAAGGGGCGCCTGCAGCACCAGCTCCTCCAGGCCCAGGCCGAGGAAGCGGGCCGCGCGGCAGGCCACCTCGACGAAGGCGGTGCCCGGCAGCACCGGCGTCTCCAGCACGGCATGGTCTCCCAGCCAACTCGACTCCCGCAGCGACAGCCGCCCGGTCATCACGGTGCCCTCCCCGGCGATCTCGACCGCCGCGCCGAGCAGGCCGTGGCCGAGGTCGAGCTGGCCGAGCGACGTCGGGTCGCCGACCTCGGGTCCCGGCTCGATCCAGTAACGCTCCCGCTGGAACGGATAGGTCGGCAACGCCACCCTGGTGGCACCCGGCCAGAGTCTCTCCCAGTCGACGTCGACTCCGGCCACGTGGGCGGCGGCCAGGGATTCGACGAACCGCCGTGCGTCAGAACCACCGCGGCGCAGTGAGCCGACGACGGCGACGTCGCCGGGATCCTCGACGTCTTCGATCGTTTCCTGGAGGTTTACGGCGAGCGCCGGGTGCGGGCTGATCTCGACGAGCGTGCGGCAGCCGCCGTCGAGCAGGTCCCGCACCACCGGCTCCAGCCGCACCGTCTCTCGGAGGTTCCGGTACCAGTAGCCCGCGTCCAGCTCGGCGGTGTCGAGCGTCGACCCGGTCACGGTCGAGCGGAAGAGGATCGTCCCGGCGCGCGGCTCGACCGCGGCGAAGCCGTCCAGCAGCCGCTCACGCAGTGGCTCGATCTGGACCGAGTGCCCGGCTCCGCCGGCGACGATCTCGCGGGCCCTCACCCCGTCTCGCTCGCAGATCTCCAGCAGCTCCGACACAGGGTCGAGGTCGCCGGAGACGATCACGGACCGCGGCCCGTTGACCGCCGCCAGCGACATCCGACCCGGCCATGCCGCCAGCATCTCCTCAGCGTCCATGGCGGCCGTCGAGACCGAGGCCATCGCGCCCTTCCCCACCAGCTCCACAAGCGCCTGGCTGCGGACCGCGACGATGCGGGCCGCGTCATCCAGCGCGAGCCCACCGGCCACGTGGGCGGCGGCCACCTCCCCCTGCGAGTGGCCGACGACCACCGATGGCTCGACACCGAACGAGCGCCAGAGCGCCGCCAACGAGACCATCAGGGCGAAGAGCGTCGGCTGGAGGACGTCGACCCGCTCGATCCGGGGCGCCCCCTCGGCCCCGCGCAGCACGTCCTCGACCGACCAGTCGAGGTGAGGCGCCAGGGCCGCCTCGCAGTCGCGCATCGCCTCGGCGAAGACCGGTGCCGAGTCGAGGAGCTCGGCGCCGACGCCCGCCCACCTCGAGCCCTGGCCGGCGAAGAGGAAGGCGGTCTCGCCGGGACGGGCGCGACCGGTGACGAGCCCGTTGGCCCTCCCCCCGGAGGCGAGCGCGTCGAGGCCGGCGAGCAGCTCCGCGCGCGTGGAGCCGGTGACCACGGCCCGGTGGGCGAAGTTCGCGCGGGTGGTCGCGAGTGAGAAGCCCACGTCGGCGAGCTCGAGCCCGGGGTCCTCACGGAGGTGTCGGGCCAGGTCGGCGCCCATCTCCCGCAGGGCCGCGTCGCTCTTCGCCGACAGCGGCATTGCATGGATGCCGGCGATCGACGGCGCCGCGGGGCCGGTCGTCGCCGCGGGCTCGGGGCCGGGGGCCTCCTCGAGGATCAGGTGTGCGTTGGTGCCCGACATGCCGAACGAGGAGACCCCGGCGCGGCGCGGACGGCCGTCCCGCGCCCAGGGGCGCGGCTCAGTCAGCAGCTCGACCGCGCCCGAGGACCAGTCGACGTGCGGGCTCGGCTCGGCGGCGTGGAGCGTCCCCGGCAGGCTCCCGTGCTGCAGGGCGAGCACCATCTTGATCACCCCGGCGACGCCAGCCGCGGCCTGGGTGTGGCCGATGTTCGACTTGATCGAGCCGAGCCACAGGGGGTCGGCCTCCCCCCGTTCCCGGCCGTAGGTGGCGAGCAGGGCCGCGGCCTCGATCGGGTCGCCGAGGGTGGTGCCGGTGCCGTGGGCCTCGACTGCGTCCACGTCGGCGGGGCTCAGACCGGCGGTGGCGAGGGCGCGCGCGATCACCCGCTCCTGGGCCGGGCCATGGGGAGCGGTGAGCCCGTTCGAGGCTCCGTCCTGGTTGATCGCGGAGCCGCGGATCGTTGCCAGCACGTCACGGCCCGCGCGCCGCGCATCCTCGAGGCGCTCCAACACCACCACCCCGACCCCCTCGGAGAAGCCGGCGCCGTCGGCGCCGCTGCCGAATGCCTTGCAGCGCCCGTCGGGGGCGAGGCCGCGCTGGCGCGAGACCTCGATGAAGGGAGCCGGGGTCGAAAGCACCGTCACACCCCCCGCCAGCGCAAGGCCCGACTCGCCGGCCCGCAGTGACTCGCAGCCCAGGTGGATGGCGGTGAGCGAGGCCGAACAGGCGGTGTCGGCGGTCAGCGCTGGGCCGGTCAGCCCCAGCGTATAGGCGATCCGTCCCGAGACCAGGCTCGACGTCATCCCGGCTGCCGGGCCGTAGGTCTGGTACATCGCGCCGACGAAGACACCCGTGGCGGTCCCCCGCATCCTCACCGGCGGGAGCCCTGCTCGTTCCAGGGCCTCCCAGGAGACTTCCAGCAGCAGCCGCTGCTGGGGGTCCATGCCGAGCGCCTCGCGTGGCGAGATGCCGAAGAAGTCTGCGTCGAAATCGGCAGCCTGCCCGAGGAAGCCACCCTCCTTCGCCGAGCTGGTCCCCTCGTGGTCGGGGTCCGGGTCATAGAGCCGCTCGAGATCCCATCCGCGGTCGTCCGGGAACGGGCCGACGGCGTCGACGCCCTCGCTGACCAGGTCCCAGAGCTCCTCCGGACTCGCGGCGCCGGGCAGGCGACACGCCATTCCGACGATCGCTATCGGCTCGTTCCACCGCTTCTCGAGGTCGGCGATCCGCTGCCGTGCGGCGACCAGCTGGACGGCGGCCCTCTCCAGTCCTTCGCGCAGGCGTGCCGGGTCGTCACTCATGCGTGCCCTCGATCAGCTCGAGCAACTCGTCGGAGGACATCGAGCCGACCCGCTCGGCCGCGCCTTCGCCGTCACCGTCTCCACCGGGAAGCGGGACCAGTTGCTCCAGGTAGGAGGTGAGCCGCCCACGGGCGGCCGCCCGCGCCTCGACCTCGTCCGTCGGGAGTAGGTCGAGCATCGCCTTCAATCTGTCGAAGGCCTCCCAGAGGCCCCCCTCTTCCCCGCCGGGCTCGGCGACCGATCCGGCGAGCAGGTGCGCGGCCACCTCGCGGGCATTCGGATGGTCGAAGACCAGCGTCGGCGCCAGCTTGAGGCCGGTCGCCGCTCCGAGCCGGTTCCGGAGCTCCACCGCCGCGAGCGAGTCGAAGCCGAGGTCGCGGAAGGCGCGGTCGGGATCGACCGCCTCGGCGGAGCTGTGGCCGAGGACGGCGGCGACGTGTTCTGCCACCAGCGCCAGGACCACCGCCTCCCGGCCGGCCTCGGGGACGGCGGCGAGACGAGCGGCGAGGTCGCCGCGCGAGGCTGAGGCTCCGCCCGCCCGCCGCGGCGCACAGACCAGCTCCCGCAGCGCCGGCGACAGAAGGTCGGCGGCGGCGAGCCGGCGCAGGGCCGCCGCGTCGGTCGGGGCGGCGACCACCAGCGACGCCGGCGAGGCGAGGGCGCGGTCGAGCATCGCCAGGCCGTCCTCCGTCGCGATCGGCGCGAGGCCGCCGCGCGAGATGCGTTCACGGTCGGCGGCGGTCAGTCCCGCCCCCATGCCGACGTTCCACATCCCCCAGGCGATCGAGGTCGCGGGAAGCCCTTCGGCGCGGCGGGCCTGCGCGAGGGCGTCGAGATAGGAGTTGGCCGCCGCGTAGGCGCCCTGGCCCGGACCGCCGAGCACCCCGGCCACCGAGCTGAAGAGGACGAACCGCTCGAGGTCGAGGCCCGCGGTGGCCCGGTGGAGGTTCCAGGCACCGTCGGCCTTGGGGGCGAGGACCTGCTCGAGATCGCCCGGGTCGAGGTTCGAGACCATCGCGTCCCCCCGCACCCCCGCGCAGTGGATGACGGTGCCGAGCGGATGCCCGGGCCCGATGCCCGCCACCAGCTCCTCGACGGCCATGGCGTCGGCGACATCGCAGGAATGGATCTCGACCGTCGCGCTGGCTGCTTCCAGGTCGGCCCGCAGCTCGGCGGCGCCCTCGGCGCCCGGCCCCTGCCGGGAGGCGAGCACGAGATGCCGCGCGCCGCGCTCGACGAGGTGGCGGGCGACCAGCGATCCGAGCCCTCCCGGGGCACCGGTGACCAGCACGGTCCGCCCGGGATCCGGCGGTGCGGGGAGGTCGAAGACGAGCTTGCCGATGTTGTGGCCCTCGCGCAGGTGGCGGAAGGCCTCCTCGGGCCGGTCGACGTCGGCGTGTTCGATCGCGGGCGGATTGATCAGGCCGTCCTCGGCGAGCGTCGTGGCCTCGGCGAGGATCGCCGTGAGGCGCCCAGGTCCGGCTTCGGTGGTGTCGAAGGGGATGTAGGAGATGCCCGGCGGCAGGTCGGCACGATCGCGCAGGTCCGTCTTGCCGATCTCGAGCAGGCGGCCCCCCTCGACCAGCAGGGACGCGGAGGCGTCGACGAACTCGCCCGCCAGCGAGTTGAGGACCACGTCGACGCCGCGGCCCCCGGTGGCCGCACGGACCCGCTCGACGAAGCCGAGGTCGCGCGAGCCCGAGATGTCCTCCGCCGCGACCCCGAGGGCGCGCAGCACCGGCCACTTCCATCCGCTCGCCGTCGCCAGCACGCGGGCACCGAGCATCCGGGAGATCTGGATCGCGGCCATGCCGACCCCGCCCGCGCCCGCGTGGATCAGGACCGACTCGCCCTCGGCGAGGCCAGCGAGGTCGACAAGTCCGTACCAGGCGGTCGCGAAGGAGATCGGCAGCGCAGCACCCTCGGCGAAGGTCCAGCCTTCCGGGAGGCGGGTGAGCGAGCCCTCCTCGGCGACTGCGAGCGGCGAGATCGACTCGGCCATCATCCCCGTCACCCGGTCTCCCACCGCGAGCCCCCAGACCTCGGCGCCGACCTCGATCACGGTGCCCGCGCCCTCACTGCCGATCGGCGCCTCGCCGGGATAGATGTCGAGCGCCAGCAGGACGTCCCTGAAGTTCAGCCCGGCCGCGCGCACGGAGACCCTCACCTCGGTGGGCCCGAGCGGCCGGGTCGCGGCGGTGGACGGGAGCCAAGCCAGGTCCTCCAGGGTCCCGCGGCGTCGGGTCCCGAGGTGACGTGCCTCGGCCTCCTCGCCGCCGCGAGCATCCGGTCTGGGGCGCAGCCGCGGGACCAGGACCCGGCCGTCGCGCACGGCGAGGCGAGACTCGGCCCCGGCCAGCGCCAGGGCCTCCGCAGGCGCCTCCGCGGTCTCCCGGTCGAGGTCGATCGAGGCGATGCGGCCAGGATGCTCCGCGGCGGCCGAGGCGAGCAGGCCGAGGGCCGCGGCGGTGGCCGGTTCGGGGGTCTCACCGAGGCCTACCGCGAGCGCCCCGCGGGTCAGCACGACCAGCCGCGAGCCGTCGCCCTCGTCGGCGGCGAGGAAGGATCGGAGGCGCGAGAGCAGGGTCTCGGTGAGGAAGCGGACCGCGCCGGGCGTCGGCTCCCCGCCGTCCTCGTCCGCGCGACGGAGCTCGAAGAGGACGATCCGGGGGTCGTCGCCGTCGGGTTCCGTCGCCGTCGGCTCGCACCAGTCGAGGGAGTGGAGGCCGTCGGTCGAGGACGCCCCGAACGTGGCCGGGTCGACGGGACGGGTGAGGAGCGAGTCGATCCGGATCACCGGCTCACCGGTCCGGTCCCGGGCGTCGAGCGAGATCTCCCCCGCCTTCGGCCCTCTTGCCACACGGACCCGCAGCGAGCGGGCGTCGCCGGGGCCGGGAGAGACGCCGGAAAAGGAGAACGGAAGCCACGGGGCGCCGGAGGAGTCCCCGTCCGGATCGGCGAGCGCGAGCGCCGGGTGGAAGGCCGCGTCGAGCAGCGCCGGGTGCAGGCCGAAGCCCCCGCCGTCGCCACGGAGGTCCTCGTCGAGCGACGCCTCCACGAAGACCTCCTCGCCGCGGCACCAGGCGACGGTGACCCCTCGGAACACGGGCCCGTGATCGACTCCGGCCTCGGCGAGGCGAGCGTAGAGACCGTCGAGCGCGACCGGCTCGGCACCCTCGGGCGGCCAGGCGATCGGCGGATCGACCTCGGCAGGCGCCCCGGGGCCCACCGTGCCGGATGCGTTCACGGTCCACTCCCCGTCCTCCCCGGGCGGCCGCGTGCTGACTGTCACCGGCCGCGATCCGTCCTCCTCGCCCGCGCCGACCCGAACCTGCAGCGCCAGCGCGCCCTCGTCCGGGACGATCGCCGGAGCCTGCAAGGTCAGCTCGCGAAGGGTGCCGAGGCCCGCCTCCTCTCCGCCCCGCCGCGCCAGCTCGAGCAGCGCGGTCCCGGGCAGGATCGTCGTTCCGAGCACGGCGTGGTCGGCGAGCCAGGGGTGGGACCCGGGCGAGATCCGGCCCGTGAGCAGCAGGCCTTCGTCGCCCGGCAGCTCGACGGCGGCGCCGAGGAAGGGGTGGTCGACCCGGTCCTGACCCACGGCGCGGGGATCGCCGTCGGCTTCCGCGGCGAGCCAGAAGCGCTGCCGCTGGAAGGGGTAGGTCGGCAACGGGACCCGCGACGCGCCGGGCACGAGCGCCGCCCAGTCGACCCGGACGCCGGCGGCGTGGGCGCCGGCAAGCGCATCGAGGATCGCGGTCGGCTCCTCGCGGCCCCCGTCCAGAGTGGGTATCAGGGTGGCCTCCCCATCGAGACAGCCGGCCGCAGCCGCGCAGAGCACCGGGTCGGGACCGAGCTCGACGAAGAGGCTGTGCCCGAGGCCGGCGGCCGTCGCGACGGCGGCGGCGAAGCGCACCGTGCCGCGGGCCTGGCCCACCCAGTAGGCAGGGTCGGTGGCCTCGGCGTCGGTGAGGAGTCGGCCGCTAAGCGTGGAGACGACGGGGACGGTCGGTGGCGAGAAGGCGAGGCCTCGGACCGTGGACTCGAACTCCTCGAGCATCGGGTCGATCAGCGGCGAGTGGAAGGCGTGGGACACCACCAGCCGCCTGGTGCGCCGGCCATCCTCGGCGAAGCGGGCCGCGACGGCCAGCACCTCGGCCTCGGCCCCCGAGACGACCACGGCGACCGGGCCGTTGACGGCGGCGAGGGCGGCGCCCTCCGTGCCTTCGACGGCCGCCGCCACCTCCGCCTCGCCGGCCTCGATCGCGACCATCGCCCCGCCCGCCGGCAGGGCCCCCATCAGCCTCCCGCGGGCCGCGACCAGCGTGCAGGCGTCGGCGAGAGAGAGCACCTCCGCCAGGTGCGCGGCGGCGAGCTCGCCGATCGAGTGGCCGACCAGCGCTGCCGGGCGCAGTCCGAGCGAGCCGACCAGGCGGGCCAGCGCCACCTCGATCGCGAAGAGGGCTGGCTGGGCAAACGTGGTGTCGTCGAGGGACTCGCCTCCTTCGACGATCACCTCGGCGAGCGGTCGGGCGAGCAGAGGATCGAAGGCCGCGCAGACCTCGTCGAAGGCCGCGGCGAAGGCCGGGGAGACCTCTCGCAGTCCCGAGCCCATGCGCACGCGCTGGGCGCCCTGGCCGGTGAGGAGGAAGACCGGTCCGACGGGTTCCCCGGTGACGGCGGCGCCGACCTCCCCCTCCCCCGAGCCGAACCCGTCCAGCCCCGCCAGCAGATCCTCCCGATCGACCCCCGTGATCACGGCCCGGTGGTCGAGCAGGCCACGCGCGGTGGCGAGCGAGAAGGAGACATCCGCAGGCTCGAGCTCCGGATGCGCCCGCAGGTGTGCGGAGAGCTCGCGGGCCTGCCGGCGCAGCGCCGGCGCGCTCCTGGCCGAGAGCGCGAGGCCGACGGCGCCGGAGAGCGGCGCAGGCTCCTCGGTCGCCGCTGCCGGCTCCCCCGCAGGCGGCTCCTCGAGGATCAGGTGGGCATTGGTCCCGGAGATCCCGAAGGAAGAGACTCCGGCGCGACGCGGGCGGCCTGTGGGCCCCCACGGTGCCTCCTCGGTCAGCAGCTCGATCTCGCCCGCGCCCCAGTCGACGTGCCCCGAGGGAGGATCGGCGTGGAGGGTCCGTGGGAGCACGCCGTGGCGCATCGCCTCCACCATCTTGATCACACCGGCGACCCCCGCAGCGGCCTGGGCGTGGCCGATGTTCGACTTGATCGAGCCCAGGCGCAGCGGCCCGTGCTCGCGCCCCTGGCCGTAGGTGGCGAGCAGCGCGCCCGCCTCGATCGGGTCGCCGAGCGCGGTCCCGGTGCCGTGGGCCTCGACGGCGTCGATCTCGGCGGCCGAGAGCCCGGCGCTCGCCAGGGCGGCGGCGATCACGCGTTCCTGCGCGGGACCGTTGGGGGCGGTGAGCCCGTTGGAGGCACCGTCTTGGTTGACGGCCGACCCGCGGACCGTCGCCAGCACCTCGTGCCCGTGCAGGCGCGCCATCGAGAGCGGCTCGAGCACGACCAGCCCCATCCCCTCCGAGGTGCCCATGCCGTCGGCCCCGGAGCCGAATGCCTTGCAGCGGCCGTCGGGGGCGAGCGCGCGCTGGCGGGACAGCTCGACGATCGAGGCCGGCGTCGACATCACCGTCACCCCGCCGGCCAGGGCCAGCGAGCACTCCCCCTGCCGCAGCGCCTGACAGGCCAGGTGGATCGCCACCAGCGAGGACGAGCAGGCAGAGTCGAAGGAGAGAGCGGGGCCCTCCAGGCCGAGCGTGTAGGCGATCCGGCCCGAAGCGACGCTGGCGGTGTTGCCGATCCCGAGGTATCCCTCCAGGTCGCCGCGCGAGCCCCTGGAAAGCAGCCCGTAGTCGCCGGCGATGATCCCGGCGTAGACGCCGGTGCGGCTTCCGCGCAGGGAGGCGGGGTCGACGCCGGCGTCCTCGAGCGCCTCCCAGGCTCCTTCCAGGAGGAGACGCTGCTGGGGGTCCATCGCCAGCGCCTCACGTGGGCCGATCCCGAAGAAGGCGGCGTCGAACTCGCCTGCGCCTTCGAGGAAGGCGCCTTCGCCGACGTAGGTGGTGCCGGGCCGTGACAGCTCGGGGTCGAGGAGGCGCTCCACGTCCCAGCCACGGTCCCCGGGGAATCTGCCGACCGCGTCGGCGCCCTCGCTGAGGAGCCGCCAGAGCTCCTCCGGTGAGGAGACCCCGCCCGGGTAGCGGCAGCTCATGCCGACGATCGCGATCGGCTCGTCGGCGCGGACCGTCGTCCGCATCTGCCCGTGGAGTCCCACGGCCTCCCCCTCGGCCTGTTCGCGAAGGAAGGCCGCCACCCGGGTCGGGGTCGGATGGTCGAAGACGAGACTCGCCGCCAGGCGCAATCCGGTGGCGTCGGCAAGGCGGTTGCGGAGCTCGACCGCCGACAACGAATCGAAGCCGAGGTCCTTGAAGTTCCGCGCCGGGTCGATCGCCTCGCCCGAGGAATGGGCGAGGACGACGGCGACGGCGGCGGTGACGATGTCGAGGACGAGCTTCTCGCGCTCGCCCTCGGGGGTCTCGGACAGGGTCCGGGCGAGGGAGCCTCTGCCAGCCGTCGGGCGCCGATCCCCGCGCCCGAGCAGGCCTCGGAGGAGCGGCGGCATCATGCCGGAGCGGGCGGCGGCCCGCAGACGCGGGATCTCGAGTCGGATCGGCAGCATCAGCGGGTCGGCCGCGCCCTCGGCGGCGTCGAACAGGGCGAGGCCCTCCGAGGACGGGAGCGCGCCGACGCCCGCGCGGCGTAGTCGCTCCAGGTCCGCCTCGGCGAGGTCGCCGGTGAGCCCGCCGGGCTCCGCCCAGAATCCCCATGCGAGCGAGGTGGCGGGCAGTCCTTCGGCCCGACGCCGGGCGGCGAGCGCGTCGAGGAAGGCGTTGGCCGCCGCGTAGTTGCCCTGGCCGGGGGCCCCGACGGTCGAAGCAGCCGAGGAGAACATGACGAAGGCGTCGAGGTCGATGCCGGAGGTCAGCTCGTGGAGGTGCCAGGCGGCGTCGGCCTTGGGGCCGAGGACGGCGTCGAGGCGCCCTCGGTCGAGTGAGCCGATCGCGCCGTCGTCGAGGGCCCCGGCGGCGTGGACCACCGTCCTCAGCGGGTGCGCCGCCGGGATCGCGGCCATCACCGCGGCCAGTTGCTCGCGATCGCCGACGTCGCAGGCCGCGATCGTCACCTCGGCGCCGAGCGCCTGCAGCTCGGCGCGCAGCTCTGCTGCGCCCTCGGCCTCGGGCCCGCCACGACTGGCGAGGACGAGGTTGCCGGCGCCCTTCTCGGCCAGATGGCGGGCGAGGAGAGCGCCGATCGCGCCGGTTCCTCCGGTGATCAGGACCGTGCCGCCGGGGTCGGCGGGCCGCGGGACGGTGAAGACGATCTTGCCGACGTGGCGGGACTCGCGCATGAGGCGGAAGGCCTCGGGGGCGCGGCGCAGGTCGAAGAAGGTGAGCGGCAGCGACTCCGGCTCGCCGCCGCCGAGTCGGCCGGCGGCCTCGGCGAGCAGCTCCGCGATCCGGTCGGGCCCCACCTCGGCGAGTTCGAAGGCCCGGTAGACGACTCCCGGATGCGAGGTGGCGACCGCGTCCGGGTCGCGGACGTCGACCTTGCCCATCTCGACGAAGCGTCCTCCGCGCGGCAGGAGGTCAAGTGAGGCGTCGACGAGATCACCGGCGAGCGAGTCGAGGACGACGTCCATCCCCTCGCCCCCGGTCCGGGCGAGGAACTTCCCCTTGAAGCCGATGTCACGGGAGGACGCGATGTGGTCGCGGTCGAGCCCCATCGCCTCGAGGACATCCCATTTGCCCGGATGGGCGGTGGCGAAGACCTCGGCGCCCATCCGGACGGCGAGCCGCACCGCGGTTATCCCGACGCCCCCGGCGGCGGCGTGGACGAGGAGGCGCTCTCCCGGTTCCAGTCGCGCCACGTCGCGGAGCGCGTAGGCGGCCGTCAGGGAGGCGATCGGCAGCGCGGCGGCCTCGGTGAACGAGCTTCCGTCGGGGATCTTCGCCAGGAGGCGGGCGTCGGTCACCGCCATCGACCCGAAGGCGCCGGGGAGCAGTCCGAGGACCCGGTCCCCGACCGCGAGGTCGAGGACCCCGGGACCGACCTCGGCGACCACCCCGGCGCCCTCGCCGCCGAGCACGGCCGGGTCGGGGTAGATGCCCAGCGCGATCAGCACGTCGCGGAAGTTGAGCCCGGCGGCGCGGAGCTCCACCCGCACCTGCCCCGGCCCGGGTGGCGCGGCCGCCTCCTCGCAGGGCGCCAGGGCGAGGCCCTCGAGCGTGCCCGTGGCGTCGGCCTCCAGTCTCCAGGCCGGCGAGTCGGCGGGCGGCGCGAGCGGCGCGCCCTTCCCCGCGCGCACCAGCCGGGGGACCGACGGCCGGCCCTCGCGGAGGGCCAGCTGGGGCTCACCGAGGGCGACGGCGTGCCCGACCGCCGCGGCGAGGGCCGCCATGGAGGCGGGATCGTCGTCGGAGTCCACCAGGAGGAGGCGCCCGGGGTGCTCGGACTGGGCGGAGCGGACCAGGCCCCAGATCGGCGCGGCGGGAAGGTCGGCGAGGGCCTCACCGGGGCGGGTGGCGATCGCTCCGTGGGTGACCACGACCAGGTTCGAGGCGGCGAGGCGCTCCGAGGAGAGGAACTCCTGGACCGTCGCCAGGGCCCCGTGGAGCGCGGCGTGTGCAGCGGCGGGGAGATCCCCTCCGGCGCGCCCGGGGGACCCGGTGTCGAGGAGGAGGGTCGGCGGCGGGCCGTCGCCGTCGTCGAGGCGGGTCATGGGCACGGGCTCGAGGGGGGCGGCGTCCGCCGTCTCCATGTCGACCCAGTCGAGGCGGAACAGCGACTCCGGGTGACCGCCGGCGGGCAGGTCCGCCTCCGACAGCGGACGGGTGACGAGGGACCGCACCGTCCCGACCGGCGCCCCGGCCGCATCGGCCAGCTGGACCGAGATCGCCGTCCGGGAGGCCTCCTCCGCGCCCTTTGTGGGCGTGATCCTGACCCGGAGCGCGCCCGGGTCCTCCCCATGCACCGACACCCCCTCCCAGGCGAATGGGACCGCCGCCGCGATAGGCCCGTCGAGATCGTGGAAGGCGGCCACGGCGGCGTGGAGGGCGGCGTCGAGGAGGGCCGGGTGGATCGCGAACGAGGCCTCGTCCCGCTGTCCCAGGTCGGCCGGGGAGACCTCGGCGAGGATCTCGTCCCCGCGTCGCCAGGCGGCGGTCAATCCCTGGAAGGCGGGGCCGTATTCGAAGCCCGCGGCCGCGAGGCGGTCGTAGAGGCCCTCCACCTCGAGCGGCTCGGCATCACGTGGAGGCCAGGGCTCAGGCATCGGCCCCACCGGCGCCTCGACCGGGGCGAGGCGACCCGAGGCATGCAGGGCCCACTCTCCCTCCCGGTCGCGCTCCGCCTGTCCGAGGTCCGGGCGGGAATGGATCGCGACCGTACGCCGGCCGTCCTCCTCGGGAGGGCCCAGGGAGACCTGGATCTGCACCGAGCCGCGGGCCGACAGGATCAGCGGTGCCCGCAGCACCAGCTCCTCGACCGTCGACAGACCCACCCGGCCGCCGGCGTGCAGGGCCAGCTCCAGGAACGCGGTGCCAGGCAGAAGGACGGTGCCCATCACCGCGTGGTCGGCGAGCCAGGTATGCGCCTCGGTCGAGATGCGGCCGGTGAACAGTCGTCCCTCCCCCTCGGCGAGCTCGACCTCGGCCCCGAGCAGCGGATGCCCGGTCGCGGCCAGGCCGGCCGCCGCGACGTCGCCGGCGCCGTATCCGCCCTCGAGCCAGAACCGCGACCGCTGGAAGGGGTAGGTGGGCAGGTCGACGTGCCGACGACGGCTGCCGTCGAAGAGCGGCTTCCAGTCGACGTCGACGCCCTCGACGTGGGCTTCGGCGAGCGAGGCCAGGAAGCGGGCCGGTCCGCCCTGGTGTCGGCGCAGGGTGCTGATCGCCACCACGGCCCCCGGATCGGCGCCGCCGGCCTCGGCCGACTCGGTGACCGCCATCGTCAGCACCGGATGCGGGCTGACCTCGATGAAGGCACTGAAAGAATCGTCGAGCAGGGCGCGGGTCGCCCCCTCGAAGAGCACGGTCTCGCGCAGGTTGCGGAACCAGTAGGGGCCGTCGAGCTCCTCGCCCGCGACCGGATCCCCGGTGACGGCGGAGATGAAGGGGACGTCCCCGGGGCGGGCGACCAGTCCGGCCACCCCGTCTTCCAGCCGCTCCCTGATCGCCTCCACCTGCTCGGAGTGGGCGGCGTAGTCGACCGGGATCCGCTTCGCCCTCACCCCCTCGGAGGCGCAGATCGTAAGCAGCTCCTCCAGGGCCTCCGGATCGCCGGAGACGACGACCGAGGCAGGTCCGTTGACGGCGGCCAACGAGACGCGACCGGAGAACGGCTCGATCATGCGCGCGGCCTCCGTGGCGGACGCCGCCACCGACACCATTCCGCCCCTCCCTGCCAGCTCGTCCGCGAGCGCGGCCCCGCGCAGGGCCACCAGCCTGGCGGCGTCCTCGAGCGGGATCGCGCCTGCCACATGGGCGGCCGCGATCTCGCCCTGCGAGTGTCCGACCACGGCCGCGGGCTCGACCCCGAAGGCGCGCCACAGCCGCCCCAGGGAGACCATCACCGCGAAGAGCAGCGGCTGGACCACGTCGACACGATCCGGCGACGGGGCTCCCTCCTCGTGTCGAAGAACCGCGGCCGGCGACCAGTCCAGATGCGGCGCGAGCGCCTTCTCACACTCCGCCATCGCTGCGGCGAAGACCGGCGAGGAGTCGAGCAGCTCCGTGGCCATGCCCGGCCACTGCGACCCCTGTCCGGGGAAGACGAAGCCGAGCTTGTGCCGGGCCTCGGCGCGGCCGGTGACCAGGTTCGGCGCCGGGAGGCCACCGGAGAGCGCGTCGAGGGCCTCGAGCAGATCGTCGCGTTCCTCGGCCAGGGAGACCGCCCGGTGCTCGAAGCTGGCGCGGGTCCTCGCCAGCGACCAAGCGACGTCCGCGAGGTCGGCGTCGGGCTGCTCGCGCAGCCGGGCGGCGAGCCTCGCGCCAGCGTCACGGAGGGCCGGCTCGCTCTTGGCCGAGAGCAGGAAGGGCAGCGGGCCGGTGAGCGCGGGCGCGTTCTCCTCCTCGGCCCCTACCGCCGGCTCGGGGGCCTCCTCGATGATCACATGGGCGTTGGTGCCGGAGATGCCGAAGGAGGAGACGCCGGCCCGCCGCGGCCGGCCGTCGCGCCTCCATCCACACGGTTCCCCGAGCAACTCGACCTCACCCGAGTCCCAGTCGACGTGGGGGCTGGGACGATCGAGGTTGATCGTCGCCGGCAGCTCCTCGTGGCGGAGCGCCTCGACCATCTTGATCACCCCGGCCACGCCAGCGGCCGCCTGGGCATGGCCGAGGTTCGACTTGATCGAGCCGAGCCGCAGCGGCCCACGGTCACCGCGCTCCTGTCCGTAGACGGCGAGCAGTGCCCGGGCCTCGATCGGGTCTCCGAGGTTGGTGCCGGTGCCGTGTGCCTCGACCGCTTCGATGTCGGCCGGGCCGAGGTGTGCGCCGGCCAGCGCCCGGCGGATCACCCGTTCCTGTGAGGGTCCGTTCGGGGCCGTCAGCCCGTTGGAGGCTCCGTCCTGGTTGATCGCCGAGCCGCGGATCGTCGCCAAGACCCGATGGCCCCTGGCCTGCGCGTCGGAGAGGCGCTCCAGCACCAACATCCCGACGCCCTCCGACCAGCCGGCCCCGTCGGCGGCGGCGGCGAAGGCCTTCGAACGGCCGTCGGGCGCGAGCACCCTCTGGCGGGAAAATTCGATGAAGATCCCGGGGGTCGAGAGGACCGTCACCCCTCCGGCCAGCGCCAGGGAGCACTCGCCGCCGCGTAGCGCGCCGGCGGCCTGGTGTATGGCGACCAACGATGACGAGCAGGCGGTGTCGACGGTGACCGCCGCGCCGGTCAGGCCGAGGGCGTAGGCGATGCGGCCGGAGAGGACGCTCGCGGTCGTGCCGGTGCCGAGGTAGCCCTCGAGGTCGGGAGGGATCGCCGACCCCGCCCCGTACTGGTACTGGATCGCGCCGGCGTAGACCCCTGCCTGTGACCCGCGTAGCCCTTCGGGGTTGATCCGGGCGTGCTCGAGCGCCTCCCAGCACGCTTCCAGCAGCAGCCGCTGCTGGGGGTCCATCGCCAGCGCCTCCCGAGGCGAGATCCCGAAGAACTCGGCGTCGAAGTCGGCGGCGTCGGGCAGGAAGCCGCCCTCACGGGTGTGGCAGGTGCCCGGGTGATCGGGGTCGGGGTGATAGAGGGCCTCGAGGTCCCAACCGCGGTCGGTCGGAAACGGAGAGATCGCGTCGGTCCGCTCGGCGACCAGGCGCCAGAGCGCCTCGGGGGAGTCGACGCCGCCCGGGTAGCGGCAGCTCATGCCGACGATCGCGATCGGCTCGCGGGAGCGCGCCCGCAGCTCCCCGAGCTGTCGGTTCTTCTCCTCCAGGTCCACGGCCGCGCGCCGGAGGTACTCGCGAAGTTTCTCGACGTTGGTCTCCACCGTCGCTCCCCTCAGGGACTCTCCGCTCGCAGTGGCGTGAGGGGATCGGCCGCGAGGAGGTACTCCGAGAGCTCCCGCAGGGTGGGGCCACGAAGAATCCTGTCGACGGGCACCTCGACGCCGGTGTTCAGCCACAGGGCCCGGCGAAGTTCGATCGCCTCGAGCGAGCCGAATCCGAGCTCGGTGAGCGGTCCGGCCGGGTCCGGGGGCTCCTCTGCGCCGAGACCCAGGACCTCCACCGCACTCGCCTCCACCGCGGCGAGGACCGCCTCGAGGCGTCGTCCCTCCTCGATCCCCGCCAGGCGCACCCGCATGGAGGCCCTCGGCGTCAGCCTCGTCGGGGCGTTGACCGCCCTGAGGAAGAGCAGGGCACGCGAGGTCTCCCAGTCCATGGTGTCCGCCTCACCCATCCGAACCGACCCCGAGCGCCCCGTCCACTCGCGCGAACATCTCCTCGTCGCTCAGGTCCCCGAGGTCGGGGCCGACGACATCGCCCCCGACCGTCGACAGCACCGAGCGCAGGCGCGCCGTCAGCGCGCCCAGCTCCTCGCCCGCCCCGGCTTCGCCGATGAGCGTTTCGAGGCGGGCGCATTCGAGCTCGAACCGCTCCACGAGCGACGAGGTCTCCCCCGCCTCCCGCCCCCCGACGAGCTCCTGGAGGTGGGCAGCGACCGCGCTGGCCGTCGGGTGGTCGAAGACCAGCGTCGGCGCCAGTCTGAGACCGGTGGCGGCGCCGAGTCGGTTGCGCAGCTCCACCGCGGCCAGCGAGTCGAAGCCGAGGTCGCGGAAGGGGCGCTCCGGGTCGACGGCCTCGGCGGAGGAGTGACCGAGGACGGCGGCGACGTGCTCGTGCACGAGGGCCGCCACGACCGCCTCCCGACCGGCCTCCGGAACGTCGGCCAGGCGCGCGGCGAGATCGCCCTGCGGGGCGGCCGCCGGGCGACGGGAGGCGCGGACCAGATCTCGTAGGACCGCCGGCACGGTCCCGATCGCGGCATGGGCGCGTAGCGCGGCCTGGTCCGGCGCGGCCGCGAAGAGAAGGGCCTCGGGTCGATCGAGGCAGAGGTCGAGGAGGGCGAGGCCGTCCTCCGGGGAGAGCGGGCCGATCGCGAGGCGGCTGCGGATCTGCTCGACCCGCCGCAGCCGGTCGGCCTCCGCGAGGCCGTCGGGGATCATGCCACTCTCCTGATCCCAGAGGCCCCAGGCGATGGAGGTCGCGGGACGCCCTTCGGCCTGGCGCAGACCGGCGAGGCTGTCCAGGAAGGCGTTGGCGGCGGCATAGTTGCCCTGGCCGGCGCCAGCCAGGATCCCTGCCACCGAGGAGAAGAGGACGAACCGCTCGAGGTCGAGGTCGGCGGTCGCCCGATGGAGGTTCCAGGCGCCGAGCGCCTTGGGCGCCATCACCCGGTCGAGGCGCCCGCGGTCGAGGGTCTCGATCAGGCCGTCGTCGAGCAGTCCCGCGCAATGGACGACGGTGCCGAGCGGGTGGTCGGGGTCGATGCCCCCGACCAGGGCCTCGACCGCCGGGCGGTCGGCGACGTCGCAGGCGTGGATCTCGACCGTGGCGCCGAGCGCCTCCAGTCCGGCGCGCAGCTCCGCCGCGCCCTCGGCCTCGGCGCCGCGGCGCGAGACCAGGATCAGGCGACCGACGCCAGCCCCGGCCAGGTGGCGGGCCACCAGCGATCCGAGCGCGCCGAGCGCGCCGGTGATCAGGACGCTGCGTTCCGGGTCGAGCGGCGAGGGCTCCGTGTCAGAGCTCCCGGCGGGATGCAGTCGCGGTGCCAGGAGCCGCCCCTCCCGCAGGGCGAGACGCGGCTCCTCGGCGGTCGCTGCCAGCGCCCCGGGCAGGGCCGCAGCCGAGTTCCGGTCGAGGTCGAGACAGGCGAAGCGGCCCGGATGCTCGGAGGCCGCGGAGCCGAGCAGGCCCAGGGCGGCGGCGAGCACGGGGTCCGGATGCTCCGAGGCTGTGGTGGAGGCGGCGCCGCAGGTGAGCACCACGAGCCTCGATCCGGCAGGCGCCCCGCTCATCAGGAACCTTTGCACGGCGACGAGGAGGTCGGCGACCGCGGTGCAGGACGCCTCGACCGGGCCCGCTCCCAACGGCAGCAACACGAGGTCCGGGGCCTCGTCGTCGCGGAGCGATCCGAGCAGGGAGTCGAGGTCCGGGTGGCGCTCGAGGCCCGGCAGGGCGAAGGAGGGATCGGCCTCGCCGACGAGTGCCACCCGGCTCGATCCGAGGGTCGCGGGCGTGACCTCCTCCCAGCCGAGCGCGTGGAGCCGGGACCCGGCGCCCGGTGCGCGCAGCATCGCCGCGTCGACCTCGCGGGTGACCAGCCCGTCGACCGAGACGACCGGCGCCCCGGTCTCGTCGCCCGCGACCAACGAGACCCGCTCCCCGCTGCGACCGATCGTGCAGCGGAGCACCCTTGCATCGGAAGAGTGGAGGGTGACCCGCTCCCATGAGAACGGGACCCGGTTCTCCTCCCCCTGCCCGACCTGATCGAGCAGCACCGGGTGGAAGGCGGCGTCGAGCAGCACCGGGTGTATCGCGAAGCCGCCGGGCGCCTCGCCGTCGTCGAGCGCCGCCTCGACCAGGAGCCCGCCGTCCGCACCGCGCCACGCGGCGCGCAGGCGCCGGAACATCGGCCCGTAGTCGTACCCTGCCGCGGCCAGCCGGTCGTAGATGTCGACGAGCGGGATCGGCTCGGCGCCCACAGGCGGCCAGGGGACGGGCTCCGGCGCGGCGACGGGATCCGCCGCGAGGGTCCCGGTGGCGTTCGCGACCCACTCGCCCTCCTCTGTCGGGAATCGCGAGCTGATCGTCACCGGGCGGGTGCCTCCCCCGCCCGCTGGGCCGACCCACACCTGCACCGCCACGTCACCTGTCTCGGGGAACACCATCGGCGCGCCGAGGGTCAGCTCGCGGAGGGTCCCGAGGCCCGCCTGCTGTCCGGCCCGCAGGGCCAGCTCGAGCAGCCCGGTGCCGGGGAGAAGCGTCGTGTCCATCACCACGTGGTCCGCCAGCCAGGGATGGCTCGCGAGCGAGACCCGGCCGGTGAGCAGCCACCCTTCCTCGTCGGGCAGCTCCACCATCGCTCCCAGCAGCGGATGAGCGGCGTCGGCCTGGCCGAGATCGGCGGGGTCGCCCGGGCCGCTGCCCGAGGGGAGCCAGAAGCGGCGGCGCTGGAAGGGATAGGTCGAAAGCGGCACCCGGGAGGCGCCCGGGGTCAACGCCGACCAGTCGACCTCGGCCCCTGCGAGATAGGCGGCGGCGAGGGCGTCGAGGACCGCCTCGGGCTCCGGGCGACCCTCGCGCAGGGTCGGGATCAGCGCCACCTCGGCGTCGAGCTGCCCGGAGGCCATCGCGCAGAGCGCCGGGTCCGGGCCGAGCTCGACGAAGGCACCGGCGCCGATCTCGGCGGCGCTCGCCACCGCGTCGGCGAAGCGGACCTTGAGCCGGGCCTGGCCCACCCAGTAGTCAGGATCGGTCGCCTCCTCGTCGCTCAGCTGCATCCCGGTGACGGTCGAGACGATCGGCGTCCTGGGCGGAGCGAGGTCGAGCCCTCGCACGATCTTGCCGAGCTCCTCCAGCATCGGATCGACCAGCGGCGAGTGGAAGGCGTGGGAGACGGCGAGGCGCCGGGTCCGGCGGCCGGCCGTCTCGAAACCGGCGCCGACGGCGAGCACCGCGGTCTCCTCGCCCGAGACCACGACCGCGCTCGGGCCGTTCACGGCGGCGATCTCCACGTCCCCTTCGTCGCCGAGCGCGGCCACGACCTCCGCCTCGCCCGCCTCGATCGCCATCATCGCCCCGCCCTCGGGCAGCTCCCCCATCAGCCGCCCGCGAGCGGCGACGAGGGCGCAGGCGTCCCCGAGCGAGAGCACCCCGGCCAGGTGCGCGGCGGCCAGCTCGCCGACGGAATGCCCGATCATCGCCGCCGGTCGGATCCCCAGGGCCCCGAGCAACCGGGCGATCGCCACCTCAGTCGCGAACAGGGCGGGCTGCGCGAAGGTGGTGTCGTCGAGCGCCTCGCCGCCCTCCTCGATCACCTCGGGCAGCGGCCGCGGCAGGTGCGGGTCGAAGACGCCGCATATCTCGTCGAAGGCGGCCGCGAAGACCGGCGAGGCGTCCCGCAGCGCCGATCCCATGCCCGACCGCTGGGCGCCCTGGCCGGTGAGCAGGAAGACCGGGCCCTGCGACCGCCCCGCGCCGACGTCCCCCCTGCCGGAGCCCGACGCTTCGAGTCCGGCGAGCAGCTCCTCGCGGCCCGTGCCGGTCACCACCGCGCGCCGATCGAGCCGGGAGCGGGTGGTGGCGAGCGTGAAGGCCACGTCGGCGGGATCGAGGCCGGGATCGTCCCGCAGGACCCGTGCGAGCCCTGCCGCCATCTCGCGCAGCGCGGGCTCGGCCTTCGCGGACAGCGGCAGGCCGAGGGCGCCGGGGAGCGGCGACGGATCCTTCGCCTCGGCGACGCTCGCCGCCGCCGTCCCGGGCGCCTCTTCGATGATCAGATGGGCGTTGGTGCCCGAGATGCCGAACGACGACACGCCCGCGCGCCGTGGCCGGCCTTCGACCCGCGGCCAGGGGGCCTCCTCGGCGAGCAGCTCGACCTCACCCCTCGACCAGTCGACGTGCGGGGTCGGCTCGTCCAAGTGGATCGTCGCCGGCAGCCGTTCGTGGTCGAGCGCCTCGACGATCTTGATCACCCCGGCGACGCCCGCCGCCGCCTGGGTGTGGCCGATGTTGGACTTGATCGAGCCGAGGCGCAGCGGCATGTCGCGGCGCCCGGCACCGTAGACGGCGAGCAGGGCCTCGGCCTCGATCGGGTCACCGAGGGTCGTCCCGGTGCCGTGCGCCTCGACCGCGTCGACGTCGGCGGGACCGAGGTGCGCGTTGGCGAGCGCCTGGCGGATCACGGCCTCCTGGGCCGGCCGGTTCGGCGCGGTGAGGCCGTTGGAGGCGCCGTCCTGGTTGATCGCCGAGCCGCGGATCGTCGCCAGGACCCGATGGCCGTGGGACCGCGCGTCGGAGAGGCGCTCCAGCGCCACCCACCCGACCCCCTCCGACCATCCGACCCCGTCGGCGCCCGCGGCGAAGGACTTCGAGCGGCCGTCGGCGGCGATGCCGCGCTGACGGGAGAACTCGGTGAAGAGGCTCGGCGTCGCCATCACGGTCGCGCCGCCGGCGAGAGCGAAGTCGCACTCGCCCGAGCGCAGGGACCCGGCGGCGATGTGCATCGCGACGAGAGAGGAGGAGCAGGCGGTGTCGACCGTCACCGCGGGGCCGGTCAGGCCGAGGGCGTAGGCGACGCGGCCCGAGATCACACTCGTGGTCGTGCCGGTGCTCAGGTAGCCCTCCAGCTCCGCCGGGATCGCAGCACCCACCGCGTACTGTGGCTGGATCGCGCCCGCGAAGACCCCTGCGGGCCGCCCGCGCAGAAGCTCGGGGTCGATCCCCGCGTGCTCGAGCGCCTCCCAGGCTGCTTCCAGAAGCAGCCGTTGCTGGGGGTCCATCGCCAACGCCTCCCTGGGTGAGATGCCGAAGAAGTCGGCGTCGAAGTAGGCGGCGTCGGCGAGGAACCCGCCTTCGCGGGCGTAGCTGGTGCCGGGGTGGTCGGGATCGGGGTCATAGAGGGCGTCGAGGTCCCAGCCCCTGTCGGTGGGGAAGGGGCCGACGGCGTCGACGCGCCCGGCGGCCAGACGCCAGAGCGCCGCCGGGGAGTCCACTCCCCCCGGGTAGCGGCAGGCCATGCCGACGATCGCGATCGGCTCGTCGGATCCGACCCCGGCGGCGACGGGGATCGGAGCTCGGGGACCGGCTTCCGTGACCGCGCCGAGGAGGTGCCCGGATAGGGCCGTCACGGTCGGATGGTCGAAGGCCAGCCCCACCGGCAGCTCCAGCCCGGTCGCCGCCCCGAGACGGTTGCGCAGCTCGACCGCCGCGAGGGAGTCGAAGCCCAGGTCCTTGAAGGCCCGGTCGGGGTCGACCGCCTCGGCCGTGCCGTGGCCGAGGACCGCGGCCACCTGCTCGCGCACGATTTCCGCCACCAGTGCCTCGCGCCCGCCCTCGGGCACGCCGGCGAGGCGGTCGGCGAGGACGCCGCGGCGAGGCGCGGCCGCACGGCATGGTACCCCGGCGACGTCGCGCAGCAGCGGCGGCAGCAGGTCGGCCGAGGCGAGGCGGCGCAAGGCGGCCCGGTCGGTCGGGGTGGCGACCAGGAACGCCGCCGGAGAGGCGAGGGCGCGGTCGAGCATCGCAAGGCCCTCCTCGACGGCCATGGGGGCGAGTCCCGCGCGGGCGATCCGGGCCCGGTCATGGTCCGACAGGCCCTCCCCCATGCCGGCCTCCCACAGGCCCCAGGCGATGGAGGTGGCCGGCAGTCCCGAGGTCCGGCGCAGACGGGCGAGCGCGTCGAGGTAGGCGTTGGCGGCCGCATAGTTGCCCTGTCCGGCGCCGCCCATGACCCCGGCGAGCGACGAGAAGAGGATGAAGCGCTCGAGCTCGATCCCCGCCGTCGCCTCGTGCAGGTTCCAGGCCCCGTCCACCTTGGGCGCCATGACGCGGTCGAGGCGGCCGCGGTCGAGGTCCTCGATCAGTCCGTCGTCGAGCAGCCCCGCGCAGTGGACGACGGTTCCCAGCGGGTGGTCGGGGTCCACGCTCCCCACCAGCGCATCCACCTCCTTGCGGTCGGCGACGTCGCAGGCGACGATCTCCACCTCCGCGCCGAGGGCCGCCAGGTCGGCCCGCAGGTCCGCCGCCCCCTCGGCGTCGGGGCCGCGGCGCGAGGCGAGCATCAGGCGGCGGGCGCCGCCCTCGGCGAGGTGCCGGGCGACCTCGGAGCCGAGCCCGCCGGGCGCGCCGGTGACGAGTACCGTGCGCTCCGGATCGCAGGTCGCAGGCAGGTCGAAGACGACCTTGCCCACGTTGCGCCCCTCGCGCAGGTGCCGGAATGCGTCCTGCGGTCGGTCGAGGTCCGCGTGCTGGATCGTCGGGGCGTGGATCCTCCCCCCTTCGGCCAGCGAGGAGACCTCGTCGAGGATCTTCCCGATCCGCCCGAGGCCTGCCTCGGCCATGTCGAAGGGCAGATAGGTGACCGCGTGGTCTACCCCGCCGAGGTCGGCCGGATCCCGGATGTCGGTCTTGCCGATCTCGAGGAATCGCCCACCGTCGGCGAGCAGCGCCGCCGATGCGTCGACGAACCCGCCCGCCAGCGAGTTGAGGACGACGTCGACACCCCTGCCGGTGGTGGCCTCCCGGAACTGCTCGACGAAGCCGAGGTCGCGTGAGCTCGCGATGTCCTCCGGCGCCACCCCCGCCTCGATCAAGGCGGGCCACTTCCACGGGCTCGCCGTCGCGAACACCCGCGCGCCGATCAGCCGCGCGATCTGGATGGCGGCGGTCCCGACGCCGCCGGCGCCCGCGTGGACGAGCACCGACTCCCCCTGCTCGAGCCCGGCGAGGTCGCGCAGCCCGTACCAGGCGGTCAGGAAGGCGATCGGCACCGATGCGCCCTCGGCGAAGGACCACCCTCGCGGCAGTCGCGTCAGTGCCCTGACGTCGCTGACGGCGACGGTGGAGAACGCGTCGGCCATCAGTCCCATCACCAGGTCGCCGACGGCGAGACCCTCCGCATCCGGGCCCGTCTCGATCACGACGCCTGCCGCCTCGCCGCCGATGGGCACCTCGCCGGGATACATGTCCAGGGCCAGCAGGACGTCGCGGAAGTTGAGCCCGGCAGCCCGTACCGACACTCTCACCTGGGCTCCCGTGAGCGGAGCGGTCGCGGCAGGGGACGGCAGCCACTCGAGCCCGTCCAGGGTTCCTCGCCGCGCGACCCCGAGGTGCCGCGGCGTCCCGTCCTCGGGGTCGAGTGCGGAGGGCGTCGACGGGCGCAGCCGCGGCGCCAACAGCCGTCCTCCACGCAGGGCCAACCGGGACTCGGTGGCGGTCGCCGCCAGTGCCGCGGGCAGCGCCTCGACCGAGTCGGCGGCGAGGTCGAGGCAGGCGAAGCGGCCAGGGTGCTCGGCGGCGGCCGAGCCGAGGAGGCCGAGGGCGGCGGAGACGCCGGGGTCGGCGCGCTCGAAGGATGACGTCGACACCGCCTGTCCGCTCAACACCACGAGCCTCGATCCGGCCAGCCGCCCGCTCGCGAGGAACGTCTGGACGGTGGTCAGGAGGCCGGTCACCATCTCGTGCGCCTGATCGGGCCCGGCGACGTCCCCTCCCCGGAGCGGGAGAAGGACGAGATCGGGGGCCGGTTCGTCGCCGGGTGACGCGAGGAGGGAGTCGAGGTCGGGGTGCCGCTCGAGGCCGGGGAGGTCGATCTCGGGCCCCGGGCGGGCGCCGTCGAGGATCGCGATGGAGACGGCCGGCTCGCTCCGCGTGGTCGGTGCGTCGACCCAGTCGAGGACGAAGAGCGACTCGCCCTGCCCGCCGGCCCGGAGCAGCGCCGGGTCGAGCTGGCGGGTCGCGAGCGAGCCCACCGTGACGGCTCGGGCGCCGCCGGCGTCGAAGGCGACGAGTGACACCTGCGCGTCCGGACCCGGCGCGACCCGCACCCGCAACGCGGTGGCGCCGACGGCATGGCAGGAGACATCGGAGTAGGAGAACGGCACGCGGGGTGGCGCCGAGGCGTCTTCCTCCGAGGCGGCGAGGAGCGCCGCATGGAAGGCGGCGTCGAGCAACGCCGGGTGCACTCCGAAGCCGCCGGCCTCTTCCTGCTCGTGATCGAGCGCGACCTCGGCGAAGACCTCGTCACCGCGTCGCCAGGCGCCGGTGAGGCACCGGAAGGCAGGGCCATAGTCGAATCCGGCCGCGGCCAGCCGCTCATATGCCTGCTCGACTACGAGCGCCTCGGCGCCCTCCGGTGGCCATGGCCCCTTGAAGGCTCCGCCTGCCGGCGCCGCGGCGGTCAGCCTGCCGCTGGCGTGGCGGGTCCACCCGGCGCCCTCGGCGTCGGGGCGCGAGGAGATCGTCAGCGGGCGGGCCCCGTCCTCCCCTGCCGCGCCGACCTGCACCTGGATCGCCAGCGCCCCTTCCTCGGGGAGCACCACCGGCGACTGCATGATGAGCTCGTCGACCGCCCCCGTCCCCGCCTCCTCGCCGGCCCGCAATGCCAGATCGAGCAGCGCCGTGCTCGGCAGGACGGCGCTGCCGAGCACGGCGTGATCGACGAGCCAGGGGTGCTCGGCGAGGGAGATGCGGCCGGTGAGGAGAAAGCCCCCGTCGTCGGGTAGCTCCACGGAGGCACCGAGAAGCGCGTGGTCGACCGACGCCTGCCCCACCGCGGCGGGATCGCCCTGGTCGCCGGAGGCGAGCCAGAAGCGCTCGCGCCGGAAGGGATAGGTCGGCAGCGGCACCCGCGAGGCGCCGGGGACGAGCGCGGCCCAGTCGACCTCGACGCCGGCGCGGTGCGCGGAGGCGAGCGAGTCGAGGATCGCAGCGGGCTCCTCGCGTCCCTCGCGCAAGGTGGCGATGAACCGGACGTCGTCCTCCTCGACCACGGACGACCCCGCCACGCAGAGCGCCGGGTCGGGGCCGAGCTCGACGAAGACGCGGTGCCCCAGCCCGGCGGCGCCCGAGACCGCGTCGGCGAAGCGCACGGTGTCGCGAGCCTGGCGTACCCAGTAGGCGGGATCGCAGGCCTCCCCCTCGCTCAGGATCGCCCCGGTGAGGGTGGAGATGATCGGCAATTTCGGAGCCCGTAGGCCGAGTCCCCGGACGACCTCCCCGAACTCGTCCAGCATCGGCCCGATCAGCGGCGAGTGGAAGGCGTGGGAGACGGCGAGGCGCGTCGTGCGCCGGCCGGCCGCGTCGAAGTGGGCCTGCGCGGCGAGCACCTCGCCCTCGGTCCCCGACACGACCACCATCCGTGGCCCGTTCACCGCCGCGATCCCGATCCCGGGTCGGGACGCCAGCTCCGACCGGACCTCCGGCTCCGCCGCCTCGATGGCGACCATCGCCCCGCCCGCGGGCAGCCCGCCCATCAGGCGGCCGCGCGCGGCGACCAGGGCGCAGGCGTCCTCGAGCGAGAGGACGCCGGCGAGGTGTGCAGCCACCAGCTCGCCGATCGAGTGGCCGATCAACGCCGCCGGCCGCATCCCTGCCGCCTCCACCAGGCGGGCGAGCGCCACCTCGACCGCGAACAGCGCCGGCTGGGCGAAGGCGGTGTCGTCGAGGGCCTCGCCGCCCTCCTCGATCACTACGGCCAGCGGCCGTGGCAGCAACTGGTCGAATTCCGCGCAGATCTCCTCGAACGCCTCGGCGAAGACCGACGAGGCGACCTGCAGCTCCAGCCCCATGCCGGCCCGTTGGGCTCCTTGACCGGTGAACAGGAAGACCGGGGTCCTCGACTCCCCCGCCGTCCCGGCGAGCCCCGGGGCATCACCGTCCCCGAACTCGTCGAGCCGCGCCAGCAGCTCCTCGCGATCGGCGCCGCCGATCACCGCGCGGTGATCGAGGAGCGGCCGACCGGTGGCGAGCGACCAGGAGACGTCCTCCTGCTCGAGCTCGGGGCGGGCCCGTAGGTGGGCCGCGAGGCCGGCTGCCATCTCGCGCAGCGCCGGCGCGCTCTTCGCCGAGAGCGGCAGGGCGAGGGCGCCGGGCAGCGGTGACGGAGCGGCTGGCGTGACCGGCCCGGGCCCCTGGTCGGGGGCCTCCTCGAGGATCAGGTGCGCGTTGGTGCCGGCGATGCCGAACGAGGAGACTCCGGCCCGTCGCCGTCGTCCCTCGACCCGCGGCCACGCGACCGCCTCCCCCAGCAGCTCGACCTCCCCGGCCGCCCAGTCGACGTGACGGCTCGGTCGGTCGAGGTTGATCGTCGGCGGAAGCTCCTCGGAGCGCAGCGCCTGGACCATCTTGATCACCCCGGCGACCCCGGCCGCCGCCTGGGTGTGGCCGATGTTCGACTTGATCGAGCCGATCCGCAACGGGCCACGGCCCTCGCGGTCGGCGCCGTAGGCGGCCAGCAGCGCCTCGGCCTCGATCGGGTCGCCGAGGGTCGTCCCGGTGCCATGTGCCTCCACCACGTCGACGTCGGCCGCGGCCAGCCCGGCGTCGGCCAGTGCCTCGGCGATCACCAGCTCCTGCGAGGGGCCGTTCGGCGCGGTCAGCCCGTTCGACGCGCCATCCTGGTTGACGGCCGAGCCGCGGATGACGGCGAGGACCTCGTGTCCGGCGGCCTGCGCGTCGCCGAGTCGCTCCAGTGCCAGCACCCCCATGCCCTCCGACAGCGCCACGCCGTCGGCGGCGTCCGCGAACGGCTTGCAGCGCCCGTCATGCGCCAGGCCGCGTTGGCGCGAGAACTCGACGAACATGCCCGGCGTCGAGAGCACGGTGACGCCGCCCGCCAGCGCCAGCTCGCATTCCTCGCTGCGGAGCGCGCGGCAGGCCAGGTGCGTCGCGACCAACGAGCCCGAGCAGGCGGTGTCGACCGACACCGCCTGGCCGACCAGGCCCAGCGCATAGGCGACGCGGCCGGAGACGATGCTCTGTGACATGCCCGGCGCCGGGCCGTAGTCCTGGTACATGACGCCGGCGAAGACCCCGGTCTTGCTCTGGCGCAGGGTCTCCGGCCGGATCCCGGCAGCTTCGAGCGCCTCCCAGGCGCCTTCCAGCCAGATCCGTTGCTGGGGGTCGGTGACTAGGGCCTCCTTCGGCGAGATGCCGAAGAAGTCGGCGTCGAAGTCGGCGGCCCCGTCCATGAAGCCACCGGCACGCACATAGCTCTTCCCCGGCCTTCCCGGCTCGGGATCGAAGAGCGATCCGACGTCCCAACCGCGGTCCTCGGGGAACCCGCAGATCCCGTCCCGACCCTGGGAGACGAAGCTCCAGAGCTCGTCCGGGTTTGAGATCCGCCCCGGATAGCGGCAGGACATGCCGACGATGGCGATCGGCTCCGAGGATCTGCGTTCGACCTCGGCGATCCGGTCGTTCGCCGCGGCCAGCTTCAGCGTGAGCTCCTCGAGGTACCTGCGCGAGCGTTCGTCGGTGATCAGCGGCGTCTCGTCCATGTGCTCGGCCCGCCGCCTATCTTTCGAGCTCGCGCTCGATCAGGTCAAATAACTCCTGCGGGGCCAGGTCGGCGAGGTCCTCGGCACTCCCGTCGGGGTCGGCGGGCCGCTCATCGAGGCGGATCCCGATCTCACGCAGGCGGCCGCGGGCGCGCTCACGGACCGTGGGGTCGTCACGGGCTTCGGGGAGCGCGGACTCGAGGTCGCCGAGGGCGCGGAAGAGATCCGCGCCGCGCCGGGAGCCCTGCCCGGTCCCCGCGAGCCGGGCTGCCAGGTGCTCGGCGACCGAACGCGCGCTCGGATGGTCGAAGACGAGGCCGACCGGAAGCGTGAGGCCGGTCGCGACCGCCAGCCGGTTGCGCAGCTCGACGGCGGTGAGGGAGTCGAGGCCCAGGTCCTTGAAGGCGCGGCCGGGATCCACGGCGGTGGGCGAGGTGTGCCCGAGGACCTCGGCGACCTGCTCGCGCACGGTCGTCAACACCACCGCCTCGCGCTCCTCCTCGGGCAGTCCGGCGAGGCGGCGGGCCAGGGAATCGGCCCGGGGCGCGCGCCGCGGGACGCGGACCAGGCCGCGCAACAGCGGATGGGGAAGCGCGGCATCTCCGGGTCGTCGCGAGGCGGCTGCGACGAGGGGTGAGGCGACGAGGAGTGGGTCGCTCAGCCCACTGGCGCGGTCGAGGAGGGCGAGGGCGTGCCCGACCCCGAGCATGGCGAAGCCGCCGCGGGCGATCCGCGTCCTCTCCGCCCGGCCGAGCGACCCGGCCATCCCTCGGGACTCCCAGGGCCCCCAGGCGATCGAGGTCGCAGGGAGCCCGTCGGCGGCGCGCACCCATGCCAGTGAGTCGAGGAAGGCGTTGGCGGCGGCGTAGCCCGCCTGGCCGGCGGAGCCGAAGGTGCCGGCGATAGAGGAGAAGAGGACGAAGCGCTCGAGGCCGCAGTTCGCGGTCGCCTCGTGCAGGTTCCAGGCCCCGTCGACCTTCGGCGCGAGCACCTGGTCCAGCCGGGCGGCGTCCATCCCCTCGACGACACCGTCGTCCAGCACCCCGGCGGCGTGGATCACCGTACCGAGCGGGTGTGCGGCGTCGATCGAGTCGAGCAGCGTCCCGAGCTGCCCACGGTCCGTGACATCACAGGCGGCGATCTCGACGGTCGCGCCGAGCCCCTCCAGCCGCGCCGCGAGCTCCGCCGCTCCCTCCGTCTCGCCGCCACGCCTTCCGACCAGCAGCAGCCGGCGGGCGCCCTCTTCTGCGAGGTGACCCGCGACCAGTGCGCCGAGGCCGCCGAGACCTCCGGTGATCAGGACGGTCTTCTCGGGATCGGTCGAGGTGACCGCGGTGCCCTCGCGGAGCGGCGCCGCGGCGCGGATGAGCCGTGGCGCGAGCACCCGTCCCTCACGCAGGGCCAGCTCCGGCTCCTCGGTGCCCGCGAGAAGCGCTCCCGGGAGGGCCGCCGCGGAGGCCGGGTCATCGTCGGTGTCGACCATCGCGAGGCGGAGGGGATGCTCTGCCCGGGCCGAGCGCACGAGGCCGGCGAGCGCGGCAGAGGCGGGGTCGGGGGGACCGTCGCCCTCCGTGGCGGCCGCGCCACGGGTGATCAGGACGAGGCGGGAGTCGGCCAGCCGCTCCTCGGCCAGCCATGCCTGGAGCAGCGCGAGTCCGGCCCTGGTGACGTGGTGGGTCCGGGCGGTCGGATCCTCCCCCTCCGACGTGACCTCGGCGACGACGATGTGCGGCCGATCCTCCGCGGCCGCGAGCGACGGGACGTCGGGATGGCGCCCGGCGCTCCCGACCCCGGCGTGGTCCAGGTCGCCGAGCACGGCGAATGAGGACGCCGGGCCGTCCGGCGAGGCCGCCGTGATCTCGACACGACCGACCGTGAAGAGGGAGTCCTCGTGAGCGGAGGCCTCCAGCAGGGCCGGGTCCACGGGGCGCGTCAGGAGCGAGCCGACGGCGAGGATGGTGTCGCCGCTCCGGTCGAAGGCGGCGAGGGAGACCTCGCCCTCCTCGCCTGGCACGATCCGCGCCCGCAGACAGGTGGAGCCGACGGCGTCCAGGGCCACGCCCGAGAACGAGAAGGGAAGTCGCGCCGAGGCGTCGGAGCCGTCCTCCCCGGCGGCGGGGATGGCGGCGTGGAACACCGAGTCCAGGAGGGCGGGATGGATCGCGAAGCCGTCGGGGGACCAGTCCTCGCCGAGGGTCGCCTCGACCAGGATCTCCCCCCCGGGGCCATGCCAGGCAGAGCCGAGGCCCCGGAAAGCCGGGCCGTGTTCGAGACCCGTCTCGACCAGGCGGTCGTGGAGCTCGTCGAGTGGGATCGGCTCGGCATCTGTGGGCGGCCAGATCCCCGATGACACCCGCGGTCCAGGGTCGCGCCGATCCAGCGCGCCCGCCGCGTTCACCGTCCACCCCCCGCCATCCATGGTCGTCCCCGGACCCTCTCCCCGCGTGCTGATCGTCACCGTCCGTGACCCGTCCTCCTCGGCCGGGCCGACCCGGACGGCGAGCGCCACATCGGCGTCGTCGGTGAGCGCCACCGGCGCGTTCAGGATCAGCTCACGCACCGAGCCGAGCCCGACCTCCTCCGCGGCCCGAAGCGCCAGCTCAAGCAGCGCGGTGCCGGGCAGGACCACCGTGCCCAGCACCGCATGGTCGGCGAGCCAGGGGTGCTCGGCGAGCGAGATGCGACCCGTCAGCAGCAGGCCGTCCTCGCCGGGGAGATCCACCGCGGCGCCGAGAAAGGGGTGCTCGACCGGCATCTGGCCTACTCCCCGCGGATCCCCGCCCCGGCCGCCCGAGCTGAGCCAGAACCGCTCCCGCTGGAAGGGGTATGTCGGCAACGTCACCGACGAGGCGCCCACGACGAGCGCCGCCCAGTCGACCGCGACCCCGGCGCAGTGGGCGGCGGCGAGCGAGGCGATGAAGGGCGCCAGTCCCCCTTCACCGCGGCGGAGGGTCTCCATCACCCGTGCCTCGGGGTCTCCTTCGAGGATTTCCCCGAGGCCGAAGGCGAGCACCGGATGCGGAGCGACCTCGAGGAAGTGGCGCTCGCCGACGTCACGCAGCGCATGGATCGCGGGCTCGAACAGCACCCTCTCGCGCAGATTGCGGTACCAGTACCCGGGGCCGAGCTCGTCGGCGTCCATCTCCCTGGCGGTGACCGTCGAGAAGAACGGGAGCTCGGTCCGTGCCGGCACGACCCCGGCGAAGCCGTCGAGGAGCTGCTCATGGAGGGCGTCGACCTGGGCGGAGTGGGCGGCGTAGTCCACAGCCACCTTCTGCGTCCGCACCCCCTCGGACCCGCAGGACGAGGCGAACTCGGCCAGCGCCTCGGGCTCGCCGGAGACGACGACACCGGCGGGGCCGTTCACGGCGGCCAGCGAGATCCGTCCGTCGAAGGCAGCGAGTCGGGCTTCGGCCTCGGCGGCGCCGAGCGCGACGGAGACCATGCCCCCGCACCCCGCGATCCTTGTCATCGCGCGGCTGCGGAGGGCGACGACCCGCGCCGCGTCCTCGAGGCTGAGGGCGCCCGCAACGTGGGCGGCGGCGATCTCCCCCTGGGAGTGGCCGACGACCGCGGCCGGACGGACTCCGCAGGCCTGCCAGAGCCGCGCCAGGGAGACCATCACGGCGAACAGCGCCGGCTGCACCACGTCGAGGCGCTCCAGCCAGGCGCCCTCCTCGTCCTCGATCACCTCCCGCAGCGACCAGTCGACGAACGGGAGCAGCGCCCGCTCGCAGTCCGCCATCGCGGCGGCGAAGACGGGCGAGCCGTCGAGCAGCCCATGGGCCATACCCGGAAACTGCGAGCCCTGGCCGGGGAACACGAACACCGGCGCCGTCGATCCCCTCGCCACGCCCGCGATGCCGGCGGGCTCGCCGCGTCCGATCGCGTCAAGATCGGCGAGCAATGCCTCCCGGCCCTCGCCCGAGATCACGGCCCGGTGATCGAGCAGGGAACGGCCACGGGCGAGCGACAAGGAGACGTCGGCGGGGTCGAGTGCGGGCTCGGAGCGCAGGTGGGCGGCGAGATTGGCGGCAATCTCGCGCAGGGCCTCCTCGCTCTTCGCCGAGATGGGCAGCGCCAGGGCGCCGGGAAGCGGCGGGGCCGGCTCGGCGCCGATCCGCGCGCCGGCGGCCGGCTCCGTCTCGGGCGCCTCCTCGATGATCAGGTGCGCGTTGGTGCCGGAGATGCCGAAGGAGGAGACGCCGGCGCGGCGGGGGCGGCCGCCGCGTCGCCAGGGCCGCGACCCGGTCAGGAGCTCCACGGTGCCCGCCGACCAGTCCACGTGCGCGCTCGGCTCGTCCACGTGGATCGTCGCCGGGAGCTCCTCGTGGCCGAGGGCCTCGACCGTCTTGATCACGCCTGCCAGCCCCGCCGCCGCCTGGGTGTGGCCGATGTTCGACTTGACCGAGCCGACCAGCAGCGGGCCGCGCCCGCCGCGGTCGGCGCCGTAGGTGGCGAGCAGGGCGCCGGCCTCTATCGGGTCCCCGAGCATCGTGCCGGTGCCGTGCGCCTCGACCACGTCGACGTCCGCCGGTCCGAGGCCGGCGTCCTCGAGGGCGTCCTGGATCACCTGCTCCTGGGCCGGCCCGTTGGGCGCGGTGAGGCCGTTTGAGGCACCGTC
Source organism: Solirubrobacterales bacterium (assembly GCA_047601885.1). Lineage (GTDB taxonomy): Bacteria > Actinomycetota > Thermoleophilia > Solirubrobacterales > 70-9 > VAYN01. The sequence continues at coordinate 166,474 of JASGIK010000002.1, forward strand.
CTGGTTGACCGCCGAGCCACGGATAGTCGCCAGGACCCGGTGTCCGGCGGCCCTCGCGTCGGCCAGCCGCTCCAGCGCCACCCAGCCCGCGCCCTCCGACCATCCCACCCCGTCTGATCCGGCGGCGAAGGGCTTCGAGCGGCCGTCGGGGGCGAGGCCGCGTTGGCGGGAGAACTCGATGAACAGGCGGGGCGTCGCCATCACCGTCGCCCCGCCGGCGAGCGCCAGCGAGCACTCGCCATCACGCAGCGCCTGCAGCGCCAGGTGCATCGCCACGAGTGACGACGAGCAGGCGGTGTCGACGGTGAGCGCCGGGCCGGTGAGTCCGAGGGCATAGGCGACGCGGCCTGAGAGGACGCTGAGCGTGGTGCCCGTGCTGAGGTAGCCCTCGACCTCGGGGGCGGGCCGCGGGCCGGCGCCGTACTGGTACTGGATGGCCCCCGCGTACACGCCGGTCCGGCTACCGCGTAGGCCCGCCGGGTCGATCCCTCCGTGCTCGAGCGCCTCCCAGGCGGTTTCCAGCATCAACCGCTGCTGCGGGTCCATCGCCAGCGCCTCGCGCGGCGGGATCCCGAAGAAGTCGGCGTCGAACTCCGCGGCGTCCATGAGGAAGCCGCCTTCTCGGGCATAGCTGGTGCCGAGATGGGCGGGATCTGGGTCATAGAGGGCGTCGAGGTCCCAGCCACGGTCCGTGGGGAAGGGGCCGACCGCATCGGTGCCGGAGGCGCAGAGGAGCCACAGGTCCTCGGGCGAGGCCACGCCGCCGGGATAGCGACAGGCCATGCCGACGATCGCGATCGGCTCGTCGGACGAAGACCCCCTCCTCCCGGCCACCGGTCGCGCCGACCGGCCCTCGGTGGCGGCCGCGAGGAGGAAGGTGGCGAGGTCCGCCGTCGACGGATGGTCGAACACCAGCCCGACCGGAAGATCCAGGCCGGTGGCAGCACCGAGCCGGTTGCGGAGCTCGACCGCGGCCAGCGAGTCGAAGCCGAGGTCCTTGAAGGCGCGGTCATGATCGACCGCCTCGGCCGAGCCGTGCCCGAGGACGGCGGCGACATGCCCGCGCACGAGGGAGAGGACGATCGCCTCCCGCCCCTCCTGTGGCTCGTCGACGAGAAGCCCGGTGAGGTCGCCACGCCCGGCGTGCCCCGGGCCGCCCGCGACACCGACGAGGCCGCGCAGGATCGGCGGCTCGGCCCCGATCGAGGCCCGGGCCCGCAGCGCGACCCGGTCGAGCCGGGCGGGGCTGACCAGCGCCTCCGGCCTGCGTAGGCAGACGTCGAGGAGGCCGAGGCCGTCCTCGACCGGGAGCGACGCGAGCCCGAGTCGGGTCCGCACCTGCTCGATCCTGCGCAGACGCGCCTGCTCGTCGAGCCCGTGCCGGGTCATGCCCAGCTCCTGGTCCCAGAGGCCCCAGGCGATCGAGGTGGCGGGCATGCCCTGCGCTCGGCGCAGCCCTGCGAGCGAGTCCATGAAGGCGTTGCCTGCCGCGTAGTTGGCCTGCGCCGGGGCTCCGAGGAGGCCGACGGCCGAGGAGAAGAGGACGAAGCGCTCGAGGCCGCAGTTCGCGGTCGCCTCGTGCAGGTTCCAGGCCCCGTCGATCTTGGGGGCCGCCACGGCGTCGAGGCGCCCTCGGTCGAGCGAGTCGATCAGGCCGTCGTCGAGCACCCCGGCGCAGTGGATGACGGTGCCGATGTCGCCGCCCGCCTTCGCCACCAGCGCATCGACGTCCTCCCGGTCGGTGACGTCGCAGGCGATGATGACGACCGTGGCGCCCAGCGCCTCCAGCTCCGCCCGCAGCGACGCCGCGCCCTCGGCGTCGGGGCCGCGGCGCGAGGCGAGCACGAAGCTGCGGGTTCCGCCCCCGGCGAGGTGACGCGCGACCAGCGAGCCGAGCCCGCCCGGGGCACCGGTGACGAGGACGGTCCTGTCGGGATCGGGCGCAGGCAGCAATTCCGAGGCCGGGGACGCCCTGCGCAGTCTGGGCGCCGACAGGCGATCGCTGCGCAGGGCGACCCGGGGCTCGGTGGCCGTCGTCGCCAGCGCCGCCGTGACCGCCTCCTTCGAGACCTCGTCGAGGTCGAGGCAGGCGAAGCGCCCCGGATGCTCCGCCGCGGCCGAGCCGAGCAGGCCGAGGGCGGCGGCGAGGCGAGGGTCGGCGCTCTCGGTGTCCTCCACCTCGATCGCCCGGCAGCTCACCAGGACGAGGCGCGAGGAGACCAGCTCCGGAGCGGCGAGGAAGTCCTGGACCCTCTCCATCGCCACCGCCGCCAGACGGCGCGCCTCGGCGGCGACGCCGCCCGACGGCTCGGGCAGCGACCAGAGGACCACCTCCGGGGCGGCGCCGCCACCACGGACCGAGTCGACCAGATCCGCCTGCCCGGCGTGCTGCCCGGCGCCCGGCAGGTCCAGGTCGACGCCGCCGACCAAGGCGACGGCGGCCGGAGGGATCTCCTCGGACCTCCGTAGCTCCTCCCAGCAGGGCAGGTGGAGGTGACTGGTGGCCGCCGCCGTATGCGCCGCCAGGGGATCGGCCGGCCGGGTGGACAGCGAGTCGAGGCCGAGGACGAACTCGCCCTGCTCGTCGTATGCCCGGAGTGCGAACTCCCCCTCCCCTACGCCCTCGGCCACATGCACCCGCAGCGCCCGCCCCGCCCGGCGAGGCGCCGAGGCTCCTCCGAAGGCGAAGGGAAGCCGGGGCGGCTCGGACTCTTCCGGGGAGATGCGAGAGGAGATCAGCGCGTGGAAGGCCGCGTCGAAGAGCGCGGGGTCCACGACGGACCCTGCGTCGGCCTCGCACCCGATCTCGACCTCGGAGAAGACATCGCTCCCCCGGACCCACGCCCGCCGAAGGCCGCGGAAGGAGGGGCCGTATTCGAAGCCCGCATCGGCCAGGCGGCCGTAGACGTCGTCGAGGTCGATCTGCCGGGCCCCTTCGGGAGGCCACTCGGCGGGCTTCCCGGGCGGAGCTGCCGCGCCCGGACCGAGGATCCCGGTGGCGTGGGTCGTCCACTCACCATCCTCCGCGGACGGCCGCGAGCTGATCGTCACCGGTCGGCCGCCACCCTCCATGACCGCGCCGATCCGCACCTGCAGGGCCCGCGCGTCCGTCTCCGACACCACCATCGGCGTGTGCAGCGTCAGCTCCCGCACGGTGTCGAGGCCGGCCTCCCTCGCGGCCCGCAGGGACAGGTCGACGAACGCGGTGCCGGGCAGGATCGCCGTGCCGAGGATCACGTGGTCGGCGAGCCACGGGTGGTCGGCGGCCGAGACGCGGCCGGTCAGCAGCCAGCCCTCGTCGTCGGGCAGCTCGACCGCGGCGCCGAGGAAGGGGTGCTCGAGCCCGCACTGGCCGACCGCGCCCGGGTCGCCGTGGGCCGGCGCCTCGAGCCAGTAGCGCCGCCGCTGGAACGGATAGGTGGGCAGAGGGACCCGGCGCGCGCCGGGGACGAGCGCCGCCCAGTCGACGCCGATGCCTGCGCAATGGGCGGCGGCGAGGGCCTCCAGCACCGTCTCGGCCTCCCCGCGCGCCTCGCGCATGGTGGGGATCAACACGGGGTCGTCGTCGAGACAACCCGCCGCCAACGCGCAGAGCACCGGATCCGGGCCGAGCTCGAGGAAGACGTGGTGCCCGTGCCCGGAGGCGGTGGCGACGGCGTCCGCGAAGCGCACGGCACCGCGTGCCTGGCGCGCCCAGTAGGCGGGGTCGGTGGCCTCCCCGTCGCCGAGGACGCGCCCGGTGACGGTGGAGATCAGCGGGATCCGCGGCGCAGAGAGCTCCAGGCCGCGGGCGATCTCCTCGAACCGCTCGAGCATCGGGTCCATCAGCGACGAGTGGAAGGCGTGGGAGACGGCGAGCCTCCGGGTGCGGCGGCCCTCCGCCTCGAAGCGCTCCTGCACGGCGAGGACCTCGTCCTCGGCCCCCGAGACGACGACCGCGCGCGGCCCGTTCACCGCAGCGATGTCGACGGGACCCGCGTCGCGGATCGCCTCCTCGACCTCCATCTCCCCCGCCTCGATCGCGACCATCGCCCCGCCCACCGGCAGCCCGCCCATCAGGCGGCCACGGGCGGCGACTAGCTTGCAGGCGTCCTCGAGCGGGAAGACGCCGGCGAGGTGCGCCGCCGCGAGCTCGCCGATCGAGTGGCCGATCATCGTCGCCGGCCGCACGCCGGCCGCCGCCAGCAGACGGGCGATCGCCACCTCGACCGCGAACAGGGCCGGCTGGGTGAAGGTCGTCTCGCCGAGCGCCTCACCGCCCTCCTCGATCACCCCTGCGAGTGGCCGCGCCAGGTGGCCGTCGAAGGCGGCGCAGATCTCGTCGAAGGCCGCCGCGAAGACCGGCGAGGAGGACCGTAGGCCCCTCCCCATCCCGAGGCGCTGGGCGCCCTGGCCGGTGAGCAGGAACACCGGGCCCGGCGAGCGGCGCGCCATTTCCGGGAAGCCCGTCTCCCCACCGGCCCCGAGAGCCGCCAGCTCCTCGATCAGCCCGTCACGGTCGGCACCGGCGACGACGGCCCGGTGATCGAGGAGCGAGCGACCGGCGGCGAGGGAGAAAACCACGTCCGCCGGGTCCAGGTCGGGGTGTCCGCGGAGGTGCCCGGCCAGCTCGGCGGCGGCCTGGCGGAGCGCCGGCTGCGATCTCGCCGACAGAGGCAGGGCCAGCCGTCCCTCCAGCGGTCGCCGGGCCACCTCGTCGTCGCAGGGCGCGGGCGGGGGCGGCTCCTCCAGGATCAGGTGCGCGTTCGTCCCGGTCGCGCCGAAGGAGGAGACGCCGGCCCGGCGCGGACGCCCCTCCCTGCGGGGCCATGGCGCGGCCTCCGCAAGCAGCTCGATCTGACCTGCCGACCAGTCGACGTGCGGAGTCGGCTGATCCAGATGGATCGTCGCCGGCAGCATCTCGTGGTGGAGGGCCTCGACCATCTTGATCACCCCGGCCACGCCCGAGGCGGCCTGCGGATGGCCGATGTTCGACTTGATCGAGCCGAGGCGCAGCGGGCCGCCCTCCCCTCGATCGGCGCCGTAGGTGGCGAGCAGCGCCTCGGCCTCGATCGGGTCCCCCAGGGTGGTCCCGGTTCCATGTGCCTCGACCACGTCGACGTCGGCCGGTCCGAGGCCGGCGCTCGCCAGGGCACTGCCGATCACCCGTTCCTGGGCCGGTCCGCTCGGCGCGGTGAGGCCGTTCGAGGCGCCGTCCTGGTTGATCGCCGAGCCGCGGATCGTGGCCAGGACGCGGTGGCCGGCGGCCTGCGCGTCGGAGAGGAGCTCCAGCACCAGGATGCCGACGCCCTCCGACCAGCCCATGCCGTCGGCGCCTGCCGAGAAGGACTTCGACCGGCCGTCGGGCGCCAGCCCCCGTTTGCGCGAAAACTGGATGAACACGCCCGGCGCGGCGAGGACGGTGACGCCGCCGGCCAGGGCGAGCCGGCATTCTCCCTCCCGCAGCGCCCGCTCCGCCAGGTGCATCGCCACCAGCGAGGACGAGCAGGCCGTGTCCGCGGTGAGCGCCGGGCCGGTCAGGCCGAGGGTGTAGGCGAGGCGGCCGGAGATGACGCTCCCGGTCCCCCCGGTGGCGATGTAGCCCTCCAGGTCGTCGGCCAGCGGCCGCCCCTCGTGGGCGAAGGCCGCATAGTCGTGGTACATCGCCCCCGCGTAGACGCCGGTCGGGCTGCCGCGCAGGCCCGCCGGGTCGATCCCCCCGTGTTCGAGCGCCTCCCAGGCGACTTCTAGCACGAGCCGCTGCTGCGGGTCCATCGCCAGCGCCTCCCGCGGCGAGATGCCGAAGAAGTCGGCGTCGAAGTCGGCCGCGTCGGAGAGGAAGCCTCCTTCGCGCGTGTAGCTCGTCCCGGGATGGTCGGGGTCGGGGTCATAGAGGGCCTCGAGGTCCCATCCCCTGTCCGCCGGGAAGGGGCCGACGGCGTCGATGCCGGAGGCGCAGAGGCGCCACAGGTCCTCGGGCGAGGCGACGCCGCCGGGGTAGCGGCAGGCCATGCCGACGATCGCGATCGGGTCGGCCTTCCGCGCCCGAAGGTCGTCCAGGTCCCGGCGCAGCTCCTCGTTCTCCGCCAGGGTGACCCGCAGGGCGTCGGTGACCCGGGACGACGACGCCATCAGGTCTGCCTGCGGCTCGCGTAGGCCAGGCGGACGAGTTCCTCGTCGTCCATCTCGGCGATCGCCTCCACGCCCGGCAGGCCCTCGTCCACGCCGTCCTCGGCCCCGCCGCCGCGGCCGCAGAGTGAGACGAGCGCGCGGGCGGCCTCGCTCACCGACGGGTGGTCGAACACCAGCCCGACCGGCAGCCGCAGCCCGCTCGCGGCGGAGAGACGGTTGCGCAGCTCGACCGCCGCGAGGGAGTCGAAGCCGAGGTCCTTGAAGGCGCGGTCGGGATCGACGAACTCGGCGGAGGCGTGGCCGAGGACGGCGGCGACATGCTCGGTGACCAGGGCCACCGCCACCGCCTCGCGCCCCTTCTCGGGCACCTCGGCGAGGCGGGCGGCGAGGTCGCCCCTGGTCGAGGCAGGCGCGACGCCCGAGGAGGCGTCGGGGCCGATATCGGCGGCTCCCGGTGTCCCGCGCCCGGCAAGCCCGCGCAGCACGGAGGGCTCGGTCCCGAGCGCCGCCAGCGATGCGAGCGCCGCCCGGTCGAGGGGCGCCGGGAAGATGACCGGGTCGGGACGCGAAAGGCAGGCGTCGAGCAGTGCCAGGCCGTCGGCCGGGGCAAGCAGGGCGAGCCCGAGGCGGACGCGGATCTGCTCGATCTTGCGCAGGCGACCCTCACCGTCGAGCCCTTCCGGCGTCATCCCGCTCTCCTCGTCCCAAAGGCCCCAGGCGATCGAGGTGGCGGGCTGCCCGTCGGCCCTGCGCACCTGGGCGAGCGCATCGAGGTAAGAGTTGGCGGCGGCGTAGGCGCCCTGTCCGGGGCTGCCGAGCACACCGGCCACCGAACTGAAGAGCACGAACCGTTCGAGGTCGAGTCCGGCGGTGGCCCGGTGGAGGTTCCATGCCCCGTCGACCTTGGGCGCGAGGACGCGTTCGATCCGGTCGGGGTCGAGGCCGGCCAGCGTCGCGTCCTCGAGGATCCCCGCGCAGTGGATCACGGCGCCGAGCGGATGCCCGTCGCCGATCCCGGCGACCAGGGCCTCGACCGCCTCGCTGTCGCAGACGTCGGCGGCCTGGATCTCGACCTCGGCGCCGAGGGCGACCAGCTCGTCGCGCAGCTCCCCGGCGCCCTCGGCGTCCGGGCCCCGGCGTGAGGCGAGCACGACGTGGCGGGCGCCGCCCTCGACGAGGTGGCGGGCGACCAACGAGCCGAGGGCTCCCGGGGCGCCGGTGATGATGACGGTCCGGTCGGGGTCGGCAGGAGCAAGCCGTTCCCGCGGCGCCTCGGCGCGACGCAGCCGTGGGACGAGGAGCCTGCCTCCCCGGAGGGCGAGGCGGGGCTCGGCCCCGGTCAGCGCCAGGGCCGTGGGCGGGACGTCGGCGGACATCTCGTCGAGGTCGATGTGGGCGAAGCGGCCCGGGTGCTCGGACGCCGCCGAACCGAGCAGCCCGAGGGCGGCGGCCATCGCCGGGTCGGGCACCTCGCCGCCGCGGACGGCGAGGGCGCCGCGGGTGAGGACGACGAGACGCGAGTCGGCCTGGGCCTCCGAGGCGAGGAAGGCCTGCAGCTCGGGGAGCAGGGCGACGACCGACGAGTGGGCCGCGGACGGCTCGGAGCCGCCGCGGGTCAGGTCGAGAAGGACGGCCCCGGAGACGGTCGAGGGCGCGGCGAGGCCCGGGGCCGGCGCCTGCCAGTCGAGCGAATATATGGAGCGGGCAAGGCCGGGGGCCTTCAGCGCGGCGGGGTCGACCGGCCGGGTGAGCAACGAGTCGATCCGCAGGACAGGCTCGCCCTGCTCGCCCGAGGCCTCGAGCGATATCTCACCCACGCTCTCCCCTTCGCGGATGGTCACCCGCAGCATCCGCGCCCCTCCGGCCCGGCGGTGGACGCTGCGTATCGAGAACGGGAGCCACGGAGCAGCGACCTCCCCGCGGCCGAGGTCGGCGAGGCCGAGGGCAGGGTGGAATGCGGAGTCGAGCAATGCCGGGTGGACGGCGAAGGTCCGGCCCGCGAGACGCTCGTCGACGGCAACCTCGACGAAGACCTCGTCGTCACGGCGCCAGGCAGCCACCGCCCTGCGGAATGCCGGCCCGTATTCGAATCCGACCGCACCGAGGAGCGCGTAGACGCCGTCGAGGTCGACCGGCTCGGCGCCCTCCGCGGGCCACGCCGCCTCCGAGGTCCTCGGAGGCGACACGCCGGTCTCGAGCGTCCCGGTCGCGTTGGTGGTCCAGCCCTCCTCCCCGTCGGGTCGCGAGGAGAGCGCCACCGGCCGCGAGCCGTCCTCACCAGGGGGACCGACCCGGGCCTGTAGCGCCACCGACCCGTGCTCGGGCACCACGACCGGCGCCTGCAGGGTCAGCTCACGCAGGACCGCGAGGCCCGCCTCCTCCCCGGCCCGCAGCGCCAGGTCGAGCAGCGCGGTGGCGGGCAGGATCGGGGTGCCGAGGACCGCGTGATCGGCGAGCCAGGGGTGGGCGTCGAGCGAGATCCGGCCGGTCAACAGCCAGCCCTCGCCCGGCAGCTCCACCGCGGCCCCCAGGAAAGGGTGCTCGACCGCGGACTGGCCGATGGCGGCGGGGCCGCCTCCTGCCCAGGGCTCCAGCCAGTAGCGCCGGCGCTGGAAAGGGTAGGTCGGCAGCGGCACCCGGCGCGCGCCCGGGGCGAGCGCCGCCCAGTCGACCTCTGCGCCCGCGCAGTGGGCGCCGGCGAGGGCGTCGATCAGGGCCTCGGCCTCCTCGCGCCCGTCGCGCAGCGTGGGGATCAACCGGGCGGTCGGGTCGAGACAGCCGGCGGCCGCCGCACAGAGGACCGGGTCGGGGCCGAGCTCGACGTAGAGGCGGTGGCCGAGCTCGGCTGCGCCCGCGACCGCGTCGGCGAAGCGGACCGTGCCGCGCGCCTGGCGTGCCCAATAGGACGGGTCGGTCGCCTCCTCCATGCTCAGCACGCGCCCGGTGAGGGTGGAGATGATCGGGATGCGGGGCGGTGAGAGCTCGAGCCCGCGGGAGACGCCCTCGAGCTCCTCCAGCACCGGGTCGATCAGCGAGGAATGGAAGGCATGGGAGACGGCGAGGCGCCTGGTCCGGTTCCCGACCTCGTCGAACCCGGCCTTGACGGCCATCACCGCCGACTCGGGGCCCGACACGACCACGGCCCCCGGTCCGTTCACCGCCGCGATCCCGACGTCGTCATGGCCCTCGAGCGCCTCGACGACCTCCCCCTCGCCCGCCTCGATCGCGACCATCGCCCCGCCCGCCGGCAGCGCGCCCATCAGGCGACCGCGTGCGGCGACCAGGGTACACGCGTCGACGAGCGAGAGCACGCCGGCCAGATGGGCCGCGGCCAGCTCCCCGACCGAGTGGCCGACCATCGCCGCGGGTCGGATCCCCAGGTCGCCGAGCAGCCGCGCGAGCGCCACCTCGACCGCGAACATGGCCGGCTGGGTGAAGGTGGTGTCGTCGAGCGCCTCACCGCCCTCTTCGATCACCTCGGCGAGCGGTCGCGCCAGCATCGGATCGAAGGCCGAGCAGATCTCGTCGAAGGCGGCGGCGAAGACCGGGGAGACGGCCCGGAGCCCCGCCCCCATCATGGCTCGTTGCGCGCCTTGGCCGGTGAGCAGGAAGACGGGGCCCGAATTGCCGCGGGAAATGCCGGTCGTGAGGCCGGCGGCCTCCTCGCCCCTCGCCAGCGCGTCGAGGCCGGCGAGGAGATCCTCGCGCCCACCGCCGCCGACGACCGCCCGGTTCGGGAGGACGGCCCTGCCGGTGGCGAGAGAGAAGGAGACGTCGGCCGCATCCACCTCGGGGTGTGTGCGCAGGTGACCGGCCAGGTCGGCCGCCATCTCGCGGAGCGCCCCTTCCCCGCGAGTCGAGAGCGGCAGGACGAGGGGGCCGACGAGGGGCGCGGGCGGCGCCTCCTCCGGGAGCGGCCCCGGTTCCGGCGCCTCCTCGATGATCAGATGCGCATTCGTCCCGGATATGCCGAACGAGGAAACCGCGGCGCGCCGTGGCGATCCGGGCCTCCGCGGCCAGGGTGCCGACTCGCCCAGGAGCTCGACCTCGCCGGCCTCCCAGTCGACCTCCGGGCTCGGGCGGTCGAGGTGGATCGTCGCCGGCAGCTCCTCGTGACGGAGCGCCTCGACCAGCTTGATCACCCCGGCGACACCCGCCGCCGCCTGGGTGTGGCCGATGTTGGACTTGATCGAGCCGAGCCGCAGTGGACCGCGCCCGCCGCGGTCGGCGCCGTAGGTGGCGAGCAGCGCGCCCGCCTCGATCGGGTCCCCCAGGGTGGTGCCGGTGCCGTGCGCCTCGACCGCGTCGACGTCGGCGGTCGTCAGCCCGGCGCCCGCCAGCGCCGTCTCGATGACCGATCTCTGGGCGCGTCCGCTGGGAGCGGTGAGGCCGTTGGAGGCGCCGTCCTGGTTGACCGCCGAACCGCGGATGGTGGCGAGGACGGTGTGGCCGTTGCGGCGGGCGTCGGCCAGCAGCTCCAGCACCACGACGCCCACCCCCTCCGACCATCCGACGCCGTCGGCGGCGGCGGCGAAGGACTTGGACCGGCCGTCCGGAGCCAGACCCCTCTGGCGGGCGAAATCGGTGAACACGGTGGGCGTCGAGAGCACGGTCACGCCGCCCGCGAGCGCCAGCCCGCACTCCCCCGACCGCAGCGCGGCGGCGGCCTGGTGCAGGGCGACCAGCGATGACGAGCAGGCCGTGTCGAGGGTGACCGCCGGGCCGGTGAGCCCGAGCGAGTAGGCGACCCGCCCGGTGGCGACGCTACCGGCGACCCCGTGGGCGAACCCGTCGGTCTGCTCGGCGCTGCCACGGCCGACGGTGTAGTCGTGGTGCATCACGCCGGCCCAGACCCCGGAGTCCGAGCCACGCAACGACGCCGGGTCGATCCCCGCGTCCTCCAGGGCCTCCCAGCTCGCTTCCAGGAGCAGCCGCTGCTGAGGGTCCATCGCCAGCGCCTCGCGCGGGGAGATGCCGAAGAAGTCGGCGTCGAAGTCGGAGGCATGCTCGAGGAAGCCTCCTTCTTCCGCGTAGGTGGTCCCGGGCTTCTCGGGGTCGGGGTCGAACAGCCGGGACAGGTCCCAGCCGCGGTCGCCGGGAAACGGTCCGATCGCGTCGCCGCGCCCGGCGAGCAGGCGCCATAGGTCCTCGGGGGAGTCGACGCCGCCCGGGTAGCGACAGGACATGCCGACGATGGCGACCGGTTCCTCGAGGGCGCGGCCCGCGACGGGCGCCCGTGCCGGCTGCTGTTCCTCCTCCTCTCCTTCCGCCTCGGCCCTCAGGTGCTCGGCGAGGGCGGTCGGGTCTGGATGGTCGAAGACCAGGGTCGGGGCCAGCGTCAGGCCGGTCGCCGCCGCCAGCCGGTTGCGTAGCTCGACCGCGGCCAGTGAGTCGAACCCCATCTCCTTGAACGCCCGACGCGGCTCGATCGCGGCGGGGGAGTCGTGCCCCAACACCGTCGCCACCTCCTCGCCGACCAGTCTCAGGACGGTGGCCGGCCGCTGCTCGGCCGGCTGCTCGGCGAGCGTGGAGGCAAGCGAGCCCGCCGCAGGTCGCCTCCAGGCCGACGGACGGACCAGGCCACGGAGCAGAGGCGGCAGGAGGCCGCCGGCTGCGAGCGAGCGCAGCCGGGACCGCCGCAGCGGCACGGCCAGGACGCCCGGCTCGGCGACCGAGAGCGAGGCTTCGAAGAGCTCGATGCCGCGCTCCTCGGCGATCGGCTCGAACCCCGAGCGCTTCATCCGGGCAATGTCCGCCACGCCCATGTGTGCGCTCATCCCGCTCTCGCGCGCCCAGAGGCCCCAGGCGATCGCCGTCCCCGGCAGCTGTTCGGATCGCCGGCGGAGGGCCAGCGCCTCGACGAACGCGTTGGCGGCGGCGTAGTTGGCCTGGCCCGGCGTGCCCAGCGTCGCCGCCGCCGAGCTGAAGAGGACGAAGTGCGTCAGGTCGAGGTCCGTGGTCAGCTCGTGCAGGTTCCAGGCGCCGCGGGCCTTGGGGGCGAGGACGCGCCCGATCTGAGCCGGGGTGAGCGAGGCGACGACGCCGTCGTCGAGCACCCCGGCGGCGTGGAACACCGCGCCCGGCGGTCGGCCGGCGTCGATCCCGCCCAGCACGCCTTCCAGGTCCTCGCGATCGCCGACGTCGCAGGCGACGACCTCCACCTCGGCACCGAGGGCCCGCAGGTCCTCGACGAGCCCCGCCGCACCCGGCGCCTCGGGCCCGGAGCGGCTCAGCAAGAGCAGGTGGCGGGCGCCGTGGGCCTCGACCAGGTGGCGGGCGAAGACCGGGCCGAGCCCGCCGGTGGCACCGGTCAGGAGCACGGTGCGGGCCGGATCGAGGGGCGCGGCCTGCCCGACGGCCTCGATGCGGGCGAGCCGTGGCGCCAGTGCCCGGCCCTCGCGCAGGGCGAGCCGGGTCTCCCCGGCCTCCAGCAGCTTTCCGAGCGCCGGCAGGACCGCCGCCGAGGCCCCGCTGCCGTCATGGTCGATCAGCACGAAGCGACCCGGATGCTCGCTCTGCGCCGAGCCGATCAGCCCCCAGGCGGAAGCGGCGGCGAGGTCGGGGAGCTCGTCCTCGGACGCGGCCACGGCACCCCGGGTGAGGATGAAGAGAGGCGGCCCCGACGCCCCCTCGGCGATGGAGCGCTGCACCAGCGCCAGCGCGGCCGCGGCGCTCTCCTGCGCCGCGGCGGCCGGATCAGGCGACCCGGCGGTCTCCAGCTCGACGACGGTGGGCCGCTCCACGACGCCGGTGGCGAGCGGTTGCCCGATCCAGTCGACCCGCAACAGCGAGCGCGTCTCCGCCCTCCCCTCCAGCCGCCGGAGGTCCGGCGGTCGGGTGGCGAGCCTCCCCGCCACGAGCGGCCGCCCTCTCCCGTCGCCGAGCCGGAGGTCGATCTCGTCCTCGGCGCAAAGCCCGAGGCTGACCCGAAGCGAGGCGGGCCGCTCCTCCCGGCCCACCGCGATCCCATGCCAGCTGAAGGGGAGCCGCGGCCGCGGCTCCCCGTCGGGCCCGAGGAGGGACGGGTGCAGAGCGGCGTCGAGCAGGGCCGGATGGATGCGATAGTCGCCAGCCTCCTGCGCCTGGTCCTGGGCGAGGGAGACCTCGGCGCAGACATCGCCGTCGGGCGAGCGCCAAGCCCTCCTGACCCCCTGGAACGCCGGGCCGTAGAGGAACCCCGCGTCGGCGAGGGAATCGTAGAAGTCGTCGAGGTCGAGGGCCTCGGCCCCCGCCGGCGGCCACTCCGTCATCGGCTCGAGCCGCGCATCCGGGACGTCGACGACCAGGGCGCCCTCGGCGTGGCGGACCCAGTCGCCGTCCTCGCCGTCCTCCGCGGCAGAGCGGGAGTGGATGCCGATCGCCCGCCGGCCGGCCTCGTCGGGCGCGGCGACCGAGACGCGCAGGGCGACGACGCCACGCTCCGGCAACGGCAACGGCGCCTCCATCGTCAGCTCCTCGACGCAGGGCGCGCCGCAACGCTCGCCCGCCGACAACGCGAGCTCGAGGAAGACGCTGCCGGGGAGGATCGCCCTGCCACCGACGACGTGGTCGGCCAGCCAGCGCCGGCTGCCGAGCGAGATGGCGCCGCTCATCATCATCAGGCCGCCCTCCGGCGACTCGATCGTCGCCCCCAACAGCGGGTGCCCGGTCTCCTCGAGCCCGGCGGCGCGGAGGTCGCCGGGCGTGGAGGTCGCCTCCAGCCAATAGCGCCGGCGCCGGAAGGGATAGGTGGGCAGCTCGGGAAGCCGACCCGTGGCGGGCCCGCACACCACCCTCCAGTCGACCGCCACGCCCCCTGCCCAGAGTTCGGCCACGGCCCGGAACGACGCCTCGACCTCATCCTCCCCGCCTCTCACGATCGGCACGGCGATCGGCGATCGGGCGACCGGCTCCTCGGCGACGCGCGCCATGGCCGTCGCGCTCAGCACCCCGTCGGGACCGAGCTCGAGGAAGGCGGAGACGCCAGCCTCGAGCAGCCACTCGACGCCGTCGCCGAAGCGGACCGGCTCACGGGCCTGGCGCACCCAGTAGTCGGGATCGCAGAGCTCCTCGGCCGTCGGTCGGCCGGTCAGGTCGGAGACGATCGGGATCCGCGGCACCGCGTACTCCAGGCCCGTCGCGACCGCGCGTAGCTCGTCGAGCATCGGGTCCATGCGGGGCGAGTGGAAGGCGTGGGAGACGTTCAGGCGCCTCAGCCTGCGGCCCTCGTCCCGCCAGAGCGCCTCGAGTTCGGCCACCGCGTCCTCGTCACCGGAGACGACCGTGGCCCGGGGGCCGTTCACGGCGGCCAGGGCGACCCGCGAGGCAGGGTCCGCCAGGGAGCCCATGGCCGCCCGCGCCTCGGCCTCGGTCGCCTCGACGGCGAGCATCGCACCACCGGCGGGCAGGGCCTGCATCAGACGCCCGCGCGCGGCGACCAGCCGGCAGCCGTCCTCGAGCGAGAAGACGCCGGCGACATGGGCCGCGGCCAGCTCACCGATCGAGTGGCCGAGCAGGAAGTCGGGCCGCACGCCCCACGACTCGAGCAGCCGGAACATCGCCACCTCGAGCGCGAACAGGCCGGCCTGGGTGAAGGCGGTGCGGTCGAGGACACCGGGCGGGGCCCCGTCCTCGCCGAAGACGACCGGCCCCAGCGACCGGTCCAGATGCTCCTCGAGCCGGGTCACGACGGCGTCGAAGGCGTCGGCGAAGACCGGGAACGCCTCGTGGAGCCCCCGGCCCATGCCGGGCCGCTGGGCGCCCTGGCCGGTGAAGAGGAAGGCGAGGCCCGCAGGCCTGGAGGCCGCGGCGACGCCGCGGAGAAGGCGCCGGTCGGCCCCGTCCGCGGCAAGCGCCGCGATCGGTGCGTCCCGCCGCCCGCCGTCGGCGCCCAGCAGCACCGCGCGGTGCTCGTGCGACGGACGTGCCGAGAGCGTGCGCGCGATCACCTCCGGCCGGGGCTCCTCACCGGCATCGGCCAGATACCGGCCGAGCCGCCCGGCCTGCTCCCGCAATGCATCCTCGCTCTTCGCCGAGAGGACCCACGGCATCACCCCGGCACCGGGCGGCTCGGGCCCCGACCCCGCCGATGCCGCCACGGGAGCCTCCTCGAGGATCAGGTGGGCGTTGGTGCCGCTGACGCCGAACGCCGAGACCCCGGCGCGTCGCACCTGCCCGCCCGCGGGCCACGGCCGCTTCTCGGTCAGCAGGTCCACCTCGCCGGCCTCCCAGTCGACCTTGGTCGAGGGTCGGTCCACATGCAGCGTCGCCGGGAGTTGCCCGTGCTCGAGGGCCTTGACCATCTTGATCACGCCCGCGATCCCCGCCGCCGCGCCCGTGTGCCCGATGTTCGACTTCACCGATCCGATCAGGAGCGGCCCGCGGGCGCCACGCTCGCGGCCGTAGGTGGCGAGCAGGGCACCCGCCTCGATCGGGTCGCCGAGCCTGGTCCCGGTCCCGTGTGCCTCCACCGCGTCCACGTCGGCCGCGCCCAGTCCGGAGTTGGCAAGTGCCTGTTCGATGACCCGCTGCTGGGATGGGCCGTTCGGCGCCGACAGGCCGTTGCTGGCGCCGTCCTGGTTCACGGCGCTCCCACGCAGGACGGCGAGCACCGGGTGGCCGTTGCGTTCGGCGTCGACCAGGCGCTCGAGCACGATCACCCCTCCCCCCTCGCCCCAGCCCACGCCGTCGGCGGCCTCGGCGAAGGACTTGCAGCGCCCGTCGCGTGCCAGGCCCCGCTGGCTGCTGAACTGGACGAAGAGGCCGGGCGAATCGAGCACCGTGACCCCGGCCGCCAGGGCGAGCGGGCACTCGCCGGCGCGCAGCGCCTGTGCCGCCTGGTGGATCGCGACGAGCGCCGAGGAGCACGCGGTGTCGACCGAGGAGGACGGCCCCTCGAGCCCGTAGGTATACGAGATGCGGCCCGAGCAGACGCTGCCGATCGTCCCGGTCAGCCAGTAGCCGGCGAGGTGCTCCCGGCCCTCGGACGCCGACCACAATCCGGCTCCGAACTCGAACGGCGTCACGCCCACGAAGACGCCCGTCCGGCTGCCGTGCAGGAGCGCCGGGTCGATCCCGGCCTGTTCGATCGCCTCCCAGCTCGTTTCCAGCAGGAGCCGCTGCTGCGGGTCCATCGCCAGCGCCTCGCGCGGCGAGATGCCGAAGAAGTCGGCGTCGAAGTCCGCCATCTCGTCGAGGAAGCCGCCCTCGCGGGCGTGACTGGTGCCGGGGCGCCCGGGATCGTCGAAGAGGCGCTCCAGGTCCCAGCCACGGTCATCCGGGAACGGCGACATCGCGTCGACCTCCGCAGCGGCGAGCCGCCAGAGGTCCTCGGCGTCGGCGACGCCGCCCGGGAAGCGGCAGCTCATGCCGAGCACCGCGATCGGCTCGTCCGATGCGGCCGGGCGCGTAGGGGCGGCGGGAGTCGGCGCGCCCGCGGCCCCGTGACCCGGGGTCTCCGAGGACCCGCCGATCTCCGCGGCGATGTGGCGGGCGATCGCCGCCGGGGTCGGATGGTCGAAGACGAGCGTGCTCGGCAGCCGCAGGCCGCTGATCGTGGCGAGGCGGTTGCGGAGCTCGAGACCGGTCAGCGAGTCGAGGCCCAGGTCGTTGAAGGTCCGCTGCGGGGCGACCCGCTCGCCGGCCCCGTAGCCGAGCACCCCCGCCACCGCGGTCAGCACCTCGCCCAGGACCGCATCCCCACGGTCCTCGGCGGGCAGCCCGGCGAGGACCGGCGCCGGAGGGGAAGGCGCCGGCGAGGCGTCGGGGCTCCCGGCGCGCTCGTCGGCGAGGAGCCCGGCCATCAGCGGCGAGAGGCCACCGTCGCGGGAGGCCCGGCGCAGGGACCCGGGGTCGATGCTCATCGCCACCAGATGCGGCTCGGGGCGCGCCAACGCCGCGTCGAACAGCTCCAGGCCCTCCGACCGACCGACCGAGCCGATCCCGGTCCGTTCGATCCGCCCGCGGTCGGCGGCGGCGAGGCCCGCCGCCATGCCCGCCTCCTGCGACCAGCGACCCCATGCGATCGCGGTGGCGGGGAGGCCTTCCCGACGTCGGCGGGCGGCGAGTGCGTCGAGGACGGCATTGGAGGCGGCGTAGTTGCCCTGCCCCGCCGAACCCAGCGTCGCCGTCGCGGAGGAGAAGAGGACGAAGGCGGCGAGGTCGAGCCCGGCGGTCAGCTCGTGCAGGTGGACGGCCGCCTCGGCCTTCGGCCCGAGGACGCGGAGCAGGCGTCCCTCGTCGAGGGCGGCCACGGTGCCGTCGTCGACCACCCCGGCGGCATGGACCACCGCGCGCAGAGGGTCGACGGCGGGGATCGAGTCGAGGAGCGCCGCGACCGCCTCGCGGTCGCCGACGTCGCAGGCGGCGACGGTGACCTCTGCGCCCATGGCCTCGAGCTCGGCCCGCAGCTGCGCGGCGCCGGGCGCGTCGGGCCCGCTGCGGCTCGCGAGGAGCAACCGACGGACGCCGTGCGCGGCGACGAGGTGGCGGGCCAGCAGTGCGCCGAGGTCACCGGTGCCGCCGGTGAGGAGGACGGTGCCCTCGCCGAGGTCCACGGCCACGGGGTCGGTTCCGGGAGCATCGGCGCGGGCGAGCCGGGGCACGTAGGCCACGCCGGCGCGGATCGCCAGCTGCGGCTCGTCTCCCGCGAGCGCCGCCTGCAGGGCGGCCTCTGAGGCCTCCGCGCCGTCTAGGTCGATCAGGCGCACCCGGCCCGGATACTCGGCCTGCGCCGCCCGCAACAGAGCCCACGCGGCCGCGGACCCGAGGTCGGCCGGGCCGTCGTCCTCGGTGACCGCCGCCGCGCCGTGGGTGACGACGACGAGCCGGCCGACCTCGGCCCCTCCGTCGGCGAGCCAACCCTGCACGGCGGCGAGGGCCTCCGCCGGCGCGGTCGACACGTCGTCCTCGGTGTCGCGGCCCGGGTGGATCTCCACCGTCACCGTGCGGCGACGCGACCCTTCTCGGCCCTCGGGCGTCGCGAGGGCCTCCGGCGCCGGCGTCCACCCGACGACGAAGAGTGCCGCGGCGTCTGGAGCGACGGCGCGGCGCGCCTCGGCAAGGCGGTCCTGGCTCACCGGTCGCAACGAGAGCGAGCGGATCGAGATGACGGGCCGCCCCTCGTCGTCGACGGCCAGCAACGAGCCCGCGCCCTCCTCGGTCCCGATCCTCGCCCGCAGTCTCCTCGCCCCCGACACGTCGACCCGCACGCCGTCGAAGCCGAACGGCATCCGCAGGGTGTCGGCCGCCGACCAGGAGGCTCCCGCGACGATCAGCTGTACGCCGAGGTCGAGGAGGGCGGGATGGACGACGAACTCGGCCGCCTCGGCCTGCTCCTCATCGGGCAGCTCGAGCTCGGCGAAGAGGTCGTCACCGCGGCGCCAGATGGCGCGGATCCCGGTGAAGGAGCGCCCGTAGTCCCAGCCGAGACCCGCCATATGGCGGTAGAAGTCGGCCGGGTCCATCCTCTCCGACCCGGGTGGCGGCCACGCTTCGAGATCGAGGCCGGGCAGCTCCGGGGCCTCCGGCTCGGCCAGCACGCCCGCGGCGTGTCTTGCCCACGGATCGCCGTCCGCGCAGCCCTCCGGTCGCGAGTGGATGCCGAACGCATGCCGACCCTCCTCGTCGGGAGCCTCGACGAGGACCTGGAGCTGGACGCCGCCGCGTCCGGGCAGGACCAACGGCGCCTCCATCACCAGCTCCTCGACGGTCGCGCAGCCGACCTCGCGGCCGGCCTCCAGGGCCATCTCGACGAACGCGGCGCCCGGCACCACGACCGATCCGAGCAGGGCGTGGTCGGCCAACCAGCGCGGCCGGTCGGCGGCGAGACGACCGGTGAAGATCCGGCCTGCGCCTTCGGCCGGCGCGATGGTGGCGCCTAGCAACGGGTACCGCGGCGAGCCCTGCCCGACGCTGCGCAGGTCTCCCTCCGTCCCGGCGCCGGACCCGAGCCAGTAGTGCCTGCGCTGGAAGGCGTAGGTCGGCAACGCGACCGGATGGGCGCCGGAACCGTCGAAGAAGGCCTCCCAGTCGACGGCGGCGCCCTTGGCGTGGGCCGTGGCGAGGGCGGCGGTGAGGGTCTCGCGCTCCGGCGACCCCCTGCGCATGATCGCCACGGAAGGCACCTCCTCGGCTCCGGGGCAGAGCGAGACAGCGGCGGAGAGCACCGGGTCGGGGCCCAACTCGAGGAACGCGGTGGCGCCCGCGCCCAGCAGGCCATCGACGGCGGCGGCGAAGCGGACCGGCTCCCTCACCTGCGCGACCCAGTGCGCCGGGTCGGTCGCCCTCCTGCCGAGCAGGTCGCCGTCGATCGTCGAGACGATCGGGATCTGCGGCCCGGAGTAGGTGAGCGAGCGTGCGACCTCCCCGAACTCCTCCAGCATCGGGGCCATCAGATGCGAGTGGAAGGCGTGGGAGACGGCGAGGCGGGAGGTGCGCCGGCCGCTGTCGGCCCAGCGCTCGCGCAACGCCTCGACCGCCTCCTCGTCGCCGGAGGCGACCACGGAGAGCGGCGAGTTGACGGCGGCCAACGAGAGCCCCGCCTCGGCGATCGGCGTCGCGAGCTCGTCCTCGGCCCCCTCCAGGGCGACCATCGCGCCACCCCCGGGCAGGGCCCCCATCAGCCTGGCGCGGGCGGCGACCAGCCGGCAGGCGTCCGGGAGGCCGAGCACACCGGAGACGTGGGCGGCGGCGATCTCGCCGATCGAATGCCCGGCCAGCAGGTCGGGCCTCAGGCCGAGCGACTCCAGCAGCCGGAACAGGGCGACGCCGGTGGCGAACAGCGCCGGCTGGGCGTAGGTCGTGTGGTCGAGCTGCTCGCCTTGGCCGCGGAGGACGACCTCCAGCAGCGGCCCGTCCAGTTCCGCGGCGAGCAGCCCGCAGATCTCCTCGAGAGTGGCGGCGTAGACGGGCCAGGAGTCGGCGAGCTCCCGCGCCCATGCCCGGACGCTGCGCCCCCTGCCCCGGGAAGAGGTAGGCGAGGCGGCCGAGGTCGGTGTCCCGGGGCCCGACCAGGGAGGGGTCGGTGCCGCCCGCGGCGAGCGCCAGCATCGCCCGCAGGCCCTCCTCCCGGTCGCCGACCAGGGCGACGGCGCGACGCGGCAGGTGGGCGCGGGTGGTGGCGAGCGAGTAACCGAGGTCGCCGAGACCGAGGTCGGCGTCCCCTTCGATGCGCTCCGCCAGCCGTGCCGCGCAAGCTTCGAGCGCCCCCGGGCTCCTCGCCGAGACGAGCAGCGGGACCGGGGCCGGCGCGGCCGCGCCGCTCTCCCCGGACGCACGCGCCGGCTCCGGCGCCTCCTCGAGGATCAGATGGGCGTTCGTGCCCGAGATGCCGAACGAGGAGACCCCGGCGCGGCGTGGCCGCCCGTCGCGACGCCACGCGCGCGGCTCCCCCAGGAGCTCGACCTCACCCGCCTCCCAGTCGATGTGCGGGTTGGGCGTCTCGGCATGGAGGGTCCTCGGCAGCTGCCCGTGACGCAGTGCCATCACCATCTTGATCACCCCGGCCACCCCTGCCGCCGCCTGGGTGTGGCCGATGTTCGACTTCAGCGAGCCGAGCGCGAGCGGGCCACGCTCGCCTCGCTCCCGGCCGTAGGTGGAGATCAGCGCGCCGGCCTCGATCGGGTCGCCCAGGACGGTGCCGGTGCCGTGCGCCTCGACCGCGTCGACGTCCGCCGCCGTCAGCCCGGCGTCGGCGAGTGCCTGGCGGATCACTTCTTCCTGAGAGGGGCCGTTGGGGGCGGTCAACCCGTTGGAGGCGCCGTCCTGGTTGAGCGCGGAGCCACGGATCGTCGCCAGCACCTCGTGGCCGGACGCCCGCGCGGCCGAGAGCCGCTCGAGCACAACCATCCCCACTCCCTCCGCCCAGCCGACCCCGTCCGCCGCGGCCGAGAAGGACTTCGAGCGACCGTCGGGGGCGAGGCCGCCCTGACGGGAGAACTCGGTGAAGATGCCGGGGCTGCCGAGCACCGTCGCACCACCTGCCAGGGCCATCGTGCACTCGCAGGAGCGCAATGCCCGGGCGGCGACGTGGAGCGCGACCAGCGAGGAGGAGCAGGCGGTGTCGAGCGACATCGCCTGACCCCGCAGGCCGAGAAAGTAGGAGACGCGCCCGGCGATGACGCTCGGCGAGGAGCCGGTCAGCAGGAAGCCCTCCAACTCCCGCGCGACCGCCCGCAGCCCGGCCGTGTAGTCCTGAGCGCCGGCTCCCACGAAGACCCCGGTCGCCGTATCCGCGAGCGAGGTGGGCGATATGCCCGCGCTCTCCAGGGCCTCCCACGAGGCTTCGAGCAGATGCCGCTGTTGCGGGTCCATCGCCAGCGCCTCGCGCGGCGAGATCCCGAAGAAGTCGGCGTCGAACCCGCCCGCGTCCGCGAGGAACCCGCCCTCGCCCGCGGCGCTGGTCCCGGTGCGCCCCTCCTCCCCGAGGAGACGGTCGAGGTCCCAGCCGCGGTCGCCGGGGAAGGTAGAGACCGCGTCGCCGCCGGCCGCGACCAGCCGCCAGAGCCCCTCCGGGTCGGCCACGCCGCCCGGCAGCCGGCAGGCCATCCCGATGATCGCGATCGGCTCCTCGACGGCGACGGACGGGCGCGGCGCGGTGTCTCCGGGGGCGTCGACGGTGCCCGCCGAGGTCGACAGTCGGGTCGCCAGCGCGGTCGGGTTCGGGTGGTCGAAGACGACGGACCTCGGCAGCGCGAGCCGGGTCGCCGCCCGCAGGCGGTCGCGCAGCTCGATCGCGCCCAGGGAGTCGAGGCCGATCTCCTTGAACGGCCGTGCCGGGTCGACCTCGCCCCGATCGAGGCCCAACACGTCCGCGGTCTCGGTGAGGACCAGGTCGAGGAGCGCCCGTGGGCCCCACTCCTCGAGGCCGACGGTCTCGAGGACGGGCTCCCTTGCGCCGGGCGGCCGGCCCGGGACGTGATCCTCCCGGCGCGGTCCCCCGCTCCGCAGCCAGTGGGGACGACGCTGGAAGGGGTAGGTCGGCAGCTCCACCCGGCGCCGCCCGCAGCCGGAGAAGAGCCTCCCCCAATCGACCTCGGCCCCCCGGCAGTGGGCCTCGGCAAGCGAGACGGCGAACCGCCGGATGTCGCCTTCCTCCCGCCGCAGCGTGAGCAGCGACCGCACCCGGTCGGTCTCGGGAAGCATGGCCTCCGCCGTCTCTCCGAGCGGGAACCCGAGTACCGGATGGGCCCCGATCTCCAGGAACAGCCGCCGGCCGTCCCCGATCATCGCGGCCACGCCTTCCTCGAAGCGGACCGTCTGGCGCGCGTTGGCGTACCAGTAGCCACCGTCGAGCACGGCGGTGTCGAGCAGGCCGCCGGCGACGGTCGAGTAGAAAGGGACGTCGCAGGAGCGGGGTGCGACCGGGGCGAATGAGGCCAGCATGTCCTCGCGCACCGCCTCGACCTGTGCGGAGTGCCCGGCGTAGTCGACCGCGACCTCCCGCGTCCCCACCCCTGACTCCGCGCAGGCCTCCAACAACGCCGCCGTGGCCGCCGAGGTCCCCGAGACGACCACCGACCCGGGGCCGTTGATCGCCGCGACCGAGGCCTCGCGGCCGTATGGCCGGAGGAGCTCCTCCACGTCGGCGGGGGTCGCCGACAGGGCGACCATCCTGCCCTGGCCGCCGATCCTCCCGAGGTGGTGGGCCCGCAGGCAGACGACGCGCGCCGCATCCTCCAGGGTCAGCGCGCCGGCCACGTGGGCCGCGGCCACCTCCCCCTGGGAGTGGCCGAGGACAGCCGCCGGGCGGACCCCGTGCGCTTCCCACAGTCGGGCGAGCGAGACCATCACGGCGAAGAGCGCCGGCTGGACGATCTCGGTCTCCTCCATACCGGCGCCCTGACGGTCGGCGAGGACCTCGGTCAGCGACCACTCGACGAAAGGCGCGAAGGCCTCCTCGCAGGCGGCGATCGCCTCCGCGAAGAGGGGCGATTCCTCGAGCAGGTCGGCCGCCATCCCCGGCCATTGGTGGCCCTGCCCGGGAAAGAGGAAGGCGGCGCGTTGCACCACCGACGCGGACCCGCCCACCGTCTGCCTGCTCCGCTCGCCCCCTGCCACGGCATCCAGCCCCACCAGCAGCTCCCGGCGGTCGGATCCGATGGCGACCGAGCGGACCGGAAAGGCGGTGCGGGAGGTCGCCAGCGAGAACGAGAGGTCCTCGGGCGAGAGATCAGGGTCCTCTCGGAGTTGCCGGGAGACCAGCGCGGCCTGGTCGCGTAGCCCCTGCTCGCTCTTGGCGGAGAGCGGCAGCACGGTCGGCGGCGAGGATCCCGATGACGGGACCGGCTCCGGCGTCGCCGCGCGGTTCTCAGGCTCTCCCGTCAGGATGACGTGGCAGTTCGTCCCACCGATCCCGAAGGAGCTCACGCCTGCAACCGGGAGCGCGCCGTCGCCGGGCCACGGCTCCAGCTCGCGCTGCACCGCCAGCCCGAGCTCCTCGAGGGGGATCTCGGGGTTGGCGCGGCTGAAGTTGAGGCTCGCCGGCACCTCCTCATGTCGGATCGCCAGCGCCGTCTTGATCAGGCCGGCGATCCCCGCCGCGGCCTCGAGATGGCCGATGTTCGTCTTCACCGAGCCGACCCGCAGCGCGGTCGTCGCCCGACGCCCCGCGCCGAGCGCCTGCCCGAGGGCGGCGGCCTCGA
Source organism: Solirubrobacterales bacterium (assembly GCA_047601885.1). Classification (GTDB taxonomy): domain Bacteria; phylum Actinomycetota; class Thermoleophilia; order Solirubrobacterales; family 70-9; genus VAYN01. The sequence goes on from JASGIK010000002.1 coordinate 190,206, forward strand.
CCGGGTCGCCGACCGGCGTCCCGGTCCCGTGAAGCTCGACGTAGTCGACGTCCGCCGGGCCAAGCCCCGCCCGCCTCAGCGAAGCACGGATCACCTCGGCCTGGGCGGCGGCCCTGGGCACGGTCAGGCCGTCGGTCGAGCCGTCATTGTTGACGGCGCTGCCCCGGATCACGCAGTAGATGCGATCGCCGTCCGCTCGCGCGGCATCGAGCCGCTTCAGGACGACGAACCCGCCGCCCTCCCCTCGTACGTAGCCGTCGGCCCGCGCGTCGAAGGTGTGGCATCGCCCGTCCGGGGACAATGCCCCGAGAAGGTGCGCGGCCTCCGCGCCCAGCGGGTCGAGGTTGAGGTGGACTCCCCCGGCGAGCGCCAGGAGCGACCCGCCGTCGCGGATGCTCTCGCAAGCGAGGTGCACGGCGACCAGCGACGACGCCTGGGCCGCGTCCACGGTTATGCTCGGCCCGGTCAGGCCGAGGGCGTAGGAGACGCGGTTGGCGATCAGGCCGCGGCTGAGGCCGGTCATCGCGTGGCGGTCGGTCGACCGGGCCCCGAGGCGGTCGGCCAGGACCGGGTAGTCGCCTCCGGTCGCGCCGACGAAGACGCCGACCGCGGCCTCCGCCATCGGCAGCGGGGCGATCCCCGCATCTTCGAGCGCCGCCCAGCCCAGTTCCAGCGCCATCCTCTGCTCCGGGTCCATCGCATCGGCCTCACGCGGCGAGATGCCGAAGAAGCGCGCGTCGAAATGGTCGACGTCCTCGACGAACCCGCCGAGCCGGGCCCAGGGGGCGTCCGCCAGATCCGTCTCCTGCGAGATGCCGGCAAGGGCCAGGCGCCCGGCCGGCACCTCCCCGATCGCGTCCCGGCCCTCGCGGAGCAAGGCCCAGTAGGCCTGCGGGTCCGCCGCACCCGGGAAGCGGCAGGAGACGCCGATCACCGCCGTCGCCGATGCGCCCTCCGGGCTCCCGACGCCGGCGGGCGCGCCATCCATCTCACTTGAGTCCTGCACCGCTCCCCCCGCGGAGATTGAAATCGGGGAGGACGCTATCCAGGGGCACCCCGGCGGACCAAATCCACGGCGAGTGCCGTCATGAGCAGACCGTCCCGGGCAAGCCAGCGACCCTTCAGACGACTCAGGTCGCCACCCACCCGGGTCGGCGTCGGCACCAGCAGGCGGGCCGAGAACGATCCCGTCCCGGGGTCGATCAGGACCGCCGCGTCCTCGAAGCCGAGCCAGGTCTCGGTCAGTGGGAACCAGGCCTTGTAGATCGCCTCCTTGATGCAGAAGAGCAGCCGGTCCCAGCTGCACCCGGGCCGGTTGGCGATCATCTCGCCGATCCGGCGGCGCTCCGAGACGAGGGCGATGTCCCGAAGCAGTCCCTCCGGCAGGGGAAGGTCGGGCTCGACGTCGATACCGAGGCTCGAGACGTCGTCCGCCCGCGCCACCGCGCAGGCCCGGTAGCCCTCGCAGTGGGTGATGCTGCCGACGACCCCGGGGGGCCACCGTGGATCCCCTCCGGGACCGGCCGGCACCGGCGCCGCGGGGACGCCGAGCCGGGACAGGGCCTCGCGGGCGCAGGCGCGGCCCGTGACGAACTCCCGGCGACGCTTGTCGACCGAGGCTGCGACGACCCGCTCCTCCTCGGGGAACAGGGTCGTGGTCAGCTCACCTCTGCTCGACACCACGATCGCCGTCGAGGGAAGCAGCTCCTCGAACGACGACCGCGCCGGCGACCTCACTCCCTGAACACCCGCAAGCGCTCCTCCCCGATCCTCTCGCGCAGCTCGTGGTCCTCGATCCCCATCCCCTCCCTGGGCGCCAGGCAGAGGACACCGACCTTGCCGATGTGCTCGTTGGACTGGACGTGCCGCGCCGCCTCGGCGACCTCGGCCAACGGATAGACCCGCGACAGGGTGGGGACGACCCGACCCAGTGACAACAGACGGTTGGCCTCGACGCACTCCTGCCAGTTGGCGCCGTGGCTGCCGATGATGCGCTTCAGGCGCATCCACAGGTAGCGGTTGTCGTAGGTGTGCGAGTAACCCGTGCTCGATCCGCAGGTGACCACGGCGCCGCCGCGCCGGCAGAGGAACACCGACTTTCCGAAGGTGTCGCGGCCGGTGTAGTCGACCACGATGTGGGGATCCTCCCCGACCTCACGACGGATCACCTTGCCGATCCGTCGTGCCGCCTCGGCCTCAGAGGGGAGGTCGGCCTCGATCTCGTCGCGGCGGACAATCACATCGCAACCGAGCCTCTCCAGGGCTGCGGCCTTGCGGGCCGAGCCGACCACCCCGATCGCGATCCCGCCACCGCTGCGGACCAGCTGGACGGCGTAGGCGCCGAGCCCTCCTGCCGCCCCCCACACGAGCACCACGTCGCCCTGTTTCATCTGCAGCGCCCACGGGCTGACCAACATCCGGTACGAGGTCGCCAGGCAGAGGGTGTTGCACGCCGCCTCCTCCCAGCTGAGATGCCTCGGCTTCTCCACGCACTGGCTCGCTTTGACCACGGTGAAGTGGGCGAGCCCGCCGAAATTGGTCTCGAAGCCCCAGGCACGCTGACTCGTCGCGAGCATCGCGTCGGCCTGCGAGACGGGGTCCTGGTCGTCCAGCCAAAGGGGCGTGGCAACCACCCGGTCGCCGACCGCGCGGGATCGCACCGCGGCGCCGGTCTTGACCACCACCCCGGCCGCGTCGGAGCCGATGACGTGGTAGGGCTGGTCGTGCCTGCTGTCCCAACCGCCCTGCCTCCCGAGTTCCTCGAGAAAGCGGAAGGTGGGGATCGGGCGGAACATCGCCGACCAGATCGTGTTGTAGTTGATCGCACTCGCCATCACCGCTATCAGCACCTCGTCCGGTGCGAGCTCCGGCAGTGGCACGTCCCCGACCCGGATCGAACGGGTGACGTCGCGATGCTCGACGTCCTCGAAGATGTCCAGATCCTCACGATGCAGGTGGGCGGCGGTGTAGCGGACCGGCAGATCCTCGCCCTTCAGCTCGGCAGGGTCGGCATCGGCGAGGACGGCTTCGAGGATGCTCATCATCACCCCGGTCCGATGCCGACCGGGAGCCTCGCGGGTCCGCCCCGATCGGACCTCCCCCGGCGCTCGAACCGATCAGTCAAGGTCGAGTGGAATGTCGAACTGCTGGTGGCAGTGGGGGCACGTGACCTGGCTGGCACGCGGCTCCGGGGGCTGGGGGTCCCCTGACACCGATCGGTCCTCTCGGCGTGCCGTGCGCAACGCGACGCGAAGGTCGGAGACCGACATCCGCTCGCGTGAGGCCAGCTCGAGCCACTCGTCCTGTTCGTCGGGGTCCAGCGCGCTTACCTCCGCATGGTGGCTCCAGGAGAGATTGTCCCGACGTCGGGACAACTCCACGCTCCTCGCGACGTAGGCCATGTTGCGCAATGTCTGGCTGTCGTAGCCGGTGATTTTCGCCGCTAGGACGTACTTTTCTCCCCAACGTGAACTTCCGTAGAGCATCCAGTCGGCCACCCACCACTGGCTCCCGCGACCGATGCTCCCGAGCCTCCGGCCGGCGATGAGCCAGGCCTCCTGAGTGAGCTCCACCCCGGGTGACCATGTCACTTCATTCCTCTTCCGCCCGCCGGAGGTTCCCGATCCCGCGCCTTCCGGGGCCACTGCAACCGCTCCACCCATGACCGGTGACTATGCAGGATTCGACCGGCCGCGTCTGCGCCACTTTGGCGTGGCGCGCGCCGACGATGCGCCCAGATGGCGCATCGGCCCGGGGCCGGTCATCCGCCTGGCCTGGGGTCGTCCACCGTGGCTATCCGCAAGGCGGTTTCCAGATGGGCGGAGCAATCCTCCACTCTCTCCCCCACGAGCTCCTCCACCTTCCTCACGCGCCGAAGGACGGTGTGTCGGTCGATACCGAGGAGATCCGCGGCCGATTTCGCGTTCTGGCCCGAACGCAGATAGGCGCGCACCGTCTGGCGCAGGTCACCGGCGGGCCTCGCCGAGTCCTCTTCCAGGGGTTCGATATAGGTCGCCATGAGACTCGCAACGAATGCATCGTTCTCGAGCACGGCGGCCTCGAGGACGCGTCCCCGCATACGGGTGACCGAGCGGTCCTCGGCGCCGGGCAACCTTGCCGCCCCCCGGGCTTCGGTGTGCGTCAGCCTCCAACCGGGCAGCCCCCTCCGTGGCTCGCCGAGGGCGAAGGAGACGTGATCCTCGAAGATCCCGATCAAGGCCCTTTCGACATCGGTGGCGGTCAGCGGCTCGTTCTTTCCGATCCACACCCAACGCTGGCCGAGCCGGCTGTCGACCACCAGGCTTTGCGCACCGAGTGAGCGCGCAACGCGCAGCAGGTAGGCCCTCGATGCGTCGGAGCCCGTCACCAGGCCGACATGCCACCGGTCCAGGACGTAGCTGTCGACTTCGGCGACATGGATCTCCTCGTTGAGCAGGGCGAGCGTCGTGACCAGCGCCGGGTCGGACGTCATGGAGAGGCGCGCGGCTTCGGCGTCGAACTCTGCTGCGGCGCTTCGCATGACGATGTCCACGACCTCGTCCATGAGATGGTGGACGTCGTCGATCACCGAGGGGGCGAAGCCCGCGGATTCCCTGTCCAGGACCCGTCTCAACGCCCGATCTCCGGCCATGTAACGGCGTAGGACCGTGTCCCGGGCCACTCCTGCCTTCGCTGCGCGCCTCGCTTGATCCAGCGCGGCGAGCGGGACCGGTTGCGCGGCGGCAGACCCGGCCACGAGGGCTCCCAGGATGTGGTCGAACACCGCCCCGACGGCTTGTTCGATCCCATCCAGGTACGTGCGTGGGAGATCGACGGGTTCGGCCGGATCCACCCGGGCGATCGCCTCGTTGGCCAGGCGTTCGATCTCACCTCGGTCGGCGGCAAGGCGAGTCACTATCTCCGTGCGCCTCAGGGAGGCCGGCGACCCTCTCTTGTCCACTACTCCCATTGCCAAGACTTACGGAATTCGAGCCGGTCGGCCCAGGAGTGGGCGTTCGCGCTCCTTCTTCGGAATCATGCCCGCTCCTCGGCATACTCGGTTGCGGCAATCTCTCGACGGTGGGTGCTCCGGTCCGGTCGAACTCTCGGTAAGCCGGGGTCGAGGCACGACCACCGCCTCGGCATCGGAATCGGCCGACCGGCGCGAGGACGATGCAATGCGGAGTCTTCGGGCGCAGGGCGCCGCGACCGGCCGACCGAGATCGGCGAAAGACGCGAGCAGACGTATCGGATCATGGCAACCCCCTGCGATCAGTTTGTCCCCTGACACCCTGATCGGATTACAAGAATCTTCTAGTACCAGTCGGCCGAGTTGTCAACGACCGACATCTAGACCACGGCAATGTTCTGAAAAGTAACAGCGGCGTACCCGATATTTGCACCCTTCTTTGGACCCATGGACAGGTGAGCACGAGTCGAGCTGGGGACTGCCCCTCACAGGCAACTGGGAGCGCCGGCCGAATCGCACACACTCCCGCCGAGCACGCGGCCCGTACGAACGGTCCAGAGTGTGCTGCCTCTTGACCTTGAGACGGCAGATGGTCGCCGCAACAGCTGGCTGGCCGAGTCGAACGACCGACCCTATGAAGGCTGCACCCTGGACCAGTCACCCAACTAGCCTTTGCGCCAGATTGAGCTAGCCGTGGGTCGGGGGCAGTTAGTCCGTTGCGACCGGACATACCGTGTCCACTTCGATCGTGACCAAGCCTTCCCGCATGAGCTCCGACACCGCCCTGGATACCCGCGGCAATTCGATCACCGGCGATTGGCCGCCGAGCCCCAGGCGAGCAAGTTGCCCGATCGTCGCTCCGCCTCGCCGCTCGGCGATGAGATAGATGGAAATTGCCGAACGCAACTCGGTGTCAGGATCGCCGCTCCCCTCCCTCGCATCTTTCCGTACGTCTATTCGGCGTGGGCTCACTCAGTCTTCCCCCGCCGTCAGTTTCAACACCGTCAAGACCCACGGAGTCCTGGGCGCATCGGTCGCTGAATAGACACACTCCCGGGCGTACTCGGCCTTCTCCTTTTTTGCCATCCCACTGCTAGCCAGGTTGTTCAGGTGAAACCTGACATTGTTGCGGGTGACATACGACATCCTGCCCGCCGTCTCCGTCGCGGTGGCCGAACCTCTTTCCAATAGAAGACGAAGGATGGAGCGCCGGAGAGGATGGTTGAGTGCGCCGATGAGCTCCGACGGCGTCGCGCGCGGCTCAACATCGGTAGAGAGTCTCGAAGTCGCCATCGGAGTCAAAGCAGGCCTGGAGGTCGACTGATCCGCGCGGTCTCCACAATCAATGAGCGCAAGAAACTTCGAGCCCCGCCACCCGGCGCCCGCACAAGGTGTGTGACAACTCTCGGTCGAGTGGGCAAATCAGCCTGCCCTCTGATCGGCGTCCTGCGACAGCGATCCGCCCACGCGAGCAGGCAAGACCGCGATGGCCGGGGTCGGCAGGGAGGGGAACTCCCCTCCCTGCCGACCCCCGGGGGCCTTGGGGGAAATTTTCGCGATAGCTGCTCCCGTTACCACCAGGACGACGCACGCGACCACCGAGCCGACCGCGCCGAATCGGAAGGCGCCTGCCGCGCCGAAAGCGGCGATCAGGGCCCCGGCCCCGATCGTGCCGATGGAGATACCTCCCTGGTATACCGCTTCGCCTGCGGCGAACACCCGGCTCCGGATCTCGTCTGGCGTGGCCCGTTGGACAAGATTTTCATGCGCGACGATCCAGGCCCCGTCCGCTGCGCCTGCCACGGCCATCCCTGCCAGAACCACTATGAAAACGGGTGCAAACCCGACCAACAGAAGGCCGACCGTGAGTGCGCCGGACGCTCCCACCAACATGGAAATCGGCTCGGTCGAGAATCGGACCAAGCCTCGGCCCGCCAATCCGGCCCCGGCGATCCCTCCCGCAGCAAACGCGCAGGTGAGGGCGGCGAATCCGGTCGCGCCTGCGCCGAAGTCGGTGCTCAAGACCACCTCTGCGGGCGCCGTCACTCCGACACCGACGAAGATGATCGCGTATGCCAGCGTCACGGGACGAAGAAGGCGGTGACGGCCCAGATAGCGGAAACCTGCAGCGAGGTCGGATAGGCCACCTTTCTTTCGGTCGAGGCGAGCAGGGCGAAAGTCCGCGTCGATGGACATGAGGAGCCCGGCCGAGGCAAGGAAGGTGACGGCGTTGAAGAGGAAGACTGATTCTGGCCCCGAGACAGCGATGAGCACAGCGGCAAGGAGGGGTCCCGCCAGGCCACCGAAAAGTCCCACCGTCGCCAATTTGGCGTTCGCCGCGGGAAGCTCATCCTGAGAGCGGACGATGCCTGGCAAGGAGGCCGCGCCCGCCGGCATCAACGGTGCCGTTACGAGCGAGGCCAGCACCCTAAGGATCAGCAGCTCGGTCGGCGCAGAGGAGACGGCCGCCGACAGAAGGAAGCAAACTGCGCCGAGGAACTCCGAGGTCACCATGACCCTTCTCCGGTCGAAGCGATCGCCGAGCCAACCTGCCACCGGGCTCGCGACGGCGGGAACGGCGAACGATGCCAGGGCACCGAGGGCGACCGCGCTCGCCGAATCCGTCTCTTGGTAGAGAACGAAGAGGAGGGCGATGAAAGCGGCGTTCCCGCCAGAGAAGGTGATCGCGCGGGAGAGCGCGATCCGATTCACCGCCGTCGTCGAAGAGGTCCGGCCGAAACTCTCCCCGACTCTCGGGTCTGCGTGGAGGAAGTCCTTCTGCGAATTTTCTCCGGTCACGGTAATCGGTCCCCGCAGCGCCGTCTGCCTCCCGTTCAAGACCGCCAGAGCGCGCGAGGCGTTTGGACCGTTTGATCTTGGATCGGTCCTACCGCTTAATCAAATGCAAGTAGTGCAAACAAATTAGGACGGCTGCCGCTGCTGTCGCCGCACCTCCGGCTGAGGAGCCTGGAAACTCGACAGGAGGAAGGCAGCCCGAAAGCCGGTGAATCCCTTGCGGGGACGCCGCTGCGCTAGATCGGCCTCGACGCGCTCCAAGGCGTCTTCAAGGCCTTGCAGCGCCCTCGTCGCCTGAGCCCAGCCGAGCTCATCGACCAGCAGAGGGCTCATCGTGAGGTGGGTGTCGAAACGGTTGTTGAACGTGCCGGCGCCGACTGCACGGATCGACGTTTCCATGAAGGGCTGGAAGACTTCCCAGACGTGGCCCTTCCTGACCCGGTCGGGAATCTGCTTGTAGATGTCCGACTCCGAGACGACGGGGGCAGCCGCGCGAAAGCGGTACACGCTGGCCCCGCGAAGCGCCCCCCCGGTTTCCGTGTCGACGGGCACCGCCCACCCGAGATTCGTAAGGCGCTTGCACCGCCTGAGAAAGGTCTGGCCACTGGTCCCTGCTCCTCCGAGCGCTGCCTGAAGCTCGGCCGGAGTCATGGTGGCGCAGTTCAGCTCCTGGACGATTTCCAGGTCGAGGCGATCCGAGAACACCTTGCCGACCCGCTGCGGCCAGGGCGGCGGCGACATCTCGCTGGACGTCGGTAACGGAGGGAGGCCCTCGGACACCTGGGCCGGCGCTTCAAAAGCAGCGAGATTGACGGCCATGAGGAGCGGCTGTCCGGAACCTGTCTCGAGTCGGATCTTCGCGTCGGTCTGCTCCTGCATGAGCGTCCGGAAGCACCGCTCCACGGCGGCGGAAGCCTTGCACCACCCAAGCTCGTCGATCTCGAGGGTCATGAAGGCCGCGATCCCGTCGGGCCTTGCATCGGCGGTCCCCTTCTCCAACGCCTCCCCCAAGCGGCCGCCCATCTCCTCAAGCAGCTGAACCATGATGGCGTCTCGGATCGAGCGCGGAATCGCGCGCCAGGTCTCGGTGTCTATCACCGCCAATTCCGTCGATCGATAGAGCGCTTCCGGCCGGCCTCGCCCTTCGACCGCGGCGGTTCTGACCTTACGAAGCCATCCGTGCTCCTCCAGCTTGAGGAAGTGCCTGCGGACGCTGGCGTAGGAGCTGCCTGCGATCGTCTCGTAGAACTGCCTCACCCCCATTTCCCGCATGTGGAGCTCAGCGACGATCGTCAACCGGATCTGCTCCATGTAGAGGATTCCTAGGCGAGCGAGATAGCTCTGGCCCACGCACGGAAGACGCCTATCTCCAACTGCTTCGACTGATTCGGACAGCGCCGGCTGGGGTTCGGGAGTCCTCATCGCTATCAGCTAGCCACCGGAGGGCCGCCTGCCCACTTCGGACGCCTCCCCACAGGCAGAGGGGCCGAAACTGCCTGATCCCGCAAATAAATGGGAGGGGGTGAGGGTATGAAGCTCGTAGTGGTGAATCAGACGACTCCGGCTGTTTCGACCGTGAAGAACGGTTGATCTGAAGCCGAATAAGCGAGGCGGCCTGCCCCGGGCGGTTTGCCGGGGCGGGCGCGCCGCCTTCCGTCGCATTTCTTTGCACCTCCGGCGCGAAGGGCCCAATTCGCGAACGGCCGATGATCCGCGTCTCGAGGACCCGGCTGCCCTTTGAGGCCCCAGTTGGTCGTTACACGCTATAACGTTTGCCATACTCAGCCGCAATATAGCGGTCGGCGAATCCAAACGTCCTCGCCGAGGTACGTTCCCGGTATCGCGCCCGGCCCGGCCAGTCGGGTTTCACGTTATAACGGTTAACAAACCGGCTTCATCGCGGGAAGGCTCCCTGCACCTTGCCTCCCCGTCGCCGGACCAGCCCGCGGTCTCCCGATCACAAAGCGCTCGGCGAAGCGATAGAGACGCTGCGAAAGAAGGCCGGCATGACGCACGAGGAGCTGGCCGAGCGCACCGGGATGCCCTTCCAGCGGATCAGCGAGCTCGAGCGGGGAATCGCCAACCCGACCTTCGCGACCTTGATCCGGGTGATGGAGGGGCTAGGAGTGGAGCTGAGCGACGTCGCGACCCTCGCGGAGAAGATCCGCGACAAGGAGCGGGGCTGAGGAAAGGGCCCAGGCCGGGTCTCGACCAACCCGACGCCGCGCCGATGAACACCAACTTGTAGTCGCGATCTTCATCAGGAGTCGCGGTCAGCAGAATCTCGCCATCCGCCTCGCTCATGCCGAGCACGGCGACAGGCACAAGGCCCGCCCGTCGCATAGCCTCCAAGACCTCGCCCTCGGATCGAAATCGCTCCAGATTCCGGATGGGGTCGACAACCCGATCGCCGGTGATCTCCGCCTCGAAGATCGACGGCGCGACCTCGCCTCGTCCCGTCCAGACCCAGCGACTACCGTCGTACTGGACCTCTCTCTCACCGCCGAACACGCTCGAGTAGGTAGAGCGGGAATTGACGTCGAAGACGAGCAATCCGTCCGGCGCCAGATTCGCCCGCATCCCGGCCAGCGCGAGCGCCAGATCCTCGACCCCGAGCAGATAGTTCACTGAATCGTTGAGCGAGATCACCAGATCGAATTCGCCGATCCGTGGCAGCAGGCGCATGTCGGCCACCTCCAGCTCGACGTCGCTACCGCCCTCCTCGGCCGCAACGCTCAACATTGCTGGCGAGAGATCGCATCCGGTGACCCGCCAGCCTCGGCGCAGGAGCGGCGCGAAGGCGCGGCCGGTGCCGCATCCGACATCGAGGGCTCTACCGCCTTCTCGCAGGCCGTGCCTCCGGAGCTCCGGCAACAGGGCCCGCCCGAGCCACATCTCGTAGTCGTTCGAGGCGTTGAACTCGTTGTAGATCGCAGCAAATGCCTGGTATGCCGTGAGAGCCGGGTCCGCATTCATAGAAAACGCAAACTAGCGCCCCGATCGCTCTTCCACTCGGAATCCCCCGACTGGAAGAGCGATCCCGACGCATCGCGGCACATCGACACCCATCGGACAGCGGAGTGGTCGCTCTTGTTAATTCCCATTCGCGCACTGGGGATCGGGCGTACTTCCGCCACTCACTGCCACATCAGGCGGTGATTGCGCGGGATCGGCGCCTATTTCGTGATCCATGCACGCACCCGATCTCGGCCGGGCCGACCGGAGTTCGATACCTGCCGATGACGCGTCGCCCGCCTTTGAGCTAGTCGCGATGGGTCGCTTCAGATCACTCGAGGACTCGTCCCTGGCCGGCGAACCTACGATCGAGGGCAAGCTCAATGACGGCTGAGCCGAGACCCCTCTGATACGCCGCGCGATCGCGGCGAACGTGCTCGTCGCACGTGCCGCGTCGGATCCCCGGTCCCGCAGCCGGTATCGGCGCCGCGGAGACGCTCGCGCTGCTCAGCAAGCTCTTCTCCTGGGTGGCCGACGAGCCGCTCCAGGAAAGCGACGGAATCGTGGCAGAATGCGGTGACGACCGGACGACCGCCGTCTTCTCCACGGCGTTCTCCGACACCGACCCTTTCGACGAGGCGCTGTGGGTGGCGAGGCTGATCGGCGAGAAGGACGTCGAGTCTCGCCCGGGATCGGCCTCGCCCAGGGGAAAGATCATCGTCGGTTACCTCGGCACGCCGCTCAACCACAACTGCGCCGCCGTCGGTCGACCCGTCGAACTGGCGGGCGTCTGCGCCGGTTTCGAGCCACCGGCGGGGCCCGGAGGCGGATGGCGTGTCCGTCACCCTCCCGCAGGCCCTCGGTGAAGGAGCCGAAGCGGCGGCGGACGGTGCAGCCGAGGATAGTCGGTCGGTGGCCATTCGAGCTTCTGCTGGGCGGTGAACTTCCGCCGTTGTTTCTCGCTCAACTCACATCTCCTTCGCGTCGAGCGGCCCATCCTCGATTCGCCCCCGGACGGCCTCGTCGGGGCTTCGCCCCTCCTCGGTCGTCCGGCGCGTCTTTAGGCGGTGGGTGTCACTGCGGCGGATGGGAGCGGTCCACAAACGATCCGCCGCCCGTACTAGCCGGATGATCCACCCCTCGCGTCTTCGTTCGAGCCTGCGCGCGGCGACAATAGATCGAGGTCCCGCCGCACCTCCTTAAAGAGCTCAATCATCTTGCGCTGATAATCAGCGGCGATGCGAAGGGTGCGCTCGGGGCCGGTCCAACCCGGCGCCAGCCTGGCCGCATCCAGATGGCCCTCCAGTCTCTCTAGCGCCTGTTCGGACGAGGCGATGCGTGCGTTTACGAGCGGCTCGGGGTCGGCGCCGGCAAAAAGCTTGAGGAGCAACTCGTCGCGTAATTGCGGGGGGGATGCCTCCGGGTCTTTGATCCATGCGCTGAGCGCCATTTTCCCGGCGTCGGTTAGCGAGTAGCGACGTAGACGCCTCCCGCCCTTCTCCTGGTACGCGGCCAAATAGCCACCTGCCACGAGCCGAGCTGGCTCCTGATAGGTCGTCGTATGTGGGACGGGCCAGAATGCCTCGATCGATCCGCCGAGTATCTCCTTTATTTCGTACGACGTGAGTTCGCCGTATCGATCCAACAGCGCCATCAAGGCGTACGAAGTGTGAGTCAGTTTGGTGGCCACAAGATAGAGAACTCCGTTTACGTCCAGTCACTTACACCAGCGTCAGCCGAGTCGTGTCGAGTCGCGATCGAACCAGTTCGATTTGACCCAACGGAACGGGATTCATTCCCGAGTCAGACTTAGGCGCGGATTGCGATGTCAAGAGACGAAGTCGGTGCGAAGGATCTCGCTTCCCGAGCCGGACGAACGCTTCTTTCGATGTGCTCACCCAGAGATTCCTTCCTCCAACGCTGCTCCACGACCCGCCTCCTTCGACCTAAAGAGGGGCCCGCGGGCACCGCGGATCGCGAGACGAAGCACCGGGCTGGTGATAAAGGTCGCGAAAAGTGCCATGACAACCAGCTGGCTGTAAAGCGTCTGGTCCAGAACGCCCTCGGTGTACCCAATGTTGAGGATGATGAGCTCGACCAGGCCGCGGGTGTTCAGGAGCACCCCGAGGACGGCGGACTCCCGCCAGGGCAGACCAGACTGGCGGGCCGCACCGGCGCTGCCGAGAAGCTTGGCGCCGCAGGCAACAACGACGATCAGGAGGAGCTGGCTGATCTGCCCCGAGGCAATGCTCCCAAGGTCAAAGTTCAGGCCGGGTCCGAGGAAGTAGATCGGCAGGAGCACCGACATGGTGAGCGGCCAGACCGCACGACGGAGCGAGGGAATGAAGCTCGGTGCGCAGTCGCGGGGGAAGCAGACGCCGACGAGGAAAGCGCCGATCACGGCATGCAGACCGATAACCTGCGTGAAGCCGGAGCACGCCGCGACCAAGGCCAGCACGGCCGCGAGGGGAAGGGTCTGGTTTGCCTCGACGTTGCCGAAGCGTTCGGCCAACCAGCGTAGGGCTGGTCTCCCGACGACAAGCAAGGCGAAAACCAGGCCGAAAATCATGGTTGCCTTCCACAGCGCGGTGGTCGGCGCATCGCCGTTGCTGGCAGCGAGCGCGACCGCGAGGATGAGCCAGCCGGTGAGGTCCTGGATCGCCGCCGAGGCCATCGCGATTACACCCATTTCGGTCGTGTCGAGGCGATGATCAGTCAGCATCCGCGCCAACACGGGAAAGGCGGTGATCGCCATCGCCACGCCGACGAAGAGGACGAAGCCCGCCTCCGGCACCTTTTGGCCTGCCACCGAGTCGTGGCTCGAGTAGAGCGAGAAGGCGAGGAGGACGCCGCACGCAAACGGTGCCAGTAGCGAGCCGAGAGAGATCGACACCACCGTCCGGCGGTGGCGTCGAGCAGCGAAATGGTCGAACTCGAGCCCGACGAAAAACATGAAGATGACGAGCCCGATACCGCCGAGGGCGGCGAGCATCTGCACCGCTTCCGGAGAGAACAGGGTGGCCGCCCAGTGTGGGCTGATTGCCCCGAACAGTGTCGGACCAAGAGCGATGCCGGCAAGGATCTCCGCTAGCACGGGCGGCTGGCCGATCCGGTGGAGGACCACCGCGAACACACGACCAATGATGATGATCAGAGCGATGTCGAGCAGGACGTAGGCAAGCAGCGTGTCACTGTTCATGCGACATAAGTACTCACGCTGACAGTGAAGGTCAATTCCGTGTCTATTGCCCGTCCTCCGCGCAGCGAACGAGGTAATCGGCCAGCGTCCCGACGGAGACGAAGTCCCGCTCGGTTAAACGCCCTTGGTCGACCCGGATGTCCAGGTGAGCCTCGACCGCGGCCAACACCTGCATGACGTTCAGCGAGTCGACACCGAAGTCCGTGATCGGCCGAGAGGGGTCGATTTCCTCCGTACCGTACGAATATCCGCACACGTCGTTTATCCCATTGACGAGCGCAACCAACGCATCATGTTTTCTCATCGGTCCGTCCCTTCGATCGCTCCGCATCCCGCCCCGTGGCCCGAGGCCCTGCCGAAGATTTACGGCGTCCCCGTAGCTTTTGCCAAACCGGCGCCGGCGCGAGAACGTCGGTGCTCGCGCCGGCGTGCCCTGCCGGCCCAGGCGCGGCTGATCATCAGACGATGGACCTCGGTGGTTCCCTCCAGCACCTCGAACGCCTGAAAGTCCCTCGCCCAGCGACTCACGTCCCACCCCACCGTCGACTGCGCCGCGCCGGCCTCCAAAACCACCCGCAGGGCTTCGCTGACCGCGTCCTTCGCCAGCGACGCGGCAGCCACCTTCGCCATCGAGCTGATCGGCGCTGATTCCCGGCGCAGATCGAAGAGCGCCGCCGCGTGATGAGCAAGCAACCGTACGGATTCAGCCCTCGGTCGAACTCGCGCGGCCAAGTCCACGACACTCTCCCGGGCGCGGCGAGGCAGACCTCCCTCCGTAGCCTCGAGATCGTCGAGCATCCGCAGGGTCGCGCCCACCATCACGGCACTCAGGGCGGGCCGCATGTATTCCCAACTGCGCTGGGCACTGAGGAACGCGGCGGCGCCGTCTGGACCGCCGGTCGATCCGAGCAGAGCCTCGGGCGGGATCCGACAGTCTTCAAAGTAGAGGCTCGCGACCCGGACCGCGCGCAGTCCGAGCATCGGGCGGTCGTCCTGCACGCGCAGGCCGAGCGTGGTGGAGTCGACCAGGAAGGGGCTGATGCCAAACTGGCCGCGGTCGCTGGCGGTGGTGGCGTATACGAGGATCAGCGACGCCCGACCGCCGTTGCCGATCAGGCACTTCTCGCCATCGAGCCGGAAGCCGTCCCCGCAGAGCGTGGCCGTCGTCGAGAGGTGGGTGGCGTTGCTGCCGCCGCTCGGCTCCGACATCGCGAACGCCGCCCAAGTGGGCTCGGCGCGGGCAAACCGAGCGAGGTAGCGGCGCCGCTGATCCTCGCCAGCGAGATCGAGCACTGGCGCCAAGGTCAGGCCCGGCCCCGGCAGGGCGACGGTCAGGGCCGGATCGGCGTAGCCGAGCAGCTCGCTCAATACGCAGCGCGCGACACTGTCCCGGAGCACCGACTCCACTCCCGGCTCGGGCGGCAGGAAGAAGCAATTCAGCGTCCGCACGTCGACACCCGCGAACAGGCCCTCCGGCAACCCGGCGACCTCGTCGGCCTCGGAGGCGAGGGCGGACATGTTGGCGAGCAGGCGTGCCAGGCTGGCGCCGCCGTCCGCCAAGAGTGCGCTTTTCAACTCCTCCAGGTAGGTCACGGCAGGTGACGGACCGTCTGTGGCGGCGCACCGGTCGGACTGAAGCTGGTGACCTCTGCCGGGACACACAGGCTCGGCTGCTCGAGGTAGAGCGTCCTCAGGTCCTCGAGGCGTGGGGTGCGGCTGACGCGGGCCACTCGCTCAAGGAGTGATGAACCGTGGAGCCAGGGTGGGTTGCCGAGCACCTCACCGGCGAGGCCCCAGACGTCCCACAGGAGCAGCTCGTCCTTGTTCAGCGCGGCCAGATCGAAGACCAGGTTATGCGCGAGGTAAGGCCACCCCTGGAGGAACGCAGTCTCGATCGCGGGGTGGACCACGAAACGATCCGCGTCCAGCTCCATCGCCCGGCAGCGCTGCCATGCACGTCCCGCGACCAGGAACCGGTCCCGAGGGACGTCGGTTGGGTCGATCTCCGTACCGTCGTTGGGGTCGATGTGATCGGGCTTTAGCTGCGGATCGACGAGGCGCCAGCGCTCCTCGTCTGCGTCCCACACCTCGGCGATCTCATGGTCGTTGAAGACGCCGGGGAAGAAGTAAGAGGAGAAGCCGACTCGGCCGCGAGCCGGGATCCCGAGCGCGCGGGCGATCGCCAGGAAGATCAGGGTGAAGTCGCGACAACAACCGACCAGTCGATGGCGCGGCTCCCGACGCTCGGCGAGGGGGCGATCGTCGAGCTCGAAGAGCCGCGCGAAAATGGCCGCCGCGTACCTGGTGTCAACCTCGCGCACCCGGTCGGCGAGGATACCCGCGTCCGCCAGGTCGTCAAGACGGAAATGGATAACCAGGCCGCTCGCCGCCGCATAGATCGCCGGGATGCTGCCCTCCACCGCCCGCAGGGCACCGAGAAATTCGCCCGGGTCTGAGAGCGCACTCTGGGTCGCGTAGTACCGATGCGCCTCCGCATCGTGGCCGACCTCACCCATTCGATCGGAAGTCGTCCTAGACAAGGGACTCCCCCGAGCTCCCCAGGGCGACGAGGATCGCCGCGGCGGCCTCGACGCGCTTGCCCGGATCCTCGACCTGGAGAAACCCGTGACCGCCCCAGACCTGTCCGGCCTCGCTCACGGTCCGCAGCGCGGCGCGGCGGATCTCAACCTGAGCGGCGGCGCTGTCACGCTCGTCCGTAGCCTCGCGCATCCGCCCGAATTGCAGCTCCAGCACCATCTCCTCGATCGCTATCTCGCTCAGGCGCGCCGCGAGCAAGTCGAGCTGGATGAGCGGGCGACCGCCCAGGGTCCTTCCCTGCGCGTAGGCGAATGCTTCGCGGGCCGAGCCCCTGGCTATCCCGACAAGGCCTGCGTGCAGGAGCAGCGTCCGCTCGGGCTCGCCGAACTCCGCGACACCCCGGAGGTCGGCGCCCCACCGCCGGAGATAATTGCTGACCTGTGCGCCACTCGGGTGGCCTGCCCTCGGCCTGCTGCGCGACGCCAGCCAGATGGGCGCACGCCGCCTGAAATTCGTCGTTGAACCACGCGGCCCAACCTTCAAGCAGTCCGTGTGTGTCATCGCCATCGGTCGACGGATCGCTGCAGAGGAAGACAGGCGTCGGCGCTCGAACAGTCAAAGCAGAACCTCGCTCACTGCTGCGTGACCGAGGAAGTCCCGCGGGCTGGCGGACGCCCCGTAGGCACCGGACTGAAAGATCGCAATCAGGTCGCCGTGATCGACGGTCGGCAGCGCTGCCTCCGGGCAGAGGACGTCGAGCGGAGTGCACAGCCTGCCGACGACCCTTACCGAGTCACGCGCCTCGGCCCTCATGTTCGCCGGCGTGAAGCAGGGCATCGAGCGCACCACCGCCTGGCCGAGGTTGCCCGAGGCGGCTAGATGTTGGTGCATTCCACCGTCCGTTACCGCCAGCTTGATGCCGTTCGACCACTTGACGTCGATCACACGACAGACGTAGACGCCAGCCGGGCCGACCACGTAACGGCCGAGCTCGAGCACCAGCCGCGCATCGGGGTTCTCGCGCAGCAGCTCGGCGCGGATTTCCCCGATCGCCTCGCCGATCGGCTCGAGGTCAAGCGACTCGTCGGTGCCGTAATAGGGAATTCCGAACCCACCCCCGAGATTGAGATAGGAGATCGAGAGGCCGTTGGCCGCGGCCAGACCGCGCGCAACCGCCCAACACTCGCGCTGCACGGCGGCGACCCGCTCCCCGTCGAGGCTTTGCGTCCCCCAGTAGAGGTGGAACCCGAGCGGCTCGATCGAATGGCTCCGACAGAGCGCCACCGCGTTCTCGATCTCCTCCACGGCGATGCCGAACTGACTCGGGACGCCGGTCATCCTCAACCCGCCCGTGACCGGGAGCGAGCTCGGGTTCACCCGGAGGACGACCCTCGGGCTGCGACCCTGACGGGTCGCTGCCGCGGCGACCCGTTCGATCTGCCGGGTCGACTCGACATTCACCGTGGCGCCGGCGGCGATCGCCTGCTCAAATTCGAGGTCGTCGCGTCCCGGACCGGAAAACTGGATGCAGTCGCCGTCGACTCCCGTGCACACCGCGCGCAGAAGCTCTCGATGCGACGCGACGTCGAACCCATCGAGGCGCACGGCGAGGAAGTCGACGAGGGGCTGAAAGGGATTTGCCTTGATCGAGTAAAACAGCTCCACCCCGGGTACCGCGCCGCGCAGCGTCTGCAGCGTCTCCGCCACAATCCGTCGGTCGTACACGTAAGTCGGCGTCCCGCCGGCGAGGGTCACGACATCCTCGATCGCGCGCCCGCCGACGACGATACCCCCCACTTCGTCAAGGTCCCACATCCCTCGGCAAAGGGTCAACGGGTCGCTCATGCCGCGGCCGCTGCCTCGTGTAGTTCCAGCGTCAGCGCCTGCCGGTCGTGCTTGCCGTTCGCGCCCAGCGGCAACTCCTCGCGCAGGATGATCAGGGAGGGAACCTGGTAACCGGGCACCGACTCCCGCAGGGCACGCAGCAGATCCGCCTCGCGCACGACGGCGCTCGCCGGCCGCGCCACGATCGCGATTACCTCATCCTGGTCCTCGCGCTCGACGCCGACCGCGACCACTTCATCCACCAGGCCAGTGGCGATACAGGCGGCCTCGACCTCGGTCGGACTGACCCTGAAGCCCTGGGACTTGATCAGGTCGCTTCGTCGCGAGTGGAAGTAGAGAAGCCCCCTCTCGTCCACGGTGCCGTTGTCACCCGACCACGCCGCCCGCTCGAGGTAGCCTCCCGGCACCGCATAGGGACACTCCGCTTCTTCGAGTTCCTCGCGCGTCCCACGAGGGACGGCAGCGAACTTTTCCCCGGTCTCCTCCGGTCGGTTCCAATACCCATTCGACACGAGTGGCCCGAACTGCACTACCTCCCCTACCTCGCCCGGCCGGCAGAGGCGACCTTCCGGTCCGATTACTGCGATCGCCGCGTGTGGTATTGGGACCCCTACCGACGACGACTTCCCGTCGTCGTAATCCCTTACCGGCAGGTAGGTGGCGCGGAACGCCTCAGTGAAGCCGTACATCAGGATCGGTCTGGAAGCAGGCAGCTTTTCGCAGATTTGCTCCGACAGCCGCGGCGGCATCGAGCCACCCGTCGTCGCCCAGCGGCGCATCGAGGCTTGCGCCGCGGCCGGCCAGTCGACGTCGACCAGACGCCGCCACAGCGCCGGCACGCCGGTGATGACGGAGATCCTCTCCGCGGCGCAGACCTCAACCGCGGGCCGGGCGACCAGGAAGTCTCGCAATACGATGTCGCACCCCACAGCCAGGCCGCTGAGGAGCTGGTTCACCCCAGCGTCGAAGCTGAACGGGAGCAGGCAGAGCAGTCGATCGTCCGGGGAGAGATCGTAGAACGCGGCCACTGACTCGGCGCCCAACCTGAGGTTGGCGTGAGACAGCACCACCCCCTTCGGTTGCCCGGTCGATCCCGAGGTGTAGACGATCATTGCGGCGCTCCCGCTCTCGACCGGCGGCAGCTCCGCGAGCCCGTCCGCGCGGCCCGCGAGCTGCTCGGAAGTCCAGACGGTCGCCCACGACGGCACCGCCTCTTGCGCGCTCCTGCGGGCCGAGTCGAGCAGCACCGTGAGTCGCGGCGCGGCGTCGTCGTAGATCCACCGCAACTGTTGGGACGAGAGACCCGCGTAGGGGGCGACGACCGCCCCGCCCGCCGCCGGGACCGCGAGCAAGGCGACGGCAAGGTCGATCGACTTCGAGCCAAGGACGATCACCCGATCGCCCGCCTCGACGCCGGCCGTCCGCAGCGAGCGCGCCAGTCCCATGACCTGCTCCTGGAGCTCGTCGCCGGAGATCTTGCGGTTGGCGTCCGCCACCGAGGCGCGCGGGTCGATCTCGATCAAAGTGTCACCTCACGAACGCGCTCACCCGACCGCCAGGTCTCAGGCACTGCCTATCGGATAGGCGACCTCGGGCATCGCCTCGACCGGGCCTCCGCCGGGGTGCGGCCATGCTGCCAGATGGGCATTCGTCATGCCCTCGGGCGGAGTCCGCTCGGCCCAGTAGAGGCCCCCTTGCGAGCTGAACGTCGATGGCTCCTTCGCGACACCGTCGATCTCCTTCAAGTTGCTCAGACGGAAAGCAGTGAGACCCTCGTCGGAAGCGAACCGATCGGGATCGTCGGGGAGCTCGCGACCTAGGCCGAACGCGACCGCTTCGACGAGTTCGACGAACACCATGTCGAGCACGTCGACGTGCCGTTTGATGTGGGCCACGATCTCCGCTTCATCGGTTTTCGCCCGCAGCAGGCTCAACTGCATTTCGTCCATAACGGCGTCGCACGCGGTGGCGGTCCCAATCGAGATCTCGTCGCCGGCCAGGGCGTCCCACTCGTCGACCAGGTTCCGGAACGCGATATTTAGCGCGACCATCCGGGCGACCTCACCCTCGATCTGCGGCATCACCCCAAAGACCGGGTCCTCGATGACATCGTGACCGAACGCCAACGGTGCAATCACGGTGAAGTACACCAGCGTGTCCCAGGTGAGCTTCACCGCCATGATCTCCGCGTTGCCGAGCAACTTGTACTGGTCGGTGTAGGCGGAGAAGTTGATCCCGGCCATGGTGCGGAACAGTCCGTCCGCCGCCTCCAACCTCTCGTCCATCCTCTCCCGGCCGTCGATGTCGTCACCGATCAGGCTGGTGATGAAGGTGTTGGCGATCGAGATGTAGTCCATCCCCGGCGAATACAGCGGGTCGAGGAAGATCCCCGCGTCCCCGGTGATGAACCAGCGCTGTGGTGAGAACACCTGTCGCGCGTTTCGCGGGTATTCCTTCCGCGTGCGGAAGTCCTGGAGCAGGTCCGTCCGCTTCTCCACCTCGGCGGCTAGCTGCGGCTCGTTCTCCTTCAGCCACTCAAGCAGTACATCGAACCGGCGCATGCGCTCGAACGGGACGTACTCCGGGTCGGCGACGAGGCCGACGCTGGTCGAGCCCGATGCCAGCGGGATCAGCCAGACCCAGTAGCCGCGGCCGTGCAGGTGCACGGTGCTGCGCCACCTTTCCTTGCGGTAGACGCGCGCCGCCCAGCCGGGATCCGACGCCCAGTCGTCCACGGCGATGCGGTCAGCGATCCTGAACCAGGCGGCCTGTCCACGGTGCGGAGCCTCTTCGTCGAGCCCTAACTTCCGCTTCAGGAGCGCCGCCCGCCCGCTCGCGTCGACCAGCCAGCGCGCCTCGATCGAGCAGAGGGCGCCCTCGCGTTGGATGAAGCTGACGACGCGCTTGTCGTCGTCGATGACCACGTCGTTGGCGCGCATCCCGTCGAGGACGGTCACGCCCAGCTCTTCGGAGTGGGCGGCGAGGGCGTTCTCCAGGGTGCCGTGATCGAGCTGGAACGAGCGCAGCGGCGAGGGACGACGCGCGCCGAGCTCAGGCCTGCGGGCGATGTCGACGTTGCCGTCGCGCGAGCCGAAGAAGCGCAGTCCCAGCTTCGGCAGCTGCTCTTGGTCAAGGTGCTCGCGCAGGCCCAACACCTCGTAGAAGTAGTTCGCCGCAATCGGCACGGTTGACTCGCCGACCTTGTGCGCCGAGGCGGGTGCGGGAAAGTCAGCCTTCTCCGCCACCACTATGTCCAACTCTGGTCGCGCACTCTTCAGTTGGCACGCCAAAGACAGACCTGCGACCCCCCCGCCAAGGATCAACACGTCCGCGTTGCGATCTTGTAGTCGCGTATCCACTTCGACCCCCCTCACCGACGTCGGCACTTTTCAGGCTGGCGACGTTAGCGACACCCAATCCTCACCGCCAAATTCCTTGAGGACGGTTTACGGGAGTACGTTCAGAAGCCAGCGCTCGACCGCGAGTGCGGTGGAGCCGGCGTGCTCCTGCAGTAACGAGTAATGGTCACCAGGTACGTCGATCGCCTCGTGCCGCGTCGGCCAGGACGGCTTCCAGTCGACACCCGCCAACTCGTCGCTCATGGGGCGCTCCGCACGCACCAACAGGGTCGGCGCGCGGATCGGTTCGATGGGCCATCGCACCCCGAGGTCGGCGTACCAACCCATCGCCGTCAGGCGGGTGTCGTTCAGCAGCTCGCGCCATTCGTCGCTGTTCAGCAGCTGTAGGAGGACCGCGCCGACCTGAGCGCTCAGGGTGCCGTCCTGGATGGCATAGGAGTCGAGCAGGACGACGGCCCCGACCGACAGGCCGCGCTTCTCCAGGTGCGCCGCCATCCCGTGTGCGAACCTCCCCGCCGAGGAGTAGCCCATCAGGACCGGCGGGTCTGGCGATCCCTCGCACGCCCTCGCGATCGCTACCGCCTGCTCCTCCACCGCGGCATCCAGGGTCGCCGGCAGCCGTTCTGCGCCGACGAAGCCGGGGATCTCCAGCACCGCCAGGTCCCTGATCTCGCGCAGGCTGCGGCCGAGCTGCACGTACTGCTGGGGCCCGCAGAGGGCGAGCGGCGCCGGGAAGGCGAGGATCCGGCCGCGCGCCGAGCCGGCGCTCAGCTGCACCGCCTTGCGCCGGCCCTCCAGCTCGTCGGCGCCATACTTCTCCCTGGCCGCGGCCGCCCGGCGAAGCTCCTCAAGGAAGGCGGGAAGATCCTCCGCGGTCATCCCCCTCGGCACCAGCGATCGGCTGATCATCCGGCCCCCTCGACGGCGCGCGGCAGGCAATCCTCGAGCAGGTATTCGGCTACCGCCGAAGGCGTACGGTAGTCGAACGCGATCGCCGCAGGGATCTGCACTCCGGTCATCGCAGCCAGGCGGTTGCGGAGCTCGAGCGTCGCCAGGGAGTCGAAGCCGAGTTCGATCAGGTCGCTGTCGGCGGCGATGTCGGCCGAGACCTCGTAGCCGAGCACCCTGGCCACCTGGGCTCGCACGAGATCCACGGCGATCGCGCTCCACTCGGACGGGTCTGCCTCCGCGAGCAGGCTTGCGAGCGAGCGGATCTTGCCGCCGGGACTGGCCTCGCCCTCGTCGCGGACGAGCGAGCCCATGACCGGCGGCAGCAACCCGTCGGCAGCGGCAGCGCCCAGCGCCTTCGCGTCCACGGCCATCGGGAGCAGCAGCGGACCGCTGTCCTGGCAGGCGAGGTCGAAGAGATCAAGCCCCGCCTCGGGGTCGAGGGGGAGCAGGCCGCCGCGGCCGATCCGGGCCAGCTCCGCGTCAGAGAGCGTCGCGTCCATCCCGCCGAGCCTCCAGAGGCCCCAGGCGAGCGACTGGCCCGGCAGGCCGGTCGCCCGACGACGGTAGGCCAGCGCGTCCAGGTAGGCGTTCGCGGCGGCGTAGTTGGCCTGGCCGGGCGAGCCGAGCGGTCCGGCCACGGAGGAGAAGGTCACGAACGCGGTCAGGTTCAGCGGCGCCGTCAGCTCGTGGAGGATCCAGGCGGCGTCGGCCTTCGGCCGCATAACCGCATCGATCGAGTCGCGGCTGAGCCGGTCGACGGGTTCGTCCGCGGTCACCCCGGCGAGGTGGACGACGGCGCCGAGCGGATGGGCCGGCGGGATCGAGTCGAGCAGGGCCTGGGCGGCGCGGCGGTCACTCACGTCGCAGGCGACGATCTCGACCTCAGCGCCGCAGCGCCCCAGTTCCGTCCGCAGCGCATCGGCCTCCGGCGCCGAGGGACCGCTGCGACTCACCAGGAGGAGCCTCCGGAGGCCGTGGGTGGCGGCGAGGTGCCTGGCCACCTGGGCGCCGAGCGCGCCGGTGCCCCCGGTGATCAGGACGGTCCCCTGCGGCAGGCAGAGCGCCCCGTTCCCCGCCTGCGAGCTCGCCGGCGGCCGGTACAGGCGCGGAACCGACACTTCGCCATCACCGCGGATCGCGAATTCGTGATCTGACGCCGCGAGCGCCCGCTCCAATGCGCGCGCCGGGAGATCGTTCTCCACGTCGACGAGGACGAAGCGGCCCGGATGCTCCCGCTGGGCGCTGCGGACGAACCCGCCGACGGCGGCGGCAGCGAGGTTGCCGATTCCGTGCGATCCGCCGGTGTCGACCGCTCCCCTGGTTACCAGGACCAGGGGAACCCCGAGCAGCTCCGGGTGCGACAGCCACTCCTGCAGCGCCTCCGCGGCCGCGGCCACCGCAGTCCGGGCCCCCTCCCCGGTCAGACGGTCGTCGACCTCGCCGACGGCGCACACCACGGCGCGGGGCAGCGGGGAGCCAGCGACCAGGCTTGCCCCGACGAAGGCTGCGAGGTCGGAATGGCGATCGGGCTCCGCCCCCACAATTGCCAACTCGCCGATCGCGACCAGGCCAGACGGGTCCGCGGGCTCGGCGGCGCCCTCGGCCAGCGACGTCCAGCTGATCCGGTAAAGCAAGTCGCGATACCTGGCCCGGCGGATCTGCGCTGCGGTGATCCTCCGGACCGCGATCGAGTCGACGCTTGCCAGAAGCGCTCCCTCGGCGTCCCTGAGCCAGAGTGCTGCCAAATCCTCGCCGCGCCGCTCGATTTCGACCAGCGCCGCGCTGCCGACCGCGGCGTGGACGCGGATCCCGGACCAGGCGAACGGCACGTACGCTGCCCGGTCTCCGTCGCCGTCGGAGCCGAACAGCGCCATCCCCTGCAACGCCGAGTCGAGCAGCGCCGGATGGAGACGGAAGCGCCCGGACGGAGGCGGCGGCGCCTCGATCTCGACCCTCGTGTAGACGCGATCGCCGTCCCGCCACGCGCGCTTGACTCCCTGGAAGGTTGCCCCGTACTCGATGCCCGCCTCGGCGAGGACAGGGTAGAACCCGTCGAGCGGCAATTCCTCCGCCACAGTCGGGGGTCGGCGCTCGCCGGCCGTGGCGAGGTCGTCGGGGTCCGCGCGGGTGCATTTCGACAGTCGGCCGGTGGCGTTGCGCGTCCAATCGGCCCCTCCGTCCGGCCGGGAGTAGATCTCGATCGGCCGCTGACCCGTGGGGTCCCCGCCGACCGTCACCTGGACCGCGAGGCCGCCACGGTCCGGCAGGACCATCGGCGCCTCGAGGACGAGCTCCTCGACGTCGCCGACGCCGACTTCGTCCGCCGCCTCGAGCGCGATCTCGATCAGAGCAGCCCCAGGCACCACGGCCTCGCCGAGGACGGCGTGCTCGACCATCCACGGGTGGTCGTCGGCGCCGATGCGCCCGTCGAAGATGTCTTCCCCGCGCCCGGCGTGGCGCACCCGCCCGTGGAGGAAGGGATGGCGCACGTTGCCCGAGCCAGAGCGCGGGCGCTCGTCGGCGATCCAGTACCGAGCGCGCTGGAACGCGTAGGTCGGCAGGTCGACGAGCCGCCGGCCGCCGGAGCGGAAGACGGCGGCCCAGTCCAGCTCGACTCCGGTCACGTGGCACCGCCCCAGCGCCTCGGCGAACGCGTGGTCTTCCGCCCGGTCGGAACCGGCGAGTGGGATCCAAGCGGCATCGACTCCCGCTGCCTGCGCCGCCACCACGGACAGGGCGCTCGACGGTCCCAGCTCGATGAAGCGATCGATCCCTCGCCGGGAGAGCCAGGCGATTCCATCACCGAACCTCACCGGCCGGAGCAGCTGACGAGTCCAGTAATCGGCGGTGTCGAGGCGGGCGTCGGCGCTGCCGGTCAGGTTGGAGACGATCGGGATCTGTGGCCGGTGGTAGGTGAGCGAACCAGCGAGCTCCTCGAGCTCGGGGAGGATCGGCGCCATCGCCGGCGAGTGGAACGCGTGGCTCACCTGGAGGCGACGAGTCCTCCTCCCCCGCCGCTCGAACTCCCGTTGGACCTCCAATGCCCGGACCGCTTCGCCGGAGACGACGACGGAGCGCGGCGCGTTCACGGCGGCGAGCGAAAGCTCTCCGTCGAGCCTAGCGAGGACCTCCTCCACCTCTTCCTCGGTGGCTTCCAAGGCGACCATCGCGCCGCCCTGCGGCAACGAGCCCATGAGGCTGGCACGGGTCGCGACGAGGGCGCAGCTGTCCTCCAGCGAAAGCACGCCGGCGGCGTGTGCCGCGGGCAGCTCGCCGATTGAGTGCCCGATCAGGAAGTCAGGCCGGATTCCGATCGAGTCCAGCAGCCGGAAGAGCGCGACCTCAAGCGCGAAGAGGGCCGGCTGGGTGCGCTCGGTCGCGTCGATGCTCGCGGTCGGGTGCGCGCGCGGGTCGCCCGGTCCGAAGACTGCGTCCGCGAGGCTGAAGTCCAGGTGCGGCTCGAACGCCTCACAGACCTCGTCGAACGCCTGCCGGAACCGCGGGAAGGATTCGTGGAGGCCCTTGCCCATCCCGATCCGCTGCGACCCCTGGCCGGAGAACATGAACGCGAGCGAGCCGCCGGGCCCTGCACCCTTCTCCAGGTGGTCGACGCCCGTCTCGCCGCCGGCGAGGGCCGCTAGCTCAGCGACCAGTGCCTCGCGGCTCGCGGGGACGAGCGCCGCGCGGTGCTGAAACGTCGGGCGATGACAGGCGAGCGTGTAGGCGACGTCGCCCAGGTCGAGGTCCGGAACCCGCTCCAGATGCAGACGGAGGCGACGGGCCCCGGCGCGCAGGCTCTCCTCGCTCTTCGCCGAGAGGACCAAGGGATAGACGCTCGGCCTCGGCTCGAAGCCGTCTCGTGGTACCTCCGCCCCCTCCACCACCGGCGCCTCCTCGAGGATCACGTGCGCGTTGGTGCCCGAGATGCCGAAAGAGGAGACGCCCGCGCGGCGGGGGAGCCCCTCCTGGCGCGGCCACGGACGCGCCTCGGTCAGCAGCTCGACCTCGCCGCTCCCCCAGTCGACGTGGGAACTCGGTTCGTCGACGTGCAGGGTGCGGGGCAGCTCCTCGTGGCGCAGCGCCTCGACCATCTTGATCACCCCGGCGACCCCGGCGGCGGCCTGGGCGTGGCCGATGTTCGACTTCACCGAGCCGAGCAGCAGCGGTCCGCGTTCTCCCCGCTCCTGCCCGTAGGTCGCGAGCAGGGCCCCCGCCTCGATCGGGTCGCCGAGCGTGGTCCCGGTGCCGTGGGCCTCGACCGCGTCCACATCCGCAGGGCCGAGCCCCGCGTTGGCGAGGGCCTGCATGATCACCTTTTGCTGCGACGGTCCGTTCGGGGCGGTGAGGCCGTTGGAGGCGCCGTCCTGGTTGATCGCCGAGCCGCGGATCGTCGCCAGGACCTCGTGGCCGTCGCGACGCGCGTCGGAGAGGCGCTCGAGGACGAGGACGCCGACGCCCTCCCCCCAGCCCACCCCGTCGGCGGCCTCGGCGAATGACTTGCAGCGCCCGTCGGCGGCGAGGCCCCGCTGGCGGGAGAACTCGATGAAGACACCGGGGGTGGAGAGGACGGTCACCCCGCCCGCCAGGGCGAGGGTGCACTCTCCCGCGCGGAGGGCGGCCATCGCCTGATGGATCGCGACCAGTGAGGAGGAGCAGGCGGTGTCGACGCTGATCGCCGGGCCCTCGAGGCCAAGGGCGTAGGCGACGCGGCCGGAGACGACGCTGCCCGAGAGGCCGGTCCCGAGGTGCCCCTCGAGCCCGGCCCGGGCGACGCTGGCGGCGGCGAGCCCGTAGTCCTGCTGCATGACGCCAGCCCAGATCCCGGTCTGGGTCTGCGCGAGGGATATGGGGTCGATGCCAGCCGACTCGAGCGCCATCCAGCACGATTCGAGCAGGTGGCGCTGCTGCGGGTCCATCGCCAGCGCCTCCTTCGGCGAGATGCCGAAAAACCGCGCGTCGAAGTCCCCCGCGTCGGCGAGGAAGCCGCCCTCCTCGACGTAGGAGGTGCCGGGGTGGTCGGGATCGGGGTCGAAGAGATCGGCAAGGTCCCAGCCGCGGTCGCCGGGGAACGCGGCGACACCGTCCGTGCCGCCACCGACCAGACGCCAGAGCCCCTCCGGATCATCAACCCCACCGGGGTAGCGGCAGGACATCCCGACGATGGCGATCGGCTCGTCGCCGACGACCGCCCGCCGGGGCGCTCGCCGCGCCGTCGCCCCGGAGCCGAGCATCTCCAGGAGGCGCTCGCCGAGGGCGGCGGGGGTCGGATAGTCGAAGACAAGCGTGGCGGGCAGCGCGAGGCCGGTGGCCGCGCCCAGCCGGTTGCGCAGCTCCACCGCCGCCAGCGAGTCGAAGCCGAGGTCCTTGAACGGCAGGGCGCCGTCGACCGCCTCAGCCGAGGCATGGCCGAGGATGGTGGCGCACTGCGAGCGGACGAAGGCGCTGGCCAAGCCCTTCCGCTCCGCGTCAGGGGTCTCGGCGAGCCTGGCGACGAAAGCGCCGCCCACGCCCGCGCGGCCTCGCCCCGCCCCCCGCACCAAGCCCGAGAGCACCGGCGGCAACGCCCCGGCGCCGGCCGCGGCGCGCAGCGCCGGGCGGTCGAGGGCGGCGGCGAGGGCGAAGGGCGCGCCTGCCCGGAGGGCCGCGTCGAAGAGCCCGAGACCCGCCTCGTCGGAGAGGTTTCGGATCCCCGAGCGACGCATGCGTGCGAGATCCGCCTCGCCCAGGCCCTCGGTGAGTCCGCTTCCCTGGACCCAGGCGCCCCAGGCGATCGAGGTGGCGGGCAGACCTTCGGCCCGGCGGCGGGCGGCGAGCGCGTCGAGGAAGGCGTTGGCGGCGGCGTAGTTGGCCTGGCCGGGCGAGCCGAGGGTCCCGGCGACCGAGGAGAAGAGGACGAAGTGGGTGAGGTCGAGGTCGGCGGTCAGCTCGTGCAGGTGCCAGGCC
Source organism: Solirubrobacterales bacterium (assembly GCA_047601885.1). Classification (GTDB taxonomy): domain Bacteria; phylum Actinomycetota; class Thermoleophilia; order Solirubrobacterales; family 70-9; genus VAYN01. The sequence continues at coordinate 218,740 of JASGIK010000002.1, forward strand.
GCGTCGGCCTTGGGTCCCATCACGCGGTCGATCCGGTCCGGGTCGAGCGCCTCGACCACGCCGTCGTCGAGGACGCCGGCGGCGTGGATCACGGCGCCGAGCGGGTGGTCGGGGTCGATGCTCCCGATCAGTGCCGTGAGCTCCTCGCGGTCGCCGACGTCGCAGGCGGCGAGGTCGACCTCCGCGCCGAGGGCCTCCAGCTCGGATCGGAGCGCCTCCGCGCCCTCGGCCTCGGGGCCGGACCGGGAGGCGAGGAGCAGGTGCCTGGCGTCGTGGGCCTCGACCAGATGGCGGGCGACGATCGCGCCGAGGGCGCCGGTGCCGCCGGTCAGGAGGACGGTGCGCTCGGGGTCGAGGGCGGGTGCGTTGCCCGGCTCGGTGGAGCGGATGCGGTGGAGCCGCGGAACGAGCGCCCGGCCCTCGCGCAGGACCACCTCGGGCTCCGCGGCGCTCGAGGAGAGCGCCCTCTCGAGCTCCTCCTCGGAGGCGTGGTCCAGGTCGATCAGGGCGAGGCGGCCGGGGTGCTCGGCGGCCGCCGCGCGTCGCAGTCCGACCAGGGTTGCCAGGGCGGGGTCGGGATCCGGGCCGAGGGCGCCTTCCGTCAGGAAGACCAGGCGCGAGGCGGCGTCGGCGTCGGCGAGGAAGTCCTGGATGCGGTCGAGCGCCCGGGCGGCCACCAGGTGGGCGGCGCCGACCGGATCGTCGGGCAGCTCCCAGTCGCGGGTGTCGCAGATTGCGTGGTCAACCTCCGGCACGGCGACCTCGGGAAGCGCGACCGAGACGAGCTCCAGCCCGAGAAGTGGATGCCCTACCCTCCCGGCGCCCAGCCGGGAGGGGTCGAGGGGGCGGGTGGCGAGCGAGTCGACCCGGGCCAGCGGGGCGCCCGACCCGTCGTGTGCGAGGACGGAGACTTCGCCTTCGCCGCCGGCGGTGATCGTCACCCGCAGCTCGGCCGCGCCCCGCGCCTCGGCCCTGACCCCCGACCAGGCGAAGGGCAGCCTGAGTTCCGGCTCTTCCGCTTCCTCCCCTCCGACGAGGGCGGAGGCATGCAGGGCGGCGTCGAGCAGGGCCGGGTGGATCGCGAAGGAGCGGGCCGCCTCGTGCTGGTCCTCGGCCAGAGCCACCTCGGCGAATATCTCCCCGTCACGACCCCGCCAGGCGCGCCGCAGCCCGGCGAAGGCGGGGCCGTATTCGAGGCCGACGTCGGTGAGGCGGTCGTAGAGGTCCTCGGTGTCGAGCGGCTCGGCGCCGACGGGCGGCCACTCCCCTTCCCGGTGGGGAAGGGGAGTGGCCGAGGAGACGTCGAGGTTCCCGGTGGCGTGGGTGGTCCAGACGCCTTCGTCCTCTTCGGGACGAGAGCGGATCTCGACCGCCCGGGTGCCGTCCTCGGCGGGCGCGGCCAGCGCGACCTGCAAGGCCACCGCCCCCTCCCCGGGAAGGACCAGCGGGGCGACGATCGTCAGCTCCGCGACCGTCTCGGCGCCGACCTGCCTCCCCGCTCCGAGGGCCAGCTCGACGAAGGCGGTGCCCGGGAGGAGGACGGTGCCGGCGACGGCATGGTCGGCGAGCCAGGGATGGGCGGCGAGGGAGATGCGGCCGCTCAGCAGCAGGCCCCCGTCGGGCAGCTCGACCGCGGCTCCGAGCAACGGGTGGTCAGGATCGGTGAGCCCGGCGGCGGTGACGTCGCCAGCGGCGGCGCCGGGCTCCAGCCAAAAGCGTTCGCGCTGAAAGGGATAGGTCGGCAGCGCCACCCTACGGGCGTCCGGTCGCAGGGCCGCCCAGTCGACCTCGACCCCGGATACCTCAGCGGCGGCGAGGGCGGAGAAGACAGCCTCCGGCTCGGGGCGCTCCGCGCGGAGGGTCGGGACCAGGATCGCGGTGCGGTCGGGATCGAGGGAGTCGGCGGCGGCGGCGCAGAGCACCGCGTCGGGACCGAGCTCGACGAAGGCGACGGATCCCCTGCCCTGCAGGGTCCTTATGGCGTCGGCGAAACGGACTGCGGCCCGAGCCTGGCGCACCCAGTAGGCCGGGTCGACGGCGTCGGCAGGGTCGAGCAGGGTGCCGGTGACCGTGGAGACGATCGGGATCCGCGGCTCGCCGAAGGACAGCCCGCGGGCCACCTCCTCGAGGTCGGCCAACATCGGGTCGATCAGCGGCGAGTGGAAGGCATGCGAGACAGCGAGGCGCCGACTGCGTCGCCCGCGCCCGACGAAGAGCTCCTCGACCTCGACGGCAGCATCCTCCTCGCCGGAGATCACCACGGCGCGCGGGCCATTGACGGCCGCGATGGCCAGCTCGGCCTCGCGGCCCGCAAGAGCCTCCGCGACCTCATCCTCGCTCGCCTCCAGGGCGACCATCGCCCCCCCAGGAGGCAGTGCGCCCATCAGCCGCCCGCGGGCGGCGACGAGGCTGGCGGCGTCGGTCAGGGAGAGCACCCCGGCGAGGTGGGCCGCGACCAGCTCGCCGACCGAGTGGCCGACCATCGCCCCCGGCCGCACCCCGACGGCCTCTAGCAGCCGAGCCAGGGAAACCTCCACGGCAAAGAGGGCAGGCTGGGTGTAGGTGGTGTCCTCCAGCGCCTCGCCTCCCCCAGCGATCACCTCGGCCAGGGGTCGGGCGAGGTGGGGATTGATGGCGGCGCAGACCTCCTCGAAGGTGCAGGCGAAGAGCGGCGAGGCCTGGCGCAACCCCGCCCCCATGCCGGCCCGCTGGGCGCCTTGGCCGGTGAAGAGGAAGGCCACGCGCCCGGCGCGCCCAGCCCGTCCGACGACGGTGCCCGCCCGGCTCTCCCCGCGGCCGAGCCCGTCGAGGCCGGCGAGCAACTCATCGCGCCCCTCCCCCACTGCGACGGCGCGGTGTTCATGACGGCTGCGCGTGGTGGCGAGCGAGAGGGAGACGTCGGCTGGGTCGAGGTCCGGGTGCTCGCGCAGGTGGGCGGCGAGGTCGCTCGCCATCTCGGCAAGGGCGGGCTCCGCTTTGGCCGAGAACGGTAGGGCGACGGGGGCTCGCAAGGGCGGCTCGGGAACGTCCACCGTCTCGGGCTCCCCCTCCACCACCGGCGCCTCCTCGAGGATCACGTGCGCGTTGGTGCCCGAGATGCCGAAAGAGGAGACGCCCGCGCGGCGGGGGAGCCCCTCCTGGCGCGGCCACGGACGCGCCTCGGTCAGCAGCTCGACCTCGCCGCTCCCCCAGTCGACGTGGGAACTCGGTTCGTCGACGTGCAGGGTGCGGGGCAGCTCCTCGTGGCGCAGCGCCTCGACCATCTTGATCACCCCGGCGACCCCGGCGGCGGCCTGGGCGTGGCCGATGTTCGACTTCACCGAGCCGAGCAGCAGCGGTCCGCGTTCTCCCCGCTCCTGCCCGTAGGTCGCGAGCAGGGCCCCCGCCTCGATCGGGTCGCCGAGCGTGGTCCCGGTGCCGTGGGCCTCGACCGCGTCCACATCCGCAGGGCCGAGCCCCGCGTTGGCGAGGGCCTGCATGATCACCTTTTGCTGCGACGGTCCGTTCGGGGCGGTGAGGCCGTTGGAGGCGCCGTCCTGGTTGATCGCCGAGCCGCGGATCGTCGCCAGGACCTCGTGGCCGTCGCGACGCGCGTCGGAGAGGCGCTCGAGGACGAGGACGCCGACGCCCTCCCCCCAGCCCACCCCGTCGGCGGCCTCGGCGAATGACTTGCAGCGCCCGTCGGCGGCGAGGCCCCGCTGGCGGGAGAACTCGATGAAGACACCGGGGGTGGAGAGGACGGTCACCCCGCCCGCCAGGGCGAGGGTGCACTCTCCCGCGCGGAGGGCGGCCATCGCCTGATGGATCGCGACCAGTGAGGAGGAGCAGGCGGTGTCGACGCTGATCGCCGGGCCCTCGAGGCCAAGGGCGTAGGCGACGCGGCCGGAGACGACGCTCTGGGTCATCCCCGGCACGCGGCCGTAGTCCTGGTACATGACCCCAACGAAGACGCCGGTCGGACTGTCGAGCAGCCCGGTCGGGTCGATCTTCGCGGCCTCGAGCGCCTGCCAGCTCGCCTCTAGCAACAACCGCTGCTGCGGGTCGGTGGTGAGCGCCTCGTTCGGCGAGATGCCGAAGAAGCCGGGATCGAAATCTCCGGCGCCGGCGATGAAGCCGCCCTCGCGCGTGTAGCTATGGCCGACGTGCTCGGGATCGGGGTCGTAGATGCGCCCGACGTCCCAGCCGCGGTCGGCCGGGAACCTGACCACGCCGTCTGCGCCGCGGCAGACCAGCTCCCAGAGCTCCTCGGGCGTAGTCACCTCGCCGGGGTAGCGGCAGGCCATGCCGACGATCGCGATCGGCTCGGTGGCGGTGCCTACCAGCCGCCCGAGGCGCTCGCGCAGGTTTTCCCGCTCCGCCAACGCCGTCCGGAGGGCCTCGGCGGCTCGCTGCTCGTCCACTACGCGGCCCCGCCGTTTCCGGACGCAGACCCGCCAGCGTCGCCGAGGCTCTCCGCGATCAGCGCCTCGAGATCCATCTCCTCGAAGGAGCCCGCCGCGACCGCCACCTCGTCGGCCAACCCCCGCTCCGATGCACCGGGCTCGGCAAGGCGCAGCAGCGGATCGAGCAGCCCCGCCCGCCTCAGCTGGGCGAGAGAGATCGAACCGAGCGCCTCCCGGATCTGCCGCTCGCGCGGATCCGCCGTCTCACGTCCGCTCTCGCCGCCGAGCATGGAGTGCAAGTGGGCGGCGAGCCGTTCGGGGGCGGGGAAGTCGAAGACGATCGAAGGCTGGAGCCCGAGGTCGAGGCCAGTGGCAAGCCGGTTGCGCAGTTCCACCGCCGCCAACGAGTCGAAGCCCAGCTCCTTGAATGCGCGTCCGGGCTCGATCGCACCCGGGGAGTCATGACCGAGGACCGCGGCCACCTCGGCGAGGACGTGCTGTAGCAAAGCGGCCTCGCGCTCGGCCTCGGGCAGCGCCGCCAGCATCGCGGCGCCGCCGCCGATAGCGGCGGGCCGGCGCGCCGGGACGCGCACCAGGGCTGCGAGGAGCGGCGGCAGGAAGCCCGCAGCGGCCAGCTCACGCAGCCGCGGCGCTGCGAGGTCCACCGCCAGGACGACGGGAGGGCCGGCGGCGAGGGCAGAGTCGAAGAGATCGAGGCCGCGCTCGTCGTCGATCGGCTCGATCCCCGCCCGCTCGATCCTCGCCAGGTCGGCCTGCGTGAGGTCGGCGGCCATCGCTCCCCCGCGGCGCCAGAGCCCCCAGGCGATCGAGGTGGCGGGCAGACCTTCGGCCCGGCGGCGGGCGGCGAGCGCGTCGAGGAAGGCGTTGGCGGCGGCGTAGTTGGCCTGGCCGGGCGAGCCGAGGGTCCCGGCGACCGAGGAGAAGAGGACGAAGTGGGTGAGGTCGAGGTCGGCGGTCAGCTCGTGCAGGTGCCAGGCCGCGTCGGCCTTGGGTCCCATCACGCGGTCGATCCGGTCCGGGTCGAGCGCCTCGACCACGCCGTCGTCGAGGACGCCGGCGGCGTGGATCACGGCGCCGAGCGGGTGGTCGGGGTCGATGCTCCCGATCAGTGCCGTGAGCTCCTCGCGGTCGCCGACGTCGCAGGCGGCGAGGTCGACCTCCGCGCCGAGGGCCTCCAGCTCGGATCGGAGCGCCTCCGCGCCCTCGGCCTCGGGGCCGGACCGGGAGGCGAGGAGCAGGTGCCTGGCGTCGTGGGCCTCGACCAGATGGCGGGCGACGATCGCGCCGAGGGCGCCGGTGCCGCCGGTCAGGAGGACGGTGCGCTCGGGGTCGAGGGCGGGTGCGTTGCCCGGCTCGGTGGAGCGGATGCGGTGGAGCCGCGGAACGAGCGCCCGGCCCTCGCGCAGGGCGAACTGCGGCTCGCCGCCCGCAGGCAGCGCGAACAGCGCCGCGAGCGAGGCGGGGTCGCCGTCGTGGTCGACGAGGACGATGCGGTCCAGATGCTCGACCTGCGCCGAGCGCAGGAGGCCCCAGATCCCCGCCGCCGCGGGGTCGGTTACGCCGCCCTCGTCGGTCGCCACGGCGCCGCTAGTCATCACCACCAGCCGGCCGCCTTGCAAGGGCTCAGCGGCGAGGAAGGCTTGGGCCAGCTCGAGCCCGGCCGCGGCCGATCGGCGGGCCGTGGCGGCTACGTCTCCGGCCGCCGGGGCCCCCGGAGCGGCGACCATAATCTCCGGCCTCCCACCTGCAGGCACGGCGGCGAGCAGGGCGTCGAGGTCCGCATAGCGATCGGTGCCCTCGATGGATAGGTCGCCGAGGGTGGCGATCGTCGGCGCGCCGCCGTCGGGGGAGGCGAGCGGCAGCTCGATCCAGTCGACCGCGAACAACGTGCCCGCCGCCGCGGGGGTACCGATCTGCCGCGGGTCGACCGGCCGCGTCGCCAGTGCCGCAACCGTTCCGACGCGAAAGCTCGCCGGATCGGCGAGCCGCAGGCCGATCGCATCGTCGTCCGGTACCAGGTGCACCCGCAACGAGGCGGCGCCCTCCTCGCAGACCTCCACTCCGCGCCACTCGAATGGCAGCCGCACCTCCTCCCCACCCCCATCGGCCAGGAGCGACGCATGCAGCGCCGCGTCCAGTAATGCGGGGTGGATCACGTACCGCCGCCCCTCTTCGCGCAGATCATCGTTGAGGGCCACCTCGGCGAAGACCTCCCCCTCTGCCGAGCGCCAGGCGGCGGTGAGTCCCTGGAACCCGGGGCCGTATTCGAAACCGCGGTCGGCGAATGACGCGTACAGGTCCCCGAGGTCCAGCGGCTCGGCGCCCGGCGGTGGCCACTCGGTCGGAGGCTCCGGAGCCGTCGCGACGGTAGCGGTGAGGGCGCCGGCCGCGTTCTCGGTCCACCCGTCGGGATCGCCCGCCTCCGCCGCCGCCCCGTCCTCGCGACGCGAGCGGATCGAGATCCGCCGCCGGCCGTCGTCCTCCGCCTCGACGAAGACCTGCACCGCCACCGCACCCACCTCGGGGAGGACCAGGGGCGCCTGCAGGGTCAGCTCCGCGACGGCCTCGGCTCCGACCCGACGGCCGGCGTGGAGCGCGAGCTCGAGGAAGGCCGTACCGGGGAGCAGGACGGTCCCCGCCACCGCGTGGTCGGCGAGCCAAGGGTGGGCCTGCAGGGAGAGGCGGCCGGTGAAGATGCGGCCGCCATCGCCGGGCAGCACTACCTCGGCGCCGAGCAACGGGTGCCCGGCGGGCTCCTGGCCGATCGCGCCGGCGTCGGCGGGGGCGTCCGAACCGGCGAGCCAGAAGCGCTCGCGCTGGAACGGGTAGGTCGGCAGCGGGACTTTTTTGCCCGGATAGAGCCGCTCCCATCCGACCGTCGCGCCGGCGACGTGGAGCTGCGCGAGGGCGCCGATCAGCGCCTCCGGCTCGGATCGGTCGCCGCGCAGGGCCGGGACGAGGGCAGCGGGGCCCTCGCTGTCGAGGCAGGCGCCGGCCATCGCGGTGAGGACCCCGTCGGGGCCCAGCTCGAGGAAGATCGATGCGCCGAGTTCCCCCAGGGTGGCGATGGCGTCCGCAAAACGGACCGGCTCGCGGGCCTGACGCGCCCAGTAGGCGGGGTCGGTGGCCTCGCCCGGCTCGAGCAGCGCCCCGGTGACGGTACTGACGATCGGGATCCGCGGCTCGTCGTAGTCGAGCCCACGGGCGACCTGCTCGAACTCGCCCAACATCGGGTCGATCAGCGGCGAGTGGAACGCGTGCGAGACGACGAGACGGTGGGTGCGGACGCCGCGCCCGGCGAAGTGGGCCTCCACCTCTTCGGCCGCCCCGGCCTCGCCGGAGATCACCACCGAGCTTCGGGCCGTTGACCCCGGCGATCACCAGTGTGTCCTCCCGGTCCCGCAGGATCTCCGCGACCTCGGCCTCGCCGGCCTCGATCGCGACCATCGCCCCACCCGCCGGCAGATCCCCCATCAGCCGCCCTCGGGCGGCGACCAGGCGGCAGGCGTCGGGCAGCGAGAAGACCCCGGCGACGTGGGCTGCGGCGAGCTCGCCGATCGAGTGGCCGGCAAGGTGGTCGGGGTGCAGACCGACGTGCTCGAGCAGCCGGAAGAGGGCGACCTCGAGGGCGAAGAGGGCGGGCTGGGTGAAGGCGGTGCGATCGAGGGCCTCCGCCTCGGGGGAATCCGGCGCGGCGTCGAGCAGCTCGATCAGCGGCTGGTCGAGGTAGGGATCGAACTCGGCGCAGACCTCTTCCAAGGCGGCGGCGAAGATCGGCGAGGCGGAGCGTAACCCGGCTCCCATCCCTGGGCGCTGGGCGCCCTGCCCGGCGAAGAGATAGGCGGGCCCGCCAGAGTTCGCGCGGCCGGCGATCGCGCCGGCCGGCGCCTCGCCCCGACCGAGCGCCTCGAGTGCGGCCGTAAGCCGCTCCCTGTCGCCGCCCACCGCCACCGCGCGGTGGGCGAACAGGCTGCGCGTGGTCGCCAACGAGACGGAGACGTCGACGGGGTCGAGCTCCGGGTTCCCGCGCAGGTGGGCCGCGAGGGCCGCGGCCATCTCGCGCAGCGCGGGCTCCGACTTGGCGGAGAACGGCAAGGCGACCGGGCCGGCCAGTGGGCGCTCGGGTGAGGGCCACCGAGACGGGACAGCCGCCTCCCCCGGCACCTCCTCCAGGACGACGTGCGCGTTGGTGCCGGAGATGCCAAACGAGGAGACCGCCGCCCGTCGCGGGCGACCCTCCTGGCGCGGCCACGGACGCGCCTCGGTCAGCAGCTCGACCTCCCCGCTCCCCCAGTCGACGTGGCTGCTCGGCTCGTCGACGTGCAGGGTGCGGGGCAGCTCCTCGTGGCGTAGGGCTTCCACCATCTTGATCACCCCGGCGACCCCGGCGGCGGCCTGGGTGTGGCCGATGTTCGACTTCACCGAGCCGAGCAACAACGGCCCGCGTTCTCCCCGCTCCTGCCCGTAGGTCGCGAGCAGTGCACCGGCCTCGATCGGGTCGCCGAGGGTAGTGCCGGTTCCGTGGGCCTCGACCGCGTCGACGTCGGCCGGGCCGAGGCCGGCGTTGGCCAGGGCCTGCATGATGACGCGCTCCTGTGAGGGGCCGTTGGGAGCGGTGAGGCCGTTGGAGGCGCCGTCCTGGTTGACGGCGGAGCCGCGGATCACGGCGAGGACATCGTGACCGTTGGCCCGCGCGTCGGAGAGGCGCTCGAGCACGAGCACCCCGACCCCCTCGGACCAGCCGACCCCGTCGGCGGCCTCGGCGAAGGACTTGCAGCGCCCGTCGGGGGCGAGGCCGCGCTGACGGGAGAACTCGGTGAAGACGGCGGGGTTCGCGAGAACGGTGACGCCGCCCGCCAGGGCGAGGTCGCACTCTCCCCCGCGCAATGCCTGGGCGGCGTGATGGAGCGCCACCAGCGAAGAGGAGCAGGCGGTGTCGAGCGTGACCGCCGGGCCCTCGAGGCCAAGCGCGTAGGCAACCCTTCCGGTGGCGACGCTGCCGGCGGCGCCGGCACCCATGTAGCCCTCAAGGTCATCGGGGACCCGGCCGGTGCCGACACCGTAATCGTGGTGCATGATCCCGACCCAGATCCCGGTCTGGGTCCGGGAGAGCGAAGTCGGGGCGACGCCCGCCGACTCGATCGCCTCCCAGCAAGTCTCCAGGAGGTGCCGCTGTTGCGGGTCCATCGCCAGCGCCTCCTTCGGCGAGATCTCGAAGAAGCCGGGGTCGAAGGCGCCGGCTCCGGCGAGGAAGCCGCCCTCCTGGGCATAGGAGGTACCAGGCTGATCCGGATCAGGGTCGAAGAGGTGCGCCAGGTCCCAGCCGCGGTCGGCGGGAAAGGGGCCGACCCCGTCGCCGCCCTCAGCGAGCAGGCGCCAAAGGTCCGCCGGGTCAGCGACGCCGCCGGGATAGCGGCAGGCGAGGCCGACGATCGCGATTGGCTCGGCCGAGCCGCGGGCCGCGACAACCGTCGCCGGCCCCGGTGCCTCCCCTTCGGTCGCGGCACGCAAGTGTGCGGCGAGCGCGGTCGGCGTCGGGTGGTCGAAGACCAAGGTCGGCGGCAGGGCGAGCCCGGTCGCGGCACCCAGCCGGTTGCGCAGTTCCACCGCCGCCAGCGAGTCGAAGCCGAGTGCCTTGAAGGCGCGCTCGCTGTTGATCGCCGCCGGCGAGGTATGGCCCGACACCGCCGCCGTCTCGACTAGGACAAGCTCGAGTGCGGCGGCCGCGCGCTCGCTGTCGGGAAGGCTCGCCAGGCGGCCAGCAAGGGAGCCTGCAGCGGCGGGGCGCCGGGACGGTGCCCGCACCAGGCCATCCAGCAGGCGGGGCAGCGTGCCCGCGGACGCCAGGGCGCGCAGGCGGGTGCTCGCCGTCGGCGCCGCCAGGGTCATCGACGGTCCGGCGGCGAGGGCGGCGTCGAAGAGGTCGAGGCCACGGTCCTCCTCGATCGGCTCGAACCCGGCGCGCCAGATGCGCGCCAGGTCCGCCTCACCGAGCTGGGACGACATCGAACCCGCCGCCCGCCAGGGGCCCCAGGCGATCGTCGTCGCCGGCAGCCCGAGCGCGCGGCGCCGCTCGGCGAGCGCATCGAGGAACGCGTTGGCGGCGGCGTAGTTGCCCTGGCCGGGGGAGCCCATCGTCGCCGCTAGCGAGCTGAAGAGGACGAAGGCGTCGAGGTCAAGGTCGGCGGTCAGCTGGTGGAGGTGCCAGGCGGCGTCGACCTTGGGCGCCATCACGCGGTCAAGCCGGTCGGCGTCGAGCGCCTCGACCAGGCCGTCGTCGAGGACGCCCGCCGCGTGGATCACGGCGCCGAGGGTGTGGTCGGGGGCAATGCCGTCGATCAGCGCCGCGAGGTCCTCGCGGTCGCCGACATCGCAGGCGACGACCTGGACTTCGGCGCCTAGCGCCTCCAATTCCCGCACCGACTCGGCGGCGCCGAAGGCCTCCGGGCCGGAGCGGGAGACGAGCAGCAGGTGACGGGCGCCGTGCCTCTCGACCAGGTGACGGGCGAAGAGGGCGCCAAGGCCGCCCGTGGCGCCGGTGACGAGGACGGTGCGGTCGGGATCGAGTTGGGGGGCGCCGCCCGGCTCGGCTTTGCGGACGCTACCGAGGCGCGGCGCCAGCGCGCGGCCTAAGCGCAGGGCGAGCTGCGGCTCCTCGACCGCTCCTAGCGCCGCCGGCAGAGTCGCCAGGGAAGCATCCTCGCCGTCGAGGTCGAGCAGCAGGAACCGACCCGGATGCTCGGTCTGGGCCGAGCGCAGAAGGCCGCGGCCGGCTGCGGCGGCGGGGTCGACGGGCTCGCCCGCGTCGACGGCGACCGCGCCGTGGCTGACGAGCACAAGGCGCGAGCCTCGTAGTGGCTCGGCGGCGAGGTATGCCTGGGCCAGCGCCAGGGTTTCGCGGGCGGCGGCGTGGGCGCGGTCCGCCAGATCCCCGCCTTCGCCCTGCGGCAGAGCGGCAAGGACCAAGCTCGGCGGCTCCGCCCCGCCTTCGACCGCGGCGCGCAAGGATTCGAGGTCAGGGTGGCGTTCGGCCGCCAGCTTGCCAACGTCTAGCCCGCCGATGACGCCGACGACCGCTGCACTGTCGTTCGACGGGCCGATGGCCTGCTCCTCCCAGCGCACCTCGTGCAGCGCGTCGCCGGTCCGGGGGTTGCGCGGCAACTGCGCGGGTTCGACCGCCTTAGTCGCAAGCAGGTCGATCTCGGCGGCGCTGGCACCGCTCGCCGCGTAGGCCGAAACGCCCAGCTTGCGCTCACCGCGGGGCTCGATCCGCACCCGCAACTCGGCGGCTCCCTCCGCTGCGATCCTAACCCCGCTCCAGCTGAACGGGAGTTGCAACTCCGCCACCTCGCCGTCCCCCAGGGCTCCGAGCGCGGCGGCGTGACAGGCGGCATCCAGGAGTGCTGGGTGGACGGCGAAGGCGCCCGCCTCGGCGCGCTGGTCGCGGTCGAGCTCCACCTCGGCGAAGGTCGCGCCGTCGCTGCCCCGCCAGGCCCGACGCAGCCGGGCGAACGCCCGCCCGTATTCGAGCCCGGCCTCGGCGAGCCGGGGGTATAGCCCGGAGATCTCCAGCGGCTCGGCGCCCGGCGGTGGCCACTCGGTCGGAGGCTCCGGAGCCGTCGCGACGGTAGCGGTGAGGGCGCCGGCCGCGTTCTCGGTCCACCCGTCGGGATCGCCCGCCTCCGCCGCCGCCCCGTCCTCGCGACGCGAGCGGATCGAGATCCGCCGCCGGCCGTCGTCCTCCGCCTCGACGAAGACCTGCACCGCCACCGCACCCACCTCGGGGAGGACCAGGGGCGCCTGCAGGGTCAGCTCCGCGACGGCCTCGGCTCCGACCCGACGGCCGGCGTGGAGCGCGAGCTCGAGGAAGGCCGTACCGGGGAGCAGGACGGTCCCCGCCACCGCGTGGTCGGCGAGCCAAGGGTGGGCCTGCAGGGAGAGGCGGCCGGTGAAGATGCGGCCGCCATCGCCGGGCAGCACTACCTCGGCGCCGAGCAACGGGTGCCCGGCGGGCTCCTGGCCGATCGCGCCGGCGTCGGCGGGGGCGTCCGAACCGGCGAGCCAGAAGCGCTCGCGCTGGAACGGGTAGGTCGGCAGCGGGACTTTTTTGCCCGGATAGAGCCGCTCCCATCCGACCGTCGCGCCGGCGACGTGGAGCTGCGCGAGGGCGCCGATCAGCGCCTCCGGCTCGGATCGGTCGCCGCGCAGGGCCGGGACGAGGGCAGCGGGGCCCTCGCTGTCGAGGCAGGCGCCGGCCATCGCGGTGAGGACCCCGTCGGGGCCCAGCTCGAGGAAGATCGATGCGCCGAGTTCCCCCAGGGTGGCGATGGCGTCCGCAAAACGGACCGGCTCGCGGGCCTGACGCGCCCAGTAGGCGGGGTCGGTGGCCTCGCCCGGCTCGAGCAGCGCCCCGGTGACGGTACTGACGATCGGGATCCGCGGCTCGTCGTAGTCGAGCCCACGGGCGACCTGCTCGAACTCGCCCAACATCGGGTCGATCAGCGGCGAGTGGAACGCGTGCGAGACGACGAGACGGTGGGTGCGGACGCCGCGCCCGGCGAAGTGGGCCTCCACCTCTTCGGCCGCCCCGGCCTCGCCGGAGATCACCACCGAGCTCGGGCCGTTGACCCCGGCGATCACCAGTGTGTCCTCCCGGTCCCGCAGGATCTCCGCGACCTCGGCCTCGCCGGCCTCGATCGCGACCATCGCCCCACCCGCCGGCAGATCCCCCATCAGCCGCCCTCGGGCGGCGACCAGGCGGCAGGCGTCGGGCAGCGAGAAGACCCCGGCGACGTGGGCTGCGGCGAGCTCGCCGATCGAGTGGCCGGCAAGGTGGTCGGGGTGCAGACCGACGTGCTCGAGCAGCCGGAAGAGGGCGACCTCGAGGGCGAAGAGGGCGGGCTGGGTGAAGGCGGTCTCCGCCAGCAGCCGCTCGGCATCGGCGCGCATGCCGAAGGCGACAGCCGTGAGCGGCTCCTGGAGATGGGGGTCGAAGGCGACGCAGACCCGATCGAACTCCCGCGCGAAGACCGGCGAGGCCGCGTACAGCTCGGCGCCCATGCCGACCCGCTGGGCGCCCTGGCCGGTGAGGAGGTAAGCGAGCGTGCCCGGATCGGCCCTGCCGGCGATCGTGGGATCCGAGGGCTCACCGCGGCCGAGGGCCTCGAGCTGGGACAGCACTTGCTCGCGGTCACCACCGATCGCCACCGCCCGATGCTCGAAGAGACCCCGGGTGGCGGCGAGCGAGAAGGCGAGATCGATCAGCTCGAGGTCCTGGTCCTCACGGACGCGGGAGGCGACCCTGGTCGCCATGTCGCGCAAGGCCAGCTCGGTCTTGGCCGAGAGCGGCAGCGCGATCGGGCCGGCCAGAGGGTGCGGTTCGGGCTCGACGCGGTCGGGCCTCGCCTCGACAGCTGGCGCCTCCTCGACGATCACGTGTGCATTGGTGCCGGAGACCCCGAAGGAGGACACGCCGGCGCGGCGTGGACGCTCACCGCTGGCCCAGAGACGCGCCTCGGTCAGCAGCTCGACCTCCCCGCTCCCCCAGTCGACGTGGCTGCTCGGCTCGTCGACGTGCAGGGTGCGGGGCAGCTCCTCGTGGCGTAGGGCTTCCACCATCTTGATCACCCCGGCGACCCCGGCGGCGGCCTGGGTGTGGCCGATGTTCGACTTCACCGAGCCGAGCAACAACGGCCCGCGTTCTCCCCGCTCCTGCCCGTAGGTCGCGAGCAGTGCACCGGCCTCGATCGGGTCGCCGAGGGTAGTGCCGGTTCCGTGGGCCTCGACCGCGTCGACGTCGGCCGGGCCGAGGCCGGCGTTGGCCAGGGCCTGCATGATGACGCGCTCCTGTGAGGGGCCGTTGGGAGCGGTGAGGCCGTTGGAGGCGCCGTCCTGGTTGACGGCGGAGCCGCGGATCACGGCGAGGACATCGTGACCGTTGGCCCGCGCGTCGGAGAGGCGCTCGAGCACGAGCACCCCGACCCCCTCGGAGAAGCCGACCCCGTCGGCGGCCTCGGCGAAGGGCTTCGAGCGCCCGTCGGGCGCCAGCCCGCGCTGGCGGCTGAACTCGACGAAGATCCCGGGGGTCGAGAGCACCGTGACCCCGCCAGCGAGGGCGAGCGTGCATTCGCCGGATCGCAGCGCGTTGGCGGCCTGGTGGATCGCCACCAGCGAGGACGAGCAGGCGGTGTCGACGGTGATCGCCGGGCCCTCGAGCCCGAGGGAGTAGGCGACGCGACCGCTGACGATGCTCGCCGTGGTGCCCGCGGCGGGCCCGTAGTCTTGGTACATCACCCCCGCGAAGACGGCCGCCGGCTCGCCACGCAGTAGCGCAGGGTCGATGCCGGCGTCCTCGAGCGCCTCCCAGCTCGCTTCCAGCAGGACCCGCTGCTGAGGGTCGGTGGCCAGCGCCTCCTTCGGCGAGATCGCGAAGAAGGAGGGATCGAAGCTGTCCGCCAGGGGCATGAAGCCGCCCTCGTCGGCATAGCTGGTGCGGCGCTCGGCGCCGACCTCGGGGTCGGGGTCGAAAAGGCGCTCCAGCGGCCACCCGCGATCGGTCGGGAAGGGCGCGATCCCGTCTCCCCCTCGCTCGAGCAGCTGCCACAGGCCCTGCGGCGAGGTGACACCGCCGGGGTAGCGGCAGGCAAGGCCGACGATCGCGACCGGCTCCTCGACCCGGGTCGTGGCGGCCGCCCGCCGCGGCGCCGCGCCCACGGCGGTGATCTCGGCCACAAGGTGGGTGGCCAGCGCTCTCGGGGTGGGGTGGTCAAAGATCGCGGTGGCCTTGAGCGGCGCGTCGCAGGCCGCCTGCAGGCGGTTGCGCAGCTCCAGCGCGGCGCGGGAGTCGAAGCCGAGGTCCTTGAAGGGCTTCGCTGGGTTGACGTCGGCGCCCGAGCGGTGGCCGAGCACCGCGGCGGCCTCTGCCGAGACGATGCCGAGGAGCAGCTTCTCGCGCTCCGACTCGGCCGTCGCCGCTACCCTCGCGACGAGCTTCGCCCCCGGCCCGGTGTCGGATCGGGGTGCGGACCAGGTCGCCGAGGATCGGCGGAAGCATTCCGGCGGCGGCCAACGAGCGCAGCGCTGGGCGGTCAAGGATGGCGGCGACCGCGACCGGGCCGGCGGTACCAAGTGCCGCGTCGAAGAGCCCGCAGGCCTCTTCGTCATCGAGGTTGGCCATGCCCGAGCGGCGCATGCGGGCGAGGTCGGTGGCTTCCAGCCCGCCGGTGAGGCCGGCCTTTTGGATCCAGGCGCCCCAGGCGATCGAGGTCGCAGGCAGTCCCGCGGCGCAGCGCCTTTCAGCGAGTGCGTCGAGAAAGGCGTTGCCGGCGGCGTAGTTGCCCTGGCCCGGTGAGCCCAGCACCGCGGCGGCTGAGGAGAAGAGAATGAAGGCATCGAGTTCGAGGTCAGCGGTCAGCTCGTGGAGATGCCAAGCGGCGTCGACCTTGGGGGCCATCACCCGGTCGAGGCGCTCCGGGTCGAGCGACTCGACCAAGCCATCGTCGAGGACGCCGGCCGCGTGGACGACCGCGCCGAGGTCGTCGACTCCCCCCAGCAAGGCCGCGAGCCGGTCGCGGTTGGTGACGTCGCAGGCCGCGATCCTGACCTCAGCCCCCATCCGGACGAGCGCGGCCCGGAGGTCGGCGGCCCCGTCGGCCTCCTCGCCGCGGCGGGAGACGAGCAGCAGACGGCGGGCGCCGTGGCGCTCGACCAGGTGGCGGGCCAGAACCGCGGCGAGAGCGCCGGTTCCGCCGGTGATGAGGACAGTGCGGTCGGGGTCGAGGGCAAAGTCCCGCTCCGGTCCTACGGAGAGCAGACGCCGGAGGCGCGCGACCAGCACCCTGCCATCGCGCAGGGTTATCTGCGGCTCCTCCGCGACGGCGGCGAGGACCGATCGCAGGGCTTCTGGGGAGGGACCGCGGTCGAGGTCGAGCAAAGCGAAGCGGCTTGGATGCTCGGCCTGCGCCGAACGGACGAGGCCCCAGGCGGTGGCCACGGCCGGATCGGGGGCCTCGGGCTCGGCGGTGGCGATCGCGCTGCCGGTGACGAGCCCGAGACGCGAGCCCTGGAGGGGCTCGGCCGCGAGGAATGCTTGGATCAGCTCGAGGGCCAGTTTGGCGGTGGAGTGAGCGGCCGCGGCCGGACCATCATCGCCGCCCGACGGCAGCGCGACCAGGATCAGATCCGGTGGTTTCACCTCGCCTTCGATCGCGGCAAGCAGGCCCTCGAGGTTCGGGTGGCGCTGGGTGTCAAGCCCGACGAGCTCAAGCTCCCCGAGGAGGGCGATCGTCGGCAGGTCCCCGTCCGATGGGACCGCGACCCGTTCCTCCCAGCCGATCTCATAAAGAATCTCGCCGGCGGCGGCGCCCTGCAACTGCCGTAGGTTCGCGGGCCGGGTGACGAGGGAGTCGGCCCATAGCACCGGCGCACCGGCGTCGTCAAATATCGAGACTGCAACCTTCCCCTCGCCCAGTGTCTCGATCCGCACACGCAGCTCGGCCGTCGCCGTGGCGGCGAGCGATACCTGCGACCAGCTGAAAGGCAGCCGCAGCTCGGCCGGCTCGCCGGCGTCCAAGGCCCCGAGGGCGGAGGCATGCAGGGCGGCGTCGAGCAGGGCCGGGTGGATCGCGAAGGAGCGGGCCGCCTCGTGCTGGTCCTCGGCCAGAGCCACCTCGGCGAATATCTCCCCGTCACGACCCCGCCAGGCGCGCCGCAGCCCGGCGAAGGCGGGGCCGTATTCGAGGCCGACGTCGGTGAGGCGGTCGTAGAGGTCCTCGGTGTCGAGCGGCTCGGCGCCGACGGGCGGCCAGCCGACGAGAGATTCGGGAACGACCGAGGGCCGGTCGGTCAAAGCACAGGCGGCGTGCTCGACCCACTCGGCCTCCTCGCTCTCGTCCCGTGAGCGGATCGAGAGGGAGCGGCGGCCGTCCTCGCCCGGGCGGGTGACGCTCACCTGCAGCGCCACCGCCCCCTCCCCGGGAAGGACCAGCGGGGCGACGATCGTCAGCTCCGCGACCGTCTCGGCGCCGACCTGCCTCCCCGCTCCGAGGGCCAGCTCGACGAAGGCGGTGCCCGGGAGGAGGACGGTGCCGGCGACGGCATGGTCGGCGAGCCAGGGATGGGCGGCGAGGGAGATGCGGCCGCTCAGCAGCAGGCCGCCGTCGGGAAGGTCCGCCATCGCCCCGAGCAAGGGGTGGTCGGGGTCGGTGAGTCCGGCGGCGGTGACGTCGCCGGCCCCCGCGGACGGCATCAGCCAGAAGCGCTCGTGCTGGAAGGGGTAGGTCGGCAGAGGGACCCGCGAGGCGCCCGGGGTGAGCGCGGCCCAGTCGACCTCGACCCCGGATACCTCAGCGGCGGCGAGGGAGAGGGTGAAGCGCTCCGGACCGTCGTCGTCGTGGCGGAGGGTGCCGAGCACAGCGGCGTCCTTGACGCCGGCCGCCTCGGCGGTGGCGTCGATCCCGAAGGAGAGCACCGGATGGGGGCCGATCTCGATGAAGCTGCGCCGTCCCTGCTCCAGCAGGAGTGTGATCACCGGCTCGAGGCGGACCGTCTCGCGGAGGTTCCGATACCAGTAGTCGGCATCAAGTCCGGCTCCATCCACCTGCGCGCCTGCGACGGTCGAGTGGAAGGGGATGAAGGAGGCGTGCGGCTCGATCGGGCCGAAGGCCTCGAGCAGCTCCTCGCGCAGGGCGTCGATCTGGGCCGAGTGGGCGGCGTAGTCGACGGCGATCCGCCGGGCACGGATGCCCTCGCCCTCGCATGCCTCCAGCAGTTCCTCCAACGCCTCTGGCTCCCCCGAGACCACGAGGTCGGCAGGGCCGTTGATCGCCGCCATCGAGAGACGGCCCTCGAACGGGGCGAGCCTGCGTTCGAGATCGACGAGCGGCAGTGAGACCGAGGCCATGCCCCCTTGGCCCGCAATCGACCGCATCGCGGCGCTTCGCAGTGCGACGACTCGGGCTGCGTCGTCCAAAGAAAGTGCTCCGGCGATATGGGCGGCGGCGATCTCCCCCTGGGAGTGGCCGACCACCGCCGCGGGCTCGACCCCGCAGGCTTCCCAGAGGCGCGCAAGGGAAACCATCACCGCGAATAGCGCTGGCTGCACCACGTCGAGACGCTCGAGCCAGCCCTCGTCGTCGTCGCGGAGGATCTCGACGAGCGACCAGTCGACGTGGGGCGCGAGTGCCTCCTCGCAGGCGGAAATCTGCTCGGCGAACACCGGCGACGCGTCGAGCAGTCCTCGCGCCATGCCGGCAGCCTGGGCGCCCTGGCCGGGGAAGACGAAGACCGGCCGCCCGTCCCGGGCCCGTCCGACGACGGTGCCCGCCCGGCTCTCCCCGCGGCCGAGCCCGTCGAGGCCGGCGAGCAACTCATCGCGCCCCTCCCCCACTGCGACGGCGCGGTGTTCATGACGGCTGCGCGTGGTGGCGAGCGAGAGGGAGACGTCGGCTGGGTCGAGGTCCGGGTGCTCGCGCAGGTGGGCGGCGAGGTCGCTCGCCATCTCGGCAAGGGCGGGCTCCGCTTTGGCCGAGAACGGTAGGGCGACGGGGGCTCGCAAGGGCGGCTCGGGAACGTCCACCGTCTCGGGCTCCCCCTCCACCACCGGCGCCTCCTCGAGGATCACGTGCGCGTTGGTGCCCGAGATGCCGAAAGAGGAGACGCCCGCGCGGCGGGGGAGCCCCTCCTGGCGCGGCCACGGACGCGCCTCGGTCAGCAGCTCGACCTCGCCGCTCCCCCAGTCGACGTGGGAACTCGGTTCGTCGACGTGCAGGGTGCGGGGCAGCTCCTCGTGGCGCAGCGCCTCGACCATCTTGATCACCCCGGCGACCCCGGCGGCGGCCTGGGCGTGGCCGATGTTCGACTTCACCGAGCCGAGCAGCAGCGGTCCGCGTTCTCCCCGCTCCTGCCCGTAGGTCGCGAGCAGGGCCCCCGCCTCGATCGGGTCGCCGAGCGTGGTCCCGGTGCCGTGGGCCTCGACCGCGTCCACATCCGCAGGGCCGAGCCCCGCGTTGGCGAGGGCCTGCATGATCACCTTTTGCTGCGACGGTCCGTTCGGGGCGGTGAGGCCGTTGGAGGCGCCGTCCTGGTTGATCGCCGAGCCGCGGATCGTCGCCAGGACCTCGTGCCCATTGCGGCGCGCGTCGGAGAGGCGCTCGAGGACGAGGACGCCGACGCCCTCGGAGAAGCCGACCCCGTCGGCGGCCTCGGCGAATGACTTGCAGCGCCCGTCGGGGGCGAGCCCGCGCTGGCGGGAGAACTCGACGAAGGGATCCGCGGTCGACAAGACCGTGACCCCGCCTGCAAGAGCGAGCGTGCACTCGCCGCCGCGCAGCGCCCCGACGGCCTGGTGGATCGCGACCAGCGACGAGGAGCAGGCGGTGTCGACGCTGATCGCCGGGCCCTCGAGGCCGAGGGCGTAGGCGACGCGGCCGGAGACGACGCTGGTAGAGGTGCCGGTGAGCCGGTAGCCGTCGACCTGCGCGCCGAGCCCGTGCAGGTTCGTCTCGTAGTCGCAGGAGCTGATCCCTGCGAAGGTGCCCGCCGCGACCCCCCTTAGGCGGCTCGGGTCGATCCGGGCGCTCTCGACGGCCTTCCATGCGGCCTCGAGGAAGAGTCGCTGCTGGGGATCCATCGCCAATGCCTCGCGCGGGCCGATACCGAAGAATCCGGGATCGAAGTCGCCGGCGCCAGCGAGGAAGCCGCCCTCTCGTGCCTTGCTGCTACGGCCCGGGTCGCGGCTGTGGTCGGAGAGCCTCTCGAGGTCCCAGCCGCGGTCGGAGGGGAACGCGACGACGCCATCGCCGCCCGCGTCGACTAGGCGCCAGAGTCCCTCCGGATCCTCAACCCCACCGGGGTAGCGGCAGGACATTCCGACGATCGCGATCGGCTCGTCGCCCGCCTGCTTCGCAACGATGGCCTGGGGACGATCCCGCCTTTCTCCCGCCAGCTCCCGGCCGATATGTCCGGCCAAACCCCGCGCGCTCGGATGGTCGAAGACGATCGTGGCCGGCAGCGCCAGGCCGGTGGCCGCGCCCAGCCGGTTGCGCAGCTCCACCGCCGCCAGCGAGTCGAAGCCGAGGTCCTTGAAGGCGCGGTCGGGCTCGATCGCCGCGGCGCTCGCCTGACCCAGGACCGCCGCGACCTCCGCCGTGACCGTCGCGAGGACCGACTCCTCGCGCTCTGCGTCGGGGAGGGCAGCAAGCCGCGCAGCCAACGATCCGGTCGCGGTGGGATGGCCTCTCCCGGTGCTCCGCACCAAGCCCGAGAGCACCGGCGGCAACGCCCCGGCGCCGGCCGCGGCGCGCAGCGCCGGGCGGTCGAGGGCGGCGGCGAGGGCGAAGGGCGCGCCTGCCCGGAGGGCCGCGTCGAAGAGCCCGAGACCCGCCTCGTCGGAGAGGTTTCGGATCCCCGAGCGACGCATGCGTGCGAGATCCGCCTCGCCCAGGCCCTCGGTGAGTCCGCTTCCCTGGACCCAGGCGCCCCAGGCGATCGAGGTGGCGGGCAGACCTTCGGCCCGGCGGCGGGCGGCGAGCGCGTCGAGGAAGGCGTTGGCGGCGGCGTAGTTGGCCTGGCCGGGCGAGCCGAGGGTCCCGGCGACCGAGGAGAAGAGGACGAAGTGGGTGAGGTCGAGGTCGGCGGTCAGCTCGTGCAGGTGCCAGGCCGCGTCGGCCTTGGGTCCCATCACGCGGTCGATCCGGTCCGGGTCGAGCGCCTCGACCACGCCGTCGTCGAGGACGCCGGCGGCGTGGATCACGGCGCCGAGCGGGTGGTCGGGGTCGATGCTCCCGATCAGTGCCGTGAGCTCCTCGCGGTCGCCGACGTCGCAGGCGGCGAGGTCGACCTCCGCGCCGAGGGCCTCCAGCTCGGATCGGAGCGCCTCCGCGCCCTCGGCCTCGGGGCCGGACCGGGAGGCGAGGAGCAGGTGCCTGGCGTCGTGGGCCTCGACCAGATGGCGGGCGACGATCGCGCCGAGGGCGCCGGTGCCGCCGGTCAGGAGGACGGTGCGCTCGGGGTCGAGGGGTGGCGGGATCCGCAGCACCAACTTGCCGACGTTCAGGCCCTCCCGTAGGTGACGGAAGGCCGCCGGCGCCTCGCGGGCGTCGCGGACGTTGATCGGACCGTGTTGCACTCGCCCATCGGCGAAGTGGCCGAGCACCTCCGCGAAGAGGTCCCCAATCCGCACCGGACCCACCTCGGAAAAGTCGAATGCGCGGTAGGCGACGCCCGGGTGGGATTCGGCGATCCGGGCGGCGTCGCGGATGTCGGTCTTTCCCATCTCGAGGAAACGGCCGCCACGGGGCAGCAGGTCGAGGGAGGCGTCGACGAAGTCGCCCGCGAGGGAGTTCAGGACCACGTCGACTCCCTCGCCGCCGGTCGCGTCGAGGAAACTCTCGCGGAAGTCGAGGTCACGCGACGAGGCGATCCGCGAAGACGGGATGCCGAGCCCTTCCAACACCTCCCACTTGGACGCGCTCGCGGTGGCGTAGACCTCTGCGCCCCGCTCATTGGCCAGCTGGATCGCCGCCATGCCGACCCCGCCGGCGCCGGCGTGGATCAGCACCCGCTCGCCCGCACGGAGATCGGCGAGATCGTGGAGGCCGTAGGCGGCGGTGAGGAAGGCGACCGGGATGGCGGCGGCCTGCTCGAAGGACCAGCCGTCGGGGATCACCGCGAGACTCGATCGGTCGGCCCTCGCGAGCGGGGCGAATGCCTCGGGGACGAAGCCGAATACCCGGTCCCCGGGAGCGAGGTCATCGACATCCGGACCGACCTCGACCACGATGCCCGCACCCTCGCTGCCGATCGGCGCCTGCTCCGGATAGAGGCCGAGGGCGATCAGGACATCGCGGAAGTTCAGCCCGGCGGCCCGCATCCCGATCCGCACCTCGCCCGGCCCGAGCGGCCCGGTGATTCCAACGGTTGAGATCAGGGCGAGGCTCTCCAGGGTGCCTCGCCTGGTCGCCTCGAGGCGCCAGGGTCCCGATGGAGGAACGAGGATCCGCGGGAGCCCTTCGCGGAGTCGGGGCGCCAGCGCCCGGCCGTCCCGCAGGGCGAGTTGGGGCTCCTCGTTCGTCAGAGCGATGGCGGCGGACATGTCATCGAGGGAGACTCCTTCGTCGTCCAGGTCGATCAACGCGAGGCGGCCAGGGTGCTCGGACTGGGCGGTGCGCAGGAGCCCCGAGACGGTGACAAGGACGGGGTCGGGGTCCGGCCCGAGGGCGCCTTCCGTCAGGAAGACCAGGCGCGAGGGGACATCGGCCTCGGCGGCGAGGAAGTCCTGGATGCGGTCGAGCGCCCGGGCGGCCACCAGGTGGGCGGCGCCGACCGGGTCTTCGGGCAGCTCCCAGTCGCGGGTGTCGCAGATTGCGTGGTCAACCTCCGGCACGGCGACCTCGGGAAGCGCGACCGAGACGAGCTCCAGCCCGAGAAGTGGATGCCCTACCCTCCCGGCGCCCAGCCGGGAGGGGTCGAGGGGGCGGGTGGCGAGCGAGTCGACCCGGGCCAGCGGGGCGCCCGACCCGTCGTGTGCGAGGACGGAGACTTCGCCTTCGCCGCCGGCGGTGATCGTCACCCGCAGCTCGGCCGCGCCCCGCGCCTCGGCCCTGACCCCCGACCAGGCGAAGGGCAGCCTGAGTTCCGGCTCTTCCGCTTCCTCCCCTCCGACGAGGGCGGAGGCATGCAGGGCGGCGTCGAGCAGGGCCGGGTGGATCGCGAAGGAGCGGGCCGCCTCGTGCTGGTCCTCGGCCAGAGCCACCTCGGCGAATATCTCCCCGTCACGACCCCGCCAGGCGCGCCGCAGCCCGGCGAAGGCGGGGCCGTATTCGAGGCCGACGTCGGTGAGGCGGTCGTAGAGGTCCTCGGTGTCGAGCGGCTCGGCGCCGACGGGCGGCCACTCCCCTTCCCGGTGGGGAAGGGGAGTGGCCGAGGAGACGTCGAGGTTCCCGGTGGCGTGGGTGGTCCAGACGCCTTCGTCCTCTTCGGGACGAGAGCGGATCTCGACCGCCCGGGTGCCGTCCTCGGCGGGCGCGGCCAGCGCGACCTGCAAGGCCACCGCCCCCTCCCCGGGAAGGACCAGCGGGGCGACGATCGTCAGCTCCGCGACCGTCTCGGCGCCGACCTGCCTCCCCGCTCCGAGGGCCAGCTCGACGAAGGCGGTGCCCGGGAGGAGGACGGTGCCGGCGACGGCATGGTCGGCGAGCCAGGGATGGGCGGCGAGGGAGATGCGGCCGCTCAGCAGCAGGCCGCCGTCGGGAAGGTCCGCCATCGCCCCGAGCAAGGGGTGGTCGGGGTCGGTGAGTCCGGCGGCGGTGACGTCGCCGGCCCCCGCGGACGGCATCAGCCAGAAGCGCTCGTGCTGGAAGGGGTAGGTCGGCAGAGGGACCCGCGAGGCGCCCGGGGTGAGCGCGGCCCAGTCGACCTCGACCCCGGATACCTCAGCGGCGGCGAGGGAGAGGGTGAAGCGCTCCGGACCGTCGTCGTCGTGGCGGAGGGTGCCGAGCACAGCGGCGTCCTTGACGCCGGCCGCCTCGGCGGTGGCGTCGATCCCGAAGGAGAGCACCGGATGGGGGCCGATCTCGATGAAGCTGCGCCGTCCCTGCTCCAGCAGGAGTGTGATCACCGGCTCGAGGCGGACCGTCTCGCGGAGGTTCCGATACCAGTAGTCGGCGTCGAGGCCGGTCGTGTCGAGGAGATCGCCGACGACCGTTGAGTGGAAGGGGATCTGGGCCAGGCTGGGCTCGATCGGGCCGAAGGCCTCGAGCAGCTCCTCGCGCAGGGCGTCGATCTGGGCCGAGTGGGCGGCGTAGTCGACGGCGATCCGCCGGGCACGGATGCCCTCGCCCTCGCATGCCTCCAGCAGTTCCTCCAACGCCTCTGGCTCCCCCGAGACCACGAGGTCGGCAGGGCCGTTGATCGCCGCCATCGAGAGACGGCCCTCGAACGGGGCGAGCCTGCGTTCGAGATCGACGAGCGGCAGTGAGACCGAGGCCATGCCCCCTTGGCCCGCAATCGACCGCATCGCGGCGCTTCGCAGTGCGACGACTCGGGCTGCGTCGTCCAAAGAAAGTGCTCCGGCGATATGGGCGGCGGCGATCTCCCCCTGGGAGTGGCCGACCACCGCCGCGGGCTCGACCCCGCAGGCTTCCCAGAGGCGCGCAAGGGAAACCATCACCGCGAATAGCGCTGGCTGCACCACGTCGAGACGCTCGAGCCAGCCCTCGTCGTCGTCGCGGAGGATCTCGACGAGCGACCAGTCGACGTGGGGCGCGAGTGCCTCCTCGCAGGCGGAAATCTGCTCGGCGAACACCGGCGACGCGTCGAGCAGTCCTCGCGCCATGCCGGCAGCCTGGGCGCCCTGGCCGGGGAAGACGAAGACCGGCCGCCCGTCCCGGGCCCGTCCGACGACGGTGCCCGCCCGGCTCTCCCCGCGGCCGAGCCCGTCGAGGCCGGCGAGCAACTCATCGCGCCCCTCCCCCACTGCGACGGCGCGGTGTTCATGACGGCTGCGCGTGGTGGCGAGCGAGAGGGAGACGTCGGCTGGGTCGAGGTCCGGGTGCTCGCGCAGGTGGGCGGCGAGGTCGCTCGCCATCTCGGCAAGGGCGGGCTCCGCTTTGGCCGAGAACGGTAGGGCGACGGGGGCTCGCAAGGGCGGCTCGGGAACGTCCACCGTCTCGGGCTCCCCCTCCACCACCGGCGCCTCCTCGAGGATCACGTGCGCGTTGGTGCCCGAGATGCCGAAAGAGGAGACGCCCGCGCGGCGGGGGAGCCCCTCCTGGCGCGGCCACGGACGCGCCTCGGTCAGCAGCTCGACCTCGCCGCTCCCCCAGTCGACGTGGGAACTCGGTTCGTCGACGTGCAGGGTGCGGGGCAGCTCCTCGTGGCGCAGCGCCTCGACCATCTTGATCACCCCGGCGACCCCGGCGGCGGCCTGGGCGTGGCCGATGTTCGACTTCACCGAGCCGAGCAGCAGCGGTCCGCGTTCTCCCCGCTCCTGCCCGTAGGTCGCGAGCAGGGCCCCCGCCTCGATCGGGTCGCCGAGCGTGGTCCCGGTGCCGTGGGCCTCGACCGCGTCCACATCCGCAGGGCCGAGCCCCGCGTTGGCGAGGGCCTGCATGATCACCTTTTGCTGCGACGGTCCGTTCGGGGCGGTGAGGCCGTTGGAGGCGCCGTCCTGGTTGATCGCCGAGCCGCGGATCGTCGCCAGGACCTCGTGCCCATTGCGGCGCGCGTCGGAGAGGCGCTCGAGGACGAGGACGCCGACGCCCTCGGAGAAGCCGACCCCGTCGGCGGCCTCGGCGAATGACTTGCAGCGGCCATCGGGGGCCAGCCCGCGCTGGCGACTGAATTCGAGAAACATCTCCGGGGTGACGATGACCGTGACCCCTCCCGCCAAGGCGAGCGAACATTCGCCGGACCGAAGAGCCTTTGCGGCGAGGTGTAGGGCGACCAGTGAGGAGGAGCAGGCGGTGTCGACGGTGATCGCCGGGCCCTCGAGGCCAAGGGCGTAGGCGACGCGGCCGGAGACGACGCTGGGTAGCGTCCCGGTCGACCCGTAGCCCTCCAATTCCGCTCGCCGTCCGCCGATCGCAGCGCCGTACTGTTGCGGGATGACGCCAGCAAAGACCCCAATTTCGGCGCCGACCAAACCCGGTACCTCGAACCCGCTCCCTTCCAGCGCCTCCCAGGACGTCTCCAGAAGCAACCGCTGCTGGGGGTCCATCGCCAGCGCCTCACGCGGGCTGATTCCGAAGAAGCCGGGATCAAAATGGCCAGCGGCGTCGAGGAAGCCGCCCTCCCGCGTATAGCTATGGCCGACGTGCTCGGGATCGGGGTCGTAGAGGCGCCCGAGGTCCCAGCCGCGGTCGGCCGGGAACCCGACCACGCCGTCGGCGCCATGGTCGACCAGCTCCCAGAAAGCCTCGGGCGTGGCTACTCCGCCGGGATAGCGGCAGGCCATGCCGACGATCGCGATCGGCTCCCGTCGAAGGAGATCCAATCGTCCACGTTCCTCCGCCAGCGCGATGGTCGCGCGCCTCAGCCCATCCCGTATCTCCAGGTCATTGGCCATTCCGAGTCCTCAGGTAGAACAACTAGGCCCGTCCGGGCTCATGCCGGGGACCAACACCGGCGGCAGCTCGCCGAACCCGCCTTGTCGGGTCGTGCCAGCACCGAACGATTAGGTCCTGCCAACGCTGAAACACCCTCCCGCCGCACCACCACTCCAGCTCCAGGAGAGCAGCCGCGGAGTCGGCGCCGATTCTCACGCACCGTTGATCTCCACCCTTCCGCCGCAGTGTGGGCACACGAAAGCCGACCGTCCTCGATCCTCGCCAGAGGATTCGTTGGAGACTTCTACGTCGATGCGCTCTTCGAACGAGGTCGAGACTGATCGTCCACTACTCCGCTCCGGAGGCCGGGCACGAGCTTGACGCTTGCTTGCCCGGAGCTCGATACGAAGATCTGCCACCGAAAGCCCAAGGTCCTCCGCCTTGCCGATCCAATGACGCCGCTCCTCTGCCGAGAGCGGCGCCAGAAGTGCATGATGGCTCCAAGTCAATTTGTCACTTCGTAGTGATGGATCGAACTGGCCAGCAATGGAGGCGTAGTTCCGCAGAGTGCCGATGTCGTAGCCAGTAATCCTTGCCGCCTCGCCATATTTTTCACCCCATCGCGAGCTCCCGTAACGCAGCCAATCCCCGATCCACCACTGTGCGCAGCGAGCGACCGTCCCGAACCTTCTGCCCGCTTTGGTCCACTCCACGTGACCAAGCTCTCGAGGCGGCAGCCATGCCACTTTCGAGAGAGCAGGCCGAGCGTCCGCTCTCACTCCTGGGCTGTCAGTCGATGCGACAACGCGCAGGTGGCGACCTGAAGGCGGAATCGCCGGCTGTTCCCGGTCCAACGTTTGCGTCATGGAGCCCCCGCTCTCCTTCAACTCAGAACATCACCAAATCGCAATCCCCGCCATAGCCTGATCGAGCGGCCGTCCTACCAGATGTGCCAATCTGCGTCACGAAGGGAACGGAGTCGCGCCAATTTGTTCCATATGGGTCTCGACGAGCTCAACTTGGAGCACGGCCGCTTGCGTTCCTCACAGTGATGTCATCCGTTGGCGCCAGAGCATCCAAGACCGAGAGCAACTCGTCCGCGCTCGCACTCTCAAGCTGAACATGTCCTGCACGACTGGGCGAGTCTTTAAACCCTGCCTCGATGTCCACGGCCAACGAGCGGAGCCTGGCAGCAGCAAGATTGCGATCGGACTGCGAGATCCCGTTCTCCATGACGAGGGATCGGAATCGATCAAATTCGACGTCCCACGATTTCTGATTTGCGCCAAGACCGGTCGTGGCTCTGATCAGCAGCTCTTTGCAGAGCCCCCGCGCGCTCGGATGGTCGAAGACGATCGTGGCCGGCAGCGCCAGGCCGGTGGCCGCGCCCAGCCGGTTGCGCAGCTCCACCGCCGCCAGCGAGTCGAAGCCGAGGTCCTTGAAGGCGCGGTCGGGCTCGATCGCCGCGGCGCTCGCCTGACCCAGGACCGCCGCGACCTCCGCCGTGACCGTCGCGAGGACCGACTCCTCGCGCTCTGCGTCGGGGAGGGCAGCAAGCCGCGCAGCCAACGATCCGGTCGCGGTGGGATGGCCTCTCCCGGTGCTCCGCACCAAGCCCGAGAGCACCGGCGGCAACGCCCCGGCGCCGGCCGCGGCGCGCAGCGCCGGGCGGTCGAGGGCGGCGGCGAGGGCGAAGGGCGCGCCTGCCCGGAGGGCCGCGTCGAAGAGCCCGAGACCCGCCTCGTCGGAGAGGTTTCGGATCCCCGAGCGACGCATGCGTGCGAGATCCGCCTCGCCCAGGCCCTCGGTGAGTCCGCTTCCCTGGACCCAGGCGCCCCAGGCGATCGAGGTGGCGGGCAGACCTTCGGCCCGGCGGCGGGCGGCGAGCGCGTCGAGGAAGGCGTTGGCGGCGGCGTAGTTGGCCTGGCCGGGCGAGCCGAGGGTCCCGGCGACCGAGGAGAAGAGGACGAAGTGGGTGAGGTCGAGGTCGGCGGTCAGCTCGTGCAGGTGCCAGGCCGCGTCGGCCTTGGGTCCCATCACGCGGTCGATCCGGTCCGGGTCGAGCGCCTCGACCACGCCGTCGTCGAGGACGCCGGCGGCGTGGATCACGGCGCCGAGCGGGTGGTCGGGGTCGATGCTCCCGATCAGTGCCGTGAGCTCCTCGCGGTCGCCGACGTCGCAGGCGGCGAGGTCGACCTCCGCGCCGAGGGCCTCCAGCTCGGATCGGAGCGCCTCCGCGCCCTCGGCCTCGGGGCCGGACCGGGAGGCGAGGAGCAGGTGCCTGGCGTCGTGGGCCTCGACCAGATGGCGGGCGACGATCGCGCCGAGGGCGCCGGTGCCGCCGGTCAGGAGGACGGTGCGCTCGGGGTCGAGGGGTGGCGGGATCCGCAGCACCAACTTGCCGACGTTCAGGCCCTCCCGTAGGTGACGGAAGGCCGCCGGCGCCTCGCGGGCGTCGCGGACGTTGATCGGACCGTGTTGCACTCGCCCATCGGCGAAGTGGCCGAGCACCTCCGCGAAGAGGTCCCCAATCCGCACCGGACCCACCTCGGAAAAGTCGAATGCGCGGTAGGCGACGCCCGGGTGGGATTCGGCGATCCGGGCGGCGTCGCGGATGTCGGTCTTTCCCATCTCGAGGAAACGGCCGCCACGGGGCAGCAGGTCGAGGGAGGCGTCGACGAAGTCGCCCGCGAGGGAGTTCAGGACCACGTCGACTCCCTCGCCGCCGGTCGCGTCGAGGAAACTCTCGCGGAAGTCGAGGTCACGCGACGAGGCGATCCGCGAAGACGGGATGCCGAGCCCTTCCAACACCTCCCACTTGGACGCGCTCGCGGTGGCGTAGACCTCTGCGCCCCGCTCATTGGCCAGCTGGATCGCCGCCATGCCGACCCCGCCGGCGCCGGCGTGGATCAGCACCCGCTCGCCCGCACGGAGATCGGCGAGATCGTGGAGGCCGTAGGCGGCGGTGAGGAAGGCGACCGGGATGGCGGCGGCCTGCTCGAAGGACCAGCCGTCGGGGATCACCGCGAGACTCGATCGGTCGGCCCTCGCGAGCGGGGCGAATGCCTCGGGGACGAAGCCGAATACCCGGTCCCCGGGAGCGAGGTCATCGACATCCGGACCGACCTCGACCACGATGCCCGCACCCTCGCTGCCGATCGGCGCCTGCTCTCGGTTGAGGCCCAACGCGATCATCAAATCGCGGAAGTTCAGCCCGGCGGCCCGCATCCCGATCCGCACCTCGCCCGGCCCGAGCGGCCCGGTGGCGTGAGGGGCCGGAACCAGGGCGAGGCTCTCCAGGGTCCCACGCCGGGTCGCCTCGAGGCGCCAGGAATCAGGTGGCGGGACAAGGATCTCTGGGAGGCCCTTGCCCAGCCGCGGAACGAGCGCCCGGCCCTCGCGCAGGACCACCTCGGGCTCCGCGGCGCTCGAGGAGAGCGCCCTCTCGAGCTCCTCCTCGGAGGCGTGGTCCAGGTCGATCAGGGCGAGGCGGCCGGGGTGCTCGGCGGCCGCCGCGCGTCGCAGTCCGACCAGGGTTGCCAGGGCGGGGTCGGGATCCGGGCCGAGGGCGCCTTCCGTCAGGAAGACCAGGCGCGAGGCGGCGTCGGCGTCGGCGAGGAAGTCCTGGATGCGGTCGAGCGCCCGGGCGGCCACCAGGTGGGCGGCGCCGACCGGATCGTCGGGCAGCTCCCAGTCGCGGGTGTCGCAGATTGCGTGGTCAACCTCCGGCACGGCGACCTCGGGAAGCGCGACCGAGACGAGCTCCAGACCCAGGAGAGGGACGGTGGCGGTGTCGGCCCCGAGGCGGGCCGGGTCGAGGGGGCGGGTGGCGAGCGAGTCGACCCGGGCCAGCGGGGCGCCCGACCCGTCGTGTGCGAGGAGGGAGATCTCGCCCTCGGCCCTGGCGGTGATCGTCACCCGCAGCTCGGTCGCGCCCCGCGCCTCGGTCCGGACCCCTGCCCAGGCGAAGGGCAGCCGCAGCTGCCGTCCCTCCTCCTCGTCAGTACCGGCGAGGGCGGAGGCATGCAGGGCGGCGTCGAGCAGGGCCGGGTGGATCGCGAAGGAGCGGGCCGCCTCGTGCTGGTCCTCGGCCAGAGCCACCTCGGCGAATATCTCCCCGTCACGACCCCGCCAGGCGCGCCGCAGCCCGGCGAAGGCGGGGCCGTATTCGAGGCCGACGTCGGTGAGGCGGTCGTAGAGGTCCTCGGTGTCGAGCGGCTCGGCGCCGACGGGCGGCCAGCCGACGAGAGATTCGGGAACGACCGAGGGCCGGTCGGTCAAAGCACAGGCGGCGTGCTCGACCCACTCGGCCTCCTCGCTCTCGTCCCGTGAGCGGATCGAGAGGGAGCGGCGGCCGTCCTCGCCCGGGCGGGTGACGCTCACCTGCAGCGCCACCGCCCCCTCCCCGGGAAGGACCAGCGGGGCGACGATCGTCAGCTCCGCGACCGTCTCGGCGCCGACCTGCCTCCCCGCTCCGAGGGCCAGCTCGACGAAGGCGGTGCCCGGGAGGAGGACGGTGCCGGCGACGGCATGGTCGGCGAGCCAGGGATGGGCGGCGAGGGAGATGCGGCCGCTCAGCAGCAGGCCGCCGTCGGGAAGGTCCGCCATCGCCCCGAGCAAGGGGTGGTCGGGGTCGGTGAGTCCGGCGGCGGTGACGTCGCCGGCCCCCGCGGACGGCATCAGCCAGAAGCGCTCGTGCTGGAAGGGGTAGGTCGGCAGAGGGACCCGCGAGGCGCCCGGGGTGAGCGCGGCCCAGTCGACCTCGACCCCGGATACCTCAGCGGCGGCGAGGGAGAGGGTGAAGCGCTCCGGACCGTCGTCGTCGTGGCGGAGGGTGCCGAGCACAGCGGCGTCCTTGACGCCGGCCGCCTCGGCGGTGGCGTCGATCCCGAAGGAGAGCACCGGATGGGGGCCGATCTCGATGAAGCTGCGCCGTCCCTGCTCCAGCAGGAGTGTGATCACCGGCTCGAGGCGGACCGTCTCGCGGAGGTTCCGATACCAGTAGTCGGCGTCGAGGCCGGTCGTGTCGAGGAGATCGCCGACGACCGTTGAGTGGAAGGGGATCTGGGCCAGGCTGGGCTCGATCGGGCCGAAGGCCTCGAGCAGCTCCTCGCGCAGGGCGTCGATCTGGGCCGAGTGGGCGGCGTAGTCGACGGCGATCCGCCGGGCACGGATGCCCTCGCCCTCGCATGCCTCCAGCAGTTCCTCCAACGCCTCTGGCTCCCCCGAGACCACGAGGTCGGCAGGGCCGTTGATCGCCGCCATCGAGAGACGGCCCTCGAACGGGGCGAGCCTGCGTTCGAGATCGACGAGCGGCAGTGAGACCGAGGCCATGCCCCCTTGGCCCGCAATCGACCGCATCGCGGCGCTTCGCAGTGCGACGACTCGGGCTGCGTCGTCCAAAGAAAGTGCTCCGGCGATATGGGCGGCGGCGATCTCCCCCTGGGAGTGGCCGACCACCGCCGCGGGCTCGACCCCGCAGGCTTCCCAGAGGCGCGCAAGGGAAACCATCACCGCGAATAGCGCTGGCTGCACCACGTCGAGACGCTCGAGCCAGCCCTCGTCGTCGTCGCGGAGGATCTCGACGAGCGACCAGTCGACGTGGGGCGCGAGTGCCTCCTCGCAGGCGGAAATCTGCTCGGCGAACACCGGCGACGCGTCGAGCAGTCCTCGCGCCATGCCGGCAGCCTGGGCGCCCTGGCCGGGGAAGACGAAGACCGGCCGCCCGTCCCGGGCCCGTCCGACGACGGTGCCCGCCCGGCTCTCCCCGCGGCCGAGCCCGTCGAGGCCGGCGAGCAACTCATCGCGCCCCTCCCCCACTGCGACGGCGCGGTGTTCATGACGGCTGCGCGTGGTGGCGAGCGAGAGGGAGACGTCGGCTGGGTCGAGGTCCGGGTGCTCGCGCAGGTGGGCGGCGAGGTCGCTCGCCATCTCGGCAAGGGCGGGCTCCGCTTTGGCCGAGAACGGTAGGGCGACGGGGGCTCGCAAGGGCGGCTCGGGAACGTCCACCGTCTCGGGCTCCCCCTCCACCACCGGCGCCTCCTCGAGGATCACGTGCGCGTTGGTGCCCGAGATGCCGAAAGAGGAGACGCCCGCGCGGCGGGGGAGCCCCTCCTGGCGCGGCCACGGACGCGCCTCGGTCAGCAGCTCGACCTCGCCGCTCCCCCAGTCGACGTGGGAACTCGGTTCGTCGACGTGCAGGGTGCGGGGCAGCTCCTCGTGGCGCAGCGCCTCGACCATCTTGATCACCCCGGCGACCCCGGCGGCGGCCTGGGCGTGGCCGATGTTCGACTTCACCGAGCCGAGCAGCAGCGGTCCGCGTTCTCCCCGCTCCTGCCCGTAGGTCGCGAGCAGGGCCCCCGCCTCGATCGGGTCGCCGAGCGTGGTCCCGGTGCCGTGGGCCTCGACCGCGTCCACATCCGCAGGGCCGAGCCCCGCGTTGGCGAGGGCCTGCATGATCACCTTTTGCTGCGACGGTCCGTTCGGGGCGGTGAGGCCGTTGGAGGCGCCGTCCTGGTTGATCGCCGAGCCGCGGATCGTCGCCAGGACCTCGTGCCCATTGCGGCGCGCGTCGGAGAGGCGCTCGAGGACGAGGACGCCGACGCCCTCGGAGAAGCCGACCCCGTCGGCGGCCTCGGCGAATGACTTGCAGCGCCCGTCGGGGGCGAGGCCGCGCTGGCGGGAGAACTCGACGAAGGGATCCGCGGTCGACAAGACCGTGACCCCGCCTGCAAGAGCGAGCGTGCACTCGCCGCCGCGCAGCGCCCCGACGGCCTGGTGGATCGCGACCAGCGACGAGGAGCAGGCGGTGTCGACGCTGATCGCCGGGCCCTCGAGGCCGAGGGCGTAGGCGACGCGGCCGGAGACGACGCTTCCGGCGAGCCCAGTAGTGAGCTGGCCCTCCCTCCCGACGTATCCACCTCTGCCGCCCGCGTAGTCGTGCCGCATGACGCCGATATAGACGCCCGCGTCCCCACCCCGCAACGACGCCGGATCGATCGCCGCGTGCTCCAGCGCCTCCCAGGTGGCTTCTAGAACCTGCCGTTGTTGGGGATCGAGAAGTTGGGCGTCACGTGGGGAAACGCGAAAGAAGGAGCAATCGAATTCAGCCATATTCGTGACGAACCCACCTTCAACTGCGAGCGATTTCGGTGCTTCGCCCTTATCGCCACCGCACAACTCATCGAGGTTCCAGCCTCGGTCACCAGGGAACGGGCCGATCCCGTCAGCTCCGATATCGAGCAAACCCCACAACTCCGCCGCGGATTCGACCCCGCCGGGCAGCCGACAGCTCATGCCAACGATCGCGACGCCTTCATCGGGAAAGCAGCCCGCCGGGCGGGACGCCAACGGCGCATCCGATTCACGCCCTAGGAACGCGATGACCGAAGCAGGCGTCGGGTGGTCGAATACAAGCGTCTCCGGGATCGGCCGCCGCAGCGCCCGCACGAGCCTGTTCCGAAGCTCGATGCCGGCCAGCGAGTCGAACCCAAGGTCCATGAAGGTCAGCTCACCGTCCGCCGGCTGCACCTCATAGCCGAGCATGTCGCTCATCTCTTCCACGAGGAGCTCGAGCAGGCCATCGTGGGAGGCGTCTCGCCGCCCGCCGCCTCCAGATCTTCCGGCGCCCTCGGCAAGAATCTCCCGCAGCTTGTATCGCTGCGGCTTCCCGGTGGCCGTCCGGGGAAGGCTCTCTACGAAATGGATCTGGTGCGGATACTCGAAGTCTTTGAGCTGTTCCCGACAGATTGTCCGAAGATCTCGCTTGAGATTTCGCGCTGCGCGCTCATCATCAACATCGAGCGTTTCGACAAATGCGGCGATCCGGCTGTACCCGGCAACGGAGACGCCGACGACACCCGCCCCTCGGACGCCTGGATGGCTCTCGAGTACCCGCTCGATGTCCAGAGGCGACACCCAGAGCCCACCCACCTTGAGCATGTCGTCATCCCGACCAACGAACGCGTAGGACCCGTCGGCCCGGCGCTCCAGTCGATCGCCCGTCCTCAGCCATCCATCGGAGATCGCTCGTTCCGACTCCTCTGGTCTATGCCAGTAGAAGGCGGCCTGCGATGGCCCGCGCACCTCCGCGACCCCACTCCCAGGCCCGTCGAGTTGGGAGCCGTCCTCGTCGACCAAGCGCAGTTCGTACCCAGGCACCGGCCACCCTGCCTGGCCGGGAGCACTTGCGCCCGGTCGGTTCGCACAATAGGCCTGCAGCATCTCGGTCGAACCCAGGGTGTCCACGATCTCAAGCCCGAAGCGCTCGACCCATGCGTAGTAGGTCTCAACGGGCAACGGCTCCGAAGCCGAGACGCACAGGCGGGCCGACTCAAGTGCCGGACCCGCGTCCGGGTCTCCGGCCAGGGCACGGTAGATGGCAGGCACGGAGAAGAAGACCGTGGGACCGAACTCCTCCAGGGTCGCCCTAACGCGAGCAGGAGACGTCTCGCCGGCCAGAAGGACCGCCGTGGCGCCGCAGTAGAGCGGAAAGCACAGACTGTTCCCGAGGCCGTAGGCGTGATGGAACTTCGTCGTTGAGAGGATTCGGTCCGCGTCGGTGATCCCCAGCGTGGCGCCGGCGAATGCCCGGCACGGCACCTCGAGGCTCGCATGCCGGTGGGCAACGCCCTTCGGCATCCCGGTCGTCCCCGAGCTGTAGAGGAGGAACCCGACCGCATCCGCCGCGACCGGCACCGGTTTGTACTCCTGCTCTTGGACTTCGAGGACCTCATCGAGATCGATGCCCCCTGCCAACAACATCCCTCTGGAGACCAGAGTTGTTCCAGGCTCGATGACCAGACGCGCCAGCTCCTCGTGCAGGTCGGGGTCGCAGACGATGACCTTCGCGCCCGAGTCCTCGCGGTAGTAGCGGTAGCGCTCAGCGGTGTCCTTCGTGCTGACCGGGACCGCAATGGCCCCCGCTCGAAGAGCGCCCAGGAATGCGATGGGAAAGGTGACGGTGTTGTCGAGTACAAGCATTACCCGGTCACCCTCGCTCACGCCTAGGGCGCGATAGGCATTGGCCATACGCCCCACGGAGGCCTGGAGTTCAAAGAAGGTCAGGCGCGCACCTTCCGCCACGTAGGCAAGCTTTTCGCCGTAGCCGCTCTCCACGGCGCGATCAACTAATCGAGATCCATTGGGGCTATCCACGCTGGGCAACTAACTCATAGCCCTCTCCCCTCGCCTCGACGGCGAAGCACTCCGAGATCAAAAGAGCTGGCTTGCCACCCGTGACGACCCTGTAGAGGCGCGTAATCGCGAGATCGCCTGCTCGTTCTCCGTGGGTACCCCACTCCGGGCGACGCCCTAACTGGCACCACAGGAGATCACGCCAACTCTCGACCTTGAGCGATTGAAGCGACTCGCCGATCCCATGTTGTGCACCAGTGAGCCGCCGGACAAATCCCGGTGGAAGCCGCTCGGCGAGAATGAAGCTTTCCGCCCACACGCTTGCCTCTTCTCTATCGCCGCCGAAGCGCATGGCGATCTGCCGTTTGATGCTTGGTGCCCCGTGAGGAACATCAAGCCGCGAGGCGGCGGCCTCGGGGACCGGCGCATCGCACTGGGAGACGACATCGACTGAGATGCGTGCCAAAGTCTGAACTTCCAGGGCACGGGTGACGGTCCCATCGGTGAAGAGAACGCCGCGAAGTGCGGGGCCCAGAGTCGCGATGTCAAGGCTGTTGGCACCGAAATCCGCTGGCTCGCTCGAGGTAAAGTCGAGCGTCGTGAGCAGGTCAGAAGCCATCTTCTACGGCGCTACCGTGACGGAACATTTGGAGGCCCCGCTTCTGAGGGCGGCCCCCAGCTCATCCGACGCGCCCAACATGTTTAACTCGTCGTCCACAAGATTCCCCCTGCCTCACCTACCACCCGACCCTGGCTCCCTTGCATACTCGTACTATCATGACCAATGCCCCGATGCGTTTATCGAATCGGTTTTCGCGACCCGCCGGTGTACCAATGTGGGATGCGGCATCGGAATCCCATGCGCCAGTTAGGCCATTGGTCGTACCCGAGGGACCTCCAGGACGCGCTCCCTGACGACAAGGATCGACACGAGACAGGGGACAAGAGGTGCTGCCAAAACAGAAAGTGGGATACGAACGTGGCAGCATTCAGGGCCACGCGTTCCGAGACGCCGCTCAGGTCCCTTCGCGCTCGGTGACGGACATTTCATAGACCTCGAGTGCCAAAGGCAGCTCTAAGTGGCATTCCTCGACGGTCTTCCCAAGAACTTTCTCAAAGGCCCTTAGCCTTCGCTCGACCGTCCGCCTGTCTACCCCAAGCTCGGATGCAGCCGTCGTGGTGTTCTGACCGGATGCAAAATAGGCACGAAGGGTTCGCTGAAGTTCCCCGCTTGCCGGGATCGCCTCGAGGGCATTGGTGTAGGTGTCGAGAAGAGCCCTGGCAACTACCGCATTCTTCAAGACCGCTACCGTCAAGAGCACATCTCGGGCGCGAAGAACGCTGCTGGCTGGCTGCTCCGGATACTCCAGGCCGAGGCGTGCCTCCCGCAGGGTTTGTCGCCATCCTTCAAGTCCAAAGCGGGGCTCCCCGACCACAACTGCTGTGACCCCCGACCTTGCTTCACGGACGCCCTCCATCACCAAGGCAGGGCTGGGAGGAGTTGATCCCCCGAACCAAGCCCAGGATTGGCCATGCTCACCAGCTACGGCCAGCGTTTGCCATCGCATCCTTTCCGCAAAGCGTTTGATCAGGGGTTGTGGAAGTTCCTCGTCGGAGGCGAGCCCGATATGCCATGCCTCCATGTCGTACCCGGAGGGTCTCCCTCCGAAGGCTCCACCTTCCAGCAGAGCCCGGATACGTTCGCTTGTCCCATCCTGCTTTGTCTTTCCGATACGTGCCTGCTCGAGCTGATATTCGCTCGACACAACCGCCATCAATCGATCGATTGCTCGGTCGAGATCTCGCCGGACCTCGTTCAGGACCACCGCAGGACTTCGGACCGCTTCCCTGGTCAAGACCGTCGTCAG
Source organism: Solirubrobacterales bacterium (assembly GCA_047601885.1). Taxonomy (GTDB): domain Bacteria; phylum Actinomycetota; class Thermoleophilia; order Solirubrobacterales; family 70-9; genus VAYN01. Next base: position 256,189 of record JASGIK010000002.1, read on the forward strand.
AATTCGCTCACCTGCCGCATATCGACGAAGGACCGTGGCTATGCCGATGTCCGCCCGGGCAGCGCGACGTGCTTGGGCCAGAACTGCAATCGGAATGGGGCAATCGACGTTACTGGAGTCGGTTACGCAACTAATCGCAAAGGCCACAGATTCACGAATTGCGTCGCGTACGCCTTGAAGATAGTCAGGTGCCTGGACCTCCTCATCTGCAGTTACTGCTGCGATTTTGACTAGGATCGATTGTTCGATGTCTCCCCGCTGAAGACTAATCCGCTCCGCAAGCGCCTGACGTCCGCGGCTATAGGTTCCATTCCCGCCCAAGGGTCAGTTACCTCGCCCGGCCGTGGCCTCGACAGTCTGCAGGGTGGTTTCTTCGCCTCACGAGGCAAACTCTTGTCAGGTGGGGCCCGCCGAGCCGCCGCGTCGACCGACCTGGAACCGCCCAGAACGGACCAAACAAGCTGAGTCCAACATTCACCGCGTCACCTCCGGCGTCCAAATTCGTCCCTGGACGCTATTGGAGTACAAGGTGATTCCAAACTTTCCGAGATCGGTCCGGGAGGGGAGGCACAGTCGATCTCGCATCCCGCCTCGAGCGCCATCTCGACGAATCCTGCGCCGGGCACGACAGCCGAGCCGAACAGGGTGTGATCGGCCGGTGAAGAGCCTGCCCCCATCGTCGGCGGTCAACTCGCCGGTCGCGGTCGTCGCCTCGGGGCATGCGGCGGCGGTTGAGACGCTGCGAGAGCGGTGGACGGAGAGGAGCCGTCGAACCCCCCGCCTCGAAATCTCCCACCACCCCGGCGGCCGCCTGGGCGTGGCCACGCTCGTCGCGCTCCTGCCCGTAGGTGGCGAGTAGCACCCAGGCCTCAATCGGGTCGCTGAGCACCGCACCGGTACCGTGAGCCTCGACCGCATCAACGTCGGCGGCGCCCGGCCCGGCGTCGGCGAGGGCAGCCCGGATCACCCGTTCCTGGGATGGACCGTTGGGCGCGGTAAGCCCGTCGGAGGCGCCGCCGTGGTTGACCGCCGAGCCGCGGATCGTCGCCGGCACGCGGTGGCCCGCGGCCTCTGCCTCAGCAAGGCGCTCGAGCACCAGAATCCCGACGCCCTGGGCCCAGCCGACTCCGTCGGCCGCGACTGAGAAAGGGCCTCGAACGACCGTCTGGCGCAAGCCCGCGCTGGCGGGAGAACTCGATGAAGATACCGGGGATTCCGAGCACCGTCGCGCCACCCGCCAGGGCCATCGTGCGCTCGCCCGACCGAAGGGCGCGCGTCGCAAGGTGGAGGGCGACAAGTGAGGAGAAACAGGGGGTGTCGACGGCCATCGCGGGGGCCCTCCTGGCCGAGGACGTAAGAGACCCGCCCGGCGATCACGCTGGGTGATCTGCCGGTCAGGCAGAAGCCCTCGAGCTTCGGCTCATCCCCTCCGAGACCCGCGTTGTAGTCCCCGGCGCTGATGCCCGCGAACACACCCGTTTGCGCTCCCGGCAAGGGAGCTCGGCCCACCCCCTGTCTCCCCAATTCCTCGAGGAAGCGAAAGGTGGGGATCGGCTGGAACATCGCCGACCAGATCGTGTTGTAGTTGATCGCACTCGCCATCACTGCGATCGACACCTCGTCGGGGGCCGACTCCGGCAACGGCACCTCGCCGACCCGAAGCGATCGGGTGATGTCCCGGTGCTCATCCCCCGTCAAAGAGGGCTACGTCCTCGCGCCGCTACGTAACGCGAGGGAATTCCCCGCTCAGCAGGTCAGACGGCTCGGCATCAGCGTGTACCGCTTCAACGAGGCTCGTCATGAGATCAGATCCCTCTCGGCCTAGTCCCGCTCGCCCATTCATCCGCCGCAGACCCTCGATGAATTCGAACTCGACCAGTCAACGTCGTCTGCAGATATAACGGGAACGTCAAACACGTGGTCACACTCACGGCACTTGACGCGGATTCCAAGCGTTCCTCCCGCCTCCGCGCAGTTCGGAGCTCGATCCGCAGGTCGGACACGAACATCCCCTCTCTCGAAGCCAAGTCGAGCCAGGCGTCTTGCTCGTCTGGATCAAAGGCTCTCACCTCTGCGTGATGGCTCCACGAAAGATTGTCCCGACATCGGGACAAATCGACACTCCGAGCAACGTACGCCATGTTGCGCAGCGTGTGGCTGTCGTAGCCAGTGACCTTCGCCGCCACCACGTACTTTTCCCCAACGCGCGCTCCCGGACAGCATCCAGTCCGCAAGCCGCCATTGACTCCCCGACTGATCGTTCCCAGCTTTCGGCCCGCCACTACCCAGTCCTCGAAACCCTGCTCGCCTTCCGGCGTCCACCCCCACCGCATTTCTCTGCCCCGCCCCCGACCCCGATCGGGACTACAGCAACAACTGCTCCTCCCATGACCGGCCACTATGCAGGATTTGAGCACCAACTGCTGCACCATTTTGGTACGCCGTAAGCCGCGGATGCCCCGAACTGGCGCACCCAAGGAAGTTCAGGCCAAACGAAGACTGGCTCACCGCCTTAGCCTCAATCCACCGATTCACCACACCGATCTGTCCGCTCCCGTCATGAAAATGACCTCCTGAGCAGGCAAATAGCGACTGATTGGAGCAGCCGCGGCCTGGACATGCACACCGGCGACGCCGGGCACCGAGCGCACGCCGAGGTCGAGCTGGCGATCCGTGACCTGAAGGACCAGGCGCTTAGCCACTTCCCCTCCGGCAGCTTCGCCGCCAACGCCGCCTGGACGGTGATCGCCTGCCTCGCCCACAACCTCTCACGCTGGGTCGGGCAGCTCGGTCTCAAGGACGAGACATGGCGCACTGCGAGGACGATCCGCGCCGGCTGATCGCGCTGCCGGGCCGGCTCACCCGCGGCGCCCAGCGCCTCACCCTGCACCTTCCTGCCCGCTGGCCCTGGCGGGCTGCTTTCGTCGAGGCGCTCGAGCGGATCAGGGCGCTGCCGGACGCCGCCTGATCCTCTCCTCCTCTGCCCTCGCAGCACCCGCCGGCAGGGGGCGGCGCGAACAGGCGCTCGCCAACGAGATGCGCCTCACGATCCTCGCCCTGCTCGGCGAGAGGGAGAGAAGACCGGGCGAGCTGCTGGTCGAGCTCGGCGGGACCTCCCTCTCCCGGCTGGAATATCACCTGGGGATCCTCGAGCGCGCCGACCTGATCCGTCGTGACGGTGGCCGATATTGGCGGTGCGGCGGCGATGGATGACTTGCTGCGGCGCAGGCAGGAGGCGGCGCTCGCAGACCCGCTGGAGGCGGAGATGCTCGCCCTCTTGGAGGAGCGGGGCCTCGGCCTCTCCGCGAGGTGCACTGCCAGCTGTCCGGTGAGCATTCGCTCACGGCGGTGAACCAGCATCTGGCGCGGCTGCAGGCCCTCGAGCTGGTGACGTCGGAGGACGGTCGCTACCGGCGGACGGTGCGGTGAGGGCCGTGGGCGCCGGGGCGCGGAGACCTCGGTCCCTCGCCCTCGTCCGGGACGCCTGCGTGAATCCCCGATTCGTGCTGCCATGGGATGAGGACCCGACCTTCTTCGACCGCCTCAAGCCGAGGGAGGATCACCACTACGTGCCGAAGGCGGCGGTGGTCCGACGGTTTCTCGAGCCCACCGAGTGGGAGGATCAGCCGAAGCGAGCCAACCATCTCCGGGAGCTCGACAGGCGATCCGGCTCGATCGGGTGGATCGGGGTCAACCGGCCCGCACAACGATCCAACCTCAACTTCACCGGAGAGTTCTCTTCCGAGCGCTACTGGGGTCTCGACGACCTGGCCATGACGGAGGCCGTCCGCGAGCTCGGGAGCGGCCAACTGGAGTCGGCCTTCCTGATGGTGCCCGGCCTGGCGGCGCTCCCGCTTCGCGATCCCCACTGGCACCACGCACTCGGGCGGCTCCTTGAGGCCGAGGGCAAGGTGACCGACGAGTTGCCGCGGCAGGTCGTGCTGCTCGCCGATCGCGTCAAGGCCGACTGGGTCGCGGCGCTCGACCGCGGTCGGGTCTCGGTGCTCGTCGAGGTCGTGCCGGAGGGGTGCGACACCCGCCTCGTCCTTCCCGATGTCGCGATCGAGGTCCGGGGCGCGACCGGCGGGCGGGTGCTGCGCCCTCCGTGGCTCTGGGCTGAGGAGTGGTTTCCCGAAGCCGGCGACGCCGAGCCTGATCGCTACGAGCGCCTGACCCTCCGCGCGCCGATCTCCTCACGGGTACACCTGACCGTCGATGCCGGCGAGCCTTGCCCCGGCCGCTCGTCGGCCGAGCTGCGTCCGGCCGACGAGCGGCGGGTCCGTGGACTCAACGCTGCTGCGGCAGAGCGGGCGGTGCGAAAGGTCTGGGCCGGGCGCGAACGCGATCTGCGGGACGCGCTACGAGGAAGCTGACCTCCGCGGCCCCCGTGCCGATCCGCCCCGCCGCCCGGTGCCGGGCGAGGTCGATCGTGTGGGCGCGGCGACGAAGAGGAAGACAACGAGGGCCTCCTTCGGGCCGATCGAGGGGCGGCCTCGGCGGACCGCCACGGGGTCGGGTCGCGGGCCTCTAGGCTGGGACGGTGGGCAGATATCGATCGCTGGAGGACTTCTTCCTGGCCGGGCGGCCGACGATCGAGGGTAGGCTCAACGACGGCTGGGCCGAGACGCCGCTGATCGGCCGTGAGATCGAGGCGACCGTGCTGGTCGCGCGCCCGCGCCGGGTCCCCGGCCGCGCGGCGGGCCTCGGCGCCGCGGAGACCCTGGCGCTGCTCAACAAGTTCTTCTCGTGGGTCGCCGACGAGCCGCTCCGCCAGAGCGCCGCGATCGTCGCCGGATGCGGCGGCGGAAGGCTGACCGCGGTCTTCTCCCGGGAGTTCGCCGACGCCGACCCCTTCGACGAGGCGCTCTGGGTCGGCAGGCTGATCGCCGAGGAGGACCTCGAGTTCTCGCCCCGCATCGGCCTCGCCCACGGCGAGCTCATCGTCGGTTACCTCGGCACGCCGCTCAACTATGGCTGCGCCGCCGTCGGTCGCCCCGTCGACCTGGCGGGCGTCTGCGCCGACTTCGAGCCGCCGCCGGGGCACCCGGGCGCGGAGGGCGTCTCGATCACCTTCCCGCGGGAGGACTGGGGTCGCCGTGACCCGGAGGTCGTCTTCGCACCACGCCGCTGGCGGGCCCGGGACGGCAGCGAGGGCGAGTGGCGATTCCCGTGGCGGCTTCTCGCCGCCACGGAGCTCGACGTCCCCGAATCCTCCCCGCTCCTCGTCCGCCGCGCCGTCGCCGAACCACCCGGCCTCGGCCCCGACCCCCTGGCGGCGACGCCGGAGGAGCAAGTCCGCGACGCCGTCGCCCACATGCGCCCAGCCGAGCCCTGACCGAAGGAGCGCAGGGGATGACGCGGCTGGGGCCGGGGAGCCCGATGATCGAAGGTGACTTTCCGGATTGCTCCGGATAGGCGCCGATCCCCCGACCGGAGCACTCGCTTTGTGGCCCGCTCCGAGCTAACGTCCGGTGGGCAAGCAAGACCCCCCCGGAAAAGGGGACGCCAACGCCCTCGGGGACCGGCGCCGAAGGACAGAGCTTCGGATGCAGAGCCACGGGTGCTCACCTCCGCCGCCCCAACCGGATCCGTCGGGTCGGGTCAGCCCTTCAGCGCGTAGCGGCGTGGCCGCTCCCCGACTCGCTCCACGTCCCCTCCCTCCGAGGCGAGGCGCTCCATGCAATTGCCGACCGCGCCCGAGGAGCGGCCGAGCCCCTTGGCGACGACGCTGGGGCCGAACGGGCCCTCGCCGGCGTGCTCGCGCATGTAGCCGACCACCAGCGGGCCGAGCCCACCCGGCCGCAGGCGCTCCGCCGGTCCATCGGCAGGGGGCTCCTCGACCACGGCTCCCTCGCCGGAGGGCTCCTCGCCGGCCGGGGGCTCGCCGCCTGGGATCGGCGAGTAGCGATCGGGGAGCTTGCGTTTCCCCTCCCGCCCACCGGCGGTGCGCTTCGCCGTGCCGGCGTCCTCCAGCGCGGCGAGGTACTTGCGGGCGCTGGTGCGGCCGATGCCGGCAGCCGCCGCCACCTCGTCGACGGTCACCTCGCCCTCGGCCGCGTCGAGGGCGTCGATCACCTTCTGTTCGGCGGGATTCTCTTTCTTCACGATGGTGCTCATCTCGGGTCCTCCGTTTCCTTTGTCGAGAGGGCGTTCAGCAGCTCGCCGCAGACCATCGCCGCGGCCAGGTCGCCGATCGCCCCCTTCTCGTCTTTTCTTCTTGGCCGGGCCAGATAGGTCTCGACCGCGTCGATGCTCATCCGCTGCAGGCGGGTGAGCAGCGGGCGCAACTCCTCCGCCGGCATCGTCAACTCGAAGCTGGTCCGCCTGCTGCGCTCGGCCCAGCCGAGGTCTTCCATCAGCCGTAGCTCGGCCGCCAGCTCTCGTCCGAGGCGGGCGGCGAACCTCCCTCCGTCGGGCGCGGGCGAGACCTCGTCGATCGCGCCGAGGCGAAGGCGCAGCAGCGCGTAGAGCGCGTCGCGCTGCCCGGCGTCGATCGTGATCGCCACAGGTGCCTCCTTTCGTCGGGCACCGCCGGCCAGGCGTGTGCAGCGCCCCGGTTCAGGGGCGGCGGAGGTGAAACCGCTCGGGCTGCATCCGAAGCTCTGTCCTTCGGTGCCGCAACCCCGGAGGGGCGTTGGCGGCGCCCGGCCGGGGAATCGTTTCCTTGCTCGACCGGACGTTAGCTCGACCTCGCCGACAAAGCGAGTGCGAGGATCGGGGAATCGACGCCGATCCGAGGCAATCCGGCGCAACGAAAAATAGGGACGGGCGCGCCGCCCTCGGCGTTCACGGGGTGAACCAGAGACCAGATGTTCGACTACTCACTGCGGTAGTCGACGTCGACGTAGCGGTTCTCGACGACGATCGTCCGGCAACCGCCGGCCCGGACGGTGGCGACGATCTGATCGAAAGGGCGCGGGGGCGGACCGCCGGCGTGGTCCCGGATGAAGCTCTGCCACTCCTCCTCGTCTCGTGGCTTCAGGACCGGGGAGCCCGCGCAATCAACAGCGGCTGGTCGCCGAGGGCATGATCGACCGAGAGGCTCTGGTCCTGCTGACCAATATCGCGAATGTCTGGGAGCCGGCCCGGAGCAGCAGACGGGTCCTCTATGAGGACTTTCGGGTCCATGACGGACACACGCTCGCCGGCTCCCTCCACTGGGGCGACTGGGGCGCCAAGGGCGGACGGCCGCCTGGCGCCAGCGGAACCGTCTCCCTTTCGGGTTCGTATCCACTCCAGTGGCACGATTACTCCACGGTCGCCGGCGTCCCCTTCCGCTACTTATCGGTCGAGGTGGCCCCGGGATAGCAGCGCCGAGGTCGGACACGTCCCGGGTGCGGCTCTATCGTCCCGTCCGTGGTGATGCCGAACGATGCCGAGGGGATCGAAGCCCGCTTTCGGGAGATCGACGCCATCGACCCGGCCCGTTCCTTCGGCCCATTCACGGAGGAGGAGCTGGAGACCCTGCGCGCGTTCAGTCGGGTCTGCGGCCAACTCAACTCACGAGCCCTCCTTACCGAGGGCGTGCGCTTCAGCTTCGAGGCAGGTGTCGCAGGGGCCGGCCAGCGGATCGAGCACGCCGGCGACGATGCCCTGCGCTCGGCGATGATGGACTTCCGCCTGATCTGGATGAGCGACGAGCCGACCTACTTCCCCCGCCTACGCAACAAGGTGCGTGCGAGGATCGACCTCGCCTTGCCACAAGGCGTCGAGGCGCAGGCCGCCATCGACCTGCTCGGCAGGGAGTTCGGCGAAGCGCGCCGCGAAAAAGCCCTGGGGTTCCGCGTCGCCGAGGGCCCGGAAGGAATCCGCTGGCACACGGCCGAGGAGGTGATCGACGACTGGATCAGCGGAGTCGCCTTCCACGGCGACCGCGACCGGGCGGCGCGGGTCGGCGCCTGGGAGCAGTCGAGCTATGAGATCCAGCTGATCAAGGCCGTCAACCGGATCAGCAACGTCTGGTTCGCGTTCGAGGTGCTGGTTAGGGCGATCCTCGACGGGCAGGCGGACGCAGCGTCGGACGCGACCCGGGCCCGCTCGAGCTAGCGACAGGTCGGCGCCGCCCCGCCGCTCACTCGAAGGCGTCGGCGGGCTCCGGCGGGATCGGCACGTCGTGGGCGAAGGGTTTGAAGCCGCCGAGCCGCTCGGCCGGTTCGACATAAAGGTCTTCGACGTACTCCTGTCGCAGGCCGGAGAGGAAGTCGTCGTGGTAGGTGGCGAGGGCGCGGTACTTGTCATGGATCTTCGCCGGGTGCCTGCCGTCGAGGTTGCGGCGCACCGCGTCGCGATGAAGACGCAGCGCTTCCCGACCACGATCGATTTCCTCGACGAAGAGTTCGATCGAGTCGAGGTAGTTGACGAAGACGACCTCGTCCTCGTCGACCATCAGGGAGCTTCTCCAAGCGGCCGAGGCGCCGGCGAATTCCTGTTCGAGCAGCCCGTACATGGCGAGCGCCGCCGAGTCCTCGTCCAGCGTCACCCGCGGCCATCCGGCGTCCTTCTCGAGCGCGACGGCACGGTTCAGCGCCGGTCCCTCGATGAAGTCGGGGTCGGCGTAGAAGCTGCCGAAGGCGATCGCCCCGCGGGCGAACATCCCGTCGAGCGCGAGCGAGAGCTGATGGGCGGCCGCGGCGACGACCGTCAGCCCTACGGTGGCGGGGAAGTCGAGTCCCGACTGGAGCGGAAACGCCAGGCCGAGATTGTCGGAGAACCAGCTCGAGATGCTCATGTGCTGGTCCCAACGCTCGCTGCCGCCGTAGTGGCGTGCGTTCGCCAGCGCCCGATGGGTCGCCAGGAGGTGTTCCTTGGCCTCCTCCTCGGTCCGCTCCGCGCTCGTACCGAGGAGGTCGAGGAAGAGGACGGCCGACGGCCGAAGCACCGGCTCTCCTTCCTCGTCACGGAAGATGCGATAAACGGCGGGGTCGGAGGCGGGCTGAGCCACTCATCGGAAGATACGGGCCAGGGGGATGGTCAAGTGTCCGCGGCCTCGCCGAACCCGAGATCGACGGCTTCTGCGAATGCATCCTGCGCCTCGCGATCGGCGCCGACACCTCGCTTTGTAACCGTCCGGCTCCGAGACCTCGACCGCGCCCTCGCCCATCCGGTCGACCTCGACCGGGCCAGGTCGCTCGCCCACGGATTGCTCTACGTACCGCTCGATCGCCAGTCACGGCTGACGACCCGGGCGGAGCTGAGCAGCGCCGGCAGCTCGCGGTGCCGGTCGATGACGAAGTCGGCCTCGGCGCCTTCTTCGGGGTCGTCGGCGAGGCCGCGGTAGCGGATGCTCGTCATGCCGAAGGCGCGGGCGCCGGCGATGTCGGTGCGCCGCAGGTCGCCGATGTGGGCGGCCTCGGCGGGGTCGGCGTCGAGCATGCCGAGCGCCGCTGCGAAGATCCGCGGGTCGGGCTTGTAGGCGCCGACCTCGTCGGAGAAGCCCCAGCCGGAGAAGTGCTCGAGGAGGCCCTCGTCGGCGAGCAGCTCGCGCAGGGTCGCGCCACCGGTGAAGCCCGCGTCGCAGACGATGCCGAGCACCAGCCCTTCCTCGCTCAGGAGGCCGAGGGTCTCGCCGATCTCCGGCGCGAGGGTGAGCTCGGCACCGCGCCCGGCGCCGAGGAACGCCTCGGCGATCGGCCGGCCCGCCTCTGCCTCGAGCCCGAGCGCCGCCACCAGCCCGGCCGCTCCTTCCTCCGGCGAGACGTGCCTGCCTTCCTCCCAGGCCCGTTCGCGGCCGCAGACGATCTCGTCGAGGCTCGCGGAGACCCGGTCGGCGTCGATCTGGAGACCGCACGACCCGCAGGCGGCCAGGACCGCCCTCCGCCGCCGCTCGCGCAGCGTCCCCCCGGGCGGCTCCGCGGCGATCGTGTTCCAGAAGTCGAAGGTGAGGGCCCGGATCGGCACGGCGCCCACGCTAGCGGGCGCGCCCCGTCCTATTCGATCGGACCGACCGAGAGCTGGCCGCCGCCGCTGCCGCGCGGATGGAAGCGGCAGCGCCTGATCTGCATCGGCACCGTCTGCGGCGGCAGGCCCGGGAGGGTCACGCGGAGGCCGGCGGCGATCTTGAAGTGGCAGAAGCCGGGACTGAAGTTGAAGACGCTGCCGGTGGAGAGCATGACGGCGGCCCCCTCGTAGCTGTGGGCGGCGAGCTTGGCGACCTTCAGAGGATGGCGGCGGGAATCCACCGCAACACCGGCGCCCTCCGACGCCGGCTGGCCGATCGTCGCGCCGTCGCGGGCCACCGCGACCACTCCAGGGGTGCCGGAGATCCGGCAGGCCCGGTCACTCAGGTTGGCGACGTCGAGGCGGAAGTACTCGGTGCCAAGGCCGACGCCCGCCGTGGCGTCAAGGCCCGTGTAGAGGAGGAGCTGACCGGAGCGGCAGCGGGGAAGGTGTTCGTGGGGACCTGGTTCGCGCAGGCGCGGCGGTTCGTGACGGGGGTGATTGCGAGGAGGCGGTTCGCGTTCGATCCGACCGACCGTGAAGCTGCGGCGGGTCGCCGCGTTGGTGCAGCGTTCGAAGTCGGGGAAGGGGACGAGCTGGGGGCGACGATCCCCCGGCAGGAGCACCCGGTAGCGGGCGACGACCGTCGGCCTGCATTCACCCGGACCGAAGTCGTTCTCCGACCAGCTCGCGCGGAAGGTCGCGGTGCGTTCGGCTGGGATGCGCACCAGCCTGCGGGTCGATTCGCTCGGTAGCCGGCCACGACGCGCCGGCCCGCCGATCGGCCGTCCGTCGGCCCCGAGCGCCACCAGCCTCGGATAACCGGCGGTCGTGCAGGCTCGCCTGGTGAGGTTGCCGACGGTGAAGGTGGTGTAGAAGGTCGACAGCGCGCCGCCGCCTCCGCCTTCGTGGAAGACGACGAGCTTGGCGGGATCGCATCGCGGGGTGGATGCGAGCGGCATCTTCGGCGTCGGCGGCCTCGGTTCGCCGGGCGGTGCGGCCCGTCGCCCTCCCCGGGTCGTCCTCGGCGCCTTTCCCACCGTGGGGACGCCACCGCTCCTCCCACCGCCGCCGCAACCCGCGAGGACGACGGCGACGAGGACGACGATCGAGATCGCTCTCCTCACCGCCATCTCCACCTTCTACCCGCGCCCGATACCGACAAGCGCTACGTCGCCGCCCCATCCAGAGTCGAGCGGCATCGATCACCACCTACTTCGGCCTGACGGCGTCTGGCGCCCCGAGCCTGTCGGCCGCCCGGCGACATCGTGGCCCGACCCGCTCCAGCCTGGCGATGTCGGCGATGGCGAAGTAGCGCCCGTGGTCGTCGGCGCCGTCGACCAGCACGAATTCCTCGCCCTCGATCGTGGCGCTCATCGCGCGCCTCAGATACTTCAGCTCGACCCCCAGTCTCGCGTCGGCCGTCTCGAGCAGGAGGTCGATCACGATGTTGGGACGCAGCGCCACCCGCTTCTCGAGGCGGACCGCCATGTCTGGGTCTGCCAGTTGCAACTCCCAGGCGAGGGCGTGCTGCAGGTCGGCCTCGCTGTGGAAGATCGGCCTCTTCTTGGCGAGTGCCTGGAGGCCGCCCTGGATCAGCGAGACAGAAGGTTCTTGCGCGGCCGGGCCCATGAACTAGGTGGGGTCACCATCATCGGGGTCGCCGACGCTACCACCGGGTCTTTGGACGCGGTCCCCATCGAAGTGGCAATGAAGTGGCAATGAAGTGGCAATGAAGTGGCAATGAAGTGGCAATGACGGCCAGAATCGGCCGAATCCAGGCCGTCGCTGGTCAGGGCGGATCGGGCGCAAACCGCATGGGAATGCGGTTTGCGGGTAGGCTCGGAACCGTGTTGCGTCGAAAGGACACACGATTTTCAGCCGTGTTCCTATCAACTGAAGAGCGATCCGGCCGCAGTGCCCTGAAGAGCGGTCATACGCCTAAGACGGCGTCGACGTCGATGTTTTGGCGACCGAGAGGGCTACTTAGCAGCGGGCGATCCGCGCCCATATCTGTCAAGTCAGGCCGTCCTCCCCGTAGTACCTGTGCCACCTATTCCTTCCGAAGGACCTTCCCCGGCCTCTCGGTACCGCGGGCGGCCCCCTGGCGAACCAGACCCACGGCTGGCTACTGCTCTGATCCAGTCTGGATCAGAGCAGCTTCACGCCGAGAGGCTGTACTCATCGGATTGTTTGGTACGAGACTGTTGTTTATCCGATCCGGCGCTGTTAGGCTCGTCGGCCCTTGAGCGCCCCTACCGACCGCTACGAAGACCAGCCGGCCGAATGGAGCTCTGCTCCGGGGGCTCCCCAGGAGACAGCCGCCGCAGATGTGGATCGAGTTGCGGAGCAGTCAACGGACCGACGGATGTTGGCGCTGATCCTCCTCGCCGCGGCCCTCTCGGGGGGGATCGTGGCAGCGCTCATCGTCATCAATCCCGCAGTGGAAGCTTCGATCGAAACCGAACTTCCGTTGGGGCCGCTCGAACTGGGCGGCAACGTCACCTCGAAGCCGATCGTGGCGAGGGTCGGAACGCTCCATCTCGGCTGGAACCCCTACGGTCCCCAACGAGCGCATCCGATCAGGAGGCAGTCGGTCTCGCTCGACGTGCATCTCTCTCGACAAGACTGCCGGCGGTTGGCGCAGATCGGAGGAGCCTGCGGGCCCGACCATGCAAAGCCTCTGCGTGATCTCGAATCCTTGCGGGTGCAGGGCTTCAGTCGCTCGCTGCACGTCGGCGTCAACGCCTCCGCCAGCCCTCGAGCCGAAGTGGAACAAGTCGGGGAAACCGCTCATCGCGGTGCGCCGTTCGAGTGGAACCTCAGAAACTACGCCCCGACACTCGCGATCACTCTGTCTTGCGCTCAGGCACTCGCGATCGACGTAACCGCCGAATCTTCCCACCCCGGCCCCCGATTGCCCAGCCAGCCCGTGACCTGTCGTCCGCGTGGGGTGAGGTACGACCTTGAGATCATCGACGAAGGTCCGATAGTGACCACGGTGGGGTTTGACCGAGTCCGGCAATTCCAGTCGGTGGCATCCGCAGACCGAGGAGGCGTGACCATAGGACATGGCACCGTGTCGGTCGACGGGGACTCCAGTCCTCTCGCCAAGCCGACGACGGTGGCACTCGATGCCGAACCGAGATCGTCGGTGTCATCGCAGGTCGTTTCTCCGGCCGCGAACGCGCCGACCGAAGTCTCCCTGACCAGCAGGGAGGCATCCCACATGCTTGTGGGCGAGGAGGAAAGAACGCCGGACGAGTTTGATCGGATTCCAGAAGGCGTGCGGTACGGAGTTCCAATCCCCATCGCAGCGAGTCTTCTCGGGGCACTGGTGAGCCTGATCTTCAGATCACGACGGCGGCAGAACCTCGATGCGTGAGGCAGGAAGGGCCACGCGCCGGATCGCGACCGTCACGCTGGTCGGGCTGCTCGCCCTGACCACCGTCGCGCTCGCCAAGCAACCGCACCGAGCCGGGAACGCGTGGTGTGGCTACTCGACCGCCGCCGACTGGGCGTGCGGCCGGCATGGCGTCTCCTGGGCAGGCCGCGACCCGCTGTCCATCCGAACGCCACGGCGCCTGCATGGGAGTGCAACGGTCGCAACCGCAGAAGGTGGCTCAGCGCGCTTGACGCTCGGTGCCGAAGCCCATTGCACGGTTGGGACCGGCGACGCCGCCAGCAGGGTCGTGACGCGGCCGGAGACGGGGGTCCTCCTCCGACAAAGCAGTGGCGACACTTCCTGCGGCACCCCGAGACGCTCCGAAGTCGAACTATGCACTGAAACCGGATGCAACATCCAATTGGAAGCCGAAGGCGTGGTGCTCTCGAGCTTTCGATCAGAAGAAGCCACCGCCTCCGAAGTGGTGCGTGAAGAGATCATGCACCATCGTGTCCGCATCGTCTCCTGCTCTGGCTTCATCAGCGTCAACAGCCCCGGAGGATCCGCCTCCGGTGGGGCGAACGCCCAGAACCGCTACGTGATCGAAATCGACGACTACAGCTTCGTCAGAGAACGCGAAAACGAAACCGTGACCCCGACCGAAGTGACGGCCGAAGCCGAAGCCAGTGCCGGCGCTGGATCGGAAATCGTACAGAGCGCTGAACTGCCCGGTCGCGGTGCCTGCAAGGCGAAGTTCGTCCGGGAAGAGGAACGCGGGCTGCGGTCTTAACGGCTGTCAGATGAACCGCAAGTGGACCGATGGGAAAGGGTGACAGGCTGCGCTCGGAGCGTCCCTTGGTCGAATCCTCGATCGGTCCGAAGCCACCTCCCGGCGAGAAGGGGGCGGAAGACGAGCCCTCGCGCTGGCGGTTCCTCTGGGCCGGAGTCGCGGTGCTCGCCATCCCCGCCGTCAGCGCTGCGATCGGGCTATTCTTCAGCGGTGGCGGGTCCGCACCATCGAGGCTGACCGGCGCGGTGACGGTGCTCGGCCCTGTCGACGTCTCCATCGACTCGACGCCCGGCAGGGCGATCAGCCCGGTGTGCGGCTGCTATAAGGTCCCGCACGACAAGGAATGGCGCGGGGTGAGCTTCGCCACGCGATCCCTGCGGATCTCGGGCCACCATATTCCTGCCGGCTATTACGTCTCGGCCGCCACCCCGGAACCGGCGAGATGGCAGGCGGGTCGGCTCTTCTTCTCGGCCCAGTTGCTCACCTTCGAAAGCCTGCGGCCGATGAAGTCACGGCCGGTCTTCGACGCGCATGAACTGCTCACCAAACGGGCACCGCGCGGCTGGAAACTCCTGGGCAGTCGAACCTTGCGCTCACAGCGGGCCGACTACTTCCGCACCAGTCGCCCCCTCAACGTGGCCCTGCTCGGCCCGGTACCGATCGGGGCCTGGGTTCCGAGCGGCGGCAGCAGGATTCACCTCGGCTTCAAGCAAGGACTCTTCCCGAGCCAAGGCACGCATGGTGAACTGACCGAGACCGAGCACGGCCCAAGGGGGTATGGGCCGTTGGGTGTCCCACTTACCGATGTGCTCGGCCCGGATGTCATCTGGAGCCGCGACCCGAGGCTCGAATTCGAAGCGCCGGGCGGGAGGGTGCGATTGCCCCACACGGCGGAAGGGCGGCAGAAGGTCACCGCGCTCCTGATCAGGCGTGCCCCCTTCGCCACCCGGATCGCGCCGGTGACCATCGTTCACCTCCCGCCCCGCCTGCGGGCCGGTGGGTCGGGAATGCTGATGGTCGACCCGCCCCCTCATGGCTCCTACCGACTCCGGCTGGGTGGCCCGCCGGTCACGGGCGACGCCTACGCCAAGGTGGCTTCCCACCTCAAGACCCACGAATTCATCAAAGTCAAGAATGTGACCGAGTGGGGGATCGCACCCCACCCGAGTGACGGTCGAGCGTACGAATTGGGCAAATGCAAGCACGGGCTGTGCACGATCAAGGACCCGCAGCCGGCGGTCATCCACGGTCGGATGGGCTTCCGCTATCCGCCCGAGCCGCCCGCCGAAGACAGCTTCACCGTCTTCGGTCCACTGCGGTACCTGCACCTCAGCCAAACCGAGGGGCACCTTTCCTCCGAGAGCCATCCATTAGCTGCTCCGACCGATCTCGAATTGCGGAACGTGAAGCTGTTGGGGACGGCCGCACCTGGAGTGCTGGCGATTCCCGCAGGAGAAGGTCACCACGAAGTCAGCTTCTCGGCGTCCCCGAGCGGCAGCGTCGACGGAGAACCTCTCGTGACGCCGCATGGCACGTCGTTTTGGTCCATCTTCGTGCCGGTGATGAGCGCGCTCGTGGGACTCTGCGGTCTGTACGCGATTATCGCGGGTGCCCGTCGCCGCCAAAAACGAGCAAGCTAAGACGTCGATCGGGTCTCTCGCCTATCGAGGGGGAACTGCCCGCGGGCCGAGCTGCGGCCGCGCCCTCACCAGACCCTTCACACGCGGTCAGGTGGCAAGGCGGTGCGCCTGGGATCGCACCGGATCCATAGACATCTGGACGTATGCGCCACGGACTCCCACACCGTGATCGAACCAGCCACTACGTAGTGTCGTCACGCGCTCGACGTCACTCCGTGGTCGCGATATGGATTGCTCTTCGAGATGGCGGAAGGCGATCAGTACCCATATGGAGACGAGCTAGTTGTAGCTACTCACGAGGTTGTTCCAGCCCGGCGAGCCGGGCTGCGGGCGACCTGTGGCCGAGGGAGCCGTGCGGTCGACGAGCAATCGGGTGTTCAAGCCCCCCCCCCGACGAAATCGACGGTCGCCGATGTACGAGAGCGCACGACCAACTCGACTCTCCGTCGGCCTGAAAACGAAATCCTGAGCTGGGTTACCGAGAACCAGAGTCGCCTGCCCCTCTCTAGCGCTCGATCACGCCAGAGGCGTAAGCGTTAGACGGGCATGACGACAGATGGGCGCATCGTTTCGCGTCGAACAACAACGGATTACCGGTTGAAATCCAGCCAAGTCCTTTAGGGTTACCGCGATGCAAGTCGAGTGGTCGGGGGACGATTGGCAGGACCATTGCGAACTCTTGTTCCGCGAGCTACATGGCGCGGGCAACTTTCAGAGGGTTCCCGACACCGATCGCGGCGATCTCGGGATGGACGGCTTCAGCGTCGATGATCTCGGCCACTGTTACCAGTGCTACGCCACGGAAGCCACCGACGTAGGCGCTCGGTACGAGAAGCAACGCGACAAGATCACCGGGGACCTCCGGAAGCTCCGGCGAAACGCCACGCGTATCGAGGAACTCCTTGGCCCGGTCGCCCTCCACCGGTGGATCTTCATGGTCCCGCTCCATGACTCGAAGGAGCTGATCGCACACGCCCGGAAGAAGGAGGCGGAGATCAAGGAAGCGGGCCTCCCATTCATCGCCGATGACTTCCGGGTCGTGATCCACACCGAGAAGGACTACGCCAAGGAGCTCAAGCTGATCGAATCGCACGGCCTCGCACGCATAGGTGCCCTTGGCGACGGCACCGCGGATCAAGCAGTCCAGGAACTCGAGCGGGAAGAGCCCGAGCAGGTGAAGGTCATGGACGAGAAGCTCTCGCGCGCGGTCGGCGATCCGGCTCGGGTCAGGAAGCTGATGCTGAGAGCTGCGGTCGACGGAGGAAACATCCGCGCCTACCTCCATCGCGAACATCCCCTGACGGACGAGCAGGTGACCGAGCAGGTCGACCTCGAGGAACAGACGGTGATCCTCGAACGGGAACTTGGCGACCTGAAAAAGTCCTCACTTCTGTCCGTGAAAGAACGGATGACGAAGCGGCTGCTCGACCAGGTCACGGCCGTACGCGAGTCAGACTCGGACCGGATCTCCTACGGCGTGGTGGCGCAGTGGCTGATGGAGTGTCCGCTCGATTTTCCCGCGGACCAAGACTGATGGCGGACCTGAGTCTGCAGTCTTTCCTCGACCGTCCGTTCGTCTTCAGTGATCGCCCTCGAAGCGTCCCGGGCGACATGAGGGCCGTCTGGCGCATCCCGGTCATCCTGCTCCTTGTCCGGTCGTGCCGCGGTGAAAAAGCCACCCATGAGCAGCTCCATGTCCTAAGTTGGGCCCTCCGGGCCAGCGAAGGCCCCGAGACCCTGCTTCGGTTCCTGGACGGACAGCTCCGTCCCGAGGAGGCGGTCGTCCGGTTCGAGCCGGCGTTGGATCGCGGCATCTCCCTGGCGGAGGGCTTCGGTCTACTGGCTCGGCAGGGCCGCTACTGGTCCCTGTCGGAGGGCGGGAAGTCTCTGCTCCAGATGGTCGACTCGGATCCAGACTTGCTGGTCGCCGAGCGAGCCGTCCTCGGAGCGCTCGACGGCAAGCTGACCCAAGCAGCCGTACAGAAGATGTTGAGGCGCTCGTGAATCTTCGGGTCTTGAGCACCGAGATCTCCGTGGACACGGATTCCGAACGCTTCGCGTGTCGGATGAACTTCGGCGATGGGCTCACGCTGATCCGCGCTGCCAACAACATGGGGAAGACGACCCTGCTCACCGCCATCCTCTATTCCCTCGGCTGGGAGGGAATGCTCGGCCCGTCCCGCACCCCTCCATTTAAGCCGTCCGCCACCAACGAGATCGCCGATCCGAAAGGCGTACGGCATGGGGTGCTCGGCTCGACCGTGAATGCCGAGCTCGAAGGAGACCTCGGCGCCGCCATCACCGTTGAACGAGCGATCAAGTCCGAGACTCAGAAATCCGAGCTCGTCAGGACCTGGCGCGGACGCGCGATGACCGATCCCGGCGACACGCCGAAGGCGGGCGACTACTACGCCAGAGAAGGCGGCGCCGCCACGCACGAGGCCGGGTATCAGGCATTCCTCGCGGATTTCATCGGCTGGACCATGCCGATGGTCAGCCGATGGCAGGGCGACCCGGTGCCGTTGTACATGGAGGTGATCGCACCATTTCTCTTTGTCGAGCAGACGCGCGGGTGGAGCCGTATCGCGGCCACCGTTCCGCGCTATCTCCAGATCCGTGATCCAGAAAGAAGGGCCGTCGAGTTTCTGCTCTCACTCGATTCCCTGACTCGGTCGAGGGAACGCGACGCCTTGATCGGACAACGCGAAGAAGAGCGGGCCGGATGGAAGGCCGAGGTCGGAGCGTTCTCCATCCGAGCAGGAGAACGCGGCGCACGGGTCTCTTCGCTGCCTGAAAATGCGACTCCCAGTTGGCCGCCCAGCGTCCCGATCGCCATCGAACTCCTCGAGAACGACCAGTGGCGCACCCTCGACTCGGTTCTCAGCGATCTACGTCGGCAAGCGGCGGCGGCCACCGGCGAGGTACCGACGGCCCAGGATGCCGAGCCGCAGGTGACCGAGGAACTGACGACTGCCGAATCGAACTTCTCCGAACTTTCCGGACTCGTCGCATCGGCGAACCGGGACGCGAGGGAGCAATCCGGAGAACTGGAAGAGCTGAACGTCAGGATCCAGGCCCTCGAAGAAGACCGCACCCGCTACACGGACGCGATCAAGCTCCGGCAGCTCGGTTCGCAGGAGAACCTCGAAATCGACAACGGCCACTGCCCGACGTGCGAACAGCTACTTCCTCCGAGCCTTCAGGTCGCGGGCTTGAGCACTGCGCTCACGCTGGAAGAGAACAAATCACTCATCGAGGAGGAGCTGAAGACCTTCAAAGCGGTTCGGGACGACGCGGCTGCGGTTCTCTCGGCCTCGCGTCAGAGACAATCGGCCCTACATGGTGCCCTCACCGAGGAGCGGCGCCGGATCCGCACGCTGAAGGGTTCCCTGACCCAGTCTCCCCAGGCGCCGTCACAAGCAGAGGTTGCCCGCCGAATCCGGTTACTCGACCGGATCGAAGCCCTCGAGGAGCTGGACTCGTCTCTCTTGTCGCTCGAAGCATCTCTTGAGAAGCGATCGAAGAATTACAGAGCGGTCCTCGCCGATCTGGCGGAGATCGGAGACCGAGGCAGTGCGACCAACGCCGACAGCGAGAAGCTCGCGGCCTTCGAAAATCTGTTCCGCGAGCAGCTCGACGAATACGGCTTCAGCTCGGTCCCGGCGCTTGATGTCGAACTCGCCAGAGACAGCTACATGCCTCTCTACAAAGAACGCCCGCTGAAAGAGGAGAAGATCTCAGCGTCCGACAACGTCCGGCTTGTCTGGGCATACGTCGTAGGTCTCCTCGAGATGGCACGGAACTACGAGATCGCCCACCCCGGGCTGCTGATCCTCGACGAGCCCGGACAACAGGAGATTGAGCCCGGAAGCCTGGAAGCCCTGCTTCACCGCTTGGCGCGCTCTTCAACCTATGAACAACAGGTGATCGTCGCCAGTTCAAAAAAACCGGACGTCGTTCGCTCGATTCTCGAGGGGACGGACGCGACCCTCAACGAAGTCGATGGGTACATCCTGAAGCCTCCGTCGTCCGCCCCTGACAGCTGACCCCGAAAGGATAGGTCGGACTGGTTCGACGTTCCGCGGTCTCCGGGGCCCGTCTAGTAGTACCTGTGCCATCTATTGCCCTTGAGTATCTGGCCGACCGGAATCGGTCCGAACAATTGCTCATAGACAAAGGTGAACAGATGCGTGTCAGAGGGACGGGAGCGCTTCCGCCGCTTCCTCGTCCGCCGCGATGGCGGCGGCCGTTGCGCCGAGCTGGCGCCGCTGCTCTCCGCCTTCGCCGATGACGAGGCCGACGAGGCCGCCGTCCTGACCCTGCGCGAGCACCTCCGCACCTGCGCCCACTGCCGCGCGACCCTGCGCGCCTACCGTGCCGTGCCGCCCGCCGCGGCCGCCCTCCTCCCCGTCCTGCCGCCGGTGCGCGGCTCGCTCCTCGGCCGCCTCCACGACGCCTACGCGGCGCTGGCGACGCGGGTCGGCGGCGGGTCGGGCGCCTCCGACTCGGCCCTTGGCGGGGTCGCCGCGGCGGGCGGCACGCGCGGGGCCGGGATGGCGGCCCTCGCCAAGGTGCTGGCGATCTGCGCCGGGACGGTCGGCGGCGCGGCGGCCTGCGTGGCCACCGGGGTCGTCCCGGCGCCGCTGCTCGATCCGCCCGAACACCACCAGGCGCGGCCCGCGACGAAGGTCTCCCGCCATCTCCAGCGACGAGCCGAGGAGGTCGCTACGACGCCGACCGTCGAATACGAAACGGAAGCGCCGGCGGAAGCCGAACCGGAACCGCAGTCCCAGGAAGCCGGGTCGGAAGCCCAGAAGAAGAAAGAAAAGGCGGAACGGGAAAGCGAAGAAAGCGCCGAAAGCGCCTCGTCCACGCCGCCGCCGAGCGAAAGCGGCGCGGTCGAATACACCGAACCGGAAACGGTCGAATCGACTTCGTCGACCTCCTCGGCGAGCGGCTCGACCGCGTCGGAAGCCGCGAGCGGCAGCGCGGCCGGGGAGTTCGGGCCGTGACGTCGCCACGCCTGCGAGGCGCGACCGTCGCGGTACTTGCCGTCCTCCTCGCCGCGCTCGTCCCCGTCCCGGCCGCCGGCGGCTCCGACGGCTACGCACTGACCGGCCTCCACGAAGTGGGAGGCGGGATCTGGCGCTCCGAAAATCGCTTCGTCGTCCGCTGGGACGCGAACCCGGCGGTCTCGTCCAGCATCGTCCACTATGCCGTCCGCGGGCCGAACCACGAAGTCCTCGCCGGCGCCACGGAAGGCGAAGATCCCGAACGTTGGGACGGGGCCACTGTGTCGGTGCCGTCGACTCCCGGCACCTACCTGTTCGAAGCCTGGAACGTCGAAGAAGGCCGCCACGATCAGCGGAGCGGGCCCGCGGTGTCGGTGCCGCTCCACTTCGATGATGCCCGCCCGGGCGCGGTCTCGATCGCGGCGCCCGCCTGGGTCGCCGCCGGTGCCTCGATCCCGATCCGCCTCTCCCATCCCGCCGCGCCGCTGCCGGTCTCCGGGATCCACGGCTACGCGGTCGAGATCGACGGTGCCGTCGACGGGGCACCCTGCGCCCACGCCGAACGCTGCGCGACGGCGGAGGTCGACCTGCCCGGCGGCATCGAAGACGACTCGATCGCCCTCGCGGCACCGCCCGAGGGCATCTCCTACCTTCACGCCGTCGCCGTCTCCGGATCGGGCGTCAGCTCGCCCGGCTCGACCCTGGCGATCGGAGTCGACGGCACGGCGCCGCAGGTGCGGCTGGAAGGGGCACCCGCGGATTGGGCCGACGGCCCGGTCCGCCTCACCGCGGTCGCCACCGACCCGCTCTCCGGCATGGCCGCCGACGGGGCGGGCGGGCCGGTGACCGCGATCGGCGTCGACGGGGCGGCGCCGCTGCTCACCCCCGGCGCGGCGTCGAGCACGACCGTCACCGGCCAGGGCACCCACCGGATCGCCTACTGGGGGCGTGACGCCGTCGGCAACGCCGGCGACGGCAGCTCGCCCTTCGCCCAGCCGAGCACGGCGACGATCCGGATCGACGAAACGGACCCGAGCGTGCGCTTCGCCGCGCCGGACCCGAGCGACCCGGAGCGGCTCGAAGCCCTGGTCGCCGACCCGCTATCCGGCCCGGACCCCGGACGCGGCTCGATCGCCCTGCGTCCGGCCGGTGGCTCCGGCCGCTTTCAGCCACTCCCCACCGACGCCGGGCGCGGCCGCCTGATCGCTCGCTGGGACTCCGACGACTACCCGCGCGGCGCCTACGAATTCCGCGCCACCGGCTTCGACGCGGCCGGCAACTCGGCGACGAACCCGGCCGCCGACCCACTCGTCCTCCGCAATCCGGTCAAGCGGGTCGCCCGGCTCGCCTTCGGCTTCGGCGGCGAGGCGCTCGTCTACCAGCGCTGCTCCCGCGCCCACGGCGCCCGCCGCTGCCACCGGACGGTCGTCCGCTCCTTCGCCAGGCGACCGACCACCCGCTCCATCCCCTGCTGCCACGGCGCCGCCGTCGGCGGGCGGCTGCTCGACGCCGCCGGCGCGCCGCTGGCGGGGCAGACGGTCGACGTGGTCGAGACCTTCGCGGGCGGCGCCCGGCGACGGTCGCGCACGACCGTCGTCACCACCGACGGCGACGGCTACTTCCGCGCGCGCCTGGCGCCGGGGCCGAGCCGCAGGGTGACCGCCGAATTCCCCGGGACCCGCCGTCTCACCCGCGCCGCCGGCGGCTCGCTGCGGCTGCGGGTCCGCGCCGCGGTGCGGATGAAGGTCTCGACCGCGAAGGTGAGGGTGGGTGGCGCCCCGGTCGTCTTCAGCGGCCGGATCGTCCACCCGGAAGCGCGGATCCCGGTGCGCGGGCTGCCGGTCGAGCTCGAGTTCCGGCTGCCCGGCATCCCCTGGACCGAGTTCCGCACCGTGCAGAGCGACGCGAACGGCCGCTTCGCCTATCCCTACTCGTTCAGCGACGACGACAGCGCCGGCGTCCGCTTCCTCTTCCGCGCCTTCGTCCCGGCGACCGGCGGCTGGCCGTTCGCCCCGGCGACCTCGCGCCCGCTCGCGGTCACCGGCTGACGCCGCGCACGAAAAAAAGGCCGCCCCGGCAAACCGGGGCGGCCTGGACTGCCGGGTGGCGTGGAGGACCTAGCGGAGCGCGGCGAGCTGGTCGGAGACCTGCTTCACGCGGCGCTCGACTTCGGTGCGACCGGTCTTGATCGTGTCGGTCGCGGTCGAGGTGACGGCCTTCTGGTGTTTGCGGATGTCGCGCTCGACCCGGTTGCGGGTCTTGCGGGCTTCCGTGGTCGCCTTCTTGCGAGCGGTGGTGCCGCGGCGTTCGGTGCGCTTGGCCGCTTTCTCGATCTTGCGGCGGTAGGACTTCAGCTCTTTTTCGGCTTTGGCGCGAGTGCTCCAGGGTTCGACGATCTCGCTCACCTTGTCGCTGACCGAGAGGACGGCCCCGACCGGGAGGTCGACGGCGGTCTCGATGATCGCCTGCGCCTGGTTCTTCTCCGCGACCGCGGTCTTGGTCGCCGCTTTTTTCGTCGTGCTCGCCGTTTTGGCGGCCGATTTTTTCGCTTCGGTAGTGGCGCGTTTCGCCTCGGTCTTGCTGGTCGTGCCGTTACTGCTGCTCTGCTCTGCCATGAAGACGTACCCCTTAAAAGTTGGTAGGAATGGCTCGGGCGTGGCCGAGTCTAGCGAACATACGTTCCAACGAACAAGTGTTCTTAAACAGCGGTACGCATTCGGTTACAGGTTGAGACGCAGTCCGCCGGCGGAAACGCCGATCAGGGATGTCCGAGGAATGTTTCGGGTGCTCAGCAACCGAAAAACGCCGCGCGTCCCAGACGGGGACGGCCTAGGCCTGCTGGGCGGCGACGACGGCGGCGAGGGCCGCCTCGTCGCGGGCGGCGGCCATCGGGTAGCGGGCCTCGAGGCCGAGCGGGGCCCGGTCGAGGCCGCCGTCGCCGAAGGCGACGGCGCCGCCCGCCTCCCTCACGATCAGCTGCGCCGCCGCGGCGTCGACCGAACGACAGGGCCGCAGGCTGAGGAAGGCGTCGAAGCGGCCCGCGGCGACATAGGCCGCGGTGATCGCGATCGAGCCCACCACCCGCAGGCGGTAGGCGTTGCCGGCCAGCGACCGCAGCGCCGGGACCGTCCAGTCGGGCTCGGCCGACTCGAGGCCGACCACCTCCAGCCGCCCGTTGCCCTCGGCCACCCTGGCCGGGGCGCCGCGCACGGTCGCGCCCTCCCCCAGCGTCGCCATGAACTCGTCGTCGGCGCCGAAGTCGTGGACGAAGCCGAAGCGCACGTCGGCCATCGAGCCGGCCGCCGCGACGGCGAGGCTGAGGCTGTGCGAGGGGATCGTGCGGCGCGCGTTCAGCGAGCCGTCGATCGGGTCGATCACGACCCGCGCCGGGCCGCCGTCGCCGAAGACGACCTCGCCGCGCTCCTCCGAGACGGCGATGAAGGACGCCCCTTCGGAGCCCAGCTGCTCCAGCTCGACGAAGACCTCGTCCTCGCAGCGGCGGTCGATCACCAGCGTGTGGTCGCCGCCCTCGCCGATCCCCTCGTAATGCGTGCGTTCCTCGCTCGTCACCACCTCGTCGAAGATGCGCCGCTGCCGGGCGACGATGCGGCGGCAGATCGCGGGCCAGTCGGCGGAGAAGACGTCCATGGTCCGGAGACTACGGCGCGCTAGCTTTGGGCGATGCGTCAGACCGACCCGACCACGGTGGGAGAGGCGGGCGGGCGGCGACGCGCCGCCGCGCACGTCGACGGGCCCCTGCTCGTCCTCGGCGCCGCCGGGACCGGCAAGAGCGAGCTGCTCGCCCACCGGGTCGCCGACCTCGCCACGGCCGGGACGGCGCCGGAGCGGGTGCTGGTGATCGGCGCCCGGCGGGCGACCGCGCGGCGGCTGCGCGCCCACGTCGAGGCGCTGCTCGACGACCCTTACGAGGAGCTCTGGATCGGCGACTGGGACGAGATCGGCGAGCGCCTGCTGCGTGAGCACGCCGAGGCGGCCGGGCTCGACCCCTTCTTCGACGTGCTCGGGCGGGCGGAGCGGCTGGCCGTCCTGCTCGACCGCATCGACTCGCTGCCGCTGCGCCGGCACGAGATCCGCGGCAACCCGGCCGGCCTGCTCGCGCGGCTGCTGGCGCGGATCGACGGGCTGAAGGCGGAACGGATCGGGCCGACCAGCCTCGCCGAGCGGGCCGAGCGCCAGGCCGAGGAGGCGGGCAGCGAGGCCGAGCACGAGACGGCGCGGCGGGAGCGCGAGTTCGCCGAGCTCTACACGGCCCACGACCGGATCCTGGCCGAGTCCGGGAGCCTCGACCGCGGTGACGTCTTCCTCGCCCTCGACTGCCTGCTGGTCGAACGGCCCGACGTACGGGCGGCGCTGGCCGCGCGCTTCGCCCGGACCATGGTCGACGAGCTGGAGGAGTCGACGCCCGCCCAGCGGGCGCTGCTCGAGGGCCTGGCCGGGGACAACCCGAACCAGCTGTTCGCGCTGGAGGCGGAGAGCGCCGCCGAGCTCGAGGCCTGGTACCGCTCGCTCCACCCCGAGGGCGAGGTCGTCACCCTGGAGAAGCGCTTCCGCGAGCCGAAGCTGCGCTTCTGGAAGTGCGCCAACGAGCGGGCGCAGGCGCAGGCGACGGCGCGTGAGGTCGAGCACCTGCTCGCCGGCGGCACCCGCGCCGACGACATCTGCGTGCTCCTCGCCGACCCGAACGCCGAGGGCGGCGCGGTCGCCGCGGCGATGGAGGAGCGCGGCATCCCCTTCCACCTCGCCGGGCCGACGGCGCTCTTCCAGCGCGCCGAGGTGCGCGACGCGATCGCCTGGCTGCGCGTGCTCGCCGACCCCGACGACTCGGCCGCCGCCGCCCGGGCGCTCACCCGGCCGCCGGTCGAGCTGCGCCCCGGCGACCTCGCCCGCCTCACCACAATCGCCCGCCGGCGCAAGCTCGACATGGTCGCGGGCTGCGAGGCGGCGCTCGACAGTCCCCAGTTCCAGCCCGAGGCGCGCGAGCGGATCCAGACCTTCCTGAAGCTCTACGGCAGCGCCGCCGGGGCGATGGAGGAGCGCCGCGCCGACGTCTTCGTGCGCCGGCTGATCGAGGCGGTCGGCCTGCGCCGGCAGCGCCTCTTCGCCGCCCAGCCGGAGGTCGCCGAGCGGCTGCTCGGGCTCTCCCGCCTGGCCGAGCTGGCGACCGCCTGGGCGCGGCGCGAGCCGCACGGCTCGACCCGCGGCTTCGTCAAGTACCTCTCCGCCGTCGCCGAGGCGGGGGTCGAGCCGACCGGCGGCGAGGAGCCGCCCGCGCCCGGCGCCGTGGTCGGGCTGGCGCTCGACGCGGTGAAGGGGCTCGGCTTCGACCACGTCTTCGCCCTGGGGCTCGAGGCGGAAGCCGACTGGGGACGGATCGGCTGGCCGGCGCGCACCGAGCTGGTGCTCTCGCGCCTCGCCGGGCCCGAGGACGCCCACCCCGGCCGTGCCTACGCGGAAGCGCTCGCGGCGTCCCCGGCCGCCACGGAGGAGGAGCACGAGGAGGAGCTCTTCGGCCCCGCCGAGGGCCTCCACGCGACCTACCGCACGCTGCGCGAGCAGGTGCTGGAGGCGAGCTGGCGGGCCGGGCGCGAGCTCTCGGAGCCACGCCTCGACACGGCGATCGACGTCAACCGGGCGATCGCCCGCTACCTCGAGCTGCTGAAGCTGGCGGCGCTCGCCCAGCGGCCCGGCGAGGAGGGGACGGCGGAGGCGATCGAGGCGGTCAACGGGCTGCTGCGCCAGGTGGCGACGCCGGAGCAGCAGGCCGAGCTCGACGCCTCCTCGCTCGACGCCTACCTGCTCGACTCCGAGCGCGAGCGGGGGCGCCGCCTGCAGCTGATCGCGGCCCGCGAGGAGCCCTCGCTGGAGGCCTTCCTGCCGCGCCGCGGCGACGGCCGGCTCAGCCTCTCCGCCTCCGACCTGACGCTCTACCTGACCTGCCCGCTGAAGTACAAGTTCGCCCGCGTCTTCGGCATCCCGCAGGAGCCGACGATCAACCAGCGCTTCGGCATCCTCATGCACAACGTGCTCGAACGGTTCCACAAGGAGCCGCCCGAGCCGGGGCACGAGCTGCGGGCGCTGAACACGCTCTTCGAGGCGGGTTGGCGGCGCGGCGGCTTCGGCACCTCCGACGACGAGATGCAGTACCGCGACCGCGGCAAAGAGGCGCTGCGCCTCTACTGGGAGCGCGAACGGATCTCCGAGTCCGAGCCGGTCTGGCTGGAGCGCAAGTTCGACTTCAAGGTCGCCGACCATCACGTGCGCGGGCGGGTCGACCGGGTCGACCGCCTGCCCGGCGGCGACTACGAGCTGATCGACTACAAGACCGGCGAACGGAAGACCGAGGAGGACCTCGACTCCGACCTGCAGCTGGCGCTCTACCGGATGGCGGCGCGCGAGGCCTGGGACATCGAGGCCGCCTACGCCTCCTACGACTACGTGCTGGACGCCGACAAGGTGGCGGCGCCGACCAAGCCCGACGACGCCGAGCGGGTCGAGCGCACCGTGGTCACCGTCGGCGAGGGCGTCCTCTCCCAGGACTTCGAGCCCCGCCCCAGCCCAACCGTCTGTAGCTGGTGCGATTACCGCTTGGTCTGCCCAGCGGCGGAAAGCTGAACGGGAGACCGGGGGTAACCCCGAACGAACCTCCCCGCTGTTGTGAGAGAGGGGTTACCCCCGGTCTCCCTCGCCACCTCTTTGGCGGAGGAATTTCTGGAACTCCCGGGCGATCGAATCGGCGGAGGGAAGCTCGTCGCTCTCGTCGGCCAGCATGTCGACCTGTTCGGCCTCGATCCGTTCGACCAGCTCTTCGATCTCCGCGTTGGCGGCGACGGCGCGGTTGATCTGCTCCTCGTAGTCGGTCGTTTCTTCCTCCAGCTCGGAGGCCTCGACGGCGATCCCGGTCATCCCCTCGAGCCGGCGCAGCAGCGCCAGCGCCGCCTTCGGGTTGGGGACGGCGGCGACGTAATGGGGCACCGCCGCCCAGAGCGAGGCCGAGTCGATCCCGGTCTGGTTGCAGAGGTCGTGGACGATGCCGACGATCCCGGTCGGGCCCTCATAGCTGGAGCGCTCGAGATCGAGCTCGTCGACCAGCTCCGGCGAGGAGGCGAGGCCGGTGATCGGCACCGGCAGGGTGTGGGACACCTCGGCGATCAGCGAGCCGAGCGTGATCACCAGCTCGACGTCGAGCGCCTCGGCGGCGGTGACGACGGTCTCCGAGAAGGTCCGCCACCTGAGGTTCGGCTCGGTGCCGTCGAGCAGCACCAGGTCGCGCTCGCCACCCGGCACGCGCACCGCGATCAGGTTGTTCTCCGGCCACTCGATCTTGCGCGTCGCGCCGCCCGCCATCGTGATCGTCGGCCGCGTCGACTGGAAGTCGAAGTACTCCTCCGGGTCGATCGTCGCGACCAGCTCGGAGTCGAGCGAGTTGCCGATCGCCGCCAGCGCGGTCGAGGCGGCCGCGGCGGCGTCGTTCCAGCCGCGGAAAGCACAGACCATGACCGGGTTGCGAAGCTTGGGGAGATCGCCTTCCCATCGCAAAGAATCCACGAAGTCAGCGTAGAGGATGGGTTGGTCGGGGGCGGGGGTCGTGGGACCCCCCTCTCACGAACAGCGGGGAGGTTCGTTCGGGGGTCCCACGACTCCCCGCTCACGCAGCGCGCGCCCGGCGGACGAGGTGCGCAGCCATAAACAACGCCAGAGCGGCGAATGCCAACTGCAGGACACGCTGCGGCAACAGGTTCGAGGCAGCGACGCCGGCGAGCACCCCGAGCGGCGAGAGGGCGCCGATGATCACCGCCTCGCGCAGCCGCACGTTGCCGTAGCCGCGCTGGCGGGCGGCGCCGACCAGGGCGACGATGACGATCATCAGCAGCGAGGTCGCCTCGCCTTCGACCTGGCCGAGGCCGATGAAGACGGTCAGCGCGGGGACGAAGAGGATCCCGCCGCCGACCCCGACCAGGCCGCCGGCCAGGCCTCCCGCGACGCAGACGAGGGCGGCGAGGACCTCGTTCACTTGACGATCAGGTCGACCGCGACGGCGACCAGGAGGAGGGCGAACAGGTAGGAGACGGCGCGCTGCGGGATCCGCTGCTGGATCGCGGTGCCGAGCACGACGCCGACGATCGCCGGGATCGCCAGCAGCAGGCCGGTGACGACGTGGACGTTGCCGTAGAGGCCGCCCTGGGCGAGCGCGCCGAGACTGCCGACGATGACGATCGCGGCGAGGCTGGTGCCGGTCGCCGACCGCTCCCCGAAGCCGAACCAGAAGATCAGCAGCGGCACGATGATCGTCCCGCCGCCGACCCCGAAGAGGCCGCTGAAGGCGCCCGCGGCGGTGCCGATCGCGGCGAGGCGGAGCAGCTCGTTTCGGCGCGCCGCCAGGTTTGGGTCGCCCATGTCGCGATACTAAGGGTGGATGGCGGGCGAATCCGAGACCACCCGGGCGGCCTGGCAGGCGCTGCTCGAGCCGCTCCGGGCCGACCCCGCGCGGGCGGCGGTCCTGACCGACTTCGACGGCACCCTGGCGCCGATCGTCGAGCGCGCCGAGGATGCCGCCCTGCCGGACGGGGCGCGCGAGATCCTCGAACGGCTGATCGACCGCTACGGCCTGGTCGGCGCGGTGTCGGGGCGGCGCGCGGCCGACGTGCGCGGGCGGATCGGGCTCGACGGGGTCGCCTACGCGGGCAACCACGGGCTGGAGCTGATGCTGCCCGGCGAGAGCGAGCCGCGCCCCGACCCCTCGCTCGACGGGCGCGAGCGTGAGGCGGCGGAATTCGTCGCGACGGTCGAGGCGGGGCGCTTCGACGAGACCGGGCTGTGGGTCGAAGACAAGGGGCCGATCCAGGCGATCCACTGGCGCGGCGCGGCCGACGACGCCCGCGCCGAGGCGACGGCGCGGGAGATCGCGGTCGACGCCGGGCGGGCGGGGCTCGAACCGCGCTGGGGACGGAAGGTGCTGGAGCTGCGGCCGGTCGGCGGCGGCGGCAAGGACGCCGCGGTCGCCTCGCTGCTGGCGGGCGACGGCCTCGACCGGGTGGTCTTCGCCGGCGACGATCGCACCGATGTCGACGCCTTCCGCCGGCTCGCCGAGCTGCACGAGGCGGGCGAGCTGATCGCCGCGGTGCGGGTCGGCGTGCTCTCGGCCGAGGCACCGCCGGAGATCGCCGAGGAGTCCGACGTCACCGTCGAGGGGCCGGCCGGCTGGCTCGAGATGCTCGGCTGGCTGGCGGAGTAGCCATGCCCTACACCGATCTGCTGCGACTGACGGTCTTCGTCACCGGTGCCGAGGCGACCGCGCTGGGGGCGATCAGCGCGATCGCGGCCGGCGGCGAACCGAGCGCGACGACCGCCATCGTCGCCGTCGCCTGGTGGCTGATCGCCCTGATCCTCGGCTTCTGGCTGGGGCGGCCGGAGCGCGCCCGCGAGGACATGCGCGACCCCCTCGCGAAAGCGAAGATGGCGACCTCCCTCCCTTCCCAATCGCCGACCCGCATCGCGATCCAGCGCCTCTGGCCGATCGCCGTCACCGCGATCATCGCCGGCGGCCTCGGCCTCTTCTTCCCCGGCGTCGCCATCATCGGCACCGGCTACGCCCTGATCGTCTCCCTCTCCTGGCACACCCGCGAGGCCGCGGTGCAGGCGATCGAGGAGCGCGACGGCGTCCGCTTCTTCGTCGTCCCCGGCAGCGCCCTGCGCCCGATCAAACTGGTCCGCACCCCCGGCCTACGCAGCGACCGCCTAGGTGCCCTCTAGCGTCTGCATTAGACCGTCCCTGGGACGGTCTAATGCAGACGCTCAGCGCTCGCGGAGCTTCTTGAACTCCGACCAGGTGCGGGTGTTGGCGATATCGGCCTTGGTCAGCCAGGCGCGGCGGGCGGTGGCGACGGCGTAGGTCATGTTGTCGAGGGTGTCGACGCCGTGGGCGTCGGTGTTGAGGACGATGCGGACGCCGGCGTCGGCGGCAAGGCGGGCGTGGCGATCGGAGAGGTCGCGGCGATTGGGGTTGCCGTTGATCTCGATCATCGTGCCGGTCCGGGCCGCCGCCTCGGCGACCGCCTCGACGTCGATCGCGTAGGGCTCGCGGCGACCGATCAGGCGGCCGGTGAGGTGGCCGATGCAGTCGACGTCGGGGTCTTCGATCGCGGCGACGACGCGCGCGGTCATGTCCTTCTCGGAGACGTTGAAGGAGGTGTGGACGGAGGCGACCACCCAATCCAGCTCGGCGACCAGGTCGGCGGGATAGTCGAGCGAGCCGTCGAGGCCGATGTTGATCTCCGAGCCGACCAGGAGGCGGAAGCGGCGGCTGCCGTACGCCTCGTTCCAGGCCGCGACCTCCTCGATCCGCCTGCGCAGGGCGTCGGGCTGGACGTCGTCGCCGAAGCCGTGGCTGGCCGAGTGGTCGGTGATCGCCATGTAGGCGTAGCCGCGCTCGCGCCCGGCCGCCGCCATCTCGTCGAGCGAGTTACGGCCGTCGGAGAGCGTCGTGTGGGCGTGCAGGTCGCCGCGCACGTCGCCCAGCTCCACCAGCGTCGGCAGCTTGCCTTCGCGCGCCGCCCTCAGCTCGCCGCGGCCCTCGCGCAGCTCCGGCTCGATGAACTCGTAGCCGAGCCGCGCGTAGACCTCGTGCTCGGTCTCGCACTGGACCGACTCGTCGGTCTCGATGTCCTTGATCCCATGCTCGGAGACCGAGAGGCCGCGCTGGACCGCGTCTTCGCGCAGCTGCACGTTGTGGGCCTGGGACCCGGTGAAGTGCTGCAGCAGGTTGCCGAAGGCGGCGGGCGGGACGATCCGCAGGTCGACCGAGATGCCGTTGTGGGTCTGGGCGCGGACGCCTTTGCCGCTCGGTTTGCCGGCGGCGGCGATCAGCGCGTGGCCCGCCAGGTGCTCGGCCAGCTCCTTCGGCTTCGCCGCCGTGGCGATGATGTCGATGTCCTTGCAGGTGTCGGCCCAGCGACGGACCGAGCCCGCCACCTCGACCCGGTGCGCACCCGGGTGCTCACGCAGCGCCGCGGCCAGCTCCTCGGCGATCGGCCGCACGGTCGAGAGCAGCAGGCGCCCGGGCCCCTCCCCCGGCTCGCCCAGCCGCTCCAGCGCGGCCAGCACGTTCTCCTCGGCCTTCGGCCCGAGCCCTTTGACGCCGCGGATCCTCTCTTCCTCCGCCGCCTGCTTCAGGTCCTCGAGCGAGGCGATCTGCAGCTCCTCCCAGAGCCGGCGCGCGGTTTTCGGCCCGACCCCGGGGACGCGGGTCACCTCGACCAGGGTCGGCGGGAATTTCGCCTTCAGCTTCACCGCGGCCGGGATCTCGCCGGTCGCCAGCAGCGCGTCGATCTTTTCGGCGAGGGTCTTGCCGACGCCGGGGATCTCGGTGGCTTTCCCCGCCTTGGCCAGCTCCGCGACCGAGACCGGGCTTTCGCGGATCGCTTTCGCCGCGGTCGAGTAGGCGAGGACGCGGTATCTGACCGCGCCGTCGAGCTCGTAGAGGACCCCGAGTTCCTCGAGGGCGGCGGCGATCTCGGCGTTGGTCACGGTCCCAAATTAACGGTCCTTTCTCCAATCTCGCGCTTATCTCGCTTTAGTCGGGACTTAATGCCCCAGGAATACGATCGGCCGCGATGACAGAGCCGCACAGAGGTCCCGCCTGGCTGGTCCTGCCGACCTACAACGAGGCCGAGAACATCGAACCGTTCGTCGCCGCGGCGCGCGCCAACCTGCCCGCCGAGGCGCGGATCCTGATCGTCGACGACGGCTCGCCCGACGGCACCGGCGAGCGCGCCGACCGGCTCGCCGAACGCCATGCCGACGTCAGCGTCCTGCACCGGCGCGAGAAGGAAGGGCTCGGCCCGGCCTACATCGCCGGCTTCCGGCGGGCGCTCGCCTCCGGGGCGGGGCTGGTGCTGGAGATGGATTCCGACTTCTCCCACGACCCGGCCTACCTGCCGCGGCTGCTCGACGCGGCCGGGCGGGCGGACCTGGTGATCGGCTCGCGCTACGTGCCCGGCGGCGGGGTCAGCGACTGGGGGGCGGTGCGGCGGCTGATCAGCCGCGGCGGCAGCGTCTACTCGCGGCTCGTCCTCGGGATCGACGTCAACGACCTGACCGGCGGCTTCAAGTGCTTCCGGCGCGAGGTGCTGGAGGCGATCGACCTCGACTCGATCGAGGTGCGCGGCTACGCCTTCCAGGTCGAGATGACCTACCGGGCGATCCAGCTCGGCTTCAAGGTGGTCGAGGTGCCGATCGTCTTCCGTGACCGGCGGGCGGGCGAGTCGAAGATGGACGGCGCGATCGTCGCCGAGGCCGTCTTCCAGCTGCCGCGCCTGCGCTTCGGCTCCCACCAGGTGACGCGGATCCGACGCCCCCGCGAAGAGCCGACCGTCGAAGAGGCATGACGCTCCCAACCGGGGTACTGGCTAGCCTTGGGGACCTTGCCAGACGGCGCTATACTTTTTGAAGTAATGGACTTCTGAACCCGATCCGGGAGAGCGATCACCGTGAGTGGAAATTTGGCCGACGTAACCGACGCCACCTTCAAATCCGACGTCCTCGACGCTGAGGGCGCCGTGCTCGTCGACTTCTGGGCGCCTTGGTGCGGCCCCTGCCGCGTCGTCCACCCGGTGCTCGAGGAGATCGACTCGGAGCGCGACAACCTGACGATCCTCAGCCTCAACGTCGACGATAACCAGCAGACGGCGGCGCAGTACGAAGTGCTCTCGATCCCGACGATGATCCTCTTCAAGGACGGCCAGATGGCGAAGAAAATCGTCGGCGCGATGCCGAAGCGTCGCCTCGAGGCCGAACTGGAGCCGGCGCTCGCCTAACGGCGGCGCCTCCCTCCCATGCCCTTCGTCGAGGTCCACTGGTACGAGGGCCGCTCGGACGAGCAGAAGGCCGAGATCGCGAAACGGATCGAGCAGGCGCTGGTCGAGGTGGCCGGCGTCACGCCCGACCATTGCTGGATCAAGTTCAGCGACTCCGCCAAAACCGACTTCCTGATCAACCCGACCGGGGAGTAGCTCAGGCGGCGACCGCCGCCCCGACCTCGACCGTCACGTAGCGGAGCGGCGCAGCCATCGCCGCCGCCGCGACCGCTTTCAGCGACTGTGAGTCGAGGTCGTATTTCTCGGCCGCGACGTCGATCAGGTCAAAATGCTCGGTGGTCCAGAGCAGCTCCGCGCGGCAGAATTCGCCCCCTCGCGGTGGCTACAGAAGGCCGTCTTCGCGGAGGTCGCTTTCGAGCATCGGCTCGAGGGTGCGGGCGAAGGTGGCGGTGAGGTGGTCCTTGTCGCGGTAGGTGAGGGCGTTGCCGATCACGGCGCGGCAGACTTCGCCGGGGCAGATGTCGCCGATGAAGCTCACCAGGTGGGTGTCGGCTGAGTGTTCGGCGGCGCGGACGTCGTATTCGCGGTCCCATTCGCGGTGGCGGATGAAGGAGCAGCGGCCGAGGTGTTGGGGGTCTTCGGAGACGCAGCTGGGGACGTCGTTGGTCGAGGTCGGGTTGTCGCGGATGACCACGGTGCGGGGGCCGGCCGCCTGGATCCGGTCGAGGGTGCGCAGGTAGCCGGCTTCCATCGCTTCCGCCGCCGCGTCACCGC
Source organism: Solirubrobacterales bacterium (assembly GCA_047601885.1). Taxonomy (GTDB): domain Bacteria; phylum Actinomycetota; class Thermoleophilia; order Solirubrobacterales; family 70-9; genus VAYN01. The sequence continues at coordinate 290,559 of JASGIK010000002.1, forward strand.
CCAGCTCTTCGCCGCCCGGTCCGTAGGGGGTGTATTCGGTGTCGCCGCTCATGATCACGGTCGTGTTCTGGTCGCCGGTTTCGATCCGTTCGAAGGCCCCTTGGCGCCATTCGTCGCACTGCGAGTACTCGCGGTCTTCGACCATGCTCTTGACTTCCAGTTCCTCCGGCGGGCATTCGGCCTTGGTCAGGACGATCAGCCGCCAGTGGTGGATTTCGGCCAGTTCGTCGACCGCCGGGAAGTACTGCATCGCGTGCGAGTCGCCGAACAGGATCAGCGTTTTTTCGCCCTCCGGATCGCCGTAGAGGCATTTGTTCGAGTTGACGCCTTCGATCCCGACCATGCAGCCTTCGTAGTAGCTGCGGCCGCGGTCGGCGCGGGCGTGCAGCGGGTTCGGCCGCAGGGCGACCGCGGTTTCCTGCGGGGTCGGCTGTTCCGGCAGCGCCGCCGCGCCGGGCACGTCGCTGAGCTTCGCCGTGTCGATCGTCGGCTGCGCCGCCCGCAGCCCGATCCCGACGGCGAGCGCGATCGCGGTGCAGGTGAGGCCGAGGGCGATCGCCCGGTTCGGCAGCCGCGCCAGGCCTGGGGCGCGCCGCACCGGGTCCTCGATCAGGGTGTGGGTGAGCTGGGTCGGCACCCAGGAGGCGGCGACCGCGGCGAGCCCGGCGGCGACCGAGAGGTGCGGCCCCCAGATCGCCGCCGCGAAGATGATGAACGGCCAGTGCCAGAGGTACCAGGAGTAGGAGATGCGGCCGACGTAGCGGACCGGCGGCAGCGCCAGCACCCAGCCCGCCCCGACGCGCACCCCGGTCACCCCGCGCGGTGTCGCCGCCAGCGCCGTGCCGGAGAGGATCAGCGCCGCGGCGCCGAGCGTCGGCACCAGTGCGCTCGTCCCCGGGAAGCTGGTCGTCGCGGTGAAGGCGAAGCCGGCGTAGACGATCGCGCCGACGCCCGCCCAGCCCAGCGCCACGGCGACCGGGCGCGGCATCCGCGCCGTCCCCAGCAGGGCGAGAGCGGCGCCGAGACCGAGCTCCCAGGCGCGGGCGAAGGTGTCGAAGTAGGCGAAGGCCGGTTTGTCTTCGGTGAGGATCACGCCGTAGACGAGCGAGCCGGCGAAGATCAGCGCCAGCGTCACCCACAGCGCCGGGCGCACCGAGCGGCCGCGCCGGCGCCAGAACCAGGTCGCGGCCAGCATCAGCCCCGGCCAGACGAGGTAGAACTGCTCCTCGATCGCCAGCGACCAGAGATGGAGGACCGGGCTCGGTTCGAGCCCCTGGGCGAAGTAGTCGACCGACTGCGCGGCGAAGTGCCAGTTGGCGACGTAGAGGGCGGAGCTGATGATGTCCCCGGCGACTTCGGTGTTGCGCAGCGGCGAGAGCAGGATCATCGAGAGCACGCCGACGGTCGCCAGTAGGACCGCCGAGAGCGGCAGCAGGCGCTTGGCGCGGCGGGCGTAGAAGCCGCGCAGGGAGATCGTCCCGGTGCGATCGAGCTCCCCCACCAAGAGGCGCGTGATCAGGAAGCCGGAGATGACGAAGAAGACGTCGACCCCGACGTAGCCGCCAGCCAGGAACGGCACCCCGGCGTGGCAGAGGAGGACGGCGACGATCGCCACCGCCCGCAGCCCCTCGATGTCGGGGCGGAAGCGGCGGCCCGCCTCTGCTTCGTCAGGATGCTTTCTTGAGTCCATTAGTCAACTTTAAGGGTTGGGGAGGATCGGCCCGGCGCCCACGCTCAGTGGGCCGCGGCCTTGCGCGCCGCCGCCATCTTGCGCGCGGCGATGTGGGCGAGCCAGTGCATCGCGCGCGTCACGAGGAATGGGCGCACGCGGTCGGTCGTGTGCCCTCCGGCCACCATCCACAGTCTTACCCGCTTGAAGCGGGCGGCGAACGCTTCGTTCATCGCGGGCGGCACGACGCCGTCGGCGCGGCCCTGGATCACCAGCAGCGGCTCGCGCTGGGGGCGCAGGTACGGGGACAGGCGCCGGCGGCCGGCGAGGTCGACGCCGAGCCCGTCCCAGTATTCGGACCCGTACTTTTCGGTCGCCCAGTCCCAGGTGACGAGGTCGGAGACCGGCGCCTTGGCGACCGCGGCGCTGACCAGCCCGTCGCCGGAGAGCAGCGCCACCAGCGTCCCGCCCGCCGAGGAGCCGTAGGCGTAGACGCGGTCGACGCCGAACTTTTTCCGCAGGCGGCGGGCTTCGGCGCGCACCTTGTCGACCGCCGCGGGGAGGTCGCCGAGCGGATAGTTGACGTAGTGGGGGACGAAGCCGGCGGCGACCGCGCGGCCGCGGGTCAGCGGTTCGAAGTAGGGGTCTTCGTAGAGGAAGGAGCCGCCGTGGACGAGGAGGAGCTGCGGGCGCTCGGTCGAGCCGACCAGGCCGCCGGCGCCTTCGCCGGCGCCGCTCGATTCGGACGCTTCGCCTTCGCCCGCGGCGAGCGCCGCGCCGGGGGCGAGCAGCGCGACGCAGAGCGTCGCCAGCAGCAGCGCGAGCAGCGCCGCGGGATGGCGGGCGGGCCTCAAACCTTGCGGACGGAGATCCGCAGCTCGCGGCCGTCGATGTTCGCGTCGGAGACGGAGCCCCCCACCCCGTCCTCGTTGCCGTAGCTGACGCCGCCGCCCGCCAGCGTCTCGCCCGCGATGTAGGCCTCGTGCTCGCGGGCGATCTCGAGCAGCTCGGCGTCGCCGGCGAGGCCCAGCTCGATCCGGTCGGTGATCTCGAACTCCGCCTCCTGGCGGGCGAGCTGCACGGCGCGGACGACCTCGCGGGCGATGCCCTCGCGGCGCAGCTCCTCGTCGATCTCCAACTGCAGGGCGACCGCGTGGCCGGCCTCCGCCTCGACTTCGTAGCCATCCAGCGGCTTCAGCGCCATCGTCACGTCGTCGGGCCCGAGCGTGTGGTCGCTGCCCTCGATCGAGATCCCGATCACGCCGCCGCCGCCCAGGGTCGCCGCCACGCGCGCCGGGTCGAGCGCGGCGATCGCGGCGGCGGCCTGCGGCATGTTCTTGCCGAAGCGCGGGCCGAGCGTGCGGTAGTTCGGTTTGACCTCGTAGCTGACCAGGTCGCCCGCGTCGGAGACGAAGTCGAGCTCCTTCACGTTGAGCTCGGCGGTGACCAGGTCGCCGTGGGCTTCGATCCCGGCGCGCTCGTCCTCGTTGGCGACGATCACGGCGCGGCGCAGCGGCTGGCGCACCTTCGCCTTGGCGGCGGCGCGGGCGGCGTGGCCGAGGCGGACGGTGCGGCGCACCGCGGTCATCGCCGCTTCCAGGCCGGGGTCGCGGAGCGCCTCCCGGGCGACCGGGAAGTCGCGCAGGTGGACCGAGTCGGGGGCGTCGCCGAACTCACCGTCGGCGCCGCCGGCGAGGTTGCGGTAGATCTCGTCGGCGAGGAACGGGGTGAAGGGAGCGAGCATCGCGCTCGTCTCCAGCAGGCAGGTGCGCAGGGTGGCGAAGGCGGCGCGGTCGCCGTCCCAGAAGCGCCGGCGGGAGAGCCGCACGTACCAGTTGGAGAGCTCCTCGACGAAGTCGGCGATCGCCCGGCCGGCGGTCGTGCAGTCGAAGTCGTCCATCCGCTCGCGCACGATCGCGACCGTCGCCTGGAGGCGGGAGAGCGCCCAGCGGTCGAGGTCGGTGAGGTCGCCGGCACCCTCGCCGTCGAGGTCCCCCACGCCGAGCCCCTCGGCGTTCGCGTAGAGCACCCAGAACGAGTACGTGTTCCAGAGCTGCAGCATGAAGTTGCGGACCGATTCGCCGACCGTGTCGACGGAGAAGCGGTAGCCCGCCCAGGGCTGCTGCGCGGTCAGGTAGTACCAGCGGAAGGCGTCGGCGCCGTGGGCGGCGAGGACGTCCCAGGGGTCGACCACGTTGCCGCGGCTCTTCGACATCTTCTGGCCCTCGGGGTCGAGGATCAGGCCGAGGCAGACGCAGTTGCGGAAGCTCGACTGGTCGAAGAGCAGGGTCGACTCGGCGAGCAGGGTGTAGAACCAGCCGCGGGTCTGGTCCTGGGCCTCGCAGATGTAGTCGGCGGGGAAGCGCTCGGCGAACTCCTCCTGCCCCTCGAAGGGGTAGTGGAACTGGGCGAAGGGCATCGCGCCGCTGTCGTACCAGGTGTCGATCACCGAGCTGACCCGCCGCATCGCGCCGCCGCAGTCCTGGCAGCGGACGGCGACCTCGTCGATGTAGGGGCGGTGGAGGTCGGGCGGCGCCTCGGCGCCGGAGCGCTCGGTCAGCTCCGCGATCGAGCCGATGCAGGTCATCGCCTCGCAGTCGTCCTCGGTGCAGCGCCAGATCGGCAGCGGCGTGCCCCAGTAGCGGTTGCGCGAGAGCGCCCAGTCGACGTTGTTCTCCAGCCATTTGCCGAAGCGGCCGTGCTTGACGTGCTCGGGGTGCCAGCCGATCGTCTCGTTGTTGGCGAGCAGCTCCTCCTTGACCGCGGAGGTGGCGATGTACCAGCTGCTGGTCGCGTAGTAGAGGAGCGGCGTGCCGCAGCGCCAGCAGTGCGGGTAGGCGTGCTCGTAGGCCTGCTCGCGGAAGAGCAGGCCGCGCTCGGCGAGGGAGTCGATGAGGCGGCGGGTCGTCTCACTCCCTTTTACGAACTCGCCGGCGAAGCCGACGACTCGGTCGTCGAAGGTGCCGTCGGGGCGGACCGGGTTGTAGAGGGTGCTCGCCACGGTGGGGTCGAAGAGCCCGGCGGCGGCGCCGACCAGGTAGTCGTCCTCGCCGAAGGGCGGGGCGATGTGGACGAGCCCGGTGCCGTCGTCGACGGTGACGAAGTCCCCGGCGATCACGGGGTACTGCCCCCGCTCCACGTCGTTCAGCACGAAGACAGGCCCTTCGTAGCGGTAGTCGAGCAGCGCCGAGCCGGGCATCTCCTCGAGTACCTGGGCATCCTCGCCGAGCACCTTCTCGACCAGGTCCCGGGCGACGATCAAAACCTCGTCGTCGAGCTGTGCCCGCACGTAAGGGACAGCGGGATTCACGGCCACCGCCTGATTGCCCGGAAGCGTCCAGGGCGTCGTCGTCCAGACCAGCAGCGATTCCTTCTCCGCTCCGACCAGCGGGAAGCGGACGTAGATCGAGGCGTCCTCGACGTCCTGATAGCCCTGGGCGACCTCGTGGGACGACAGCGGCGTGCCGTCGCGCGGGCAGTAGGGGACGACCTTGTGGCCCTCGTAGAGGCGGCCTTGCTCGAAAAGCTGGGCGAGCGACCACCAGACCGACTCGATGTAGCGGTCCTGCAGGGTCACGTAGGGGTCGTCGAGGTCGACCCAGAAGCCGATCCGCTCGGTGAGGCGGTTCCACTCCTCGACGTACTCGAAGACCGATTCGCGGCAGCGCTGGTTGAACTCGGCGATGCCGAAGTCCTCGATCTCGTCCTTGGAGGAGATGCCGAGCTGTTTTTCGACCTCCAGCTCGACCGGCAGGCCGTGGCAGTCCCAGCCCGCTTTGCGGGGGACGCGGTAGCCGGTCATCGTGCGGTAGCGCGGGTAGATGTCCTTGAAGACGCGGGCGAGGACGTGGTGGGAGCCGGGCCGGCCGTTGGCGGTCGGCGGGCCCTCGAAGAAGCTCCAGACCGGGGCGTCGGCGCGGTTGGCGAGGGAGCGGGCGAAGAGATCCTGCTCGCGCCAGCGCTCGAGCACCCGCTGCTCGAGGTCGGGGAAGGACTGCTTCGGGTCGACGGGGGCGAAGCCGGACATGGACGGCGGATTGTAGGAGCGGCGCGGCGGCGGGCCGTGGCCGGGTCGTCGCCGCGGGAGCGTCGATGCGCACCGGTACTCGCAGGTACCCCGCACTGCAATCCGCGCGGTGAGCCAATAGGGTTGCACCGATGCCTGCATTCGACCTGAACGGCAAGGTGGCGCTGGTGACCGGCGCGGCACGCGGGATCGGCTACGAGACGGCGCGCCAGATGCAGATGCGGGGCGCCTCGGTGGCGGTGCTCGACCTCGATCCGGGGCAGGCGGCGGAAGCGGCGGAGCGGATCGGCGCGCGGGCGATCGGGATCGGCGCCGACGTCACCGACCAGGGCGCGATGATGGCCGCCGTCGCCGAGGTGGTGGAGAAATTCGGTGGCCTCGACTGCGCCGTCGCCAACGCCGGCATCGCCCAGAAATCGATGGCGACCGTCTACGGGATGTCGGGCGAGGAATGGGAACGGGTGCTGGAGGTCGACCTCCTCGGTGTCTTCCGCACCGTCCGCGCGGCGCTCCCCCAGATCGTCGAGCGGCGCGGCCAGATCGGCCTCGTCTCCTCCGTCTACGCCTTCGCCAACGGCTTCGGCAACAGCCCCTACGCGGTGGCGAAGCCGGGCGTCGAGGCCCTGGGACGATCCCTGCGGGTGGAGCTGGCGAGCCACGGCGCGTCCGCGACCGTCGCCTACTTCGGCTGGGTCGACACGACGATGGTCCAGGACGCCCTCTCCCAGCCCGACGCCGAGCGCCTCAACAAGACCACCCCCTCCTTCCTGCTGAAGCGGATCCAACCCGACGAAGCCGCCGCGGCCTTCGTCCGCGGCATCGAAGAGCGCGCCCCGCGCGTCTTCGCCCCCAAATGGTGGCGCTACTACTCCGCCCTGCGCGGCGTGATCAACCCCCTGCTCGACAAGCGGATGGAGCGCGACAAGAACGCCCAGTCGCTGCTCGCCGACATCGACGCCCGCGCGACGGACCCCGCCGCCGGCAAATCCGGTTGACGGGCCGATAAGCGCTCTATCTAGGCGCTTTTCGGCATCTGGGCGCTGAAGCTGGCGCCCGGAGGGAAAGGGACGCGGCCTTCTCGGTGGCGGCCCGGACAGGCTGTGGCCGCCACCGAGAAGGCCGGGGATGAGAGGAGCGGCGCGGGTCCGGGCGGGTGCGTCACAGAGAGGCGCGGGAGATGTGAGGAAGGTGCCCCATGTCGTGACGAAGAGTCCTCGAAGGTCACGGTTCTCCAGGCATCGCCGAGGCGTGGTCGACCTGGGTGAACCTATGGCTAACGGAGGTCGACCGCGCCTCCGTGGGGGCCCCATGTCCGGGAGGAAGGCTGACGTCTCCGTGGGGATCCTCTCGGAAGCGTCACGTCCCTGTGGACTTCCCGACGAAAGCGTCACGTCCCGGGCGTCTCGTGGCAAGCGGGCAGCCTGCCCGGGCCGCCACGAGACGCCCGGGACGCAACTCGGACGGGCGCGCCGGCCCCGGGTCGCGCCTCCGGAGCCCGAAGCACGCCGCCGCGAAGCACGCGCCCCCGAACCCCCTCAGCGGCGGGTCGCGCGGTCCAGGGCGTTGATGACGGACTCGTAGGGACGGCCGGTGGCGCGGGTCATGCCGATCTCGCAGGTGCGGTTGGAGCTGAGGTAGGCGTCGAAGGTCTTGGCCGCGGCCTCGCGGGCGGCGAGCTCGGAGGCCTCGGGGCCGGTGGCGCTCGCGGTCAGCTCCGGGTGGGAGATGCCGCGGTCGCCGGCGAAGCCGCAGCAGGTCGCGGTCGGGGGGACGAAGACGTCGGTGGCGATCGCGGACGCGAGGGCGCTCAGGCGGCTTGCGTTGCCTTGGCGATTGGTCGCGCAGGTCGGGTGGATCGCCGCGGCGTCGAGCCTGCGGGTCACCTCGAGGTTCGGCAGCAGGCGGTCGTGGGCCCAGGCGACGGAGTCGAGGATCGTCAGCGCCGCCAGGTGCTCGGCGGCCGCCTCGCTCAGCCTCCCCTCCCCCGGTTCGACGATCTGGCCGGTGCAGGAGGCGGCGTCGACGACGATCGGCAGGTCGCCTTCGCCGCTCCACCCCCAGAGCCGCTCGACCAGCTCGTTGGCCTTGTGACGGTGGGCGTCGCCGAAGCCTTTCGAGCTCCACGGCAGGCCGCAGCAGCTCCCTCCCACGTCGCCGGGGATCCAGACCGGCAGCCCGGCGCGGGCGGAGACCGCGACCAGCGACTCGACCGGGCCGCCGGCGAAGATCCGGTTCGTGCAGGAAGGGACGTAGACGGCCGCGGCGCCCGCGCGGGTCGTCGCCGGGAGACCGCCCTGCGCCGCCCCCGGCAGCGCCCGCCCTTTGTGCGTCCGCCGCGCCATCGGCCCGCCGACCCGCAGCGCCGCCCGCGAGGCGCTCTCCACGGCGCCCCAGCGCTTCGCCGCGGCCAGCGCCGTCCGCTCGGCGCGCGGGGCATGACGTTGGGCGCGGAGTTCCTTGATGAGGCGGCCGGTGTCGATCCCGACCGGGCAGGCGAGCTGGCAGCTGCCGTCGGCGGCGCAGGTGTCGAGCGCCTCGTAGCCCAGTTCCTCCAGCAGCGCCTCCTGCACCGGCGAGCCGCTCGGCTGACGGGCGATCTCCCGCCGCAGGACGATCCGCTGGCGCGGCGTCGTCGTCAGGTCGCGGCTCGGGCAGACCGGCTCGCAGAAGCCGCACTCGACGCAGGCCGTCGCCGACTCCTCGATCGGCGGCGTCGTCTTCAGGTCCCGCAGGTGCACGCCGGGGTCGCGGTTCAGCACCACGCCGGGATTCAGCACCCCGTCGGGATCGGCCAGCCGCTTCACCCGCCACATCAGCGCGGTCGCCTTCTCCCCCCACTCGCGCTCCAGGTATGGCGCCATGTTGACGCCGGTCCCATGCTCGGCCTTCAGCGAGCCGTCGTACTTGTCGACGATCAGCTCGACCAGGCCGTTCATCAGCGCCTCGTAGCGTTCGACCTCCTCCTCCTTGGAGAAGTCCGGGGTGAGCATGAAGTGGAGGTTCCCGGCCGAGGCGTGGCCGGCGACGCCCGGCGCGAAGCCGTTCTCGAGCAAGAGCGCCTGTAGGTCCCGCGCGCCCTCGGCGATCCGCGCGGGCGGCACGCAGACGTCCTCGACGATCAGCGAGGTGCCCGCCGGGCGCAGCCGGCCGACCAGGCCGTGGAGGCCCTCGCGCACCCGCCAGGCGACCTCGATCCGCTCCGGCTCGCGGGTGAAATCGGGGGGCGAGAGCAGCGTGTGGCCGGCGAGGATCTCCTCGGCGCGCGCCACCTGCCGATCGAGCTCCGCCTCCGTCGCCGCGCCGAGCTCGATCAGCAGCGCCGCCCCGGTCGGGTCGAGCTCTTTGAACTCGTGCGGCGCGCCGACCATGTTCCAGCCCGCCGTGATCAGCGCCGGGGCGACCATCAGCTCGACCGCGGTGGCGCCCCCCGCGACCAGGTCCCCGACCGGGGCGACCGCCGCGTCGATGTCGGGGAAGTGGACCCAGGAGACGGTGGTGACCGCGGGCCGCTCGACCGTCTCGAAGACGACCTCGGGGACGTAGGCGAGCGTCCCCTCCGAGCCGACCAGCAGGCGGCGGAAGATCTCCAGCGGCTCGTCGGCGTCGAGGAAGGCGCAGAGGCGGTAGCCCATCGTGTTCTTGATCTCGAACTTGCGGCGGATGCGAGCGGCGAGCTCGGCGTCGGCGCGGATCTCGTCGCGGATCGCGGTGAGGCCCGCGGCGAGCTCCGGCTCGGCCGCGGCGAGCTCGGCGGCGGCGCCCGGCGCGGCGGTGTCGATCTTCGCCCCCGAGGGGAGGACGAAGGTGAGCGAGCGCAGGGTCGAGTAGCTGTCCTTGGTCACCCCGCAGCGCATGCCGCCGGAGTTGTTGGCGACGACGCCGCCGACGGTCGCGATGTCGGTGCTCGCCGGGTCGGGGCCGAGGCGGCGGCCGTACGGCGCGAGCACCCGGTTGGCGTGGCCGAGGATCGTGCCGGTGCCGAGGCGGACCGCGGCGCCGTCCTCGAGCACGGCGAGGCCGCCGAAGTGGCGGCGCACGTCGACCAGGATGCCGTCGGTCTGCCCCTGGCCGTTGAGGCTGGTGCCGCCGGCGCGGAAGGTGACCGGGATGCCGCGCTCGCGGCCGAAGGCGAGCAGCTCCGCCACGTCCTCGGCCTCCTTCGCCATCACCACCGCGCGCGGCAGCTTGCGGTAGGGCGAGGCGTCGGAGGCGTAGCGGACGAGGTCGCCGGGGCGGGCGAGGACCCGGTCGGCGCCGAGCAGCTCCTCCAGTTCGCCGCGCAGCGGCTGGGCGACGCCGGCGGCGAGCGAGTCGGGCGCGCGGTCCGGCGAGGGGTCGCGGGTGGCGGGACGGAGCGCCGCCGGGCCGCGGTCGAAGAGTGAGCGGACGCCGACGGCCATCAGCCGGCCTCGGCCCCACTGGCCGCGGTCGCCGTGGTTGCGGTCATCCCCGGCTCACCGTCCCTAGAAGAGCGCCATGCCCGGCGCGACCGGGACTTCGACCAGCTCCGGCCTCGAGGAGGCGAGCGCGGTGGCCAGGGCGGCGGCGACGCCGTCGCGGTCGGCGGCCCGGTGCGCGGTCACGCCATAGCCTTCGGCGACCGCGGCGACGTCGAGCTTCGGCAGGTCGAGGCCGGGCGCGCCGACGATCTGCTCGACTTCGGCGAACCACTTGAGGATCGCGTACTCCTCGTTGCGCAGGACCAGGAAGGTGACCGGGACGTCGTAGGCGACGGCGCTCCAGAAGGCGGTGATCGCGTACTGGGCGCTGCCCTCGCCGAGCACGCAGACGACCGGGCGGCTCGGCTCCGCCAGCTGCACCCCGACCGCGGCCGCGAGTCCGAAGCCGAGCCCGCCGCCGGCGCTGAAGTAGTAGGAGCCGGGGCGCGAGAGCCGTAGCTGGTTGCGCAGGGCGAGGGTCGAGGAGGGCGACTCGAGGACGACGATCGCGTCCTCGGGGAGCGCCTCGCGCAGGGCGCCGTGGACGGTCGAGGCGTTCAGCGGGTCGGTCAGCTCCACGTCCCCGGGCCGGGGTTCGGCTCGGGCGCCGGCGCGATCGGACTCGGGGGCCGCCTCGACCAGCGCCGCCAGGGTGAGGCCGACGTCGGCGACGAGCGCGTCGCCCATCGGCGCCCGGACCGCCTCGTCGGGGTCGGAGGTGATCGCGACCAGGCGCGCGCCCTCGGGCAGCAGCGGCCCGGGAATGTAGGGGTAGTAGGGGAAGACCGAGCTGCCGACGACGAGGACGAGGTCGTGGCCCTCCAGCGTCTGGCCGACCGGGCCGATCGCGGGCGGCAGGACGCCGCGGAAGTTCGGATGGTTCTCGGGGAAGCCGAGGCGGGCGCCGCCGGTCGCGGGCGAGGCCCAGACCGGCAGGCGCTGGCGCTCGGCGAGGGCGATCGCGGCGTCCCATCCCCCGGCGGTGTCGATGTCCGGGCCGGCGACGAGGACCGGGTTGCGGGCGGCGTCGAGCTCGGCGGCGAGCGTCGCCACCGCGGCCGGGTCGGCGACGGCGCGGCCGCTCACCTTGCGGGTGATCGCGTGGCGAGCGTCGGCGGCATCGACCTCGACCTTCCAGTCGTCCATCGGCAGGCTGACGAAGACCGGGCCCCGCGGCGCCAGGCCGGCGAGGTGGGCGCCGTGGGCGAGCGCCAGCGGCACGTCCTCGGCCCGCGGCGGCTCGTAGCTCCACTTGACCAGCGGGTGCGGCATCCGCGTCGCGTCGCGGTTGGTGAGGTTGGCCTGCAGGGTGATCTGGGCGCGCGCCTGCTGGCCGGCGGTGATCAGCAGCGGCGAGTGGTTGGCCTGGGCGTTGAAGATCGCCCCCATCGCGTTACCGACCCCCGGCGCGGTGTGGAGGTTGACGACGGTGGTGCGGCCGCTCGCCTGGGCGAAGCCGTCGGCCATCCCCACCACGACCGCCTCCTGCAGCCCGAGCACGTAACGGAAGTCGCTCGGAAAGTCACGGAGCATCGGCAACTCCGTCGACCCCGGGTTACCGAAGATCGTCGTCATTCCCTGCTCCCGGAAGAGGTCGAACGTCGCCTCACGCACGGTCGGCATTGCCGCAGCCTACACGCGACATGGATCGGTGTAACGGTTCGAGGTCCCCGACCGCTGGTCCTTCCGTTGCAAAACTCACGAGCGCTCAAGGGAAGTCGATGAGGAGCGCATGAGAGACCAGGTCCTGAGAGCCCCGGCGGCGCCCCACCCGGCGCTCGGGCCGCGCCTCGCCGGCCTGGCGATCGTCTGCGTCGCCCTCTTCGGCCTGGCGACCCTCGTCGGCCTCTTCGCCAACAGCCTCTGAGCCGCCGCGGGGCCACCCGCGGCGCATCGCAAGCCGCCGCGAGGCGCCGCGCAATACGCTTGGTACTCCCCAAAAAGACTTGATGGAGGACGAACCTTGAGCGTTGACGCAGAGACCACCGCGGGCGAGCAGCTCTGGGGTGGCGAGACCACCAAAGCAGTCGACAATTTCCCGGTTTCCGGCGAGCGCGTGCCGGTCCCGGTGGTGCGCTGGCTGGGCCGGATCAAGTCCGCCGCCGCCGAGGCCAACGGCGCGCTGGGCAAGCTCGACGGCGACCTCGCCGAGCGGATCGCCACGGCGGGCAAGGACGTCGCCGAGGGCAAGTACGACGACCAGTTCCCGATCGACGTCTTCCAGACCGGCTCGGGCACCTCGTCGAACATGAACGCCAACGAGGTGATCGCCAACCTCGCGGGCGAGGGCGCGCACCCGAACGACCACGTCAACATGGGCCAGTCGTCCAACGACGTCTTCCCGAGTGCCGTGCACCTGGCGGCGCTGGACGAGGTGACGCACGACCTGCTGCCGGCGATGGGCGGGCTGGAGAGCGCGCTGGAAGCGAAGGAGGCGGAGTTCAAGGACGTCGTCAAGGCGGGCCGCACGCACCTGATGGACGCGGTGCCGGTGACGCTGGGCCAAGAGTTCGGCGGCTACGCCGCGCAGGTGCGCCTCGGCGTGCAGCGGGTCGAGGCGACGCTGCGGCGGGTCGGCCAGATCCCGCTCGGCGGCACCGCCACCGGCACCGGCCTCAACACCCACCCCGAGTTCGCCGCCAAGGTGCGCGAGAAGCTCGCCGCCGACACCGGCCTCGAAGATCTCGGCGCCGCTCGACCCGTTCGAGGCGCAGGGCAACCGCGACGCGCTGGTCGAGCTGTCCGGGGCGCTGAAGGTCTACGCGGTCTCGCTCAACAAGATCGCCAACGACCTGGCGCTGATGGGCTCCGGGCCGCGCGCCGGCCTCGCCGAGCTGCGCCTGCCGGAGCTGCAGAAGGGCTCCTCGATCATGCCGGGGAAGGTCAACCCGGTCATCCCCGAGGTCGTCATCCAGGTCGCCGGCCAGGTGATCGGCAACGACGCGGCGATCACGATCGGTGGCATGCAGGGCCAGTTCGAGCTGAACGTGCGGGTGCCGCTGATCGCGCGCAACCTGCTGGGCTCGATCAAGCTGCTGGCGAGCGCCTCGCGGCTGCTGGACGAGAAGTGCGTCTCCGGGCTGGAGGCGAACGAGGAGATGACCGAGCGCCACGCCGAGGCCACCCTGGCGACGGCGACCGCGCTCAACCCGCACATCGGCTACGACGCCGCCGCGGCGATCGTCAAGGACGCCGCCGACTCCGGCCGCCCGCTGCGCGAGGTCGCGCTCGAGCACGGCGTCTCGACCGAGACGCTGGACGAGGCGCTCGATCACCGCGCCATGGCGCGCCCCCACGAGCAAGGCTGATTGCATCCAGGCGCGGCGCGCGACTCTGACGCGCCGCGCCTGTTGATGTGATGCACGCTTTGCTTCGCCGTCGTCCCTTCCCGATAGCCCTCGCGCTGCTTGCGGCGCTCGCCTGCGCCTGCGGGGCGCTCGCGGCGTCCGCCCGCGCCCAGGTGAGCTGGGTCGTGCATGGGCACGGCTTCGGCCATGGGGTCGGGATGAGCGCCTACGGGGCCTACGGCTACGCCCTCCACGGCAAGGGCTACAAGTTCATCCTCGGCCACTACTACAAGGGAACGAGCCTGGGACAGCTCAGCGGCACGCACGTGGTGCGGGTGCTGCTGTCCACCAGCTCCGGGGACGTGAACTTCTCCGAAGCGACCAGCGCCTGCAAGACGAAGCTCGAACCGAGCCGCACCTACGAGGCGCACCGGCTCGGCAACACGGTCGTCCTGCGGACCTCCGGCGGCAAGCCGCTGGCCCGCTGCGGCGCGACGCTGCGCGCCGCGGGCAACGGCGTCATCGACATCGCCGGGCTCGGGCGCTACCGCGGCGCGCTGGAGACGGTCGTCAACGAAAGCGGCGAACTGAACATCGTCAACGCGCTCGCCGTCGACCAGTACGTGAAGGGCGTGATCCCGAACGAGTCGCCGCCCTCCTGGCCGATGGCCGAGCTGAAGGCGCAGGCGGTGGCCTCGCGCTCCTTCGCCCTCACCGCCGGGGTCGGCGGCGACGGCTACGACCTCTACTCCGACACCCGCAGCCAGGTCTACAAGGGCCTCGAATCGGAGTACACGACCTCCGACCAGGCCGAGGAAGAAACGGCCGGGCAGGTGCTGATGTACGAAGGGCAGATCGCCGAGACGCTCTTCTCCGCCTGCTCGGGCGGCAAGACGGAGAGCATGAAGAACGTCTTCGGCGTCTCCGTCCCCTACCTGGTCGGCGTCCCCGACCCCTACGACAGCCTCTGCCCGCTGCACGAATGGACGCTGAAGATGAGCGGGCCGGAAATCAGCGAAAAGCTCGCCGGGCTCCTCGACGGGCGGCTGAAGAAGGTCGAAATCACGAAGACCGGCTACTCGCCGCGGATCATCGAAGCGAAGCTCTACGGGACCGGCGGCGTCACCACCGTCACCGGCGAACAGCTCGAGGTCGCGCTGAGCGCCTACTCGACCTGGATGACCTTCGAAAAGGTGGTCCCCAAGAAGGGCTGAGCGCGGGGCGCCGGTCCCGGCGCGTGCGGATCTTGCCGGCCGTGGAGACTTACCGCCGCATAGGGACGGTTTCTCTCCACGACTAGACGCGGATCGTGATCACGTCGCCGTCCTGCACGAGGTAGTCGCGGCCCTCGATGCGGAGCAGGCCTTTCTCCCGCGCCGCCACGTAGCCGCCGCACTCGACCAGCTGCGCCCAGCCGATCGCCTCGGCTTTGACGAAGGCTTCCATGATCTCGGTGTGGATCGTGCCCGCCGCTTCGAGCGCGGTCGCGCCGCGGTGCAGGGGACGGGCGACCGCCTCCTTGTCCTCGCCGGCGGTGAAGAAGGTGATCAGCTCGAGCAGCTCGTAGGCGGCGCGGACGAGGCGGGCCAGGCCGCTGCCTTCGACGCCGTAGGACTCGCGCATCTCGGCCGCTTCCTCGGGGTCCAGCTCCGACAGCTCGTTCTCGATCCGGGCGCTGACCGCGACCGCCCCGGCGTCCACCGAGTTGGCGTGGGCGGCGACCGCTTCCGGCACCTCGGCGTCTCCCTCGTCGACGTTGGCGACGTAGAGGATCGGCTTCGAGGTGATCGCGCCGAGGTTGCGGGGGGCGTCGGGCGCCAGGTCGGGCACCGGCACCGAGCGCGCGGGCCTGCCCGCCGCCAGCGCGTCGCGCACCGCTTCCAGCCAGGCCTGTTCGGCGATCGCCGCTTTGTCGCCGGCCTTCGCCTGCTTGCCGACCCGCGGGATGCGGCGCTCGACCTGCTCGTAGTCGGAGAGGATCAGCTCGGTCTCGATCGTCTCGATGTCGGCGATCGGGTCGACCCGCCCGTCGGGATGGATCACGTTCGCGTCCTGGTGGCAGCGGACGACGTGGCAGATCGCGTCGGTCTCCCGGATCGAGGCGAGAAACTGGTTGCCGAGCCCCTCCCCCTCGCTCGCCCCCTTGACCAGGCCGGCGATGTCGTGGAAGTCGATGGTGGCCGGGACCAGCTCGGAGCTGCGCACCGTCTTCGCCACCGCTTCGAGGCGTTCGTCCGGCACCTGGGCGACGGCGACGTTCGGCTCGATCGTCGTGAACGGGTAGTTGCCGATCTGCGCGCCCCCGGCGGTGAGCGCGTTGAAGAGCGTCGACTTGCCGGCGTTCGGCAGCCCGACGATGCCGACCTTCATCGGGTCGTCTCCCGCGGCGGGGCGTCGTCGGCCCCGGGCAGCGGCACCAGCGCCCCGATCAGGGTCCCGAGCAGCACCCCGACGACGACGTCGGAGGGATAGTGCATGCCCAGGTAGGGACGGCCGGCGGCGACGGCGACGGCGGGGACGAAGGCGACCGCGGCGCGGCGGTCGACCCGGGTCATCGCGGTGGCGACGGCGAAGGAGGAGGTCGAGTGGGCCGAGGGGAAGCTGTGCGAGCTCGGTGCGCTGCCCAGCGGCGGCCATCCCTCGAGCACCGGGCGCGGCCGCCTGGCGATCACCTTGACGCCGAAGTTGGCGACGATCGCGGCCGGGCCGAGCGCGGCGCAGGCGGCCCAGGCGCGGCGGCGGGGCGCGTCGACGGCAGCCAGGGCGGCGCCCGCGACGAACCAGCCGGCGCCGTTGTTGCCCGCCTTTCCGAGCAGCCTGGCGGCGCGCTCGAGCCCGGGGGTGTGCCCGCGGGTCCGCATCGCGCGGAGGATCTTCAGGTCGAGGTCACGCATCGGCGGCGGAGGATAGCCGCCGCTACTTGAATTCGAAGCTGGCCAGGTCCTGGCCGAAGGTCGGGTTGAAGACCACGTTTTCCAGGTTGATCGAGCTGGAGACGAAGGTCGAGGAGGTGCTGGTCCCGTAGGGCGCGATCGGCGCCTGTTCCATGAATTCCTTGTCCAGCTGCGCGTACTCGGCTTCCTGTTCGGCGCCGAGCGGTTCTTCGCCCAGTTCGGTGATCTTCTGGCTCAGCGTCGGGTCGGCGAAGCGCGAGAGGTTGGTCGCGTTCGTCGGCGTGGCCGATTCTTCGGCCAGCAGCGGCTGCAGGAAATCGTTCGGGTGGGGGTAGTCCTCGAACCAGGTGACCCAGCCGGTGTCCAGGTTCGGGGTCGATTCGTTGCCGACCACGGTGAAGTAGTTGTCGGTGCTGAGCACTTTCAGCGTCGTCTTGAAGCCGATTTCTTCGAGCACGCCCGCGTAGTAGGTGGCGGCGTCCTTGGAGGATTCTTCGTCGTCGGTCCAGACCGTTATCTCGCGGTCGCTCGGGTCCGCTTCGGCGATCAGTTCCTTCGCCTTCTTCAGGTCGTGCGGGTAGAGGTCGAGCTTTTCGTAGCCCGGCATCCCCGGTGGCAAGATCTGCTGCAGACCTTCCAGGCGCCCCGCGTAGATCCGTTCCAACGCGGCCGGGTTGATCGCGTAGTTGACCGCCTGGCGCACCTTCAGGTCGTCGAACGGCGCCTGCGTCGTGTTCATCCAGAAAAAGTAGGTGGAGACGGTCGGCTCGACCCGGAACTGGCTGCCTTCGTACTTCGACTTGACCGTGTTGTAGCGGTCCGGCGGCAGTTCGTTCTGCATCCAGTCGATCTTTCCCGATTCGACTTCGTTCACCTCGGTCTGCGTGTTGCGCAGCACCTCGATCTTGATCTTGTCGACGTGGCCCGAGGGGATCTGCGGCAGCAGCTTGGCGTCGGTCTTCGCCCACTGCGGGTTGCGTTCGTATTCCCAACCCTGGCCGGGCTTCGACGAGGTGATCACGTAGGGGCCGGTGGCGGGCGGCGGATCGGAGGAGAGGTCTTCCATCGGCGTGTCAGCGGGGACGAGGGCGACGAAGGGCAGTGCCAGCTCGTTCTCGAAGGTGCCGCGCGGATCTTCCAGGTGGATCGTGATCTTGCCCGTCTTGTCGTCGGTTTCGACCCCGGAGATGCCGCCCTTCTTCGTCTTCATGAACTTGGTCGCGCCGACGATGTCTTCGTAGAAGTAGGAGCCGCTCGAGTTGAGGACGAAGACGCGTTCCAGCGCGTGGGTGAAGTCGCTCGCCACGACCGGTTCGCCGTTCGAGTAGCGCAGGCCCTTGCGCAGGGTCAGCGTGTAGGTCTTGCCGCCGTCGCTCACCCGCGGCAGCGCCGTCGCCAGGCCGGGGACGACCTTGCCGCCCGCCTTGCCGTCGGCGTGGGCGTAGGTGAGCAGCGGGATGTAGGTGTCGTAGGTGGCGGTCCAGCCTTCGATCGAGTGCGAGAGCGCCGGATCGAGATAGTCGGGGAAGGCCGAGTAGGCGCCGATCAGCGTGCCGCCTTCGTTGCCGCCGGCGGAACTGGAGGTGCCGCCGCCACAGGCCGCCAGGGCGAATGCCGCGAGCACGCAGGCCGCGGCCAGGAAGATTCCCTTTCCATTCCTCACGCGCCCCGGTTGTCGGCAAAAATCGGTAGGACCTTTAGCCCTGGGACGACGAATCCGCCGTTTCGTCGCCGAACCCGACCTCGCCGGGGGCCGAGCGGGCGGCCTGGGCGGGGCCGAGCTTCTCCGCGATCTCGGCGCGGATACGCCGCACCAGCTCGACCGTCGCGTCGCGCAGGCGGTCGAGGTCTTCCGCCAGCGTCAACCGCCCCAGCAAGCTGACGCAAAGGGTCCCTTCGACGTACTCGAAGGCGAATCCCTTCGGTGACTGTTCGATCAGGAAGACGACGAAAGCGGGCGAGAAGAGCTCGTGGAACCAGACGTCGTCACGCCGCGGCGACGCGTAGACGCGGTAGTGCCGGTCGAGCTCGGCGCTCCCCAGGTCGACCTGGGACCCGCCGCCGATCAGGCCCATCGCCGCGCGGCCGAGCAGGTGGTCGTCCTCGACCCGGTGGCAGAGCATCCAGGGGACGAACCGCTTCGCCTTCGGCACGTGGGTGACGGCGACGGTGAGCTGGGCGTCGCCGCGGTCGACGATCGCGATCTTCGCTTCCACGTATCGGGAGAGCCAGCCGCCGACCAACGCGTCGACGTCGTGCACCTCGCCCTCGGCCAGCAGCGGCGTCGTCCGCGCCAGGCGGGCGCCGTCTTCGACCGTCAACCCGTGCGCGGCCGCGTAGGCGGCGAGTCCCCCGGCCCCGTCAGCGTCTGCCATGACGTCCGTATACCACTCATAATTGCCGACGTGGAGCGGCACAGGCCGGTCAAACGCGCTGGACACGAGGTTTTGGCGGTCGCCCGGGGCTCCTCGAGGACCCACTACCACCTGCGCCATCGCATCATGATCATCTTCGGCGCCACCGCCGTGTTCGCGGTGATCTGCACGCTCGTCGTCTACCTCGCCGAGCACAACGCCAAGGGAAGCGAAATCCACAGCCTCTGGGACTCCTTCCTCTTCTCCACCTCGCAGCTCCTCACCGGTTCCTCGGTCGCCAACCCGACCACCAACCTCGGCAAGGTCCTCGAGCTGATCTTCGACCTCTGGGCGATCACCGTGGTCGCCTCGCTGGCGGGCTCCTTCGGCGCCTTCTTCCACGCCCGCAGCAAAGAGATGAACGACGAGATGCTGAAAGCCGAGCACGAGGCCGCCCACGTGCTGCACCGCCCGGGGAACGAGGGCGCGACCTAGGCGACCAGCCCGCTGACGTCGAAGAGGCCGTCCTCGTCGGTGCGGGGCAGGGCCATGTTCAGCCGCGCATCGACCGGCGCATACCCGCGGCCGGTCAGCAGGGCGACGCGGTCGTGCTCGACCCGCCGGGTCGCCGCCCGGGCGCGCCCGTCGGCCGGCGTCCCGGGCGCCCCGAATCCCGCCGCCGCGGCGAGGATCACCAGGGCGACGACCGGCGCCGCGGTCGGTTCCAGCGCCGCGCCGGAGCTCGCCACCTCGAGCGCCGCCACCACCGCGACCAGCATCAGGGGCAACAGCACGGCGACCCGCTGCGTCGCCCCGCGCAGCCGCGCCACGATGCTGATCAGGATCAGCAGCACCGCCGCGACCAGCAGCGGCACCGCGGTCTCGGCCAGTTCGGTGTCGGTGATCGCGGTGTCGCGATGCAGCATCGCGATGCACCAGTAGGCGGTGGTCGCGACCGAGACGAGGACGGCGACGATCGCGATCGATTCGAAGACGGCGAAGCCGGCCCGCCGGCGCCCGACGAAGAAGAGGCCGAAGATGGTCCCTGCGCCGAGCCCGCCGGCGAGCGGGATCAGGCTCTGCAGCGCGGCGCGGTCGCCGGCGCTGAGCTCGGTGACGACGAGCAGGTGCTCTTTCACCCCGGGAGCGATACCGGACCGCCCGGCCGGCACTTTCGACCGCCTACGCTGAAACGATGCCCATGGCCCTGGGACAGCGGCTGCTGCTCCACCGCGTCTTCCCCGGCGGCGGCATCGTCTCCCTGCTCGCGATCGCCGCCTGCGTGCTGCTGATCCGCTTCTGGCCGACGATCCTGCGCTGGTGGCAGGGTCGTCGGTAGGTGGTTGATGGGTTGATGGTTGATTCGGAGGCGGGGTTCGGGACGGCGTGCTTCGGGGCCGTGGCGGCCGTCCGAGTTGCGTCCCGGGCGTCTCGTGGCGGCCCGGGCAGGCTGTGGCCGCCACGAGACGCCCGGGACGTGAGGGTCTCGTCGGGAAGTCCACAGGGACGTGACGCTTCCGACGGGATCTCCACGGAGACGTCAGCCTTCCTCCCGGATACGAGGCCCCCACGGAGGCGCGGTCGACCTTAGTTAGCCATAGGTTCACCCAGGTCGACCGCACCTCGGCGATGCCTGAAGAACCGTGACCTTCGTGGACTCTTCGTCACGACACGGGGCACCTTCCCCACATCTCCGGGGCCTCCGTGACGCCCCGGCCCGGACCTGCGCCACTCCTCTCATCCCCGGCCTTCTCGGTGGCGGCCACAGCCTGCCAGGGCCGCCACCGAGAAGGCCGCGTCCCTTCCCCGTCCCTTGCGGCCCCGGGCGTCAGCTTCCCAGGCCCCCGAACCACCCCCTACCGATCCGCCAACACCCCCGCGGCGCCGGCGGTCACCGCGGTCACCGCGCCGACCGAGGGCCAGGCGCCGATCTTTTTGGCCAGCGGGTGGGAGATGCCGAAGGCGGCGGCGTAGGCGAGGCCGAGGCCGAGGGTCAGGCCGGGGCCGCCACGTCGCGCCCACTGGCGCGCGCTCCAGGCGCCGCAGGCGGCGTAGAAAAGGCCGCCGAGCTCCCTCCGGCCGCTGTATCTGGCGATCGCGAAACCGCCGACCAGGCCGGTGGCGACGACGGGTGAGGTGGGTGGGGTGCGCACGCGGGCATCTTCGCAGGCCGGCTCAGCCGACCAAACGTCAAGTAGAGCGGCAGTTTTGTCGAAAAGAAGAGCGAATCCCAATGCTTCGCAAGCCCCTGTCCATCGAGCGAGATGACCCGATCGCGCGCGCCCGCCAGACGGCGGCGCTGACCCGAGTCGTCCTCGGCCTGCTCGGGGTCATCCTCATCCTCGCCCACCCCGACCTGCTGCCATCGCCCGGCTGGGGCATCGCCGGCTTCGCGGTGATCGTCGTCACCGCGCTGCTGCAGCTGGCCGACCTGCGCTTCGTCTGGGTCCAGGTCGAGGAGTCCTTCGCGGGCCTCGCGGCGATCCTGATCGTCGGCCTCGGCGACGAGAAGGTGACCGCGATCAGCCTGCTCTGGACCATCGCCCTGGCGGCCGGGGTGATGGCGCGCGGCGGCCGCGTCCACTGGATCGGCCGCGCCCTGGTGCTCGCGGCGATGGCCCTGCCGATCGCCCGCCTCGGCACCCTCAGCTTCGAATACGCCACCTTCTGCGCGGCTCTGATGGGACTCCAACTGACCGCCGGCAGGCTCACGCGGGAACTCAACCGCCTCCTCAGAAACGCCCGCCACGACGCCGAAAACGCCGAAACGCTGCTGCTCGCCGGGGAAATCGCCTCTCGCGTCGGCCGCCGCGAGGACGCCGAACCGCTCCGTCCCCCCTCCTCCGCGCCGCCCAGCCCGGCCGAGGTCGCCCGCACCCGCGCCGCGCTCGGCCGGCTGATCGCCGGCGAAGGGCTGCGGATGGTCGTTCAGCCGATCGTCGACCTGCGCGACGGGCACGTCCACGCCTTCGAGGCGCTCGCCCGCTTCGGCCGTCGCGCCACCGACCACAGCCCGCTGCACTGGTTCGCCGTCGCCGAGGAGCTGGGCGAACGCCCGGCGCTCGAGCGGGCCTGCCTCACCGCCGCGCTGGAGCTGTTCGAGAGGCGCCCGGCGCACGCCAACCTCTCGGTCAACCTCTCGATCCCGGCCCTGCTCGACCCGGCCACGCTCGACCTGCTCGACGACTTCGCCCGCGAGCGCCGCGACGGCCTCGAAGGGCTGATCGTCGAGATCACCGAGGAGACCCTGGTCGGCAACACCGCCGAGGTGCTGCGCGCCGCCGACCGCCTGCGCGAGCAGGGAGCCCGGCTCGCGGTCGACGACGTCGGCGCCGGCTACTCGGGCCTGCGCCAGATCATCGAGGTCCTGCCCGACTACCTGAAGCTCGACCGGGCGCTGGTCGCCGGCATCGACGCCGACCCCGATCGCGCCGCGCTGGTCAGCGCGATCGCGGGCTACTCGCGCCACGTCCGCAGCCTGCTCGTCGCCGAGGGGGTCGAGCGGCCGGCCGAGCTGCGCACGCTGGAATCGCTCGACGTGCCGCTGGCCCAGGGCTTCCACCTGGCGTTGCCGGCCGAACCGTGGCCGCGCGTCGACATGGCGGCGCTTCTCGCGGAGGCGCCCACGACCGCCCCGCCCTGGGCGATGGCGGGCGGGATCACGGCCGGCAGGGGCGCCCCGTCCGGGACGACGCCCGCCGAGCGCTAGCCTGGAACTCGATGCCCGCGCCGAGTCGCGACGAAGCCTGGGAGCTGTTCTGCGAGTGGACCGAGTCCGAGTCCCTGCGCCGGCACGTGCTCGGGGTCGAAGCGGCGATGCGCGCCTACGCCGAGCGCTACGGCGAGGACGAGGAGCTGTGGGCGGCGACCGGGATCCTCCACGACCTCGACTATGAGAAGCATCCGGACCTGGAGACCGGCCACCCGCGGGTGGCGCTGGCGTTGTTCGAGGAGCGCGGCTACCCGCCGGAGCTGATCGACGCGGTCGCCGGGCACGCGCCCTACCTCGGGGTGCCGCGGGTGACGCGGATGTCGAGGACGCTCTTCGCCGTCGACGAGCTGAGCGGCTTCATCGCCGCGGTGGCGCTGGTGCGGCCGACCGGGATCGCCGGCATGAGCCCGAAATCGGTGAAGAAGAAGATGAAGCAGCCGAGCTTCGCCGCCGCCGTCAGCCGCGACGACATGCGGCTCGGAGCCGAGGAGCTGGACGAGGACTTCGACGCGCATCTCGCCTTCGTGATCGCGGCGCTGGAGCCCCGCGCGGCCGAGCTCGGGCTCGAGGGCGAGGCGGCCACCGCGGCTGACGCCGCCGCTGAGGCATAGGATCCGCGCCGTGGCCCTCTACAACGTCACGGTTCGCGCCACCTTCAGCGAGTCGACGGTCGATGATCTGACCGCCGCCGGCGTCTACTGGGTTCAGGGCGCCGTCGACGAAGAGGGCACGAGCCGGCGCAAGCACCACCTGCGCGTCCAGGCCGACAACTGCGACGACGCGATCGAACGCGCCCGCAAGGACGTCGAAGACGCGGGCGGCGACGCCACGCTGGTCGAGTGCGGCGGCCCGGTCTACACCTGAGCGCCTAGCGGGCCCCCTGAGCGCCTAGCGGGCCCGGCGGCCCGCCATTTGGACGAGAGCCGCTGTTTGGTGCCCCGCGGGCGGGGTACGACTCAGCGTCCGAAGGAGAGACCGCCCTCGAGAGGAGGCTTACGCATGACCATCGTCTGGATCCTGATCGTGATCATCCTGGTGCTACTGGTGATCGGGCTCGCCCGCCGGGTGCTCTGAGCGGCCCGGCCGGGGCGCGTCTTTTTACCGCTGCTTCACCACGATCCAAGGTTTCGGCGCCACTCTCGGATCATCCCGACGAAAGGAGAGAGATGCCGCAGATCATGGTTGTGACGGAGGCGGCCGAGGGTGAGGTCGAGGCCGAGGTCGTCTACAGCGAGAACGTCGGCGCGGTGCACCTGGAAGGCCACGCGGGGGCGCAGCTGGTCGAGCGCCTGCGCTGGGCGGTGCGCGACGCGCAGGTGGCCGAGCACCGCGCGCTGACCGGGCCGGCGCCCGAAGAGGGTCGGGGCGCCGCGGCCTGAGGGCCGGGGCGCCGCCCACGTTCGGCGCGCCCGAGGGCGCGACCGCGCGGCGTCGCCGGCGCCGCGCGGAGAAAATCCGGCGCCGACTTTTCGTGTCACGTATAGTGACTCGAAATGACGACGCGCACCTACAGGCAGACGCGGCGGGCGGACGCGACCGAGCAGACGCGGGCGGCGATCCTCGCGGCCGCCCAAGCGGTCTTCCGCGAGGATCCGCAGCTCGACCCCTCGTTGGAGGCCGTGGCGGTGCGGGCCGGGGTCAGCACCCGCTCGGTGATCCGCCACTTCGGCTCCAAGGAGGGGCTGCTGGAGGCGGCGATCGCGGCGGGGGTCGAGGCGGTCGAGACGCGGCGCCACGCCGAGCCCGGCGACGTCGAGGGCGCGGTCGAGGCGATCGTCGCCCACTACGAGGGGATGGGCGACGAAGTGACGCGCTGGCTGGCCCTGGCCGAGCGACTGCCGGTCGTGCGGCAGGTGACCGAGCGCGGCATCGAGGTCCACCGCGAATGGGTCGAGGCGGTCTTCGCGCCGGACCTGGAGGGGCTGCCGCGAACGGAGCGCCGCGCGCGCCGGGCCGCCCTGGCGACGGCGACCGACGTCTACGTCTGGCACCTGCTGCGACGACGGGAAGGACTCGGGCGGGAGGCGACGCGGGTCGCGATGCTGGGGCTCGTCGAAGCGGCGCGGCGCCCGTCCGGGAGCGCGTCGCGGTGAAGGTGCTCGCCTACACCTCCCCCGCCCGCGGCCACCTGACGCCGATGATGGGGCCGCTGCTGGAGCTGCGCGACCGCGGCGCCGAGGTCCACGTCCGCACGCTCGCCGCCGGCGTCGACAACGTCCGCGCCGCCGGGCTGGAGGCCGAGCCGATCGCGCCCGCGATCGAGGCGGTCGCCCACGACGACCACGAGGCGCGCGTCCAGCTCACCTCGGGCGCCCGCTCCTTCCGCACCTTGCGCCGCCGCGCCAAGCACGAGGTCCCCGACTTCGAGGCGGCGCTCGCCGCGGTCGAGCCGGACCTCGTCCTGGTCGACTCGACCACCTTCGGCGCCAAGGCGGTGGCCGAGCGCGAGGGCCTGCGCTGGGCCGTCTCCCAACCCTCGTTCATCGAAGAAGAGGCCGCCGACGGCACGCCGTTCGGGCTCGGGCTGCTGCCGCGGGGCGGGGCGATCGGTCGCCTCCGCGACCGATCGCTCGGCGTCCTCGGCAGTCACTTCGACCAGCACCACCGCCTCCCCGCCGTCAACGCCGGGCGGCGTGCCGCGGGCCTGCCGGAGCTCGCCCGGGCCGCCGAATTCCACCACCGCGCGCCGCTGACGATCTACTACACCGCCACCCCGCTCGACTACGAGCGCCGGCTGCCGCCGAGCGTGGTCTCGGTCGGGCCGAGCCTCTGGGACCCGGCCGTCGCCGGCCCGGTCGACCTGCCGGCCGGTGACCGCCCGCTGGTCCTGGTCGGCTGCTCGTCGGAGTTCCAGGACGACGGCGCGATCGCCGCCGCCGCGCTGGCCGGCCTCGGCGACCGCCACCGCGTCGTCGTCACCACCGCGGGCGTCGACCCGGAGAGCCTCGGCGACCCGGGCGACGCCCTAGTCGCCCGCTACCTCCCTCACGTGCCGATCATGCGCGCCGCCGACGTCGTCGTCTGCCATGGCGGCATGGGCATCACCCAGAAGGCGCTCGCCTTCGGCGTCCCCGTCTGCGTCGTCCCCTGGGGACGCGACCAACTCGACGTCGCCGCCCACGTCGTCGCCTGCGGGGCAGGAACCCGGGTTCCACGCCGCAAACTCACCCCGGCCAGGCTGGCCGCGGCGGTCGACGGGGCGCTGGGGTGCGGGGACGGAGCGGCGCGGGTGAAGGAAGGGTTCGAGGCTATCGGCGGGATCCCGAGGGCGGCGGACGCGTTGGAAGGGCTTGTGGCTGGCGCCGGACCCGCCGGGGAAGCTGGCGCCCGAAGCTGAAAGGGACGGCAAAGGGACGCGGCCTTCTCGGTGGCGGCCCGGGCAGGCTGTAGCCGCCACCGAGAAGGCCGGGTGACGTGGGGAGAGGCGCAGGCTCGGGCCGGTGCGTCGCAGAGAGGCGCGGGAGATGTGAGGAAGGTGCCCCGTGTCGTGACTAAGACTCCTCGAAGGTCACGGTTCTCCAGGCATCGCCGAGGCGTGGTCGACCTGGGTGAACCTATGGCTGACCCAGGTCGACCGCGCCTCCGTGGGGGCCTCGTATCCGGGAGGAAGGCTCACGTCTCCGTGGGGATCCTGTCGGAAGCGTCACGTCCCTATGGACTTCCCGACGAAACCCTCACGTCCCGGGCGTCTCGTGGCAGGCGGGCAGCCTGCCCGGGTCGCCACGAGACGCCCGGGACGGCCGATCCCCCGGCGCCACGGCCACGAAGCACGCCGTCCAGCTCCGGCCGCCACGGCCCCGGGTCGCGCGGCCCCGAACCTCCGCCACCCCGCGGCGGCAGCTACACCCGCTCGAGCAACCCCGCCGCCTCGTCCCTTACCGCCATCTCGGCCACCCGGAAGTGCATCTTCTTGCCGGTCGCGGTCATCGGCAGGGAGTCGACCAGGCGGTAGGCGCGGGGGCGCTTGTAGTCGGCCAGCATCGGGTGGGAGCGACAGTGGGCGTCGAGGGTGGCGATCGTCAGATCGTCCGCCGCGCCCGGGGCCGGGACGACGTAGGCGACGATCAGCTCGCCCCAGCGCTCGTCCGGCAGGCCGACGACGCAGGAGTCGGCCACGCCGGGGTGCTCGTTGAGGACCTCCTCGACCTGGACCGGGTGCACGTTCTCGCCGCCGCTGATCAGCATGTCGTCGCCGCGGCCGACGATCGTGACGAAGCCCTCGGCGTCCCAGGTCGCCAGGTCGCCGGTGTGGAACCAGCCGTTCCGGAAGCGCGCGACCTGCTCCTCGGGCTGGTTGACGTAGGCGTACCCCGCCTTGGGACTGCGGACGACGACCTCGCCGACCTCCTCGCCGTCGCGCGCCACCGGATCGCCCGGGTCAGCCCCGTCGCCCTCCCCTTCCCCGGGGCGGGCGACGACCACGTCGTCGTCGGTGCAGGCGCGCCCCGCCGAGCCGGCGTGCTCCGGCAGGTCGGCCGGGCGCAGGAAGGTGTTCCAGAACGACTCGGTGGTGCCGTAGCCGTTGAAGATCCGCGGCGTCAGCACCTCCTGGTAGAGCAGGCAGGCCTCGCGCTCCAGCGGCGCGCCCATCGTCACGATCCCGCGCAGGGTCGAGAGGTCGCGCGAGGCGCGGCGCTGCTCCTCGGCAAGCATCGCCAGGTTGGTCGGCGCGCCGACGAGGAAGGTGAGGCCGCGCGCGGCGACCAGGTCGAGCACCGCCGCCGGGTCGAAGGCGCGCAGCGAGACCGCCTGGGCGCCGACGTAGAAGACCGGGTTCGGCCCGCCCGAGTAGAGGCCGCCGCGGTGGAACCAGGGGGTCATGTTGAGGGTGCGGTCGTCGGGCGCGAGCGGGAAGTGCATGATCACGTCGTGGGCGCTCATCACCTCGACCATGTCGTTGAGCGAGACCCCCTTCGGCAGCCCGGTCGTGCCCGAGGTGTAGAGGCGGGTCGTCTCGCCGTAGACGTCGCGGTCGGGAAGCGGCGGCGGCGCGGCGTCGGTGGCGAGCAACGCGTCGAAGTCCTCGCCGACGACCGCGGTCCAGCCCGGCTCGTGGGAGGCCAGGGCGAGCGCCTCGCGCGCCCCCGCCCCGAGCTCGGCGTCGAAGATGAACGCGGCCGGGCGCGAGTCGTCGAGGACGTGCGCCGTTTCCCCGGCCGAGAGGCGGAAGTTGATCGGCGTCGCGATCGCCCCGAGGCGCAGCGCCGCCAGCCAGGTCAACGCGAACTCGGGCCCGTTGAAGAGCTGGAAGACGACCGTCTCCCCCGGCCGCACCCCGCGCGCCGCCAGCTCCCCCGCCAGCCGCTCGACGTCGCGCCACAGCTCCGCGTAGGTCCAGCCGCGGGCGCCCTCGGCCTCGGCCAGGGCCGGGCGCCCGGCGAAGCGGCCGGCGTTGCGGGCGACCCCGGCGAGGTAGCCGAAGTCGCGCTCGAAGACCGCGCGGAAGGGAGATGCGTCGTACTCGTACAAGGGCCGGATGTCCTCGCGGCGAACTCTATTCGGCCGTCGGCCCTGCTCGGCCCCGTCCCCGGGGACCGGAACGTGACCTAGGCTGGGGACCTTGGCACGGCTCTTCGCACGCGGCACCGACGACCGCTCGGCCCGGCGCCGCTGGACCGACCGCGCGATCGGCATCCTCGTCGGCGTGGTGATCGGGCTCGGCGTCCTCGTCTACTTCGTCTTCGTCCACTCGGAAGGGACGATCGACGCGCCGAAGGTGAACGGGGCGGAATCCGGGCAGACGACGGGCGCGGGCAACGGCTCCGGCGGATCGCCGGCCGGCGAAGGCTCGCGGTCCGGTTCCCCGGGGGAATCGAGCGAAGGCGCCGAAAAGTCCGGCTCCGGCTCGCAGAAGAAGGGCGAAACGGTCCCGGTGGTGAAGGTGGTCGGCGGCGCCCCGCCGACCGGCGCCGGCCCCGAGCAGCTCCACTTCAAGAAGGGCGAGAAGGTCCGCTTCGAGATCGAAACCGACGAACCCTTCTCCTTCGAAATCAAAGGGCTCGGGATCGCCGAGTCGCTGGAAGAATCCTCGATCATCTCCTTCAAGGCGAAGAAGGCCGGCCAGTTTCCGGTGATCGCGACCGCGACCCTGATCGGCGTCGCCGACCTTCTGATCAAGAAGTGAGCGGCGGCTCGGCCGTACTTCATCCCTCCCCCTCGGCGTCGGGACAGCTGACGCTCACCAGCAGGAAGGTCGCGGCGATCGAGGTGGTGCCGTCGGTGGCGCGGTTCTGGTTCGCGAAGAGGGCGTCGAGCTCGGCCCGCAGGAGGCCCTCGCGGCCGTCCGCCGCGGCGGCGGCGAAGGCGTTCATCGTCGGTCCGTAGTAGTCGCGGTAGAGGCCGACCATCTCCTCCGGCGGGCCGTCGAACTCGAAGTTCCAGCTCGCCCGTTCGAAGGAGATGCGGTGGGCGGGGACGCCGGCGGCGCCGAAGCGCTCCACCACCTCGTCCTCGTCCCCCCACGCCATCGGGCTGACGAAGCCGCTCGGGGGCGGCGGCGAGTAGGCGGTGGCGATGCGCAGGATCTCGGCGACCAGGGTCGGGTCGCCGGGGATCCAGTTGGCCATCACGACGCGGCCGCCCGGCCGCGCCACCCGCACCATCTCCTTGGCGACGTCGCGGGGGCGCGGCGCGAACATCGCGCCGAAGACGCTGAGGACGAGGTCGAAGCCGCCGTCGGCGAGGTCGCTCAGCTCGCAGGCGTCGCCCTGCTGGAAGCGGACGTTGTCGAGGCCCGCCGCGGCGGCGCGGGCCCGCGCGGCGGCGACCAGGTTGGCGGCGATGTCGACGCCGAGGACGTCGGCGCCGAGCCGCGCCGCGGGCAGCGCCGTGGTCCCGTCGCCGCAGCCGAGGTCGAGCATCCGCGTCCCCGGCCCGATCCCGAGCCCGGCCACCAGCGACTCTCCGCTGCCACGCAGGATCGCGGCGATGCGGGTGAAGTCACCCTTCTCCCAGAGTTCCCGGTTGGAGTCCACAGTCACCCTCCGCTTTGGACGAGCTTCCCGATCCTAGCCACCGGGGCGCCGGGCGGTCCGCCGCGTCGGCGCCGGGCGGTGCGGGCGGGCTAGTACCGCTCGCGGCGGTTCGGGTCCTCGTCCGGCAGGACCATCCCGAGCAGGCCGTTGACGATGCTCACGATGATCGCCGCGAGCACGCCCCACCAGAAGGTGCGGATCTCGAAGTCGGGCACGATCCAGTCGGTCACGTAGAGCATCAGCACGTTGATCAGGAAGTAGAAGAGCCCGAGCGTGACGATGATGAAGGGGATCGAGAGCACCGTCAGCACCGGCTTGACCCACGAGTTGACCAGGGTGAAGACGGCGGCGGCGATGAACAGCGTCCACCACTGGTCGCCGTAACTGACCCCGGAGAGGATCCAGGCGGCGACGAAGAGGGCGACGACGTTGGAGACCCAGCGGATGGCGAAGGCGCGCACAGGTCTGACGAGGATACGGGTGGGGCCGGCGCCAAAGCGGCGCTAGGGCACCCGGGCCGCGGGCCGGTGGCGCGAGTAGGTGACGACCTTGGTGACTTCGGCCGGGTCGGCGCCGAGCCTGTACTGCTGCACCCGGTCGGGTGGGCCGAGGTCGACCTGGAAGGTGATCCGCCCGGCGGCGTCGGGGGTCGCGGTCGGCGTCGTCGCGCCGGTCAGGTGGACGACGTGGGCGTGGCGGAAGAGCGGCGGCGAGGTGACGGTGGTCGTCCCCGAGCCCTCGATGGTCATGCCTTCGTCGCCGACGTTCTCCAGGCGCATGAACTCGAGCGCCCGCTTCGGGTCGGCGGCGACGTGCCATCCCCAGATGTCGAAGCTGGGTTCGATCGATTCGTAGTCGAAGCTGCTCGGCGCGGCGGGCGGGTCGGCGAACTCTTCGGTGAAGACGGTGAGCGTGTCGGCGATCTCACGCTCGAAGTTCTGCGGCGAGTGGCAGCCCGGGCCGTAGTTCTTCCACAGGTGCGCGATCCCCAGCTTGTCGAGCTTGGCGCTGAAGCTGGTGCTGCCCTGGAAGACCGCCGCCTCGACCAGGCAGGAGACGGTGTCGGCCGAGAGCAGTTCTTCGCCGATGCCGGGGTCGAGGATGCCGTTGGCGGTGCGGACCTGGAGGTCGAGGCCGCGCAGGTTCGCCGCCAGGTCGGTCGGGTTGTGGCCGCGCCAGCGCACTTCCTGGGTCAGCCGCGGCCCGTAGATCGCGTCGATCGCCCCGCCGTCGAAGGTCGAGCTGAGCGAGACCGCGGCGCCGAGCTCGGGCACGTTGCTGTCGTCGGCGCCGGAGATGCTGGCCGCGTCGGCGAAGAGGTCGGGGTGGCGGGCGGCGATCATCATCGCCCCGTAACCGCCCATCGAGACGCCGGCGATCGCCCGGTGGGCGCGGTCGCCGAGCGTGCGGAAGCGTTCGTCGATCAGCGGGATCAGCTGTTCGACGACGTAGGTTTCGTATTCCGGCGGGCCGAACTTGCCGCCGTTGTACCAGTCGCTCCAGTAGCCGCTGTTGCCGTTGGGCGAGACGACGATCGCCGGGAACGATTCGGTCAGCCCGACGCCGTCGACGACGCTGTTGAAGCTGGCGTAGGTGTTCTGCGTGCCGGCGAGGAAGTAGGCGACCGGCCAGCGCCGCTGCGGTTCGAGTTCGTAGCCGTTCGGCAGGTCGACGTCGACGTGGGTCGGGGCGGTGAAGGCCGGGGTCGAGATCGTCAGTTCGACCACCCGCGGGCCGAGGCTCTTTTCGGCGGTGATCGTCGCTTCGCTGCCCCAGGCGGGCGCCGCCGCGATCAGCAGCAGGACGAGCGCCGTCAGCAGCCCGCCCACGCACCTCCCGATGCCCGGAAACCTCTCCACCGTTCGGTGTCATACCCGCCGGTCGCGGCGGCAAACACCCTGGTCCGCGAGCGCCCCCGTCGCCCCGGTGGTGGGCGACGGGGGCGTCGAGGCTCAGCCTTCTTCGCTGCTCGTGCTCGGGGTTTCGACCCCGCAGGCTTCCATCGCTTCGGTCATCTTCTTGCTCTGGGCCGTAGATTCGGAGCCACTGGGCGCTCCTTCGGGGGCTTCGCCTTCGGGTTTTTCACCGCCCGACGCGCCTTCGGGCGCTTCGCCGGAGGGCGCTTCGCCGCCGCTCGGCGGTTCGCCTTCCGGTTTTTCGCCGGACGGGGCTTCGCCCGAGGAGCCTTCGCCGGAGGGCGCTTCCGGCAGTTCGACGCCTTCCTTCTTCAGACAGGCTCGCTGCGTGTCGCTGATTTCCATCGTTTTCGCGCCGGAGCTCGCGGTCGTCGAGGAGGTCGTGCTGCTCGAGCTCCCGGACGAGCCGCAGCCGGCGACGACCAGGGCGGCGACCACCACCAGGGCGGCCGCCCACGCCGTGAGGCGCGAGCCGCGCAGCGTGGTCTTGATCTTGTTCTTCATCGTCATCCTTCCGTCGTTCATTCGGTCGAAGAGGTGAGGTCGTAGACGGTGCGGCCGCCGATTTCGGTCGCTTCGAAGTGCGCTTCGACCCAGGAGGCGATCGAGCTGCTGCCGCCCGGTCCGCCCATCCCGCCGCCCCCGCCGCCGGAGGAGGCGACGTAGTAGTGGATCGCGCCTTCGGCGACGTATTCCTTGAACTTGGCGAGGCTGAGGTTGCCGCCCTGGCCGTTGAAGCCGCCGATCGCCATCACCGGCTCCCCTTCGGTCGCCAGCTCGAGTTCGGCCGCGTTCTCCGAGCCCGAGGTGGCGGCGACCCAGCGGTAGCTGCCGGCTTCCGACTCGAGCGCTTCCACCAGCGCCGTTTCGACCGAGCCACCGCCGCCGCCGGGCCCACCGGAGCCGCCGCTCGGGGCGCCGGAGGAGCCGCCGCTCGATTCGCCGCCGGTTTCACCGGATTCGCCGCTCGATTCGAAGAGTTCGGAGACCTTCGTTTCGGTGGACGTCGACGAGGTCGAAGTGGAGGAGCTCGACGAGCTGGACGAGCTGCTTTCGCTCGCGCCCGGGCCGGAGCCTTCCGCCGACCCCGGGCCGGAGCCTTCCGAGCCGCCGGGGGCGCCGCCACCCGAGGGCGGTTCGCCGCCGCCGGGGGCGCCGCCGCCCATGCCGCCCATCCCGGAGCTTCCCGGCCCGGCGGTCGGGGTCGTCCCGGTGTGCGCGGTGGAGATCGTCTGGGCGGTGTAGGCGACCGGCCCGGCGAGGCAGGCGACCGCGCAGAGGATGGCGACGCCGATCCGCGCCGACCGTCCCAGGCCGCGCAGCCGCGGCAGGGCGAGGAGCCCGGCGACGCCGAGGGCGGAACAGGCGATCACCAGCGGCCGCAGCCACGGATTCCAGTCGGGGGTGCGGTCGAGCAGCTCGTAGGCCCAGCCGGCGGTGACGAGGACGCCGAGCGACAGCGCCGCCCGCGCCGCGAGCGACTCGCGCGCCGCCCAGAGGCGGGTCGCGACGATCGCGATCGGCGCCGCGATCGCCGGCGCCAGGGCGACCGTGTAGTAGGTGTGGATGATGCCGCTGCCGAGGCTGAAGACGAGCGCCGTCACCACCAGCCAGCCGCCCCAGAGGAGGAGCGCGGCGCGGGTGCGGTCGGTGCGCGGCGCCCGGCGCGTCGTCCAGAGGCCGACCACGACCGCCAGCAGGGCCGCGGGCAGCAGCCAGGAAGCCTGGGCGCCCATCGATTCGTTGAAGAGGCGGAGGATCCCCGGTTCGCCGCTGAAGTTGCCGCCCCCGCCGCCGCCCGCGCCGCCGCCGAAGATCCGGCCGAGGCCGTTGTAGCCGACGATCAGGTCGAGGATGCTGTTGCTCGCCGAGCCGTCGATCATCGGCCGCGAGCCGGCCGGCCAGAGGGCGACGATCGCCACCCACCAGCCGGCCGAGGCGACGATCGCGGCGCCCCCGGCGAGCAGCTGCAGGAGCCGGCGCCGCAGCCCGGTCGGCGCGGCGACCAGGTAGACGAGGCCGAAGGCGGGCAGGACGAGGAAGGCCTGCATCATCTTCGCCAGGAAGGCGAAGCCGATCAGCGCCCCGGCGGCGAGGACCCACTTGGTCCCGGCCTTCTCCAGCGCGCGGACCAGGCAGTAGGCCGAGGCGACCAGCAGGCAGACCAGCAGGGCGTCCGGGTTGTTGAAGCGGAACATCAGCGCCGCCACCGGGGTGATGGCGAGGAGCGCGCCCGCGATCAACCCGGCGGGCGCCCCGAACCAGCGCTTGACGCCGGCGTAGAGGAGGCCGACCGCGGCGACGCCCTCGAGCGCCTGCGGCACCAGCATGCTCCAGGTCGAGAAGCCGAAGAGTTTCCCCGACAGCTCCATCACCCAGAGCGAGGCCGGCGGCTTGTCGACGGTGATGAAGTTGGAGGAGTCGATCGAGCCGAAGAAGAAGGCCTTCCAGCTCTTCGTCCCGGCCTCGACCGCGGCGGCATAGAAGCTGTTCGAGTCGCCGTTGGCGCCGAGGCCCCAGATGTAGGCGATCGCGGTGAGGATCAGCAGGGCAAAGAAGGCGGGCCGCACCCAGCGCGCGTCGGTCCGCCGCCGCGGCTCGGCGGCGGCGGACCCGCGGGAGCGGAAGGAGCCGGAGCTGGGCTCCGTGGCGGCCGGGTGATGGAGCAGCGCGCTGAGGTTCATGTCCTCAGCTTGGGGGGCGACCCTGGACGCAGCCGGCGCCCCGCCTGGGAGGTTTGTGAGAGCGACGTAAGTCGCCCTCGGCGCCGTCGGGGTTGGCACTGAGGGTGCTTCGGGGCCGCGTGCTTCGCGGCCGTCGCGGCCGTCCGAGTTGCGTCCCGTCACAGGATCGGGGGCAGGCCCCGGATGAGTTCGCACTTTCCGTCGCTATGCGAGCAGAACTGCGAACTCACCCGGAGGGGGCATGAGGAGGACGGGAGGAACCGTGGACTTCCCCGCTCCTCGTCACCGATCCCCGGAGTTCGTCACGGATCTCGCACCTCTCCCCGACACCCGGCCTTCTCGGTGGCGGCCACAGCCTGCCCGGGCCGCCACCGAGAAGGCCGCGTCCCTTGCCCGTCCCTTTGAGCTCCGGGCGCCGGCTTTCAGGCGCCCCGCGGCAACCGCCTACCTGGCGCCGCGCAAGGTCACCCGATGGCCGACGGTCTTCTCGTTGCCGGCGGCATCGGTGAAGGCGACGACGAGGCGGGCGGGACCGGCTTCGACGCCGTTCGCGATCGGGATCTCGACCGAGTGGGTGCCACTCGCCAGCGAGGCCCGCTTGGAGGCGATCGTCTCGCCTTCGCGCACGAGGCGGGCGGTCGCGGTGATCGCCTCGGTCGAGACGACCCGCAGGCGCAGCGTCCGCTTCTTCCCGCGCGGACGCAGCAGGGTGATCTTGGCGAGGTGGGCGCCGACGCTTTCGTCGGCCGTCGATCCGGTCGCGGTGGCGGACTTCGATTCGGAGCCGGTGCCGCTGGACGAGCTGGAGGTGGAGCCGCTTTCCGAGCTCGACCCGCTTTCCGAGCCGGAGCCGCTTTCGGATTCGGCGCTGCCTTCCGAACCTGAGCCACTGCCGACGTTCGCCGCCGGCACTTCGGTCAGGCCGACCGTATAGGCGCCGGTGTAACCGGAGCCGGTGTCGCCGCTGAGCGCGACCTGGTTGGCGACCGTGTAGAGACGGTCGGTTTCGTTGGTCTTGTCGCGCCCTTCCGCCGTGTAGGGAGAGGTCGCGAGCACCGCTTCATTGTCGGCTTCGGGGAAGAACAGCTGGGTCGTGAAGACGTAGGTCTGGGTCGAGCCGCTGTAGGTCCTGACCTTGATGTGGAAGTGCTCGGTGCGGCCGCTGTACCAGCGCGGGTAGATCGTCGTGAAGCTGACCTTCCCTTCTTCGTCGGTCAGCTGGTAGCCGCGCAGCCAGTCTTCGTTCAGCGTCCCGTTGGAGCTCTCGTCGGAGTACTTGCCGTAGGCGTTCGCGTTCCAGACGTCGATCATCGCCCCGACCACCGGCGCGCATTCGTCGCCGACGTCGATGAAGGTCAGCGTCAAGGTCAGCGGCACCCCCGCCTGTTCGGCGTCGGTCGTGGTGTCGGTCCTCACGTCGCTGCGTTCGAGCCCCTCGTCGACGAAGAACGGCCCTTCCTCGACCGCCCCGGTGACCACACAGGAGGCCGCCTGCGCCAGGTTCGGCCGCACCGCCGAATCGCCGCCCGGCAATCGTCCCCCGACCAGGTACGCCGCCCCGGCGATGCCCGCCGCCCCGAGCGCCCGCCGTCGCGTCAGCCCACCGCGTCGTCCATCGTCCGCCCTCTCCCCTGCTGCGTCCTCACCGCCTCGCGTCTCCATCCCATCTCCTCCTGATCGCCCATCGTTCGTTGACCTGAGCGAAAAGTAGGTAGACCGGCTGGGAGGAACCTGGGAGCTCTGCTGACTGCTCTGCGTCGAGCGTGGCCGAAGCGGCGCGGGCGACGGCGAAGATCGCCGCCAGGCCGCCGATCCAGATCGCCGCCGCGAGCGCCTCGACGACGGGCAGCGGGACCGAGGTGGCGAGCCGGGGGCTCAATCGCCGCCCTTGTAATGGGCGGCGTTGCGCTCGATGTAATGGCTCCACTCGGGCGGCACCGAGTCCTGGGCGAAGATCGCGTCGACCGGGCAGGCCTCGACGCAGGCGTCGCAGTCGATGCACTCGTCGGGGTCGATGAAGAGCATCTCGGCCGCCTCGTAGCCCTCCTCGTCCGGGGTCGGGTGGATGCAGTCGACGGGGCAGACCTCGACGCATGAGTTGTCCTTGGTGCCGATGCACGGCTCGGTGATCACGTAGGCCATCCGGCGCTCCTCCTCGATCATTTACACACTGAGAGTGTGTAAATTTATCACGGGACCGGCGAGGGTCAGGTGGTCACTTCCAGGCGGTCACTCGCGGGCCTCGCCTTCCTCGATCGCCTCGCCGAGGCGCCGGAGCGCGACCGGGTCGAGCGCGGCTTCGGCCGCGACGAACAGCCGGCGCTCCTCGAAGCGCACGTGGTCGTGGAGGACGGTGCCGAGCTCACGGACCTGCTCGATCGAGAGCTCCCCCACCTCGAGGCGCAGCGCTTCGCGGCGGATGATCAGGTGCTCGTCGAGCATCCGCGCGACGCCCGGTCGGTCGAGCTCGCCGTAGGCCGCCCAGCCCGGCAGGAGGACCTCCTCCTCGATGCGGAAGTGCTTCCGTCCCTCCTCCTCCCAGAAGGCCAGGAAGTCGCGCCGCGCGGCGGCGAGGTCATCCGCCTCGCGCAGCTTCCGCGCCGCGACGAGCGCCGCCAGGTGCTCGCGGGAAAGGGGGCGCAGTGCGGCGGCGCGTTTGATGGTCGGTCCTCCTCAGCCCGCGTCCGGAGGGGGGCCGGAGACCGCGATCACGCAGCCGGCGCACTCCGGGTCGCGCGGCTCGAAGCGCTGCAGCCTGGTGTCCGGGAGCATCTCGGCGAGCAGGCCGCGGGTGATCCCTTCGTGGAGCGCGCAGACCACGTCCTGGTTCTCCCTCACCGACTCCCGGTACGGGCAGTTTTCGAGCTTGCAGACGAAGCCGCCCTCGCCGCGCATCTCGAGCTCGGGCCGGAAGCCGAGCGAGGCGACGGCGCGGCGGAAGCCTTCGACCGGATCCTGGGTCGGCGCGGTCGGCGCGAGCTCCCGACCGATGTCCTGGCCGGTCCGCACGAC
Source organism: Solirubrobacterales bacterium (assembly GCA_047601885.1). Taxonomy (GTDB): domain Bacteria; phylum Actinomycetota; class Thermoleophilia; order Solirubrobacterales; family 70-9; genus VAYN01. Next base: position 327,527 of record JASGIK010000002.1, read on the forward strand.
CTCGCGTAACCGGTTGCGGCCCGCGGGTATCGCCCGGGCCAGCCAGCGGGCGAGGTCGGCGTAGCCGGTGGGCCGGTCCCCGCCGGGGTCGGCGCCGGGGGCGACGGCCCAGAGGTCGCCGGGACGACCGCGGCGGCCCTTGCTGCGGGTGCGCTCGACCAAACCGGCCGCCTGCATGCGCTCCAGGTGTCGCCTGACCCCGTTCGGATGCAGCTCCAGCGCCTCGGAGATCGTCTCCGTCGCGGCCGGGGCCCTGTTCTTCACCAGCCAGGCGAAGATCCGGGCGCGGGTCGGCTGTCGGAGGACGTCCTCCTCCAGGGGCAGGTCCACCCGACGCAGTTTACACATCAGTCCTGTGGAAAATGGCGTCATACGCTTCGCAGCGCCGTCGCCGGGGCCAGCCGCGCGGCGCGCAGCGCCGGGTAGAGGCCGGTGACGGCGCCGAGCGCCAGGGAGATCCCGACCCCGCCCGCCACCGCGAGGCTCGGCACCACCACGATCCAGCCCTGGGTCGAGGCGTAGCCCGCGGTGGCGGCGGCGCCGAGGCCGATCCCGGCGGCGCCGCCGAGCAGCGAGAGCAGCACCGACTCGCCGAGGAACTGCAGGCCGATCTGGCCGCGGGTCGCGCCGAGGGCGCGGCGCAGGCCGATCTCGCCGCGGCGCTCGAGCACCGAGATCACCATCACGTTGGCGATCCCGACGCCGCCGACCAGGAGCGCCACGGCGCCCAGCCCGAGGAACAGCGAGGTGAGCGCGCCCTGCGCCTCGGCGCGCGCCTGCAGGGCGCTGGAAGGCCGGCTCACTTCGGTCTGTTCGGGATATTGCGGATCGGCGGTGGCGGCGAGCAGGGAGGCCGCCTCGACCACCCGTTCGGGGTCGGCCCGCACGTAGAGGGTGCTGGCGGCGCGTTCGGTGCCGAAGAGGCGGTGGGCGACCGGGTAGCCGACCAGGGCGGCGCGTTCGATCTCGGGGGAGAGCGGCATCCGCCCGAGGACGCCGACGACGGTGAACCAGGTTTCCCCCAGGTAGACCTGGAGCGGCCGCCCCCCCGGGTGCAGGCTCTCGACCCCGAGGCGTTGCGCGGCGACCGCCCCGAGCACGACCAGCGGATAGCGTTCGCCCGCCGCGTCCAGCCAACGGCCCTTCGCGACCTTCCCGCCCAGCGTCGAGAGCAGGCTGCGGTCGGCGGCCTCGACCGCGATGCCGCTGGTTTCGGCGGCTTCGATGTAGGGGTTGCGCCGCACCGCCGCCGGGATCGCGGTCACCGCGGCGGCGTCCTGCACCGACGCCAGGTTGCGGACGGCACGGTCGGCGGCCGCCGGCAGTTCCGCTTCTTCGCCGAGGAAAGTCTGGCCGGGGGTGACCGTGAGCAGGTTGGTGCCGAGCCGGTCGAGCTCTGCGATCAGGCCCGCCTTGCTCGATTCGGAGATCCCCAGCACGGCCACCATCGCGGCGATGCCGATCGCGATGCCGAGCGCCGAGAGCGCGGCGCGGGTCCTGCGGGTGCGCAGGCCGACGCTCGCGACCCGCGCCAGGTCGGTGGGGCGGAGGCGGCTCGGCGCCGGGGTCGCGGCGGCGCTCATCGCACCCCGCCGCCGACGCGCACGCCGCTGTCGGCGACGATCCGCCCGTCGAGCATCTCCACCTGGCGCGGCAGGCGGTCGGCGAGCTCGCGGTCGTGGGTGATGACGAGGATCGTCGCGCCGCCCGCGTTCAGGTCCTTGAGCAGGGTGACGATCGTCTCCCCGGTGACGCTGTCGAGGTTGCCGGTCGGCTCGTCGGCGAGCAGGATCGCCGGACGGCCGACCAGCGCCCGGGCGATCGCCACCCGCTGGCGCTCGCCACCGGAGAGCTTGCCGGGGCGGAACGCGGCCCGCTGCTCCAGCCCCACCGCGGCGAGCGCTGCGGTGGCGCGCCGGCGGCGCTCGCGGGCACCGACGCCCGCATAGAGAAGGCCGTCGGCGACGTTCTCCAGCACGGTCGAGTGCTCGGCGAGGAAGAACTGCTGGAAGACGAAGCCGATGCTGCGCGCCCGCAGCGCCGCCAGCCCACGGTCGCCGAGCCCGGCGACGTCGATGCGGTCGATCCGCACCGTGCCGGCGCTGGGGCGCTCGAGCGTGCCGACGACGTGCAGGAGCGTCGTCTTGCCCGAGCCGGAGGGCCCGACGATCGCCGCCAGCTCGCCCGGCTCGACCGCGAGGTCGACCCCCCGCAGCGCCTCCACGCCACCCGGATAGCGTTTGACGACGTCGTGCAGCTCGAGTACCGGCTCGGCGCTCATTCGCTCGGTTCGACCAGCTTCAGGCCGCGGTGGATGCCGCGGCCTTCGACCTGGACATAGCCGTCGGCGAACATGCCCGGCGTGACCGGCAGCCGGACCCGCCGGCCGCCCTCGAGGGCCTCGACCGCGTAACGGCCGCCCGCGGTCGCGAACAGTGCCGTCGCCGGCACCGCGAGGACGTGACGGCGGACCTCCTTCACCAGCTCGACGCTCACCGGCGCTTCGTCGAGGTGGGCGACGAGATGGTCCAGGGCGACCGTCACGGAGATCGTCGGTTCTTCTTCTCCTCCCCCTTCGGGCGAATCGCCCGCGCCCGTTTCGGCGACCTTGCCGACGTCGGTGATGTGACCCTTGACGACGTCGCCGTCCGGCAGGGTCACCGGCGCCGACTCACCGTCCCGGGCCAGTCCCTGTTCGGCGGCGCTGAGTTCGAGCTGGACGATCTGCCGCGTCGAGGTGGTGGTGAGCGCGGCCTCGGCGGCGGCTTCTTCCTGCGTGGATCCCGGGTCTTCCTTTTCGCTGCCCGGCTTTTCGTCGTCGCTCCGTTCCCCTTCGCCGGCCGGCTTTTCGGCCGCCGATCCTTCTTCTTCCGGTTCTTCCGCTTCTTCTTCTTCGGCCGGCTTTTCCGCTTCTTCCTTCCCGCTGGGTTCTTCCGCTTCTTCTTCGGCTTTTTCTTCTTCTTCGGCCGCTTTTTCGGCCGACGAGATCGACGGCGGATCCTGGCCGACCGAGACGTCGAGGGCGGTGACGCGGCGCGCCCCGGACGCGAAGACGATCCGGCCCAGTTCGACCTCGCCGGTCTTCGGCAGGTGCTCGGCTTCCTGCCAGCGGCGCACCGCCGCCGCGGTCGCCGCGCCGAAGTGGGCGAGTTCGTCGATCTCGCCGTAGGGATCGAAGCCGAGGTCGATCAGGTTGCGGTTGAGCTCGGCCACGTCGGGACCGTCGCCGACCCCCGGCTTCAGCGTGCGGTAGGCCGGCACCGGCCCGTACATCAGGACGACGGGCCGGTTGTCGATCCGCCACAGGGTCTGGCCGCGCCCGATCACTTCGCCGACCGCGGGCAGCCAGGTGAAGGTCCCCGCCAGGCGGTCGTAGAGCTCGACCTTCGCGCCGTAGCCGAGCGTGCCTTCGACCGTCGTGCTTTCGGTCAGCGTGCGGCGGGTGACGACGCCGGTGGTCTGTCCCGGCGCCAGGCTCGTGCCGGTGCTCGGCGTGGGGCTCGCGCCGCTTCCGAGCAGCAGGACCGCGGCGACCGCGGCGACCGCCGCCGCCAGGACGGCCGCCGCCGCCAGCCGTCGACGACTTCTCATTCCCCGGTGGACCCGGATTCCATCGTGAGGCCGGCGCCGCTCCCCGGCGTTTCCTTGCTGTGGCTCGTCCCGGGCTGGGCGCCGGACTTCCCCTTCGGCCCCGGCATCAGGCTCTGGCAGGCTTCCTGCGCCTTCTGGAAGGCCGGGCTTTCCGGGTTCGGCCCGCCCTGGCCGCCGCCGCCGACGCTGACTTTGGCGCCGCCGCCCGCGGTCGAGGTTTCGACTTCGATCCCATGTTCGCGCATGCACTTGGCGAACTTGTCGACCTGTTCTTCCTGTTCGACCTGTTGCTGCGGGCTCAGTTCTTGCTTTTGCGCACCTTCTTCCTGGAAGTGCCGGCAGGCTTCCTGGGCGGCTTCCAGCGTCTTCGAGCTGGTGCCTTCGGCCTTGAACTGGATCCGGGTGGCGCCGCTCGCCGAGACTTCCGGGTCGGGGAAGTTCTTCACCCCGTGTTCCCGCATGCACTTGGAGAACTTGAAGGCGCCGTCGGCGGCCGAGGTGGTCGACCCGGAGGGCGAGGAGGAGCCCCCGCAGGCGGTGAGGAGGGTTCCCGCGGCGACCACGGCGAGGGCGATGAGGAGGGTGAAGGCGATGGCTTGGAGGCGGTTCGCCGGCATGACTCCAGACTCTGGGAGCGAGGTGAGAATCACCTGAAGGCGAGCGAGGAGCTTGCTGAAGCGGCGGCCGCGCGCCTCGGTCCCTACGCTGAGCCGCGGACGCACCGCGTCGCCGCGGCCGTCTCCGCCGCGGTCATCGCCAACGCCGGCAGCTCGAGCGTCAGCCGGGCGCCGCCGTCGGGATCGTCGGCCGCCTCGACGCTGCCGCCGTGGGTCTCGGCAACCTGGCGGACGATCGCCAGCCCCAGCCCCGAGCCCGGCAGCGCCCGCGCCACGGGGGCGCGGTAGAAGCGGTCGAAGACGCGGGGCAGGTCCGCGGCGGCGATCCCCGGGCCGTGGTCGCGCACCTCGAGCCGGCCGTCGCGGACCAGCACCTCGACCGGGCCGCCCGGCGGCCCCCACTTGACGGCGTTGTCGAGCAGGTTCGCGATCGCCCGCTCCAGCCGGGCCGGGGACGCGGACACCAGGCAGGGCTCGGCGTCGAGCTCGAAGCGACAGTCCGGAGCGTGCAGGCGGGCGCGCTCGATCGCCCCCGCCGCGGCGAGGTCGAGGCGGACCTCCTCGACCTCGACTTCCTCGACCTCGGTCTTCGAGAGGTCGACCAGGTCGCCGACCAGCACGCCGAGCTCGCGCAGCTGCGCCCGGGCCGCCGCCACGACCCGGGCCCGTTCGGCCGGGTCGAGATCGTCACCGATGGCGAGCGCGTCGAGGTTGGCGCCGACGCTGGTCAGCGGCGTGCGCAGCTCGTGCGAGGCGTCGGAGACGAGCCGGCGCTGGGCCGCCTGCGAGCGCTCCAGCGCCGCCAGCATCGTGTTGAAGCTGGCCGCCAGCCGGCCCAGCTCGTCCTCGCCGCCCGGCACGATCCGATGGCCGAGATCCTGCGTCCGGGCCACCCGCTCGGCGGCCCCGGTGAGGCGCCGTACCGGCACCAGCGCCGCCCGCGAGACCAACAACCCGAGGGCCGCGGCGACGGCGATGCCGCCGAGGCTGACGATCGCCAGGACCAGGCGCAGGTGCGCCAGGGCGCTTTCGACGTCCGCCAGCGGCAGCGCCACCTGCCAGACGCCACCGCCCGCCGCCCGCGCGGTGAGCACCCGCACCTTCGTCCCGTCGACCGTGGCGTCGCTGAAGAAGGAGTCGCGCCTGCCCGCGGCGACGGCGCGGGTGGCGGCGGTGATCGGCAGAAACGAGCCTTTCGCGGCCGAGCGCAGGACGTGGCCGTCGGCCTCGATCAGCTGCACGTAGCCGGTCGCGGTGCCGAGCCCGCCTTCCGGCAGCACAAGTTTCGCGGAGGCGCCCTCTCCTTTCCCCGACGAGGCGTGGGTCTCACCGTAGGCCTGTCCCGCCTGGCCCACGACCTGGCGGGTCAGGCTCGGCGAGATGGCCTTGGACGGCAGCTGCTTGCTTTCCTTGAGCAGCTTCGCCAGGCGGGTCGCGCTGCCGCCCGATACCTGGATCTGGACCGCTTGCGCTTCGCCCGGGGTGATCTTCTGCTGCAGGCTGGAGTCGATCTGACCGAGCAGCTCGTTGCGGGTGGTGAAGTAGACGACGACCGAGACGAGGACGACCGCGACCGCCACGGCGGCGGCGGCGAGCAGCACCATGCGCCGGCGGAAGGTCATCGCTTCACCGGCCGGAGCGCGTAGCCGACGCCGCGGACCGTGTGGACCAGCCGCGGCTCGCCGCCCGCCTCGGTCTTGCGGCGCAGGTAGCCGATGTAGACCTCGAGCGAGTTCGAGGTGGGGCCGAAGTCATAGCCCCAGACCCGGTCGAAGATGGTCGCCCTGGTCACCACCTGACGAGGATGGCGCAGCAGCAGTTCGAGCAGCAGGAACTCGGTCCGGGTCAGCTCGAGCAGGCGGTCGCCGCGGCGCGCCTCGTGGGCGAGCGGGTCGAGCTCGAGGTCCTCGAAGCGCAGCGTCTCGCCGTCGTCCTCCCAGCCGGTCCGCCGCAGCAGCGCCCGCAGGCGGGCGATCAGCTCCTCGTGCGCGAACGGCTTCACCAGGTAGTCGTCGGCGCCCGCCTCGAGGCCGGCGACCCGCTCGCTCACCTCGGCCCTCGCGGTCAGCATCAGGACCGGCGTGCGGTCGCCGGTCGCCCGCAGCCGCCGGCAGACCTCGAGGCCGTCGAGGCCGGGCATCAGCACGTCGAGGATCACCGCGTCGGGCCGCGCGGCGGCAAGCGCCCGCATCGCCGCCTGGCCGTCGGCAGCCGTCGTCACCTCGAAGCCGTTGAGGTCGAGCACGAGCGCAAGTGCCTCGCGCACGGCCGCCTCGTCGTCGGCGACCAGCAGGCGCATACGTGGATCGTGCCGGCCAAAGGTGAAAGAAGGCTGAACGAAGCCCCGCCCGGGGACGTCACCTGCCCTCCAGCACGAAGGACGAGTACACCCTGCGTCGCCAGCCCCATTCCTGCGCTACTTCAAGGCTGCCGAGGACCCGGCCGAAGCCGGCGGCACCGAGGCAGGTTTCAATAGCGGGAGCGACGGGACTCGAACCCGCGAAAGAAACCCGATCGAGATCCGATCCTAGGGACAACGTCTCGAACCGTGACCTTCGGCTTCCTGGAGGCACCGCGCCGGTGGTCAACAGCGACAAGTCGAAGGCGACAGAAGCCGGGGCGGGGGTTTGCCCATGGCTCTTGGTCCCGCTGGTCGGCATGGTCCACGTTCGACCGAGGGCGGGAAGCGAGGCCTCATCCGTACCGGACGACGTCCTCGTAACCAAGGCGGGGCAGGCGGGGGGACCAAGCTCCAGGTCCAGGCTCGCCGATGTTGACGACGAGGTGCGACCGCCAAGTCGAGTCGGCGAAGAACTCCGCGTCGATGCCGGCAGCATCGAACCCGGCCATCGGCCCTGCAGCCAGGCCTGCGGCGCGCACGGCGAGGATGAAGTAAGCAGCCTGCAGGGCACCGTTGTAGAGGGCGACCTTGTCCCGCAGGACCTCGTCGGCATCGAAGAACTCACGCAGCTCGGGTTTGACCGGGAGCAACTCCGGGATGCGCTCATGGAAGGCATGATCACTGGCGAGCACGGCAACGGCCGGTGCACCGGCCGTCTTCGAACGGTTCCCCTCGGCCATATGAGGGATTAGACGGTCTCGTCCTTCACCCTGTCGCAGGAAAAGGATGCGCAGTGGGTTGGTGTTGGCCGACGTCGGAGCGAACTTTGCCAGCTCGTAGATCGCTCGCAACCGCTCGTCGCTGACGGGCTTATCGGTGAACGTGTTCGCGGTGCGGGCCTCCGTGAAGAGCAGGCGCTGGGAGTCCGGCGCCAGGACCAAGGGGCCTAACCGGTCAGACGAAACAGTCGAGGACATCGATAGTTGACTCCTTGGGAGTTGAGTTGACAAACGGAATGGCAGATGAGCCAGAACAAGCGCTGGCGTGGCTCGTCCATCGGTAAGGCCGGCCGCGACTTTTTTCGGTCGGTGGCCGAACGGGGCACTGCTCGATCCGCATCAATCGGCCCCCGCCTGGGCGGGCGACGAACCGCGGCTCACCGGATCGTCGATTCCCGCAACCGTCAGCTCAGGGCGATCTACGCCGCAAACGATCACTCGGTTGCGCTGGGCCGGATCGGTCTCGGGGAAATCCTCGCGCACGTGCATCCCGCGGCTCTCGGTGCGGGCCGCCGCCGTCAGGTAGGCCCAGCGCGCCGACGCGGCCATCGCGGCGGTCTCACGGTTCCACACCGCTTCACGCGCGTCTTCCTCGGTGCCGACCCGACGGCCGGCACCGAGTCCGGAGCGGATCGCGTTCCAGATCTGCTGCAGCTCCGCCAGCGCGACCGCCATTCCCGCGGCGCTGCGTACACCGTTCTTGGCGGGAGAATTGATCTCGCCCTGGACCGCCGCGGTCATCTCCCGCCAGGCGCCCCGCGCCAGCGGGGTGCCGGTCGGCCTCAGGCCGGCTCGCCCGGCGCCACTGAGGCCACGGAAAGGGTCCCGACCGGCGCCGGCGCCGCGGACGCCGAGGGCATGGGCGGCGGCGGCGCGGCCGGACCAGGTGCCGGAGGCGATCGTCCAGGCGGCGTTGGGCCCGCCAGAACCGGTGGAGGCACCGACGATCGCCTCCCGCGAGGCGGTGTCACCGGCGACCCAGAGCCCCGGGATGCCGGTCCAGCACGTGTGGTCGACGACCCTGACGCCACCGGTACCGCGGACGGTGCCCTCGTTGATCAGCTCGACCTCGTATTTGTCCTCGAACGGGTCGATGCCCAGCCGGTCGAGGTTCACAAAGAAGTTGGGCATCTGTGCGCGCATGTCCTCGCGCCCCTCGACCGGCGCCTGGTCGAGGCGCTGGAAGATCGGCCCCTTCAGCGAGGCGCGCAGCAACGCCGACCCGTTGGCGCCACCGAGGCCGCTCCAGCCCTCCTGCACGACGTTTCCGTCGGCGTCGTAGAACGTCGACACCAGGTTGAAGCCGTTCTTGTCCATGGTGCCGCCCTTCGGGGTGATGCCGAAGAAATTGGAGAACTCCATCCCGGACAGCGACGAGCCGGCCTCGCCGGCCATCAGATAGCCGTCACCGGTACTGACGTTGGACCCGAGACTGCCGCTTTTCCAGGCACAACCTCCGGTCGCCAGGATCACCGCCCCGGCCCGCGCCCGCCACTCCCGTCCCTTCTGACGCTGCACGCCTGCCGCGCCGGCAACCTCGCCGTCGTGGTCGATCAGCAGCTCGAGAGCGGGAGAGTGATCGAGGATCCGGACGCCGGAATGAGATACGCGTCGGCGCATCTCGCGGAGGTAGACGGGCCCCTGGCAAAGCCGCGCCCCGGCGCCGGAGAGGCGCTTCAGCACGCCGGAGGCGGGATAGCCGTACTCCAGCGACATCTCCGGCCAGCGCCGCCAGGTCTCCTCCAGCATCGCCAACATCCAGGAGCGCTCCGACAGGTTCCCGCCGACCTTGTCACGTGAGACGATCGCCTCCTCGCGCCGGTCCGGATCGACCCACCAGTGGCCGGCGGTGGCGGCCGGCGCGACGCCGCTGGTTCCGCACATGCCCTTGTCGACGAGCACCACCCGGGCGCCCTCGGACCTGGCGGTCAGCGCCGCCCAGGTCGCGGCCGGCCCGCCGCCGACCACCAGCACGTCGGTGTCGAGCTCCAGCGCCTCGACCGGCTCGTGCTTGCCGGGTGGCGGGCCGCTCATGGAATCACGCGCGGCTTGACATCGCCCTCGGCCTGGTCGAGCCGGCGCGGGCCGAGCCCGGCGAGCGCGTCCAGATCATCGAGCGTCTGCGGCGGCGCCAGCCCCTCACCCCAGCCGAGCCGGTGGCGGTAGCTGCCGAGATAGCCGCTCTCCTTGAGCTTCCCGAGGTCGCGGTGGGCCGACCCGGCCGGCGCCGGTCGTCGCAGCGGCGCGACGTACATGGCGTCGTCCGGACAGTGGATCTCACACATAAAGCACGTCTGACAGACATCCTGGCGCGCGATCCGCGGCGGGGAGCCGGGCACGCGTTCGAAGACGTCCGTGGGGCAGACCCGGATGCAGATGTTGCAGCGGGTACACCGGGCGCTGTCGATCAACTCGATCACCGCGATCCCACCGGCGCCTCAGGCACGCCACCGCGGACCACGTTGTCGAGCTCTTCACCCGCCATCCAACGGGCGAGCTGGCGCGCGGCGAGGTCGATCGCGCGGCGATTGCCCAGCGGCGAGTCGCCGGCGATGTGAGGGGTGATGGAGAGGACGCCGGGCGCGTTCGACAGGGCATGGTCGCGCGGGAGCGGCTCGGGGTCGGTCACGTCGAGCACCGCCCTGAGGCGCCCCGGTATCACCTCGGCCAGCAGTGCGTCGGTATCGACGATCGCCCCGCGGGCCGCGTTCACGAGAAGCGTGCCGTCCCTCATCGCGGCCAGCTCAGGGGTGCCGATCAACCCCCTGGTGTCGTCGGAAAGCGGCGCCAGGATCACGACCGCGTCGGCATCCGGCAGCAAGGAGGCGAGCTCATCCACACCGTACAAACCCTCCCGCGCCGTCGAGGCGATCCCGACCACACGCGTGCCGAACGGCTCCAGAAGCCACCGCACCCGGCGGCCGATCGACCCCATGCCGACGACCAGGACGGTCCAGCTCGCGAGATCGGCGAGGCCGCGATCGGCCCAGGCCCGACGCCGCGCGCCTTCCAATGTCCGCGAAGAGGCCCCCAGGAGGGCGGACACCACCCACTCCGCGACCGGACCGTCGCGGGCACCTCGCGCGTTGCACAGCGTGGCCTGCGGGGGAAGTCGGCCGTCGATCCAGTCGGACCCCGCCGACAACAGTTGCACCACGGCGACTCGCCTCAGGCTCGGGAGAGGCTCCACGATCCATCGCTCGAGGTGCGTGGGCACGAGGAAGTCGACCGTCTCCAGGTCGAGTCCCTTTGTGAGTGCCGAGATCTCGATCGTCCGCGGAGCAAGTTCGTGGAAACGGTCGACCGCTTCGGCGGTGACGGCGACCCGTCGGCGACCAGAGGTCGACGGGGCGACAGGGGGCGCCGCGGCGGGAGCTTCGGGGCCTGAAGTCTCAGGCGGCAAGCTCGTCCTCCTCGATCCGGATCTCCGAATAGGAGCCGCGGTAGAAGAGCAGCGGCCGGGTTCCCGGCTCCCGGTGGTCAAGGTGACAGGTCAGGCCGACGACGATCTCGTGGTCGCCGGCCGGGTGGATCGCGGAGACCTCGCAGGCGATCGTCGCCAGGGAGCCCGGCAGCACCGGCACCCCCGTCTCGTGGTCGTCGAAGTCGACCTCGTGGGAGCGCACCGCCTCGCCCTTGCGGGCGAAGCGGTCGGAGTGGTGGCGCTGCTCGGCGGCGAGGACGTTGACCGCGAAGCGGCCGCTCGCGCGGATCGCCGCCAGGGTCTCGGAGTCCTCCGCCAGGCAGGCGAGCAGGAGCGGCGGGTCGAGCGAGACCGAGGAGATCGCGTTGGCCGTGGTGCCGACCGGGACCCCGGCGGCGTCGCGGGCGGTGACCACCGAGACGCCGGTGGCGAAGTGGCCCATCACGTCGCGCATCGTCCGGCCGGGCCGGTCGACCTCGGCGGCGACCGCGGGCACCGCGGCGCGACGGTGGGCGACCACCGCCGAGACGTCGACGATCGCGAGGCCGTGGCGGGTGGCGAAGCGCCCCAGGTCCTCCTCACGGGCCATGTGGCCGTCGTCGCGCATCAGCTGGCAGAGGACGGCGCCGCCGCCGAGCCCGGCGACGCCCGCCAGGTCGACCGCGGCCTCGGTCCGCCCCGCCCGCTCCAGCACGCCGCCGGGGCGGGCGCGCAGGGGGAAGACGTGGCCGGGCCGGACGAGGTCCTCCGGCCCGCTCGCCGGATCGACCGCGACCGCGATCGTGCGGGCCCGGTCGGCGGCCGAGATCCCGGTGCTGACGCCCTCGCGGGCCTCGATCGAGACCATCGCCGAGTCACCGAGCGAGGACCGGTTGCCGCGGTTGCCGATCTGCTCCAGGCCGAGCTCGGCGCAGCGCCCGGCCGGCAGCGCCAGGCAGACGATGCCGCGCGCCTCGGTGACCATGAAGTTGACCGCCGCCGCGTCGGCGGACTCGGCCGCGATCAGCAGGTCGCCCTCGCCGCGGCGCTCGCGGTCGTCGCGCAGGAGCACCATGCGGCCGGCGGCGAGCCTCGGCGGCGGCGCGGTCGACGGGATCCACCACGGATCGGAACGGGGCCTCGCGCAACCTGCTCACGCCGCCGCCTCGTCGAAGGGCCACGGGCGACTCTCCCTCTCCGGAGCCTCCCCCTTCCCCTCCATGGCGATCCGCCGCGCGATCGCCGCGGCGTGGTCGCGGATCTCGGTGATCCCGATCGCCTCCCACTCGACCCCCTTGCGGAGCGCCCCGACCGCGAAGAGGCGATCGGAGGGAAGGCCCTCGGCGTCGAGCAGGGCGCCGTCCTCGTCGACGTCGAGGCCGAGGCCGAGCTCGTCGGGCCGGGCTCGCCCGGTGGCGAGCAGGCCGGCGAGGACCGGCGGCGCCCCCCGGCGCAGGTCGTGGCCGGCGCCGGAGCAGTTGATCACCCGGTCGACCTCGACCATCTCCACCTCGCCCGCGCCCGGCACGCGCAGCGCCGCCCGGACCCGACCGCCGCGGCCCTCCAGCGAGACGATCGAGGAGGCGCCGGTGCGGATCCGGCCGGCCGCGCTCAGCGCCTCGAAGCGGTCGGCGACCTCGGGCGCCATGCGGAAGCGGTGGACGTCCCAGAGCCGCTGGTAGTCGGAGAGGAACCGTTCCTTCTCCTCCCGCTTCAGCGACTTCCAGATCTGCGGGGTCGAGGGCCGCATCGAGTCGATCACGTCGCGCCAGTCGTCGCCCTGCTGGGAGACGCGACAGATCTGGGCGAGGATCGCGGCGAAGACGGGGTCCATGGTGCCCGCGGTGGGCAGATGGAAGCGGCGGATGTTGGTGAGGCCCGGGCGGTGGCGGCGCGGCACCAGGCCGTGGCGGGAGACCGCGCGGACCGACGGTCCCCGCTCCTCCCCTCCCAGGGTCAGCGCCACGTCGACCATCGAGAGGCCGGTGCCGACGATCAGTACCGAGCGATCCCTGCGGGCCGCGTCGAGGGCGCCCGCCGCCCAGGGGTCGGCGACGTAGGTGCCCGCGGAGCGGAGCTCGCCGGGCACCGCCACCGGATCGCCGCCCGCGAGCGGGCCGGGCGCGAGCACCACGCGGTCGGCGGCGAGGCGTCTGCCGTCGGCGAGGGTCAGCTCCAGCGTCGCGCCGAGGGTGCCGAGATGTTCGGCGATCGCGACCACCTCGCCCACCCGCCGCACCAGGCGGGCGCCGCTCGCCTCGCGCTCGGCGCGGGCGAGGATGTCGCGGACGTAGGTGGCGTAGAGGCCGCGCGGCAGGAAGGCCTCCTCGGGCACGTCCTGGCCGCGTCCGGCGAGCCACTCGTGGAAGTGCTCGGGCCGGCCGTGGATCGCGCCCATGCGGACGGCGGGGACGTTCAGCACGTGCAGCGGGTCCTGGGTGCCGTAGGCGACCCCGGAGCCGAAGCCGCCGGCGCGGTCGATCAGGTCGATCTCCAGCGTGCCGCGTTCCCGCCGTTCGCGCAGCAGGTGGGTGGCGGCGATCGCCCCGGCGGCGCCGCCGCCGACGATGGCGACCCTCTCGGCGGGGCTCATCGCCATGCCCTCCCGCGGACTTCAGTCATCGCGCAGCTCGCGCCTGGACTCGATCTTCGACTCGTCCAGCTCGATCCCCAGCCCCGGCCGGCTCGGCGGATCGATGAAGCCGTCGATCGGACCCACCGGATCCGCGAGGAACCACTCGTAGACGATCTTCTGGCGGAACAGGTACTCGGCCATCGGCACCAGCGGCTCGGGCTGGGCGAAGGTGAGGTGCGCGTTGGCCGCCACCGGGCCGCCGTGCGGCACCAGCTCGACCTCCTGCGCCGAGGCGATCGCCGCGATCTTGACCAGCTCGCTCAAGCCTCCGGCCCAGTGGCCGTCGGGCTGCAGAACCTGGACGCCGCCCTGGCCGGCCAGCTGCTGCATGCCCCAGCGCGTGTACTCGTGCTCGCCACCCGCGATCCGCACCTGGGTGCCGATCCGCGCGCTCAGCTCGGCGTAGGAATCGAGTCGGTCCGGCAGTACCGGCTCCTCGATCCAGTGCAGGTCGTAGTCGGCCACCCGCCTTGCGAACTCGATCGTGTAACGGACGTCCCAGGACATCCAGGCATCGATCATCAGCAGCATCGCGTCACCGACCGCCTCACGCAGCTGATGCACCAGCTCGACGTTGCGGCGCATGCCCTCCCTGCCGTCCTTCGGGCCGAAGCGGGGGAACCACTTCATGCCGCAGAAGCCTTCGCTCTTGAGCCGTTCGGCGAGCTCCTTGACCATGCCGGGCTCGTGCGAGCTACCCAGGGTCGACGCGTAGACCGGAATCCGATCGCGCAACGGCCCGCCGAGCAGCCGCCACACCGGGACACCGAAGTGCTTTCCCTTCAGGTCCCAGAGGGCACAGTCGACGACACTGATCGCGAGCATCTCGAGGCCCTTGCGCCCGTGGGCCACGCAGGAGCGGTACATGACCTCCCAGAGGCGCTCGGTCGCCAGCGCGTCGGCGCCCTCCAGCAGCGGCCGCAACCGCCGCCGGATCAGCCAGGCCTGGGCCGGCGTGATCGGCCCCGCGGTTCCGTACGACCCGTCCTCGGCATCGATGCGGACGAAGATGCTCCGCACCGGGAAGGGCTGACGCCTGTCGGCCGGCGGCCTCATCTCCGCCGTCCCCTCGAGCAGCTCCGGATAAAGGTCCGTCGGCCGCACCAGCTGGTCGTCCCAATAGATCTCCGGATCGTGGATCGTGCCGGTGACCTCGATGCAGCGGACGGCGGTGACCTTCACGACCGCCCCCCCACTCCGGCGCCGACCGCGTCCGAGATGACCGGCGGCAGCCCGTAGTTCTCCCGCAAGGTCGAACCCGTGTACTCGGAGCGGAATACCCCGCGCTGGACGAGGAGCGGGACGACGTGCTCGACGAACAACTCGAGATCGAGCGGCAAGACGCTGCCCATCAGGTTGAATCCGTCGGCGCCGCGCCCTTCGAACCACTCGACCAGCACGTCCGCCACCTGCTCCGGAGTGCCGACGACACCGGGGTGCCCGCCGCCGGAGACGAAACGCTTCGCGACCTCGCGCGGAGTGAGCCGTTCGCGCAGCGCGCTTTCCTTGACGATCATGAACCGGCTCTTGTTGCTCTCGATCTCGTCCACGGAAGGCAGCGATCGGATCGGCTCGTCCAAGGGGACGTCGCGCAGGTCGACCCCGGCGAGCACGTTCAGCTCCTCGAGCGCCCCCTCGATCGAGATCAGCTCGTCGAGCTCCTGCCGGCGCGCGGTCGCCTCGGCGACGGTCGAGCCGAGCGTGAGGTTGATGCCCGGGAGGACGAGGACGTGGTCGGGATCGCGTCCGACCTCGGCGGCGCGACGCTTGAGGTCGGCGTAGAAAGCCTGCGCCTCGGGCAAGGTGGGCTGCGCGGTGAAGACGGCCTCCGCGTACCTGGCGGCGAGCCGGCGACCGGGCTCCGACGTCCCGGCCTGGACGAGCAGGGGCCGGCCCTGCGGAGAGCGAGACACGTTGAGCGCCCCCGCGACGTCGTAGTGCTCGCCGTGGTGATCGACCGCGTGGATGCGCGACGTGTCGACGTAGACGCCGGTGCCCTTGTCGACGACGCGGGCGTCGTCATCCCAGCTGTCCCAGAGCGCGAGCGCGACCTCGACGAACTCCTCGGCGCGGCGGTAGCGCTCGGCGTGGGAAGTCGGTGCGCCGCCGAAGTTCGCCGCGGACCCGGGGGTGGAGGACGTCACGATGTTCCAGCCGGCGCGGCCGCCGCTGACGTGGTCGAGGCTGGCGAGGCGTCGCGCAAGGTTGTACGGCGAATTGAAGGAGGTCGACATCGTGCCGATCAGACCGACGTGCTCGGTGGTCGCGGCGAGCGCCGCGAACATCACGGTGGGCTCCAGGCCGTCGAGCTCGGAATGCTCGATCCCGTCCAACAGCTCCACCCCGTCGGCGACGAACAACGCGTCGAGCCGACCCCGCTCGGCGATCTCCGCGAGACGCCGGAGGTGGCCGATGTCCCCGGCCACCGGGGACCGCGAGACCGGGAGCCTCCACGCTCCGCGATGGTGTCCGCTGTTGCGGATGTAGGCGTTCAGATGGAGCTCTCGCATCGTCCCGCTCAGCTCCGGGACCGCCTCGGCGGGCTGGTGACGACCACGCCGTCCGGGTCGTATCGGCGGCGCAGCTCCGACAGGCGTCGGAAGGCCCGCTCGCCGATGCCCTGCTCGAGCTCCGGCCGGTCGTGGTCGGAGCTGAGGTTGATGAAGCTGCCGCCACCGGAACGGAAGGGCGAGATCCGCTCGACCAGCCCGCGCGCCCAGTCCCGCATCTCGTCGTCCCGCTCGGCGTCGTCGTAGACGGCCAGCGGGTGATAGAGCCACTTCGGATCGCGATTGGCGAAGGCGGTGGCGTCGGCCGGCACCTCGTTGACCGCGGCGCCCATCGGCTGGGCGATGATCGTGCTCCCCTGCGGCTGCCCGTGGATCGCCGCCTCGCTGGCCTCGATCACCTCGGGCCCGAGCTCGTCCAGGTAGACCGCCGACCAGTATTGGCGCTGGCCCCAGGGGTTTCCCTGGTCGAGGGCGGCCTGGAAATCGACGTAGGTGGTCTCGGCGACCATGTCGGCGAGCGGCTCGGCGAAGGTACGGGCGGCGGCGATCTCCCGCGCTCCCCGCTCGAGGTCGGAGCCGAGCCAGGAGACCAGCAGGATGAGGACCGTCTCGCGACCGTAGGACTCCGGCAGGAAGGGGAATTTCGCCGCGCTCGCGAAGGTCAGGGCGGTGCTCACCTCGGGCGGTGCCGCGGCCGAGAACTCGGCGTAGCGCTCGCCGACCAGGGCGATGTCCTGCTCACGGTAGAGAACCGGGCCGGCGAGGACCTGCGGCTGCAGCGGGTGCAGGCGGAAGCTGAACCGGGTGACCGCGCCGAACCCGCCGCCGCCACCGCGCAGCGCCCAGAGCAGCTCCGGGTCCTCCTCCTCGCTCGCGACCAGCACACGACCGTCCGGGGTCACGACCCGCGCCTCGACGAGGTTGTCGGCGGCGAGCCCGTGTTGGGGCGAGAGCCACCCCTGGCCGCCGCCGAGCGTGAAGCCGGCGACGCCGGTGTGGGAGACGCGACCGCCGGGCGTGGCGAGGCCGTACGCCTGGGTGGCGACGTCCACCGGCCCCCAGATCGAGCCGCCGCCGACGTGGACGATGCGGTCCTCGGCCTCGACCGCGACGGCGTCGAGCCGCCGCAGGTCGATCATCAGGTCGCCCGACGTCGCGACCCCGGCGACGCCGTGGCCGCCGCCGCGGATCGAGACCGACAGGTCCTGCGCCGCGGCGAAGTCGAAGGCGCGCCCGACGTCGCCCTCGGAACCCGCCTGGACGATCAGCGCCGGGTGGTTGTCGATGCCCGCGTTGAACTGGGTCCGCGCGAGCTCGTAGTCGGGCGAGCCCGGGCGGAGGACGCTCCCTTCGAGGGCCTGCTCCAGCCCGTCGGCGTCCACATCGATTGACTTCTCCAGCATGTTCACCTCGGCACGATCGTTTGGTTTGGAGGAATCGGGGGATCGCGGGGGAAATCGCCGCGACCGCGATCGCGCCTCAGCATGATCTGTACAATCTTGGTTGACAATGTCTATTTTCGAGGACGTCACGCGGAAACTGATGGGCTCCCCGTCCTCCCCGGTGGCCCCTTGAACCTCTCGTGGTTCAAGATCCTCGGCGCGATCTCCAAGGAGGGATCGATCTCGGCCGCCGCCACCGAGCTGCACTACACGCAGTCGGTCGTCTCGCGCCAGCTGGTGCTGCTCGAACAGGCGACCGGCCACAAGCTGGTCGAGCGCTCCTGGCAGGGCGCCCGTCTGACCCCGGCCGGCACCAAGCTGCTCGAGCACGCCGAAGTGGTGATGGACCGGATCGACCTGGCGCTCGCCGAGCTGGAGCAGACCAGCGGCACGGCCGCCGGCGCCGGCGAGGAGATCTCGCTGGCGACCTACCAGCATCCGCTCGCCACCTTCGTGCCGGAGGCGGTGCGCCAGACCCGCCTCAAGGCTCCCGACACCCACGTGCAGTTGCGCGTCACGACCCCGAAGATGGCGGCCGAACTGGTCCTCGACGGCGACAGCGACGTCGCCGTCACGCTGCTCGGCCCGAACGAGCCTCCCGGCCGCTCGCTCGACCAGGAGATCCAGAGCTGGAAGCTCTTCGACGACACCCTGGTCTGCGTCCTGCCGCAGAAGCACCGGCTCGCCGACCGCGCCGAGATCGACCTCGTCGACCTCGCCGAGGAGTCGTGGGCGCTGGGCGCGCCGGACGGCTGGTGCCCGCTCTACCGTGACTTCCGCCGCGCCTGCGACCGCAACGGCTTCGCCCCCAAGCAGGCCTTCGAGCTCGAAGACATGTTCGCCCGGGTCGGCCTGGTCGTCTCGGCCGACGTGCTGACGATCATCCCCTGGTCGACCGTCAACGAGTCGCCCAGCTTCGGCGTCGTCTTCAAGCCCTTCAGCGAGGTGATCCACACCCGCGTCTCGGTGATCGCGAGGCGGGACCGGACGACCGGCGCCGCCGGGACCCTGATCCAGGAGCTGCTCAAGACCGCGGATCAGCACGCCGCCCTGCACCGGCTGCTGGAGCCGGTGGCGGCGTAGGCTCAGGACCCGCGCCGCCTAGAGACGGACGACCAGGGCGTCGACGTCGACCGGGCGCTCGAGGAAGCCCTGGGCGTGGAGGAAGGCCGCCTGGCGCCGCAGCGCCTCGATCTTCTCCGGCGCCAGGTCGACCCCGAGGTGCTCGTGCACGTCGGCGCCGTAGGTCGCCTCGACCAGGTCCTCGGGCAGGCCGGCGCCGCGGGCGACGATCCGCCGAAGCTGGTCCTTGTGCTGCTCGGCGTCCCGATCCACCGCCTGGGTCCGCGCCAGGACCCGGCGGACGAGGTCGGGACGCTCGCGGGCGAGCCGGCCGCTGACGGTGAAGGTGGACACGCCCTGGCGCCTGCCGAGCGGCACCTCGAGCACGACCTCGGCCCCGAAGGCGGCCTGCTGCACCGTGCCGATCGGCCCCCAGCTGAAGATCGCATCGACCTCACCGCGCACCAGCGCGACCGCCTCCTCGCGCTGGTGGCCGACCATGAAGGCACCGTCCCAGAGCGTCGCCACCCGATCCCGACCGGCGCGGGCGTCGTCGACGAAGGCCCGCTCGATCGGGACCTCGACCAACTCGACGTCGTCGAAGCCGAGGCCGGCCCCCTCGAGCAGGGTCTGGTAGGTCCGCAGGACCAGCGCCCGCCAGAAGTCGATCGAGTCGTTGACCCGGATCGGCAGCGAGAGGCGCCGGCCACGAAGGTCGGCGGCCTCGCCGATGCCGGAGTCCGGCAGGGCGAGGATCTCCTGCCGGCCGAGGCCCCAGGAGAGGCCGATCACGGCGATGTCCGCCCCGCGCGAGGCCGCCACCAGCGGCGGCACCGGGCCGCCGTGGCGGAACGAGTTGGGCTGGGTCTGGTCGAAGTGCGACTGGTGGACGGCGCGGTCCGACGAGGCGGCCAGCGACAGCACGGTGACGTCGTCGGCGGCGAACTCGCGGTCGAGCCAGCCGAGGTCGACGGCGGCGCTGAAGGCCAGCGGGCCGGGGCAGCGGGTGTACCAGAGGGTGGTCTCGGTGTCGGTTGCCGGCGGCATGGTCACTTCCGATCGGTTGCGTATTGATTGACGATGTTGCGGCGCACGGCGAGCCCCGGATGGCGGTCGGGAAGACGCGGCCCGTCGGCCGGGAACAGCTTGGCGCGGAGCGGCCCCTTCTCGTACTCGCGCTGGATCAGCCCGCGCTCGCGGAGGGTCGGCACGACCTCGTCGACGAACTGCTCGAACCAGGTGAAGATCGTCGTCGGGACCAGGTTGAACCCGTCGATGCCCGCCTCCACCCAGGCTTCGATCTCGTCGGCGAATTCCTCGGTCGAACCGACGAAGGTGCGCGCGATCTGGGTGTCGATCGCGTCGCGCAGGGTCGCCTGGCGATCGGGGAAGAGCGCGATCACGGCCTGCGCGGTGCTCTGCGTCGCGTCGCTCTCGAGCAACGTCTCGAGCGGCGTGTCGAGGTCGATCATCGCCAGGTCGACGCCGAAGATGTCGCTCAGGTGGACGAGCACCCCCTCCAGATTGCGCCACGGCTGCAGCTCGTCGAAGCGGCGCTGCGCCTCCTCCTTGCTCGGCGCGACCGTCGCCGAGAGCGGGATCAGGACCTTGACGTCGTCGGGGTGGCGCCCGGCGGCGACCGCCTGCGCGCGGATGTCGTCGACCACCGGGCGGGCCGCCTCCGGGCTGTAGGCGGCGATGAAGGTGGCCTCGGCGTGACGGGCGGCGAAGGCGCGCCCGGCGGTCGAGCTGCCCGCCTGGAGGATCAGCGGCGTCCGCTGTGGCGAAGGGATCGCCAGGTGCGGGCCGCGCACCTTGTAGCGCTCGCCGACGTGGTCGATCGTGTGCACCTTGTCGGGGTCGGCGTAGACGCCGGACTCGACGTCGGCGAGGACCGCGTCGTCCTCCCAGGAGTCCTCCCAGAGCCGGTAGACGACCTCGATGTACTCCTCCGCCCAGGCGTAGCGGTCGTCGTGGGCGACGGCGCGGTCGTAGCCGTGGTTCTCCCAGACGTTCGCGGTCGCCGAGGTGACGACGTTCCAGCCGATCCGCCCGCCGGTCAGGTGGTCGAGGGTGGAGACCTTGCGGGCGAACTCGAACGGGTGCCGGCCGACGATCGAGCTGGTCAGGGCGAAGCCGAGGTTCTCGGTCCGCAGGCCGAGCGCGCCGACCAAGGTCCAGGGATCGTGCCCGGGGGCCTGCAGCCCCTCGCGGAGGGTGGCGTCGAAGCTGTCCTCGTAGGTATGGCGGGTGCCGGCGATGTCGCCGAAGAAGATGAGGTCGAACTTGCCTCGCTCCAGCGTCCTCGCCAGCTCGATCCAGGGCTCGGCCGAGGCGAAGTCGAGCTGACGCCGACCGTCGGGGTGCCGCCACAGCCCGAACGAGACGTGCGACGGGGTCATGTGGGCGAACGCGTTCCAGAGGATCCGGCGCCCGCCCCGCGCATCGGTGCTCATCCGACCTGGATCTCCTCCTCGGCGAGCACCCCGGTGAAGGTCGGGGTGTCGATCACCTGTCGGGGCTCGGTGCCGTTCAGGTGGTAGTCGCCGACCTGGCGGAGTTTGTAGGCGATCGGGTTGTGCGAGGCCAGCGTGCGGGCGTTGCGCCAGTGGCGGTCGAGCTCGACCTCGCCGGCGATCGCCGAGCCGCCGAGGGCGTCGAACACCTGGCTGGTGACGCCGAGCGCGATCCGGCTGACGATCGCCTGCGCCCGCAGCACCGCCACGTCGGCGGCGATCGCCTGCTCACGCACATCGGGGTCGTCCAGGTTCTCGGCGGGAGCCCGCTCGAGCCACGCCTCCATCTCGGCGGCCGTGTCGAGGACCACCGCCCGCGCGGCGTCGACCTGGGCCCAGACGTCGCCGACGATCTCCTGGATCTGCGGGTCCTCCCGAGGAAGGCCGCCGCTGCCGATCGAGTAGATCCGGCGCCGGGCCCGCAGCAGGACCGTGGCCTGCAGCGCCGCCGCCCGCGCGATCCCGGCGAGGGTCGCGACGATCATCAGCTGCTGGTGATCGGGCGGGTGGCTCAGCTTGCGCTCGAGCACGGCCACGAACCGCGCGTCGACCTCGACCTCCTCGAAGATGATGCTGCCGCTGGCCGACTCGCGTTGGCCGATCCCGGACCAGTTGCCGACGTGCGTGACGCCCTCGGCGTGGGTGGGGACGGTGGCCCGCATCAGCGTCCCGTTCTCGTCGGCGCAGATGACGGTGAGCAGGTCGGCGTAGTACGAGCCGGTCGTGTACTCCTTGCGGCCGTTGAGGCGGAAGCCGCCGTCGGGCGCCTCGGTGACACGGGTGCGCATCTCGCCGAGGACGTTGTCGTGCGCCTCGGTGATCGCCGTGCCGAAGATCGTGCCGGCGGCGGCGGCGCGCAGCAGGTCGATGTTGCCCCCCGCGCCCAGGGCCAGCTGGATCTCCACCGCCGACCAGTGCTGGATCAGGATATGGGGGATGTTCGACTCGGCCGCGGCGAGGTCGATCACCGCGTCGTAGAACTGCGGCTGGGTCAGCCCGGCGCCGCCGTGCTCGGCGGGGATCCGCAGCGAGCCGACGCCGAGGCGGGCGAGCGTCCGCAGCTCCTCCGCCACCTCCTCGACGGTGCGCTCGCCGCCGGTGCCCGCGGTGAGCTCGTCGACCGCCTCGGCGAGCGGCCGGTTCAGCTCGCGCCAGCTCCGGCCGACCGCCAGGCCGGTCGACTTCCGTCCGGCCGCCTCGATCATGCGGCCGTCGCCTCCGCCTTGCGCTCGAGCAGCTCGCGCGCCGCTTCCAGCGGCTCGTGGACGACGATCTCGTCGAGGTCGACGGGGCCGGCGAGGAAGCCGTTGGAGTCGAGGAAGTCGAGCTGCGCCCGCAGCGCCGCCAGCTTCTCGGGCGAGAGATCGATCTCCAGTTGCGCGGCGAACTCCGGCGTCATCGACCGCTCGACCAGCTCCTCCGCGATGCCGATCTCGGCGGCGGTGGCGCGGCGGGCGACCTCGACGTTCTGGCGCGCCCAGATCCCCGCTTCGAGGACGCGGGCGACGACCCGCGCGACGATGTCGGGGCGGGCGTCGAGGAGGTCGGCGGTGACCGAGAGGACGAGCGGCGTCCCGTTGTTCGGATGCTGTCCGAGCGGGCCGACCGGGCCCACGTCGATCACGCTCCGCGCGCCGGTGAAGCCCTGGATCGTCGCCGCGATCGCGCCCGCCGCGTACATCGCGTCGACCTCGCCCCGCACCATCGCCGAGGCGTCCTCGCGCTGGTGGCCGAGCACGAACATCGCGTCCCAGAGCATCCGGCGCCGGTCGACCTCGGCGCTCGCCGAACCGACGTAGGTGCGGTCGACCGGGATGTCGATCCACTCGACCTCGTCCTCTCCTATGTCGGCGCTGGCGAGGGCGCGGCGGAAGCCGTTCAGCACGCTCGCCCGCCAGAAGTCGACCGGATCGTGGACGCGCCGCGGCACCGCCAGGCGCTTGCCGCGCAGGTCGGCGACCGTCTCGATCCCGGAGTCGGGGAGGGCGAGGATCGGCTCGATCCCGTCGGTGATCGAAAGGCCGATGATGCGGACCGGCCGGCCGCGGGACGCCGCCACCAGCGGCGGGATGTTGCCGCCGTGGCGAAAGAAGTTCGGCGCCGTCTGCTCGAAGTGCGCGTTGCGCATCGCCGGGTCGGTGGAGACGGCGAGCGACTGCACGGTCAGCCCGTCGGGGGTCAGCTCGTCGTCCAGCCACCCCTCGCGCACGGCGATGCTGAATGCCGTCGGGACGGGGCAGCGCGTGTACCACAGCGTGTCGTTACTCATTGCTGACTCCTTCGATCTTGCGGGTGTCCTTGCCGACCGGCGTCTCCGCCACGGCGATCGCGGTTCTCTGCTCGGCGACGGCGGCCTGGCCGGGCACCGCGTGGGCGCGACGCCAGTCGATCGAGACGGCGGCGCGCCAGTCGTCGGCGGCGAGGCGGGCCTCCGGGTCGAGGCCCCAGTCCGATGCGGGCAGGACACCGACCAGCCCGGTCCCCTCGAGATCGAGCGCCGCCGTGTAACCGACGTCCGAGTAGCTCACCTCGGTGACCGTGGCGATCCCCTGGGTGGCACCCGGCGTGGCGCCGATCGGGGCGCCGACCGGGGTGACCGTGACGTCGGCGGCCCGGGCGCCGACCAGGGCCGGGTCGCCGACCGCCAGCGAGGGCGCACCGGTGACCACGGTCGAGAGGCCCAGCCACGGCGACTCGATCCGGTAGCGGTCGTCGCCGTCGGCGGCCGCCACCGAGGCGGCGATCAGGTTGTCGAAGCCGACGAAGCGGGCGACCGACTCGGTCACCGGCCGGGCGAAGAGGCGGCGGCTCTCCTCCAGCTGCACGATCCTTCCCTGCTCGAAGACGGCGATGCGATCGCCGAGCGTGACCGCCTCGTTGTGGTCGTGGGTGACGTAGATCGCGGTGAAGCCGAGGCGCTTGTGCAGTCGCCTGATCTCGGTCCGCAGGTCGGCCCGAAGCTGCATGTCGAGATTGGAGAGCGGCTCGTCGAAGAGCACGACCGCGGGCTCGCCGACGACCGCCCGGGCGAGCGCGACCCGTTGCTGCTGCCCACCGGAAAGCTGGCTGATCCGCCGGTCGGCGAGCTGCTCGAGCCGCACCAAGGAAAGCGCCCGCAACGCCTCCTCGCGGATCTCGGATCGCGACCGACCGCGCCCGGCGCGCAGCGGATATTCGACGTTCTTGATCACCGAGAGGTGCGGCCAGAGCGCGTAGCTCTGGAACACGAACCCCAGCGAGCGCTTGTTCGCGGGGACGTTCTCCCGCTCCGAGGAGAGCACCCGCTCGTCGAACCTGATCGTCCCCTCGCTGACGCGCTCGAGGCCCGCGACCAGCCGTAGCGTGGTCGACTTGCCGGAGCCGCTGGCGCCCAGGAGCACCAGGAACTCGCCCGTCTTCACCTCGAAGCTGATGTCTTCCAACACCCGGTGGTGGTCGAACTCCTTCGCCACGCCGTCGAGTTGCACAGTGGTCATGCCGTTACCTCGGTTTTCGCGTTCGTCTGTTGGCTGTAGATGGTGTTCACGGAAGCCAGCCGCCGGCCCAGGAGCCGGCGGAGGCCGATGACGAGGAGCCCGATCGCCACCGCGCCGCCGAGCAGCAAGGTGGTCAGCGCCGCGGCCGCGGCCCGGTCGCCTTTGGAGAACAGTGAGTAGGCCAACTCGACGAGGACCGGGCTGTTCGCCTGCCCGAGCAGCAGGGGGATCTCGAGGTTGCCGAAGATGATCAACGCGGCGATGAACCAGGAGCCGAGCAGGCTCGGCAGGAGCAGCGGCAGCGTCACCCGGCAGAAGGCGACGAACCGCGGCGAGCCCGCGACCACCGCCGCGTCCTCCAGATCCTCCGAGATCTGCCGCAACGCCCCGTAGATGATCTGGCTGAGCACCGGCAGCGCGATGACGACCAGGGCGATCAGCACCAAGGTATCGGTCCCGTAGAGCTGCTTGAGCAGCGGGACGGTGGTGTAGGCCCAGGTGATGCCGAGCGCCTGGACGACGCCGGGCAGCCCGAGGGCGAGCAGCATCAGCAGGCCGATCCCGGCGGCGACGATGCGCGCCCGCACGCGGGTCCTGACCACCGCGACCCCGAGCGCCAGCACCACCGCGATCAGGGCGCCGACGAAGGCGTAGGTGATCGAGTTCCGCACCGCGGGCATCAACGCCGTGTTGGCGAAGACGCGCTGGTAGGCGGCGAAGCCGAAGCTGGAGTAGTTGCCCGGGTAGGGCGTCAGCGAAGCGAGCAGGATCGAGATCACCGGGATCAACACGGCGAGCGCGAAGAAGACGAAGATCCCGCCGGTCACCCAGCGGCGACCGCGGCCGAGCTCGATGTGTCCTTGGCCGCCGCTGCGGCCGCGGACGATCTCGTAGTCGCGGCCACGCAGGAGAAAGGCCTGCACGAGCCCCAGGGAGAGGGCGATGGAGACCGTGATCACGCCGACGACACCCGCCGGGCCGTAGCTGGGCCGCGCCGCCGCCTTTATCTCGTTGACGATCTGGGTCATCATGAAGGTCGGGTGCGAGCCGAGGACGTAGGGCTCGGTGAAGATCTGGAACTGGACGAGGAAGGCGATGATCGCGATCGACCCCGCCAGTGGCAGCAGCAGCGGGACGGTCACCCGAGCGAGCGTCTGCAGGCGATTGCGACCGGCGACGATCGACGCCTCCTCGAGGTCGCGGCCGAGCCGGCCGAAGCTGCCGAGGAAGAGGAAGTAGCAAGCCTGCGTCCCGGCCAGGCTGACCACGAGGATGACCCCGGCCCAGCCCGAGGTGCTGAAGACGGTGAGGGTCTTGTCGCCGGTGATGTTCCTGGCGACGACGTTGATGGCGCCGATGTACGGATTGGCGGTCAACGCCCACCCCAGGGCCCTCATCATCGGGAAGACGAAGAGGCCGAGCGCCATCATCGGCGTGATCAGGCGCCAGCCGGGCACGTCGGTCCGCTCGGCGACGAAGGCGAAGGCAGCACCGAGACCGACCGCGATGATCGTCGTGCTGAGGCCGAGCAGAACCGAGTTGAGCAGCGCCCCGGACTGGATCACGGTCGGCCAGAAGCCGGCGTAGTTGGCCCAGGTCCAGTGGGTGTCGGCCTGGCTCGGGGAGCCGGAGCGGAAGCTGCCGTAGATGACCGCGGCCACCGGCAACAGCAGCAGGACGACGAGGACGGCCAGGAGCGCCAGGATCGGGATCGATCGCAGCGCCGCCCCCGCCCGGGCGCGGCTACGCGCCCGGGACGGGCCCCCGGCGTAGGCGCCGGGGGCCCGCTGCTCGCCGGGGTGAGCGACGGAGGCCACGGGTCAATCGTTTTCCGAACCCGCGGGGTACAGTTCCTTGGCGAGCTTGGCGGCGCGCGCCGTGTAGGCGGCGACTTCTTGGAACGGGATCTGGCCGGGCGACAGTTCGATCGTCGGCCAACTCGAGTTCGCCGGAACCCCCTTGATGGTCGCGAAGTAATAGGTTTCGCTCGCGACCGCTTCCTGGGCTTCCTGCGTGTAGAGGAACGCGTCGAACAGACGGGCGGCTTCCGGATGCGGGGCGCTCGTCATCACCGCGGTCCAGATCCCGTTCGGGAAGGTCGCTTCGCTGTTCGCGAATTCCACCGGCTGGCCCAATTCCTTGAGGGGCAGCATGAACGACCCCGGTGCGAAGACGTTCAGTTCGACTTTCCCTTCGCCCACATCCGTGTTGAAGGTTTCGAAATTGTTGGTGATGGTCGCATTGGCGACCGCCGCCTTGAACGCCGCGGCATCGAACGTGTGCCGGTACAGCGACTCCGCGATGTAGCGGATCGAGAGCACGTTGGTGGGTCCGAGGATCTCGAACTTTTCGTGCCACTTCGGTTCAGCGAGCTCCTTCCACGTCGTCGGCACTTCGCTTTCCGAAAGAGCCGAGGTGTTGTAGGTGATCCCGTTGTACAGCGCCTGGAACTGGTACGCGTAACCTTTGGGGTCGCTGTAGGTGGGGTACTTCAGGTTGACCGCGTTCGCCGGTTTGAACTTGGCGAGGTTCCCTTCGGCCTCCTGTTCCTCGAGCTCGGTATCACCGTCGAGCGCGACGTCCATCGCGTACTTGCCGGTCTTCTTTTCCGCCGCGACCTTTTCGCCGATCGGGGTCGTCAGCACGTCCACCGGTTCGACCTTGATCCCGGGGAAGAGTTCTTCGAACAGGACGACGAGCTTTCCGTATCCCTTCTCGCCGGTTTCGGTGAAGGAGGTCGGGTCGAGCGTGCCCACCGCCACCGAGCTTTCGCCGTTCGCCTGGACCTTCTTGTAGAGCGATTCCAGCTGCGACTTCACCGCCGTCGATTCACTGCTCGCGGCCGCGGTCTCCGACGAGCCGGAGCCGGAAGCCGAGGTCGAGGACGAGGACGAGGAGGACGAGGACGACGAACCGCAGGCGGCGAGGATCAACGCCGACACGAGGGCCAATGCGACCGCCGACAGCGGTCCCTTGAGCGCAGATTTTCGGTGCAACTTTCACTCCTTGGATTGGTGAGGGGGAAGGGGTCGGGAGTCCGCCGCCGGCCTCGTCGGATCGACGGGCGGTCAAGGATGCGAGCGGCGATTCGCTATCCAAAGTAACACGATCAACTTGGTCGACAATGTCGAAAAGAGGGCACGTCATGCGCAAACCCGCGATCCCTCCAGGACTCCCCTATCGCCCGCGCGAGATCACGCGGCCAGGGCGCTGGAACGCCGAACGCGCGGCAGCACCTCGGCGGCGAAACGGCGCATCTCCGGCTCGAAGGGCTGGAACTGGAGCATGAAGAGCTCGATGCCCTCGCGGTGGAAGGCGTCGATCCGCTCGGCGACCTGATCGTAGGTGCCGACCAGCCCCGCGGCGGTGCCGCCGTTGGTCCCGATCGCGGGCAGGCGGGCTGCCGTCTTGAACATCTCCGCCTTGGGATCGGCGTTGGCGAGCAGCCGCTCGAGGTCGGAGGCGTCCTTCTTCACGATCTCCCAGAGCTCCGCCTCGGCCGCGGCCGCCTCCTCCTCGGTCTCGCGGGCGATGACGAAGGCCGAGAGCGCGAATCGCAGCGGGTCTCCCCCGCGCGGGCGCCCTCCCACGTCGGCGATCAGGTCGCGCACCTCCTCGATCGGGCGGCCGTTGATGAACCAGACGTCGGACGCGTCGGCGGCCAGGGCGCGCGCGGGCTCCGACTCGCCACCGAGGTAGATCGTCGGCGGGCGACCGCCGACCGGCCCGGGGTTCAACCGGTAGTCGCTGACGTCGAACCAGCGGCCGTCGAAGGAGGTCTCGCGGCCGGCGATCAGGTCGCGGACGATCGTCAGCCACTCGCGCCCGTAGGCGTAGCGCTCGTCGTGCTCGGCGAAGCCGATCCCGGCGCGGTCGAGCTCCGGCTTGTACCAGGCGTTGACCAGGTTGATCGCGAACCGGCCGTTGCTGATCTCGTCGATCTGCAGGGCCTGCTTGGCGAGCACGACCGGGTGGTACAGGTAGGGCTTGATCGCGGCGATGATCTCGATCCGCTCGGTCAGCGCGGCCAGCGCGGCGGAGGCCGTCCACGCCTCCAGCTCGGCGTAGTCGTCGCCGCTGGGGTTGATCGTGTGCTGGGCCACCAGCGTCGCGTCGAAGCCGAGCTCCTCCGCCTCGACGATCAGGTTCTTGTTGCGCTTCCAGGAGGCGTCGAAGGGGTCGTCGGGATGGTTGGCCGTGGCCCAGCCCCCGTGGACGATCGCCCAGACGCCGAAGCGCGGGCCGGTCGAGTTGGCCGACATGGACTGCTCCTTTCTATACTAAGTTCATCATCATTATCTAGAAAAAGCCTGGAGATGAGCTCAGAAGCGATGCCGCGGCCGCTCAATCGATTCCCAGGTGCGAGCGCAGGGTCGCGCCCTCGTACTCGTGGCGGAAGAGGCCGCGGGCGCGCAGCTCGGGCACGACGTGGTCGACGAAGGCCTCGAGCCCGTCGGGCAGCACGTCGGGGACGATGTTGAAGCCGTCGGCCGCGCCCGCCTCGACCCAGGACTCGATCAGGTCGGCGACCTGCTCCGGCGTGCCGACGATGCCCCGGTGGCCGACGCCGTCACCGCCTTCTTCGAGGATCTCGCGGATCGTCGCCCCCCTCTCGATCAGGCTCCCGTAGGAAGCCACCGCCCGATAGGGCCCGTCGGCCTTCAGCCCGGCGACGACGGCGTCGGGCAGCGGCCGATCCAGCTCCAGCAGCAGCTCGGGGTCGGTGCCGAGCCCGAAGGCGAGCATCCGCACCGCCTCCGGCCCGGCGAGCTCGTCCAGCTGCCGCCGGCGCTCGCGAGCCTCGGCCTCGGTCCCGCCGATCACGGTCAGCAGCGCCGGCAGGAACGCGATCCGGTCGGGATCGCGGCCGGCGGCGGCGGCCTGGCGCCGCAGCTCCTCGCGGCTCGTCCGCGCCACGGCCGGGTCGTAGACCGAGGCGAACACCGCGTCCGCGGTGCGGGCGGCCAGCGCGACCCCCGGCGGCGAGCCGCCGGCCTGGAAGATCACCGGCCGGCCCTGCGGCGACGGCGGCACCGACACCGGGCCGGCGACCTGGAACCACTTGCCGGAGTGGTCGAGCGGCCGCAGCCGTTCGGGGTCGGCGAAGCGAC
Source organism: Solirubrobacterales bacterium (assembly GCA_047601885.1). GTDB lineage: Bacteria > Actinomycetota > Thermoleophilia > Solirubrobacterales > 70-9 > VAYN01. The sequence continues at coordinate 357,010 of JASGIK010000002.1, forward strand.
GATTGGCGCGGTCGGCGACGATGGCGTCCTCGCCCCAGCCGGCCCAGAGCCCGCGGACGACGTCGAAGAACTCCTCCGCGCGGGCGTAGCGCTCCTCCGGCGGCGGATGGGCGACCGAGCTGAAGTTCCCGGCCGCCGCCTCGTCCCTGGTGGTGACCACGTTCCAGCCCGCGCGGCCGCCGCTGAGGAGATCCAGGGTCGCGAACTCGCGCGCCAGCGAGTACGGGTCCTTGTACGTCGTCGATGCGGTCACCACCAGGCCGACGTGGGAGGTCACCGCGCCGACCGCGGTCAGGATCAGCACCGGATCGAGCGTCCGGATCGGCGGTCTGAAGGTGAAGTCCGGCGTCAGGCGCGGTGAGTCGGCGAGGAAGACCGCGTCGAAGGTGCCGCGCTCGGCCAACTCACCGATCCGCCGGTAGAAGGCGGGGTCGAAGATCGCCTCCGGGTCCTCACCCTCTCGCAACCAGCCACCGGGGTGGAACCCGTTGCTCAGCGGCAGCACGTTCAGGTGGATGCTTCGCTTCTCTTGATTCGTCATCTCAGCCTTCGGTCGACTCGTGAAGATCGATTCGTCCCGACCAGCATTTCATGACTATCTTGGTTGACTATGCCAAGATTCTCCCTCCCCATGCTCAAATTGCAGGCGTCAAGGCGCGCTGCCTCGATGCCTCGCCTCTCTTCCGACCATCGCCGGAAATCGCTTCAGAGCTTGCCTTCCGCCCCTCAGGGAGATCCAGGGACCCCGGCTAGGATCCTCGAAGAGGTGAGCCCGAACCCATCCGCACCGACCACGCCGCGCGGCCTCGCCACCCGGGCGGCCCTGGTCCGCGCCGCCCGCGGCGTCTTCGAACGGGACGGCTTCCTGGACGCGCGGATCGCCGACATCACGAAGGAGGCGGGCACGGCGATCGGCTCCTTCTACAGCTACTTCGAGGGCAAGGAGAGCATCTTCGAGGCGGTCGTCGAGGCGCTGAACGAAGAGATGCACAACCCGCCCTCGCTGGAGGTGCTGCTCGGCGACGAGGAGGGGCTGGTGGGCCGGGTGGCCGACAGCCACCGCGAATACCTGCGCGCCTACAAGCGCAACGTCGACATGATGCGGGTGATCGACGAAGTCACCAACGTGAACGACGGCTTCCGCCGCCTGCGCGCCGCCGACGCCCAGAAGATCATGCGCGAGAACACGAAGGTGGTCCGCAAGCTGCAGGCGGAAGGCCGGATCGACCCGGCCCTCGACGCGGCGATGACCGGCCGCACCCTCTCGGTGATCGTCAGCCGCTCGGCCTACGTCAGCTTCGTCCTCGAGGAGGAGACGAGCTTCGCCAAGCTGGCGAGGACCCTGACCCGGATCTGGCTCAACTCGCTGAAGATCCCCGTGCCGGACGGGGAGCTGTGAGGCGCGCGACGCGGACTCAGGCCGACACGGCCCGCGCGTACTCCCCCAGCTCGTGCACCGCCGCCTCGTCGCCAGAGTCGACGAGCTTGAGGTAGAGGCGCGACGCTCCGGCCTCCCGATAGGGCGCGAGCTTCTCGGTGACTTCCTCGGGCGAGCCGAAGATCCAGGGCCCGGGATCGGCGCGGACGGCGTCCGGATCGCGATCGTCGCCGAGCAACTCGAGCATGCGGCGCAGCATCTTGTCGGCCTTGTCCGGGTCGGCGGCGACGAAGCCCCAGGTGAAGATCGAGCGCTTCAGCGTCGCCGGATCGCGCCCGACCGCCTCGCAGGCGGCGTCGAGCCTGCGGCAACCCTTGCCGAACTCGGCCGGGCCCATCGGCTCGGGACCGACGAGCGCGAAGTTGTACTCGCTCGCGTAGCGGGCAGCCTGGCCGGCGCCGCGGCGCCGCGCGCTGCCGCCGAGGATCAGCGGCAGCGAGCCGTGGACGGGAAGCGGGCGGGCCTGCTGGCCCTCGAGGACGTAGTGCTCGCCGGAGAAGCTGAACTCCTCCGCCCGCCAGGAGCTGGTGATGATCTCCAGCTGCTCGTCGAGCATCGCGAAGCGGACCGCCTGCGGCGGGAAGGGAACCCCGGCCCGCCGGTGGGCGGACTCGTTCCAGCCGGTGCCGAGCCCGAGCTCCGCCCGGCCGCCGGAGATCTGGTCGACCGAGACCGCGATCCGCGCGATCACGCTCGGGTGCCGAAAGGTGAGCGGGCTGACGAGCGTCCCGAGGCGCAGGACGCTGGTCAGCGGCGCCAGGGCCGCCAACGCGGTCCAGACGTCGAGCGCGTCGACGGCGCCGCCGCCCGGGCCCGAGTAGTGATCGCCGCAGAACAGGCCGTGCAGACCGGAGTCCTCCGCCGTCGCGGCAAGGTCCCTCCAGTCCTCCCACGACAGGCCGTCGTGGGGGTCGAACATCAGGCAGATCTCCATCGGCTCGCTCACTCGGAGGCTTCGATGAGCTCCAGGGCAACGGTGAGCCGGACGTCCCAACCCAGGTTCCGCACGCCGCCGGGAAGCTCGTTGTTGAACTCGAGCCCGAACTCGCGACGATCGATCACGGTGGTGAGGTCGATCCCGATGTGGTCGGAGACCGTCTTGGTGCGGTAGTCGAAGACCGCGGCGCGACCACCGACGGTCGCCTCGGCGGTCACCGGCCGGGTCGCTCCCCGGATCGTCAGATCGCCGTCGGCCTCGAGCCCCTGGTCCCCCGAGGAGACCACGCCGTCGAAGGAGATCAGCGGAAAGCGCTCGACGTCGAACCACTCCTCGACCAGCAGGTGCTCCTTCAGTTTCGGCAGCAGCGGGAGGTGCAGCGACTCCACCTCGACCGAGCCCTCGAGCTTCCCGGTCGCCGCGTCGAACGAGCCTTTGACGCCGTAGAAGGCGGCGCTGAAGCTGGCCACCGCGTGGTGGGTGACGCGGAAGCGCGCCGAGGAGTGGGCGGAATCGATCGTCCACATCCCGGTCTCGGGCAGGACTGCAGGGGGGGTCTGGGTCGTCACTACTGTCGCTCCTTCTCTGATCTCTCTAGAATGGGCAAGTGAATCAGAATTCAATTTCAAGTACAAGCCAGGTCGACGATCTCCGACCCCGTCCGCGGCGCCGCACATCAGGCGTCGCCCGCCGCGCGGAAGGAGCCGTAGCTGCCGCGGAAGAAGACGAGCGGCTCGGCGAGCTCGGCCGCCGCGTCCATCGCCCGCACCCGGGCGACGACGATCGTGTGGTCGCCCGCGTCATGCTCGTCCTCGAGGTCGCACTCGATCCAGGCCAGCGCCTCACGGAGGACGGGACCCGCCGGGCGGTCCTCGTAGTCGACGCCGGCGAAGCGATCGACGTCCCTGGCCGCGAAGCGCCGCGTAACCTCCTCGTGGTGGCCGGCCATCACGTTGATGCAGAACCCGCCCGCCGCACGAAGCGCCGGCCACGTCGACGACGTCTTGGCCGGGCAGAACAGCACCAGCGGCGGGTCCAGGGAGACCGAGGTCACCGAGTTCGCCGCCATCCCGATCGGCCCCTCGGGACCGCGTGCCGTGATCACCGCGACCCCGGTCGGCAGGTGGGCGAGCACTCGGCGGAAGTGGCTCGGATCGATATGGGTCGTGTCGCTCATCGGCCGACCGTCCTTTGCTCGTCGTGGCGGAGGCCGGACCGATGAAGATCCGCGGCCTCGAAATCTCCCCGCTCGCGGTCGGCTCCTGGCGCACCTTCGACCGGATCCCGCGCGCGACCGGAACGGCGGTGCTCGAGCGCGCTCGCGAGCTCGGCATCAACTTCCTCGAGGTGGCCCGCTACGACGACGACACCGGCAGGGCGCCGATCCCGACCGGCTACTCGGAGGTCTGCTTCGGCGAGGCCTTCAGGGCGAGCGGATGGCCGCGGGAGGAGGTGCTGATCGCGACCAAGCTCTGGTGGGAGTTCTGGCCCGGGCAGAGCGCGCGCGAGGAGCTCGAGGCGTCGCTCGGCCGCACCGGGCTCGACCGCTTCGACCTTCTCTACTCCGACCCGCCGCCGGCCGAGCTTCCGCTCGCCGAGGTCGTCGCGACGATCGGCGAGCTGATCGCCGACGGGACGACGCAGGCCTGGGGAATCGTCAACTGGCCCGCCGCGCGGATCGCCGCGGCGACCGAGCTCTGCCGAGCCCAGGGCGTCGCCCCGCCCTGCCTGGCCCAACTCGCCTACAGCCTCGACCGCCGCTCGCCGGTCGAGGACGAGGAGATGCGGGCGGCCCTGCGGGCGGGCGGCACCAAGGTGGTCGCCTCCTTCGTCCTCGCCGGCGGCATCCTCTCGGGGCGCTACCTCTCCGCGACCGGCGACGGCCGCATGGCGGCGGCGATCGAGACGCCGAAATTCACCCGCGCCGCCGCGATCGCCGCGTCGCTGCGCGAGCTCGCCGACGAATGGGAGATGACGCCGGCCGCCCTGGCGATCGCCTTCGTCCTCCACGACCCCGAGGTCTGCACCGCGCTGCTGGGGGCGAGCAGGCCCGAGCAGCTGGAGGAGAACGTCACCGCGCTGACGGCGATGTCGCGGCTCGACGCGGACCAGTGGCGCCGCCTCGGCGAGCTCGGCGCCGAGGCGTGAGCGAAGCCCGGCTCGGCCCCCGCGGCGCTCGGAAGTCAGCGGTCGCTTCATCGCGCTCCGGTCAGATCGGGTAGTGCCGCGGTCCACGCTGCAGCGTCATCCAGCGCAGCTCGGTGAACTCCTCGAGCGCCGCCTTGCCGCCGAACCGTCCCCAGCCGGAGTCCTTGACGCCGCCGAACGGCATCTGCGGCTCGTCGTGGACGGTCGCCCCGTTGACATGGCAGATGCCGCTCTCGATCCGGGCCGCCACCGACCAGGCGAGGTCGGGGTCGGTGCCGAAGACCGCGGCCGAGAGCCCGTAGGGGCTGTCGTTGGCGACCCGTACGGCCTCCTCGGCGCCGTCGACGGTGATCGCGGCGACGATCGGGCCGAAGGACTCCTCGCCGTAGATCCGCATCTCCGGCGTGACGTCGGCGACGATCGTCGGCGCCAGCAGGTTGCCCGCGCCGTCACCGCCGGCCAGGATCCGGGCGCCCTTGTCGCGGGCGTCGGCGATCAGCTCGAGGATGTGGTCGCGGGCGGGCGCGTCGACGACGGGGCCGACCATCGTCCCCTGGTCCCGCGGGTCGCCGGTGACGAGGGCGGCGGCGCGCGCCTCCAGTCGCCCCAGCAGGTCGTCGGCGACGGCGCGGTCGACGACGATCCGCTCGGTCGACATGCAGATCTGACCCGAGTTCATGAAGGCGCCGAAGGTCGCCGCGTCGGTGGCCATCTCGAGGTCGGCGTCGGCGAGGACGACGAAGGGCGCCTTGCCGCCCAGCTCCAGCAGGCAGCGCTTCAGGTTCTCGGCGCACTTGACGGCGATGATCCGGCCGACCTTGGTCGAGCCGGTGAAGTTGACCCGCCGCACGGCCGGGTTCACGCACAGCTCGTCGACCACCTCGGGGGCGTCCTCGGCCGCGTGGAGGACGAAGTTGACGACCCCGGCGGGCGCCCCGGCGTCGGCGATCGCGGCGACGATCGCGGCGTGGACCCGCGGACATTTCTCGCCGCCCTTGAGGACCACCGTGTTGCCGAAGGCGAGCGGCGTCGCGATCGCCCGCGCGGAGAGGATCACCGGCGCGTTCCAGGGCGCCATCCCGACCACCACCCCGGCCGGCGCGCGGACCGCCATCGCGGTCAGGCCCGGCACGTCGGAGGGGATCGTCTCGCCGTTCGTCGCGTACGCCTGAGCCCCCGCCGCGCGCAGCATGCCCGCCGCCAGGGCGCAGTTGAACATCCCCCAGCCGAAGGTCGCGCCGACCTCCGCCGTCATCGCCGCGGCGACCTCGGCGGCCCGCTCGTCGAGTAGACGGGCGGCCTCGACGAGCACCGCGCTGCGCTCCGCCGGCGTCGTCTCCGACCACGACGGGAAGGCGTCGCGGGCCGCCGCGACGGCGGCCCGGGCGTCCTCGCGCCGGCCCGCCGCGGCGAGCGTCGCGACCTCGCCCGTATAGGGGTCGACGCGCTCGAACCGACCGCCCGCCGCCGCCGGCCGCCACTCCCCCGCGATCAGCAGATCCTGCCCCTCGGGCGCGCTTGCGTTCATCTTCCCCTCCTGCTCATCGTTTGTCCCACTCGGATTCCCCAAGCCTCGCGACCGCGGTCCAGCGCTCCTCGATCCGGCCGAGGCGCCAGACCGCGAAGGCCAGCAGCCAGGTGCCGAAGAAGAGCCCGGCGATCAGGTAGCCGATCGAGTTGAGGTCGACGGCGCCGACCCGATCCCAGAGCCCACCGTGCAGATCGAGCTTCGTCGCCGACAGCGAGGCGAGCTCGATCGTGCCGATCACCAGCGCGACCAGCACCGACAGCACGGTGACGGTCAGGTTGTAGAAGACCTTGCGCAGCGGCCGCGAGAAGGCCCAGCCGTAGGCCATGTTCATCAGCGAGCCGTCGAGCGTGTCGAGCAGCGTCATCCCGGCGGCGAAGAGGATCGGCAGGCAGATGATCGCCGCGAAGGGCAGCCCCGCCCCGGCCGCCCCGGCGGCGAGGAAGAGCAGCGCGACCTCGGTCGCGGTGTCGAAGCCGAGGCCGAAGAGGACCCCGATCGGGTACATCTGCCAGGGCGCCGTCACCGCGCTCGTGAAGCGCCCATAGAAGCGGTTGAGGAGCCCGCGGCGCCGCAGGCGCCGCTCCAGCTCCGCCTCGTCGTAGTCGCCGCGGCGCAGCTCGCCGAGGGTCCGCGCGATACCGACGACGATCGCGATGTTGAGCGCCGCGATCAGGTAGAGGAAGGCGCCCGAGACCCCGGTGCCGATCCAGCCCGCCACCTCGTGCAGGGTGGAGCCTTCGTCGGCGACCTGTCCGCCGAGCGCCTTGACCCCGATCGCGAAGAGGAAGGCGAGGGCGAAGACCACCGAGGAGTGGCCGAGGCTGAAGAAGAAGCCGACGCTGTGCGGGCGCCGGCCCTCGCCGAGCAGCTTGCGGGTGACGTTGTCGATCGCGGCGATGTGGTCGGCGTCGAAGGCGTGCCGCATCCCCAGCGTGTAGGCGGTGAGGCCGACGCCGACGGTGAAGGTGCCCGCCGCCCCGAGCGCGTAGTGGCGGGGGGCGACGACGCCGAAGAGGAGCGCGAAGCCGACGAGGTGGAGGCCGAGGATCACGGTTCCCATGCCCACCATCTGTCGCCGGTCCGGCCGCACCGCGAGGCTCAGCCGGCCGTCGCCGGCACCGCGGCGATCACCGCGCGGGCGCCGTCGGCCATCCGCTGCGCGACCTCCTGGACCGGCAGCGACATCATCGGCTTCGAGAACACCTCGATGCAGACGGGCAGGTCCTTGACGCCCATCTCGGCGAGGGTCAAGAGCAGCTTCGGCAGGTCGAGTTCACCCTCGCCGGGGGGAACCCGGAAGTTGGAGCCGTCGGTTGCCAGGTCGCCCTGGGGCTCGGCGGGGGCGTCGTTGATCTGCACCCCGGCGATGCGCTCAGCGGGGATCGCGCGCAACGCCTCGAAGTCGGCCCCTCCGCGGTAGAAGTGGTAGGCGTCGATCAGCACGCCGGCGTTCTCGCGGCCGGCCATGCGGACGATCTCCCAGGCCTTCGTCGGCGTCTGCAGGCACCAGGCCGGCATCGCCTCGAGCGCGACCCGCAGGCCGTGCTCCTTGGCCCGGTCGCAGAGCGCGGCGAAGCGTTCGGCGAGGAACTCCTCCGGCGGCAGCTCACCGATCGGGTCGATCATCCCGGCGTTCATCTGGGTCGAGCCGAGCTCCTCGGCGAGTTCGTAGATCCGCTTCTCCTGGCTGGCCGAGAAGGCGTACTCCGGGTCGCCCTCGGGGCGCGCCCAGAAAGGCATGAACTCCAGCTCGTCGACCGCGATCCCGTAGGAGTCGACCAGCTTGCGCATGTCCCCCGGGGCTCCCGCGGCGAGCGTCGACTGCTCCTCGTAGAGCAGGCCGATGCCGTCGAGCCCGGCGTCGGCGGCCGCCTTGACCCGTTCCTCGAAAGGGCGCCGCGCCGGCTCCGGCGCCGGGGCACCGCTGAGGGTGAAGAAGCTCGCGGTGATCTCCGCGTCCTGTGGCCAACTCATCGTCAGTCCTCCTGAGTGTGTGGGTGAGAGTGCGGATGGGAGTGCGTGTGCCCGTGGTGCGAGTGGCCCTGCTCCTCGTCGTGCGAGTGGAACCGCTCGTAGTGCATGCGCAGCAGGTCCATCCCGTAGTCGCCGGCGTTCGGCGTCCGCACGATCGAGTGGACGTGGAACCGCTCCGGCTCGTCGTTGTCGAGGAACACGCCGCTGTGGTGATCGAACTCGATCAACACCACCGGGTTGTGCACCTTGTAATAGAAGGGCGTGTCGCCGTCGGGGCTGCCGATCCAGGCGAAGTGAGTCTCGTCGAGGTGGCGCTTGATCTCCGCCATCCGCGCGGCGCGGTGGCCCTCGGCGGCGCGGCCGATGTACACGTCGACCAGGTCGAGCAGGCCCTCGCGCTGCCCCGGGGTGAGGGCATCGGCGCCGATGCCCTCGTAAGGCAGGATCAGGTTGTCCTGCCCGGCGCCGCCGTGGTGCCGCCCCTCGGTCGGGTGGATCAGCGCGGGCGGCAGGTCCTTGGACAGCATCGAGCGGTGCAGCACCGCTTTGTCCTGCTGCGTCCGCGAGAGCGAGCCGATCAGCTCCAGCGCCGTCTCGCTCTCCGCCTGGAAGGCGTCGATGCGCTCGCCGTCGGCGCCCTCGTAGTGGTTGATTTCGGTCCCCATGAACATCGGCGTGATCACCATCTGGTCGCCGAGGAAGAAGCAGTTGAGGTCGAGGTGATGGCCCATGATCTGCCAGCCCCAGGGGGCCTCGCGATCGGGCTCGCCGAAGATCGTCAGCCAGTAGATCCACTCGCGCAGGGTGCCGTCGTAGTCGTCGCCGATGATCTCGCCGAGGACGCCGTTCAGCCGCATCACCTTGCGCACGTCGGCGAAGCCCTTGGCGCTCAGCGTCGCCGCGACCAGATCCATCGCCGCCGCCCGGGCGTCCTCGGCGAGGTCCTCGAGCCGTAGGCCGCCCGGCTCCCAGGCCGGGAAGGCGTTGGTCCAGCGGCGCCGTTCCAGATGGTCGAACGGCAGGCTCGCCCGCGGACGCCGGTCGGCCGGCAGCAGTTCGAGGTAGCGCCGCGCCGCCTGCACCATCGGCGCGGTCTTGACTTCGTCGGTGCTCAACGAGAAGAGCCCCTCGCGCAACCTGCCGTCGGTGGTGAGGCCGAAGAACGGCTCGCGCAGGCCGCGGTCGAGGTCGGAGAAGGCGGCCAGGGCGATCATCGGGATCGACTCGGCCACCCCGCGCACGAGCGAGCCGCCCGGGGGCCGCGGCCGCGGCCCGTATCCCCCATATACGGCGTTGGACATCTTCCCTAGCTCCCCTCGACGATCGGGTTGCGGACCACGCCGACGCCGCCGACCTCGACCTCGACCACGTCGCCCGGCTCGAGGAAGCGCTCGGTCGCCAGCCCGACCCCGTCCGGGGTGCCGGTCACCAGGACGTCGCCCGGCGCGAGCGGCGTGAAGCTGGTGACGTACTCGAGCAGTTCGGCGACCGAGAAGATCGCCTCGCCCAACCTGGCCTCCTGCACGACCTCCCCGTTGACGCGGGTGGTCAGCACCAGACTGTCCTCCGGGCCGATCTCGTCGGGAGTCACCAGCCAAGGACCGAAGGCGCCGAGGCCGAGAAAGTTCTTGCCCGGCGTCCATTGGCTGGTGTGGCGCTGGAACTCGCGCACGCTGATGTCGTTATAGGCGGCGTAGCCGGCAACGAACCGAGGGGCCTCGGCGGCGGCGACACGGTAGGCGGGCGCGCCGATCACGACCGCGATCTCGCCCTCGTAGTCGAGCTCCCGGATCCCCGGCGGGCGCGCGATCGGCGCCCCGTCGCCGACCTGGCTGTCGGCGAAGCGCGTGAAGACGGTCGGATTGTCAGGCCCCACCGGGTCGAGACCGCCCTCGAGCCTGTGCAGCGGGTAGTTCACACCCGCGCAGAGGATCTTCGCCGGGTCGACGATCGGCGGCAGCAGCTCGACTTCGTCGAGGCGATGCGTCGCCCGGTCGCCGGCGAGCCGGCGGCCGACCTCGACCAGCGCTCCCGCCGCCAGCGCGGCCCGCAGCGTGGGCAGTTGCCTGCCCAGCTGCGGGCCCGCGTCGATCAGCTCGTCGCCGCGCACCAGGCCCCAGGTGGGGCCCGCCTCGGTACGGAAGCTGGCCAGCCTCATCGGCGCTCGGCCACCGCGAACCGGACCGGCACGTCCCACTCGGTCCCGGCCTCGCCCTCCGGGATGTTGACCGCGATGTGACGCTCGATCTCCGGCCCGTCGTTCCACTGGCGGTGCGGCACGCCGGCGGGCAGGACGACCAGCGAGTTCGGCTCGGCGACGAAGGTCTCGAAGCCGATTTCGACGCTCAGCCTCCCCTCCAGCACGTAATAGAACTGGTCGAACTCGTGGACGTGGAGCGGCGGCCCGCCCGCGCCGGGATCGACCTTGCCGACGTACATCAGGTGGTGCTGGGACCCCATCTTGCGCTCGGTGACGACCTGGATGCCGAAGTTCGGGTCGGCGACCGACGGGTCGAGGCCGGCCGGCAGCCGCGCCGGATCGCCGTAGCCGTCGGCCGGGACCGGCACCACCGCATAGGGAAGGCCCTGCGGGTCGGTGCTCTCCACCGGGGTCATCAAGGGATCCATCGGGTGGATCCCGGGCACCAGGAACTCGAGGTGGATCTCGTCCTCGTCGCCCTCGTTCCAGTTGTGATGGGGCACCCCGGCGGGGATGAAGACCGCCGTTTCGGGGCCGACCGTGTAGCGCTCTTCGCCCAGTTCGAGCTGCATCTCCCCGGAGAGCACGTAGTAGGTCTGGTCCGAGGAGTGGATGTGACGGGGCGGGGCCTCGCATCCCGGCGGGACGCGGGAGGCCACCACGAAGGCACTCTCACCGGTACGGAGGAAGATCCCACCGTGTCGGTCCGGCGGGAACTTCTCGAATTCAACTGGGCGCACGAAGTCCACTGTTCACTTCCCTTCACGAATCGTGTTTGGCGAGCAAGTCATCAGGCGGCGAGTCCGGCGGCCGCGGCGGCGCTGACGGCGATCTTGTGATCGGTGTCCCCTCTGCCCCCGGCGACGCCGATCGCGCCGACCAGCCGGTCGCCGGAGCGCGGGGAAGCCGCCCGGCATCGGCACCAGCGGACGCGGGGCGGCGACCGAGGTGCCGAAGCCGAAGAGCGGCCGGCCGGGCTGCGTCAGCGGGAACAGCTCGGCCGTCGGCGCCCCGGTGGCGACGGCGGTGTAGGCCTTGCCGATCGCGGTCTCGATGCCGGCGAGCCCGGCGCCGTCCATGCGGGCGAAGGCGACCATGTTGCCGCCCTCGTCCATCACCGCGAAGGTCAGCACCTCACCGCTCCGCTCCGCCTCCGTCCGCGCGGCGGCGATCAACCCGTCTGCGATCTCCAGCTCCACGTTCCCTCCGTTCCGATAGGTCAGTTCTGTTTCCAGGCCAGGATCCGGCGCTCGCCGACTTCCAGCAGCGCGTTGAGGCCGAAGCCGAGAAGGCCGAGGAGCAGGACGCCGGCCCACATCTGCGGGATCGCGTAGGACTGCTCGGCGTTCATCACGTAGAAGCCGATCCCGTCGGTGCTGCCGAGCATCTCGGCGACGACGAGCATCAGCAGCGCCAGCGCGATGCTGATCCGGGCGCCGGCGAAGATCCGCGGGGCGACGCCCGGCAACAGCACGTAGCGGAGCCGGTCCACCCGCGTCAGCTGGTACGCGTCGGCGGTCTCCGAGAGCATCCGGTCGAGCCCGAGGACGCCGTCCTGGACGTTGAGCGCGATCGGCCAGATGCAGACGAAGCCGATCACCGCGATCTTCATCATGTCGCCGATGCCGAAGATCACGATCGCCACCGGGATCAGGACCGGCGGCGGGATCGAGCGCACGAAGGTGACCACCGGCGTGGCCAGCATCCGCACCGTCCACGAGGTGCCGAGCAGCAGGCCGATCGGGACGCCGAGGGCGAGCGCGATGCCGAAGCCGACGAAGAGGCGGATCAGGCTGGGCACGACGTCGGTGCCGAAGTCGGCGAAGAGCCAGGTCTCGCGGAAGACCTTCAGCACTTCCGAGAACGGCGGCACGTAGGGCGAGGTCGAATCCGCGGTCAGCATCCAGATCGCGGCGAGGATCGCCAGCGTGATTCCGACTTCGAGCCCGAGGCCGACCAGCCGCTGCTTGCGCATGGCCATCTCAGGACACCTCGCGCCGCGACGGATGCCAGGACAGCAGCCGATCTTCGATCTTCGCCAAGCTCACGTTGAGAACCAGGCCGAGCAGCCCGGCGGCGACGATCAGGGCGTACATCTCGTTGAAGTTGCCCGCGTTCTGTTCGAGGATGATCGCGTTGCCGAGGCCGGTCGCACCGGTGACCATCTCGGTGACGATCGCCAGCATCAGCGCGCCCGAGGCGATCAGCCGCATGCCGGTCGCCAGGAAGGGCAACGCGGTCGGGATGATCAGGTGGCGGTACCGGTCGACGAAGCCGAGCTGGAACGAGCGCGCCGTTTCCATCGCGATCGGGTCGACCTCGCGGCGCCCGTAGATCGCCTGCAGCAGCAGCGCCCAGAGGGTCCCGAAGGCGATCAGGATGACGGCGCTTTTCACCCCGTTGCCGTAGAGCAGGATGGTCACCGGGATCAGCGCCACCGCCGGCACCGGCCGCAGGAACTCGACCGTCGGCCGGACCGCGCGCCAGGCCGTCATGCTCGAACCGATCGCCAGACCACACGGAATCGCGATCCCGGCGGCGATCGCCAGGCCCAACAGCACCTGCCACATCGTCTTCCAGGCAAGCGACCAGAATTCCCCTTCGGTGACGATCGTCGCCAGCGAACGGAGGATCGTGAAGATCGGCGGGATGTGTTCGGAGATCAGCCCCAGCTTCGAGGCCGCCTGGAAGGCGAGGATCGTCACCGCGACCCCGATCGTGCCGAGCACGATCGGGGCGCCGCGGTATTCGGACAGCTTCCGCCGCCCCCGGCCCGCGCTGCGGGCCGGGGGCGAGGAGACCGCCCGAGCGTCCTTGCCCACCGAGGGCGTCTCCGTCCTCGAACCGACTATTCGAGTGGGTTTGACTTCCACCATTCCTCCAGCGGCGGCGGGTTTTCCACCAGGCCCGAGGCTTCCATCGCTTCGATCTCGGTTTCGACCGCCGAGGTCGGCACGGTGATCGCGTGGGTCTGCAGGGTGACCTTCGGCCACAGGCCTTCTTCCGTGTTGGTCGCCTTCATCACCACTTCGCGGTCTTCTTCTTCGTGTTCGGCGGCGTATTCGTACGATTCGTTGAGCGCCGCCTGGACCGCCTTCACCGTGGCTTCGTTCTTTTCCAGGTATTCCGCCGAGACCGTCCAGACGGAGACCGGGGCTTCAGGCTCCATCGGGTAGGTCGAGCTGGCGCGTTCGATTTCCGCTTCCTGTTCGAGCATCACCAGGAACGGTTCGACGTTCCAGATCGCGTCGACGCGTCCGTCGGTCAACGCCTGACCCATGTCGGGGAAGTTGATCGCCACGAACTTGATCGATTTCGGATCCCCGCCGGCGTTTTCGACGGCGGCTTCGGCAAGCATCTGGCCGAGGCCGTTGAGCGAGTTGATCGCGACCGTCTTGCCTTCCAGGTCGGCGGGCGACTTGATTTCGGTGTTTTCCTTCAACCAGGCGAAGCTGGCCGCGTCTTTTTCCGATTCCACCTTCGCCCCGACGTCGTAGGGGCCGATGCCGACGAGCTTGAAGTTCTTGTCGACGGCGACCGCCAGGTCGGTGACACCGATGTAACCGAACTGGACGTGGTTGGAGAGGAGGGCCGGGATGATTTCCGGACCGCCGCTCTTACTTTCGTTCAGCGTGACGTTGATGCCGCGCTTTTCGAAGAACCCTTTTTCCATCCCGAGCAGGAAGGCATCGACATCGTTGGACATGACCACGCTCATGGTCACGTCGACCGGGTTCGACTTGCTGGGGCCTTCTTCCGTGCTTTCGGAGCTCGTTTCCGAGCTCGTTTCAGCACTCGCCGCGGTCGATTCTTCGCTGCTTGAGCTGGAGCTCGAACCACCGCAGGCTGCCAACACCAACGCCGACAAGCCGACGGCGAGCAATACCAACACTACGACGCTACTTCGGCGCTTCTCGATCACTGTTCCTCCTTGCGGCTCCACATTTCCCGGGGGAGTTCCCGCTCCCCGCTTCCTCACCCTGCGTCTCTGAGATCAGTCCTCCTCGGCGCCCTCCTTCGTCAGGATCGCCCGGTACACGTGGGCACGCAGGTGGACGAATTCAGGGTTCTCTTTGGTCGAGATCTGATTGCGAGGACGCTCGATCCCGACCTCCACCCGCTCCACCACGGTGGTCGGCGGCCGGCTCAGGACGATCACCTCGTCGGCCATGTAGACCGCCTCGTCGATGTCGTGGGTGACGAGCAGGATGGTCACCCCGTATTCCGCCTGCACGCGGAGCACGAGGTCCTCGAGTTCGGCCCGCGTCTGCGCGTCGACCGAGGCGAAGGGCTCGTCCATCAGCAGCACCTCCGGCTGGTAGGCGAGGGCGCGCGCGATCGCCACGCGCTGCTGCATCCCGCCGGATAGCTGCCAGGGGTGGTGGTCGGCGAACTTGCTCAGCCCGACCGCCTCGATCGAGCTGCGGACGAGCTCGTCGCGGGCGGCCTTGTCCATGCCCTTCAGCGGCAGGCTGACGTTCTTGCGCACGGTCAGCCAGGGGTAGAGCGAACGGCTGTAGTCCTGGAAGACGAGGGCGAGGCCGCGGGGCGGCTCCTTCACCTCGACGCCGCGCAGGTAGACGGTGCCGCGGGTCGGCCCGAGCAGGCCGGCGACGCATTTCAGCAGCGTCGTCTTGCCACAGCCGGAGGGCCCGACGACGGCGACGAAGGAACCCTGGGACACGCCCAGGGAGACATCGTGGATGGCTTCGACTTCGCCCTTGGCGGACTGGTAGGTCTTGGCGATGCAGTCGGCGGTGAGGACGTCGGTGCCCTGGTGGGCGCCGGCCGCCGCCGTCGAATCGGTGTGTGTCGGGTCAGAGATCATGTTCATACGAGTGCGGTCCAGGTGCCGCCGTAGTTGGATTGCGTGCTGAGGAAGCTCTCGGTCGGGTCGATGCTCACGTCGATCACCGTCGGTCGGTCCACGGTCGCCGCGGCGGTGACGATCGCCTCGGCCAGCTCGCCCGGGGCGGTGACCGTGAAGCCCTGGGCGCCCATCGCGCGGCCGATCGCGGCGTGGTCGAAGTTGCCGAGCTCGGAGGCGATCGGCCGGTCGCCCTGGCAGTGGCGGACCCAACCGAGCATGCGGTTGTTCATCACCACGACGACGATCGGCAGCTGCTCCTCGACCGCGGTCATCAGGCCGTTGCAGGTCATCGCGAAGCCGCCGTCGCCGCAGACCGCGACCGCGACCCGCTCCGGCTCCGCCAGCTTCGCCCCCAGCGCCGCCGGGATGGCGAAGCCCATGCCGCCGATCCCGGCCGGCTGGATGAAGCCGTTGGCGGCGCGGGCCCGGTAGTGGTGGGCCATGTAGAGGCGGTTCTCGCCCGCGTCGCAGAGCACGACCGCGTCGCTCGGCAGCGATCGCCAGAGATCGCGGACCAGCCGCTGCGGCTTCACCGGGGCGACGTCGGAGAAGCTCGCCTCGGCCTCGAAGTCGCCCCGCTCGCGGGCCGCGGCGAGGCGCGCGCGGATGTCGTCGTCGGCGCGGCCGCCGCGCTCGACGGCGCGCTCGGTGAGCGCCGCGAGGGTCGTCGCCGCGTCGCCGACCAGCGCCCCCGCGGTCGGCATCACCCAGCGCGCGTTGCGCTGCTCGATGTCGATCTGGTGGATCTCCTGGCGGCTCGGGTCGAGCAGGTCGGGGTTCTCGCCACAGGTATCGACGGCGCCGAGGCGCGAGCCGACGACGAGGACGACGTCGGCGGCGGCGAGCTCGCCGTTGGCCGCTTCCAGCCCGAAGGAGCCGATCAGCCCGAGCGCCAGCTCGTGGTCCTCGGGGAAGACTCCCTTGCCGCCGTTGGTGGTGACGACCGGGATGCGCAGCGCCTCGGCGAGGCCCCGCAGCTCGGCGAACGCGGCGCCGATCCGGACGCCGTTGCCGGCGACGATGATCGGGCTCTTGGCGCCGACCAGGGCGGCCGCGGCGGCGTCGATCGCGGCGGGCTCCGCGGGCCGCGCGTCCCGCCCCAGGTACTGGGTGCTGCGGTAGAGCCGCGGGGTGCTGTCGGGACCGACCTCGCCGGTCAGCGCCGCGCTGTGCAGGACGACGGCGACCGGGCCGGCCTGGCCGGCGACGCTGTGCTTGACCGCCTGCTGCACGTGCTGGACGGCCTGCACCGGGTCGTAGGCGACCGTGGTCAGCTTGGTGTAGCCGTCGAGCGAGCGTTTGACGTCCCAGTTGCCGTACTCGCCGGTGGCCGACTGGTAGACGGCATGGTGGGAGAGGTAGCCGCCGTCGGTCATGTCGCAGAGGACGACCATCGGCGAGCTGCCGGTGAAGGCGTCGAGCATCCCCATCGCGCAGTTCGCGACCACCCAGGCGCCCTGCGCGACGACCAGCGCGGGCTTCCCCTTCAGGGTGCCGTGGATCTCGGCCATGATCGCGGCGAGCGACTCCTCGCGCACGAGCACGGTGCGGATCTTGTCCTGGTGGTCGTAGAGGGCGTCGAAGATCCCCTGCGTGTTGCCGCCGGGGATGCCGATCGCCACCTCGATGCCGGCGTCGACCGCCGCCCGGACGATCGCCTCGGCGGGGGTGACGGAGACATCGCCGAGCAGCGGCTCCGCGAGTCCGACTCCGACCGTCGTTCCGGTGTCCGTGCTCATCGCGTCGCCTGCCTCCGTGTCGTTTGCAAGTTCTCCATCCGAAGCCCTCCGCTCATGACGGCCCCCGGAGCACGCCGCCGTCGACGCCGATGACCTGGCCGGTGATGAAGCGGGCGTGGTCGCCGACCAGGAACTCGACGAGGTCGGCGATCTGCCTTGGCTCGCCGACCCGCCGCAGCGCCGCCTGCTGCTCGAATTTCTCGATCCCCGCCGCCCGCAGGCCCGCGCCGACCCGGCCGGTGGCGATGTAGCCGGGGGCGATCGAGTTGACGGTGATGCCGTGCGGCCCGAGCTCCTGCGCGAGGTAGCGCGTGTAGATCGCCACCGCCGCCTTCGAGGCGGCGTAGTCGGCGTAGACCGGGTCCGGCGTGACGGCGAGGCCGGCGTGCGAGGTCAGGGTGATGATCGTGCCCTCGCCCCGCTCGCACATCGCCGGCGCGGCGGCGACACAGGTGGCGACGGTGGAGACGAGGTTGCGCTGCAGGATGGCCATCAGCCGCTCGGCGTCGAGCTCCGAAGGCAGGCCGCCGCCGAGGCCCTCGACGCCGCCGCCCGCGTTGCAGATCACCACGTCCAACCTTCCCCAGCGAGCGAGGACGTCGGCGACGATGCCGCGCATCCCCTCCCAGTCGGCGGCGTCGGCCTGGTGCGCGATCGCCTCGACGTCGAACCGGCGGACCTCCTCCTCGACCGTCGCCCCGACCATCGTCTCGGCCTCCTCGGGGAACTTCTGCGCGCCGTTCAGGTCGAGGTCGACCATCGCCACGTTCATCCCCAGGCCGGCGAGCCGACGGGAGAACTCGAGGCCGAGCCCGCGGGCACCGCCGGTCACCAGCGCGGTCTTGACCTCCTGCGATTTCGCCGTCGTCGCCAAGCTCATGCCTCAGTAGGTGGCCCGACCGCCGGAGATGTCGTAGACGGCACCGGTCGAGTAGCTGAGCTGTTCGCTGACCAGGAAGCCGACCAGCTCGGCCACCTCGGCGGGCATGCCGATCCGCCCCATCGGCACCTTCGCCAGCAGCTCGTCGAGGGTCGTGTCGTCGTACCAGTCCGCTTTCAACATGTCGGTCTCGATCACCGACGGGGTGATCGCGTTGACCAGGACGCCGGTCCGGGCGAGCTCCTTGCCGAGCGTCTTGGTCAGGCCGATGACGCCGGCTTTCGCCGCGGCGTAGCCGCCGGCCCTCACGGTGCCCTCTTTGCCGGCCATCGAGGCGACGTTGACGATGCGGCCGTAGCCGGCCTCGATCATCGTCGGCACGATCGCCCGGCACATCCGGAAGATGCTCGAGAGGTTGAGGTCCAGGTCCCGCTGCCAGTCGGCCGGGTCGATCTCCCAGACCGGCACCTGGGCGCTGCCGCCGCCGGCGTTGTTGACGAGGATGTCGATCCGCGAGGTCTTCGCCAGCGCCAGCTCGCGCAGCCGCGCGGGCATCTCCTCGTCGGCGAGATCGCCGGACAGCGTGATCACGTTCCGCCCTCGGCCGCGCAGCGCCTCGCCGTGGCCGGCCAGCTTCTCGGCGTCGAGATCGGTGAGGACCACGGTCGCGCCGCGGGCGGAGAGCAGGTCGGAGATCGCCCGACCGAGGCCGCCGGCGGCGCCGCTGACGATCGCCGTCCGGTCGCGCAGCAGAGGCGTGACGGCGGGCCTCGAGCCGGTCTCGGCCGCGGTCGTTCTGGTGGTTCCCATAGCTCCCATTCCCAAGGTGCAAAAACCAGCAGGTCTGCTGGTCTGACCACCCTAGACAGGAGATCGAACCGATGTCAAGAAAGTTCCCGGATTCTCAGCTTTCTCGGGAAATTTCGCTTGCCAGAGCGAAATTTAGACGCGGAGAGCGTCGGGGAGCCGAGTTTCTAGGCGACGGCGAGCGATGCCAGGTCGGTCGCCAGGTGGCTTCCGAGCGGACCGACCGAAGTGAAGAACTGCTCGTCGCCGAGGCCGATATCGCAGGCAAAAGTGGCCAGGTGGCGGATCATCGCGACGGCCGCCGCGTCGCCTTCGGAGGCGACGATCGCCTCGGCGATCTCACGGTGCTGGCTGAGCACGCGCAGCCGCCGCGGTTCGGCCATCAGGCTGACCCGACGGTTGTCGGTCAGCACCGAGTTGACGTTGTCGAGGAGGGTCACCCGCTCGACCAGCGGGTTGCCGCCGATCTTGCCGATCGTGCGATGGAACTCGACGTCGGCGACCACCCGCTGCTCGAGCGCCGCCCCGGCGTCGGCCAGGCGGGTGATCTGTTTGCCCAGCATCGCCTGCTTCTCCACCGGGTCCATCGGGCTGGCCGCGGCGAGCGCCGCGGCCAGCGGCTCGACGAAGATCCGGACCTGCAGGAGGTCGGCGGCGCTGACGCCGTCGCGACCTCGCCAGGACTCGCCGTCGGCGTCGCTGCCGGCGGCGACGAAGATCCCGCGGCCGGCCTGGACGGTCACCAGCCCGCGGCTCGACATGATCCGCAGGGCCTCCCGCAACGAGGTGCGGCCGACCCCGAGCTCGCGGCACATCGACCGCTCGGAGGGCAGCATGTCGCCCGGCTCGTAGCGCTCGTCGATCAGCTCGGTGAGCACCGTCGCGACCCGCGACGGCATCGTTTCACCTGGCGCAAGTGGCCGGAAGTTCGCGTTCTCCGATCCATCCGAGGGCACAGGGCGAGCTTACCTAGTGAACGGTGTGTGATCGCGGACCGACGTAGATCCGGTCCCCCCACACCAATGGGCAGAGGCTGCTCGATCTCTATGAACATGATTTCGGGTTCAGTTTGTAATCCAACCTGAATCCTGATTCAATCGCGGCCCGGGTAAGGCTCCGCACCGATCGAAGGGAAAGGGAAATTGGGGGAAGTGACTGCAGGACAGCTGGTCGTCGACGCGCTCGAGGCGGAGGGTGTGGGTACCGTCTTCGGGCTCCCCGGCGGTCACGTACTGTCGATCTACGACGCGCTTCACGCCTCGGATTCGATCGAGCACGTACTGGTGAGGCACGAGCACACGGCCGCCTGCATGGCCGCCGCCTACGCGCAGCTCACCGGCGAGCCCGGCGTCTGCCTGGTCACCGCCGGGCCGGGCGCGACCAACCTCGTCACCGGCATCGCCGAGGCCTACGTCGGCTGCCTGCCGATCGTCGTGCTCTCCGGCCGCGGCGCCACCGAGAACGCCCGGCGCGGCGCCTCCCAGGAGGTGTCGACGGAGCTTGTCTTCGCCCCGATCACCAAGCACTCGCTGCGCGTCGACCGCGCCGACCTGGTCGCCGACGCGGTGGCGACGGCGTTCCGGATCGCCCGCGGCGGCAAGCCCGGCCCGGTCCTCCTCGACCTGCCGCGCGACATCCTCGACGCGGTCACGATGAAGCGCCCGTACCTGCCCTCGGGTCGCCTCCCCCGCCCGGCCGGCGATCCCGAGCTGGTCGAGGCCGCCGCCGCGGCGCTGGCAGCCGCCGAGCGCCCGATCCTGATCGCCGGCGGCGGCGCGATCGCCGCCGCGGCCGCGCCGCAGATCGTCAGCCTCGCCGAGGGCCTCGCCGCCC
Organism: Solirubrobacterales bacterium; assembly: GCA_047601885.1. GTDB lineage: Bacteria > Actinomycetota > Thermoleophilia > Solirubrobacterales > 70-9 > VAYN01. The sequence goes on from JASGIK010000002.1 coordinate 377,367, forward strand.
CGGTGCTGACCAGCCTGGCCGGGCGCGGCGCGATCGCCGACGACCACCCGCTCTCGGCGGGCGGCCTCGGCGCCCACCGCAACCGCGAGTCGAAACGGCTGCTGGAAACGGCCGACGTCGTGATCGGCATCGGCACCCGCTTCGAGGAGATGGAGACGAACTGGCGCCCCGGTTACGTCCCGGCGGCCGACGCGACCTACGTCCAGATCGACATCGACCCGGCCGAGATCGGCCGCGGCGTACCCGCCCAGATCGGCATCGTCGGCGACGCGGGCGCCGTCGTCGAGCAGCTGACCGAGGCGCTGGGGGCGCGCGCGGCGCTGCTCGCGCCGGACGCCTTCCGGGAGCAGCCGCGCACCCTGGCGACCGCCGCGGCGGTCGCCGAGATCCGCGACGAAGCGGCCGCCATCGCGGCCACCGAGCAGTCGCCGATGCACCCGTTGACGGCGATCGCGGCGGTCCGCCGCGCCCTCCCACGCGACGGCATCGTCGCGATCGACGTCGGCGTCCTCGCCCAGCACATGGCCGGCGCGAGCCCCTACTTCGAGGTCTTCGAGCCGCGCACGCTGATCGTCCCCTCGAGCTTCTACGGGATGGGCTTCGCCGCCGCCGGCCTGCCCGCCGCCAAGCTGGTCCACCCCGACCGGCCCGCGGTCGGCTTCGTCGGCGACGGCTCCTTCCAGATGTCGTGGAGCGTCCTCCCCGCCGCCGCCGAGCGCCGGCTCGGGGTCACCTGGTGCATTCTGGACGACAACGCGCTGGGATCGATCTACGACATCCAGCACCATCGCTTCGAGGACCGCGTCCTCGGCACCGAGTTCGAGCTGCAGCCCGACTTCGCCGCCGTCGCCCGCGCCTGCGGCTGCCACGGCGAGCGGATCGTCGACCCGACCGGGGTCGACGCGGCGATCGGCCGGGCGCTGGAGGCGAACGCCGAAGGGATCCCGGCGGTGCTCGACTTCGCCGTCGCCCGCGAGCGCCTGCTCGGCACGCTCGAGCACTACACGTTCTACCCCGAGGAGATGGTCGAGCGGGCCCGTCGAAGCCTCACCGCCGCCTGATGCTGCTCGACTTCGGCCAGCCCCTCGACGGCATCACCCAGGTCGCCTACGTGGTCGCGGACCTCGACCGCTCGATGAGCGAGTTCACCCGCCAGCTCGGCGTCGGTCCCTGGTTCGTCCGCGGCCCGTTCCGGCCGCCGCAGGGCCGCCACCGGGGTGAGCCGACGCAGATGTCGGTGAGCCTCGCCCGCGGCTTCAGCGGCCACCTGATGGTCGAGCTGGTCATCCAGCACGACGAGGGCAGGTCCGTGTACCACGAGGAGGACGGCCCGCGCCGCTACGGCTTCCACCACTGGGCGAAGCTCACCCGCGACCTCGACGGCGAGCTCGCCCGCCACCGGGAGGAAGGCCACGAGGAGGCCTTCTTCGATCAGCTCGCCTCCGGCGCCCGGGTCGTCTACGTCGACACGACCCCCGACCTGCCGGGAATGATCGAGCTGGTCGAGTGCACGCCGGCGCAGGAACGCGCCTACGCCGCGATCTACGCGGCGGCGATCGGCTGGGACGGCTCCGACCCGGTCCGCCGCGAGGGCTGAGCGGAACCCGGGTAGGTTCTCGGAGACTTGAGCCCCGACCCGTCCGCACCGATCACGCCGCGTGGCCTGGCGACGCAGGCCGCCCTCGTCCGCGCCGCCCGCGGCGTGTTCGAACGGGACGGCTTCCTCGACGCGCGGATCGCCGACATCGCGAAGGAGGCAGGCAGCGCGACCGGCTCCTTCTACAGCTACTTCCAGAGCAAGGAGGCGATCTTCGGGGCGGTCGTCGACGCGCTGAACGAGGAAATGCACAACCCGCCCTCGCTGGAGGTGCTGCTCGGCCAGGCGGAGGGCCTCGTCGCCAGGGTCGCCGAGAGCCACCGTGGCTTCCTGCGCGCCTACAAGCGCAACGTCGACCTGATGCGGGTGATCGACGAAGTCACGAACATCAGCGACGACTTCCGCCGCCGCCGCGCGGCGGACGCGCAGCCGATCATGCGGAGCAACACCAAGGTGGTCCGCCAACTGCAGGCGGAAGGCCGGGCCGACGCCGACCTCGACCCGGCCACCGCCGGCCGCACGCTCTCGGTGATCGTCAGCCGTTCGGCCTACGTCGCCTTCGTGCTCGACGAGGAACGCAGCTTCGCCAAGCTGGCGAAGACGCTGACCCGGATCTGGATCAACTCGCTCCAGGTGCCGGTCGCGGCGGCCGAACTGGCGGCGCTGGACAGCTAGCGGCCCGCGGCTCAGATCGGCGAACGGCCGCCGGAGACGTCGAAGGTGGCACCGGTGGTGAAGGAGCAGCGGGGCGAGGCAACCCAGGCGACCATCTCGGCCAGCTCCTCGACCCTGCCCATCCGCTTCATCGGCACGCGGGCGAGGAAGGTGCTGCGGTCCTCCTCGCTGGCGCTGTCGGTGAGTCCGGCGTCGACGACCCCGGGCACCACGCAGTTGACCAGGACCGAGCCGCCGGCCAGCTCCCGGGCCAGCGACCGGGTGAAGGCGATCACGCCGGCCTTCGAGGTCGAGTAGGCCGACATCATCGGGTTGGGGTCGCGGCCGGCGGCCGAGGAGATGTTGACGATCCGCGGCGCCTCGCCGGCGCCCAGCGCCGACAGGCAGGCCTGACTGCAGTGGAAGACGCCGAGCAGGTTGACCTCGATCACGCGGTGGAAATCGGCGACCGGGTAGTCCGCGACGGCCGCCGTCGGGCCGGCGATGCCGGCGTTGTTGACGAGCACGTCGACGCCGCCCCAGCGCTCGAGCACCATCGCGACCATCGCCCGTGCCGACTCCGCGCTGGTCACGTCGACCTGGACCGACAGCCGTCGCTCGTCGTCGAAGCCGCCGTCCGCGGGGAGCTTGCGGTCGGCGACGACGACGCGCAGGCCATCGGCGAGCAACCGCTCTGTGATCGCCTTGCCGAAGCCGCCGCTGCCGCCGGTGACGATCGCCGTGCGTGGGGCCATCAGGCCACCTCCTCCCCGTCGGCGCGCCCTCGCGCCGCGGCGACGATCGCGTCGAGCTTCGCCTTGTTGCCGCCGTGGGCGTTCTGACCGCCGTCGATGGTGATCTCGGTGCCGCTGACGAACGAGGACTCGTCGGAGATCAGGTAGATCACCAGCGGCGCCACCTCCTCCGGCGAGCCGGCCCGGCCGAGCGGCGTGTCGATCAGGTTGGCCTCCTTGAAGGCGGGGCTGGCCGAGGCGGTCATCGCGGTGTCGATGTAGCCGGGCAGGATCGTGTTGACGCGGATGCCGCGCGGTCCCAGCTCCATGCTGGCGACGCGGGAGAGGCCGCGAACGGCCCACTTGCTGGCCGTGTAGGCGACCGCGTAGTGGCCGCCCCAGGCGGCGAGCGAGCTGACGTTGACGATCGAGCCGCCGGCCGGCATCAGCGGCACCACCGTCTGGATGCCGAGCAGCGAGCCGATGAGGTTGACCCGCATGACCTCTTCCACCTCCTCCGGGCGCGCCTTGAGGAGCCGGGCGCGGACGGTGACACCGGCGTTGTTGACGAGCCCGTCGACGCGGCCGAGCTCGCCGTCGAGCCACTCGGCGAGCTCCTGCCAGGCGTCGGTCGAGCCGACGTCGAGGGCGCGGCAGACGATCGAGCCTGCCGCCGGCGCGCTCAGCTCGGGGGCCTCGAGGTCGGTGGCGACGACCGTCGCCCCCTCGGCCGCCAGCGCCAGCGCCTCGGCCCGTCCCTGGCCGCCTCCCGCGCCGGTGATCACCACGACCTTGCCCTCGACCCGTCCAGCCATCTCCTCAACCACCTTCAGCCGTCGACATCCAAACCTGACGTCGGATTCATATTCCCGACCGGCATGATCGCACGAGGCAGGGATGAGGTCTCACTCCCTTGGCGCTCTCACCTCGTCATGCCGGCAGTCGGCCCGCCACCCTCGACTTGCACCAGCCGTGTCCATACTGGGGAGGGGCAAGAGGAGGACTCCATCCGGCGCGACCATGCGGATGTCGACTCGACGGGAGCGACGGGACTCGAACCCGCGACCTCCGGCGTGACAGGAGAGGTCCGGAGGATGACGAGACGGGGCAGATTCGGCTATTTGATGCGGAATGAGCGAGGTCGGGCCGAGGCTGCCCACATCAGCTCATTGACGCAATTTGGGCCGTTTGAGACCGCTGTTTGGGCACTGGTGCCCGAAGCTTTCGGCGCGTAGACCGCCGTTCCGAACGTGATTCTCTCTCACGGAGAGCGCCCTTGCGCCGACGACCGTAGTCTGGATCGATGCCGATCGAGCGCTTCGTCTGGACCGAGCACGCGCGGACGCGCCTCGCGCAACGCAGGCTCGATGCGTCCGATGTCGAGCAAGCGATCGGCGAGCAGCACGCCGAGCGCGAAGTGAACGACGGGCGCGCAGAATGGCTCGTCGCCGGTGTGACCGGTGACGGCACCCCGTTCGAGGCGATCTACGACCACCCGCATGGCAACGACGATGCCGCGGTTCGCATCGTCTCCGTCTGGAGGCTCGATGGGTAGCGGCGAACCGGCGGTACCCTTGAGGGGCACCATGTTCGCCTACTACGACAGAGATGCCGACATCGCCTGGTTCCCGACCGGGGAATCCAACGACGTGGTGAGCGAGCGCGTCCCCGGTGGTCTCCGCGACTACGACCGCGCGAGCCACACGCTGGTCGCGATCGAGGTCTGGGACGCGAGCACCCGTCTGCCGGCAAGCATCCTTGAAGCGCTGCCAGCCCCAAGTGCGACGCACGGCGCCGCCGCCTGAATTCGGCGGGGATCAGCAAGATCACCTCGATGTGTTCTTGGCCGAGCCCTAAACAGGACGCCAAAGTGACCGAGATCGCCGAGTGCCTGCGCCTCGCCCTGGAAGTCGACGCGGCCTCGATGCGTTGAGCGGGCGAACGACGTCAGTCACCTCCGTCAACTTCTGCTGCTGTCAACTTCTGCTGCTCGCGAAAGGTCAGGGTCAATCCAGCACTTGATAGGTTTCGATCTTGCGGCTTGGGACTTTCTTCCCTCCTGTGTATTCGCGGGAGACAACGGACCTCTAACTTTGGCCTCCGCTTCGCGTCGGGGGTCGGTCAGATTGCAGTTTGATGCTGATGGTTGAGTCCCAGGCCGCACTTTCAATACTGAAATGGCGCTCATACCGGTTCTGAACAGTGGCCAGGCCGTCGCCGACCTCGTCGGAGTCCCACTGCAGGAGTTGACCTGGTGGGCTTGGGGAGTGAGACGGTCGGAGTGCTATCGACACTTCGAGGTTCAGCGCAAGAACGGAAAACCGCGACTAATCGCCGCTCCGATCCCGCCGCTGAAGCAAATCCAGAGAAGTCTCGCCGACAGTTTCACCGCCTCCTACCGTCCGCCGCCACATGTCCACGGATTCACCCGGGGCAGATCGCCGATCACCAATGCTTCGGTGCACGTAGGTCAAAGGTGGGTCTTCGCGATCGACTTGGAGACCTTCTTCCCTTCGATCACTCGGAAACGCGTGCGTGGGCTCTTCGAAAGCTGGCCGTTCGAATATCCGACCGAGGTGGCGATCTTGCTCGCCCGACTCTGCTGCTTCCGGGACGCACTGCCCCAAGGGGCGCCCACCTCGCCGATCATCTCGAACTTCATCTGCAGGGGCATGGACCGAGATCTCGGGCGCCTGGCGATGAAACACCGCTGCTACTTCAGCCGCTACGCCGACGACCTCGTCTTTTCCACCGATCGCAGCGAATTTCCGACCGGGATCGCCAGCTACGAGACCGGAAAAGCCTTGCCGAGCGCCGCCCTCGAGGCAATCGTCGACCGCGCCGGGTTCAAGATCAACGAGCGAAAGACTCGGATGCAGGTGTCGTTCCAGCGCCAGCTCGTCACCGGCCTTGTGGTGAATGAGAAGACCAACGTCTCGCGACGCTACATCCGAGGTCTCCGCGCGGTCCTCTACATCTGGAAACGATACGGGCGAGTGGAGGCGGCTCGTTCGCTGCGCCGCGCATCCCCTGATTCCAACTGGCCCCCTGGCAAGCCGCTGCCGAGCCTGGAGGCGGTGGTGCGGGGACGGGTTCAGTACGTCGGCAGCGTGCGAGGATGGGATGACCCCGCTTACCGTCGCCTCGCTCAAAAGCTGAGCGAATGCGACGCACACTTCCGCCCGCCCACCGTTGTAAGCGAGAAACCTCTGACCGCCAACCTGTACACGGAGGGGTCTACCGACATGCGGCACATCCGGGCGGCGCTCAAGAACTTCCACTCGCAGGAGGAATTCCTCAACCTGACCCTGGAGATCACCGATGAAACCGCGCGGAACAACGACCAGCGGCTGAAAGAACACCTTGAACATCTCGCCCAGTTCGACGCTCCGGGATTTTCAGTCGGCGTGTTCGACGTCGATTCGGAGATCTCCAAGGAGGCGACCGGTACGGACGGCTGGAAAGAATTCGGGCCTCGGGTCGTCGCCGTGGGAATCGCCTGTCCTCCCTGGCGAAAGGAGCACGATCCGCGCTGCATCGAGATGCTCTATGAGGATTCCATCCTTGAGACGCGCGATGACGAAGGCAGGCGCATCTACCGGCTGAACGAGTTCGACCCAGTCACCAGCATCCACCACTCCGAGTCCTCCGTGGTGCCCCACGCTCCCAAAGGCAAGAAAACCTTGATCGCAGATTTGGTCTTCGAGGTTGGCACCGGCAACCAACTTGCCCGCTCGAAGGAATCGTTCGCGCGCGCGGTGGAGGACGAACCGGAGTCCCTGCCGACCCTCTCTTTCGAGGGATTCCGACCGACGTTCGAGCGAATCTTGAAGGCTCTCTCGAGTCTCCCTGTCTCCTGACGCCCAAGCGATCGCGCTCCCGCAGCCCGGAGCGGGAGCGACGGGGGTTGAACCCGCGTTTGTCACCTCGTGGATCGAGATCCGGCCATAGGCGGCCTTTCTGCGAGGCAGGATTCGCGAACCTTTGACCGCGGGGGCTCGTGCCCCACACGGCGACCTCCGATCCTAGAAGAGCCCCCGTAGGCGAACAGGGTCGGCTCACCGCGGCCTACTCGAAGCCGTACATTCCTCCGGCGCGCGGTCGATGTAACAACCTCGGGGCCTCTCGCAATACACCCACATGCTTGCCACCACTCGACCGAGGACCGACGCCGAGCTGCTCCGCGCCGCCCGCCTCGACGCCGACGCCTACGCCGAGATTTACGACCGCTACCGGGAGCGGATCTTCGGCTACTTCCCCCGCCGCACGGGTACCGAGGACACGGCGCTCGAACTGACCGCCGAGACCTTCTCCCGCGTCTGGATGACGCGGGATCGCTTCGAGGACGAACGCGACGGCTCGGTCGCCCCCTGGCTCTTCGGCATTGCCCGCAACGTGCTGCTGATGTCGGTGCGTCGCGGCGCGATCGAGAGGGAGGTCGCAACCAGGCTCGGCGTCCTCGGCCGCCTCGACCTCAACGGCGGCGAGCAACCGGAGCCGAGCTGGACCGAAGGCGCCGACGAACTGCTTAACACCTTGCCGCCGTCCCAACGCGATGCCCTGCGCCTGCGGATCGTCGACGAGCTCGAGTACGACCAGGTCGCCGAGGCTCTGGGCACCAGTCCGGCCACGGCCAGGGTCCGCGTCCATCGCGGCCTCGCCGCCCTGCGCTCCCGCCTTTCCAAGACGAAGGGGAACAACGATGACTGAGATAGACACCCGCCTCGACCGCCTCGGCGAGGCGCTTCGCGCGTCCGCCCGGCAGGACCTCGCCGCGAGCGAGCGCACTGCCGTCGCGCGCCATCCGCGGTTGGGCCGCAGGCGCCGGATCCGACTGGCAGCCGCCCTCGCCGTGCTCGTCGTCGCGATCCCCGCGGCGGCCTTCGCCACCGGCGTCCTCAGCCCCGACCAGGAAGTCGCGCACGGCGTGGCCGGGCTCGAATGGATGATGGCCGGCACCGAACCGACCTGCACCGCGCTCCGCGAAGGGGTCGAATACGACTGCACCCTGGCCAAGCCGCCGCAGGAAGAAGCGCCGATCTCCCCCTCGGAATCGGTCGGCGACGTCCACGGCAGGGCCGGTGAATGGAAGGGCTACGTGATCGGGATCGTCAACAAGACCGGTCACGTCAGCGGTGGCTGTCGGGCGGAGAGCGCCGATGGCACCCGCTGGCGCTGCTACCTCGGCCAGGAATCGATCCGCCAGGGCAGCCTCGAGCCGAGCGCGCTCGGCCAGTATCTGCCGGAAGCCGTCAAGTGAGGGGGCACCAGCCGAGCTGTTCCAGGCGATCTGGCAGGAAGGACGGGTAGATCGTCGCAATCAGGACCCATAAGGCGACCCGGACGGCGAGGTGACAAAAGCGGGAGCGACGGGACTCGAACCCGCGACCTCCGGCGTGACAGGCCGGCGCTCTAACCAGCTGAGCTACGCCCCCGAGAGATGACTCGGACGGGCCGATGGCCCGGGAAGGGAAAGCTAGCGGATCAGCGGGGCAGGGCGGGTTCGGGGTGAGACAGCTCGGGGACGGCGTCGGGGGCCTTGGCCACGGCGACCTCTTCGAGCAGGGAGCGGAGGGCGGCGATGCGGTCGGCGCCGAAAGCCTCCGCCCAGTCTTCTTCGAGCTTGGCGAAGCGGGAGTAGCCGACGCGCTGGGCCTCGAGGCCCTTCTCGGTGAGGCGGATCAGCTTGGCCCGCTTGTCGGTCGGGTCGGGGAAGCGTTCGATGTAGCCGAGGCGGGTGAGGTCGTCGACGATCTCCCCCACCGATTGCTTGGTCAGCCCGGCGCGGGAGGCGAGGTCGGTGAGGCGCATGCCGTCGCCGCGGACGAAGCGGAAGACGCAGCCGTGGGTGGGTCGCACGTCGGTGTAGGGGGTGTCCTCGATCAGCTTGCGGAAGTCCACGTACATCGCGTCGACGGCGAGGTCGAGGAGGGCGGGCAGCGTCACGCGGGAGGGGTCGCCATCCATGAGGGCGAGTTCCTTGGCGGCGGCGATCTTGGGATCCATGGGGGCTTTGTCCAAATCCTGGTTCGGGTGCGTCGTCTTTTCGTAGGCGATCTTCGCAAGGGTCCCGACAGATAGTCAGTCTAACTGATAAGGTCGCCGAATTATTTGGTCAGGATGCCTGACAAGGCTTCCTTACGAATTGTAACCGACGCCCAGGAGGGCCCCGATGGACTCCAGACAGACCAACCGGAAGTGGTGGACGCTCGGCGCGGTCTGCGTCGCCACCTTCATGCTTCTGCTCGACATCACCGTCGTCAACACCGCCTTGCCGAAGATCCAGCAGGACCTCGGCGGCAGCTTCTCCGACCTGCAGTGGGTGATCGACGCCTACGCGCTCTCGCTCGCCGCGCTCGTCCTCACCGCGGGCTCGCTCGCCGACCGGCTCGGCCGCCGCCGCGTCTTCGCCGCCGGGCTGGCGATCTTCTCCGCCGCCTCGCTGCTCTGCGCGCTCGCCCCCGACCCGACCTTCCTCAACCTCGCCCGCGGCCTGCAGGGGATCGGCGGCGCGATCATGTTCGCGGTCAGCCTGGCGCTGGTCGCCCAGGAGTTCGCCGGCGGTCCCGAGCGGGGCATGGCAATGGGCATCTACGGCGCCTCGATCGGCGTCTCCGTCGCCGTCGGCCCGCTGATCGGCGGCCTGCTCACCGACGGCCTCGGCTGGCAGTCGGTCTTCCTCGTCAACGTGCCGGTCGGGATCGCGACGATCGGCATCACCTACTGGAAGCTGCGCGAGTCCCGCGACCCGAACGCCTCGCGGATCGACTGGGGCGGCGTCGTCACCTTCTCCGCCGCGCTGCTGGTGCTGGTGCTGGCCCTGGTGCGCGGCAACGACGAGGGCTGGGGCAGCCCGCTGATCGTCTCGCTGCTCGCCGGCGGCGCCCTCCTGCTCGCCGCCTTCGTCGCGATCGAGCGCCGCGTCGCCGAGCCGATGCTGCCCCTCGGCCTCTTCCGCCGCGGCGCCTTCACCGGGGTCCAGATCGCCGCCTTCGCGGTCTCCGCCTCGATGTTCTCGCTGTTCCTCTACCTGACGCTCTACCTGCAGAACTTCCTCGGCTACTCGGCGATCGACGCCGGCCTGCGCTACCTGCCGATCACCGTGGGCGCCTTCGTCCTCGCGCCGATCTCCGGGATGCTGCTGGCCAAGGTGCAGGCGCGCTACCTGATGGCGGGCGGCCTGGCGCTGACCGGCGTCGGCCTGCTGCTGATGGCGGGACTCGAAATGAGCTCCGGCTGGACCGCCCTGCTGGCCGGCTTCGTCGTCGGCGGGATCGGCATCGGCCTGCTCAACCCGGTTGTCGCCGACGTCGCCCTCAGCGTCGTGCCGAAAGAGCGCAGCGGCATGGCGGCGGGCATCAACGACACCTTCCGCCAGGTCGGCGTCGCCGTCGGCACCGCGGCCTGGGGAGCGATCTTCCTCGGCGTCGGCGCCTCCAGGACGGAGGCGCTGGCGGGCGGCGCGGTCGGCCACGACCAGGCCCGGGGACTGGTCGAAGCGACCTCCTCGGGGGCGCTGCCGCAGGCGCTCCAGGCGCTCCCGGCCGGCGCCCGCGGGGCGGTCCGCCAGGCGACCGAAGAAGGGTTCCTCCACGGCCTCGACGAGATCCTCCTGATCGGCGGCGTCCTCTGCCTGATCGGGACCGGCTTCGCCCTCTGGCTGGTGCGCGAGCACCAGATCGACCGCAGCGGCGCCCACGAAGCCCCGCTCGAGGCCGAGCCCGCCGCCGCCCACGGCTGACCCCACCGGCGCGTTCGCAGAAAACCGCGCCAGGCGCGGTTTTCTGCGAACGCGCCCGGGAGCGCGGCCAGCTGATTCATTGCGCGCGAGGGTGCAAGGTTCGGGCGGCGTGGTTCGCGGCCGTGGCGGCCGTCCGAGTTGCGTCCCGGGCGTCTCGTGGCGGCCCGGGCAGGCTGCCCGCTTGCCACGAGACGCCCGGGACGTGAGGCTTCCGCAGGGAAGTCCACACGGACGTATGGGAGATGCCGGGAACGTCACAGATCCTCATGCGTCCCGTCACAGGATCGGGGCCGCACCCCGGTGAGTTCGCACTTTCGCTCGCCATGCGAGCAGAACTGCGAACTCACCAGGGGGAGGCATGAGGAAGACGGGAGGAAGCGTCGACTTCCCCCGCTCCTCGTCACCGATCCCCGGAGTTCGTGACGGATCTCGCACCTCTCCCCGACACCCGGCCTTCTCGGTGGCGGCCACAGCCTGCCCGGGCCGCCACCGAGAAGGCCGCGTCCCTTGCAGCTTCGGGCGCCGGCCCAACCCCCGGGGCGCCAGCTCACACGGTCCCCCGCCCCCCGAGTCACCGAGACACCGTGGGCCCAACCATCTAGGCTGCCGCGCATGCGATTGGTCACCTACGACGCGGGGGACGGCGGACGGGCCGGGATGCTGGTCGACGGGCGGGTGGTCGACGCCTGGGCGGCGCTCGGCGAACCGCACCGCGGCAGCCTCAAGGAACTGATCGAGCACGATCGGATCGGCGACCTGCGGGCGCGGCTCGGCGACACCGGCGCGCCGTCGCACCCGCTCTCCGCGGTGAAGCTGCTGCCGCCGATCCCGGACCCGGACAAGATCGTCTGCATCGGCCTCAACTACGCGAAACACGCGGCCGAGGGCCGGCAGGAGGTACCCGAGAGCCCGACGATCTTCGGCAAGTACCGCAACGCCCTCGCCGCCGACGGGGCGACGGTGACGCTCCCCGTCACCAGCAGGAAAGTCGACTACGAGGCCGAGGTCGCCTTCGTCGTCGGCCGCCGCGCGTCCAACGTCGCCGAGGCGGACGCCCTCTCCCACATCGCCGGCTACACGCTCTTCAACGACCTCTCCGCCCGCGACCTCCAGTTCGCCACGCCGCAGTGGATGGCGGGCAAGGTCTTCGACGGCTCGGCCCCCTGCGGGCCGGCAATCGTCACCCCGGAGGAGGCGGGCGCCGCCGACGCGATCGAGATCTCGCTGACCTTGAACGGGGAGCAGATGCAGGGCGACTCGACCGCCAGCCTGATCTTCCCGATCGCCCGCCTGCTGTCCCACCTCTCGGGGCTGATGACGCTGGAGCCTGGCGACATCGTCGCCACCGGCACCCCGGACGGGGTCGGCGGCGCCCGCCAACCGCGCGTCTGGCTCGGCGACGGCGACGAGCTGGTCGTCAGCTCCCCCACCCTCGGCCGGCTGACGACGAAGATCGCCCGCTAGCGCCCCGAGTTACCCCGGGCGTGCCCCGATAAGTCGGGGCGCAGGGCGCCCACGAGCTCGTCGCGACGCGCGGGGAGGCGCGCGGAGAGCGGCTTGTGGGCGACGGCGGTGCCGCGCGCACCCGTCCCGCTCGCCGCGCCCCATCCATCCCGCGCGGCGAAATCAAGCGCGCTCCCCGTCCCCGCCGCCCATTCGACCTTGGTCGGCGTGTAGTCGACCAGCTGGGCCCAGGTCGCCGTCCCCAGCTGCCCGTCGGCCGGGAGGCCATGGGCTTCCTGGAACGCTCGCACCGCGCGACGCGTCGAGCGTTCGTAGATGCCGTTGACTTCGATCGCCTCCCCCGCCGTGACCAGGCGCTCCTGGGCCCAGACGACGAGGTCCCCCTTCGCCCCCAGCTTCAACAGCGGGTATTCGATGTCGGGGACGGCGGCGGGCAGCTTCCGCGACCCGGCGCGGGAGCCGAGCGCCGCCCACTCGGCGGGCGTCGTCTCCTGCCAGTCCCACCAGCTCGGCACCGTCCCGTAGGTCGCCGAGTAGCGGCGGAAGAGGCGCAGGGCGAAGCGCCCCGGGTCTTCGTAGGTCTGGCCGATCGGGAAGACCGGCCGCCCCCAGACGCGGTTGTAGAGGTAGGTGTGGGCGAAGACCGCGTGGACCGAGGTGCCGATCGCCTTCCAGTACATCTGCGGCTGGTTGACGGTCGCGCCGCCCGGCCCGAAGAAGACCGAGTAGGGAAAGGCCGGGTGGTAGTCCACATAAGGGAAGCCGGCGAGGGAGAGCGGGAAGCCGGCGCCGATCGCGGCGCGCAGGCGGGTGATGTAGAGGTCGGCGGCGGCGTACTTGCCTTCGTATTGGGCCTCGGCGTCGATCACCAGGCAGTCGGCGCCGGCCCGCACCGCGGCCGCCCCGATCCGCGCCTCGGCGGCGGGCTTGTCGCCGTAGACGAACTGCCAGGCGCAGACCTTGAGGCCGGCGTGGTGGAGCGCGGTGACGAGCGCCGGGCTGAACTGGTCCCAATAGGTGGTGCCGTCGCCGGACTTGACGTAGACGGTGCCGATCCGGTGGCGGTGGGCGGTGGCGATGATCGCCGACAGGTAGCCGCCCTGGGACTGGTCGACGTACCAGATCCACATCCCCTGGCGTACGAAGGGAGAGTGCCGTCCGACGCCTGAATTTTCGTACTGTTCCGCGCCGCCGGTTTCGGCGCCCGCGCGGGCGGGGAGGGCGAGCAGGGAGAGCAGCAGCGCGAGGGTGAGCCACCCGCCTGCGCGGCGGACCCGGGGACGGGAGGGGCTCACTGCTCCACCTAAGATCAGACCTTCCTACCCGGCAATCGACGTGCGCCACCTCCACCGCCAGACCCGCAAGATCCCGTTCGCCCCGGCCCCTGCCCTCGCCGCGCTCCTGCTGGCGACGGCGGCGCTGCTCGGCCTCGCGCCCCCGGCGCGGGCGGCGACGCGACCGCGGATCGTGGCGGCGACCGTCTCCCAGGCCGGGCAGGACCTGGTGCTGACGGTGCGGACGGCGAAGCCGGTGGCGCCGGCGAAGCTGCAGGCGCGGCCGGACACCCGGCGCGCGGCGAGCGCCTACCTCTGCTTCGGCTTCGCGGCGGCGAAGGGGGGTGGCGAAACGCGCCTCTGCCTCGGCGGGCCGAAGGCGCACAGGCGCGCCGGCCTGATCACCGTCGACGCCGCCGAAAAGCCGCGCAGCCGGGGCAGCGTCGCGGCGACGCTGAAGCGGCCGAGCCCGCGGAAGCTCGTGCTCTCGGTCGTCGCCGGGCCGACCCATCCGACCGGCCTCGAGCCCGGCCACTACCGCTGGCGCGTGCTGGCGAGCAACGGCGGCTGCGCGGTCCGTCGCCGCTGCGCGGTCGCCTACCCGAAGACCGGCGCGAGCGCCTTCCGCCTGCGCCCGGTGCGGGCGGTCGGCTGCACCGGCGGCAACGCCGAACTGGTCAGCGACGAGTCCACCGAACGCAAGGTCGTCGCCCTCACCTTCGACGACGGCCCGAGCGAATACACCGAACGCTTCCTCGACGTGCTGCGCGAAAAGGACGTCCCGGGGACCTTCTTCGAGATCGGCCAGGAGATGCCCGGCCGCGAAGCGACGATGCGCCGGATCCTCGCCGAAGGCGACGAGATCGGCGACCACACGATGAACCACGTCGAATACCCCGGCTACGGGCAGATCGCCGGCGCCGCGCGGCGGATCAAGAGCTACACCGGCTTCCAGCCCTGCCTCTTCCGGCCGCCCGGCGGGGCGGTGAACTCGAGCGTCATCGCCACCGCGGGCTCGCTCGGGCTGAAGACGATCACCTGGGACGTCGACCCGCGCGACTGGTCGCTGCCGGGGACCGCGGAGATCTACTCGAACATCGTCGGCAACGCGGGGCCGGGCTCGATCATCCTCATGCACGACGGCGGCGGCCCCCGCGACGAGACCCTGGCGGCGCTGCCGCAGATCATCGACACCCTGCGCGCCCGCGGCTACGGCTTCGAGACCGTCAGCGCGCTGCTCGGCGACAAGATCCTCTACCGCCCCTACGGCTGAGCCCCCGCCCCGGCGCGTTCGCACTTCTGCTCGCATAGCGAGCGAAAGTGCGAACGCGCTTCGCGGGACCTGGACATTGGGTACAGCTATGCCGATGCATCCGTTCGAGCTTTTGATTCGTAGTGCCTGACCGATGAAGATCGCCATCGTCGGGACGGGCGTCTCCGGCCTCGTCGCCGCCCACCACCTCCACCGCCACCACGAGATCACCGTCTACGAGGCGGCGGCGCGGATCGGCGGCCACACCCACACGGTCGCGGTCCCCCAGCCGGGCGGGGACGAGGTCGCGATCGACACCGGCTTCATCGTCTTCAACGACCGCAACTACCCGAGCTTCGAAGCGCTGCTCGCCGAACTGGGGGTCGCGAGCAAGCCCTCCCACATGAGCTTCAGCGTCAGCGACGGGCGCGGCGGCTTCGAGTTCTCCGGCACCCCTTGGGGGCTCTTCGCCCGCCCGGCGCACCTCCTCTCCCCCGCCTTCATCCGCATGCTGCGGGACTGGCGTCGCTTCAACCGGCTGGCGCCAGGGCTGATCGGGATGAACGGCACCGCGCCCTCGCTCGGCGCCTGGCTCGAGCGCGAAGGCTTCTCCCGCCACTTCATCGACCGGTTGATCGTCCCCCAGGCCTCTGCCGTCTGGTCGGCGGACCCGGAGCAGATGTGGGCCTTCCCGGCCAGCTTCATGGCCGAGTTCTTCGGCAACCACGGCATGTACAGCCTGCGGGACCGGCCGCGCTGGCGGACGGTCGCGGGCGGCTCGCACGCCTACGTCCGGGCGATCGTCGCGCCGTGGCGCGACCGCGTCCGCGTCGCCGCGCCGGTCCGCCGCGTCGAGCGCCTCCCGCATGAGGTGCGGATCGAGGCCGAGGGCTGCGAGACCGAGAGCTTCGACCGCGTCGTCATCGCCGCCCACTCCGACCAGGCGCTCCGCCTGCTCGCCGACCCGAGCCCGGCCGAGCGGGAAGTACTCGGCGCGATCCCCTACCAGCGCAACGAGGCGGTGCTCCACACCGACGCGAGCCTGATGCCGCGCCGCCGCACCGCCTGGTCGAGCTGGAACTTCCACCTCACCGCGGAGCCGCCCGCCCGCACCACCGTCACCTACTGGATGAACCACCTGCAGCGGCTGCGGGCGCGGCGCCAGTACTTCCTCACCCTGAACCGCGAGGAGGCGGTCGACCCGGCCGCGATGCTGCGCCGCTTCACCTACGACCACCCGATCTACACCGCCGCCGGAGTCGCCGCGCAGGCGCGCCGGGCCGAGGTCAGCGGCGTGCGCCGCACCCACTACTGCGGCGCGTATTGGGGGTGGGGCTTCCACGAGGACGGGGTGGTCAGTGGGCTGCGGGTGTGCGAGGAGCTGGGGGCGGCGCGGCCGCGACCGGCGACCGCGAGCGTCGGCGCGGCGCCGCTCGGCGACGCCCGCGACCCCGACGAGCAGGCGCTGGCGGCATGACCGAGTCGGCGATCTACGAGGGCTGGGTGCGCCACCGGCGCTTCCAGCCGGTCGAGCACTCCTTCCGCTACCGCTTCTTCCTCGCCTACCTCGACCTCGCCGAGCTGCCGGACGTGCTCGACCCGTTCCCGCTCTGGTCGGCCCGCCGGCGGGCGCCCGCGCGCTTCCGCCGCGCCGACTACCTCGGCGATCCGGCCCGCCCGCTCGACCGATGCGTCCGCGACGTCGTCGCCGCCTCCGGCGCGCCCCGCCCCAGCGGCCCGGTCCGCCTCCTCACCGGCCTGCGCTACCTCGGCCACACCTTCAACCCGGTCAGCTTCTACTACTGCTTCGACCCCACCGGTCGGCGGGTCGAGGCTGTCGTCGCCGAGGTCGAGAACATACCCTGGGGGGAGCGACACGCCTACGTACTGGAGCGGGGCGATCGTGAGGGAACGGTGCTCGTCGACGATCTCGAGAAGACCCACCACGTCTCACCCCTGATGGGGATGGAACAGACGTACTCCTTCCGGGCGAGCGAGCCGGGCGAGCGCCTCCAGGTCCACGTCGAGTCGCGCCCGCGCGCGGCGGGTACCGGAGCCGCGTGCGCCACTCCGAAGACCTTCGACGCGACCCTCTCCCTCCACCGGCGCGAGCTCAGCCGCACCCTGCTGCTCGGGCTGCTCGCCCGCTACCCGACGATGTCGCTGCAGGTGGTGACGAAGATCTACGCGCAGGCGGCGCGCCTGAAGCTGAAGGGCGCCCGCTGGTACCCGCACCCCGGCGCCGAGGTGGCCAGGTGAGGGACGCGGCGGCGCGCGCCCTCGTCGGCGCGGTGCTCGGCCGCACCAAGGGCGGCGAGATCGAGGTCGTCGAGAACGGCAGCAGCCGCGTCTTCGGCGAGCCCTCGGACCTGCGCGCCACCGTCCGCATCAACGACCCGGCCGCCTGGCGCGGCCCGCTGCACGGCTCGGTCGGGCTCGGCGAGGGCTTCGTCGACGGCCTCTGGGAGACCGACGACCTCGTCGCCCTGATCCGGATCGGCGCCCGCAGCCTCGCCAACCAGCACCGCGGCATCAGCGCCGCCTGGTCCCACGCCCGGCACGGCCTGCACCGCCTGCGCGGCCTCGTCCCGGAGAACACCCGCGGCGGCGCGCGCCAGAACATCAGCGCCCACTACGACCTCGGCAACGACCTCTTCGCCGCCTTCCTCGACCCGACGATGATGTACTCCTGCGCCTACTTCCCCCGCGCGGGGGCCGACCTCGAGGAGGCGCAGGTGACGAAGCTCGATCGCATCTGCGAGCGCCTACGGCTCGGCCCCGACACCCACCTGCTGGAGATCGGCAGCGGCTGGGGCGGGATGGCGATCCACGCGGCGCGCACCAGCGGCTGCCGGGTGACGACGACGACGATCTCCAAGGCCCAGCACGAACTGGCCACCGAGCGGGTGCGCGAGGCGGGGCTGGAGGACCGGATCACGATCCTGCTGCAGGACTACCGCGACCTCGAGGGCACCTACGACCGGCTGGTCAGCGTCGAGATGATCGAGGCGGTCGGCTGGCAGTACTTCGACGCGTACTTCAAGGCCTGCGACCGGCTGCTCGCCGACGACGGCCTCTTCCTGCTGCAGGCGATCACCGTCGACGACCGCCTCTACGAGATGGAGAAGGCCTCGCGGAGCTTCGCCAACACGCACGTCTTCCCCGGCGGCTGCCTGCCCTCGCTGAAGCGGATCGCCGACTCGATCGGCACCGTGACGCAGATGCGCGAGATCTGGCTCGAGGACATCACCGCGCACTACCCGCCGACGCTGGCCGACTGGCGCGAGCGCTTCCTCGCCGCCTGGGAGGGCCTCAAGGCGCACGGCTACGACGAGCGCTTCCGGCGGCTCTGGGACTTCTACCTGTCGAGCAGCGAGGCGGGCTTCCGCGAGCGGCGGATCGGCGACGTCCAGGTGCTCTTCGCGAAGCCGTCGTTCCGGTGAGCGCGGTGGACGGCGACGCGAGGCGCGAGCCGCTGCTCCTGATCCACGGCCTCGGCGCCTCGAAGGCGGTCTGGGACCCGGTGGTGCCGGTGCTCGCCTTCGAGCGCGAGGTGATCGCGCTCGACCTGCCCGGCTTCGGCGCCGCGCCGTCGCTGCCGGAGGGGGTCGAGCCGACGGCGCTCGCCCTCGCCACCGCGCTGCGGGAGGAGCTCGCCGCGCGCGGGATCGAGCGCGCCCACGTCGCCGGCAACAGCCTCGGCGCCTGGGTCGGCCTCGAACTGGGGCGGATCGGCGCCGCCCGCACGGTCACCTGCCTCTCCCCCGCCGGGCTCTGGCGCGAGCCGATCGGGCCGAGCACGAGCCCGACCCGCGAGTGGGCGCGGCGGCTGCGCCCGCTGGTCGGCCCGGCGCTGCGGATCCCCCAGGTGCGGCTGCGCGCGCTCGCCACCTTCTCCGCCCACCCCGCCCGCATCCCCGCCGCCGCGGGCCGCGAGATGGTCCACGGCTGGGTCGACGCCGACGGCTACGAGGGCGCCAACAAGGCGATGCGGGAGCACGTCTTCGAGCCCGCGACCTACCCGCCCGCGAGCGCGGTGCCGGTGACGATCGCCTGGGCCGAGGAGGACCGGCTGGTCGGCCCGCCGCGATCGGAGTGCCGCCCGCCGGGCGCCCGCTTCCTCGTCATGCCCCACGTCGGCCACGTGCCGATGTGGGACGACCCCGAGCTGGTCGCCCGGGTGATCCTCGAAGGCACCAGGAGGGTAGGTTCCGGGGAGACTTCGGAAGAGACCGTTTCCAGTTAAGGAGGAGCACGTTGATCGTCGAGAGGACCGAGAACCCGCAGTGGCTTTCGAACGCCTACCTGGTCGCCGACCCGGAGCGCGGCACCGGCGTCCTGATCGACGGCAACGAAGACATCGACCCGCTGATCGACATCGCCGAGCGCGAGGGGATCACGATCACCCACTACCTGATCACCCACCCGCACGTCGACCACGTCGCCGGGATCGCCGCGGCGCGCGAGCGGGCCGGCAACCCGCCGTTCGTCGCCCACGAGGACACCGCGGCGGAGATCGACGAGGAGGTCGAGATCCTGATGGGGGACGGCGACAAGCTGGACGCGAACGGGATCGAGATCGAGGCGCTCTACACGCCGGGGCACGCGCCCGGCCACCTCGCCTTCCTGATCGACGGCACCGACGTCTTCACCGCCGACGTCCTCTTCAAGGGCACCGTCGGCGGCTGCGCGTCGCCCGGCGCGGCGGGCTTCGAGGCGCTCAAATCGTCGGTCATGCGGCTGGTCGAACTACCGCCGGAGACCAAGGTCCACCCCGGCCACAAGGAGCCGACGACGGTCGCCGAGCAGTGGGCCGACAACCCCTTCGTGCGGATCTGGCGCGGCCTCGACGCGACCGGCGAGGAGCAGGTGACGGTCTGGGACCGCCCCGCCACGCTGAAGCTCTGGGCGCCCGACTACGACGGCGGCAACAAGGCCTGGATCGTCTTCGGCGACTCCGGCGAAGAGACGATCGTCGGCGGCTCCCAGGTGGTTCGGGGGTAGACGGTTGATCCACGGGCGGGGGAGCTGGCGCCCGGAGGGAAGGGGCCTGGGCCGCCTGAAGCTGGCGCCCGGAGCTGGAAGGGACGGGGAAGGGACGCGGCCGTCTCGTCCACGGCCCGGGCAGGCTGTGGCCGTGGCCGAGACGGCCGAGGGTGCGGGAGGTGACGAAGAGGTCGGGAAGTACACGCTTCCTTGCGTCTTCCTCTGACGTTGCAATCACGTGACCACCCTTTGACCCTGCCATAGGGGGGTCAAGGTCGACAGCGCGTCCCCAGGGCCTAGATATCGGCCTCCGGAGGGCCTGGAGGTGTGACGTTCCCGGTGTCTTCGTCAACGCTCGCGCCATCTGGATCCCGTCCACGGACGGAAGCGTCAAGGAAGTGTGGACTTCGTCACGACCTGTGACCGCTTCGTCACGACCTGTCACCGCTTCGTCACGACCTGTGACCACTTCCCCACGGAACCCTCACGTCCCGGGCGTCTCGTGGCGGCCACAGCCTGCCCGGGCCGCCACGAGACGCCCGGGACGCATCTCGGACGGCCGCGGCGGCCCCGGAGCACACCCACCACGGCCCCCTGACCGTCCAGAACTCACCCGCTCCCGCCGTGGACCTTTAGGCCTTTCGGCCGAATCTGGACGCATATCCGTTGCCGCCTGGACGCGGCGTCTCCACTATTCGGTACGTGGAATCTGTCCAAGAATGGTTCTTCGACTGGTACCCGGTCTTCGGCGTCCTCTTCATGGCGATGCTGCTGTTCGTCTTCTTGCGGATGATGCGGATGACGATCGGCTCGACCAAGCCGGAGACGGTCAAGGCCTCGAAGGGCCGGCCGGTCGCCTGGGAGGAGGTCCAGGGCGTCGACGCCGCCAAGGACGAGTTGATGGACGTGGCCGAGTGGCTGCGCGAACCTGACCGCTTCAGCGCCCTCGGCGCCCAGCCGCCGCGCGGCGTCCTCCTCTACGGCCCGCCCGGGACCGGCAAGACGATGCTCGCCCGCGCCGTCGCCGCCCAGGCCAACTGTGACTTCTTCGCCGCCTCGGGCTCGAGCTTCGTCGAGATGTTCGTCGGCCGCGGCGCCGCCCGCATCCGCCGGCTCTTCAAAGAGGCGCGCAAGTCGGGCCGCGCGGTGATCTTCATCGACGAGATCGACGCGGTCGGCGGCCACCGCTCCGGCGGCGGTGGCGACGGCGGCACCTCGGAGCGCGAGCAGGCGCTGAACCAGCTGCTGGTCGAGCTCGACGGCTTCGAGAAGGAGCCGGGGACGGTGATCGTCCTCGCCGCCTCCAACGCGGTCGACAAGCTCGACAAGGCGCTGCTGCGGCCGGGCCGCTTCGACCGCCAGGTGCTGGTCGCGCCGCCCGACCGCGACGGCCGCGAGGCGATCCTCCGCGCCCACGCCGACGGCAAGCCGCTGGCGGCCGACCTCGACCTCACCGACGTCGCCCGCAAGACGACCGGGATGACCGGCGCCCAGCTCTCCAACGCCTTGAACGAGGCGGCGATCATCGCCGGGCGGGCGGGCAAGAACGAGATCCACCGCGAGGAAGTCGACGAGGCGCTGCTGCGCCAGTCGGTCGGCTCCCAGCAGGCGCGCCGGCTCAGCCTCAAGGAGCGGCGGATCGTCGCCTATCACGAGGCCGGCCACGCGCTCTGCCGCAAGCTGCTCGGGCTCGACCCGCCGGAGATCCTCTCGATCGTGCCGCGCGGCCCGGCGCTCGGCTTCGTCGGCCACTCGCCGACCGAAGACAGCTACCTGAAGAGCCGCGACGAACTGGTCGACGAGGTGGTGACGCTGCTCGGCGGCCGGGCGGCCGAGGAAGAGGTCTTCGGCGAGTCCTACTCGGGGGCGGTCGACGACCTCGCCCGGGTGCACAACGTCTGCAAGCAGATGGTCGGCGAATTCGGCATGGGCGTGGCGATCGACCACGACGGCCCGCCGCCGATCGCGATGCCGACCGGCGACTACGCGGTCTCCGACTCGACCCGCCGCGACGTCGACCTGGCGGCGATGACGCTCGCCCGCGAGGCCTTCCGCCGCGCCCGCGCCCTGCTCACCGCCAACCGCGAGTGCCTCGACGACCTCGCCGAGACGGCCCTGGTGCGGGAGACGCTGACCCGCGAGGAGCTCGACGAGGTCTTCGCCCGCCACACCCTCCGCGGCCTGGTCGAGAAAACGGGCGCCGGCCCGGCTCTCGTCGCCCTCAGCCGCGACCGCCGCGCGTCTTCCTAGCGCCTTCCGCGCACCTTCCTCAGACGCCCATCAACATGTGGGCGTGGCGAAAGTGGAGCCGAGGTGGTGGTCGATGCGGCCGGCGCAGAACTCGAAGGCGTCGACCTATCGGTGTCCGTTTTGCGGGAAGCACCTGGCTTCGATGTCGGAGCACGTGTTGATCGCGCCGGAGGACGATCGGTCGAAGCGGCGGCACGCGCACATGGAGTGCGTGCGCAAGGCGCGGGCGGCGGGCAACCTGCCGACGCGGGAGGAGTGGATGAAGGCCGAGCGCGGGCCGCGGCCGAGCCTCGGCGAGCGGTTGCGGCTGCTGTTGCCGGGTAAGAGGTCGGGGACGTGAAGACGCGCAGCCTGATCCCGATCGTGCTGGTCCTTCTCGGCCTGGTGGCCGCCACCGGCGCGGGCGCGGAACCGGTCCCCGTCCTCGGCTCGAAGGCGTTCGCGGAACCGTACGGGGCGGGCTTCGGCCATCCCGAACCGGAAGTGATCTTCAACGGCGGCGACCCGAGCGGCGAAGTCTCGGAAATCAACTGGCGCAGCTGGGGCGGCGCCGACGCGATCGGCTACGGGCGCGAGCCGATCTTCAGACCGGGCGGCGGCTACTACCGCAGGCTCGCCCGGGTCGAGCTGCGCGCGACGAAGCTGGGCAGGTGCGGCAAGCACCTCGCCTACACCCGCCTCGAAGTCCGCGCCCCCAGGCACCCCGGCGGCCACCTCACCAAGTGGCAGCTCTGGTCGGGCGAGAAGACGATCTGCGAAGCGCCTCACTGAGGGCCGCCGTGCGCCGCGATCGCCCGGTCCGCCCAGCGGCGTGCCCGCGCCGGCAGGAAGCGGCCGAGAAGTCCACGGTGCTCGGCGACCCAGCGGTAGCCGCGTTCGGTCAGGTGGGGAGCCCGGCTGACGCACGCCGCCGGGATGCGGCCGCCGGGGAGCAGCGACAGGGCCGGAGCGAGCGCGGCGCCGGCGGAGTGGCGACGGCCGTCGGGGTCGATCAGGTGCCAGGAGGCGTGGCGCCGCTCCTCGGTCATGCCGGCGAGGAGGCGATCTGCCTCGTCGGTGCCGAGAGGGAGCGGACGGAGCGCGCAGGAGGCGGAGCGCCTCCGCCCCGCGCCCAGGCGGTCCCAGGTGAGGAGGAGCGCCGACGAGACGCGGCAGAAGCCGCAATCCGAGTCGTAGATGACGATCGCCTGGCCCACTCACCGAGGGTAGAGGCCGGATGATGGCGCTCTGGCGTCGCCGGCCGCCGGTCATCCCCGGGGCGGAGATCGGCAGGCTCGAGGACGAGACGACGCTCGACCGGGAGACCGGGGCGGTGATGTCGCGGCAGGCCGGGGACATCGTCCTGCCTGCCGAGGCGATCAAAGGGCTGTGGGACCCGGAGCACCTGGAGCGGGTCGCGCGCACCTACTGGACGACGCTGCAGCGGTTCTCGTTCGGCCTGATCCACGTCCACTACACCGAGGGGGAGCGGGCGGTGGTCTTCCTGGTCCCGCAGCTGCGGCTGCTCACCTTCAAGGCCCCGGAATACGAGACGGACGCGTGCCGGGGAATCGTGCGCTGGCGGATCGAGCGGGGGCTGCTCGTCTCCAGGCGAGGCGAGGGCGGCGACGGATACCTGGAGATCGACATCCGCCGGCACGACGAAGCGGAGCGGGGCAAGGTGCGCTTGCGGGTAACGGTCGAGGTCGCCAACTACTACCCGCGGCTCGGCGGCCTGTCGCGCCGCGTCTACTCCGCGACCCAGTCGCGGATCCACGTCATCTCCTGCAACTACTTCCTCCGTCGCCTGGTGCGCCGGGACCTCTCGAGACCACGGTCTTGACATCAGTTATTAGTCGCTGCTAAGTTCTTCTTAGTCGCCGCTACTAACTAGGGAAGGATCCGTGATGGAAACGCAAGAGAGAGGGAGGCTTTGGACGCTGATCCTGGTCTCCGTCGGCCTCTTCATGGTCGTTCTCGACAACCTCGTCGTGAACGTCGCGCTGCCCAGCATCCACAACGACTTCGGCGCCTCGGTGCAGGCGCTGGAGTGGACCGTCAACGCCTACGTGCTCGCCTACGGGGTCCTGCTCCTGACCGGGGCGGCGCTGGGTGACCGCTTCGGCCGCAGGCGCATGTTCGTCCTCGGCATCTCGCTCTTCACCGCCGCCTCGGCGGGCGCCGCGCTCGCTCCGAACGCGGACCTGCTGATCGCCGCGCGGGCGATCCAGGGCGCCGCCGCGGCGGTCGTCACGCCGCTCACCCTCACCCTCCTCGCCAACGCCTTCCCGCCCGAAAAACGGGGGATCGCGCTCGGCGTCTGGTCCGGGATCAGCGGCATCGCCGTCGCGATCGGCCCGCTGGTCGGCGGCGCGATGATCGAAATCGCCAACTGGCACTGGATCTTCTGGCTCAACGTGCCGATCGGCATCGTCCTCGCCCCGCTGGCCTTCCGCAAACTGGAGGAGAGCTTCGGGCCGAAGGCGCCGCTCGACTTCCCCGGCCTGGCCCTTGCCTCGACCGGCCTCTTCGGCCTCGTCTTCGGCCTGGTCCGCGCCCAGACGATCGGTTGGACCTCGGCCGAGGTGATGATCAGCCTCGGCGCCGGCATCGTCCTGATCGCTGCCTTCGTCCGCCAGGAGCTGCGCACCAAGCAGCCCATGCTCCCTATGTCGTTCTTCGCCAAGCGCAGCTTCGCCGTCACCAACGTGGTCTCGATGGCGATGTACTTCGGCATGTTCGGCTCGATCTTCTTCCTCAGCCAGTTCATGCAGAACGTGCTCGGCAACTCGCCGCTGGAGGCGGGCCTGAAGCTGCTCGTCTGGACCGGGGCGACGATGGTCGTCGCGCCGCTGGCCGGCGTCTTCAGCGAAAAAGTCGGCCCCCGCTGGTTCATGGTCGCCGGCATCAGCCTGCAGGGCGCGGCGCTCGCCTACCTGGCGCTCGTCGCCTCGACCACGGTCAGCTACGTGACGATGATCCCGGCCTTCGTCGCCGCCGGCGCCGGCATGGCGCTGGTCTTCGCTCCCGCGGCGAGCGCGGTGCTGAACTCGGTCCGTGTCGACCAGGCCGGCCAGGCCTCCGGCGCCACCAACGCGATCCGTGAGCTCGGCGGCACCTTCGGCATCGCCGTCCTCGCCACCGTGTTCAGCGGCGCGGGCGCCTACACGACGCCGCAGGAATTCGTCAACGGCATGGTCCCCGCCCTCTGGGTCGGCGGCGCGGTCCTCGCCTTCGGCGCCCTGGTCGCGGCCCTGCTGCCCTTCGGCGGCAAGGCGACGACCGCCGAGGACGCGGAATACGCGGAGCTCCATCCCGATCCCCTCCCGGCGGCGAACTAGGATCAAATGGTGGCGGCAAACACCAAGACCGTTCCTCGCAAGCGCGTCCCGGCGGCCGAGCGCCGGGACGCGCTGATCGAGGCGGCGGTCCACCACTTCGCCCACGGCGGCCTGCAGGGGACCAAAGTCGCGGCGATCGCCGCCGACGTCGGCGTCGCCCAGCCCTACGTCTTCAGCCTCTTCCCGACCAAGCGCGACCTCTTCCTCGCCGCCGTCGGCCGCTGCTTCGAGAAGATCTCCGCCCTCTTCACCACCGCCGCCGCCGACTTCGACGCCAACGGCCCCCAGGACCCCGAGGAAGACAAGCTGAAGGCGATCGGCCACACCTACATGGGCGCGATCGGCGACAACCCCGACCAGCTCCTCCTCCAGCTCCAGGCCTACGCGGCCTGCGGCGACGACGCCGAGATCCAGGCCTTCGTCCGCCTCGAGTACGCGAAGCTGATCGAGCTGATCCGCCGGCTCAGCGGAGTCGACGACGACGAACGCCTCGACGGTTTCTTCCAGGCCGGGATGTGGTGCAACGTCGCCGCCGCGCTCGGCGTCGAGGACTTCTCAGTGCACTCCGGCTGGGTCGAGAACTGCCTCGGGACGGGGGGTTCCGCGGGCGCTGAAGCCGGCGCCCGGAGCTGAGGGAAGGGACGGGCAAGGGACGCGGCCTTCTCGGTGGCGGCCCGGGCAGGCTGTGACCGCCACCGAGAAGGCCGGGTGATGTGGGGAACGGCGCGGGCTCGGGCGGGTGCGTCGCAGAGAGGCCGGGGAGAAGTGCGGAAGGCGTCCTGTCCCGTGACGAAGACTCATCGAAGGTCACGGTTCTTCAGGCGCCCCGCCCGAGCGGTCGACCTGGGTTAGCCATAGGTTCACCCAGGTCGACCGCGCTTCCGGGGGTGCGACGGATCTGTGAACTTCCAGGAGGAAGAGTCACGTCTCCCGCGCAGATCCAGGTGGAAGCGTCACGGCCCGGCGGCAGTCCCGCGGGGAAGCCTCACGTCCCTTTGACGTTCCCGGCGGGGGCCTCACATCCCTGGGCCTTCCCGCAGGAAGCGTCACATCCCTGGGACTTCCCGCAGAGACCCTCACGTCCCGGGCGTCTCGTGGCAGGCGGGCAGCCTGCCCGGGCCGCCACGAGACGCCCGGGACGCATCTCGGACGGCCGCCACGGCCGCAACGGCCGCGAAGCACGCGGTTAAACAGCGACGGGCTCGCGGCCGGCGACCAGCCCGCGGGCGCGCAGCACCGGCAGCAGCCCCTCCCCCACCCGGTAGGCCTCCTCCAGGTGGGGGTAGCCGGAGAGGATGAACTCGTCGATGCCGAGCCCGTGGTACTCGGCGATCCGGTCGGCGACCTCCTCGTGCGAGCCGACCAGGGCGGTGCCGGCGCCGCCGCGGACCAGGCCGATCCCGGCCCAGAGGTTGGGCGAGACCTCGAGCCGGTCGGTGCGGCCGCGGTGCAGCTCGGTCATCCGCCGCTGGCCCTCCGATTCGGAGACGCCCTGGATCGACTGGGCCCGCTCGATCTGCTCCGCCGAGAGCCCGGCGAGCATCCTCTCCGCCACCGCCCAGGCCTCCTCGGCGGTGTCGCGGGTGATCACGTGCAGGCGGATGCCGAAGCCGAGCTCGCGGCCCTCGCGGTCGGCCGCCTCGCGCACCGCGTCGAGCTTCGCCGCCACCGCCGCGGGCGGCTCGCCCCAGGTGAGGAAGACGTCGGCCCTCCGGGCCGCCACTTCGATCGCGGCGGCGGAGCTGCCGCCCAGGTAGACGGTCGGCCAGGCCGGCGGGTCGAGCAGCCGCGCCCCCTCGATCTCGTACCACTCGCCGGAGAAGTCGACCTCCTCCCCGCCCCACAGCTCCCGCACGATCGCCAGGAACTCGTCGGCGCGGGCGTAGCGGGAGTCCTTGCCGATCGTGTCGCCGTAGCGGCGCTGCTCGACCGCGTCGCCGCCGACCACCACGTTCAGCAGCAGCCGGTCGCCCGACACCCGCTGGTAGGTGGCCGCCGCCTGGGCGGCCAGGGTCGGGGACTGGAGGCCGGGACGGAAGGCGACCAGGAACTTGAAGTCACGGGTCAGCTGGGTCAGCGCCGCGGTGATCACCCAGGCCTCCTCGCACCAGGAGCTGGTCGGGGTGAGCGCCGCCTCGAAGCCCATCGCCTCGGCGGCGCGGGCGACCTGCGACATGTAGGCGAGGTCGCCCTTGCGCTCGGTCGTCGTCGCCGCGTCGATCCGGGCGCCGTGGGCGCCGACCGCGTTGCCGAGGCTGAGGTCGGTGCGCGAGTCGCCGTTGGTCGGCAGGAACCAATGAAGTCGAACGGGCATCGTCCCTCCTCTCAGGCCGCGGCTGCCAGGCCGAGCCGCTCGCGCCGCGTCCGCCCGCCCGGATGGCTCGCCGGCAGGAGCGCCTCGGTCCGCCCGTCGGCGAGCTTCTCGCGCAGCGTCCCCGGCGTGTACTCGCTCTGCATCAGGTCGCGCCGCTGCAGCTCCGGGACGGCGCCGTCGACGAAGTCGCGGAAGGTGCCAGGCGTCGTGTAGTAGGGCATGTTGATGCCGCCGACGCCGACCTCGACCCACTCCTCGAGCGCGGCGGCGATCTGCTCGGGCGCACCGACGACCCGCTGCATCGCCCGGTTCGCGAACAAGTCGCCGAAGGTCCAGGTCTTGTCCGGGGCGGAGTCGATCAGGCTGCGGGCGATGCCCTGGGTGTTGTACCGCTCGAGCTCACCGACCGGCGTGTCGAGGTCCAACCCCGCCAGGTCCACGCCCATGCCGCCGCTGGTATGGGCGGCGTAGCCGCGGGCGCTGGCGGTCGCGTCGAGGTCGGCCGCCTTGCGCAGCGCCTCCTCCTCGGTCCCGCCGACGATGAATGACATACCGAGGAAGAAGACGATGTCCTCCGGCTCGCGGCCGAAGCCCGCGGCGCGGCGGCGGATGTCCTCGATCACGATCCGCGCCGCGTCCTTGGTCCCGGCGATGATGAAGATCGCCTCCGCGTTGCGGGCGGCGAACTCCCTCCCCCACTCCGAGGTCCCGGCCTGGAAGAGCACCGGCGTGCGCTGCGGCGAGGGCTCGGCGAGGTGCGGTCCGGGGACGTCCGGGTAGAACTCGCCGCGGTGGTCGATGTCGTGGATCTTCGCCGGGTCGGCGTAGATGCCGCGCTCGACATCACGGATCACCGCGTCGTCCTCCCAACTCCCCTCGAGCAGCTTGTAGATCACCTGCATGTACTCCTCGGCGCGCCGGTAGCGCTCCTCGTGCGGCGGCAGGTCGCCGAAGCCGAGGTTGCGGGCGGCGTCGGGCAGGTAGGAGGTGACGATGTTCCAGCCGACCCGGCCCTTGGTCAGGTGATCGAGCGTGGAGAGGCGGCGGGCGAAGTTGAACGGCTGCTCCTGCAGGATCGATTGGGTGAAGGCGAAGCCGAGGTTCTCGGTCGCCGCCGCCATCGCCGGGATCAGCAGCGAGGGGTCGTTGACCGGCGTCTGCAGGCCCTCTTCGACCGCCGCGTCGCGGTTGCCGCCGAAGGCGGCGTAGGTGCCGACCACGTCGGCGAGGAAGAGCGCGTCGAATTTCCCCCGCTCCAGCAGCCGCGCCAGCTCGATCCAGGCGTCGAGGTCGGTGTAGTCCATGTTGCGGGTGTCCTCGCGCACCCACTGGCCGTGGTGGATATGGGAGACGCAGTTCATCGAGAACGCGTTGAAGCGGAGTCTGCTCATGGTCGGATTGCCTCCAGGGTGGACATGTCGATGACGAAGCGGAAGCGGACGTCGCCCGCCTGCAGCCGCTCGAAGGCCTCGTTGATCTGGTCGATCGCGATCGGCTCGATCTCGGCGACGATCCCCCGGTCGGCGCAGAGGTCGAGCATCTCCTGCGTCTCCGCCAGACCGCCCATCGAGGAGCCGGTGAGGACGCGCCGGCCGAGCAGCTGCGCCACCCCCGGCGAGGGGTGCTGCCTGGCCGGGATGCCGACCAGGACCAGGGCGCCGTCGCGGCGCAGCAGCCGCAGGTAGCGGTCGAGGTCGTGCGAGGCGGAGACCGTGTCGACGATCACGTCGAAGCGACCGACCGCCTCCTCGGCGTCCGGATCGGCGCCGACGATCACCTCGCTCGCTCCCAGCGCCAGCCCTTCGTCCGCCTTCTCCGGCGAGCTCGTGAACAGCGTCACCACGGCGCCCAGCGCGACGGCCAGCTTCACCGCCATGTGCCCGAGGCCGCCGAGCCCGACCACGCCGACCCGCGAGCCGGGGCCGACGCCGTGGTGGCGGAGCGGCGAGTAGACGGTGATCCCGGCGCAGAGCAGCGGCGCCGTCGCCGCCAGGTCGACGTCCGGAGAGATCCGCAGGGCGAAGTGCTCGTCGACGACGATCGAGCTGGAGTAGCCGCCGACGGTCGGCAGGCCGGTCCCCGTCTCGATGCCGTTGTAGGTGAGGACGAATCCGTTCTCGCAGTAGTTCTCCAGCCCCTCAGCGCAAGCGTCGCAGTCGCGGCAGGAGTCGACCAGACAGCCGACCCCGGCGTGGTCGCCGACCGCGAAGCGCTCGACCTCGGCGCCGACCGCGGTGACCCGGCCGACGATCTCGTGCCCGGGCACGAGCGGGTAGAGCGTCGAGCCGAACGACTCGACCCACTCGTTGCGCGCGGCGTGCAGGTCGGAGTGGCAGACGCCGCAGTGGAGGATCTCGATGCGGACGTCGCGCGGGCCGGCCGGCCGCCGCTCGAACCGATGCGGTGCCAGCGGTGCCTCCGCGGAGGCGGCCGCGTAGCCGATCGCCGCCGTCGCCCCCGACGCAGCCGACGCCTCGGTCGCAGCCGTGTCCTGGTGTCCCACGATCTCGCTCAAAAGAACCAGTTGGGCGGCAGCGGCGTGCCGTTCAGGGCCCCGTCGCCGATGGCTTGGGCCTTGTGCAGGAGCGGGTTGTGGGTGGAGAGCGTGCGGACGTTCCGCCAGTGGCGGTCGAGGTTGCGCTCGCGCTTGGTCGCCGAGGCGCCGCCGAGGTCGAAGACCTGCGCCGTCGCCGCCAGGGCGATCTGGTCGACCGCGACCTTGGCCTGCGCCGCCTCCAGCGCCGCCTGGTCGGCGAGCTCCGGGTCGGCGCGGCCGGCGGTGACCGAGTCGGCCTCGCGGTCCTGTGCCTCGGCCGCCCGCAGCACGATCGCCTCGGCGGCGTAGGCGGCGCTGACCAGCTCGCCGACGACCTCCTGCAGCAGCGGGTCCTCGGCGGGGCTGGCGGCGGCGTGGGCGAAGGGACGCCCGGCGCGGCCGCGGACGAGGGCGATCGCGTCGTTCGCCGCGTTGCGGGTGGCGCCCGCGATCACCGCCGTGATGTAGAGCTGCAGGACGCCGAAGCGCTTCACCTGCCCGTCTTCCTCGGGGTCGGCGGCGAGCACCTCGTCGGCCTCCACGACGACGTCCTCGAGCCGCGTCGTGCCGGTGCCGGTGAGGCTCTGGCCGAGGCCGTCCCAGTCGTCGAGCACCTGCACCCCGTCGCGCTCGGCGGGGACGACGACGCTGACCAGCTTCTCGTCCTCGTCCAGGCCGATGTAGAGCAGCGCGTCGGCGTAGAGGCTGCCGGTCGAGTAGTACTTGACGCCGTCCAGGCGCAACCTGCCGTCGGAGTCGCGGCGGAGCCGCGTATTGAAGGATTCCGCCCCGACCTTATGGCTGCCGAGCTCGGTCGCGGCGCCCGCCACGAAGGCCCCCTCGGCGGCCCGGCGCAGCCAGCGCTCGCGCTGCCCGGCATCGGTCGAGCGCCGCATCTGCTCGACGAAGGCAAAGTGCGAGCGCAGGATGTGGGCGACGTTGGAGTCGACGGAGGCGAGCGCCATGATCAGCCGGAAGGTCTCGCGCAGGGTCGTGCCGGCGCCGCCGTACTCGCGCGGCACCCGCAGGGCGCCGAAGCGGGCGGCGCGCAACAGGTCGATCTGCTCGTAAGGAGGGATCCGGTCGCGCTCGCGGACGGCGGACTCGGCGCCGATCCGCTCGAGCAGCGCGGCCAGCTGCGGCGAGTCGGGCTCGAGCAGCGCGGCGGGGTCGGCGCGGTCGACGGTCAGGTCAATGGTCATGCGGGGGCTCCTGCGGGGTCGCGGCGGTGTCGGGTCGCCTGGTGGGTGTCGGGCAGGCGCGAACCGCGCCCGAAGAACTTGTCGCGCAGCGTTCCCTCCTCGTAGGAGGTGCGGTAGCGGCCGCGGCGCTGCAGCTCCGGAACCACGAGCTCGACGAAATCGACGTAGCTCTCCTGGGTGACGACGTGGTTGAGGTTCAGCCCGTCGGCGCCGGTCGTGTCGATCCAGTCTTCGATCTGGTCGGCCACTTCGGCCGGGTCGCCGGTGGCGTTGGGACCGTCGGCTCCGAAGCCGAGGCCCTCGACGAAGTCGCGGACGGTCCAGGCGCCGTCGCCGAAGGTCTCGTTGGTCGACTGCATCGCCTCGTTCGGCACGTGGCGGAGCGGCTCGTCGAGCTCGTAGGGCGCGAGGTCGTAGCCGAGCCAGCCCGACCAGAGGACGAGCGTCCCTTCCGGGTCGATCAGGCCGCGGTAGTAGTCGCGCTTCTCGGCCGCCTCGGCGGCGCTCGGCGCGACGATCACCGAGAAGCTACTGAAGATGCGGATGTCGTGCGGGTCGCGGCCGGCGTCGACGAGGCGGCCGCGCAGGTCGTCGACATTGGCGCGCAGGGTCGCCGCCCGCGGCGCGCCCATGAAGACCGCCTCGGCGTGCTCGGCGGCGAAGGTCTTGCCGCGGTTCGATTGGCCCGCCTGGTAGAGCAGCGGCGTGCGCTGCGGCGAGGGCTCGCAGAGGTGGATCCCGGGCACCTTGTAGTAGGTGCCCTCGTGCTCGATCGGGTGGACCTTCTCGGGGTCGGTGTACAGGTTCCGCTCGACGTCGGCGACGACGGCGTCGTCCTCCCAGGAGCCCTCCCACAGCTTGTAGAGCACCTCCATGTACTCGTCGGCGATGTCGTAGCGGTTGTCGTGGCGCACCTGGCTGGAGAGGCCGATGTTGCGGGCGCCGCTCTCCAGATAGGAGGTGACGATGTTCCAGCCGACCCGGCCCTTGGTCAGGTGATCGAGCGTCGACATCCGACGGGCGAACGTGTAGGGGTGCTCGAACGAGGTCGAGGCGGTGATGCCGAAGCCGAGGTGCTCGGTCACCGCCGCCATCGCCGGCACCACCAGCGACGGGTCGTTGACCGGGACCTGGGCGCCGCCCCGCAGGGCGCCGTCGTTCGACCCCCCGTAGACGTCGTAGACGCCGAGCACGTCGGCGATGAAGATCCCGTCCATCAGGCCCCGCTCGCAGGTGCGCGCGAGGTCGGTCCAGTAGCCGAGGTCCTTGTACTCGGACGCGCGGCTCCCGGGCGCCCGCCAGGTGCCCGCGACCAGGTGGGTCGGACAGTTCATGTCGAACGCGTTGACGCGGATCTGCCGGGCGACGCTCATGCGGGCACCGCCTTCGCCTGCTCGCCGCGCTCGAGCCGCGGCAGCGCGGCAAAGAGCTGGCGCGTGTACTCGGCCTTGGGGGCGCGGAAGACCTCCTCGGCGGTACCGGTCTCCACCACCTTGCCGTCCTTCATCACCATCACCCGATCGGAGACGTGGTGGATTACGCCGAGGTCGTGGGAGATGAAGAGGTAGGCGATGCCGAGCTCCGACTGCAGGTCGGCGAGCAGGTCGAGGACCTGAGCCTGGATCGAGACGTCGAGCGCCGAGACCGGCTCGTCGCAGATGATCAGTTCCGGCTGCGGGGCGAGCGCCCGGGCGATCGCGACGCGCTGGCGCTGGCCGCCGGAGAGCTGCAGCGGCCGACGCTCCAGCAGCCCCACATCGATGCCGACGTGGCCGAGCAGCTCGCACACGCGCTCACGCCGTTCGGCCTTGCCCTTGTAGTCCTCCTCGGCGATCGCGTCGTCGACGATGCGGCGTACGGTCCAGCGCGGGTCGAAGGAGCTGAGCGGGTCCTGGTAGACGACCGAGATCCGCCGGCGCCGCTGCCGTCGGTCCTTCTCCTTCAGCGTCGTCCAGGGCTTGCCGCGCAGGGTCACGTTGCCGCCGTCGGGATCGACCAGGGCGAGGATGATCCGCGCCGTCGTCGTCTTGCCGGAGCCCGACTCGCCGACGATCCCCAGCGTCTCGCCGGGCCGGATCTCGAGCGAGACGTGGTCGACCGCGGCGCGCGACTTGCCGTCCGGACCGCGGTAGGACTTGACCAGGTCCTCGGCGCTGATGATCGGCGAGCGCGAGGCGACCAGGTTCGGCACCCGCGGGTTGCCCGCCGGGATGTAGGCGCCGGCGACACGCGGCGCCAGCCGCGTCCCCTTCGAGTGCTCCGAGGGGATCGCCGCGAGCAGCGCCCGCGTATAGGGATGCTCGGGCGTGTGGAGGATGCGCTCGACCGGGCCCTGCTCGACGATCGTCCCTTCGTTCATCACCGCGACGTCGTCGGCGAGACGGGAGACGACGGCGAGGTCGTGGCTGATCAGGATCAGCCCGCGGCCGCGCTCCTTGGTGCGCTCGAGCAGCGCCAGGATCTGGGCCTGGACGGTGACGTCGAGAGCCGTGGTCGGCTCGTCGGCGATCAGCAGCGGTGGATCGAGGGCGATCGCCGAGGCGATCAGGGCGCGCTGGCGCAGGCCGCCGGAGAGCTCGTGCGGCAGCTGGCGGGCGCGCAGCTCCGGCTCCGGCACGCCGGCATCGGCCAGCAGCTCGATCACCTTCCGCTTGCGATCCCCGTTCCAGCCGTGGATCCGCAGCGGCTCGGCGATCTCGGCGCCGACCTTGCGCAGCGGGTCGAGCGAGACCAGCGCGTCCTGGAGGACGAAGCCGATCTCGGCGCCGCGCACCTCGCGCCAGCGGCGGCCGGAGAGGCCGAGCAGGGAGCGACCGTTCAGCTCCAGCCGGGCGGCGTCGACGTGCGACCGCTCGCCGGTGAGGCCGACCAGGGTGCGGGCGGTGACGCTCTTGCCCGAGCCCGACTCGCCGACGATCGCCAGGCAGCGACCCGACTCGACCGCGAAGGAGACGCCGTGGACCACCTCGGTCACCGCGTCGCGGCTGCCGAATCCGACCTTCAGGCCCTCGACCCGCAGCAGCGGGGCGTCCGTGCTCGCGGCGTCCGTCGACACCGACTCGATCTCGCTCATCAGTACGTCTCTCCTTCGATCCGTCGTTGCAGGTAGCGGCCGATGCAGCTGGCGGCGAGGGTGGTGGCGACGATCGCCGCCCCCGGGAAGAGCTCCAGCCACCAGGCGGTCTGGATGTAGTCCTTGCCGGCATCGAGCATCGCCCCCCACTCCGGCGCCGGCGGGGCGACGCCGAGGCCGAGGAAGCTGAGCGCCGAGGCCCAGACGATCGACTGGCCGACCCCGAGCGTCGCCAGCACCACCAAGGGCCGGAAGGCGTTCGGGAGGATGTTCCTGGTCAGCGTGCGTGAGGGCTTGTGGCCGAGCGCCCGCGAGGCGATCACGTAGTCGGCGCCTTTCACCTGCAGCACCTGGGCGCGGATCATCCGCGCGTAGCCGGGCGCCGAGGCGATGCCGACGGCGAGGATCTGGGTCGCCACCCCGGTGCCGAAGATCGCCACCAGGAAGAGGGCGAAGAGCAGCAGCG
Source organism: Solirubrobacterales bacterium (assembly GCA_047601885.1). Lineage (GTDB taxonomy): Bacteria > Actinomycetota > Thermoleophilia > Solirubrobacterales > 70-9 > VAYN01. The sequence goes on from JASGIK010000002.1 coordinate 412,230, forward strand.
GGAACGAGAACAACACCTCGAGCAGGCGGCTGATCGCGCCGTCCACCCACTTGCCGCCGAGCCCGGCGACGACGCCCAGGAGGGCCGCCAGGGCGAGCCCGACGGCGGTCGCGCCGAGGCCGATCAGGACCGACTCGCGAGCGCCGTAGATCACCCGCGTGTAGACGCTGCGGCCCGACTGGTCGGTGCCGAAGGGGAATTCCAGCGAGGGCGACTCGAGGCTGTGGGCGAGGTTCACCTGCAGCGGGTCGCCTTTGGTGAGCAGCGAGGGGACGATCGCGGCGACCACGACGATCGCCACGAAGAGGAACGCCAGGGCGACCGCCGGGCGCACCCCGCGGACGCGGGCGACGAGCCGCCCACCGATCGGCGCGGGGCCGCCGGGCAGCGGCGCGGCGCCGATCGTCGGATCGATTGCGGTTGCCATCAGGAGACCTCCCCCGCGGTGCGGAGCCGTGGATCGACGAGGACGTAGAGCAGGTCGACGACGAGGTTGACGACGACGTAGATCAGCGCCACCAGCATCGTGATCCCGACCACCACCGGCAGGTCCTGGTTGGTGACCGCCTGGACCAGCACCTGCCCGAGGCCGGGCCGCGCGTAGATCACTTCGACCAGCACGGCGCCGGAGATCGTCGCCCCGATCGCCCAGCCGGTCAGGGTGATCCCCGGCAGCAGGGCGTGACGGAGGACGTGCTTGCGGCGCACTTCGCCCTCGCCGGCGCCGCGCATGCGGGCCGAGATCGCGAACGGCTGCTTCAGCCCGCGCTCGAATTCGTCGCGGGTGACCTGGCCGAGGAAGCCGGCCAGCGGCAGGGCCAGGGTCAGCGCCGGCAGGAAGAGGGCGTCCAGGGAGGTGCCGCCGGTGACCGGGAACCAGCCGAGTTCGAAGGCGAAGACGACCAGCAGCACCAGCCCCAGCCAGTAGGGCGGCATGCCGGCGAAGAACGCCTCGAAGCCGGAGCCCAGCGACGAGCGCACCCTGCCCTTGCCGGCCGACCACAGCGTCACCGGGACGGCGATCAGCCAGGCGAGGATGGTGGAGACGAAGATCAGCACCATCGTCGGGCCGACCTGTTCGGAGATCACGGTCGTGACCGGCTGCTTGTACTGGTAGGAGGTGCCGAGGTCGCCGTGGGCGAGGTTGCCGATGAAGCGCACGTAGCGCTGCGGCAGCGGGTCGTTGAGGCCGTACTTCTCTTCGGTCTCGTGCAGCTGCTGCTGGCTCGGCCGGGCGCCGGAGCCGCCGAGGATGGCGATCGCCGGGTTGCCCGGTGAGAGTTCCTGCATGACGAAGCAGAGGGTCGCCGCCGCCCAGAGCACGAGGACCGCGCCGAGCAGCTTGTTGAGGACGGTGCGCCACGGGAGGCGGCGCCGGGGGGGCGCCTCGAGCGCCCCCCCATGCGTGATCGATGGCGTCGCGCTCATGATCAGCTTTCCAGCCAGGCGTCGGAGAACACCGGCTCACCCTCGGAGGGCTCGATCCAGACGCCCTTCAGCTTGTCGCTGATGCCGAGCAGCGTCTGCTCCGGGTACATCGGCACCCAGTACGCGTTCTCGGCGATGATCTTCTGCGCCTTTTCGTACAGCGTCTTCTGCTTGGTGCGATCCGTCGTCGCAGCCGCCGCGAGCAGCGTCTGGTCGAGTTCCGGATTTTTGATCTTCGACATGTTGGCGAAGAGCTGGTTGTACGTTTCCTTCGAGGAGACGATGTACATGCACATCGGCGTCGGGCAGTTCCAGTACGTCGGCTCGGCATCGAAATCGGCCGGGGTATTGGCCATTTCGTAGTCCTTGGCCTGCGGCTCCGGGGTCAGCTCCACGTCGAATCCGGCTTCTTTCGCCGCCGCCTGCACGTTCTGGTACAGGGTCAGCTCGGCCGGGGGCGTTTCACCCGCGCCGGTGCTGTAGATCCATTTCACCGTCAGCGGCTTGCCGTCCTTTTCACGAATGCCGTCGGTGCCCTTCTTCCAACCCGCTTCGTCGAGCAGCTGTTCGGCTTTGGCGAGGTTGTGTGGGTAGAGGTTCGCGTACTTGTCGGTGTAGAACGGGGTGCCGGAGCTGATCGCGCTGGTGGCGACCGGGTAGGCGCCCTGGTAGGCGCTTTCGACCGCCGCCGGAACGTTGGCGGCGTAACTGAAGGCCTGCCGCACCTTGATGTCGTTGAACGGGGGTTCGCTGTTGTCGAGGACGATGTAGTGACCGATCCCGGCGTGGGTGAACTGCTGGACTTCGATGTCCGGGTCGTCCTGCGCCTCGGCGTAGTTCTCCGGCGGGATGTTGAAGATCGCCTGGACTTCGCCGCTCTGCAGCGCCTGCCAGCGCACCGACGGGTCGGTCAGGAACCGCCAGGTGATCCCCTCGAGGTAGGCCGGGCCCTGGTTGTTGGCGTCGGCCGGGGCCGAGTTGTAGTTCGGGTTGCGGACCAGGTCGATCTGCTGGCCTTTGATCCACTTCTTCATGATGAAGGGACCGGTGCCCACCGGGGAGACGCAGTTCGCCTTGATCCCGCGCGCCATCGCCTTCGGCGACTCCATGCCGAAGAAGGCCTGGGCGAGGACGTCGAGGAGCGGCGAGTACGGTCGTTTGAGGTTGATCCGGAGCGTGTACTTGTCGACCGCTTCGGCGTTCTTCCAGATCGGGTCGAGGTAGACCAGGTCGGTCGAGGACTCCGTTTCAGGATCGAGGATCTGCTTGAAGTTGGCGACCGCCGCTTCGGCGTCGAAGGGCGTGCCGTCGGTGAAGTTCACACCTTCCTTGAGGTCGAAGGTGTACTGCAGGCCGTCCTTGGAGATCTGCCACTTTTCGGCCAACCAGGGGACGACCGTACCGTTCGGCTGCATCGAGACGAGCGAGTCGAGGTACTGCCGGGCGACGTAGGTCTGCGGCATGTCGCCGAAGTTGTGGGGGTCGAGGCAGGTCGGTTCACGGTCGGTCCCGTAGACGAGGGTGCCGCCCTTGACCGGCGTGCCTTCCACCTTCTTGGCGCCGGCGCCGACGCCGACCACGGAGGTGGTGTTGGCGGACGCGGCGGTGGACTTACTGCCACCGCAGGCGCTGAGGGCGACGGCGAGCACCGCCGCGGACATCAATGCCAACAAGGCCATCAGACGCGGTTCAACACTTCTTTTCATCGTTTCTTGGATCTCCTGGGTCCAGGGGGTCAGTTGGCCGGGTTGACGGTTTGGGGGTCGAGACGGTGGGGCGGGCCGACGCCCTCGACGGTCTCGCCGCCGAGAAGGACGAGGCCGAGCAGACAGGGAACGGCGAGCACGGCGACGCCGCCTCCGTTGCCGAGCAGCCCGGCGACGAGGCCGCAGAGCAGCGAGCCGGCACCGAGGCCGAGGCTCCAGGCCAGCACGCTGAGGCCGAAGGCCTCGGCGGGCGAGCCTCCGAGGCGGCTCGAGCGATCGGCGAGCAGAGCGTTCGCGAGCGGCCAAAGGGCGGCGACCACGCCGCCGTCGAGGGCGACCGAGGCGGCGGTCACCGGGATCGAGCGGGCGAAGCCGATCGCCAGCAGCAGCGGCACCGCCGCCCCGAGCGCGAGGCGCATCGGCAGGATGCGGCCGACGCGGTCGGAGGCGTGGCCCACCAGCGGCGAGACCGTCACCTCGCAGAGGGCGGTGCAGGCGAACACGGCAGAGATCAGGGCGACGCTCGCGCCGAGGTCGGAGAGCCGCAGCGGTGCGATCGTCGAGACCGCGCCGAGCACGGCGCCGGAGATGAAGATGACGTCCGCGGGCCAGACGACGTTCCGGTCGAAAGGCAGACGGGTGCGCCCGGGCGTCCGGTCGTGCAGCTCGCCGGGAAGCTCGCCAAGCAGGAAGAGCGCGACGGCGAGGGCGAAGCCGACGATGCCGAGCCCGACAAGGGTCGCGGCGATGCCGACCAAGGTGCTGAGCGCGGCGAAGGCGGGGCCGCCGAGCGCGCCCGCCCCGGCCGCGGCCCCCGCGAGCCCGAGGGCGGCGCCGCGACGCTCCGGCGCGACGACCGCCTGCAGGCGCGCGAGACCCGCGCACCAGACCATCGCCGCGCTGGCGCCCTGGAGGAAGCGGCAGGCGACCAGGATCGACAGCGAGCCGGAGAGGCCGAAGACGATCGCCGCCGCGGCCAGCACGACGAGGCCGATCGTCATCACCGTCGCCGGACCGCGCGAGTCGACGAACCGCGCGGCGGGGAGCGCCATCAGCACGGTGCCGGCCGGATGGGCGGCGAAGAGCAGCGCCACTTCGAAGTGACCGAGCGAGAGCAGCTGGCGGTAGTGCGGCAGCAGCGGCGCGATCACCGCGTAGAAGGCGGCGTCGGCGAACATCGCCGCCATCACCATGACGATCACCCCGCGGCTCCCGGGCCCGGGGTCGGAGGAGAGAGCGGCGCCTGGGGCCACGGGGTGATCGGCGGTCGCGGGGGTCATCGCGAGCAAACTAGATAAAGTTGACCAGGTTTATCTAGAAAGGAGAAAGGCTTACCCGATAGGGGAACGACAGAGACGCATGAGAGATGCCAGGAACGTCACCCTTCCTCATGCCTCCCGTCCCAGGATCGGGGCCACACCCGGGTGAGTTCGCACTTTCGCTCGCTATGCGAGCAGAACTGCGAACTCACCCGGAGGGGGCATGAGGAGGACGGGAGGAAGCGTGGACTTCCCTCGCTCCTCGTCACCGATCCCCGGAGTTCGTGACGAGGTACGCACCTCTCCCCGACACCCGGCCTTCTCGGTGGCGGCCACAGCCTGCCCGGGCCGCCACCGAGAAGGCCGCGTCCCTTGTCCGTCAGGCGGCGCGGCCGAGGACCAGCTCGGCGCGCCGAGCGGCCTCCGTCCGGTTACGCACGCCGAGCTTGCGGTAAAGCACGGTGGCGCTCTTCTTGATGCTGTCGGGGCCAAGGTGGAGACGCTCGGCGATCTCGCGGTTGGTCGCCCCTGTCGCCAGCAACATCAGGATCTCCCGCTCGCGCTCGCTGAGGTCGAGCCCGCCGAGCGGATCGCCGGCGACCGGCGGGTCGAGCGGCTCGTCGGTGAGGACGGCGGCGCGGACCGAGTCGACGACGTCCTCGCCGGAGACGCCGGCGGGGAGGAAGCCGACCGCGCCGAGGCTGGCGACCGGGGCGCCCGGCGAGGTGCGGCAGCGCGAGCTGAGCAGGATCTGCACGCCCGGGTGGGCGGCGCGGATCGCCGCCGTGATCGAGCCCGCGAAGGGGCCCGTCTGGGAGATGTCGAGGATCGCCACGTCGGGCCGGTGGCGGCGGGTCAGCGCCACCGATTCCTCCGAGCCCTCGGCGACCAGGCAGCGTTCGATCCAGGGCTGGTCCTCGAGCAGCGCGGCGAGGCCGATGCGGCTCGGCGCGTGGGCGTCGATCACGATCGCGCGGACCGAGGAGTCGGGCAGCGCCTCGTGGTCCGGCGGCGCCGCGTCGAGCGGCGGCGCCAGGCGCAGTTCGGCGGTCGGCATCTCGGCGGTCGGCATCAGCCGCTCGTCCCCGCGGCCCGCGGTTTGATCGCCTTGGCGGCGAGCGGGGTCGGCTCGCGCAGCGCCTCCACCCCGTCGAGGGCCGTCGCCGTCGCGGCGACGCCGGCGAAGAGCTGGTCGAGCAGCGTCTCGGCCCGCTCGGTCGGCACGCCGTCCTCGAAGTCGCCGCCGTTGAGGTAGACGGCGACCGGGGCGACGACGGCGCCGAAGAAGGCGAGCACGTCGCGCAGGTGCCGTTCGGCGCCCAGGTAGTGGTGGTCGGAGGCGCCCATCGCCACCAGTCCCACGACCTTGCCCTGCAGCGCCGGGACCGGCGTCAGGTCGAAGAGGTTCTTCAGCGAGCCGGTCATCGAGCCGCGGTAGATGGGCGTCGCGAAGACCAGCGCCGGAGCCTCCTCGACGGCGGCGATCGCCGCTCCGGTGTCGTCGGCGAGGTCCTCCGGCGGGGTGCCGTCGGCGAAGCCGATCGTGTGGGCGCCGAGGTCGAACAGGTCGGCCTCGAAGGCGGCCCGCCCGATCGCCCCCTCGACCGCGCGGTGCAGGCGGCCGGGCGGCGTGGTCGACCCGAGCACGACCCGCAGGTCGATCGCTCCGGGTGCTGATGATCCTGTTGCTGATGTCGGGTTCTCAGGCGGCAAGCTCGTCCTCCTCGATCCGGATCTCCGAATAGGAGCCGCGGTAGAACAGCAGCGGCCGGGTTCCCGGCTCCCGGTGATAAAGGTGACGGGCGTCGCCGACGACGATCTGGTGGTCGCCGGCCGGGTGGATCGCGGAGACCTCGCAGGCGATCGTCGCGAGGGAGCCCGGCAGCACCGGCACCCCCGTCTCGTGGTCGTCGAAGTCGACCTCGTGGGCGCGCACCGCCTCGCCCTTGCGGGCGAAGCGGTCGGAGTGGTGGCGCTGCTCGGCGGCGAGGACGTTGACCGCGAAGCGGCCGCTCGCGCGGATCGCCGCCAGGGTCTCGGAGTCCTCCGCCAGGCAGGCGAGCAGGAGCGGCGGGTCGAGCGAGACCGAGGAGATCGCGTTGGCGGTGGTGCCGACCGGGACCCCGGCGGCGTCGCGCGCCGTCACCACCGAGACGCCGGTGGCGAAGTGGCCCATCACGTCGCGCATCGTCCTGCCCGCCGCGGCGATCCCGGCCGCCGCCCCGGGGACGGCGGCGCGGCGGTGGGCGACCACCGCCGAGACGTCGACGATCGCGAGGCCGTGGCGGGTGGCGAAGCGCCCCAGGTCCTCCTCACGGGCCATGTGGCCGTCGTCGCGCATCAGCTGGCAGAGGACGGCGCCGCCGCCGAGCCCGGCCGAGCCCGCCAGGTCGACCGCGGCCTCGGTGCGCCCCGCCCGCTCCAGCACGCCGCCGGGGCGGGCGCGCAGGGGGAAGACGTGGCCGGGTCGGACGAGGTCCTCGGGCCCGCTCGCCGGGTCGATCGCGACCGCGATCGTGCGGGCCCGGTCGGCGGCCGAGATGCCGGTGGTGACGCCCTCACGGGCCTCGATCGAGACCATCGCCGAGTCACCGAGCGAGGACCGGTTGCCGCGGTTGCCGATCTGCTCCAGGCCGAGCTCGGCACAGCGCCCGGCCGGCAGCGCCAGGCAGACGATGCCGCGGGCCTCGGTGACCATGAAGTTGACCGCGGCGGCGTCGGCGGACTCGGCGGCGACCAGCAGGTCGCCCTCGCCGCGGCGCTCGCGGTCGTCGCGCAGCAGGACCATGCGGCCGGCGGCGAGCTCGGCGGCGGCGCGGTCGACGGGATCGGGAATGTCGGGAACGAGGTCGAGCGGATTCATCGGGCGGCCCTCCATCGGGTCGGGGTGGCGCGGAACGGACTCGGCGCGGTCATCAAGCCGCCTCCCACTCGGTCGGGGCGGGCGCGCCGACGGGCCGCAGCGGGCTCGGCAGCGGCATCTCCTCGGTTTCGCCGGTGCGCACGATCTGGCGGGCGACGGCACCGGAGTGGTCGCGGATCTCGGTGATCCCGATCGCCTCCCACTCGACCCCCTTGCGCAGGGCGCCGACGACGTAGAGCCGCTCCGAGGGCGCGCCCTCGGCGTCGAGCAGGGCGCCGTCCTCGTCGACGTCGAGGCCGAGGCCGAGCTCGTCGGGCCGGGCCCGGCCGGCGGCGAGCAGGCCGGCGAGGACCGGCGGCGCCCCCCGGCGCAGGTCGTGGCCGGCGCCGGAGCAGTTGATCACCCGGTCGACCTCGACCACGTCGAGGTCGTGGGCGCCGGGCGTGCGGAGGAAGACGCGGGCGCGGTCGCCGTGCGGCTCCAGCGAGACGATCGAGGCCGCCCCGGTCTCCAGCCGCCCGGCCGCGCTCAGGGCCTCGAAGCGGTCGGCGACCTCGGGCGCCATGCGGAAGCGGTGGACGTCCCAGAGCCGCTGGTACTCGGTCAGGAAGCGCTGCTTCTCCTCCAGCTTCAGCGACTTCCAGATCTGCGGCGCGACCGGCCGCATCGAGTCGATCACGTCGCGCCAGTCGTCGCCCTGCTGGGAGACGCGACAGACCTGGGCGAAGACCGCGGCGACGATCGGCTCGATCGTCCCCGTCTCGGTCGGGATGTGGAAGCGGCGCAGGTTGGTCAGGTCACGCCGGTGGCGGCGCGGCACCAGGCCGTGGCGGGAGACGGCGCGCACCCGCGGCCCGTCCGCCGCCTCGCCCAGCGAGAGCGCCACGTCGACCATCGAGAGGCCGGTGCCGACGATCAGCACCGAGCGGTCGCCGCGGGCGTCGTCGAGCGCGCCCGGCGCCCAGGCGTCGCCGACGTAGACGCCGGAGGCCTTCAGCTCGGCCGGCACCGTGATCGGGTCGCCGCCGCCGAGCGGGCCGAGTGCCAGGACCACCCGGTCGGCCCAGGTCCGCTCGCCGTCGGCCAGGGTCAGCTCCAGCGGCGCGCCGGCGGCGCCGTGGTGTTCGACGATCGTCGTCACCTCGCCCTGCCGGCGGCGCAGCCGGGCGCCGCTCGCCTCGCGCTCGGCGCGGGCGAGGATGTCGCGGACGTAGGTGGCGTAGAGGCCGCGCGGCAGGAAGGCCTCCTCGGGCACGTCCTCGCCGCGTCCGGTGAGCCACTCGTGGAAGTGCTCGGGCCGGCCGTGGATCGCGCCCATCCGCATGGCCGGGACGTTCAGCACGTGCAGCGGGTCCTGGGTGCCGTAGGCGACCCCGGAGCCGAAGCCGCCGGCGCGGTCGATCAGGTCGATCTCCAGCGTGCCGCGTTCCCGCCGTTCGCGCAGCAGGTGGGTGGCGGCGATCGCCCCGGCGGCGCCGCCGCCGACGATGGCGATGCGCTGGTGCGTGGCGACGGCGCTCATCGACGCGCCCCCACGGCGAACGGGACCGCGGTCCCCTCGCGCCCGCCCGCGAAGGCGAGCCCGGCCGGTCCCGGCGGTCGCCAGAGCCCGCGCCGCTCGAGCAGGGGCAGGACGCCCTCGCCGAACCAGTAGAGCTCCTCCAGGTGCGGGTAGCCGGAGAGGACGAACTCCTCGATCCCGGCCTCGGCGTACTCCTCGATCCGCTCGGCGACCTCGGCGTGCGAGCCGACCAGCGCGGTGCCGGCGCCGCCGCGTCCGAGGCCCACCCCGGCCCACAGGTTGGGGTAGACCTCGAGCCCGTCGCGCGAGCCGTGGTGGAGGTCGAGCATCCGCCGCTGGCCCTCCGACTCGGACTGGCGCAGGCGCGCCTGGACCTGGGCGATCGTCTCCGCCGGGACCGAGTCGAGCAGGCGCTCGGCCTGCGCCCAGGCCGCGGCGGCGGTGTCGCGGGAGATCGTGTGGAGGCGGATGCCGAAGCGCACCTCGCGGCCTTGCCCGTCGGCGGCCTCGCGGACGCGGGCGATCTTCGCCGCGACCGCCGCGGGCGGCTCGCCCCAGGTGAGGTAGACGTCGACGTGGGCGGCGGCGACCTCGATCCCGGCGGGCGAGGAGCCGCCGAAGTAGATCTGCGGGCGCGGGTCGGGCAGGCGGTGGATCGTCGCCCCCTCGACCCGCAGGTGCTCGCCGGCGTAGTCGACGGTCTCGCCGTCCCAGAGGCGGGCGACGATCTCGAGGAACTCGCCGGTGCGCCGGTAGCGCTCTTCCTTGCCGAGGAAGTCGCCGAAGGCGCGCTGTTCGTCGGCGTCGCCGCCGGTCACCACGTTGAGCAGCAGCCGCCCCTGGGAGTGCCACTGGAAGGTCGCCGCCATCTGCGCGGCCAGCGTCGGCGCGACGAGGCCGGGCCGGAAGGCGACCAGGAACTTCAGCCGCTCCGAGGTCTCGGCCAGCATCGCCGTCACCACCCAGGCGTCGTCGCACCAACCGCCGGTCGGCGTCAGCGCCGCCTCGAAGCCGAGGTCCTCGGCCGCGGTCGCGACCCGGGTGAGGTATGCGATCGAGGCCTCGCGAAGGCCGCCGGCGACGCCCACGGGGGGCGCGTCGCCGGTCTCGATCAGGCCGCGGCCGTCGCCCTGGGTGGGCAGGAACCAGTGGAACTTCACGCCGCCGCTCCCACCGGGGCGAGGCCCCGCTCGGACTCCAGCGCGCGCACGATCGGCATCACCTCGCGGCCGAAGTAGTCGACCTCCTCCTGGAAGTGGAGGAAGCCGCCGAGGATCAGGTCGACGCCGAGCTCACGGTAGGCGACGATCTTGCGGGCGATCTGCTCGGGAGTGCCGATCAGGCCGCTGCGGAAGCCGTCGTTGTACTGGACCAGGTCCTTGAAGTCCGAGTCCTGCCACATGCCCTTCTTGTCGCCGGTCGACTGGCCCGCCTGCTTGACCGCGTCGCCGAAGCCTTTGACCGCCTCGACGTCGGCCTTGTCGATGATCTCCTCGACCGTCTCGCGGGCCTCGGCCTCGGTCTCGCGGGCGACGATGAAGGCGTTGAGGCCGAAGCGGACGTCCCGCCCCGGCTCGCGGCCGGCGGCGCGGGCGTAGCCGGAGACCTCCTCGATCTGCGCCGTCACCCCCTCCGGCGTGTTGCCGTTCATGAAGTACCAGTCGCTGACCCGACCCGCCATTTCGCGGGCGACGGTCGAGTTGCCGCCCTGGAAGATCTCCGGGTGCGGGCGATCCGGGGTCGCCAACGGCTTCGGCTTCAGGTTGTAACCGTGCAGGTTGTAGAAGTCGCCGGAGAACTCGGCCTCGTCCTCGGTCCAGCTGGCCTTGAGCACGCGGATGAACTCCTCCGAGCGGCGGTAGCGCTCGTCGTGCTCCAGCCACTGCTCGCCGAGCGCCGTGAACTCGCCCTTGAACCAGCCGCTGACCACGTTGACGGCGAAGCGGCCGTTCGTCATCACGTCGGCCGAGGCGCCGAACTTGGCCAGCACCGCCGGGTGCCAGAGGCCCGGGTGGATCGCCGCGATCACCTTCAGCTTCTCCGTCGCCAGCAGCAGCGCCAGGCTGAAGCCGGTCGACTCGTGCTGGTATTCGGCGCCGTAGCTCGCCATGTAGCGGACCTGGCTGAGCGCGTACTCGAAGCCGCTGCGCTCGGCGATCCGGGCCAGCTCCTGGTTGTACTCGAGTCCCCAGTCGGTGCGCTGCTCGATCTTCGACACCACCAGGCCGCCGCTCACGTTGGGCACCCAGTAGGCGAATTTGATCGCCTCGTTGCTCTTTACCTCGGTCATCTCGTTCCTCCCTTGGTTCAGGTGGTTGCGTGCGCGGTCGGCGCGGGTTGTGACTCGGCGTCGCCGACCCGCAGGGTGCGGTTGGCGACCGGGACGAGGGCGAGCACCGTGGCGACTATCGCCGCCAGCACCGCCCAGGTCGGGACCCGGTCCCACTCGCCGAGCAACAGCAGGTAGCCGGGGATCGTGCAGGTGGTGAAGGCGAGGATCACGGTCAGCGCGCCGGTCACCGTGGTCAGGCGCTCGTAGCCGAGCGCGAGGATGAGGAAGAACAGCGCCCAGAGCACCGACCACTGCAGCCAGAGCAGGCCGATCGTCGGTTCGTCGAACTTGACGATCTCGGTGACCCCGAAGGCGCAGGCCATGATCGCCACCCAGGCCGAGTACCAGCCCAGGCCCGTCGGCTCCTGGCCGGCGAGGTTGGCGATGCCGACGTACAGGTAGGTGAAGCCGAACAGGAAGGCCCCCGAGGAGAGCAGCAGTTCGTCGGTCGTCGCCGCGGTGGCGATCAGGTAGAAGGGGATCGCCACCTGCAGGGCGCCGACGAACAGGTTGAAGGTGGCCGCGCCTTTGGCGTCGACCTTGCCGAGGAAGAGCAGCCCGTTGATGAACAGCACCGCCCCGACGAACATGAGACCGACCGATGACATGGTGGCCTCCTAGTTGTAGGAATCGACTGCGGGCAGCCGGTCGTTGAGCAGGAAGTCACCCGCGTGGGCGGACTTGAAGTCCAGCGGGTTGTGCAGCGAGAGCGTGCGGGCGTTGCGCCAGTGGCGGTCGAACCCGTATTTCTCCAGCACGCTGCCGGCGCCGCAGACCTTGAACAGGGTCGAGCCGGCCTCCATCGCCGCCTCGGCCGCGGCCCGCCGCGCCTCGCCGGTGACCACCGAGGCCTCGCCGCGGGCGCGCGCGTCGCCGGGGTTGGCGGCGGCGATGTCGCAGAGCTCGGCGGCCCGCAGGCTGAGCAGCTCGGCGGCCTCGACCGCGGTCTTCATCTCCCCCACCCGCAGCAGCGTGTAGGGATCCTCGCTCGCCTTCTCGGACGGGCTCTCGTACCAGACGCGGGCGCGGGTCTGGACGAACTCGACCGCGTCGTCGAGGGCGTTGCGGGCGATGCCGACGAAGACGCCGGTGTGGACCGCCTGGTAGTTCAGCGAGGTGACCGCGCCACCGCCGCCGCCGTCGGAGTCGGGGCTGGCGAGGCAGAGCTCGTCGGGGATCCAGACCTCGTCGAACTCGGTGGTGCCGCTCGCCGTGGTGCGCTGGCCGAAGCCCGACCAGTCGTCGTGGATGGTCACGCCCTCGGCGTCGGTGGGGGTGAAGAAGACCCTCACCTCGTCGCTTTCGGCGACCTGGCAGGGGCCGAAGGTGATGTCGCCGGCGAGGCTGCCGGTGCAGTAGAACTTTTTCCCGTTGAGGCGCCAGCCGTCGCCGTCACGGCGCACCGTGGTGTTGAAGTGGTTGACGCTCTTCGTCCCCACCTCGGAGTAGGCGTTGGTGATCCAGAGCTCGCCGCCGGCGAAGCGCGGCAGCCATTTGGCCTGCACCTCGGGCGAGGCGAACTCCTGCATCAGCCGGATCCCGCCGGTGTGCAGCTGGTACATCTGGCCGATGTTCGAGTCGCCGGCCGAGATCAGGTTGACGACCTTCATCAGGTCGACGAAGGTGCCGCCGTAGCCGCCGTGCTCGCGCGGCACCATCAGACCGAGGAGGCCGGAGGCGCGGAACTCGGCGCACTGCTCGTAGGGGAACTGACGGAGGCGGTCGCGCTCCGCCGCGCCGACCCGGAAGCGGTCGCGGAGCTCGGCCGCGACGCCGATCGGGTCGTCCAACTCGATGCCGGGAACTGGGGTGACGACGTCCTGGGTGCTCATTGTTTCTTTTCCCTTCTCTTTTTGACCTGGCTTAGGGAGTAAGTGCGAGTTGAGGGCGCCGATAGGAGGCGCCGGGGTGGGAGTCGGGGAGGCGCGGGCCGGCGCCGAAGAGCCGCTCGCGCAGGGTCCCCGGGGCGTAATCGGTGGGGGCGACGCCGCGGCGCTGAAGCTCGGGGATCAGGTGCTCGACCAGGTCGACGAAGGTGCCGGGGGTGATCGCGTAGGCCAGGTTGAAGCCGTCGACGTCGGAGTAGTCGATCCACTCCTGCATCTGGTCGGCGACTTCGGCGGCGGAGCCGATCAGGCGCGGGCCGATGCCGCCGATCCCGCCCCAGCGGGCGATGTCGCGGACGCGCCACTCGCGGCCGTCGGCGTCGGCCTGCTGGAAGGCGGCGACGGCGGAGTGGATCGCGTTCGAGTCGACCTCGCCGATCGGGTCGTCGAGCGAGTACCGGGAGAGGTCGACGCCCATCCAGCCGGAGAAGAGGGTGAGCGCGCCCTCGTCGTCGGCGTAGCGCTCCAGCTCGTCGTGCTTGGCCCAGGCCTTCTGCCGGGTCTCGTCGACGATCGCCGTGCAGAGGTTGTAGATGCGGGCGTCGTAGGGATCGCGGCCGACCTCGCGCATGCGGGCGCGGATGTCGCCGACGACCTCCTTGAGGATCTCCTTGGTCGGCGCCGCGGTGAAGATCGACTCGGCGTGCTCGGCGGCGAACTGGCGGCCGCGCGACGAGGCGCCCGCCTGGTAGATCACCGGGCTGCGCTGCGGCGAGGGCTCGCAGAGGTGGATCCCGGGGACCTTGAAGAACTCGCCCTCGTGGTCGATGCCGTGGACCTTGGAGGGGTCGGTGAAGACGCCGGAGACGCGATCGCGGAGCACCGCGTCGTCCTCCCAGCTGCCCTCCCAGAGCTTGTAACAGACCTCGAGGTACTCGTCGGCGACGTCGTAGCGGTTGTCGTGGTTCAGCTGCGCGTTCTCGCCCAGGTTCTTGGCGCCGCTGTCGAGGTAGGAGGTGACGACGTTCCAGCCGACGCGGCCGTCGGTGAGGTGGTCGAGCGTCGACATCCGGCGGGCGAAGGGGTAGGGGTGCTCGAAGGAGATCGAGGCGGTGAGGCCGAAGCCGAGGCCCTCGGTGACCGCGGCCATCGCCGAGATCAGCATCGCCGGATCGTTGACCGGGACCTGGGTGGCGTGGCGGACCGTCGCGTCGCGGTTGCCGCCGTAGACGTCGTAGATGCCGAGCACGTCGGCGATGAAAAGACCATCGAACCGACCGCGCTCAAGCAACTGGGCCAGCTCGGTCCAGTAGGAGAGCTTCTTGTAATCCCAGGCGCGGTCCTCGGGGTGGCGCCAGAGCCCGGGGGACTGGTGGGCCACGCAGTTCATGTCGAAGGCGTTGAGGCGGATCGGTCGGGGCATCTGGCGTCTTTCTCCTGGGCCGGCCCGGCTGAGGTCCGAGCGTCTATTCCTTAGTAAGTTGATCGACAAACAGATCTAAGGAAGACCGCATGATGGAGAGGCCACCGGGCGACTGTCAAATCGGACTTTCGAGTAGCCCTATAGTCTTTCCTTACCAAGTCGGTCAACTTTAGAGAAATTCTCTCCGCCCAGTCAGGAAGACCAGTCGAAGATGCGGATCCAACAACTCGAATACGCAACCGCCGTTGCCCGGTTCGGCTCCTTCCGGCGAGCCGCCGAGGCGCTCCACATCTCCCAGCCCGCGCTGAGCGAGAACGTCCGCCGCCTGGAGCGGGAGCTCGGCGTCGAGATCCTCGACCGGCGCCGCTCCGGGGCGACCGTGGGTGAACACGGTCGCGAGCTCCTCCCCCACATGCTGGCCGTGATCGAGGCCGCGGACAACCTCAAGCGGGCTGCCGACGAGAGTCGCTCGCTCTCCCGCACCGTCCGCGTCGGCACCGTCACGGCGGCGACGGTGCCGCTGCTGGCGCCGACGATCCACGCCTTCCGCGAGTCCCACTCGAGCACGCTGGTGGAGATCTTCAGCGCCCAGCAGACGGCGATCCACCGGGCGCTGCTGGAGGGCTCGATGGACCTCGGCCTGGTCAACTACCTGGACGGCGACGACATGCCGCCCGAGTTCGAGTCGACCGAGCTCCTCCGCGGCCACCCCGTCGTCTGCCTGCGGCCCGACGACGAGCTGGCCGCGGAGCCGAAGGTGCGCAGCGCCGACCTCTGGGGACGCTCGCTGATCGCGATGCGGGCGGGCTACGTGATGCACCGCTACGTGCTGCGCCTGCTCGACGGTCGCGAGCCGACCTTCTCCTACTCCGCCGACGGGGCGGAGATGGGCAAGCTGATGGTCGCCGCCGGCCTCGGCATCGCCGTGCTGCCGGACTACAGCGTGGTCGGCGACCCGCTCGAGCGCAGCGGCCAGATCACCCACCGGCCGCTGGCGGACGACGGGACGGGCGTGCTGCTGGTGCTGCAGCGGCGGCGCTCGGCCCCGGCGCACAACGCGATCTCCGACCTGCACGACCTGTTCGTGGAGGAAGCGCGAAAGGCGCGAGAGGTCGAGGCGGCCGCGTAGCTTCGGCGTGCCGCTCGTCGCCGCCGGCCGGGCCCATATCGTGGTGGGGTGTTGACGCTCGTCGATCTCTTCGCCGGTTGCGGTGGGATGACGCGCGGGTTCGAGGATTCGGGCGCCTTCCGCTCGGTGTTCGCGGTCGAGTTCGATCGGGACGCGGCGGCCACTTATGTGGCCAACTTCGGCGACCACGTCGCCTGCGGGCCGATCGAGGACGTGGCGGCGTTCCCGAGCGCGGACGTGGTGATCGGCGGCCCGCCCTGCCAGGGCTTCTCGCCGCTGAACCGCGAGGCGGTTGGCTTCGAGCGCCGCGGCCTCTGGCGCGAGTACCTGCGAGCGCTGGAGGCGATCGAGCCGCGGGCCTTCGTGATGGAGAACGTCCCCGAGCTGCTCCGCAGCGCCGAGCTGGTCGAGTTCCGCAGGCGCGCCGAGGCTCTGGGCTTCGAGGTCGAGAGCGCGATCCTCAACGCCGCCGACTTCGGCGTCCCCCAGCGAAGGCGCCGAGCAATAGTCATCGGCGTCCGCTCAGGCCCGATGCCCTGGCCGACCCCCACCCACGCCGACCCCGATCCCAACCCCGCGTCCTTGGTCGCCCACAGGGCGACCAAGGACAACGGGTTGGCGCCTTGGGTCACGTTTCGTGAGGCGGTGGTCGGGCTTTCGTTACGGCCCGACGGGCGGGGGTGGCATCGGGGGCGGAATCCGCGGCCGGAGAGCGTGCGGCGCTACAAGGCGGTGCCGCGGGACGGGGGCGATCGCTTCGCGATGCAGCGGAATCTGGACCGGGCCGGGCTCGGCGAGCTGGTGCCGCGCTGCTGGCGGGAGAAGCCGCGGGGGACGACGGACGTCTTCGGCCGACTCTGGTGGGACCGCCCCGCCCTCACGATCAGGACCGAGTTCTACAAGCCGGAGAAAGGGCGCTACCTCCACCCCTCCGCCCACCGCCCGATCACCGTCCGCGAGGCCGCCCGCCTGATGTCCTTCCCTGACGACTTCCTCCTGCCGGAGGACCAGGCCATGTCGAGCATCGCCCGCCAGGTCGGCAACGCCGTCCCACCGCTGCTGGCGCGGAGGATCGCCGAGGAGCTGGCGAGCGCCCTGAGCGACGCCGAGCCGGTCGGCGACGCCCTGGCCTCCGCCGCCTAGCGCCTGAGCGAGGTGCGGACCGCGGCCTCCACCCGGTCCGCCGCGGCGGCGATCTCCTCGTGCTCCCAGATCCGGACCACGGTCCAGCCGGCCGCGGCGAGCAGCTCGTTGACCGTCGCGTCGCGCTCCTGGTTGCGGGCCAGCTTCTGCTGCCAGAAGGCTTCGTTGGAGCGGGGCATGGTGCCGTGCTCGGGGCAGGAGTGCCAGAAGCAGCCGTCGACGTAGACCGCCACCTTGGCCGGGCCGAAGACGAGGTCGGCGCGGCTCGGGATCCCTTTCAGGGGGCGGCGGTCGACGCGGTAGCGGAGACCGCGGCGGTGGAGCTCGGAGCGCAGTTCCAGCTCCGGCGCGGTGTCGCGACGGCGGACCCGGGACATCCGCTCGCTGACGCCGGCGGAGGAAGGCGTCATCGGCGGACGGGCGCGGCGGACCACGCCCCCGACTCTAGTGACGGGCGCGTTCGCACTTTCGCTCGCTATCCGAGCGAAAGTGCGAACGCGGCCGGGGGGTCAGCCCTCGGGGAAGGCGATGACCTCGTCGTTCAGGGGCAGCTCGGCGTGGCGCTTGCCGAGTCCGGTGCGGGCGATCTTCGCCGTTTCGCCCGCTTCGATCCCTTCCAGGTTCTCCAGCTTCCCTTCCACGGTGAAGCTCTTGAAGCGATAGGGCATGCCGTTCGAGGCCAGCGGGTGGGGACTGTCCATCACGTGGAAGTGGAGGTGCGGGGCGTTCGAGTTGCCGCTGTTGCCGAGCAGCCCGAGGGTCTGGCCGACCTTCACCTTCTGCCCCACCTTGACCCGCACGCTGCCCGGCTGCAGGTGGGCGTAGAAGGCGTAGTGACCGCCGCCGAAGGCGACGACGACGTGGTTGCCGCCCGCCCTTTCGGCGGTGATCGATTCGGGGAAGGAGCCCGCCGGCGTGTTGGGGATGTCGTCGACCACGCCGACCACCTTGCCCGTCGTCGCCGAGTGGACTTCGTCGCCGAAGTAGGGGTAGCTGGAGAGCTGGTCGAGGGCGCCCTCGAAGAGCCTGTCGAGGGGATCGATCTGGACGAAGTCGATGGCGAAGCGCTCGGCCACGTGGGGGGCGCCGTCGACCGGCAGCACGGTGCCGCGGTGGGCGGTGAATTCCGAGCAGCAGCCGTTGGCGACGACCCAGCCCGGGCCGCGCAGCGGCGCCGCCAGGACGACCGCTTCGCGTCGCGTCACCTTGGTCGGCGCCAGTTCGTAGTCGGTCGCGACGGCGGCCTGCTTGGGGCTCATCGTCACCGAGATCCGGTGGGTCAGCTCGGCCGGGACCTTCGCCTTGCGCGCCAGGCTGACGTCCATCAGCACGTAGGCGCCCTGCCCCGGTTTCAGCTTGATCGAGTGCGTCGCCTGCCCATAGGGCGCCATCACCGCTTCCAGCGCCTTGCCGGAGAGCGTCTCCATCACCTTGTGCCCCGCGAGCGCCTGCAGCCGACGCACCGTCACCGTCGATTCGGTGCGGTTGATCAGCTGCAGCTCGTAGGCCAGTTCACGCCGCCCGTTGCTGGCCAGGACCGGTTCCGGCGAGGCGATCGGGTTGCCGACCACCGGGGTCAGCTGTTCCTTCGCCGCCGCCGAGGCGCAGGCGGGAAGGAGCGCGGCGAGGGCGCAGGCGAGCAGGGCGACGGGAAGCGCGCGGCGCGGCAGGCGTGAGGTCATCGGGCGCCGACCCTACGACGACCGGCCGCTCAGGAAAGTCGATCTGGACGGATGACCCCCGGATTTCAGGCTTTTCGGCGGCGCTCTGCGCCGAGCCGCTCGACGTGGACGGCTCCGATCTCCCCGGTCAGCTCGAGGAACTCGACCAGCGTCTCCAGCTCCGCCGCGCTGAACCGCGTCGCCAGCCGGCGCTGCCAGTCGGCCGCGATCGGCCCCCAGATCGACTCGGCGCGGGCGCGGAACTCGGGCGTCACCGTGATCCGCACGCGGCGGCGGTCGGCCGGGTCGGGGGCGCGGCGGGCGAAGCCGGCGGCTTCGAGGCGGTCGAGGGCGCCGGTCACGGCACCGGTCGTCACCCCCACCTCACGGGCCAGCTCTCCCGCGGTGAGGCCGCCCACGTTCTCGATCGCGTTGAGGCAGCGCAGGTCGGTCGCCGAGATGCCGAGCCGCTCGGCGGCGAGGTCTTCGATCGCCGCGTCCTGGGTGCCCGCGTCGCGGAACGCCGCGATCAGCCGCGCGACGAGATCCTTCTTCGATTCCTTCTTCTCGGTCATTCTCTTAGTTGCTAAGATACTTACATGCTAAATCATAATGCAGATACCAAGCTCGACTGGCGCCTGGAGCTGATCCAGGTCCCCGTCGCCGACGTCGACCGGGCCAAGGCGTTCTACGAGGGGGCCGGATTCATCGCCGAACACGACCACCAGGTGAGCGACGAGCTGCGCTTCGTCCAGCTCACTCCCCCCGGCTCGGCCTGCTCGATCGCCCTCACCAGCGGCGCCCACGAGATGGAGCCGGGCTCGCTGGAGGGCCTGCAGCTGGTCGTCGCCGACATCGAGGCCGCCCGCGCCCGACTGCTGGCCGGCGGCATCGAGGTCAGCGAGGTACAGCAGTTCCCCTGGGGACGCTTCGTCTTCTTCGCCGATCCCGACGGCAACGGCTGGGCGCTCCAGCAGCTCGGCTGAGCGCCCAGGAGATGGCGGATCGCCCGTTTACAGAACGGTAACCCCGTTCGAAGGTCGCGGAGAAAGGCTCGCCGGCGCATCCGTCATCCCTATTGGAGGTCTTCTTGCCGATTCGCCGCCGTCTCTCGCTGGCCGCTCTGTCCCTGTTGCTCCTCTCCCTCGCCGCCGTGGCCATCGGGCTCGGCAGCGCGGGCGCGGCCGGCGGTGAACCGGCGGAAGACCATCTGGTCGTCTCCGACGTCGCCTACGACACCACCGAAACCACCCACGCGGTGGAGATCGAACGCTTCAGCGGGACCGGCGTCTCCGACGGCCAGGACTGGTTCCTGCCGGCGGTGGCCGGCGGAACCAACAATCCGTTCACGTTGCAGGGATCCTCGAACGCGGTCGGCGCCCTGGCCCTCTCCGGCGACAGGCGCTACGTCACGCTCGCCGGCTACACCACCCCGGTGGGCGGCAGCGCCGAAGCCACCGAAGCACGCGACGTGGCTCGGGTCAACGCGCTCGGGGGAGTCGACACGTCAACGACCCTCGGGACCACCTTCGGCGGCCAGAAGATCCGGGGGGCGGTGAGTGAGGACGGCAGCGCCTTCTGGGTCACCGGGAACGGCAAGACCTCACCCGAAGGCGGCATGGTCTACGCCTCGCTCGGGCATTCCGGCAGCCCCACGGTCATCTTCTCGGAAAAGGTCCCCACTACCGTCTCGAACAAGGCGCTGAACAACACCCGCACCGTCCAGATCGCGGGCGGCAACCTATACACCGGCAGCGAAAAGGGCACCGCCGGTGTATACGAGGTCGAAGGGCTGCCGACCAGCGCGAAAGCGCCGACCAACCTCTTCTCCTTCACCGGCGAAATCGACCCGCTCTCCGAGGCGCCGCTGGAATCGACTCCCGAATCCGGCACGGTCGACACGATGTACGTGGTCAAAGAGAAGAGCGGCATCTTCAAGTACGCGCTCGAATCGGGCAGCTGGGTCGAAAAGGGCGAGCTCGCCGCCGGTACGTTCGGCCCGATCACCGCCAAGGTCGACTCCGAAGGGCACTTCCGCATCTACGCCGTCAGCGGCTCCGGCGAAGGCAACACGATCGTGCGGATCACCGACTCGGCCGCCTACGACGCGGCGCCGAGCGCCTCGGCCGCGACCACCGTCGCCACGGCGCCGACCGGCACCGTCTACCGCGGCATCGCCTTCGCCCCCGAAGACCCGACGCTGGAAGCCGAAGTGCCCGGTGAACCGACCGGCCTCGGCGGTGTCGCCGGCGACGAAGAAATCGAACTGAGCTGGACCGCCCCGACCTCGACGGGAGCCTCGGCGATCACCGAATACGTGGTCACCCCCTTCCTCGACGGCGTCCCCCAGGCGCCGATCCAGACGGCCGGCACGGCGACCAGCTACACGGTCGAAGGCCTCACCGACGGCACCGCCTACACCTTCACCGTGGCGGCGGTCAACGCCGAGGGGACCGGCCCCGAATCGACGATGTCGACGGCCGTGACCCCGGAGTCGTCGGGCGCGGCGACGCCGACGATCACGCTCGCCGCCCAGTATCTCGAGGGGACCGACCAGGACCCCACCAATCCCACCGACGAAGTCGAAATCGAACAGGAAAGCGTCGCCGCCGCGGACCTGACGGTCGAAGCGACCGCCTCCAGCGACGAAGCGGTGGCCAAGGCGTCGGAAGTCACGATCACCGGCACCGGATCGTCGCGGACCGTCACCGTGGTCCCGGCGGGCGGCGTCGGCTACGCCGACATCACCCTGAAGGTGACCGGCGAAGAAGGCAAGACGGCCACCACGGTGCTGCACTACGCCGCCTCGGCGGCGGCGCCGAACCCGTCGAACGCGCGCTTCTTCACCGGCGCCGCCGACGCCTCGACGGCGATCTCGGTCGGCGAAGGCTACGTGCTGCTCGGCGACGATGAGAACAACACCATCCGCCTCTACCAAGACGACACCTCCGGCGCCCCGGTGAAGGAATGGAACTTCGACGCCGAAATGGGCAACCCGGAAGAGATCGACATCGAGGCGGCCGCCCGCCACGGCGACACCATCTACTGGACCGGCTCGATGGGCAACTCGAAGAAGGGCAACCTGAAGCCGGACCGCAGCACCCTGTTCACGACCCAGATCAGCGGCCAGGGCGCATCCACCGAACTCACCTTCGTCGGCTACTACAAGGGTCTGCGCCAGGACCTGATCGAATGGGACGAAGCGAACGGCGACCAATATGGCTTCGCCGCCGGCGCCGCCGAAGGGCAGGTCCCGAAGGAGCTGGACGGGTTCAACGTCGAGGGCCTGGAGTTCGCCCCGGGCAGCGGCAGCACCGCCTACCTCGGCTTCCGGGCACCGCTCGTCCCGGCGACCGAAAGCGGTGACGCGCTCGTCGTCCCGGTGACCAACATCGACCAGCTGGCCACCGGCGGGCTCAACTCGAGCACCCACGCCACCTTCGGCACGCCGATCGAATGGGACCTCGGCGGGCTGAGCGTGCGGGAGATCCGCAAGAACTCGGCCGACGAATACCTGATCATCGCCGGCTCCTACAAGGGCGGCGGCGACTTCGCGCTCTACACCTGGGACGGCGTCCCCGCCGACGCCCCGGTGCTCACGCAGACGGCGCTGCAGGGCGAAGAAGACGGCGAAGACCCCGGCTCCTGGGAGTCGATCGTCGAAGTGCCGGCGCTGGAGACCGGCGCCGAAGTCCAGTTGGTGATGGACAACGGCTCGACCGACTACTACGGCGACGGGACCGAAGCCAAGGAACTGCCGGCCGCATGGGAGAAGGATCGGACCGAAACATTCACCCTCGCCCTGCCGGTGGCACCCGCCGTCACGACCGCCCCGAGCGTCGCCGGCGCGGCGAGTGTCGGCTCGCAGCTCACCTGCTCGCCCGGCACCTGGACCGGCGAACCGACGCCGACCTACGAATACCGGTGGCTGCGCGCCGGGGCCGCGATCAGCGGCGCCACCGAAGCGACCTACACGACGGTCACGGAAGACGTCGGCAAGGCGGTCGGCTGTGAAGTGACGGCGACCAACGCGGCCGGCTCGGCGGCGGCGACGTCGTCGAACTCGATCACCGTGACCGAAGCGTCGAGCGGCGGCTCGGGCGAATCAGGCAGCTCGACCGGGACCACCGGCTCGACCGGCTCTGGCACCTCGACCGGGACCAGCGGCTCGACCGGCAGCGGTTCGAAGGGCGGCGGCAAGGTGACGGTCTCGACCCCGTCCGGCGCGGTCGCGCCGAAGGGGAGCAGCGCGACCGTCGGCGAGATCAGCTGCGGGACCGGCGGCTGCACCGTCACCGGCAGCTCGGCGGTGGTGAAGATCGGCGGCAAGTCGGTCAAGGTGAAGGTCAAGGTCCGGAGCAAGATCGGCGCGGGCAAGTCGGCGGCGGTGAAGATCGTCCTGCCGAAGTCGGTCCGCGAAGAGCTGGCCGCCGGCAAGGTCGGCAGCGTCAAGGTCAGGGTGAAGCTGAAGACCGCGAGCGGAACCGTCACCAAGACCCTGACCGTGAAGATCAAGGCGAAGAGGAAGTCCGCGTAGTGAGTTCGGTCAGAGCCCGGCCGGGTGGCGGATCGTGAAGCCCGACGGGTAGGCGGCGCCGGTGTGCCAGCGGGGGCCGCTGCCGCTCACGTCGCCGACCGTGTCCCAGCGCAGGCCGGCGATCACGGCGTAGGTGTGTTCGGCGTTGGCGTAGATGGTGACCCAGTTGCCGCTGCCCGATTCGCCGAAGGACTCGAGGGCGCCGGAGACCTCGGGGGAGCTGAGCAGCTTCGCCGCGTGGAGGACGTAGCTGACCGAGCCGGAGCAGTCGTAGCCGTCGGAGACCCAGGAGCCGTGGCCGCCGCCCCAGACGTAGGGGGTTTCGTCGATCTGGTTGGCGGCGGCGATCATCGCCTGCACCGCGGCCGGGGCGTCGGTCGGGGCGACCGCGTCGCCGTCGACGATCGTCGCCTTGCTCGGCGGCTCGTAGTCGAGCTCGATCGTCTTGCTCGTCGTGCCGCCGGTTTCGGCGGCGGCGATGCCGGTGTCCGAGGAGACCGTCTGCGGGGCGGTGGCGGCGTCCATCGCGACGACGTCCTCGACCAGGGCGCGGGCGGCGGTGCCGTCGCCCTGACCGTCTTCGACGCTCTTGCCGTTCACCGTGGCGATCTCCACGGCGAAGCCGTTTTCGTGATCGCAGGTGGAGGAGTCGACGCCGACTTCGTAGCCGCGGCCGCTGAGGTACTCGAGCGCGGCGAGGCTCTGCCGGCGCAGGTCACCGGCCTTGACCGCCTTGCGCACGCAGGACGGCAGTTCGAGGTCTTCGTCGGCGAGGACTTCGCGCTTCAGCGTGCTCGCCGACATCAGCAGCGAGCGGATCGCCTTGGTGCCGCCGGTCGCGCCTTCGGCGTCGACGGCGTAGACCTTGCCGGTGCCGCCCTGCTTCCAGAGTTCGAGCAGTTCGGTCGGGTCGACGGTTTCGGAGGCGTCGGGGCGGACCGCGAAGTGGACGCTCGATTCGCCCGCGGCACCGATCGCGTCGCCTTCGGCGACCTTTTCACCGGCGCCGACGGTGACCTTGCCGAGGTGCGAGTAGACGAAGCGGTCGCCGTAGGCGTCGCGCAGGATCACGTACCGGCCGAGCGCTTCGCTCTTCCCCGCCTTGGCGACGGTGGCGTCGGTGACGGCGAGGACCTTGGCGCCGGCTTCGGCGTCGATCGCCGCGGTCTTGGTGCCTGATTCTTCTTCGCTCGATTCTTCGGCTTCGGTGGATTCTTCGGCTTCCGACCCTTCTTCTTCGCTGGAGATCGTCGCTTCGCTCGCCCATTCGCTCGACAGCGCTTCCGCGGCTTCGCCGGCGACGTAGAAGGTCGACTTGCCCGCGACCGGGAAGGTCGAGCCCGCGGCCAGCTCGGTCAGCGAGTCGACCAGGTTGGCGGCGACCCGTTCGTAGCGGCGCGCGTCGGTCAGCACCTTCTTCACGTACCAGTCGGCGTGGTTGTAGGCGTAGACCGCGTCGTAGATTTCGGATTCGCCGCCGGAGGCCGCCAGGTAGCGGGCGGCCGAGCAGATCGCGTCGACCGGGTCGTCGGTGTCGGCCTTGCCGTCGCCGTCGGCGTCGATGCCCCATTCCTTCCAGCTCGACGGCAGGAACTGCATCCAGCCTTCGGCGCCGGCGCCCGAGGTGCCGAGGTCGGTGCCGAAGCCGGTCTCGATCTTGTTGATCGCGGCGAGCACCTCCCAGGAGATGCCGTAGCGGGTGCCGCAGGCCTGGTAGACCGGCAGCAGCGCGGTCGGGACTTCGAGTTCTTCCAGGGTCGAGGCGCCGTCGCCCAGGTTCAGCGAGGAGAGCGCGCCCGAGGTTTCTTCTTCGGCGGAGGCTTCGGCTTCTTCGGCTTCGGATTCGCTCGATTCCGAGGCCGCTTCGGACTTCTTCGTCGAACCTTCGCTCGCGCGCCGGCGCTTGCGGTTCGGCTCGTCTTCTTCGGTGGTCAGCGATTCCGCTTCGGCTTCGTTCAGTTCGCTGCCGCGGTGGACCTTTTCCGAGGACTTGCTCTTTTCGCCGCCGCTCGAGGTCGAGCCGCTTTCGGTCGAGGTCGATTCTTCGGTTTCGGTCGACTTCGATTCTTCAGTTTCGGTCGACTTCGATTCTTCGCTCGAGGTCGAGGAGCCCGATTCGGTTTCGTCGCCCTTGCCGGCTTCGCTTTCCTTTTCGCCTTCCGCTTCTTCTTCTTCTTCAGTTTCTTCGGCGGCGCATTCTTCGGCTTCGGATTCCGCCCCTTCGCCACCTTCGGTTTCGGCGGTCGCTTCCGTTTCGCCTTCGGCTTCGACGCACTTGGCCGCCGAGCGTTCCTGCGCTTCGGCGAGCGCGCTGCGGCCGACGGCGCGCTCGCTGCCGAGCTGCGCCGCGGTCGCCAGGGCGGCGCCGATCAACGCGAAGGTGACGATCGCCGCGAGGACGACGGGGACGAGGCGTCTCATCGACCCTGGCTCAACCGGCGCTTGATTCGGCCGGCTGGGTGCCGAGCGTGACCTTCACCGAGGTCTTGCTCGAGCCGCGCTCGATCTCGAGGGTCACGGATTCGCCCGGTTCGTGGGCGGCGATCGCGGCGACCAGGTCTTCGGTCGAGTCGATCGCTTCACCGTCGAGTTCGGTGACGACGTCGCCCTGTTCGAGGCCCGCTTCGGCGGCCGGGGAGCCGGAGACGACTTCCGCCACCTCGGCACCCTCGGTGCCTTCGGTCGAGGTCGCGGTGGCGACGCCGAGGTAGGCGTGTTCGACCTTTTCGCCGGCCTCCAGCTGCTTCAGCTCGGTGCTGACCAGCGAGGAGGGGACGGCGAAGCCGACGCCGGAGCTCTGGTCCGCTTCGCCGTCGGTGGCGATCTGGTCGACGACCCCGATCACGTTGCCTTCGGAGTCGAGCAGCGGGCCGCCCGAGTTGCCGGGGTTGACCGCGGCGTCGGTCTGGATCGCGTGGGAGACGGAGAAGCCGTTGGGCGCCTCGATCGTCCGGTCGAGGCCGGAGACGACGCCGGTGGAGAAGCTCCAGGCGTATTCGAAGGGCGCGCCGATCGCGGCGACCGCGGCGCCGACCTTGAGTTCGGAGGAGTCGGCCAGTTCGAGCGGGTGCAGTTCGATGCCTTCCGGATCGATCTTGATCACGGCGAGGTCGGAGGCTTCGTCGATGCCGAGCACTTCTGCCTTCAGCGTCGTGCCGTCCTGGAGGATCACCTCGACCGAGGAGGCTTCGTCGACCACGTGGGCGGCGGTGACGATGTCGCCTTCTTCGTCGACCTCGAAGCCGGAGCCGGTCGCCATCGATTCGGTCGATTCCGATTCCTGGCCCTGGCCGAAGCCCTGTTCGCCGTCGCCTTCCTCTTCCTGGCCGAAGCCTTCCGGGGTTTCGCCGAAGCCTTCCGGCGTGCCGCCGAAGCCTTCTTCGCCGTACGGGCTCGCTTCCGATTCGGCGGAGCCCGAGCTGGAGGAGGAGGTGATCTTCGCCTTGATCTCGACCACGCCGGGCGCGGTCTCTTCGTAGAGCTTTTCGGCGTTGGTGCCGGTGCTCGACTCGTCGGCGACGTTGGTGGTCGAGGCGGCCTCGCGGATCGTCGTCACCTTGGTGCTGCCGGACCCGGTGATCGATCCGGTCGCGAGGAGCACGCCGACGACGAGGAGACCCCCCGTCAGCCAGGCGGCGACGATCGCCCCTGCCCGCTTGAAATTTCCCCGGCGTCGGTTGTCGTGCTCAGCGTTCACGGCAGCCAAGGTAGGAGCCGCCCCTAAGCGCGACCTTCGTTTCGGCTGAGCGTTTCCTGAGTGACCCGGTCGCGGGTCAGGTCTCTTCGGCGATCACCCGCTGGGCGATCGCGAAGGCCGAGTTGGCGGCCGGGACGCCCGCGTAGACGGCGGTATGGAGGATGACTTCCTTGATCTCGTCCACGGTGAGGCCGTTGCCGAGCGCGGCGCGGACGTGCATCCCGATCTCGTTCTCGGCCCGCAGGGACACCAGGGCCGCAAGCGTGGCGACGCTGCGGGAGCGGCGGTCGAGCCCCGGCCTGGCCCAGATGTCTCCCCAGGCGTAGCGGGTGATGAAGTCCTGGAAGTCGTCCGTGAACTCGTCTTTCTTGGCCTCGGCGCGGTCGACGTGGGCGTCGCCCAGCACTTCCCGCCTCACCCTCATACCCTCTGCGTAGGTCGAGGGTTGACCCTCGACCTCGGCTTGAGGCTCAGGTGCGTCGGCGTTGGGGTCGGGCTCGGTCATCGCGCCTCCTTGGCGAGGTGGGAACGGATCAGGTCGGTGACGGCGTCGGGGCGCTCGACGTTGCCGAGGTGGGCGGCGCCCTCGAGGACGACCAGCTCGGCGCCGGCGATGCCCGCGGCCAGCGCCTCGCCGACGGCGGGTGGGCAGGCCGGGTCCTCGGCGCCGGCGATGACGAGGGTCGGGGCGTCGATCGCGGCGAGGTCGCCGCGGAGGTCGAGGTGGGCGACCACCTCGGTCGCGGCCGCGTATCCCGCGGCCGACGTTGCCTCGATCATCGCCTTCATCCGGGCGCGCAGATCGGGGTCGACCGCCTCGGTGAACCAGCGCCCGAGCACTCCCTCGCTGACCGCGGCGACACCCTCGGCGCGAACCGTCGCGGCGCGCTGCAGCCAGGGGTCGGGCGGGCCGAAATAGGCGGAGGTGAAGCAGGGGACGAGGCGCTCGACCCGCTCCGGCGCGTGGGCGGCCAGCCAGACCGCGGTCGCCCCGCCGAGCGAGACGCCGGCGACGCTCGCCCGCTCGATCCCGAGCCGGTCGAGCAGCGCGACGACGTCGCCGCCGAGGTCGGCGAGGGTCCAGGGGGCCGGCGCGGTCGGCGAGCCGCCGTGGCCGCGGGCGTCGCAGCGGACGATGCGGAGCTCCTCGCGCAGCGCCTCGGCCTGGGCGTCCCACATCCGCAGGTCGGTCCCCAGCGAGTTGAGCAGGACGAGGGCGGGCGCGTCGGCGGGGCCTTCGACCAGGTGGTTGAGGGCGACGGTCACGGCGCACCGCCGGGCCGCGCAGAGGGTGCACCGGCCGAGTCGGCGCCGACCCGCTCGCGGTGGGCGGCGAGGGCGCGGTCGATCAGCTCGTCGGTGGCACCGAGGTAGGCGGCGGGGTCGAGGGCGGCGACGATGCCGTCCTCGCCGAGGGCTTCGACGATCTCGGCGGTCTCGCCGGCGACCTCCACCAGCGGCCGGGACTCGAGAACGGCGCGCTTCGACGCCTCGGTGACCAGGTCCTTGGCCTTCGCCTGGCCG
Source organism: Solirubrobacterales bacterium (assembly GCA_047601885.1). GTDB lineage: Bacteria > Actinomycetota > Thermoleophilia > Solirubrobacterales > 70-9 > VAYN01. The sequence goes on from JASGIK010000002.1 coordinate 440,280, forward strand.
AGCTTCGCCGCGAGCGCGCTCGACAGGGACTCGGCGAGGACGAGGCCATCGGTCAGATCCAGGTTGGCACGCATGCGGTCGGGGAAGACCTCGAGGTTCTCCAGCAGCCGGCGGACCGAGGCGACGGCGGTGCCGGCGAGGCGCAGCAGGTCGTCGAGGGTCTCGGCCTCCGACTGCCAGGCACCGGCCGCGCGCTCCTCCTCGCCGGGCATCGCCGCCAGCAGCGTCGCGACCAGGGCCGGGGTGCGGCGGGCGGCGGCGATCGTGGCGACCGCGGCCGCCGGGTTGCGCTTGTGCGGCAGGGTCGAGGAGCCGCCGCCCCCGCCCCCCTCGGCGACCTCGCCGACCTCGGTCTGGGCGAGTAGGACGACGTCGGTGCCGACCTTCCCGGCGGCCCCGGCCGCCTCGCCGAGCGCCGCGGCGAGCTCGACCACGCGGGTGCGGTTCGTCTGCCAAGGGGTGGATGGAGCCGGTAGGTCCAACCGACGGGCCAGGGCGTCGGCGACGGCAAGCCCGTCGTCGTCGAGCGAGGCCAGGGTTCCGGCCGCACCGCCGAACTGGATCGCCAGGCGCTCGTCGGCGACCGCGCCGAGTCGCGCCGCGGCGTCGTCCAGCCCGCCCAGCCAGTTCGCCGCCCGCAACCCGAAGGTGATCGGCAGGGCCTGCTGCAGCAGGGTCCGTCCCACGGCGAGGTCGGCGCGATGGCGATCGGCCAGGGCCGCCGCCGCCGCGGCCGCCGCGTCGAGGTCGGCGCGCAGCGGCGCCAGCGCCCGATGCGCCACCAGCATCGCCGCCGTGTCGACGACGTCCTGGCTGGTCGCCCCGCGGTGGAGCACCGCCGCGGCCTCGTCGGAGAGCTTCCCCCGCAGCTGTGCCAGGAGCGCCGGGACCGGCGTCCCCTCGCGCGCCGTGCCCGCGCCGAGCGCCTCGAGGTCCCAGCCGTCACCCCCGCAGACGCCCGCGATCTCCTCGGCCGCCGCCGCTGCGGCGAGGCCGCGATCGGCCAGCGCGCCGGCCAGCGCCGCCTCGAAATCGAGCATCGCACGCAGCCAGGCGGCGTCGCCCGTCTGGGCGCCGGCGTCAGATGGCGAAGAAAACAGTCTCATCGGGGCCTTGGAGGTGGATGTCGAGACGGTACCCGCCCTCGACCGGCGCGGCGATCAACGTCGCGCGTTCCTCCTCGCTCCCGAGACTGCCGAGCACCAGGTCGGCGGCGTTCGCCGCCTCCTCGTCACCGAAGTAGATCCGCGTCACCAGCCGCGCCAAGAGGCCGCGGGCGAACACCGAGACCGCCAGGTGCGGCGCCTGGAGGACGCCACCGGGGCCGGGGATCGGGCCGGGCTTCAAGGTGAGGATCGACCAGTTGCCCTCGCCGTCGGTCGGCGTGCGGGCGAAGCCGCGGAAGCCCTCCCACTCGACCGCGCCGCGCGGGTCGTCGGGATGGGCGAAGCGCCCCTCGGGGTCCGCCTGCCAGGTCTCGATCAGCCCGTCGGGGATCGTGTCGCCGGCGCCGTCGAGCAGCCGGCCGGAGACCCGGATCGCCCCCTCGGTCCCCTCCGGGACGGCGAACTCCCCGTCCTCCCATTCGAGGCCGAAGCTGTAGAAGGGCCCGACCGTCTGCGACGGGGTCGGCGGCAGCGCCCCCTCCGGCGTCACGCCCTTCATGCGCCCGGCTCCTCGAACGGGGTCGCTTCGCGGCCGCGCAGGACGATGTCGAACTTGAAGCCGAGCGCCCATTCCGGCGTCGTCGCCTCGATGTCGAAGGAGGAGATCATCCGCTCCCGGTCCTCCGGCTCGCGCACCGAGTTGAAGATCGGGTCGTGGACGAACATCGGGTCGCCGGGGAAGTACATCTGGGTCACCAGCCGCTGGGTGAAGGCGCGGCCGAAGAGGCTGAAGTGGATGTGGGCCGGGCGCCAGGCATTGAAGTGGTTACCCCAGGGATAGCTGCCCGGTTTGATCGTGGTGAAGCTGTAGCGGCCCTGGTCGTCGGTGAGGCAACGGCCGACGCCCTCGAAGTTGGGATCGAGCGGAGCCGGGTGGCTGTCCCAGGCATGCCAGTAGCGGCCGGACGCGTTGGCCTGCCAGATCTCCACCAGCGTGTTCCGGACCGGCCTGCCGTTGCCGTCGAGGACGCGGCCGTGGAGGTTCATTTTCTGCCCCTGCGGCTCACCCGCAAACCCGGCGGTGAGGTCGTTGTCGACGTCGCCGATGCGGTCCTCGCCGAGCAGCGGACCGGTGATCTCACCGAGCGCGTCGGGGATCGGCGCCAGCGGCCGCTTCGGCGCCCGCGGACCGTGCTGCGGTAATCGGGGTAGTCCCACGGCGGGTCGACCGATTCGTGGTCGCGTCGGTAGCCGGGGACGATCAGACCGCCGCCTTCCCCGGGCCAGCGCCAGAGCGGGTCGCCCTCACCGATCTGGTCCGTCCGCTCGACTTCGTAGCGGTGCTTCATCCCTTTCCCTCCTTATCCCTCGGCCTCGACCACCATCGCCAGCCCCTGGCCGACGCCGATACATAGTGCCGCCAGCCCGTACCTGCCGCCGCGCGCGCGCAGCTCGGCGACCGTGCGGCCGACGACGCGGGCACCGGAGGCGCCGAGCGGGTGGCCGATCGCGATCGCGCCGCCGCTCATGTTCACCTTCGCCGGATCGAGGTCGGGCCAGCCCGCCAGGCAGGCGAGGCTCTGCGAGGCGAAGGCCTCGTTCAGCTCGACCACGTCGATGTCGCCCCAGCCGAGGCCCGCCTTGGCCAGCGCCTTGTCGGCGGCCTCGACCGGGGCGATGCCGAAGACGTCGGGGTCGACGCCGTGGACGCCGCGTGAGACGACGCGGGCGAGCGGCGCACTGCCGATCGCCTCGGCCGCGGCCGCGGAGCCGAAGAGCACCATCGAGGCGCCGTCGTTCAGCGGCGAGGAGTTACCGGCGGTGACGGTGCCGTCCTCGACGAAGGCGGGCTTCAGCCTGGCCAGCTTCTCCAGCGTCGTGTCGGCGCGGATGCCCTCGTCGCGCTCCAGGTCGACGCCGGGGACGGGGACGACCTCGGGGAAGCGGCCCTCGTTCCAGGCCTGGTCGGCGAGCGTGTGGCTGCGCAGGGCGAACTCGTCCTGGGCCTCGCGCGAGATCCCGTAGATCGTCGCCAGCTTCTCCGCCGATTCGCCGAGGCTGATCGTCCAGACGTCGGGCATCTCCGGGTTGATCATGCGCCAGCCGAGGGTCGTCGAGAAGAGCTGCTCGTGGCCGGCCGGGAAGGCGCGCTCGGGCTTCAACAGGACCCAGGGGGCGCGGCTCATCGACTCGACCCCGCCCGCGACCATGATCTCGGCGTCGCCGGCCTCGATCGCCCGCGAGGCCTGGACCCCGGCCTCCAGCGAGGAGCCGCAGAGGCGGTTGACGGTGGCGCCGGTGACCGAGGTCGGCAGGCCCGCCAGCAGCACCGCCATGCGGGCCACGTCGCGGTTGTCCTCGCCGGCGCCGTTGGCGTTGCCGAGGATCACGTCGTCGATCCGCTCCACGTCGAGACCGGGCGCGCGGTCGAGCAAGGCCTTCAGCGCCCCCGCGGCGAGGTCGTCGGGCCGGGTCTTCGCCAGCGCGCCGCCGTAGCGGCCGAAGGGCGTGCGCACCGCTCCATATATGTAGGCGGCGCCGCTCACCGGGCGAGCAGCTCCCGCAGCGCCTCGAGCTCCTCCGCGGTCGGCTCCTCGGTACGGCCGGGATCGGCGGCGACCGCGAGGTCCCAGCCGGTCGCCTCCCGCACCTGCTCGACCTCGATCCCCGGGTGCAGCCGGGCCAGGGTCAGCTCCTTGGTCTCGGGGTCGGGCTCGAGCACGCCGAGGTCGGTGATCACGGCGCTCGGGCCCTTGCCGCGGAAGCCGAGCCGCTCGCGGTCGCCGGGGCCGTCGCCGAAGCCGACCGTGGTGCGGAAGTCGAGCTTCTCGACGAAGGTGCGCCTGCTGTGCGGGGCGACGATCACGACCTCGCCGCAGCCGGCGGCGATCTCGGGGGCGCCGCCGGCGCCCGGCAGGCGCGTCCGCGGATGGTCGTAGTCGCCGATCACGGTCGAGTTGAGGTTGGCGAAGCGGTCGACCTGGGCGGCGCCGAGGAAGGCGACGTCGATCCGGCCGGGGCCGATCCAGTAGTTGAACATCTCCGGCACCGAGACCACCGCCTCGGCCGTCTCGGCCAGTTCGCCGTCGCCGATCGAGAGCGGGATCCGGTAGGGCTTGGCGCCGATCGTGCCCGACTCGTAGACCAGCACGAGGTCGGGGTTGTGGACCATGCGGGCGAGGATCGCCGCGGTCGAGGGGCGGCCGACGCCGATGAAGACCGAGCCCGCGTCCCTCAGCAGGCGGGCGGCGACGACGGTCTGCACCTCGCCGGCGGTGGCCGGGGAGTCGGGGGTCACCGCCATCAGGCCACCGCCCGGTCGAGGACGTTCTGCTCCATCCAGGCGCGGAACTCGTCCCGATCGCGGCTGAGGCCGTCCCAGAACTTGTAGAAGTCGTTGTCGCGGACGGTGAGCCCGAGGCTGTAGGAGGGGCGCGAGCCGCCCGGCGCCTCTGCCACCGCGTCGACGGTCCAGGACGGGATCACGACGCCGCCCGGCCGCAGCTCGAGCTCGTCGACGATCCGCTCGACCGTGACCAGCGAGCGCCGCGCCCCCAGCACCGCCTCTTTCTGCACCCCGGGGATGCCCCAGAGCTGGACGTTGCCGGCGCGGTCGGCCTCCTGGGCGTGGACGATCGCCACGTCGAGATCCAGCGCCGGCACGGCGACCAGCTCCTCGCCGGTGAAGGGACAGTTGATCGGCTCGACCCGGGTGCGCTCCATCAGGTCGGTGCCGACGTAGCCGCGCATGATCGCCATCGGCATCCCGGCGGCGCTGGCCGCGTAGCGGTTCGCCATCCCGGCGTGCGAGTGCTCTTCGATCTCGATCGGCCGCGGCCAGCCGTTCTCGATCACGTCGCGGAAGCGGTGCAACGAGCCGACGCCGGGGTTGCCGCCGTAGGAGAAGACGAGCTTGCTCGCCACCCCCATGCCGATCATCTGGTCGTAGAGCAGGTCCGGGGTCATCCGCACCAGGGTCAGATCGGTGCGTCCCTGGCGGATCACCTCGTGGCCGGCGGCGAAGGGGATCAGGTGGGTGAAGCCCTCGAGGGCGACGGTGTCACCGTCGCGGAGCACCCCCGCGACAGCGTCCGCGAGAGGCAGGATCTCGGTCACGGTGAGCGCTCTCCCCCGTCGATCCGGAGTGCGCGATGAGAACATCTGGGCACATGGCGAACCCTAGCGCACAGTTCGCCACCCACCAAACAAGCCCCGATCCGGCCCGATCCGACGGGGTTGCCCTCCCGGCGCCGGTCGCCTAAAGTCCGGATAACGCACATCCCGCCGCATGCCCGAGCCTCGATCCCCCAACCTCAGCCGCCACGACTACGTCCAATCGCTGGAGCGCGGGCTGGCGGTGCTACGGGCATTCGACTCCGAGCAGAACGAGATGCGGCTCAGCGAGGTGGCGGCGGCCACCGGCCTGACCCGGGCCGCGGCGCGACGCTTCCTGCTCACCCTGGTCGAGCTCGGCTACGTCCGGGTCGAGGACGGGCGCTTCTCGCTGCGCCCCCGCGTCCTCGACCTCGGCTACGCCTACCTCTCCGGCCTCTCCTTCTCGGAGATCGCCCAGCCGCACATGGAGACGCTGGTGCGGGCGGTGAAAGAGTCCTCCTCGATCTCGGTCCTCGACGACACCGACGTCGTCTACGTGGTCCGGGTGCCGACGCGGCGGATCATGACCATCACCCTCGCGGTCGGCACCCGGCTGCCCGCCTTCGCCACCTCGATGGGGCGGATCCTGCTCGCCGCCCTGCCGGAAGGCGAGCGCGAAGAGCGGCTGCGGCGGATCAAACTGCGCAAGCTCACCCCGCACACCGTGACCAGCAAGGCGGCGCTGCGCGAGGAGATCGAAAAGGCGGCCGAGCAGGGCTACGCGATGGTCGACCAGGAGCTCGAGGAAGGGCTGCGCTCGGCGGCGGTGCCGATCGTCGACTCGAAAGGCGAAAGCGCCGCGCTCAACATCTCCGTCCACGCCAGCCGCGCCTCGATGGAGGAACTGCGGGACAAGTTCCTGCCCAAGGTCCAGGCGACGGCGAAGGCGATCGAAGCCGACATCCGCAGCGGCGTCGCCGGCGTCTGAGCAACTTCGCGGCCTTGACAAAGGCCGGCGCGCCGCCGAGACTCTAGTTTCGCTGTGCGGATACTCGTCCGCGATGCGTACACAGTCCGGGTGAAGGGTCAAGGAGGAAGTAGATGGGAACCGTCCAGGCGGAGCGTCAGGACCTGTTGATCGGCGGCAGCTGGACCGCGGCGAGCTCGGGGCGAAGCTTCGACAACGTCGACCCCTTCACCGGCGAGATCGTCGGCAGCGCCGCGGCGGCGACGCCGGAGGACGCCGGCGCCGCGGTCGCCGCGGCGGCGGCCGCCTTCCCCGCCTGGGCCGCGACCTCCCCGGCCGAGCGCCGTGAGCTGCTCGGCGCCGCCGCCGCGCTGCTCGAGGAGCGCGCCGCGGAGCTGGCCGAGGTGATGACCCAGGAGACCGGCTCGACCTTCGGCTGGGGCATGTTCAACACCCACCTCGCCGCCGGGATGCTGCGCGAGGCGGCCGCCCAGACCTACGCCCTGGTCGGCGAGGTGATCCCCTCCGACGTCCCCGGCAAGCTGGCGATGGCGGTCCGCGTGCCCGCCGGCGTGGTCGTCGGGATGGCCCCCTGGAACGGGCCGATCATCCTCGGCACGCGGGCGATCGCGACGCCGCTCGCCTACGGCAACACGGTCGTGCTCAAGGCCTCCGAGCAGTGCCCGCGGACCCACGCCGGGATCGTCAAGGCGCTGATCGACGCGGGCCTGCCCGCGGGCACCGTCAACTACATCTCCCACGACGCCGCCGACGCGCCGCAGGTGGTCGAGGCGCTGATCGCCGCCCCCGGCACGCGGCGGATCAACTTCACCGGCTCCACCCGGGTCGGCCGGATCATCGCCGAGACCGCGGGCCGCCACCTGAAGCCGGTGCTGCTCGAGCTCGGCGGCAAGGCCCCCTTCCTGGTCCTCGCCGACGCCGACCTCGACCGCGCTGTCGCCGCCGCCAAGTTCGGCGCCTTCATGCACCAGGGGCAGATCTGCATGTCGACCGAGCGGATCGTCGCCGACGCCTCCGTCGCCGAGGAGTTCGCGGGCCGGCTCGGCGCCCGCGCCGACGAGCTGGTGGTCGGCGACCCGCGCGAGGCCTCCACCCAGATCGGCCCGCTGGTCACCGCCGCCTCGCTGCGGAAGATCGAGGAACTGGTCGCCGATGCGATGTCGAAGGGCGCCCAGGTGATGAGCGGCGGCGAGGTCGACGGCCCCTGCTACCGGCCGACCGTCCTCTACGGCGTCACCCCGGAGATGCGGATCTACTCGGAGGAGTCGTTCGGCCCGGTCGTCTCGGTGATCCCGGTCGCCGACGAGGACGAGGCGATCCGCACCGCCAACGACACCGAGTACGGGCTCTCCGCCGCCGTCTTCAGCCGCGACGTCCCGCGGGCGCTCGAACTGGCCCAGCGGATCCGCAGCGGCATCTGCCACATCAACGACGCCACCGTCCAGGACGAGCCGCAGATGCCGTTCGGCGGCGTCAAGGACAGCGGCTGGGGACGCTTCGGCGGCTCCGCGGCGGTGGGGGAATTCAGCGACCTGCGCTGGATGACGGTGCAGAACCTGCCCCGCGACTACCCGATCTGACCGGCGCCGATGGCGCTCCCGGCCCCGCCCCTAGAGCAGGGCGCCGACCTCGGGCGTGATCCGCATGAAGGCCTCGGCCTGGCGGATCGACTGGTCGCCGGAGATGCGCCGGGCGTGGTTGCCGCGGTGGTCGGCCCGCTCCCTGTAATAGGTGCGCAGGTAGGCCTGCGCCTTCATCTCCTCCATCGCCGCGACCTTGCGGTCGATCACGTCGGTGATGTCGACGAAGGTGGTCGGGGTGAAGTTGCAGAGCTCCGGCTGGTGCGGCTCGAAGAGGAAGAGGCGCGGCGGCTTCACCGTCGCGAAGGCGCTGGCGACGCCCGCCCCGGCGGCCAGGGCGCGGGCCCGTTCGACCGCGTGGAAGGCGACCGGGTGGTCGGGGTTGAAGGGATCGCGGTCGGTGTGGGTGACGATCACGTCGGGGGCCAGCTCGCGGATCGCGTCGACCAGCGCCGCCAGGCCGTCGCCGGAGACCTCGAGCGGGTAGTCGCCGAGGTCGAGGCAACGGAAGTCGGCACCGAGCTTGGCGGCGGCCCGCTCGGCCTCGCCGTGGCGGATCTCCTTGACCCGCTCGATCGTCATCCCCTCCTCTTTCCAGAGCTCGCCCGACTCGCCCCGCTCTCCATAAGAGAGGGCCAGCACGTGGGCCTCGCCGCCCGCCGCCACGGTCGCCGCGAGGGCGCCGCCGGCGCGCCAGAGGAAGTCGGCGGCGTGGGCGCCGACGGCGAGCATCTTCGGCGCCGGCGCGCTCATCGGCCCGCCACCCGCCGCGTGTTGGTCACTGCCATCGTCTTGATCTCCTTCTCCTCGAAGCCCGCGTCGAGCAGGCGGTCGACCATGAAGCCCATGCCGTCCTCGACGGCGGGGTTGAACATCTGGCCGAGGTCGGTCGAGAGGACCGAGTTCTCGGGGCCGGTGGCGCGGATCGCCTCCAGCCAACGCTCCCAGCTGACTTTGCCGGTGTGCGGGGTGGTGAAGCAGCGCTCGAGCAGGGCGCCGCGCGCGGCCAGCTCGCGTTGCTCGGCGACGCCGAGGTCCTGCGAGGGAAACTCGGGGTGGGTGACGACGATCGTCTCGATCCCGGCCGCGACCGCGGCGTCGACCATGGCGAAGATCTCCGGCCCGCTCAGGTGCCCGGTCGCCAGCACCATCTGGTGGCGGGCGATCACCTCGAGCACTTCGCGGGTCGCCGGCAGCGGCCTGCCCTCGGCGTCGAGGACCGGCACGGTCGGGATCTCGATCCCCTGTTCGCGCAGGTCGAGCTGCAGCTTCACCCAGACCGGGACTTTGCCGCCGGCGCCGGCGTGGTCGCGCTCGTGCGACTCGTTGACCGAGTCGACGGTCGGCAGCCAGACGATCCTCGCCCCCTCGCGGGCCGCCACCTCGACCGCCAGCGGGTTCATCCCGCCGACCGCGCTGTTGAGGACGATCGAGCCGAGCGCGTCGACCTCGGGGACCGCGGCGCGCACCGTGCTCGCCCGCTCGGCGGTGGAGGTGTAGTGCGACTTCATGCAGAAGCCGGCCATGTCGAGGTCGCGCATGCGGCGGGCCAGGCCGAGGTCGTCGATCTTGCGCTCGACCACGTCGGGGGCGATGTGCACGTGCGTGTCATAGGCGCCGCGCAGGACCTCCCGGGACCGAGCCGAAGGGCTAGGGTCGACCATATTGTCAACAATATTGCACACGAAACCTGGAGGGCAAGTGGCTGAGATCAGCGAGAGCGGAAACAGGGGGGCGCGGACCGTCCGCGACGCCGTCCTCGAGGTGATGCGCGAGCGCGGGATGACGAAGGTCTTCGGCAACCCAGGCTCGACCGAGATCCCCTTCCTCACCGACCTGCCCGGCGACATCGAGTTCGTGCTCGGCCTGCACGAGGGCGGCGTGGTCGGGATGGCGAGCGGCTACGCGCTGGCCACCGGCGAGCCCGTCTTCGTCAACCTCCACACTGCCCCCGGCCTCGGCAACGCGGTCAACGCGATCGCCGGCGCCCGCGACAACCGGGCGCCGCTGGTGATCGTGGTCGGCCAGCAGGACCGCCGCCAGCTCGCCCTCTCCCCCTTCCTCACCGGTCGCGCGCTGGAGAAGCTGGCGGGCGACTACCCGGTCTGGTCGAGCTTCCCGCCGACCGCCCAGGACCTGCCCGCGGCGATCGCCCGCGCCTGGCACGAGGCGCGCCAGCAGCGCGGCCCGGCCCTGGTGGTGGCGCCGATGGGCGACTGGGCCGAACCCGCCGACGACGAGAGCGCCCCCGGCTCGCCGGTCAAGGTGCTGCGCACGCCCGCCGTCGCCGCCGCCGACGCCGAGGAGATGGCGGCGCTGATCGAATCGGCCTCCTCGCCGGCCCTGGTGGTCGGCGCCGGGGCCGACGACGAGGCCGGCTGGGCGGGCGGCGTGGCGCTCGCCGAGAAGCTGCGGGCGCCGGTCTGGATGCAGGAGTTCGGCAGCCGCGCGGGCTTCCCCCAGGACCACCCGCTCTTCGCCGGGATCCTGCACTGGAGCCGCAAGGGGCTGCGCGAGGCGCTCGCCGAGCACGACCTCGTGATCGCGGTCGGCACCGCCGCCTTCCTGCTCTACATCTTCGACCCGGGGACGCTGGTCGCGCCCGGCGCCAAGGTTGCGGTGATCACCGACGTCGCCGAGGAGGCCAACCGCAGCACCGCCGAGCTGGCGCTGCTGGCGGCGCCTGGGCCGGCCTGTACCGCGGTCGCGGCGCTGCTCGAGCAGCGCGACGGGCCCGACCCGGCGCCGCGCCCGGTGCCCGCCGACCCGGCGCCGCCCGCGGCGGGCGAGCCGCTCCTCCCCGGCCACGTCTTCGTCGCCCTCCGCGACCGGCTGCCGCGCGACGTCGTCCTGGTCGAGGAGACGCCCTCGAGCCGGCCCGAGCTGATGCGGCGGATCCCGGCGCGGGCGCCGATGGGCTTCCTCAGCGGCGCCAACGGGGCGCTCGGGTTCGGCCTCTCGGGGGCGATCGGGGTGGCGATGACGCGTTCGCGGCCGGTCGTCGCGGTGCTCGGCGACGGCTCCTCGCTCTACGCGATCCAGACCCTCTGGAGCGCCGCCCACTACGGCGTGCCGCTGGTCGCGATCGTGATGGCCAACCGGCGCTACGCGGTGATGGACGGGCTCGCCGAACGGGCGGGCGGCAGCGGCGCCTGGCCCGGCTTCGGCGCGATCGACATCGCCACCCTGGCGGCGGGCTTCGGCTGCCCGGCGCGGCGGATCGGCGACCACGGCGAGCTGATCGCGGCGCTCGACGAGCTGCTGCCGACGCTGCCCGGCGGCGACGGGCCGACGGTCCTGCAGGTCGAACTGGCGCCGGAGCGATGAAGGTCGCGATCACCGGCGGGGCGGGCGGGGTCGGCTCCTCGGTCGCCTTCAACCTGCTGCTCGCCGCGCACCCCTACGAGGTGCTGCTCTTCGACAACCGCCCGCACATGGTCACCTCGCACGCGATGGACTTCGAGCAGGTACTGGAGCAGGACGGCAGCGGCTCGGTGCGGGCGGGCGAGGAGGGCGAGATCGCGGATGCCGACCTGATCGTCGCCACGGCGGCGGCGCCGCTCACCGTCAACACCTCGCGGATGGTCTACCTGGCCGACAACGCGGCGATCCTGGCGGCGCTGCTGGACCAGCTGCCGAGCGGCTGGCCGGGGATCCTGCTGCTGGTGACCAACCCGGTCGACCCGCTCGGGACCTGGGCGGTGCGGCGCACCCGGATCGCGCGCGAGCGGCTGCTCGGCTACACGCTGAACGACTCGCTGCGGCTGCGCACGGCGATCGCGGCGGAGCTCGGCATCGCGCCCGGCCGGGTCGAGGCCTGGGTGGTCGGCGAGCACGGCGACGCCAGCGTGGCGCTCTTCGAGCGGGTGCGGGTGGACGGCGAGCCGGTGGCGCTCGACGCGGCGGCGCGCGGGCGGGCGATCGAGTTCCTGCGCACCTGGTACACCCGCCACGTCGCCCTCGACTCGGGCCGCTCCTCGACCTGGACCAGCGGCCGCGGCGTCGCCCGCATGGTCGAGGCGATCCGCTCCGACTCAGGTGAGGTGTGGCCGGCGTCGCTGGTGCTGGAGGGCGAGTACGGGATCGAGGGGGCGTCGCTCGGCGTGCCGGTGCGGCTCGGCCGCGGCGGTGCGGTCGAGGTGGTCGAGTGGGAGCTCGAGCCGGCCGAGGCGGAGGCCCTGCGGGCGGGCGCCGCGACGGTGACGGCGGCGGCCGCGGAGATCGAATCGCAAGCTGGATGAACGAAGGGAACGGAGGAGAGATGGGACTGAAGGGACTGGACGGGAAGGTGGCGATCGTGACCGGCGGCGGCTCCGGGATCGGCCTCGCCGTGGGGCGCAGGCTGGCCGCCGAGGGCAGTCGCCTGGCCCTCGTCGACATCGACGGCGAGGCGGCCGAGCGGGCCGCCGACGAGATCGGCGGCGACGCGATCGGGATCGCCGCCGATGTCTCCTCGGAGGCGGACGTGGCGCGCGCCTTCGCCACCGTGCGCGAACGCTTCCACGCGATCGACGCGCTCCACAACAACGCCGGCATCGAGGGCGTCTCGGCGCCGCTGGCCGACAGCGAGGTCGAGCAGCTCGACCAGCTGCTGGCGGTCAACGTGCGCGGCGTCTACCTGGTGCTGCGCGAGATGCTCCGCGACGCGACCGCCCACGGCACGCCCGCGGCGATCGTCAACACCGCCTCCGGCACCGCCCTCCACGCGGTCCCCGGGATGGGCCAGTACGCGGCGACCAAGGCGGCCGTCATCGCGCTCACCCGCAACGCCGCCGTGGAGAACGCCCGCGCGGGCATCCGCGTCAACGCGGTCGTCCCCGGCCCGGTCGACACGCCGCTCTTCGACCGCCTCGGCGCCGATGTCAAAGAGGGCGTCTCCGCCGCCCTCCCGATCGGCCGCCTCGGCCAACCCGACGAGGTCGCCGCCCTGGTCGCCTGGCTGCTCAGCGACGAGGCCCCCTACGCCTGCGGCGGCGTCTTCACCATCGACGGCGCGGAGACGGCGGCCTGAGCGGCGTAAGTTCGCGGCCTGGGGAGCTGGCGCCCGGGGGCCGGAAGGGACGGGAAAGGGACGCGGCCTTCTCGGTGGCGGCCCGGGCAGGCTGTGGCCGCCACCGAGAAGGCCGGGTTCGAACGAAAGGCCGGCGATTCGAACGGTCAGGAATCTGCCGTGTTCGTTATCCGTCGTATGGGCGGGTAACGAACACCGCAGATTCCTGACCGTTAAGGCCATGACCTCTTCCCTGCGAGACCTCACGTCCCGGGCGTCTCGTGGCGGCCACAGCCTGCCCGGGCCGCCACGAGACGCCCGGGACCCACCTCGGACGGCCGCGACGGCCCCGAACCGCGCCGCCCCTCGCCGCCCCCCTACAACACCATCGTCACGGTCTTCTCGACCGTGTTCTCCTCGATCCCGGAGAAGCTCAGCTCGCTGCCGAGGCCGCTCGTCTTGCGGCCGCCCCAGGGCAGGCGCGGGTCGGGGGCGCCGAAGCCGTTGATCCAGACCGTCCCCGCCTCCAGCTTGCCCGCGAGGAGGTGGGCGGCGGAGACGTCGCGGGTCCAGATGAAGGCGGCCAGGCCGTAGGTCGTCTGGTTGGCGAGGCGGGCCGCCTCCTCGAGGTCGTCGAAGGGCATCACCAGGCCGACCGGGCCGAAGATCTCCTCGCGGGCGATCTTCATCGTGTTGGCGCCGTCGGCGAAGATCGTCGGTTCGACGAAGTAGCCGGGCCGATCGGGCCGGCCGCCGCCGGCGACGAGGCGCGCGCCCTCCTCGCGCCCGGCCTCGATGTAGCCGCTGACCCGGTCGAGCTGGGCGCGGTTGATCAGCGCCCCCATCGTCGCCTCTTCGTCGAGCGGGTCGCCGAGGCGCACCGCGGCAGCCGCCTCGGCGAGGCCTTCGACCACGCCGTCGTAGTGCTCGCGCGCGGCCAGCACCCTGGTCCCGGCGGCGCAGATCTCGCCCTGGTTGGCGAACAGGCCCATCGCGGTGCCCGCGACGGCGGCCTCGAGGTCGGCGTCGGCGAGGATCACCTGCGGCGACTTGCCGCCCAGCTCGAGCGTCACCGGGCGCAGCTGCCGGGCCGCCTCGACGGCGATCTCGCGGCCGACCTCGGGCGAGCCGGTGAAGCTGATCTTGTCCACCCCCGGGTGGCGGACCAGGGCCGCGCCGGCGACCTCGCCCAACCCGGTGACGACGTTGAGGACGCCGCCCGGGAACCCGGCCGCCTCGAACAGGTCGGCGAGCACCAGCGTCGTCAACGGCGCGTCCTCCGGCGGCTTCAGCACCACCGTGCAGCCCGCCGCCAGCGCCGGCCCGAGCTTCCAGGCGGCGATCATCAAGGGCGAGTTCCAGGGGGTGATCGCGGCCACCACGCCGATCGGCTCGCGCACCGTGTAGGAGTGGCGCGGGCGGCCGATGTGGGGCAGCGCCTCGACCGCGCGGCCGTCGATCTTGTCGGCCCAGCCGGCGAAGTGGCGGAGGGCGTCGACGGCCCCGGGGACGTCGACGATGCGGGCGTCGACGACCGGCTTGCCGACGTCGACCGCTTCGATCCGGGCGAGCCGCTCGCCCTCGCCTTCGACCAGGTCGGCGAGCCGGTTGATCAGCCGGCCGCGCTCGGCCGGGGTGAGGCGCGACCACTCGCCGTCGAGCTGCGCCCGCGCCGCCTTCACCGCGGCATCGACGTCGGCCGCCTCGCCGGCGGCGACCCGCGCCAGCGTCCGCTCGCTGGCCGGCGCGATCACCTCGATCGTGCCGCCGGCGGCGGCCCCACGCCAACGACCGTCGATCAGGAGCCCGGTCGGTCCGAGCTCGAGCTCGGGGTGGGTGGTCGAACCGCCGTCTGCCGTCACGCCATCACCTCCGTCCGCTCGTCGACCTCGCACTCCCTCGTCCCCAGCGTCGCGCCGTCCGGTCCGATCACCGGCGAGGACTCCTCGTACCAGCTGTCGGGGGCCCTGGTGCCCCAGAAGCTGCGGCAGCGGGGGTCGGAGACGCTCCAGCGGATCGGCTCGAGGTCGGGGTCGCCGGTGTAGTAGTCGCAGGAGTAGAGCTCGATCCGGTGGCCGTCGGGGTCGCGCAGGTAGACGAAGAAGGCGTTGGAGACGCCGTGGCGGCCCGGGCCCCGCTCGATCGCGGCAGCGTGTCCCGCGGCGGCCAGCTGGTCGCAGGCGCGCAGGACCCCGGCGGGCTCGGCCACCCACATGCCGAGGTGGTGCAGGCGCGGGCCCCTCCCGGCGGTCAGGGCGACGTCGTGGACGGTCTGCTTGCGCGCCAGCCAGGCGCCGGTGAGGCGCTCCCCCGCGCCGTCGGTGGAGATGTACTCGGTGCAGCGGAAGCCGAGGCCGAGCCAGAGGGCCGCCGCCCGCTCGACCTCGGGGACGTGCAGGTTGAAGTGGTCGATCCGCATCACCGGGGCGCCGCGCTGGAGGTCGAAGCGCTGCATCCGCCCCGGCGCCGGATCCATCGCGTGGAAGAACTCGAGCGGGTAGCCGAGCTCGTCGGCCACCCGTACCGCCGGGCCCTGGCCGGGCCCGCCCCCGACCCGGCGGGGCGAGAGGCCCCGGGCGGCGAAGGAAGCCTCGATCCGGTCGAGGTCGGCGGGGGAGCGGACGCGGAAGGCGAGGTGGCCGACCGCGGCCGCGGGCGCCTCGCGCAGGAGGAGGCAGTGGTGCAGGCGCTCCTCCCAGCCGCGCAGGTAGAGCGCCCCCTCCTCCCGCGCGGTGACGATCAGGCCGAGCAGGTCGACGTAGAAGCGCTCGGCGGCCTCGAGGTCGGTGACCAGGAGCTCGGCGTGGGCGCTGCGGACGATGTCGTAGTCGGGGTGGGCGGTGGCGGCGAGGAGGGCCTCGACGGGGGTCATGCCGGGCCTTTTCCGCCGCTCCGCGAGCCGAGGCGGTCGGCCTCGGCCAGGCGGACTTCGTAGGCCTCGACCGTGCGCAGCTTGTGCGCGCGCGCCTCCCGCTCGATCCGATCGCGGTCGGCCCTCTCCTCGATCAGGTCGGCGATCCGGTCGTGCTCGGCGGCCGACTCGTTGCCCCGGGTGGGGATGTAGACGAAGACCGTCGCCCGCAGCGTGTTGAGGCGCTCGATCGTCTCCCGCAACTCGCGGCGCAGGTAGTCGTTGGGGCAGCGGTCGTAGATCACCTCGTGGAACTCGTTGTTGAACCGCGACACCTGCATCAGGTCGAGCCGGTCGATCGAGCCGCGCATCTTCTTGTTGATCGAGCGCAGCTTGCGCAGGTCGGCGACGCGCATCTCCGACGATGCCGCGGCGGTGGCGTAGCCCTCGAGCAGCGCCAGGGTGACCATCACCTCCTTCCAGGAGCTGGTGTCGACCGGGGCGACCTGCGCGCCCTGGTTGGCGCGATAGATCACCCAACCCTCGGCCTCCAGCCGGCGGATCGCCTCGCGCACCGGCATCGGGCTGACTTCGAGCTCGCGGGCGATCGCGTCGATCACCAGGCGGTAGCCAGGACCGTAGCTTCCGTCGAGAATGCGCTCGCGCAGGACGGCGTAGGTCCGTTCCTGCTTACTTGGCTCTCGCTCCCCAGGGGTCACCGCTCTCCTTCCCTCGCTCCTCCGGGAGAACCATATTCGTTATTTGATCGAATTTGTGAGGGAAGAGAAGACGATCCGGCCTCGCATGCGACCAAATCCACCCTTGACAAGCGACGGCTAAATCAGGAAGGTAGCGTCGTACGGATCGTGGATGGAAGTGCGCGATCCGAACACGGGTTACGGGAACTTTGCCATGGAGACGCTGGGAGCGGGTCCGGAGGCAACGAGATTGAGAGGAGAGCGATGCCCCGCACAAACTCTGAATGGAGCCAGGCGTGAGCGCGGCCGGCGAATCTGAGCACGCGGTGGCAGCAGTCCCCGAGTCGGCCGGCGCCGCCGGCGGTGGCACGACCCCCGAGGCGGGTAGCTCCGGCAGGAGCGGCGCCGAGACCGCCCGCTACTGGCTCGGCCGCTTCCTGCGGATCGAATGCCTGAGCGTCCTCGTCGCGACGATCGCGCTGGGCGCCTTCATCGGCATCGTCCACCCCAACTTCCTCACCTCGACGCAGATCCGGGACGTCCTGCAGCAGTCGGTCTACGTCGCGATCCTCGCCTCCGGCATGGCCTTCCTGCTGGCGATGCGGGAGATCGACCTCTCCGTCGGCTCGATCTTCGGCCTCACCCTGATCATCTCCGCCCTCTTGATGCAGGGCGGGATGAACCCCTGGATCGCCGCCGCGATCGGGATCGTCTGCGCGGGGGGGATGGGCCTCGTCAACGCGATCCTCGTACAGGTGATCGCGATCCCGGCGATCGTCGCGACGCTGGCGACGCTGTCGATGTACCGCGGCCTGGCGCTGGCCCTGAGCCACGGCCAGCAGGTCACCGGCCTGCCCTTCAGCAGCTCCTTCTTCAGCTTCCTCGGCGGCAAACAGCTCGGCATCCCGGTCAGCGTCTGGGGCATGGTCGTCGTGGCGATCGTGATGACCGCGATCCTCCGCCTCACCCCATTCGGCTACCGGGTGCGGGCGATCGGGTCGAACCCCGAGGCGGCGACCTTCTCCGGCATCTCGATCCCCCGCGTCCGGGTGCAGGCGCTGGTGATGATGGGGGTCCTGGCGGGCATCGCCGGGATCTTCGGCCTCGCCTTCTTCGCCTCCGGCGAACCGAACATCGGCAGCGGCTTCGAATTCGAGGCGATCGCCGCCGCGGTGATCGGCGGCACCTCGCTGCGCGGCGGCAACGCCACCGTGGTCGGGGCGATGATCGGCGCCATCCTGCTGACCGAGGTGTCGGCCGGCCTCGTCTACTTCAACGTGCCCCAGAACTGGAGCTCGTTCGCGACCGGTGCCGTGATCCTCGGTGCCGTCTCGATCGACAGCCTGGTCCGCCTGCGCGGGCGCCGCAGTCAGGAGAAGGGCGGCCTCGGCCTATGAGCGGCGAAGACGCGGAGCCCCACCCGGGGCCGACGACTTACCCCAACGCGGGGCACCGTGGGAGGTGCCACGCCGGCAGCGTGTCCTGTATCAGAGAGGAGAGAAGGTAAATGCCAATTTGGCAATCGGGTGACAATCGCAGGAGGTCCGTCCTCGCCCTGTTGGGCGCGGCGGTTCTGTTGCTGGCGCTGGTGCTCAGCGCTTGCGGGTCGAGTGGCTCTTCTTCGTCGTCGGAATCGACGAGCGCGAGTGGTGGCGGCAGCACCACCGAAGAAGAAGGCGAAAGCGGTAAGAGCGGCAGCGAAGTCCATATCGCCGTGGTCACCGCATCGACCACCCAGAACGCGTTTCAGGAGATGGCCTGGGGCGCCGAAGCGGCGGCCGAACATGAAGGTGTGGAAATCACCTCCTCGGCTCCCAACGGTGTGAATCCGACCGAGGAGGTGAACCAGTTCCAGGCCGCGACGCAGACGGCGAAGGAAGGGGTGACGATCATGACCACCGCCCCCGAAGACTTCATCCGTCCCTACAAACAGGCGGTCGAAGAAGGCGTCCCGGTGATCACGATGGACTCGCCCCCGCCGGAAGGCAGCGGCGTCGAAACGTTCGTCGGCAACAGCAACACCGAACTCGGTGAACACGTGGCCGAAGAACTGATCAAAGAAATTCCGAAAGGTGAAACCGGCGAAGTCGTCTTCGGCAACGACATCCCCGGCCTGGTCCTGCTCGAACTCCGCATCGAAGGCATGGAAAAAGTGCTGAAGAAGGAACGTCCCGGCCTGAAGATCGTCGGTCCGTTCAACGTCGGATCCGAGCCGACCGAAAATTACAACAACTGGAACAACCTGGTGAAGGCCCACCCTGACGCCGTCGCCTACATGGCACCAGGGGATCAGGACGCGGTCTCGCTGTTCAAGATCCAGAAACAGAATGGTGTGCATTACCTCGTCGCGGCCTGCGACGTCGACCCGATCGCGCTGGAAGCGGTGCAGCAAGGTTACGTCAAAGTGCTCGGCGATCCGTACCACTTCATGAAGGGATATATCTCGGCCTCGCTGCTGGCACGGCACGCGCTGACCGGGGAAGAAATCCCGAAAGGGTGGTGGAACCCGGGTTCCGGCATCGTCACCAAGGAAAACGTCGCCGAAATCCAGAAGCGCGAGGAAAGCCAGGCGAACCGGATCGCGTTCTTTGAACCGATCGCCGAAGAAGAGCTCGCGAATCCGAGTAAATACCTGAAAGAAATCTCGGAACTGAACTAGTCAAGTGCTCGAAGTCAAGGACATCAAGAAGTCCTATGGCGGCGTGCAGGCGCTGGCCGGCGCGAACCTCACGGTTCGCGCCGGCTCGGTGCACGCCCTCCTCGGCGAGAACGGGGCGGGCAAGTCGACGCTCGTCAAGATCATCATCGGCGCCGTCTCGCCGGACGCCGGCACCCTGCGACTGGACGGCGACGAGGTCTCCTTCGCCAACAGCGCCGACGCGGCCCGCAACGGGGTCGCCGCGGTCTCGCAGGAGCTCAGCCTCTTCCCCGATCTCGACGTGCTCAGCAACCTCTTCCCGATGCGCGAGGAGAAGCGCGGGCCGTTCATCAACCGCGCCGCGATGGAAGCGCGGGCGAAGCCGGTCCTCGCCGACCTCGGGCTCGACGTCGGCATGCGCCAGCGGGTGGAGACGCTGTCGCTGGCCGAACGGCAACTGGTCGAGATCGCCAAGGCGCTGGTCACCGACCCGCGCGTGCTGATCCTCGACGAGCCGACCTCGGCGCTCGAGGCCTCGGGCGTCGAAACCCTGCTCGGGGTCCTGAAAGTGCTGCGCGAACGGCAGGTCGCGGTGGTCTTCGTCTCGCACATCCTCGAGGAGGTGATGCAGCTCTGCGACGACATCACCGTGCTGCGCGACGGCAGCCCGGTGCTGGAAGGCCGGCCGCGCTCCGAGCTCAGCGTCAGCGCGATCGTCGCCGCGATGCTGGGTGAGAAAAAGGCGCAGTCGACCGAGGCGGAGGCCGCCCTCAGCCACGAGCTGGCCGGGAACATCCAGGCGGTCGACGAGAAGGACGAACTGCGGTTGGAGAACGTCAGCGTCGAGCGGCGGCTGACCGACGTCGACCTGCGGGCGAAGCCGGGTGAAGTCGTCGGCCTCGCCGGGCTGGCCGGCTCCGGCCACCTGACCGTGCTGGAGCTGATCAGCGGTCAGCGCCGGCTGAAGAGCGGCAGCGTGACCTTGCCAGGCGGCGCCAAGCTGCGGCGCAGCATGCGCGGCGCCGTCGGCGCCGGGGTGGCGATGGTGACCGGCGACCGGCGCCGCTTCGGGCTGATGCTCGACAAGCCGATCTGGGAGAACGTCGCCCAGGTGCGGGCGGTGGCGCTGGCCGGCGAAGGCCCGGTGGTCCGCAAACGGGCCCTGCGTCGCCACGCCGCCGAGATGATCGACCGGCTCGGCGTCAAGACCGCCTCGATCGACATCCACGCGGGGATGCTCTCGGGCGGCAACCAGCAGAAGCTGGTCTTCGCCAAGTGGCTCGACGCGGAGCCGACGCTGCTGCTGCTCGACGACCCGACCCGCGGCGTCGACATCGGCGCCAAGGCGGAAATGCACCGCCTGATCCGGGCGGCGGCCGACGCCGGCGCGATCGTCCTGCTCGCCTCCACGGACATCGACGAGATCGTCGAAGTCTGCGACCGCGTCGCGGTCTTCTTCGAGGGCCGGATCTGCGCCGAGATGTCGCAGGACTCGCTCGAGCAGCACCGGCTGCTCGAGGTGATGAACACCGCCGGGGCGCCGGCCGCGACCGCCGGCTGAGCGCGGTGGCCGCGGTGCCGCCCCGTCGGTTCCGGGCGGGGACGATGGTCGTCGCCGGCCTCGGCTGCGTCGCGGCGCGGCTGGCCGAGGAGCTGGCGGCGCCGGGCGCGCGTCGCGTCGCCGTCGTCTACGACGCGGGCTTCGCCGCCGCCGGGCTGCTGGAGCCGGTGCTGGCCGCGGCGGGTGAGGTGGAGCTGCACCTCTGCGCCGGGGTCGCGGTCGATCCCGATATCGACGCCGCCGAAGCGCTCGCCGCCGAAGCGCTCGAGGCGGGCTGCGACGCGGTCCTCGCGGTCGGCGGTGGCAGCGCCCTCTGCGCCGCCAAGGCGGTCGCGATCAGGCTCCGCAACGAGGGGCCGCTGGAGCGCTGGGCGGGCGTCGGCAACCTGCCGAGCGACCCGGCGCCGACGGTCGCGATCCCGACCACCGCCGGCTCCGGCAGCGAGGTCTCGACCGTCGTCGTCCTCCACGACGAGCGGCTCGCCCAGCACCTGGTGATCCGCGGCGAGGGGTACGAGCCGGACGTCGCCCTGCTCGACGGCACGCTGCTCCGCCGACTCCCCCAGGAGCCGCTGCTGTACGCCGCGCTCGACGCGCTGAGCCACGCCTACGAGGCGCTCTGGGCGCGCGGCGCCTCGCGCTTCACCGACGCGATGGCGCTGGCGGCCGCGCCCCTGATCCGCGCCAACCTGGGCGCCGGCCTCGAGCACGAGGACGAGGCGCTGCAGACGCTGCTGGAGGCGAGCGCGATGGCGAACCTGGCCTGCGGCAACTCGCGCCTCGCCCTCGTCCACGCCCTCACCTCGTCCCCCGACGTCCACCTCCCCCACGGCCACCAGAACGGCGTCCTCCTCCCCCACGTCGCCGCCTTCAACGAGCCTGCCCTGAGCGACGCCGCCCGCGCCGAGATCGCCCACCTGCCGGAGCTCCTGGACGAGGTCGGCTTCGTCCCCCGCTTCGCCCCCGACGAGCTCGACGACGCCGGCGCCGCCTCGATGGTCGCCGCGGCCCTGCAGAACCCGTTCCTGCAGAACAACGCGAGGCCGGCCGACGAGGGTGATCTGAGCGCCCTGCTGCGCGCTGCGCGCGCTTAGGCGGAGGGGAAGGAGAGGGACGGTAAGGGACCCGGCCTTCTCGGTGGCGGCCCGGGCAGGCTGTGGCCGCCACCGAGAAGGCCGGGTTCGAACGAGAGGCCGGCGATTCGAACGGTCAGGAATCTGCCGTGTTCGTTATCCGTCGTATGGGCGGACAACGAACAGCGCAGATTCCTGACCGTTAAGTCCCTGAACTCTTCCCTGCGGAAGCCTCACGTCCCGGGCGTCTCGTGGCAAGCGGGCAGCCTGCCCGGGCCGCCACGAGACGCCCGGGACGCACCTCGGACGGGTGCGGCGGCCGCGAACCGCGCCGCTGAAGCCCCGCTCGGGGGCTGGGTTATTTCCCGGAGAGGTCGGCGGTGGGGCGGGCAGGGGAGCGGTCGGCGGAGGCGCGGAGGACGACGAGGGAGCCGAGGCCGCAGGCGGCGATCACGACGGCCATCGGCACCGCGGTGTGGGAGCCGGCGATGCCGACCAGGGGCGCCGCGAGGGCGCCGACGCCGAACTGGCCGAGGCCGAAGAGCGCCGAGGCGCTGCCCGCGGCGTGGCCTTGATAGGCCATCGCCAGCGCCGTCGCGTTGGGCTGGATCAGGCCGACGGTGGCGATCGTCATGAGCAGGAAGACCAGGAACGGGGCCAGGCCGAGGCCGAGGAGGACGGTGACGAGGAGACCGGTGGCACCGAGCGCCATCGTCCAGGCGCCGACGTTCAGCAGGCGGCCGGAGCCGACCCGCCCGACCAGGCGGCGGCTGGCCAGCGAGGCCAGCACGATCCCCGCCGAGTTGACGCCGAAGACGACGGCGAAGAGCGACGCCGAGAGGCCGTAGAGGTTCTCCAGCACGAACGGCGAGCCGGAGATGTAGGCGAACATCGCCGCGAACGAGAGGCCGCCGGAGATCGCGAAGGGGACGAAGCGGCGGTCTCGGAGGAGGCTGCCGAAGACGCGCAGCTTGGCCCCGAGGCCGGGCTCGTGGCGCAGGTGGTCGGGCAGGGTCTCGGGCATGCGCAGCGCGGCGACGGCGAGGAGGACGGCGGCGAGCAGGGCGAGGGTGACGAAGATGCCGCGCCAGCTGGTCAGCAGCAGGACCTGGGCGCCGATCACCGGCGCGAGGACCGGCGCGACGCCGCTGATCTGGGTCAGCAGGGCGAAGGTGCGCGCGGCCGCGTCGCCGCTGAAGACATCGCGGACCACCGCTCGCGAGACCACCCAGCCGACCCCGCAGGCGCAGCCCTGGGCGAAGCGCAGGCCGAGCAGCACCCAGATGCTCGGCGCCACCGCGCAGAGCACCGAGATCGCGCCGTAGGCGGCGAGCCCGACGAGCACCAGCCGGCGGCGACCGAGCGTGTCGCTGAGCGAGCCGGCGACGATCTGGCTGAGCGCGAGGCCGAGCAAGCAGGCGGTGAGCGTGAGCTGGCCGGTCGAGGTGTCGGCGCCGAGGTCGGCGGTCAGGTGCGGCAGCGCGGGCAGGTAGAAGTCGATCGACATCGGCGCCAGCCCGCTGAGCGCGCCGACGATCAGCAGCAGCGACCGGTGACGACCGCCGACCGCGAGCCGACCGTCCGGACGCGGCACCGACCCGACCGCCACGACGCCTACATGCCCTGGGCGGACGGCCGCACGACGATCTCGCTGACGCTGACGTTGGCGGGCTGGGCGAGGGCGGCGAGGATCGCCGCGGCGATGTCGGCGGGGTCGAGCGGGGTGACCCCGGCGAAGGCCTGGACGGTCTCGGCGAGCACCTCGTCGCGGGTGTGGCTGCGCAGCTCGGTCGCGGTCGAGCCGGGGAAGACGAGGGTGACCCGGATCCCGGCGGCGATCGACTCCTTGCGCAGCGCCTCGGTGAAGGCGCCGAGGCCGAACTTGGTCAGGCTGTAGACGCCGGAGTAGGTGCCGACCACCTTGCCGCCGACCGAGCTGACGTTGACGATGTGGCCGCCGCCGGCCGCGCGCATGATCGGCAGCGCCGCGTGGGTGCAGTAGAGGACGCCGAAGACGTTGACGTCGACCATCCGCCGCCACTCCTCGGTCGGCGCCCCTTCGATCGGGCCGAGCTGCATCACCCCGGCGTTGTTGATCAGGACGTCGAGCCGGCCGAAATGCTCGGCGGCGCCGCGGACGAAGGCGTTCGCCTGCGTCTCGTCGGCGACGTCGGTGGGGATCGCGAGGGCCTCGCCGCCGGCCGCCTCGATCCGCGCGACGATCTCCTCCAGCCGCTCGGCCCGGCGCGCCGCGAGCGCGACCTTGGCGCCCGCCGTGGCGAGCGCGAGCGCGGTCGCCTCGCCGATCCCGGAGGAGGCGCCGGTGATCGCGACGACCTTGCCGGCGAGCGGCGCGCCCTCGGTCATCGGGCCGCCCCCTTCGGCACCGGCGTCCCCGGGTAACCCGCCGTGTCGACGCGCACGTCGACGACCACGGCGGCGCCGGCGCGCGCTTCCGCGGTCGCGGCGGCGAGGGCCGGCCCGAGCGCCTCGGGGTCCTCGACCGGACCGTGGCCGCGCAGCCCGAGCGAGCGGGCGAGCGCCGCCAGGTCGGGATCGGGGTCGTCGATCGCGATGCCGACGGCGCGGTTCTCGACCGCCCGCCCGCGCGCCAGCGCCATCCGCTCCTGGTGCACCTCGTCGTTGAAGAAGGAGCGGTTGTTGGCGACGACGACGAGCAGCGGCAGGCGGTGGCGGGCCGCGGTCCAGAGCGCCTGGCAGCCCATCAGGAAGTCACCGTCGCCGAGCACCGCGACGGCCAGCCGCTCCTCGCCGGCCTCGGCGAGCGCCAGCGCCGCGCCGACCGCCATCCCCGGGCCGGAGCCGAGCCCGGCGCCGCCGTCCTGGCCCAGGTAGTCGAGCGGCGCGGCGGCGTGCAGGTCGCCGCCGTCCCAGCCGAGCGGCAGCCGGACCAGGGTGGCGGGATCGCCGGCGAGCGCCTCGGCGAGCGCCGCCGCCAGGTCCCGCATGCCGATCGTGCCGGGCAGGGGCGCGGGCGGCGGCGCGGGCGCGAGCCGCGGCGGCCAGTCGGCGCGGGCAGGCGGGTCGGCGGCGAGCCGCTCGAGCAGCGCCGCGACCAGCAGGTCGGGGTCGGCGGCGATCGGCAGGTCGACCGGCGGCTGGGCGAAGTGGTCCTTGCTCCAGCCGTCGTGGAGGGCTTCGTCGAGGCTCGCGGCGACGATCGTCGCCTCCGGCTCGCCCTCGCCAAGCGCCTGGCGCAGGGTCCCGGCGAGG
Organism: Solirubrobacterales bacterium; assembly: GCA_047601885.1. GTDB lineage: Bacteria > Actinomycetota > Thermoleophilia > Solirubrobacterales > 70-9 > VAYN01. The sequence continues at coordinate 465,094 of JASGIK010000002.1, forward strand.
TCGACCCAGTCGAGCGCCAGGATCGCGTCGGCGCCGGCGAGGAGCTCCTTCCCCGAGGGCGTCAGGAAGGTCCCGGGGACGGCGGCCACGGCCGGGTGGTCGGCGGGGAAGCCGGCCGCCACCTTGAGGTCGGTGAGGACGGCGGCGCCGAGCCGCTCGGCCAGGTCGACCCGCGCGGCCCACTCCTCGTCGCCGGCGCCGACCCGGCCGACCAGGACCAGCGGCCGGGCGGCCGCGGCGAGCAGCTCCGCCGCGCGGTCGGCGTCCGCGGCGCGCGGCGCGGGCGCCGCGGGCGGGCGCCGCCGGGCCAGGTCCGGGAAGGCGACCTCGGCCGGCGCCTCCGACTCCAGCACCCCGGCGTCGAAGCAGACGTAGGTCGGGGCCGAGGGCGCCGCGCGGGTCACCGCGTCGGCGCGGGCCAACGATTCGAGCGAGGCCGGCCCGGACGCGGGGCTGTCGTCCCACTTGACGTAGGGCCGCACCAGCGCGCCCTGGTCGGCGGCGGTGTGGATCCACTCGATCCACGGCCGCCGGCGGTCGGCGGCGAACGGCCCGGTGGCGCCGACGACCAGCATCGGCACCCGGTCGCAGAAGGCGTTGAAGATCGCCATCGTCGCGTGCATCAGCCCGACGTTGGTGTGGAGGGCGACGGCCATCGGCTCGCCGGTCACCTTGGCGTAGCCGTGGGCGACGGCTACGGCGTGCTCCTCGTGCAGGCAGAGGACCAGCTCCGGGCGCTCGGCGCCGAGCTCGTTGACGAGGCTGTCGTGCAGGCCGCGGAAGCTCGCGCCGGGGTTGAGGGCGAGCTTGGTGAAGCCGAGCCGGCGCAGCATCAGGGCGATCGCGTCGCTCCACCAGGCGACCTCCGACGCGGCCGGGGCGGGCACTCTGAGCTGGTCGGAGGACGGGCTGCTCATGGCTTGATAAACCAGTAATGATTATGCATGATTACGGCCACTTCGGGCCGACTTGGGAAGGGCGGAGAGAAGGGATGGGAAGAGGGTGAGCGAGCAGAGCGCGGACGGCCGTGTCGCCGTCGTCACGGGAGCGGCCGCGGGGATCGGCCAGGCGCTGGCGGGCCGCCTCGCGGGCGACGGGATGCGGATCGCGATCGCCGACCTCGACCCGGCCGAGGAGACCCTCGCCGCGGTCGCGGCGGCGGGCTCGGAGGGCTTCGCCGAGCGCTGCGACATCAGCGACGGCAAGAGCGTCGCCGCCTTCGCCGCGGCGGTCCGCGAGCGCTACGGCCGCTGCGACGTGCTGATCTGCAACGCCGGCGTCTACCCCCTCGCCCGCTTCGAGGACTGGACCTGGGAGCAGTGGCGGGCGGTGATGTCGGTCAACGTCGACTCGCTCTTCCACCTGACCAAGGCCTTCCTGCCGGCGATGCGCGAGGCGGGCTGGGGACGGATCGTCGCCGCCGCCAGCAACGGCGTCTACAGCGGCCTGCCCTCGCTCACCCCCTACGTCGCCAGCAAAGGCGCGGTGGTCGGCTTCGTCCGCAGCCTGGCCGGCGAAGTCGGCGGCGACGGGGTGACGATCAACGCCTACGCGCCGAGCCTGACCCGCACCCGGGGGACGACGGTGACCGGCCCGCACGAGGAGCTCGGCCTGTTCGAGAAGGTCGTCGCCGAGCAGGCGATCCCGCGCACGCAGGTGCCCGAGGACGTCGCCGGCCTGGTCTCCTTCCTCGCCTCCGACGCGGCGGGCTTCATCACCGGGCAGACGATCCCGGTCGACGGGGGCGCCGTCCATGCCTGAGCCGGGAGGGAGCTGAGGATGGCGGAGATCGTCGGCGCCTTCGGGCTGCCCCACAACCCCCACTTCCCGGGCTGGTCGACGGCGGGCCACCCGCTCGGGCCGGAGATCGATCTCTATTACGGCGAGATCGCCGAGCGCCTCGCCGCGGTCGAGCCGGAGGCGCTGATCTTCATCACCTCCGACCACTACAACATGTTCTTCGAGGCGATCCCGTTGTTCGCGATCGGCGTCGCCGAGTCGGCGGCCGGGCCGAGCGACTACCCGGAGATCCCCCGCCGCGAGCTGCCGCTCGAGGCGGCGCTCGCCCGCTATCTGGACCAGTACCTGGTCGAGGCGGGCTTCGACCTGGCGATGCTGCAGGAGCTCGAGTTCGACCACACGGTGATCGCCCCGCTCGGCTTCGTCTGGCCGGGCGAGCCGATCCCGATCGTGCCGCTCTTCGTCGCCGCCTTCCTGCGCCCGATCGCCTCGGCGCGGCGCTGCTACGCGCTGGGCCGGGCGATCCGCGCGGCGCTCGCCGCCCGCGCCGAGGGGCCGCAGCGGATCGCGGTGATCGCCAGCGGCAGCTTCTCGGTCGAGATCGGCGGGCCGCGCCTCTTCCCCGACGCCCACGTCGGCGTGCCGGCACCGCAGTGGACCGACCGCGTGGTCGAGCTGCTGCGGGCGGGCGACTTCGAGACGCTGGTCGCCGAGGCGACCGACGAGCAGCTGCGCGAGGCGGGCAACGCGGCGGGCGAGATCCTCGACTGGATCACGATGCTGGGGATGATCGACCCGGCACCGCCCGAGGTGATCGAGACGCAGCCGCAGTTCGGGCATTCCTACGCCGCCTGGCCGATCGACCGACCGGGCTCAGGGGTCGGCGCGTGAGCGTCTACGCGGTCAACAAGCTCTGCCGGCGGGTCGTCCACGAGCCGGCGCTGAGGGAGCAACTGAACGGCTCGCGGGCGGAGGCCGAGGCGGCGATCCGGGCCGCCCGCCCGCCGCTCTCCGAGGAAGAGGTCCAGCTGGTCCTCGACGGCGAGGTCGGTGAGCTCGGCAAGCGCGGCTGCAACTACTTCCTCGTCCACCAGCTCGGCCGCTGGGAAGTGCTGGGGCTGGACCTGAAGACGCACGGCGACCGGGTCCGCGCCGCCCAGGCCTCGGATGGTTGACCCCGCCGTTGCCGAGGCGCTTGACGTGTGACCTGGGGCGCTGAAGCTGACGCCCGGAGCTGGAAGGGACGCGGCCTTCTCGGTGGCGGCCCGGGCAGGCTGTGGCCGCCACCGAGAAGGCCGGGGATGAGAGGAGCGGCGCAGGTCCGGGCCGGGGCGTCACGGAGAGGCGCGGGAGAGGTGAGGAAGGTGCCCTGGGTCGTGACGAAGACTCCGCGAAGGTCACGGTTCCTCAGGCATCGCCGAGGCGTGGTCGACCTGGGTGAACCTATGGCTAACGGAGGTCGACCGCGCCTCCTGGGGCCCCGTGATCCCGCAGGAAGGCCCACGTCTTCGTGACCTTCCCGTCGGAAGCGTCACGTCCCTGTGGTCTTTCCTGCGAAAGCCTCACATCCCTCCGCACGTCCCCGCGGGACCCTCACGTCCCGGGCGTCTCGTGGCAAGCGGGCAGCCTGCCCGGGCCGCCACGAGACGCCCGGGACGCAACTCGGACGGGCGCGGCGGCCCCGAAGCACGCCGTCCCGTCTGCCAAACCGCCCCCTGCTAGCCGACCGAGTCGGCGGCGAAGCGGCGGGTGTTGACGGTCGGGTCGGGCTCGGCGGCGAAGCCGAGATCGGCGCGGGCCAGGGTCGGGTCCATCACCCCGTAGACGAAGTCGGGGCCCATGTACTCGAGGCCGGGGCCGACCTCGATCGCGGCGCCGGGGATCGCCGCGGCGACCGCGGCGGCGAAGTCGCGGAGGCTGATCCCGACCCCGGTCGAGAGGTTGTAGAGCGGGCCCAGCTCGGTCGGGGAGAGTGCCGCGGCGACGATCCCGGCGGCCGCGTCGGCGACGTAGATCAGGTCGTCGACCTGGTCGCCGCCGCGCTCGATCCGCACCGGCCGACCGGCCAGCGCGTCGGCGATCAGTCGGCTGGTGAGCGCGGCGCCGGCGTGGCGGTCGGCCTTGCCGGGGCCGTAGATGGTGGCGAAGCGGAGGCTGGTCGCCCGCGGGGCGCCGGGCCGCGCGGCGGCGGCGCCGATCACCACCTCGCCCGCGTACTTGGTCGCGCCGTAGACGTCGCGGGGATGGGCGGGGCGCGCCTCGACCACGGCCTCGCCCGCCGGCATCGGCCCGTAGGCCGACTTCGAGGAGGCATAGACGAAGCGCCGCGCGCCGCCTGCCGTCGCCGCCTCGAACAGCGCCGCGGTGCCGAGCACGTTGACCGCGGTCGCGCTGACCGGGTCGGCCTGCGAGCGGGCGGGCAGGAAGGCGGCGAGGTGGATCACGGTGTCGACCGCCGGACGGGCGCAGAGCGCCGCCAGGGCGTCGCCGTCGCGCAGGTCGGCGACCGCGATCTCGATCTCGTCCTCGATCCCGGCAAGCGAGCCGGGGGCGCCGTCGCGGGTCATCGCCACCACGTCCTCGCCTCGCTCCAGCAGGCCGCGGACGACGAAGCCGCCGATCACCCCGGCGGCGCCGGTGACGAGGACGCTCACGTCGCCCCGACCGGGGCGGGCGCGGCCGCCGTGACCGGGGCGGCGAAGTCGGCGGCCCGCTCGCCGATCATGATCGCCGGCGCGTTGGTGTTGCCGGTGGTCACCGTCGGCATCACCGAGGCGTCCGCGACCCGCAATCCCTCGATCCCGTGGACGCGCAAGGTCGGGTCGACCACCGCCAGCTCGTCGCGCCCCATCTTGCAGGTGCCGACCTGGTGGTGGTAGGTGATCGCGGTGCGGCGCACGTAGTCGCGGAGTGCCGCGCGGTCGGCGACCTCGGGGCCCGGGTAGAGCTCCCGCGCGCCCCACTCGGCCAGCGCCGGCGCGGCGCCGATCTCGCGGCAGAGCTCCGCCGACGCGGTCAGGGCGTCGAGGTCGGGCTCGACGGCGAGGGCGCCGAGGTCGATCAGCGGCGGCGCCGTCGGCCCGTCCCCGGACAGCGTCACGGTGCCGCGGCTGAGTGGCCTGATCATCCCGGCCATCAACGAGAAGCCGTTCTCCGGGCCCTCCATCCAGGGCTCGTACAGCGGCACGTTGAAGTGGATCGGCTGCGTGTCCGGGAGCGGCAGGCCGGGCCGGCTGCGCCAGAAGAGGTGGGTCTGCGGCTGGGGCAGTCCCGGCAGCGGCGGCCCGAGTGGGCGCTCGGCGGCGAAGATGACCGGCGCCAGCAGGTGGTCGTGGAGGTTGCGGCCGACGCCGGGGAGATGGTGGAGCGGCTCGACCCCGGCCGCGCGCAGCTCCGCCGCCGGGCCGATGCCGGAGCGCAGCAGCAGGTGCGGCGAGCCGATCGCGCCGGCGGCGACGATCACCTCGCCCGCGCCCGCCCGCCCGGGCCGGCCGTCGCGGATCCACTCGACCCCGCCGCAGCGCCCGCCGTCGAGCAGCAGCCGGGTCGCCTGGGCGCCGGTCAGGACCTTGAGCCGCGGCTCCTCGGCGAGCGGCGCCAGGTAGGCCTCGGCGGTGCCGTGGCGGCGACCGTCGCGGATCGTCAACTGGGTGTAGGAGACGCCGTCGAGCCGGCCGGAGTTGTAATCGGGGTTGAAGGCGATCCCGGCCTGTTCGGCGGCGGCGACGATCGCCCGGTGGATCGGGTCGGGCTCGTAGCCCGCGATCACCGTCACCGGGCCGCCCCTCCCCCGCGCCGCCGCGCTCTCGCCGCGGAAGTCTTCGAGCCGCAGGAAGACCGGCAGCACGTCCCGCCACCGCCAGCCGTCGGCGCCGCCGTAGGCCCAGGCGTCGTAGTCGGCCGGGGCGCCGCGGACGTAGATCATCGCGTTGAGGCTGCTCGAGCCGCCGAGCACCCGGCCCCGCGGCAGGTGCAGCTCGCGTCCCGCGCAGGCCGCCTGCGGGACGGTGCGGAAGCCCCAGTCCTCGGGCGCGTCCCAGAGCTCGTGCGAGCGCGCCGGATCGTGGATCGCCGGGTTGTCGGCGGGTCCGCCCGCCTCCAGCAGCAGCACCGTCGCTCCCCGCTCGACCAGCCGACAGGCGGCCGCGGCGCCGGCCGAGCCGGCCCCGACCACGACGAAATCGGCGGCCTCGCCGCGCGTGCTCTCCTCCTCGGGCACGGCAAAAATCTACAGGATTTCCTATAGGGTTTTCCAGGTGCAACGGCTGCCTCACACCGATCTCGAGGTCTACGAGATCTGCCTCGGGGGCAACGTCTTCGGCTGGACCGCCGACCGCGCGGACTCCTTCGCCGTACTCGACGCCTACCTCGACGCGGGCGGCAACTTCGTCGACAGCGCCGACAGCTACAGCGCCTTCGCGCCGGGCAACTCGGGTGGCGAGTCGGAGTCGATGCTGGGCGAGTGGCTGGCCGCCCGGCCCGGCGCCCGCGAGCGCGTCGTGATCGCCACCAAGGTCGGCAAACATCCCGAGTTCAAAGGCCTCGCGCCGGCCAACATCAGGGCCGCCGCCGACGCCTCGCTGGGCCGCCTCGGCACCGACCGGATCGACCTCTACTACGCCCACCAGGACGATCCCGATGTACCGCTCGCCGAGGCCCTCGGCGCCTTCGCCGAGCTGATCGAGGCGGGCAAGGTCCGCCACGTCGCCGCCTCCAACTACGGCGCCCCGCGCCTCGCCGAGGCCCTGCGGGTCGCCGCGGCCGAGGGCCTGCCCCGCTACGTCGCCCTGCAGCCCCACTACAGCCTGGTCGAGCGCGGCGAGTTCGAGGGCGCCCTGCAGGACCTCTGCGCCGCCGAGGACCTCGCCGTCTTCCCTTACTGGGGCCTCGCCCGCGGCTTCCTCACCGGCAAGTACCGACCCGACGGCGCCACCGTCGACAGCCCTCGCGCGGGCGGCGCGAGCCAGTACCTCGACGCCCGCGGCATCGCCGTCCTCGCCGCCCTCGACGAGATCGCCGCCACCCACTCGGTCGCCGTCGCCGCCGTCGCCCTCGCCTGGCTGCGCTCCCGCCCCACGGTCCTCGCCCCGATCGCCAGCGCCCGCAACACCGAGCAGCTCGGTCCCCTGATCGAGGCCGCGACCCTCGAGCTGAGCCCGGCGGAGCTCAGCGCCCTCGACGCCGCCTCGGCCTAGGTCGCCCGGGATCGGGCCGGCGCCCGGCGCCCGCGCGGCAAGCCGACCCCACCGATGAGTTCGCAGAAACCCGCGCTATGCGCGGGAAAGTGCGAACGCGGTGCGGGGAAGCCTCACACCCCGTGGACTTCCCCCGGAAAGCGTCACGTCCCCGGGACCTCGCTGGTCGGCGGAATCGGCGGGCCGGTCGGTTTGCCGCTCACGTCGGGGGTGCCGTAGGTGTGGAAGGACTCGACGGTTTTGACGCCCCAGGCCTGGCCGCGGCGGCGCTCGGCCTCGGTCCAGACGATCGGCTCGTAGTCGGGGTCGTAGACGAAGTAGCCGCCCGAGGTGACCTCGACCCGGTTGCCGCCCGGCTCGAAGACGTAGAGGAAGAAGCCGTTGGCGACGGCGTGCTTGGACGGGGCGGCCTCGATCGGCACGTCGGCGTCGAGGAAGAGGTCGGCGGCGCGCAGCAGTTCCTCGCGGGTGTCGACCCAGAAGGCGAGGTGGTGGAGGCGGCCGCCGACCGCATGGTGGTCGGCGACGTAGATCAGCTCGTGGGCGGCGATCGAGAGGCTGAGCCAGGCGCCCGCCTCGCTGCCGTCGTCCATTTCGATCCGCTCGTAGAGCCGGTAGCCGAGCACGTCCTCGGCGAAGCGGCGGTTGGCGGCGACGTCGCAGGCGAGGATGTTGACGTGGTCGAGGCGTTTGACCGCGGCGCCGCGGCCGGTGAAGCGGCCGGGCACGTTCTTCAGCGCCGGCCGCAGCTCCGGCGGCGCCACGTAGCGCTCCTGCTCGTAGTAGACCTCGAAGGGGTGGCCGTCGGGATCGGTGAAGCGGTAGGCGGGGCCGTGGCCGACGTCGCCACAGGTCCAGCCGGATCCCTGGCCGCTCGCCTCGATCGCCGCCACCCGCCGCTGCAGCGACTCCTCGTCCCAGGCGCGGATCGCGACGTGGCCGATGCCAGGCAGCGGCGCCTCGGTCAGCTTGAGGCTGTAGCGGCCGTAGTCGCCGAAGCCGCGCAGGTAGACCGACTGCCCCTCCCGCGCCTCGATCTCCATGCCGAACATGTCGACGAAGAAGCGCAGGCTCTCCGCCGGGGTCGGCGTCAGCAGCTCGGCGTGGGCGATGTGGGCGAGGTCGCCGCAGGGACGCGTCACGACCGGCCCTCGAAGCGCTCGCGCAGCCCGTCGATCTCCCAGGAGAGCGCCCCGCCCTCTAGCCGCGCCCGCTTCACCCGCTCGCGCTCGGCCCGCTCGTGCGAGGCGGCCAGTACCTCCTCGATCCGCTCCGCCTCGACCACCGCGACGCCGTCGGCGTCGAGGACGACCGCGTCGCCCTGGCGGATCGTCGCCCCGCCGACCTCGACCGGCTCGCCGATCGTGCCGAGGACGTCCTTGCCGGCACCGTGGACGCGGACCCAACGGGCCCAGATCGGCAGCCCCATCTCGCGCAGCTCCTCGAGGTCGCGGATCGAGGCGTCGACCAGCATCGCCGCGGCGCCGCGTTCGCGCGCCTGGGTGGCGAGCAGCTCGCCGATCAGGGCGACCGGCCGCGGCTCCGGCATCGTCAGCACGATCACCTCGCCGGGCTCGACCGTCGCCATCACCGCATGCACCATCAGGTTGTCGTCCTGGCCGCAGCGGACGGTGCGGGCCGGGCCCGCGACCCGCGAGCCGGGCAGCACCTGGGTCAGGTCGGCGTCGACGAAGCCGCCGCGCCCACCCGCCTCGTACACCGTGGCCGAGCCGAGCTCGGCGAGCTCGCCCCAGCGTCGATCCTCGCTCACTTCTCCCCCTCCCCGGCGCTGCGCAGCGCCTCGGCGACGTGTGAAAGGTGGCGCCGCATCGCCGCCTCGGCGGCGTCGGCGTCCTGGGCGACGATCGCCTCGACGATCGCCTCGTGCTCTTCGAAAGAGCGGTCGCGGCGCCCCGGCAGCATGATCGTCCGGTACTGGAAGCGGACCAGCTGCGAGTTCAGCCCCGAGATCAGGCGGGCCGCGGTGGCGTGGCCGGAGGCAGCGATCACGCGGCGGTGCAGCAGCGCGTTGCGGTCCGAGGCGGCGAGCAGGTCGCCGTCGGCGAGCAGCTCCCGCATCTGGCCGAGGATCTCGCGCAGGGCGGCGACGTCCTCGTCGGTGCGGGCGAGCGCCGCGTGGCGGGCCGCCAGCCCCTCCAGCGCGCTGCGCGCCTCGAGGATCTCCACCGCCTCGCCCTCCTCGACCAGCCGCACGCGGGCGCCGCGGTTGCGCTCGTGCTCGATCAGGCCCTCCTGGTCGAGCCGCGCCAGGGCGGTGCGGATCGCCGAGCGGCCGACCCCCAGCTCGTCGCTCAGCTCAGCCTCGACCAGGCGCTGGTTGGGCTGCAGGCGACCGCCGACGATCGCCTCCCGCAGTTTCAGGTAGCCGTCTTCACCCGGCATCCGCTCTCTCCTTCGCGAGTTGCTCGTACCACTCCGCCGCGGCCCGGGCGATCAGCGAGGGGGTCCCCTGGGCGTCCAGCATCTCGGCCGCCGCCCGCATCTCCTCGGTGCGCCGGCGCGCGTGCGGCCGGCTGCCGGAGACGAGGCGCTCGAGCCAGGCCGCGTCGGCGTTCTCCACCGTCTCGGCGAGGTGCTCGCGCAGCCACTCCTCCTGGCCCGCGGCGCGCGCCGCTTCGAGGCTCTCGATCGCGGCGATCGTCAGGCCCTTGACGAAGACGCTGCGCAGCAGCTTGCGCTCGGCGGCTTCGCCGGGGCGCGGGCCGAGCACCTCCATCGCCGCGCCGAGCGGGTTCAGCGCCGCGACCAGCGCCTCGGCGCCGGGGCCGGAGACCATCGCCGGGGTGGCGAGGCCGCGACCGGGGACGGGCGAGAGCAGGGCGACGTCGGCGACCAGGGCTCCGGTCGGCTCGATCAGGGCGGCGACTTCCTCCTTGCGCCGCGGCGCCGCCGTGTTGAGGTCGGCGAAGACGGTCCCCGGGCCGAGCGCAGGCGCCGCTTCGCCCGCCGCCTCGAGCACCGCCGAGGCCCAGTTGACGCTCAGCACGACGGCGGCGCCGGCGACCGCCTCGGGCGCCGTGTCGAAGAAGTCGAGGCCGTCGAGGGCGGGCGCGCCGGCCGGGTCACGGCCGCTCACCGCGGCGCCCGCGGCGATCAGGTCGGCGGCGATCGCCGAGCCCGCCTCCCCCAGCCCGAGCAGCGCCACTCGGACTGAATTGTCGACAATTTCGTCCACCAACGGGATGGTAATCCAACCGGCGCCCTCAGGTCGCCTCGTTCGCAAAGCGGTCCGTTGTTCGAAGAGCGCACCTGCGTTATGGTCGCTGCCGTGGTGGCTTCAAGGAGAGGAGCCGGACCGTGCCGGTGAGCTCGCGCGCGCCGGGGTGGACCCTGGTCGGACACGCCGACCACGGCGTCCTGGCCGGGGAGCTGGCGACCCACTGGGGCAACGCCGCCTTCGCCGCGCCGACGATGTCGGAGGCGCTGGAGATCGCCGCCCGCCACCACGACGACGGCTGGCGCGAGCTCGACGACCTCCCCCTGCACGACGCCGCCGCCGATCGGCCGGCGCACTTCCTCGAGGTGCCGCTGGAGCGCTCGGTGCCGCCCTACGGGCGCGGCGTCGACTCGATCTACGATCGCGACCCCCTCGCCGGCGTGCTCGCCGACATGCACTGGACCGGCCTCTACTCGGCCCGCTGGGGGCTGGCGGCGGGCGCCGGCCCGGTCCCCCACCCGCTCGCCGCGCAGGTGGTCGCCGAACGCGACGAGCGCCGACTGGCGGCGCTGCGCGAGGCCTGGGCGTTCGCCGGCCCGCGCTCCGAGTTCGAGGCCGACACCTGGCACGCCTACGAGGTGCTGCAGGCGCTCGACCTGATCTCGCTGGCGCTCTCCGTCGTCGACCCGGCGCGACCGACGTCCGCCGACACCGAGCCGGTGCCGCTGCCCGCGACCCTGGCGGCGGTCGAGCAGCCGGTCGCGCCGCGGCTGCTGCCGGCGGTGCCGAAGGCGAAGCTCGGCGAGCGGGTCGACCTGCGCCTCGACGTCCCGGCGCCGGGGGTCGCGGCGATCGCCCCCTGGCCGTTCGCGACGGAGCGCTTCGCGGTCGAGCTGCCCGCCCGCAGCCTCGCCACCGGGCCGCAAGGCGAGGAGGAATGGGCGCGCGCCTACCGCGAGGCGCCGGTCGAGTCGATCGCCTGGGAGCTGGTCGACGGGAGCGCGGCGTGATCGACGGCGCCGACCCCGGGGGCGGCGAGGACCCGCTGGTCGAGGCGCTGCGCGAGCGACTCGCCGCCGAGCGCTCGCGCCTCGCCGCCGACGGGATCGGCACCCGCGGCGGCGCCGGCCACCGGCCCGCGCTGCTCGTCGTCGACCTGATCCGCGCCTTCACCGAGCCCGACTCGCCGCTCGGCTCCGACCTCGACGCGGTCGTCGCCCGCAGCGCCGAGCTGATCGCCCTCGCCCGCCGCGCCGGGGTGCCGATCTTCTTCAGCGTGCCGGTCGCCGAGGCGGGCGGCTGGAGCCGCAAGATCCCCGCCAACGACCTGCTCCTTCCCGGCACCCGCGCGGTCGAGCTCGACCCGCGCCTGGGGAGCTGCGTCGCCGACACCGTCTTCACCAAGACCTACCCCTCCTGCTTCTTCGCCACCGACCTGGCGACGCGACTCACGCACCTCGGCGTCGACACCCTGCTGATCGCCGGCGCCGGCACCAGCGGCTGCATCCGCGCCACCGCGGTCGACGCCTGCTCGCACGGCCTGCGCACGATCGTCGTCGCCGACGCGGTCGGCGACCGCTCGCCGATCTCGCACGAGGTCTCGCTCTCCGACCTGGCGCTGAAGTACGCGGACGTGGTGACCGGTGCCGAGGCCGCCTCGCTGCTGGCGGCAACGGTGGCCGCGTGACGGCGGCCGACCGCGATGGCGCCCCGGTCGCGATGGCCGACCGGATCTTCGCCATCGTCGAGATCTGCGCCGCCGCCGGCCGGCCGCTGACGCTGACCGAGCTGGCGGCCGAGACCGGGCTGCCGAAGTCCTCCCTGCACCGGATCTGCGCGCGGCTGGCGGAGCTGGGGGCGCTCGACCTCGACGCGGGCGGCTACGAGGTCGGCACCCGCCTCTTCGCCCTCGGCAGCCTCAACCCGCGGCTGCGCCGGCTGCGCGTCGTCGCCATGCCCTACCTGCACGAGCTCGTCTCGCGCAGCGGCTGGGTCGGCAACCTGGCGATCCTGCGCGACGGCCGGGCGCTGCTGGTCGACGAGGTCTTCGGCCGCGAGCCGGTGATGCCGAAGCTGATCGGCGCCACCTTGCCGCTGCACGCGACCGCGCTCGGCAAGGCGCTGATCGCGGGGCAGGATCCCGAGCGGGCCGAGCAGCTGGTCGCAACCCTGCCGCTGCGCCGCTTCACCACCCGCACCGTCGCCACCCGCGCGGCGCTGCGCGCCCAGGTCGCGGCGATCGCCGCCGGCGAGCCCGCGATCTCGCGCGAGGAGTGGCGGCTGGGGACGGTCGCCGTCGCCGCCCCGGTCCTGTGCCGACGGCGCCACCGTCGCCGCGCTGGGGATGATCGGCAAGCCGGGCGAGCGCGGGATCCGGCAGGTGCGCGGGCCGCTGCTGGCGGCGGCGCGCGACCTCGGGGCGGCGCTCGAGGCGGGGCCCGGCGGCGAGGCCAGGGCGGCGGCCTGATGGACTTCGGCCTCGGCCTGATGGGCTACCACGGCTGCTGGGACGACGCCGCCTTCGCCGAGCGCCACGGCTTCGGCAGCGCCGGCTTCGTCGACTCGCCGCTGCTCGGCGGCGAGACCTTCGCCGCGATGGCGCTGGCGGCGCGGGAGACCGAGACGATGCGGCTCGGCACCTTCCTCGCCGTGCCCAGCAACCGGATCGCCCCGATCACCGCCCAGGGGATCGCGACGATCAACCGCCTCGCCCCCGGCCGCACCTTCCTCGGGCTCGGCACCGGCTACACCTCGCGCAACACCTTCGGCCTGCCGCCGCTGCCGGTCGGCCGGCTGCGTCGCTACGCGGAAGAGTGCCGCGAGCTGCTCGCGGGCCGGGCGATCGCCTTCGCGGACCCGGTCGCCACCCGCAACATCCGCTTCGGCCACGAGGGCGACTACGTGACGACCGAGCCGGCGATCCCGATCTACCTCGCCGCCGACGGGCCGCGGGCGCTGGCGGCGGCCGGCCAGGTCGGCGACGGCTGGATCACCACCCTGCAGTACTCCGACGTGATGGCCGACTCCGACCGCGTCTTCGCCGCCTCGCTGCGGCGCGTGCGGGAGGCCACGGCGCAGTCCGGGCGGCGCTTCGACCCGGCGGCGACGATGTGGTCGAACACCCTCTGCGTGCTGCGCGAGGGCGAGTCGGCGACCAGCCCGCGGGTGCTGGAGCGGGTCGGCGCCTACGCGATGATGCCCTTCCACTCCTGGGCCGACCGGCCCGAGGTCGGGAAGCGCCTGCCGGCGCCGATGCGCGAGCGGCTCGAGGTCTACCGGCGCGAGGTGATCGAGCGCCACCCGGTCGCCGCCAGGGACATCCACCAGGAGACCCACCGCGGCCACCTCTCCCACCTGCGCCCGGGCGAGGCCGAGGTGCTGACCGAGGAGATCGTGCGGATGACGACCCTGACCGGGACGGCCGCCGAGATCGCCGCCCGGCTCGAGGCCCTGGCGGCAGCGGGCCTCGGCAACGTCTCGCTCTGGTTCCCGCCCGCGCTGACCCGCGAGGGCGTGCTCGAGGTCGAGCGCGAGATCATGCCGCTGCTGCGCATCCCCGCGGTCGACCTGTGTTAACCGCCGCTCCCCGCGGGCGACCTGAGTTAACCCATTCGATACCCAAGTCGCCCGCGCTCGCCGCCGGTTAACGCAGGTTGACCGCGGCCCGACCGCGGGCCGTCTCACTCAGTGGAACGCGCCGCTTGCCGGCGCGTTCCACGCGGCGCAAGATCCGGCGCGGATGGAGGAGCAAGCCGACACGGCGGCCGCGATCGCGGGCCTGCGGAACGCCCTCGCGGGCTTTCGGGTCCACGACGCCTCGCCGCTGATCGAGCCCTCGATGCCGACCTTCGTCGCCCACGGCGCGCCGGCGATCGAGCCGGTGCTGCGCCACGAGGTCGAGGGCGCCGCCTCCAATCAGCTGACGATCAACGAGCACACCGGCAGCCACGTCGACGCGCCCTTCCACTTCGACCCCGCCGGCGCCACGGTCGAGCTGCTTCCCGCCGACTGCCTCTTCCTCCGCCCCTACAAGAAACTCGACCTCTCCGGCAAGGCGGCCGGCGGCGGCGAGATGCTCGGCGTCGACGCCCTGCGGGCGGCGGCGGAGCGCGACGGGGTCGAGCTCGAGCCCGGCGACGTGGCGATCGTCGAGTTCGGCTGGGACCGCCACTGGCCGGGCGAGCCGGGCGCCGAGCCCGGCTACTGGGGCGCCAACGAGCCGGGTCTCGACGACGACGCCTGTCGCTACCTCGCCGAGGCGGGGGTCGCCGCCGTCGGCTCCGACACCGCCGGTTGCGACGTCCCCTGCGCCGCCGGCGAGATCGGCCACGGCCCCGGCCACTCGACCTGGTTCCTGCCTCGCGGCATCCTCGTCGTCGAGGGCCTGCGCGGGCTCGCCGGCGTCGCCCCGACCGGCTTGATCGCGGCGCTGCCGCTGAAGATCGCCGGCGGCAGCGGCTCGCCGCTGCGCGTCCTGCTCCTCGACCGCGCGCCGGAGGCCTGAGCGATGCGCCGCCGCCTCTTCACCGACGAGCAGGAAGAGTTCCGCCAGAGCTTCCGCCGCTTCCTCGCCGCCGAGGCCGTCCCCCACCACGAGCAGTGGGAACGCGACGGGATCGTCCCGCGCGGGCTCTACGCCCGCGCGGCCGAGCACGGCTTCGTCTCGATGGCGGTGCCGGAGGCCTACGGCGGCCCCGGCGTCGACGACTTCCGCTTCAACATCGTGATCGGCGAAGAGGCGGGGCTGGCCCAGGTGCCGGGCTTCGGCTACGGCCTCACCCTCCACAACGACGTCTGCCTCCCCTACCTGCTGCGCTACGCGAACGAGGAGCAGCGCGGGCGCTGGCTGCCCAGCGTCGCCCGCGGCGAGTCGATCCTGGCGATCGGGATGACCGAGCCCGCCACCGGCTCCGACCTCGCCGGCATCCAGACCACGGCGCTGCGCGACGGCGACGAGTACGTGCTGAACGGCGGCAAGACCTTCATCACCAACGGGATCAACGCCGACCTGGTGATCGTCGCCGCCAAGACCGACCCGGCGGAGCGCCACCGCGGCCTCAGCCTGCTGGTCGTCGAACGCGGCATGCCCGGCTTCGAGCGCGGCCGCAACCTGGAGAAGATCGGCCAGCACGCCCAGGACACGGCCGAGCTCTTCTTCGACGACGTCCGCGTGCCCGCCGCCAACCTGCTCGGCGAGGAGGGGGCGGGCTTCGGCTACCTGGTCTCCAACCTCGCCCGCGAGCGGCTCTCGATCGCCGTCGCCACCCAGGCCGGCGCGCAGGCCGGCTTCGAGCAGACGCTCGCCTACGTGCGCGAGCGCCAGGCCTTCGGCAAGCCGATCGGCAGCTTCCAGAACACCCGCTTCCAGCTCGCCGAGTGCAAGGCCGACCTCGAGTTCGGCCAGGCCTTCCTCGACCGCGCGATCGAGGAGCTGGTCGCGGGCGAGCTGAGCGCCGAGGACGCGGCGATCGCCAAGTGGCGCTGCAGCGAGCTGCAGGGCCGGGTGCTGGACCGCTGCCTGCAGCTGCACGGCGGCTACGGCTACATGAGCGAGTACGCGATCGGGCGGGCCTGGGTCGACGCCCGCGCGCCGCGGATCTACGGCGGCACCAACGAGATCATGCGCGAGATCGTCGGCCGCTCGCTCGAGGTCTGAACAACGAGAGAGGAAGGCAAGGCCAGAGATGGACTACGAGGGACGCTGGGAGACGGTCGCGGTCGAGGTCGACGAGGGGCTCGCCTGGGTGACGCTGAACCGCCCGGATAAACGCAACGCGATGAGCCCGACCCTGAACCGGGAGATGTTCGACGTGCTCGAGGCGCTCGACGCCGACGACGAGTGCGGGGTGCTGGTGCTGACCGGGGCGGGCGAGTCGTTCTCCGCCGGGATGGACCTGAAGGAGTACTTCCGCGAGGTCGACGGGGCGCCCGAACACGTCCAGCGCAAGGTCCGCTGGGACAACGGCACCTGGCAGTTCCGCCGGCTGCGCAACTTCGCCAAGCCGACGATCGCGATGGTGAACGGCTGGTGCTTCGGCGGCGCCTTCATCCCGCTGGTCGGCTGCGACCTGGCGATCGCCGCCGACGAGGCGACCTTCGGCCTGTCGGAGATCAACTGGGGGATCCCGCCCGGCAGCGTCGTCTCCCGCTGCCTCGCCGACACGGTCGGCAGCCGCGACGCGCTGCTCTACATCATGACCGGGCGCACCTTCGACGGGCCGCGGGCGGCGGCGATGGGGCTGGTCAACGAAAGCGTGCCGCGGGAGCGGCTGCGGGAGGTGACCGAGGAGCTGGCGCGCGAGCTGCTGGGCAAGAACCCGGTGGTGCTGCGGGCGGCGAAGCTCGGCTTCCGCAACTGCCGCGAGATGAGCTGGGACGTCGCCGAGGACTACCTCTACGCGAAACTCGAGCAGTCCCAGTTCCTCGACCCCGAGCACGGGCGCGAGCAGGGGATGAAGCAGTTCCTCGACGAGAAGCGGATCCGCCCGGGCCTGCAGGGCTACGAGCGCTAGGGGTCGCCGGGTGGACGGCCTGATGCAGGAACCGGCGCTGACCCTGGCGCTGGTGCTGCGCCGGCTGGAGACGGTCGGGCGCGAGGTGCCGGTCGCCTCGGCCGGGCCGGGCGGGGTCGTGCGCCACACCTGGGGGGAGATCGGGGCGCGGGCGCGGCGGGTCGCGGGGGCGCTCGACGCGCTCGGCGTGCCGCGCCGCGGGGTCGTCGCGACGCTGGCCTGGAACAGCCACCGTCACCTGGAGCTCTTCTACGGCGTCCCCTGCTCCGACCGCGTCCTGCACACGCTGAACGCGCGGCTGCGGCCGGAGGAGCTGGTCGCGATGGCGCGGCGGACCGGCGACGAGGTGCTCTTCGTCGACGCCTCGCTGACCGCGCTGCTGGCCGCGGAGGCGGAGGCGGGGCGGCTGCCGTTCCGCGAGGTGGTGGTGATGGACGACGGGGTCGAGCCGGCGCCGGCCTTCGCCGGCCGGCCGCGCTACGAGGAGCTGCTGGCGGCGGCCGAGCCCGTCCGGGACCTGCCCGAGACCGAGGAGCGGGCGGCGGTCTGCGTCTGCCACACGACCGGGACGACGGGGCGGCCGAAGGGGGTCGCCTACTCGCATCGCTCGACGGTCCTGCACGCGCTCGGCGCGCTCGCCACCGACGCCCACGGCGTCTCGCGCGCCGAGGTGGCGCTGCCGCTGACGCCGATGTTCCACCTGATGGGCTGGGGGATGCCCTACTCGACCGCGCTCGCGCCCTGCCCGCTGGTCCTGGCCGGGGCCGACACCTCGCCGGCGGCGATCGCCACGCTGATCGAGTCGGAGCGGGCGACGATGGTGGCGGGCGTGCCGACCTTCCTCTTCCGCCTGGCGGGCGAGCTGGACGGCGGGCGCGACCTCTCCTCGCTGCGCCGCGTCCTCGCCGGCGGCGCGCCGACCCCGCCGGCGCTGGCGCGGCGCTACCTCGACGCCGGGATCGAGTTCGTGCCTACCTGGGGGATGACCGAGGCGGGTTCGGGGACCGGCGGCGCCCTCCGTCCCGGCGTCGCGGCGCCCGAGCAGAGCGGCCAGGGCATCCCGATCGCCGGGGTCGAGCTGCGGATCGTCGGCGAGGACGGCGCCGAGCTGCCCTGGGACGACGAGGCGGTCGGCGAGCTCGAGGCGCGCGGCCTCTGGGTCGCGGGCGCCTACCTCGACGCCGACGAGGAGGCGGGGGCGGCGGCCTTCGACGACGGCTGGCTGCGCACCGGCGACCTCGCCCGCATCGCCCCCGACGGCGCCCTCCGCGTCGTCGACCGGGCCAAGGACCTGATCAAGTCGGGCGGCGAGTGGATCAGCTCGGCCGAGCTCGAGGCCCACCTCGTCGCCTGCCCCGGCATCGCCGAGGCGGCGGTGATCGCCGTCGCCGACCCCGAGTGGGGCGAGCGCCCCCTCGCCCTCCTCACCACCGAGCCGGGCGCCTCCCCCGACCCCGCCGCCCTGCGCACCGCCCTCGCCGCCACCGTCCCCCGCTGGTGGATCCCCGAGCGCATCGAACTCGTCCCCGACCTCCCCCGCACCTCGGTCGGCAAGCTCGACAAGTCCCGCCTCCGGCGGGAATATGCGGGGGCCTGAAGCTGGCGCCCGGAGGGGAGGGGCCTGGGCCGGTGGGAGCTGGCGCCCGGAGCTGGAAGGGACGGGGTAAGGGACGCGGCCGTCTCGTCCACGGCCCGGGCAGGCTGTGGCCGTGGCCGAGACGGCCGGGTGCGGGAGGTGACGAAGAGGTCGGGAAGTACACGCTTACTTGCGTCTTCTTCAGACGTCACGGACACGTGACCACCCTTTGACCCTGCCATAGGGAGGTCAAGGTCGACAGCGCGTCCCAGGGCCCAGATATCGGTCTCCGGAGGGCCTGGAGGTGTGACGTTCCCGGCGTCTTCGTCGACGACCGCGCCATCTGGATCCCGTCCACGGACGGAACCCTCAAGGAAGTGTGGACTTCGTCACGACCTGTGACCGCTTCGTCACGACCCGTGACCGCTTCCCCACGGACCCCTCACGTCCCGGGCGTCTCGTGGCGGCCACAGCCTGCCCGGGCCGCCACGAGACGCCCGGGACGCATCTCGGCCAGCCACCCCGGCCCCGAACCACGCCCACGCGGACGGGCGCCACGGCCCCGAACCACGCCACCTCGGCCAGCCGCCACCGCCCGAGCCACGCCGCCCGCGCCCCCCGGCCGTGGTACCAACCCTCTAGGCGGCCGCCGAGGCCGGTGCGGTGCGGGCGGGGAAGTAGCCGTGGGTGCCGCTCGCCAGGTGGTCGGCGAGGCGGAGGGCGAGGGCCTGGAAGGTCAGCATCGGGTTGACCGAGAGGGTGTGGGGGACGACCGAGCCGTCGCCGACGAAGAGGCGGCGGACGTCGTGGGACTCGGCGTTGGCGTCGACCGCGGAGCGGTTCGGGTCGGAGCCCATCCGGCAGCTGCCCTGGAGGTGGGTGGAGAAGGGCTGGGTGTGGAGGACGCGCTTGGCGCCCGCCGCCTCGAGTACCTCGCGGGCGAAGGCGAAGGCCTTCTCGAGGCGCTCGCGCTCGCGCTCGTTCCAGTCGTAGGTGACCAGGTCGGTGCCGTCGGGGCCGGGCAGGACGGTGCCGTTGTTCTCGTCGTTGACCATCGCCAGGACGCCGTTCCAGTGGCGGTAGGAGTCCATCACCGCGGTCAGCTCCTCGCCCCAGAGCGGCGCGCCGTCCTCGCCGCAGACCGAGGCGGCGAAGGCGATCGGGTCCATCAGGGTGCTCGCCTCGAGCACGTAGCCGCCGTCGGCGTCGTCCTGGAAGTCCATGCAGTGGGCGGTGATCGGGTAGGCCCGGTGGGCGTCCTGGACCTCGTCGAAGAGGCCGAAGACGAGCCGCACCGGGTGGAAGCCGAGGTTGCGGCCGATCTGGCGGGCCGAGGGCGAGTCGCCGGACGCCGCGACGATCCCCGAGCGCAGTAAGAGGCCCGGCGTCCCCAGCGTGCCGCAGGCGACGACCACCGCGTCGGCCGCGGCCCGATGCTCGCCGCCGAGCGCGTCGCGGTACTCGACCCCGGTCGCCTCGGGGCCGTCGGCCCCCTCCTCGATCACCACCCGCGTCGCCTCGCAACCCGCCCGCAGCTCCAGCGTCCGCCGCGCGACCGCCCGGTTGATGAAGGTGTTGAGGGTCGAGCGGCCGGCGTTGGTCGGGCAGCCCTGGATACAGGAGCCGCAGCTCATGCAGTTGAAGTCGGTCGCCGACTCGACCGGCTCCAGCGAGTGGCCGAGCGCCTCGAAGCCGCGCTCGGCGACGTGGACGATCGGCCGCCAGTCGTCGCGGGTGCGGACGTCCAGCGCCCGCTCCATGCGCTCGTAGTACGGCGCCAGGTCGGCCTCGCCGATCGGCGCGCCTCCCTCCCCCACCAGGCCGCTCGCCGCGTGCCATTTCTCGAAGTCGGTGCGGTGGGCGCGCAGCGCCACCTTGGTGTTGATCGTGGTGCCGCCACCGACGCAGCGGGCACGCAGGGTATCCAGCGGCCGGCCCTCGCCGCTCGCCGGCAGCGCCCGGCCGAGCGGGTAGAAGAGTTGACGGTTGGCGTGCGCCTCCCAACGGCTGAATTCGGCGGCGGTGTGGTAGCCGCCCGCCTCCAGCAGCAGCACCGAGTGGCCACGTTCGGCCAGCTCGCCGGCGATCACGCCGCCGCCCGCGCCGGAGCCGACGACGATCACCTCGAAGCGGTCCATCTCAGCCCTCCTCCCCGTCGATCCCCATGAACGACCAGTCCTTGCGGACCATCGCGGCGAGCGGGAAGGTGAAGCCGATCCGCTCGTAGGCGCCCGGCCCGGGCGCCCGGGGGGCGATGAAGTCCGAGTAGTAGGCCTCGATCGCCATCGCCCGCGCCCGTTCGAAGGCGGGCGTCCCGGCGAGCGCCCCGAGCTCCCCCCGCGCGGCCGCCGCCGCCACCTGGTCGAGGTCGGCCAGCGCCGCCGGCCGCTCCGCCTCCGGCAGCTCGCCGACCAAGGCGTCGACGTAGACCTCCGGCGCGACCGCCGCCGATCCCGGCACCAGGGCCTCGCAGAGCGAGCGCACCCGCTCCGCCGCCGCCGGCTCGATGTGACGCAGACCACCCATTCCCGAACCCCTTTCCCTCAGTGCCAGTGCGGCGCTAGCTCCCCTCGCCCAGCCAAGCCTCGGCCGCGCGCATGAACCCCTCGATCTCCTCCGGCCGGTCCTCGGCCAGCTCCTCGGTGCCGATCTCGTACCCCTTCAGCGAGAGCGTGTAGGCCCAGATCCGATACGGCGGCCGCGGGAAGGCCTCCACCTCGGCCCAGTCGACCGCCGGCCCGGCGCCCGGGTCGACCGGGGTCAGCTGGTCCTTCAGGTAGATGCCGTCGAAGCTGGCCAGCCTCCAGCCCTCCGCCGTCCGCACGACCCGCGAGAAGAAGCGGCAGTACATGAGGATGTCGACCTCGGCGCCGCCGACCGCTTCGCGGTTGTGGATCTCACCGTAGCTGTCGACCAGGGCGCGGTCGCCCGCCACCCTTATGTAGGTGGGCGTGATCAGGTGGCGGGAGAGCCGGCCGCGGCCGGCCATCTCGCGCGAGGCCGCGGCGAACTCCGGCCCGCTGCCCTCGAACCAGGTGGTGCGCACCTGGGAGTCGGGCGTGTAGGCGGCGGCCAGGCGCTCCCAGTTCGCCGTGTCGCGCCAGTAGCGCTCCATCCGGATCGCCTCGGCGATCGCGAGCTTGTCGGCCTGCTCGCTGACAGCGGCGACGCCCATCGCTCAGCCCTGCGGCCAGGCCAGCGGCTCGCCCCGCAGCCAGGCCTCGCGCGCCGCGTTCAGCGCCTCGCGCTCCGGGCCGACCTCGGTCGGCATGTCCGGTTTGATCGTGTAGCCGAGCCCCTCCTGCAGGTAGGCGAGCCGCTGATAACCGTCGGGGCGCCGCCCCATGATCTCCGGGTCCAGCTCGACCCGCTCGCTCGGGTCGACCGGGTCGATGTAGTCGCGCTCGTAGACCGGCTGGCGCAGCACCAGCCCCCAGCGGCCCTCGCGCCTCTCCATGAAGTCGAAGTTGACGCCGATGCAGACGACGTCGCAGAGGACGCCCTCGACCGGGCCGCGCTGCTGGATCCGCAGCTTCGACATCGCGAAGCCGCGGTCGCCCTCGACCAGCGAGGTGACGCCGCCGACCAGGTGCAGCATCCGGTCGCCTTTGGCGAACCCTTTGGTCGCCGCTTCGACGAACTGCTGCGGCGTCGCCTGGCCGCCCCAGGTGGTCATCATCACGCCGCCGTCGTGCCAGACGGTGAGGAAGCGATCCCATTCGCGGTTGTCGCGGTAGATGCTCCAGTTCTCGACCAGCTCGCGGATCGCCAGCCGGTCGAGCATCGTCTCGTCGCTGCTCATCGAACCTCCTCCACTGCGTCGTTCCCAAGTTCCATGAAGCCGCCCGCCGGGACCGCGGCGCCGGCGCCGAAGGCGCACTCGGCCAGCGGCGGCTCGCCGACCGCGCCGATGTCGACGGCGAGCAGGGTGCCGCAGCCCGGGCAGCAGTACTCGCGGGCGCGCAGCGGCGTCCGCGGGGCGACCGCGTTCAGCTCGCCGAGCGCGGTGAAGGGACGCTCCCGCCACAGGGTCGCCGCCTTGTAGTCGTCTTCGTAGCCGCCCAGCCGGGTGGCGCAGACGGTGCAGCGGATCAGCGCCTCGCCGTCGACCCGCATCGCCTCGACCGTGTCGGCGACCGGGTGGATCGGCTCGCCGCCCGCGACCCGCCGCGGCTCGCCGGCGCCCTCGCGGACCGGCCGCGAGCCGGCGATCCGCTCGGCGCGGATCCGCTCGCGCCGCGCCTCGGTCGCGGCCGCGTCGACCGCGTCCCCGGCGATCACCACGCCGTAGACGTCGGCCGCCGTCGCCGCCGAGACGAGGGCGTGGCGCAGGTCGACCAGGACCGCCTCGGGATCGCGGCGGAGCGGGTCACCGTAGCCGCCACCGCCGGTCTGCAGGTAGAGGTGGGCGTCGCCGGCGGCGACCTCCGAGCGCGCCTTGGCGGCGATCACCTCGCGCTCGCCGCTGATCTCACCGGCCTCGCCCGGGACGTGCCCGGCGGCGAAGAGCGCCGGCAGGTCGGTGCCGCGCAGGATCACGTTGGAGTTGACCGCGGCGGGCCCGCCGCCCGCGATCCCGCAGTTGTCCGGCTGGCTGTTGAAGGCGGAGATCGTGATGTGGTCGACCGGCGCCGGGTTCTTGTGCGGGGCGAGCAGCAGCTCCAGCCCGGCGCCGCCGCGGAAGCGCCCGCTGCCGGCCGAGTCGGCGCGCTGGCGACGGAAGACCGCCAGCTCGGGCGTGCGGCTCTCCATCGTCTCCACGTTGGGGATCGTCGACCCCATCGAGTGGAAGATCCCGCCGGTGTCCATCCCGTCGGCGAAGCTGCGCGCCCCGGCGCCGCCGCCGCAGTTGTTCATGTCGACGGTGGCGAACGGTTCGCCGCGGCGGTCGAGCCCCGCCAGCACCAGGCAGTTGGGGATCGAGGACCAGGCCGCCTGCGCCTCGCCGCGGAAGCGGTCGGAGGCGAGCAGCATCTTGGCGAAGGCGTTGGCGACCGCCGCCTGGGTGGCGAGGGTGCCGGAGATCGAGGCCATGCTGGTAGCCGCGGGCGGCAGCGCGTTGTTGATCGTCCCCTCCGCGGAGACGATCTCGACGACCCGGTGGGCGGCGCCGACCGACCAGGGCAGGTCGTAGCAGAGGAACATCAGGAAGACCCCGATCACCGCTCCCTCGAGCGCCGCCCGGGCGCAGTTGACCGCGCCCGGGGCCTGCGCGGCGGTGCCGGTGAAGTCGACCACCAGCCGGTCGCCCTGCTTGGAGAGCCGGCAGCAGATCGGGTAGAGCTCGTTCTCGTTGCCGTCGTGGTCGAGGTGGATGCGGTGGAACCAGGCGCCGTCGGGCATCTCCCGCAGGTGGCCGCGGACCACCTCCTCGACGTAGTCGACGATCTCCTCGGTGGCGGCGCGGAAGGTCTCGATCCCGTAGTCGGCGATCAGCTCGTGGACGCGCCGGTGGGTGACGGTCAGCGAGGCCATCCGCCCGCGCAGGTTGAGCGCGTTGTGGTCGGGGGTGCGCGAGTTGCGCAGGAAGACCGACTCGATGTCACGGCGCAGCTCGAACCCTTCGACCATCTTCACCGTCGGATAGAGCGGCGCCTCGCCGTAGCGGTCGCGGGCGCCGACGACGAAGCTGCCCGGGACCGGGCTGCCGACGTCCTCGTCGTGCATCGCCAGGCCGGACCAGCAGACGATCTCCCCTTGCCAGAAGATCGGCGTCACCAGCACCCCGTCGTTGGAGTGCAGGGCGCCGCACCAGGGGTCGTTGGTGAAGAACATGTCGCCCTCGCGGATCTCCTCACGCGGCCACTCGGCGAGGATCTTCTGGACGAAGAAGTCGATCGTCGCGGCGTGGTGGAGGATGTAGATCCCGGCGACCAGGCCGTGTCCCTCGGCGGTGAGGATGCCCGCGTTGAAGTCGTAGACCTCGTAGATCACCGGCGAGCCGGACATCCGCGCGGCGATCATCGCCTGCTCGTCGTTGATCGCCCAGAGGCGGTGCCGGATCACCTCGAAGGTGACCGGGTCGAGGGCCGCCCGCGTCGTCATCGTCGTCGCTCCTTCCGCCTCATCGGGTCGCCCCGGCGACCTCGAGCCGCGGCTCGGAACGGTCGGTGGCGCGCAGGTTCATGCTCAGGTACTCGTCGATCGCCGCCTCGAAGCCGTCGGGGATGACGACGCTGTCGCCCATCCGCTCGACGATCCCCGGGCCGGCGACGACTTCGCCCGCCCGCAGCCGCGCGCCGTCCAGCACCGGGGTGGGGACGAACCCCGCGCCGGAGTAGGCGAGTCGTTCGCCGCGCACCGCGTCCGAGCCGTCTCCTTCGACCGGCTCGACCGCGGCGAGGGGCGGCGGCGCGACCGGTACGCGACCGGTGACGCTCTGCGCCTCCAGCTCGATCGGCGCGCCGCGGAGGAGCGCCCCTTCGCCGTACACCGCCGCGTAGCGCGCCTCGAAGCGCTCCTGGATCTGGGCCGCGGCGCTCGCGTCGAGCGGCCCCGGATCGACCTCGGCGTTCAGATTGTGGGCCTGGCGGCGATAGCGGACCGCGACCTCGCGGGTCAGCTCGACCGCCGTCGGGTCGAAGCCCTCGCGCTCGAACTGGGCCAGCACCCGCTCGCCCAGGCGGTCGAGGTCGGCGCCCAGCCGCTCGAGGTCGGCGGGCGCGAAGGGGGCGGCCAGGTAGCGGGCGCCGAGCGCCGTGTGGACGACGTCGCAGGTGAGCATCCCCTCGGCCGAGAAGGCGGTCGAGCGCGGCAGCACGGTGATCGACCGGGAGCCGATGTCGCGGCCGTAGAAGGCGGCGTGGGTCGGCCCGGCGCCGCCGTAGGCGATCAGCACGCACTCGCGCGGATCGTGCCCCTGCTCGATCGTCGCCTTGCGGATCAGGTCCGCCATGTGCGCGTTGATGATCCGGAAGATGCCGATCGCCACCTCCTCGGGCTCCATCGAGAGGCGCCCGCCGACCCGGGTCAGCGCCGCCAGCGCGAGGTCGCGGTCGAGCTTCATCCGCCCGCCGAGGAAGGCGTCGGCGTCGAGGTAGCCGAGCACCAGGTCGGCGTCGGTCACGGTCGGCTCGCTGCCGCCGCGCCCGTAGCAGGCGGGCCCCGGGGTCGAGCCGGCGCTCTGCGGGCCGACCCGCAGCAGGCCGCCGGGGTCGATCCAGGCGATCGAGCCGCCGCCCGCGCCGATCGAGCGCACGCTCACCTTGGGGAAGCGGATCGAGTACTGGGAGACGACCGGGTCGGGGTCGAGCGGGATCTCGCCGCCGAGGATCAGGCCGACCTCGAAGCTGGTGCCGCCGACGTCGGTGCAGATCACGTTCGGCTCGCCGTAGATCTCGCCCAGGTGGCCGGCCCCGAGGATGCCGCCGGTGGGGCCGGAGTCGAGCGTCACGATCGGCTTGCCGGAGGCGTCGCCGACCGAGGTCAGGCCGCCGCTCGCCTGCATCACCATCAACGGCCGGCGCAGGCCGAAGGACCGCAGGGTGTCCTGAAGCCCCGCGAGGTAGCTCGCCACCTTCGGCCCGACGTAGGCGTTCAGGGCCGTGGTCGCGGTCCGCTCGTACTCGCCCAGCACCGGCGCCAGCCGTGAGGAGACCGACTGGAAGATCCCCGGCGCCCGCTCGTCCAGCAGCTCGGCCAGGCGGCGCTCGTGCTCGTCGTTGACGAAGGACCAGAGCAGCGAGACCGCGATCGATTCGACCCCCGCCTCGACCAGCGAGTCGATCGCCGCCACCGCCTCCTCCTCGTTCAGCGGCACGACCACCTCGCCCTCGACGTCGACCCGCTCGGAGACGCCGCGGATCAGCTCCGGCGGCACGATCGGCTCCGGCTTGGCGAGCCGCGAGGAGTGGACGATGTCGCGCTCGGCGAGCCCCGCCCGCTTGGAGAAGACCTTGCCGATGATCAGCGTGTCCTCGTGGCCGCGGGTGGTGATCAGTCCGGTGCGGACGCCGTCGCGGGTGAGCAGCGCGTTGGTGGCGACGGTGGTGCCGTGGACGAAGCTCTCGGTGCGGGCGAGCAGCTCGCCCGGCTCGAGCCCGAGCTCCTCCGCGGCCACCGCGAGCGCCGCCAGGACGCCGTTCTGGAAGCCGTCGTAGGTGGTCAGCGACTTGGCCACCGTGCGCTCGCCGGCGGCGTCGACGACGACGCAGTCGGTGAAGGTGCCACCGATGTCTACCCCGATGCGGAACTCACTGCTGTTCGCCATGCGAACTCCCATTCGTAACCCGGACAAGAATGTAGCTCACCCGCCCAACCCCAGCCGCGGGATCTCGTGCTCGCGCAGGGCGACGTGGATCGTCTCGGTCTCGCAGTAGAACTCGAAGCTGTAGTCGCCCCCCTCGCGGCCGATACCGGAGTCCTTGACGCCCCCGAAGGGGGTGCGCAGGTCCCTGACGTTGTGGGAGTTGACCCAGCACATGCCGGCGTCGATCGCCTGGGCGACGCGGTGGGCGCGGCCCAGGTCCTCGGTCCAGACGTAGGCGGCGAGGCCGTAGCGGGTGGCGTTGGCCAGGCGCACCGCCTCCTCCTCGCCCTCGAAGGGGGTGGCGACGAGGACCGGGCCGAAGATCTCCTCCTGGAAGACCCGCATCGACTCCTCGACGTCGGCGATCACGGTCGCCTCCAGGTGGTTGGGGCCGAGTCCCGCGGGGGTCCGGCCGCCGGCGAGGATCCGCGCCCCCTCCGCGCGGGCGGAGTCGAGGTAGGAGCCGACCCGGGCGCGGTGCTCGGGGCCGATCAGGGGGCCCAGCTCGGTGGCCGGGTCGAAGGGGTCGCCGACCCTGATGTCGCGGGCGCGCCCGGCCACCGCCTCGACCAGCGGCCCGTATATCCCCCGCTCGGCCAGCAGGCGCGAGCCGGCGGTGCAGCGCTGGCCGTTCATCGTGAAGATCTGGGCGACGACGGCGTCGGTCACCCGGTCCAGGTCGCTGTCGGCGAAGACGACGACCGGGGACTTGCCGCCGAGCTCGAAGGAGGTCCGCTTCAGCGTCGCCGCGCCGGAGCGCATGATCTCCCGCCCGGTGGCCGACTCGCCGGTGAAGCAGAGCAGGTCGACCCCGGGGTGGGCGGTGAGCGCCGCGCCCGCGGTCTCGCCGAAGCCGTGGACGAGGTTGAAGACCCCGCCCGGCAGCCCCGCCTCCGCGAGCAGGGTGGCGAGCCGGGTCGCGGTCAGCGGCGACCACTCGGCGGGCTTCAGCACGATCGTGTTGCCCGCCGCCAGGCAGGGGGCGATGCGCCAGGTGGAGAGCATCAGCGGCGCGTTCCAGGGCATGATCAGCCCGGCCACGCCGACCGGCTTGCGGACCGTGTAGTTGAGGAAGTCCTCGCCCACCCGGTGGGCGCGGCCGCCGAGCTCCTCGACCACGCCGGCGAAGTAGTCGAAGTTGCGCGCCGCGCGGGCCGCCAGGCCGCGCATCTGGGCGATCGGCATGCCGATGTCGAGGCACTCGAGGTCGACGAACTCCTCGGCGTCGCGGCGCAGCAGGCCCGCGACGCGGCGCAGGGCCTCGGCCCGCCCTGACGCCGCCATGCGCGGCCAGGGGCCGTGGTCGAAGGCCTCGCGGGCGGCGGCGACGGCGGCCTCGACCTCGGCGGGGCCGCCGGAGGCGACCGGGGCCAGCACCTCGCCGGTGGTCGGGTCGTGGGTCTCGAAGGTCTCGCCCGAGGCCGAGGGGCGGGCCTCGCCGCCGATCTGGTGGTGCTGGGGGGCGACCCTCGCCAGGGCGCGCGCCCGACGCCCGGAAGGGTCGCTCCGCTGCGCCTCGCTCCTCTCCATCGCCGGCACGTCTCCTCCACCTCGGGAGCGCGGGTCCCTCCCGCGCTTCCCTTCAGATCCTATATGTTTTTCGATCGAGTCAAGGGACGAGGGAGAGGAGACGGGTGTGATTTCGGAGAGGGATCCGGGGGCTTCGCCGGCCCGGCCGCTCGGCCTTGCCCCCTCCAAGGTGATCGCCGTCCACCTCTCCTACCGCAGCCGCGCCGAGCAGCGCGGCCGCGTCCCCGCCCACCCCTCCTACTTCCTCAAGCCCCCCTCCTCGCTGGCCGGCGACGGCGACCCGGTGGCGCGGCCGGCGGGTGCCGAGCTGCTGAACTTCGAGGGCGAGATCGCGCTGGTGATCGGCGAGCCGGCGCGGCGCGTCACCGCCGAGGAGGCGCTCGGGCACGTCGCCGCGGTGACCGCCGCCGACGACTTCGGCCTCTACGACCTGCGCTGGGCGGACCGCGGCTCCAACGTCCTCGCCAAAGGCCAGGACGGCTTCACCCCGGTCGGGCCGCGGCTGGCGACGCCGGAGGAGGTCGACCTCGAGCACCTCGTCCTGCGCACCTACGTCAACGGCGAGCTCGCCCAGGAGGGCCGCACCGAGGAGATGATCTTCAGCTTCGCCGAGCTGATCGCCGACCTCTCGCGGGTGATGACGCTGGAGCGCGGCGACCTGATCATCACCGGCACGCCCGCGGGCAGCCGCCCGGTCGGGCCCGGCGACCTGGTCGAGGTCGAACTGGAGGGCGTCGGGCGGCTCTCCAACCCGATCGTCGAGGGGCCCGCCCTGGAGCCGACCGGGGCGATGCCGAAGGTGAGCGCCGCCACCCGCGCCGAGGCGACGAACGCCGGCGCCCCGCGCCCGGTCGTGCTCTCCGCCGGCGCCGAGGACGCCCTGCGGAAGGTCTCCACCGCGACCCTGACGGTGCAGCTCAAGAAGAGGGGCATCCGCGACAGCCTCATCGCCGGGCTCACCTCCACCCGCCCCGGCGAGCGCCTCCTCGGCTACGCCCACACCCTGCGCTACGTCCCCCTGCGCGAGGACCTGCCCACGGTCGGCGAGGACGGGCTGAATGCGCAGAAGCGGGCGGTCGAGACGATCGGCCCGGGCGAGGTGCTGGTGATCGACGCCCGCGGCGAGGAGGGGGCGGGCACGATCGGCGACATCCTCGCCGCCCGGGCGATGGCCCGGGGCGCGGCCGGGATCGTCACCGACGGCGGGATACGGGACGCCGAGGCGCTCGCCGCCCTGCCAATCCCCACCTACCACCGCTCCCGCCACGCCGCCGTCCTCGGCCTCCTCCACATGCCGCTGGAGACGAACGTGCCGATCGCCTGCGGCGGCTCGACGGTGATGCCCGGCGACGTGATCGTCGGCGACGGCGACGGGGTGCTGGTGGTGCCCGCGGCGCTGGCCGAGGAGGTGGCGATCGACGCCCTCGCCCAGGAGGAGCGCGAGGCCTGGGCGCTCGAGCGGGTGCAGGCGGGCGAGAGCATCCGCGGGGTCTACCCGCTCGGCGACGCCCGCCTGGAGGAGTTCGAGCGCTGGCGTGGGCGGCGGAGAGGAGAGGACCGGTGAGGTTCCGTTCCGACCCGACCCGGATCCGCGGCTCGATCGCGCCCCTGGTCACCCCCTTCGCCGAGGACGGCTCCCTCGACCTGGAGGCGATCCCGCGCCTGGTCGAGTGGCAGCTGGAGCGCGGCAGCCACGGCATCTCGGTCGGCGGCTCGACCGGCGAGCCGACGGTGCAGACGGTCGCCGAGCGGATCGCGGTGATGGAGGCCGCGGCGACGGCGATCGCCGACCGCGTCCCCTTCCTGCCGGGGACCGGGGCGGCCTCGATGGCCGACACGGTGGAGCTGACCGCGGCGGCGGAGAGGCTGGGCGCCGACGCGGCCCTGGTCGTCACCCCGCCCTACGCCAGGCCGACCCAGGAGGGGCTCCGTCGCTGGTACGCGGCCCTCGCCCGCGAGTTCCCGGGTCTCCCCCTGATCGTCTACAACGTGCCCGTCCGCGCCGCCGTCGACGTCGCCCCCGAGACCGTGGGCCGCCTGGCCCGCGACCACGACAACGTCGTCGGGATCAAGGAGACGACCAGGGACTTCGAGCACGTCTCCCACGTCCTCGCCGAGTGCGGCACCGACTTCCTCGCCTACTCGGGGATCGAGCTGCTCTGCTACCCGATGCTGGCGATCGGCGGCGCCGGGCACCTGAGCTGCGTCGCCAACTTCGCCCCCCGCCCGGTGGCCGAGCTCTACGACGCCTTCGCCGCGGGCGAGGAGGGGCGGGCGCGGGAGCTCCACTACGAGCTCCACCCGCTGGTCGAGCTGGCCTTCCTGGAGACCAACCCGACTCCCGCCAAGTGGGCGATGGAGCGGCTCGGGCTGATCGGCTGCGGTGACCCGCGGCCGCCGCTGGCGCCCTTCTCGGCGGAGGGCCGGGCGCGGGCGGAGGGCATACTGGCGGGGAGGGAGATCGGGTGAGGAGACTGGAAGACAAGGTCGCGGTGATCAGCGGCGGCGCCGGCTCGATCGGCCTGGCGAGCGCCCGCGCCTTCGTCGTCGAGGGCGCCCGCGTCGTCCTCGCCGACCGTGACGCCGCGGCGGTCGAGGCCGCGGCGGCGGCGATCGACGCCGAGCGCGCGGTCGGGATCGCCTGCGACGTCACCGACGAGGACCAGGTGCGGGCCGCGGTCGACCTCGCGGTCGGGCGCTTCGGCAAGCTCGACGTCGCCTTCGCCAACGCCGGCGTCTTCGGCGAGGTCGCGCCGATCACCGAGTTCCGCCGCGAGGTGCTGGAGCAGGTGCTCACGGTCAACGTCGTCGGCTCCTTCCTCCTCCTCAAGCACGCCCTGGCGGCGATGGAGCGCGGCGGCAGCGCGATCGTCAACTCCAGCGTCGTCGGCCTCACCTCGGACCCCGGCATCACCGCCTACGCGACCTCCAAGCACGCCCTGGTCGGGCTGATGCGGACGGCGGCCAAGGAGATGGCCCCGCGCGGCATCCGCGTCAACTCCCTCCACCCCGGCCCGGTCGGCAACGAGTTCCAGGAGGTGGTCGAGGAGCAGGTGATCGGCGCCCCCCGCGCCCAGGCCAAGGAGGCCTTCGACGGCTTCATCCCCCTCGGCCGCCACGCCACCGCCGAGGAGATCGCCGCCGTCGCCACCTTCCTGGCGAGCGACGAGAGCGCCTTCATGACCGGCGCCACCGTCGCCGTCGACGGCGGCATGAGCGTGTAGGGGTCGGCCCGGGGCGGCGTGGTTCGGGCTCCGGCGGCGCGACCTGGGGCCGCCCCACCCGTCCGAGTTGCGTCCCGGGCGTCTCGTGGCGGCCCGGGCAGGCTGTGGCCGCCACGAGACGCCCGGGACGTGAGGGTCCCGCAGGGAAGTCCACACGGACGTGAGGGAGATGCCGGGAAGGTCACATGGACGTATGAGAGATGCCGGGGACGTGACCCTTCCTCATGCGTCCCGTCACAGGATCGGGGGCCGGCCGCGGGTGAGTTCGCACTTAACCGCGCATAGCGCGGGTTTCTGCGAACTCATCCGGGGAGTGCATGAGGAAGACGGGAGGAACCGTGGACTTCCCTGACTCTTCGTCACGGATCCCGGGAGTTCGTGACGGATCACGCGCCTTCGTGCCCGGACACGCGCATCTCTGCGCCGGGGCACGCCCGGGCCCTCGCCTCTCCCCACATCCTCGGCCTTCTCGGTGGCGGCCACAGCCTGCCCGGGCCGCCACCGAGAAGGCCGCGCCCCTTTCCCGTCCCTCCCCACCCCTTAGACCTCCCCCGAGCCCCTCCTTGGAATTCACCTCCGGGGGTGTATCGTCCCGTTCGGTCAGCGGATGGATGTCCGGATGGCGTACGGGTGAGAGAGGAGGTCGGATGGTGAACGGATCCGTCAACGGGGTCGTCGTCGACGCGCCCACGATGCTGATCGGCGGCGAGGCGCGCGGCGCCCGCTCCGGTGAGACCTTCGACGCGGTCGATCCGTCGAGCGGCGAGACGATCGCCCGGGTGCCGAAGGCCGACGCGGAGGACGTCGCCGCCGCGGTCGCCGCGGCCGAGGCGGCGCTGCCCGCCTGGCGCGCGGCGACGCCGCTGGAGCGAGCCGCGGTGGTGCGGCGGATCGCCGACGTGGTCGAGGAGCACGCCGAGGAGCTGGCGCTGCTCGACGTGGTCGACAACGGCAGCCCGATCCGCGAGATGCGCAACGACTCGCGGATCGCCACCGCCCACCTGCGCTACTTCGCCGGCCTCGCCCTGCAGGTGCGCGGCGAGACGATCCCCGGCGAGGACGAGCGGCTCAACTACACGCTGCGCCGGCCCTACGGCGTGGTCGGCCGGATCATCCCCTTCAACCACCCGCTGATGTTCGCCGCCAGCCGGCTGGCGGCGCCGCTGATCGCCGGCAACACGCTGGTGATGAAGCCCTCCGAGCACACCTCGCTCTCGGCGCTGCGGCTGGCCGAACTGTGCGCCGACTTCGTTCCGCCGGGCGTCCTCAACATGATCAGCGGCACCGGCGAGGAGGCGGGCGACGCGCTGGTCACCGACCCGCGGGTGCGCCGCATCGCCTTCATCGGGTCGGCCGAGGTCGGCCGCATGATCCAGCGGCGGGCGGCGACGGAGGTGGTGAAGACGGTGACCCTGGAGCTGGGCGGCAAGAACCCGATCGTCGTCTTCGCCGACGCCGACCTCGACGCCGCCGTCGACGGCGCCCTGCGGGGGATGAACTTCACCTGGCAGGGCCAGTCGTGCGGCTCGACCTCGCGCCTGCTGGTCCACGAGTCCCTGCACGACGAGCTGGTCGAGCGGCTGGCGGCGCGGATGGAGGCGCTGCGCTCCGGTCCGCCCGCCGACGAGGCGACCGAAACCGGGGCGATCGTCAACCGGCGCCAGTACGACAAGGTGGTCGGCTACCTGGAGGTCGGCCGCCAGGAGGGCGCCCGCGTGGTCGCCGGCGGCGGCCCGATCGCGGTCGACGGTCGGCCCGAGGGGCTCTTCCTCCGCCCCACCCTCTTCGACCGGGTGGCGCCGGACTCGCGGCTCGCCAACGAGGAGATCTTCGGCCCGGTGCTGGCGGCGATGCCGTTCCGCGATTACGACGAGGCGATCGCGATCGCCAACCGCGTCGCCTACGGGCTGACCGCCGCCGTCTTCACCCGCGACCTCGGCCTCGCCCACCGCTTCGCCCGCGACGTCGAAGCCGGCTACGTCTGGGTCAACGACTCCTCGAGACATTTCCCGGGGACGCCGTACGGCGGCTTCAAGGACTCGGGGATCGGCCGCGAGGAGTCGCTCGACGAACTGCTGTCCTATACCCAGGTGAAGAACGTCAACGTGAACTTCGGATGAGCGGCGAGGCGAGCGGCATCGAGGGGCGCGAGTTCGTCTACGAGGCCCTGCCCGGGCGGGTCGTCTTCGGTCCGGGGAGCGCCCGGCGCGAGCTGGCCGGGGCGATCGAGGCACTCGGCGCCCGCCGCCTGCTGCTGATCGCGGCGACGAGCGAGGCGGAGCTGGCCGAGGAGCTGGCGGCGCCGCTCGGCGAGCGCGTCGTCGGTCGCTTCGACGGCGTCCGCCCGCACGTCCCGGTCGAGGTCGGCGCCGCCGCGGTCGAGGCCGCCCGCGCGGCCGGGGCCGACGCGGTGCTCTCGGTCGGCGGCGGCTCGACCACCGGCACGGCGAAGGCGGTGGCGCTGGCGACCGGGCTGCCGATCGTCGCCGTCCCGACCACCTACGCGGGCTCCGAGATGACCCCGGTCTGGGGCTCGACCGAGGGCGGCACCAAGACCACCGGCCGCGACCTGAAGGTGCTGCCGCGGCTGGTCGTCTACGACCCCGAGCTGACCGTCAGCCTGCCCGCCGCGATCACCGCCGCCAGCGGCATGAACGCGCTCGCCCACAGCGTCGAGGCGCTCTACGCGCCGGGCCGCAACCCGGTGACGACGGCGATCGCGCTGGAGTCGATCGCGGCGCTCGCCGCTGCCCTGCCGGCCGTCGTCGCCGCGCCCGAGGACGTCGGCGCCCGCGGCGAGGCGCTCTATGGCGCCTACCTGGCGGGCTCGGCCTTCGCCGTCGCCGGCTCCGGCCTCCACCACAAGGTCTGCCACGCGCTCGGCGGCGCCTTCGACCTCCCCCACGCCGAGACCCACAGCGTCGTCCTCCCCCACGTCGTCGCCTTCCAGCAGCCCGCCGCGGGCGTCGCGATGGACCGCGTCGCGGGCGCGCTTGGGACGGCGCCGGGCGGCGCCGCCGGCGCTCTCTACGACCTCGCCGCCGGCCTCGGCGTGCCGCTCTCCCTGGCCGCGATCGGGATGCCCGCCGACGGCGTCGAGCGGGTGGTCGAGCCGATCGTCGCCGCCGTCCCGGCCGACAACCCGCGCCCGGTCGGTGCCGACGACGTGCGCGCGATCCTCGCCGCCGCCTACGCCGGGGAGCGGCCGTGAGCGGCCTCTGCCTCTGGGCCGGGAGCGTCCAGCGGCTCGACTTCGACCAGCGGCTCGAGGCCGCCCGGGTCGGCGGCTTCGACTCGACCTCGCTCTTCCCCTACGAGGTGTTCCGCGCCCGCGCCGCCGGGATCTCCGACGCCGAGCTGCGCGCCCGCTTCGAGGACGCCGGGGTGCGCGTCGCGGTGATCGACCCGCTCGCCCGCTGGCTGCCGACCTGGCGCTCGCCCGGCGAGCTGCCCGCCGACGACCCGGCCCACGGCAACCTCGAACCCGACGAGGTCTTCGCGATGGCGGTCGCCTTCGGCGCCGACCTGATCAGCGTCCTCGCCCTCTACGACCCGCCGGTTCCGGTCGAGCTCGGTGGCCCCGCCTTCGCCGAGCTCTGCGACCGCGCCGCCGAGCATGGCCTGCGCCTGCAACTCGAGTTCATCCCCGGCACCGGCATCCACGACCTCGCCGCCGCCTGGGACATCGTCCAGGCGGCCGACCGCCCCAACGGCGGCATCCTGCTGGACACCTGGCACTTCTTCCGCTCCGACTCCAGCTTCGAGCTGCTCGGGGCGCTGCCCGCCGACCGCATCTTCAGCCTGCAGATCGAGGACGCCCCCGCCGCGCCGCCCGCCGACCCGGCCCACGAGTCCCTGCACGGCCGGCTCCTCCCCGGCGACGGCGGCCTCGACCTCGAGCGCTTCATCGCCGCGATCGCCGACAAGCTGCCCGCCCTGGTCGGCCCCGAGGTCTTCTCCGACGAGCTCGGCACCCTCCCCGCCGCCGAGCTCGGCCGGCGGCTGGGCGAGAGCACCCGGGCGGTGCTGCCGGGGTAGGGAGCCGGCGCCCGGGCCGCAAGGGACGGCAAAGGGACGCGGCCTTCTCGGTGGCGGCCCGGGCAGGCTGTGGCCGCCACCGAGAAGGCCGGGGATGTGGGGAACGGCGCGGGTCCGGGCCGGTGCGCCGCAGAGAGGCGCGGTAGATGTGAGGAAGGTGCCCCGTGTCGTGACGAAGAGTCCACGAAGGTCACGGTTCCCCAGGCATCGCCGAGGCGTGGTCGACCTGGGTGAACCTATGGCTAACTAAGGTCGACCGCGCCTCCGTGGGGACCCCGTATCCGGGAGGAGGCGTCACGTCTCCGTGGAGATCCTGCCGGAAGCGTCACGTCCTTCCGACCTTCTCTGAGGAAGCGTCACGTCCCGGGCGTCTCGGAGGCGGCCACAGCCTGCCCGGGTCGCCTCCGAGACGCCCGGGACGTGGAACCATCTCCGCCGCGGCCCGAACCACGCACCGCATGCACCCCGTCCCCGGCCGCCACGGCCCGAACCCTCGCCGCCCCTCCCTCCCAATTCCTCATATTGATTCGGTGTTACCCTTGCGGCACGCCGCTGCCTGGGAAGCGCGGCGACGGATGGCCAAGCCGCAACCTGGAGCGTGAGATGAGCGAGTCGGTCGACAAGAACCTGAGTCCCGTCCTCGGCGAGGAGAACAAGCTGAAGCTGGGGATCTTCGGGATCAACATGCGCGGCGGAGTGACGCTCTCGCCGATCGAGGGGATGGTCGAGGGGACCTGGGACGAGCAACTCCGGTACGCGAAGTGGGCCGACCGGATCGGCATCGACGCGATCGTCCCGATCGCCCGCTGGCGCGGCTACGGCGGCGACGCCAACCTCGGCGACCGCTCCTTCGAGACATTCACCTGGGCGACCGGCCTGCTCAGCGCGACCGAGCGGGCGCAGATCTTCTGCACCGTCCACGTGCCGATCGTCCACCCGGCCCTGGCGGCAAAGATGATGGCGACCGCCGACCATATCTCCGGCGGCCGCGTCGGCCTCAACATCGTCGCCGGCTGGAACCCGGAGGAGATGTCGATGTTCGGGCTGACCCAGCGCGAGCACGACGAGCGCTACCAGGTCGCCGACGAGTGGGCGCAGGTGATCAAGCAGCTCTGGACGGTGAGCGGCGAAGCCGACTTCGAGGGCGAGTACTTCCAGGTCCCCGGCGGCTTCTCCGAGCCGAAGCCGCTGCAGAAGCCCTACCCGGTGATCATGAACGCGGGCACCAGCCCGGCCGGCCGCGAGTTCGCCGCCAAGCACTCCGACCTGATCTTCGCCGGCCTCACCACGCTCGACACCGCCGCCGACCAGGTCGCCGAGATCAAGGCCCTGGCGCGGGAGAAATACGGGCGCGAGATCAAGGTCTTCGGCCGCGCCCACGTCGTCTGCCGCGACAGCGAGGCGGCGGCGCGGGCCGAGTACGACCGGGTCCACAAGGAGGTCGCCGACAAGGAGGGGGCGAAGAACATCGTCCGCCTCAACATGCCTAACTCGCAGAGCGCCGACTGGGAGAGCCTGAAGATGGAACAGATCCTCGAGGGCACGATCGCCGGCCTCTGGGCGCTGCCGCTGGTCGGCACGCCCGACCAGGTCGCCCAGGCGATGGTCGACCTGCACGAGTCGGGCCTCGACGGGCTGGCCTTCTCCTGGCCCGACTTCGACGAGGGGCTGGCGCAGCTGGAGGAGTCGATCCTGCCGCGGCTGGTCGAGGCCGGCGTCCGCGCCCCGGTCGCCGGCGCCGTCGCCGCGGGCCAGGCGGCCTCGTGAGCGCCGTCGCGCCGCCCTGGCTGGAGGAGCACTACCGGCGCGTCGACGCCAACGACTTCGCCTGGCTCGGCGAGCAGTTCGGCGACGACATCGAGGTGCGCTTCGGCGACCGCCCGCCCGCCGTCGGCAAGAACGACGTGGCGGCGACGCTGGCCGACGTCCACGCCCCGTTCGACCACTCGACCCATCGCTTCGTCGAGGTCTGGCAGCAGGGCCATCGCACGCTGATCGCCTTCGACGTCACCTACGCGATGAAGGACGGCTCCGAGGAGCGGCTGGAAACGTTCACGATCCTCGACCGCGCCGACGGCCTGATCAAACGGATGAAGGTGTACATCGACGAGGGGCCGCTGCGCGCCGCGCGCGCCCGCATGGAGGAGGGCAAGTGAAGATCGACCTCAGCGGCAGGAAGGCCCTGGTCACCGGCGGCGGCCAGGGCATCGGCCTCGGCATCGCGACCGGGCTGGCCGAGTGCGGCGCCCGCGTC
The DNA here is from genome assembly GCA_047601885.1 of Solirubrobacterales bacterium. Classification (GTDB taxonomy): domain Bacteria; phylum Actinomycetota; class Thermoleophilia; order Solirubrobacterales; family 70-9; genus VAYN01. The sequence goes on from JASGIK010000002.1 coordinate 502,589, forward strand.
GTCGTCGCCGACCTCGACCCGAGCGGCGCGGCGGAGGCCCGCGACGACGGCGCGATCGTGCCGCTGGCGATCGACCTCGGCGTCGCCGGCGGCCCCGAGGAGGCGGTCGCGACGACGATCCGCGAGCTCGGCGGCATCGACGTCCTCGCCAACAACGTCGGCATCTGCATCCCCCGCGACGGCTTCCTCAGCGTCGACGACGCGGGCTGGGAGCTGCTCTTCCAGGTCAACCTGATGAGCGCCGTGCGCGCCTCGCGGGCGGCGATCCCGGCGATGATCGAGGCGGGCGGCGGGGCGATCGTCACCACCGCCTCGGAGTCCGGCCTGCAGCCGGCGCCGGTCTTCAGCGACTACGCCGTCACCAAGGGCTCGCTCCACATCCTCACCAAGCTGCTCGCCAACGAGTTCAGCCGCCAGGGCGTGCGCTGCAACTCGGTCACCCCGGGGCCGATCCGCACCCCGGCCTGGGGCCCGGGCGGCGTGGTCGACAAACTGTCGAAGGAATGGGGAATGGAGCTGGAGGAAGGGATCGACCACTTCATCAAGGAGGTGCGCGGCATGCCGCTGGGCAAGATCGGCGAGCCCGCCGACGTCGCCGCGATGGTCTGCTTCCTCGCCTCCGACCTGGCCAAGCAGATCACCGGCTCCGACTTCCGCGTCGACGGCGGCCAGGTGGCGACGATCGTCTGACCGGCGCGGGGAAGGAACGGCGATGAGCGAGGCGACGGCCGGCGGGCGCGAGAACGTCCACCTGACGCTGGCGATCAACGACTACGACCACGTCCGTGACCTGGTCACCGGGCGGGTGCCGGTCGAGGGCATCGACCTCACCTGCCTGACCCTCTCGGTGGAGGAGATCTTCTGGCGCTTCTCCCGCCACCGCGAGTGGGACGTCTCGGAGATGTCGATGGCCAAGTACTGCTCGCTGCGGGCGGCCGGCGACGACTCGATCACGGCGATCCCGGTCTTCCCCTCGCGCGCCTTCCGCCACTCGGCCATCTTCGTCCGCGCCGACGGGCCGATCGACGACCCGGGGGCGCTGGCGGGGCAGCGGATCGGCTGCCCGGAGTGGACGCAGACGGCGACCGTCTGGGCGCGCGGCCTGCTCCAGCACTCCTACGGCGTCGACCTGACCGGGGTGAGCTGGGTCCGCGGCGGCACCAACGAGCCGGGCCGGGTCGAGGGGATCGCGCTCGACCTGCCGGCCGAGTTCGACGTCACCTACGAGAGCGAGCGCAGCCTCAACGACCTGCTCCTCGACGGCGAGATCGCGGCGCTGATCTGTCCCCACCCGCCGGCCGCCTTCGAGGATCGCAGCGGCCGCGTCGTCCGCCTCTTCAGCGACTACCGGGCGGTCGAGGAAGAGTATTTCCGCGCCACCGGGATCTTCCCGCCGATGCACCTCGTCGCCCTGCGGGCGGACGCGGTCGAGCGCCATCCCTGGATCGCGATGAACCTCTTCGAGGCCTTCCTCGAGGCGAAGCGGCGCGGGCTGGCGCGGGCGATCGACCCGAACACGCCGCGCTACCCGGTGCCCTGGAGCTTCGCCAACGCACAGGCGGCGGAGGAGCTGATGGGCGAGGACTTCTGGCCCTACGGGCTGGAGCCGAACCGGGTCGCGCTGGAGGCCTTCCTGGCGATGCTGCACGAGCAGGGGGCGGCGAAGCGGCCGCTGACGCCGGAGGAGCTCTTCGCGCCCTCGGTCCTCGACCGGTACGTGGTCTGATGGCCGGCGCGGGCGACGAGTTCGACGGCGTCGTCATCGGCTCCGGCCAGCACGGCCTGATCCTCGCCTCCTACATGGCCCGCGCCGGGCTGAAGGTGGCGCTGGTCGAGCGCCGGCTCACCTACGGCGGCGGGTTGATGACCGAGGAGTCGACCCTGCCCGGCTTCTACCACAACCTCCACTCGATCAACCACTTCTCGATCGCCGGGACGCCCTGGTACCGCGACCTCGGCCTCGACGCCAAGGTCCCCTACATCGTCCCCACCTACGAGTTCGCCCAGCCGCACGCCGACGGCTCGGCGCTGATCTTCTCGCGCGATCTCGAGCAGACGGTGGCGAGCATCGCGCGGTTCAGCAAGCGCGACGCCGAGACCTTCCGCGAGTGGAACGCGCGGGCCGAGGAGATGACCCGCGAGGTGTTCCTGGTCGAGCGCTACTCGGAGCCGCTGCCGGAAGGGCTGCGGGCGGAGGTACTGGGACGCAGCCAGGTGGGGCGCGACTTCCTCGCCCTGACCGAACGCCAGCCCGACGAGGCGGTCGACGAGCTGTTCGAGGACGAGCGGGTGAAGGTGCTCTTCCTCTTCAAGCTCTCGCTCTTCGGCACGGTGCTGCACGAGACGCTGGCCGAGCGCAGCCCGGTCGGCTCGCTGATCCGCGCCTTCGACCTGGCGACCGGCTACGAACTCTGCAAGGGCGGCAGCTGGAACCTGGCGCGCGGGCTGATGGAGACCTTCGTCGCCGCGGGCGGCACCTTCCTCAACCAGGCCCACGTCGAGCGGATCGTGGTCGAGGGCGGGCGCGCCACCGGGATCGAGCTCGCCGACGGACGCGCCCTGCGGGCGAAGCGCTTCGTCGCCTCGACCGTCGACGTGCCGCAGACCTTCGAGGAGATGGTCGACCCGGCCGAGCTGCCCGCCGAGTACCGGCAGAGGGTGGCCGACTTCCGCGGCACCCCGTGGACGCTCTACGGCCTCCACCTGGCGCTGCGCGAGCCGCCCCGCTACAGCTCGGCGGAGTTCGACCCGCACGTGGACGAGGCGCTCAAGTACAACGTCGGCTCGGAGTCGATCGCCGCGCTGGAGACGGCCCATGCCGACGTCGTCGCCGGGCGCTTCCCGAGCGAGATCCAGTTCGGCGGCGGCGCCCTCACCCAGCTCGACCCCGCGCAGGCCCCGCCCGGTTTCCACACCGCCTACGCCTGGCACGTGGTCCCCTTCGAACCGGACGGCGACGCCGAGAACCTGAACGCGCGGCGCGAGGAGTTCGCCGACGCGATCCTCGACAAGTGGCGCACCTACGCCCCCAACCTGACCGCCGACAACATCCTCGCCCGCCACACCTACACCGCCTACGAGTACGCCCGCGAGCTGATCAACATGCGCCGCGGCGACATCTTCATGGGCGCCCTCGACGCGGGCCAGGTGATGCACGACCACTTCGGCTACCGCACCCCGATCGAGGGCCTCTATATGGCGGGCTCGGCGACCCACCCCAACGGCGGCATCTCCGGCGGCGCCGGCTACGTCGCCGCCGGCCTGATCGGCCGCGACGTCGGCGCCGACCTCTGGTGGGAGCCGCTCGACGCCGAGCGCGTCCTCGGCGCGTTGGCGGAGTGAGTTCGCAGAAAGCCGCGCCATGCGCGGCTTTCTGCGAACTCACTCCGGGGCCCGGCCGGTGTAGCTGCGCTCGGGATGCTCGCGGTCGAGCCGGGCCAGCTCCGCCTCGCCGAGGGGCGGCGTCTTGTCGCCGGGGATCGCCTCGGGGGCGAGCTTGTGGAGCTTGCGGCGGGACTTGCGCGAGTAGCGCAGCCAACCGTTCACCTCGAAGCCGAACGACACGCCGGAGATGGCGCCGGCGTGGATCGTCTCGACGGCGGTGCGATAGTGGCCACCGCCGGTCGCCAGGAAAGCGTCGAGCTTCTCCGCGGTGACCGGTGAGTCGGGCGGCGCCTCGCCGCGGCGCAGGTCGAGGCGGTGGCGGTCCCAGAGCATCAGCTCGGGGATCAGCCGGATCGCCAGCAGGTTCGCCTGCTCGGCCCGCCGCGGGACCTCGCGGCCGCAGCCGCAGACGCAGTGGGGAGCCTCGCCCATCCCCTGATGATGCCGGTCAGGAGGGCCGGCCGGCGCCGCCGAGGGCGCCCAGGCGAGCGTCGATCGCGGCCCGGGCCGGGCCCTCGGGCTCGATCAGCTCCATGTGGTCGACGCCGGGCAGCTCGACCAGCTCGACCTCGTCGCCGGCCGCCGTCGCCGCCGCCGCGTAGGCGCGGCTCTGGCCGATCGGCACGCGCGGGTCGGCGTCGCCGTGGACGAGCAGGGCGGGGACGCCGAGGGGCAGGCGGGAGATCGGGCCGGCGTCTCGGTAGGCGTCCGGCACCGTCGCCGCCGAAGCGCCGATGAACTCCGCCGTCGCCCCCTCGCCGAGGCCCTCGCGGTCGGCCGCCGCGAGGTCGCTGACGGCGGCCAGGGCGACCACCGCCGCGACGTCGCGACCGCGGGCCGCCCACAAGGCCAGGTGGCCGCCCGCCGAGTGGCCGAGGACGACGACCGGCCTGCCCGCGGCCTCGGCGAGCAGCGCGTCGAGCGCCGCCGCCACGGAATCCGCCGTCCCCGGCCAGCCGCCCTCCGCTTCGCCCACCCGCGGGTACTCCAGGTTCCAGACGGCGTGCCCCGCCGCGGCGAGCGCGCCCGCCAGCGGGGCGATGCTGCCGGCGTCGACGCGGGAGCGCCAGAAGCCGCCGTGGATCGTCGCCACCAGCAGCGGCGCGTCCGCGGGCCCGAGCTTCTCGGCGCTCCAGCCACTCACCCCTCGCGCTCCAGCCTGCCCACCACTTCGGGCGCGGTCGACCGCGTCTCCAGCGGCCCGTGGCCTTTGCTCCAGCCGTACTTGGCGCCGACGCTTTCGATCTCCTCCAGCGGCGGCCGGCGGTGCTCGGTGTAGGGGTAGGTCGCCGCCAGGGCGGGCTCGGCCAGCTCCTCGAAGAAGTGCTCGAAGCCGCCGGGGATGATGAAGACGAGGAATTTGCAGGAGGCCGAGGTGACGACCCAGTCGTGCACGGTCTGCTTCGGCACGTATATGTAGTCGCCGGGGGTGGCGTGGTAGACGGTGTCGCCGACGCCGATGTCGAGGTTGCCGTCGACGATGTAGAAGCCCTCGGCCTCGTGCTCGTGGACGTGGCCCGGCGCCACCATCCCGCGCGGGCCGTACCACTCGGTCAGCCCGAACTGGCCGTCGGTGTCGTGCCGGCGGGCCTTCATCGTGATGATCCCGCCCTGGAACCAGATCGCCGGGCCCTCGCCCGAGCCGAGGTGGTAGCCGGGCGCGATCCCGGCGGGCGTGCCGCCCGCGTGCTCGCTCGCCACCGGCGCATCGTCGGCGATCTCCAGCGGTGGCGTCCTCTCGAACGACTTGGTCATCTCTCTCTCCTGATCGGTGGTCGACGCCTGCCCGCGGCGCCACTCGTCCCTGCTCCCAATGACCAGACAATATCGTAGGACAATCTTGTTAGGCTAGGCACGATGGCGACGACCGGGACGCGGGAGAGGAGCGGCAACGGCCGCGGCGCGGGCGCCACCTCGGAGTGGATCGCGGAGCGCCTGCGCGACGACATCCGCGCCGGCCGCCTCTCCCCCGGCCAGCGCCTGGTCGAGGCTGAGCTGACCCGCCGCCTCGAGGTCAGCCGCGGACCGGTGCGCGAGGCCCTGGCGCGCCTGCAGAGCGAAGGGCTGGTCTCGATCGAGCCCAACCGCGGCGCCAGCGTGCGGCGGATGTCGCGCAAGGACCTGGAGGACCTCTTCTGGCTGCGGGCGCGGCTCGGCGCCGACGCCGCCTCGCTCGCCGCCGAACGGATCGGCGAGGGCGAGGGCGAGGGAGCGGCGGAGATGAGGGCCGAGCGGCGCCGCCAGGAGAGCATCCGCGGCGCCGGCCCGGCCGCCTACACCGAGGCCAACGTCGAGTTCCACGAACTGGTCGACCGGCTCTCCGGCAACGCGCCGCTGTCGCTGGTGCTGCGCAACCTGGAGACCCACGCCGGCGTCTTCCTGCACCTGGCCAGCGCCGCCGACACCGAACGGCTGATCGACCAGCACCTGGCCCTCGCCGACGCGATCCTGGCGGGAGACGGGCGCCGCGCCGCGCGCGAGTCGCGCCGCCACAGCGACGCCGTCCTGGCGACGATCCGCGCCCTCCCGGACGAGTGGTTCGAGGGCTGAGCGCGCGTCCCGCCGGCGGCGCTCAGCTGTGGCCGTAGCTGGGCGACTGGCGGGCGATCGCGCGCTCCAGCCGCTCGCCCTCGCCGGCGTCGATGGCGGCGATCAGCTCGCGGTGGTCGGCGAGGTGGCCCGCGGTGTCGAACTCGTCGACGGCCGCCCCTTCGAGCCCCTTCTCCATCTGGTCGAGCAGCATCAGGTAGATGCCGTGGAGGGCCGAATTCGCGGCCAGCTTGGCGATCCGGCGGTGCAGTCGGTAGTTGAGGCGGAGGTACTCGCGGGGGTCGTCGACCCGGCCCTCCATCTGGTCGAGGATCCGTTCCAGCGCGGCGACGTCCTCGGCGCCGTGGTGGCGCGCCGCTTCGCGGCAGATCAGCGGCTCGAGCGCGTCGCGCACGGCGAGCGCCTCGACGAAGCCGCCGCTGCCGCCCTTGAAACGCAGGGTCGAGTGGCTGAGCGCCATCCGCGCCGAGCCCGCGGCGACGAAGACGCCGCCGCCCGGCCCCGGCCGCGCCTCGACCAGGCCGCGCATCTCCAGCAGCCGCACCGCCTCGTTGACGGTGGCCAGGGCGACGCCGAAGCGCTCGCGCAGCTCCCCCTTGGTGCCGAGCCGCTCGCCGGGGGCGACGACCTCGTCCATGATCTCGGTCTCGAGCCGGCGCGCGACCGCCTCGGCGCGGGAGACGCGCGAGTCCGCCAGGGTTGGATCTGCCGCTGCCATTCCGGGTCGAGGATATTGGCGTCAGTGACGCCGTTGCCGTTTGACCCTATTCATCCTAATCAATAGGGTTGACATGGGATGGAGAGGACGGTGCCGACGATGCCGGGGTTCGATCCGCTCTCGCAGGAGTTCCTCATCGATCCGTACCCGGTGCTGGAGCGGGCGCGGCGGGAGAACCCGGTCTTCTTCTACGAGCCGCTGAACCTCTGGGTGGTGACGCGCTACGACGACATCGTCGCCGCCGTCGGCGATTTCGAGACCTTCTCCTCGCGGGCGATCGGCGTCGTCCCGCCGCCCGCCGACATCGCCGACCAGGTCCCCTCCGACCTGATGGACGAAGCCTTCATCGGCCTCGACCCGCCCGTCCACACGGTCTCGCGCAAGAACGCCAACAAGGCGTTCACGCGGGGGCTGGTCGACGAACAGGAGGGGCCGATGCGGCGGATCGCCGACGAGCTGATCGACGGCTTCCTCGACCGCGGCGAGTGCGACCTGATCAACGAGTACTGCTACCCCTATACGCTGCGGGTGATCGTCGGCATGCTCGGCCTGCCGGAGGCGGACATCGACCGTTTCCGCGCCTGGTCGGAGTCGATGTTCGCGCTGATGTCGCCGGCCGACGCCGACGCCGAGGACAAGGGCCCGCCGAAGCCGATGAGCGAGGACGAGGCGCGCCGCCACTGGCTCTCGATCGCCGAAGGCCGCGCCTACTACGCGGCGGTGGTCGAGGCGCGCCGGGCCGAGCCGGGCGACGACCTGATCACGGCGATGGTGCGAGCGACCGACGACGAGGGCAATCCGGCCCTGCCGACCAACCGGATCGTCACCCACGTCACCGAGCTGATCGCCGCCGGCAACGACACCACGGCAAACCTGATGGGGCAGATGACGATGCTCTTCGACGCCGCCCCGGACCAGCGCGCCGCGGTGCTCGAGGACATGTCGCTGATGGCCAACGCGGTCGACGAGGCGCTGCGCCGCCGCGGCACCGCACCGGGCGCCTTCCGCATCACCACCCGGCCGGTGGAGCTCGGCGGGGTCGAGATCCCGGCCCGCTCGATGGTCTGGCTGGTCTACATCTCGGCGGGCCACGACGAGGAGCACTTCCCCGACCCGCGCCGCTTCGACGTCCGCCGCGAGAACGCCGACAAGCACCTCTCCCTCGGCCGCGGCCGGCACAAGTGCATGGGCGCCCCGCTCGCCCGCCTCGGCGGCCGGATCGGGATGGAGCGCCTGCTCACCCGCATCCCCGACATCCGCGTCGTCCCCGGCCGACAGCTCACCTACTCGCCGGCGATGACCGTGCTCCCCCTCCACTCGCTGCGCGTCGAGTGGGATCCGCCGCGGTAGGGGGTGGATGGGGCGCTGGAAGCTGGCGCCTCTTAGCTGGCGCCCGGAGGTGAAAGGGACCCGGCCTTCTCGGTGGCGACCCGGGCAGGCTGTGGCCGCCACCGAGAAGGCCGGGTGTCGGGGAGAGGTGCGTGATCCGTCACGAACTCCGGGGATCGGTGACCAGGAGCGGGGGAAGTCCACGCTTCCTCCCGTCTTCCTCATGCCTCCCCCTGGTGAGTTCGCAGTTCTGCTCGCATGGCGAAGGAAAGTGCGAACTCACCCACGGCCGGCCCCGATCCCGTCACGGGAGGCATGAGGAGGGTGACGTCCCCGACATCTCTCATACGTCCATGTGACCTTCCCGACATCTCTCCCACGTCCGTGTGGACTTCCCTGCGGAAGCCTCACGTCCCGGGCGTCAGCTTCCCCGCCCGGCTAGTGCGTGCGCCCGCGGTCGACGGGCTCGCCGGCCTCGTCGGCGGGGGTGAGGACGATGTCGCACTCGAGCGAGACCCACTCGCCTTCGACGCCCTCGGGGGTGTCCGGGTCGTCGGCGGTGTGCCGGTCGAAGTGGCGGACCAGGGAGGGCTTGACGGCGAAGACGGCGTCGGAGTCGAGGTACTCGGACTCCTCGTCGAAGATGTGGGTGGTGACCGTGCGGTGGCCGGGGGCGCGGGCGATCATGTGGATGTGGGCCGGGCGCCAGGGGTGGCGGCCGGTCGCCTCGAGCATCTGGCCGACCGGGCCGTCGTCGGGGATCGGGTAGGCGACCGGCCGCACCGCGAGGAAGGCGAAGCTGCCGTCCTCGCGGGTCTGGAAGCGGCCGCGCAGGTGGTCCTCCGGGGCGTCGGGGTCCTGCACCGCGTAGAGCCGGTTGTCGCCGTTCTGCCAGACGTCGAGTTCGGCCCCGGCCAGCGGCGTGCCGTCGATCGAGAGGATGCGGCCGTGGACCCGGGCGGGGACGCCCGCCTCCTCTTCGGCGATGTCGGCGCCGTACTCGCGCAGCGGCGAGCCGGGCACGTAGAAGGGGCCGAGGACGGTCGACTCGGTCGCCCCCTCGGGCAGCTGGTTGGCGAGCGCGTCGACCAGCATCGAGAGCCCGAGGCTGTCGGACCAGAGGATGAACTCCTGCCGTTTGTCGTCGGTGATCTGACCGGTCGCCGTCAGCCGCTCGATCATCACCCCCCACTCCTCCTCGCTCAGCCCGACCTCGACGGCGAAGCCGTGCAGGTGCCGCACCAACGCCTGCATCACTTCGCGCAGGCGCGGGTCGGGGCAGGCCTCGAACCGCTCGACCACCGCCGCGGTGATCTCCTCCGGCGTGGTGCGGGCGGGAGCGTCGCTCATCAGGCCGCGCCCACCGCGGCGGCGAGCGGCGTCGCCGCGACCATCAGCTCGTGCGGGGTGGTCGGCCCCCAGAGGTTCTGCCCGCTGTGGTCCTCGAGGCTCCAGTGGCCCGGCTCGAAGGTGCGCTCGTCCAGCACCTTGTACATGTCGGCGTAGTACTCGACCACGCAGCCGGCCGGGTCGAAGTGGTAGGTGAAGAGGTTCTCGCCGGCGCCGTGGCGGCCCGGCCCCCAGATGAAGCGGCCGCCGTTGCGGGCCAGCGTTTCGCCCAGCCGGCCGAGCTCGGCCAGGCTCTCCACTTCCCAGGCGTAGTGGTTCAGCCCCGGCTCGCCTTTCTGCAGGCCGATGCCGTGGTGCTCGGGGTTGCAGCGGAGGAAGGCGAGGACGCCGTCGCCGATCTCGTCGGAGAGGCGGAACTCGAGCAGCTCTTCGAAGAGCCGCCGGGTCGGGCCGGTGTCCGGGCAGGTCAGGGTCGGGTGGCCGAACTTGCGCGGCTGCACGCCGGCGCCGGTATGGATCGGCCCCGCCTCGTCGATCTCGACGAAGACCTCGATCAGGTGGCCGTCGGGGCCGCGGAAGCGGAGCGCCTGGCGGATGCCGAGCTCCTCCGGCTCGGTCGAGACGATCTCGATCCCGGCCCGCTCCAGCCGCCGCGCCAGCTCCGCCAGCGCATCGGCGTCGTGAGCCTGCATGGCGATGTGGTCGAGCGCCGAGCGCTCGCCGTCGTAGAGCTGCAGCGAGTGGTGGCAGTCGCCGTGGGTGAGGTAGGAGACGCCGCCGGAGCGCTCCACCTCGCGCATCCCCATCACGGTCGTCGCCCAGCCGACCGAGGCCTCGAGGTCCGGCACCTGGAGGCCGACGTGGGCCATCCGTCTGATCAGCGTGGACATGCTCAGCTCCCTTCCCTTCCTAACCCTAGTGACGTTGCTTTCGCTCCCAAAGCGTGCAGGTAGACGGCGCCGACGTCGGCCTCGCCGTCCTCGCGCGCCGCCTCCGCGAGCCGGCCGCGGACCGCCTCCAGCAGCGGCAGGTCGAGGCCCGCCTCGCGCCCCGCCGCGGCGGCCAGCGCGGCGTCCTTGGCGGCCAGCGCCAGGCTCAGGGTCGGCTCGAAATCGCGCGCCAGCATCGCCGCGCCCTTGCCGCGCAGGTAGGGCGAGTCGAGCGGCGTCCCGGTCAGCGCGTCGAAGAGGAGCGCCGGCTCGAGCCCGAGCCCGCCGGCGAGGGCGACGGCCTCGGCGCTCGCCTCGGCCAGGGCGAGGATCCAGGTGTTGATCGCCAGCTTCAGCCGGCTCGCCAGGCCGGGCTCCTCGCCGAGCCAGATCGTGCGCCGGCCGATCGCTTCGAAGAGCGGCTCGAGTCGCGTCGCCGCCGCCTCCGGGCCGGCCGCGACGACGACCAGCTTGCCCGCCTCGGCGGGCTCCTTGGTCCCCAGCAGCGGCGCGTCGACGAAGCCGATCCCGGCGCCGCGGGCGAGCTCCGCGCAACGCTCGGTGCCCGCGATCCCGATCGTCGCCGACTGCACCCAGATCGCCCCCTCCGGCGTCGCCCCGCCCTCGCCGAGGAAGGACATCGCCGCCAGCGTCACCTCGGCGTCGCTGAGCAGCGAGATCACCACCTCGGCGTCGGCCGCGGCGGCGGTCGGGTCGGCGCGGACCTCGATCCCGGGCTCGCCGGCGAGCGCCTCGAGCTTCGCCGCGGTGCGGTTCCAGGCGCGCACCGGGAAGCCGGCGCGGGCGAGGTTGCGGGCGATCGGGGCGCCCATCACGCCGCCGGCGCCGATCACCGCGACGGTCGGCGGCCGCTCGGTCATGCGAGGTGTGGGGCGAAGAGCTCGGCCGCCCGCTCCGGCGTGATCACGTCCGCCGGCGCGACCTTCTCGAAGCGCCGGGTCGAGACGTCCTCATAGATGTGCTCGCCGCGCAGCCGCGCCCGCTCGTCGTAGGGCCAGACGAAGGCCTGGCGGCTGGAAAGGTGGTAGGTCGCCTCCTGGTCGTCGACCTCCTCGCCGTCGGCGGCCAGCGCGGCGCCCGGCAGCAGCTGGTGCAGGGTGAGCTCGGCGGCGAACCCCCAGTCGGCGACGGCGACGCTCTCCTCGGTGTTCCAGAGGACGGCGCCGGCGTGGCCGAGCTCGGTGTAGAAGGCGCGCACCTCCCGGGTCCCGTCGAGGACGCGGACCTGCCCGGCCCAGGAGATCCGGTAATGGGGGTGCTCGACCGTCATCTCCGGCGAGAGGATCTCGTCGATCCGGCCGGAGACCTCGAGGTAGACGTGGCGGCGATAGTTCTCCAGGATCGCCCGGTGATGGGGGTCCTCGGTCCGCGCGATCGCGGCGTCGACGGCCGCCATGCTGGCGAGGAAGTCCGCTTCGAAGCGGCTCATCTCAATCTCCCGCCACCACCCGGTTGCGGAGCTCGCCGAGGTCCTCGATCGCCGCCACCATCTCGTCGCCGGGGGCGAGGAAGCGACCCTTGCCCATGCCGACGCCGGCGGGCGTCCCGGTGGCCACCACGTCGCCGGGGACGAGCGGCACGATCCCGCTCAGGTAGGCGAGCTGGGCGGGCAGGTCGAAGATCATCTCGGCGGTCGAGGAGCTCTGCTCGACCTCGCCGTTGACGGTCAGGGTCATCCGCAGGGCGCCGGGGTCGGCGACGAAGCGGGCCGGGACGATCCAGGGGCCGATCGGGCACGACGTCGCCCAGCCCTTCTGGCCGAACCAGTCGAAGGTCATCGGCGGCTCGGTCGCCGGCTCGCGTTTGAAGTTGTCGCGGGCGGAGATGTCGTTGAGGACGGTGTAGCCGGCGACGCAGGAGAGCGCCTCCCCGGCGCGCAGCCCGCGCGCCTCGCGACCGATCACGGCGGCCAGCTCGACCTCCCAGTCGAGTTTCGCGACCGCGGCCGGCAGCACCACGTCGGCGCCCGGTCCGACCACCGTGGTGGTCGGCTTGAGGAAGAAGAAGGGGCCGTGCGGCGAGGGGTCGATCGGCGCGTCGACGGGCAGTTTGCGCATCTCGCGGGCGTGGTCGGCGTAGTTGGCGCCCGCCATGTAGAGGTTGCGCGGCGCCGGCAGCGGCGCCTCCAGCTCGACCTCCGACAGCTCGGTCCCGGTCCCCAGGGAACCGTCCCGCAGGGACGCCGCGATCCGGTCCATCCACCCGTCCCAGGCGGCGAGCAGATCGGCCACCGAGGGGGTGCCGGGGAGCTCGAAGACCTGTTCGCGGGCGATCGCGACGGCATGGCAGCCGGCCTCTCCCCGAACGCTTCCCACGGCGAACTCGGTCATCGGGTGAAAGTCTATAGACTTTCACCCGTGAAGGCGCTCGTGATCCGCGAGTTCGGCGGTCCGGAGGTGCTCGAGTACCTCGACTGGCCCGACCCCGAGCCGGCGGCCGACGAGGTGCTGATCGGCGTCCGGGCGGTCACCGTCGGCCGCACGCTCGACGTCGAGGTGCGCCGCCGCGGCGCCGACTTCCGCGTCACCCTGCCGCGCGTGCTCGGCTCCGACCCGGCGGGCGTCGTGGTCGCCGTCGGCGCCGCGGTGACCGGCTTCGCGGTCGGCGACCGGGTCGCCTCCACCAGCACCCTCTTCTGCGGCGAGTGCGAGATGTGCCGGGCCGGGCTGGAGCATGCCTGCGAGCACCACGAAGCGCTCGGCGTGCACCGCGACGGCGGCGCCGCCGAGCTGGTCGCGGTGCCGGAGCGGAGCGTCGTGCGGATCCCCGACCACATCGGCTTCGACGAGGCGGCGGCGATGGCGGTCAACTACCCGATGGCCTGGAACCTGCTGGTCGGCGCCGGCGACCTGAAGGCCGGTCAGGACGTCCTCGTGATGGCCGCCGCGGGCGGCCTCGGCATCGCCGGGGTGCGGATCGCCCAGGCGCTCGGCGCGCGGGTCGTCGCCGCGGCGGGCGCCGAGTGGAAGCTGGCGCGGCTGCGCGCGGAGCTCGGGGTCGAGGCGACGGTCGACTATTCGCGTCCCGGCTGGGCCGAGCGGGCGCGCGAGCTGACCCGCGACGGCCGCGGCGCCGACGTCGTCTTCGAGAACATCTCCTCGCCGCAGCTCTTCGGCGGTGCGCTGGCGGCGCTGCGCGACTATGGTCGTCTGGTGACCTGCGGCGCTCACGGCGGCGGCGTCGTCGACGTCGACATGCGAGTCCTCTACCGGCGACATCTCTCGATCCACGGCGAGCGCGGCGCCGGCGCCGCCCAGACCCGCGAGGTCTGGCGGCTGGTCGGCGAACGGCGGATCGAGCCGCCGCCGGTGGCCCACCGCCTGCCGCTCGCCGAGGCGGCCGCCGCACACGAGGCGGCGGCGGGGCGAGACCTCTTCGGCCGCGTCGTCCTCGAGGTGGGCCCGCGGTGACCGCGGCGCGGTCGGGCCAGGCGGAGGGGCGGGGCCTCAGCCTCGACAAGGGGCGCCGCCGCGACGCCGTCGCGATCGCCACCGACCGCCTGCGCCAGCTGATCGTCACCGGTGAGATCTCACCCGGCTCCGAGCTCTCCCAGGTGCGGCTGGCGGAGATGACCGGAGTCAGCACGACGCCGGTGCGCGAGGCGCTGCGCCGGCTCGAGGCCGAGGGGCTGGTCGAAGCCCGGCACAACCGGCGCCCCCGCGTGCCCGCCTTCGACGCCGACGACCTCGACGCCGTCTACTGCAGCCGGATCATGCTGGAGACGGCGGCGATCTCGATCACGGTGCCGCGGATGACCGCGGTCGACCTCGGCGCGATCGGCGAGGAGCTCGACGCGATGCGGGAGGCGGAGCGCTTCGAGGACATCGACGCCTGGGAACTGGCCCATTCCTCCTTCCACGCCCGCCTCGTCGACGGCTGCGGGCGGGCGCTGCACCGGCAGATCCGGCTGATGATGGCGCGCGCCCAGCGCTATCGCCGCATGTCGGTGCTGGGCGAGCGGCCGCACGCCTGGTCGACCGGCGAAGTCGAGCACGAAGCGATCCTGCTCTCCTGCCGGGCCGGCGAGCGCGACGAGGCGGCCTCGCGCCTCGCCCTGCACCTGGCCCGCTCGGCCCTCTCGGTGCTCGCCCACCTCGACCCAGAGAGCACCCCGACCGCGGTCCCGGCCGCCCTCCGCGCGCTCGGCCTCGACCAGGGCGCGACGCAGGCCTGAGCGCCTGATCCCGCGGTACTTCGCGGCCGCCGCGCCCGTCCGAGATGCGTCCCGGGCGTCAGGGTTTCTGCGGGAAGTCCCAGGGATGTGACGCTTTCTGCGGGATCGCCACAGGGCGTGAGGCTTTCCCGCGGGACCGCCGCCGGGTCGTGACGCTTCCGCCGGGATCTGCGCGGGAGGCGAGAAGCTTCCTCCTCGAAGTTCACGGATCCGTCGCACCCCCGAGAGTGCGGTCGACCTGGGTGAACCTATGGCTGACCCAGGTCGACCGCGTGGGCGGGGCGCCTGGGGAACCTGACCTTCGAGGAGGAAGCGTTACGACCCCGGGCACCTTCCTCACATCTCCCGCGCCTCTCTGTGACGCACCGGCCGGGACCCGCGCCACTCCCCACATCCCCGGCCTTCTCGGTGGCGGCCACAGCCTGCCCGGGCCGCCACCGAGAAGGCCGCGTCCCTTGGCCGTCCCTTCAGCTCCGGGCGCCAGCTCCGCCCGACCTAGAAGTCCGCCGTCGCCGGCAGCCCCACGTAGTTCTCCGCGAGGTTTCGGCGCGCCGCCTCCGAGCGCCGCAGCTGCTCCAGCCGCGAGAGCTGCAGGCGCGCCTGGAAGGGCTCGCCGTCGCCCGGGCGGTGGAGGAGCTGGGTCATGAAGTTGGAGAAGTCCTGGGCGCGCCAGACCCGGCGCAGGGCGTCGTCGGAGTAGCGGGCGAGGAGGGAGTCGTCTCCACGGGAGAAGTGGGCGCTCATCGCGGCGGCGAGGAGGCGGACGTCGTTGACGGCGAGGTTCAGGCCCTTGGCCCCGGTCGGCGGCACGATGTGGGCCGAGTCGCCGGCGAGGAAGAGGCGGCCGTACTGCATCGGTTCGCAGACGAAGCTGCGCATCGGGGTGACGCCCTTGTCGAAGATCCGGCCTTCGCCGACCCGCCAGCCCTCGACCCCGAGGCGCGCCTGCAGCTCCTCCCAGATCCGCTCGTCGGGCCACTCGGCGACGTCCTCCGAGGCGGGGACCTGGAGGTAGAGGCGGGAGATCTCGGGCGAGCGCATCGAGTAGAGGGCGAAGCCGCGCTCGTGCCAGGCGTAGATCAGCTCGTCGGTGCTCGGCGCCGCCTCGGCGAGGATGCCGAGCCAGCCGAAGGGATAGGTGTACTCGTACCCGGTCAACACGCCCGCGGGGATCGAGGGACGGCAGACGCCGTGGAAGCCGTCGCAGCCGGCGACGAGGTCGCAGTCGATCCGCCCCTCGCCCTCGGCATCGCGGAAGGCGATCGACGGGGCGTCGGAGTCGAGGCCGTGGACAGCGACGTCGTCCACCTCGAAGCGGACCTCCACCCCGCGCCCGGCGCAGGCGTCGATCAGGTCGCGGACGACCTGCTGCTGGCCGTAGATCGTGATCGTGCGGCCGGTCAGCTCGGTCATCGGGATGTGCAGGGTCTGGCCCTGCCAGCGCAGGTATATGCCCTCGTGGGGCAGACCCTCGACGTCGAGGCGCCCGGCGACGCCCAGCTTCCGCATCAGGTCGACCGTGTTCTGCTCCAGCAGTCCGGCGCGCACCCGGCCTTCGACGTAGGCGCGGTCGCGGCGCTCCAGGACGACCGAGGAGATCCCGGCCCGCTCCAGCAGGAGGGCCAGGGTGAGCCCGGCCGGACCGGCGCCGACGATCCCCACCTGCGTGCGCAGATCACCCATGAGCGAATACTAACCTGTGTGCAGATTTGATTTCTGAATACCGGCGAGTTCGCAGTTCTGCTCGCTATCCGAGCGAAAGTGCGAACTCATCGGGAGGTGACGGCCTCGGTGAGCCAGACGGCGAGGGCGAGGGCCGCGAACGCCGCCCCGGCGACCGTCACCGCGGTCCAGCCTCCCGACGACCAGGCGAGGCCGCCGATCGCCGAGCCGACGGCGCCGGCGAGGAAGTTCGAGGTGACGTAGGCGGTGGTGACGCGGCCGGCGTTCTCCGGTCCGAGGGCGTAGATCACCCCCTGGCTGAGGACGTTCTGCCCCTGTACGCCGAGGTCGAGCAGGACGAGGCCGGCGGCGACGAACGGCAACCACTCCTTGCCGAGGAAGAGCAGGGGCCAGCTGAGCAGGATCGAGGCCAGCACCCAGCCGGTCGCCGAGAGTCCCCGGCCGCGGTCGTGCCACCTCCCCAGCCGACGGGCGGCGAGCGCGCCCGCGATCCCGGCCAGGCCGAAGAGGCCGATCGCCCCCGGCCCCAGCCCGTAGGCCGGCCCGGCGAGCAGGAAGGGGATCGTCGTCCAGGCGAGGGTGAAGCCGGCGAAGCCGCAGGCGCCGTAGGCCATCCGCCGGCGCAGCGCCGGCTCGCGGCGGACCAGGCCGGCGACGCTGAGCAGCAGCCGGTGGTACCTCATCGAGGTGGCCGGCTCCCGCGCCGGCAGCGCCCGCCACAGCGCCACCGCCAACACCACCGAGACGACCGCGGCGAAGCCGAACGGGATCCGCCAGCTGCCGAGCGCGGCGAGCAGGCCGGAGACGGTGCGCGCCGAGAGCGCCCCGACCAGCGTCCCGGTCATCACCTCGCCGACGACGCGGCCGCGCTCCTCCGCCGGCGCGAGGACGGCGGCGAACGGCAGCAGCACCTGGACGACGACCGCGGCCAGCGCGCCGAGCGCGAGCGCCGCGGTGAGGACGACGAGGCTCGGCGCCGCCGCGGCGACGGCGAGGCAGGCGGCGCAGCCGAGCAACAGGCCGGAGATCAGCCGCCGCCGTTCGACCAGGTCGCCGAGCGGCACGATCAGCACCAGGCCGACCGAGTAGGCGATCTGGGAGACGGTGACGACGATCGCCGCGCCCGCGTCGGCGACGCCGAATTCGGCGGCGATGTCCGGCAGCAGCGGCTGCGCGTAGTAGATGTTCGCCAGGCTGGCGCCGCAGGCGACCGCGAACAGCAGGAGCAGCCGGCGCTCCACGCGCTCAGTCGAGGACGCGGCCGGGAGCCAGGATCCCGTCGGGGTCGAGCGCCCGCTTCAGCGCCCGCATCGCGGCGATGTCGCGCTCGGAACGACAGAGGGAGAGGTAGCGGCGCTTCGCCACGCCGACGCCGTGCTCGGCGCTGATCGTGCCGCCGAGGCCGGTGGCGAGCCGCAGGATCCGCTCGTCGGGGCCGTCGTCGTCGGGGCCGGGGCCGAGCAGGTTGACGTGGACGTTGCCGTCGCCGAGGTGGCCGTAGAGGAAGAGCCGCGCGTCGCCCGCCGCCACGGTCGCCGCGGCGGCGAACTCCGGCAGCCTCGCGATCGGCACCGCGATGTCGAGTTTGTGGGGCACGCCTTCCTCGCGGATCGACTCGTTCAGCAGCTCGCGGTAGGCCCAGAGGCGCTCGCGCTCGGCGGTGCTCTCGGCGACCGCCACCTCGGGCTCGAAGGAGAGCGGCTCGAGCGCCTCGGCGAGCTCCGTCACGAAGTCGCCGCGGCCCGCGCACTGGGCGATCACGTAGAGGCCATGCTCGCCGGCGAGCGGCGCCGGGAGCGCCCGGCGCTCCCTCACCAGCGTCATGCAGGCGGCGTCGAAGAAGTCGGCGGCCTCGAGCCCGGGCACCGCCCGCAGCCCGCCGAGCAGCTCCAACGCCTGGTCGTACCCACCGACGCCGAAGAGCGCCGCCAGCCGCTGCCCCGCCGCCGGCTCGAGCTGCAGCCGCACCGCGGTGATCACCCCGAGCGTCCCCTCCGAGCCGACCAGCAGCGCGGGCAGGTCGAAGCCGGCGTTGTCCTTCAAGAGGCCCTCCATGCGGCTGACCACGCCCCCGTCGGCGAGCACGACCTCGAGCCCGACGACCCGCCGCCGCATCGTGCCGTGGCGCAGCGCGGGAGCCCCGCCGGCATCGGTGGCGACGCCGCCGCCGATCGTCGCCGAGGCGCGCGCCGGGTGGTCGAGCGGGAACTCCAGCCCGGCCCGCCGCGCCGCCTCCTGCACCCGCTCCAGGGTCGCCCCGGCGCCGACCGAGACCTGGTTCGAGGCGGTGTCGACCTCGCCGACCCAGTCGAGCCCGGTGAGGCTGAGCACGACCTCGCCGTCCCGCGGCACGCCGCCGCCGACCAGCCCCGTGTTGCCGCCCTGGGGCACCAGCGGCATGCCGATCGCCGCGCAGGCCGCGACCACCGCCGCCACCTCGTCGCGATCGCGGGGACGGGCGAGCGCCGCGGCGCGGCCGCCGTAGCGGCCGGTGATGTCGGCCTCGTAGCCGGAGAGGATCTCGGGGTCGACGATCAGCGCGCCGTCAGGAAGGGCGGCGCGCAGCCGCTCGAGGCGATCGCCGCCCGCGTCGGCGCTCATCCGCCCGTCCGCGGGTACGGCGGCGGCGGCGCGTCGGCGCGCGGCGGCAGCAGCTCGGTCTGGTCCGGCGCGGTGCCGCCGGAGATCGTCCGGCCCGGCTCGCGCCGCTCCGGCACCCAGCGCAGCCCCCGCGGCTCGCCCAGCGAGCTGCGCAGGACGCCGATCCCCTTCGCCTCCAGCTCGATGCAGTCGCCCGGCACCAGCCGCCTGCCCACCTCCAGCCCGCAGGCGCCGCCGAAGGTGCCGGAGCCGATCAGCTCGCCCGGCGCCAGCGGCTCGGCGGTCGAGAGGTAGGCGATCACCTCAGCCGGGCTCCACATCGCGTCGCCGCTGTTGCCCTGCGCCCAGACCTCGCCGTTGATCCGCGCCTCGACCTCGATCGCGCCGAGGTCGATCTCGTCGGCGGTGACGATCCAGGGCCCGAGCGCGGTGGCGAAGTCCTTGCCCTTGGCCGGCCCAAGGTTGCCCGCCGTCTCTTCGAACTGGCGGTCGCGGGCGCTGAAGTCGTTCAGCAGGGTGACGCCGAAGATCCGCCCCGCCGCCTCCTCCGGCGTCAGGTCCACCCCGCCGCCGGCGACGACGAAGCCGAGCTCCAGCTCGTAATCCATCCAGTCCGAGTATTCGGGCCAGTGGACGACGTCGCCGTCGGCGAGCAGTGCCAGGTGGTTGCCCTTGTAGTAGGTCGGCAGCCGGTAGATGACGTCGGGGACGGCGACGCCGCGGACCGCGCGGGCGGCGTGGTGGTGCTGCTCGAAGGTCATGAAGTCGCGGAAGCGGGGCGGGTCGAGCGGGGCGAGCCAGCGGGCCTCGGCGATCGGCACCCGCGCGTCGGCCGGGGGACGGCCCGCGAGCGCCCGGTCGAGGTCGGCGCGGAGGGTCGCCGAGCCGAGCCCGGCGGCGAGGCTCGAGGGGATCGTCGCCGTGGCGATCCGCGCCGCCGCCTCGGGACTGTCGCCGGCGCCGAGCCGGCGCGCCGCCTCGGCCCGCTGCGCGTCGATCGCGACGCCCGCCTCGACGTCGACGACGACCACCCGCGGCTCCACCCCGCCGGGCCCCGAGCGCTCGATCCGCCCGATCTTCACCTCGCCCCCTCCGCGCGTTCGCAGTTTTGCTCGCTATCCGAGCGAAAGTGCGAACGCGGGCCGGCGGCGATGCCGATCATCACCACGGCGAGGGTCGCGGGGCGCTCGCTGCGGTTGCGCCAGGCGTGGCGGGTCGCGTTCTGGATCACGAAATCCCCCTGGCGCAGCACCGCCTCTTCGCCGCCCTCCATCTCCAGCACCACCTCGCCCTCCAGCACGATCACGTAGTCGACCGTCGGCGTGCGGTGCATGCCCGGGTTCTCGGGGTCCATCAGCGGCGTCAGCTCGGGGATCACCGCGGCGTTTTCGGCCGCCGCGGCGGCCGGGTCGAAGTCGGCGGCGGCGAAGACCGAGTCGGGCGGGAAGGTGACCGTGTTGAAGCGCGTCTCTCCCGCCGGCGGCAGCAGCGGGCTGAGGCCCGGGGTCGGGTCGGCGCCGTCGAACGGCCCGCCCGGCACCGCGGGCGTCGCCCAGACCACCCCGTCGGCCATCCCCGGGATCGCGGCCCGCTCGACGAAGCGCGGCAGCGGATCGTCGCCGACGATCCGCGGCCGGCCCTCGGCGTCGTGCCCGGTGACGACCCGCCGCGGCCTCACAGCGCCCCCACCAGCTCCTCGGCGATCGCCAGCGAGGAGGTCGCCCCCGGCGACGGCGCGTTGCGCACCCAGGTGACCCGCTCGCCGCGGCCGATGCGAAAGTCGTCGACCAGCGAGCCGTCGCGGTCGACCGCCTGCGCCCGCACCCCGGCCGGCGCCCGCACCACGTCCTCGGGCCGCAGCGCCGGCACGAAGCGCCGCGCCTCGCGGATGAAGGCGCCCTTGCGCCGGTTGGAAAGCTCGTTCACCCCGGCCCGCCAGTTGGCCCGCATCATCCGCCAGGTCCCCGGCCAGCCGAAGATGTGGGTGAGGTCGCGGCCGCTGACATCGCTCCAACGGTAGCCCTCCAGCGCCAGCGCCAGCACCGCGTTCGGCCCCAGCCAGACCTCGCCGTCGATCTTCCGCGTCAGGTGGACGCCGAGGAACGGCAGCGCCGGGTCGGGCACCGGGTAGATCAGCCCGCGCACGAGGTCCTCGCGCCCCGGCCGCAGCTTCCAGTATTCGCCGCGGAAGGGGATGATCCGCGGCTCCGCGTCCTGGCCCGAGGCCCGCGCCAGCCCGTCGGCGTGCAGCCCGGCGCAGACGACGACCCGGTCGGCCGCGACCGTCTCGGCGGAGGAGACCAACTCGACGGTCGCGGCATCCCGGGACTCCGACACGCGGCTCACTTCGACGCCGGTGCGGACCTCGCCGCCGTCGGCTTGGATCCGGCGGGCCAACGCCGCCGCGACGGCGACGAAGTCGACGATCGCCGTCTCCGGCGAGTGCAGCGCGGCGACACCGCTGACCTGCGGCTCGACCTCGCGCATCTCCTCGCCCTCGAGCCAGCGCAGCCCGGGGACCTGGTTGGCGGTGGCGCGCTCGCGCAGCGCCTCGAGCCGCGCCCGCTCGCCCTCCTCGGTGGCGACGACCAGCTTGCCGCAGGCGTCGTAGGCGATCCCCTCGGCGGCGCAGAACTCGCGCAGCAGGGCCATCCCGCGGCGGCAGAGGCGCGCCTTCAGCGAGCCCGGCGCGTAGTAGATGCCGGCGTGGACGACGCCGCTGTTGTGGCCGGTCTGCCCCTCGGCGAGCCCGCCGGCGCGCTCCAGCACGACGACCTCGGACCCCGGCTCCTCGCGCAGGATGGTGTGGGCGGTGGCCAGGCCGAGGATGCCGCCGCCGACGATCGCGTACTTCACCGGCCCCTCCTCACGCGAGCTCGAGCACCGGCTTCACGACCCGCCCCGAGCGGGCGCTCCCGATCGCCTCGTCGATGCGGACGAAGGGGAACGTCTCGACCAGCTTTTCGATCGGCAGCCGTCCGTCCTCCCAGTATGAGACCAGTTCGGGGAGGAAGCGCTGCGGCACCGCGTCGCCGAGGACGATCCCCTGCAGCCGGCGGCCGAAGGAGAGGATCTCGTGGACGTCGAGCGGAAAGCGGGTGCCGACCGGCGGCGCCCCGACCAGGCCGCAGGTGCCGCCCGGGGCGAGCGTCGAGATCGCCTGCTGGAGGACCGCGGGCACGCCGCTCATCTCGAGCGCGAACTGGATCCCGTCCGGGTGCAGGGCGCGGACCGCCGCGACCGGATCCTCGGCGCCCGGGTCGACCGTCAGCGTCGCCCCCAGCTCGGCGGCGAGCACCCGCCGCTCCGGGTTCGGGTCGACGGCGACGATCGTCTCGCAGCCGCGGATCGCCGCCCCCATCACCGCCGAGAGGCCGACCGCGCCGAGGCCGAAGATCGCGATCGCGTCGCGGGCCTCCGGCCGCAGCACGTTCAGCACCGCGCCGGCGCCGGTCTGCACGCCGCAGCCCAGCGGCGCCAGCAGCGTCGCCGGGATGTCGCTCTCGATCCGGGTGGCGCAATTCCGCGGGCAGACCGAGTACTCGGCGAAGGAGGACTGACCGAGGAAGTGCGAGTGGACCGCCGCGCCGTCGAGCTCCAGCGAGGTCGTGCCGTCGAGCCGGCAGCCGCCGAAGTTGCGCGGCCAGTTCTCGTAGCAGTAGGCGGGCCGGCCGTCGCGGCAGTTGCGGCAGCGGCCGCAGAAGTCGAAGCTCAGTGCCACCCGGTCGCCGACCTCGACGTCCCGCACGGCGCCGCCGACCGCCTCCACCCGCCCGGTCCCCTCGTGGCCGACGACGATCGGGAACGGGGTGCCGAACTTGCCCTCGGCGACGCTGACGTCGGTGTGGCAGATGCCGACCGCTTCGATCCGCACCAGCAGCTCGTCCTCACGCGGCTCGCCGATCAGCGCCGGGCGCAGGTCGAAGCCGGAATCGGGAGCGTCGACGACCGCGGCGAGCGCCCCGCGGCCGATCACGCCGCCCCCTCCGGCGTCCCCGGGCCCGCCGGAGTCTGCGGCCGCCGCAGCTGCGGCAGCATCCGTCGCACCGCCGAGAAGCGCGCCCCGCTGCGCTCGAAGTTGGCGAGGCCGACGGCGAGCAGCAGCGCCGCGCCGTTGAAGAGTTCCGGGATCCAGACCGGCGCGCCGGCCAGCTGCAGCCCCTTCACCCCGGTGGCGAGGACGAAGACCGCGACCACCGTCCCCCAGACGTTGAAGCGGCCACCGCGGAACTGGGTCGAGCCGAGGAAGACGGCGGAGAAGGCGGGCAGCAGGTAGGACGGGCCGGTGGTCGGGTCGCCGGTGCCGAGCGAGGAGCTGAGCAGCACCCCGCCCGCGGCCGAGATCGCCCCGCAGGCGATCAGCGCGCCGATGATCACTTTCGAGGTGTTGACGCCGGCCAGCTTGGCGGCGTCGGGATTGCCGCCGGTGGCGTAGACGTGGCGGCCGATCTCGGTCCGTTCGAGCACGTACCAGGCGCCCAGGGCGATCACCAGCATCACGTAGACCGGGTAGGTGAACCAGCCGATCGTGCCGGTCGCGATCTGCTGGAAGTTGCGGCCGAGGTTGAGGATCTGCTGGCCGCCGGAGACCCAGGTGATCATCGCCGCCAGCACCGAGCTGACGCCGAGCGTGGCGATGAAGGTGGTGATCCGCGCCTTCGTGATCAAGAGGCCGCTGCCGAGGCCGATCAGCGCCCCGGCGAACAGCGTCAGCACGATCGAGGGCACGATCGGCAGTCCCTTGCTGGAGAGGAACCAGGCGACGAGGATGCCGCCGAGCCCGACCTCGGTGCCGATCGCCAGGTCGAAGGCGCCCGCGGCGACCGGGATCACCAGCGCCACGGCGACGATCGCGGTGATCGCCTGGCTGTCGATCATCGCCTTCCAGGTGCTGTCCTTGAGGAACGTGTCCGGCACCCAGAAGGCGAAGATCACGAACAGCGCGACGAAGATGTAGAGGGCGCTGATGTTGCGGAACGAGAGGATCCGCAACAGCCGCTGCCTCCCGGCCTCGGGCCGGTAGCCGCCTTCGGTAGTCACCTTTCGATCCTTTCCCTAGAAGTGTCCCCGGCGCCGGTTTCCAACCCGGCGCTCTCTTCGACCATGCGGCTCTCGGAGATCTCGCCGCGCTGCAGCTCGGCGACGATCTCACCGTCCCTCATCACCAGCACCCGGCCGCAGAGCGCGGTCAGCTCCTTCGCGTCCGACGAGCAGACCATCACCGCGCAGCCGGCGCGGGCGGCGCCCGCGATCAGCTCGTAGATCGCCGCCTTGGCGCCGACGTCGACGCCCTGGGTCGGCTCGTCGAGCAGCAGCACGCGCGGCTCGGTGCGCAGGCTCTTGGCGATCACGACCTTCTGCTGGTTGCCGCCGCTGAATTTCTCCAGCGGCCGCGCCGGGTCCGGCGGGCGGATCTCGGTGCGGTCGATCCAGGCGCCGACGTCTTCCAGCTCGGCCCGCGAGGAGAGCCAGCCGAGGCCGCGGCGCAGCGGTTTCAGGCGCGGCAAGGTCAGGTTCTCGCGCATCGTCAGCGTCATCACCGCGCCGTCGGCGCGGCGGTCGGCGGGCACGTAGGCGAGGCCGGCGGCGATCGAGGCGGCGGGGCGCTCGCCGGGCAGCGGCCGGCCCTCCAGCCGCACCTCGCCGGTGCGCGGCAGGGCGCCGAAGATCAGCGGCGCGAGGTGCTCGCGGCCGGAGCCGATCAGGCCGGTGACGCCGACGATCTCCCCCGCCCGCAGGGTCAGGTCGGCGCGGCCGACGCGGCCGCCGCGGAGCTCCTCGACCTCGAGCAGCGGCGCCCCCTCCTCGCCCTCGACGGCGAAGCTGCGGTCGACCATCTCGCGGCCGACGATCATCCGCACCAGCGCCGCCTGGTCGACGTTGGCGATCGGCTCGTCGGCGACCAGCAGCCCGTCGCGCAGGGCGACGACGCGGTCGGCCAGCCCGAGCACCTCGTCGAGGCGGTGGGAGATGAAGAGCACGCCGGCGCCCTCGGCGGCGACCCGGCGGACGGCGCGGAAGAGGACCTCGACCTCCTCGCCCTGCAGCGCCGCGGTCGGCTCGTCGAGGACCAGCAGGTTGTTGGAGTCGCTCCAGTCGTCGAGCGCGCGGACGATCGCGACGATCGTCCGCTCCGGCGGCGAGAGCTTGGAGATCGGCACGGTGACGTCGAAGTCGCCGCCGAAGCGGCGGATCTGCTCTTCGGCGTGGCGCCGTTCCTCGCCGCCCTTGCGCGGCGCGATCGAGCGGGCGCTGAGCCGCCGTCCCAGCGCCAGGTTCTCGACCGCGGTCAGGTCGGCGACCAGGCCGAGGTCCTGGTGGATGAAGTGGAGCGCTTCGCTCGCGGCGCGGCCGCCGAGCATCGCGCCGTCGGCGCCGAGCACCTCGACCGTGCCGGAGTCCATCTCGTAGACGCCGGCCAGCACCTTGACCAGGGTCGACTTGCCGGAGCCGTTCTGGCCGACCACGGCGACGATCTCCCCCGCCCCGACCTCGAGCGAGAAGTCGGTCAGCGCCTTGGTCCCGGGGAAGGACTTGGAGACGCCCTCGACCCGCAGCAGGGCGCGGACATCACGGGGCGGGAGGGGCCGCGCCGGGCCCCTCCCGCCATTCGCTTCAGGGGTTACTTGCCTGACCACAGTTCAGCGAATTTTTCTTCGTATTCCGGGTAGCCGGTCCAGCCGTGTTCCGGGTTGAAGGTGATGTCCTTCTGTTCCAGGAACTGGAAGTCGGGATCGGGCGGGATGCCTTCTTTCTCCGACTTGGACAGTTCCTGGCCGAGGATCGCGCGGGCCGCCTCGTCGACATAGCTCCAGACATCGACCGGGAGGTCGATTTCCAGGGCGCCGGTGAGGCCGCCTTCCTTGATGTCCTGCAGGTTCGCCGGGGTCGAGCCGAAGCCCCACGTTTCGACGTTTTCGATCCCCGCCGTCTTCATCGCCGC
This sequence comes from Solirubrobacterales bacterium, assembly GCA_047601885.1. Classification (GTDB taxonomy): domain Bacteria; phylum Actinomycetota; class Thermoleophilia; order Solirubrobacterales; family 70-9; genus VAYN01. The sequence goes on from JASGIK010000002.1 coordinate 528,271, forward strand.
GGGCAGGCCCTCGGCCATCTCGTTGGTGCTGAACACGGCGAAGTTGGTTTCCGGGTTCTGCTGCAGGTCGGAGACCATCCGGTTCGGCGCCGTGTTGCCCACGGTCGAGAGCGGGATGTCGACGTAGCGCACCGAGCATTCGGGGCACAGGTTTTCCATTTCCGCTTCGAACGCTTCCTTCTGCACCGGGATGAACGCGAGTTCCGGCACCTCGTAATAGACGATGTTGGCTTCGTCGCCCTTTTCGGCGACCGCCTTGGCGGCGAGCAGCTTGCCGGTGATTTCGACCGACGGGCGGAAGAAGACGCCGTTTTCGATCCCGTATTCCTGCGGGTCGACGACGCCGCTGGTGATCACCTCGGTGCCGTTTTCCTGCAGCTGTTCGAGCTGCGAGCGGAAGAGCGACGGTTCGATCGCCGGCACCAGCACCGCGTCCGGTTCTTCGGCGACTGCCGTGTCGAACGCGTTGGCGACTTCGGAGGCCTGCGAGCCCGCCTTGATCCGCGAGGTTTCGACGCCGAGCGCCTTGCCCGCCGCCTCGACCATCGGCCACTGCAGCTGGCAGATCGGTGAGCCGCACTGCATGTAGACGATCTTGGTGTCGGCGGGGAGCTTTTCGTTCAGCGGCTCTTCGACCGGGAACGGGCTCGGCTTGCCGGTGTATTCGGCAACCGCTTTTTCGGCCGCGGCGACGTCGGCGCCGCCTCCCGAGCTTTCGCTGCTCGCGGTTTCGCTGCTGCCGGAGCTCGCTTCGTTGCCGGAGCTTTCGCTGCTCGAGCTGCTGCTGCTACCCCCTCCGCACGCCGCCAGGGCGGCCGCGCAGAGCGCGACCAAGGCGACGAAGATCAAGACCCGAAACGGCCTACTGAGCATCTCTCCTCACTTTCATAGTTCCCTAACCCACTATCCATTTCCCATGGCACTTTCGGATGCAGTCGTCTGGAGCAGGCGTCGGCGCAGCAGCTCGTCGGTGACCCGGGCGCTCACCGCCTCCGCCTCTCCCTCGCCCCACCGGCGGAAGCCCTTGCCGACGGCGACGCCGGTTTCGCCGCGGGCGACCTTCTCGACCAGCAGCGGGTGCGGCGCGGGCGTGCGGTCGAGGTCGGGCATCAAGGTCTCGTGGATCGCCAAGGTCAGCTCGAGGCCGCCGATGTCGGCCTGCTCGAGCGGGCCGATCGCGGCCAGCCGGGCGCCGAAGCCGTGGCGGACGACTTCGTCGAGCGCCTCCGCGGTGCAGTGGCCGGCGGCGACCAGGGCGATCGCCTCGCGCTTCATCGCGTGCTGGAGGCGGTTGCCGATGAAGCCGGGGATGTCGGCCTTGACGTGGACCGGGCGCATCCCGGCGCCGGCGAGGAAGTCGATCGTCTTCGCCACCGCCGCGGGGTCGGTCGCCTCGGCCTCGACCACCTCGACCAGCGGCACCAGGTGCGGCGGGTTCCAGAAGTGGGTGCCGAGGATGCGCTCGCGGCCGGGCAGGCCGGCGGCGATCTCGCCGATCGGGATCGCCGAGGTGTTGGTGGCCAAGAGCGCCCAGACGGGGGCGGCGCCGGCCAGCTCGGCGAAGATCTCGCGCTTCGCCCCGAGGTCCTCCGGGCCGGCCTCGATCACGAAGTCGGCGCGGCGGACGGCGGCCGGGAGCGAGTCGTGGACGCCGACCTCGACGGCGGGCGCGTCGAGCTGCGCGGCGATCGCGGCGAGCCGCCCGGGCACCGCCTCGCGCGCCGCCTCGACCGGGTCGAAGGCCTCGACCCGATTGCCCGCGGCGGCGAGCGCGTAGGCGATCGAGACGCCCATCCGGCCGGCACCGACGACCGCGACGTTCTCGGCCCGCGGGCTCATATCGCGGTGAATCCCCCGTCGACGTAGATGACCTGGCCGGTGCAGAAGTCGGAGGCCGCCGAGAGCAGGTAGACGGAGATCCCGAGCAGGTCCTCGGGCTCGCCGAGCCGGCCCAGCGGCAGCCGCGAGAGGTTGCGGTTGCGGGCCTCGGCGCCGCGCTCGGTGTCCTCGAAGATCCAGGCGGTGAGGGCGGAGCGGAAGACGGTCGGAGCGATCGCGTTGACGTTGATGCCGTGCTTGCCCCACTCGACCGCGAGCACCCGGACCAACGCGTCCGTCGCGCCCTTCGAGGTCGAGTAGGCGGTGTAGCCGGCGGGGCTGCCGTGGCGGCCTTTGGTCGAGGAGACCATGATCACCTTGCCGCGCTCGCCGCGCTCGATCAGCCGCGTGCCGAAGGCTTTCGCCATCAACCACTCGCCGCGCACGTTGGCGTCCATCACCTTCTCCCACAGCTCGACCGGCATCTCGCCGATCTGGGCCGGCTCGTTGAAGCCGGAGGCGACGACCAGGAGGTCGGCCCCGCCGTGGGCCGCGTAGGCGGCCTCGACGATCGCCGACGCCGAACTTTCGTCGTCGGGTCGGGCGACGATCGTCGTCACCTCGCCGCCCGCCGCGCGCGCCGCCGCCGCGGTCTCCTCCAGCGCCTCGGCCGAGCCGGAGGCGAGCAGCAGCTTGCAGCCCATCCCGGCCAGCGCCACCGCGAGCATCCGCCCGTAGGCGCCGGAGGCGCCGGTGATCACGGCGGTGTGGCCGGCGAGGCCGAAGAGGCCGAGCGGGTCGGCGACGGCATTCGCGGTCGGCTCGCTGCTCACGCGCGCTCCTCCCCGCTCTCCAGCCGGTACTCGCCGCCCGGGTCGACGATCGCGACGACGCGCACCGAGCAGCCCTCGCCGTGGACCCAACGCCAGGGGAAGATCGCGAAGGTGCAGCGCTTGCCGGTGACCTTGTCGAGTTCGCCGCCGACGTTCTCGATCCCGGGGATGCCGGCCGGCATCAGGATCTTGTGGGCGGGCTCCCAGTAGGGGAAGTCGTCGAGCACCTCGCGTCCGGTCTCCTCGCGGTACTCGTCCATCAGGTGCGGCTGGGACGGGCCCAGGCCGTGGCCGACGAGTTTGGTCCCCAGCGGGTGGTCGTTGGCCTGGACGTCGACGCCGACCAGCTTCACTTCACGCTCGACCAGCCATTCGGCGCCCTCTTTGTAGTTGCCGCCGCCGTAGCCGAAGTAGTCGGGGTTGTCGCCCCAGAGGTGGTGGAAGCCGGTGTTGATCATGACGATGTCGCCCGGTTCGATCCGCGGCGTCGCCGCCTCCAGGTCCTCGGCCGTGATCACGCCCCATTTGCCCTTCGGGATCGAGACGGCGACGCCGGTGCCGAAGAACCGCCACATCGGGTACTCGGTGATGTAGGGCATGTCGGCGAGCACGTGGACGGGGGCGTCCATGTGCGTGCCGCGGTGCATCACCCCGTCGAACTCCTGGGTGTAGACGCCGTCGTTGGCGTGGCTCTGGTTGATGTGCAGGTCGAAGCCGGAGATCGCCGGCCACTCCGGCATCCCGTGGACCAGTTCGTGGCTGAGGTCGTAGAACTCGAGGCCCTCGCTGGAGGTCGAGTTGGGCGTGCCGCTGCCGAGCTCGCTCATCGTCACTCCCCCTTTCCGATCCGGTAGTCGCCGGAGGGGTCGGTGATCGCGGTCAGGCGCACCACGCAGGCGTCGCCGTTGTGGAGGTTCCAGGGGAAGGCCTGGATCGTCACCCGCCTGCCGCCGACCTCGTCGACGGCGCCGCCGACGTTCTCGATCGTCGGCACGCCGGCGCCGAGCAGCAGCTTGTGGGCCGGGTTCCAGTCGGGGAAGTCCTCGCGCGGGTCGCTGCCGACCACCTCTTCGTAGCGGCGCGGGATCGCTTTCGCCAGCGGGCCGTTGCGGTGGTAGCCGAGCGAGGTCGCCATCGGGTGGTCGACCGTCGCGGTGTCGACGCCGACCAGCTTGGCGCCGTGGTCGAGCAGCCACTGCGCCGCGGCGACGCCGAGGCCGGGGCCCTCGCCGAAGTAGCGCTGGCTGTCGGAGTGGTAGCGGTGCCAGCCGGTGTTGATCAGGACGATGTCGTTGGGACGGACCTCGCCGGCGGCCTCCAGGTCGGCGGGCTCGATCGTCTCCCAGCGGCCCTTCGGCACGTCGAGGACGACGCCGCTGCCGAAGAAGAGCGAGAGCGGCAGCCCGGTCAGGTCGGGGCCGCCGGGGATCAGGTGGATCGGCGCGTTGACGTGGGTGCCGACGTGGAGCACCGCGACCACCCGCTGGGTCATCACGCCGTGGCTGGCGTGCCTGGCGCCGCGGCGGATGTCGATGTCCTTGTAGCCGGGGAAGACCGGCGTGTGACTGCCGAACGGATGGCTGAGGTCGATCAGCGTCACCCCGCTGCGCGGGTCGGAGACCCGCTCCTCGGTCGGGTCGGCCCACAGGTTCCCGCCGGTCGCCGGGCGGTCCTCGCGGCCGACCAGCTCGTCGGTCAGCGTCACCCGCTCGTAGGTGGCTCCCTCCATGCTCACTGCTCCTCTCTCGTCGGCATCACGACGACGAAGGTGGTGGTGCGATTGGTCCGGTTGCTGATCTCCCGCTCCTCGCCGGCGGGGATCCAGCAGGAGTCGAGGGGGCCGAGGACGGCCTCGGAGTCGCCCGAGCTGACGAACAACTCGCCCTCGATGACGAGGTAGACGCGCTCGCGCGGCGAGGCCGAGAGCTCGGCACCGCCGGCCGGCAGCGCCTGCGAGAGCCCGATGGTGAACGCCGTCGCGCCGGTGGCGCCCTCCCCCTGCAACCGCAGGGTGCTCATGCCGAAATGGCGGGGCGCGTCGTAAGGCTGTGCGTCTTCGAGGCGCACAAGATCCATCGGTCTCCTCCTTCCCAAGAGTTGCTGCGCCAGTAGTTAACCACAACTCGGACGAAAATGTCCGGATGCTGAACATTTTTAGAAAGAGATCTGGTGGAAATATTTCCACTTCGTGGATATGAGGTGACCGCATCGTGAACAACAGAGGGAGGCGACGCCGTCCCGCCGCGCTATCGTCTCGGCGCAGGGAATGGCGGCGAACGGGTCGAAAGCGACGGGCGGTGGCGGCGACGGGGGCATCCAGGCGGTCGCCCGGGCCTTCGCGGTGCTGCGCGCGGTCGCCGACTCGGGCAGTGGCGTGAAGCTGGGCGAGCTCTCCAAACGGGTCGAGCTCCCGCGCCCCACCGTCCACCGCATCGTCACCTCGCTGCAGGCCGAGGGCGCGATCTACCTGACCCTCGACGGGCGCGTGCGCACCGGGCCGGAGCTGACCCGCCTCGCCTCGACCGCGGAGACGACCTTGATCGACGCCGCGCGGCCGTTCATGGAACGGCTCTCGCAGGAAATCGACGAGAAGATCGACCTCGCCGTCCTCGACCGCGAGAACATCCGCTTCGTCGCCCAGGTGATGCCGCGCACCCCGCGCCTGCTCGCCGGGGTCACGGTCGGCGACCTCTTCCCCACCTACTGCACGGCGCCGGGCAAGGTGCTGCTGGCCGAGCTCGGGCCGCGCGCCCTGCGGCTCGCCGTGCCGAGACGGCCGGCCAAGTTCACCGCGCGCACGATCACCTCGATGGCGGCGCTGGAAACGGAGCTGGAGGAGGTCCGCGCGACCGGCCTCGGCTTCGACCGCGAGGAGCACTCGGAACGGATCTGCGCCGTCGCGGCGCTGGTCCGCGACGCGCTCGGCGGCCTTGCCGGGCTGACGATCGCGGTCCCCTCGGAGCGTTTCTACGACCGGGAGGCGGAGCTCGCCGAGGCGCTCGTGCGGACGGTCGCCGAGCTGAACGCGGAGCTGGGGGCCGAGTGAAGGTCGGCGCGATCCTCGGCCCGCGGGTCGACACGCCGGCCCAGATCGAGCTGGCCGAGGAGCTCGGCTACGAGCGCGCCTGGGTCTTCGACTCGCCCGCCCTCTTCGCCGATCCCTGGATGACCCTGGCGCGGGCCGCCGACCGCACCTCCCGGATCCGCCTCGGGGTCTCGGTGATCACCCCGCGCATGCGCCACCTGATCGCCAACGCGGGGGCGATCGCGACGCTGGCCGCGCTCGCCCCGGGCCGGGTCGACGTGGTGATCGGCGCCGGCTTCACCAGCCAGGCGATGATCGGCAAGGGGCCGGTGCGCTGGCGCGAGGTGGAGGAATACACGGTCGCGCTGCGGGCGCTCCTGCGCGGCGAGGCGATCGACTGGGACGACGGCGTCGTCGCCCTGCGGCCGGGCAGGCTGACCGGGCTGGCGGTGCCCTGCGAGGTGCCGATCTGGGTCGCCGCCCACGGGCCGAAGGGCTACGCGGTGGGCGCCCGCGTCGGCGACGGCATCGTCACCAACCCCGGCCACGGCAGCGGCGACGGCACCGACCACGGAGTCGCCCTCTGGGCCCAGTTCAACGCCACCGTGCTGGCCGCGGGCGAGGGGCTCGACAGCGAGCGGGTGATCGACGCGGGCGGGCCGCCCGCGGCGCTCCACCTTCACCTGGGCGAGGGCGGTGCCGCCCGCGGCACCGCCGAGGCGAGCGCCTACGCCGAGCGGCTGGAGGCGATCGACCCGCGCGTCCGCCACCTCGAGATGCACCGCGGCCACCTCGCCGAAGTCACCGACCTGGAGCGCGACCTGGTGACCGCCGAGCTGATCGCCCGAACCACCTCCACCGGCACCCCCGAGCAGGTGAAGGCGAACGTCGCCGCGATCGCCGCCGAAGGCTTCGCCGGGATCCTCTACGCCCCGATGGGCCCCGACGTCCCCCGTGAGCTGCGGGTGATGGCCGAGCTGCTCGAGCTCGGAGACCAGATCGCTGATCCGGGGGCCGGGGAAGCTGGGCGCCCGGAGGTGGAAGGGGCTGAAAGGGACGTATAAGGGACGCGGCCTTTCTCGGTGGCGGCCCGGGCAGGCTGTGGCCGCCACCGAGAAAGGCCGGGGATGTGGGGAGAGGCGGAGGGATCGGGGCGTCCCGTGAGGAGATGCGCGTCTTCCTCCACGAAGTCCTCTCATCCGTGACGAAGAGCGGGGGAAGTACACGCTTCCTCCCGACCTCCCCATGCACCGGATCCGCGTATTCGACTTTGACCCCCCTATAGGAGGGTCAAAGTCGAATACGCATCCCAGCTCCTCCGATCCCGTCACGGGAGGCATGAGGAAGCGTCACCTTCCCGACATCCCCATACGTGATCCGGGAGTTCGTGCCATGCCTGTGACCTTCCCGGCGGAACCCTCACGTCCCGCACCTCGGACGGGCGGGGCACGCCGCCCCGAAGCACACATCCCAAACCCGGCCCGCCCTCTCCGCCTACGCGAACGAGATCTCCAGGCGGCGCGGGCCGCGGAGCATGTAGCTCGGCGTGTACTCGCCCGCCCGGGGCGCGCGGGTCACCTCGATCCGGTCGAGTCGGCGCAGCAGGGCCTCGACCGCGATCCGTCCCTCGGTGCGCGCCAACAGCGAGCCGACGCAGGCGTGCGGGCCGCGGCCGAAGGCGGTGTGGGTCTTGCCGTTGGGGCGCGCGGTGTCGATCTCCACCGGGCACTCGAACTGCTCCGCGTCGCGATTGGCGGCGGCGTAGAGGCAGAGCAGCGCCGTGCCCGCGGCCACCGGCGTACCGCCGACCTCGGTGTCCTCGACCGCGGTCCGGTAGAAGGCCTGGATCGGCCCCTCCAGCCGCAGCACCTCCTCGACGAAGGCGGGGATCCGGGCGGGCTCGGCGCGCAGCTCCTCCTGCAGCCCGGGGTGATCGCCGAGGATCTGGGCCGCCGAGGCGAGCATCGAGGTGGTCGTCTCGTTGCCCGCCGCGGTCAGCTCGGCGCACATCAACATGCTCTCCTCGCGAGTCAGCCGCTCGCCGTCGAGCTCGGCGCCGAGCAGGTCCTGCAAGAGGTCGTCGCGGCCGCCCTCGCGACGTTCGTCGATCCGCTGGGAGAAGTAGCGGGTGAACGCGTCCTGGCTGCGCAGGAAGGCGATCATCATCTCGCGGTCGGGCCGGTTCACCCCGGCGGGAGCGAAGAGGTCGTCGGACCAGCGCTTGAAGTCACCGATGTCGGCATCGTCGACGCCGATCGCCCGGGCGATCACCTCGATCGGCAGGGGGATCGCGAACTCGGCGACGAAGTTGGCCCGGCCGCGCTCCGCGAAGCCATCGATCAGCCGTTCGACGATCGACTCGATCATCGGCTCCATCACCCGGATCCGACGGGGGGTGAAGGCCTTCTGCACCAGACCGCGCCGGCGCCGGTGATCCTCGCCGTCGGCGGCGAGCAGGAAGCGGGTCATGAACTGGTTGCGCTCCATCAGCGCCGCCATCTCAGGGTCTTCCGCGGCGAGGCCGCCCAGCACCTCGGTCATCGCCTCGATCGAGACCGGCCCACGCACCTGCGCGGAGGAGAACGCGGCGGCGTCGGAGATCACCCGCTGGACGTCGGCGAAGCGGGAGACGACCACCGCCCGCACCGCGTCGACATAGACGGGCGGGCCCTCCTGAAACGAGCGGTAGAGGTCATACGGGCACTGGACCAACTCGGCGTCGAGCTCGTCGAAGAAACGAGCAGGCGCGATTCCCATCTCCATCGGTTCTCCTTCCCTGAGTCCCGGATTCCCCGTCCGGCATCTCGCCATTTAACTACATCGTGGTCATTTAGGTCCGTATCACGGACATCTTTAGGGCATCGTCTACGCCCCGACGGGAGCCCCGACATCCCCCGCGAGCTGACCGCGAAGGCCGCAGCCCTCGACCTGTCCCCGGCCGTCCCAGGATCGGGGCCGCACCCCGGGTGCGTTCGCACTTTCGGTCGCTATGCGAGCAGAACTGCGAACGCACCGGGGGGAGGCAGGAGGAAGACGGGAGGGATCGGGCCCCCAAGGCCGCTGGGCAGATCTGTGTGCAGATTTGACACTTGCATATAATTTCTCTCAAGGGTTTCTGGGAATGGGGAATCGGCTTCACGTACTGATCGCCGGCGGTGGCCTTGGTGGGCTCTGCCTGGCCCAAGGGCTGCTCAAGGCGGGCCACACCTGCACGGGTCTTCGAGCGCGACTCCGACCTCGAGCGCAAGGTCGGCTACCGGCTGCACATGAACGGGGACGGCGGCGAGGCGCTGCGGGCCTGCCTGCCGGACGACCTCTTCGAGCTCTACCTGGAGACCTCGCGCAAGACGCCGCCGCGGGCGCTCGCGGTCGTCGTCGACGATCAGCTCAACGAGCTCAGCTCGATGCCCCACATCGGGCCGCCGAACGAGGGGCCGCGCCCGCACACCGCGGTCAACCGGCGCACGCTGCGCCAGATCCTGCTCGGCCGGCTCGGTGACTCGGTCCGCCTCGGCGCTCCCGTCGTCGACTACGTCGAGTGCGGCGAGCGCGTCCGCGTCGTGCTCGCCGACGGCTCCAGCGTCGAGGGCGACGTGCTGGTCGGCGCCGACGGCATCCGCTCGGCCGTCCGCGCGCGGCGCCTGCCCGAGGCGGAGATCGTCGACACCGGCATCGAGGGCCTCGGCCTCTACGCCCGCTCGGCGCTCTCCGCCAGGCTGCAGGAGGAGATCCCCTCGACGCTGATGGACGGCTTCGTCATCGCCACCGACAAACGCGGCGGCCTGCTCGCGATGGGTGCCTTCAACCCGCGCCGTCCGGTCGCCGAGGCGGGCGCCGCGCTGGCCCCCGACATCGCCCTCGACCCGGTCGACGACTACATGATGGTCAGCGGCAACGTCGCCGAGGGCACCGTCGTCCCGCCCTACTCCGAGTGGACCGAGACGACCGCCCTGGAGCTGCGCGACTCGATGCTGGCGGCGCACGCCGGCTGGCACCCCGCCCTGCGCGGCGTGGTCGAGCGGATCGACCCGGCGACGATGTTCGCGATCTACTTCGGCCGCCTCGACCCGACGCCGGCCTGGGAGCCCTCGCGCGTGACCCTGCTCGGCGACGCGATCCACGCGATGCTGCCGACCCTCGGCCAGGGCGCCAACATGGCGCTGCGCGACGCCGCCACCCTGGCCGGCGCGCTCGCCGACGCCGACGACCCGGTCGCCGCGATCGGCGACTACGAGGCGGCGATGCGCGGCTACGTCTACCCGATCCTGGAAGCCGCCGCCGACCACACGAACTTCGGTGGCGGCGGCCTCGCGGAGTCCGCCGCGGAGTGATGGTCGCCGTGGAACGGCCTGTAGACGTTTCGCTAGACTGTGCACAGATCGGCTGATGGACCTTCCACGCAAGATCGACTGGGACGAGGAGACCTTCACCGAGGTGCGACCGGGCATCTTCGGTGCGACCGTGCACACCCCGCAGCTGACCGCGACGCTCTACCGCTACAGCGCCGGCTCCAGCTGGGAGGAGCACAGCCACCCGCAGGACCAGGTCACCTCGGTCGTCTCCGGGGAGATCGACTTCGTCGTCGCCGGCGAGCCCGTTCGCCTGGTCGCCGGCGAGCTGGCGACGCTGCCCGGCGGCGTCCCCCACTCCGCCAGCCTGCCCGCCGACGGCGACGGCGCCGTCACCCTCAACGTCTTCACCTATCGCGAGAAGACGCCGGATGCCTGAGGCGGACTGGCTCGGGCTGGACGGCCGTCGCGTCCTCGTCGCCGGGGGCGCCGGGACGATCGGCGCGGCCCTGGTCGAGGGCTTCCTCGACGCGGGCGCCGAGGTCGCGGTCGTCGACATCGCCTTCGACGGGCTCGGTGAGCTCGCCCCGCGCGTCGCCACCGCCCAGGCCGACCTGCGCGACGCCGACGCCTGCCGCGCCGCCGTCGCCGCCGCCCGCGAGGCGCTCGGCGGCGGCATCGACGTCTTCGTCCACTGCGTCGGCATCAACAACCGCAAGCCGATCGAGGAGTACTCCGACCAGGAGTGGGACGACATCATCGAGATCAACCTCTCGAGCGCCTTCCACACCGCCGCCGCCGTCGCCCCGGTGATGAGGGAGCAGGGCGACGGGCGGATCGTCTTCTTCTCCTCCGTCGCCGGCCGCAGCGGCCACAAGCTGCACGGCCCCTACGCGGCGACCAAGGGGGCGATCAACCAGCTGGCGCGGGTGATCGCGCACGAGTACGCGGGCGACGGGGTGACCGTCAACGCGGTCGCCCCCGGCTACATGGAAACGGCGCTCACCAACGCCTACCTGGACGCCAACCCGGCGAAAAAGGAGGCGCTGCTGGAGCTGATCCCGGCCGGGCGCTTCGGTCGCCTGGAGGAGGTCGTCGGCCCGGTCCTCTTCCTCGCCTCGCCCCACGCCGGCTTCATCAACGGGCACATCTTGTACATCGACGGCGGGCGCTCGATCCTCTGAGCGGCCCGTCCCGAGAGAGGGAGTAGGGATGCAACGCAGATTCGAGGGAAAGACCTTCCTGGTCACCGGCGCCGGGACGGGCTTCGGCTCGGCGCTCTCGCAGCGGGCGGCGGAGGAGGGCGCGGCCAAGGTCGTCGTCCACTACCGCAACTCCGCCGAGGGCGCGGAAGCGACCGCCGAGAAGGTGCGCGCCGCGGGCGCCGAGGCGACCCTGGTCCAGGGGGACATCACCTCCTGGGAGGACATCAAAAAGATGGCCGAGCTGGGCTTCGGCGAGGAGATCGGCGGCATCGACGTGCTGGTCAACAACGTCGGCGACATGGCCTCCGGGCAGGCCTCCTGGGAGGAGGTCACCGAGGAGGCGATCGACCACGTCCTCGCCGTGGACATCAAGGGTACGATGCTGATGGTGCACGAATTCGGACGACGGATGCGCGAACGCGAGGGTGGCGCCATCGTCAACGTCGGCTCGACGGTGATCGTGCGCGGGTCGCCGCGCGCCCCGCAGTACGCGGCGGGCAAGTACGGCCTGCTCGGCGTGACCAAGTCCTACGCCAAAGCGCTGGCGCCGACGGTACGGGTCAACACCTTCGCCCCCGGCTTCATGGAGACCGAGGCGGTCCTCAATCGCCCCGAGTGGAAAACCGGCCGACGCGAGATGATCCTCAATGCGACGCCCGCCGGGAAGATCCCGAAACCGGAGGACATGGCGGGCACCGCCCTGTTCCTCGCCTCGGACGACGCCCACCACATCACCGGCTCCTACCTGATCGCCGACGGCGGTTACTCGATGCTGGGCGCATGAGCGCGGACGGGCGACAGAGCAGCGACCAGGTCTACGAACAGGTTCGCGAGGCGATCCTGGACGGGGAACTGGCGCCCGGAACGGTGATGTCCCAGGTCGCGCTGGCCGACGACCTGGGCATCAGCCGCACGCCGCTGCGCGAGGCGCTGCGGATGCTGCAGTCGGAAGGGCTGATCGACGCCGAACCGAACCGCCGCGTGCGGGTGGCGCCGCTGAGCCCGGCGGACCTGGAGGACCTCTGCGTGATCCGGGTGACGCTCGAGTCGGAGGCGCTGCGGCTCTCGATCCCGCGGATGACGCCGGAGGACCTGGCCGGGCTGGAGGGCCACATGGCGGAGATGGCCCACTACGCCTCGGCCGAGGACTACCGCCGCTGGGTGGTGCCGCACCGCGCCTTCCACCGGGCCCTGACCGCGGCGGCGGGCGAACGGCTGAACACCCTGCTGGGACAGCTCTTCGACTACGCCGAGCGCTACCGTCGCCTGCACATCGGCCACGGCCCGAGCGCCTGGGCGACGGCCGGCCACCGCGACATCCTCGACGCCTGCAAGCGCGGCGACAAGGAGCTCGGCGCGCGGCTGCTGGCGAGCCACCTGGCGCGGACGGCCTTCGAGGTGAGCGACCTGCTCGACCCGGGCTATGACCCGGTGAAGCTGAAGGAAGCGCTGGAGCACGCCGGCGCCGAGCTGCCGACGCGGGTCGGGACGCCGGCCAAGGCGGCGAAGAAAAGCCGCGCCAGGAAATGAGCGTACGGACCCCGGGCGGCGCGCTGCGCGGCGAGCGGGTCGGCGGCGTCGAGCGGTTCCTCGGCATCCCCTACGCGGCGGCCCCGGTCGGGGCGCGGCGGTGGGCGCCGGCGGAGCCGGCGGAGCCCTGGGACGGCGAGCGCGACGCGACCTCCCCGGGCCCGGCGCCGCCGCAACCGGAGCGGCCGATCAACGAGTGGTTCCACGGCCCGCTGGTGGCGACCGACGAGGCGACCGGCCTGACCCTGAACGTCTTCGCCCCGGTCGGTGAGGGCGAGGCGATCGGCGAGGGCTCGCGCCCGGTGCTGGTCTGGCTGCACGGCGGCGGCTGGGCGGTCGGCTGGGGCAGCGCCCCGATCTTCGACGCCACGATCCTGGCGGCGGCGCTCGACGCCGTCGTCGTCACCGTCAACTACCGTCTGGGATCGCTCGGCTGGCTGCACCACCCGGAGCTGGGAGCGCCGCACGGCGACTGGGGCTTCCTCGACCAAGTCGAGGCGCTGAGGTGGGTGCGGCGGTCGATCGCCGCCTTCGGCGGCGATCCGGAGCGGGTGACGGTCTCGGGGCAATCCGCGGGTGCGGGCAGCACGTTGCACCTGCTGGTCAGCGGCGCGGGTGGCCTGGCGGGCGAGGCCCTCTTCGCGCGGGCGATCGCCCTCTCCCCGCCGCTCGGCGAGGCCGTGGTGCCGGCGATGATCGGGGTCGAGTGGGCCGAGGCGCTGGGCGATCACCTGGTCGGCGGCTTCGACCTCGAGGCGCTGCGCGCCGTCCCCGCCGCCGAGATCGTCGCCGCCCACGAGGAGCTGTTGACGGACCCGCGCTTCCGCGGCACCCGCGGCGGCGCGATGCCGATCGTCCTCCCGGGCGCGATCGAGCACGACCCGATCGAGGCGCCCGCCGTCCACCCCGAGATCCCCCTGCTGATCGGCAACACCGTCGACGAGGCGACCTTCCTCTTCCGCGCCGCCGGCCGCCGGCTCGATCCCGACGAGAAACAGCTGACCGCGATCGTCGCCCACCAGCGCGGCGTCGACGACCCGGCGGCCGTGATCGCCGCCTACCGCGAGGCGAACCCCGGCGCCGACAACAACGAGCTCCTCTGCCGCATCGTCACCGACAAGCTCTTCGCCGGCCCGGTCGCCGAGTTCGCCTCCGCCCGCGCCGCCGCGGGCGCCGAGGTCTACCGCCTCCGCGTCGAGCACACCGGCCCCGACGAGCGCCTCGCCTCCACCCACGCGATCGACGTCCCCCTCCTCTTCGGCACCTACGCCACGGTCGAGAACGCCCGCTCCGTCAGCGGCGACACCCCGTCCGCCCACAAAGCCTCGGCCGCGCTCCAATCCGCGGTCCGCACCTTCATCCACGGCAAGCCCCCTTTCCCCGCCGAGGAGCTCCGAGTCATCGGCGCCTGAGCGACGGGGCGGCGTGGTTCGCGGCCGTGGCCGTGGCTGTGGGGTTCGCAGCCGCGTGCCTCGCGGCCGCCGCGCCCGTCCGAGTTGCGTCCCGGGCGTCTCGTGGCGGCCCGGGCAGGCTGTGGCCGCCACGAGACGCCCGGGACGTGAGGGTCTCGCAGGGAAGTCCACACGGACGTGGGGGAGATGCCGGGAACGTGACCCTTCCCCATGCCTCCCGTCACAGGATCGGGGCCGGCCCCGGATGAGTTCGCACTTAACCGCGCATAGCGCGGGTTTCTGCGAACTCACCCGGGGAGGGCATGAGGAAGACGGGAGGAAGCGTGGACTTCCCTGACTCCTCGTCACGGATCCAAGGAGTTCGTGACGGACCTCGCACCTCTCCCCGACACCCGGCCTTCTCGGTGGCGGCCACAGCCTGCCCGGGTCGCCACCGAGAAGGCCGCGTCCCTTTCCCGTCCCTTGCGCGGCTTCGGGCGCCAGCTCCCCGGCGGTGGGATCAGGGGGTGCGGCGGGCGGCGACCCAGCGGAAGGTGTTGCGGAGGGAGACGGTGCCGTCGATCGGGTCGCGGAAGCGCCAGAGGACGGGGGTGATCGCCTCGCGGACGGCGTCGAGGCCGGAGTCGGCGACCGCCCTGGCGCCGCCGCCGGAGCCGGCCATCGCGCGGACCGCGTCGTCGATCGAGGCGTAGGCCCAGACGCAGATCACTTCGCCGCTCTCGATCACCGGCAGGCCGTGGGACTCGAGCTCCCGCTCCAGGCGGCCGGGCTCCGACAGCGAGTACGGGGCGTGCTCGGACTCTTTCGCCGGCGGCGAGAGGGCCTGCATCGCCTCGTGCACCGCCGTCCCCTCGCTCAGCTCGGGCGCGGCGAAGAGGCTGGCGACCAGGCGGCCGCCGGGACCAAGGACGCGGGCCGCCTCGGCCAGCGCCTTCCCCGGATCGCCCGCGAACTGGAAGGCGTTGACCCCGGTGAGGGCGTCGAAGGAGTCGTCGTCCCAGGGCAGGACCTCCATGTCGCCCTCCTGCAGGTCGGCCTCGGGCAGCCGCTCGCGGGCGATCGCCAACAGCTCCGGCGTCACGTCGATCCCGCTCGGCGCGGCGCCGCGCTCGACCGCCAGCTGGAGCAGCATCCCGGTGCCGCAGCCGACGTCGAGCAGGCGCGTGCCCTCGCCCACCGCGGCGGCGTCGAGGACCGCCTCGAAGAGCGGCCGGTTGTGGGGCTCGGACAGGTTCGCCCAGGCCTCGGGATCGGTGCCCCAGTGGCGGCGCTGGATCTCGGCGGCGGCGGAGATCGTCATGCAACCTCCTCGACGCCCGCCGGGACGATGTTCTGGTTGAGCCGGAAGACGTTGTCGGGATCCCATTCCGCCTTCACCCGTCGCAGCCGCTCGAGCGTCGGCCCGTAGGCGGTCGCCGCACCGTCGTCCTCGTCGTCGCCCATGAAGTTGGCGTAGGCGCCGCCGGTCATCAACGGCTCGATCGCCCGGTAGACGCGCCGCGCCCACTCGATCTCGCGCTCGTCTTCGGTCGCCTCGACCCAGCTCGCCGGGATGTTGATCAGCCAGGCCGCGTCGCGGTGCGGGAAGGCGGTCGCGTCGGCATCGACGCGGGCGATCGCGCCGCCGACCCCGAGCACCTCGACCTGGGAGAACTCCGAGGTCACCTCGGAGGCGACCTCGATCAGCCTCTCGATCGCCTGCGGCGAGAGCGCGTCGAGGTAGCCCGCCTTGACGTAGGAGCGTTTGCCGTGGCCGAAGAGATCGTCGCCCGCCGTCTGGATCATCAGGAACGGCACCTGCTCGATCGAGGTGACCGGCGCGGCCACCCGCTCGGCGATCTCGGCGAGCACCCGCCGCCCCTCCTCCAGATCGGCGCCGGACCACTCGATCAGCGAGACGACGCCGAGCGTGCCGACCCACTCGTCCGGCAGCCACACCTGCGGCTGGGCGCGGCGCAGGAAGCTGGTCCAGAGCAGCTCGTCCGGGGCGGTCGCCGAGACCTCCTCGGCCAGCGCCAGCACCCGCGGCGCTTCCTCGATCGGGTTGAAGGTGGCGAGGATCATCAGGTCGCCCATCGCGTGCGCTTCGAACTCGAACTCGGTGACGATGCCGAAGTTGCCGCCGCCGCCGCGCAGCGCCCAGAAGAGGTCAGGGTTGGCGTCGGCGCTCGCGCGGACGACCTCGCCGGTCGCGGTCACCAGCTCGACCCCGAGCAGGCTGTCGATCGTCATCCCCAGCCGGCGCATCTGCCGGCCGACGCCGCCGCCGAGGGTCAGCCCGGCGACCCCGGTATGGGAGACGACCCCCGCCGGGACGACGAGGCCGTGCTCCTGCGTGGCGATGTCGAGCTCGCCGAGCAGGGCGCCGCCGCCGACCCGGACGCGCTTCGCCTCCGGGTCGACCTCGATCGCGTTCAACCCGCGCAGGTCGATGACGATGCCATCGTCGACAGTGCTGTGGCCGGGGAGGCTGTGGCCGCCGGAGCGGACGGCGATCGTCAGGCCCTCCGCCACCGCGTACCTGACCGCCGCAACGACGTCGGCCGTCGTCTCGCAGTTGGCGATCAGCGCCGGGCGCTTGTCGTGCATCGCGTTCCAGACCTCGCGCGCCTCGTCGTAGCGCGGATCGCCCGCGATCACCACCTCGCCGTCGAAACCGTCAATGTCCCTGGTCGCAGCCATCCTGACCTCTCCTCCAATTACCTATACCTTTATAGATATATGGACAAGTCTAGCAGCGACAAGGCGCCCCGCGAGGTCGGCGCCGTGGAACGGGACCAGACGCGCGAGCTGGCGGTCGTGCTCAACGACATCGCCTGGCTGCTGCCGCGGACGCTCGGGCGGGCGGCGATCCCGGACGACGACCTGCCGGCCTCGGAGCTGGAAGTGATGCGGCTGCTGGTGCGGCGGCCCGGGCTGAGCGTCAACGAGGTCGCCGCCGAGCTGGCGATGCGGCCGAGCAACGTCAGCGGCACGGTGCGGACGCTGATCGCGCAGGGGCTGCTGGAGCGCCGCCGCGACGAGGGCGACGGCCGCGTCGCCCGCCTCCATCCCACCGGGCGCGCGATCGCCAACCGCGACCGGCGCGAGGAGGCCTGGGGAGAGGCGCTCGCGGCACACCTGGGATCGCTGTCGGCGGCCGAGCGGAAGAGGCTCCTGGCGACCAACGCCTCGCTCCGTCAGCTGGTGGAAGCGTTGGGAGCCACCGAGGGATCCCACTCCGCATAGGGCGCCGCCGCCGCGTCGATCTCCTCACGCCGCGTCGCGTGCGCTTTCGCCGTCTCCAGGACCTCGTCGAAGTGGTGTCGCTTCTCCTCCATCGAGATCACCGAGGTGGTCAGGTCGGTCCAGGTCACCGTCGGCTCGGCGGCGAGCTCGCCGCGCGCCCCGCAGCTGACGCATTCGACCTCGCGCCCGCGCAGCTCGACCGCGCTCAGATGGCACATCGGGCAGAGCCCTTGCTCGCCCCGGTACTCGACCTCCTCGAAGGCCGCCCCGAGCTGCTCGCCCACCGCGCGCCCGACCGCCGCCGCGCGCTCGATCGCCTGCGGCTGCAGCACGATCGACTTCGGCGTCCCCGCCCCTTCGAAGACCACCTGGTCGGCGACCGCGATGTGCATCGAGAAGGCGATGCCGTGCAGGGTCGGCAAGGTCAGCGACTTCCAGTTCTCGGTCAGCGAGCCACCGACCGCGATCAGCCCGGCGACGCGCGGCTTCAGCACCCGCTCGTCAGCTTGGAACGGCACCACCGGGTCGCGCCCCTCGCGCCGCGCGGCGACGATCGCCTCGACGAAGGCGGCGTCGGCGTTCGGCCCCAGCATCCGGTCGATCGCCACTTTCACCGAGGCCGAGACGGTGCGGGTGATGATCGGGGTCGAGACGATCAGCCCGTCGCAGGCGAGCAGGCGCTCGAGCAGCCACTCGCCGTCGTCGTCCTCGCCGAAGCCGGGCACGGCGTAGTCCATCCGCAGCTCGTTCAGCCGCACCAGCTCGACCTCGGCGCCCGCCTCCGCCGCCGCCCGCAGAGCCGCCTTCAGCAGGATCTCGGCGCTGCCGTCCGGCTGCCCGCCGGAGAGCCCGAGGACGAGGCCGCCCACGCTCAGTGCTCCGACCCCGCGCTCGCGGCCACCGCCGGCGGCGCCTGCGGCGTTTCCGGCTTGTTCTTGTCGAACAGCCGCGCCTCGAGCCAGTGCCAGGCGTGGACCAGCGGCGGCGGCGGGTTGGCCGCGACGCCGTCGGGCTGTTTGATCGCGGTGATCGTCAGCAGCAGGCCGGCCATCAGCAACTGGTACTTGCCGACGTTGAATTCGCGGTCGAGGAAGGTGACGAAGAGGCCGGTCGAGGCCATCATGATCCCGGCGAAGACGGCGCCGCCGATCCGCCCGACCCCGGCGACGAAGGCGATCGCCACCAGGTTCAGCGAGCTGAAGACTTCGAAGGTCGGCGGCGACACGGTCTGCTGGGCGTAGGCGAAGAGCACGCCGCCCACTCCCGCGATCCAGGAGGACAGCGCGAAGGCGAGGAGCTTGGTCCGGTTGACGTCGATGCCCGCCGCCGCCGCGGCCCGCTCGTTGGAGCGCACCGCGATCATCATCCGGCCAGCGGGCGAGCGCCGCAGCCGCGCCACGAGCAGCCCGATCCCGCAGACGACGAGCAGCACGAAGACGCCGAAGATGATGCGCGGGTAGGCGTCGCCCTGGGAGATGCCGAGGTTCCAGCCGAGCAGGCTCGGGTTGCCGACCTTGGTCCCTTCGAGACCGCCGGTGAACCAGGTCCAGTTGAAGACCAGCGAGTCGAGCACGAGGGCGGCCGACAAGGTGACGACCGCCAGGTTGACCCCGCGCAGCCGCAAGGCGGGCAGTCCGATCAGGATCCCGAGCGGCACCGCCGCCAGGCTGGCGAGGATGAACGAGAAGGGGAAGCCGATGCCGAGCTGGCCGGTGATGTGGGTGAGGCCGAAGGCACTCACCCCGGCGAAGGCCATCTGCGCCAGCGAGACCTGGCCGACGTAGCCGGTGAGGACGACCAGCGAGAGCGCCAGGCAGATCCAGATGAAGGAGCTGATCAGCGCGTAGCGGAGGCTGCCCTGGAGCAGGATCAGCGCGATCGTGCCGACCGCGAAGCAGAAGGCGGTCGTCGTGTAGGGCCGCGAGGGCCGGCCCAGCGAGGGGTTTTTCTGCACCACGACCTCGCCGCGCGCCCGCATCCCTTTCGCGACCAGGGTCATGCCGACGACGATCACGATGAACGGGATCGCTTCCGGCAACCCTTCCTGGGGCAGCCAGTGGATGACCGAGATCAGTTTGGTGACCTCGGACTGCAGCATCCCGAGGATCAGCCCGGCCGCGGCGGCGATCGCGAACGACTGGAAGCGCGCGACCAGGGCGACGGCCAGCGCCGGGACTATGAAGAGCGTGTAGGTGGACGGCTGGATCGTCGCGATCGGCGCGATCAGGATCCCCGCCAGGGCGGCGAGGACCGTCGCCAGCACCCAGTTGGAGGCGGCGATTTTGTTCGCCGAGAGGCCGATCACGGCGGCGCCCTCTTCGTTCTCCGAGGCGGCGCGGGTGGCGAGGCCGAAGCGGGTGTAGCGGTAGATCGCCCAGAGCGCCGCCGCCAGGACGATGACCAGGCCGCTGAACCAGAGGCGGTCGACCGGCACCGTCACGCCGCCGAATTGCAGCGGCGAATCGGGCAGGATCGACGGCACCGATTTCGGGTTCGACGAGAAGTCGAGGACGGCGATCGCCTGCAGGTAGAGCAGGACACCGACCGAGGCGCAGATCCGCGCCAGCTGGGTCGCGTGGCGCAACGGCCGGTAGATGACGAAGTACATGACAAGGCCGAGCACGGCCGCGTAGAGCAGCGCGGCGATCATCGCCGGCGCGTTGCCCATTTCCGAGCCGGTGATCGTGATCTCGTGAGGCAGGATCGCCCACGGCAGCTCCAGTTTGCCCCCGGTGCGCAGGCCGTAATAGACGTAGGCGACGAACATCGCCACCGCCGAATGGCCGAAGTCGACGACGCCCGCCGAGCGGTACTTCATCACCAGGCCGAGGGCGAGGATCGCGTAGATCGCGCCCGAGCCGAGGCCGAGCAGCAGGAAGAGGATGTAGGAGCTCATGGTGTGGTGTGTCTCGTTTCGGCGGCGCCGCTCCCCGGAGTCGTGGCCGACCCCGGGGAGCGCACCGTCAAGGGCGGGTTTCCCCTAACCCTTCGGGTTGTAGTACTTGGTGCCGGAGATCCATTCTTTTCCGACGGTTTCCAACTGGCCTTCTTTGACCTGGTTGATCTGCTGGTAGCCGTTGCAGACGGCTTCCTGGCTCGGCACCTGTTCACGGTCACAGGTGTAGGGGTGGGCCATCCAGTTCGAATGTTCGCTCCCCTTGGTGAACAGGCTCAGGACCTTCGAGGACGAGAGATCCGAGGCGGGTGCTTCGTTCAGCGTTTCCCAGATGTTCATGATCGCCCCGAAGCCGGCGATCGCGATCGATTCGCGCGGCATTTCCTGCGAGGCGAATTCTTCGAACGCCGCGTTGGTGATTTCGGCGTCTTCCGAACCGCCGCTCAGGAGTTCGACCGGTTCCGGGAAATAGACTTCTTCCGCCGCCGCGCCTGCCGCTTCGATCACGCTCGGGGCGGAGCACGTCCCGACCGCCGCGACCGTGGCGGTGTTGCCGACCGATTCGAGCGCCTTGAACATCGCGGCGCAGTCGTTCGGCGTCTCGACGTAGATCAGTTCGGCGCCCGCGGACACCGCTTCCGCGGCCGGAGCCGACAGATCGCTGGCGGTCGGCGACACCGTGATCACCTTCGTCTTCATGCCGGCGCCTTCCATCGTCGTCGCGATGATTTCGCCGGTGTACTTGCCCTGGGTGTCGCCCGTCTGCAGCACGACACCGCTCTTCGCCCCGAGTTCATCGTGGGCATAGGCGACCATCGCGGCATTGTCGCCAACCGAGACCGAGATGAAGATCGCCGCGTTTTCGGCGTTCGACTCGGTCGGAGTGAACGGCAGGCCGCCGATGTACGCGAGGCCCTTCCGTTCGTAGACCGGGAAGGCACCGGAGGCGCCGGTGTCCGCGCCGCCGAGGATCAGCAGCGGGTTCTTTTCGACGATCTGGTTGGCGCAGCGGGTCGAGGTGGCAGGCTGGCCGTCGGTCGCGCACTCCTTGAGTTCGATCGGGTGACCCTGGATCCCGCCCTTGTAGTTGTTCACGTATTCGATCGCCGCTTCGGCGCCTTCACGCGCCTGCGGGAAGGTGACCGAACCGTTTTCCAGGTTCAGCATGCCGAAGACGAGCGGGCTGCCGGTCGCCTTGTCGGGCTTGCCGAGGCCGCCTTCTTCGCTTTCTTCCGCCGCCGGTTCCGATTCGCCTTCGGCTTCGGTCGTGGCTTCGGTGGTGCTGCTACTGCTGCTGCCGCCTCCACAACCCGCGACGACCGCCGCAAGCAACAACACGGCCGCCAGCAACAGGGCCAGCTTCCTGAGATCAGGTCGCATCTGGTTTATCTCCTCCATTGTCTGTATCCCTATTCCCACGGTCACCGACCGGTAGGGCGGTGACCTTTCCCGCTGCCTCATCACCGAGGTAGCTCGCACGTAGAAGCTCTGATTCGCCACGCAGCCGCTCGGCCGCCCCCTCGAGGACGAGGCGGCCGTGGCTCAAGACGTAGGCCTTGTCGGCGACCTCGAGCGCCAGCGGCACGTGCTGCTCGACGAAGAGGACGCCGGTCCCCATCTCGGTCGCCACCCGGCGCAGGATCGGCAGCAGGCGCTCGACGATGATCGGCGCCAGGCCGAGGCTCATCTCGTCGACCAGCAGCAGGCGCGGCCGGCCGACCAGCGCCCGGCCGACCGCCAGCATCTGCTGCTCGCCGCCGGAGAGGACGCCGGCCTTGCGGCCCATGCACTTCTCCAGCTCGGGGAGCATGTCGAGGATCGCGTCGGTCGGCAGGTCGGCGTCGCCGGAGCGGGCGAGCACGAGGTGCTCGCGCACGGTCAGGCCGTTGAAGAGCGCCCGGTTTTCCGGCACCAGCGAGACGCCGTCGCGGGCGAGCTTGTGGGTCGGCCTGCCGGCGACCTCCTCACCGTCGATCGCGATCGTCCCGGCGATCGGCGCGTGCAGCCCGGCGATCGTCTCCAGCGTCGTCGTCTTGCCCGCGCCGTTGGCGCCGAGCAGGGCGACGACCTCGCCCGGGGCGACCGCGAGGTTCAGCTCGCGGACGACCGGCTGGCCGAAGTAGCCGGCGTCGAGGCCGGTGATCTCGAGGCGCGGCGCGACCGCCGTCTCAACCGGCACCGGCACCCACCTCCTGACTGCCCAGGTAGGCGCCGATCACGGCGTCGGAAGAGCGGATCTCGCTCGGCGTGCCGGCGGCGATCAGCTTGCCGAAGTCGAGCACGTAGATCTGCTCGCAGACGCCGAGCACGAGGCTCATGTCGTGGTCGACGAGGAAGACCGAGACACCCGCCTCGGGCAGCGAGCGCAGCCGCTCGCCGAGTTCGGCGCTCTCTTCGGTGTCGAGGCCGGCGGCGGGCTCGTCCATCATCACCAGCCGCGGCCGCTGGGCCAGCGCCCGCGCCACCCCGACCAGCTTGCGCTGCCCGGCCGAGAGCTCGGTCGGCATCCGTCCCGCCGCGTCCTCGAGCCCGCAGAGCCCCAGCGCCCAGGCGACGCCCTCGCGCTCGCGCTCACCCATCGGCAGGAAGAGGTCGCGCATCGCCCGGCCGATGCCGAGGTGGTCGGCGGCGACCTGGAGGTTCTCCTCGACGGTCAGGTCGTCGAACAGCTCGACCGACTGGAAGGTGCGGCCGAGGCCGCGGCGCGCCCGCTTGTAGGGGCGCATCCGGGTGATCTCCTCGCCGTCGAAGCGGACGCTGCCGGCGCTCGCCGGGTGGTACCCGGTGAGGGCGTCGATCGCCGAGGTCTTGCCCGCCCCGTTGGGGCCGATCAGGCCGACGACCGCGCCCTCGGGCACCTCGAGGTCGAGCGCGTCGACCGCGATCACGGGCCCGTAGGAGACCCGCAGCCCGTTTGCCTCGAGCAGCGCCATCGCCTCAGCCCTTCGCCGCCCCGGTCGGGACCGGCTCCTCCGCGTGAGCCTCCTCCCAGGCGATCACCGGGTTGCGCAGCACCCCGATCTTCTCGATTTCGGCTTCGATCAGGTCGCCCGGCTTGAGGTAGAGCGAGGCGGCGTCGTCGCTGAACCCGGCGACCCCGGAGACCGTCCCGCAGGAGATGATGTCGCCCGCCGAGTAGCCCATCGGGGCGTAGTGGCTGAGCAGCTCCGGCACCGACACCGACATCCGGCTCATGTTCGAGACCTGGCGTTTCTCGCCGTTGACGCGCAGCTCCATGTTGAGCTGGTGCGGGTCACCGACCTCGTCCGGGGTGACGATCCAGGGCCCGGTCGGGCAGAAGGTGTCGATCGCCTTGCAGAAGGAGAAGACCCCCGATTTCATCTCCTCGCGCTGGATGTCGCGGGCGGTGATGTCGTTGAAGATCAGGTAGCCGCCGATGTACTCCTCGGCTTCCTCCGGCGAGAAGAACTTGCCGTCCTTGGCGAGGACGACGGCGAGCTCCAGCTCGTAGTCGAGCTCGTTGGTCATCTCGCCCGGGTAGACCACCGGCTCGTCGGGACCGACGATCGCGTCGATGTTCTGGAAGAAGACGATCCAGGGCAGCACCGGGTGCGACCAGTTGACGTTCTTGGACTCGTCGTCGTGCTCCTGGAAGTTCCCCGAGGTGTGGAAGAACTTCTTCGGGATCAACGGGGCGCGCAGGGTGACCTCGTCGAGCTGGAACTCGCGTCCCGTCTCCCCTACCTCACCACCCAACTCGAAATAGCGGCGCATGGTGGGAACGTCGAGCTCGACCACCCGGTCGCCCTCGATCCTCCCCACCTGTCCGTCGTCGAAGGTCACTAGCTTCATCGTTCAGGCACCTTTCGCCATTGCTTTTGCATCGATCTGCTCCTCGGGCCCGGCGACGAAGCGCTGGACGATCTCGCCGACCCCACCTACCCGACTGACCAGCTCGTCGCCCGGGCGCAGGAAGCGGGGCGGCGTGCGGCGCGCGCCGACTCCCGACGGGGTTCCGGTGAAGAGCAGGTCGCCGGGCAGCAGGGGGCAGATCCCCGAGACCCAGGCGATCAGCTCCGGCACCGAGAAGATCATTTCCGCGGTCGTGCCGCCCTGCACGCGCTCGCCGTCGAGCTCGCACTCGAGCGTGATCGCGTCGCGGTCGGGCAGCTCGTCGAGGGTCGCGACCCAGGGGCCGGTCGGGCCGAAGCCGGGGAAGGACTTGCCCATGCTGAACTGCGGCACCGGGCCCTGCCGCTGGACGTCGCGGGCGGAGATGTCCTGGCCGACGGTGACGCCGGCGACGTGGTCCCAGGCGTCGGCCTCGGCGATCCGGTGGCCGCCGCGACCGATCACGGCGACGACCTCGACCTCCCAGTCGACCATCTCCGTCGGCACCGCCACCTCGGCGTCGGCGCCGACCAGGCAGCTGGGGAACTTGGTGAAGATCAGCGGCGAGTCGGGCTTCGTCTGTTCGGCCTCGGCGGCGTGCTCGGGGTAGTTGAGCGCGACCGCGAAGACCTGGCGCGGGGCCGGCACCGGCGGGCCGAGACGAGACTCGTCGACCGGCTCCGCCGCGGACTCGGGCGGAATCGCGGCGGCCCATTCGACGAACTCGTCCCAGACCGCGTAGACGCTCTGCGGGTCAGGGCCGAACCGGCCCTCACTTGCCCGCGCGACATCGATCGCCGCGCCGTCGGCGGCGACCACGAGTCGGCCATCGAGGTTCCCGAAAAGCATCCCGGGGGGTAGAGTACAGAAATCAATTCTGTATGCAAGTTGCAACTTGCCCGCAGGATCGTGGAAGATGCCGGCGACCGGGGACCGGGAGCCCCGTTCACGAGGGAGTGGGAACTGTGTTCACGAACGAATCGACTCGGCCGATCCGGCGGATCCTCGTCCGTTTCGAGTCCGCGGGCTGCTGCGGGGCACTGAACGACGCCGCCGAGATCGCCGGCCGGGAACGGGCGACGATCGACATCTGCGGGATGGTCAAGCGGCGCAGCGCGGTGCTCTTCCTCGCCCTGATGGGAGGGGTGCCGCTGACGCCGGACCAGTTGGAAGCCGAAGAGCTCGAAGAGTTGGCCGAGCAGATGCGCCGGGCGGTGGCGGAGCTGCCCCGGGACCTCGGCATCCGCAGCTTCCTCCTGGTCGGCAACCCGCGCCGCAAGATGGCCGAGCTGCTGGCCGCCGGCGACTACGATCTCGTCGTCTGATGGAAGCGCGGACAGCTTTGGTGACCGGCGGTGCCGGGGCGATCGGCGCCGCGATCGTCGCCGCGCTGGAGCGGGACGGCTACCGGGTCGCGGTCCTCGACCGCGACGCCGAGATCGCCCGCGACCTCTCCTCCGAGGCGGAGACGCGGGCGGCGGCGCGCGAGATGCTGGAGCGCCACGGTCGCTGCGACGCCCTCGTCCACGCGGCGGCGGCCTTCGACCAGGGGGAGCTCGAGGCGGTCGACGCGGCGACCTGGCGACGGGTCCAGGCGGTCAACGTGGAGGCGGCGCTGTGGCTCTGCCAGGAGCTGGTGCCGGGGATGCGCGAGCGGCGCTTCGGCCGCATCGTCCTGGTCACCTCCGACACCGTCTGGCGGCCGCCGGCGCCGCACCTGCTCGCCTACATCACCTCGAAGGCGGCGCTGGAAGGGATGGGGCGCTCGCTGGCGAGCGCCCTCGGTGGCGACGGGATCACCGTCAACTGCGTCGCCCCCGGGCTGACCGACACGCCGGCGGCGCGCGAAGGGATGCCCGACGCGGCCTTCGACGCGGTGCGGGCGGCCCAGGCGCTGGACCGCACCCTGGTCCCCGACGACGTCGCCGCGACGGTCGCCTACCTGGCGTCCGAGCGCGCCGAGTCGCTGACGGGCCAGACCTTGTCGGTGGACGGCGGGCTGGTGATGCGCTGAGCCGGGCGGCGAGGGTTCGGGCCGTTGCGGCGGGGGACGGGGCGCATGCGGTGCGTGGTTCGGGCCGTGGCGGAGGTGGTTCCACGTCCCGGGCGTCTCGGAGGCGACCCGGGCAGGCTGTGGCCGCCACGAGACGCCCGGGACGTGAGGGTTCGCAGGGAAGGACACGGATGTGACGCTTCCTGCTGGATCTCCACAGAGACGTGAGCCTTCCTCCTGGACATGAGGCCTCCACAGAGGCGTGGTCGACCTGCGTAAGCCATGGGTTCACCCAGGTCGACCACGCCTCGGCGATGCCTCGGCGACACATGGGGAAGCGTGACCTTCGTGGAATCTTCGTCACGACACGGGGCACCTTCCTCACGGATCCCGCGCATCTCTGCGACGCACCGGCCCGAGCCCGCGCCGTTCCCCGCATCCCCGGCCTTCTCGGTGGCGGCCACAGCCTGCCCGGGCCGCCACCGAGAAGGCCGCGTCCCTTCCAGCTTCGGGCGCCAGCCCGCCGCGACCCCCGGGCGCCAGCTCCCCCCAGCCTGAAATCAACCATCCTGACCTCCGGCCACCAGTCCCAGGGCGGTCCCAGCTTCCATCGACCAGACTGCATACAGATTGATGGATCGCCTACAGTAGTCTCCATGTGGGAGAGGAGGGACGCATGAGCGCCTTGGCGCCTCACCACGTCGGCTACGTGGTCGAGGATCTGGCGAGCGGGGTGGAGCGCTTCGCCGCCGCGACCGGCGCCGGCCCGTTCCTGGCGATCGAGCACATGGAGTTCGACGAGGTGACTTATCGCGGCGGCCCCGCCGCCTACGACCACTCCTCCGCCTTCGGCGCCTACGGCGAGCTGCTGGTGGAGATCACCCAGGTCTTCTCGGCCGAGCCGCCGGAGCTGCGCGAGGCGCTCGGCGGTGCGTTCGGGATCGGCCACCTCGGCTTCGTCGTCGACGACCCGGAGGCCGAGGTCGCGCGCCTCGCCGCCGCCGGCTGCGAGATCTTCCACACCGGCCGCACCGGTCCCGCCTCGGCGACCTGGCTGACCGGCGGCGAGCTCTTCGGCCACTCGATCGAGCTGCTGCGGCGGGCGCCGGAGCTGGAAGGCTTCTACGCCCAGGTCCGCGCCGCGGCGGACGGTTGGGACGGCTCCGACCCGCTGCGCCGGATCGCGTGAGCGAGCCGGCCCGCAACGTCGACGTCCTCGTCGTCGGCTTCGGCCCGGCAGGAGCCGCGGCGGCGATCGCCGCCCACGACGCGGGCCGCTCGGTCCTGGTGATCGAGAAGACCGCGGCGGGCGGCGGCAACGCGCTCTACTCGGGCGGCTTCCTCTTCGACGTCCCCGATCCCGACGCCGCGGCCCACGTCGACGCGCTCAGCTTCGGGCGGACGCCGCGGCAGGTGATCGACGCCTACGTCGAGGGCCTGCACGGCCTCGACGACTGGCTCCACGGCCTCGGCGCCGAGACCGAGGTCTTCGCCCCGCCACCGGCCCGCCTGCCGGCGAGCTTCCCCTCCTGGCCCCACTTCCCGGCCGCCGACCAGATCACCTACCGCGTCGTCTCCGGCGGCGAGGGTCGGCGCGGCGAGGCCCTCTGGGACGCGCTGGCGAAGGCGGTCGCCGAGCGCGACATCGAGATCGCCTACGAGACCGAGGCGCGCAAGCTCCTCCGCGACGACAGCGGCCGCGTAACGGGCCTCGTCGTCGCCGAGCGTGGAAACAAACCGCCTCATAGGGACGGTTTGTCTCCACAGCCGACCTCCGAGATCGCGGCCGGCGCCGTGATCCTCGCCACCGGTGGCTTCGAGGGCGACCCCGACCTGGCCGACGCCTACCTGCCGCTCGGCCCCACCTATCCGGTCGGCCACGCGGCGAACACCGGCGATGGCCTGCGGCTGGCCGGCGAAGCGGGCGCGGCGCTCTGGCACATGTACGGGTTCTTCGGCTGGTTCAGCTTCCGCACGCCCGACTTCCCCGCCCCCTTCGCGATCGACTTCTTCGGCCCCAGCTTCCTCTTCGTCGACGCCGAGGGGCGGCGCTTCGGCGACGAGACCGGCTACGAGGTCCACGACCGCCTGCGGGTCCTGCAGAACTACCTGCCCGACCGCGAGAACCGGCCGAAGCTGCCGAGCTACGCGATCTTCGACGACGCCGCGCGCCTCGCCGGGCCGCTGAACGGCCTGCTGGGCACGCCGAACGACTACGTCTGGAGCGCCGACAACTCGGCCGAGGTCGAGCGCGGCTGGATCGTCTCCGCCACGAGTGCGGAGGAGCTGGCCGAGAAGCTGGGCCTCGACCCCGAGGTGCTGGCCGCGACGCTGGAGTCCTACGACGCCGCCGCGCGAGCCGGCGACGATCCGACCTTCCACCGCGACCCCGAGACCCTGGTCCCGCTCTCCGGCGAGCGCCTCTACGCGATCGAGACCTGGCCCGGCGTCGCCGGCACCACCGGCGGCCCCCGCCACGACGAGCGCTCCCGCGTCCTAGCCGGCGACGGCACCCCGATCCCCGGCCTCTACTCGGCCGGCGCCGTCGGCATGGTCTGGGGCCACCTGATCGACCACGGCGGCGGCCTCACCAACGCCCTCGTCTTCGGCCGCCTCGCCGGCGAAGACGCGGCGCGGCTCACCGACTGAACGGCGGTGGAGAAGCGCTCGGCAAGGCCGAGCTCACCCCCAGGCGACCGAGACCGTCTTCCAGTGGGTGAAGAACTCGCGCGCCGCCGTGCCCTGCTCGTTCGGCCCGTAGGAGCTCCCCTTCAAGCCACCGAAAGGGACGTGAGGCTCGTTGCCGGTGCTTTCCTGGTTCACCTTGACGACGCCGGCGGCGCAATCACGCGAGAACCGCATCGCCCGGGCGAGGTCCCCGGTGTAGACGCTGGCGCTGAGGCCGAAGGCCGTGTCGTTCGCCAGCGCCAGCGCCTCCTCGAAGTCCGCGGCGATCAGCACGGCGGCGACCGGCCCGAATATCTCCTCGCGGACCAGCGGGCTGTCGGCGGCGAGGCCGGTGAATACCGTCGGCGCCACGTAGGGCCCGTCGGGCACCGCGTCCGGGGGGCGCGCCGTGAGGCGGTCGCCGCTCGCCGCCCCGAGCTCCAGGTAATGCTCGACCGAATGCCGCTGGGCTTCGGAGCTGAGCGGACCGAGGTCCGCCCCGTCGGCGAGCGGCGAGTCGACCACCAAGGCGTCGGCCGCGGCCACGAGACGCTCGAGG
Organism: Solirubrobacterales bacterium; assembly: GCA_047601885.1. GTDB lineage: Bacteria > Actinomycetota > Thermoleophilia > Solirubrobacterales > 70-9 > VAYN01. Next base: position 557,578 of record JASGIK010000002.1, read on the forward strand.
AACTCGTCGCGTACCGCGCGCTCGACGATCACCCGGCTGGTGGCCGTGCACTTCTGGCCGCCGGCGAGAAAGGCGCTGCGAGCGACCGCGGCGGCGGCGAGGCTGAGATCCGCGTCGGCGAGGACCACGGACGGGTTCTTGCCACCCAACTCGAGCTGCACCCGCTTGCCCGCCGGAGCCGCATTTGCCAGGACCCGCTGCCCGACCGCGTTGGAGCCGGTGAAGGTGACGCCGTCGATCCCCGCGTGAGCGGTCAACCGGTCGCCGAGCTCCGCTCCCGGGCCAAGCAACAGGGCGAGGACGCCGTCGGGCAGTCCCGCCTCCTCCAGCGCGCTGATCAGGTGGTGCGCCGTGACCGGGGTCAGCTCAGCGCTCTTCCAGACGACGGCGTTGCCGTAGGCGAGGGCGGGCGCGACCTTCCAGGCCGGGATCGCGATCGGGAAGTTCCAGGGGGTGATCGCCGCGACGACCCCGAGCGGCTCGCGAAAGGCGTAGAGGAGCGCCTCGTCGGCTTCGGTCGGGAAGACCGAGCCGATCGCGGCGCCGGCCGCCTCGGCGCCGTAGTAGCGGAGGATGCGGGCCGCTCGCACCACCTCCCCGGTCGCTTCGGCCAGGACCTTCCCCTCCTCGCGGGCGAGATCGCGGGCGATCGTCGCCGCCCGCGCTTCGACGAGATCGCCGGCACGCCGCAGGACGTCGCCGCGGCGCGGGCCGGGAAGCGCTGCCCAGGCGGGCTGGGCGACGCGGGCCGCCTCGACCGCCGGATCGACCAGGTCGGCACCCGACCAGATCACGGTGGCGATCTGGTCGTCCGGATTCCAGGGGCTCACGTGCGGCCGCGAGGTTCCGTCCGGATGGGCCGCCGCCACGCGGGAGGCGATCGCCGGGATCGAGCTCACGCCATCGCCTCAGACGTCCATGTACCTGGCCCAGTTTTTCTCTGGGGCGCCCCAATGGGTGGCGCCGAGCGGCTTGATCGAGATGTGGGTCATCGCGCTGTCCGGGGTGGCGCCGTGCCAGTGCCAGGTGTCCGCCGGCACCATCACCACGTCGCCGGCCTTCACCAGGATCCGCTCGGTCTCGGTGGCGACCACGCCTTCGCCTTCGATCACGTGCAGGGTCTGCTCGATCTCGTGCGTGTGGGGGGTCGTGCGGGCCCCGGGGGGGAACCTGACCACCAGCATCTCGACTTCCGCCGCGTCGTCGGGACGGTTGACGGCCTGGATCCGGACGTCGCCCGCGAAATCGTCGGGACGGTTGGCCGGCTCGGCGGCGTCGTCACTTATCTGCGTCTTCCTCACTCGGCGCTCCCTTCCCTCGGCAACCTGACCGTGCATGGACTATTGTGTGTAAAGGGTAGCATGCAGCATGTAAACGGAAAGGAGCTGAAAATGGCATACGTCGTGGCAGCCCGGTGGGTCGCGAGGGACGGCGAGGAGGACGCGGTGGCGGCGGCCATCTCGCGGCTGGTCGAGCCCTCCCGCAACGAGCCGGGCATGCTCCAGTACCAGGCTCACCGCGACCCCGAGGATCGCCGCGTCTTCTTCATCTACGAGCGGTACACCGGTGCCGATGCCTACCAGGCGCACCTCGATTCCGAGCACTTTGCCGCTGACGGCTTCGGCGACGCCGTGCCGCGCCTCGCGGCGAGGGAACGCTCCGTCTACGAGACGATCGACCCCTGAGGCGATGTCGCGACGCGGCATCGCGATCGTCGGCGGCGGCATCCTCGGCCTGGCCTGCGCGGTCGAGCTGACCCACCGACGGCCAAGGCTGGCGGTCGAGCTGCTCGAGCAGGAGCCGACGGTCGGCCGCCATCAGAGCTCCCACAACAGCGGCGTCGTCCACGCCGGGGTCTACTACGCCCCCGGCTCGCTCAAGGCCCGGCTCTGCAGAGAGGGCGCGAGGCTGATGTACGAGCTGTGCGAAGCCGAGGGGATCGCCTGCCGCAAGGTCGGCAAGCTGATCATCGCCACCGGACCCGACGAGCTGGAGCGCCTCGACGAGCTGGAGCGGCGGGCTCGGGCCAACGGTGTCCCAGGGCTCCGGCGACTTCGCCACCCGAGTGAGATCGTCGCGCTCGAGCCGGCCGCCGCGGGCGCCCAGGCGCTCCACTCGCCCGAGACCGGGATCGTCGACTACCACCAGGTTTGCGAGGCGCTCGCCCGCCGCTTCCGCGAAGCCGGCGGCACGATCACCACCGGCGCCCGGGTCGAGCGGATCGAGGCGCGGAGCGATGGCCTGACGCTCTCGCACTCGGCCGGGACGACGGTCGCCGCCCGGGCGCTGTTCTGCGCGGGCGCCTGGTCGGATCGACTGGCGGTCATGGCGGGGTCCGACCCGGACCCTCGGATCGTCCCCTTCCGCGGCGCCTACCTGAGGCTCCGCCCCGAGCGCGGCACGCTGGTCCGGGGCCTGCTCTACCCCGTCCCCGACCCCGCCCTTCCCTTCCTCGGCGTCCACGTGACCCGGCACATCGACGGCTCGGTGACGATCGGGCCGACCGCGCTCCTCTCGCCCGCCCTGCGCGCGGGCCCGTTGCGCCGGGTCGAGCCCGTGACGGTCGCGCGGACGCTCGCCTGGCCAGGGACCGCGCGGATGGCCTGGCGCTATCGGGCCGCCGCCGCCGAAGAGCTGCGGCACTTATGCAGCCGCCGGGCGTTGATCGCCGCGGCCACCCGCTACCTGCCCTCGCTGGAAGACGACGACCTGCTCGGCGAAGGCGCCGGCGTGAGGGCCCAGGCGCTCGCGCGCGACGGCACCCTGGTCGACGACTTCGTCTTCTCGGAGACGCCGCGGGCCCTCCACGTCCGCAACGCGCCGTCCCCGGGAGCGACCAGCTCGCTGGCCATCGCCTCCTATGTGGTCGATCGCCTCGAGGCGATCGCCACGCTTGCCTGAGCCCGGATCGGCGACGGATCAGCGCGACTCGGCGGCAAATATCTCCAGCAGCGCCTCGGCTGTCGATTCCAGGTGGCGGGCCATCGCGGCGGCGGCCGCGTCGGCGTCGCGGCGGTCGATCGCGGCGATCAGCTCGTCGTGCGCCTGGACGATCTCCAGCAGCGTCCGCGAACGTCCGGTGGTCGTTTTGCCCTGAGCGATGACGAAGTCCCGCAGGTCGTCGATCATCGACGCCACCCGCAGGTTGCCCGAGCACTCGATGATCGCCCCGTGCAGCAGCCGATCCTCGTTCTCGAGGCCGCGGGCATCGCCCTGCCGGGCGCACTCGCGCATCCGCTCGTAGATGCAATGGACCCGCTCGATGTCAGCGTCCTCCATGTTGGGCACCGCGTCGCTGACCGCCGGGACCTCGAGCCAGAGGCGGATCTGGAAGATGTCCCGCAGATCCTCGAGCGAGCGCTGGACGATCAGCACCCCCTGGTTGCGGACCATTTCGACGATTCCCCGTCGCGCCAACTGCAGCATCGCCTCGCGCACCGGGGTCCGCGAGACGCCGAACTGATCGGCCAGCGCCTGGACCGAGTAGAGCGAGCCCGCCTCGAGCGTGCCGTCGATGATGGCGCCGAGCAGCAGGTCGTGGACCTGCTCGGTGAGGTTGCTGACCGTTTCGACCTTCGGCAGTCGCGATTTCGGGGTCCTGCCGGCCATCAGTGATCCTCCGGGACGACCGCGGCGTCGGTCGAGGTCACCTCGACCCCGGACCAGGCCTCGACCTGTTTGATCAGCGTGGTGATGTCCTGATCTCCACCCGCGTTGCCGACCGCCAGCGCGACCAACTGGCGAACCTCGCCGGAGACCCACATCGGCACCTCGAGTTCCTCCGCCATCTCCATGCAGAGTCGGAGGTCCTTCAACATCAGCCCGATCTGGAAGCCGAAATCGAAGGTCCGGGGCAGGATGTGATTGGGGAATTTCTGCTCGGAATGGGCGTTGCGACCGGTGCTCGAGTTGATCACGTCGATCATCGCGGCGGGCTCGAGCCCGGCCTTGGCGCCTAGCACCATCCCCTCCGAGGTCGCCGCCAGGCAACTGGCGGAGATCATGTTGTTGATGACCTTCATCGTCTGTCCGTAGCCCGACTGTTCTCCCAACCAAACGATAGAGGTCCCGATCGGAGCAAAGATCGACGCGCAGTCGTCGAAGGCCTCGCGCGGGCCGCCGACCATGACACAAAGCGTTCCCGATTCGGCACCGACCGGGCCGCCGCTGACCGGGGCGTCGAGCATCCGCACGCCGACCTCGGCGAGCGCCGCCGAGACCGCCCGCGCGACCTCGGGCCCGGTCGTCGACATGTCGACGCAGGTGTGCAGGCGGGCACCCGCGACGATGCCGTCCTCGCCCAACGCCACCGCTTCGACGTGCTCCGGGCGTGGCAGGCTGAGCAGGACGACGTCGACCGCGTCGCCTACCTCACGAGGGCTCGCCGCGACGGTCGCGCCGCGAGCCGCGAGCGGCTCGACGACCGCCGGATCGATGTCGTGGACGACCAGGTCCCAGCCTGCGTCCAGCAGGCGGGTGCCCATCCGGGAGCCCATCGTGCCGACGCCGATCAGACCCAGGCGCTCGACCTTGCGCTCACTCATCGCCGACCGCCCAGCATTGCTCGAGGCCGGCGGCGATCGCCAACAGCCGCTCGTCTTCGCCGCGCCGGCCGACCACCTGGATCCCGACCGGGAGCCCTGTCGTCGGGCCCGGCAAGGAGACGGCCGGGTGGCCGCTGACGCCGAAGGGCCGGGTGAAGCAGGTGAGCGGTTCGCGGACCGCGATCGGGTCGGCGTCCAGCGGCGGCGCCACGATCGCGGTCGTCGGCAGGACGATCGCGTCCCGGTCGGCGAGGATCCGGTCGAGCTCGTCGCGCAGGGCCCGCCGTTCGCGCAGCGCGGCGACGTAGTCGGCGGCGCTCACCGCGGCGCCGCCTTCGAGCAGCCGGCGGACGTCCGCGCCGAAGGTCTCCGGCCGCCTGCTCAATTGCTCGCGGTGGTTGGCGGCGGCCTCGGCGTAGAGCACGGTGAGGCCGGTGTCGTAGAAGCGCCGCGGTTCGGGCAGCTCGACCCCGCCGAGCAGCGGTGACACGAGCTCCCAACAGGCGGCGGTCTCCTTGTCCAGATCGTCGGTCCAGCCGAGCGGCGTCGCCAGCCGCAGGCCCCCCGGTCGCTCCGGCACCAAGGGCCTCGCCTCCTTGCCGGCCATCGTCAGGTACGCCTCGTGGACGGTCGCCACGTCGCGCGCCATCGGGCCGACCGTGTCGAAGGACTCGGCCAGGGCGACGACGCCGGTGGTGTCCAGGGCGCCGAGGGTCGGGCGGATTCCGGTGATCCCACAAAGCGCGCTGGGGATCCGGATCGAGCCGCCGGTGTCGGTGCCGAGCGCCAGGTCACAGATCCCTGCCGCCACCGCCGCGGCGGAGCCGCCGGAGGAGCCGCCGGCGATCCGGCTCGGGTCGCGCGGGTTGCGGACGGCGCCGAAATGAGGGTTGCCGCTGGTCGGACCGAGGGCGATCTCGTGCAGGTTGGTCTTGCCGAGAACTTCCCACCCCGTCGCCCGCAACCTGGCGACGACCGGCGCGTCCGCGGCCGCCGGAGCGACGTCGCGGCCGACCGTGCCGGCGGTCGTGACCATCCCGGCCACGTCGATCAGATCCTTGACCGCCAGCGGCCTGCCCTCGCCCCGCTCCTCGGAGACGGAGATGAACGCCGCCAACTCGGCGTGCTCCCGCAGGCGACCGCGGGCCCGCTCCATCGCGTTGTTCGCCATCGTCGTCATCCGAGCCCGATCGCGATCGGGCGCATCGGGCTACCGGTCGCCCCCCTGATCTTCAGACAGGCGCCGATGAATGCGAACTCGTGGAGGGATGCCGCCGCCAGCTCCTCGAGTTCCACCATCTCGAGGATCGGCACCCCCGCCTCGGCCAGCATGTAGGAGTGGACGACGTGGAAGTTTTCCGGGTCACCGGACGGCCGCACCTCGAGCGCGATGTTGTCGGCCCCGATCATCGTCGCACCCGCCTTGCAGAGGTGTTCGGCACCCGCCCGGTCGAGGCCCGGCTCGTCGAGGATGAAGGCGTCGGAGTCGGGCCAGGCGAGCATCCGGCCGGTGCGGATCAGGACGACGTCGCCCGGGCGCACCTCGACGCCCTGCCGCCGGGCGGTCTCGTCGAGCTCGGCCGGGCCGATCACGAACCGCGGCGGCAGCATCTCGACCCCTTGGGCGGCGGCGACGTCGAGCAGCACCCCACGGGTGATGATCGGCGGGTGCTTCTCCGCGCCCCCCTTCGTCCACCGCCTGCTGCCGAGGTGGTCGGCCTCGCGGAACCCGTTCCAGATCGCGTGGTCGTAGCCGAAGTGGTTGAGGGCGTCGACGTGCGTCCCGGTATGGGTGTACATCGAGACGCAGTCGCTCGAGTAGCTGACCAGATCGTTCTCCACGTCGCCGACCCCGACGACATCGTCGATCACGCTGCCCTGCGGGGTGTGCGACATCCAGATCTGGAACGGCGGGTCACCGAACGCGTTCCAGCTCGGCATCCCGATGAAGTAGTCGACGGCCAGATCGAAGACCGGCCCCGAAGCGCGCGCCAGGAGCGCGGCGGGCGAAAGGCTGTCGAGCAGGTTCAGCATCCCGATCTCGTCGTCGGGACCGAAGGGGCTGGTGGTGACCTTCCGGAACTCGGCCTCGCGCGCCGCGATCTTGCCGGCGAGGGCCTGGAAAACAGCGTCGTCTCCACACATCGTCTTGGCTCCTTTCAGCTGACCGTTCGCAGGCGTTGCTCACGGCCGTAGATGATGAGAATGATCAGGATCGCCACGCCCTGGACGATCTGGCGACCCGCCGCCGCGACGTTGGCGACGGTGAGGATGTCGGTCAGCGCCGAGAGGATCACGGCGCCCGCGATCGTGCCGACGTAGCTGCCGCGGCCGCCGAGGATCGAGGCGCCGCCGATGACCACGGCAGCGATCGTCAACAGGGTGTACTGGTTGCCGATGCCGAAGGCGCTGGTGCCGGTGAACCCGGCGAGGACGATCCCGGCGAAGGCGGCCATCAGCCCGCTGAAGGCGTAGACCCCGAGCGTCATCGCGGTCGGGCTGATCCCGGCGAGGCGAGCCGCCTTGGCGTTCGCGCCGAGCGCCAGCAACTGGCGCCCGAAGCGGGTCGCCTGGAGCAGGACGACGGTGAGCAACGCCGCCGCCAGCCAGGCCCATACCGTGCCGGGGAAGCCGAGCAGCCGGTCGGTCATCGCATGCTGCAGCGCCGGCGCCGGCTGCGCGCCCGATTCGCCGTTGGTGACGACGAGGACGAAGCCGCTGACGATCGAGGCCATGCCGAGGGTCATGATCAGGGGACTGATCCGCAGCAGCGCGACCCCAAGGCCACTGAGCAGGCCGATCGCGGCGCCGATCGCAAGGATCGGCAGCACCACCCAGAGCAACGAGTCCGAGCCGTGCGTCCACTGGACGGTGAGGACGTTGGTGGCGGAGATGACGGCACCGACCGAGAGGTCGATCCCGGCCGAGAGGATCACCACGGTCTGGCCGGCCGAGCCGATCCCGAGGACCGCGGTAAGGCCGAGCAGGACCGCGATGTGGTTGAAGGTGAGAAAAGCGGAAGACTGGATCTGCCCGACGATCGCCAGGCCGACCACCACCAGGTAGGCGGCGGCGATCGGGCTCGGCTTGAGGCGGACTCGCCGGGTCGGCGACGCGGTGACCGCGGTGGCGCCTGGTTCAGCCGCCATCCGAACCTCCCCTCGCCGCCAGGGCGATGCGCGGCAGGGGCAGCCAGCGTCCGGTGGTGAACCTCGAGAGGGCGACCGAGGCGACCAGAAGGCCGCCGTTGACGATCCCCTGGTAGAAGGCCGAGACGCCGGAGAGCTGGACGACACTGGTGATCAGGACCAGCACCAAGGCGCCGGCGATCGCCCCCCAAAGAGTGCCGCGGCCGCCCGCGAAGCTGATGCCGCCGAGGACCGCGGCGGTGATCGCCTGGAGCGTGTAAGGGCTGCCGACCAGCGGATCGCCGCCGCCGGTGACCGCGGTCAGGGCGATCCCGGCCCAGCCGAGCAAGAGGCCCGCGAGGCCGAAGACGAAGAGCTTGGTCCTGTGCAGGGGGATGCCCGAGAGGTAGGCGGCGAGCTCGTCGGAGCCGAGGCCGTATATCCGCCGGCCGGCCCTCGATCGCCCCAGCCATGACCAGGCGATCCCGAGGACGACGCATGCGATCAGCGGGATCGGGCCGATGATCATTTCGCCGAGCTCGACCGGTGCGGTGCCACCGGGCTTCGGCATCACGTAGAGGGCGACCCCGCCCCAGACCGTCGACATCGCCAAGGTGACGATGATCGAGGGCAAGCGCAGGAAGGAGACGAGGCCCCCGACGACGAGGCCGCAGCAGACCCCGACCGCGGAGCCGAGCAGCAGCGCCAGGCCGAGGTCTTCCGATGCCCAGCGGGCGATGCAGACGTTGGTCAGCGTCATCACCGAGCCGATCGTCAGGTCGATCTCGGCGATCAACATCACCAGCCCGGCTGCCATCGCCGCCAACACCAGGGCCAGGGCCGACCCGAAGGTGAAGTAGACGTTCGAGAGTTCGAGGAAGGACGAGTTGAGCCGCAGGTTCGCGAAGACGAGCGCCGCGAGGATCAGCCAGATCACGGTGTCGACCAGCTCGAGCCGCGGCCGCGCCGCGAGCGCCCGCCTCGAGACGGCGCCGTTCACGCCGCCCCCAGCATCTGCGCGAGGATCGCCGCGTCCTCGATCGCCTCGCCGACGAGCTCGGCGACCGCATGGCCGTCGTGGAAGACGACCACCCGGTGGCAGAGCCCGACCAGCTCGGGGATCTCGGTCGAGTTGAGGACGACGGCGACGCCTTCGGCGGTCAACGCGCGCAGGACCTCGTAGATCTCGTCCTTGGCGCCGACGTCGATGCCCCGGGTCGGATCGTCGAGCAGGACGACACGCGGATCGGGCAGCAGCGCCCGCCCGACCAGCACCTTCTGCTGGTTGCCACCGGAGAGCGAGCCGATCGGGATGGTCTGCGAGGCGGCGCGGATCGAGAGCCGCTCGATCGTCTCGGCGCAGGCCTCGCGCTCGGCCGACGGCCGTAGGAAGCCGGCGCGGGAGAGCGCGCGAAGCGAGCTGAGCGTGGTGTTGGCGCGGACGCTGTGCCCGAGGAAGACGCCCTCGCGGGCACGGTCTTCGGGCACGTAGACCACCCCGCGGGCGATCATCCGATGCGGCGTCGGGAAGCGGACCCTCTCGCCGTCGACCGTGATCGAGGCGCCGCGCGTGTCGTCCCCGCCCAACGCCCGCAGGACCTCCTTCTGGCCGTGGCCCTGCAGCCCGGCGAGGCCGAGGATCTCTCCCGGCCGCACCTCGAGCTCGAGGTCGGCGCCGTCGGGCCCGTGGCCGGGCATCCTCATCGTCAGGATCGGACCCGCCGCTCCGGCCGCGGCCGGCACCCGCTCGAGCGCCTGCAGCGAGCGGCCGAGCAGTTGCTTGAGCAGCGTGTCACGGTCGGTCTCGACGGTCCGGACGGAAGCCACCAGCGCCCCGTCGACGAGGACGCTGATCCGATCGGCGACCTCGAAGATCTCCTCGAGCCGATGCGAGACGAAGAGGACGGCGACGCCGGTGCCCGCCAGGTCGCGGGCGACCCGCAGCAGGTTCAGCGCGTCAGGCTGGTCGAGTGCCGAGGTCGCCTCGTCGAGGATCAGCAGCCGCGGCTCCGTCGCGAGCGCCCGGGCGATCTCCACCAGCTGCATCTCGAGCAGGCTGAGCTCACCGCAACGGGCCGGCGGCGCGAGGTCGATGCCGAAGCGGTCGAGGAGCTCGGCGGCGCGGCGGTTCAGCTCGCGTCGGCGGAGCGGGCCGAACGGCAGGTGGGGGGCCCTCTCCATGAAGATGTTTTCCGCGACCGTCAGCGACGGCAGCACCGACAGCTCCTGGAAGACGGTGGCGACGCCGTGCTCGCGGGCGCGCGACGGACTGACGAGGTCGACCCGCGCCCCGTCGACGAGGATCGCGCCCTCGTCGGGCTGGACGATCCCCGAGAGCATCTTCGCGATCGTGCTCTTGCCCGAGCCGTTCTGGCCGAGCAGCGCGTGGACCTCGCCCGCCCGCAGGTCGAGGGTGACGTCGTCGACCGCCAGCACCGGGCCGAACCGCTTGGTCACGCCGGCAGCCGCGAACGGGACGGACCTGTCCCGTTCGCGGCCCTCGGCGGCCTCCGTGATTCCTCGCGGGGAGAGGTTCAACTCGATGCCCGTGGTCCCCTCAGGGACCGGTCATGTATTCGTTGTAGAGAGCTTCTTCGTCGACCACGGGGACGTCGATGAAGTTGCCTGCCGGTTCCTTCGCGTTGACGTATTCGGCCAGGGTTTCGTTGGTGATGAGTGGGTGGGAGAGGGTCAGCGGATTTTCTTTCGCTTCGCCGCCTTCGTCGAGTTTCAGACCCGCCCAGACCGCGTCGAGGACGATCGCCGGAGGCACCACGATGCCGACCGTTTCGTAGCCTTCCTGCTTCTTCAGCTTCGCCCAGGTGTTGAGGAAGCCATAGGTTCCGTCGGCGACGATCGGCGGCAGCTTTTCGATGCCGGCTTCTTCGAACGCGCTCTGGACCCCGGACGCCATATCGCCCTGGTCCCAGACGCCGGTGATTTCGGGGTTCTGGGCAAGGATCGTCGCCATCTTCTGCTTTGCGACCGCGGCGTTCCATTCGGCGTTCGCCTTCACCACGTTGATTTCGGGGTACTTGGCGAAGACTTCGTCGGCGCGCTTTTCACGATCGTCGCTGAGCGGCGACCCGGCGACCCCGTTCATCTCGACCACCGTGCCTTTTTCACCGGCGAGGCGGGCGATTTCTTCGGCGCTCTTGTTGGTGATGATGTTCTCGTCCTGGAACAGGTTCAGCGATCCCGAGGCGCTGGCGGGGTTGTCGAAGGTGACCACGGTCACGCCCTTGGCCACGGCCTGTTCGATCACCGAGTTGAGGCCGGTTTCAGAGGCCGCGTCGATCACGATCACTTCCGCGCCCTGGCCGACCATCGTCTGGATCTGCTGGCGTTGGGTGGCGACGCTGTTTTCCGCGTTCTGGACTTCGAAGCCGCTGATCCTGCCTTCGCCTTCCAACTTTTCCGCCTCGGTTTCGAAGTCGTGGATCATCTGGGGCCGCCACGAGGATTCGACGTAAGAGTTGCTCAGCGCCAGCTTCGGCGCTTCACCGCCTTCTTCGCCACCCCCCGAGGTACTGCCGCCATCAGAGGTCGAGCCGGCGCTGCTGGAGCTCGACCCACCGCAACCCGAGATGGCGATTGACACGACGACCGCGAGACCCAATAACAAGGTAAATCCCATGCGACGCACAGCACAACCTCCTGTAGGTGATCAAACGAACCAACGCTGACCCCCGTAATACGTAGCATGCTACGCGTTGCATTGCAAGAAATCCGCCCCTCGACAGGGCAGGCACGACCGGATGGCGGGGCGGGTGATCGACGAAGGAGGCCGGGGCGCAGGCGCTCGGCGGCCGAGCGCCTGCGCCCCGGCCTCAGAACTCGGTGCCGGCCTCCGCGGCCGCGGCCTTCAGCTTCTCCGCGTCCGCGGCCGGCGCCTCGCCGAGCGGTGGGAAGACCTTCTGCTCGGCGACCTCGCCGGCCAGCTCGGCCAGGCGCTCCGGCCCGGCCGGGCCGTACATGGTGGAGAAGCGGGCGAAGTCGGAGGCGATCGTCAGGCCGTGGGTGGTGCCGGGCGGGATCGCGGCGAAGTCGCCGCCGATCAGCTCGGTCTCGACTCCGTCGATGCGCAGCTTCAGCCGGCCGTCGAGGCAGTAGATGCCCTCGTTCGCGGTGGTGTGGCGGTGGTCCGGCGTCTCGGCGCCGGCCGGGCCTTCGGTCACGGTCATCGCGACCTTGCCGTCGGTCTCCGCCCCGGTCACCTGCTGGAAGGTCACCTGGCCGAAGAGCAGGTGGCGCGGGCCCTCGCCGGCACGCAGGAAGTACGGCTTCTGCTCCCCCGGCAGCGAGTCGTCGGGACCGGTGCCCGCCTCCGCGTAGGGCGTGTCGGGCGGCAGGTATTTCATCTTGAACTTCTCCTGCGCGGCGCCGAATTTCTCGAACGGCGGCGGGCTCGGGTCGACCGGCGGGTAGAGCGGCTGGTCGTAGGGGCTGCCGCAGAAGTCGAAGAAGCGGTCCCAGCCGCCGGGCGTGATCGGCCCCATGAACATCGAGTTGTGCTCGAGCGTCGCGTAGGCGTGCACGGTGCCGGCGGGGACGATCGCGATGTCGCCGGGGCTGAGCACGCGGCTCTCCTCGTCGGCCCAGACCTGGATCTTGCCGCGCACGCAGAAGAAGTACTCGTCCTCGGCCTCGTGGAAGTGGAGCGGGATCGGCCGGCCCGCCGGACCCGAGAGCGTCGTCGCCGACATCACCCCGTCGGTCTCCTCCGCGCCGACCAGGACCCGGCCGACCTGCCCGAGCAGCAGGTGGGCGCGCCCCGCGCCGGACGGCACTACATAAGGGACCTGCTCACCGGGGAGCTCCCCCGCGACCACGCGGACCTCGCTGTCGACGGCCATCACACCTCTCCTTCCCAAAGGATCAACCTGCATACAAAAGTATCAACTGTGGGCATTCAGCCCCAAGCCCTCGTCGTGGAGGTAGTGACAAAAGAGCCCGTCGGGGTCGCGCCGGGCGCGGATCTCGAGGAAGCGCGCGTAGTGATCGTCGTGCATGAAGCGGTCGCAGCGGCGGGTGAAGTCGGTGTCGCCGATGTAGACGCCGTGGCCGACCTCGGCGAAGCGGGCGCCCGCCGCGTGGGTCCATTCCCGCATCGCCTCGTCCTCGGCCGGGTCGGTCCAGATCGCGTAGGCGGCGAGGTAGACGTTGCCCTCGACCGAGAAGGCCATGTCGGGGAGCGGCTGCTTCGGCGCCCAGCCGTACCAGATCGAGAAGGAGTGTTCGGTCGGCAGGGTGCTCCAGACCTCGCGCAGGCGCGGCGCCAGCTCGGCGGCGCCCGCTTCGGTCCAGGAGCAGTCGGCGGCGTAGCGGTGGTCCTCCGGGTTCTGCACGGTCATCTGGCGGAACTCGTCGGCGAGGTCGGTGACCAGGCGCTCGTGGCCCAGCGCCCGGTCGGCGAGCGGGCAGCTCTCCTCGCTGAAGGCGGCGAGGAACTCGTCTCCCTGCTCGACCGAGTCGCAGAAGGCGGTCGTGTTGAGGATCAGCGCCGGGCCCTCGGGGCGCTCGACGCCGGGGTAGAGCGGCAGCTCCGGCAGGCGGGTCGCGGCGATCACCGGTTCGACCGTCGCCTCGACCGTCGGCAGCACCTCGTGCAGCCACTCCAGCAGCGGCTCGAGATCGTCGAGCGAGAAGACCCAGGTGTCGCGGATCGGCGCCGCCGGGGCCGGGTAGGTGCGCAGGTAGAAGCGGGTGATCGCGCCGAAGAAGCCGGGGCCGCCGCCGCGCGCCGCCCAGAGCAGGTCTGAGTTCTCCTCCTCGTCGGCGTGCACCAGCTCACCGTCGGCGGTGACGACGTCGATGCCGACCACGTTCATGCAGCCCCAGCCCCAGGCGCGGCTGTTCCAGCCCTGGCCGCCCTGCAGCAGGAAGCCGCCGAGGCCGACCGTTTCGCAGTGGCCGCCGGGGAACATGCGGCCGCGCTCGGCGAGGAAGGGGCTGAGCTCGGCGCCGCCCTTGGTCGAGGGCGAGGCCTTGACGATCCCGGTGTCCGGGTCGAGCTCGATCTCGTGCAGCCCGCCGAGGTCGATCAGGAGCGCCTCGTCGCGCACGCTCCAGGCCGCCCAGCTGTGACCGCCGGCGCGCACCGTGACCTGCAGCCCGCGCTCCTTCGCCAGCCGCACGCCGGCGACGACGTCGGCCTCGCTCGCCGCCAGCAGCACCGCCGCCGGCAGCCGCTCGGGCTTGCGCGCGTTGAAGACGCGGCCCACCCGCGCCTCTTCGAAATCCGGCTCCCCGCGCCAGATCAGCTTGCCGTCGAAGTGGGGGTCGTCCACCGGGCTCCTTTCGTCAGTCATGTCCGGTCTGGTCGATTCAGGGTCAAGAGAGGACCGAGGCGCCGCCGTCGACGACGATGTCGATCGCGTTGACGTAGGCGGCGTCGTCGGAGGCGAGGAAGAGGGCGACGCGGGCGACGTCCTCGGGCCGGCCGATCCGCCCCAGCGGATGCGACCCGGCCTCCTTGTGCACCGGGTGCCCCTCCTCTTCGAGGAAGGGTTCGATCTGCCGGGTGATGATCAGCCCGGGGCTGATCGAGTTGGCGCGGATGCCGTGCTTGGCGCCGGAGGCGGCGAGGTGCCGGGTCATCGAGAGGACGCCGCCCTTGGCCGCGCCGTGGGCCGCCTGTTCGATGAAGATCGCGCCGCGGTAGGCGCTCACCGAAGCGGTGTTGATGATCGTGCCTTCGCTCGCGGCGAGGTGGTCCCAGGCCGCCTTGGTGACGGTGAAGATCAGGTCGAGCTCGTTGCGGATGGTGTCGCGCCAGTCCTCCCAGCCGAGCTCCTCCCACGGCCCGACCACCGGCCGCGAGGCGTTGTTGTAGAGGACGTCGATGCCTCCGGCGGCCGCCACCCCGGCCTCGACCCAGGCGGTCGCCTGCTCGGGGTCGGCGAGGTCGACCGGCGCGGTCGAGGTGATCGTCCCGCCCGCCGCCTCGATCATCGCCACCGTCTCGGCGGCGCCCTCCTCGTTGATGTCGCAGCCGACCACGTGGGCGCCCTCGGCGGCGAACAGCTGCGCCGCCGCCCGTCCCTGGCCGCCGGCGGTGCCGGTGATGAAGGTGGCCTTGCCCTCGAGCCGGCCGCTCACGAGGCGCCCTCCGGCGCGGCCGGCGCGCCCCGCTCGACCAGCTCCACCAGGTTCCCCTCCGGGTCGGCGACGAAGGCCATCCGGATGCCCGGCTCGGGGGACGGCCCCGGCTCTTTGACGCCGCGCCCGCCGGCGGCGAGCAGCTCCTCGTAGAGCGGGTCGATCGCCGCCGCGGTGAGGGCGAAGTGGCCATAGCCGTGGGTCGCCAGCGCCTCGCGCGGGTCCCGGCCCTGGATGCCCGGCGTCGCCCCCGGCCGCTCGAACAGCTCCAGCCGCAGGCCCGACGGGTGCAGCATCATCACCCCGCGAACCCCGTCGAAGGGCAGCTCGAAGGGGAACTCGGGCGCGAAGCCGAGCGCCCGCCGGTAGAAGTCTTCGGCCGCGGCGAGGTCGGCCACGGACAGGCCGACGTGGTCCATCCGCACGTTGCCACCCACCGGTGCGCCGGTCTCCTCCATGGCGGGACATCATAGTGCGCTACACACAGAATGCAAAACTGTATGTAGGTTTTCTCAGGATCTAGGGTGTCTGAGACCAGGTCCAAGCCGAGATGGGAGACGAGGGATGAACCACACCGAAGCGCGCGCGCTGATCGACCGCGCGATCGACAAGGCGGCCCAGGTCGGGGCGCGCGGCGCCTTCGCCGTGGTCGGCTCGGACGGCGCCCTGATCTCCGCCTCGCGGATGGACGGCGACGAAGCGGGCGGCATGGCGCGGGCGCGCTCGAAGGCCTGGATCACGGCGACCCAGCAGGTGCCGAGCACGGTCCACCACGACCGCATGTGGAAACTGCCGCCGCCGATCGGGGTCGGCTTCGTCGCCTGCTCGCCGGAGGCGTCCTTCCCCGGCGCCGGGGCGATGCCGCTGCGCGACGAGGCCGGGGAGATCGTCGCCGGCTTCAGCGCCTCCGGCTGCTCGATCGGCCCCTTCGTCGACCTGCCCGGGATCGACCGCCGGCACCTGATCGCCCAGGGCAGGCCCGCGAACTCCGAGGACCTGATCGTGCAGTGGGCGCTCGGCCTCGACTACGTCGGCCAGCACGGCGACGACGCGAAGCGCTGGCAGGAGGCATTCGGCGAGCTGCCCGACGAGGAGGGCCTCGGTTACTCCGAGCCGCCGCCGGCGCTCCAGCCGCGCCACCACTGGGCGGTCGAGCTGGTCGACCGCGCCTTCGCCGTGGCGGGCGAGCGCCGGGTCCGGGTCGCCGTCACCGTCTGCGACCGCGGCGGCGACCCGGTCCAGCAGGACGCGATGGAGGGCAGCCCGAGCGCCGGCTCGATCGTCGCCGAAGCGGTGGCGCGGGCGGCGGCGCGCTTCGAGCTGCCGAGCAACGAGGTGCGCCCGGAGCTGGCGGCGCTGCTGCCGACCCCGGCGGCGGTCGCCCCCGGCGGCGTGCCGATCCGCAAATTCGGTCGCGTCGCGGCGGCGATCGGCATCGGCGGGCCAGGGCCGGAGCTCTGCCACGAAATCGCCGCGGCGGTCGTCGCGTGAGGATCTGCGTCGTCGGCGTCGGGGCGATCGGCGGGCTCTACGCCGCCCACCTCGCCCAGCTCGAGGACGTCGAGGTCTGGGGCTACGACGTCTCGGCGGAGCACGTCGCGGCGATCAACCGCGACGGCCTGCGGCTGACCGGCGCGGCGGACCTGGTCGGGCGGCTCGAGGCGCGCACCGACGCGGCCGAGATCCCGCCCTGTGAGCTCGGCATCGTCGCCGTCAAGGCCGCCTTCACCGGGCCGGCGATGGCGGCGACCGCGGGCGTCTTCGCCGCCGGCGCCGTCTGCTCGGTGCAGAACGGGATCGGCTCGGAGGAGGTCGTCGCCGAGCACGTCGCGCGGGTGATCCGCGGCGTCTGCCTGCCCGCCGGCCACGTCACCGCGCCGGGCGTGGTCAACATGGACGCGCCGGGGACGACCTGGATCGGGCCGTTCGAACCGGCGCCCGCGGGGGCCGCGGAGATCGCCGCGCTCGGCGACGCCCTGAACCGGGCCGGGATGCCGACCGTGGTCGAGGCCGACGCGCGCGGGGCGCAGTGGACGAAGCTCCTCTTCAACGCCTCGACCAACCCGCTGGCGGCGCTGACCGGCCTCACCCACGGGGAGCTCTGCGACCGGCCCGCGCTGCGGGCGACGATCACCGCCCTGGTCGACGAGGGCCGCGCCGTCGCCGAGGCGCTCGGCATCACCCTGGACAGCGATCCCGACGGGCTGATCAGCCGCGCCGCGGTGGAGAACCACGACCACCGGCCGAGCATGCTGCAGGACGCGGCCGCCCACCGGCCGACCGAGATCGACGCACTGAACGGCGGCATCGTGCGGGCGGGGGCGGGGGCCGGAGTGCCGACGCCGCTGCACGCCGCGATCGCCGCCCTGATCGCCGGCCTCGAAGCCGGCTGGAAGGACTGAGTACGAGATGGAGATCACCCCGCTGTCGGACGGCGAAGTCCGGCTCCCGGCGACCGAGCTGCTGAGCCGGGACCTGCCACCTGAGTTCACCGACGAGAACGGCCTGATGCCGGTCAACTTCGGCGGCTTCCTGGTGCGGCTGCCCGGCCACACGATCGTCGTCGACACCGGGATCGGCGGCGGCGCGATCCCGGAGCTGCCGATCGGCTCCTTCCCCGAGCGCCTGCGCGCCGCCGGGGTCGAGCCGGAGGACGTCGACACGGTGATCTTCACCCACCTCCACTTCGACCACGTCGGCTGGTCGACCGACGGCGAGCGCCCCTTCTTCGCCAACGCGACCCACCACGCCCACGCGGTCGACTGGGCCTACTGGGTCGGCCCGGACCCGCACCCGGAGACCGGCCCCGGCCGCGACGACTTCGGCGCGATCCCGGCCCCGGAGCGCCTCGCCCCGCTGGCCGACTCGATCGTCCTGCACGAGGGCGAGCGCGCGGAGATCGTCCCCGGCGTCACCCTGCGCCTCGCCCCCGGCCACACGCCGGGCCACTGCGTGGTCGAGATCGAGGACGGCGACGAGCGCGCCGTGATCCTCGCCGACGCCGCCCACAACCCGGCCCAGCTCCTCTCCACCGACTACACCTGCGTCGTCGACGTGGACCCGGAGCTCGCGCGCACCACCCGCGAGTCGCTCGCCGCGGAGCTCACGGATTCCGGCGCCGTGATCACGATGACCCACCACGGCGGCAACCCTCCCGGTCGCCTCGTCGGCGACGGCCGCGGCCGTCGCTGGGTCCCCGCCTAGGCCCTACCGCCACACCCCGCACCGCGGTCGACCCGACCCGCGCCTCCCTCCGTCGCGGTCGACCTGACCGGCGCCGATCCCTCGCGTCTACTTAATTCTCAGGAATTACACTCAGTTCTCACATTTGTGCATCATTCTTAATCTGTATGTAGATTTCCTATTTGTGCGCAGTGACCTGCGCGCACGGGACACGTAAACCAGGGAAGGAAACCCATGCAGAAGGAACGAGGCCGCCTCGCGGATCTGTTCGCGAGCAGGGCTGGGAAGAAACGGGCCACCGCGCTGACGTTGCTGTCGGCGGTGGCGATATTTGCGATCACGGCGCTGATCGGCACCGCCGGCGCGGCCGCCCACCAGGCGCCGGGCGGGTCGGGCGGGCACCACGGCCCGGGCGGGCACCACGGCGGCGGTTCGTGCGCCGAACTGACCGTGGCCGCCGAAGAAACCGACGTGCTCACCACGACCACGCACCTGTGCAAGCTCACGATCGCCTCCGGTGCGACCCTGACCAGCACCGAAGGCACCAGCCTGACGCTGACGGTGAACGGGGTCGAGACCGGGTCGGTGCTGACCGAAACCGGCGGCACCGAGACCGCGCTCGCGGCCGGCACCTACACCGGCGACGTGGTCCTCACAGTCTCAGAAGAACACCCGGTCACCTTCGGGAGCCTCGTGTTCCCGTTCCGCCAGGCGCTCTACGTCGACGGTGAAGGCGTCGAGACCGGCAAATCGGTGCTCGCCGCCGTCAGCGGCGGCCAGGTCACCGACTCCGGCGCCTCCGGGATCGACATCCGCTCGAACGGGGAAGCGTTCAACGGCGTCTACGTCGACGAAGGCGAATACACGCTCGAGCACCCGACGATCCGCTTCGACGGCAACGGCCGCTCCGACTTCGTCGGCTACGGCGCCGCCATCGTCGGCTCCGGCGAAAACACGAACCTGGTCATCGACCACGCCGACATCTCCAACCACGGTGTGGTCCGCACCGGCGTGATCGCCACCGAAGGGAGCAACGTCGTCGTCAAGAACTCGTCGATCCGGGTGCGGAACGGCGAACTGCCGGAAGGCTACGTCTCCACCGTCAACACCGAATTGATGGAGGACGCGCCCTGGATGCTCGGCATCTCCGGCAACGTGCGGGCGACCAACCTGCTCGGCGACGGCACCAAGGCGACCTACATCAACTCGACCATCGCCTCCGAAGGCTGGGGCGCGCTCTCGGTCGACAACGGCTCCGAAGGCAAGCTGACCGCGATCGACAGCACCGTCGCCAACACCGGCGAAGACGGCTACGGGTCCTACGCGATCGGCGAAGCCACGGAGCGCTTCCTCGGTGACCATTTCAACGTCGCCAGCTACGCGACGATCAACCGTGGCGGCGACGTCACCTACACCGACAGCACCCACAAGGCGGTGGCCGCGCTCAACGAAGAACTCGAACTCGGCCTCAGCAAGAAAGAAATCGCCGCCCTGCCGGTGCGGCCGACCGTGATCAACTCGCGCCGCTTCGGCGTGATGTGGCACGGCGCCGGCTCCGTCCACGTCAAGGGCGGCACGCAGGTCAACAGCCGCGAGACGACCTTCCTCGACAAAGGACAGGAAGTCGAAGTCACCGTCGACGGCTCCGAAGGCGCCCAGCTGAACCCCCGCAACGGCGTCCTCATGCAGTTGATGGAAAACGACGACCCGGGCCCGGTGATGGTCGAAGGGAGCCTGGTCAACGAGGGCGTCTACACGGAACCGACCGGAGAAGTCGTCAAGGACTCCGGGTTCGACGTGTACGAAGCCCAGGAAGGTGACGCCCAGGCGAGCTTCTCCGACATCGCCCTGAGCGGCAACTTCTACAACGGTTACCGGGGCAGCGAAAGCTCCGGCAAAAATCTCGACCTCTCGTTCGATGACACTCATCTGACCGGGGTCGTCTCGGCGACCGAAGCCCACCACGCGGTGAGCGAAATCGACTCGTCCGAGTACCACCAGCTGGGCGAGGTGACGAACACGCCGTCGGAAGTCGTCAACAACGGCGTCGTCGTCGACCTCGAAGGCGCCTCGCGCTGGACGGTCACCGGCACCTCGTACCTGAGCAGCCTCACGGTCGGCTCGGGCGCGAAGGTCGTCGCGCCGAAAGGCAAGTCGGTGACGATGACCGTCGATGGCGTCGCCACGGCGATCGTCCCCGGCACCACCTACACCGGACAGATCACCCTCAGCGTCGGCTGAGGTCGGGTCGGGTCGGCCGCGGCGGGGGCGAGGCGCCCTCGCCGCGGCGGCGCGGCTCAGGCGCCGAAGAGCGCGCGGCGCGGGTTCTCGGTGTTCATCAGGCGGAGGGCGTCGGGTTCGATCCCGGCGGCGACGGCCGCCTCGGCGAACTCCTCGAAGACGAAGGTGAGGCCCGGGCCGCCCTGCGCCGCCTGATGGGAGCGCTGGCTGACGTCCTGGGACAGCAGGATGCGGTCGGCATAGCCCATCTCGACCAGGTCGCGGACGTACTCGACCCGGCGGTTCAGCTCGTGCGCGGCGACGACGCCGCCAGCCTTCACCGCCATCATGCAGTCGTACTCGATGTAGACGCCGCGCTTCAGCAGGTCGACGGAGTACTGCAGGCTCTTCACCGTGTCGGTGTGGCCGATCACGATCCGCTCCGGCTCGACGCCCTCGGCGGTGAGGATGTCGATCTGCGTCTCGGCGGTGGGGAAGGTCGGCGCGTGGGTGCTGACCA
Organism: Solirubrobacterales bacterium; assembly: GCA_047601885.1. GTDB lineage: Bacteria > Actinomycetota > Thermoleophilia > Solirubrobacterales > 70-9 > VAYN01. Next base: position 578,274 of record JASGIK010000002.1, read on the forward strand.
TCGCCCCGGTGCGGGCGGCGGCGCGCCCGGCGGCGCGGAAGGAGCGCTCCTCGCGGGCGGTGATGTAGGGCAGGTCGGAGGCGACCTCGCCGACGAAGCCCGCCCGCACCCCGGTCCCCGGGATCTCGTCCTCCAGGTCGGCGACGAGGTACTCGGCGATCTGCTCGGTCGAGTTCCTTTCGAACCAGTCGACGTCGAAGTAGTGATCGAAGTAGTGGCCGACGCCGAGGATCACGTTGATCCCGGTCTCTTCGGCGATCTTCTTCGTCGCCATCACGTTGGCGACCGACCTCGACCCGGTGATCGGGTTTTTCACCGCGTGCGCCGGGTCCTGGTCGAAGTAGACCGGGAACGCGTGATCGCTCAACTCCGCGTTCGTCACGTCGAAGAGCGTCTTCCCCCCGGCCGCCTTGAACTTCTCGATATCCGCGACCCGCTCCTCCCACACCGTCATGAACCCGTCCCGCGGCTCGGTCGGCGTCATGTTGATGAAGACGTGCTCGTGCGGCAGCGTCAGCCCCAGCTCGTCCGGCCCGATCGGCCCCAGCACAGATTCGACGGTGCTCGATTGCATCCGCATCGGATCATAATGGATCCAATCTGCATGGGCGAAGTGGGAGGACAGGAGAGGGGCGAGGGACGGGGAAGGGACGCGGGTCTCGAAAGAAAGGCCGGCGATTCGAACGGTCAGAAATCTGCCGTGTTCGTTATCCGTCGTATGGGCGGATAACGAACACCGCAGATTTCTGACCGTTAAGGCCCCCTGGCCTCTTCCCTGCGAGACCCTCACGTCCCGGGCCCGGACCGCGCTGCCGGCTACGTCCCCTTGACGATCAGGATGATCGCGACAATCACGCCGACGGTGACGACGGTCCAGCGGAGGCCCTCGTCGGGGACGCGGCGGCCGTAGCGGGCGCCGACCGCGGCACCGGTGATCGAGCCGACGGCGATCAGCGCGGCGGCGTCCCAGGCGACGTGGGCGACGATGACGAAGAGGATGGCGGCGACGCCGTTGGCGATCCCGACCATCACGTTCTTGAGGCCGTTGAGGCGCTGGAGGTTGTCGGGGATGAGGAAGCGCAGGGCGGCGAGGAGGATCACTCCCTGGGCGGCGCCGAAGTAGCCGCCGTAGACGCCGACCGCGTAGCCGGTCGCGATCAGGGCGATCTTGCGGTGGTGACTGAGCGCGCCGTGGCTCAGTTTCGGTTTCGGCCGCACGATCATCAGTGCGCAGGCGAGCAGGATCAGGATCGGCACGACCGCTTCGAAGACGCCTTCCGGCAGGGTCAGCAGCAAGACGCCGCCGGTGATCGCGCCGAACATCGTCCCGACGCCACCCATCAGCGCCCGCTCGCGTTGCCCCCCGAGCTCCTCGCGGTATCCCCAGGCGGCGCTGATGTTGCCGAAGACCAGGCCGACCGAGTTGGAGACGTTCGCCGTCACCGAGCCGTAGCCGACCGCCAGCAGCACCGGGAAGGTGACCAGCGAGCCGGAGCCGACGATCGCGTTGATGCCGCCGGCGGTGAAGCCCGCGGCGAGCACCGCGAGCGCCTGGAGCAGGTTCACGTCGTCGCGGGCTCGCGCGCGCTCGCCCACTCCTCCATCGCCGCGATCAGCTCGTCCGTGCTCGCCAGTGACCCGCTCTGCAGGTACTCGATCGCCTCCAGCGCCGCGTCGTGGGCGCGCTGCGAGGAGCCGCCGACGGCGTCCTTCGCCACCCGCACCCGGTAGTCGTGCTGGTGCGCGTCGACCGCCGTGTAGTGGACGCAGACGTCGGTCAACCCGCCGAAGAGGATCAGCGTCTCGGCGCCGTAGCCCTTCAGCACGATCTCCAGCTCGGTGCCGAAGAAGGCCGAGTAGCGGCGCTTCTTGATGTGGAACTCCTCCGGCCGCGGGTCGAGCCCCTCGATGAAGTCGTTCTTCGGGTCGTCTTCGAAGCAGTGCGGGCCCTCGGCGCCGTCGAGCTCGCGCCCGATTTCCACCAGCGAGCGCTTGTGCACCTCCTGGATGAAGACGACCGGCACGCCGAGCTCGCGCGCCCGGTCGACGATCTTGATCATCCGCGCGCCGCGCTCCGCCCGCCCCGGCATGTCGGCGGGGATGCCGCCGCCCGGCTCCGAGCCGCCCTGCTGCGGGTCGACCGCGATGACGACCGGCTGTCCGACGATCAGTGACATGAGTGGTCTCCATTCTCGTGGTGCGCGCAGCTCGCGTGCGGGTCGGGGATGTCCATGGTGGGGTTGCGGTCGAAGAAGCCGTCGGGCTCGAGCTTGAAGCCGATCCGGTCGACCGGCATCACCGGCCACTGCTCGGGGCGCGGCACGTGGTGGGAACCGATCACCGGCCAGAGCACGATCTCCTCGCCGTCCAGCGAGCGGTCGGCCTGCTGCCACACCTGCACGCCTTCCTCGCCCGGCTCGGCCTGGTTCGGGTATTGGCCGCCGATGAAGTTCTGCTCCGGGTCGCGCCGCGTCGCCCACAGGTGCTGGTGGATGAACGGCGCCCGCGTCGACATCACGCTGTCGGGACGACAGTAGGAGCGGATCGTGTTCGGCAGGCTGAGCCGGTAGGCGGTCGGGTCACCGTAACGGTTCTCGCGTTCGGTCGACTCGATCCGCCAGTGGCGGGAGATCGTCGGGTCGGTCCGCTGCGCCGCCACCGACTCTGAGAGCAGCGGTTCGCGCACCGAGCGCACCGCGTTGCCGTACGGGTCGAGCGCCGGGTCGGGCTCCCCCTCGGCGTGCTCCTCGACGAGCCGGTTGTTCACGCCGTCCACCGCCGGGTCCACCCGCAGGGCGAAGTAATGCTGGTGGTAGGGGGTCTGCACGCGCTCGGAGACGACGGTCCCGTACGGCACCTCGTCGCCCGGCTCGATCCCCGACGCCGAGAGCATCCCGGTCAGCTTCACCTCGAGCTCGATCACACCGTCCTGGTAGAGCGACCAGTAGAAGCCGTAGTCGTAGTTGGCGACGGTCTGGAAGTTGGAGACGACGAGCCGGCGGGCGCGCCGCACCTGGCCGACTTCGCGTCGCATGTCGGTGTGTTTCCAGAGGATCGAGTAGTCCTCCTCGTGCATGCAGATCGCGCTCGGGATCACCCGCGCGCTGCCGTCTCCGGCCAACACCGCCGCGTCGAAGTAGTGGATGACGCCGAGGCAGTCGCACCCCAGCTCCAGCGAGTTGGTCAGCGGCCCGGCGCCGTACTCGCCCCAGTCGAAGAAGTTCTTCCTGTACTGGGTGGAGTTCGGGTCGAGGTAGGGCACGTACATCTCGTTGCAGGCGAGCCGGCGCATCACCGAGCGGCCCATGAAGGTGAGGTCGTGGAGGACGAGGCCCTCGCGGTGGGTGAAGCCGACCCGCAGCTCCCAGCCCTGCCAGGTCACCTTGTTGCCGTCGACCTCGAAACTCGGCCCGTCCGGCTGGACGATGTCGATCTCCTTCAGGCCAGGGCGCTCGGGGCCCCAGGCGCCGGGCTCGATCGGCCCCGCCTCCTCGGACATCGGCACGACCCCGTGGTCTTCGACTTCGAGGATCTCCATCGTCGTCAGGTCGATGATCGGGACGACGCCCTGGACCGGCCGCGCGTAGCCGTTGTCCTCGACGTCGGTCTTCGCCCAGACGGTGCCCCAGGCGAGCCGCCGGCCCTTCCACCGCTCCGGTTCGAAGCCGCCGATCGACTCCGGGTCGATCATCACCAGCGCCGGATCGTCGATGCCTCGCTTGGCCAACGCCGCCTGGAAGTCAACGTCGTCGCGGCAGGCCTGCGCCGCCAGCCGGGCTTCCTCGGAGGGGATGCCGGGACGGTTGTGGGGGACGGCCTTCCAGGAGATCGCCGCGCCGGAGCCGTCGCCCGCGGCGGCCAGCTCGACCTTGACCTCCCAGGCGTCGGCGCCGCCGCCGGGCATCGCGACGATCGTGATCCGGCGGGTGGCCTCCGACCCGGGTGCGCCGTCGATCACCGCGCGGGCGTGATGCTCGTCGAGGGTCGCGCCCCAGAAGCGGGTGCCCTCGGGGAGCCGCTCGTCCTCGAGGGCGATCGCGACGGCGGCCTCGATCTCGATCGGGCTGGGCGGGTCGAGCGGGTGCGCGGTCCCGGTCTTGCCGTGGCTGGGCGCGTAGGTGCTCATGCGTTCTCCTTCCGGGAGGGGGTGACGACGCCGGCGCCATCGGCGCGCGGGTCGGCCGCTGCCTCGAGCTTGCCGGCTCCGAGGTCGCGGGAGATCTGGACGTGGCCGCAGCGGTCCTCGCGCGCCGAGCCGATGACGAGCGGCGGCGCGCCGGCGGCGGCCAGCTCTGGTTGCAGTCGGGTCTCGGCGCCGGGCTCGGCGAGCACGGTCTCCGCTTCGTAGCCGAGCTCACGGTCGCCGACCACCCAGCGCGGGGCGGCGAGAGCGGCCTCGAGCGAAGCATCGGTGTCGACCGCGGCGGCGGCGATCTGGGAGAGGATCAGCGGCTGCGCCGAGCCCCCTTGGCAGCCGATCGCGGCGCGGACGACAGGGTTCGCGGCTGGCGCGGCGGGGGCGTCGCTCGCCGCTGAGCGGTCGCCGGCGGACGCGCCCTCGGCGCTCGCGGCGCGCTCGCCGAGCAGCGGGCAGAGCGTGTGCGGCGGCCGGCGTCCCGGGCCGATCTCGGCCGGGTGGCCCGGCACGAGCGAGAAGTAGCTGCCGCGGTTGTGGAGGACGACCCCGGTGCGCGGCTCGAGCAGCCCCGCGCCGAAGGTCTGGAAGTTGCTCTGGATCAGGGCGACCGAGCGGCCCTCGTCGTCGACCGCGGTGATCGAGACGGTGTCGCCCGCGCCGCGCGGCGGCGCGACCCCGGCGGGCTCGACGGCCGGGTCGATCATCCCCGCGACATCGATCTCTCCCCCGCGCGGGTCGCCGAGCAGGCGCCCGCGAGCCGCCTGCGCGGCGCGAGCGCGCGCCAGCGGCCCCCCGCGCGGTCGACCTAAGCCACCGCCAACCGCGGGCGGTCGACCTAAGCCACCTATAGCGCCGGTCAGGTCGACCGCGACGGGGTCGGACGGGCCGAGCAGCGCCATCACGGTCGCGCCCTGGGACGGTGGTGGCGCCGCCCACCAGGTCACCTCGCCTTCGCTGCGGGTCAGCGGCTCGGGGCGCTCGGCGGCGTGGGCGGCGAAATCGTCGGTGGTCATCGCGCTGCCGCCCGCCTGCAGGAAGGCGACGATCGCCGCGGCGATCTCCCCTTCGTACATCTGCGCCGGGTCGTGGGCGAGCGCCTCGAGCGTCGCCGCCAGCGCCGGCTGGCGCAGCGTCGCGCCGGCCGCGAGCGGGCCGTCGGCGTCGGTGAAGACATCGCGCAGGCCGGGGTCGCTCGCGACCGCCTCGGCGCGTTCGGCGATCGCCCGCTCCAGGCCGGGCACCACTTCCACCCCGTCGGCGGCCGCGGCGGCGGCGCGCAGCAGCGGCGCCCGCAGTCCCAGGGCCGCGCCGAGCCCGGCCAGCTCCTGCCAACCGGCGACGATGCCGGGGACGGTGACGCTGAGGGGGCCGCCTTTCGGCATCCGCTCGCCGAGCGCACGCAGCGCCTCGACGTCGACGGCGGCGGGCGCCGCGCCGAGCGAGAGCACCGCGGTGACCTCGCCGTCGGGGTCGCGCACCAGCGCGGTCAGGTCGCCGCCGAGCGCACACTGGTGCGGGTAGGCGACGACCAGCAGCGCCGCCGCCGCGAGCGCCGCGTCGAGCGCGTTGCCCCCTTCGGCGACCGCGGCCTCGGCGGCCGCCACGGCGACCCGGTGGGGTGCGGCGACGGCGACGGTCATGACAACGGCCGCAGGAAGCCGCCGCCCGGCGCCGCCTCGGCGCCGCGCAGCTTCACCGGCAGCAGGGCCATCTCGTAGACGCCGGGCTCGACGCCTTCCAGGTCGACGCACTCGGCGATCGCCACCGGCACCGGGCAGAGGACCAGGTGGGTGTCCCAGGTCTCGTCGCGGCTGGGGCTGTCGATGGTGAGGAAGTCGATGCCGACCAGCTTGACGCCGCGCTCGACCAGCAGCTCGGCGGCGTCCGGGGCGACGCCGATCCACTCGTCCGGCTTGTCGGTCTGCTTCAGCGCGTCGCCCGAGTTGCGGGTCTTCAGCAGCACCCGCTGCTCGTCGCCGAGGCCGGCGGCGAGCAGGTCGGCGGCGGTCACCTCGGTCTCCACCTCGGTCAGGTCGAGCACCCGCGCCGGGCCGAGCAGCACGTCGAGCCCCATCGCGGCGATGTCGTCGCCGGAGTCGTCGAAGTGCAGGCCGGCGTCGACGTGCAGGCCGGTGTGGGAGCCGATGTCCCAGCGGGTGACGTTGCAGGCGTCGCCCGCCGACATCTGCTCGACCTCCTCGCGGACCGGCCGCCGGCCCCAGTGCAGCATGCCGTCGTGGACGGGGACGGAGACGTCGATCAGGTCGCGGTCGGCGGCCGCCTCGTCCAGGGGCAGGAGGATCGCGCGGGCGGGCGCCGCCTCGGCACCGGTGATCGGGATCGCCATGCAGATCAGCTCGTAGAGGCCGGCCGGCGCGGCGGCGAGGTCGACCTGCTCGATCGTCGAGATCCCGGCGGCGGAGAGGATGTAGTGCGAGTCGAAGGTCTTGTCGCGACCGGGCGTCTCGACCGTGTAGAAGTCGACGCCGACCAGCTTGACGCCGCGCTCGACCAGCAGCTCGGCGCCCTCGGGGTGGAGGCCGACCCAGGTCTCGGGCGCCTCGGTGCCGTGCAGGACGCGCTCCGAGTTGGTCGTCTTGAGGAGGACGCGTGCGTCGTCTCCGAGCCCGGCGGCGATCAGGTCGGCGGGGGTGATCTCGCTCGCCACGCCGGTCAGGTCGAGGACGCGGGCGGGGCCGACGAAGAGGTCGAAGGGCAGGCCGTCGATCGAGGCGCCCGCCTCGTTGGTGTGCAGCGGCGCCTCGACGTGGGTGCCGGTGTGGGCGCCGATGTACCAGCGGCTGACGTTGCCGGGGTCGCCCTTGTCGATCCGCTCGATGAAGCGCTGCTCGGGCTGACGACCCGGATGTAGCATCCCGTTGAAGACAGGGACAGAGATGTCGATCGCGCTCACGGGCTGCTCCTTTTGGATCCTAGATTTGCCACCGTGGATCCAATCTAGCTGATCCGGTGCCCCTGATACGGTGCTGTGCAGACTTCATCTATTCGATAAGCGTGAATGTGGCGGGTCCTCGGGTACCGCCAGGGAGCCAGCTTCTGATGCCAACTGCAACTGAGACGGAAACCAACGGGAAGGGCGAGACCAGCGCCCTGGTCGACGACATCGCCGCCGCGATCCGCAAGCGGATCATGTCCGGCGCGATCCCGATCGGCGCCCAGCTGCGCCAGGCCGAGCTGGCGACCGAGCCTCGGCGTCAGCCGCACCCCGGTCCGCGAGGCGCTCCGCCAGCTGCACACCAGCGGGCTGATCGAAGTCGTCCCCAACCGCGGCGCGGTCGTCCGCGTCCCCTCGCCGTGGGAAGTGCGCGACGCCTACGAGGTGCGGGCCGAGCTCGAGGGGCTCGCCTGCGAACGCGCCGTCAGCCGCATCAACGAGACCGAGCTGAAGGAACTGCGCGCCGCCAACCAGGCGATGCGCGACGAGATCGCCGAGCCGACCGTCGACAGCGGGCCGGAAGCCGAACCGCCGACGGTCGAGTTCAACGACACCTTCCACACCCTGATCCACCGGGTCGCCGACAACGAGTGGCTGGCGCGGGCGATCACCGAGATCAACCACGCCTTCCCCCGCAACGTCTCCTGGCTGGTGCTCGCCGGCAACCAGCGCCAGCGCGAAGAGAACGTCGCCGAGCACGACCGCATCGTCGACGCCCTCGCCGCCGGCGACGCCGAGACCGCGCGCAAGGAAATGCGCGCCCACGTGAAGAACGCCGGCGAGCAGCTGGCGCGCTGGTACGAGGACCGCTCGGCCACCGTCTTCGTCGGCTAGCCTCGGCGCACGCCGAGCGCGTTCGCACTTCACCGCGCGTGGCGCGGTTTTCTGCGAACTCACCGCGCGCGCGGCGGGGTCAGCGGGCGAGCAGCTCGACCACGTTGCCCTCGGGGTCGCGGAACATCGCGATGCGGATGTCGCGGATCGGCAGGACGTCTACCTCGACCGGGGCGGCGGCGGCGCGGAGGGCGGCGACCGTCTCGTCGAAGTCGGCGACCTCGAAGGTGACGTAGCGGATGCCGAGGGCGGCGGTGAGGCCGGCCGGGGACGGGGCCGGCGGCTCGGACGGGCGGAGCAGGCGGAGGACGCCCTCGCCGAAGCCGAGCCTCGACCATCTCGCCCCAGCCGGTGGTCCGCTCGGCGCGGACCTCCATCCCGAGCGTGCCCTCGTAGAAGGCCCGCATCGCAGGCAGGTCGCCGACCACGAGCCCGACGTCGAGCGAGGCCTTCAACGGTTTCATCGGTCCACCTCCGGTGGTCGGCGCCAGCGCGGCCCGCGCGCCAGCAGGGGTTTGAAGAGGTCCTCCGGGATCGGGTGCGCCGCCGGGTCGAGGTCGCGCTGCCCCTCGTAGCCGAGCGCCTCCCAGACCGGCTCGCTCAGCGCCCAGGCACCGACGATCACCTCGAGCAGCGGCGTGAAGAGATCAGGACGCTTCCGCTCCAGCGCGGCCAGCGCCCCGGCCGGACCCGCCGGCGCGTTCGCAGTTTCGCTCGGTATGCGGGCAGAAGTGCGAACGCGGTCGGTGGCGAGGGCATCGAGCGCTTCGCTGACCGGGGCGACGAAGCGCGGATACGTCGCCAGCACCTTCTCGACGCGGTCGGCGATGTCGATCGTCGCCGCGCCTGGGAGGCCGGCGGCGGGCTCGACCAGCGCGGCGGCGACCGCCTCGACCAGGCGTCGGTCCAGATCGGGCGTCACCGCGACCTCCCCGCCGGCGCGTTCGCAGTTTCGCTCGGTATGCGGGCAGAAGTGCGAACGCTCACCGGGAGCGGCCCTTCAGGAGGCGCTCGGTGGCGCGGAGGGCGAGGGCGCAGGCGGTGGCGGTGGGGTTCAGGGACGAACCGGTGACGAATACGCCGGCGTCGGCGACGATCACGTTGGGGACCTCGTGGAGGCGGCTCCACCGGTCGGTGACGGAGGTGGCTGGATCGCGGCCCATGCGGGCGGTGCCGAGCTGGTGCCAGCCGAAACCGGGCATCAGCTCGAAGTCGAGGACGCGGGAGGCGCCGGCCGCCTCGAAGGACTCGGTCGCCCGCGCCCGGTTGAACGCGAGGATCGCCCGCGCCTCGGCGGGGATCTTGTAGCGGAGCACCGGCAGGGGCAGGCCCGCGGCGTCGCTGCGCGCGCCGTCCAGCTCGACCCGGTTGGCCTCGCTCGGCAGGTCGTCGGCGGTGATCCCCCAGACCGCGCTCCGTCCCAGCCAGGCCCGCGCGTGCTCGGCCGGCGCCCTGCCCCAGCGGGGCTCGCCGGGCCAGGGATGGAGCGCCGCGGTCACCGAGCCCGACCCCGGCCCCAGGTTCCACTTGGCGCCGCGGGGGAAGCCGCGCGCCACATCGGTCTCGGCGAACTCGAGGCAATGGAGGAGCTGGCCCCAGTGTCCCTGGTTGGCACCGAGGTCCTCGTCGAAAAGGCCGATCACGCGCGTGTGCGGGTGCAGCATCAGGTTCTTGCCGACCAGGCCCGAGCCGTTGCCGAGGCCGTCGGGATGGCCCTCCCCGCCCGACGCGAGGAGCAGGCGCGCGGTGCCGATCGCGTTCGCGGCCAGGACCACGGCGGCGCCATGCGAGCGGTGCTCGCGCCCCTCCCCGTCGACCCATTCGACGCCCGACGCCCGATCCGCGCGGTCGGTCAGGACCCGTCGCGCCCGCGCGTTCGTCCGCAGCCGCGCCCCCGCCCCCAGCGCCCCCGGCCAGTAGGTCGTGTCGACGCTCGCCTTCTGGCCGTGGGGACAGCCGAAGGCGCAGACGCCGAGCAGCCTGCAGCGGTCGCCGATCGCCACCGGGCCCGGCCACCAGTGCCAGCCGAGCTGGTTGTGGGCGCGGGCGACGCGCTCGCCCACCGGCATGATCGGCAGCGCCGGATGGGCCGGGTCGCCGCCCGAGGGGAAGGCCGGATCGCCGAGCCGCGCCGCCACGCCGAAGGCGCGGTCGAGGCGGTCGTAGAAGGGCGCCAGCTCGGCGTAGGACAACGGCCAGTCGTCGGCCACCCCGTCGAGCGTCCGCACCGCGAAGTCGGAGGGCAGGAAGCGCTCCCACTGCGCCGCCCACTGGACGCTGCCGCCGCCGACCCCGTTCCAGGTGAGGACTTTCATCTCCGAGTCGTCCTCGACGATCTCGTAGTCGGCGGGCGCCCGGCGCACGTTCGGGCTCGCGTTCGCGGGCCCGCGCCCGGCCAGCTCCCAGTCCCTGCGCCCGCCGACGACGACGCCGGCGCTCGGGTAGTCGCCCTGCTCCAGGCAGAGCACGTCGACCCCGGCCTCGGCCAGCCGCCGCGCCACCACGACGCCGGTCGGCCCGGCGCCGACGACGATCACCTCGGCGTCGTCGCGCTCGGCGCTCACGAGGGGCGCCCCGCCTCGTCGCCCGTCGTGCTCACCGCCGCGCCCCGCTAGGAGACGATCGCCGAGGCGGGCTGGCGCGGGTCGGCCGCCGCGTAGACGAAGCCGTCGGTGGGGTCGTCGACGATCACCTCGACCGCCGCCGCGTCGCGCGTGTAGGCGGGCCACTTGTTGACCACGTGGCCGCGGCGCTCCAGCTCGGCGATCACCTCGGCCGGGAAGCGGTCCTCCAGCAGCAGCCGGTCGGGCAGGTACTCGAAGGGGGCAAACGAGTTGGGAAAGCTCCAGGTGGAGAAGCGCGGCGCGTTGACCGCCTGCTGCAGGTCGAAGCCGAAGTGGACGTGGTTCAGCAGCACCTGCAGCATCGCCTGCACCTGCATGTCGCCGCCGGGGCAGCCGAAGGGGATCGCGCGACCGTCGTCGCCGACCGCGATCGCCGGGTTCGGCGTCAGCCGCGGCCGCTTCCCGGGCGCCACGCCGCTCGGATGGTTCGGGTCCGGCCGCGACTGCAGCCCGCGCAGGCTGGGGACGATCCCGAGGCCGGGGATCACCGGCGAGGTCGAGGCGCCGTCCGACGGCGTCGCCGAGAACGAGTTGCCCCAGCGGTCGACCACGCAGACGTAGGAGGTGCCGCCCTCCTTCGGCTCCTTCTCCCCGGCCGGCTCGGGGACGACCGCGGCGCCGCCCTCGCCGATGTGGGACGGGGCCATCGCGTCGGAGGCCCGCGGCAGCGGCTGGGCCTCGCCGAAGAGCGGGCCCGGCAGCCCGCTCATCGCCCGCTCCATGTCGATCGCCGCCGCCCGCGCCGCCGCGTGCTCGGCCGAGAGCAGCCGCGAGAGCTGCACGTCGACGAAGCGCGGGTCGCCGTAGTGGTGCTCGCGATCGGAGAAGACCGCCTTCAGCGCCTCGACCACCAGGTGCACGTAGTCGGCGCTGTTGTGCTCGAGCCCGTCGAGCCCGGCCGCCTCGAGGATCAGCAGCGCCTCGGGCAGCATCGGCCCCTGGCACCAGGCATCGCAGGTGAGGATGTCGAGGTCGCGCCAGCGGGTGGAGACCGGCGGCTCGACCTTGCAGCGGAAGCCCGCCAGGTCCTCGCGGGTCAGGTAGCCGCCGTTCTCCTCGTGGTAGGCGGCGATCTTCTCCGCGATCTCGCCCTCGTAGAAGGCGGCGCGCGCCGCTTCCAGCCCCGCCACGCGGTGGCCGTCGGCGCGCGCCTCGGCCTCCGCCATCAGCGTCAGCGTGTGGGCGAGGTCGGCCTGGACGAAGCGCTCACCGACCCGCGGCGGGCGCCCGTTCGGCAGGTAGATCGCGGCGTTGGCAGGCCAGCGCTCGTAGCCCTTCGCCCGCGACTCGATCCCCTCGACCAGCAGCGGATGGGCGGCGAAGCCTTCCGCCGCCAGGCGGATCGCGGCGGCGGCGATCTGGCCGAAGCTCATCGTCCCGTACTCCCTCAGCGCCGTGATCCAGGCATCCGGCGCCGCCGGCACGACGGTGCGCAGCAGCCCGGTCGGGATCGTCCCCTGGTGCTCGCGCATGAAGAGGTCGGCGGGGATGCTCGCGGGCCAGACCCCGAGGCCGTCGATCGTGATCGCCTCGCCCTCGGCGGTGCGGATCAGGATCGGCGCGACGCCGCCGAAGTTGACCTCGTCCGCGTGCAGCACCGCCAGCGCGATGCCGGCGCAGCAGCCGGCGTCGACGGCGTTGCCGCCCGCCTCGAGGATCGCGTGCGCGGCGGCGCTCGCCAGGTAGTGGCCGGAGGCGACGGCGTGCCGCGAGCCGATCTTGGTGTTACGGGGTGCGAGCCAGGAGGGAGAATCGGTCATGCGCGGATCTTAGTGATGTATCCAATCCTCCGTTGTTAGGATCCACAAGTATGAGCCTCCCCACCGCGCCCCAGGTAATCGTCGGCAACGTGATCACGATGGACCCGGCGCGGCCGCGGGCCGAGGCGATCGGCGTCGAGGACGGCGCGATCGTCGCCGTCGGCGGCCGCGAGGAGGTGGCCGCGGCGCTCCCCGGCGCTCCCGTCCGCACCCCCGACGCCGCCGCGATCGTCCCCGGCCTGATCGACTCCCACCTGCACATGCAGTGGGCCGGGCTGAAGCTGCTGGAGAGCTTCGGCGAGGCCGGCCCGCCCTCGCTCGCCGCCGCGATGGAGGTGCTCGACGGCCCCGGCCTGCACTGGAACGGGGAGGCCGAGCCGACCCTCCCCGAGCGCCTCGCGGCGCTGCGCCTGATCCAGCCGGTGCTCCACGGGCTCGGCCTCGTCGGCGTCGTCGACCCGGCCGTCGTCCCGGCCGAGATGTCGGCCTACGTCCACTCCCACAATCGCGGCGAGCTGACGATGCGGATCGTGCCGATGCCCCATCCCGACATCACCGGCGGGGCCGACGCGGCGATCGCCCAGCTCGACGGGATCGGCGCCCGCACCGGGCTCGGCGACGAGCGCCTGCGCCTCGGCGGGGTCAAGGTCTACTTCGACGGCGAGGGGAAAAACAGCAACGCCCTGCGGCGCGAGCCGTGGCCGGAACGGGCCGACGAGCCCGACGCCCGCGGCTGGCAGCGCCTTCCCACCGAGGAGTTCCTCAAGGTCGCGACCTGGTGCGCGCGCGAGGGCTGGTCGATGGGCGTCCACGTGGTCGGCGGCGCCGGCATCGACGCGGTGCTGGACGCCTGGCTGAAGGTGGACAAGGAGACGCCGATCGCGGGCCTCGGCTTCACCCTGATCCACGCCTACCTGGAGCCGTCCCCGGCCAACATGGAGCTGGCGGCGAAGCTCGGCGTCCTCGTCGCCGCACAGCCCGCGATCCACTGGAACAACGGCGCCGGCCTGGAGGCGAAGCTGGGACCGGCGGCGCGCGCCGCCAACCCGATCGGCGCCTGGCTCGACGCGGGCGTCGCCGTCGGCGGCGGCTCCGACGGGCCGTACTTCTCGATGGACCCGCGCCTCGGCATGTGGCAGTCGATGACCCGCGAGGTCTCCGGCGGCGACGGGCCGCACGCGCCCGAGCTGGCGCTCGGCGCCGAGCAGGCGCTGGCGATGTACACGACCGGCGCCGCCGCGGTGAGCCTCGCCGGCGGCCGGCGCGGCGCCCTCGTCCCCGGCCAGGCCGCCGACTGGGTGGCGCTCTCGGTCGACCCGCTTGCCGCCGATCCCGCCGCGGTGCGGGAGATGACCGCGATCGAGACCGCGGTCGGCGGCGTCACCGTCCACCCGGCGCCGAGCGCGTCCGCCTAGCCGTCCCCGACCCCGCAAACTCATCCCCCCACCCCCAAGGAGCCCCCGCATGAACGACGCCGCCCGCCCTGCCCTTCCCGCCGAGGCGGAGGTGATCGTGGTCGGCGGCGGGACCGCCGGCGCCGCCGGCGCCGCGCGCCTGGTCGAAGGCGGCAAAGAGGTGCTGGTGCTGGAGGCCGGGCCGGACCCGGGCCCGCTCGGCTCCCCCGACTGGCCCGCCGACCTGGTCGACGCGACCCGCCTCGGCACCTCCTACGACTGGGGCTTCGACTCCGCCGCGACGTACCCGGACCAGGTGGTCAAGTTCGAGCGCTCGCGGGTGCTCGGCGGCTGCTCCGCCCACAACGGCGCCGTCCAGACCTGGGGACACCGGGCCGACTACGACGGCTGGGCCGAGTACGCCGGGCCGGGCTGGTCGACCGACGAGCTGCTCCCCTACTTCGCCCGCGCGACGGAGCAGCTGAAGGTCTTCACCTACGAGCGCGGCGAGCTGACGCCCTGGCAGGAGGCCTGGCTCTCCGCCTGGGTCGAGGGTGGGCTGCCGCTGCTGGACGACCTGAACGGGCTCGACGAGACCGTCGGCGTGGCGCCGGAGTCGGTCAACATCGTCGACGGGGTGCGCTTCAACTCGGCCTTCGCGTATCTCGATCCGATCCGCGGCGACGAGCGGCTGACGATCTGCGGCGACGCCCTGGTCGACAAGCTGATCCTCGCGGGCGACAAGGTCGCGGGCGTGGTGGCGATCCGCGACGGCGCCCCGGTCGAGGTCCGCTCGCCGCTGGTGATCCTCTGCGGCGGCACCTTCCTCACCCCGACCGTGCTGCTGCGCTCCGGCATCGGCCCGGCGGCCGACCTGCGCGCGCTCGGGATCGACGTCGTCGTCGACTCCCCCGGCGTCGGCGCCAACCTCCACGACCAGCCCTTCGTGCTGATGAGCTGGGAGGGCTCGGCGGAGATGGGCGAGGCGATGGCCGCGGCGGCCGCCGCCGGCTGGGCGCCCGACGAGCAGGTGATGGCGAAGTGCGCGTCGAGCTTCGACCCCGACGTCTTCGACGTCCACATCCTCCCTTACTCGCCGACCCACCTCTTCGACGGGCGCAGCTGGCACGCCGGGGCCGGCTGCCTCTTGCCGCGCTCGCGCGGCGACGTGAAGCTGGGCGGGACCGACCCCGAGGCGCTGCCGCTGATCGACCACGGCTTCTACACCGACCCCGAGGGCCACGACGTGGCGGTGCTCGCCGAGGGCGTGGCGATGATGCGGGAGCTGGCGGCGACGCCCGGGCTGCGCGACGTGCTCGGCGCCGAGAAAGCGCCGGGCCCGGTCGGCTGCGAGACCGAGGCGGAGATCGCCGGCTACCTGCGCTCCCACGTCGACAGCTACTGGCACCCGGTCGGGACGGCGAAGATGGGGCCGGAGAGCGACCCGACGGCGGTCGCCGACCACACCGGCGCGGTGCGCGGGATCGAGGGCTGCATGGTCGCCGACTGCGCGCTGATGCCGGTGATCCCGCGGGCGACGACGGCGATGCCCGCGGTCGTGATCGGCGAACGGGTCGCCGCCTTCGCGCTGGAGGGCAAGTGAGCGCGCCCGCGGTGTGCGAAACCCGTCCCATGGACGGGAAAGGCACACCGCAATGAACGACCTCTGCTTCACCCCGGCCCGCGAGCTCGCCGCGGCCATAGCGGGGCGTCGGCTCTCCTCGATCGAGGTTGTCGGGGCCTTCCTCGACCGCATCGACGAGGTCGACGGGAAGATCAACGCGATCACCACCCGGGTGCCGCGGTCCGAGGCCCTGTCGGCGGCGATGAAGGCCGACGCGGCGGTCGCGGCGGGCGCCCCGCTCGGGCCGATCCACGGCCTGCCGATCGCGGTCAAGGACCTGATGGACGTCGCCGGCCTGCGCACCACGCACGGCTCGCTCGCCTACAAGGACGCCCCGCCGGCGACGCGCGACAGCCTGCTCGCCGAGCGCCTGCGGGCGGGCGGCGCGATCTTCATCGGCAAGACGAACACGCCCGAGCACGGCCTCGGCACGCTCACCTACAACGACGTCTTCGGCCCGACCCGCAGCCCCTGGGACACGGCGATGAACGCGGGCGGGTCGAGCGGCGGCGCGGGCGCCGCGGTCGCCGCCGGGATGCTGCCCTTCGCCGACGGCTCCGACAGCGGCGGCTCGATCCGCTACCCCGCCGCGATCAACAACCTGGTCGGGCTGCGCTGCTCGCCCGGGCGGATCGCCTCGGGGCGACCGGGGGACGGCTGGACCCGCACGGCGTGCTCGGGCCGATCGCCCGCGACGCCGCCGACGCGGGGCTGCTGCTCGCGGCGCTGGCCGGCTCCGACCCGCGCGCGCCGCTCTCGATCGACGACGATCCGGCGCGGTTCGCCACGGTCGAGCCCGTCGAGCTGCAGGGCCTGCGGATCGCCTGGTCGCCGACCGGCGGCGGCCTGCCGATCGACCCCGAGGTAAGCCGCGTGCTCGCGGCGACGGTCGCGCTGCTGGCCGAGGCGGGCGCCGAGGTCACCGAGATCGAGCCGGCCTTCTTCGAGCGCGCCGACGAGTGCTGGGAGATCGTCGAGATGCTCGGCTTCGTCGAAGCGGCCGGGCAGCTGGTCGACGAGCACCGCGACGAGGTGCGCGAGGACCTCGCCCGCAACGTCGACCAGGGCCGGGAGATGAGCGCCGACGAGATCGCCCTCGGCCTCGCCCTGCGGACCGAGATCTTCCGCGGCACCGCCGCCCTGCTCGGCGAGTACGACGTGCTGGCGCTGCCCGCGACGCCGTTGGTCTCGGTCCCCGCCGAGCAGCCCTACCCGCCGGAGATCGACGGGGTGAAGATGAACCGCTACTTCGAGTGGCAGAAGCTCGCCTGCCGGGTCACGGTCACCGCCCACCCGTCGCTCTCGGTCCCCGGCGGCTTCTCCGCCGCCGGCCTGCCGGTCGGGCTGCAGCTGGTCGGCCCACACCGCGGCGACCTCGAGCTGCTGAACGTCGCCGCCGGGATCGAGGCGGCGACCGGCTTCGCCGAGCGCCGGCCGGAGCTCTGAGCGCCCGCCCCGACACCGACGTCCTCGTCCTCGGGATGGGGGCGGCCGGCGCGCGGGCCACGCAGGTCCTGGCGGGCGCGGGACTGCGGGTCGTCGGCGTCGAGGCGGGCGGCTGGACGCCGAGCGAGCCGGGCTGGTTCGCGCGGACCCTGCCGTCGGTGCGGCGGTCCGTCGGGGACGAGCCGGAGATTCCCGCCAACCCGGCCCCGATGGCCAACGCGGTCGGCGGCTCGAACCATCGCTCGGCCCGCCAGAGCTACCGCATCGACCTCGACCTGGCCCCGGCCCGCTGGCCGCTGACGACCGCCGAGCTGCTGCCCTTCCACGCGCGGGTCGAGGAGGCGGCGGGCGTCGAGGCGAGCCCGTCGGCACCGTGGACCGAGACGATGCGCGCCGCGGCGGCGGAGCTCGGCCGGGAGACGATCGCCGCCCCGGTCGCGACCGCCGCGCCGCTCGGCGAGCGCGAGCTGGGCCCGCTGGTGGCGGCGGGACGGCTCGAGGTGCTGACCGAGACCGTCGCGCTTGAACTGGTGGTGGCCGGGGACGGCAGCGTGGTCGGGGCGGAAGTCCTGGGACGGGCGGGGCGCGAGCGCATCCATGCCAAGCGGGTGGTCCTCGCCGCCCAGACCTTCGAGAACGTCCGCATCCTGCTCCTCTCGCGCAGCGCCGCCCACCCGGAGGGCGTCGGCAACTCCCACGGCCGGGTCGGGACCGGCTTCGCCACCCACAACCTGCTGCTCGCCCACGGCCACTTCCCCGGGCGGGACCTGGGCCGCCACCTCGGCGCCCCCGGCCACGCGGTCGCGGTGATCGACTTCGACGTCGAAGACCCGGCCGCGGTCCAGCTCGGCCCGGGCGCGACGACCACCGGGTTCGACGGCGGTCCCGACTTCCGCGGCGGCTCGATCCTGCAGGCGGCGATGGGCGCGCCCGATCCGGGCCCGATCACCGCCGCGACCGGGCTGCGCGGCGCGGCGATCCGCGAGGTCGGCTCGGTCTGGGCGCAGCCCGAGCAGATGCCGCGCGAGGAGAACCGGCTGGAGCTCGACCCGTCCCGCCTCGACCTCCTCGGCCGCCCGCTGCTGCTCGCGACCCACGACCTCGACGACGAGGACCGCGCCCGCGCCGGCTTCCTCCTCGACCGGATGGAGGAGTGGCTGCGCGCCGCCGGTGCCGCGCGGACCTGGCGCTCTGCCCCGCGCCCGACCGCGATCGCCACCCACGCCTACGGCGGCACCACGATGGGCTCGGACCCGGTCGCCTCGGTCGTCGACCGCTTCTGCCAGGTCCACGACGCACCCGGCCTCTTCGTCCTCGGCGGCTCGACCTTCCCCGGCACCGGCGGCCGCGGCCCAACCCAGACGATCGAAGCGCTCGCCTGGCGCACCGCCGAGCGGATCGCCGACGAACTGGATCCAAGCTAGTTAAGATTGGATCCGTGATCGTCGACGCCTACAACTCCGCCCAGAACGTCCGCGGCCGCTCCGACTACCTCACCGGCGGCAACCCGGACGCGCCGCAGAAACCCTTCGACGTGCCGCTGATGCTGAGCCGCATGGATGCCGCCGGGGTCGACATGGCGATGGTCTGCTCGCTCGCCCAGCGGATCGAGGCCGATTTCATCGAGTCGATGGTCGCCGCCCGCCCCGACCGCTTCTTCGGCTTCGGCCAGGTCCTCCCCCAGGCCGACGGGGCGCTGGAGGAGATCGCGCGGTTCGCCGCCGTCCCCGGGATGAAGGGCCTGAAGCTGCACCCCTCCCTGCACGGCTACCACTTCGCCGACCACGGCCTGCTCGACCCGGTCTTCCAGGCCTGCGCCGACAACGGCCTGGCGATCCTCGTCAACGCGCTCGACGACGCCTTCGTGACGCCGATGTCGATCGAGGAGATCAGCCGCAACTTCCCCACCGTGCCGGTCCTGATCGCCCACATGGGCGCGGTCTGGAACGTGCCGGAAGCCTGCATCGTGGCGGGGCGCAACGAGCAGATCTACCTGGAGACCTCGGCGACGATGCTGGCCGACGTGCGCGTCGCCTACCGCCGCGTCGGCGCGGAGAAGATCGTGATGGGGACCGAGTACCCCGGCAACGACTTCGACATGGAGCGCCTGAAGATCGGCAAGGCGATCCCGGACGAGGCCGACCGGGCGCTGGTCGAGGGCGGCAACCTGACCCGGATCCTCGGGCTGGAGGAGCGGGTGCCCCGAGCGGCCGCGGCCACCGAGGCCGGGCCTGCGGCGGCCTGACCGGGCCGAGGCGATGAGCGAGCCCGCCGACCTGCCGCTGACCGACGCCGACCAGGAGCTGGTCGCGGCGGCGCTGGAGCTGCTGCGCGCGCGGGCCGAGGTGGGACGGCACGAGGTCGCGGCGGCGCTGCGCACGCGGAGCGGCGCGGTCCACACCGGCCTGCACGTCGAAAGCTCGGTCGGGCGCGCCTCGATCTGCGCCGAGGGCGTCGCGATCGGCGCCGCGGCGGCGGCGGGCGACACCGAGATCGAGACGATCGTCGCCGTCCTCGACACCGGCGACGGCGGCTGGCGGGTGGTGACGCCCTGCGGCCTCTGCCGCGAGCTGATCTCCGACTACGCCCCCGAGGCGGTGGTCATCGACTACGACGCGGGGCGCGAGGAGCCGGTGAAGCCGGTGCCGGTGACGGAGCTGCTGCCGGGGAAGACGACGCGCCGTTGGCGCGGCGCCCGGTGACGCGGTGATCGAGTGATCGAGACGGTCCTCGGGCCGGTCGAGGCGGACAGCCTCGGGCCGGTGTCGATGCACGAGCACCTGCTGTCGGACGCGAGCGCGCTGGGGATCCCGGACGTGGTGCTGGACGACGCTGATCTGGCGACGACGGAACTTCGACGCGCGGCCGGTGCGTGGAGAGCCTCTTCCCCGGACTCACTGGCAATCAAGTCCGGGGAAGAGGCCCTCCTTCCGGCCGTGGTCGATCCCTCGGTGTGGGGGTTCGGGGGGCCGGCAGCGGGACTCGCGGAGATCTCGCGAGTGAGTGGGGTCGCGATCGTCGCCGGGGTCGGGGCGTATGTGCCGCGGACGCGGCCGGGGTGGCTGGCCGAGATGGATGAGGACGGGCTCTACGAACTGTTCCTCAGGGGACTCACCGAGGGATTGCCAGGATGCGACTTCAAGGCCGGGATCGTCGGGATGCTCTCGCCGGGATTTCCGCTCGACGACGGTGAGCGAGCACTGCTGCGGGCCGGCGCTCGCGCGGCGGCCGAGACCGGGAGCGCCGCGATCATCCGACTCGACCCACGCAGACGCGACGGGCCCGAGGTCCTGGCGATGACATCGGCCGCCGGACTCTCCCCGGAGCGGGTCGTCTTCAGCAACGTCGACGGCTACGCGCGCGACCTCGAGCCGCTGCGGGAGCTGGCCGAGGCGGGCGCGACCTTGAAGTGGTGCTTCGGCTACGAGGCGCCGCCGCGTCCCGGCCTCGCCACCGCCACCGACGCCGAGCGCGCCGACGCCTTGGTCGCGCTCTGGGCCGAGGGCCATCGCCGCCAGGTGATCGCCTGCGGCATCTGGACCTCCGCCGCCCTCCACGCCCACGGCGGCTGGGGCTACGACCACCTCCCCGTCACCGTCCTCCCCATGCTCCGCACCCGCGGCCTGGACTCCACCGACCTCAGCGAGCTCCTCCTCACCGAACCCCGCCGCCTCCTCAACCGCCCCTGACCCCCACCCGGCGGTCGACCTGCGTTAGCTCCGCGAACCCGCGGTCGACCTGGGTTAGCTATAGGCGAACGCAGGTCGACCGCGATCGGGGGCAGTTGACGCAGGTCGACCGCGGTGCGGGGTGGCGGAGCTCGCCGGGGGTCAGGCGGGGGCGGCCAGCGCGGCGGGGGCGATGAAGGCTAGGTCGGGGCGCTCGATGCCCAGGGCGAAATCGGCGAGGGCCTCGCCGATCGCGGGGGCGAACTTGAAGCCGTGGCCGGAGCAGGGGGCGCCGACGAGGACTCGGGCGCGCCCGGGCAGGGGGCCGACGGCGAAGCGGTTGCGGGGGGCCATCGTGTAGCGGCAGGCGATGCCCTGGGCGACCGGGCCGACGCCGGCGGGGATGAAGCGGCGGACGAGGTCGAGCAGGGCCTCGGCCTCCGCGGCGGAGACCGGTGGGGGCGCCACCGAGACGTCTTCCTCGGGACCGTCGTCGAGGCCGACCTTGAGGCCGCAGCCGTTCACCGCCGGGATCCCGTAGAGCAGGCCGACCTCGGGGACCTCGACCGAGAAGACGCCGAGCGAGGGTGGCGCGACCGCGCTCAGGTCGGGGCTCGAGATTTCGATGTTGCAGATGCGCGTGACGCGCAGGGCGTCGCTCAGCTCCGGCACCAGCGAGCCCGTCCAGGGCCCCGGGCAGAGGACCAGGCTCTCGGCGCGGATCGTGCCGCGGGGCGTCTCGATCACGACGCCCTCGTCTCCTTCGTCCCAGCCCAGCAGCGGCGTCGCGTCGCGCACCTCCACCCCGGCCTCCTGGGCCAGGCGCAGCAGCGCCGCCATCGTGCCGCTCGCGTCGAGCACCCCGGCGGCCGGGTCGTGGACGATCGCGAAGTCCTCGCCCAGCTCCAGCGCCGGGGCCAGCGCCCGCGCCGCGGCCGCGTCGACGACCGCGGTCCCGGGCCCGCGCAGGCCTCCCCCCGCCGCGGCCGGGTGGGCGTAGAGCCCGCCGGTCGTCGTCATCAGCGGGGCGCCCGCCGCCTCGCTCAGCTCGGCCCAGCCGGCGTACGCCTTGTCGACCAGGTCGTCCCAGACAGCCGACGGGTAGGCCCGCCGGATCATCCGCGTCGCCCCGTGCGAGGAGCCTTCGACGTGGCCGAGCCGGCCGCGCTCCAGCAGCAGCACCGACTTGCCGCGCCGGGCCAGGTTCCAGGCGGTGCTGCGCCCATGGACGCCCGCGCCGGCGACGACCGCGTCGAAGTGCTCGGCCGCCCGCGAGCTGATCGCGACGGGCACGGTCACGCCCGCCGTCTCCGGGGAGAGCGCCGCGATCACCGCGTCGACGTCGTCCTCGCCGTTGTAGACATGGAAGGAGGCTCGCACGACCGCCGAGAGGCCACGCGGTTCGAGGTCCCAGCGCCCGTGCGAGGCGGGCACGACGACGGTGTGGCAGCCCGCCCGCTTCAGCTTGTCCTGGGTCGCCTGCGGCTCCTCGCCGTCGACGACGAAGGTGACGATGCCGCTCGCCGAGCCCGGCGGGTCGGCGATCCGCGCGCCGGGGATCTCCTCGGCCAGCCGCTCCCGCAGCGCCGCGCTCAGCCCGCTGACGTGCGCCGCGATCGCCTCGATCCCGGTCGCCCGCGCCTCGGCCAGCGCCACCCCGAGCCCGAGCCGCAGCGCGTGCGCCGCCTCCCAGGTCTCGAAGCGCCGCGCCGAGTCGGCCAGCTCGAACTCGTGCTCGCCCGACCACAGCGCCCCGCGCACGTCCGGCGCGCTCGGCCGTAGCCGGTCGAGGAAGTCGCGGGCGACGTAGAGGAAGCCGGTGCCGCGCGGCGCCCGCAGGAACTTTCGCCCGGTCGTCACCAGCGCGTCGCAGCCGACCTCGCCGACGTCGAGCGGCAACTGGCCGACCGACTGCGTCGCGTCGAGCAGGTAGGGGACCCCGGCGGCCTTGGTCAGGGCGCCGATCGCGCCGACCGGCTCGACCCGCCCGGAGGAGGTCGGCACGTGGGTGGCGGCGACCAGCGCCGCCGGCCCGGCCGCCAGCATCGCCTCCAGCGCGTCGAGGTCGAGCTCCCCTTCGGCGTCGTCGGGGACGATCTCCACCTTCACCCCGGCCCGCTCCAGCTCCAGCAGCTGTAGGGCCGAGCTGACGTAGGTGGTGCGGGTGGCGAGGACGCGGTCGCCGGCCGCGAGCCGCATCGCGTCGACGGCGCGGCGCCAGCCGACGGTCGCGCTCTCGACCAGGGCGATGTCCTCGGCGGCGACGCCGATCAGCGCCCCCGCCGCCTCGTACACCGCGTCGAGCCGCGGCCGCGCGATCGCGCCCGCCTCGTAGCCGCCGATCTCCGCTTCCAGCACGAGGTGGTCGATCACCGCGGCCAGCGTGGTCGAGGTCGGCAGCGCCGAGCCGGCCGAGTTCAGATGGTGTGAGGATGCGCCCTCGGAGCCCAGCGCCGTGCGGGCGCGCTCGGCGGCCACATCGATCCCGCCGACACCGCCGACCGGCTCGAAAGCGTCGGTCTGCGGGCTCTCGGACGATCTCATGGGATCCGAAGTATAGCTAGTTGGATCCATTTTCCCGTAGGCTGTGTCCACCTTGTCCGCACTGCCACGAATGCCCGCCGCAACGCCCAACGGGGGCGGCGAGGGCTCGGCGCTGGGACACGATTTCTGGTGGGTATTCGCGGCGTCGACCTGCCTGACCCTGGTCAACGGCGCCGGCGCGGCGCTGATGGCCCGCTACGCGATCCACGAACTGGGCGCGACGGCGGGCACCGTGGGCCTGCTCGTCGGCTCCTCCTCGGTGGTGGCGATCGTCCTGCGCCCGGTGCTCGGCGGCCTCGCCGACCGCTACGGGCTGCGCCGGGTCAGCGCCCTCGGCGGCGTCTCGATGTCGGTCGGCCTGATCATCCTGATGCTCGCCGCGACCGTCTTCGCCGGCACCGCGGGCCGCCTCGTCAGCGGCCTCTCCAGCGCCGCCGCCAACACCGCGCTGATGGCCTGGGTCGTCGCCCTGGTGCCGAGCGAGCAGCGCGGCCGCGCCCTCGGCATCTTCGGCGTCAGCGTCTGGGCGGGCCTCGCCGCCGGTCCCCAGTTCGGCCAGTCGCTGGTCGCGCTCGGCGGCTACCCGGCGCTCTGGATCGGCTGCGGCTGCCTCGGCATCGCCAGCGCCGGCTGCGCCATGCGCGCCGGCGCCCCGCGCATCGAGGTGCGCCCGGAGAGCCCGCCGCGCCACCCGCTGCACCTGCTCAAACTCGTCGCCCGCCCCGGCGCCGCCTCGCTGATCGCCTGGTCCGGCGAGGGGCTGATCGTCACCTTCCTCGTCGTCACCCTGGAAGGCCGCGGCCTGCCCGCGGGCGGCATCACCGGCGCGGTCAGCGTCTTCACCGTCTTCGCGATCAGCGTGATCGGCGCGCGCCTGGTCCTGGCCGGCTCGGTCGACCGCTTCGGCGCCGCGCCGACCGCCGCGGTCGCGCTCGCCGCCGTCGGCGCCGGCCTCGCCACCCTGGCGCTCGCCCAGGTCTTCGCCGCCGCGGCCGCCGGCGCCGTCCTGCTCGGACTCGGCTTCGCGCCCCTCTTCCCCGCCCTGGCACTGCTGGCGACCGAGCGCCTGAACCCCGACGAGCGCGGCAGCGGCATCGGCGTCTTCTCCAGCTTCATGGACGCCGGGATGGCGGCGGGCTCGATCCTCGGCGGCGTGCTGGTCGCGGCGATCGGCGCCGGCGGCACCTTCGCGATCGTCGCCGCGGCGCAGCTGGTCGCCCTCCTCCTGGTGCTGGGAGGCGGCTCTCACCGATCGAGCAACCTGGACGGATTCGACACCAGCATCGCCTCGACCGCGGCGTCCGAGACGCCGCCCTCCTGAAGCGAGGGGACGACGTTGCGGAGCAGGTGCTCGTAGCCGCAGCCGCCGTAGGCGCGCAGCTGCGTCTTCGTCCAGACCGAGCCGCCGAGCACGCAGCGCGCCGCCATCCCCTCGTCGCCGAGCAGCTCGACCAGCGCCTCGATCCGCTCCCCGTCGCTCGGCTCGCGCAGGCCCGGCCGCAGGTGCGCCTCGTTGCCGAAGCACCACTCCAGCGTCGCCCCCGCCGCCGCCAGCTCGCGGTGGTAGTCGAGGTCGATGTACTCGTCGACGTTGCCGAAGATCACCTGCTCCGCCGGGCAGCCGGCGGCGACCATCCGCGCCAGCAGCTCCGGCCCGCGCCCCGAGCGGGCGTCGATCCGCACCGTCATCGCGGCGCCGCTCTGCCCCGCCGCCGCCGCGGCCGCCTCCAGCACCCGCTCTTCGGAGCCGCTCAGCGGCTCGCCGGTGCCGAGGATGCCGATGATCCCGGCGCGGAACCCGCAGCCCTCCTCGAGCTCCTCTTCGAGCGCCCGCAGGAAGGTCCGGGTCAGCTCCTCGACCGACTGCCGGGCGATCCGTTCCGGGTGCGGCCGGTCGAGGTAGACGCCGACCCCGGCGACGACGTTGACGCCGGCGGCGCGGGCGATCGCGGGCAGCTCGGCGGGGCGCGGTCCGAGCCCCCAGGAGGTGAGGTCGACCAGCGTCGTCATCCCCGCCTCGGCGGCGCGGCGCAGTTCGGCGGTCGCCAGGGTGGCGTCGTCGAGGACCAGGTTGTCGGCCAGCCCGAGCAGGTTCCAGCGCAGCCAGCCGAGGTTCTCGATCGTCACCCATTCCCCGTCCGGCGGCTCGCTCGCCGCTGCGCTCCCCAGCATGCGCGCGTCGGTCAGCAGGTGATCGTGCATGGAGACACGACCGGCCTGCTCGGCCGGGATCGGTCCGAGGACCGTCTGGATCACGCCGGGACGACGAGGTCGGCCGAGACGAGCGGCGGCTCGGAGGCCGCCTCTTCCTCGACCACGTGCACCTTGCTCGGGTCGAGCAGGCCGAGGCGCAGGTCGGTGCCGGGCGCGATCGAGGCCGGCTCCGTGGTCGGCGGCAACGAGACGATCAGCGGCTCGCAGCCGGGGCCGCGGTCGACGTCGATGCGGTAGCGGTTGCCCTGGTAGCTGGAGGTGATCACTTTCACCGAGATCGTCGGCAGGTCGGTGCCCTCGCCGGCCACGGCGAAGTCCTCCGGCCGCAGCACCGCGGTCCCCTTCGCCTTCGCCGCGGGCGAGTTGAACGCCTCGAGGCGCCCGTCGCTCACCGTGAACAGATTGGTCTCGCCGAGGAAGCGGGCCGCGAACAGCGTGGCGGGGGTCTGGTAGAGCTGCTCCGGCGTGCCGATCTGCTCGATCAGCCCGTCGCGCATGATCGCCACGCGGTCCGACATCGTCATCGCCTCGGTCTGGTCGTGGGTGACCGCGACCGTGGTGACGCCGACCTCTTCGTGGATCCGCTTCAGTTCGATCTGCATCACCTCGCGCAGCTGCTTGTCCAGCGCCGCCATCGGCTCGTCGAGGAGCAGCACGCTCGGCGACGGCGCCAGCGCGCGGGCCAGGGCGATCCGCTGCTGCTGGCCGCCGGACAGCGAGGAGACCTTGCGCTTCGCCGTCCCCGGCAGCTGCACCAGCTCCAGCATCCGCTCGACGATCGGCCCGCGCTCGGCGCGCGGCACCTTGCGGGTGCGCAGCGGGAAGCTGACATTGTCGCCGACGCTCATGTGGGGGAAGAGCGCGTAGGACTGGAAGACGAGGCCGATGTCGCGGTCGTGCGCGGGGCGCTTGTCGACCGGCTCCTCGTCGAACTTGACGCTGCCGCCGGTGTTCGTGACCAGCCCGGCGATCACGTTCAGCGTCGTCGTCTTGCCCGAGCCCGAGGGGCCGAGCAGGGTGAGGAATTCACCCGGCGCGATGTCGATCGAGACCCCGCAGAGGATCTCCTTGCCGCCGAGGTGAACTCGGACGTCCTCCAGGCTGAGCGACGTGCTCATGCCTCACCTCCTTGGGTCGCGCCGACGCGGCGGCGGCTGAACAGGGTCCCGATGCCGAGCACGAGGATCGCCAGCAAGGTGATCATCGTCGAGACCGCGGAAAGGGTCGGGGTCACCGTTTCGGCCGCCGAGCGGTAGAGCTGCTGGGCCAGCGTGATTTCGGTGACCGGCGCGAGGAAGAGCGCCAGGGTCGCCTCGTCGAGGATCGTCGCGAAGGCGAAGACGAAGCCGGCGATGATCCCCATCTTCACCAGCGGCAGGTCGATCCGCCAGAGGATCGTCGGCCAGCGGGCGCCCATCGTCGAGGCGGCGCGGCCGAGCCGCGGGTCGACGTTGGAGAGCGCCCCCGCGATCACCACGTAGACGAGCGGCATCGCGATCACCGACTCGGCCAGGATCAGCGGGATCAGCGTTTCGTTGATCGAGCTCGGCAGCGCTTTGTTGACCAGCTGGTAGAGGCCGAGTGCGTAGCTGACGTAGGGGATCGCCAGCGGCAGGATGAAGAGGCTCTGGGCGACGCGGGTGCCGCGGCCGCGGGCGAGCCGGCGCATGCCGAGCGCGATCGCCGTCCCCATCACGGTGGCGATGATCGAGCCGAAGAAGGCGACTTTCATCGAGACCCAGAAGGCTTCCGTCCACTGCGAGCCTTCGAAGACCGATTCGTACCACTGCAGCGAGAAGCCGTGGGGCGGGAATTCGACCAGCTGGCCGCCGGTCCAGGAGGTCGGGACGACGATCAGCAGCGGCAGGATGAGGAAGATGCCGAGCAGGATCCCGAGCGCCCAGAAGACGCCGCGGGAGATCCCGAGGCCGAGCTTCAGCTCTTCGTTCATGACAATGCCTCGCGCTCCGCTCCCGGCGCGGAGAGCCAGATAGTGACGCTTGGTCGCTCCGCGCTCACAGGGCCTCACCGCCCCAGGTCTCGCTGACGCGGAAGACCTTGTCGGCGATCACGTAGACGATGACGACGACGGCGAGCAGCGCCAGCGACATCGCCGCCGCGGTCGGGGCGGCGCCGGGGACGCTGAAGTCGTGGCCGATGGTCGAGGCGACCAGCTGCTTGGTCGGATCGCCGAGCAGGGTCGGGGTGACGTAGAAGCCGAGCGACATGACGAAGACGAGGACGGCGCCGGCGACGATGCCGCCGCGCAGCGCCGGCAGCACCACCTTGCGCAGGACCAGCGGCGGTTTGGCGCCGAGCACGCGGGCGGCGCGGATCTGCATCGGGTCCAGCTGGCGCGTGCCGGCGAGGACCGGCAGCACCACGTAGGGCATCATCACGTGCACCATCGCCGGGTAGGAGGCGGTGTTGGTCTGGAAGATTTCCAGCGGCTTCGAGCGCAGGCCGAGGGTGTGGAGGAACCAGTAGATGCCGCCCTGGGGAAGGTCGAGCAGCATCCAGCCGTAGGTGCGGACCAGGAGCGAGGTCCAGAAGATCGTGAAGAGGGCGATCAGGAGGATGATCGCCAGCCATTTCGGCGCCGCCGCGATCGCCAGCGCGTAGAGCGTGCCGAAGACGACGGTGAAGAACGAGACGACGGCGGCGAGCACGAAGGTCCGCCACATCGACTGCCAGAAGAGGTGGTCGCCGAAGGCTTCGCCGAAGCCGGTCTTGCCCGCGTCACCGTGTTCGAGCGCGAGCACGAACAGGTAGACCAGCGGCACCAGCAGCAGCAGGCAGAGGAAGAGGATCGGCGGGACCAGCAGCCAGCGGGCGCCCGAACCGCCGCCGAAGGCGTCGTTCAGGCTCCCCAGCCAGCCGCGACCGCCGACCGTGGGGGTGCGGTCGACGGACGCGGTCGCGGCGGGATCGGCACTCATCGCCGCTTGCCGGCCGGGGATCGGGGGGAACTGGTCATGCTTCGGGGGAACGGGCGCGGATCAGTGTTCCGCGAACACCCGCTCGTTTTCCTTTTCGGTTTCGGGCTGATGTTTGGCGTTCCAGATCGGGTTGTCGTAGAACTTGTTCTTGCGCTCCGGCGAGTTCGGCAGCTCTTCTTCGATTTCCGGTTCGAGGTATTCGAACGCCTCTTCGGTCGGCGGGCCGTAGTTGGTGATTTCGGCGAATTCGGCCTGCAGCTTCGGCTGGTTGCAGAAGGCGGCAAGCGCTTCGACGGCGTCGGGGTTGGGGGGTTCGGGCATCGTGTTCATGCCGTTGGTGTCGAGGATCGCCGGGGCGTCCCAGAGGATTTCCATTTTGACGCCTTTGTCTTCGAGCTCCTTCCAGAGCCCGTTCGGCGCGAAGGACATCGAGGCCGTCTTCGAGGTGAGGAACGACTGCGCCTGGGCGTACTCGGTGTAGATCACCAGATCGTCGAAGATTTCGGCGATTTTGGCCGTCGCCTTTTCGTAATCGATCGGGTAGATTTCGTCCGGTTCGACGCCTGCGGCGAAGAGCGCGGCCTCCATCGTGCCACCGGTGAAGTATTCAGCCGGCCAGGCGCGCTTGCCGGGGAACTTCTTGGTGTCGAAGAAGTCGGCCCAGGTCGTCGGCTGGGTGCCCGAGAAGGTGCCTTCGATCATGCCCGGCACGTAGCCGAGGAAGAACGACTGCCATATGTAGGGCTGGAATTTCTTCGGCGTGACGAGGTCCTCCCAGGCGGCCTTCGGCATCTTCGGCAGCGTTTTCTTGCCGTGCAGCTGCGCCGCGTAGGATTCCTGGATCGAGCCGTGGACGGCGTCCCACTTGGTCGGGATTTCGCCCTGCAGCATCGGCACCGCCAGCGAGCCCGCGTCGGCCGAGATGACCTGGACGCCGGTGCGCTGTTCGAACGGTTCCCAGAAGACTTTTTTCCGGGCTTCCTCGGTGTCGCCGCCGTAGTTGCCGACGATGACCTGCTTCGAGGTGATCGCTTCGAGCAGCTTCGTGAGTTCCGGGTTCTCGGCTTCTTCGCCGCCTTCGGCGCCGCCGCCCGAGCTCGTCGACGAGCTGCTCGACGAGCCACCGCCGCCGCAGGCGGCGAGGAAGGTGGGGATGGCGAGGGCGCCGGCGCTGACGCCACCGAGTTTCAGCAGCTTGCGTCGGCTCAGCCCGTCCTCATCGAGGAGACCGCCCGTTTCCAGAAGGTTCTTCTTCTTCTCGGGGTCGGGCTGCTTACCGGGGGTGGGTTGATCCATTTCTCAGCGGTCTCCTATGAGTTCGGGGGGATTCTGCCCTGGTGTGTCGCCAATGTAGCAGCTTTTGTATCCCAAATCGGAGTTATTGCGTACGACACTTTGGACGTGCCACACTCGAGGGACAACGGTGCAGCTTCATCCCGAATGCTCGCGGCAACAGGGATCCTCCTCCTTGGCCCTCGGGATGAAGATTGGATTTCATCCTTAGACATTTGGATACAATCCCCCACCGTGACCGCCGCGTCAACCCCTTTCTCGGTCTCGTGAGCCGCTCCGAGCCCACTCTGCTGGTCCGCGGCGACGTGATCACGATGGACCCGGCGAAACCGCGGGTCGAGGCGGTGGCGATCGCCGACGGGCGCGTCGCCGCGACCGGGACGCGCGACGAGGCGCTGACCGCGCTGCCCGCCGGGACGAGCGAGCTGGAGCTGCCGGGGACGATCGTCCCGGGGCTGATCGACTCCCACGTACATATGTTGTGGGGCGGGCGCGGGACCGAGGAACTCGAGGTCGGCGACGCGGTCAGCGTCGCCGAGGTGCTGCGGCGGGTGCGCGAGTTCGGCGCCGCCAATCCGGACCGCGAGTGGCTGGCCGGACGGGCCGGGATCGATCCCGAGACACTCGCCGAGGGCCGCTTCCCGACCGCCGCCGAGCTCGACGAGGCGGCCGGCGGCCGGCCCGTCTTCCTCGACCGGCGCTCGCACGACGCGCTGGCCTCGAGCGCGGCCCTGGTCGCGGCCGGGATCGGCGCCGGGACGGCCGACCCGCCCGGCGGCGTGATCGAGCGCGGCGCCGACGGCGAGCCGACCGGCTTCCTGGTCGAGCGCCCGGCGGCCGAGCTGGTCGAGCGGGTGATGCCGTCGCCGACCTTGGAGGACCGGCTGCGCTGGATCGCCGCGATCCAGCCGCGCTTCCTCGCCGCCGGGATCACCGGCGTCGTCGACCCGGCGCTGGAGGCCGACGAGCTGCTCGCCTACGCGGCGGCCGCCGCGCGCGGCGGACTGTCGCTGCGGGTCACCGGGATGCCGTTGGGCGACGGCGAGGTGCCGCCGGCCGAGCGCGCGGCGGCGTTCGCGGCGGCCGGGGTCGACCTCGGGAACCGCGACGGCGGCCACTGGCGGATCGGGCCGTGGAAGCTCTTCCTCGACGGCGGCGGCTCGCTCGGGACCGCCCTCTTGTATGAGCCGTGGCCCGGCACTGACGGTTACCTCGGCAACCAGACCACCTCGACCGCGGGGTTGGAGGAATACGCGGTCTGGGCGGCGGAGACCGGCGCCGGGCTCGGCGTGCACTGCGTCGGCTCGGCGGCGATCGACCTCTTCGTCGAGGCCTGCGAAGAGGCGGCGGCGGTGCGGCCGCTCGCCGGCCTCGGCTTCACCGCGATCCACGCCTACCTCTGGCCGAGCACCGGACAGATGGCGCGGCTCCGCGACCTCGACGTGCTGGTCGCGACCCAGTCGCCGCTGCAGTACACCTTCGGCCCCGGCTTGGTGCGTCGCTTCGGCGTCGAGTCGATCGGCCGCGCCCACCCGATGCGCAGCTGGATCGAGTCCGGCTGCGTCGTCGGCGGCGGCAGCGACGGCACCGGCCACGGCGTCGAGGCGCCGATCGCCCCGCTCTGGGCCTTCTGGCAGATGCGCGAACGGGCGATCGAAGGTCGCGACGAGCCGGTCGGCCCGCAGGAGGCGGTCACCGCCGAGCAGGCCCTGGCCCTCTACACCACCGGTGCCGCCGCCGTGGCGATGGCCCCCGACCGCGGCCGCCTCGCCCCGGGCTACGTAGCGGACCTGGCGGCCCTGGAGGTCGACCCGCTCACCGCGAGCCCCGAGCAATGCAAGGACGCCGGCGTCTACGCCACGATGGTCGCCGGAGAGCTCCTCCACGACGCCCGCTAGATCGCTGATCCCAGGGATGGGGGCGGCTGGAGCTGGCGCCCGGGGGAAGGGCCTGGGCCGGTGGGAGCTGGCGCCGGAAGCTGGCGCCCGAAGGAGAAAGGGACGCGGCCGTCTCGTCCACGGCCCGGGCAGGCTGTGGCCGTGGCCGAGACGGCCGAGGGTGCGGGAGGTGACTAAGAGGTCGGGAAGTACACGCTTCCTTGCGTCTTCTTCAGACGTTGCGATCACGTGACCACCCTTTGACCCTCCTATAGGGGGGTCAAAGTCGACAGCGCGTCCCAGGGCCCTAGACATCGGCCTCCGGAGGGCCTCGAGATGTGACGTTCCCGGCATCTTCGTCAACGACCGCTCCTTCTGGATCCGATCCCCGGACGGAACCCTCAAGGAAGCCCCTACTTCGTCACGACCTGTGACCACTTCGTCACGACCCGTGACCACTTCCCCACGGAACCCTCACGTCCCGGCGTCTCGTGGCGGCCACAGCCTGCCCGGGCCGCCACGAGACGCCCGGGACGCACCTCGGACGGGCGCCACGGCCATGAAGCACGCCGTCCCGGACCCCGCGCCCCGCACCCCGCCCCGCGTGAATCAAACACCTAGACGGCAGGCGCCGGCGGCAGTTCCTCGGCCAGCTCGAGGCCTTCGTCGGGGTCGGGGCCGGCGGGGGCGTTGCCGGCGATGAGGACGATCGGCAGGGCGAGGACGCAGACCAGGCCGGCGGTCCAGAGGGCCGTGCCGGTCGAGGCGGCGCCGACGACGAGGCTGCCCAGCGGCGGCCCGATCGCGAAGGTGACGTCGAGGGCGGCGAGGAAGACGCCGAGGCCGGCGCCGCGTTCGTTCGGCCCGACCCGGCGCGTGACCATCAGGCTGAGCGAGGGGTAGACGAGCGCCAGGCCGAGGCCGAGCAGGGCGCCGCCGATCGCGGCGACGACGAAGTCGGAGGCCGCGGCGAGGACCAGGTAGGCGGCGGCCACCGAGAGCACCCCGGCGATCCCCACCGGCCGCGGGCCGATCCGGTCGCTGAGCATGCCGCCGAGGAAGCGGCCCAGGAAGGTGACGACGGCGACCACGGTGAAGACGCTCGCCGCGCCGCCGATGCCGGCCCCCGAGGAGACGCCGCGGCCGGTGAGGTGGACGATGCCGAAGGTCTCGAAGACGGCGTTGCCGTAACAGACGAAGAGCATCGCGACGGCGGGCAGGATCGCGCCGCGGGGAATCTTCACGTAGGTCTCGCCGGCCGCCGGGGCGGGCGGCCGCGGCGTCGGCCCGACCAGCCAGATCAGCAGCGCCGCCAGCAGCGAGAAGCCGGCGGCGCCGAGCCAGACGCCGTCGTAGCCGAAGTGGTCACGCGTCCAGACCGCCCACTGCGGGCCGAGGGCGAGGCCGAGCCAGAGCGACATGCCGATCGTCGCCATCGCCCGGCCGCGGCGCTCCGGCTCGGCCGCGTCGGCGGCCCAGGCCATCGTCGCGGTGATGAAGAGCGCATCGCCGGCGCCGGTCAGGAGGCGGCCGACGACGATCACGCCCAGCACCCCAGGCCCGATCAGGACGCCGGAGCCGGCGCCGAGGATCGCCGCCCCCGCGACGGCCAGCGGGCGGCGCCCGTACCGGTCCCCCCAGCTGCCGCCGAAGGGGCGCAGGCCGACGGCGACCACGCCGGTCACCCCCATCGCCAGGCCGAGCGCCGCGTTGGAGAGGCCGAGGTGGTGCAGGACGTAGCCCGGCAGGACGGCGGCGTAGCAGCCGAGCGTCAGGTAGGCGAGGGTCGAGCCGGCGACCAGCAGCCAGACCTTCCGCCGCCATTGGGCCGCCGCACCGGCGGTGGACGAGACCGTCGTCACTAATGGATCCTATCTGCCATGAATAGGATCCACGGTACCTGACGACCGCGGAGGAGCCCTTTCATCCACATCGACTTCCACATGCACCTGTTCCGCACCGCCGAGGAGGGCCGTCAGGTCGTCGGCGAGTACCCGATCGTCGAGTACGGCGAGGGCGAGGGCGTGCTGCTCGCGGCCGGTGCCGGTACGGTCGAGGAGGCGCTGGCCTCGCTGCGGGCCGGCGGCGTCGAGCGCGGTTGCGCGCTGAACAGCTTCGAGATCCCCGGCTACCCGCTGCCGCCCGCGGGCGGCTGGCCGGCGGCGCCGCCCTTCCCCGAGCTCGCCGAGGAGCTGCGCGCGGTCGACGACTGGATCTGCGACGTCGGCGCCGCCCACCCGGAGCTGCTGCCCTTCGTGACGGTCAACCCGGCGGTGCTGGACGCGGCCGAGGCGGCGGCCCACGTGGCGACGATGGCCGACGAGCGCGGCGCCCGCGGGGTGAAGCTGCACACGATCGCCCTGCGCGCCTTCCCCGGCGAAGCGGCACTGGCGCCGACCTTCGCGGTCTGCGAGGCGCGCGCCCTGCCGGTCGTCGTCCACTGCGGGCCGGACCGCCACGGGGCGGGCTGGGCGATGCCCGGCGCCTTCGCCCCGGTGCTCGAACGCCACCCCGGCCTGCCGCTCGTCCTCGCCCACCTCGGCGGGGCGGCGTGGCGCGAGGTGGCGGAGCTCGCCGCGGCCTTCCCGAGCGCCCGCTTCGACCTCTCGGAGATCGTCAGCTGGAGCGGCCACGCGCGCGGCGCCCCGACCCCGACCGAGCTGAGCGCCCTGATCCGCGACATCGGCGCCGAGCGGGTGCTGATGGGCAGCGACTACCCCTGGTATGAGCCCGGCGACGTCGTCGCCGCGGTCGAGGCGCTGCCCGGCCTGGACGACGAGGAGCGCGCCGCGGTGCTCGGCGGGAACGCGGCGGGGTTGCTGGGGCTCTGAGGAAGCTGGCGCCCGAAGCCCGAGGGGACGGGAAGGGACCCGGCCTTCTCGGTGGCGGCCCGGGCAGGCTGTGGCCGCCACCGAGAAGGCCGGGGACGAGAGGAGCGGCGCAGGTCCGGGCCGGGGCGTCACTGAGAGGCGCGGGAGATGTGAGGAAGGTGCCCCGTGTCGTGACGAAGAGTCCACGAAGTTCACGCTTCCCCATGTGTCGCCGAGGCATCGCCGCGGCGCGGTCGACCTGGGTGAACCTATGGCTAACCCAGGTCGACCGCGCCTCCGGGGCGGCCTCGTATCCGGGAGGAGGCGTCACGCGCCCGGGACGCCGGAGCCCGATCGGTCCGGCCTGAACCCTTCCCGGCCCGAACCCTCAGAGCTCCGGCCGGCGGGCGCTTGCGCCGAGCTCGCGCTCGATGCTCGCGGTCAGCTCCAGCAGGCGGAGCTCCTGGTTGTGGGAGCCGACCAGTTGGAGGCCGACGGGCAGACCGCCGTCGGTGAAGGCGGCGGGGACCGAGAGGGCGGGGAGGTTGGTCGCGGAGATGCGGGTGCAGCTGCGCATCCAGGTGTAGTACTTCTCCATCTCGATCCCGGCGACGGTCTCCGGGTAGCGCCACTCGACCGGAAACGGGGGGACCTGGACGGTCGGCATCGCGAGGGCGTCGTAGTCGGCGAGGAGGGCGCCGACGCGGCGGAAAAGGTCGGTGCGCAGGCGGCCCGCCTCGGCGAGTTGGTCGGCGGTCAGGGCGGCGCCCCAGCCGACGTCCTGGACGACCTCGGGCTTGGTCAGCTCCGGGTGCTCCCTCACTTCCGGGCCGTGGGAGGAGAAGAACTCGAAGGAGCGGAAGGTCTCGAAGGTCTGGTCGGCGCCGCTGAGGTCGGGCTCGATCGGGACGATCGTCGCGCCCGCCGCTTCGAGGAGCTCGCGGGCGCCGGCCAGCGCGGCGCTCACGGCCGGGTCGATCGGCAGGCCGTCGACGGTGTCGCTCCAGGCGATCCGGGCACCAGTCAGCTCGCGCGGGGCGAGGGACGCGAACGGCGCCGGGTCCTGGTCGAGCGAGAGCGGCGCCCGCGGGTCGGGGCCGGAGATCGCGGCGAGGAGCAGGGCCGCGTCGTCGGTCGAGCGGGCCATCGGGCCGAGCAGGGACATCGGGTCCCAGGCGTTCCCCGGCCGGGTCGAGGCGACGCGGCCGGGCGAAGGGCGCAGGCCGACGACGTTGCAGAAGGAGGCCGGGTTGCGGACGCTGCCGCCGAGGTCGGAGCCGTCGGCGATCGGCACCATGCCCGCCGCCAGGGCGGCCGCCGCGCCGCCGCTCGAGCCGCCGGAGCTGCGTCCCAGGTCATAGGGGTTGCGGGTGGCGCCGAAGACCTCGTTGAAGGTGTGCGAGCCGGCGCCGAACTCGGGCGAGTTGGTCTTGCCGACGACGACGGCGCCGGCGGCGCACAGGCGCCGGACGATCAGCGCGTCGCGGTCGGGGACGTGGTCGGCGAAGATCGGCGAGCCGTAGGTGGTGCGGATCCCGGCCGTGTCCATCAGGTCCTTGATCGCCACCGGCAGGCCGTGGAGGAGGCCGAGCGGCTCCCGCCGGGCGGCGCGCGCGTCCAGCTCGGCCGCCTCGGCGAGGGCACGCTCGGGGACGAGGGTGACGATCGCGTTGACCTGGGGGTTGACGGCGTCGATCCGGGCCAGGTGGGCTTCGAGCACCTCGACCGCGGAGAGCTCGCGGGCCGCGATCAGGTCGCGCAGCTCGCGGGCCGAGCGGTAGTGGAGCGGGGCCTCGCTCACGGCCGGTCGAGCAGCCGCCGCGGCGTCTCGACCATGATCTTCCGCGCGGTCTCCGCGTCCGCCCCGCAGGCCCACTCGAGCGCCGGGGCGACGCGCTTGAAGAGGTGCTCGTAGCCGCAGCCGCCGTTGCGCAGCAGGTTGCCCTGGGTCCAGATGTCGCAGCCGATCACGATCCGGTCGCCGGCGCCGATCTCGATCAGGTGCTCCAAGGCGGCGAGGCGCTCCGGGTCGGTCGGGTTCCGCGCCCGGCTCCTGGTCGAGTAGAGGTACTCGCTGCCGAAGGTGTCGAACTCGATCACGCAGCCGGTCTCGGCGACGGCCTCGTGGTAGCCGCGGTCGAGGTTCTCGTCCATGTGGCTGAGGATCACGCGGTCGACCGGCATCCCCTCCTCGACCAGCGCCGCGACCACGTCGAGACCGTCGGCCCCGCGCCAGCTGAGGTGGACGTTGACCGCGGCGCCCGACTCGGCGCCCGCCCGGCCGGCGGCGCGGACGACGCGCCACTCGGTCTCGGTCGGTGGGTGGTTGGTGCCGATCTCACCGATCAGCGCCGGCTTGATCCCGGT
The DNA here is from genome assembly GCA_047601885.1 of Solirubrobacterales bacterium. GTDB lineage: Bacteria > Actinomycetota > Thermoleophilia > Solirubrobacterales > 70-9 > VAYN01. Next base: position 614,762 of record JASGIK010000002.1, read on the forward strand.
GCCTTCGATCCCCTCGTCCAGCTCGGCCAGCATCGTCGCGGCGATCTCGTCGATGCCCATCGCCGCCAGCCCGGGCGGGTGCAGCTCCTCGACGTAGTAGCCGCAGCCGACCGCGATCGCGACGCCGCTCTGGCGCGATACCTCGGCCAGGTCGGCCGGCCGCCGTCCCATGCCGGTGATCGTCAGGTCGACGATCATGCCGCCGCCCGCCGCCGCCACCGCCTGCATTTCGGCGACCGCGACCTGGGGATCGTGGAGGTGGAGGTTGTCCGGCGTGTGGAGGCCGTTCCAGCGCAGGTGCATCTGCGCCTCGGGGCCGATCGGGCCCTCCCACGGCACGCCGTCGTCGCCCGTCTTCGCCCAGAGGCGCAGGTCGGCGAAGACGTGCTCGTGCATCGAGGTCGGCCCCAGCTCGGCCGGGTCCATCTCCCCGAGGACGGTGTGGATCGGCATCGCTCGCTCCTTCTCCCCGTCGCCCGCTCTACCTAGAGCGCGATGACGACGCTCTTCAGCTCGGTGAAGGCGTAGAGCGCCTCGTCGCCGAGGTCGCGGCCGAGCCCTGAGTCGTCGCGGCCGCCGTAGGCGAGCGCCGGATCGAAGACGTTGTAGGTGTTGACCCAGACCGTGCCCGCCTGCAGCTCGGCGGCCATCCGGTGGGCGCGCGCGAGGTCGCGGGTCCAGACGCCGGCGGCGAGGCCGTAGGAGGTGTCGTTGGCGATCGCGATCGCCTCCGCCTCGTCCTCGAAGGGGATGACGCCGACGACCGGGCCGAAGATCTCCTCGCGGGCGATCGTCATCGTGTTGTCGACGCCGGTGAAGAGGGTCGGCTCGACGAAGTAGCCGGGGCGGTCGGGGACGCCGCCGCCGACCGCGATCGCGGCGCCCTCGGCGCGGCCCTTCTCGATGTAGCCGAGGACGATCTCGCGCTGCTCCTCGGAGACCAGCGGGCCGACCGAGATGCCGCCCTCCATGCCGTCGCCCATCGGCACCTTCTTGACCGCGGCGGCGAGGCGCTCGTGCATCTCCTCGAGGATCCGGCGCTGCACCAGCAGCCGGCTGCCCGCCGTGCACATCTGGCCGGAGTGACCGAAGGAGGCGCGCATCGCGGTCGTCGTCGCGGCGTCGAGGTCGGCGTCCTCGAAGACGATGTTCGGGGACTTGCCGCCGAGCTCCAGGGTGAGGCGCTTGGTCGTCGGCGCGGCGGCGCTCATCACCAGGCGGCCTACCTCGGTCGAGCCGGTGAAGCTGACGTTCTTCACCTCCGGATGGCCGACCAGGGCGGCGCCGACGACGCCGTCGCCGGTGAGGATGTTGACGACGCCGGGCGGCACACCCGCCTCCTCGCAGATCGCGGCGACGCGCAGCATCGTCATCGGGGTCTGCTCGGCGGGCTTGATCACCACCGTGCAGCCGGCGGCGAGCGCCGGGGCGAGCTTGAAGCAGCCGGTCATGATCGGGAAGTTCCAGGGCAGGACGAGGGCGGCGACGCCGACCGGCTCGCGGGCCGTGTAGACGTGGTGGCCGGCGACCGGGATCGTCTTGCCCTCGATCCGGGTCGGGGCGCCGGAGAAGTGGCGGAAAGCGCGGGCGCTCATCGCCGTGTCGGCGCGCGAGCGCTCGATCGGCTTGCCGTTGTCGCGGGTCTCCAACACGGCGAGGTCCTCGAGCCGCTCCTCGATCAGCTCGGCGATCTTGATCAGCACGCGGGCGCGGTCTTCCGGGGGCAGCTTGCGCCAGCGGCCGTCGGCGTGGGCCGCGGCGGCGGCCGCGACGGCGGCGTCGACGTCGGCCTCGGAAGCCTGCACGGCGCGGGCGAAGGGCCGGCCGTCGGCGGGGTCGAGGACGTCGAAGCGCTCCCGCCCGGCGGGCGCGATCCAGCTACCGTCGATCAGGAAGGGCTCGTCTGCGAGCGAGGCGGTCGCCATACGAGTGGATACTACACTGCCAAAAATGGATACAAACTTGGTCGCCGATTCACTGACGAGCATCGAGCTCGAGGAGCCCTCGCTGCCGCGCGAGATGGACGCCTGGCTCGCCTCCACCCTGGCGAGCGAGCCCTGGCCGTACGTGATGGGCCCCCTGCTCGACCGCGGCGCGCCCAACGGCGTCGTCTGGATCGGCGGCGAGGAGGTGGCGCGCTGGGGCGACCCCGGGCGCCGCGAGATGGCCTTCTCGATCGCCAAGTCGGCGCTCGGCACCGTCGCCGGGCTGGCCTTCGACGACGGCCTCCTGCCCGACCTCGACGAGCCGGTCGTCGCCCGGGTGCCGCTGACCGCCTTCGGCGGCGACGTCTACGGGCCGGGCGTCCCCGACGACCCGGCGATGGCGCGGCGGATCACCTGGCGCCAGCTCCTCACCCAGACCAGCGAATGGCGCGGCGCCCTCTTCGACGTCCCCTGGTGGGCGGACCCGCAGGGCAAACTCAAGCCCGACGCGCCGAGCGTCACCCCCGGAACGCGCTTCTCCTACAACGACGTGCGCACCAACCTCTGCTCGCTGGCGCTGACCCACCTGCGCGGCGAGGGCAACGCGGCGACCTTCGGCGCCCGGGTGCTGGAGCCGATCGGCTGCGAGCCGGGCTGGAGCTGGCACGGCCTGCATCAGATGCGGACGCGGCTCGCGGGCGGCGCGGAGGTCGAGGTGACGACCGGCGGCAGCCACTGGGGCGGCGGCCTCTGGCTGACCGGCGAGGACCTCGCCCGCTACGGCCTGCTGCACCTGCGCGGCGGCACGTGGGACGGGCGCCGGGTGCTGAGCGAGGAGTGGTGCCGGCGCCAGCTGGTTCCGACCCACGCGCGGCGCGCCTACGGGCTGATGTGGTGGCGCAACCCGGAGGCGGGCGTGGCGCTCGGCGAGGAGGGCTCCTCCCCGCTCGGCGCGCTCGCCGGCGACGACGCCTTCTACCCCGGCTCGGGCGTGCGCGGCTTCGCCGCCCACGGGACCGGCGAACAGGTCGTCTGGTGCGACCCCGACCGCGATCTCGTCGCGGTCGTCCGCTGGGTCGTCGACGTGATCCCGGTACTGGCCGCGATCACCGCGGCGGTGCCGGCGGTCGAGGCGCAAGCGGCATGAGCGGCGCGCCGCTGATGGCGGAGATGACCTGGCCCGAGGTCGAGGCGGCGGCGAAGCGCGGCGCGGTCGCACTCTGGTCGGTCGGCGCGACCGAGCAGCACGGCCCCCACCTGCCGCTCTCGGTCGACACGCTGATCCCGCACGAGCTCTCGCTGCGGCTGGCGGAGCGGCTCGACCTGGTGATCGCCCCGCCGCAGGTCTTCGGCTCGCGCAGCCGGCCGCTCTCCGGCGGCGGCCAGGGCTTCCCGGGGACGACCTCGCTGCGGGCCGAGACGCTGATCGCGGTGGTCGCCGACGTGGTCGGCGAGCTGGCCCGCTCCGGCTTCGAGCGCATCGCGATCGTCAACTGGCACGGCGAGAACGTCAACCTGCTCTGGGCCGGCGTCGACCGGGCGCGGGAGCGGGGCGAGCTCGGCGCAGCGAAGGTGGCGCTGATCGAGCGCGTCTTCAACGCCTTCACCGAAGCGGAGATGGCCTTCCTCTTCGAGGACGCGCGCGAAGGCTTCCCCGGCTGGCCGGCGGAGCACGCGGCGATCATGGAGACGAGCCTGGTGATGGCCCTCCGCCCCGAGCTGGTGCGGACCGAGAAGATCGCCGACGACCGCAGCGCCGAGCGCCCCTTCTACGAAGTGATCCCCACCCCGCCCGAGCACATCGCCCCGAGCGGCGTCCTCGCCGAGGCCTCGAAGGCCTCCCCGGAGAAGGGCGAGCGCCTCGCCGCCCTGATCGTCGACCGCCTCGACGCGGCGCTCCGCGAGAGTCTGGGGGCTCCGGCCGCGACGTAGGGGCTGGCGCCCGGAGCTCCAAGGGGACGGAAAGGGACGCGGCCTTCTCGGTGGCGGCCCGGGCAGGCTGTGGCCGCCACCGAGAAGGCCGGGTGTCGGGGAGAGGGCGAGGGGATCGGCGTGCCCGGGGGAGAGAAGCGCATGGCCGGGCACGAAGGCGCGTGATCGGTGACGAACTCCCGGGATCCGTGACGAAGAGTCAGGGAAGTTGACGCTTCCTCCCGTCTTCCTCATGCCTCCCCGGGTGCGTTCGCAGTTCTGCTCGCATAGCGAGCGAAAGTGCGAACTCACCCGCGGCCGGCCCCGATCCTGTCACGGGACGCATGAGGATCTGTGACGTTCCCGGCATCTCCCATACGTCCGTGTGGACTTCCCTGCGGGACCCTCACGTCCCGGGCGTCTCGTGGCAAGCGGGCAGCCTGCCCGGGCCGCCACGAGACGCCCGGGACGCACCTCGGACGGGCGGGGCGACCGCGAACAACGCCGCCCGCACCCCGCAGCCTCACCACCAGCGCTGGGGGCAGCCGGTGGTGATCACCTCGTTGTGGTCGGGATGGACGATGACGATCTCCTCGTGGGCGATGCCGCCGGTCTCCGGGGTGCCCATCACGATCTCGACGGCGAGGACCTGGCCGGGGACGATCGGGTCGGTTTCGCCGGCGCCGAGCATCGGGCCTTCGACCGAGAGGCCGAGCTGGTGGCCGAAGACCGGCCAGAAGCCTTCGAAGTAGGCGTGCGGCGGGTAGCCGCGCTCGACCATCCAGGCGGTGCCGACGTCGTGGACGGCCTCGTGGGTGACGCCGGGGGCGATCGCGTCTACCAGGGTCTCGACGAACTCGATCGCCTGCTCCAGGACCTCGCGCTGGTGGTCGGTCGGCTCGGCGCCGACGCAGGTCGAGCGGGCCATGTCGCAGTCGTAGCCGCGCACGGTGCCGACCGTGTCGAGGCGCAGCAGGTCGCCGCGCTCCAGCGGGCGGGTCGCGTTGTAGGAGGGGATGCCGCGCGGCGCCTGCGGTTTGCAAGGGTTGCCGGAGCCGGCGACGATGTCGGCCGGGAAGCCGCCGGCCGCGACCAGGACGGGGAGCCCGATCGAGACCAGGTCGGCCTCGGTGCGGCCCGGCTCGGCCGCTTCCATCATCGCCTTCATCCAGGCCGAGCCGACCGCGTTGGAGTAGCGCAGGCAGTCGAGCTCCACCTCGCTCTTCACCCGCGCCAGCGGCTCGATCACCGAATCGGCGGGGACGAAGTCGATGTCCTCCCCCACCTGCGCCTCGACCAGCCGCCGGTGGCGCTCCAGCATCGCCCCCTCGCCGACCATGCCGACGCGCTTGCCGACCAGGCCCGCGTCGCGGATCGCGGCGGCGACTCCGTCGACGATCTCGACCACGGTGCGGGCGTCGTCGACCGCGAGTTCGCCCGGCAGCGCCCGCTGGTCGATCAAGAGGATCGGGTCGCCCTCGACCGGCATCACCAGCGCCGCGTAGCCCATTTCGTCGAACGGCGAGGAGGAGAAGAAGCCGGACTGGTAGTCGGCGAGCCAGCGCACCGCCCAGGGCCAGTGGTGGCTGCCGAAGGCGACGAGGCCGTCGAGCCCCGCCTCGGCGAGCGCCGCGCGGGCGCGTCCCTGACGCTCGACGTACTCCGCGCGGGCGGGCAGCGGCGGCGCGCTCGCCGGCTCGGGCGCGAACTTGGGGTCGGGCCAGTCCACCGCTACCACCACCGCTGCGGGCAGGCGGCGGTGATCGTCTCGGTGCCCTCCGCGGTGACGATGATCGACTCCTCGTGGCTGATGCCGCCGGTCTCCGGCGTGCCGAGGACGATCTCCACCGACATCGTCTGGCCCGCCTGGAAGAGGTCCTTCTCCTCGGCGGCGAGGAACGGGCCCTCCGTGGTCAGCCCGATCTGGTGGCCGAAGGCGGGCCAGAAGCCCTCGAAGTAGGCGTGCGGTTTGTAGCCGCGCTCGACCAGCCATTCCGTCCCCAGATCGTGGACCGACTCGTGGCTGACGCCGGGGCGGATCGCCGCGACCAGCGCCTCGACGAAGCCGAGCGCGTGCTCGAGCACCTCGTGCTGGGCGTCGGTCGGCGCGGCGCCGACGCAGGTCGAGCGGGCGAGGTCGCAGCCGTAGCCGCGCACCGGGCCGAAGCCGTCGACCCGCAGCAGATCCCCGGCCTCCAGCGGCCGCTCGGCGTTGAAGCTGGGGATGCCGCGCGGCGCCTGCGGCTTGGCCGGGTTGCCGGAGCCGGCGACGATGTCGGCGGGGAAGCCGCCGCCGCGCAGCAGCACCGGCAGGCCGATCGCGACCAGGTCGGCCTCGGTGCGGCCCGGCTCGGCCGCCTCCATCATCGCCGCCATCCAGGCGCCGCCGACCGCGGAGGAGTAGCGCATGCAGTCGAGCTCGGCCGGGGACTTCACCCGGTGGAGCGGCTCGATCAGCTTGTCGGCCGGGACCAGGTTGAGCGGGCCGCCGACGCCAGCCTCGATCTCGCGGCGGTGGCGGTCGAGCATCACGCCCTCCCCCGCGATCCCGATCCGCTTGCCGACCAGGCCCGCGTCGGCGAGCGCCTGCGCCACACCGGAGGTGATCCGCTCGACCGTGCGGGCGTCGTCGACCGCGCATTCGCCGGGCATCGCGCGCTGGTCCAGCACCAGGATCGGCGGGCCGTCGACCGGCAGGACCAGCGCCGAGAAGCCCTTGTCGCCGAAGGTCGGCGAGGCGCCCTGCTGCTGGAAGCCCGACTGGTGGTCGGCGAGCCAGCGCACCGCCCAGGCCCAGTTGCGGCTGCCGAAGGCAAGCAGCCCGTCGAGCTCGGCCTCGGCCAGCGCGGCGCGGGCGCGGTCCTGACGCTCCAGGTACTCCTCGCGGGAGGGCAGCGGCGGGGCGGCGGAGAGCTCCGGGGCAAAGGTCGGTTGGGTCTCGGACATCGGGCGAAGCCGCCTTTCGAAGATTGGATCCCGTCGTGCTTGCATTGGATCCTATACTGCGAGCCATGATCGCCCCCTTCAGCGACGCCGAGTACGCCGCCCGACTCGCGAAGGTGCGAGAGTCGATGGCCGCGGCGGGGCTCGACGTCCTCTACGTGACCAGCCCACCGAACGTCCTCTACCTGAGCGGCTACGACGCGATCTGGTACCCGTGGCGGCTGCCGCTCGGCTGCGCCGTGGTGAGGGAGCCGGCCCAGCTGCTCTTCTTCGACTGGGTGCGTCACGAGGGCTACGCGAAGCTGCACGCGCGCTGCGACGAGCTGGTGCTGTTCGAGTACGGCTCGGCGCCGGCCGAGGTGGCGGCGGCGTTCGCCGCGCGCGGCCTGGGCGGGGCGACGGTCGGGCTGGAGCGCTACGGCCTCAATCCGGCGGCGCCGATCCTCGACGCGGTCGCGACGGCGCTGAGCGCGGGCGGCGCCACGGTCGCCGACGGCGACTGGATCGTCGACGACGTCCGCGCCTACAAGTCCCCGGCCGAGCTGGAACGGATCCGCCAGGCGGCCGAGATCGCCGACGGCGCGATGGCGGGACTGCGCGAACGCCTCCGTCCCGGGATGACCGAGCTGCAGGCCGCCGCGACCCTGACCTCGCTGCTCGCCGACGCGGGCTCCGAGGTGCCGGCGACGCCGCCGCTGGTCTGCTCCGGCCCGACCGCCTGGGTCGACACCCACTCCTTCCCCTCGACCCGGGTGCTGGAGGAGGGCGACACGATCTCGGTCGACTGCTGCGCGGTGATCGACCGCTACCACGCCAACCTCTGCCGCACGTTCGCGCTCGGCGCGCCGGATCCCGAGGCGGCGCGGCTGCTCGACGCGGCGGCCGGCTCGGTCGACGAGCTGAAGCGGCTGGCGGTGCTCGGCGAAGGCCCGGAGAAGGCGATGGCGGCGGCCGAACGCTGGGTCCACGACCGCGTCGCGCAGGAGAAGATCTGGTGGGTCGGCGGCTACTCGCTCGGCCTCGGGCTGCCGCCGAGCTGGGTCGGCCACACCTACCTCGCCAACGACGGCCTCAGCAAGGTGACCTGGCAGCCGGGCTACGTCTCCAACTACGAGACGGTCATGGTCGACCGCGAGGGCGGCTTCGAGGCGGCGGCGATCGACACGATCGTGATGACCGAGGACGGGCTGGAGATGCTCTCGAAGCTGCCGCGCGGGCTGCTCGAGGTCGAGCTGTGAGCGGGGCGCGGTGCGGCGCCGAGGCGCGCCGATGAGCGCGCCGGCGGTCTGCGACCGCATGTTCCTGCTGACCGTCGGCTGGGAGTACGCGCCGGAATCGGTCTCGCTCGAAGGCGGCACGCGCGAGTGGCTGAAACTGCCGCTGATCGCGATCCTCGCCCACTCGCCCGCGGGCTGGGTGCTGCTGGAGACGGGGATCGACGACCGGCCCTACCGCGGCGTCACCAGCGCGCCGATGTACGGCGAGCACCTGCCCGAGTTCGACACCGAGGGCGACCAGCTGCTGGAGGAGATGGCGGCGGTCGGGATCGCGCCGGAGGACCTCGTCGCGGGCGCCGTCTCCCACCTGCACGTCGACCACAGCGGCGGCCTGCGGCACCTCGCCGCGGCCGGGGTGCCGGTGGCGATCCAGGCGCGCGAGCTGGAGTTCGCGACCGGGCGCGCGGGCGAGGCCGAGTTCTACCGCCGCGAGGACTACATGCTGGACGGCCTGACCTGGAACGAGCTCGAGGGCGACGTGGAGATCGTCCCCGGGGTCGAGGCGATCGCCACGCCCGGGCACAGTCCGGGGCACATGTCCTACCGGGTGCGGATGGCCGAGAGCGGCACCTGGCTCTTCGCGGTCGACGCGATCGACCTGCAGAAGGGGGTCGAGACCGACACCGCGATCGGCTGGTCGGCCGATCCGGCGGACGCGCCGCTGCGGCGGGCGTCCCACGGCAAGCTGGTGGCGCTGGCCGCGGCCGAGGGCGCGCGGCTCGTCCCCGGCCACTGCCCGGTGACCTGGCCGCCGCTCTGCGTCGCCGAGGGCTACCGCTGAGCGCCGCGGTGAGCCTGCGGGTCCACGACATCTCGGTGCCGGTGCGGGCGGGGATGCTGATCAGCGGCCGCCAACCGGAGTACACGCAGCTCTACTCGATCGCGGAGGGGGCCGAATACAACGTCAGCGCCTGGCGGCTGCACGCCCACACCGGGACCCACGTGGAGACCGGGCGGCACTACGTGGACGGGCGGGAGACGATCGACTCGGTGGCGATCGAGCGGCTGGTCGGCCCGGCGCGGGTGCTCGACCTGACCGCGGTCGCGGGCGAGGAGATCGGCCCCGAGGACCTGCGCGCCGCGGGCTACGCGGGCCAGGAGCGGGTGCTGTTGAAGACGGCGAACTCGGCGGCGGCGATCCGCGAGGACGAGAAGCGCTCCTCCTGGGTCGGCCTGGGGACGGCGGCGGCGGAGCACCTGATCGAGTCCGGCACGAAGCTCCTCGGCGTCGACTACCTCTCGGTCGAGACGCCGGCGGGCGAAGCCGGCGGCGACTGGCCGGTCCACATGCTGCTCTGCGGCGCGGGTCTGCTGCTGCTGGAGGTCGTCGACCTCGACGGAATCGAGCCCGGCGACTACCTGCTCGCCTGCCTGCCGCTGAAGCTGGAGGGCGGCGAGGCCGCCCCGGCCCGCGTCGTCCTGATCGAGCCCCCCACCAAACCTTCCGAGCTTTGGTGGTCATATGACCACCAAAGCTCGGAAACATCGGGCGGTGGGGCGTGAGCAACCGATTGCAGCTCGGCACGTTTGGGACGAACCTCGCGCCGGGGATCACCTTCACCACGATCCCGGGGGCGCTGACGACCGACTGGCCACGGGTGCGGGCGCTCGCCCGGCACGCCGACCGGATGGGCTTCGAGGCGATCGTCCCGATCGCCCGCTGGAAGGGCTACGGCGGCGAGCGCGACCCGCACGGCTCGTCCTTCGACACCCTCGCCTGGGCGGCGGCGATCGGCGAGGCGACGGAGTACGCCCGCGTCTTCTCTACCTGCCACGCGCCCGCGATCCACCCGATCGTCGCCGCCAAGCAGATCGCCACGATCGATCACGTCACCGGCGGCCGCGCCGCGGTCAACGTGGTGGCCGGCTGGTACCGGCCGGAGCTGGAGATGTTCGGCCGCAAGCTCGACGAGCACGACCGCCGCTACGACCTCGCCGAGGAGTGGACCGAGATCCTCCTGCGCCTCTGGACCGAGGAGGAGGAGTTCGACCACGAGGGCGAGTTCTTCCGCATCGAGCGCGGCTACTCCTCGCCGAAGCCGCTGCAATCGCCGCGCCCGCCGATCATGAACGCGGCGGTGTCGGGGCGCGGCATGGAGTACGCGGCGCGGATGTCGGACCTCGTCTTCGTCAAGCTCGACGACGTGCCTGAGCGGGCGGTCGAGCAGGTCGCGGGGGTCAAGGAGATGGCCCGCGCCCACGGCCGCGAGATCGAAGTGTGGACCTTCGCCTACGTCGTCTGCGCCGACAGCGAGCAGGAAGCGCGCGACTTCGTCCACCACTACTCGGTCGAGCACGGCGAGCACGAGGCCTCGCACACCGCCCTGAAGGTGATGGGAGTCGAGGCGCGGATGCGCAGCGACGCCGAGTCGGAAGCCTTCCGGCTCAGCTGGGTCGCCGGCAACGGCGGCCACCCCCTCGTCGGCACCGCCACCCAGATCGCCGACAAGCTCGAGCACATGGCCGAGATCGGCATCGACGGCTGCCTCCTCGGCTGGCCGCTCTGGGAGGACGGCATGGCCCGCTTCGAGGCCGAGGTCCTCCCCCTGCTCGAGTCCCGCGGCCTGCGCGGTCCGGCGCGGGGCTGAAGGGACGGGAAAAGGACACGGATCACGGGGAGAGGTGCGAGGTTCGTGACGAACTCCCAGGATCCGTGACGAGGAGCGGGGGAAGTTGACGCTTCCTCCCGTCTTCCTCATGCCCTCCGTGGCGCGGTCGACCTGACCGGCGCTATAGGTGGGCTAGGTCGACCGCACCACCTCGGACGTCCGATCCTGTGACGGGACGCATGGGGAAGGGTCACGTCCCCGACATCTCTCCTACGTGTGTGTGGACTTCCCTTCGGGACCCATCTTGGACGGGCGCGGCGGCCGCGAAGCACGCCGCCCCGACCCGCGGGGGCTAGTCCAGGACCGGGGCGCCGCTGGTGAAGCGGTCGAAGACGTTGCCGAGGAGGCGGCTGACGTCGTTGTCCCAGCCGTTCGGCGAAAGGCTGCCGGAGAAGCCGATCGAGCCGGTGGAGAAGACGGCGCCGCCGTTCTCGCGGGGGACGATGACGAGGTCGGAGTGGACCTTGGGGTTGCGGGCGCCGCCGAGGATGCGGCTGGTCATGTTGAAGTTCTCGCGCGCCTCCAGCATGTCGTCGCTGTGGCCGGCGGAGGTGGCGATCACCTCGGTCGCATCGGGGGTGCCGAGCAGCGGGTCGACGGCGTCGATCTCGATCCCGGCGGCGCCGCCCATCGTGCCGTAGCGGCCGAAGTCGGGCTCCTCCACCCCGGCCAGCGCCCAGGCCACGGGCGAGCCCTCCGCGGCCACCGGCAGGTAGCCGGCCGAGGCGCTCGGCGGGCCGGCGGCGACGAAGCCGACGCCGAAGGTCTTCTGCGGGGCGCGTCCGCTGAAGCGCCAAGGTCCGCCGAGCCGGCCGGTGAAGCTGAGGTGGTACTCGCCCGGCGCCGCGCACCAGGCCTGGGTGCCGCCCCAGCGGCGAATCTCGATCACCTGCGGGTCGTCGGGGTCGTAGCCGGTCACCCAGTACATCCCGTTGCCGCCCATGTACATCAGCCGGCCGCCGCCGCCGACGTAGGCCTCGTAGGCGTCGAGCATCTGCTCGCTCGGGTACTCGGGGTGGGTGCCGGTGATCACGGTGGCGTAGCGGCCGAGCAGCTCGGCGCCGCCCTCGTGGACGTCGCGGTCGCTGACCACGTCGACGGCGCGGCCGGTGCGGTCGAGCCAGTCGACGATCTGCATGTCGCCGGTGAACTGCCAGACCGGGCCGTCGCCGTCGTAGACGGTCGGCCGCAGGGTCAGCAGGGGGCGGCGCCAGGAGGAGTGGCAGACGCCGGCGCCGTCGGAGTGGACCTCATAGAGGGAGAGGCCGAGCTCCCGGTGGGCGTCGCGGAAGCGCTCCCAGTCGTCGATCGCCGGGACCATCTGGTTCCAGACCTGGGTCCGCGGCGAGTCGACCCCGACGTGGTCGTTGCCGTAGGCGAGATAGCTGTTGGTCGACATGACGAGCAGCGCCTTGGCCGTGGCGGTGCCGGCGGGCGGGCGGACGATCAGCGGGACCAGGTCCTCGCCGCCCTCGGGATCGGTGAGGCGGACCGAGTAGACGCCGCTGGGGAGGTCCGTCGGGAGGGTGATCTCAGCCTGGGGCTCCCAACCGCAGTCGGTCATGTCGGTGCGGTGGAAGTGGATCGCGGCGTACTGGTCGGGAGCGAAGCGGAAGTCGTCGACCTGGCCGTCCCAGGTTGATGACGTGACGGCGCGGGTGGGGTGGTTGACGAGGGTGAAGTGGCGACCATGGACGTCGGTAAGGAGAGACGGGTGGTCGATGCCATTGCGGGTGATTTGGGCGGAAGGGTCCCAGGCGCTCAGGGAGGCCGCATCCGTGGGGGACCCCTCCCTCACGAACTGCGGGGAGGTTCGTTCGGGGTCCCCCCCGACTGCGGCCGACGAGGCGGCGGCCAGCGACGGGCGCTCGATCTTGCCGTCGAAGCCCTCGAGGGGTTGGTCGTCGGGGTCCAGGGCCCCGGCCGCAAGGAGGAGCGGAGCTGCCGCCGCTTGCGGGGCTCCGGGCAGGGGAGCTTCGATGCGGTGCGGCTCGCCGCGGCCGGTGGCGAGGCGGTTGGAGGTGAAGGTGCCGACGGGGTCGACGGACAGGGCCGCCCGGTTCGCCGTCGCGTCGACGGTCGCCGTCAGCTCGTACCAGCAGCCTTGCTTCAAGGGTTCGGGGGTGGTGAGGTCCAGCTCGCCGGCGTCGGTCGCGACCCAGAGGCGGGGCTTGCCTTCGGCGTCGAGGCCGAGGGACCAGCCGGCCGCACCGGCCTCGTCGCGCTGGGCGATGACCGACTGGGGGCCGGCGCCGGGGCGGGTCGGGCAGATCGTGGCGGTGATCGTCAAGGGGGACTCGAACTGGTCGAGCGGCAAGGGGGTCGCGTGGCCGTAGCTGCCGATCGGGGTGGGCTGGTCGATGCCCTCGCGCTCGATCGGCTCGACGCCGGCGACGGGCTCGGCGCGGCGCTCGACGCCGAAGCCGGGGATCTCGAGGGCGTAGAGGCGGACCAGCTCGGCGCGCCAGGTCGGCGCCGTCGAGGAGACGTGCAGGCGCACCGTCTCCCCCGCCGCGGCGCTGATCGCGTCGAGGTAGCCCATCGTCCCCGGCGGGACGAGGACGTCTCCGGCCGTACCGCTCACTCGGCACCTCCTCCGTCGGGCTCGGGTGGGTCGACGTCGCCGAGCGGCCGTGGAGCGAAGGTGGCGTTATCCGCCACTTTTGCGCCACGCACCGCGCCGTAATCCGCGAGGCGACGGAGGAAGACGGCGTGCTCGGCCTCCCCGCGCGTCGCGAAGCGCTCGTCCTCGTCGACCGGCGTCGGCGGGGCGCCGCGCTCGGCGGCCCTCACGCCGATCCCGAAGCCTTCGCCGTCGTCCAGGACCAGGTAGCGCGGCAGCTCCGGATCGGGGTTGCGGCGGAGGAAGTCGAGGACCTCGATCAGGGCCGGCGAGTGCGGGCCGAAGGGACGCTCGCGATGCTCGGCGAGCAGGTCGTCGTCGACAAGGCCGTAGACGCGGCGGCGGAGGATCTCCTGGTCGTGGAGGGAGAGCGCCATCGTCAGGCCTCGTGCACCACTCGTCCGCCGACGCCCGTCTGCAGGACCTCGGCCTCGCGTAGCGCCTCGGGCTCGCACTCGACCGGGTCGACCGAGAGCGCCGCCCAGTCGGCGAGGAAGCCCGGCCGCAACGCGCCGCGCTCGCCCTCGGCGAAGACGTAGCGCGCCGCGCTCGTCGTCCACATCCGCAGCGCCCGCTCGCCGTCGATCGCCTCGTCCGGCCCGACCGCCTCGTCGAAGCCGTGGGCCGCGCGGCTGCGCGCCTGGTACATGCCGAAGAGCGGCGCCTGGGGGAAGTCGGGACCGTCGCTGCCACCGGCCACCTCGACCCCGGCGTCGTGCCAGGAGCGCAGCGGCGAGGCCTTCGCCGCGCCCTCGACGCCGAGGCGGTCCGCCAGCGCCCCGGCGACGCGCCACTGCATCCCCGGCTGGATCGAGGCGATGACACCAAGCTCCTTCGCGCGCCGGAAATTGTCAGGGCTCGGCCAGAGGTAGGCGTGCATCACCGAGAAGCGCAGGGGCGCGATCGGCGCCTCCTCGTTCGCCTCGGCGAAGGCGTCCAGCGCCAGGTCGATCGCCGCGCCGCCGACCGTGTGGACGGCGAGCGACCAGCGTTCGCGGGCGCAGAAGCGGGCGACCTGTCGGAAGGTCTCGGTCGGGGCGGTCTGGTTGCCGAGGTAGCCGTCGGTACCGGGCCACGGCTCCCGCAGCAGGGCGCTGCCGAACGACCCGGTGCCGTCGAGGTACACCTTCACCCCGCCGACCCGCAGCCACTCGTCGCCGAAGCCGGTCCGCACGCCGGTCCCGCGGAACCCGGCCAGCAGCTCCTCGACCGGCAGGTCGGTGTCGGCGAGCGGCATCGCCCAGGTCCGCAGCGCCAGCTCGCCGTCGGCGCGGGCCGCCTGGTAGCTGCCCATCTCGGCCGGGGACAGCCCCGGCTCGGCGGCGCCGACGATGCCGAGCGCGTGGAAGGCGGGCTGGATCTCGCGCAGGGCGCGACGGCGGTCGGCCTCGGAGATCTCCGGCACGCACGACCAGACCAGCTCGGCGGCGGGGCGCTCGATCAGCACCCCGGTCGGGGCGCCGCCCGCGTCGCGCTCGATCTCGCCGCCGACCGGGTCGGGCGTGTCGAGGCCGACCCCGGCCCGGGCCAGCGCCGCCCCGTTGGCGACCGCGTCGTGCGTGCGCCGGTCGAGGATCACCGGCCGGCCGCCCGTCACCGGGTCCAGATCCGCGCGGGTGGGCAGCCGCTTCTCGTCGAGCTCCTCGGCCTGGAAGTGCGCGGCGACGACCAGCCAGTCGTCGGCCGAGGCGCCGTCGCCGCCGCGCCCGCTCACGTGGGCGCCGATCCGCTCGACGATCTCCGCCACCGAGCGCGCGTCGCTGACGTCGAGGCGGCGCAGCTCGAGGCCGGCGATCAAGGTGTGGACGTGGGCGTCGATCAGTCCCGGCACGACGGTGCCGGGAGCGGCGCGCACCGCGGCGCCGGGGAGCGCCGCCCGCGCCTCTTCGGCCGAGCCGACGGCGAGGATCCGGTCACCGCGGACGGCGAGCGCCTCGGCGCGCGGGCGCGCCGGGTCCATCGTCCGCAGGTCGCCGACCAGGACGAACTCCTCGACCGCGGGCGCCGAGGCGCCGCCTCGCTCATCGCCGACCGCGTTCAAGGGAGCCCGAGATACTCCCGCTGCTCCCAGTCGGACACCTCGGCCATGTAGCGCTCGGCCTCGGAGTCCTTCAGGGCGAGGATCCAGCCGACGATCTCGCGACCGAAGGCCTCGGCGAAGAGCTCGTCCTCGCGCAGCGCCTCCAGCGCCGCCATCAGGCTCGTCGGTAGCGGCCGCGACTCGGCGAAGTAGGGATCCTCGGTCGGCGCGCCCGGATCAAGCTCACCGTCGATCCCCGCCATGCCGCTGACGATCTGCGACGCCATGTAGAGGTAGGGGTTGGCGGCGGGCTCGCCGGAGCGGTTCTCCAGCCGCGTCGCCGGGTCGCCTGGGCCGCCGACCGCGCGCACCATCGCGCCCTTGTTGTCGATTCCCCAGCAGATTCGGTCGGGCGCCAGGCTGAAGCGGCGGTAGCGCTTGTAGCCGTTGATGGTGGGCGTGGTGAAGACGGCCGCCGCGGGAGCGTGGTCGAGCAGGCCGCCGAGGTAGCGCTGCCCGGTCGAGCTGAGCAGCGCGCCGCCCTCGGCCGCGCCGGGGATGAAGGCGTTCTGACCGCTCGCCAGGTCGACCAGCGACTGGTGCAGGTGCCAGCCCGCGCTGGCCGTGTCGGCGCCCGCCGGCCGCGACATGAAGGTGGCGAGGTAGCCGTGGCGGCGGCAGATCTGGCGGATCGCGGTGCGGGCGAGGACGACGTCGTCGGCCGCCTGCAGGCCGGGGCGCGGCGCCATCGTCAGCTCCAGCTGGCTGGGGCCGAACTCGAGCTCCAGCGAGCGCAGCGGCAGGTCGAGCGCCAAGAGGCCGGCGCTGAGCGCCTGGACGAGGTCGTCGAGCGCGTCGAGGTCCTCCTCGCGCAGCAGCTGCGCCCCGCGGGAGACCGGGCCGAGCGCGGGCGCCTCGCCGGGCCGCCCCGGCGCCGCCACGTGCTCGTCGCCGAGCCCCTCGTCGACGGCGCGGAAGACGTGGAACTCGATCTCCACCCCGATCGTCACCCCGTAGCCGCGCGCCGCCAGGCGGTCGAGCGCCTCGCGAAAGATCCGCCGGGTGGAGAACGGCACCGGCCGGCCGTCGGGGAAGTGGAGGTCGCAGAGGACCCAGCCGGTGTTGGGCGCCCAGGGGAGGACGCGGAAGCTCTTCGGGTCGGGGACGAGGACGATGTCCCCGGCGCCGCCGAGCCCTTCGATCCCGGTCCCGGCGTCGGCGGTGAAGACCGGGTAGACCGATTTGCCGGAGGTGTCCTTGAGCACCAGCGAGGAGGGCACGCGGACGCCGCCGCGCAGGCCGCTCCAGAGGCCGTCGCCGACCAGGGTCTTGCCGCGCAGGGTGCCGTGCTGGTCGCAGAAGGCGACGCGGACCATCTCGATCCCGCGCTCGTCGATGACGCGGCGGATCTGGGCGGCGGCGGCGTGCTCGGCCTCGCCCCAGAGGTCGTGGCGGTCGACGAAGCCGTCGCGGTCGGCGGCCAGCATCGGCCGGGCCGAGCCGCCGAAGGAGACCGGGCGCTCGTCGGCGGAGCGCTCGTGGCGCGCGCCGCTCTCCATCAGGCGCTTCCTCCGGGCCGGCGCGCCGCCATCAGGCGACCTCTTGGCTCGCCGCCCACGGGGAGCGGGCGCGGCGCTCGGCCTCGGTCTCCTTCCAGGCGGTCTGCCAGTCCTCGGCGGGGGCGACGGTGTCGATCGCCAGCGGCCCGCGCAGCTCCTCGGCCGCGGCCTCGTCGAGCGGCAGGCCCGGCGTCGGCTGCCCCGCTTCCATCGCCTTGATCGATTTCAGCAGGAGGCGACGGTTCGCCGTGACGGCGCGGTCGGAGACGCCGAGGCGCTCGACCGTACGGTCCTGGATCGACCCCATGCTCTCCACCGCCCACTGGTCGTGGACGTTGATGTCGAGGCCCATCCCCGTATAGGTGAGCGCGTTCTGCTCGGCGGCGTCGAAGCCCCAGTTGTTGTCCCGGTTGCGGGTCGGCCGGTACTCGGGGAGGGTCACGTTCTGGAGGCGCTGCTGGAGCAGGGTCTCCTTGTCGGTCGGGTCCTTGAAGTCGTAGAAGATCATGTACCAGTAGTGGTTCTCGTCGTCGATCGGGACGTGCCACTGGCAGAAGACCTTGTCGCTGCCGAAGGGGACCACGAAGGCGTTCGGGAAGACCAGGTTGGTGACGCGGAGGTGGCGGTGCCGCTCGTCCAGCTCGCGCACGGCGAAGACGCGCAGGCCGTGGTCGGCCGCCTCGACCTCGATGTCCGGCCGGTACAGTTCGCCGACGATCTCGGCGGTCGATTTGTCGGTCCCCTCGACCGTCTCGGCGAACTGCTGGCCGTAGACGTCGCGCGGATCCTCGTCGAGGAAGCGGTGCAGGAAGGAGACGTGGCTCGGGTCGATGCCGCCCTCGACGCCCTGCAGCCAGTTGCATTCCCAGAGGCCCTTGAAGGCGAAGGTGTACTCCTCCGGCGCCTCGAAGCAGTCGTAGGCGGGGAACGGCGGCGGGTCGCCTCCCCCCATATAAGTGAAGACGATGCCGTTGCGCTCCTCGCAGGGGTACGACGCGATCCGCACCTTCTCGAAGAAGCGCGAGTGCGGCGGTTCGGCGGGCTGCTCCAGGCAGCGGCCGTCCTTGCCGTAGAGCCAGCCGTGGTAGAGGCAGCGCAGGCCGCCGTCCTCGAGCCGGCCGTAGGAGAGGTCGACGCCGCGGTGCGCGCAGTAGCGGCTGACCAGGCCCCAGTCGCGCTCGCCGCGCTTGAAGAGGACGAGGTCCTCGCCCATCAGGCGGACCGCCTTCACCGGGCGCTCGGCGGGCATCTCGGAGACCAGCGCGGCGGGCTGCCAGTAGGCGCGCAGGAGGCGTCCGGCGGGATCGTCGGGGCCGGTTTTCGTGACTCGTTCGTTGTCCTCGCGGGAAAGCATGCGAATACAATATCGCTAATCTTGGATCCCATGAGCCCACGCGTGAACATCGAGACTGACAAGGCCCCGGCCGCCATCGGCCCCTACTCGCAGGCGATCGCCCATGACGGGGTGCTCTACTGCTCCGGCGCGATCCCGCTCGACTCGGCCGGCGAGCTGGTCGGCGCCGGCGACGCGCCCGGGCAGGCGCGCCAGTGCCTGCGCAACCTCGACGCGATCGCCGCGGCGGGCGGCGGCGAGCTGGCCGAGGCGCTCCAGGTGACCGTCTACACGACGAGGCTGGAGGAGTTCCCGGCGATCAACGAGACCTACGCGGAGTTCTTCGACGACCCGCCGCCGGCCCGGGTGACGATCGGCGTCACGGCGCTGCCGAGAGGCGCGCTGGTCGAGATCTCGGCGCTCGTCCCCCTCAGGTAGTGCGCCGAGCTGGTAAGACGCCCCGATGAGCGAGTCAGGCACCGACACCACCCGCGCGGCGCGCGAGCACGCCCGGGCGCAGGCGGGGACCGCGGCCGAGGCGATGCCGACGCTGCCGGCGAGCGCCTGGCCGGAGCCGCCGGCGGGCGTCGACCCGGCGGCGCTCGTCTGGGCCGAGACGGTGGCGGTGGGCGGCTACGCCTCCAAGGTGCTGGCGCCGGGGACGACGCTGAGGCTGACCGACCGCGACGGCGACGCCTGCGCCCACCTCCTCCTCTGGAACGCGGACCAACCCTGGGAGCGGCTGAACGTCGCCGACACGGTGAAGGTGCCCTGGCAGGCCTACCTCGGCGAGGGGCATCCGCTGCTCTCGGACCAGGGACGGGTGCTGGCGATGATCGCGTCCGACTCCTCGGGCCGCCACGACGCGCTCTGCGGGACCACGGTGCTCGCCACGAACGTGGAGCGCTACGGCGACGGCTCGCCCCAGGGCCCGTCCCCGGCCGGGCGTGAGCTGCAGCTGCTGGCCGCCGCCAAGCACGGCCTCGGCCCGCGCGACATCCCGCCGAGCCTCTCCTTCTTCCAGGGGGTGCGGGTCGACGGCGAGGGGGCGCTGCGCTTCGAGGGCTCCGCCGGGCCGGAGAACGCGGTCGAGCTGCGGATCGAGATGCCGGCGATCGTCGTCGTCGCCGACGTCCCCCACCCGCTCGACCCGCGTTCCGGGTACACCGCGACGACGCTGGAGCTGCTCGCCTGGCGCGGCGACCCGACCGGCCCCGAGGACGCGCTCTGGTCCTCGACCCCGGAGACCGAACGCGCCTACCTGAACACCGCCGACTACCGCGACGCGAGGGGGATCAGATGAGCGAGTCGGACCTGCCCGACCTCTCCGGCGTGACCTCGCCGGGCGACCCGCTCGCCGCCGCCGTCTCCGGCACGCTCGTCGACCCGACCCTGGGGACGATCCCGGCCGGCGAGGTCGTCCTCGACGAGCTCGTCCCGGCGCTCGCCCCCTGGTCGGCGGTCGTCGCCGCAGGCGAGGAGCTCTCGATCGTCGACCTCGGCGGCAACCAGGCGGTCGACTGCATCCTCTACTCGGCCGCCGACACCTCCGAGCGCTACAGCGCGCCGGACACGATCTCCGCCCAGGGCCGGATCTTCCTCACCACCGGCTCGGTGCTGCGGTCGAACCGCGGCAACGCGCTGATGACGGTGGTGGCCGACGAGTGCGGCAACCACGACACCCTCGGCGGCGCCTGCTCGAAGGAGTCGAACACCCTGCGCTACGGCCACCACACCAAGCACCAGCACGCCTGCGTGGAGAATTTCCTCCGCGAGGGCGCCCGCCACGGCCTCGGCAAGGCCGACCTCGTCTCCAACGTCAACTGGTACATGAACGTGCCGGTCGAGGAGGACGGGATGCTGGGGATCGTCGACGGCATCTCGCGGCCCGGGCTGACCGTGACCCTGCGCGCCGAGATCGACACGCTGGTCCTCGTCTCCAACTGCCCCCAGGTCAACAACCCCTGCAACGGCTTCGACCCGAGCCCGGTCCGGATGGTCGTCACCCGCCCGTGAGCGTGGCCCCCGGCGAGAGCGCGACGCTGGAGGTCCTCGCGCCGGGGATGATGACCACGGTGCAGGACTGGCCCGGCCGGGTCGGCCTCTGGCGGGTCGGCGTGCCGCCCTCGGGCCCGATGGACGACCTCTCCTTCCGCCTCGGCAACTGGGCGCTCGGCAACGAGGAGGGCGCGCCGGGCCTCGAGTGCACGATGCTCGGCCCGCGGCTCGGCTTCCCGGCGGGGGCGACGGCGATGGTGACCGGCGGCGAGTGCTCGCCGACCGTGGACGGCGCCCCGGTCCCGACCTGGGAGCCGCTGGCGCTGGTCCCGGGGGCGATCCTCGACGTCGGCAAGTTGGATGGGGCGGGCCTGCGCGCCTACGTCCTGGTCGCCGGCGGGATCGAGGTCCCGCCCCACCTCGGCAGCGCCTCGACCTTCACGTTGGGTGGTTTCGGCGGCCACGAGGGCCGCGAGCTGCGACGCGGCGACGAGCTGGTCATCGGGCAGGCCCGGGGCGCAAACGCCTCGCCGACTTCAATTCCTCAACAGCGAAACGCGATGAGCGCCGCGGCCGTCCCGGCCGCCGCGCGCCCGTCGATGACCGACGCCTGGCAGATCGCCGTCGCCGAGGGTCCCCACGGCGACGGCGAGTGGCTCACCCCCGCCGACGTCTCGGCGCTCTACGGGTCGCGCTGGGAGGTCCACTTCAACTCGGCGCGGACGGGGGTGCGGCTGGTCGGCCCGAGGCCGCGCTGGTCCCGCCCCGACGGCGGCGAGGCCGGCCTCCACCCCTCCAACATCCACGACACCCCCTACACCGTCGGCGCGGTCGACTTCACCGGCGACATGCCGATCCTGCTGGGACCGGACGGGCCGAGCCTCGGCGGCTTCGTCTGCCCGGCCACGGTGCTGAGCGGCGAGCGCTGGAAACTCGGCCAGATGCGCCCCGGCGACTCGGTCCGCCTCGTCCGCTCCGGCGAGGGGACGAGCACCGGCAGCGGCCCGAGGTCCGCCTCGCGCGTCCCCGACGGCGGCGTCCTCGCCCGGCGCGACGGCGACGCCGAGCGCCCCGGCATCGCCTACCGCCGCCAGGGCGACGACCACCTGCTGGTCGAGTTCCAGCCCAACGTGCTCGACCTCGGCCTGCGGCTCCGCGTCCAGGCGCTGGCGGCGCGGATCGAGGCGGAGGGGCTCGGCGGGGTCGAGGAGATGACCGAAGGGATCCGCGCCCTGCAGGTGCGCCTCGACCCGGCGGCGCTGGCGCCCCGCGACGCGGTCGCCGCGATCGGGCGCCTCGAGGCCGAGCTGCCCCCCACCCACGACCTCACGGTCTCCAGCCGCACCGTCCACCTCCCCCTCTCCTGGGACGACCCGGCGACCCGCGAGGCGATCGCCCGCTACATGTCGGGCGTCCGCGCCGACGCCCCCTGGTGCCCCTGGAACATCGAGTTCATCCGCCGCGTCAACGGGCTCGCCGGGGTCGAGGACGTGAAGAAGATCGTCTACGGCGCCGAGTACCTGGTGCTCGGCCTCGGCGACGTCTACCTCGGCGCCCCGGTCGCGACGCCGCTGGACCCGAGGCACCGCCTGGTCACCACCAAGTACAACCCGGCCCGCACCTGGACCGCCGAGAACTCGGTCGGGATCGGCGGCGCCTACCTCTGCATCTACGGGATGGAGGGGCCGGGCGGCTACCAGTTCGTCGGCCGCACGACCCAGGTCTGGAACCGCGGCGCCGACGGTGCCGGCCCCTTCGAGCCCGGGACGCCCTGGCTGTTGCGCGCCTTCGACCGGATCAGGTGGTTCCCGGTCGAGGCCGACGAGCTGCTGGAGATGAGGGAGGCGACGGCGGCCGGGAGGCTGGGGTTGCGGATCGAGGAGGGCGAGTTCTCGCTCACCGAGCATCAAGGCTTCCTGGAGCGCGAGGCGGAGTCGATCGGGGCCTTCCGCGCGACCCAGGCCGAGGCCTTCGCCGCCGAGCGGGCGGCCTGGGAGGCGAGCGGCGAGTTCGCCCGCGAGGAGTCCGCGTGAAGACCGACGACGGAGGTTGGGAGTGACGGCAGTGGAGCGGGTGAGGGCGGCCTACGCCGCGACCCGGGCGGCGGACCGCCCCGAGGTCTGGATCACGCTGCGCGAGGAAGCCGAGGCGCTCGCCGAGGCCGAGGCGATCGACGCCCGGGTCGCCGCGGGCGAGGACCTGCCGCTCGCCGGGAGGACCTTCGCCGCCAAGGACAACATCGACGCCGCCGGGATCCCGACCACCGTCGCCTGCCCGACCTACGCCTACACGCCCGAGTCGAGCTCCCCCGCGGTCACTCGCCTGCTGGATGCGGGTGCGGTCCTACTCGGCAAGACCAACCTCGACCAGTTCGCCACCGGCCTGGTCGGCACCCGCTCCCCCTACGGCGCGGTCCGCGACGTCCGCCGACCGGAGTTCGTCTCCGGCGGCTCGAGCTCCGGCTCGGCCGTCGCGGTCGCCCTCGGCATCGCCGATATCGCCCTCGGCACCGACACCGCCGGCTCGGGCCGGGTGCCGGCCGCCTTCCAGGGGATCGTCGGCGTGAAGCCGACGCGGGGGCTGGTGCCGACGACGGGCGTGGTCCCCGCCTGCCGCACCCTCGACTGCGTCTCGATCTTCGCCCCCGACCTGGCGCTCGCCAACGTCGCCCTCGGAGTGATCGCCGGCCCCGACGCGTCCGATCCCCTCAGCCGCGTGGCTCCGGCCGACGTCCCCTCGGCTGCTCCCGGCCTCTGCGTGGGCTCGCCGCCGCCAAGCGCCCTCACCATGCTCACCGACGAGGCGCGCGCCGCATTTGCCGCCGCCCGTGATCGGATCGCCGCCGCGGGCACTCGGGTCGTCGAGATCGACATCGCTCCGCTGCTCGAGGCCGGGGCGCTCCTCTACGGCGGCGCCTTCGTCGCCGAGCGGCACGCGGCGGTCGGGGCGTTCGTCGAATCACATGCCGACGAGGTCGATCCCACGGTGCGGGAGATCGTCGCCGCCGCCGCCTCGCCTTCCGCCTCACGGCTGTTCGCCGACCAGGAGCGCCTGGACCGGCTGGCGCTCGCGACGCGCAAGCTCTTCGCCGACCTCGACGCGATCCTCCTCCCCACCACGGCCGCGCAGCCGACGATCGCGGCGGTCGAAGCCGACCCGATCGCCGAGAACGCGAAGCTCGGGGCCTTCACCAACTGCGCCAACCTGCTCGACCTCTGCGCCGTCGCCGTCCCGGCCGGCGAGGCCGACGGCGCCCGGTTCGGCGTCCAGCTCCTGGCCCCCGCCTTCCACGACGCCGCCGTCGCCGGCATCGCGTCACTGCTCGTCGACGATCCGGTCGCACCTTCAGGCAACCCCGCGTCCTTGGTCGCCCAGAGGGCGACCAAGGACGACGGGTTGGGAGTGATCTCGCTCTTCGTCGCCGGGGCGCACCTTTCGGGGATGCCGTTGAACCACCAGCTGACCGAGCGGGGGGCGCGGCCGGTGGGCGCGGCGCGGACCGCGCCGCGCTACCGGCTCTTCGCGCTCGACACGACGCCGCCGAAGCCGGGGGTCGTGCGGGTCGAGGACGGCGGGGCCTCGCTGCCGGGCGAGATCTGGGCTCTCTCCCCCGCCGCGCTCGGCACCTTCCTCGCCGCGATCCCGCAGCCGATGGCGCTGGGGGAAGTGGAGCTCGACGACGGACGGGCCGTGGTCGGCTTCCTCTGCGAGCCGATCGCGCTGGAGGGCGCGGAGGACATCACCGCGGCGGGTGGATGGCGGGCCTACCTGGGCGCGGCCTGAGGCCGGACCCGCCGCGCGGCGCGCCTCGCTCCGGGGAGCGGGCGCGCCGGGGCGGTCGGCGGGAGAACTAGTTGGAGGTGGTCGTGGCCTGGGCGGTCACGACTTCGGCCTCGGGGGCGGCGGGCTCAACCGCGGCGACGGTCTCTTCGCCCTTGATGCCCTTGCCGAAGTCGCGGATGCCTTTGCCGAGCGAGTTGCCCAGCTCCGGGAGGCGTTTCGGACCGAAGACCAGGAGGGCGATGACGAGGACGATGCCGATCTCGAGGGGGCCGATGTCACCAAGCATGCTGTATCCAATCTAGAAGGGTGCGGATGCGAAGCGTAGCAGCGTGTACCTGCATGCGCGAGCGGGCTAACCCAGCTCGGCCAGCCGCGAAACGGTCTGAGCGCAGACTTCGTCCGCCCATGCAGGGGGATCGGCGACTTTGTTCGAGACCCAGACCTTCTCGACCCCGAGCTTCGCCATCTCCTCCATCAAGCCGAGGAAGCCGTCGACGTCGTCGAGCGGGTTGGCGCCGACCAGGATCGTCTTCTCGATCTCCCCGTAGTCGCGTCCCTCCGTCTCGCAGTGACCTTTGAGGACGTCGAGTTTGTGGGCGACGACGGCCGGGTCGGCGCTGGTGAGGTTGCAGGTGTCGGCATAGCGGGCGACCAGCCGCAGGGTCTTTTTCTCGCCCCCGCCACCGATCATCAAGGTCGGGCGCGGGCGCTGGACGGTCGGCGGCGAGTTCAGCGTCTCGGCGAGCTCGTAGTGCTTCCCCTTATATGGACCGTCGTCGTCGCTCCACATCTGGAAGCAGATCTGGATCGCCTCCTCGAGCCGCTCGAAGCGCTCGGCGATCGGCGGGTAGGGGACGCCGAGCCCGTCGTGCTCCTGCTCGAACCAGGCGGCGCCGATGCCGAGCTGCGCCCGCCCGCCGGAGAGGACGTCGAGCGTGGTGACGGTCTTCGCCAGCAGCCCCGGGTACCGATACGTCACCCCGGTGACCAGCAGGCCGAGTCGCATCCGCTCCGTCTGCGCGGCGAGGTAGCCGAGCGCCGTGTAGCCCTCCAGCATCGGCTCGGTGTGAGGGGCGACCGGCGGGATCTGGAACCAGTGGTCCATCAGGGTGAACTGGTCGGCACCGCCCTCCTCGGCGGCCCGCGCGGTGGCGGCGAGCATCGGCGCGATGTTCTCCGGACCGCCCGGATAGGTGAACGAGGGATTGTGGATCGCGAGCTTCAAAGACTTTCCTTCCGACTGGGGTCCCTTCCTCTCCGCAGACTAGGGAGCCGCCCTCGTCGGCTTTTCCGAATAGTGCGTACCCGCACGTCCAACGCGCTCAAGTTCGCGCAGCGTTCGGCCGATTCCTGGGTTTGAAGAGAACGCACGACGGGTCGCTCCTATGGCGGCCCGGTTGCTGGGGCCGGTCGTCCGCCGCGACGGTCGGCCCCGTCACGTTTCCTGGGGCTCGGCGGGGAGCTTCTCGCCGCGGCGGTAGCGGGCGCTGCGGAGGACGTCGCCGGCGCGGCGATCGAGGCGCAGGGCGGCGATCGTCGCCAGCAGGCTCACGGCGGCGAGGATGAGGAAGGCGAGGGCGAAGGAGTTGTGGAGGCTCGCGCCGCCGGGCATGACCCCGTCGAGCGAGCCGCCGAGGCGCAGGGCGATCGCGCCCGCCGCGGCGCCGAGGCCGGAGCAGAGCTGCTGGGTCGTCGCCTGGAGGACGTTGGCGTCGCCCATCAGCGGCTCCGGCACCTCGCTGAAGGCGAGGGTCGTGTAGCCGGTGAGGCCGACCGAGCGGGCGACGCCACCGACCAGGACGACGAGGCCGATGACGACGAGCCAGGTGTCCTCCTCGACGAAGGCGAGGGCGACGAGGGAGGCGGCGAGGCCGGCGGTCGCCGTGGTCAGCATCGCGCGAAAGCCGAAGCGACCGTAGAGGAAGGTGGTCGCGGGCTTGATCCCGACGTTGCCGACGAAGAGGAGGACGACGACGGCGCCCGACTTGACCGGGCTCCAGCCGAAGGCTTCCTGGAAGAGCAGCGGCAGCAGGAAGGGGACCGAGCCGACGACGAGCCAGAAGATCGCGCTGCCGCCGAGCGAGGCGCGGAAGGTGTGGACGCGCAGCGTGCGCAGGTTGACCAGCGGCGCCTCGATCGCCAGCAGGTGGCGGACGGCGGCGAAGAGCGACACCGCGGCGATTACCCCGAGCGCCGCCGCGAGCGGCCAGTTCGGCGAGCTGCGCGAGACCAGGTCGGCGGCGTAGGTGAGGCCGCCGAGGCCGACGCAGGTGAGCAGCACGCCGAGCCGATCGAGCCGTGGCGGCCGCGGCACCGGCGGCGAGGTGATCAGCCGCAGCGCGGCGGCGAAGGCGAGCGCGCCGAGCGGCACGTTGATCAGGAAGATCCAGTGCCAGCTGGCGTAGTCGGTGATCAGGCCGCCGACCAGCGGCGCGAAGACGGGCGCGATCAGGGCGGGCCAGACGAGGAACGACATCACCCTCATCAGCTCCTCCTTCGGCGTCCCGGCGAGCACCACCCGCCGGCCGACCGGCACCATCAGCGCGCCGCCGACGCCCTGCAGGATCCGCATCGCGACCAGCTCGGTGAGGCTCTCCGAGGCGGCGCAGCCGATCGAGGCGAAGGTGAAGATCACGATCGCGGCGAGGAAGACCGGCCGCGCGCCGAAGCGCGCCGCGAGCCAGCCGCTGGCCGGGATCAGCACCGCCAGCGTCACCAGGTAGGCACTGATGACGAGGCTGATCGAGCTCGCCGGCACCCCCAGCGAGCGCCCGATCGACGGCGCCGCCGTGGTCACGATCGTGCCGTCGAGAATCTCCATGAAGAAGCAGCCGGCGACGAGCAACGCGAGCTTCTGCTCGCGTCCCAACCTCACCGCGGCGCCCCGGAGACCTTGCGCATACGACCATCGTCCCGGATCGGCGCGGCGGGACGCGGCGACGGGCCGGGTCAGAACGTCGTCGTCATGCCGCCGTCGACCGCGATCACCTGCCCGGTGATGTAGGAGGCGGCGTCGCCGGCGAGGAAGGCGACGATGCCCGCCACCTCCGCCGGCCGTCCCCAGCGCCCGAGCGCGGTGCGCGAACGCAGCCAGTCCGACCAGCGGGGGTCCTCGACCAGGTGGGCGTTGACGTCGGTGGCGAAGGTGCCGGGCGCCACCGCGTTGACGGTGATGCCGTCCGGACCGAGCTCGGCGGCGAGGCCGCGGGTCATCCCGTCGAGCGCCGCCTTGGCGGTCGCGTAGGCGACGTCTTCGGCCCGCCCCAGCTGTCCCAGCACCGAGGAGACGTTGACGATCCGGCCCGGGGAGCGGCGCTCGCGCAAGGCGAGGGCGACGCGGCGGGAGACGTCGAAGGCGGCGACCAGGTCGGTCCGCAGCAGCGCGCCGAGGTCGGCCGTGGTCAGCTCCTCGATGCCGCGACGGTCGCGGTGGCCGACGTTGTTGACGAGCACGTCGGGGCCGATCGCCTCGAGCGCCTCCCCCACCGCCTCGCCGTCGGTGACGTCGAAGGCGACCGTCTCGACCTCGAGCCGCTCGACCGCCAGTGCCGCCCGGGCCGCCTCCAGGGCCGCCGGGTCGCGGCCGTTCAGGAACACCGTCGCGCCCTGCCGCGCCAGCCCGCGCGCGATCTCCAGCCCCAGCCCGCGCGCCGAGCCGGTCACCAGCGCGCGCCGACCCGCCAGTCCCAGCCAATCGCCCATCGCGTCCTCCGCCTCAGGCGCCGGCGCGCGCCGCCAGCACCTGCAGCTCGATCCGCATCGCCGGCAGCACCAGGCCGGTGACGAGCGTCGTCCGCGCCGGCCGCGGCTCGGCGAAGGTCGCTTCGAAGAGGCGGTTCCATTCGCCGTAGTCCTCGCGGCGGGCGAGGAAGCACTCGACCCGCAGGACCGACTCGAGGCCCGATCCATGCTCGCCGAGCAGGGCTTCCAGCCGCCCGAGGATCCACTCGAACTGGGCCTCCAGCCCGGCGACGGCGACCTCCCCGCGGGCAGCGTCGACCGCCGCCTGGCCGGCGAGGACGAGCAGGTCGCCGTGGACGACCACCTCGGAGAAGGGGAGCGCCGCGGCCCGACTCACGAGAGGCGCTCCGTCATCGCGTCGTCGCGCAGCAGCGCGCGGTCGCTGACGACGCCGCCCGCGCCGGTGATCCGGTCGACCAGCCCGTCGACCGTGAGGCCCCGCTTCTCCGCGTCGCGGATGTCGGCGACGATCCGTCCCCGCGACATCACCAGCAGCCGGCTGCCGACGTCGATCGCGTGCTGCATGTTGTGGGTGACCATCAGCGTCGCCGCCGAGAGCCGGCCGGCGAGGGAGACGGTCAGCTCGAGGGTGCGCGCCTGGGTCGCCGGGTCGAGCGCGGCGAGGTGCTCGTCGAGCAGCAGCACCTCCGGCTCGCAGAGCCCGGCCATCACCATCGTCAGGCTCTGCCGCTGCCCCGCCGAGAGCAGGCCGACGCTGTCGCGCAGGCGCTCCTCCAGCCCCAGCTGCAGGACCGCGAGCCGCTCCCGCATCGTCTCGCGGCGGGCGCGGGTGACGGCGAAGCGCAGCCGGCGACGGCGGCCGCGGCTCATCGCCAGCGCCATGTTGTCCTCGATCGAGAGCTCCGGCAAGGTGCCCGCGTGCGGGTTGTCGAAGACGCGGGCGATCCGCGCCGCGCGCCGGTACTCCGGCTGCCGGGTGACGTCGCCGCCGTCGATCCGCACGCTGCCGCTGCTCGGCCGCGCGGCGCCCGAGATCACCTTGATCAGCGAGCTCTTGCCGGCCCCGTTGCTGCCGACGACGGTGACGAATTCGCCCGCCGCGATGCGCAGGTCGATCCCGTTCAGCGCCCGGACCGGGCTGCCCGAGCCGCTGTCGTAGGAGAGGGTCACGCCCTCCAGCTCGAGCATCAGATCCCCCTCTCGACCGCGGCGGCGGGGCTCGAGCCGAGCACCGAGAGCCGCCTTCGCACCACCTTCAGGACCGGCCGGCCGAACCGCTCGGCGGCGATCGCGACGACCAGGGTGAGCGCGGTGACCGCCTTCAGGTCGGTCGCGGGCAGGCCGAGCCGCAGCGAGACGACGAGGATCAGCTGGTAGGCGACGACGCCGATCGGCAGCGCGATCATCGTCCGCCAGAGGCGCGACCCGTGCGGCCGCAGGACCAGCTCGCCGAGCAGGACCGCGCCGATCCCGGCGACCAGGGTGCCGCTGCCCATCGTCACGTCGGCGAAGCCGTCGGACTGGACGACGATCGTGCCGGAGAGCGCGGCGAGCCCGTTGGCGAGGAAGAGCGAGAGGTAGAGCAGCGCCTTGGCGTTGGCGCCCTGGCTGCGGGTCATCACTTCGTTGACGCCCGAGGCGCGCAGCGCCAGGCCGATCTCGGTGCGCAGGAAGAGGCCGAGCGCCAGCACCGAGCCGAGCCCGATCGCCGCCATCACCGCGATCGAGGCGAGGTCGGAGCCGTCGCGGGAGAGCGAGTCGAAGCCGCTGAACAGGGTCGGCACGCCGACCAGGCTCACCGACGGCGTGCCCATGATCTGCAGGTCGACGCTGTAGAAGCCGATCGACATCACCACGCCGGCGAGGATCACCGGGATCCGCAGGGCGAGGTGCATGGTCGCCGTGATCATCCCCATCGCGCCGCCGGCCAGCCCGGCCGCGACCATCGCGACCGGGACCGAGGAGCCGTGGACGAGCAGGGTCGCGGCGAGCGCCGCGCCGGTGCCGAAGGAGGCGTCGACCGTGAGGTCGAAGTCTTCCCGCAGCCGGAAGATCATCCAGATCCCGACCACCGCGCAGGTCAGCGGCAGGCCGGTGATCAGCGTGTCGAGCGCGATCTGCTTCATTCGCCCGCTCCCGCCGAGGCCGGCAGCTTCACGCCGAGCTTCTTCACCGTCGCCTGGTCGACCGCCCATTCGACGCTTTCCGGCTTGACGAAGGCGGTCGTCGCCGGATCGGCGCCTTCGGCCACTTCGGCCGCCAGTTCGCCGGTGTGGGTGCCGAGCGTCGGGTAGTTCGGCCCGATCGCCGCCAGCACGCCTTCGGCCGGTTCGCCGCCGACCACGTAGAGCTGGTCGCCTTCGGCTTCGGCGGCGGCGATCACCGCGGGCATGCCGGAGTAGACCTTGGCGTCGGGGCCGATCAGGATCGCTTCTGCGGAGGCGGCCACCGAGCGCGCCGCGGCATTGATGTCTTCGCTGCTGCCGATCGTCGCTTCTTCGAGGCTCAGCCCGGGCGTTTCGGCGACCGCTTCCTGCAGCGCCTTGACCCAGACGACCGAGTTCTCGTTGCTCGGGTCGTAGATCGTCGCGAGCTTCTTCGGCGCCGGCGTGACCGCCTCGATTTCCGGCAGGATCTCGCTCGGGTTGATGAAGTCGATGCTGCCGGTGACGTTGGTGCCGGGCTTCGCCAGCGAGTCGGCGACCTTGGAGCCGACCGGGTCGCCCATCGCGATCGCGATGATCGGTCGTTCGGTTTCTTCCTTCGCCAGGGCGATCACGGCGGGGGTGCCGATGACCGCGAACATGTCGTCTTCGGAGGTGGCGAATTCACGCGAGATCGCCGCGATCAGCGACGTTTCTTCCTGCGCGTCCTTCAGTTCGAATTCGACTTCGCGCGGGGCCAGGGACTTCTTCATCCCCGCTTCGAAGGCGGCGACGGTCTGGTCGAGCACTTCGATGTCGGCGATCTGCAGGATGCCGACCTTGACCGGGTCGCCCGAGCTTTCCCCTTCGGCGGCAGAGCTTTCGCCCGAGGACGAGGACGAAGACGAGGAGCCGCAGCCGGCGATGATCGCGGCGAGCAGCAGCAGGCCCACCAAGGCCAGGCAGAGAGTTCGAGGGAGCCGCATCGAGGACCTCCGAGGGTCGACGCCGGGGGGCCGGCAGGGTTTCCGATGCGGTCACTTTGATGAACGTCTTTGGCCAGTTCCTTGTACCGCTGTCCAAAACCAGGGATAGCCCGGTTGGACATTTGGAAGGGCTATTTGGGTCAGTTAACTGACCGGCTACTGCTCGTAGCCGCTGGGGGTGACGACGCTCGGCGCCGGGAAGCGCATGAGCAGGACCGCCGCCGCCGGTTTGCCGTCGAGCGACTCGTAGCGGTGCGGCGCGTCGGCCGTGTAGGCGGCGAAGTCACCTTTGCCGAGCTCGACCAGATCGTCCTCGGGACCGACCCGCAGCCGGCCCTGGGTGACGACGATCTCCTCCTGCACGCCAGGGGTGTGGGCGGAGGAGTTCTGGCACAGGTCGCGGCCGAGGGAGAGCGCGTAGAGCTCCAGCACGAAGCCGCCGCCGGGCGTGCGCGAGAGGAGGCGGACGTCCATGTTGTCCCCCGGCAGCAGCGGCCCCTCGCCTTTGCGGACGACGCGGGTGCCGCTCGGCGGCGCCTCCGAGACGAGTTCGCCGAGCGTCGCGCCGAGGGCCCGGGTCAGCGAATGGAGCGTCTCGACGGTCGGGTTTCCGCGGCCCTGCTCGATCGCCGCCAGGGTGCCCTTGGCGAGGCGCGCCGAACGGCCGAGCTCGGCCAGGCTCATGCCCCGCTCGCGGCGCAGCCGTTTGACGTTGGCGCCGACGCTCTGCGAGATGCTGCTCTCCACGCGGTCATCCTATCGGCCCGATCGGTACTCCCTACTGACCGTCGCGAGCCTGCGGCGAAAAATCGCGATGGTCATTTCATAATCCGAAATTGGCCGCTATAGTGACCGCGCATGGAAGAGGCCCGCAGCTCTCTCTACGCCGAGGAAATCGACTTCGCGACGCTGGGGGAGCTGACGGCGGCGGCCCGCGAGCGCCTCGCCCCCGAGGTCTGGGACTTCCTCGAGAGCGGTGCCGGCGAAGAGCAAACGCTGCGCGCCAACCGCCTCGCCTTCGAGCGCCGCAGCTTCGTCCCGCGGGTGATGACCGGCGCCGGCGCCCCCCGCACCGAGACCGAGTTCCTCGGGATGCGGCTGGCGGTCCCCTTCCTCACCGCCCCCTTCGGCGGCGACGGCCTCTTTGCGGCCGAAGGCCACCTGGCGACCGCGCGGGCGAACCTGAACAGCGGCGCCGGGATGATCGTCCCCGAGGCGAGCAGCCACTCGCTGGCCGCGATCGCCGCCGCCGCGCCGGCGCTGCCGCGGCTCTTCCAGCTGCACCCGATCGAGCCGGTCGAGCGCTTCCTGCGGCTCGCCGCGGAGGCCCGCGCCGCCGGCTACACCGGCCTCTGCGTCACCGTCGACTGCCCGGTCGCGGGCTGGCGCGAGCGCAACATGGGCAACCGCTTCGCGCCCGATCTGGCCAACTTCGCGGGCAACTTCGACGGTGACGGCGACGTCGGCGTGGCGGAGATGTTCACCCACCTGATGAGCCCCGACCATCCGACCTGGACCTGGGAGCGGCTCGGCGAGGTCTGCGCCGAGACCGGGATGCCGTGGATGGCGAAGGGAATCCTCGATCCCGACGACGCCCGCCGCGCGGTCGACGTCGGCGCCGCGGCGGTCCTCGTCTCCAACCACGGCGGCCGGCAGCTCGACGGGGCGATCGCCTCGCTCGACGCCCTGCCCGCGGTCGTCGCCGCCGTCGGCGACAGCGTCGGCGTCGCCTTCGACAGCGGCATCCGCCGCGGCTCCGACGTCGCCAAGGCGCTGGCCCTCGGGGCCGACGTCGTCGTCCTCGGCCGGCTCGCCGCCCACGCCCTCTGCGCGGCCGGCCAGGAGGGGGTCGAGCGGATGCACGAGCTGCTGCTGGCCGAGCTGCGCACGATCATGATGCTGTGCGGCTGCGCGCGGGTGGCGGAGCTCCGCTCGCGCGTCCGTCCGGACCGCTGAGCTCGGCCCGCAGCTCGGCGAGGAAGCGGCGGCGGGCGGGACGGTCGAGGCGGTCCGGGATGAGGACGCCGTCGAGGTGGTCGATCTCGTGCTGGAGAAGCGAGGCGTGGTGGCCCTCGGCCTCGATCTCGAGCGGCGCGCCCCTCGCGTCGCGGGCGCGGACCGTGACCGCGACGGCGCGCTCGACCGCGGCGAAGAGGCCGGGCATCGAGAGGCAGCCCTCCTGGAAGGGCTCGCGCTCCGGCGAGGCGACGACGATCTCCGGGTTGACGAGGGCGCGGAAGGCGGGCTCGGGGCCGTCCTCGGGGAGGCGGTAGACGACGATCCGCCGCAGCCGGCCGATCTGCGGCGCGGCGAGCCCGACGCCGGGGGCGTCGAAGAGCACCTGGGCCTGGTGGGCGATCTCAGCCGCCAGGGCGGGGCCGAACTCGGTGACCGGGCGGGCGCGGGCACGCAGCGCCGGGTCGCCCCAGAGGCGGATCTCGCGGTAGGCGCGAGCCCGCCGCACCGGGTCGATCGACGGCGGCGGGGGCGGCTCGGCCGGCTCCCGCCGACGCCCCGACCCGGCCCGCCCGGTCTCCTGGTCGCGCCCGTCCACGCCGCGAGCGTGCCGGCCAACCCTGTCAACGGGCGTCAGCAAAGTCGCCGGCGCCGGGCGGGGGACGTGGGAGGATGGCGCCATGCGGGTGAGTCGACTGCTGACCTTGGTCGGGCTCCTGAAGGCGCGCGGCTCGATGACCGCGGAGGAGCTGGCGGGCGAGCTCGGCGTCTCCCGCCGCACCGTCTACCGCGACGTCGAAGTGCTGGCCAAGGCCGGCGTCCGCCTCGAATCGGCCCACGGCCGCGCGGGCGGCTACCGGATCCCGCGCCGCGGCCGGCCCGAGATGCTCGGCCTCGGCGCCGAGGCGACCGAGAGCGCCGCGCTGGCCCGGGCCTTCGACGCCCGCGACCGCCGCTTCGCCGCGATCACCACGGCGACGGTCGACGCGGTGGCCCGGGCCGTGCGTGAGGACCGCTGGGTGGCGATCGAGACCGAGGACGGGGAGCGACTCGAGGCCGAGGCGCTCGGCCTCCTCCACGACGGCGAGCGCTGGCAGCTCCTCTGCCGCGCCGACGGCGAGCTGCGGGCGGAGCCGCTCGACGGGACGGCGCGGCTCGCGGTCCTCCCCCGCCGCCACGCCGGCCCGCCCGGCTTCGACGCGCTCGCCGCCTGGGGCGAGTTGCGCGCCGCCGCGCTCACGGCGAGCTGACGCGCCCGGCCGGCCGGTCTCCTCGCGGTGTGCGAAATCCGTCCCGGCGACGGGTTTCGCACACCGCTAGCCCGACAACGTCGCCGCGGGCGCGGCGGCCGTCGGCGGTGGCCGGAACCGCTCGGCGAACCAGAGGGCGGGGATCGAGACGAGGCCCATCGCCAGGAAGGCGGGGGTCGGGTGGTGGACCAGCGCCTGGACGACGAGGGCGACGACGAGCCCGCCGAGGTTGCCGGCGAGCCAGACGATCGCCCCGGCGGTGCCGGCGAGGGCGGGGCCGGAGAGGCGCTCGGCGGCGGTGAGGATGATCGGCAGGGCGGGCAGGAGGACGAAGCCCATCGCGGCGAGGACGATGGCGCGGGCGGCGACCGGGGTGGCGAGGCCGAGGAGGATCGGGCCCGCGATCGCGGTCGCCGCGGCGGCGCGCATGAAGGCGCGCTCGGCCCCGCGGCGGTCGACCGATGGCGGCAGGACGGCGACCCCGACCATGCCGACGACGAGCATCCCGACCAGCAGCGCCCCCGCCCCCCCTTCGGAGACGCCCGCCGGTTCGAGCAGCGTCTGCAACCAGGTGGTGAGGGCGACGAAGACGCCGAAGCCGACGAAGACGAGGCCCGCCATGTTGCGCATCTGCGGCTGCGCCCAGAGCCGGCGCACCGCCCGTCCCGCGACCGCGGCGCTCTCGGTCTCGCCCTCGTTCGGCGCCGGTGCCCGCAGCTCCCAGGCCAGCACCGCCGCCGCCGCGACCGCGAGCGCCGCCTCGACCACCAGCAGCCGCACGATCTGGCCGTGGCCGCCGAGGGTCGGGCCGAGCAGCAGCGCCACCAGCATCCCGGCGAAGCCGGCGCCGGCGCCGACCGCGATCCCGGCGGGCCGCTCCTCCTCCGGCAGGTAGTCGGCGGCGAGCTTGCCGACCGCGTTCAGCACCAGCGGCTGGGCGACCGCGACCGCGACCTGCCCCGCCATCGCCCAGGCGAAGGTCTGGTCGACCAGCCGCAGCAGGCCGCCGAGCGCGACCAGCGCGCCGGCGCCGGCGAGGGTCGGGCGGAAGCCCGCGTCGAGCAGCCGCCCGGCGGGCAGCGCCAGCACCACGTAGAGGAGCGGGAAGATCTCCGCCAGCCAGCCGATCGCCGCGGTCGAGACGCCGTAGTGGCGGGCGGCCGAGGTGTCGATCGGCGCGTAGGTGAGCCAGAGGATCTGGGTCGCCGCGGCGACCAGCGAGTAGGCGATGACGACGCGCCGGCCGCGCCCCTGCGAGCTCATCCCCGCGCACCCTAGGGAGGCCATATCCGACGGCGTGCGTCGGAATTGGTTATGGTGCGCGCGCCCGGTGCTTAGGGCACCCTAATTCATGACCTCGTCCCGTCGCATCTTCGTCAAGGCCCACCGCTGGGGCTCCTTCGCCCTCGGCGTGCTGCTGCTGGTCGTGGTCCTCTCCGGCGTGATCCTGCTGTTGGCGCCGGAGATCGAGCAGCTCACCCACCCCTCGCTCTACGACACCGCCTCGGGCCCGGCCAAGCTGACCCCCGGCGAGGCGCTCGCGGTCGTCCACAAGGAACTGCCGGAATTCGAGACGGCGGGGGCCTCGACCTACGAAAACCGCGGCGCCTGGGAGGTCCACTCGCCGAGCGGCGAGGTCGCCCGCGTCGATGACACCGACGGCAAGCTGCTCGGCACGATCGACCGCGAACACGGCTTCATGGCCTTCCTCGCCAACCTGCACGAGTGCGGGCTCACCTGCGAAGGCGAGTCGGGATATGTCGGCTTCCTCAACAAGCCCGCACAAATCTGGGGATTCGACCTGACGCTGGGGAGCGAAGGGACCTGGGGCGGCTTCATCCTCGGCGTCTCGGCGCTGTTGCTGCTGGTGCTCGTCCTCACCGGCCTCTGGATCTGGTGGCCGCGCGGCAGCTGGCGGCGCGGGCTCGCGGTGCGGCGCGCGCTCCTCATCCGCCACGGCAAGGGCCGCTACAAGTTCCACTACGACCTGCACAAGGTGGTCGGCTTCATCGCGATCCCGGCGCTGGCGATGTGGGCGATCACCGGCCTCAACTTCGAGTTCCCGAAGACGATCGAAGGCGCCTACTACGCGGTCACGCCGGGGTCGCCGGCGCCCGAATCGATCTACGAATTCGAATCGAAGCCGGGCTCCGGGCCGGGGATCACGATGCCGCAGGCGATCGCCGCGGCGCGCGCGGTCGTCCCCGACGGCTCCCACCTCGACTCGGTCAGCAACCCGGAACGCAGCGAAGAAGGCTCCTACTACGAACTCTGGTTCGGCTCCGGGATCGACACCTACCGCTACAGCGAGTACCCCGGCAACTTCGGCGTCTACGTCGACCGCTACAGCGGCGAGGCGCGGCAGTTCTTCCCCAACCCGGACAACGCGACGACCAGCAACGAATTCATGCAGAACTGGTGGGCCGGCCTGCACATGGGCTTCCTCGTCGGCTGGCTGCCGCGCCTGGCCTGGGTGGCCTTCGGGCTGACGCCGCTGCTGCTGGCGATCACCGGCGTCGTCACCTGGGTCATCCGCCGCCGGCGCGGCCGGCGCAGGGGGCGGCGCGGCGAGCCCGAGGACGATCCCGAGCTCGACGTCGAGGACTTCGGCGAGGACGAGGCGGTCGCGGCCGACGAGGAGGACGACGTGGGCGCGCCGGCCTAGGCTGGTGCCATGGCGGACCTCCCCGAGCACGTGGCGACGAACCGCGCCTTCTGGGACGGCCTGGCACCGAGGTACGTCGAGTCGGGCCGGCGCAACTGGGAGAGCGAGGAACCGAGCTGGGGGATCTTCTCGGTCCCCGAGTCCGAGGTCGGGATGCTGCCGCGCGAGCTCGAGGGGCGCGACGCGATCGAGCTCGGCTGCGGCACCGGCTACGTCTCCGCCTGGCTGGCCCGGCGCGGCGCCCGCCCGGTCGGCATCGACAACAGCGCCGAGCAGCTGGCGACCGCGCGCTCCTTCCAGCGCGAGTTCGGGCTCGAGTTCCCGCTCCTCCACGGCGACGCCGAGCAGGTGCCCTACCCCGACGCCTCCTTCGACATCGCGATCTCCGAGTACGGGGCGAGCATCTGGTGCGACCCCTACGCCTGGATCCCCGAGGCGGCCCGCCTGCTGCGCCCGGGCGGCGAGCTCGTCTTCCTCTGCAACTCGATCTTCACCATCCTCTGCGGCCCCGACGACGAGACGATCCCGGCCGGCGACGAGCTCCTGCGCCCGCTCTTCGGCATGCACCGGGTCGAGTGGCCCGGCGAGGACTCGGTCGAATTCCACCTGCCGCCGGGCAAGATGATCGCCCTCCTGCGCGACTGCGACCTCGAGGTGACCGAGCTGATCGAAGTCCGCCCGCCGGCCGGGGCGGAGACGAGATCCACGAGCGTCGCCCTCGACTGGGCGCGCCGCTTCCCCTGCGAGGAAGTCTGGCGCGCCCGCAAGCGCGGCTGAAAGGCGGCGGCTCAGGCAGGCCCGAACGGTAGATCCGATTCTCGTGTCGATTTGCGGGCGCCGATGGCCCGAGATGACAGTGATCGGGCCGTGGGAGTGTGAAGTTGGGCCATACAAACGGGCGTTCGCCGTCCGTAGCCTCAGCGAGCATGGCGGCAACCTCGGCCCAGCCCGGCGAAGTGGAGCCGGCAAGCGACGCGCTCGGGCGCGAGACGCTGTACGCGGTGATCGGGGCGATCGCCCGCGGCCCGGACCTCGACCAGGTGCTGCAGGGGGTGGTCGACCTGCTCACCGACGCGACCACCTGCCACGCCTGCTTCGTCTACCTGATCGAGGACGAGACGCTGCGGATGCGGGCCGCGTCGAGCCCTTACGAGGAGTTCGTCGGCAAGATCTCGATGGGGCTGGACGAGGGCCTCTGCGGCTGGGTGGCACGTAACTGCGAGCCCGCCTTCCTCCGCGACGAAGCCGTCGCCGACCCACGGATGAAGCTTTTCTCGGAGCTCGACGAGGAGAGCTTCCGCTCGATGATCGCGGTGCCGCTGGCGGTCTCCCCGCGCGAGGTGATCGGCGTCGTCGTCCTCCACACCCGCGCCCCGCGCGAGTTCGACCAGGAGGTCGTCGACTTCCTCGTCAACGTCGCCTCGGTCGTCGCCGGGGCGATCCACAACGCGGGCCTCTACGAGGAGGCGCGGCTGCGGGCCGAGCGGCTGGCGGCGCTCACCGGGCTGGGCGGCGAGATCGCCGCGGTCGGCGGCCGCGACGACCTCTACCGGCTCGCCTGCGAGGGGACCTCCGCCCTGCTCGGGGCGAGCGCCGCCCGCCTCTTCCTCGTCGACCGCGACGAGGACCGACTCGACGCCGTCGCCGCCAGCGGCAGCGCGAGCGGGGCGGCCGGCAGCATCTCGCTGCTGCCCAGCACCCGCGGCGGCGCCGAGCTGACCACGCGCCTCGCCGCCGGCGCGATCGAGCTCGGGGTGCTGACGGTAGAACGCCCCGCGCCGCCCTTCGGCCCCGAAGACCAGCGCCTCCTGGACACGGTCGGCAACCAGCTCTCGGTCACCCTGCAGAAGGTCGAACTGATCGAGCGGCTGACCGGCGACAACCTGCTCAGCGACCTCTTCGAGGCCCTCGCCGACGGCCGCACCGAGG
This sequence comes from Solirubrobacterales bacterium, assembly GCA_047601885.1. Taxonomy (GTDB): domain Bacteria; phylum Actinomycetota; class Thermoleophilia; order Solirubrobacterales; family 70-9; genus VAYN01. Next base: position 653,375 of record JASGIK010000002.1, read on the forward strand.
CGGCCGAGGCCTGCGCCCGCACGGCCCGCTACGACCTCGCCCGGCTCGGCGCGATCGCCGTGATCGCGCCGGCGACCGCCTTCGACGGCGACTTCACCGCGACCGCCGGGCGTGCCGCGACGCGGCTGCGCCGGCTCGTCCCCGGGATCCTCGTCGACGCCGACCCGGGCGTCGTCCGCGCCCTGATGCCGCTGCCGCCCGCCGCCCACGAGGCGAGCCTGGAGCGACTCGACGGCGAGCTGCGCCGCTTCGCCGAGGAGGAGCGGGTGGCGATCGGCCGCGGCCAGATCAGGCCGGGGCTCACCGAGGGCGACCGCGGCCTCGCCGAGGCCGTCCACGCCGCCGAGATCGTCGAGGCGCTGGAGCCGGGCGGCGGGATGAGCGCCTACGCCTCGCTCGGCGTCTACCGCTACCTCGAACGCGGCTCCGCCGCGCTCACCCCGGACGACCGCCAGACCGAGGCGATCGCGACCCTGCAGGAGTACGACCGCAAGTACCGCAGCTCGCTGATGGGCACGCTCGAGCACTACCTCGAGGCGCGCTCCGGGGTCGCCCAGGTCGCCCGCGACCTCTACATCCATCCCAACACCCTGCGCAAGCGGCTCGAGCGGATCGAAGAGCTGACCGGCCTCGACCTCGGGGTCGAGAACCTGCTCTGCCTCGAGCTGGCGATCAAGCTGGCCCGCCTGCGCGCCGCCGACTGAGCCGCGCGCTCCTTCCTCCACCTGGCCGGCCCCCCGCCGGCCGGCCGGGGAGGTCTCAGTGCGGCGAGCGCGGCTGGGACGCCGAACCCATCCGTCGCCCGGGATCGAAGGGGAGCAGCTCGGCCGGGGCGCGGCCGCCGGCGAGCCAGCCGGCCAGCGACTCGCCGACCGCGGGCGCGGTCTTGAAGCCGGTGCCGCTCCAGCCGCAGCAGAGCCAGAGGCCGGGGACCGCGGTGGGGCCGACCAGCGGCAGCCCGTCGGGGGTCATGTCGAGCATCCCGGCGTGGCCGCCGACCGGCGCCGCCCCGGCCGCCGAGGGCAGGCGGCGCTCGAGCCTGGCCCCGACGTCGGCGACGAAGTCGGGGCCGACCTCGGGCAACGGGGCGCCGGGCCGGTCGAGCGGTTCGTCGGTCCAGGTACGGCGGCCGACCAGGGTGGCGTGGTCGCCGAAGGGGCGGAGGTAGATCCCGCCGGGAGCATCGATCACGGTCAGGTGCATCGCCACCCGGCGCTCGAAGAAGGCGAGCTTGACCGCGGTGGGGCGGATCGCCGGCTCGACCCCGAAGGGCCGCGCGAGGTCGGCCGACCAGGCGCCCGCGCAGAGGACCGTCCGCGACGCGACGATCGGCGCGTCGTCGGCGATCGTGACCCCGCCGACGCGCTCGGGCCCGGTCCGCAGGAGCCCGGAGACGACGGCCCGTTCCCGCAGCTCGGCGCCCGCCTCGCGGGCGGCGCGCGCCAGCGTCGCCGTCGTCAGGGCGGGCTCGGCGTGCCCCGCGGTCGGCTCGTAGGCGGCGATACCGACGTCGGCCAGGTCGATCGCCGGGTCGATCGCCGCCAGCTCCTCGGCCCCGACCAGCTCGGTCTCGACCCCGGCCCGGCGCAGCATCCCCACCCGGGCCGAGAACCTCCCCGACCCGACCTCCTCCACGGTCGGCACGTAGGCGAACCCGGTGGCGCGGAAGCCCGCCGAGCCGCCGTAGATCTGGTCGAAGCCGGCGAAATGCTCGACCCCGCGCCGCGCCAACCGGGCCGACGCCTCGTCGTCGTAGTGGGCGCGGACCAAGGCGCCCGAGCGCTGGGTCGAGACCCCTCCCAGCTCCCCCGCCTCGACCAGGGTCGTCGCCAGCCCGAGCCGGGCGGCGTGGACGGCGAGGCTGAGCCCGGTGATCCCGCCGCCGACGATCAGCAGGTCGCGCTCGCCGCTCACGTTCGCCGCAGGTAGGTTTCCCGCTCCCAGGCGGAGACCGAATCCATGTACTCGGCCCACTCGGCGCGCTTGACCGCGATCAGCTCGCAGACGGCCTCCTCGCCGATCGCGTCGCGCAGCACCGTGTCCAGCTCGAGCGCGTCGAGCGCCGCGGTCAGGGTCGCGGGCAGCGACTCGGCCCCGACGGACGTCGCCGCGCCCTCGATCGGCGCGCCCGGATCGAGGCCCCGCTCGACCCCGTCGAGCCCGGCGGCGACGATCCCGGCCAGGGCCAGGTAGGCGTTGCAGCTGGAGTCGACGGCGCGGTCCTCGAATCGACCGGGTCCCGGCACGCGCAGCATCGCGGTGCGGTTGTTGCCGCCGTAGACGATCGCGTCCGGCGACCAGGTGGCCCCCGACGGCCCGGTCCCCGAGTGGAGCCGGCGGTACGAGTTGACGGTCGGCATGGTCAGGGCGCTCAGCGCCCGCCCGTGGGCGAGGACGCCGGCGATGAACGAGTAGCCGACCGGGGAGAGGCCGAGGCCGCGCGGGTCGGCATCGTCGGCGAAGGCGCTCTCGCCGTCCGGGTCGAGCGCCGAGAGATGGACGTGCGCGCCGGATCCCGTGCTGCCGCCGAGCGGCTTCGGCATGAAGGTGGCGATCGCGCCGTGCGCGGCGGCGATGTCGGCGACGATCGTCCGCAGCAGGGTGAAGCGGTCGGCGGTGGTGAGCGCGTCGGCATGGCCGAAGTTGATCTCGTACTGGCCGTTGCCGTCCTCGTGATCGAGCGCGCTGACGCCCCAGCCGAGCCCCTCGAGCGCGGCGACGATCTCCCCCAGGACGTCCGCGGCCCGCAGCAGCGCCTTGAGGTCGTAGCAGGGCTTGTCGAGCCCGTCGAGCTCGTCGAACGGCCGCAGCCGCCCGTCCTCGCCGGTCCGCAGGAGGAAGAACTCGGGCTCGATCCCGGCGACCGGCATGAGGCCGCGCGCCGTCGCCTCGGCCTGGACCCGGGCGAGGATCGCGCGGGCGTCGCAGGTCGCCCCGTCGCCGCCGTCGAGCACGCGCGAGAAGGCGACCGCGGTCCGGGGACGGTGCGGCAGGACGGTGAGCGTCGCGGGATCGGGCACCGCCAGCAGCTCCGGGTGCTCGGGACCGCGGGCGAAGCCGTGGTTGGCGAAGCCGGCGAAACCGGCGCCGCCGCCCGGTTCGCACGCCGCGCGCCAGGCTCCGCGGGGGACCATCTTCGCCTTCGAGGCCCCGTGCACGTCCACCCAGTGGACGGCGACGAAGTCGACCCCCTCCGGCAGCTCGACCTCGACCTCGTCGGTTTGCCGCAACGACATGCTCATCCCGATCCTCCTTCGCTTGATCCTGGCCGGCCGGGGATCCAGTCGGTGCCCGCCAACGGCACCCCCGCCATCGCCGCCGCCTCGACGGTCAGCGCGACCAGGTCCTCCGGCTCGAGATTGCGGACGTGCGACTTGCCGCAGGCCCGCGCGATCGCCTGTGCCTCCATCGTCAGGACGCGCAGGTAGTTGGCCACCCGGCGGGCCCCCTCGACGGGGTCGAGCCGCGCTTCGAGCTCCGGGTCCTGGGTCAGGATCCCGGCCGGGTCGCGGCCTTCGTGCCAGGCGTCGTAGAGCCCGGGGGCGGTTCCCAGGGCGGCGTACTCGGCCGCCAGGCGGGGACTGTTGTCGCCGAGCGCGATCAGCGCGGCGACGCCGATCGAGACCGCGTCGGCGCCCAGCGCCAGCGCCTTCGCCACGTCGGCACCGCTGCGGATCCCGCCGGAGACGATCAGCGCGACCTCGCCGCCGACGCCGAGGTCGCGCAGCGATTCCGCCGCCGGGCGGACCGCGGCGAGCGTCGGGATGCCGAGGTGCTCGATGAAGGTCTCCTGGCTCGCCGCGGTGCCGCCCTGCATGCCGTCGAGGACGACCGCGTCGGCTCCCGCCTTGACCGCGAGGGCGACGTCGTAGTAGGGCCGCGAGGCGCCGACCTTGACCAGGACCGGCAGCTTCCACCCCATCGCCTCGCGCAGCTCGCCGATCTTGATCTTGAGGTCGTCCGGACCGGTCCAGTCGGGGTGGCGACAGGCGCTGCGCTGGTCGATCCCGGGGGGCAGGTCGCGCATCGCCGCGACCCGGTCGGAGACCTTCTGGCCGAGCAGCATGCCGCCGCCGCCCGGCTTGGCCCCCTGGCCGACGACGACCTCGACCGCGTCCGCCCGCCGCAGGTCATCGGGGTCGAAGCCGTACCGCGAGGGCAGCAGCTGGTAGATCAGCTTCGCCGAGGACTCGCGCTCCTCCGGGGTCATGCCGCCGTCGCCGGTCGTCGTACTCGTCCCGACCTCGGTCGCGGCGCGGCCGAGCGCCTCCTTGGCCGCCGCGCTGAGCGCGCCGAAGCTCATCCCGGCGATCGTGATCGGGATCTCCAGGCGCAGCGGCCGGGCGGCGTTGCGCGAGCCGATCTCCAGGTCGGTGCCGCAGCGCTCCCGGTAGCCCTCGAGCGGGTAGCGGGACATGCTCGCACCGAGCAGCGCCAGGTCGTCGAAGTTGGGCAGCGAGCGCTTCGCGCCGAAGCCGCGGATCGCGTAGACCCCCTCCTCGGCCGCCCGCTGGATCTCGTGGATCGTCGCCTCGTCGAAGGTCGCCGAGGGACGGCCCCGGTAGGCCGGCGCGCTGCCGTTGACGCTCATCCCAGGCCCGCGCCGACCGACTCGGTCCCGCTCCGGGACGGCTGGAGGTGGTAAAGCCGACGGGCCGAACCGAAGCGACGAAAGTCGGTCGGCTCGGCGGCCACCCCGGCGTCGGCGAGGAGGCGCCGGAGCTCCTCGCGGTGCTCGTCGCGAAGCTCCTTCTCGACGCAGTCGGCGCCCAGCGAGGCGACTTCGCCGCGAACGTAGATCCGGGCCTCGTAGAGCGAGTCCCCGAGCCCTTCCCCGGCGTCGCCGCAGACGACCACCCGCCCGGATTGGGCCATGAATCCGCACGAATTCCCGACCGAGCCGCCGACGACGACGTCGGCGCCCTTCAACGAGATCGCGCAACGCGCGCCCGCGTCGCCGCGCACCGCGAGGACGCCGCCGCGGGCGCTCGCCGCCGCCGCGGCGGCGGCCGACCCGGCCTCGACCCGGCCGCTCATCATGTTCTCCGCGACGCCGACGCCGCAGTCGCCCGCGATCCGCACCGTCGCCAACCGGTTCATCCCCGCCGCGTAGTAGCCGGCGTGTCCGGCGATCTCGACCTCGACCGCGGCCTCCAGGCCGACCGCCAGGTTGTGGGCCGCGTCCGGGCGCAGGAGGCGGAGGCGCTCGCCGGCGCCGGCGGCGCGCAGCCTCGCGTTGGCCTCGCGAACCCCGAGGGCGGCGACGTCGAGGTCGGTCACCACCGGGCTCAGACCGCCGTCCCGGCCCGCGAGAACGAGTAGACCCGGCCCGGCTCGGGCTCCCACACCTGGGCGTCGGCGCCCCCCGGCAGGGCGGAGATGGCGGCGCGCTCGGAGGCGACCGCGATCCAGTCGTCGGTCTCGGCGACCAGCGCCGGCTTGCAGCCGAAGCGGTCGCGCAGGACGGCGATCCCGTCGGCGTCGGCGACGACGAAGGTGAAGAACCCGTCGAGGCGGTCGACCGCCGCCGCCAGGGCCGCCTCGAGGTCGTCTCCCGCCGCCAGCCGCCAGGCGAGGAACCGGGCGGCCACCTCGGAGTCGTTGTCGGTCTCGAAGGCGATGCCGTGGCCGCGCAGCTCGCGGCGGAGGCGGTTGTGGTTGGAGAGCGACCCGTTGTGGACGAGGCCGAAGTCCGCGGCGGGGCAGAACGGGTGCGCGTGAGCGGTGCTGACGCGGCTCTCGGTCGCCATCCTGGTGTGGGCGATCGCGTGCGAGCCGGACATCGCCCGCAGGCCTCCCGACTCCACCAGCCCGGCCGGCGAGCCGACCCGCTTCACCACCTCCAGCTCGGCGCCGGCGCCGAGCGCGACCAGGTCGGGGCGGGCCGCGGCCATCCAGGCGAGCACCGCCTCCGGATCGGCGTCGACGGCGAGGACCATCTGGTCGCCGCGGTCGACGATCGTCCGGACGGCGCCGAAGTCGGCCCGGGAGCTCGGCCTGCAGCCGCTCGCCGCCGCGGCCCCCGGTGCCCAGCACCGAGAGCTTCGCGAAGCCGTCCTCGAGCGGCTTGCCGTAGATGCCGAAGCCGGCGCTGTCGGGCCCGCGGGCGGCCAACCGCTCGACCATCGCGGCCAGGTCGACGCCCAGCCTCTCCCGCTCCTCGGGGCTCTTCGCGAAAAGTCCGGCGATGCCACACATCGGAGGCAACACTGACCCTTGGCGGGCACCCAGACCATGTCTGGAGTTCACACTCTTGAGGGAGGCCCGCTGTGCCGCGAGAACAGCGGCGCGCGGAAGCCTCGCCGATGGGGCGAAATCACATTCCCGAGGGGGCCGAAGTGTGAATTCGGTCCACCCCGAGTCGCTCGATCTCTCCCTACCCTTGGCAGATGTCGCCCGTGATCGCCGATCCCGCCGACCCGCCGACCCCCTCCGAGGCGCTCGGACGCGAGACGCTGTACGCGGTGATCGGCGCGATCGCGCGCGGCCCGAACCTCGAGCGCGTGCTCCCCGGCGTCATCGATCTCCTCACCGACGCCACTTCCTGCCACGCTTGCTTCATCTACCTGATCGAGGACGGGCGACTGGAGATGCGCGCCGCCTCGTCGCAATACGCCCATTGCGTCGGGCGCATCTCGATGGACCTCGACGAAGGGCTCTGCGGCTGGGTCGCCCGCAACAACGAGCCCGCCTTCATCCGCGAGAACGCGGTCGCGGACCCGCGGATGAAGTTCTTCGAGGAGCTCGACGAGGAGCGCTTCCAGTCGATGATCGCGGTCCCGCTGACCGTCGCCCCGCAAGAGGTGATCGGCGTCGTCGTCCTCCACACCGAAGCGCCGCGCGAGTTCGGCCAGGACGTCGTCGACCTCCTCGCGAACGTCGCCTCGGTGGTCGCCGGCGCGATCCACAACGCCCGCCTCTACGACGAGGCGCGGGCGCGGGCGGAACGGCTGTCGGCGCTGAACCAGCTGGGCCAGGAGATCGCCGCCGTCGCCGGGCGGGACGACCTGTATCGGACGGCCTGCGACGGTGCGACCGCGCTGCTCGAGGCGACCGCCGCGCGCCTCTTCCTCGTCGACCAGGACGAGGATCGGCTCGAAGCCGTGTTCGCCACCGGCACCTCGGTCGACGACCAGGGACGGGCCTCGCTGCTGCCCTGCGGCCCGGGCTGCCACGAACTGAGGACGCGCCTGATCGCCGGGCGCGAGGAGCTCGGGATGCTGGTGGTCGAGCGCGAGGGGGGCCCGTTCGGCGCCGAAGACGAGCGCCTGCTCGACGCGGTCGGCAACCAGCTCTCGGTCACCCTGCAGAAGGTCGACCTGATCGAGCGGCTCACCGGCGAGAACCTGACGGTGGATCTCTTCGACGCCCTCGCGGCGGGTCGGACGGCGGCCGCCGAAGCGGCCGCCCGGGCGTCGCATCACGACCTCTCGCAGTTCGTCGCGGTGGTGGTGATGATCCCGGCGGCGAGCTTCGACGGCGACTTCGCCGCCGCCTCGGCGGCCGCCGCCGCGCGCCTGCGGCGGCTCGTCCCCGGGGTCCTGGTCGACGTCGGGGTCGAGCGCACCCGGGCGCTCCTGCCGGTCAGCCGGCCGACGCGGCCGGAGAGCGTCGAGCGCCTCGACAGCGAGCTGCTCGCGCTCGCCGTCGACGGCCGGATGGCGGTCGGGCGCAGCCAGATTCGCGCCGGGCTGACCGAGGGCGACCGCGGCCTCGCCGAGGCGAGCCACGCCGCCGACATCACCGACGCGCTCGAACCGGACGGCGGGATGACCGCCTACGACGACCTCGGCGCCTACCGGTACATCGAACGCGGGGTCTGCGACCCGACTCCCGACGATCGGCAGACCAAGGCGATCGCCGTGCTCGCGGAGTACGACCGGCGCCACCAGGGGGCGTTGACGCTGACGCTCGAGCGCTACCTCAAGACCCGCTCCGGGATCGCCCAGGTGGCGGCCGGGCTCCACGTCCACCCCAACACCCTGCGCAAGCGGCTCGAGCGGATCGAAGAGCTGACCGGCCTCGACATCGGCAGCGAAGACCCCCTTTGCCTGGAGCTGGCGATCAAGGTGGCGCGGCTCGGCGGCGGGGTCGGCGGCCGGCCCGCGCCGGCCGGCCGCCGCGATCAGGCGGGCAGGCCCGCGCGCAGGACCCGGACGAGGTTGCCGTGAGTGATCGCCGCGAGGCGGTCGCCCTCGTATCCGCGGGCGCGGAGGGCGTCGACCAGTAGGCCGAAGTGCTCGGGGCCGCTGACCCCGTCGATGTCGTCGTCGATCCGGGCGCCGGGACCGAGGTAGGCGTCGCCCGGGGTCGGATCCTCGACCCCGGCCTCGACGATCTGGCGCATGAAGTCGGCGCCCAGGCCGACGTTGTCTATCCCGATCGTCGCGACGGCGTGGTCGAGGTGGTCGACGAAGCGCGCGAGGGTCGGCGTGCGCGGGTCGACGGCGAGCGGCAGGACCATCAGGCCGAGGACGCCGCCGCGCTCGGCCAGGGCCCGAAGCTGGTCGTCGTCCAGGTTGCGGGGAACGTCGTAGACCGCCCGGCAGCAGGCGTGCGAGACGACGACCGTGGCCGCGGGGGCCTGCCCGAGGACGTCGAAGAAGGTGCGCCTGGAAGCGTGGGCGAGGTCGATGATCATGCCCGCGGCGACCAGTCGATCGACCAGTCGCCGGCCGAGCTCGCTCAGCCCTCCGTCCACCTTCTCGGCGCCCCCGTCGGCATAGAGGTTGCGGCGGTTCCAGGTGAGCGAGACCATCCGCACCCCGAGCTCCCAGAACATCTCGACCCAGTCGAGATCGCGGCCGAAGGCGCTGCAGTCCTCCATCGAGAGCATCAGGCCGATCCGCGAGCCCGCCTCGACGGCGTCGAGGTCGGAGCGCCGCGCCACGGCGACGACGGCGTCCTCGTTTTCGCGCACCGCGCGGGCGAAGGAGGTCACCTGCTCGAGCAGGGCGAAGAGCGGCGCCCGCGGCTCCTGGTCGAGGTCGACCGAGATCGGGCAGACCTGCATGCCCACCTCACCCGCCCGCAGGGGCCCGAGGGTGGTCGCGGCGAACGGGTTGTCGTCGCGGCGGCGTGCCGCCACCGCGAGCAGGAAGTCGTTGTGGGCGTCGGCGATCATCGCTCTCCTTTTCCGTCTAGCGGGCGGCCGCGATCGTCGCTTCCGGGACCGCCGCGATCAGTTCTCGCGTGTAGGCGTGCCGGGGGTGGTCGAGCACGCTGTCCGCCGGCCCGCTCTCGACGACCAGTCCCTCCGACAGCACGTAGACCCAGGTGGCGACCTGTCGCACGACCGCGAGGTCGTGCGTGATCAGGAGGCAGCCCGCGTCACCGGCGTCGGTCAACTCACGGATCAGCTTCAGGATCTGCGCCTGGATCGAGACGTCGAGCGCCGAGACCGGCTCGTCGCAGACCAGGACCGACGGCGACAGCGCCAGGGCGCGCGCGATGGCGACGCGCTGGCGCTCGCCGCCGGAGAGGCCGGACGGACGGACGCCCAGGTAGGCGGGGCGCAACCCGACCCGCTCGAGCAGCTCGGCGGCCGCGTCGCGGAGGTCGGCGGGCGGCGTCCGCGCGCAGCGCAGCGCCTCGATCAGCGTGCGCCCGACGGTCAGCGCGGGGTTCAGGGTCGAGTACGGATCCTGGAAGACCATCTGGGTCTGGAGCCGCAAGGCCTGGCGCTCGGCCGGGGTGCGGCCGCCGGGGCCGAGGCGGACGTCGTCGAACTCGATCGCCCCCGCGTCGAAGTCCTCGAGGCCGACCAGGCAACGGGCGATCGTCGACTTGCCGGAGCCGGAGCTGCCGACCAGGCCGACGCACTCGCCGCGGCCGAGCTCGAGCGAGACGCCGCGGACGACGAGGTTCCGCTCGCGGCGGCGACCGCGACGCGCGGGGAAGGATTTCTCCAGCTCGCGGATCCGGATCAGCGGGGCGGGCCGCGCCGCCGCCGCCGCCCCGGAGTCGGCCGCCGTGGCCAGGAACGCCTGGCGCCGGACGTTCATCTCGGCGCTGATCTGGGGCAGCCGGATGCACGCCGACAACCGGTCGGAGTCCGGCGCGACGACCGCCGGGCGGATCTTGCCGACCCCGCACCCGGGGGCGGCGAAGTCGCAACGGTCGCGGAAGGCGCAGCCCTCGACGACGTCGACGGCGCGCGGGACCCGGCCCGGGATGCTCACCAGCTCCGGCAGGCGACGATCGGCGGGCGGCTCCGAGAGCATCAGCCCGAGGGTGTACGGATGACACGGCCGGCGCTCGAGCTCGGCCGTCGGCGCCACCTCGAGGACGTGGCCCGCGTAGAGCACGACGACCCGGTCGCAGTGGCTGAGGCCGAGGCGCAGGTCGTGGGTGATCATCACCAGGCTCATCTGGCGCTCGGCGCGCAGCTTGTCGAACAGGCGCAGGACGCTCGACTGCGTGACCGTGTCGAGACCGGTCGTCACCTCGTCGGCGATCAGCACCCCCGGGTCGGCGACCAGCGAGAGGGCCAGGGCGACGCGCTGTCGCATTCCACCGGAGAGTTCGTGGGGGAAGCGATCGAGGACGCCCGCGTCGTCGATCCCCACCTCGGCGAGCAGCGCGCGGGCGCGCGGGCGCGCGTCGTCGGCGGCGCCGCCGTGGACCCTCACCATCTCCTCGAAGTGGGCGAGCACCGAGAGCAGCGGGTTGAGCATCGTGAACGGGTCCTGCAGGATCAGGGCGATGTCGGTGCCCCGCACCCGCTTGCGGCCCTCCGGATCGAGCTCCTCCGACCCGTAGCGAAACGAGCCGTTGGCGCCGAGCCCCGGCGCGAGCAGGCCGAGCGTCGCCCGCACGGTGAGCGACTTGCCGCTGCCCGACTCGCCGACGATCGCCACCGACTGGCCCGGAGCCACGGTCAGGTCGACGTCCTCGACCAGGGGGATGCGGTGGCCGCCGCGGTCGTAGCCGACTTCGACGTGTTCCAGCTCCAGCGGGAGCGGGCTCGAGCGCGGGCCGGCGGCGGTCACGCGCGGATCGTCCCGACGTCGGCGAAGCGCTCCTGCAGCTTGTCGCCGACCAGGTTCATGCTGACCGCGGTGGCGACGACCATCACCGCCGAGCCGATCAGGAGCCAGCCGTTGGTGTAGACGATCGCCCGGCCTTCGTTCAACATCTGGCCCCAGTCGGCGGCCCCCGGCGGCACCCCGAGGCCGAGGAAGGAGAGGCTGACCAGGGAGATCAGCGCGTAGGGGAAGTTGAGGAAGGCGTTGGAGACGGCGACCGGCAGGACGTTGGGCCAGAGGTGCACGAGCATGATCCGCAGCTTGCCCTGGCCGGAGATTTCGGCCGCCTCGATGTAGGGCAGGTTGCGCTGGGCGAGGACGACGGCGCGGATCAGTCGCGTGTCGTAGGGGATCGAGAACAGCAGCAGCAGGCCGACCGCCACCCAGTAGCCACCGCCGGTGATGCCGGCGACGACGATCACCACGAACAGCGACGGCATCGACCACATCAGGTCGACCCAGCGCATGATCAGCCAGTCGACCCGGCCTCCCAGGTAACCGCTGGCCAGGCCCAGGAGGTCCCCGATGACCATCGAGCCCACCGCGATCAGTAAGGGCCCGACGACCGCCGAGCGGGCACCGGCGAGGATCCGGGAGAAGACGTCCCGGCCGAGCGCGTCGGTGCCGAGGAGGTGCTGTCCGCTCGGCCCCAGCTGGACGGCGGTGACGTCGACCTGGCTCGGATCGATCGGCGCCAGCGCCGGGCCGAACAGCGCCAGCACCGCCACCACGACCAGGAACAGCGCCGCGACGGTGATCACGCCGGGGCGGCGCAGGCGCACCCGCCGCAGCCACGGGCGCCGGAGGCCGGTGGCGATGGTCGCCTCGTTCACGAGAGCCTCAGGCGCGGGTCGATCGCGGCGTAGACGACGTCGGTGACGAAGTTGACGGCGATGATGAAGACCGCGAACAACATCGCGATGCCCTGGATCGCCGGGATGTCATGCTGGCGGGCCGAGTCGACCAGCAGCGATCCCAGGCCCGGCAAGGCGAAGACCGATTCGACCAGGACCGCGCCGGTGAGCACGTAGCCGAGGACGATCCCGCCCGCCCCGACGATCGTGATCGCCGCGTTCCGCAGCGCGTAGTTGAGGATCACCTTGCGGCGCGGGATCCCCCGCGCGGTGGCGAAGGTCGCGTAGTCCTGGTCGAGCGTCGCCAGCATCGCCGCCCGGGTCAGCTTCATCACCAGGGCCAGGGCGGTGAAGGCGAGCGCGATGCTGGGCAGGATCAGGTGCTCGACCCGGCCGGAGAAGCCGCTGCCGGCCCCGGTCGCGGGCAGCAGGTCGAGCTTGTAGGAGAGGGCGTAGGCGAGCAGCAGGCCGAGCACGAACGGCGGCGAGCTGACCAGCGCCACGACCAACCCGACCAGCCCGCGGTCGAGCTTGCCGCGATGGTGCAGCGCGGCGGCGGTGCCGAGCGAGACCCCGCCCGCCATCGCGACGACGAAGGCCGTCAGACCCAGCTCGAGGGTGATCGCGACGTGCGCCGCGAGCAGCGAGGACACCGACGCGCCGGTGCGCACGGAGGTGCCGAAGTCGAGGTGGACGGCACCGCCGAGCCAGCTCACGTAACGGCTGAGCAGGGGCTTGTCCAGGCCGTACTCGTGGTTGATCGCGGCCAGCGTCTGCGGCCGCACCGGGACCCCGCTCGGCAGCAGGCTCTCGGCCAGGTCGCCCGGCGCGAGCTCCTGCAGGACGAAGACGATGAAGGAGATCGCGAGCAGGACGCCGAGTGCGCCGAGCAGGCGCGAGGCGAGGAACCGGACCGGGACCCGCGCCAGGTGGCCGCCGACCCGGTCCAGCCGACTCTCGGCCGTCCCCTCCACCCGCTCAGACCGCGCCGAGGAGGTTGAGCAGCGGGCCGAAGGTGTCCGTGTACCCGTCCCAACGCTTCATCCCGAACCCTTCTTTGAGCAGGATCGTCGCGTCGGGCCAGCCGACCGGGGCGTACGGGAGGTCTTCCTGGATCAGCTCGTTGACCTGGTTCGCCAGCTTCAGTTTGGTCGAGCCGATCGGCGTGCTGTCGTAGGTGGTCAGCAGCTTGTCCATCTTCGCGCTCTTGTAGTTGGCGAAGTTGGGCTGTCCCTTTTCGGCGAATTTGCCGAAGCAGATGTAGTACTGCTGGTTCAGCGGATCGTTGTTGTCGGCGGTGTAGCGGACGATCTGCAGCGGCACTTCGTGGTTGGCCTGGTTTTCCCCGTAGACCTCTTCGCTGATCTCCTTGACCGACATGTCGACGCCGATCTGCTTCAAGGCCTCGGCCGTCGCTTCGGCCGTCTGCAGGACGTACGGACGGTTCGGTTCGACCGGACATTCGAGCGTGAAGCCGTTCGGATACTTCGACTTCTTCAACTCCGCCTTGGCCGCTTCGACGTCGAACGGGTACTGCATCGTCGCGGCGCCGTTCTTGCGCGCTTCCGCTTCGCTGACCATGCCCGCCCACTGCGACGGCGGCGTGATCACGGTGGCCGCCTCGAGCCCGCCCTTGAAGACGCCGGACGCCAGTCCTTCGCGATCGATGCAATGGGCGAAGGCGCGGCGGGCGTGGACGTCGTCGAACGGTTCCATCTGGGTGTTGAAGCCGAAGAAGACGCTCGCCAGGCCAGGCTTGGAGATGGTGCTGAACCCGACGTGCGACCACTGGCCGGCTTCGATCGGGCTGGGATCGAGCAGCCCCTGCACCTGCCCCGACTGCGCGGCGGTCAGCGCCGCCGACGGATCGGAGATCACGTGGTATTCGACCTTCCGCACCAGCGGCTCGTTCGCCTTGTCCCAGTAGCTGGTGTTCGCTTCGAGGGTGATGCCTTCGTCGGCGTTCCACTGTGAGTCGATCACGTAGGGCCCGGTGCCCATCGTGCCGCCGTTCGGCGTGCCGAACTTGCTGCCCAGTTTTTCGGCGTACTTCTTCGACACCACCAGCAGGCCGGCATAGGCGGGGATGTAGGGCTGGAAGGCGGTCGGCTGGGTGATCTTGATCGTCACCTCCATCGGCCCCGTCTTGGTCGCCGACTTGAGCGTCGACCAGTAGTAATTGACCAGTGAGGTTTCACCGGCGCTGCGCTGGACGGAGAAGATGACGTCCTCCGGAGTCAGCGCCGAGCCGTCCCAGAATTCGACCCCCTCGCGCAGCTCGTAGACGAAGGTGAGCGCATCGACCTGCTTGAAGGAGGTGGCGAGGCCGGGCCCGAGCGCCCCGCTCGGGCTGATCTTCAGCAGCGGCTCGACCCCGTTGCGGAGCACGTTGTAGCTGTTCGCGTCGAACCCCTGGATCACGTCCATGTAGGGGAGGCTCCCGGGCGCGAGCATGGCGAACTTCGGCGCCGCCTTGAGGCTGCTGCCGGCGACCGTGGTGCCGGCCGCCGTCGACGCCGACGACCCACCGCCGCCGCAGGCCTCGAGCAGCGGGCCCAGGGCCGAGATCCCGATCAGCCCCGCCGAGCCGCGCATCAGCAGCTGCTTCCGGGTCAGTCCCCGAGCGGACTCCGAGAGTCGGACGCTCGGCCCGGCGCCGGCTTGAGCGGGGTGTCTATCCATCTTGGCTTCTCCATTCACGGGCGGGCAAGGGCGTCGCCCGACGGCGAAGGGAGCCACCGAGGTGAGAGCGGCTCGGCGGCGGCGACACACCGTGCGGTCGGACGATCATGGCGGCTGACCCTAGGAAGCTCCCACCCAGCTGAAAAGGGCAAGACGACACCCTCCTCGCCGAGGCCCAGTGGCAAATATCTCCACCGCGCCGGCGACCGCCGAGGGCCGCCGAGCGCCCCCACCGCTCGACGGCGGGGGCGCTCGGCCTATGGGTGACTGCCGTCGCGCTTCGGTACTACCCCTTCGACCAGAGGCGGATTTCCGGCAGGTCGCTGGAGGCGTAGCCGGACATTTCCTTGCCCAGGACGGCGATCGTCTCCTGGTTGAACACCCAGATCCGCGGCGCCGCTTCGATCCAGCCTTCGTTGGCTTCGTTCAGCAGTTCCTGCCGCTGCGGTTCCTTCGTCGTGTAGGGGATCTTCTTCATCGCCGCGTCGGACTTCTTCACGCAGACGTCGGTGTCGTTGTAACCGTTGTTGGGCGGGCACTGCACGTCGTAGCCCCAGTAGTAGTCGGGGGCGATCACCTGCGGGCCGTCGACGAACACGGTCGGGCCCTTGTGGCTTTCGTAGACGATTTCCAGGAAGTTGGCCGACGAGGTCGTCTGTACCTTGGCGTCGACGCCGATTTCTTCCCAGGCCCCCGCCGCGGCGGTGGCGATTTCTTTTTCGAGGTTGCCCCCCTGGGAGACGTAGATGGTGAATTCCACCGGCGTCTTCACCCCCGATTCGGCGATCAGTTCCTTCGCCTTTTCGACGTCGGTTTCGACCGGCGCGCCGATCTTCGGTTCATACCAGGAGAAGGCCGGCATCCACTCGCCGTTGTAGAGCTTGCCGTAGCCGTAGCCGACCTTTTCCAACACCCCTTCGTAGGGGAAGGCGGCGACCAGCGCCTGGCGGAACTTGAGGTTCTTGAACTCCGGATTTTCTTCGCTCTTGAAGGGTTCGAGTTCGTCGATCGGGAAGTTCAGCGTCTGCGCCATGCGCGAGCTGAAGGCACCGACGGTGCAGCAGGAGTTCCCTTCGAGGCTGTTCGCCGCCTGCGGCGAGAGCCCGATCGTCACGTCCGCCTGGCCCGACTGGGCGTCGAGCAGCAGCGTTTCGTTGTCGGGGATGAAGCGGACGATCACGTTCTTCGTCTTCGGCGCTTCGATCGCCCCGGGGTTCGCTTCCAGCACGATTTCGTGGTTCGGCTTGTAGCTCTTCAGCAGGTAGGGACCGTCGCCGGCGGCATGGCTCGCCAGGTATTCGTTCGGCGTCCCCGGCTTCTGGCCGCCGTTTTCTTCGACCACCTCGGGGTCGTAGATCGCGCCCGCGGTCGGGGTCGAGAGCACCTCCGGCTGGTTCGGCGCCGGATGGCTGTACTTGATCACCAGGGTGGTCGCGTCAGGCGCTTCGATCGACTTGATCAGCGGCGGTTCGAACTGGTTTTCTTCGAGCACCGAGTAGCCGCCCGATTCCGACTTCTGCGTCCGTTCCAGGGACCATTTGACCGCTTCCGCGTCGAGCGCGTCGCCGCTGGGGAACTTCAGCCCCGGTTTCAGCTTGAAGGTGAGGGTCTTGTTGCCGTCGCTGAACTTCCACGACTTGGCGACGTACGGCTTCACCGCGGTCACCGACAGTTCCTGTTCTTCGGTGCCGGTGATCGGGCCCGCCTTGTAGACCGGCTGGGTCAGCTCCGAGTAGAGCGCGCCGTCGATCCCGACTTCGGTGTTGGCGTAGGTGAAGCTCGGGTCGAGCGTCGCGTTGGGGGTGGCGACGTCGACGACCATCGTCGCGTTCGGGTCGCTTTCGGTGGAGATGAGCGCCGTGGCGCTGCTGGTCGCCCCGCCCGCTTCGGCCCCGGAGGCGGCGGATCCTTCGCCGCCCGAGGACGAGGAGCTGCCGCCGCCGCAGGCGGCGAGGGAGATCGCGGCGAGCAGCGCGGCGGCCGCCGCGGCCGACCACAGCCTCAACTTCGATTTCGATCTCGCGCTGTTCATGGTTCTCCTTTGCTGGGGATTGGGGAGGGGCGGGAGGCTCAGGGGCGGGCGGGGGTCACGGGCTCGGCGGTCGCCATCTCACCGGGGAAGTGGCAGGCGACCCAGTGGTCCTCGGCGGGCTGGGCCAACTGCGGCCGCTCGCCGCGGCAGAGCGCCCGCCCGCGGCCGACCGGGCAACGCGGCTCGAACGGACAGCCCGCCGGTCGTTCGACCACCGAGCCGACTTCGCCGATCGGGCCGCGCCGCTGCGCCCGCCGCGAGCGCCCGCCCGCGGTCGGCACCGGGACCACCGACAGCAGCGAGGTCGAGTAGGGATGCAGGGCTTCGCCGAACAGCGTGCGGCGGTCGGCGATCTCCATCACCTGGCCGAGGTAGAGGACGACGACGCGATCGCAGAAGTACTCGGCGACGGCGAGGTCGTGGGTGATGAAGACGTAGGTCTGATGCAGCTCGGCCTGCAGCCGGCGCAGCAGGTTCAGCACCTGCGCCTGGACCGAGACGTCGAGCGCCGAGACCGGCTCGTCGAGGATCACCAGCTCGGGGTCGAGGACGAAGGCGCGGGCGATCCCGATCCGCTGGCGCTGGCCGCCGGAGAAGGCGTGCGGGAGGCGACGCGCCTGGTCCTCGGTGAGGCCGACCTCGACCAGCATCCGCCGGGCCCGCTCGCGCCGCTCGGCCTCGTCCCCCACGCCGTGCACGCGCAACGGCTCCTCGACGATCTGCGCCGCGGTCATCCGCGGGTCGAGCGAGGCGTAGGGATCCTGGAAGACGAACTGGAGGCGGCTGCGCAGCGCCCGCAGCTCCTCCGCCGAGAGCGTGCCGAGGTCGGTGCCGTCGAACTCGACGCTGCCCGCGGTGAGGTCGAGCAGCCGCAGCAGGCAGCGGGCCAGGGTCGACTTGCCGCAGCCCGACTCACCGACCAGGCCGAGCGTCTCGCCGCGGCGCACGGCCAGGGAGATGTCGTCGAGCACGGTGACCCTGCGCTTGCGTCCGAGCCGGTCGCCGGAGCCGACGCTGAAGTCCTTGCTGACGTGCTCGGCGCGGAGGATCGTCTCGGTCGCGCCCACCGCGGCGGCGACGTCGGCCGCGGCCCCGGCGGCGGCCTCGCCGCTCATGCCGCGACCTCGGCGAAGCGCTCGCCGGCGAAGTGGCACTCGACCAGCGCCGGGCCGCCCGCCCCGTCGACGGCGATCGGCGCGGGCGGCTGCTGGTGGCAGCGCGGCTCGCCCTGGCCGCGCGGGCAGCGCGGCGCGAACGCGCAGCCGGCGGGCAGCTCCGAGAGGTCCGGCGGCGACCCGCCGATCGCCGGCAGCGGCCCCTCGGCCAGCCGTTCCGGATTGGGGATGCAGCCCAACAGCGCCTCGCTGTAGGGGTGGGTCGGGCGGAGGAAGATGTGGTCGACGCCGGAGGTCTCGACCAGCCGGCCGCCGTACATCACCGCCACCGAGTCGCAGAACTCGGAGACGATGCCGAGGTTGTGGGTGATCAGGACGACGGCGGTGCCGTGCTCCTCGACCAACCGGTCGAGCAGGGTCAGCACCTGCGCCTGGGTGGTGACGTCGAGCGCCGTGGTCGGCTCGTCGGCGATCAGCACCGCCGGGTTCAGCGCCACCGCCATCGCGATCGCCACCCGCTGGCGCATCCCGCCCGAGTACTGGTGCGGGTAGTCGTCGAGGCGCTGCTCGGCGTGGGAGATGTCGACCTCGGCGAGCAGCTCGGCGGCGCGCTTGCGGGCGCCCTTGCGGCGCAGCCCCGGTTCGTGGACGAGCAGCGCCTCGCAGAGCTGGCGGCCGATCGTCTTCACCGGGTCGAGCGCGGTCGAGGGATCCTGGAGGACGAGCGCGATCTCCTTGCCCCGCACCTTGCCGAGCTCACGCTCGCCCATCCCGACCAGGTCCCGGCCGCGCAACAGCACCTCGCCGCCGACGACCCGCCCGGGCGGCTCGATCAGCCCCATGATCGAGAGCGCCAGCGCCGACTTGCCGGAGCCCGACTCGCCGACGATCCCCAGCCGCTCGGTCGGCCGCAGGTCGAAGCTGACCTCGCGGACCGCGTGCACGGTCGAGCGCCGGGTCTCGTACACCGTCCGCAGGCCGCGGACCGAGAGGATCGGCTCGGCGCCCGCGTCCATCAGCCGGTGGCCGCCACGGGGATCCGCACGCGGGGGTCGATGACGGCGTAGAGGACGTCGACCAGCAGGTTGACGACGACGAACATCACCGCGCTCAGCAGGACGAACGCCTGCACGATGACGAAATCCTGCTTGACGATCGCTTCGTAGACCAGCGTGCCGATCCCGGGCCAGTCGAAGACCCGTTCGACCAGCACCGAGCCGGCGAGGAATTCGCCCAGCACCAGGCCCGCCGAGGTCAGCGTCGGCAGGAAGGCGTTGGGCAGCGCGTGGCGGCGGAAGGCGGTCCAGCGGGAGAGCCCCTTGCCGCGGGCGACGAGCAGGAACGGTTCCCGCGAGACCTCGAGCAGGTTGGCCCGCAGCAGCCGCACGATGAAGGAGAAGGAGGCGATCCCGAGCGCCAGCGCGGGCAGGATCAGGTGCTGGATCGATTCCCAGAAGGTGCCGAGTTCCCCCGCCAGGAGGGCGTCGATCGGGTAGAGGCCGGTGACCGAGGGCGGCGGCGTCACCCCGACCCCGAGCCGACCTTCCGGCCCGGGCAGCCAGTGCAGCGTCTTGAAGAAGAAGATCAGGAGCAGCAGGGCGAGGAAGAAGGGCGGCGTGCCGAAGCCGATGTAGGAGGCGCCGCGGACGAGCGCGTCGGTCACCGGCCGGAAGCGGTAGGTGGAGAGCAGCGCCAGGAAGATCGCGGCGAACATCGTCAGCAGGAAGGAGAAGAGGGCCAGTTCGACCGTCGCCGGGATCCGTTCGACGAAGAGCGACTTGACCGAGGCGCCGAGCGCGAACGAGTAGCCCCAGTCGCCCTTGAAGAAGTTCGAGATGTAGTGCCAGTACTGCGCCGGGAGCGATTCGTCGAGGCCGAGTTCGCGCTTGACCTGGGCGACCGCGTGCGGCGAGGCGAGCGGCCCGAGCACCAGCCGCGCCGGGTTCCCCGGCAGCACCCGCATGATCAGGAAGGCGAGGATCGAGGCGCCGAAGACGGCGGCGATCCCGCCCAGCAGGCGGTAGGCGATGATCCGCGTCACCGGCCGCCCCCGGCTTCGCCGCGCGGGTCGAGGACGTCGCGGAGCCGGTCGGAGATCATGCTCGCCGCGGTCACCACCAGGAGCAGGCCGACGCCGGGGAAGATCGCGATCCACCACTGGCCGGTCAACGAGTACTGCAGCCCTTCGGTGATCATCGCCCCCCACTCCGGGGTCGGGATCTGGGCGCCGAGGCCGATGAAGCTGAGGCCGGAGAGGGCGAGCACGGCGTAGCCGAAGGCGGCCGCCATCTGGATGAAGAGCACCGGCAGGACGTGCGGGACGACGTGGCGACGGACGATCCACGCCCTCGTCGCGCCCATCGCCCGGGCCGCTTCGACGAACGGCATCGAGCGGATGCGAAGCGCCTCGGCGCGCAGCAGACGCGCGTACCAGGGGACCGAGACGAGGGCGATGCCGAGCGCCGCGGTCCAGAGCCCGACGCCGAGGCCGACCGTCACCGCCATCGCCAGGATCAGCGGCGGGAAGGCGAGGATCGCGTCCATCGCCCGCATCGCGACGGTGTCCGGGGCGCCGCCGAGGGTGCCGGCGAAGAGGCCGATCGTGCCACCGACGACGGCGCCGCCGAGGGTGATCGCGGTGGCGACCGCGAGCGAGATGCGGGCGCCCTCGGCGACCCGGGCGAGGACGTCGCGGCCGAGCTGGTCGGTGCCCATCGGGTGCGCGGTCGAGGGGGCTTCCAGCGCGGCGAGCAGGTTCTGCTTCTCCGGGCTCGGCCCCCAGACGATCGGCACGACGAGCGCGAAGAGGAGGACGAAGGCGAGGACACCGACCGGGACCGCCAGCTGGCGGTCGGCGCGGACGGCGCCCCAGACGCGACCGACCCGCCCCGCCCACTTCACCCGCGGGCCGTCGGGCAGCAGCGGCTCGACGTTCTCGTTGCCGATCAGGAGGGAGCCGGAGCTCACGCGGCTCCCTCCGCGGCGGCCGCGGGGACGAAGGCGACCGCCTCGATCTCCAGCCGGGCGCCGCCGAAGAGGGCGCTCACCTCGACCGCGGTCGAGGCCGGGGCGTGGGCGCCGAGCAGCTCGGCACGCAGCTCGTTCAGCTCCGGCAGCGCCGCGAGGTCGACGGTGAAGACGGTGAGCTTGACGATGTCGGCGAGCGCCGCGCCGACCTTCGCCAGCGCCGCCTCGATCTGGGCGAAGCAGGACTCGGCCTGCTCGCGCATCGGGCCGACCAGCACCTCGCCCGCCTGGTCGAGCGGCACGCGGCCGGAGAGGTGGACCCAGCTGCCGGGACCGGCGGCGACCACCGACTCGCTGATCGAGAGCCCGGCCCCGTAGGGCTCGCGCCGCACCTCGCCCGCCTCGCTCACGCGACCGTCCCTTCGAGCACCCGGTCGGCGGCGCCGAGCGCCCCGTCGAGCGCCTCGATCACCTGCTCGAGCGCCGCCTCGGAGATCACCAGCGGCGGGATCGCCCAGATCGTCTGGGCGCTGAAGACGCCGATGTAGGCGCCGCGGTCGAGCGCCTCGCGGTGGACCAGGTGGGGGAGCGACTCCGTCGCCCCGCCGCCGTCGTACCTGGCTTCGGTCATCTCCTCGGGGACGTGGAGCTGGATCTGGCGCATCAGCCCCTCGTCGCCGATCGCCCGCAGGGCGCAGGGGTGGGCGGCGACCATCTCCTCGACCGCGTCGGCGAGCACCTTGCCGAGCCGGGCGGAGCGCTCGACCAGGCCCTCGTCGTGGACGACGTTCATCGTCGCCGAGATCGCCGCCACGGTGAGCGGGTGGCCGCGGAAGGTGCTGGAGGTGGTCCAGCGGCGCTCGCCGATCGCCGCGAGGATCTCGGCGCTGAGGACGAGCGCGCCGCCGGGCGCGGCGCCGCCGGTGATCCCCTTGCCGAGCTGGACCATGTCCGGCCGCTCGGAGCCACGTTGGAAGGCGAAGCCGTGGCCGAGCCGGCCGAAGCCGGTGACCGTCTCGTCGGCGATGAAGTAGGCGCCCGCCGCGTGCGTGGCGCGGATCAGGCCGTCCTGGTAGGAGGCGGGCGGGCAGACCGAGCCCTGGCTCGAGTCGAGCAGCGAGGCGGCGGCGCCCTCGAGCAGGGCGGGCGCCTCGGCGAGGCAGCTCGCGGCGCAGTCGTGGCCGGGGATGCGGTTGGCGGGCGTGGTCAGCCCGCACTCGGGGACCGGCAGCACCCGCACCGTCGCCGGATCCGGCGGCATCACCGCGGGGGCGTCGCCGAGCGGCGCCAGCCCCGGTTTCCAGAGCGCGTTGAGGCTGGTCGACCGCGCCAGGCCGACGTTGCCGTGGTAGCCGCGCTCCCGCGCGACCAGCGGCTCGCGCCCGGTCAGCATCTGGGCGAGGAGGAGGCCGAGGTCGCAGGCCTCGCTGGAGGAGATGAAGAAGGCGACGCCCTGCGCCCAGTCCTCGCCGGCGAAGGCGAGCGAGAGCAGGTCGTCGGCGGCCTGCTCGCGCGGCAGCCAGCCGGTGCCGTCGCCGACGCTGCCGCCTTCGGCGGCGCGCTGGACCGCCGCCACCACCCGCGGGTGACGGTGGCCGACGATGCAGGAGCTGAGCGAGCCGCCGTCGACGACGACGCGGCCGTCGCCGAGCGTGATCTCGGTGCCGACGGCGGCGGCGACGTAGGTCTGCGTCCGTTCGTCGGGCGCCAGCATCGAGGGCAGGAAGGTGGCGCGGCTCACGCGACCGCCTCCTCGCGGGCGCGGCGGGCGCGCAGCGCGACCGTCGCCTCCGCGTCCAGCTCCAGGTCGGGCGCGATCACCACGCCGTACACCTCCTCGGCCCGCTCGCGGCCGACGTAGCCTTCGCGCACGTCGGCGAGCACCCGCTCGGGCTCCCGCTCCAGCGGCTCGCCGTAGCCGCCGCCGCCGTTGCAGAAGCTGACGATCGTCGTCCCCTCCTCGACCATCACCCGGGTCCAGACGCCGAGCGGCTCGACCGCGCCGTTGGGCGAGCGCAGCGCCTGCGCGGCGGCCGCGCCGGGCCCGCCGCCGCGCGCGCCGAGCGGCGGGTTGAGGGTGCCGTCGGAAAGGAACATCAGCTCGACCTCACCCGCGGTCGGGGTGACCTCGAGGGTCGCCGCCGGGGCGCCGCGCCGGCGCCCCGCGCCCTCCGAGTCGGGGACCACGCGCTGGGCATCGAAGCGCAGCGGAAAGCGCAGCTCGTCGATCTCGATCGAGTCGCGCTGCAAGACGCCGGCGTCGCCGATCCCGCCCATGGTCAGCCAGCCGTCGGTCATCGAGCAGGCCGGCCCGCCGGTCCAGGCGAGCACCATCTGGTCGATGTAGGGGGCGCCGCCGTGGCGTTCGTCGCGGCCGGAGATGACGCCGACCGAGGCCGGGGTCGAGTATCCGCACTCGGCCATGCCGAAGCCGTCGGCGATTTCGGCGATCCCGCGTTGGACCGTGTTGCCGACCCGGTCGACCAGGTTGCAGGTGGCCACCGAGCAGCTCGCCGGGTGGCGGGGGATGCCGACCACGCAGTTCTCGCGCAGCTTGACCTCGATCCGCCGGAAGGAGCCCGCGTTGGGCGGCGCGTAGCCGTGGGTCGCGTTGAAGATCCCCAGCATCGCCGCCGAGCCCGCCGTCGCCTCGGTGAGGTTGAGGCCGCAGGGCAGGCAGTCGACGTTGTCGGTCAGGTCGACCGAGAGGCGCCCGCCGCCGATCTTGATCGTGACGTTGACGGGGATGTTCTCGCGGATGTGCTTGAAGGCGTCGTGGTCGCCGCGGACGGTGATCTCGCCTTCGGGCAGGCGTTCGATCGCTTCCTCCATGCGCCCCTCGCTGTAGTCGAACCAGGCCTCGACGAATTCGTCGAGCTTGTCCCAGCCGATCTCGGCGGCCAGCGCCTTCACCTGCCGCTCACCGACGCGGGCCGAGCCGAGCAGCGCCAGGTAGTCGCCCCACCACTTCTCGGGGACGCGGATCCGCACCTGGCAGATGCGGATGATGTCCTCGATGTCGCGGTAGTCCTCCTGCACCTTGACGCAGGGGAAGATCACCGCGCCCTCCTCGTAGACGTCGCGGGCGGAGGCCGAGTAGGGGGTCGGCTCGGCGTTGCCGATGTCGGCCTGGTGGGCCTTGCTGAGGACGGTGAAGCGGTGGCGGCCCTCGTCGTCGAAGACCGGGACGAGGATCGAGAGGTCGGCCGGGTGCGAGTTGCCGTGGTACGGCGAGTTGTGGAGGAAGGCGTCGCCGGGACGCAGTTCCGGATGCGTCTCCTTCATGCTCTTCGCCATCAGGTCGGGGCCCGAGAGGATGTGGGTGGGGATCGACTCGGCGACCGAGAAGAGCTCGTCGTCACCGGTGATCACGCAGCAGCTGAAGTCGCGACCGGTGTTGAGGATCACCGAGCGGCCGGTGCGGATCAGCGTGTTCGACATGCTGCGGACGATCGCCGTGAAGCGGCTCGACAAGACCGCCAGGTCGACCGGGTCGAAGGGTTGGCCGGCGGCCGCGCCGTTGGTCGCGGCGGCGCCGTTGGCTTCAGCGGACGGGCTCATCGACTACCTCCTCGGCGGGCTCGGCGGCCGCCGCGTCATGCCCGTGTGGGCTGATCAGGATCGAGCCGCCGGGGCCGCGGACGGCGACCGCGCCGGGGTCGAGGACGATCGAGGTGCCGGGCAGCTCGAGGATCGCCGGGCCCTCGACCCGCTCGATGTGGGCCGAGCCGACGACCGGCGCCTCGCGCCAGCCGGCGCCTTCGAAGTAGGCCGTGCGGCTCCCCCGGGTCTCGATCTCGGCCTCCTCCGGCGAGGTGATCGTGCCATCGCCGTGGCTGGGGATGCGGATCCGGGCGCGCAGGCCGATGATCTCGATCGGCGAGCGAGCGTCGCGGACGGCGAAGACCTCTTCGTGGACGCGGTGGAAGTCCTCGACCATCTCGGCGACCTCCTCCTCGCTCGTGAAGGTGGCGCGCCGCAACGGCAGCTCCAGCTCCCAGACCTGGCCCGGGTAGCGCGCCTCGGCGATCAGGTCGAGGACGGCACCACCCGCTTCGCGATCGGGCGCCTGCAGGCCGGCGTGGCACTCGGCGGTGAGCCGGTCGAGGGCCGCGTTCGCCGTGGCGAAGGGGAAGGCGTCGCTGGTCGCGTTCATCACCGTCGCGTACTCGCCGAAGACCGGGGAGATCAGGCCGCCGGTGGCCGAGAGCGCCGAGGCGGTGAGTGGCACGATCACGGTCTCGCAGCCGAGCCGGCGGGCGAGGCGGACGATGTTGAAGCCGGCGGCGCCGCCGCCGGAGACGAGACAGGCGGCGCGGGGGTCGACGCCCTGCTCGACCGTCACCTCTTCGATCGCGTAGACCATCTGCTCGGTGACCACGCGGACCACGGCGGCGGCGGCCGCGTCGCGGTCGAGGCCGAGCGGCTCGCCGACCTGCTCGACGAGGACGCGGGCCGCGGCGTCGAAGTCGACCGCGATGCCGAGTTCCTCCAGCCGCCCGGGGTCGAGGTAGCCGAGCAGCATGCAGGCGTCGGTGACGGTCGGATGGGCGCCGCCGCGGCCGTAGCAGGCGGGCCCGGGGACGGCGCCGGCGCTCTCCGGGCCGACGCGGAGGAGGCCGCCGGCGTCGACGCGGGCGATCGAGCCGCCGCCGGAGCCGGTCGTCCGCACGTCGACCGAGGGGAAGCCGGTGAGGTGGCTGATGAACGGCGCGCCGAGCCAGGTTTCGCGGGTGCGGGGGATTTCGCCGCGACGGACGACGCTGACGTCGAGGCTGGTGCCGCCCGCGTCGATCACGATCGCCGTGTCCTTGTCGGACTCGCTGCGGGCGTGGTGGCGGCCGGCGGTCGGGGCCAGGGCCGGGCCCGAGTTGATCGAGTGGATCGGCGCCTCGGCGAGGCGCGAGGAGGCCAGCAGGCCGCCGCTGACGCTGGCGACGAGGAGGCGGCCGGCGAACCCCTCGGCGACCAGCCGGCCCTCGAGCCCGGCCAGGTAGTCGGTCATCAGCGGCTTCAGCGAGGCGTCGATGCAGGTCGAGGAGGCGCGGTGGTACTCGCGCACGATCGGGTTGAGCTGGTGGGAGAGCGTCACCGTGACCCCGGGGAGCTCGCCGGCGAGGATGCGACCGACGGCGAGCTCGTGACGCGGGTTGGCGATCGACCAGAGCAGGCAGACGCCGACCGCCTCCACCCCTTCGGCCGCCATCGCCTCGGCCGCGGCGTAGACCGAGGACTCCTCCAGCGGCCGCACGATCCGGCCCTGGTAGTCGAGCCGCTCGGCGATCTCGTAGGTGAGCGAGCGCGGCACGTAGGGGGCCGGGAACTCGCGCGAGTGGTCGAAGGGGTTCTCGCGGCCGCCGAGCCGGAAGACGAGGATGTCGGGATGGCCGGCGGTGGTGAGGAAGGCCGTCTTCGCGGTGGTGTCGGTGAGGATCGCGTTGGTCGCCCGGGTGGTGCCGTGGACGAGCACCTTGGTTTCGCCCAGCAGCTCGCGGACGCTGCGCCCGGTCGACTCGGCCGCCGCCGCGATGCCGGCGAGGATCCCCTCGGCCGGGTCGGCGGGCGTGGTCGGCGCCTTGAACATGCTGACCCGCCCGTCCTCGCGCTCCAACACCACGTCGGTGAAGGTGCCGCCCATGTCGATCGAGAGCCTCATCTGTGGGCAGCACGCTACGAGCGCCCCGAGGCTCGAAAAAGGGCACCTTCTGCCCCTCATTCAAGGGGAGCGGTGTGTGATGCCACCACCCCCCGACGGCGCGCGCCGTCCCCCGCGCGCGCCGCAATCCTCCCCTACGGCGCGGCGCGGATCAGCTTCTTGTTGACGAACTCGTCGGCCCCGAGCCGGCCCATCTCACGGCCGAACCCCGACCGCTTGAAGCCGCCGAAGGGCAGCTCGGGGGCGTCGGCGCCGACGATGTTGACGTAGACCATGCCCGCTTCGATCTGGTCGGCGACGCGCTCGGCCTGGTCCTTGTCGGTCGTCATCAGGTAGGAGCCGAGGCCGAAGGAGGTGTCGTTGGCGAGGCTGACCGCCTCCTCCTCCGAGGAGACCTTGTAGACCTGGGCGACCGGGCCGAAGAACTCTTCCTGGGAGGCCTCGCTGCCCTTCTCGATCCCGGTGAGGATCGTCGGTTCGAAGAAGTTGCCGTCGCGCTTGCCGCCCAGCACCACTTCGGCGCCGCCCGCGATCGCCCGGTTGACCTGGTCCTCGAGTCGGTCCGCCGCCGTCTTCGAGGAGAGCGGCCCGACCGCCGTCTCCTCCGAGGTCGGGTCGCCCGGCCTGGCCGCCTCCAGGTTCTCCTTGAACTTGGCGAGGAAGTCGTCGTAGTAGGAGTCCATGACGATGAAGCGCTTGGCCGCGTTGCAGGACTGGCCGGTGTTGTCGAGGCGCGCTTCGGCGGCCTGGTCGGCGACCGTGCCGATGTCGTCGGAGCTGAGCACGATGAACGGGTCCGAGCCGCCCATCTCCAGCACCACCTTCTTCAGGTTGCGGCCGGCGATCTCGGCGACCGCGGCGCCCGCCCGCTCGGAGCCGGTCACCGACACGCCGTGCACGCGCGGATCGCCGATCACCCACTCGATCTGGTCGTTGGTCGCGTAGATGTTCTCGTAGCAACCCGCGGGGAAGCCGGCGTCGTCGTAGATCTTCTGGATCGCCTCGGCCGATTCCGGGCACTGCGGCGCGTGCTTCAGCAGGATCGGGTTGCCGATGATCAGGTTCGGGCCGGCGAAGCGGGCCACCTGGTAGTAGGGAAAGTTCCAGGGCATGATCCCGAGCAGCGTGCCGAAGGCGCTGCGGCGCACCACCGCGGTGCCTTCGCCCTCGATCAGCTTGATCGGCTCGTCGGCCATCAGGTCCTCGGCGTTGTCGGCGTAGTAGCCGTAGATTTCGGCCGAGAAGTCGACCTCCATCAGCGCCTGCTCGACCGGCTTGCCCATCTCGCGGACGATGATCGCGGCGAGCTCCTCACGGCGCTCGGAGTGCAGGTCGGCGACCTTCTGGATCAGCGCCGCGCGCGCGGCGACGGTGGTCGACGGGGTCCACGTCTTGTAGGCCTTGTCGGCGCGATCGATCGCCGCCCGCAGCTCGTCGTCGGTGATCGTCGGGTACTCCTTGATCGTCTCCCCGGTGGCGGGATTGACTACGGCGTAATCGCTCATCTGACTTCCCTCGCGAATCGAAGTTTGCGGTTACTGGAACTTATCCCCCGGCCGGGGTCGGGGCGAACGGGTCGCGGCAGGCTCTGCCGCTATGGCGTAGAGACGGCGTCGATTTCCGCCGGTCGGGCGGGGTCGCGACTCCATTGCGACCAAGAACCGGGGAAAAGTCGTCCGTTTCGGAGCCCTATCTGCTCCATCGCCAGCAGGTTGTGGCAGGCGGTGACGCCGGAGCCGCAGTAGGAGACGACCTCGGCGTCGTCGTCGAAGGGGAAGTTGGCGCGCAGGCGGTCCGCCGTGAGGAGCCGGCCGTCGGCGTCGAGGTTCTCGCGGCAGGGGACGGCGAGCGCGCCGGGGATGTGTCCGGCCCGCGGGTCGACCGCGTCGGCCTCGCCCAGGTAGCGCTCGCGCTGGCGGCCGTCGATGAGGATCGGGGCGGCGGAGCGGGCCTGCGTCGCCGGGGAGGTCGACTCGCCGGACGGCGCGGCGGTCGCCGACCAGACCGCGACTTCGTCGATGCTCGCCAGCCGGGCGACCGGCCACTCGCTCGCGGTGAAGCTCGTCGCCGGGCGCGAGGCGGGCGCCGTCTCCAGCTCCCCCTCCCACGCCTGGATCCCGCCGTCGAGCAGCGCCGCCTCGTGATCGGTCACCCGCAACATCCACACGAGGCGCGCGGCGATCACCCCGCCCGCGTCGTCGTAGGCGACCACGGTGTCGTCGTCGCCGATCCCGAGCGCGCCCATCGCCGCCGCGAAGTCCTCCGGCTCGGCGAGCGGGTGGCGCCCCGCCTCGGCCGGGTCGGCGCGCCGAACCAGCGCCGCATCGAGATCGACGAAGACGGCGTCGGAAATATGCCCCCCGTCGTAGGCCTCCCGCCCCGAGCGGCCGTCCATGTACCAGCGACAGTCGGCAAGAACGACCTCTCCACGGCGCTCCCGCACCCACCCGGCATCGACGAACGGCTCGATCACAGCGCCAATCCTGCCACGGTCCCCTCGCTGCGTCCCAAACGTCTGGGAGATGCCGGGAACGCCACCCTTCCCCATGCCTCCCGTCCCAGAATCAAGGCCGACCGGGAGTGAGTTCGCACTTTCGCTCGCCATGCGGGCAGAACTGCGAACTCACCAGGGGAGGGCATGAGGAGGACGGGAGGAAGCGTGGACTTCCCCCGCTCCTCGTCACCGATCCCGGGAGTTCGTGACGGATCTCGCACCTCTCCCCGACCCCCTCGCTTCGACCGCCTAGGCTTCGCCGATGGCCGACCCCCTCGCCGACGACCCGCGCACCAACCAGGAGCGGATGCTCGCGGGCGACCCTTACGTCGCCGACGACGCGGAGCTGGGGGCGCGGATGCGGCGGGCGACGCGGCTCTCGGCGGAGTTCGCGGCGCTGTGGCCGCGCGACCGCGGGGCGGCGCGGGCGGTCCTGGCGGAGCTGCTCGGCGGGCTGGGCGAGCGCAGCGTGGTGCGGCCCCCCATATATGTGGACTACGGCGACCAGCTGACGATCGGCGCCCGCACCTTCGTCAACTTCGGCCTCGTCGCCCTCGACGTCGCCCCGATCGCGATCGGCGACGACTGCCAGATCGCCCCCAACGTGCAGCTGCTGGCGGCGTCCCACCCGGTCGACCCGGAGCCGCGCCGGGCGAAGCTGGAGACCGCCACGCCGATCGCGATCGGCGACAACGTCTGGCTCGGCGCGGGGGCGATCGTCCTGCCCGGCGTGACGATCGGCGACAACGCGGTGATCGGCGCCGGCGCCGTCGTCACCAGGGACGTCGCGGCGAACGTCGTCGCCGTCGGCAACCCCGCCCGCGTGATCCGGCCGGTCTGAGCCGGCCGCCGCTAGGGTCCGCGCCTTGAGCCGCCCCTTCCTCCTCGCCCAGATCTCCGACCTCCACCTCGGTGAGCCGGCGATCGACGGGGTGAAGCCGAAGAAGTCGCTGCGCAGGGTGATCGCGGCGATCGGGCGCCTGCCGAACCCGGTCGACGCGGTGCTCGTCACCGGCGACCTCGCCGAGCACGCGAAGCCGAAGGAGTACCGGCTCGCGGCCGAGCTGATCGGCCGGCTCGGGGTCCCCGTCCACGTGCTGCCCGGCAACCACGATGACCGGGCGACGATGCGGGAGGCCCTCGGCCTCCCCGGCGCCGGCGCCGAGCCGCTCGACTACACGGCCGACCTCGGGCCGCTGCGCCTCGTCGTCGTCGACTCGACCACCCCCGGCGAGGACCACGGCTCCTTCGAGCCCGGACAGCTCCGCCGCCTCGACGACGAGCTCGACGTGGCGACCGGCAAGCCGACGATCGTCGCCATGCACCAGCCGCCGCTGGCCACCGGCATGCCGAGCTGGGACAGCGTCAACATGCCCGCGTCGGAGCGCGACGCCCTCGCCGCGGTGATCGAGCGCCATCCCCAGGTGCGCGTGATCGTCGCCGGCCACCTGCACCGGATGACCACCTCCGTCCTCGCCGGCCGCCCGGTGCTGGCCGCACCGAGCACCTTCGCCCAGGCCCGCCCCGACTTCGCCGCCGAGGACGTCGACCTCTACGGCGGCGCGCCCGGCTTCGTCCTCCACGCCCTGCTCGGCGACGACCTCTCCTCCCAGGTGGAGATCCTGCCGGGCTGAGCCGGCGCGCGCCCTGCCTTCCCTGCGAAAGCGTCACCTGCCCCGGAGCACGCGGAGCGGAGCGATCGCCTGACCGAAGGTCTCGTAGAAGGAGCGCTCGCGGCTCTCCAGCCGCGGGATCCCGTCTTCGAGTCCGTGGCGGCGGAAGTGCCCCGATTCGCCGTGGGCCACGTAGGCGTCCTCGTCCACGTACTGCTCGTAGAGGACGAAGACGCGCGGATCCTCGGGGTCGCGCTGGGGTTGGTAGACGAGCATCCCCGGCTCGGCCCGCGACGGTTCCACCAAGGCCTCGATCGCGGCGGCGACGGCGTCCTCCTCCCCCGCCCGAGCGGTCCACCTGGCGATCACGACGTAGGCCATCGCGACGAACCTTAGCCGCGCCGCCGCCCGGCCCGACCGCCGCCCTCAGGCGACCGCGACCAGGTCCCAGACCCTGGCCGCCGCCTGCGAGCGGGTCTTCACGCCGAGCTTGACGAAGGCGTTCTGGACGTGCTTCTCGGCCGTCCGGGTGGAGATGCCGAGCGCCCCGGCGAGGTCGGCGTTGGAGCGGCCCCGGGCGAGCAGGCCGATCACCTCGGCCTCGCGCGAGGTGAGGCCGGCCCCGCGCAGCGCGGCGACCAAGGCCTCGGCGCCGAGCTCGGTGCGCAGGCGCTCGAAGGCGATCGCGGTGCGGTAGCTCTGGATCATGAACGGCCGCGCCTGGTTCAGCAGGTCGCGGTCGGCGTCGTCGAAGTCGCGGGTCCGCCGGCTCAGCGCCACCCCCAGCATCCGCGGCGGCTCCTGCGGCAGGGTGAAGGCGATCTGGTACTCGAGCCCGATCTCCCCGTAGAGCAGCCGGTAGAGATCGGTGCGGTGGAGATCCTCCTTCGAGATCATCTCCGAGAGTCGCCGGGCGGTCCCGTTGCGGCTCTCCAGCATGTAGAGCAGGAGCGGGTTCTGGTGCATGTACCGGGCGAAGATCTCGTAGCTCTCCCGCGGCAGGTCCGGATCGACGATCCCCCAGAAGTCGCCGGGCTCGGGGCCGACCTCGTTCAGCGACACCCAATCGCACGCGACCGCCCGACGCAGCGCCTCCAACAGGCGGAGGCGGAATTCCTCGAGGCCGAACGGTCCGTGGGTGTCGCCGATCAGCTCAAGCAGGCGCGGATCAGGGAGTGCCATCGCGGTCAGGGATCTTCTACGTGGTGGCTACGTAGGTCAAGTGCCCACTGGTCGCTTCGCCTCGACAAAAGGGGCCCCCCGAAGGAGGCCCCCGATGTCGCTGCTTGGAAGTCGCCCGGAATCTTCCCGGACTACCCCTTGTTCCTCCCGGGGCCCGCGCGACGCTAACGAGCGCGAGACAAAATGCGACTTCGGTCAGAGACCGTGACCTAAACCTTGCTTGACCGTTGAGGCGAGCCGCTTCACCGTCAGATCCCGTGTCCGCAGGTCAGGCGGGGCCGAGCACGCGGTCGACGAGCAGCTCGATGTAGCGGTCCTCCTCGGGGAAGGGGAAGCCGGGCATCGCCGAGGCGACGGTGGCGCGGCCGTGGAGGGACATCCAGAGGATGACGCCGTCGTCGAAGGCGTCGTCGTCGGGGACGCCGGCGCGGCGGATCACATCGAGCAGGATCTCGAAGACGTCCATGCCGACCATCGGCCGGTCGTCATCCGGGTCGTTCTTGGAGATGTGGCGGACGAAGAGGACGGCGTAGTGGCCGGGGCGCTCGCGGGCGAAGCGCAGGTAGGCGTGGCCGTGGGCGATCAGCTGGTCGCGCGGGTCGTCGCCGGCCTCCGCCTGGGCCGCGCGCAGCGCCGCGCCGAGCTCGGCGAAGCATTCCTCGCTGACCGCGCGGAACAGCGCCTCCCGGCTCTCGAAGTGGAGGTAGAGGGCGGTCGGGCTGACGCCGGCGCGCGCGGTGACGGCGCGGACCGACACGTCCTCGGGGTTCTCGTTCTCGGCGATCAGCTCGGTCGCCGCCTCGAGCAGCGCCGCGCGCAGCTTCTCGCCCTCGCCGCGCGGGTTCCGTCCCCGAATTTTCACATCTTTGTTGACATCGTTCATTTACGGTGTAAACCTACCTTCGCGAAACGGTCGGCCGCAAGCCCTGGAGGAGCCCGCAATGTCCCAGCGCCTCGCAAGCATCGCAACCGCACACCCGCGACGCCTCGGGCTCGTCGCCCTCCTGGTCTTCCTCGTCGTCGCCGCGATCGGCAGCGGCGCGCCGGGAAGCTTCGACGTCTCCCGCGCCTTCACCGACCCCGGCTCCGATTCGGCGCAGGCGCGCGACCGGATCGAAGCGGCCGGCGGGCAGACGGCGGAACCGGCGGTGATCGCGCTGGTCGACGGGGCGCCGGGGAGCGCCAAGGTGGCGAGCGTGGCGAAGCGGCTGGAGGCAGAGCCGGGAGTCGGCACGGTCACCCGGCCCGCCGCGGGCTCGCCGCTCGTCTCCGAGAGCGGCAACCGCAGCATGGTCGCGGCGACGATCCTCACCTCGGCCGACGAAACCGACGTCGCCGAAAGCATCCAGGAAGAGTTCAAGGGCGAGGCCGGGGTCGAACTCGGCGGCAACGCGATCGCCTCGACCCAGGTCGCCGAACAGGCGACCAGCGACCTGGCGACGGCCGAGCTGATCGCCTTCCCGCTGCTCGCCCTGCTCACCTTCCTCTTCTTCCGCGGGGTCGCGGCGCTGCTGCCGCTGGCGGTCGGGGCGACGACGGTGCTCGGCGCCTTCGCCGTGCTGCGGGCGCTGAACGAGGCGCTGGCGATCTCCCCCTTCGCGCTCAACCTGGTGATCGGCATGGGCCTCGGGCTGGCGGTGGACTACAGCCTGCTCTCGGTGTCGCGCTTCCGCGAGGAGATCGGCCGCGGCGCCGACCCGCCCGCGGCGCTGCTGGCGACCCTGCGCGCGGCGGGCCACACGGTGCTCTTCAGCGCCGTGACCGTGGCGGCGGCGCTCGCCTGCCTGACCGTCTTCCCGCAGCGGTTCCTGGTCTCGATGGGGCTCGGCGGCATCGTCGTCGCCCTGGTCGCGGCGGCGGCGACCTTCCTCGTCCTGCCGCCGCTCTTGATCCTGATGGCGCCGCGGCTGGGGAAGGTGACGCCGAAGCCGGCGGGCGAGGGGCGCTGGTACGGGCTGGCGAAGTGGGTGATGCGGCGGCCGGCGCTGGTCGCCGTCGGCGCGGCGGCGCTGATGTGCGTGCTGGCGGCGCCGACGCTGGGGCTCAATTGGACCGGCGTCGACGCGACCTCGCTGCCGAGCGGCCAGAGCGCGCGGACCGTCTTCGAAACCTCGCAGCGGGAATTCCCGAAAGCGGACGCGAGCCCGGTCTTCGTCGCGGTCGAGGCGTCGAAGGGCGAAGCGGCGAGCGTGGCGAGCTATAGGCGCGCGCTCGGCGAAGTCGACGGCGTGAAGGACGTGAGCGCGCCCGCCTACCTGGGCGACGGCACCTGGCGGATCGAAGTCGACCTGCCCGGCGCGCCGAGCTCCGACTCCGTGCAGGGAGTGATCGGCGGCCTCCGCGGCGTCAGCTCGTCGGTGCCCGCCCTGGTCGGCGGCAGCGCCGCCGAACTGAAGGACTCGCAGGCGGCGGTGACCGACTCGGTCGGCCTCGCCCTCGCCCTGCTGGTGATCCTGACCTGCACCGCCCTCTGGCTGATGACCGGCAGCGTCGTCCTCCCGGTCAAGGCCCTGATCATGAACTTCCTCACCCTGGCGGCGGCGACCGGCATCGTCGTCTTCGTCTTCCAGGAAGGCAACCTGGTGAGCCTCTTCGGGGCGGAAGCCCAGGGCGGCATCGAGCAGACCGACTACCTGGTGATGGCGGCGATCGTCTTCGGCCTCTCCACCGACTACGGCGTCTTCCTCCTCACCCGGATCAAGGAATCCCGCGACCGCGGCGCCGCCGACGAAGAGGCGATCGCCCTCGGCCTCGGCCGCACCGGCTCCGTCGTCTCCGCCGCCGCCGTCCTCCTCGCCATCGCCCTCGGCGCCTTCGTCACCTCCGGCATGGTCTTCCTCAAGGAGCTCGGCCTGGGCGCCGGCATGGCCGTCCTCCTCGACGCCTTCGTCGTCCGCGCCCTCCTCGTCCCCTCCCTGATGAAGCTCCTCGGCGCCGCCAACTGGTGGTCACCGCGGCCCCTGCGGCGGCTGCACGAACGGGTGGGGCCGGCGCTCGGCGCGGCGGAGGCGCACAGGTCTCGTCCGGCCGCGAACGCGATCGCCGAAACGTGACGCGCCCGGGTCGGCGTCGACCTCACCTATCGTCGGTCGCCGCCACCTTCGCTCCTGAAGGTGAGGATCTGGGCCTCGCCCTCGCCGACGTTGAGGTAGCGGTGCCGGCGGCCGGCCTCGAACCAGACCGAGTCGCCCTCGTGGAGCCGGACGGAGGTCTCGTCGCAGAACTCGATCGCCAGTTCGCCGGCGAGGACGAGGACGAACTCGGGGCCCGCCCGGGGGGCGACCTCGGAGAGGTCGGCACCGACCTCGAAGCGCAGGACGCCGCTGGTCGTCTTGCCGTGGTGCCAGGAGGCGAGGAGTTCGGTCCTGACCCGCTGGTCGGCGGAGTCGAGCGTGCGGCGGTCGTCGCGGCGCAGGACCACCGGCTGTTCCATGCCCCGCTCGGGGATCAGGTCGCTGAGGCCGACCTCGTAGAAGTCGGCCATCGTCACCAGTCGCCCGACCGTCATTTCGTTGCGCCCGGTCTCCACCATCGAGAGGAACGAGGCGGAGAGGCCGGTCTCCGCCGCGACCTCCTTCAGCGACAGACCGCGGCTCGCCCGCAGCGCTTTGAGTCGCCTGCCCAAGGTCGGTTGCGGTGCGTCCATCGCCTCAGAGAGGAGATGTCCCGTCTCGGCCCGATCTTTCAGCGACGATCAAGGGGGCATCCCGCCGGTCCGCGGCTTGAACCAGCCGACCAGCAGAACGACCAGGTTCTTGAAGATGAAGAAGCTCGAGCGCAGCGGGGTGAGGAATGACGTTCCGCCCGCCCGGAAGAGGAAGCGGACCTGGATCTCCTCGACCCTCAATCCCTCGCGCAAGGCAAGCTGCAGCGACTCGATCTCACCGAAGTCGGGGGAGTAGCTGGCACTGAAGAGGGCCATCGCGCGCCGGTTGCCGGCCCTCATGCCGCTGGTGGTATCGGTGAAGCGCTGCCCCGCGGTCAGACTGAGCAGGAAGCGGAAGAGGCTGATCCCGATCGCCCGGATCCGGGTCGGACGGTAGTCGTCCTCGCCCACCGAGCCAGGGGTGTGGTACCGCGAGCCGATGACCAGATCGGCCCGATCCTCCTTCAGCACCTCGAGCAGACGAGCCACCTCATAAGGGGGATGCTGTCCGTCGCCGTCGAGGTGGGCGCAGTAGTCGTACCCTTCGCGGTAGGCGTACAGATACCCGGTCTGAAGCGCGGTTCCGAGACCGAGGTTGAACGGCAGCCTGGCGACCCGGGCCCCGGACGCCGTCGCGATGGCGGTGGTTTCGTCCCTCGACCCGTCGTCCACCACGAGGATGTCGGCATGTGGGATCGCCTCTTGGACGTCGGCGATCACCGAGGCGATGGATTCGGCCTCGTTCCAGGCGGGGATGAATATCAGCGTTCTCACGGCCCGATCAGGCTACAAAGGCCGCCCACGGAGCGGTTTCACCGAGCACCGTGCCCCATTTTCGTGCCCCTGGCGGAAGCTGGTTCGCTTTTTGGGGGCTTTGGGTATGACCAGGAGATCTCGGCGGGTCGGGCGTGGACTGGTTGAGGGACGGTTCACCGGCGCCTCGGGAATGCTCCTAAATCACGAATGACGGCGGGTGTATCCATGAAGAAGCTGTGGTCCTACGGCTGGTTCGCTGCCCTTTTTACGAGCGTTGCGTTCTTGCTGATCCCAACGGTCTCCGCCGGCGCGGCGACCTCTTCGAAGATTCAGGGCAGGGCCGCGGCGGCCGTTCCCGCAAATGAGGCAGGCCCGACGCCATCGGGGGAACTGATCGAATTCGACGTCGGCGTCGAACTCAGGAACCTGTCCGGTGCGGAAGCCTTGGCCAAGGAAGTCACCGATCCGACGAGCCGCAACTACCGCAGGTACCTGACTCCGCGGCAGTGGGAGAGCCGCTTCTCGCCGACCGTCAGGGCGGACAGGGAAGTCGAGGCTTCGCTGCGCAGGGCCGGCATCAAGATCGTCGAGGTGACCCCCGATCGGATGACGATCGAGGCCGAAGGGACCGCCGAACAGATCGAAGCGTATTTCGGAACGACGCTGGCCGAATACGAAGTCGGCGAAGAAACGGTGCGCCTTGCGTCATCGTCACTGAGCGCCCCGACGAAGGTGGCACCGCTCATCACCGGCGTGCGCGGCGTCAACGAGATCCACGCGAAGCCGGCGGATCTCACCGGCGCCGGGGAGGGCGGCAGCGGGCCGTCAGGATGGCCTGGTCACGGCCACGGCCACGGCCCGCCGCCGAAAGAAGAAGAAGAAGAAGAAGAAATCCCGGCACCGCTCGGCTTCCGCGTCGCGACTCCCTGCTCCTCCTATTACGGGCAGGAACTCGCAAGCACCCTGCCGGACTTCGGCGACGGCTTCCCGAACCCGCTGCCGTACACGGTGTGCGGCTACAAGCCCGCGCAGCTGCAGGGCGCGTACAACCTCACCGGTGCGATCGCCAAGGGCGACGACGGCTCGGGCGTGACGGTCGCGGTCGTCGACGCGTTCGCGGCGTCGACGCTCTACAGCGATGCGGTCGAGTACGCGAAGAAGAACCAGAGCTCCTCGCAGCAGTGGCGGCCGGGCCAGTTCAAGGAGATCGTCCACCGTCCGTTCACCGAGACCGAAGAGTGTGAAGCGTCCGGCTGGTCGGGCGAGCAGACGCTCGACATCGAGGCCGTGCACGCGATGGCACCCGGTGCGAAGGTGCTCTACGTCGGTGGGCAAAACTGCACCGTGTCCCTGTACAACGCGGTCCAGGAAGTGGTCGACGGCCATCTGGCGAACATCGTCACCGACTCCTGGACCAACGGTCCCGAAGAAGAAGAAGCCGAAACCACCGAATCGAGGGAAGCGTTCAACCACGTGCTGCTGATGGCAGC
This sequence comes from Solirubrobacterales bacterium, assembly GCA_047601885.1. Classification (GTDB taxonomy): domain Bacteria; phylum Actinomycetota; class Thermoleophilia; order Solirubrobacterales; family 70-9; genus VAYN01. Next base: position 690,889 of record JASGIK010000002.1, read on the forward strand.
GGGCACCGGGGTCGGCGTGCAGTTCTCCTCCGGCGACGAAGGCGACAACTTCATCGTCTCCGGCACGCAGCAGCCGTCGTTCCCGGCGACGAGCCCCTACGCGACCGCGGTCGGCGGCACCAGCGTGGAGATCGGCGCGCAGAACAACCGCCTGGACGAGGTCGGCTGGTCGACCGGCATCAGCGCCCTCTGCACCGAAGAACTGGTGGAACTCGAATTCTGCGAAAGCTCCGAAGTCGGCGAGTGGGAGCCGGAAGCACCCGGTGAATACGACTACGGCGGTGGCGGCGGAACCTCGAACCAGTACGCCGAGCCCTGGTATCAGGAATCGGTGGTGCCCAAGGAAATCGCCGAACGGGCCGGGACGGGCGAGCTCAACCGCGTCGTGCCGGACATCTCGATGGAGGGTGATCCCTCGACCGGCATGCTCGTCGGCGAGACGCAGGAATTCGCCGACGGCACCTACTACGACCAGTACCGGATCGGCGGCACGAGCCTCTCGTCCCCGCTGTTCGCCGGGCTGATGGCGGACGCCGACCAAGCAGCCGGAGGCTCGCTCGGTTTCGTCAATCCGCTGCTGTACCACGTGGATGCCGGAAAGCAGAAATCGCAGGCCTTCTACGACGTGCTGCCGGCCGGCAAGCAGGCGGTCGCCCGCAACGACTACCTCAACAGCGAAGACGCGTCGGCGGGCATCCTCACCTCGGCGAGGATCCTCGGCCTGGAAGGGGCGACCGAGTACTTCTGCCCCGAAGAAAACGAAGAAACCGGCGAATGCGAAGTGGAAGTCGAGGAAGCACCCGAGTCGCTCTCCGCGGCCCCAGGGTTCGACTCGATGACCGGCATCGGATCCCCGGGCGACCAGTTCATCCAGAAACTGATCAGAGGCTGATCGGGAGCTCGCGGACGAGCTCCGCGAGCTCCCAAGCCTGATCCAATCGGCCGTCGCGGTGAGCCTCACCAGCTCACCGCGGCGGCCGGTCCGTGCAGATGGCTGAGATCGCCGTCGATCTTCGCTGCAAGCTTTTTCCGCCCGCCCCGCACCAGGCACGTAGATGGACGCGAACTTCCATGCCGCCGAGCGGCGATCGGCGGCCGCCGAGGTCCGTCGCTTTCGCGACGGCGACCCGGCCGCCGCCGAAGCGCTCGCCCGGCGCGCGACGCGCCTCGCCCGGCGCACCGCCGCAGCGCTCCTCGAAAGCCGCGAGGAGGCCGCCGACATCGCCCAGGACGTCGCCGTCGACACCCTGCGCTCGCTCGGCAAGCTCCGCGATCCCGAGGCCTTCGACGCCTGGGTCCACCGCATCACCGTGCGCCACGCCCTGCGGCGGCTGCGGCGCCGGCAGCGGGCGCGGGCGCTCGAGACGCCGCTCGCCCTGCTGCCCGAGGCCGCCGAGCCGGCGGTGCCGGAGGGGTTCGACCGCGACGCGGTGATCGTGGCGCGCCAGGCCCTCGCCGCCGCACTCCCCGCGCTGCCGCCACGGCAGCGCCTCGCGCTCGCCTTCCGCTACGTGCACGACCTCTCCGACGCCGAGATCGCCGCCGCGCTCGGCTGCCGCAAGGGCACCGTCCACGCGCTCCTTTCCCGCGCCCGCCAGACACTCCGCCGCGACCCCCGCCTCGCCGAGGTCGCCCTCGCCTTCGAAGGAGGCCATGATGCTCACCGATCGAGATGACGACCTGATCCGCGCCGCGTTCGCGCCGGCGCGGGCGCTCGAGCCGTCGGAGGCCGATGTCGCCGCGGTCCTCGCCAGGGTCGGACCGACGACCAGGCGCTCGAACGGCACCGCACCCGTGATCTGGCGGCGCCCCGCGACCGTCGCCCTCGCCGCCCTCCTCCTGCTCGCCGTCGCGCTCTACTCGGTCCCCGCCACCCGCGCCGCGCTCGAGGACGCCGGCGGGGCCGTCGGCGGCGCCTTCTCCGGTTGGCTCGGCGGCAACTCCGCCGACGCGCCCGGCAAGCCGCTCGAGGCCGATGAAAAAATGCCCGAATATCTCGAATATCTCGACGACCCCCACCAGGCGAAGGAACCGCGGGTGATCGCCGAAGCCGGCGGCTACAAGCTCTATTCCTATATCGGCCCCTCCGGCGGCCTGAACTTCGACCTCGGCGACACCGGCGTCGGCATGGGCTTCGAAAGCGCGGCGGAACTCGGCAAGGCCCCGTTGTACGTCCTCGGCCCAGGCGCGATGCGACACGCCGACGCCGAAGGCCACGTCCCCCTGTTCGGCATCGCGGCCAAGGAGGTGACGGCGGTCGAGCTCACCTATGCCTCCGGGCCGCCGCTGCGGGTCGAAGGCGTCGAAGGCGGCTTCGTCCTCCTCGCCGAACCCGACCGCGAACCGCGCGAAGTCCTCGCCCTCGACGCGCAAGGCGAAGTCCTCGACCGTCGACCGGTCGACGAGATCGAATGGCAGGGCTACGTGGTGCCGCCCACTTGACCTTGACGCAGGGGCATGGTGCATCCTCGCCTGGTGCCCGGCAAGCGGGAGAGCACTGCGCAGGAGATGCGGATCGGGGACCTGGCGAAGGTGAGCGGGGTCAGCCTTCGCACCCTGCGCCACTACGACCGGATAGGCCTCCTGTCGCCGGCGGGTCGTGACGAGAGCGGGTACCGCCGCTACGGTCCCGCCGAGGTCGACCGGCTCTACCGCATCCGGGCCTTGAAGGAACTCGGCCTCGGCCTCGCGGACATCGCGTCCGTCCTCGACGGGACGGTGGAGGCGGGGCTCCAGGAAGTCGTCGGGCGGCACCTGGAGCACGTCCGCTCCCGCCGCGCGGCACTGGGAACGCTCGAGGCCCGGCTCGTCCGCCTACGCGACTCGCTCCTCGTACGCGGCGAGGACGAGGACGAGCTGCTCGGCGCGATCGCGGAGATGGCAAGGACGGAAAAGGCCCTGCGACTCGACTACGCCGAACAGGGCAGGCGCTACGACAGCACCCGCCGGGTGAGCGCCGACGTGCTCGCCGCCGTCTCGGAGGCGATCGACCCCGCGCCGGGACGCCGCCTCCTCGACGTAGGCGGCGGCACCGGGAACTACGCCGCCGCTCTCCGCGATCGGGGCTGGGAGACCTTGGTCCTCGACCCGAGCGCGACGATGCGGCGACAGGCGGAGTCCAAGGGGCTGGCGACGATCGCGGGCGAGGCAACCGCCCTCCCTTTCGCCGAGAGCTCCTTCGACGCGGTGACGATGGTCTCGATGATCCACCAGGTCGGTGACTGGCGTGGCGCGCTCGCCGAGGCGCGGCGGGTCCTCCGGCCGGGCGGTCGCCTCGCGGTCATGGGGCTCGCGGCGGAGCATCTGCGCGAGGTGGCCTGGGCCTACGACCTCTTCCCCTCGATGCGGGAGTTCGCCCTGCCCCACCGGCCGACGCTCGCCGAGATGCTCGCCGAGCTGCCCGGCGCGACCGTCACCCCGATCTGGTTCATGGACCTCTCCGACGCCTCGATCGGCGCCCTCTGCGCCCATCCGGAGGCGATGCTCGACCCGGCGATCCGTCGCCAGACCAGCTTCTTCGAGCGTCTCGCCGAGGAGCACCCCGACGAGCTCGAACGCGGCCTGGAGACCCTGCGCCGCCGCCTCGCCGAAGGCCGACGACCGGAGGAGGAGCGCGCCGCGGCGAGGCGGCGGCTCGGCGATGCCTCGGTGATCGCATGGGCGACACCCGACGGGTGACGGGAGCACTGCGGCGCGCCGTCGGCGAGACCCTGGGCCTGGTGCAGTTCCCGGGCGCCGGGCGGTGGACGGCGATGTCGGTCATCGACGCGGCGGGGACCGGACTGCTGGCGCCGATCACCGTCCTCTACTTCACGGTCTACGTGGGACTGTCGGCGACCTCCGTCGGGACCGGATTGACGGTCGGCGCCCTTGCCGCGCTCGCCCTGGCGCCGGTCACCGGAGCGCTCGTCGATCGGGTCGGCGCCAAGCCGGTCCTGATGGCGTCGATGGCCCTGGCTTCCCTGGCCTACGCCTCCTACGGCCTGGTCGACAGCTGGGCGACGCTCGTGGTCGCGGTCGCCGCCGCCGAGATCGCCGCAGCGGGCCACTCGACCGGCCGCAAGGCGATGATCGCGAACATCGCCTCGGGGAGGACGCGGACGCGCATGCTGGCCTCGCAGCGATCGGTGCGCAACATCGGCTACGGGATCGGCGGCCTGCTCGCCACCCTCGCGCTCGCGCTCGGCGGCGACGCCTATCTCGGCGTCGTCTACGGCGACGCAGCCTCGTTCCTGGTCGCGATCGCGTTGGTCGCCGGGATCGAGGTGCCCCCCCTCGTCGGCTACGCGGCCCGACCGGGCGGAGCCTGGCGGGGACTGCGGACGGTGGCCAAAGATCGTCGCTACCTCGCGCTCACCGCCGCCGCCGTCCCCGGCACCTTCTACATCGCCGCGCTCGACATCGCGATGCCCCTCTGGATCGTCAGGTACACCGAGGCGCCCGCCCCGGTGGCCGGCCTCCTGTTCGCGATGAACACCGTCATCGTGGTGGCCTTCCAGGTGCGCGCCAGCCGCGGCATCGACGGCCCGCAGAGCGCCTCGCGGGCGTATCGGCGCGCGGCGGCGCTGATGGGCCTCTGCGCCGCCGCCTTCCTGGCCGCCCACTACGTCGACCGGAGCGCCGCGATCCTCCTGCTGGTGCTGGGCGCCCTTGCCCATGTCGGCGTGGAGATGTTCGCCTCCGCAGGTGAATGGGTCACCAGCATGGAGCTGGCGCCTGCCGACCACCGAGGAAGCTACCTCTCCGTCTTCTCCCTCGGCAACTCCCTCCAGGACGCCTTGGGACCCACCTTCGTCACCGTCGTCCTCCTCCTCGGCGCGGCGTGGCTGTGGCCCACCCTCGCGGCGCTGGTCTGGGCCGGGACGCTTGCGAGCGCCGCGATCGCAAGCGGTTCCGGGCGACGGCCATCGCGGCGGTAGACGGCGACCCGGCGGCGCCCCCGCGTCGGATCGCTCACCATTTCGGGCCCGAGGCGCGAGCGACGCGACGGGCCCGGGCGAAGTCGATCTCCCGACCGCCGGGCTGCGACTTCATCGCCCAGGGATGGCGGCCGATCGTGCCGTAGTGCTCGCGCAGGTAGGCCTTCAGCTCGCCGCGGTGCTCGGCGCAGGCGAAGCGGGTGGCCCCATAGAGACCACGGCCGTGCCAGATCAGCCAGTGGCCGGGCTGGGCATCGACGTACTCGCCGAAGCGGGGGTCGAGCAGCTCGTATTCGAGCGCGACGCGGGTCTCCTCGTCGGGCGTGCGCCCGCATGTCTCACAGCGGAAGATCAACCGCACCGGCACCTCCCCGACGCTACTCCACCCGAACGTCCGGGCCGACTCGGGCGGCGGCGACCGCGGCCTGCCCGAAGGCGATGCCGCCGTCGTTCGGCGGCATCGCCGCGGGCACCAGCACCCGCAGGCCCGCGTCGGCGACGAGGGCGGCGCAGCGCTCGAGCAGCAGGCGGTTCTGGAAGACGCCGCCGGAGAGGACGACGGTCTCGACTCCACCCCGTCCGCAGAGCGTGGTGCAGGCGGACGCGGTCGCCGTCGCGACGGTCTCGTGGAATCGCGCGGCGGCCCGGGCGGGATCGAGCCCCGCGCCCAGATCGGCGAGGAGCGCGCGAAGGGTCGGCAGCGGGTCGAGCACCTCGCCGTCGAGCGGCATCTCGTAACGGCCTCGCTCGTCCGCCGCCGCCATCGCCTCCAGCTCGATCGCCGCCTGGCCCTCGTGGCTGACCTTGGCGGGGGCGCCGCAGAGGGCGCCGACCGCGTCGAAAAGCCGGCCCATGCTGCTGGTCCCGGGCGTGGCGGCGTCACCGCAGAGGCGCAGGCAGTTGCGCCAGGCGCGCGGCTCGACCGCGGGCCTGAGGGAGGCCGGCGGCTCCGGCTCCCCGCCGAGCGCCGCGCGCAGCCAGGCGCAGGCCATCCGCCACGGTTCCCGGATCGCCGCGGCGCCGCCGGGCAACGGCACCGTGCGCAGATGGGCGGCCCGCTCGTAGTCGCGCAGGTCGCCGAGCAGGAACTCGCCGCCCCAGATGGTGCCGTCCTCGCCGAGCCCGGTGCCGTCGAAGATCGCCCCCAGCGCCGGGCCCGACTCGCCGTGCTCGGCCAGGCACGCCGCCAGGTGGGCATGGTGATGCTGGACGCCGACGTGCCGAACCCCCTCCCGCTCCAGCGCGTATCTGGTCGACAGGTAGTCGGGGTGGAGATCGTGGACGACCACCTCGGGAGTGACCTCGAACAGTGCCTCGAAGTGGGCGATCCCCTCGCTGAACGAGCGCAGGGTCTCGTAGTTCTCGAGGTCGCCGACGTGGTGGCCGACCCAGGCCCGCCCGTCCTTGGCGAGGCAGAAGGTGTTCTTCAGCTCCGCACCGCAGCCGAGGATCGGGGCCGAGTCGCCCGTCGACAGCGGCAGGGCGTCGGGGACGTAGCCCCGCGAGCGGCGCAGCATCAAGGGTCGGCGGCCCGCCGGCAGCTCGACCACGCGCGCCACCGAGTCGTCGGTGCGGATGTGGATCGGGCGGTCGTGGCGGAGGAAGGCGTCGGCGATCGGCGCCAGCCGCTCGTCGGCGTCGGCGTCGCGGTAGGCGATCGGCTCGTCGGAGGCGTTGCCGCTGGTCAGCACCAGCGGCATCCCGACGTCGCGGATGAGCAGGTGGTGGAGCGGCGAGTACGGCAGTATCAGCCCGAGCTCACCGACCCGCGGCGCCACCGCGGCGGCCACCGGCGCGCCGGGCCGACGACGGGCGAGCACGATCGGACGGGCCCGCGAGGCGAGCAGCGCCGCCTCCTCCTCTCCCAGCTCGACCAGCTCCGTCGCCGCCGCGAGGTCGGCGACCAGGAGGGCGAAGGGCTTCTCCTCGCGGTGCTTACGCGAGCGCAGCGCCGCCACCGCGCGCTCGTCGTCGGCGCGACAGGCGAGGTGGTAGCCGCCGACCCCCTTGACCGCGACGATCGCCCGCTCCCGCAGCGCCCGGGCGGCGGCGGCCACGGCATCGGTCGCGCCCGCCTCGAGGTCCTCCCCGCCCGCGGTCTCAAACCGCGCCCGCGGCCCGCAGGCGGGACAGGCGTTCGGCTGGGCATGGAAGCGGCGATCGAGCGGGTCCTCGTACTCGGCCAGGCAGCGCTCACACATCGAGAACCCCGACATCGTCGTCAGCGGACGGTCGTACGGGACCCCTTCGACGATGGTGAACCGCGGCCCGCAGTTGGTGCAGTTGATGAACGGGTACCGGTGGCGGCGATCGGCGGGATCGAACAGCTCGGCGAGGCAGTCGTCGCAGGTGGCGCCGTCGGGCGACACCGCCGCGGCCACCTCGCCGCCCGCGTCGCTGGCGAGGATCTCGAAGCCGCCGCCCTGCCGGCGCGGCTCGAGGTCGGTCGGCTCGATCGACTCCACCGCGGCCAGCGGCGGCGCCTCGCCCTCGACCCGGACGAGCAGCTCGGCGACCGCGGCGGCCTCCCCCTCGGCCTCGATCACGACGCCCCGGGTGTCGTTCAGCACCCAGCCGTCGAGGCCGAGCTCGCCGGCCAGCCGGTAGACGAAGGGCCGGAAGCCGACGCCCTGGACGGTGCCGGTGACCCGCGCCCGCACCCGTCGCCTGGTCGCGCTGCCGCTCCCCGCCATCGTCAATCCCGCGGACGCGAGCGGAGCTCGGCGAGGATCAGCCCGTAGAGCAGGTGGTCGAGGGCCAGCGCCGCCCGCTCGGCGGGCCGCTTCTGGCCCGCCTGCTCGAGGCCGAGCAGCGGTGCCAGCCCGATTTCGAACCCGGCCCAGACGGCCAGCCCGTAGACGGGGCCCGCCCAGGCCTGCCTTCGCACCGCCGTCGGCAGCGCGCCGAAGGCCGCACCGCCGCCGGCGCCGTAGCCCCAGTGGGCGAGCTCGATCGCGGCGCGGCGCCGCTTCCGCGGCACCAGCCGCAGCAACCCACGCGCCTTCTGGCGGAAGATCGCCTGCGGCGGCGGCTCCTCGACCAGGCCGAGCTCGGTGGTCAGCACCCGCATCCCGGTCATCGCCATCGCCGCGACGCCGCCGCGGAGCGCCGCGTGGGCGACCCGCTCGGGGGGCGGCGCGTTGATCGGGAGCGAGGAATCGGTCATCGGCCTCGGCCACCGGGCGCGCTCTCGACCAGCTCGCGCAGCACGTGGTAGGCGCTCGCCTGCGCCTCCTGGATCCGTGGGATGTGCTGGGAGCGGCTGACGATCACGTGGTCGGCGAGGCCCTCGGCGGCGATTCGCCCGCCGTCGTAGCCGACCAGGGCGACGCTCGCCAGGCCGCGCCGACGCGCCTCCGCCAGCGCCGCGATCAAATTGGCGGAGTCACCGCTGGTCGAGAGCGCGACGATCGTGTCCCCGGCCGTCCCGTAGGCGATCACCTGACGCTGGAAGACGACCTCGGTGCCGACGTCGTTGCCGATCGCGGTGAGGATCGCGCTGTCCTCGGTGAGGTCGATCGCGGCGCGCGGCGGCCAGGCCGGGTCGGGCGGGAAGCGCAGGTCGGCGACCAGGTCGGTGGCATCGGTGGCCGAGCCGCCGTTGCCGAGCGCCAGCACCTTGCCGCCGGCCTCGAGCGAGGCGCGCAGCGTCGCGGCGGCGGCGCGCAGCTCGCCGGCGCCCTCACCGAGCGTCTGCCGGCGCAGCGCCCCGACCTCTTCCGACTTCGCCAGGATCGAGGCGCGCACGTCGGCGATCACACCCTCGAGGTCGCCCTCGCCCTCGGCGAGGAACGGGTAGAGGAAGCTCGCGGCGCCGCTGTCGTGGACGGGGCCGGCGGTCCGCCCGGCGAGCAGGCCGCGGTGCTCGAAGAAGACGTGCACCGACTCCCAGAGCACGTGGTAGGCGGTCTCGATCACCTCCTGGCGCGCGCTCGGGTCCTCGACCTCGGCCGCCAACTCCCACTCCGCCTCGGCGCCCGCCTCGAAGGCGACGGTGAGGGCGCCCCGCCCGCGACCGAGTGCCACCGCCGCCCGCACCTCCTCGCCACCCTCGCCGCCCGGGTCGAAGGCGACCACGATGTCGTCGGGGCCGAGCAGCAGCTCGGCCTGGCGACGCAGCGGGCCGCCGTCGCGGGTCAGCCCGATCGCCGGCAGCGCCCGCTTGCCGACGATCACCGGGTGGACGAACTCGACGGTGACGTGGCGGACGTCCGACCGGGCGCCCGGCGAGAGCCCCACCGCGACCAGCCGGCCGGCGCGGGCGAAGCGCTCCGCCATCCGGTGGCAGAGTCGCGCCAGCTCCCCGGCCTGGCGCTCGAAGTAGGCGCGGTTCGCCTCCTCCCGGCGGGCGAGCAGCTCGTCGATCGCCTCGGTATCGGCCCGCACCGCCATCGTCAGGCCACTAGGCCGTCGCCGGCGCCCGTCCCGCGATCCGCTCGAGCCAGTCGCGGAAGCCGTCGACCCCCTCGCCGGTCTTGGCGCTGACCAGCATGTGCTCGACCCCGGGATGGACCGCGTCGAGGTGGTAGAGGAAGCGGTCGAGGTCGAAGTCGAGGTGCTCGAGCAGGTCGACCTTGTTGATCAGCACCAGCTCGCAGGTGCGGAACATCAGCGGGTACTTGAGCGGCTTGTCCTCTCCCTCGGTCACCGAGGAGACCATCACCCGGGCGTCTTCGCCGACCTTGAACTCGGCCGGACAGACGAGGTTGCCGACGTTCTCGATCACCAGCAGGTCGAGATCGGCGAGCGGCAGGTCGACGAGCGTCGAGCGCACCATGTTGGCGTCGAGGTGGCACTCGCCGCCGAAGCCGGAGTCGGTGTTGAGCTGGACCACCGGGATGTGGAGTGCCGAGAGCCGGTCGGCGTCGGCCGATCCCTGCACGTCCCCCTCCAGCACCCCGACCCGCGCCTCGAGCCCCCGCAGCGCCCGTTCGAGCAAGGTCGTCTTGCCCGCCCCGGGGGCGCTCATGAAGTTGACCACGCTGACCTCGTCGCGGTCGAAGTCGGCCCGGTTGGCGTTGGCGATCGTCGTGTTCGCGTCGAGCGCGTCCTCGGCGACCTTCACCTTGGTGCGATGCATGGCGTCTCCGCCTCCTCTCCGTCCTCGACGGTGATGTATTCGATCTCGAACTCGGTGCCGCTCAGGGTCTCGACCTCGGCTTCGCCGCAGCCCGGGCAACGGAAGATCGGCAGCTCCGGCTCCCATTCGCGGGAGCAGCCGGCGCAGCGCAGCCGCGCGGGCAGGTAGTCGACCTCGAGCTTCGCCCCCTCGGCGAGGGTGCCGCGGGTGACGATCCCGAAGTAGAAGTCGAGCGACTCGGGGACGACCTGACGCATCGCCCCGATCCGCATCTGCACCGAGCGCACCGGGCGGCCCTCCGCGTGGCGCAAGGCCGCCTCCAGGATCGCGCTCGAGAGCGAGAGCTCGTGCACGCCTCAGCCCGCCTCGTAGGCGCGGTCGGTCCGCAGCTCGGCGATCTGGGCGAAGACCGCGTCGACGGCGCGCTCGACCACGGCGGCGACGTCGCCTGAGAGATCCATCCCCATCGACTCGACCGAGGCCGGCTCGCAGGCGACCACGACCACCTTGCCGGGCCAGCCGCCCACCGACTTGACGAAGCGCAGCACCGTCTTCGGGTCCATCCCGTGCGGGTTGATCATCTCGCCGTCCTCGATGCCCCCCTCGACCTCGTCCTCGTCGGGCTCGATCACGTAGAGGGTGCCGGGCTCGCCGCCCTGGCGGCTGACGTCGACGATCACCAGCGCGTCGTACCCGCGCATCACCTCGTAGGCGAGGTCCAGCCCGCCGGTGCCGAAGTCCATCACGGTGACGCCGGAGGGGACGCCGCGGCGCTCGACCGCGGCGGCGACGGCGCCGCCGAAGCCGTCGTCGGCGAGGAAGGCGTTGCCGACCCCGGCGACGAGGATCTGCTTCTCCCGCCCCGGGCTCGTCATCCGCGCCTCCATCCGGTCGACCGCCGCCTGCACCTCGGCGTCGCCGACCCCGATCGCGTGCTCCGGCGTGCCCATGCTCATCGCAGCTCGACCTCCTCCGGCTTGAAGAACAGGTAGCGGCCCGAGTCGCGCATCAGCTCCTGGCCGGGGTCGTCGTCGACGGTGACCCCGAGGTGGACGCCGTCCTCGTAGTCGACGTAGATGCGCTCGACCGTCGCCGCGCGGCCGGCGAGGATCACGTCGTAGGTGTCGCCGGCGGTCTTGCGCGGCCGCAGGATCACCGCGGCGCCGCGGCGGATCGTCCGCCCGCCGACCGTCGCCTGCGGCTCGCCCGCCTGCGGGTGCCCGGTCTCGAGCCGGCCGTGGAGGCCCATCATCTCCTCCGGGCTCGCCCCCTCGGCCCGCTCGAACATCTTCCGCACCTTGGGATCGGCGGCGATGACCTCGGCCCGCTCCTCCTCGCTCAGCGTCTGCACGTGCAGCAGCAGCGCCTCCTCGATCTCGGTGTTGTCGAAGAGGCCGCCGAGGCTCTCCGGGGCGATCCGCGGGTGGTCGGGGAGGAACATCGCCGCTCCCAGCACGACGTCGTCGTCGGGCGCGGCGAGGACCGGCCAGGTGTTGACGTTCTCGCAGCCGGCGACCGCGTCGCCGTGGGGGCCGTCGGTGTCGAGCGGCGAGACGAAGCGGCCGTCGCCGGCGCGGAGCACGACGTGGGTCGAGATCAGGCTCGCCCGCAGTGCCTCGCCGCGACCCGGATCGGCGCCGGCGAGCCCGGTCTCGTTGTGGATGCAGAGCTTCACCCGCGCCAGCCCCGGCCCGAGCCGCTCGGCGCGGAGCGCGGCGCGGCCGCGCACCTCGGTGGCGGCGGCGAAGGCGAACTCGAGGCGGCGGGGCTCCGCGGCGAGCCGGTCGAGCGGCGTCGCGGGCAGCTGCAGCGACCGCTCGATCCCCTCGTGGCCGGAGCCGCTCGCCTGCAGGAAGCGCACCGTGCCCGCCACCGTGGCGTCGGCGCCGTGCTCCAGCACCACCTCGACCCGCAGCGTCGCCCGCGCCGCCGGGTTGGCCTCCGCGTAGGCGAGCGGATAGACGATCCCGTGCGGGGTCGGCGTCGCGTTCTTGGTCGCCCCGGGGGTGTAGGGATAGAGCGCGTAGCCCTCGTAGAGGAGCGAGTCGACCAGCTGCTCGACGCTCATCCTGCGCTCCCCCCGTCGAGCAGCCGCTCCAGGGCCGCCTCGTAGGAGGGCAGGCCGTGCTCGAGCTTGAACCGCCGCAGGCGCTCGATCGTCTCGGCGCCGGCGGGGACCCAGCCGCGGTTCGGGTAGTAGGCGTCGATCATCCGCTGCCAGGCGGCGATCGGCATGCGGAAGTCGGCCGACTCCTCCCAGGAGATCTGGACGATCTGCAGGCGGCCGTCGTCGCCGGTGTAGTAGACGCTGCCGTTGAAGTGGAAGACGAGCGGCACCTCGCCGTCGGACAGGGAGCGGAAGTAGTTGGTCGCGGCGATCTCGAGGTCGTAGCCGCAGGGGACCGGCACCGCGACGCTGCCGCTGCCGCGAAACGGCTGCACGAGCACGTCGACCGACGCCCACGGCACCGTCCGGGTCGGCGCGCCGATCCTCCCGGCCTCACCGAGCAGCTCGGTGAGGCGCTCGCGGGTCTCGTCGTCGTAGGCGCGCCGGGCGGGCTCGATCGCGATCTGGACGGCGAGCGCGATGGTGAAGATCTCGCGCTCGGAGCGGTCGGTGACGTCGAGGTCGAAGACCAGCGTAGGCGCCGCGGCGAGGCGCGAGACGCGGGCCTCCCGCACGTCGAAGTGGGGCCGCGGATCGCGCGGCCGCGGCGGCGCCTCGCGGACCGGTGCCCAGCCGTTGCCGCCGGCGTCGGTACCGGTGCTCACGCGATCACCGCGCGCCCGCGCAGTTCCTCGAGGAAGGCGGGGACCACCCGTTCGACCGCGATCCCGCCGGAGATCCCCTCCCAGCTCGCCTTCACCGCGCCGACCAGCCGATAGCACTCGTCGATCGGCGCGATCAGGTACTGGTCGGCCTCGGCGAGGCGGTTGACGATCAGGCCCTCGACGTCCTCGTCGAGGTCGTCGAGCACCGGGTTGGCGGCGACCAGCTCGTCCCAGGCGGGCAGGTCGAGCTCGCATTCCGTCGCCCCGGCCGGGCTCGGGTAGAGCCCGACGACCCCGTCGGTCGAGCTGGAGCGCATGAAGAAGACGAGGCGGATCGGGATCCGCAGCCGCGCCCAGAGGTCCTCGGGCAGGTCGAACCCCTCGAGCCAGAGGAGCCGCGATCCGGTCGGCCGGTAGGGACCCTCGCCGGAGCGGAAGGCGACGCAGGGCTCGCAGGCGCAGAGGATGCGTCGCTCCTCGAGGTGGAGCAGATGGCGATGGTCGGCGGCGAGCTCGGCGCCACAGAGGTCGCAGTGCTCGATCTCCGTCGCGCTCCGCCCGCCGCTCGCGACCAGTCGCCGCAGCCGGGCGACGAGCTCCGGGTCCACCCCCCGGGCCTGGTCCCCGGCCCCGTTCACCCGCCTACCGCCACGGTGACGTCGCCACCGGCCTCGAGCAGCGGCACCGGTTCGAGCAGCAGTCGGTCGGCGTCCATCGAGCGCCCCGCCCGCGGCAGGTAGAAGCGGCGCTCGCAGGAGGAGCAGGCGAGGACGCCGCCCTTCAGCTCCCCGGTGGAGACCGGCCCGCCACAGCCGGCGCAGCGGTCGCGGAAGGCGAGCAGCGAGCCGCCGACGTTGGCGAGGGCGATCTCGACCCCACCGACCTGCGCCCAGGTCACGGTGCCTTCGGCGGGCGGCGCGGCGCCCAGCGGCAGCCAGCGCGTGGCGCCGCGGTCGCCGCTCGGCGCGGCGCCGTCGCCCGGCACGACGGGCAGCTCGATCCCGCTCGGACGCGGCGGCTCCTCGACCAGGCCCTCGACCTCGAGGCCGACCATGTCGGGGGCGGTCCGCTCCAGCGCCTCTTCGATCGCCAGCTCCAGGGTCGAGGCCGACGCCGGGCAGCCGTCGCAGCTGCCCGCCAGCCGCAGCCGCACCACCCCGTCCTCGACGCCGAGGAGCTCGACGTCACCCCCGTGCGAGTCCAGATAGGGACGCACCTCGGTCAGCGCCTCGCGCACCCGCTCCGCCAGCGACACCGGGTAGAGGTCGTGGATCAGCAGCAGGCTGGCGACGACGCCGTCCTCGAGCAGCTTGCGCTTCGCCTCCTCCCCCGCGGCGCCCGCTTCGTCGAGCACCTCGCCGATCTTCGCCAGCCCGGCACCGTGCATCTCCAGCACCGTCGCGACCAGCTCCTGGGCCGCGTCCCGCGCCGCCGGGTCCTCGATCGCCTCGACCCGGTCGCTCAGCTCGCGCAGCCGCCCCAGCAGCTCGCCGTCCTGACTGGGAGCGGCGGTGGCCAAGGCCTACGCCATCCCGGTCGGTTTGTGGACGACCTTGCGGACCCCCTTGCCGGTGTACATGTGCACGCCGCAGGGGAGACACGGATCGAAGCTCCGCACCGCGCGCATGATGTCCACGCCCTTGAAGTCCTCCGGCCCGTTCTCCTCGAAGATCGGCGTGTTTTCCACCGCGTCCTCATAGGGGCCGGGGGTGCCGTAGCTGTCACGTGGGTTGCCGTTCCACGGCGTCGGCGGGTATGGCTGGTAGTTCGCCACCTTCCCGCCGCGGATCACCATGTGATGCGACAGCACCCCCCTGGCCGCCTCGTGGAAGCCGCAGGAGACCGCTTCGTCGGGGACCTTGAAGTCGGACCATGATTTGGTCCGGCCGGCCCGCACCTCGCCCAGCGCCCGCTCCAGGTTGTGCAGGCCGATCAGCGCCGAGTAGGCCTCGTGGTAGGCGCGCGCCCGGTCGCGCTCGATCGCGTTCGACTTCGCCGGGATCTTCCATTCCAGCTCCATCTCCGGTTTCGACGCGGTCCGCGGCAGCACCATCTGGATGCTCTCCCCGGTCGCCTTCGCGTAGCCGAAGTCGACCAGGCCGGCTTTCGCCGTCACCCACTGGCGGGCGAACGGGCCGCCGCCGGTGTCGGAGGCGATGTAGGTGTCGGTGCGGTCGTCGTAGATCCGCGGCGAGGCGACCCAGCTGTACTTGTCGCCCCAGTCGCGCTTCTGCGGTTTCGGCAGCGTCGTCTTGTTCCACGGGTGGCGCTTGTCGACCGGGTTGCCGAGCGGGTCTTTGGTGACGTAGGTCTCCTCGTCGGTCCAGTCGTCGAAGTAGGAGGACCCGAGCAGGATCCGGATCATCAGGTTGATGTCGACGAGGTTGGTCGAGCGCAGCTCACCGTCGATCACCACGCCCGGGGTGACGTAGCGTTTCTCACCCCAGGCGCCCATGTTCGCGTAGCTGTAGTCGACGTAGTCGGGATCGTCGAAGGCGCCCCAGCAGACCAGGTCAGTGCGCCGGTAGCCGACGTCGTCGTACCCCGGCAGCTGCTCGAGGAAGAAGTCGTAGAGGTCGTCGTGCATCGGCACCGACCGCTTGACGTAGTCGATGTAGCGCATCAGCCTGACGTAGTAATCGGTGCAGGTCTGGTGGGTGATGTCGGCGCTGACCCCGCCCGGCATGATCGTCGAGGGATGGGTGTGACGGCCGCCGAAGAGGCAGTACATCTCGCGCGTATAGCGCGCCACCTGCAGGGTCTCGAGGTAGAACTCGCCGGTGAACGGGTTGAGCGCCCGCATGATGTCGGCGATCGTCCGGTAGCCGTGGATGTCGGCGTGCGGCGCGGTCGTCTCCTCCGCCGTCTTCAGCAACGCCGGGTTGGTTTCCCGCACCATCTGCTCGCAGAAGTCGACGTTCGCCATGCAGTCGTTGAAGATCGCGTGGTCGAACATGTAGTCGGCCGACTCGGCGAGGTTGTAGGCGAAGTCGCCGAGCGGCGGCGGCTTCACCCCGTAGGCCATGTTCTGGTTCAGCACCGAGCAGGTGCAGTGGTTGTCACCGCAGATGCCGCAGATGCGACTGGTGATGAAGTGCGTGTCGCGCGGATCGATCCCCTTCATGAAGATGTCGAAGCCGCGGAACACCATCGACGTCGAGTAGCACTTGTTCACCTTGCGGGCATCGAAGTCGATCTCGGTGTGTATGCCCAGGCTGCCGACGATCCGCGTGATCGGATCCCACGACATGTCCTTGACGCCGACTTTTTTCTCCCGGGGAGTCTCTACCGTTGACATCTCCTCACCACCTCTTCTGATAGCCGGTGGTCAGGGCCGCCCCTTTTCGGCGCCACTCCGGCTCTTTGTCGAACTCGTTGCGGATGTGTCGGTGACGCATGTAGCGGACGATCGGCCCGTAGCTGAACTTCATGATGTTGGCCGCCGCGCCGCCCCATCTGTCCTCGTCCATGAAGGGCATGTACTTGTCCGGGAAGCCGGGCATCGTGCAGGCCATGCAGATGCCGCCGACGTTGGGGCAGCCGCCGACGCCGCTCTGCCACCCCCGCACCGGGACGTTGCACTTGACCACCGGGCCCTTGCAACCGAGCTTCACCAGGCAGCGGTGGTCCGAGCCGTATTCGGTCGCGAAATCGCCCTGCTCGGAGAAGCCCGCCCGGTTGCAGCCCTCACGCACGGTGCGGCCGAAGAGCCACTTGGGTCGTAGCGCCTCGTCGAGCTCGGGGGCGGGCGCCCGCCCGGCCAGGTGGAGCGCCAGGTAGAGCAGCGTCTCGGTCGTGTTGTCGGGCTGGGCCGGGCAGCCGGGGATGCAGACGACCGGCAGGCCCGCGGTCGACTTCCAGCTCCAGCCGAGGTAGTCGGGCAGGCCCATCGCCCCGGTCGGGTTGTTCTTCATCGCCGGGATGCCGCCGTAGGTGGCGCAGGTGCCGAGCGCCACGACC
The DNA here is from genome assembly GCA_047601885.1 of Solirubrobacterales bacterium. Taxonomy (GTDB): domain Bacteria; phylum Actinomycetota; class Thermoleophilia; order Solirubrobacterales; family 70-9; genus VAYN01. The sequence goes on from JASGIK010000002.1 coordinate 707,620, forward strand.
GCGGCCGCCTTCGGCGCCAGGCGGTCGACCCACTCGTTGGTGGTGATCGGCTGGCCGGTGTCGGGGTCGTCGCCCATCCCCGCCCAGTAGCCGTCGCCGTTGATCTGCTCGTTCGGGATCGAACCCTCGACGACGAGGACGAACGGGTCGAGCTTGCCGGCCTCGGCGTCGTACCAGGCCTGCATGAACTCCGCCCCCACCTCGTAGGCGAGAACCGGGTTGTGGACGACCACTTTCGGCATCCCCGGGATCGCCTGGGTGACGATGTCCTCGAGGCTCGGGTTGACCGCCGAGGTCATCGCGACGGAGTCGCCGTCGCAGCTGAGGCCGGTGGTCATCCAGATCACGTGGGCCGTGATCTCCTCGGTTTTCGCCTGGTCTTGCACGAACTCGACAGTCGCCATCTCGCTCCTCCGTCTCTCAGCAGATCCGCGGCAACGGATCCCCGGCCAGCAGGTCCATCACCCTTCGTCCTCCGAACGCCGTCTCCACCAGGACCATCCCCGGCGGCTCCGTCTTCACCTCACCGATCTCCGCCGCCGCCTCGCAGCCCGGCAGCGCCCGCATCGCCCGCAGTGCCGCCGCCGCCCGGTCGGGCGCGACGAAGGCGACCAACTGGCCCTCGTTGGCGACGTACATCGGGTCGATCCCCAGCATCTCCGCGGCGCCGCCGACCGCGGCGTCGACCGGGATCGCCGCCTCCTCGACGACCATCGTCACCTGCGAGGCGCGGGCGATCTCGTTCAGTACGGTGGCGGCGCCGCCGCGGGTCGCGTCGCGCATGCAGCGAAGGCCCTCGCCGGCGGCGTCGAGCAGCGCGTCGGCGACCGGCCACAGCGAGCGGGTGTCGGACTCGATGTCGGCGTCGAGCTCGAACTCGCCGCGGGCCAGCATGATCGCGGTGCCGTGGGCGCCGACCGGACCGGAGACGAGGATCCGGTCGCCCGGTCGCACCGCCGCGGGCGACAGCGCCGCCCGCGCGTCGACCGCGCCGACCCCGCTGGTGCAGATGTACATCGCGTCGGCGTGGCCGCGTTCGACCACCTTGGTGTCGCCGGCGACGATCTCCACCCCGGCCGCGTCCGCCGTCCGGGCGATCGCCTCGACCTCGGCCCGCAAGGTATCCGCGTCGAGGCCCTCCTCGAGGATCAGCGACAGGCTCAGGGCCATCGGCCGGGCGCCGGACACGGCCAGGTCGTTGACCGTCCCGTTGACCGCCAGCTCGCCGATCGAGCCGCCCGGGAAGCGGATCGGCTTGACCACGAAGCTGTCGGTGGTCAGCGCGATGCGGGCGTCCCCCACCTCGACCGCGCCGGCGTCGCCGAGCTCGGCCAGGGCGGCCGAGCCGAAGGCCGGGGCGAAGAGCCCCTCGATCATCGTCTGGGTCGCCTTGCCCCCGGCCCCGTGAGACATCGTCACCTGGGAGTCCTTGAACTTCGGCCGCTTCGCGCGGGTCGTCTCGATGATCTCGAGGATGCGTCCCTCGCGCTCGCTCACGGCGCCCGCGTCGGTCATCAGGCCACCGCCTTCTCACTGGCGAAGCGGCCGTAGTTGTAGTAGGCGGCGCAGGCGCCCTCGGGCGAGACCATGCAGGTGCCGATCGCGTGCTCGGGCGTGCAGGCGGTGCCGAAAACCTTGCACTCCCAGGGCTTGATCACGCCCTTCAGCACCTCGCCGCACTGGCACGCCTTCGGGTCGGCGACCCGGACCCCCGGGACCTCGTAGCGCCGCTCGGCATCGAGATCGGCGTAGGCGTCGGCAAGGCGCAGGGCGCTCTGCGAGATGAAGCCGAGCCCGCGCCACTCGAAGTGCGGCCGCAGCTCGAACACCTGCGACATCACCTCGAGCGCCCGCAGGTTGCCCTCGTAGGGGACGACGCGCGTGTACTGGTTCTCCACCTCGCAGCGACCCTCCTCGAGCTGGCGGATGATCATCAGGACGGTCTGCAGGATGTCGAGCGGCTCGAAGCCGGAGATCACCACCGGCTTGCCGTAGTCGGCGGGGATGAACTCGAAGGGGCGGGCGCCGACCACGGTCGAGACGTGGCCCGGGCCGATGAAGCCGTCGAGGCGCAGGTCGGGCGAATCGAGCAGCGCCCGCAGCGGCGGCACGATCGTCACGTGGTTGCACATGCAGGAGAAGTTCGTCAGCCCCTCCGCCTTCGCCCGCATCATCGTCAGCGCGGTCGACGGGGCGGTCGTCTCGAAGCCGATCGCGAAGAAGACGACCTGGCGCTCCGGGTTCGCCTTCGCCAGCCGCAGCGCGTCGAGCGGTGAGTAGACCATCCGCACGTCGGCCCCTTCGGCCTTCGCTTCGAGCAGCGACTGCTGCGAGCCGGGGACCCGCATCATGTCGCCGAAGCAGGTGAAGATGACCTCCTCGTGGCGGGCGATCGCGATCCCGTCGTCGACCCGGCCCATCGGGATCACGCAGACCGGACAGCCCGGGCCGTGGACCAGCTCGACGTTCTCGGGCAGGAGGTCGTCGATCCCGTAGCGGTAGATCGAGTGGGTGTGACCGCCGCAGACCTCCATCAGCTTGTAGTGGCGGTCGGGGTCGACGGCGGCGAGGATCTCCCCCGCCACGACCTTGCCGAGCGCGGCGTCGCGGAACTCCTCGACGAACTTCACGCCGCCACCTCCGCCCGGGCGATCGCGGTGCCGGCGTGGACGAGCAGACGATCGCCGGGGGCGACCGGATCGACCAACGCCGTCTCGACGCTGCTGCGCCGCTGATCGGCATCGGCGCAGAGCGCCAGGCCGCGCGCGGCGTCCACCGCCAGCACCTCCATGGGGATGGCCTCGTCTCCGCAGGTGATGCAACCGGTGGTGTGGTCGCAGTGCGGGACGTGGCCCTCCATGTCAGCCCCTCGCCCTCACTCGATCGCGCTCGCCTTCAACTCCTCGAGCTCCTGCTCATAGTCGGCGCCCATCCCCTCCAGCAGCTTGCGGGTGGCGGTCGCCTCCTCCTCGTCGACCTTGGAGATCGCGAAGCCGACGTGGATCAGGACCCAGTCGCCGGGACCTACCGGTTCACCGCCCTCGTCGAGCAGGCCGACGTTGACGTTGCGCCGCACGCCCGCCACGTCGACCTTGGCGAGGCGGTTCTCCTCGTCGACGAGCTCGAGCACCAGTCCTGGAATCGCCAGGCACATTTCGCGCAACACCCACCTTTGGTTGCCGGGTCATTCCCGTGACCCACCAAGCGGTATAGCCCTCTCCCTACCCCACTGTCAAGGAGCGACGCAGATCGGGTTCCCTGTCCGATCCCTCAGAGGAGGGAGCCGCCGGGCGGCTCGACCCAGAGGCGGCGGGCGTAACGCTCGCGGGTGGACGGGTCGAGGGACGCCACCGTCGACTCCTCGCCGGCCCGCTCGAGCTCGGCCGCCAGCTCGCGCCAGGCCTGCGCCACGCCCGCGACCCTGGCCAGCGGTCCCCAGTTGCCGGCGCCGGCGAGCGCGGCCGCCTGGGCGCGAGCGTCGGCCGCGGTGAGGCCGCCGAACTCACGGTAGGCGTCACCGACGTACACCTGGCGTCGCAGGGGATCGTCCTCTCCGGCCATCGAGGTGATTTTCCCACCGTCAGGTTTGACACCCACCGGGAACGGGTCTACGGTCGCCGAAGGGTTCGCCGACCGCAAGCATCGACCGGGAGGTCCGAGGATGGAGGCGAGCACGGTGAGGATGCGGCCGTCGAGCGGCCGCTCGCGCCGGATCGCCTCCAGGTTGGATCCGGGTCAGTGGCGCGCCCTCGCCGCGATGGCCGCGGTGATCGTCGGCCTCCACGTGGTCGGCTTCGGCCTCCTCTTCCTCGTCGTCGCGCCGCACGACTACAGCCTCGGCGCCTCCGGCGCGTTCACCGTCGGGGTCGGCTTCACCGCCTACACGCTCGGCATGCGCCACGCCTTCGACGCCGACCACATCTCGGCGATCGACAACACCACCCGCAAGCTGATGGGCGAAGGGAAGCGGCCGCTGAGCGTCGGCTTCTTCTTCAGCCTCGGCCACTCGACGATCGTCTTCCTACTCGCCGTCCTGTTCGCGATCGGGATCAAGGCGCTGAGCGGCCAGGTGGCCGACGAAGGCTCGACGCTTCACGAGGTCACCGGCTGGGTCGGCACCGGCGTCTCCGGCACCTTCCTCTATCTGATCGCCGCGCTCAACATCGTGATCATGGTCGGCATCCTGCGAGTCCTCGGCGAGATGAAACGCGGCGACTACGACGAGGCCTCCCTCGAAGCAGAGCTCGACAACCGCGGCCTGATGAACCGCTTCTTCAAGCGCTTCACCAAGGCGATCACGAAGCCCTGGCAGATGTACCCGATCGGCCTCCTCTTCGGCCTCGGGTTCGACACCGCGACCGAGGTGGCGCTGCTCTTCCTCGCCGCCGGGGCGGCCGGCGCCGGCCTTCCCTTCTACGCGATCCTCTGCCTGCCGATCCTCTTCGCGGCGGGCATGTCCCTCCTCGACACGATCGACGGCTCCTTCATGAACTTCGCCTACGGCTGGGCGTTCTCGAGGCCGGTCCGAAAGGTCTTCTACAACCTCACGATCACCGCGCTCTCGGTATTCGTCGCCCTCGCGATCGGCTCGATCGAGATCTTCTCCCTGCTCTCCGCGAAGCTCGGCCTCGAAGGCGGCCTCTGGTCCTGGCTCGGGGCGCTCGACCTCAACACGATCGGCTATGTGGTGTCCGGCCTTTTCGTCGTGACCTGGGCCGCGGCGCTCGCGATCTGGCACTTCGGACACATCGAGGAGCGCTGGTCGAGCGCGCTGGAGCGCGTCGAGTGACCCGCGCCCCGATCAGGGTCGATCCTCGACGTGGGGACGGGCCGGGTGGATCTCGTTGTCGTATGGATGTGCGCCCGGGTCGGCGCCGCCTGGCTCACCTCGACCCTGCGCATCCGGACCACCAGGGTCCCCCGCGAGGGACTCTGCCGACCTGACCGAGACCTGGATGTCAGGCAGGTCGAGGATCGAAGCGACGCGATCCTCCGCCTGCCGAAGGGAACCGGCCTCAAAACGCCCGATCACGATCCCGTGTGGAAGCCGCTTCGCCTCGATCCCATCACCGACCAGAAGATCGCAGGCGGCGGAAGCTTCCTTGCGGTGCGCACATCCTTCACCTGACACGGCCGATGAAGCCGGCCGCGCGCTCGAGGTTTTCCTCTTCCATCAGCCCTGAGCCACCACCGCCGCCGATCCCATGCGAGGCGGCGGGGCCCGCCGCGTACCAGAGGGTCCCTTCCGGCCCGGTGGTCAGCTCGCTGATCCCTCCCGCGCAGTACCGCTTCCCCGACACGCAGATCGGTCGGCTCTTATGGCCGGCGGGACCGATCGAGGCGATGCCGTCGTAAACGGTCGGCTGGACGATGCTCGAGAACCAGAGGCGGCCTTCCCGCCCGACCGTCATGCCGTGGAAGCTCGCGCCCCACACCCGGCGCCCGACGAGCTTGCCGCTCGCGTCGAGGTGTACCAGCGGCGAGGGCCTGCGGTAGTTGTCGTTGCGCATCCCGACCCAGACGCTCGCGTCAGAGGCGGCCGCCACCGCGATCGGCCGGTCGCCGGCCGGCAGCGCGAGGCGGGTGATCGTCCCCGACGAGTCGATCTTGCCGAGGTTCGACCCTTCGAGCGGCCGGCTGGAGGAAGACGAAGTCATCGGGCACGATTCACCGAACCAGATCGTGTCGGCCGTCGCGGCGAGCGCTTCGCCGGCTCCGCAGCCGGGTTCCAACGGGAAGAGGGCCAGGGCGCCCGCCCCGAGTTCGATCCGCCCGATCACACCTCGTTCAGCGCCTTCGACGGTCGCCCAGCCGGAGAACCAGAGGTTGCCGTCCATCGTCACCATCGTGTCGATGTCGGTGACGCCGGAGCCGACGGCGTAACGCTGTGTCCGGCCCGCGGCCGAGTACCCGACGACTTCGAAGGCAGTGTCCCCCTGCGCGTTCTCGTGGGACTCCGGATACCAGACGTCACCGCCGGGCACGACGACAGGTTGACCCGCGAAGGTTCCGGGTTCCAGCGTGGTTTCGGTCGGCGTCCCGCCCGGGCTCAGGTGCCCGATGAAGGACCCTTCGTTGTCCTGGCTCCATTCGCCGCCGTAGTAGACAGTGTGGACGCCGGAGTACCAGACCGTCCTGTCCGATCCGATCGCGAGTCGGCTCGGATGGGCTCCTTTGGCGAGCGTGCCGAGCACCTTCGCTCGTCGCGCCCCCGGCTTCGTCGCGCCGGCCGGCGCGGCCGCGACCAAGAGCGCCGCAAAAATGCAGACGACGATTCGAGCGAGCACCTGCGGATATCGACAGCGAGGCACAGTCGAAGCCATCAACCGATCTTTACCCCTCAAGCAGCGGCGTCCAATCCCCCGCTCGGTAGACCAGGTCGGGAGTTGCCACACCAGACGCCCAAGGTCATCCTATCTCCGGTAACTCTTGGCAAGGTTCTGCCGCTCCGTCACCCGCAACTACGGTGAGGGAACTTGAGGGCCTTCGCGCAACGTTGGCTTCGGCGACCACCATGCCGTGCGGCGCCCTACTCTTCCGGCCACGGTCTTTCGGCCCTTGGCAACGCGACGTATAACTGAGCGGTCGGGGAGCGAGCGTGACCTTCGGTTTCGTAGACCGACAGTGCGGCGCTTGCCAGAGCCGATGGCCGCCCGGATGCGACCGTAATGCGACCAACACCCTGGACGCGAGGATTCAGGCCGGGCTGAGGACCCGGCCCTCCTTGAGCGCCCTGTGAACCAAGCTGCCCGGCACTTCACGTCGCTCCTCCGCCTCGCGACGGCGGTAGATGACGAGGTCGATCGCAAGTCCGAGCCCTCGCAACTCCTTTCGCAGCCTTCCGTACTCCTCACCGCGCCGGGCAAAGTCCGGCTCGATCACGAGTAGGTCGAGGTCGCTGTCCGCCCGCGCCTCTCCGTGAACTCGCGAGCCGAAGAGGATGATCTCCGCGCCCGGCGCCGCCGCCGTAAGCCTGCGCCCGACCTCCTCGATCAAGTCCTCGTTGGCAATCGACATAGCCCAGAACCGTAGTTGCCTTTGCGAGAGGCTCCGCTACGAATGCCCTGTGAACCCGAGGATTGAGCCCCATGAGAAGAGTCGACGGACTTCGGGAGTACCCTGGGGACATGGCAAATGACCGCGACAAGCTGAAGATCCTTGCGGCCGAACGTCGCAATCGGATGCAGAGCAACGGTCGCCCTCGCTTCGATCTGACCGACGAAGAGATCCAGCGATCCACCCAGACCGCTATGCGCCTCGCCGATGCATCGAAGTCCCAGGCGGAAGCGCGAGCCGGCGCGAACACCACTCTGCCTGCCTAGGCAACCAGCGAGTCGACCGAACGCATCGTGCCGGGAGCGTTCGAGGCATCCGCCGAGTTCGAGCACGACCCGCTCGCAACCGCAGAGGAGATCCAGCACAGCGGAGAGGACGTCTTGCGCTGGCTAGAGGCGGTCGCTACCTCCGAAGCTCCCTGGCCAGTTGATCTCAAACTCGTCAGAGAGATCCATTACCGATGGTTCGACACCACGTTCCCGGCTGACGCCGGACAGTTCCGGACTCAGATGGTCTTGAACCGCAAGAGCACCGCAGTTGAGGTCGAGGCGATCCTTCCCGCCGTGCAAGGTGCCTGCGAGAACTGGAACTGGAGGCACGAGCGCTACAGACCGGATGACGATCTCGGGCTGATCGAGTTCATTGTGGCCGAGGCAAACACCCTGGCCGTCCGCATATACGACATCCACCCCTTCATAGACGGGAACACGCGAGCAACCTGGCATCTTCGTAACTACCTCTTGATGGTTGACGGGCTACGCCCATTGGTAGATCTGGCTGACATCGATCGCTATGAAGACGCCTGGTGGAACACCACCGCCGAGAGTCACCGAAAACTTGATGAGGCCGTTCTGACAGAGCTCGCCTTCCGGCGATCGTAAAAACAGTGGCTGGGACTCACTCACGTCCGTAGTTGACCCGCTGATGCACAGCGGTTGCTTGACCTCCCTTTCCTCGACGGCATAGTCATCCTTCTCCACCACCCGGAAACAAACCCCGGGTCCGTGGGTCCCCGCGCGGTCAAGGGCCTATTTCGATCCTCATCAGCGCGCCGCCATCGCTTGCCTGCCCGTGCCTGCGTTGGTTTTCCGACGAGAACGCGAATGTCGTTATTTCTTCGGAAAGCTTTCTTCTTATCCGGGAATTGTCCGATACTTTGAGGACCAATCCGAAGGGCTTGCGAAGGAGGAAGCCATGGCAGACCGTCGTTCAGGAAGAGGCCCCTATGTCCCCGACGAGGGGGGTGGCAGACAGCCGAGAAGCCGCACGAAGAAAGGGACCTGGCGAAGGAAACGCAGCGATGCCGGAAAGCGGAGGAAGAAATGAGCAGCTTTGACGGTGCCGTTGTCAAAGAACAGGGCGTCACCTTCGGGATTGCGATCGTCCGACGGTCGGTCCTGGATAGTCCCGCTACGCGGGATGCCGCGATCATTGAATTCTCCGAGGTGTTTGGGGACATCCCTACCGTTCTGATGGCTCAGGACAGCACGGGGACCCCCACTTACTTCGGGCGCCCAGACCTAGTTGACTTCCTCGCCTCGGTGCCAATGGAGGCGATCCCCTGGCAGCGCTACACGCTGCGCGAGTCTGTCTGATGGCGGAATCACCAGGACACCAGGAGAGGGTGGCGAGCCTGGTCGGATGGATGCAGCAAGAAGGCGTGGCGGTTACGCATGCGTCGGGCGGGCTCGACTTCCCAGACCCCTACAAGATCGGCAGACACGAGCCTGATGCGCTGGGAACTAGAGACGGAGTGGTCTGGATCGGCGAGGCGAAGATCGGATCAGACCTCTCCGACCAGACGTCACAGCAGCAGTTCGCGGACTTTTCCCAGCAGCAGATGACCGACAGCGGCTCGCCTTGTCCATTCGTCCTATGCGTTCCTCAGGATTTCGCCGACGAAGCGATGTCGGCCGTGACCGCCGCGGGTGGCTCAACGGAGAACCTGACGGTCATCGCGTAACGACAAGACTTGCCTTGTGACGACTTGAAAGAGCGGAGCGAATTGACCTAGAAGAGAGTCTGCGGGTCCAAGTCCTCTCCCTCTTTGGCCTCAGTCTCTAATTCGCCGCCGATCTCCTCCTCCAGACGCTCAAGCACATTCTCGGTTGCCTCGGTTGGCTGCTTCTCGGCGGCGAGTCGCGCACGCTCCAACGAATACGTCGGGGCCTCGCGAACGCCAGCACGGCTTCGCTTCGGGTCGTTCCGCCAAAATTCAATGTGTTTGAGACCACGAAGACGCGGCTCCATGAAGAGAGAAAAGTCCAAGGTGTAGGCCTCAAATCGGCCACTCCGACCCGATGCGGCCGACGTATCAGGCTCGATCACATGGATGAGCTTGAAGTCCATGAGCTGTTGAATGATCTCGTGTTGCTCCGGGTGAGTTAAGACCTCGTCCTGACTTATGAGAAATCCAGTCTTGCGCTCCTCTTTGAGACAGAAGGTGACGAGGTCGGCGAAGACCAGCTCGATTCCTTTGGCATCGTCTCCAACGTCAGCCCTTAGATTGCCGAGCTTCGTTCTATACGACAACCGTCCCGCGCCTTTGTATATGGCCGTAGGAGTAACTCGTTTGATCCCGAGATTGCGAGCCGTTGGGACTGCCTCGACAAGAGTGTTGAGATAGTCACGAGGGACGCCGCCGGACGCGAGAGTCAGGGCTAGGCGGCCGTCTGGACTCATAAAGGACGTAGTCGTCGGAATCTCGACTTTCTCCGCCAACGAGTCGAGCATCAGCTCCAGGAACTCTCTGGTCGCATCTACATGCTCGAACGTGCGGTCGAGGCTGATCTCCTCGACATCCTCCGTAAGGCTCACACCGATCGGCTGATCGGTCCCACGCTGGAGCGTCGTTCTATGGCGAACAGTTCCGAGCTTCAAATAAAGATCGGTCCCACGAAGAAGCCGGTGCAGATAGTCGAGTACATCGGGCTGTATCTGGCGAGGAAATAGGTAGAAATCATCAACGATTACCGCGCCCGCTCTGAATCCCGCCTTCTTGAATCCCGCATCCAGGGTCCTCTTGAAGTCCGGGAAGCGCCGCTCTAGCTCCTCAAGCTTCTCGGCCTTGAACGACGAGGTCACGCCCTCTGAGATGACCCTGGAACCCGACATACCGACGCTCGCCGGACCTTTGCTAATGGTGGCTTTGCCTTCGGCCGAGCTTTCGGCTTTCGACTCTTTCGTCACGTTCGATTCTTCGGCGAGGTTGAGGAGATTTCGCAGCTCATCTGCCTGGCGCCACAGCGCTGATCGCCGTCTCCGAAACAACCGCGAGATCCAGCCCTGCGATCCGGCAGCAACCTCCTCCGTGATGCGCAGCAGAAGGCGGATCAAGGCGTCTGGATAGCCGAGGCGCTTCAGTTCATCAGCATCGATATAGATGCTGAACGTATTGTCCGTCGCCGCAATCGATCGGTGGTAGTGGACCAGAAGGCATGACTTTCCGGAGCCGCGTCTGCCAAAGATGATCTGGTGTTGCTTCGCTCGGATCCGCGACAGATTCCCGCTTACGTCCACGTAGACCGGATCCTCGTTTGGACGCACCCGGAAGCTGTCCCGTATCAATCCGGTAAGCGCCTCGATTCGCTCGTCCGAAAGACTGATCTCGTCCATCGGCGGAGCCTATTCCACCAAGCAGACTTCTCTGAGGGTCTCCCCCGAGACGCGGTCCGATCAGCCAATCGCTCTCCTGATCGCAACCGATGAAGTGCCCACGGCATGCGTGTATCGGGAAAGCATGGTCTCCACCCGATGTCCGGCGACCTCCGCCAAGTCGGCGTCGTTCACGCCAGCGGCCCGAAGATGGGTGACGTAGGAATGGCGGCACTCATGCGGGCGGATGTCCAGCCCGGAGACCTTCTGGGTCTGCCTCCACACGTCCCGGTAGAAGTTCCGCTCCCGCCACATCCGACCGCTCGGGGTCGGGAAGAGCAACTCGCAGTCCGGCCCGTTCAAGTTGATCTGGGCTTCGATCATCCAGCCGAGGGTCGCCGGGACCGGGACCACCCGCCCGGCACCCTCCTCGCCGTGGTCGGTCTTCGTCCCGTCGAGGACCACGCCCTCGTGGGCGGTGCGGCGGACCTGGAGGGTCTCGCCGTCGAAGTCCTCCGGGCGTAGCGGCAGCACCTCCCCCAGCCTCATCCCGGTGTCGGTGAAGCTCCGCACCAAGGCCTCGTACCGGCCGGCCGCCTTGGCGAAGCGGTGCATCTCCTCGAAGCTGAAGACGCGGATCGGGCGGCGCTTCTTCTTGGCCCTCGGGTCGCTCGCCCGGATGCGCACCCCCTTGAACGGGTTGAGGTCGCAGACTTCGTCCGTGATCGCGTCCTCGGCCATCGCCGAGAGCGAACGGAGGATGCCGACCGCCCCGGTGGTGGCCCGACCTTCGGCCTTGAGCATGTGGTCGACGAGGATCAGGGCGTGGCGGCGGCGCAGCTCGCGGAGCGGCCATTCCTTCAAGGCGATCCCCTCGACCTCCACGTCGACCAGGCGGCCGATCCGATGCTCGTTGGTCGCGTTGGTCCGCTCCGATCTCGGGTGACGCTCGGTCCAGGTGGCGAAGTAGTCGCCGAGGGTGTCGGGCCTGTCGGAGAGGCCGTAGGCCTCGTCTATCGCCCGCTGTGCGTCGGCCTTGCGGTCGAAGGTGCCCTTGCCCCTGTTCCAGGTCGGCTTGGCGATGTGGTGCCTGCCGTCCCGGCCGCGATACCGGGCGACCCAGACCACCTTGCCCGAGGGGTTCCTGCGCTTGACCGGCGACTCGCGCCTCACGCGGCCGCGTCCCTGTGCCTCGCCAGGAAGTCCTCCACGTCGGCGGGGTCGATCCGCCGGGAGGCACCGAGCTTGTAGCTGGGGAGATCGCCACGACGGATCCAGTTGCGGATCGTCCGGTCTGAGACGGCCAGGTAGGTGGCGAGGGTTCGCTCGGTGAAGAAGGCCCGACCTTCGGCTTTTTCGGTCACACCCTGTATGTCCGGCGGGAAGGACGATTGAATCGGGTGATCGCCTAAATGTTTCCTATGGATCCTTGGGAGACCGAAGGTGAGGGCCTCCCCGCCCCCTCCTAAGAGCGGCATCCGCACGGCGGAGCCGTGCCACAATCGGCCGCCCGAGGGGGCGGTCGGCGGATGCCCCGGACGCCTCGGCCGCCGTCGCCGAAACGCGCCTCCAGGGCGGCGGCCGGAGGGCCGAACCGGAGGGTTCATAGTGTGTCGTGCTGCTCTGGCTCCTTCCTTCGGCTGGGTTGGTGATAGTGCGTGAGGGGTTCTGCTTTTGGTGTCTGAGCCTGCTCTCGTCCTCTCGCTGGTCGTTGCCCAGGCCCTTGACTCAACTGCCTTTCGGCTCTTGGCTTCCTTGCCTTGATGACCTCTTCTCGATCGGGTCATCTGTCGGCCTGCTCTTCCGTGGATCCGGCCTCCTCCTCCTTGGTCCGTCTCGGCCAGGATGAGATCGCGCTGGTGCCGAAGGCGAATGCCCCCTCGGGCGGGGGGCCGGGGACGACCCAGGCGATCCCGTCGAGTAGTTCCGCCGGCGGGACCGCCATCGCGCCCGCCAGGCGGATCAGGGTGTCGATGCGGCAGACACGTTCGCCCTTCTCCAGGAGGCCGATCTCGGTGCGGTGGATCGAGGCACGTCGCCCGAGTCGTTCCTGGGAGAGGTCTTCACGTTTGCGGACGCGCCGCAGGTTGCGGCCGAAGCGCTCGGCGACGGCGAGCGCGTGCTCACGATCGGGCATCGTCGTCGCGCTTCGGTGCGTCCTCCACGACGAGGCCGCCCTTCGTCTCCACGTTCGGGGTCCAGGCGATGCCCTCGAAGAGGTCGGCCGCCTCGACCCCGAGCGCCCCACGGAGGCGCACCAACGTTTCGTAGCGCGGCAACCGCTCGCCGGCCTCCATCAGGCTGATCTGGGTGCGGTGGATCCCGGCCCGGAAGGCAAGCTCCTCCTGGGTCAGGTCGGCCTCGGCGCGGAGCCGGCGCAGGTTCGTGGCGAAGCGGGCCGCGAGCGGCCTATCCATCCTCGCCCTCCCCCTCCTCCCGGCAGGCCGGCCGGGCCGGCTCCCAGGAGATCCCCTCCAACAACTGGCAGGGGGACAGGTCGAGGACGGTGGCGATCCTGATCAGGGTGTGGATCCTCGGCTGCCGTCGCCCCCTCTCGATTAGGGTGAACTGGGTCCGGTGGACCTCCGAGCGGAAGGCCAGCTCTTCCTGGGTCATGTCGAGGAAGCGGCGACGGCTCCTGATCCGCCGGCCCACCTGTCTGGCGACCTCGGCTTCGAAGGCCTCCATCAGCCGAGCCGGAAGCCGAGCTCTGCCATCACCCGGACGGGCCTGATCGGCACCAGCAGGTCTCCCTGCCTGCGGATCAGGCCGGCGGAGAAGAGGCCGCGGACGGCGATCTCGAAGCCGTCGGATTCTCCCCAGTCCTCGCGGTCACGGACACGGGCGACACGGGCCTCGTCGAACGTCATCAGGGCCGGGTAGTCCTCCAGCAGCTCCTCGAGGATGCAGGCCTGTTCGTCCTCGTAGGAGGGGCGGGGTGGTGCATCGCGATGCCAGAAGGCCCTGACTTCCTCGCCGGATTTATCTTGGGGGTGCATGGGAGTTCACGCTCCTTTGCCATGCCCCCGGACGTTCCAGCGTCGCGGGGGCGCTTTTTGTCTGAAGTCGGGACGCTAGCGCAACTAATCGTAAAGAACAAGTATCAAAACACCTGGCTTACTAGACACGTCTCTGAGAATTTCCTAGGCCATGGCGTCTGCCGATCCGAGATCTCCGCTGGCGAAAGCCATCCGCGAACTGCGGACCAAGCGAGGCATCACTCAGGAAGACCTCGCCCACGGTGCTGGGATCACGGTCGGGCACCTGTCGAAAATCGAACGCGGATTGGCGAATCCCGGATGGTCGACCGTCGAAGCGATCGCCGATGCCCTCGGCGTGAAGATGGCCGAGATCGTCCGGCGCGTCGAAAAGCACCGATAGCGCCGGTCCTGAGCCTCTCCAGATGAGACACGGATGTGACACGGACCTCCCGGAACGCCCCGGAAACGAGAGGCACCCTCCGGAACGCTGATCGGGGACCAGGCCGAAGGCTTGGCTCTGGAGCGGGAAAGGCGGGGAAAGCAACGGCACCCGCAGGAGTGCGCCCGATTGGATTCGAACCAATGACCTTCGGTTTCGTAGACCGACGCTCTATCCGGCTGAGCTACGGGCGCGTGCCGGCGGAGGCGGGGCGCGTGGGGGCGACCGCTCCGCGGGAGCCGGAGATTCTAGCTGCGGACGACCATCGCGGCCCAGCGGCCCGAGTTGCGGGCGACCTCGACCTCGATGTCGAAGGTGGTGGAGACGGCGGCCGAGGTGAGGACGGCGGCGGCCTGGCCGGCGGCGACGATGGCGCCGTCGCGGAGGAGGAGGGCGTGGGTGGTGGTCGCCGGGATCTCCTCGAGGTGATGGGTGACGATGACGGTGGGCAGGTCGGCGTTGGCTTCGGCCATCGTGTCGAGGGAGGCGATCAGGCGCTCGCGGGAAGGCAGGTCGAGGCCGGTGGTCGGCTCGTCGAGGAGGAGCAGCTGGGGCTCGTCCATCAGGGAGCGGGCGAGGAGGAGGCGTTGGCGCTCGCCCTGGGAGCAGTCTTCGAACTTGCGGTCGCGCAGGGGCTCGACGCCGATTTCGCCCATCAGGCGGTCTGCCCGGGCGCAGTGCTCGTCGGTGATCCGGTCGTGGAGGAGCGCGATGCTCCCGGTGGCGCCGGTCAGCACCACCTCGTAACCGGTGTAGCGGCCGCGGATGCGGCGGGAGAGCGCAGGCTCGAGGGTGCCGATCGACTCGCGCAGGGTGCGCATGTCGACCTTGCCGAGGGTCTGTCCCAGCACCTCGACCGTCCCCTCGGAGGGATGCGAGAAGGCCGCCGCCATGCTGAGGAGGGTCGTCTTGCCCGCCCCGTTCGGGCCCAGCACCACCCAGTGCTCGCCGCGCTCGACCGTCCAGTCGACACCGTGGAGCAGGACCGCGCGGCGCTCCTCGGCGGCGACCCAGCGCCACACGTTCACCTCCGACATCCGGATCGCGGCCACCTGACCTCCCGCCGCGCTCAGGACTCTGAGTCTTTGAGTCGAACGTTCCAGTCGACCGTCGCGGTGGCGACGGTCGTGCCCTCGGCGTCGGTCATCTCGACCTCGACCGAGAAGTCGACGCGGCCGTCGGCGTCGAGCCGCGCCAGCGCCTCGGCGGGCGGCGTGCTGAGCTCGGCCCGCGCCTCGATCGGGCCGCGCGCGACCTTCACGTAGGCGATCTCGGCGCTGCGCGCGAGCGGCGTCACGTCGCCCATCCGCGCCGCGAAGGCGCCGACGAAGGCTGCCCCGCTCGCCGTCTCGGCGACCCCGAAGAGCGCCCCGGCGTGCTGGCTGCCGACGTGGTTGTGGAGCTCGGGTCGGTCGGGCAGCAGCGCCGTCGCCGCGCCGTCGGACATCGCCGTGACCTCGATGCCCATGTGGCCGATGTAAGGCACGGCCAAGGCCATGCCTTTGGCGATCGCGTCGAGGTCGACTTCCATCGCCGGACCCTATCGGGCGCGGTCGTGAGCGTGCCGGCGAACGGTGCGTTCGCACTTTGCCCCGCTATGCGGGCAGAACTGCGAACGCGCTCCTGGGCAGGAGCGCGGGCCGGGGCCGGAGCGGGCCCGCCGCCTCAGCGGCCGCGGAACTCGGCGTGCCCGGGGCCGCCGTGCTCGAGGAAGGCCTTCACCGCGCCCTGCAGGTCCTCGGTCGCGAACAGCTCGGCCGCCTCGGTCCGCACCACCTCGTCGGCCGCCGGGATGCCGCCTTCGCGGAAGCGCCGCAGGATCCGCTTGGTCATCGCGTGGGCCCTGGTCGGGCCACCGGCCAGCTCCTCGGCCAGCGCCCGCGAGCGCGCCTCGAACTCCTCCTCCGGGTAGATCTCGTTGACCACGCCCCAGCGCTCCAGCTCGGCCGCCTCGAAGAGGTCCCCGCGCATGACGAACTGGCGCGCCCGGCCCGAACCCGCCCGCTCGGCGAGCCGCTGCGTTCCGCCCATCGACGGCGTCAGCCCGACCACCTTCTCGACCAGGCCGAAGCGGGCGCTCGGGGTGGCGACGATCAGGTCGCAGGCGAGCGCGACCTCGAAGGCGGCGGTGAGGGTCAGCGCATGGGCGGCGAAGACGACCGGCGCGGGCAGCTCTTCGAGCCCGTCGATGATCTGCAGCAGCCCGGTCCAGAGCTCCGAGCCCTGCTCGGGGGTGAGGCCGTCGAAGACGTGGACGTCGACCCCGCCGGAGACGGCCCGGCCGGCCGCCCTTATAAGGACCGCGCGCGGCGGCTCTTCGACCAGCCCGAGCACCGCCGTGGACAGGTCTTCCATCATCGCCCGGTCGAAGAGGTTCAGCGGCGGGCTGTCCAGCGTGAGGACGGTAAGCCCCCCGGCCTCCGCCTCGACCCGCACCACCGCCTCGCGATCCCCCATCGGCAGAATCTATCCACCGGCCCCCACGGCGGCCCGTAGGCCCGTCCGGGCAAGCCCCGCCGGAACCTCCCCGCTGTTGTTCCGCCGGGGCTTGCCCGGACGGGCCCCCCGGAGCTCTGCTCAGGGCACCCGGTGGACCTCGAAGAGGTTGGTCCCCAGTTCCTGGTCGGGCAGCCCGGCGGTGATCCCGATCAGCTCGCCGGAGTGGGCGATGCCATGTTTGGCGGCGATCGAGGCGCAGTCGTCGAGCAGCGCGCGGATGTCCTCGTTCGGCGGGCTCTGCACCGCGGTGACGCCGAAGAGGAGGCTGAGCCGGCGCACCGTCTCCAGCCGCGGCGAGAGCGCCAGCACCGGCACGTTGGGCCGGTGGGCGGAGAGGATGCGGGCGGTGCGGCCGCTCGTCGTCGGCACCACCAGCGCTTTCAGACCCAGCCTGTAGACGGCCCCGACGGCGCTCTGGGCGACCGAGTCGGCGACGTCCTGGGTCGCCTGGTCGGTGCGGCTGAAGAGCCACTCGCCGTAGCGCAGGTCGGGCTCGGTGGCGCGGGCGATGCGGTCCATCACGCGCACCGCCTCGACCGGGTTGTCGCCGACCGCGGTCTCCTCGGAGAGCATGATCGCGTCGGTGCCGTCGTAGATCGCGTTGGCGACGTCGGTCACCTCGGCCCGGGTCGGGCGGCGGGCGGTCACCATCGAGGCGAGCATCTGGGTGGCGGTGACGACGGGCTTGGAGTGGCGCCCGGCGGTGCGGATCAGGTGCTTCTGCAGGACCGGCACCTCGGCCAGCGGCACTTCGATGCCGAGGTCGCCGCGGGCGACCATGATGCCGCTGGTGGCCGCGGCGACGATCTCCTCGACGTTGGCCGCCGCCTGCTGGCGCTCGACCTTCGCGATCAGCGGGATGTCGGAGCCGAGGCTGCGCAGGCGCTCGGTCACCGGGGTCAGGTCGGCGGCCGAGGAGACGAAGGAGACGGCGATCAGGTCGACCCCGTTCTTGACGCTGAAGTCGACCCAGCCGAGGTCGGAGTCGGTCGCCGCCGGCAGTTCGGCACCGCCGGGGATGTTCATCCCCTTGTGGGAGCTGAGCGTGCCGCCGACCTCGACCTCGGCGTCGACGCCGCCGTCGAGCCGGTCGCCGACGCGCAGCCGGATCGCCCCGTCGGCGAGGTAGACGAGCTGGTTCTCCTGCAGGCCGGTGACGCCCGACCAGGAGACCGGGATCGTCTCGCGGTCGCCCTCGATCTCCTGCGGGGTGAGGGTGACGTGCATCCCGGTCTCGAGCTCGGCGTAGTCGTCGCGGAGGCTGCCGATGCGGAGCTTGGGACCCGGCAGGTCGCCGAGGATCGCCACCTGGCGGCCGAGGCTGTCGGCGGCCTTGCGGATCGTCTCGATCGTCTGCGCGTGCTTGTCGGGGCCGGCGTGGGAGAAGTTGAGGCGGAAGACGTCGGCTCCCGCCGCGATCAGCTGCTCGAGCACGCCGAGGTCCCAGGAGGCGGGACCGACCGTGGCGATGATCTTGGTGCGCCTCTCGATGTGGGCGCTGGGCTTGGCGAGGGGATAGGTCGACATTTCGTCCCAGACTAGTGAGCGGCGGGCGCGATGCGTGAACGAGGGGTGATCGGTAGCCGAATGGGTGGGTGCGGGACCGGGATGCGCACGCGGATTTGTGTGAGATCGCTCCAGTTGACCGTGACACGGATCTGTGCAAGCTTGACCGCCATGGCGACCCCACCGAGCGCAGTCGAGACCCCGCGCGCGGCCGACGCGCCGGAGCGTCCGGCCGAGCCGCGGCCCCTCCACCCGGAGCTCGTCGGCACCGCGGCTCCCTCCCCGGCCGGGCCGATCAGTGAGGCCGAGATGGCGGCGCTCGCCCCGCCACCCGACATCCCCCTGCCCCAGCTCGCCCAGACGACGCGCTTCAGCATCCGCCAGATCGAGTTCGTCTTCCGCTACCGGCGCGAGCTCGGCGAAACCTTCCGCATGCGCGGCGTGATCCCCGGCGGCCCGGTCATCACCAGCCACCCGGACCACGTCAAATCGCTCTTCACGGCGAAGCCCGAGCAGGCGCCCTCGCTGACCGGCGAGTCACCGCTGCGGCCGATCCTCGGCCCCAACTCGGTGCTGACCGCGGTCGGGCCGCGCCACATGCGCCAGCGCAAGCTGCTGCTGCCGCCCTTCCACGGCGAGGCGATCGCCCAGTACATCGAGATGATCACCGCGGCGGCGGAGCGGGAGATCGACCGCTGGCCGGTCGGCGAGCCGCTGGCGCTGGCGCCGCGCATGCAGGCGATCACGCTGGACGTGATCATGGCCGGGATCTTCGGCGTCGAGGGCAAGCCCGCGCCGGGGACGCCGGAGGCGGCCCTGCGCACCGCGATCCGCAAGGCGATGGCGGCCTCGACCTGGCCGACCTCGCAGCTGACCGAACTGCTTCACGTCGGCCGCGACGAGGCGATGGGCCCGATGAAGCTGGCGATCGGGATGATCGACCGGCCGACCTACGCGGTGATCCGGCAGCGCCGGCAGGCGGCCGACCTCGAGGAGCGCCGCGACATCCTCTCCCTCCTCCTGCAGGCGCGGACCGAGGAGGGCGAGGCGCTGGACGACAAAGAACTGCGCGACGAGCTCCTCACCCTGGTGCTGGCCGGACACGAGACGACGGCCAACTCGCTGGCCTGGGCGTGGGAGCGCCTCGTGCGAAATCCGGGGTCGCACGAAGCGCTGCTCGCGGCGGTCCGTGGCGGTGCGGGGCCCGAGGGCGAGAGCGCCGAGGAGCGCGTCGAGGCGACGATCGTCGAGACGATGCGCTCCCGCCCGGTGATCCCGATCATCGGCCGGCGCGTCACCGTCCCCTGGCGCCTCGGCGACTACCGCGTCGAACCGGGCACCGCGATCGCGATGTCGATCCTCCTCGTCCACCACCGCGAGGACGTCTATCCCGACCCCTTCGCCTTCCGCCCCGAACGCTTCCTCGGCCGCAAGCCCGGCACCTACGACTGGATCCCCTTCGGCGGCGGAATACGCCGCTGCCTCGGCGCCGCCCTGGCGATGGCCGAGCAACGCGTCGTCCTCACCACCATGGCCCGCCGCCTCGACCTCGAGCCCGAGACCCCGGCCCCCGAGCGCGCCATGCACCGCAACGTGACGATGATCCCCGCCAAGGGCGCCCGCATCGTCATCGCCGCCAAGCACTAGCCGCGAGGTCCCGCCACCGCGTCCGCGGGGATTTGAGCCAGCTCGCCAAGGAGCACGCCGCCGCGGACGGAGAGGGAGGGATTCGAACCCTCGAGAGAGCTTGCGCCCCCTACTCGCTTAGCAGGCGAGTGCCTTCAGCCACTCGGCCACCTCTCCGGGCATCGCGGCCGGGGTCCGGATCCGCGAACGTCGGATTGTAGGTACTGACCGGGGATCGCGGGGATAGGCTGCTGTGGGTGTCCGATCCGCCCAAGCAGTCGCACCAGCGCTACGAGCGGATCTTTGCCGAGGTCGAGGCGCCTTTCGCCTTCGTCGACCTCGACGCGATGTGGGCGAACGCGGACAAGCTGCTGGAGCGGGCGGGGAGCAAGCCGATCCGGGTGGCGACCAAGTCGCTCCGCTGCCGGGCGCTGACCGAGGAGATCCTCGGGCGCGACGCGCGCTTCGCGGGCCTGATGACCTACACGCTGCCGGAGACGCTCTGGCTCGCCGAACAAGGGCACACGGATCTGCTGCTCGCCTACCCGACCGCCGACCAGGAAGCGCTGCGGGAGCTGGCGCTGCGCTCGGCCGGCGATCCGCAGCGGGCGCCGATGATCATGATCGACTGCGTCGCCCACCTGGAGGCGATCGAGGCGGTGCTCGGCGCCGACGCACCGCCGATCCGCGTCTGCATCGACATCGACGCGAGCTGGTGGGCGTTCGGCGGGCGGATCAAGGTCGGGCCGAAGCGCTCGCCGGTCCACACGGTCGAGGACGCGGTGGAGCTGGCGCGGGAGATCGAACGGCGGCCGCAGATCGAACTCGACGGGCTGATGGCCTACGAGGGCCAGATCGCCGGCGTCCCCGACCACCCCCCGGGCCGTCGCTTCCGCGGCGCCGCGATCCGCTTCATGCAGAAGCGCTCGGCGAAGGAGCTGGCCGCGCGGCGGGCGGCGATCGTCGCCGCGATCGGCGAGTTCTGCGAGCTGCCGGTGGTCAACGGCGGCGGCACCGGCAGTCTCGAGACGACCGGCGCCGAGGAGGCGGTGACCGAGGTGACCGCGGGCTCCGGCTTCTACGCCCCCACCCTCTTCGACCATTACGGCCGCTTCACCCTCACCCCCGCCGCCGGCTACGCGCTGCCGATCGTGCGCAAGCCGTCGGCGGAGACGGCGACGGCGCTCGGCGGCGGCTACCTCGCGAGCGGCCCCGCCGACGCCGCGCGCCTGCCGCAGCCCTGGCTCCCCCGGGGACTGAAACTGGACGCCGAGGAGGGCGCGGGAGAGGTCCAGACCCCGCTCCTCGGCGAGCCGGCGGCGGCGCTGGAAGTAGGCGACCGCGTCTACATGCGACACGCCAAGGCCGGCGAGCTGTGCGAGCGCTTCGACGTGCTGCACCTCGTCGAAGGCGAGGAGATCGTCGACATGGTCCCCACCTATAGAGGCGAGGGCCAGACCTTCCTCTAGGCGCTGTGGGCGGGGCTACGGACCGAGGACTCGCTTCGCGTACTCGTTGGTGAAGACGCGCGCGGGGTCTAGCTCGTCGCGGGCCGCCTGGAACTCGGCCCACCGCGGATAGCGCGGGGCCAGGGTCGCCGCCGTCTGGAAGTGGCGCTTGCCCCAGTGGGGGCGGCCTTCGTAGTCGTCCATGATCGACTCGACCGCCTCGAAGTAGGGCCGCCACTCCATGCCGCGGTACTGGTGGACCGCGATGTAGGCGGTGGGGCGTTCGTGGGCGGCGCTCAGGCAGGCGTCGTCGCCCGCCGCCACCCGCACCTCGAGCGGGAAGAAGACCGGGAAGCGGTTCGCCCGCACCCACTCGATCACCCGCCGCACCGCGGTCGGGCCGTGCTCGCGCGGGACGGCGTACTCCATCTCGGTGAAGCGCACCCGGCGCTCGTTGACGAAGACGTTGTGGCTGCGGTCGACGGTGCGCCCGCCGCCAGCCAGCACTCCGGCAAGGCGCGCCAGCGTCGGGATCGCGGCCGGCATCGCCCTGCCGCTCGCGGCCAGCGCCTCGAGCGCCCAGTTTTCCAGCACGGTGTCGTTGAGGAAGGCGGCGACGCGGCCGCGCGGCGCCAGGGGCGAGTCGACCCGGTTGCGCTCCAGCACCAGCGCCCGGTCGGAGTAGGGGAAGGTGAAGAGCTCGAAGTGGTCGTTGGCATCGGCCAGCTCGTCGAAGCGGTCGAGGACCTCCGCGCAGGGGTGCGGCGAGTCGACCCGCTCCAGGGTGAAGGCAGGGAAGCAGCGGAAGGTGACCGCGCTGATCGCCCCGAGCGCGCCGACGCCGATCCGCGCCGCCCGCAGCAGCTCTGGCTCGCCCGCCGCGGTCAGCTCGCGCACGCTGCCGTCGCCGAGCGCCAGCTCGACCCCCTCGACCCGCGCCGAGATGTTCCCGTAGCCCGCGCCGGTCCCATGGGTGCCGGTCGAGATCGCCCCGGCGACGGTCTGGGCGTCGATGTCGCCAAGGTTCTCCAGCGCCAGCCCGAGCCGCGCCAGCTCCTCGTTCAGCTCCCTCAGGACGGTGCCGCCGCCGACCTTGACCAGGCCGCTCTCGCGATCGGCGTCGATCACCCCGCGCAGGGCCTCGACGTGGATCATCGTACCGTCGGTCATCGCCGCCTCGGTGAAGGAGTGGCCGGAGCCCGCGACCGAGACCCTCTGCTCGGCCGCCGCCGCGGCGCCCACCGCCTCGGCGAGCTCCCCGACCGTCCGCGGCCACGCCTCCGCCGCCGGGCGGCAGCGCTGGTCCCCCGCCCAGTTGACCCACTCGCCCGGCTGCGTCGCGCGTCCCATCGTCTAGGTCTCCGCCGGGATCTCGACCGGTTCGATCTCCGCCTCCGGGGTCAGGGCGCGGAAGGCGTAGAGAATCGTCACCGCCAGGACCGCGGCGACGGCGATGCTCGGGACCGAGTCCCCGGTCACCCCGGCGACGCTCGCGCCGGCGACCCCGCCCAGCACCTGCGCCGCCGCCCAGGCCATGTTCGTCACCGCGACCGCGTAGCCCTGATGGAGGCCGCTCTCCTCGGCCGCGTCGGAGATCAGCGTCATCGCCGGGGCGAAGCAGAAGCCGGAGCCGAGCGAGGTGAGGAGCAGGGCGAAGATCACGATCGGCAGCGAGTCGGCGACCGCGAAGACGACCATCGCCACCGCGCAGATCGACATCCCCAGCACGTA
Source organism: Solirubrobacterales bacterium (assembly GCA_047601885.1). Taxonomy (GTDB): domain Bacteria; phylum Actinomycetota; class Thermoleophilia; order Solirubrobacterales; family 70-9; genus VAYN01. The sequence continues at coordinate 730,500 of JASGIK010000002.1, forward strand.
GGGCGCGCGCCGGCCGACCCTGTCGGAGAGGCGCCCGGCGATCGGCGAGAGCACCGACTCGATCGCGGCGCCGCCGATGAAGCCGCCCGCGATCAGCGCGTGGCCGCCGCCGAGCGAGCCGATCCGCAACGGCAGCAGCACGTCGATCGCGCCGAACATCAGCGACGGAGAGCTGACGAAGACGGCCGCCTCGACCACCTCGCGGCCGGCCATGCAGCGCAGGACCTCCGGCAGCGGCTGGTTCTCGCGGACGACGGTGTCGGGCTCGCGCCAGGCGAGGTAGACGAAGACGAGGGCGACGACGAAGACGCCGCCGAAGATGATTTCGGTGCCGACCGAGGCGGCGAGGGCGCCGAGGGCCGGGCCGAGCAGCGAGCCGGCGACGGCGGTCCCCAGTGCGGTGCCGATCACCTGGCCGCGTTTGTCCTCCGGGTAGCTGTTGATCAGCCAGGTCAGCGCGCCGGACCAGATCAGCGCGCTGGCGATGCCCTGGATGAAGCGCGCCGCGTCGAGCGGCCAGGCCGACTTGAGGAAGCCGAACAGGAGGGTCGAGAGGCCGAAGACGAAGAGCCCGGAGATCACCGTGCGGCGGGGCCCGAAGCGGCTGGCGATGAAGCCGCCGGGGAGCGAGGCGACCAGCGTCCCGGCGGCGTAGGCGGCCGAGAGGATCCCGGCCTGCGCCGTGCTCAGGTGAAGTTCGTGCTTGTAGCTGGGCAGCAGCGGCGCGATGGCCGTGAAGAAGGTGAGGTCGAGGAAGACCATCGCCGAGGCGAGCAGGAGGAGACGACGCATGCCACCATCCAATCAACCTCAGGAGGGGTGGCAGAGCGGTTGAATGCGGCGGCCTTGAAAGCCGTTGGGCGCTTACGGCGTCTCGTGGGTTCGAATCCCACCCCCTCCGCTATCCGGCTCTAGAGCGCTGTCCGGTCTTCTCGATGGGGCGACGATTCTTTGTTGCCGAGGAAAACGGGTCCCAAACGGGTCCCGAGAGCCGCCGAGAGATGAGGGATAATCCGATCCGCCTGCTCGGCCGCATCAAATTCACCGCGCCGGGTAGAGCGCTCGGGCGATGCTGAAACGGTTGATCGTCCTGATGCTGATCGTGGTCGGCACCGTGTCCGCCGCCTCGACGGCAGCTTCCGCCGAAGCGCCGCCCGAAGAAGAAGCGGGGAGCACGCCCGCCAACCCGTACACCTCCCCATCCGGGCTGGCCGTCCGATCATCTAATGGCTACTGGCTGACGGTCAATTCGGCAAGGGGCCACCGCGTCGAGGTCGAAGCATCGGGGCCAGACGGGTCGGTCACCTACGCCGCTCGGGGCAGCGTCACGGACACCGGCATCCACGCCAATCTCGGGAAGTACGGGCGGATCGACATGCGGTGGGTGCCGAACGGCCGGGTCCGCAGGGTGCGTCTGAAATGCCGGGTCCGAGGGGTTCTTAACCACTTCTACGACGCCGGTGCCTACGTCGGCACCCTGCGGTTCAGAGGGGGTGGCGGCTTCACCTCGGTCACGGCGCACCGTGTTGCTTGGAGTCGATCCTGGTACTCGGCTGCCCGTGCCTGCGGATACTCCGTCAGTACGGCGGAGCCGGGGGCGGGCATCGTCATCGAAGCGGGGAAGCGCGGCCACATATCGACCCCCGTCCACCTCTTCGTCTACAAGCCTCATCAAGGAGCGAAGGTCGAATACAGCGCCCGCTCGGAAGGGAAGACCGGCCGGATCAAGATCACGCGCCACGCCTTCGCGGACGGCGGAACGCATTCGCTCACGGCGGCGGGGGAATACCCTTCGGTGACCGCGACGATCAGCCCACCGGCCCCCTTCTACGGCGCTGCGACGTTCGAACCGTCCGGGCCGGAAAAGGGCACGCTGACGGGAACGGTGGGCGTCGAATTCCCCGACCACACGAAGGTCGCGCTTGCCGGAAAAGATTTCGAAGCTGACCTGCGCCTGGAATCGATCAACATCATTCCGGGGTAACACAGCCGCGAGTTCCGGTGGGTAGTAGTCGGGCCTCGCCTCGACCTGATCGCCCGAGGCCAACCCATTCGGATACTGCAACGGAACGCTTCCACGATCAGGAGGCCGCAGGCGCAGGGAAACAACCGTCGCTCTCCGGGTCCTGTTCAATTCGGCCTTCCCCGCCGAGTTTGCCATGGACCGCCGACTGCAACGGCGTTTTACGGCGTCTGGATTTCGGCGTCGCGGGTAACGGGCCGGGTGATGCAGCCTCGACTGTCACTTGTGGGCACACTCTTCGCCATCCTCTGCCTCTCGGCCTTTGCGGCCCCCTGCGCTTTCGGTCGAACTGCCGCAACGACCGAAGTTGGTCTGACCCGCGCCGATCCGGCGCCTTCGCCACTCGGGCTTCCCGTGCGTGGGTCAAATGGCGATGAAGTCGTCGTCCAGTCCGTAGCCCCGAGGGACGGAAATGGATCGCGGGTCTGGATAACGGCATCCGGGAAGCACGGCTCCGTTAAATATTCGGCGCCTGCAAACCTCTCCCGCGAAGGCATTAGGTCGAACCTCGGCAAGTATGGGCGCATCGATCTGCGATGGGTGCCGAACGGCCGAATCCGTGAGGTCCGTGTGAAGTGCCAGGCGGGCATCGCTAAGAAGTTTTTCGCCGCCGGAGCTTACGTCGGCACCTTTCGGTTTCGCGGCGGCGGCGGATTTACATCCGTCCGGCTACATCGCATCGCGTGGCGTCGGAATTGGTACGGCGTCGGGAACAGTTGCCCATTTGGCGTGTCCGAAGGATTTCCGGGGCCGGGAGTCATTCTCGAAGCCGGGCGGCGTGGCAACGTCTTCTCCCCGATCCACCTTTTCGTGGTCAAGCCCGAAGCTGGCGCAAGGGTCTCCTACAACCTCCGGGACTTTCGGATAGAAGACGGGATCAAGGTGACGCGCTCCGCGTTCGTCTCCGGCGGTACCAAGACGCTCACGGTCACCCCGAACTGGATGACGGGGCAGATCACTCCACCGGCTCCGTTCTTCGGGACTGGAACCTTCGAACGCACCGAAGACGCCAAAGGGACCTGGACCGGCAACCTAGGGGTCGAATTTCCCGACAACACGAAGCTCAGGCTGACGGGCGACGCCTTCGAAGCGATACTCCACTCCGGCTATTACCAGCTTCATCAGCTTTGACTGCGCGGCGATGGCCCGTCCTGGTCGGCCTTCGAAAGCCCCTCGGCGCTCGCGTTGGCCCCGGTTCGAACGCCCCGGACAAGCAGAGCCGTCATTAGGTCAGGCCCCGGATTTGGGGCTTGCTCGTGCAGGTCATTTCCGCAACCGGACCCTTGCGGAATTCCCAAGGTCGCCGACGCCTCCCCTTCGATCGTTTGCCGCTACCAGTCCCAGCCCTCCTCGCGGGTCAGGTCGCGCACATCGATACACGTGATCCGGTAGTGGGCACCCACGTCGGGGATTTTCGGGTTGTTCGTCGGATCGCGGCTCGGCCAGAGGGTCCGCACGAACTCGGGCGGGAACTGCCGAAACACCTCGATCAGCGAGCAGGTGTCGATGCTGTAGAGCAACTCACCGCTCTGCGACGCTGCCGATAAAAGTCCCAGTCCGTCCTCCCGAGGCCCGGCAAACAGCCGAGGATTACTTCTTGACTCACCGACTGATCCACGTCCGTCACAACTTCACCCACGGGGAAGAGAAAGCGCCGAAGGGGAAGAAGGCTCGATCAGTCCCGATGACGCCGGACGTGATTGATGCCCTGGCGAGATTGAAGGACACCACCCGGTGGAACGGCGACGACGATCTGGTTTTCCCTAACGCCGTCGGAGAGTTCGAACAGCACGACAAAATGCGGCGGCGATCCTGGACCGCGTTGGAGGCAGCAGGTCTTCGCCGGATCAAGTTCCACGATCTGCGCCACGCCTTTGGGACAGCGGCCGTACAGCACCTCGGGGAAGCGGCCATTTCGACCGCCACCGGGGCAGAGCTCAGAGAATCCTTGTGAACCTATGGCCGCCGAGCAGACCGCAAAAGCTCGGCCTTGAAAGCCGTTGGGCGCTTACGGCGTCTCGTGGGTTCGAATCCCACCCCCTCCGTCCCGGCTATTGAGTAGGCGAATCCGCAACCTTTAGTCAAAGATGGGGATTTGGACGGATATACCCCTCGCGTTCTGGACGTCTGGTGTTAGCGTCGGTCCAGATGGGGAAGCTGGGGAGAAAGCCGATCCTGCTGGCCGCCTTGGCGCTCGCCGGGCTGGGTGCGATCCCGGCCCAGGCGGGCGCCGTGGCGCCGGCGGCGATCCCGGGCATGCGGCTCGTCTTCGCCGAAGCCCCGGCCCACAACTACGGCAACCAGGTCGCCGTGCGGGTCGAATGCCTCGGCGCCGAGGGCGGCTTCTGCTCAGGGACCGTCACCCTCAGCCGCGCGGGCCAGAAGGCTTCGGTGCCCTTCTCGGTCCGCGGCGGGGGCGGCGAAACGCTCTTCGTGCCGCTCCGCCTGGGCAGCTCGCTCAGGCGCTCGGCCAAGCTCTTCGGGCAGGCGTCGACGAACCAGCCGGGCAGCTCGCCCACCGCCACCTCGAGCACGCTGCGCGTCCACTAGGGGGGCGGCCCGCCCCCCGGCCGCGGCGGGCGCTCCGCGGCGGCGCCAGGCCGCATGCAACGCGCGATCCGCGGCGCCGTCACGGCAGGAAACCACGGCGGCCGGCCGAACCGACGAACATGGACCCGTCCGGCATCCGCGCTCCCGGTGGCGAACGCTGGCTGAAGCGCGCCGAACGGGTCAGCGACGCCTTCGGGCTCGTCTTCGGCCTCGTCGTACTGACCTACGTGCTGCTCTCCCTGCTCGGCAACGAGGGATGGGGCTCGGTGCTGGTGATGCTGGCCGTCGCGGCGACCTCGGTCGTCGCCCTGACCAGCTCCCACGTCGAGCCGCACTGGGTCCACATCGCGATCTACGTCAGCATCGTCGGCCTGGTGCTGGCCGTGATCGCGGCGGCGACCGGGGAGGACGTCTGGCTCGACCTCGGCGCGATCCCCCAGGTCTTCCTGCTGGCGGCGGCGATGACGGCGGTGCTGGTCCGGGTGGTGGGAACCGCCGAAGTGGGCGCCCGCACGATCCTCGGCGCGATCAGCGTCTACACCGTGTTGGGGCTGCTGTTCGCCTTCATCTTCGAGGCGATCGGGAGGATCGAGAGCGAACCCTTCTTCGAAAACCACCCGGTCGTCCACCACAGCGACTACCTCTTCTTCAGCTACACGACGCTGACCACGACCGGCTACGGCGACCTCGTCCCGGGCGGGCAGCCAGGGCGGATGATCGCCGGCCTCGAGATGCTGATCGGCCAGATCTTCCTGGTCACCCTGGTCGCCGGCCTGGTCGCCGTCTGGCGACCGGGAACCAGCCTGAGAAATCGGCGCGAGAGAATCGCCGCCGAAAAATCCGCCGGCGCCGAGTAGCGGCGCCCGGAGCCCTAGTCCGAGAGCTCGACGCTTTCGATCGTCTTCGCCTCGAGCGGCTTGTCGCGGGCGTCGGTCTCCGACGCCTCGATCGCGTCGACCGCGTCCATCCCGTCGACGATCTCGCCGAAGACGGTGTGCTTGCCGTCCAGCCACGGCGCCGCGCCGGTGGTGACGATGAAGAACTGCGAGCCGTTGGTGTCGGGGCCGGCGTTGGCCATCGCCAGGGCGCCGCGGACCACCTTGTGGTCGTTGAACTCGTCCTCGAAGGTGTAGCCGGGGCCGCCGGTGCCGGTGCCCTGCGGGCAGCCTCCCTGGATCATGAAGTCGGGGATGACCCGGTGGAAGATCAGTCCGTCGTAGAACCCTTCGCCCGCCAGCTTGCGGAAATTCTCGACGGTTTTCGGCGCGTCGTCGTCGAAGAACTCGACGGTGATCGGCCCGGCATTGGTCTGCAGCGTGGCTTTCGACATTGTTCGGAGCCTAGATCATCGACCGTGGACCGTCACCGTGACCGGGGGTGAGGAGCCGCGCGCGAAGGGCCAGCCGCCTTCGGCCGGAGCGTTCGCGCGCAGGCGGATCCGGGCTTCGCCGGTGACGTAGCGGAAGCGGTAGCTGGTGGCGAAGCGGCCCTTCGCGTCGGTGCGGACCACGAGCGCCGGGCGCCAGCGCCCGGTCGCCCGCTCCAGGTATTGGATCGCGATCAGCTTGCCGCGCCTGGAGACGCGCGCCGGGCCGAGGCGGACGCGACCGCGAAGGCGGACCGACTCGCCGGTGCGGAGGTCGGTCGGCTCCGCCACGAGCCTCACCCCGGCGCGCACCCGCAGCGCCAGCGAACGCCGCGGCGCGGCCGCCAGCCCACCGCCGCCGTGGAAGGCGACCGTCACGTGGCGTGAGGCTCCCGGCGGGAGCGGCAGCGCGAAGCGCCCGCCGCGACCGGTGACGACGCGCCGGGGCCGCGGCGCCGGGCCGCCGCCGGGCGCCATGCGCACGAGGACCGTGAGCGGCCGTCCCGCGATCCCACCGCCGCCCCGGTCGGCGAGCCGCCCGACTACCTCGGCCGCGGTGCCGTAGTCGACCGTCAGCGCCGACCCTCCCGGCCGCGGTGAGCGGCGGTCGGCGGCCACACGCGCCGAGGGCGGGCCCGCGAGGCCGGCCAGGGCATCGGTCGCCCGCGCGGACTGCCGTCCGCCGCGACCCCGCGGCGCCAGCCGGACGAAGAGGCGCGTGGGGCGACCGCCGGACGACCGGCCGCCGGTGCCGGCCCCACCTTCCCCGGCGGCGGCCTGCTTGCGCACCTCGGCGGCGCTCCCCGACACCCTCAGCTGGGTCGAGGCCGTGTTCCCGGCCGCGTCGGCCGCGACGGCGCGAAAGAGGTAGGTGCCGGCGCCGAGATCGGGCAGGCGGGCGGTCAGGGTCGCCTCCCCGCCCCCGTCGCCGTCGAGCGCGGTCGGCAGGTCGGTCCAGGCGGCGGCGTCGGCCCGGCGGACCGAGATCGTCCCCGAGACGGGCCCCGAGTACCGGTCGCTCACGCCTGCCGCGATCGTCCCTTGGTCGGTGTCCGCGAAGGCGATCGCCGGGGGCGAGTTGTCGATGTCGACCTCGGCGTCGGGCGCGCAGCCCTGGCCGCCGGCGAAGTCCGTGGCGCAGCCGCTCACGGTGTGGACGCCGTCAGCGAGGCGGCTCGTGTCGACGTCGACCGACCGCGTCGCGGTCGGCGGGCATGGCTGCATCCTGGTGCCACGCACCTCGCCTTCGATCGTCTGCGCGGCGCAGGCGGGCGCGGCGGTGAGGACGGGCGCCCCGTCGATCGTCGCCGCCTCCGCGGCGACCCCGGCGCCGGCGTCTTCGGCCGCGAGTTCGAGCGCCACCGTCCCGCGCCGCCATCCCGACGCCACCAGCGGGCCGCCGAGTCGGGCCAGCGGCTGCCGCGGGTCTTCGAGGGTGAAGGTCAGGTTGCGCATCCGCATCGTCGAGGCGGTCGAGCGGTCGCAGTTGACGACCGGGCCGCCGAAGAGGCACTGGAGGAACGCTTCGAAGGCCCAGGCCCCGTCTTCGATCGGCAGGTCGACCGCCGCCGCTTCGGTGACGCCGGCGGCATGGGCGAGGAGGCGGAACCCGCCGCCGACGTCGGCCATCAGGGCCTGCCAGTTGCCCTGCTGCTCCCACCCCGCCCAGGTCAGGTGGGCGTGGGTGATCGTCGTCCCCGCCGGCGCGGCCCAGCGCGCCCGCGCCAGCCCTTGCGTGCCGTCGGGCGCGACGACGCCTTCGAAGCGCATCCCCACGGGGATCTCGCCGGGCGGCGCCAGGCAGGACGCCGCGGTCACCGAGAACCCGCTGCCTTCGGTGGCCGGGTAGGTGGAGTCGAGGTCGGCGCCCACCCCCCAGCCGCACTGCGCGACCCGGTAGGTGCCCGCCCGCGCCGCGTCGACCACCGCCAGCGCCGCCATCACCGTCAGGGCGAGCGCCATCGCCACGATCCGCCCCAGCCCACCTCGCGTCCCCGCCATCGTTCCCTCCCGCCGTCGAAAACTCGTTCCGCCCCCTCCAAGAGCCCGGCGGGGCCGATCTCTCCCCCCTGCCGCCCAGGAACCCCGCGAAACCCCGGCCGGACCGCCCGCTTTGCGAGAATGGGGGCGATGCCAATCCCCACGAAGGACCAGGTGAACGAGGCGCTGCGGGGCGTAATCGACCCGGAGCTGCGCCGCTCGATCGTCGAGCTCGGAATGGTGCGCTCGATCGAGATCCATGACAGCGGACGCGTCGAGGTGGTGGTCTCGCTGACCACGGCCGGCTGCCCGATCCGCTCCCACTTCGAAGGGGCCGTCGCCCAACGGGTCGGCGAGCTGGAGGGGGTGACCGAGGTCGGCGTCGGCTTCGACGTCCTCTCCGACGAGGAGAAAGGCACCCTCCAGCAGACGCTGGGGCGCGGCAAGCTGCCGCAGGGCGCGCTCGCCAAGGTCAAGAACGTGATCTGCGTGTCCTCCGGCAAGGGCGGCGTCGGCAAGTCGACGATGACCGCCAACCTGGCCGCGGCGCTGAACGCCGAAGGCCACTCGGCCGGCGCCCTCGACTGCGACGTCTACGGCTACTCGATCCCCCGCATGCTCGGCGTCAACGCCAAGCCGGAGGTGAACGGGGAGCGCAAGATCCTGCCGCTGGAGTCGGCGACCGGCGTCAAGGTGATGTCGATCGGCTTCTTCGTCGAGGAGAACGCGGCGGTCGTCTGGCGCGGCCCGATGCTCCACAAAGCGCTGCAGCAGTTCCTCGAGGACGTCGCCTGGGACGAGCTCGAGTACCTGCTCCTCGACCTGCCCCCGGGGACCGGCGACATCGCGATGTCGCTCGCCCAGCTCCTCCCGCAGGCGAAGTTCATCGTCGTCACCACGCCGCAGCCCGCCGCCCAGTCGGTGGCCCGCCGCGGCGCCGAGATGGCGCACAAATTCGACCTCGAGATCCTCGGCGTGATCGAGAACATGTCGGGCTTCACGACGCCCGACGGCGAGCGCTTCACGATCTTCGGCGAGGGCGGCGGCCAGCAGCTGGCCGACGAGCTCGACGTGCCGCTGCTCGGCAAGGTGCCGATCTCCGAGCCGCTCCGCGAGCACTCCGACGAGGGCACGCCGCTGGTCATCTCCGAGCCGGACTCGCCGGCGTCCCAGGCGATCCGCCAGGCGGCCCGCGGAATCATCGCGATGACCCCCCAGGAGCTCCCGGTCCTGCAGTCGACCCCGCCGATGGCGGAGATGCCGTCGATCGGCGGCACCCCGCTGCCGGTCGTCCAGGTCGGCCCCGGCGCCTGAGCCGGGCAGGACCGCACCCGCTCGGACCGAAGTTTTCATAAGTCGCGCGACCGCGACCGCAACTATGCTCTCGCCCGCGCGTTAGCGCTTACAAATAAATGCCTAATCCCGGCCCAAGATGGTCCGGGAGCGGGGGAACCAAGTTTTTGGGGCTAACCCACCGAGCTCGGTGGGGGCGCAGGTCCTTCAGCGCCAGCCCGACAGCTAACCCCGTAGGCCTCCGGAGGAGGTAGTGAATGCAGTTCGTTCCCGGGGTGGCCAGAGACGCCGCCCGACGCAGTTTCATCGCAGCGCTCTCCCTGGCCGCCGTGTTCGCCGTGTTCGGCGCGACCTTGCTGGTCGCCGCCCCGTCGGCCTCGGCGAAGAAGGCCACCCAAGGTGGCCTCAGTGCCCGTTCCGGGCTTGAAGCAGAAATCCCCGAATCGACCGAAACGGAAACGGGCGAAACGGAATACGAAGCGGAAGCCGGCAAGGCGACGTTGGTCAACGGCCGCGCGATCGCTCCGGCGAACGCGCCCACCGTGGTCAAGCGCGTGATCGCCTTCGCCAATCGCATCCGCCGGACCCCCTACATCTGGGGCGGCGGACACGCCAGCTGGGTCAGCCGCGGCTACGACTGCTCCGGCGCCGTCTCCTACGCGCTGCACGGCGGCAAGCTGCTGAGCACCCCGGAGACCTCCGGCTCGCTGGAGACCTTCGGCGAAGCGGGCGCGGGCAAGTGGATCACGATCTACGCCAACGCCTCGCACGCCTACATGGTGGTCGCCGGGCTGCGCTTCGATACCGCGGGTGACGAAGCCGGTGAAACCGGACCCCGTTGGCACGCGACCACGGCGGCGGCCGCCTCGGGCCGCTTCGTCGTCCGCCACCCGGTCGGCTACTGAGGCATCGGCATCCGGGCACCGGACGACATCGCCCGGCAACGAAAAAGGGCCGCCCTCCGGGGCGGCCCTTCGTTCAGGTCCGGTGGAGCGCCGGGCGCTCCGGAGCGCGGGCTAGGCGCTCTTGAAGTAATTCGCGTTGATCTCCGCGTATTTGGCCCACTCGGCCGGGAGCTGATCCTCGGCGAAGCAGGCGTCGACCGGACATGCCTCGACGCAGGCATCGCAGTCGATGCACTCGTCCGGATCGATGAACAACTGCTCGACCTGATCGTAATCGGCCTCGTCAGGGGTCGGATGGATGCAGTCGACGGGGCAAACCTCGACGCACGAGTTGTCCTTTTGGCCGATGCACGGCTCGGCGATCACGTAACTCATTCGGGAAGTCTCCTAAGTCGTTGTCGGTGTTGCCCGACAGGCGCCGGGCGGCCCCTGCAAAGAGCGAACCGCCATTTTAGAGGTATGCGACGGCAGTCGGGTCCGCGCGCGGCGGCTCTGGGCGTGCTCCGGCACCGGCGCGCGGCCGGCCGGGCGACCCGCCCGGCCAGGGTCGCCCGGCACGGCACTAGGCTTCGGACCGCGATGGCAGGCGGACGACAGGCGGGGCGCGGATGCTGCTGCTGACCGGGGCGACCGGGAGCATCGGCTCGCGGCTGCTGCCGCTGCTGTTGGAGCGCGGCGAGGAGGTGCGCTGCCTGGTCCGCGATCCGCGCCGGCTGGGACCGCGGCGGGTGGACGTGCAGATCGCGCTCGGGGATCTCGGCGACCTCTCCGACCGGCACACGATGCGCCAGGCGCTGCGCGGCGTCGACACCGTCGTCCACCTGGCGGCGACGATCCGCGACCAGCCGCCGCGCCGGCTGGAGGAGCTGAACGGGCTGGCGACGGTGCGGCTGCTGGGAGCGGCCGAACGGGCCGGGGTGCGGCGCTTCGTCTTCTTCAGCGCGCTCGACGCCGGCGCGGCGCAGCGGACCCGCTTCTTCCGCGCCAAGTGGGTGGCGGAGCGCGCGGTCGAGTCCTCGCCGCTGGAAACCTCGGTCTTCGCCCCCTCGATCGTCTACGACCAGAGCGATCCCTGGATCACCCTGCTGCGCCGCTTCTCCTTCCTGCCGGTGTTGCCGGTGTCCGGGGAGGGGCGGGCGGCGTTCCAGCCGATCTGGGCGCAAGACGTGGCGGAGTGCGTGGTCGAGGCGCTGGCGGGCGCCGAGATGGCGCCGCGCTACGAGCTCGCCGGGCCGGAGACGATGACCTACGACGAGATCGCCGACCTGGTCGGCCGCGTGGCCGGCCGGCCACGGGAGCTGCTCCACCTGCCGCTGCCCGCCGTGAAGGCGGGGCTGGGGGCGCTGCGGGCGGTCTTCGGCGAGGCGGTCTTCGCCACCTGGGAGGAGGCCGAGCTGATGGAGGTGGCGATGGTCAGCGGCCGCGGCACCGCCGACGCGCAGGCCCTCGGGGTCGAGCCACGAAGGATGCGAGATGTCCTCGCGACTGCCTAGCCGCCCGCGGCGCGCCTGGCCGGCGCTCCTCGCCACGGCCCTGGCGCTCGTCTGCGCCGCCCCGGCGAGCGCGGCGATGTCCCTGGTGCCGCCGAAGCCCGACGTCCTGCTCGGCGTCTCCGACCAGGGGAGCACCGAAACCTACGAAAGCTTCACCGCGCTGACCGGCAAGCACATGGCCACGTTGGAGACCTACTTCTCCTGGGGCAACAGCTTCAACAAGGCCTACGAACGCTGGCGGCTGACGGAGACGCGGCCGATCATCCACCTCTCGACGGTCAACGCGCAGACGCTCGAACAGCTGATCACCCCCGAGCAGATCGCCGAGGGCGACGGCGACAACTACCTGCTGCAGCTGAACAGCTTCTTCGCCACCCACAACCTGCCCGCCTACATCCGCCCGCTGGGGGAGCCGAACCGCTGCCTCAACGCGTGGGCGGGGGTCGAATGCGACGGCACGCTGCGGGGCGGCGAATACAGCGCCTACTGGTACAAGCAGGCGTTCCGACGCATCGTCGCGATCAGCCGCGGCGGGCTGACGACCGAAGAACTGAACGCCGAGCTCGCCGAAATCGGCCTGCCGGGGCTGAACCGGACGAAGGGCGAAAACCCGACCTCGCTGCCGACGGCGCCGGTCAGCATCATCTGGAGCCCGCTGCCCGCGGGCTCGCCGCGCGTCAAGGGCAACTTCCCCGGCAACTACTGGCCGGGGAGCAGATGGGTCGACTGGGTCGGCACCGACTTCTACTCGAAGTATCCGGTCTGGGATGACCTCAACCGCTTCTACGAAGGCAAGCAGTGGAAGAACAAGCCGGTCGCGATCACCGAGTGGGCGATGCAGGAACAGGACGAACCGCGTTTCGCCAAGCAGCTGATCCACTGGATCGTCACCCACAAGCGCGTCCAGATGCTCGACTACTACCAGGGCTTCGGCACCGGCAACGTCTACGAACTCAGCCTCTACCCCCGCGCCAAGAACACCTACAAGAAGATGATCCGCCGCGCCAACTTCCTCTCCTTCGCCGAATACAACGCCGGCCTCCTCTCCCCCTTGCCCGCGAAGGAAAAGAAGACCTCCAACTAGCAGAGCGTTCGTCGCTTGTCCCGTATACGGCTACAAGCGACGAACGCGGCCACGAAAAAGGGGTCCGGCGTGAGCCGGACCCCTGGTGCCCCTCGCGGGGCGAAATCCCGGGACGGGATTCCTTACATCATGCCGCCCATGTCGGGCATGCCGCCGGGCATGCCGCCGCCGGCGTTGTCCTCCGGGGCCTCGGCGATGATCGCCTCGGTCACGAGGATGTTCTTGGCGATCGACGCGGCGTTCTCGAGCGCCGAGCGGGTCACCTTGGTCGGGTCGATGACGCCGGCCTTGATCAGGTCGCCGTACTCACCGGTAGCCGCGTTCAGGCCTTCGCCCGCCTTCAGCTCCCGCACCTTGTTGACCACGACCGAGCCCTCCTCGCCGGAGTTCTCGGCGATCTGACGGACCGGCTCCTCGAGCGAGCGGTGGATGATCCGCGCGCCCGTCTTCTCGTCCGGGTCCTCCAGGGTCTCGGGGTCGAGACCGGCCTGGGCGTTCAGCAGCGCGACGCCACCACCCGGCACGACGCCCTCCTCGAGCGCGGCGCGGGTCGCCTGCAGCGCGTCCTCGACGCGGTGCTTTTTCTCCTTCATCTCGGTCTCGGTGGCAGCGCCGACCTTGACCACCGCGACACCGCCGGCGAGCTTGGCGAGACGCTCCTGGAGCTTCTCCCGATCGAAGTCGGAGTCGGTGTTCTCGATCTCCTGTTTGATCTGCTTGATCCGGCCTTTGATGTCGTCGGCCTCGCCGGCGCCATCGATGATCGTCGTGTTGTCTTTGGCGACGACGACGCGCCGGGCCTGACCAAGCTGGGTCAGCTGGGTGTTCTCCAGTTTGAGGCCCATCTCCTCGGTGATCACCTCACCGCCGGTCAGGATCGCGATGTCCTCGAGCATCCGCTTGCGACGGTCGCCGAAGCCCGGGGCTTTGACGGCCACACCGGTGAAGGTGCCGCGCAGCTTGTTCACGACCAGGGTCGCGAGGCACTCGCCCTCGACGTCCTCGGCGACGATCAGGAGCGGTTTGCCCCCCTGCATCACCTGCTCGAGCACCGGCAGGATGTCCCGCACGGAGCCGATTTTCTGGTTCGCGATGAGGATGTACGGGTTCTCCAGGACAGCCTCCATGCGGTCCTGATCGGTGACCATGTACGGGGAGATGTAGCCCTTGTCGAACTGCATCCCCTCGGTGAACTCCAGCTCCATGCCGAAGGTCTGGCCCTCCTCGACGTTGACGACGCCGTCTTTGCCGACTTTCTCGATCGCGTCGGCGATGACGTTGCCGATGTCGTCGTCACCGGCCGAGATCGCGGCGACGCGAGCGATCTGCTCTTTGCCGGAGACCTCTTTGCTCTGCGACTCGCGCAGGTTCTCGACGACCGACTCGACGGCCTTCTCGATCCCGCGGCGCAGGGCCAGCGGGTTGGCGCCGGCGGCCACGTTTTTGAGGCCCTGGCGGACGATCGTCTGGGCCAGCAGGGTGGCGGTGGTGGTGCCGTCACCGGCGACGTCGTTGGTCGCCGTGGCGACCTCGCGGACGAGCTGGGCGCCCTGGTTCTCGAAGACGTCCTCGACCTCGACCTCGCGGGCGATCGTCACACCGTCGTTGGTGATCGTCGGCGCGCCGAATTTTTTGTCGAGCACGACGTAGCGGCCTTTCGGGCCGAGGGTGACCTTGACCGCGTTGGCGACCGCGTCGACCCCGGCCTGCAGGGAGGCGCGAGCGTCCTCTGCGTACTTCAGCTCCTTGTGAGCCATCTGTGTTCAGTCCTCCTTGGTTCTTAAGTCCGAGCGGGTCAGCTGACCTTGGCGAGCACGTCCGACTCGCGCAGCACGAGCAGGTCCTCGCCCTCGACGGTGACCTCGGTGCCGCCGTATTTGGAGTAGAGGACTTCGTCCCCCTCCGCCACGTCGAGCGCCCGGCGGCTGCCGTCCTCGTTGATCGCGCCGTCGCCGACGGCGACGACCTTGCCCTTCTGCGGCTTCTCTTTAGCCGTGTCGGGGAGGACGATGCCGCTGGCAGTCGTCTCCTCCTCCTCTACCGGCTTCACGATCAGCCGGTCCCCGAGGGGCTTCAGATTCATCGATTGACCTCCGTCATTCGGTAGGTGGGTTTACTGGTGAAGAGTCAGAAACGCCGCTCTGAAGCCCTTTCCACGCTTATGAGCGGCTTGGCACTCTCTAGCCAAGAGTGCCAACGAGAGGAAAGATAGCAATGCGGGGGCGCCGGGCGGGTGAAAATTCGGGGGCGGATCCGTCCGGTCAGTCGAGGGCGAGCAGCTCGCAGCCGAGGCGGGCCGCGATCCCTTCGCCGCCGCGCCGCATCACCCAGTCGTGGTTCCACTCGAAGACCGGCCGCAGGAGCGGCGCCATGCGGTTCATCCAGGGCTTCGTCGTCGCCACGTTCCACTCGTAGATGACGGCGGTGACTCCGTCCTGCTCGTAGAGGCGCCAGCGGCCGATCCCTTCCAGGTCTCCCGTCGCCTGGCCCTCCATCAGGGAGAAGCGCTCGATCTTCGTCGCCGTCACCTCGAATTCCACGCGATAAGGCAAGAGACTCCGCCAGACCATGCGCGAGATCGTGCCGACTCCGTCCTCGTTCCCGGGCCGCAGCTCCTCGGCGACCTCCACCCCGCGCCACCACTCGGGCCAGGCGGCCTCGTCGTAGATGACGTCCCAGACCGGCTCGCGCGGCGACCGCAGCAGCCAGGTGGTGAGGAACGAGTAGCGGGCATCGCGCCCTGCCGTTCCTCGACCGCCCGCCGACATCAGTTGTGGTGGGGCGTCTCCCCGTTGCCGAGATGCGCGCGGGGCGGCTCGACGATCTGCGAGAAGCGGACGACGGTCACCAGGTCGTCGTCGTCGATCGGCCGGCTGTAGATCTGTTCGAGGAAGCGGCGGGTCTCCTCGAGCCGGCGGAACTCGGGGTTGTCGTGCTCGATGTCGCGGCGGCTGAGCTCGGAGAGCCGCTTCACCTCGACCTCGTCGATCACCGCGGCGAACAGTTTCTCCCGCGGGCTGTGACGGAATCCGACCGTGATCCAGACCAGCAGGCCGCGCTCGTATTTCGAGCTTTTGTCGCCGAGGCGGATCGTGGCCGTCTTGCGGCCGCGTTTCAGCTGGTCGCCGAAGACCGCCGAGTAGAAGTTGAGGACGTAGATACCACCGGCCATTTGCGCGACGCAGCGTATAGGAGGTGGCGACCGGGAGATCCGCTGATCGCTCAGAACCCCTCGGCGCCGATCAGCGGTACGAAGCGGCAGGGAGCGATCTCGGTGCGGTCCAGCTCGCTGCCGCGCCGACGCAGCGAGACCAGGGTCTCCCCTTCGCTCTCGTGTCCCTTGCCGCCCGTCACCGGGACGACCATGTGGCCGCCGTCGGCCAGTTGGGACAGCAGGGTCGGCGGCGGCGCGGGCGCCGCGGCGTGGACGGCGATCGCGTCGAAGGGGGCGCGATCGGGGACGCCGCGGCTGCCGTCGCCGACCATCAGCTCGACGTTCTGGGCCGCGCAGGCGCGCAGGTGCCGGGCGGCGGCGCGGGCGAGGCCCGAGTGGCGCTCGATCGAGATCACGTGCGCCGCCAGTCGCGCCAGCAGGCAGGTCGAATAGCCGGAGCCGGTGCCGACCTCGAGCACGCGCTCGTCCCCTCGCAACTCCAACGCCTGCAGGATCGCGGCGACGATCCAGGGCTGGGAGATCGTCTGCTCGGAACCGATCGGCAGCGCCGCGTCGGCATAGGCGAGCTCCCGCCGGCGCTCCGGGACGAAGGCCTCGCGCGGCACCTCCCCCATCGCCGCCAGCACGCGCTCGTCCTCGATCCCCCGCTCGCGCAGCTGGCGCTCGACCATGAGAGCGCGACGGGCGGCGAAGTCGTCCATCGACCGAGGCTACCCGCGCCGCCCGGCGCGTTCGCAGAAATCCTCGGATAGCGGGCAGAAGTGCGAACGCGGTGGGTATGGTCGGCCGATGAAGGCGCGCGCCATCGTCGGGCTCCTCGGCCTCGCCGTCCTCCTCGGCATCAGCCTCTACCTGCTCTTCCAGATCCCCTGGGAGTACGGCGTCGGCGGAATCCTCGTACTGGTCGGGATCCTCCTGGTTCTCGGCATCGACGAGCCTGACGCCCTGCCATAGAGCGAAGCGGCCGGATCACCCCGCGGTAGACCGGCGGCCCGACGGGCGGCCGAGGTGGCCCCCTGAACGAACCTCCCCGCAGTTCGTGAGAGAAGGGGGCCACCTCGGCCGCCCTCCTCAGGCGCTCCCCTGGCCGTCCCTAATAGATGTAGTTCCTCAGCTTCTGCGGTTCGAGGACCGTGACCCGCCCCCGCCCGGAGCGGACGACCCCCGCCCGCTCGAGCTCCGCCAGGAAGCGGCTGACCGACTCGCGCGAGGTCCCCGCCAGCTGGGCGAGGTCGGTCTGGTTCATCCGGATCGTCACCTCGTGCATCTCCTCGCCGTCGCCGATCTGGCCATCGCGGCTGAGCTGGGCGAGGATCCCGGCGACCCGGCTCGGCACCGTCTGGAAGGACTGGCGCGAGAGGCGCATGTTGGCGGCGCGCAACCGGCGGACCAGCCCGGCGACCAGCTTCAGCGCGATCTCCGGGTTGCGGGCGAGCAGGTTGCGGACGTCGTTGGCCGGCAACGCCAGCAGCGTGCCGTCGGTGATCGACTCGGCCGAGGCGGAGCGCTTGTCGCCGTCGAGCATCGCCAGCTCGCCGAAGATCTCCCCCGGCCCGAGCGTCGTCAGCGTGATCGCCCGCCCGTCGGTGTGTTCGCGGGTCACCCGGAAGCTGCCTTCGCTGACGATGTAACAGGCGTCGGAGCTGTCGCCCTCGTGGAAGACGCGGGTCCCGGCGGGGAAGGATCGCGGCACGGCGACGTGGGAGAAGCGCTCCAGCTCCCCCTCCTCGAGGTCTGCGAAGAGCGGCACGCTCCTCAACAGCTCGACCGCACTGCTCTGCTCCGAAATCTCAGACACCCCTGACGATTATGGCAACGGCTCGTGGCGCATTTGTTTCGGGACGGACACAAGGCCCAAACGGAGGGGTCAGGCCGAGGCGGTGAGTTTGCGCGGACCGCGGCTGAAGCCGGCGCCGATCAGGGCCTCCTCGTGGCCGGAGCCGATCACCGCCTCGCCGTCGAGTTTCTCCACCGCCAGTTTCGGCAGGTGGCCCGCGATGACCGCCTCGGCGAGGGCCCGCATCGCGGCACCGAGCTCCTCCTCGCCCATCTCCCGCAGGCGCAGCAGGCCGCGGCCGCCGCGCTCGACGAAGACCTCCGGCTCGCCGTCACGGGTCAGCAGGTAGGCGCCGGGGGTGCGGCCGGGGCGCCGGCCGCCCTCGAGCTTCGGCCAGGCCAGGGACGCGCCGTAGGGGTTGGCGGGATCGGTCGCCGCCAGGACCGTGTACTCGCCCTGCGCTTCCGGCAGCGAGCGGAGCCGCTCGACCGCGCCGGGGAGCGCGAACTGCGCCCCGCCGAGCCCCTCGACGAAGTAGCCGCGCCGCGCCGTCCCCAGCAGCTCCAGGTTGCCGAGCTCCGAGTAGAGGGTGGAGAAGCCGCCGGGGACGCCCTCCGCCAGCACCGTCTCCCGGGTGACGATGCCGTAGCGCTCCATCATCAGCTCGGCCTGGGCGCGGAGGCGGGCGCCCGGCCCGGGGGCGCCGGCGAAGATCGGCGCGGTCAGGGACCAGCGCCCCTGCACGGCGGCGCCGGTGTTGGAGCGCCGGCGGGCGAAGCGGCGTCCCGCCCGTTCGGTCTGCGGGACGGCGCGCAGGCGCGGCGCCCGCAGCGGCGCGAAGGCGTCGTTGGTCACCTCGCCCGCCCAGGCGAGATCCCAGAGCGCGTTGTGGAGGTCCTCGGCGGGGTGGGCGAGGTCGGCGACGAGGTCGAGCCAGAAGGACGGCCCGGCGGCGAGGCGCTCGCGGATCGCGTCGTGGACCTCCCCCTGCGGGATCTCCAGCTTGCCGTTGGCGGGCGGCGGCCCGGCGAGGCGGACGTCCTCGCGGAAGTAGAGGGCGACGCGGCCGTCGCTGCGCCCGAGCGATCCCGCGCCGATCCAGATCAGCTCGCCGCTGGTGCAGAGCTGGTCGAGCCAGTTCTGCGAATAGGCCCCGAGGCGTCGGGGCAAGACGTCGGTCTCCCAGACTTTCGGGGTGAGCGCCACCCCTTGCAGCGGCACCAGCGCCTCGCGCAGGCGGTCGGGGCCGGCGCCCGCCTTGCGGAAGGCGTCGACGTTCTGCCAGCTCGGCAGGAAGCGGGCCAGCTCGGTGCGGTCGGCCGCCTCGACCTCCTTGCGCAGGCGGGCGAGGGAGGCGCGCCGCACCCGGCGGAGCACGTCGGAGTCGCACCACTCCCGCTCGGTCCCGCCCGGCAGCAGCTCGCCGCGGACCAGCGCCCCTTCGTTCTCCAGCTCCCGCAGCGCCGGGCCGGGGTCGACGCCGTAGCGCTGCATCAGCTGCCCGGTCGGGAAGGGTCCGTGGGTGCGGGCGTAGCGGCGGACGAGGGCGCGCATCGCGTCCGGGTGGTCGGCGAGGAAGGTCTCCGGCAGCCCGGGCGGCGGCGGCACGCCGAGCGCGTCGCGGTAGAGCCCGGCGTCCTCGCCGGCGATCCAGCGCTCCTCCCCGGCGATCCGGACCTTGGCGATCCGTCGCTCCCCGGCCAGCTTCCCCAGCATCGACTCGGCCGAGTAGCCCGCCGTCACCCGTTCGCCCGCCTCCGCCGCGGTCAGGTCGCCGATGTTGCGGAGCAGCTGCTGGAGCGCGTCGCGGTCGCCCGCCATGCCCGCCTCGGTGCGGTGTTGCAGCTGCGCTTCGACTTCCTCCAGGGCCTCGGGGTCGATCAGCTCGCGCAGCTCCTCCTGGCCGAGCAGCTCGCGCAGCAGGTCGCGGTCGAGCGCCAGCGCCGCCGCCCGCCGCTCGGCGTTCGGCGTGTCCCCCTCGTACATGTAGGTGGCCACGTAGTCGAAGAGCAGCGAGGAGGCGAAGGGCGAGGCGGTCGGCGTCTCCACCTCGACCAGGGAGAGCGAGCGCGCGTGCAGCTTTTCCAGCAGGTCGGTGAGGGCGGGCAGGTCGAGCACGTCCTGCAGGCACTCGCGGTAGGTCTCCAGCACGACCGGGAAGCGGGGGAAGTCCCGCGCCACTTCGAGCAGCGACTGCGATTTGAGCCGCTGCTGCCAGAGCGGCGTGCGTTTGCCGGGGTAGGCGCGCGGGATCAAGAGCGAGCGCGAGGCGTTCTCGCGAAAGCGGGCGCCGAAGAGGGCCGAGCCGGAGAGCTCGCCGACGACCAGGTCTTCGAGCTCGTCGGGCTCGACCAGCACCAGCTCGGCGGGCGGCGGCTCGTCGGCGTCGGGGAGGTGGATGACGATGCCGTCGTCGGACCAGATCGCGTCGGCCTCGAGATCGCTCTCGTTCCGGATTTTCCCGGCCAGGGCGAGGCCCCAGGCAGCGTGGACGCGGCCGCCGTACGGGCTGAGGACGCAGAGGCGCCAGTCGCCGATCTCGTCGCGGAAGCGCTCGACCACGATCGTCTCGTCGGAGGGGACGACGCGGGTCGCGTCCTGCTGTTCGCGCAGGTAGGTGACGAGGTTGTCGGCGGCGCGCGCGTCGAGGTCGTAGTCCTTGGCCAGGTCGGCGGGCTCGCGGGCGACGGCCTCGCGGGCGAAGGCGCCGATCGCGCGGCCGAGCTCGGCGGGCCGGCCGATCCCGTCGCCGCGCCAGAACGGCACCGCGCCGGGGGCGCCGGGGGCGGGCGTGACGATCACCCGGTCGCGGGTGATTTCCTCGATCCGCCAGGTCGAGGCGCCGAGCAGGAAGGTCTGGCCCGGCCGCGCCTCGTAGACCATCTCCTCGTCGAGCTCGCCGACCCGCCGGCCGTCGGGGAGGTGGACGCCGTAGAGGCCGCGGTCGGGGATCGTCCCGGCGTTGGTGACGACCAGCTGGCGGGCGCCTTTGCGGCCGTGGATCGTGCCCTCCATCCGGTCCCAGACGATCCGCGGGCGCAGCTCGGCGAAGCGGTCGGACGGGTAGCGGCCGTCGAGCATGTCGAGCACGTTCTCCAGCTGCTCGCGCGAGAGATCGTGGAAGGACTGGGTCGCGGTGACAACCGCCTCGACCTCGTCGACCGGCCACTCGTCGAGCGCCGCCATCGAGACCAGGTGCTGGGCGAGCACGTCGAGCGGGTTCTGCGGGATCGTCGTCTCCTCGATCTCCCCTTCCCGCATCCGCCGCGCGACCACCGCGCACTCCAGCAGGTCGCCGCGGTATTTGGGAAAGATCCGGCCTTTCGAGGTCTCGCCGATCCCATGCCCGGCGCGGCCGATCCGCTGCAGCCCCCTGGTGACCGACTTCGGCGACTCGACCTGGATGACCAGATCGACGGCCCCCATGTCGATCCCCAACTCCAGGGACGACGTCGCCACGAGGCAAGGCAGCTCCCCCGACTTGAGCATCTCCTCCACAAGAGTCCGCTCCTCGTGGGAGAGCGAGCCGTGGTGGGCGCGGGCGATTTCGACCGGCTCGGCGAGCGCGCTCTGGCCCGCGGGTCCTGTCGCCGCAGGGGCGTCCGCGGAAGGGGCGCCGTGACCCGCGTGCTCGGTGGCGGGCAGCTCGGATTCGCCTTCGCCGTTCGCAAGCTCGTTCAGGCGTTTGGCGAGGCGCTCGGCGGCGCGGCGGTTGTTGACGAAGATGATCGTGGACGTGTGGGTCTGGACGAGGCGGAGGAGCTCCGGGTAGATCGCCGGCCAGATCGAGCGGACGTGGGCGCTCGGCTCGATTTCCGATGGCTGCGCCGTCCCGTTCTCGGAGGGATAGGCGGGCGCGCCCGGGTCCGCCATGTCCTCGACCGGAACGACGATCTCGATGTCGAGGTCTTTCCGCGTCCCCGCATCGACGATCTTGCACTCCCGCTTGGGACCCACCAAGAATTGGGCGATCCGCTCCAACGGCCGCTGCGTCGCGCTGAGCCCGATCCTCTGGATCCCGCTCGAACCCGCGGCCCCGCCCGAGGTCTGCACCATGTGGTCCAACCGCTCGAGCGTCAGCGCCAAGTGGCTCCCCCGCTTCGTCTGCGCCACCGCGTGGATCTCGTCGACGATCACCGCCTCGACCCCGGTAAGGATCTCCCGCACCGAGGAGCTCATCATCAGGTAGAGCGACTCGGGGGTCGTGATCAGGATGTCGGGCGGCGTTTTGGCCATCGCCCGGCGGTCTTTCTGCGAGGTGTCGCCGGTGCGCAGGCCGACCGCGATGTCGGCGGCGCCGATCCCGCGCAGCGGCGCCCGCAGGTTGCGCTCGATGTCGTAGGAGAGCGCTTTGAGGGGCGAGATGTAGACCAGCTTCACCCCGGTCCCCAGCTGCGGCTCGCGCGCCAGCTTGTCGATCCCCCAGAGGAAGGACGCCAGCGTCTTGCCCGAGCCGGTCGGGGCGCAGATCAGCGCGTTGTCGCCGCCGGAGATCGCCTCCCAGCCACCCGCCTGAGCGGGCGTCGGACCCTCGAAGGAGGCCTCGAACCAACGTCGCACCGGCGCCGAGAACGGCGCCAGCGGATCAGAAGTGGTGGTCTGTTTCGACCGGGTCGCCAACCCACCGATCTAAGCAGACCGGTGGGTTGGCCGGGACCGCTAGGCGGTGCCGCCGGTGAACTTCACGAATTCGGTCCAGGACTTCTTCGCCACGAAGCCCTTCTTGAACAGACCGGATCCGTCGCAGAAATTGCAGGTTTCGGCCGCGTCGTCGACCGAGAACCAGTAGACGTGCTTGAGGCGGAACTTGGCCGCGTCCGCCTTCAGCAGGGTGAAGGCGCCCTTCAGTTCGCGCGCCTGGCCCGCCGGGCCGACGGCGAACACGTTGCTCGCACCCACCGGCGCTTCCGAGCTCCAGCCGAGCTCGGTGATCCACATGCCCTTGGAGCCGTCGCCGGCCTTCTTCAGCACGCTGCGGACTTCTTCGATCTCCGCCGGCAGCTGCCGGTACCGCGCCACGTAGGGGTGCAGGGCGACGCCCTGGAACTTCGACTTGATCCCCGGGTTCGTCTTGTACATCTGTTCGAGGAAGTACGAGGCGTAGTAGTTCGGGCTCGTCTTGTTCACGACCTTGCCCTTCGAGCTGAGGCGCCGGGCGCCGGCGGGGCGGGCGAAGAGCCCGGCGAGCACCACTTCGGCGCTCGACTGCACCGACTTGATCGCCTGCGAGGAGATCTTCACCAGCTTCCCGTATTCGGTCGGGTTCGGCTTGACGACGAAGTACTTGAAGTTCGGCTCGTTCCAGATCTGCCAGGCCTTGATCGGCTTTTCCGGCACCAGCGGGTTTTCCGACCAGAAGGTCCCACCGGTCCCGTAGCGGGCGACCGCGGCCTCGAGGAAGGCCTTCCAGGCCGTCGCCGCGCTGCCGCTGACGGGCAGGTGGGCCGGGGCCTTGTCCCCGCCGGTCCCCGGGATGGTCGTGTTGGCGACCGCCCAGTTAGGGGTGCCGACGACGAACGGCAGCAGTTCGATGCCGCTCTTGGCGGCACGTTCGACCTCTTCGTCGAAGCCGGCCCATTCGTAGGTGCCCTTCTTCGGCTGCACGCCGCTCCAGATAAGGGCCACGCGCATGCTCTTCACGCCGCCCTGCTTGAGGGTGTTGAACTGTTCCTGCGTAAGCGTCGACTGCGGCACCACGCCGAAGAAGTTGGCGGGCACCGCGGCGGCGCCCGCGGCGAAGACGCCGAGCGCGGCGACGACGGCGAGCACCGCCGTCAGGGCGCGCGTCTTCCTGCTGACTTGAAGCATCGATCCCTCCATGGGTGTGGTTTGCGACCTAGCTCGCGTTGGGCGAGGAGACGCGACTGTCCGGGCCTTGGCCCGATTTGCGCTGGCGGTAGAGCACCACCCCGATCGAGATCGCCGCGAGCACGGCCACCGCGATCAGGATCGGCACCACCGGGGACGATCCACCACTGCTTTCCGAAGTGTTCGGGGTCGTGTGCTTGACCGGCTTGGCGGTGGACACCGCGTCCTTGGAGCCGTTCGAGCCACTCTTGCCGGCGTTGTTGCCTTCGCCACCGCCGCCTTTGGGAGAATTCCCGCTCCCCCCGGCGGCCCCAGACTTGTGACCTTCAGATTCAGATTCCGATTCTTCAGCCGGTTCTTCTTCGGTCGAGCTTTCGCTCGCTTCTTCGGAGACCGAAGCTTCGGCCTTGGCGTTGTTGTTAGAAGACTTGTGAGACTTGGAAGAGTTACCCGAACTGGACTTCTTCGTCGTTTCCGTTTCGACGTGGGGGACTTCCGGTTCGTAGGTGGCCCCACTCGAGCTTTCGGCGGCGCGGGCGACTACGGGGAATAGGGCCAATGCCAGCAGAGCAAGCACTGACGGAAGCGCGAAGAAGGAGCGGGCCGAGCTCCGGGCCGGGCGGCGAGGGCTACCTTGCATTCCGCGCAAGGTTAGAGGAATCGGCGGCGTTCCTCGCTCCGGTGCTCCTTTTGGGCGCGCTGGCGATGACCGGAGGCGGCTTCTCGCTGAGCTCCCGACATATCGCCGGACTCGTCGTCTGGCTGCTGATAGTCGCGCTCCTGGCACTCGGCGCGGCCGGGCGGACGTTCCTCGCGAAGCCGTTCTACTGGGCTGCGGGCTTACTGCTGGGTCTGGCGATTTGGTCTGCAATCTCATCTCTCTGGTCCGGTTCTGTCGAGTTGAGCGTCACCGAGGCGGACCGCGTCCTGGTGTACCTCGGTGTCTTCCTTGCCGCGTTCCTCCTGGCCCAAACCAACCAAAGGCGCCAACGTTTCGGTGAAGGGGTCGCGATTGCCTTGGCCGCCCTGGCGATCCTCGCTCTGTCGACCCGCCTTCTGCCCCACGTCTTCAACCTCTCCTTCGAAGAATCGAAAGGGACGCGGCTCCAATATCCGCTCGGCTACTGGAACGCCGACGCGATCGTCTTCTCCTTCGCCGCCACCCTGCTCGTCTGGATGACCAGGCGCTCTATCACCGGCGCCCTGCGCTGGATCTCGGTCGGCGTCCTGCCCGCGGTGCTGATGGCGCTCTACTTCACCCACTCGCGTGGCGGCATCCTCACCCTGATCGTCGGCGCGGGCACGCTGATGGTCCTCTCGCGCGACCGCCTCTGGTTCCTGGCGACGCTGCTGGTCGGGGCGATCTTCACGATGCCTGCCGTCATCGCGGTCGGCTCGCGGCCGGAACTCGCCAACAACTACGACTTTCCCCCGATCGTCGGCCAGGGCCTCTCCGTCGGCGGCATCCTGCTGGCCGGGATGGCGGCGACGCTGCTCTGCTTCTGGGGCCTGCGCCGGCTCGAGCGGGCCGAACCGGCGCCGGTCGAGCGCGCCCTGGCGATCTCCCGCGACCGCCGCGTCCTCGGCGGCCTGGCGATCGCGGCGCTGATCGCGATCGCGATCGCGGCGGCGATCTGGGGCAACACCGCCTGGCACAAGTTCACCAGCACCGACCTCAGCACCTCCAGCGGCCTCGCCGAAGCCTCCAGTCGCGGCCGCGCCCAGTTCTGGGAAGTGGCGATCGAAGGCTGGGAAGAAAAGCCGCTGCTCGGCCACGGCGCCGGCACCTACGAGTTCGCCTGGGACCAGCTGCGCCCGATCGACATGGCCAACACGCAGGCCCACTCGCTCTACCTGCAGGCGCTCGACGAGCTCGGGATCGTCGGCTTCGCCCTCGCCCTGGGGATGGTGCTGGCGCTGCTCTACATCGGCTTCCAGGCCTGGAAGCACGCGGGCGGCCGCGAGCGCGAGCTCTACGCCGTCCTGCTCGGGGTCAGCCTCGCCTTCGCCGTCGGCATCGCCTACGACTGGTTCTGGCAGCTGGCGATGGTCGGCTCGGTCTTCTTCATGGCGACCGGGACGCTGGTCGCAGCCCGCTGCGGGCAGATCTGGCGGGCCGCCGCGATCGCCCGCAGCCGCGAAGGCATCGAGGCCGAGCCGCGGGAAGACCGCCGCTTCGGCCTCGCGATCGCCGGTCTGGTCATAGCCTGGCTGACGATGCTCGCCCTCACCGGCCCGTTGTTGGTCGATCACGAGATCCACGAGTCGAACAACGCCATCGGAGCGGGTCAGACCGCCGAACTGGAAAGCGCCGTCAGCCATGCCGAGACGGCGCGCTCGATCGAGCCCTGGGCGGCGACCCCGTACCTGCAGCTCGGTCTGCTGGCCCAGTTCAAAGGCGAACTGCCGCTGGCGATCGAACGCTTCGGCCAGGCGATCGACCGCGAGGAAGGCAACTGGACGCTCTATTACCTGCGGGCCAAGGCGCTGCACGAAGCGGGCGAGAAGGAAGCCGCCCAGGCCGATCTGGAAGAAGCGAAAAGGCTCAATCCACTCGAAACTTGTCTCACCGAAGGGTTTGAAACCTGCGGATGACCCGTACGCCCGACACCGAGAGGATCGCCGCACAGCAGCGCGCCGCCGCCGCCGAGGAGGCGGCGCGGATCGCCGCGATCCCGGCCGGCGCCGCCGACCGGCTCGGGCTGAGCGGGCCGGAGGGCTCCCGCCGACGGGGCGTCCTGCTCCGCCGCCTGCTGGCGATGGGCGACTGGGCGGCGCTCCTCGTCACCCTCGCCGTGGTCACCGCGACGACCTCCTCGACCGACGTCGCCGACCTCTTCTGGGCGGTCCTCTTCAGCCCCTGCTGGATCGTCGTCTGCAAGCTCCACGGCCTCTACGACCACGACCACCGGCGGATCCGCCACAGCACCCTGGACGAGGTGCCGTCGCTGGTCTCGGCGACGGTGCTGGGGACGCTGGTGCTGGATGGACTACTGGCGATCAGCCCGGTGGGGCCGCTCTCGCCGATGAGCGCGATCGCGCTCGGGGTCGGCACCCTGATCGGCACCTTCGTCCTGCGCGGTGTCCTACGCTGGGTCTGGCATCGGGCGACGCCGATGGCACTGGGGATCGTGGTCGGGCCGCCCGCCACGGTCGACACCGTCGCCCGCCGCGTCGTCACCCACCCGGAGACGCGCCTGCGCCTGGTCGGCTACCTGTCGGCGGCGGGGAACGAGGACTCGGCCGAGCTCCCCCGCCTCGGCACCATCGACGACATCTCCGAGGTGGCCGAGATCAGCGGCATCGAGAGGGTGGTCGTGACCGAGGGACAGATGAGCGAGCCCGCCGCCGAGCGGCTGATCGACGAGTGCAAGAAGGCCGGCCTGGCGCTCACCTTCCTGCCCCAGCACTACGGCCTGCTCGGCCCCGGGATCGAGCTGAACCGGCTCGCCGAGCTACCGGTGCTCGACTTCCGCTTCTCCGATCCCTCGCGCTCGACCCAGGCGATGAAGCGGGCGATGGACGTCACCGTCTCGGCGATCCTGCTGGCGCTGATCTCGCCGCTCCTGCTGCTCGCCTCGATCGCGATCCTGATCGACTCCGGCCGCCCCGTCTTCTTCCGCCAGAAGCGCGCGGGCAAAGACGGCGAGCCCTTCACGATGCTGAAGTTCCGCACCATGGTCGCCGACGCCGAGGACCGGCTGGGTGAGCTGATCGACCTCTCGAAGCTCGACGAGCCGGCCTTCAAGATCCCCGACGACCCCCGCGTCACCCGGGTCGGCAGGGTCCTGCGGCGGACCTCGATCGACGAGCTGCCGCAGCTGATCAACGTGCTGCGCGGGGAGATGTCGCTGGTCGGGCCGCGGCCCGAGGAGGAGGCGGTCGTCGCCCTCTACGACGAGCGCCAGCGCGGCCGGCTGGCGATCAAGCCGGGGCTGACCGGGCCGATGCAGGTGTACGGGCGCAGCGACCTCACCTTCGAGGAGCGGCTGGCGATGGAGCGCGACTACCTCGACAACCTCTCGTTGCTGACCGACCTGCAGATCCTGATGCGGACGCCGCGGGCGATCGTCCGCGGCGAAGGCGCCTACTAGCGTCGTCCGCATGGACGCAGCACCCGACCTCGAGGTCGCGATCGTCAGCCACGGCGCCGAAGCGCTCCTGCGGCGCTGCCTGGCGAGCCTGCGGGCGCACCCGCCGCGGACGGCGACGATGCGGGTGACGGTGGTCGACAGCGGCAGCCCGGACGGGACGCCGGAGATGGTCGAGCGCGAGTTCACCGAGTTCCGGCTCGAGCGGTGCGGCAACATCGGCTTCTCCGCCGCCAACAACCTGGTGCTGCGGGAGAGCCGCGCCGGTGCCCTGCTGCTGCTGAACCCGGACACCGAGATCTACGACGGAACGCTCGACGTCTGCCTGGAACGGCTCGCCGCCGACCCGGCGATCGGCATGGTCGGGGCGAAGCTGGTGCAGCCCGACGGCGAGCTCGACCACGCCTGCAAGCGCTCCTTCCCGACCCCGCTGGCGGCCCTCGCGCACTTCACCGGGATCGGGCGGGGCGACGACGCGGGCGCCTCGCTCTCGCAGTACCGGGCGATCCATCTGGGCGACGACGAGGGAGGCGAGGTCGACGCGATCAACGGCGCCTTCATGCTCTGTCGGGCCGAGGCGATCGCCCAGGTCGGCCTGCTCGACGAGGGCTACTGGCTCTACATGGAGGACCTCGACTGGTGCCACCGCTTCTGGGACGCGGGCTGGAAGGTCTTCTACGAGCCCGGGGCCGTGGCGCTCCACGTGAAGGGCGGATCGAGCGCCCGCCGGCGGGCGCCGAAACAGGAGATCGCCTTCCACCGCGGCATGGGCCGCTTCTACCGCCGCTTCGACGCGCCGCGGGAGAACCCCCTGCTGAACGCGGCGGTCTACGCAGGCATCGGCGCCAAGCTCGGCGTCAGCCTCGCGATCACCGCCGTCCGCGGCCGCGGCTGACCTGCCCCGCCAGGTGGATCGCGCCGACGAGGGCGGAGCGCTCGCCGAGGCCGGGCGGGACGAGGTAGGCGTCGATCTCCTCGCCGAGCTGGGGGCGGTCGATATAGCCGGCGAGGACCTCGCGCAGGCGGGTGCGGACCCGGGGGACGAGGCCGGGGACGCGGCCGACGCCGCCGCCGAGGACGATCCGTTCGGCGGAGACGACGAGGGCGAGGTTGGAGAGGCCGAGGGCAAGGTACTCGGCCTCGAGGTCCCAGGCCTCGGGGTCGGTCAGCTCCTCCGCCGGGACGCCCCAGCGCTCGCGCATCGCGGTCCCCGAGGCGAGGCCCTCGAGGCAGTCACCGTGGAAGGGACAGGAGCCCTCGAACGGATCGCGGGCACGATCGTGAGGGACGCGGACGTGGCCGAACTCCGGATGCAGCAGGCCGTGGACGGGCCGGCCCGCGGCGAAGACGCCACCACCGATCCCGGTGCCGACGGTGACGTAGGCGAAGGTGTCGAGGCCGCGCGCCGCGCCCTGCCGCCACTCGCCGATCGCCGCCGCGTCGACGTCGGTGTCGAGGGCGATCGGCACGCCCAGCGCGTCGGCCAGCGGCGTCACCACGTCGGTGTCGCGCCAGCCCGGCTTCGGCGTCGTCGTGATCGTCCCCCGGCGCGGCGAGTCGGGGTCCACCTCGACCGGGCCGAAGGCGCCGACCCCGAGCGCCTCGAGGTCGGGGTCGGCGGCGAAGAACTCGACCGCGCGGGCGAGTGTCTCGGCCGGGGTCGTGGTCGGGAAGCTCTCGATCCGGTCGAGGCTCTCGCCGTCGCCGCTGACCGCGCAGTTCCAGCGGGTCCCGCCCGCCTCGATCCCGCCGACGCTCACGCCGGTCCCTCCGCCGGCCACCCGCGCCACCGCCGGGCCGCGGCGAACGCGCCGACCAACAGCACGACGATCACGCCGATGCCGATCGCCCAGCCCGCCAGGTCGGAGATCTTCGAGGTGGCGACCTTCCAGGCCGCGTTCGCCGCGTCGCGGTCGGCGCCTTCGACGAGCAGCTGGTCGACGATCTCGTGGCCGCTGAGGGCGCGGGCGAGCAGCGCCAGCACCCCGGTCGCGACGAGGGCGAGGCCGATGCCGAGGAAGGCGCGTGCCAGCCGGCGGCGGCCGAGGAAGAGGGCGAACAGGTAGAGCGCCAGGGTCGCGATCACCGCCGGGACGGTCAGGTGGCGGACGACCCGCACGGCATCCTGGGCCGCGCTCAGCTCCCGCGCTTCCAGCACCTTGATCCGCGCCGCCCCGGGTTCGACCAGCGAGCCGAGTTCCGACACCCCCAGTTCTTCCGCCAGGCCTTCTTCTTCCAGCTCCGCCGCGATCTGGCGCAGCGCCGGGGTCAGGTCGACCACCACCGGCCCTTCGCCTTCTTCGTCGAGGACCCGCAGCAGCGCCCGCTGGCCACTGTGGTTCGCCTTCTCCCAGACGATGTGGAAGCGCCGCGTCTTCATCACCCGTTCGGCGAGCTCCGTCCCTTCGGCCCGCAGCCGCGGCACCACCTCGGCGGCGACCGCTTCCTGCCCGGCCGCGTCCAGCTGCGCTTCGGTCTCGGACACCAGTTCTTCGCCGAGGAAGGTGGCGACGCGGTGGCGCACCTGCTGGTTTTCCAACAGCCGGCCGCTGACGCCGACCCAGCCGCCGGTGTCGAGCAGCTGGTCGTTGGCCCAGATCGAGAAGATCGCGACGACGCCGGTGAGGACGGCGAGGACGAGGGCGACCCAGCGAACCATCAGCGCGCCCTCACGCGCATCGCATGGAAACCGTAGGTGGCCTGGTCGGCGCCGCCTTGGTCCACGAAGAGTTCCCGGTCGCCGCCCTCGATCGCCATCCGGAGTAGAGGCACGAAAGCACCGTCTGGTCTTGGAACCAGGCAAGCCGCGTCTTCAGGAAGCCGAGTGGGCCGTACGTGAAGACCATGTCGCCGCGCCGACCGCCGACGATGATGGCCCGCTTTGTCGCCACCATTGGGGCGGAGGGTATCGACGGGCGAAAACTGGCGCCGGGACGTCGAGCGTTCGAATCTGGTCCGCCTTTCGGGCGGCAGAGACATAGGATCACCGAATGCTGACCCGCCAACGTGCGCAGGCTGTCTACGTCGGAAAGGCGGCCGCCCGCAGGCTCAGATGGGCTCTTCCCGATCTTCTCGACCGCGCCGGCGGCGACCGACCGCCCACGCCTCCCAGGCGGCTGTCATACGTCGGCGGCGGTGATTTTCATCAAACGGGCCACGAGTACCTCGGCCTCTTCAAGGACCTCGGAGGATTGCGACCAGATCATCACGTTCTCGATGTCGGTTGCGGTATCGGTCGCATGGCTGTCCCACTCATGTCGTACCTCGCCGACACGGGCTCCTATGCCGGATTCGACGTCGGCAGATCGATGATCGCGTGGTGCCAGAAGAACATCACTTCCAAGCGCAAGGACTTTGCATTCGAGTGGGCCCCGGTCTACAACCAGAAGTACAACCCCTTCGGGACGCTCTCGGCCTCCGAGTTTCGCTTCCCTTATCCCGACAAGTCCTTCGACTTCATTTTCGCGACGTCGCTCTTCACCCATCTCACCTTGTCAGATACCGCGCATTACCTGGTCGAAATCGACCGCGTTCTGGCGGATGGAGGAACCTGCCTCCTGACGTTCTTCCTGCTCCGCGCAGAGTCGCTGGCGGAGATCGAGGCAGGCCGAGCATCACTCGACTTCCGCTTTCCGATTCCTGGTGGGCTGACGATCAACCGTCACGAGCCCGAGGCGGCGGTCGCCTTCGACCTGGACGCGATCGAAGCAACCTTCGCCCGCACCTCTTTAACTATCTGCCCACCCATCCATTTTGGCCTCTGGGCAAATACGCCAGGAGGGGCCGCGGGCCAGGACATCGTCCTCGCCCGCCGTGGGACCTCGTCCCCACCCAGGTCCGCGCATTGACCGAGCGGCCCTCAAGGGGCACCCTGAATCTCCCACTGCTGATTCGCCGCCCAAGTGCAGTCCCACTGATCTATCACCGTTCCGTTAGCCGTTCCGAATCCGGATACGTCGAGGCACTTCAGCGAGTTTTCCGGCCTTAGCGCGTACCATCCGGGTTGACCAGATATTGGCAGCAACTGATAGTGCTGTTGGGAATAGTGGTTACAGTCCCACTGCTGCAGATCGGTGCCGTTGGCCGTACTTCCTCCAGGGATATCAAGGCACCGTCCCGAACTCGTGACGGTGATCTCATACCAACCGTTGCCCACGGGCCAGAACCTGAACACCTGCCCATCCCCGTAGCTGGGCGAACCACTGCAATCCCACAACAAGAAATGCTGGCCATTGACATTTTCGTGCAAGGCATTTGACAGGCTCAAGCACTTACCCGTTTCGCGAGAAATGATCCGATTGCCGCCATGGATGGTGAAATAGTGTTCGGCTGAGGAAGCAGCCGCGAACTCACTGTCTCCGGCGAAATGCGACCGCACGCGCCATTCTCCCTGGCCGACCGCTTCATCGTTGTATTGGTAATGCCCTTCGCTGTTCACCGACAGAGCGAGATCCGTGATCTTGTTCCAACTTCCGCTTTCATGCTTTTCGAGTTCGACGTGGACGATACGCCCGCCCATTGGATACGCAGCGGCCTTCAGGTAGCCACTGACGGTTATATAGCCAGGTGCTCCGTTTAGGATCGGTTCCGGCGTGAGCGACACTTCGGTCGAGATCGGCGCTGATTCAACTGGTTCAAGGGTGAAATTCTGCTGCGTCGATCCGTTGCAGGTCCACTGTTGGATCGCGATCCAGCTCGTGCTCGCGCCAGGGATATCGAGGCACTTCTGCGAATGCTTCGCTACATATGACACGGTGCCGTTGGAATGCCAGACCTCCCTGAACAGCTGATTCGCCTGGCTCGTACCGAGACACGAATACTGCTGAACGCCGGCCCCGTCGCTGGTAGATACACCCGTCACATCGAGACACCTTCCCGAATGCCTGGGAGAGATCTCAAAGTAACCTTCGCCCTCCGGAACCAGGGTGAACACCTGATTCTCGCTGGTCGCCGGGTTCAAGCACGTGCCGGACTGGATCAAGGCGCCGTCTGCCGTCGAAGCGCCCGACACATCAAGGCAGTGCCCGTCATATGGTGAGATCAATCGCACGCCATCTCGGATGGTGAATTCCTTCTTCGAGGATTCCGATTCCCGGTAGCCTTCGCCACCCGGGAAGACCGCTTTGACTTCCCAGGTCCCTTTTCCGCGAGGGATGTAACCGGATTCGTACCTGCCTTCTGCATTGGTCGTAACGTCTCGGTTTTCCTGCCACACGCCCGCGCGGTAGAACATCAGGTGAACGTGGACACCCTGCAGTCCCGGGCCCGCTTCTTCACCGGTCAGGTAGCCGCTCTTCACCCATCCGCTCAGCCACACCCATCCATTCTGGCCGTGTAGCACCCGCGTCACTTCCTCGGAGGTCGATGACGAGGGCGGGGTCGTGAATTCCTTGACGACCGAGTGCGACTTTTCCAGGTTTTCGTTCTGGGCCACGACCTCGTAGTGATAGGTCGTACCCGGTTCGAGGTTGGAGATCACAGTGGTCCCTGCCACGGCTTCGTTCTTTGCCCCCGCCGGCTGCGGACTCGAGAAGCTGTCGAATTCTTCGCTGATCGGGCCTTCTTCCCACTTGACCCAGTAGATCGTGCCCAGACCGTAGGCGGTGATCGTCGAAGGGATTTCGGCTTCGTAGGTCGTCGATCCGGAGGCCGCCAAAGTGGTCTGGGCAGAGGCGGCGGCATTCGTCCCGCTGCCTCCGGTCTTCTTCGTCTTCGCATCGCCGGCCTGAGAGCCGGGGGTACTGGCCAGGATAGATTTTCCCCGGCTTCGGCCCGAAAGACTTTCCACGCGGGGCGCATCTTGCCTTCGATATCACGCAGGCCGGAGTGCCAGTCCCACTGTGGTTCTTCTGGATGACCGTTCGTGTCCCGGATGTTCCAGAAGAAGGCGTGTTCCACTCCCAGGCCGCCCTGGGGCACGCTGGGATAGGCCAGCGCGAGCATCTGCATCGCCTTTTCGATCAGATGTGCCTGGGTTTCAGGAGTCACCGGCGGAAAGGCCGTGGTGTTTTTGCTTTCAACCGGAAAGCCGAGCTCGGTCACCCAGATCGGCTTTTCGCTGTTCGCTCCAGTCAGTGCATTGCGGACAGCCTGGATATGCGATTCGACCTTGGAGATCAATTCTTCCAGTTGGTGTTCTTTGTCTTCTGGAGCATGTTCTGAGCCCGCGGCGCCGACGCGAAATGCATATGGGTGAAGACTGACCGCATTGTAGGAGGATTCGTAGCCCATGTGGCTGACAAAGTCCTGCGCGGAGACGTGACATTCTCCGCCAGCTTCGCAGCCCGTCGAACCCGTGCTGAAGAGGCCGGGTAGAAGTATGTTCAGGTGTGATTCCTTATTTTCTTTTTCTTTTTCGCTTTCGCTTTCGGCTACGCCATTGACCGCGTGATACTGGGCCTTCGCCGCTCTCCTGGCCGCAGCTGAGAGCGAAGCGAACACCGCACCGATTTCATGAAGTTTCCCCCACGATTCCACTTCCCCATTTTCGTTCGTCCTGGTGGCTTCATACGATTCCGATGGGTTCGGAACGTTCTTCCCCAGGTTAGGCTCGTTGCCGATTTCCCAGGAGGTGACCGGCTTGGCGCTGCTGCCTCTGTATCCTCCGCCCGATTGCCAGAACGTCCCATACGGGCCGTACCTCGCGATCTCCTTTTCGACGTACCTTTCCGTGTTTTCAATATTTTCCTTACTGTGTACCCAGCTTATTTCAAAGTAAGGGAGGATCGTGATTCCCCTATCTGCCGCCAGTTCAAAGATGCGGTCCTGCCTGTGCTGGGTTTCCGCTTCCGTTTCTCCGTCGTAGGCCGGGTACATCTGGAGCCGAAACATCCGCGCTCCTGAATGGCCTAGGGCGTTCATTTCCGCGACTTCTTCGGCCTGCTGTTCGGCGGAACCGCCTTCTTCGGAGAGAGTCCCGGACGTCTGCTTGATGTTCCCGCTCCACACGAGACCCCAAAAGTCATTTGGCAAGACGGAGACTTCGGTGGTCAACGTCTGGTCGGCCCCCACCGAGGTTCCCGCCGCGTTCGTCGCAATCAAACGGTAGTGGTAGGTGGTGTCGGGAGTAAGGCCGGTGATGGCTTCCGATGCCTCAGCAGCCCCGGTTTCATCAGTGAGCTCTTCTTCCGTTGCGGGGGCCAACGATCCATACGACGTGGTGGTCCCATATTCGAACTGGTAGCTCGTTTGTTCCCCATGACCTTCGATGGAACCCGTGAGTACCGCTTTGGTCTCGTCCACGTTTTCGGCAGCCCCGGTCGTGACGGTTGGCGCGCTGGGCACCAGGAAGGTCTTATCTGCGCCGCGTGCCGTCCCTAGTTCGTTCGTGGCGACGATCCGAAAGTGGTATTCCAGACCTTCGGTCAGGCCTCCGATGGCCTGGCTGACGTTCCGACCTTCGTCAGCCGACCCGATGGCTTCGGGTTGCAGCGGGGCTTTGCGGCCGTAGGCCGCACTGGCGCCGTATTCGAAGTAATAGGTGGTGGCTGCTCCTCTTGGATCGACGACCGCATTCAACGTCGCCCCTTCGTCGTCAAGATCACTCGCGGATTCGGTCTGCGCCGATGGCTCGGCCGGAGTAACGCCTTCCAGGCCGGTACCTTCAGCATCGGCCGAGGCTAAACCGGGGAGACCGACAGCCACCAGGAGGGCGAGTGCGGCCGGCAAGATCAGTACCGGGTAGGCCTTACCTCGGCCGATCCAAGTTCGAGCCCGCATTCGATCCCCCGCTTTCTCTGTGTGCGCACGTCCGATTGACATGGTGCTTCTCGTCCCCTCCGCGCATGATCGAGGCGGACCGGACTTGAGCCTTTTATCCAGTCTTTGCTCAATGAGCAATAGCTGAGTAGTTCTAAAAATTCAGATGTACGGAATTTGTCGATCTAATCGACTTAGAAGTTGGTAGACGGGGATACGGCCTTCCAAGCCAAAGACGTTCTCGGTCGTGACGTCGTGGCCGCACCATCACCAGGCGCTCGGTCACCGCAATTGACGAGATTCTTGCGCTCAGCTAGCTTTGTCGCGTTCAGTTTCCAGGGGACGAGTGGATCGGGCCGTCGAGCGCGGCACGTCCGGGAGGTCATGCACGTGGGCATCCGATATCTGCGTCCGTTGGGGCTGTCCCTGGCCATCGGGATTCCACTCCTGGTCACCGCACCGATGGCGGCCGCGGAGACCGACTCGTGTCCTTCCGTCCAAAGGACGAACGCCGCCGGGACGATCCTTTACGGCGGCGGGTGTGGTGAAGTGATCGTCGCAACCTCGCCGTCCGTGAAAGCCGTCTACGGCGGCCCGGGAGACGACGTGATCTACGTCAACCCCGATGTCGAAACTGTCTATGGCGGTGAAGGCGATGACGTGATCTACGGCGAGATGCCGGAACCAGAAGGAGAGGCCGGAGTCGCCTATGAACCGGGAGGCGGCGCCCGCTACGAACCCACGACTCTGGCGCGCATAGCGGAAGGCCGTCGCATCGCAGCCGGCATCTTGGCCCGCCGCGGCATACCCATCGCCCGGGCCAGCAAAGAAGAATGCTCGGGGACCTGTTACGGCGGAACGGGGAATCAGAACATCTTCGGTGGGTCCGGAAACGACACGATCTTCGGCCAGCGCGGTGACGACACCCTCCACGGCGAAGAAGGCAACGATTACCTGAATGGCGGCATCGGTGACGACGTCGAGTACGGCAACGCCGGCAACGATGTGGTGGTCGGCGGACTTGGCGCCGACGAACTCGACGGCGACAACGGCAACGACCTGGTCCGCGGGGACGCGACCATCGACACGCTGAAGGACAGTGGCAACGGCACCGATACCGTCAGCTTCGCCACCGGGGTCGCTCCCGGCTTTCATGGGACGGTCGGCTACTCCGGCTTCCCGTCAGACGCGAGCAACGAAGAACGCGGCGTCTACGTGCGGCTTGACGGGACCGCTGCATGCTCGAGCGAAAGCACCGAATACCAGGCCTGCGACAACGGCGCGCGCTACGGAGGCGGCAACGACTTCGTCGAAGTCTCAGGGTTCCAGAACGTGATCGGCTCACCCTTCGCCGACTACATCGTCGGCTCCTCGGCCGCGAATCGCATCGACGGGGGCGGTGGCACCGACGTGATCCTCGGCGGCGGCGGCAATGACACCCTCTACGGGGGCGCCGACGGCGATTATCTCAACGGCGGCGAAGGCGAAGACACGGTCGATGGAGAAGCCGGGACGAACCACTGCGTGGCCGAGCTGGAATCTCACTGCA
Source organism: Solirubrobacterales bacterium (assembly GCA_047601885.1). Taxonomy (GTDB): domain Bacteria; phylum Actinomycetota; class Thermoleophilia; order Solirubrobacterales; family 70-9; genus VAYN01. The sequence goes on from JASGIK010000002.1 coordinate 767,292, forward strand.
ATGGCTCCTCTGAAGCGGTCGTCCAACGTGATCACACCAAGATCGAGGTCGGCTTCATGGTCGGCACTCCCCCCTCGACGCTCACCCGCAACGAGCTCTACCTGCTCGGCAGCAACACCGCCGACAACGTCAAGGTCTCCTTCGAAGGCGGCGGGACGGCAGGCACGGTGACCTTCACCGCCGAAACCGGATCGGCGGCCTTCGACACGAGCGCGGCCGCAGCTTCGACCGGTTGTACCTACGAAGAACGGAAAGTCGTTTGCACCCCGACCAGGGCCCTCGACGCGATCCTCCTGGCGGGCCTCGAAGGCGATGACCAGCTCACCGTCGCCAACGCCGGACTCGAAACGACCGTCTCCCCGGTCCTGCTGGGTGGGGAGGGATCCGACATCCTCTACGGCAGCGGGACCACCGAAGATCTGCTGGTCGACGGCGACGGAGGCGGAGCCGACACGCTCTACGGCTTCGGCTACGACGATGGCCTGTTGAACAACGAAGGGCAGGACAACCTGCAGGGAGGCAACGGCAGCGACCTCTTGCTCTCGGCGACGACCTGTGACGGTGACACGCTGCAAGGTGCCGAAAGCGGGGCTGCCGACGGAAGCGCGCTGAACGACACCTCCTGGGCCCAGCTTCCCGCCGAAGCGGGCAGGGTCGTGGTCGACCTCGAAAAAGAAACAGCCGGCAGCGGCTACTCGAGCGGCCCGTCGTGCCCGGAAGGCGGCCTCGACGCGCTCCGGAACATCGATGACGTGGAGGGCTCCGTGGGGACGGACGCGATCTACGGCAACTCTGGCAGCAACCTTCTGATCGGGCACAAAGGCAAAGACGGGATCTACGGCCGCGCCGGAGAAGACTTCATCAACGGGATCGACGCTCCCGGGACGGTCGAACAGGACACCGTCGGTGGTGGCGCGGGCAGCGACACCTGCAAGCTCGATGAAAAAGACACCCAGGAAAGCTGCGAGGTGGTGGAACGCGAATGAGCCTCCGCAACCTTCGTGGGGCAGATCTGTTCCCAGAACGGGGATGATGGTGAAGAGCCGGAACATCGAGATCGCAAGGTGGGTTGCCCTCGCGGCCGCCTGCCTGGTCGGCATCGTCCTACTCACTCACACTGGTTCCTCCGCGGCGGCCGGCGCCCGACGGACCTACGTCGCGAATCGACCAGGTGTCACGGTTCGGATCACGGCCACACCGCGGCGGGTCATCGCGATCAGGCTGCGAAGCGCGCTCACCTGCACCGACGGCGGACACCGCAATTCGGTCCTCGCGTTCACCCGCTTACGTGGCATTGCGGTGGGACGCGGCGGGAAGATCCTCTTCCACCACGGCGGCGCCGGGGCGGTGACCATCCTGAAGGCGCGCATGACGAGGGGCGAGATCATCGGCAGGTTCCGAAGGACCAACAGGATCCAACCGGGCAACGTCAGGTGCGGCACCGTCACCCCCCAGGGTCGATACGTCCGGTTCACCGCCCGCCCACGAGGCAAGTCCTAGGAGACCGAGGGCTGCTGTGCCGCGTCGCCGATAACTGCCGACCTACCTCCGCGGGCGCAGGCCGTCGATCGCGATCGCGACGAGGCGTTCGATCTGTTCGGGTTCGACCGTGCGTAGGCCGGCGATGCCGCTGACCATCTTGGTGACGTCGGAGATGTCGACGTCGTCGCGGACCACGCCCGCCTCCTGGGCGCGGCGGAGGAGCGGCTCGCCGGCGTCGTAGATGGCGCCGCCGCAGGACTTGAAGAAGGGCGCGTCGCGGTCCATCACGGAAAACATCTCGTCGGCGAGGACGCGCTTCGTCGCGGCGAAGTTGACGACTTCGAGCAGCCAGCCGGTCAGCGCCTCCCAGGGCTCCTCCTCGGCGTGGTTGTCGACCGCGGCACAAATTTCTTCGACCCCGTCGAGGTAGGCCGCCTCGATCAGGTTCTCCCGCGCCGGGAAGTGACGGTAGAGGGTGCCGATGCCGACCCCGGCGCGCTTGCTGATCTCCTCCAGGGTCGCGTCGGTCTGGCGGTCGGCGAAGACATCGCGGGCGGCGGCGACCAGCTTGTCGTAGTTGCGGCGCGCGTCGGCCCGCTTCGGCCGCTCGGAGAGGATCGGCGGAGTGCTGGTGGTGTCGGCGGTCGCTGCCATCTGGGGTCGCTCCTTGACAAAACGGAGGCTACCTCCGTATAGTGCCTCAGCAGAAACGGAGGAACCCTCCGAATTAGACGGAGGATGGCTCCATTTTAACACTCCTCCCGCAACTCCCAAAGGACTTTTCCGCATGACTCCCCAACTTCTGAGGCGGGCGCGCTCCCGCCGCACCCGGTCCGAGGGGGCCGCCGCGAACCCGGCGATGGTGCTCGCGATCATCCTCGGCTGCTACCTGATGGTCGTCCTCGACGCCTCGGTGGTGATCACCGCGCTGCCGGACATCCGTACCGACCTCGGCTTCTCCGCCGCCGGCCTCTCCTGGGTCCAGAACATCTACGCGCTCGCCTTCGGCGGGCTGCTCCTGCTCGGCGCCCGGATGGGCGACCTGCTCGGCCGTCGCCAGGTCTTCATCGGCGGCATCGCCCTTTTCACCGGCGCCTCGATGCTCGGCGGCCTCGCCCAGTCGGAGACCTGGCTGCTCGTCGCCCGCGCCGTGCAGGGCGTCGGCGCCGCGATCGCCGCGCCCTCGACCCTGGCCCTGCTCACCGTCTCCTTCCCCGAGGGCTCCGAGCGCACCCGCGCGATCGCCCTCTACAGCGCCGTCGCCTCCGCCGGGGCCAGCATCGGCCTCGTCCTCGGCGGCATGCTCACCACCTGGATCTCCTGGCGCTGGAGCCTCTTCATCAACGTGCCGATCGGCGCCGTCCTCGTCGCCCTGGCGCCCGCCTACCTGCCGGAGACCGAGCGCCACACCGGCGAGTTCGACCTCGCCGGCGCCGCCACCTCGACGCTCGGCATGAGCGCCCTCGTCTACGGCCTCGTGCGGGCGGCGGAAACGAGTTGGGGCAACACGCTCGCGCTCGCCTCCTTCGCCGCCGCGGCAGTCTTCCTCAGTGCCTTCGTCGCGATCGAGAGACGGGCGCGCCAGCCGATCACGCCGCTGCGCCTCTTCGCCGGCCGCGAGCGGGTCGGCGCCTACGCCGCCCGGATGCTGATGGTCGGCGCGATGTTCGGGATGTTCTTCTACCTGACCCAGTTCCTGCAGGGGGTCGAGGGCTACAGCGCCCTGAAGGCGGGGCTCGCCTTCCTGCCGGTCACCCTGACCATCTTCGCGATGGTGAAAGTAGTGCCGAGACTGCTCGGCCGGATCGGCCCCGACCGGACCCTGATCGGCGGCTTCGCGCTGGCCCTGGCCGGCCTCCTCTGGCTGAGCCGGATCTCGACCACGACCGACTACTGGACCGGTGTCGCGATCCCGATGCTGCTGATCGGCGGCGGCATGGGCCTCGCCTTCACGCCGCTGACCCAGGCGGCGATCGCCGGGGTCGACCACCGCGACGCGGGCGCCGCCTCGGGCCTCGTCAACGTCGCCCAGCAGCTCGGCTCCTCGCTCGGCATCGGCCTCCTCGTCACCGTCTTCGCGGCGGCGAGCAGCGGCACCGGGGCGGCGGCGCTGGGCGAAGGCGTGCCGACCACGATCCTCGTCTCCGCCGGCCTGATCGGCCTCGCCCTCGCCGTCGTCCTCGTCGTGATGCGACCCTGGGCGGCCCCGGCCGGTGCTCCAGTGCCCGCCCAAGCCGCGACCGCCGGCGACTAGCCGGACGTCGACGGGGCGCCTGGAAGCTGGCGCCCGGGGGCCGCAAGGGACGGATAAGGGACGCGGCCTTCTCGGTGGCGGCCCTGGCAGGCTGTGGCCGCCACCGAGAAGGCCGGGATCACGGGGAGAGGTGCGAGATCCGTCACGAACTCCGGGGATCGGTGACGAGGAGCGGGGGAAGTCCACGGTTTCTCCCGCCTTCCTCGTACCCCCTCCGGGTGAGTTCGCAGAAACCCGCGCTATGCGCGGTTAAGTGCGAACTCATCCGTGGCCGGCGCCGAACCCGTCACGGGAGGCATGAGGAAGAGTGACGTCCCCGGCATCTCTCATACGTCCATGTGACCTTCCCGACATCTCCCTCACGTCCTTGTGACCTTCCCTGCGAGACCCTCACGTCCCGGGCGTCTCGTGGCAGGCGGGCAGCCTGCCCGGGCCGCCACGAGACGCCCGGGACGCACCTCAGACGGCCGCGACGGCCAGAAGCACACCAAGAACGCTCGCGCCCAGCCCCGCCTGGAACCTACGACCTAGCCCGCGGCGGATTCGCCGGGGTGCGGCGCCGGTCGGCGACTGATCGCGGGGGAGCGGCCGACGTTGGTGGAGATCCAGCGGGAGCGGCGGCTGAAGACGCCGCTCCCCTCGCCTTTCACCCGGTCGCTCTTGCGGACGAGGACGAAGCTGACGAGGGCGCCGAGCAGGGCGATGCCGGCCGAGGCGAAGAAGGTGACTTCAAAGGCGGTGACGTGGGAGGCGATCACGTCCGGCTTGATCAGGCCGAGGATGTGGCTGTGGGGCAGGTGATCGATCCCCTCCTGCTCGGCTTCGAGGATCAGGTTGCGGCCGACTTCCTCCTGATGCGGGGTCGGGTGGATGCCGTGTTCGTTGAAGTGGTCGGTCAGCTTGGAGAAGTTGACGCCGAGCTCGATCGCCTCGAGGATCGCGATCCCGAGCGCGCCGCCGAGCTGCTCAGAGGTGTTGATCATCCCCGCCGCCTCGCCCGCGTCGCCGCCCGGCACCGCGGTCAGCCCGGTCGGGTCGTTGACGGTGAGGACGACGCCGAGGCCGATCCCCTGCAGCAGCAGCCCCGGGATCAGCGCCACCGCCGATTCACTGGAGACCGAGACGGCGAGCACGATCCCCGAGGCGGCCAACACGAGGAAGCCGCCGACCAGCGGCCAGCGGCCGCCGAAGCGGTCGAAGGCTTTGCCCGCCAGCGGCCCGGCGAGGATCACCGGCACCGTCGCCGGGATCAGCGCCACGCCCGCCGCCGCCGGTGAGACGCCGACCACCAGGAAGAGGAAGAACGGGGTGAGGAAGCCGAGCCCGAGCTCGATCATCCCGGCCAGCACCTGGCTCAGGTTGGCGGCGAGGAAGTTCTCGTGCCGGAACAGCTTGAAGTTGATCATCGGGTTGTCGGAGCGGCGCTCGATCAGGACGAAGACCGGGATCAGGAGCAGGCCGATCGCGATCGGCACCAGCGTCCCCGGTTCCCCCCAGCCCGACTGCGGCCCTTCGCTGAGGCCGAAGATGAGCAGCCCGACGGCGAGCGCGAAGGTGACCACGCCGGGCAGGTCGAGTTCGCGCGAGGCGTCCGGGTCGGGCTCCAGCTCCGGCGTCGCCCGCAGGGTGAGGACGACCGTGATCGCCGCCAACGGCACGTTGATGAGGAAGACGAGGCGCCAGTCGATCGCCGTCAGCGCCCCGCCCAGCACCGGGCCGAGGGCGGCGAAGAAGGCCGAGGCGCCGGCCAGGATGCCGAGCGCCGAGCCCTTCTCCTCGTCCGGGTAGACGGCGCTGACGATCGCCAGCGCGGTCGGCATCATCAGCGCCGCGCCCGCCCCCTGCACGGCGCGCGCGGCGATCGCCCAGGTGAGGTCCTGGGAGGCGCCCATCGCCGTCGTCGCGAGGCCGAAGACGACCGCGCCGAGGAGGAAGACCCGGCGCATCCCGAAGAGGTCGCCGAGCCGGCCGCCGAAGACCATCAGCGCCGCCAGCGGCAGGATGTTGGCGGTCATCAGCCACTGCGACTTGGAGATGTCGGCGTGCAGGTCGAGGATCGCGTGCGGCGCCGCCAGCGGCACCGCGGTCTGGTCGACGAGGATCATCGAGCTGGCCAGCGTCATCGCCGCCAGCGTGATCTTCATGTCCCGCCGCGAGACCTCCACTGCGGCGGCAGGTTACGTCAAGGGGTGACGATCACCAAGGGGGTCGGCCCGCTACCAAGGGAGCGAATCGGCGATCTCGGCCAGCCGCGGCGCGGTCTTGTCGCGCTCCGAGAGCAGCGGCTCGGCGACCTGCCAGTCGACCCCGACCTCGGGGTCGTCCCAGGCGATCCCGGCCTCGGTGGCCGGATCGTAGACCGAGGAGACGAGGTAGGCGACGTCGGCGACCTCGGAGAGGACGACGAAGCCGTGGGCGAAGCCGATCGGGACGAAGAGCTGGTGGTGGCGCTCGTCGTCGAGCACGTGGCCCTCCCACCGGCCGTAGGTCGGCGAGTCCTTGCGCAGGTCGACGGCGACGTCGAGGATCGCGCCGCGGGCGCAGCGCAACAGCTTCGCCTGGCCCGGCGAGGTCTGGAAGTGGAGCCCGCGCAGGGTCCCCTGCGCGGAGCGCGAGTGGTTGTGCTGGACGAACTCGGCGTCGACGCCGAGCTCCGCCCAGGCGTCCTTGGAGAAGGTCTCGACGAAGAAGCCGCGCTCGTCGCCGTGCACCTGCGGCTCGACCAGGACGAGCCCGTCGAGCTTCGTCTCCCCCGCCGTCGCCACTAGCCGAGGGCCTTGCCGTACTGCCGTTCGTAGTACTCGCGGTACTCGCCGGAGCGGATCGGCCCCCACCAGTCCTCGTTCTCGCGGTACCAGTTCACGGTGCGCTCGATCCCCTCGTCGAAGTGGACCTGCGCCTCCCAGCCGAGCTCGCGCTTCAGCTTCTCGCTGGAGAGCGAGTAGCGACGGTCGTGGCCAGGGCGGTCGGCGACGTATTCGATCAGCGACTCGTCGCCGCCGACCAGCGAGATCACGCGCTTGACGACCTCGATGTTCTCGCACTCGTCCGGGCCGCCGACGTTGTAGGCCTCGCCCGCCTTGCCGCGCGCCAGCACCGCGTGGATGCCGCGGCAGAAGTCTTCGACGTAGAGCCAGTTGCGGACCTGCCTGCCGTCGCCGTAGACCGGCAGCGAGTCGTTGTGCAGCGCGTTCAGCACCATCAGCGGGATCAGCTTCTCCGGGTACTGGCGCGGGCCGTAGTTGTTGGAGCCGCGCACGATCGAGGCGTCGAGCCCGTAGGTGTGGACGTGGGCGCCGACCAGCAGGTCGCCCGCCGCCTTGGTCGCCGAGTAGGGCGAGGAGGGGTCGAGCGGCGAGGTCTCGGTGAAGGAGCCCGAGTCGATCGAGCCGTAGACCTCGTCGGTGGAAACCTGGACGTAGCGCTGGATGCCGAGTTCACGGACCGCGTCGAGCAGCGTACCGGTGCCGATCACGTGGGTGCGGGCGAAGGCCTGCTGGTCGTCGATCGAGCGGTCGACGTGGGACTCGGCGGCGAAGTTGACGACGGCGTCGACGCCCTGCATCGCCTCGCGGACCACGCTTGCGTCCTCGATCGCGCCCTCGATCAGCTGCGTCCCCTCGGGCAGGTTCTCCGGCCGGCCGGCGTAGGTCAGCTTGTCGAGGACGACGATGTCGTGCTCGCTGCCCGCGATGCGGACGTAGGTCGAGCCGATGAATCCGGCGGCGCCGGTGACGAGCAGCTTCATCTCGTTCCTTCCTCTCTCAGTTCGTCTCGGACTCGCGCTGGGCGAGGTACCCGGCCAGGCCATCGTTCCACGAGGGCAGCCGGATCGCGTGCTCCCTCTGGCTCACCAGGGCCGAGAAGGCGGGGCGGGGCGCGGGCCGGCCGAGCATCTCGGTGGTGCCGGAGAGCACTTTGCAGTCGACCTTCGCCTGCTCGAAGATCTCGCGCGCGAATTCATACCAGGAGCACTGGCCCGCGGCGGCCATGTGGTGGATGCCGTACTCGATCCCCTCGATCAGCCGGGTGAGGCCGTAGGCGAGGTGCCAGGTGTAGGTCGGCGAGCCGACCTGGTCGCGGACCACCAACACCTCGTTGGTCGATTCGGCGAGCCGCAGCATGGTGTCGACGAAGTTGCCGCCGCCGATGCCGAAGAGGCCCGCCGAGCGGACGATGAAATGGCGTTTGTTGGCGGCCGCGGTGGCCTCCTCGCCGGCCAGCTTGGTGCGGCCGTAGGCCGACAGCGGCGCGGGCTGGTCGGACTCCACGTAGGGAGCGCCCTTCTGGCCGTCGAAGACGTAGTCGGTGGAGACGAAGACGACGGCGGCGCCGACCTCGCGGGCGCCCGCGGCGACGTTCCCGGCGCCGGTGCCGTTGACGGCGAAGGCCTGGTCCTCGGCGGCCTCTGCCCCGTCGACGTCGGTCCAGGCGGTGCAGTTGATGACGATGTCCGGCCGCTCCAGGGACATGCGCCGGCGCACCTGATCGACGTCGGTGACGTCCATCTCGTTGCGCCCGAAGCCGACCACGTCGTGCCCCGCGTTGCCCGCCGCGAGCACCATGTCCTTGCCGAGCTGCCCGGCGGCGCCGGCGACCAGCACCTTCATCGCCCCGCCCCGCTCATTGGATTTCGATCAGCGAGTTGTCGCCGACCAGGAGGCGGAGGGTCTTGGGGAGGGTGCCGCCGTGGGTCAGCTTCACGTTGCGGCCGAGGAGGCTGCCCTCCATGCGGGTGCCGAGGTCCTCGACGGTCGAGTTGGCGAGGACGATCGAGTGCTCGACCTCGCAGCGGCGGACCGCGACCTCGTCGCCGATCGAGGTGTAAGGGCCGATGAAGGCGTCTTCGACGGTCGCGCCGGGGCCGATCACGGCCGGGCCGCGGACGATCGAGCGGACGACCCGGGCCCCGGGCGAGATGACCACGCGCCCTTCCACCCGCGACTCGTCGTCGACCTCGCCCTCGCTCGCCTCCTCGATCTCCTCCAGCACCAGCCGGTTGGCCTCGAGCATGTCGGCGAGCTGGCCGGTGTCCTTCCACCAGCCGCGCACGACCTCGGACTGGACCCGGCGGCCGTCGTCGATCAGGGTCTGGATCGCCTCGGTGATCTCGAGCTCGCCGCGCCAGGAGGGCTCGAGCCGGCGGGCGGCGTCGAAGATCAGCGGGCTGAAGAGGTAGACGCCGACCAGGGCCAGGTTCGAGGGCGGGTCTTTCGGCTTCTCGATCAGGCGGACGATGCCGCCCTCGCCGTCGAGCTCCGCCACCCCGTAGGACTGCGGGTCATCGACCGGGGTGAGCAGGATCAGGGCGTCGGGATCGTCCTGCTCGAAGGTCGAGACGAGGCCGCGGATGCCGTCGCGCAGCAGGTTGTCGCCGAGGTACATGACGAACGGCGAGCTGCCGATGAACTCCTCCGCGGTCAGCACCGCGTGGGCCAGCCCGGCCGGTTTGTCCTGGACGATGTAGGTGATCTCGGCGCCGAACCGGCTGCCGTCGCCGGCCGCCTCGCGGATCTCGCCGCCGGTCTCCGGCGCGATGATGATCCCGATCTCCTTCACCCCCGCGTCGACCAGCGCCTCGATCCCGTAGAAGAGCACCGGTTTGTTGGCGACCGGGACCAGCTGCTTGGCCGAGGTATGGGTGATCGGGCGCAGGCGGGTGCCGGCGCCGCCGGAGAGGATCAATCCCTTCAGAGGCTCCATATACGGGGAGAACCCTACCCAGTGGCGGGAGTAGCGGCCCAAGGGGCCGGTGACTGAATCCGGGTACCCTCGTCGCGTGACCAGTCCACAGCCCAGCGCCGAGCCACGCCCAGCCGCCGAGCTGGAAGCCGAGCTACGCGAGGTGCGGGCCCACGCGGCGCGGCTGGAGCGGGAGCTGGAAAAGGCCAGCCGTGAGCTCGAACGGGTGAAACGGTCCTCCAGCTGGCGGGTGACCGAGCCGCTGCGCGCCGCCAAGGCGAAACTGGGCGGACGCGGCTGAGCGAGCGCCGGCGCGACGAGTGCGACCCGGCGTCTACATCCCCAACTTCAACGGGGGCGAGCACCTCGCCCGCGCGCTGGAGAGCCTGCGCGCGCAGACGGTCGAGGCGACGGTGGTGGTCGCCGACAACGGCTCCGGCGACGGCTCCGACGCGATGGTCGCCGAGCGCTTCCCGGAGGTGCGGCTGCTGCGGCTGGAGGCGAACCTCGGCTTCGGCACGGCGCTGAACCGCGCGGTCGCGGCGCACCCGGCCGACGCCGTCGTGCTGCTGAACAACGACGCGGCGGCCGAGCCGCGCTTCCTCGAGGCGCTGCTCGACGGGCTCGGCGCGGGGGTCGACTCGGTCGCCGGGGTGATGACGCAGGAAGGCGATCCGGGGCTGATCGACTCGGCGGGCGTCGTCGCCGACCGCACCCTGATGGGCTTCGACCACCTGCACGGCGAGCCGGTCGCGGCGGCGGCGGACGCCCCCGCGCCGCTCGGGCCGACCGGCGGCGCGGCCCTTTATCGGAGCGAGGCGTTCGCGGCCGTCGGCGGCTTCGACGAGCGGATCTTCCTCTACTACGAGGACCTCGACCTGGCGCTGCGACTGGCGGCGCGCGGCGGCTCCTGCCGGCCGGCGCCGGAAGCGCGGGCGCTGCACGCCTACTCGGCCGGCCTCGGCGCCGCGAGCGCGGCGAAGTACGAGCGCACCGGCTGGAGCCGCGGCTACATGCTGCGCCGCTACGGCGTGATGAGGGACCCGCGGCTGGCGCTGCGGGTGCTCGCCTGCGAGGGGGCGATCGGTGCCGGCCAGATCCTCCGCGACCACACCATCGCCGGGATCCGCGGCCGCCTGCGCGGCTACCGCGACGGCGCCGGCCTGGAGCGCCGCGACCCCGCCGGCGCCCCCCTCCTCGACATCACCGCCCGCGAGGCGATCGCCCTGCGCCGCCGCCGCCGCGGCTGAGTTCGCGCCCGCCCCCACACGGCGAGGGATGGCACGAACTCATCCGGCGGATTCAGTTCACCTTGTGCAGCCACCAGAGCTGGTTGCCGGCACCAGTGCAGTTATATTGCTGCAGCTGTGCCCCGTTCAACATGCTGTTGCCGGTGACATCAAGGCACATGCCGGACTTTTTGTTGCGCAGTTCGTAGAACGCTTCGCCGGACTTGTAAACCGGTTCCCAAAGCTGGTTGGTCTGCGTGATGCCGAGACACGTATACTGTTGAATCCCGGCTCCGGCTGAAGTGCTTTCCCCGATCACATCGAGGCACTTCCCGCTCTTTTCGTTGACGATCTCGTAGTAGGGGAATCCGGTCGGAACCAGGTGCCAGATCTGATTGGCCGCGTATGGAGTACGACATTCGTACTGCTGGATCCGCGCTCCGCTTTCGACGGATTCAAGAGTCACGTCCATGCATTTGCTCGACGAGAATGCCGTGACCTGGTAATCGCGCAGAGATTGCAGCTCGCTCTTCACACCGTTGAAGAAGTACCAGGGGTCCGCGTGGCCAGGCGTGGAGTCGACTTTGTATAGCTGAGTGTTCGGCTCGATCGTCCGAGATGCGGCTCCGTGTTCATCGGTAGAGGAGAATTCGTTCCAGTTCGCCACCATGATGTAGGGCAGGCCCGAGGCTTCGTTCACCTGGCGATCGAATTCCGGCAGGCTGCGTTCGCTCCACCCGGGCGAGTAAAGGGTCGCGTAGCCGACTTCGCTGAATTGGCACGAGGTAGAGAAGCAGGCGAACGGCCAGATTTCGCTCGAGTACGGTCTGTAGTCGAAGTTCGATTCTGCGACGATCGCATAGCGGACGGAGAACAGTTCCCTCAGCGCCTTCGTCGTCCCTTCGGTCGTGATCGGTGGATTGAACTGCGTCGACGTCGGGATCAGGTCTCCAGGTCCCGAGAATGCCTGTGAGCCGTCCAGGTTGTGGACGTTGCTTCCCTTGTTCACGTAAAACAGGATCAATGGCTTACCTTCGATCGTCACGTAGCGCGACGGTTCTTCCAGATACAGCTTGTAGATTTCTTCGATCTCTTCCCGCACATATTCGTTATAGGTGAAGATCTCTTCCTGATCTCCTGGGATGCCATCGCAGGTTTCCGCATAGCAGGTGAGTGAGAGCTGGAAGGTGACCTGGATCTTCTTGTGCGTGTATTCCTTGAATCCTTCGATAGCTTTCTTGGCTGCCTGGAAGATCGGGTTTTCCGACGGTTTCATCGTTTTGGAGTAGTTGGTGTCATCGATCTCGACGAAGTCAACTCCGAGTTCGTCAAGGCTCGCGGCGTGGGTGCGCGCGGTGGACGGTTCGTCCGAGCTGTAGCAGTAGCCGGACGGACTGGCCGGAAAGTCCAGCGCCTCGACTTCTTTGAGCCCGAAGGGGTTCTGGGCCCACCCCGACCCGGAGCAGCTCCCGCCGGCGGTCCCCAGGTCAAACCAGGTCTCGTACTGGATCCCCACCAAGGGGGCAGCCGATGCCGATGCGGGAACCGAAAGAGCAAGCATTCCCAGGACGGTCGCCGCGGCCGACAGCAAAGAGCGCCTCATCAAGTTCCCTCTCTCGAGATATAGACGAATTTGACCTACCGATTAGGCAGGAGAATTCAATCAGAGAAACTTTCATGTTCAGAACCGACCGGACGGGTGTTTCAGGTCCATCCCGCGGGCAAGCCAGGCACGGGGGCGGGAGAGGTCGCCGCTCGCGGCGAGGCGGCGACGCTCGCGCAGGGCGCGGGGGAGGCGGGTGAGGCCTTCGAGCTTGCCGCGGAGGGTGGCGCCAAGGCGGCCCTGGCGGGCGGCGCGGCCCAGGGATCCGACCTCGACGGCGAGGATCAGGGGCAGCGCCCGGGCGGGCATGAACTTGGCCTGGGTGACGAGGCGGTTGCGGGCGACGAGGCGGGCGTTCTCCGCCCCCGGCCGCTCGAAGCCGACCTGCCAGGAGGCGTTGCCGGCGTGCCAGACGACCGCCTCGGGCACGTAGGCGAAGCGCCGACCGGCGACCTGGCCGCGCACGTTCAGGTCGACGTCCTCGTAGAAGGAGACGTAGCTCTCGTCGTAGCCGCCGAGCTCCTCGAAGAGATCCCGCCGCGCCAGGAAGGCGGCGCCGCAGACGCCGAAGATCTCCCCCCCGCGCCGCCACTCCGCCGCCTGCCGTTCCCCCGCCCCGGCCTCCACCGCCCGGCCGTCCGCGGTCAGCGCCATCCCGGCGCTGTAGAGGCGCGCCAACTCAGGGTCGCCTGGCCCGTCGCCCTCGAGCTGCAAGATCCGCGGTTGCACCGCGCCCAGCCCAGGGTCGGCGGCGAGCGCCGTCGCCAGCGCGGCGATCGCCCTCGGCGCGACCACGGTGTCGGCGTTCAGCCCGAGCACGAAGGGCGCTGAGGTCGCTGCCACGCCCCGGTTCATCGCCGCCGCGAAACCGAGATTCGTCGGCAACGGGACGTGCTCCACCCGGCGCTCCCGCAGCAGCTCCAGCGTCCCGTCCCGCGAGCCGTTGTCGACCACCAGCAGCTCGACCTCCACCCCGCCCGTGGCCAGCGAATCCAGCAGCGCGGGCAGCAGCGCCTCCGAGTTCCAGCTCGGGACCACCACGGCGACCTGCGGCTCGCTGCTCACGCGGGCAGCCTGACACACGTACCGCGCCCCGCTGCCGGTAGCGTTGTTGTAGGAGTGCTGGGTGTCCCCCGGCCACCCCGAGGCCAAAATGTCCGTCGACGAGAAACTGAAGATCCAAGACGCCGGCCCCGCCGCGCCCGGCCCCGACACCCCGGCGGTGATCCGGGTCAAGGATCTGCATAAGTCCTTCCGCATTCCGACCCAGCGCGTCGACTCCTTCAAAGAGCGCGCCGTCCACCCCTTCACGCCGCGCGAGTTCCGTGAGCTGCGCGCTCTTGACGGCATCTCCTTCGAGATCCGCAGGGGCGAGTTCTTCGGCATCGTCGGCCGTAACGGGTCGGGCAAGAGCACGCTGCTGAAGCTGCTCGCCAGCATCTACAAGGCGGACTCGGGGACGATCGAGATGGCGGGCCGGCTGGCCCCTTTCATCGAGCTCGGGGTCGGCTTCAACCAGGAGCTGACGGCGCGTGAGAACGCGATCCTCAACGGGGTGATGATGGGCCTCACGCCGCAGGAAAGTCGCGACCGACTGGATGGGGTGATCGAGTTCGCCGAACTCGGCGACTTCGTCGACCTGAAGCTGAAGAACTATTCCTCCGGGATGCTGGTGCGGCTCGCCTTCTCGCTGATGCTCGAGGTCGACGCCGACATCCTGCTGATCGACGAGGTGCTGGCGGTCGGCGACGCCGCCTTCCAGCAGAAGTGCGCCGACGCCTTCCATGAGATGAAAAAAGCGGGAAAGACGATCATCCTCGTCACCCACGAGATGTCCAGCGTGGAGGAATACTGCCACCGCGCGATGCTCATCAACGACGGCAAGATCGAATATCTCGGCACCCCCGACGAGGTCGGTCGCCGCTACCTGAAGCTGAACTTCGAACGCGGCAGCGAAGGGGGCAGCTCGGCGGTCGAGACCGGCGGTGACGACGTGCGGATCGTCGAAGCCCAGGTCGAGGACGCCGAAGGCGAGAAGATCAGCGCCCTCGAGCAGGGCGAGCCGATCCGCTTCCGGGTCGAGGTCGAAGTGCTGCGCGACCTGCCCGGCATCTTCTCCGGCTTCATCGTCACCAACGCCGACGGTCTCGCGGTGACCAAGATCCATGCGCCGCTCGACGAGAACGAGGAGCGGGAGATGACGGCGGGCCAGCGCGCCACCTTCCGGGTGAAACTCGACAATCCGCTCGGCCCCGGCCGCTACTTCATCAACTGCGGCATCAACCGCTCCTTCGGCGGCGGCGTCGCGCTGTACGTCCACAACGCGCTCGACTTCGTCATCTACGGCAGCACCAACGAGCGCGGCATGGTCGCGATCCCCTTCGAAGCCGGCGGCAGCGTCGAGCGGGACGGCCGGTGAGCGCCACCCCGGCACCGCAGCTGCGCGAGGTGCGCGGCCCTTCGTCCCTGGGCGGCGGCCGGCGGCGCTTCCTCGACCTGCTCTGGCTGATGGCGGTGACCGAATTCAAGCGCGTCTATTTCGGCACCGTCCTCGGCTATCTCTGGTCCCTGCTACGCCCGCTGATGTACTTCGGGGTGCTGCTCTTCGTCTTCACCAAGGTCTTCCACGTCGGCGGAGAACAGGTCGAACACTACCCGGTGTTCCTCCTGATGGGGATCGTCTTGTTCACCTTCTTCCAGGAAGCGTCGAGCAACTCGGTCACCTCGGTCGTCGCCCAGGAGGGCGTCGTCCGCAAGACCCAGTTCCCGCGCCTGGTGATCCCGATCTCGACCGTGCTCACGGCCGCGTTCAACCTCGGGCTCAACCTGATCATCGTGCTGGTCTTCCTGCTCGCCTTCGGCGTCGACCCGGCCTGGACCTGGCTACTCTTCCCAGTCGTCCTCGCAGGGCTCTTCGTCTTCACGGTCGCGGTAAGCATGGCGCTGGCGATGCTCTACGTCCGCTTCCGCGACGTCGCGATCATCTGGGTGGTCGCCACCCAGATGTTGATGTACGCAACGCCGATCCTCTATCCGGTCAACTTCAAAGAAAACCCGCCCGACCCGACCTTCGAACACCTACTGGTGATCAACCCGCTGGCGGTGGTGATGGTGCAGGCCCGCAAATGGATCCTGCACGAACCCAAGGCACCCAGCGCGGTCGACGCGGCCGGCGGCTGGACCGGCCTGCTCCCCGCCCTCGCGATCCTGCTCGCGATCGTCGGCTTCGCCACCTGGTACTTCAACCGCGAGGCGCCCAGGGTTGCCGAGGACCTCTAAGAGAACCCCGCTGCTCTACCTGGCGCCGTGGGTCGACTTCGGCGGCACCGACAAGAACACGATCGACTGGTTCCGGTCGATCGACCGGGAGCGCTTCGCCCCCTACCTGCTGACCACCCAGGCCTCGCCGAACCGGCGGATCGCCGAGATCTCTGGCCTCGCCGAGGAGATCTGGGTGCTGCCCGACCTGATGCCGGGCGAGGACATGCCGCGCTTCATCCTCGACTTCATCGTCGCCCGTCAGATCGAAGTCGTCCACATCATGAACGCGCGCCTCGGCTTCGACCTCCTGCCGGACGTCCACTGCCTGCCGGAGCCGCCGGGGATCGTCGTCCAGCTGCACGTCGAGGAGGCCGACCGCTCCGGCTACGTCCGCTACGTCACCACCCGCTACGGCAACCTGGTCGACCGCTTCTCGGTCACCAGCGAGCACCTCGCCGCCGCGGTCGAGGGCTACGGCGTGCCCGACGACAAGATCGCCGTCGTCTACATCGGCGTCGACGGCGAGGAGGAGTTCTCGCCCGAGGACGTCGAGCCGGAGCCGCTCGATCGCGACCGCCTGCAGATCCTCTTCCCCGCCCGGGTGGTGCAACAGAAGGACCCGCTGCTGATGGTCCGGGTGGCGCGCGAGCTGCGCGACCACGGCGTCGATTTCCAGGTCCACGTGCTCGGCGAGGGCGACCTCGAGCCGGCGGTGCGGGACAAAGTGCGCGAGTACGGGCTCGGCGACCGGGTGCTGCTCCACCCGCCGACGCCGACACCGCAGCGCTGGTACGCGGCGGCCGACGCGGTCCTGCTGACCAGCGAGTTCGAGGGCGTGCCGGCCGTCGTCTACGAGGCGATGGCGATGGGCGTGCCGATCGTCGCCGCGGCGCTGCCCGGCAACGTCGAGCTGCTCGGTGACGACCACGACGGCCTGGTCGAGCCGCGCGACGCGGTCGAGGGCTACGCCGAGGCGCTGGCGCGGCTGGCGGTCGACGGCGGCCACCGCGAGGCGCGCGGGCGCGAGCTGAGAGAGCGGGCGCTGGAGCGCTTCACCCTGCGCCAGATGGCCGCCGGCCACGAAGCGCTCTACGACGCCGTCGCCGCCGGCGCCGACCGCACCGGGGCAGAGCGGGCGACCGAGCCGCTGCCCGAGCCGCTGCGCTTCTACGGCCGCCCGCCGGCGAGCGCGCGGCCGCTGGTCTCGGTGCTCGTCCCCCACTACAACCAGGCGCGGGTACTGAGCCAGTGCATCGACTCGATCCGCGCGCAGACCTACCCCGCGGTCGAGCTGATCGTGGTCGACGACTGCTCGACCGAGGCGGCGACCGCGGAGCTGCTCGACCGCCTCGAAGGCGAACCCGACACCACCGTCGTCCGGCTGGAGCGCAACGGCGGCCCCAGCCGCGCCCGCAACCGCGGCGTCGAGCTCTGCCAGGGCCGCTACGTGCTGCCGGTCGACGCCGACAACCTGCTGATGCCGGAAGCGATCGAGAACCTGGTCGAGCAGCTCTCGGAGGCGGGTGAGGAGATCGGCTTCGTCTACCCCCGGATCCAGTACTTCGGCAACCGCCAGGAGCTCTACGTCCCACCCGAATACAACGTCTACACCCTGCTGCACGGCAACTTCATCGACGCCTGCTCGCTGATCGACCGCGAGGTCTTCGACGCCGGGCTGCGCTACAGCGAGGAGATCGTCCTCGGCCACGAGGACTGGGAGTTCGCGCTGCGACTGGCCGCCCACGGCGTACGCGGCGAGCTGGCCCGGGTCCCCACCCTGCGCTACCGCAAGCTCGGCTTCAACCGCTCCGACACGGTCGACTACGGCGGCGTCCGCTTCGCCCAGATCCTGGCCGCGACCTCGCTCTTCCGCGGCCACGAGCTCGAGGTGAAGTCGGCCGAATCGCCCGCCCTGAGCATCGCCTGCGTGGCGCCGCTCGTCGCCGGCCCGGAGCGCGCCGCGATCGCCGCGCGGCTCGCGGCGCAGACCTCGATCGACGTCGAGCTGATCGCCCCGCTGGCGGGCGAGTGGCCCGCCGCGGCGTCGGTCCCGCTGCTGCGCCCGCTCGACCCGACGGCCGAGCCGGTCGAAGCGCTGCGGCTCGCCCGCGAGACGATGCGCGGCAACACGTTCGTGCTGAGCGCCGATCCGCGGCTGGAGCTGCTCGCCGACCCGGCCTTCGCCGAGTTGGTGATGCGCCGCTTCGCCGTCTCCGAGGACGCCCCCGACGCGATCGCCTTCCTCGACGCGGGCGCCGACGCGCGTCACCCCTTCCGCGCGCTCGCCGCGGAGGAGGTCGACCCGCTGGCCGTCCACGCGATCGCCTGGCGGGTCTCCACCGAGGCCTCGCTGCCGCACGGGCTGCAGTCGGTCGCCGATCGCGTCGTCCACGGCGTCGCCGAGCTCTTCTCCGCCGTCGGCGCGCGGATCGAGTGGCGCCACGCGCCCGCCGGCGAGGCGGCGCCGGCGACGATCACCGACGAGCCTTGGGCACCGGTCCCGCCACCGGGACCGAAGGCCAAAGGCAGCTCCCTGGTCATGCCGCTGCTGCCCGGGGCGGGCACCTACAACGTGCCCCGCTGGGACCACCTGGACAGCTGGGTGCCGCCGCAGTCGACCAACCTGCTGATCCGCTACCGGCGCGATCACGACGAGGCCTTCGTCGCGATCGCCGGTGGTGCGCCCGAGGACGAATACCAACTGGACCGCCACCTCGGCACCCTCCGCGAAAGCGGCTTCGAGGGCACGGCGCGGCTGATCCTCGGTGACGGCGGCTACTTCACGATGGCACGCGAGGAGTGGCGCCCGCCGGCGGAGGGTGAGCTGGAGATCGGCTACGTCGAGCTGTTCCCCTTCCCGGGGATGGTCCAGCTGGTCGTCGGCGTGCACAAGCGCACCGAGCAGCGACTGCTCGTCACCCCGCCCGACGATCCCCTGCTCGAGGACGTGCTGCTGGAGAAGCACCTCGGCTTCATCGAACCGTTCCCGATCCAGCCGCGGATTTCGGCGCCCGCCGGGCCACCGGACGGCCTGCGCGGGCTGGTCAAGACGATCGACCTGGGCGCTCGCCGCCACCGCTACGCGCTCGGCCGTGTTCCCGAGGGAGAGTTGGTCGGCGAGCTCGGCGCGATCACCACGGTCAAACCGGGCGGCACGACCCCGATCTGGATCCTCGACGACCGCCTCGTCACCGCCGAGCACGTCCCCCCCGGCCCCGATCCGAGCGCCCATCTCAGCGCCCGTTGGATCGCCGAGCCGGTCAACTGGGGTGGCCTCGCAGACCGGCGCTCGCGGCTGCGCTCGATCGGCCGGCGCTCCGTCATGGCCGGAGCGCGGCGGCTGCGCGGAGGACCCGCCGCCACCGTCCCCGCGCGACCGCCGGACGGCTACCTCTTCACCGGCCCCCGCCACGGCTACGCGCCGGTCTTCGCCGGCTACCACCCGATCACCGGTGACCAGCTGCTGGTCCACTCGGCCGACGACATCGTCCGGCTCGGCTACGACGGGCCCTACGAGCTCGGCTACGTCCGCTCGATCGCGCCGGTCACGGGCACCAACCGGCAGGGGCTGCCGCAGATCCCCTGGGCGCACCGCTTCGGCGCGGTGCCGCGCAACGGCTGACCCTCAGCGACCGAGGCTTCGGCGCGCCCGGCCCCCGGCCCGGCGGATCAATCCGACGAGGCCGCCGCTGCGGACGTCGGGACGGGCCTGCCGTCCGGACTCGGCCTCGAGCCGCGCCCGCAGCTCCGCCACTTCGGCGGCCAGGCGATCGCGCTCGGCCAGCGCCCGGTCGAGCCGGCGCGCGGTCGGGGCGGCGGCGGCGACCGGGCGGTCGGGCCGGGCGCGACCCTCGCGCAGCGAGCGGATCTCGGCCGCCAGCTCCGCGTTCAGCCGCAGCAGCTCCTCGATCCGCGGGTCCTCGCTCTGGCCGGCGACGGGGTCGCTCACCGCGCCTCCCACTGCGTCGCCGAGGCGCGCAGGCGGTCACGGGCGGCGGCGACGCTACGCCGGATCGCGACCTCACGGTTACCGCGCGAGACCGACTCGGGGGTGAAGCGGTAGCGCGCCATGTAGCTCGGGATCACCGTCCCGAACCAGCCGTCGCGGCGTAGCCGCCGGTAGAGCTCCCAGTCCGAATAGAGGCCGGCCGTCGGCTCGAAGCGGTAGCCAAGCTCGGTGAAGAGCACCCGCGGCAGCACCGCCAGGGTGTCCCCGTCCCAATTGTGGTCGTTGCCGGGCACCACCCCGTTGCCGAGCGCCGCATACCCGGCCGGATCGTAGAGCGGCTCGCCGTCTGGGGTCATGAAGCGCAGCCAGCAGGAGACGTAGGCGAGGCCCGGCTCGCGGCCCAGGATCCGGACCGCGCGGCGGACGAACTCCGGCTCCATCTCGTTGTCGGCGTCGAGCAGCGCCACGTACTCGCCACGGGCGAGGTGGATGCCGGTGTTACGGGCGCCGCCGTCGCCCCGGTTGAGCTGGTTGACGACGCGCACGCGCGGGTCGTCGAACTCGTCCAGTACCGCGTCGTCGGCGCCGAAGGAGCCGTCGTTGACGACCAGGACCTCGAGGTTGCGGTAGGTCTGCGCGAGCAGCGAGGCGACCGCGCCGCGGATGTATTCGGAGGCCCCGTAGTAGGGGACCACGCCGGTGACCAGGGGTTCGTCGGTGGGGGCCGGCGCCACCCGTGGCGGGGCGCCGGCGGGACGCGCCATCACGGCGTAGGCGCGGCGAGCCGCGGCGGGGTCGACGAAGGAGAGCACCGCCTGCTGGACGCGCTCGCGGCGCGCCCGGGCGCGCACCGCGCCCGGGTCGGCGACGAGGCGGGCGATCGCGGCACGCAGGGGCTCCGGGCCGACGCCCTCGGTGAGCATGCCCGCGCCCGCCTCGACCAGGGACGAGAGGCCGCCGACCGGGGTGGCGAGGATCGGCAGGCCCGCCCGCGCAGCGACGACCGCCTCGTCGAACCAGGCGCCGCCATGCGGAGCGACGACCGCGACGTCGTGCTCGGCACGCAGTCGCGAAGGGTCATGGTCGGCCGTCTCGACGAAGCGGACCCGCGGGTCGCCGTAGAACAACGCTTCGATCGTCAGCCGCGCCGACTGGCCGGCGGGCGCGGTGTTGGTGTCGGGCCCGGAGAAGGTCAGCGTCCAGTCGTCGAGCGGCAGGCGCAGGCAGGCCTCGGCGAGGTCGAGCGCGCCGCTGTGGGTCGAGATCGGGCCGCTGAAGAGCAGCCGTAGAGGACCCTCGCCGGCCCCCGCCGAGGGCTCGGGGACGTCGGTCGGATAGGGGTCGGGGACCACTTTCGCCGCCGCCAGCTCGAGCCCGTAGAAGTCGCGGTACTGGTCGAGGCCGGCGCCGCCGGGCCAGACGACGAGGTCGGCGAGGCGAAGCTGCTCGCGCTCGAGCGCCTCGACCGCGTGGTTCTCGTGCTCCCGGCTGCGACCATCGTGGATGTTGTCGATGCCCAGCGTGCTGGTCAGCCGCACGGCGAAGGTGGTGTGGGCGAAGCGCGGCGCGCCGCAGCGGCGCGCCTGCAGGGCCATCACCGCGAGGCCGCGGCGGTCGGGGGCCTCGACCAGGTCCGGCCCGCCGTCACCGTAGTACTCGCGCATCTTCGCCAGCACCGCGGCCGCGAGACGGTGCTCCTCGCAACTGAAGCTGGTCCCGATCAGCAGGCGATCGACGTCGACCCCGACCTCCGCCACTCCGGAGTCAGCCGGGGTCAGTCGCTCGTCCAGCCCGTCGCGTTCGGCGTGCAGGACGAGCACCTCGTGCTCGCCGGCCAAGGTGGTGGCGACTCGGCCGGCAACCCCGCCGAGTTCCGCGCCCGGGAGCGGCCGGAAGCTCACCAAGCAGACCTTCATCGAGGTTCGCCTCGCATTTGCAAGACAATCTTGTCATCGAGTGGTGAAAATCGTCGAGTCATCATCACAAACCTTTGATACCTAGGATCGCCTAATGAGTCGCACCGAAAATGATGAAGTCATGCCACCGCCGGGAGTCTGGAAGAACTGGTCGCGCGAACGACGCAAGGAGCTCAGGCGGATCCCGGCGACCGCGGGATTCGCGGTGGCCGGAACCGTGCTCGCCGCCGGGACCGTGCTGGGACGCGCCCGCACCGCGGGTGTGGTCGCCGCCGCCGCCGGCGCCGTGGTCGGCTCGGTGGTCGCCGAGGGGATCCGGCTGGAGCGCGAGACGCGGGTCGGCGAGGACGCCCTCGCCGTCGCCGACCGACTGGGCGCCGACCTCTATGCGCTGGGCAACTGGGCGATCGATCCCGACTTCGCCCGGCTGATCATGAAAGAGCTCGACGCCCGCCCCGGCCTTGTGGTGGAGCTCGGCTCCGGCACCTCGACCGCGCTGATCGCCGGCGTCCTCGCCGAGCGCGGCCAGGGCCGGCTCGTCACCTTCGACCACGACGCCCACTTCGCCGAGCAGACCCGCCGGCGGGTCGACGGGATCCTCGCGCCGGGCAAGGCCGAGATCCACGTCGCGCCGCTGCGCGAGCAGGAGTTCGGCGGCGAGCCGGTCGAGTGGTACGACGCCGCCACCGTTCTCGCGGCGCTGCCGGAGGAGCCGATCGACCTGCTCGTCATCGACGGGCCGCCCGCGTCCACCAAGTGGTCGCGGTGGCCGGCGATCGAGGCGCTCTGGGAGCGGGTGCGACCGGGGGGTGCCGCGCTCGTCGACGACGGGCGGCGCGGCTCGGAAACAGCGACGGTGCGCCGCTGGGTTCGCGAGCACGACGACGTCCAGGCCTTCTGGGTCGACAACCGCAAGGGCGCCTGGCGACTGATGAAGGCGCCGGCGCCGGCCGAGCCGCGGCTGATGCGGCTGGAGCGCCGACTGATGCGCGCCCTGCACCCGCGCCCTGCCGGCTTCGGTCACTGGCCGGTCTATCGCTGAGCCGCGCGCCGGGAATAACCCCCGGCATCCCCGGGTAGACTCGCCGCCGATGGCTGAACCCACCACCGGCGATCGGCCGGTCACCGCCGACGAACTGACCCGCCTGCGCGAGGAGAACCTGAGGTTGCGCGATCTGCTGATCGCCAAGGACGCCGAACTGGGGACCCTGCGGGGCCAGGTTGCCGCCCTGGAAGCCGGTACCGCCCGCGTGCTGGGCATCATGAGCCGCTTCCGGGGTCACCTTCCGGGACCGCTTCAGCACCTCATGAACCTGGTCCGCCGACGGGCCTAGCCAGTGCCTTCCCCGCGCTTCTCGGTCATCACGCCGATCTACGAGACGCCGCCCGCGGTGCTCACCGCGATGCTGCGCTCGGTCAGGCGGCAGTCGTTCGAGGACTGGGAGCTGTGCCTGGTCGACGACGCCTCGCCCTCGCCCTACGTCGGTGAGATGCTCGCCGCCGCGGCTGCCGCAGACCCGCGGATCAAGGTCACGACGCGGGCGGCGAACGGCGGCATCGTCCCCGCCTCCAACGACGCGCTGGCGATAGCGGGTGGCGAGTTCGTCGCCTTTCTCGACCACGACGACGCCCTCCACCCCGACGCCCTGGCGCTGGTCGCCGAGGCGATCGGCGACGACCCCACGGTCGACTTCGTCTACACCGACGAAGACAAGATCGACGAGGGCAGTCACCACATGGGGCCCTTCTTCAAGCCCGACTGGTCGCCGGAGCGGATGCGGACGCAGATGTACACCTGCCATCTCAGCGTGATGCGGCGCTCACTGGTCGACGAGGTGGGCGGCTTCGACGCCGAGTTCGAGGGCTCCCAGGACTGGGACCTGGTGCTGCGGGTGAGCGAGCGGGCGCGGCGCATCGTCCACGTCCCCCGCGTCCTCTACCACTGGCGCACGCTGGCGACCTCTACCGCGGGGGGCGGCGAAGAGGCGAAGCCGTGGGCCTTCGAAGCGGGCACGAGGGCGATCCAGGCCCACTGCGACCGCACCGGGGTCCCCGCGGTCGCCTCGCGCGACACCGAGCACCCGGGCGTCTACACGCTGGAGCCGAAGCTGGAGCACGAGCCCTCCGTCAGCATCGTGATCCCGACCGGCGGCACGGTGCGGGAGATCCGCTACGAGCCGCAGGTGCTGGTCGAGCGCTGCGTGCGCAGCATCGTCGAGACCTCGACCTACTCGAACTACGAGATCGTCGTCGTCGTCGACCACGACACCGACCCGGCGATCTTCACCCGCCTCGCCGAGATCGGTGGCGAGCGCCTCAAGCTGGTCGACTTCGACCGGCGCTTCAACTTCTCCGAGAAGATCAACCGCGGCGCCGTCCACAGCGATGCCGAGCTGCTGCTGTTGTTGAACGACGACATGGAGGTGGTGACGCCGAACTGGATCGAGCGGTTGGCGATGTACGCGAGCCTGCCCGGCGTCGGCGCGGTCGGCGGCAAACTGATCTGGGAGGACGGCCGGCTCCAGCACGTCGGCATCACCTTCGAGGAAGGCGGCCTGCCCGGCCACCTCTACTACGGCTTCGCGGGCGACTGGAACGGCTACTCGAACAGTGTCCTCGTCGCCGAGAACCTGCTCGCGGTGACCGGCGCCTGCATGATGACCAGCCGCGCGGAGTTCGACCGGGTCGGCGGCTTCAGCCCCACCTTCCCGATGAACTACAACGACATGGACTACTGCCTCAAGCTCGTCTCCCAGGGCAGCCGCGTCGTCTACGACCCGGGCACCGTGCTCTACCACTTCGAGTCCTCCAGCCGCGACACCGAGGTCGAGGAATGGGAGAAAGAAGAGCTGCAGGCCCGCTGGATGCCGATCGTCGCCCGCGACCCTTACTCGAATCCGAACCTCTGGCAGGGCGTGCCGCGGCTGAGCTCCCCGCTGAGCTGGATGCGCCGCCGCCCACCGCGGCTGCCCTGGCGCCGCTGAGGCGAGCTTCCGGGCCATCTCCGGCGGCGCCCGCTCAGTAGTCGTCCTGGAGCACGAACGGGCCTGGACCGTATTCGCCGACGACCGCTTCGCAGGCACGCCTGCTCGTCGGTGAACATCCCGCCCTTGACGATCGAGGTCGCCGGCGCCGCCGCCGCGACCACCGCCACGTTGTCCGGAGGCTCAGCCCGAGCTGGAACCGGTCGGCGCGCGGCCGGTGCGCGGCTCGCGCAGCTGGTAATCGCCGCGGCTGAGGACTTTCTCCAGCCAGACGTAGAGGACGATGAAGAGGTAGCGGCTGCCCATCTCTTTCATCTTCAGCTTCGCCTCGCCGGAGGTGCGGTTGGTCCACGAGGTGGGGACGACGGCGAAGCTGTGGCCGCGGACGACCGCCTTCAGCGGCAGCTCGACGGTCAGGTTGAAGTGCTTGGAGAGCAGCGGCTGGACGGTCTCGATGACCTCGCGCTTGTAGGCCTTGAAGGCATTGGTGGTGTCGTTGTAGCGGTGGCGGAAGAGGGCGCGGATGAACTGGTTCGCCATCCGGTTGACGAAGAGCTTCAGCGGCGGGTAGTCGTGGATCTCCGCCCCCGGCATGAAGCGCGAGCCGAAGGCGCAGTCCCAGCCCTCTTCGAGCAGGTGCGCGTAGCGGACGAGGTCGCGCGGGTCGTCCGAGGCGTCGGCCATCACGATCGCCACCGCATCGCCCTCGAAGACGTCGAGGCCGGCCCGGATCGCGTTGCCGAAGCCGCGTTCGTAGTGCGATTTGTGGACGCGCACGCGCGGGTTCTGTGCCCCGATCGCCGCGATCACGGCTTCGGTCGAGTCTTCCGAGTCGTCGTTGACGACGACGATCTCGTAGTCGATCTCGGCCGCCTCCAGGGTCGTCACCAACCCTTCGACCGTCGCCCCGACCGACCCCTCCTCGTTCTGGGCCGGCATCACGACGGAGAGCCTCATGCGGGGGCCGCCGTCCAGCGCTCGACGTTCTGCTCGTACATCTCCTGCAGGATCTCGTCGATCCCGTAGCGCAGCTTGAACTCCGGGTAGTCGGCCTGGAACGGGCCGAGGTCGGAGATCCACCAGCGGTGGTCGCCGATCCGCGGCGCCTCGCCCATCTCCCAGGAGAGGGTGTTGCCGGAGACCTTCTCGCAGACCTCGATCGCCTCCAGCATCGAGCAGTTGGAGAAGCGACCGCCGCCGATGTTGTAGACCGCGTGCGGCTTCGGGTTCTTGCGGAAGGCGTCGAAGGCGGCGATCAGGTCGGCGCTGTGGATGTTGTCGCGGACCTGTTTGCCCTCGTAGCCGAAGATCGTGTAGTGCGTGCCGGTGACGGTGCACTTCATCAGGTAGGCGAGGAAGCCGTGCAGCTTCGCCCCGGCGTGCTGGGGGCCGGTCAGGCAGCCGCCGCGGAAGCAGACCGTCGGCATGTCGAAGTAGTACCCGTACTCCTGCACCAGCAGGTCGGCGGCCGCCTTCGAGACCCCGAACAGCGAGTGGGTCGAGGCGTCGATCGACATGCTCGTGTCGATGCCCTTGTAGTAGGGGTGGTCCTCGGGGAGTTCGAGCCGCTTCTCCAAGGAGAGCAGTGGCAGCCGGTTCGGCGTGTCGCCGTAGACCTTGTTGGTCGAGGTGAAGATGAAGGGCGCGTCGATCGCGTGGGCGCGCGCCGCCTCCAGCAGGTTCAGGGTGCCGTTCGCGTTGACCCCGAAGTCGGTCTGCGGCTCGCTCGCCGCCCAGTCGTGGGACGGCTGCGCGGCGGTGTGGATGACCAGCTCGATCGACCCGGCGTGCGCGGCGAAGATCCGCATCACCTCGGCCGCGTCGCGGATGTCGACGTTCTCCCACTTGAAGGAGTCGTGCTGCTCGACCAGCCGCTGGGTGACGTGCGAGGTCGAGGATTCGGGGCCGAAGAAGCGGGCCCGCATGTCGTTCTCGATCCCGACCACGTCGAAGCCCTGGGCGATGAAGTGGTCGACGGCCTCGGAGCCGATCAGGCCCCCGGCCCCAGTGATGATCGCAACCGGCACTATCTACTCCTTCCCCCCCGCGGGGGCATTGATTTCAAGCGCCGCGGCGATCCGCTCCTCGTCGGCGGCGATCCACTCGTGGATGTCGGCGAGCACCTGCTCGGCACCCCGCCGCGGCCGCCAACGCCCGAGGCTCGAACAACCTCGCGCAGTCGGAAAGGTATATGGGAACGTCCCCCTGGCGAGTCTCGGCGACCGGCGTGATCGGCACCTCGTTCCCGGTCAGCTCCTGACAGATCGCCGTCGTCTCGAGCAGCGAGAGGCTGCACTCGCGCCCGCCGCCGGCGTTCACGGTCTGCCCGTCCCACTTCGCCGGGTTCAGCAGCTGCTCCTCGACCAGGTCGACGAGGTCCTCGACGTGGAGGAGGTCACGTACCTGCTTGCCATGTCCCCCGAACCCGATGTAGGAGAGGGGGTTGCGGAAGTAGTGGGCCAGCATCCAGTGGGTGAATACCCCCTGATCGACCTTTCCCATCTGCCAGGGACCGGCGATCACGCCGAAGCGGTCGATCACGGCGGGCACGCCGAGCGCCGCGCGGTACTCCTCGACCAGCAGCTCGGCCGCCAGCTTGGTGGCGCCGTAGAGCGTCCGTGCGCCCTCCAGCGGGAACTCCTCGGAGATCCCGGCCGGGGAGGCCCCGCGCACCTGCTGCTCGACGGCCAGCTCGAAGCGCGTCTCCGCCTCCTCCAGCACCAGGTCCACCTGCGGCGCGACCGGGTAGACGCGGCTGGTCGAGAGGAAGACGAAGAAGGCCGAGTCGCGCCGCGCCAGCTCGAGGCAGTTGTAGGCGCCGGTGAGGTTGGTGTGGACGAGGTAGCCGGTGTCGCCGTCGACGCCGCTCATCACCGAGGGCTCGGCCGAGCACTCGACGATCGCGTCGAACCTCGGCAGCGCCATCAGGTCGGTGGGCTCCCGCACGTCCCCCTGGACGAACTCCACGCCGGCCTCCTCGAGGCGCGGCAGGTTCAGTCGCGACCCCTTGCGGTAGAGGTTGTCGAGGGCGGTCAGCTCCCAGTCGGGGTGCCGGGTGGCCAAGGAGACTGCCAGATTCGAGCCGACGAATCCGGCGCCGCCGGTTATCAGGACGCGTGCCATCCGAGGCCGAACGCTAGCGAGCGCGGTCCCGGATTGCCGCCGAGGCGAATGATTCGACTTCCGAGCAGGGAACCTGGACCCCCCACGGTTCGGGCGTGGCCGGGATGGCGGCGATCCCTTCGCCTTCGGCGACGCACTTGTCGGCGGCCTGGCGAAGCCCTTCGTGCCAGGTTGGCCCGCTGCGCGCCCCCTGCGACATGTCGAAGGAGACGGCGACCGCGATCAGCATCACCGCGACGGTCGTCGCCACCGGCCAGTTGCGCCGCCACCAGACTCCGCCCCCGCCGACGCCGCTCGTCGCCGCGCGGTCACGGAAGGCCCCGTCCACGGTCACCACCACGGCGCTGAGGAAGATCATCGCCGGCACCAGCACGTAGCGGCTCGAGGTGCCGCCGTAGATGCCCGGCGCCCAATAGATGTCCGCCCCGACCGCGCGCTGGTAGGACTCGACGACGAACATCAAGAAGGAGGTCGGCAGGGCGATCGCGACGAACCAGCGGGCGCTCGCCGGACCGCGTCGCAGGCCGAAGTAGAGACCGACGGCAACCGCCAGGCAGAGCAGGACGAGGAAGGTCCAGCCGGCGCCTTCCCAGAGCGCTCCCCCGAGCCGCTGGCCGAGGATGCCGCCATCGACTACGCGCTGCAGGAACGCGGTCCAGATGTGGTGCGACCAGAGCGGCGAACTCTGTTCCTGGGCGAGGATCACCGGGATCTGGGCGATCCCCCCGACCGCCCAGCCGGCGAGGATCGGGATCGCGCGCCGCTCCTTGCCCAGCGAGAAGGCCCGCAGCAGCGCGACCGGGGCAAAGAACCAGACCCCAGGCGTGCTCAGCCCGGTGAGCAGCAGGAAGATCCCAGCCGCCCAGGCTCCCCACCAGGTCCGCGGTCGCAGGAAGAGCAGCCAGAAGGAGCCGACGAGCATGAACCAGGGTGCGTAGGCGGCCGAGTCGAGCGTCTCCTGGCCGGCGGTCGCGGCGAGCGCGGTGGCGAGCGCCAAAGTGCCACGTAGCCAGTTGTTGCGGACGTGCCCGGCGCTGCCGAACCAGACGGCGACGCCGCTGACCGCGGCGACCAGCGCCGAGACGGTCCCGACGAGGGTGGCGGCGGCGCCGATCGGGAAGAGCGCGGCGAAGGAGGCGATCAGCCGCGGGCCGAAGACGAGGTACCCGGCGTACGGCTTGAAGAGGGCGTGGAAGAAGCTCTGGCCGAGCGCTTCCTGCAGGTAGATCGGCCCGTCCTCGGCCCACACCTTCTCGTATCCCATGCTGCCGAGGCGCAGCAGGCCAAGGACCGTTGCGATCGCCAGGAGGGCGACCACGACGATGGCGCCTTCGGCGAGCGAGAGACGCGTACCGCCCTGCGCAGGACGCGGCAAGAGGTACTTGTCGACCTGGCGCCGCAGCGCGGCGATCCCCGCCTCGCGCAGCATCGTCACCCGTTCCCCCGGCAAGACGCTCGGGCCGGCGGCGCCGCTCGCGCTGCCCCGCGACCATCCCGCCGCCGCCCAGGTCGGCGGCGCCGGCCCACGGAAGAGCACCCAGACGATGCCGCCGAGGCCGCCCAGCGCCAGTAGCCCGTTCAACACCGAGTAGCTGGTCCCCGGTTCCGGCGGTTCCAGCGAGGGCGCATAGAGGGCGAGGACGAAGAGCACGTTGACCACCACCAAGGCGATCCCGAGGCGCGGGTAGACCGAGCGCATGCCGACCACGCAGCCGACCAGGCCGAGCAGCGGCACCGCCAGGCTGCCGACGTGGATCGTCGTCCGCGCTTCCGGGGTGCCGAAGAGCAGCAGTCCCCAGGTGACACAGGCGAGCGCGAAGAAGGCGAAGCAGAGCAGCGAGAAGTGCCACTCATCCGGGTCCCGCCATCCCTCGGGTTCCCGTTTCTTCTTCGTCAGCCAGGCGATCAGCATCGCGATCGGCCCCAGCAGAGCGATCCCGAGGAAGGGGAAGAGGGAGAAGAAGCGGTCCCAGCGAACCTTGGCGATGGCGACACCCGGCTTGCCTTCTTCGAGCCCGGTGATCGCCGCGTTCCATTCATCCTTGGTCCGCGGCCAGCCGACCATTTCCTCGAAGTTTTCCTCCTTCAGGTCGACCGCGCCGGAGAATCCCTCGCCCTTGTAGCCGTTCTCGATCGCTTCCAGGGTGCCTTCCGAGTTGACTTCGGTCTCACCGCCGAGCTGCCACTTGAGCAGGCGATTGCCGGGCGGGTCGGCGTATTTCTGGTAGACGCTCCAGGGGACGTAGAAGAGGAGGAGGCCGGCGAGCGCGACCGCCAGCCAGCGCCAGTTCGGGACGCCGCGGAAGACGGCGAAGATGACCAGCGGGACGACGCCGAAGACGCTCGAGCCGTGGGAGAGCATCGAGAGCGCCAGCAACGCGCCGATCAGCCCGGCGACGCGCAGGTCGCGGCGATCGCGTTGCCAGTCGGGCGAAAGGATCACCGCCAGCGCCGCCAAGAGGAAGGCGGCGGCGATCAGCTTCGGCCAGACGAAGAAGCCATGCACGATCGCGATGTCGGAGATCATCGCGGCGAGCATCGCCAGCGAGCGGGTCAGCTTCCCCAGCGGCACCGCGACGAGCACCGCCCACATCGCCGGGATCCAGAGGCAGTTCTCCAGCACCGCGATCAGCTGGTAGTGGAGGCCCGAGGCGGTGTTGAAGAAGCCGCGCTGGGCGAGGCCGTAGCCGACCTGCAGCGGCGGGCGATCGCTGAACAGCCATTCGCCCGGGTATTCCGGCGGGTGCTGGTGGCCGTGGGTGGCGAACCATTCGATGAAATAGCGAGGGATGTCGTTGTCGGAGGGGAGCTCGCCGGAGAAGCGGTAGGCCGACATCGGCAGCGGGTTATGGGCGCCGCCGTGGAGGAAGCCGAAGAAGACGATGAAGGCGCTGCCGAAGACCCAGAGCGCCAGCGGCGTCGCCAGCTTGTGCAGCACCTCCCCGTCGAGCCCGCCTTCACGCCAACAGAAGCCGATCGCCAGCAGCGAGCCGCCGAGGATGAGGAAGTCCCAGGTCGCGCCGATCCCCTCGGCCCCGTAGTAAGCCCAAAAAGCGGCGTAGGAGGCGGCGCCGGAGGCGAGCAGGCCGACGCCGATCAGCAGCGGCACCGACTTCAGCCCGCGCCGCATCACCAGCAGCACGACGGCGACGGCGGGCAGTGCGATCAGCAGGCCGTGGACGACGAAGCCGAGGAGGATTTCGAGCGTTTCCTTCGCCATCATGAGAGCACTTCGTCGTCAGTGGACGGCGCGCGCCGCCGCGCCGACCGACGCGAGGTCGGCAGCCTCGTCGTAGTAACCAAGACCGACCAAGCGGTCCCTGCCGGCCCGGGAGAGTGCATCGGAGCCATCCTACGAATCCACACCCGCTCGAGGCGGCGCCGCGGGGCGGGCGGGGCTGACGACCAGCTCCCACCTCACCCTGTCCCGGCAGAAACCGCGGCACCGCTCGACCCGGTGACTGAGATGATCGTCGCGTGAAGTTTCCGAATCGGGCACGTTCCGCACTACGTACCCAGATGGCGGCAGTCGAGATTTACGGGACGTCGCCTGCGGAGCCGCCGCGCGAAGTCGAGGTCCTGCGCGTCGAGCTGAACGGCGATGACCGTCGCGGCGCCCACGAGGCGCTCGCCGAGGTCCTCGCCGCGCGCCTCGGCAGCACCGCGGCAGCGGCGACCGTTCGCACCGAGGCCGGCAAGCCGCGCCTGGCCGAAGACCCGCCGCGCCTCTCCTTCAACCTCTCCCACTCTGGCGGGCTGGCGCTGATCGCGATCGCCCCCGGCGGGGTCGAGGTCGGGGTCGACGTCGAGCGGCTGCGCCCGCGCCGCGACCTCGTCCGGCTCGCCGAGCGGTGGCTGCCGGAGGACGACGCGGGCGCCGTCGCCGCGGCCGCGCCCGGCGCCCGCGAGGCCGTCTTCTACGCCGCCTGGACCCGTCACGAGGCGCGGGTCAAGTGCCTCGGCACCGGGCTCGCCGGGCCACCCCCGGGGCCTGAGGTAGTGGCGGTGCAACTGAAGGCGGACGACGGCTATGCCGCCGCCGTCGCCGTCCACGACCCGGCCGCACCGGGGCTCGAGCCACGGGTCGTGCTCAGGGACGGACCCGGCCGCCGGTGATCTGGACGAAGGCCCGCCAGGCGGGCTTCGCCCTGAACCCGGCTCCCGACTTGAAGAAGCCGACCGAGTCGCAGA
Source organism: Solirubrobacterales bacterium (assembly GCA_047601885.1). Taxonomy (GTDB): domain Bacteria; phylum Actinomycetota; class Thermoleophilia; order Solirubrobacterales; family 70-9; genus VAYN01. The sequence continues at coordinate 798,966 of JASGIK010000002.1, forward strand.
AGGCGCACGATTCCGGTAGGTCCTTCCAGGAGAACCAGTAGACCTGCTTGAGGTCGAGCTTGGTGCGGTTTTCGAGCAGGTAGGCGTAGGCCTTCTTCAGTTCTTCGACCTGCCCCTTGACGCCGTGCTCGAAGGCGTCGATGTGGAAGTCGTTCTGCGACCCCCAGCCCATCTCGGTGATGTAGAGCGGCACGCGGTCGTGGTTTTCGACCGTCACCTCGTGCAGCGCTTCGACCAATTCTTCCAGCTCTTCGGAGTCGATCGCGTAGGGGTGCAGGGCGATGCCGTCGAAGTCGCTCTTGATCCCGGCGACCTTGTAGAGCTGGGAGAGGAATTCGGAAGCGGGCATGCCGCGCTTCTTGCCGGCGGTCGGCTCGCCGAAGAGGCCGGTGAGGATCACCTTGGCGCCCGGCTCCGCCCGCCGGATCACCGGGGTCGTGTGTTTGAGCAGGCGCGCGTAGTCGTGCGGACTGACCGGATAGGCGAAGTAAAAGAAGTTTGCCTCGTTCCAGATCTGCCAGGTCTTGATCGGCTGCGGCTTGGCGATCGGCTTCGTCGACGGAATTTCGGTTTCGTAGTCGGGGCCCGTTTCGGCCGCGCGGAGCTTTTCCGCCTTGGCCTTTTCGCGCCGTATCACCGCCGGGTTGTGTTCCACCCAGAATTCACCTCCGGGCCCATAGCGCTTGATCGCCGCTCTGAGGAACTGGGCCCAGGCCTTGCGTTGGGCGGCGTTGTGGATCGGCAGCGTCGTGTACTTCTTCGCCAGCCAGCTGGGGGTGGCGACGACGAAGGGCAGCACCGAAAGACCCTGACGCGCCGCTTCTTCGACCACCGGGTCGAACGATTCCCAGTCGTAGCCCCCCTTCCTGGTCGACTGGATCGTCGACCAGAGCATCGGCCAACGGATCGCTTCGATCCCGCCGGCCTTCATGTATTCGATGTCCTTTTCGGTCAGCGCCGTCTGCGGCACGATGCCGAAGAACCCCTTCGGGGCCTTACGGGTCGACGCCGCCGAGGCGGGGGTCGTCGTCTCCTGCGAGAGGAGGTAGAAACCGCCGCCGAGGGCGACGACGAGCAATGCTGCTGCGAGCAGGCGCCTCAAAGGAGTTGGACAGGGTAGCGAGATGATTCGTTCGTCACAGGCCGGAGCAGTCTTGAACACGGCCGTGCGCGAGATGTAGCGGTCCTGTCATTCCGCCGCTGGTCGATGTGATTCCGTGGCGGGGGGGCGGGGGCGGTGCGATTCGCGGCCGCTGCGCCCGTCCGAGGTGCGTCCCGTGACGGGATCGGGGACCGGCCGAAGGTGCGTTCGCACTTAACCGCGCATGGCGCGGGTTTCTGCGAACTCACCCGGGAAGGGCATGAGGAAGACGCAAGGAACCGTGGACTTCCCTGACCCTTCGTCACGGATCCAAGGAGTTCGTGACCGATCACGCGCCTTCGTGGCGAATCACGCGCCTTCGTGCCCGGACACGCGCATCTCTGCGTCGGGGCACGCCCGGACCCTCGCCTCTCCCCGCATCCCCGGCCTTCTCGGTGGCGGCCACAGCCTGCCCGGGCCGCCACCGAGAAGGCCGCGTCCCTTGCCGCCCACCTCCGGGCGCCAGCTCCCCATTCAGGCGCCAGCTTCAGGCCCGGACCAACGACCTACGTGACGAAGGCGGCGACGACCTCGGGGTCGAGGGTGACGCCGGACTCTTCCTCGATCACGCGGAACGCGGCGGAGGGAGGGCGCGCTTTGCGGTAGGGGCGGGACGAGGTGAGGGCGTCGAAGGTGTCGACGACGGCGACGATGCGCGCGCCGAGCGGGATCTCCTCCCCGCGCAGCCGGTCGGGGTAGCCGCTGCCGTCGAGCCGCTCGTGGTGGTGGCGGACGATCGCGGTCAGCTCCGGGTCCCCCAGCGAGGCGGCCAGACGACCGCCGAAGACCGCGTGGCGCTGTACCTCCTCGAACTCGCAGGGGGTGAGCTTGCCGGGTTTCTCGAGGATTTCCGGCGAGACGATGATCTTGCCGACATCGTGGACGTGAGCGGCGCACTCGACCCGACGCACTTCGTGCTCTGTGAGGCCGAGGCGCCGGGCGAGGAGGCGACTCTGGGCGGCGACCCGACGGGCATGGCCGGCCGCGCCTGGGACGCGGGTCTCGAGGGCGGTGACGAGACCTCGTAACCGCGCGTCCCAGGCTGGGCCCGGCCCGGGGACGCCAGGGGATGCCGTCTCCGCTTGGGTCGCATCTGGGCTGTAGAGCGCCTCCAACATCTCTTCTGTGCCTGCTCCCGGCCGTTCAGACCGGGACCACTCACTTCACCAATATCGTCCAGATTACTTAGTTTTTGTATCGAACAATCGGCGACGTTTTCGTATGAATCCGGTTTGGCCGGCCGGCCGGCTTCAGCCGGCTTCGCGGAAGGTGCGGCGGTAGGCGGTCGGGGTCGTCGCGGTGGCGCGGCGGAAGTGGGCGCGGAGCGAGGCGGCGTCGCCGAACCCGGCCCGCAGGGCGATCGTCTCGACCGACAGCTCGGACTCCTCGAGCAGTCGCCGGGCGGCGTGGACCCGACGGGCGAGCAGCCACTGCAAGGGCGTCGTCCCGGTCTCGGCGCGGAAGCGGCGGGCGAAGGTGCGCGGGCTGACGGCGGCATGGCGGGCCATCGCCTCGACCGTCAGCGGCTCCTCCAGCCGCTCGCGCGCCCAGGCGCGGGTCGGCTCCAGCGAGCCGGCCCCGGGAGCGGGCTCGCGGCGGGCGCCCTCGGCGGCATCGAAGAACTGGGCCTGGCCGCCGTCGCGGTACGGCGCCGCGACCATGTGGCGGGCGACGCGGTCGGCGCAGGCGACGCCGTGGTCGCGGCGGATCACGTGCAGGCTGAGGTCGATCCCGGCGCTGAGGCCGGCCGAGGTGAGGACGTCGCCTTCGTCGACGAAGAGCACCTCGGGCTCGACCGCGACCGCGGGGAAGCGCGCCGCCAGCTCCGCCGCCCAGCCCCAGTGGGTGGTCGCGCGGCGGCCGTCGAGGAGGCCGGCGCCGGCGAGCGCGAAGGCGCCGGTGCAGACCGACATCACCCGCGTGCCGCGGCGTGCCGCCGCCCGCAGCGCCGCTGCCGCGGGCGCGGGGAGCGGATCGAAGACGCCGAGGTAGCCGGGGACGACGACGGTGTCGGCCCGCCGCAGCGCTCCGAGCCCCGCCTGGACGCCGATCTCGAAGCCGCTCGTCGTCGCCACCGGGGCGCCGTCGATCGAGCAGGTCGAGAACAGGTAGTGCGGGGTCCCGTCCGCGGCGTGGGCGCCGCCGAAGGCCTGCGCGGGCGCGGTCAGGTCGAAGGCGACGGTGCCGGGGAGACAGAGCGCGACGACCCGGTGTCGCTCCTTGGTGCCCTCGCCTGCCATTGGCAGGAATCTAGCGGACATTGTCTTTCCTGCCACTGGCGCGGACGGCCGCGCGGCGCGACGATCGACCGATGACGACGACCAAGGTTTCGATCCTGCTCTACGACGGCCTCACCGCGCTCGACGCGATCGGGCCCTACGACGTGCTGCGCCAGGTCCCCGGCTGGGAGGTCGGCTTCGTCGCCAGGCGGCCGGGCGAGGTGCGCACCGACGCCGGCAGCCTCGGCCTCGTCGCCGACGCGGGCATCGGCGAGACCGGCGCCGTCGACATCCTCCTCGTCCCCGGCGGCTTCGGCTGCGTCGAGGTGGCCCAGGACACGGAGGTGCTCGACTGGATCCGCGCCGTCGACGAGGGCAGCCGCTGGACCGCCTCGGTCTGCACCGGCTCGCTGATCCTCGCCGCCGCGGGCCTGCTCGAGGGCAGGCGGGCGACCGGCCATTGGCTCTGGCTCGACCCGCTGCGCGGCTACGGCGCCGAGCCGGTCACCGGTCGCTGGGTCGAGGACGGCAAGTACCTGACCGCGGCGGGCGTCTCGGCCGGGATCGACATGGCCCTCCACCTGGTCGACCGCGAGGTCGGTCCGGAGATCGCCCAGGCGATCCAGCTGGGGATCGAGTACGACCCCCAGCCGCCCTTCGACAGCGGCAGCCCGACCAAGGCGCCGGCGGCGATCGTCGACGCGGTCACCGCCAACTCCCAGGCTCGCCGCGAGGGGATCGTGAGCGGCGGTTCCCCCGGCTAGACAGCGGGGGCCGGGGCCGAGTCGGCCTCGGCGGCGAGCGCCTTCTGGTGCGCCGCCTTCGCCGCCGCGAGGCTGACGGTCGAGCCGATCGCCCCCGCGGCGAGCGCCGCCAGGGCGACGCCGGCACCGGTCTCCTCGACCCCGAGGACAGCGTCGACGGAGAGTGCGCCGGGGCCGCCGTCGACGATCAGGAGCAGCGCCGCGATGATCGTCAGGTTGTACTCGTAGCCGCCACCCTGCGCCCAGAAGCCTTTGTCCCAGTGGACGGTGCGGATCGCCGTCACCATCGTGCCGATCAACGAGGCCGCGGCGGCCGGGGTGAAGGCGCCGAGCGCGATCCCGACGCCGCCGAGCGTCTCCGAGAGCGAGGCCGCGTAGGCATTGGTCCGGGCGGGCGCCAGGCCGAGCTGGTCCATCATCCCGGTGGTCCCCTCGATCCCCGGACCGCCGAACCAGCCGAACAGCTTCTGGGTTCCGTGACCGATGAACATGCCACCGATGAACAGGCGGCCGAGCAGACGGGCGAGCTTCATGAGGTACCTCCGGGGGGAAGGGGAAGTTGACGGGGAAACTATCTTGGCAGATGTGGGAGCACGTCTCCCGGCGTCCCTTACCCGGGCGTCAGCGTCAGCACCCGCCACGGTCCCTCGCCGGCCATCGGCTGCGTCTCCCCCGCCGCCCAGCGGGAGAGGAGGTCGGCGTAGTGGCGGCTCGCCGGGTGGCCGGACTCACCGCCGAACAGCTGCCAGCGCGAGCGGTCCGGATCGGTCGGGTCGGCGACCATCCGCCAGCTCGGCGCCCAGACCGCGCGATAGGGATCGTTCGGGTCGTAGGCGATCTGACAGACCGTCTCCTGCGCTCCTCCCGCCCGCACCTGACGGTTGAGCAGCCGATGCAGGAGCGGGTTGGCGTTGCCGAGCGCGTGGGGGAACTCCATCTCGTGCACGTCCCCCCAGCGCCAGCCGTCGGGATCGGGGCCGAAGCGGTCGGTCAGGTCGTCGAGCGCGCCCGCCAGGGCTTCGACCGCGAGCTCGTCCCAGGGCCGGCCGACCAGCTCCGCGTCGGCCTCCTCCCAGAGGCCCATCAGGTGCGAGTGCCAGCGCCAGGGCGAGGTGATGTGGGGCATGAAGCCGTTGTCGGCGCGGTCGAGCCAGCGCTCGACCAGGTCGCGGTCGCCGATCGCGGCGCGCGCCACCTCGCGGCCGAGCCGCAGGATGAAGGCCTGGTAGATCGTCCCGGCGACCGTCTCCCGGTCGAGCCGGCCATCCCAGGCGCGCAACCGCTCGATCGCGGCGCGCTCGCGCTGACGCGGCGGGTCGAGCCGGGAGAGCCGGCGCGCCGCCTCCAGGCCGGGCAGCGAGAGCACGTCGGTCTGCATCGCGGCGAAGCCCTCGAGGTCGTGCACCTGGCGCTCCTCGAGCATCTGCTCGATCCGCCTCGCGCGGAAGCCGTCGAGCCATTCGGAGGTGATGTGGTACGGGTAGTCGTCGCCGACGATCCGGTTGTTGGCGGTGACCAGGTAGCCGGACTCGGGGTCGGTCACCTCCGGCAGCTCGGCGTAGGGGACGGTGCCGTCCCACTCGAACTCGCCGCTCCAGCCCGGCCTCGGCAGGTCGGCGACGCCGCCGCGCCGGCGCGGCAGGCGCCCGATCAGCTTGTAGCCGATCGAGCCCTGGCGGTCGGCCCAGACCATGTTCGAGGCGGGCGAGGTATGGCCCTCGAGGCGGGCGACGAGGTCGGGCCCGGAGTCGACGTCGAGCAGGTCGAACATGCCGCGGAAGGCGGTCGGTTCGCGCAGCGTCTGCCAGGCGAGGGCGAGCGGCTCGGCCTCGTCGGCGCCGAGCGCCTCGTTGACGATCGGGCCGTGGTGGGTCTCGCGCACGGCGAAGGCGATCGGCGTGCCGCGCCCCTTGATCGCGATCTCCTCGACGCGGATGTCCAGCGGCCGCCACTCGCCCTCGAAGAGGTAGTTCTCGCCGTCGACCCTCTCGACGAAGAGGTCCTGCACGTCGGCCATCACGTTGGTGATCGTCCAGCAGACGTCGTTTCCCTGGCCCATGTAGATGCCGGGCATGCCGGGCAGCGAGGCGCCGCGGACGAAGCGCTCGCCGCAGCGCAGCTCGACCTCCTCCCAGATCGCGGGCATGCTCGGCGGCAGGTGGGGGTCGCCCGCGATCAGCGGCATCCCGGTCGCCGAGCGCTCCCCGGACACCGCCCAGTTGTTGGACCCGCTCGCCTCGCCGGCGAGGCCGAGGGCGCGGCGGACCGCGTCGATCTGCTCGACCAGCGGCAGGCCCTCGCCGCTCCAGGCGCTCTGCTCGACGATCGGATTGTCGCGCGGATAGGCGGGATCGAGGCGGGCGGTCAGCTCGGGGCCGAGCTCCCGCACCATGTCGGCGCGCAGCAGCTCGCGCTCCCAGTTGGTGGAGAGGCCGAAGGCGAGCAGCTTGCCGAGGCTGAGGATGTCCACCGGCGTCCACGGCTCCCACTCAAGCCCCAGCAGCCGCATCTCGAAGGGCGGCGCCTTGGCCGCCGTCGCGCCCGCGTTCACCCCCGCGCAGAAGCGCAGCAGCAGGGCGAGCAGCTCCGGCTCCAGTGCCGCGGCCTCGCGCTCGGCCGCGCGCCTGATCCCCAGCGTCCGCATCAACCGGTCGACCGCGACCGTGTCCGCGCCGGCGAACTCCGAGAGCCGCCCGCTCACCACCCGCTGGTAGAAGTGCATCTGCCAGAGCCGGTCCTGGGCGGCGACGAAGCCCTGGGCGAAGTGGAGGTCCTGGCGCTCACCCGCCTCGATGTGGGGGACGCCCCAGCGGTCGCGCCGCACCGTCACCGGCCCGCGCAGCCCCGGCACCACCAGCCTGCCCGTCTCCTGGGGTAACGCCCGCCGCGCGAACCGCTGCCAGGCGATCCCGACCGACGCCGCCGCGATCCCCGTCCCCGCCGCGCCCGCCAGCAACCCCGCCTTCGCCGCTCCCCTGAGGCTGACCCGAGACATGCTCAGATCTTTCCAAAGCCGGCCCGGCGGCCGGCATGGCGACGCCCCTATTCGACCAGGTCGAAGGGGAGGCGGCCCTCGGCCTCGAGCTTTTCGAGGTGGGACTCCATCGCCATCGCCGCCATCGGCAGCAGCTCCGGCGGGACGTCGTCCCAGGCGGCGGCGAGGAGGGCGGCGCGGGAGCGCTCGCCGCCGTCGAGGGTGGCGAGGAGGCGACGCTCGCGCATCATCCGGTGCTCGACGTATTCGGCCAGCTTCGCTTCCGGGTCGGTGATCCAGGGGCCGTGGCCGGGGCACATCAGATCCAGCTCCTCCGCCTGCAGGAGGGCGAGCGAGTCGAGGAAGGCGGTCAGCGAGTTGCCGCCGGGCGGGACGATCGTCGAGCCGAGCCCGAGCACCAGGTCGCCGCAGAAGCAGACGCCGTCGTCGGTGAGGAAGACGACGTGGTCGGCGGCGTGGCCGGGGGTGGCGAGGGCGCGCAGGCCGCCGTGGATCTCGCCGCCCTTCGGCATGATCACCGGCGCGCCGAGCTGGTCGGCACCGGATACGTGGTCGATGTGGGAGTGGGTGACGAGGACAGCGCCGATGCCGCCGCGCTCGGCCGCCGCCGCGCGGATCGCCTCCAGGTGGCCGGGATCCTCGTCGCCGGGGTCGATCACCAGGCAGGGGTCGGCACCGTAGAGGTAGGTGTTCGTCCCTTCGAGGGTCATCGGCCCCGGGTTCGGGGCGACGATGAGGAGGATCTCGGGATGTCCGGGGGCGGGGTCGGCCATGGGCGGTCGCGTCGCCGAGGCCGGCGACGCCGGGTGTCTAGTCCTGGACCTCGGCCGCGATCGCCGCGCGGGCGTCCGCGGGCTCGAGCACGACGAGGTCGCCGGCGCCGCGCAGGATCTCCCGCACCAGCCAGGCCTTACCCGCGTAGGGCAGCTCGACGACGACGGCGCCGTCGGCCAGCTCCTCGACCACGGTGCGCTCCTCGCGCAGCCAGCGCGCCCGCTCCGGCGAGACCCAGACGCGCGCCACCTCGGCCGCGGGCACCTCGCCATGGGTCATCCAGCCCTCGACCCGGGCGAACTCTTCGATCTCCGGCCGCGGGTCGAATTCCTCGCCGGTGAGGCTCGCCTCCTTGATCCGGTCGAGCTTGAAGTGGCGGACGCCCTCTTTCTTCAGGTCGTAGGCCTCGACGTACCAGCCCTCGCGACCGTTCTGCAGGCGGTAGGGCTCGATCCGGCGCGTGTTCAGTTCGTCCTCGTTCTCCTTGTAGTAGGAGAGCTCCAGCACCTTCGACTCGGCGATCGCCTGGTTCAGCAGCCGCGCCACGGCGGCGTCGCCACCGCCGGCCGGGACGATCTCGAGACCCTCCTCGGAGGGGTCGTGGCCGAGCGCCTTGACGATTTTCTCCCGCGCCTTCTCCAGGTTCGACTGCGGCAGGTGGTCGCCGAAGAGGTCGATCGCGGCGATCAGTGCCTTCGCCTCCAGCGGCAGCAGGCGCGCCGGGCGGGCGAAGTTGTCGCCGTAGGGCTGCGAGTCGACCTCGATCTCGTCGCCGATGATTTCGGCGTAGAGGACGTAGGTGCCGCCGCCGAAGTTGACGACGTTGAGCAGCTCGATGTCCTCGCGCAACTCTTCCTCGGTCAGCTCGAGGCGCTTGCGCAGATCGGCGACCTGGAGGCGCTCCCCCGCTTTCGCCGCTTCGATCAGCATCCCGGCGAGGGTGACGAGGCGGGCGAAGCGCTCGGGGCGGATCGCCGCGTCGCCGCGGCCGCCCGAGCGCGTGCGGCGGGGCGCGTCGCGGAGCGGCCGGTCGACCACCTTGGCGGGCTCGAAGCCGTTGATGTGGCGGTTGCGCAGGGTCGCGACGCGCGCCTCCGCCTCCTCGCGCAGGTCGTCGGGGGCGAGCACCTGGGCGTTGGCGCGCCAGCGCAGCACCCAGGCGATCAGCTCGCGGTGGGAGGCGTAGTCGGTTTCGAAGATCCTGCCCTTGCCGGGCGCCTTGTCGCTCGCCTTGGCGTCGCGGATCTCGCCGTAGGCGCCGCAGTCGCGCTCGATCAGCCAGGCGATCCGCTCTTTCACCCAGATCACCGCGCGGCCTTGCGTTTCTCCCAGCTGCCAGTCGGCGCGGCTGCCGTAGTCGCGGCGGTCGAAGTCCTCGGGCGGCGAGAAGTCGTGCTCGGCCTTGGTCGCGTAGCCGACCTTGCCCTGGATCCGGGAGAGCCGGAAGACGCGCACCGCCTGGCGCTCGTGCGAGTAGCCGATCAGGTAGAACTGCCCGCCGCGGAAGACCAGGTGGTAGGGGTCGACCTTGCGTTTCGAGGTGTCGCCGCGCTCCATCGTGAAGTAGGTGAACTCGATCGTCTTGCGGCGCGAGATCGCGGTCTCGATCTTCGACAGCCGCTGGCTCAGGTCGCGGCCGCCGGCGCTCGCCGTCATCGCCATCTCGACCGGCGCGCGCTCGCCCTCGGCGAGCGGGTTCGGGTGGCCCCAGGCGACCTGCTGCAACGCCAGCCGCAGCGGCTCGGCGTAGGCGAAGCCGCCGTCGGTGAGCAGCATCAGCGCCGTCGACAGCGCCGCCAACTCGTCGTCGGAGAAGCTGATCGCGTCGAGGTAGAAGTTCTCCGGCGGCAGCGAGTACAGCTCCGCCTCGAAGAACCCCTCGCCGGGCTTCTCCACGCCCAGCTGGATGCCCAAGCTCTCCAGCTCGGCACGGTCGGCGTAGAAACGACGCGCGAAGGCGTCGTCGTTCATGTCGCTGTAGCCCTCGACCTCACGCTTGATCTCGAGAGCCGAGACCGGCCTCCCCTGAGCCATCAGGAACGAGATCAAAGAGAGCTGTCGAATCAGCTTCTCGGTGTCCTTTGCCACTGATCCCAGGATAGTCTGCGAGCGCCTGATGGCACTCCTGCTCGCCCCGCTCCGCTGGCTTCTTTCCTCGATCTTCCGGCTGGCGATCTTCGCCGCGGCCCTCGTCGCGCTCTATTTCCTCCTGCTCAAGCCCGCAATTCACAGCGGCGAGAGCACCGTTCGACATTCCGTCCATTCGGCGGAGAAGGCCGCCAGCCCGAAGCGCCTCGCGCGCTGCCTCGAACGCTCCGACGGCGACCTGCAGAAGGCGAAACGCTGCGCGACGAAGTTCTAGGCGGCTAGGCGGCGCGCTGGGAGAACCAGGCGGAGCCGGAGAGGGCGCGGTCGAAACCGGACCAGGACTCGCCCTCGGGGAGCTGGCGCTCGAGCCGGTCGAACGATCCGAGGCGGCCGCCGAGGTTGTCGATCATGTGGACGAGGACGGCCTCGCGGGTGGCGGGTACGACCGGCGAGCCGTGCTCGAGCTGGCCGTGGTGGCTGAGGATGATGTGGAGGACACACTGGGCCAGGTGCGGGTCGAAGCCGGGGATGTCCTCGATCGCGCGGCGCACGGTGTAGTAGCCGAGCGGGATCTCGCCCTGCAGCCGGCCGGCGTCGGTGAGGTCGATCGCCAGCGGGTCGTCGTTGTAGGCCTGGAGCTTGCCGATGTCGTGGAGGAGGGCGCCGGTGACGGCGATTTCGCGGTCGACGCCGGGGAAGAAGTTGGCCGCGGCGGAGACCGCCTGGGCGACCGAGAGCGTGTGCTCGAGCAGGCCGTGGCGGTAGGCCTGGTGGTAGGTCTTGGCGGCGGGGGCGGCGCGGAAGCGCTCCCATTTCTCGCTGCCGGGGGCGAAGAAGAGGTCGAGCAGCTCGCGCAGCTCGAGGTTCTGGACCGTCTCCAGCAGGTCGCGCAGGTCGGCCTCGAGCCGCTCGGCCGAGACCTCGGAGGGGACGGCGAGGTCGCTGACCTCGTACTCCCCGTCCTCGGCGGCGCGCAGCTCGGTCACCTTGATCTTCGCCCCCCAGCGCTCCGAGTTCTCGAAGACGCCGGCGACGTGGATCGGCGTGCCGGTGGGGCAGAGCGCGTAGCGGACCTCGGCGTCGTCCCAGCAGACCGCCTCGGCGGTGCCGGTCGCGTCGCCGACCGTCATCCGCAGCCAGGGCTCGCCGTTCTTCTTCCGCCGCAGCTCCCGCCCGCGGACCGCGTAGACGCCGCGCACCCGCTGCCCGTCCTCGAGGTCGCGGATCGCGATCCGGGCGGTGGCGGTGACCGGCGCGGCGGCCTCCGGCTCGCCGGCGCGCCTCGGCTCCACCGGGGCGAAGGCGGGCTCCCCGGCGAGGAGGCTGTCCATCTGCGTCTGCTCGGCCATCTCCAAACCCAAGGTAGGGAGCGAACCGGACGGCTTTTGTAACGGCGAGCGGGGCCGAAAGTCCCGCAAAGAGCGGTTTTTCGGCCCGTCCCCCGGCGTCCCTTCCTCAGACGTTGCTCGGCACCTCGGCCTGCGGCGGGGTCGGCGCCTGCTCCGTCCGCGCCAGGCCCGAGGCGACCCGATTGCCGATCTCCTGATCGACGTTGGTCCAGTAGGCGACCACCCGGTCCTGGGTCTCGCCGGTCACCTCGGCGCTGGCGTGGCCGACGATGTTTTCGACCAGAAGGTCGCGTTTTGCGTCGTCCATGACCTCGCGCACCAGCGTCCCGGCCTGACCGAAGTCGTCGTCCTCGCGGTGCTTCGGATTTTCGTAGCGGCCGAGCTCGCCGCCCTCGACGTCCCAGGCGAGGTCGGCGCCGTTCTCGCCGGCGGCGACCGGGCCGCCCTTCGAGTTCGGCGCGTAGACCGGCTGATCTCCCTTGTTGATGTAGGTCATCGGCCCGTCGAAGTTGTAGGAGTGGACCTCGACCTTCGGCGAGTTGATCGGCAGCTGCTCGTAATTGGGACCGATCCGATGCAGATGCGTGTCGTGGTAGCTGAAGATCCGTCCCATCAGCATCTTGTCGGGGCTGAGGCCGATCCCCGGCACCAGGTTCGACGGCGAGAAGCCGGCCTGCTCGACCTCGGCGAAGAAGTTGTCCGGGTTGCGGTCGAGGACCATGCGGCCGACCTCGATCGCCGGGTAGTCGGAGTGCGGCCAGACCTTGGTCAGGTCGAACGGGTTGAAGCGGTAGTCGAGCGCCTCCTCGAACGGCATCACCTGCACCTCGAGCTTCCATTCCGGCGCGTTGCCGTCGTCGATCGCCTTGCGCAGGTCGCGGCGGTGCGCGTCGGGATCCTGGGAGGCCATCTCCACCGCCTCGTCTTCGGTGTAGTTCTCGATCCCCTGGACCGTCTTGAAGTGGTACTTGATCCAGAACTTCTCACCGCCCGCGTTCTGCCACGAGAACGTGTGGCTGCCGAACCCGTTCATGTGCCGATAGGTGCGCGGGACGCCGCGATCCGACATCAGGATCGTCACCTGGTGCGCGCTCTCCGGCGAGAGCGTCCAGAAGTCCCACTGCATCTCGTTCGAGCGCATCCCCGTATCGGGCAGCCGCTTCTGCGAGTGGATGAAGTCCTGGAACTTCGAGGCATCTCTGACGAAGAAGACCGGCGTGTTGTTGCCGACCAGGTCGTAGTTGCCCTGCTCCGTATAGAACTTGAGCGCGAAGCCGCGCGGGTCGCGCGCCGTGTCCGGGGAGCCCTGCTCGCCGGCGACGGTCGAGAAGCGCGCGAACATCGGAGTTCGCTTCCCCGGCTGGAACAGATCGGCCTTGGTGAACTGGCTGACGTCCTCGGTCGTCTCGAAGAAGCCATGCGCGCCGGAGCCCTTCGCGTGCACCACCCGCTCGGGGACCCGCTCCCGGTTGAAGTGCTGGATCTTCTGCACGACGTAGTGGTCGTGCAGAACGGTCGGGCCCTGCGGCCCGACGGTCAGGGACCGTTCGTCATCGGTCGCCGGGACGCCGGAATCGGTGGTCGTGGTCGGACGCTTCTCGCTCGCCATTCGAGCCTCCTCAAGATCGCGCTTGCTCGTCCCACCCCAGTTACCCACTCTGGAGTCATTCCAAAGTATGAATTCTGGGGATCGTCTGCGAGTAGGCGACGTCCTCCTCACCGGCGACCGATCGCGCCAGCTCCAGCCACCGCTGCGCCGCCTCCGGCGCGTCGACCGCTTCGACCACGATCGGCACGTCGCGGCGCAGCGACAGCACCCGGTCCCCACGCGGCTCGCCGCCGCCGCGGAACCCCCAGACCCCGCGCAGCGCCGTCGCCCCCGCCGCTCCCTGCCGTCGCAGCTCGTGGATCAACTCGACGTAACGAGGGTGGGAACGACCCGCGGCCACCTCCGAGGTGACCAACGTGATCCGGCACGCCTCGCCGCCGTGGAGAGAAACCGTCCCTATGCGGCGGAAAGTTTCCACGGCCTCGACGGTGACGAGGTGCGCGGCGCCGTCGACCTCGGCGATCGCGGCCTCGACCGCGCGCCGCTCGCCGATCGCGACCGTCATGCCAGGCACTCCGCGGTTACCGGCGACGAACCGCGCCCGTCGCCGTTCCCCGTCGATCACCCCGTCGACGCCGAGCAACACCGTCGCCGCCTCGGCGCCATGCCGCCGCATCGCCTCGACCGCCCCGAGGTGCGGCGCCGTCGGCCCGGTCCGCGGTCCCCAGATCGTCGCCTTGACCACGTCCCGCACGTCCGCCGCCGGAGCGCCCACGCCCTCGACCTCCTCCGCCACGATCAGTCCCTCCCCCGCCATCGCCCGCACCTCCTCGGCGAGCCCTTCGACCACTCCCGCCTCCCCCACCGCGACGACGACCAGCGGCGCGTCTTCCGACAGCGAGAGGATCCGGTCGGTGCGCACGCGGTGCTTCGCGCCGAAGCCCTCGACGCCGCGCAGCAGCGCCGCCGCACGCACGCCGTCACGCGCGCAGCGGTCCATCACCGCGGCCTCGAGCGGGCCCTCGCCGCAGCGGTCGCGCTCGCCGAAGTGGAACCGCATCTGCAGCATCCCGCCGCCGCCCTCGCCCGCGCCGTTCACAGCGCGCTCCCGATCGCGTGACCGAGCGCCACCGCCGCGATCCCGGCGACCAGCGAGACCGCGATGTTCGCCCACAGCACCCGCGCGTCGCCGTCCTCGCCGGCCCGGTGCGACTCCAGCATCCAGGTGGAGAACGTCGTGTAGGTGCCGATCCCGCCGCCGGCGACGATCGTGTACGCCGTCCCCGAGAGCGCCGCCCCGGCGAGCACGCCGAGCACCACCGCGCCGCTCAGGTTCACCGCCAGCGTCCCCGCCGGGAAGCTGCCGCCGAACCGCGTCGCCACGGCGCCGTCGAGCAGGAAGCGGGCGATCGCCATCGCGCCGCCGAGCGCCCCGACCGCCACCCACGCCAGCGGCGTCATCGCAGCACCCGCGCCCGCCGCGTCGCCACGGTCCCCAGGTGGACGCAGGCGAAGCCGCCCGCGATCGTCGCCGCCGCGTAGGCCGCGGCGAGCCCGACGTAACCGCCTTCAAGCATCTTGAAGAGCTCCAGCTGCAGGGTGGAGAAGGTGCTCAGCGCCCCGCACAACCCGGTGCCGAGAAAGGGCCGCCGGTAGGTCGACGGCGGCAGCCGCTCGCCGAGCCGCGTCACGAACCAGCCGAGGAGCGCCGCGGCGACCATGTTCACGATGAAGGTCGCCCAGGGCCAGGCGTCGACGCCGTGCGGCAGCGCCTCCGAGAGCCCGACCCGGCCCAGCGCGCCGATCACGCCGCCCACGTAGATCGCCCCCAACTCGCGGCGATCGAATTTTCTCTTGCCCAATTTTCCGCAGCCTCCTACGCGTCCTCGTCGACGTCAGTAGGAGCCATCAGCGGTCGGTGCCGCGGTTATGGAGCGAGCCCCATCACTCGGAAGGAGCGAACCTTAGCCGAGGCCGACCGGCGAGGCTGAACGAGCCCATGCACGCACTTCACTAACCTTCCGTAAGTGGACCGCATCGTCGCCTGGCACTTCTCCGACCCGGGTTGCCCCTGGGCCTACTCCTCGCGGCCCGCGATCGCGCGGCTGCGCTGGCGCTTCGGCGACCAGCTCGACTGGCGCCTGGTCCTGATCGGGCTCAGCGAGAGCACCGAGCGCTACGAGAAGATGGGCTTCACCGCCGGCCGCATGGCGGCCGGGCACCGGAAGTTCGAGCAGCGCTTCGGGATGCCCTTCGGCAGTGGCGTCAAGCCGCGGATGGCGGCCACCTCGCGCGCCTGCCGCGCCGTCGTCGCCGCCCGCGAGGAGTCACCGGAAGCTCGGCTACGCGGCGCTCCGCGCGCTGCAGATCATGCAGTTCACGACCACCGGTCTGCTCGACGACGACGAGGCGCTGCGGGCGGCCCTGGAGGGCGTCGACGGGCTCGACGCGGCGGCGGTCGTCGGCCGCATCGACGATCCCGCGATCGTCGCCCTCTACGAGCAGGACAAGGCCCGCGCCCGCTCCGCCGACGGCCGCCCGATCCACGTGCAGAACCGCCACGCCACCGCCGACGGCGTCCCCCGCTACACCGCTCCCAGCGTGATCTTCGAGATGCCCGACGGGCGCTGGCTCGAGGTCGGCGGCTTCCAGCCGTTCGAGTCCTACGACACCGCCCTGGCCAACCTCGATGCCTCGCTGGAGCGCCGGCCGGCGCCGGAGCGCGCCGCCGACGCGGTGCTCGCCTTCCCGATCGGCCTCACCACCGCCGAGGTCGCCGCGATCATGCGCGGCTCCGACCTCGAGGACGCCGACCTGCCGGCGGCCGAGCGCGAACTGATCGAGGCCACCCACGCGGGCGAGCTGGTGTGCGTCCCGGCCGGCACCGACGCCGTCTGGCGCCCGGCGGGCGCCGTCTCCTCGGACGACTCCGAGCCCGACGCCCTCCCCGCCGCCGCCTGACACCGAGCGCGTTCGCACTTCACCGCGCCTGGCGCGGTTTTCTGCGAACTCACTCGGTGGGCAGGCCGAACTCGGCGCGGCGGTCGGCGGGGACCAGGTCGAGGAACTCGCGGTGCTCGCCGACGTAGTCGGCGACGAAGGAGCAAAAAGGGATGACCTCGAGCTCCTCCTCGCGGGCGTCGCGCAGCGCCCGGTCGATCATCGTGCCGGCGAGCCCCCTGCCCCTGTACGGGGCGAAGGTTTCGGTGTGGGTGAAGGAGACGATCCCGGGCTGCTTGACGTAGTCGGCGATCGCCACCGTCTCACCGCCGAGCCGGACCTCGTAGCGCGACTGCTCCTTGTCGTCGACCACCGCGGGCGCCTCGCCCGTCTCCGTCGGGCCCGTCATCCGACCAGCCACTCCCCCACCTGGACGCCGTCGCGCAGGTCGCCGAGGTCACCGTCGTCGCGCATCCGCCTCGCCACCGCGGCCATCGCCTCGATCGTCGCCCAGGCGAGCGCGCCGCCGACGCTGACCCGCCGCGCCCCCGCCCCGGCGATCGCACCGACCGTGAGGTGCGGCCGCGCCAGCACGTTGACCGGCCGCCCGACCGCGGCGGTCACCGCGGCGATCTCCTCGACCGTCTCCAGCCCCGGCGCGTAGAGCACGTCGGCCCCGGCCTCCTCGTAGGCCCGCAACCGCGCGATCGTGTCCGCCAGATCCGGGTTGCCGCGGATGTGGTTCTCGGCCCGCGCGGTCAGCATGAAGGGGGACTCCGATCCGCGCGCCACCTCGGCCGCCGCCGCGACCCGCTCCGCCGCGGCGCCGACCTCGTAGATCCCGTGGTCGGGGTCCCAGTCCTCGATCGAGCCGCCGACCGCGCCGACCGCGGCCACCGCTTCGATCGCCTGGGCAGCGTGCTCGGGCGCCGCGCCGAAGCCGTTCTCGAGGTCGACCGAGAGCGGCAGCGAGCTCGCCTCGACGATCGCCGAGACGTGCTCGACCGCCTCGTCCAGCGTCACCTCGCCGTCGGCCCGCCCGAGGGTGAAGGCGAAGGCGCTGGAGCTGGTCGCCAGGGCCTCGAAGCCGAGCGCCTCCAGCACCCGCGCCGTGCCGCCGTCCCAGGGGTTCGGGATCAGGAAGCAGGGACCCTCGTGCAGCTCCGCGAAGCGGCGGCCGCGCTCCTCTTGAGTCGGGGCCGAAGCCATAAGGGCACCGTAGCTCAGCGCCGGTACCGGGTCACCCCGCCGAGCAGTTCGGTGACGGTGACGAAGCGGAAGCCGCGCGCCGCGAGGCCTTCGATGATCCCCGGCAGCGCCTTCACCGTCTCCGGGTGATGCCCGCCGTCGTGGAGCAGCACGATCGACCCGGGCCTGGTCTGGCGCACGACCCTGACCCGGATCGCGCCGACCCCCGGGTGCGCGTCGTCTTCGGAGTCGAGCGTCCACAGCACCAGCTCCAGCCCGTTCGCCCGCGCCGCCCTTTCGACCTTCTTGTCGACTTCACCGTAGGGCGGGCGGAAGAGGCAGGGCATGAAGCCGGTGGCGCCGCGAATCGCTTCCTGGGTGCTCGCCAGCTCCCACTCGCCGGGGTCGACCGGATGGTCGTAGGAGTGGTTGCCGATCTCGCTGCCCGCGGCGAGGATCTGGCGCATCAGCGCTTCCCGCCCGGCGACGTGGCGACCCTCCTCGAAGAAGGTGGCGCGGGCGCCGAAGCGGACCAGCGTTTCCAGGATCGCCGGGGTCTGGGTCAGGGACGGCCCGTCGTCGAAGGTCAGGGCGACGTCTTTGTCCCGCCGCGCGGGGGACCCCTTCGGCGCTTCCTTGGCGATCGTCCCGACCCGGGAAGTGCAGCCCGCCGGTTCTTCGCCCGCGCCGACGACGGTGCCGCCGTCGAAGCCGCCGCGCGCGGGCGCGCCGGCGGTCAGGCCGAGGGCAAGGAGGAAGAGCGCAACACCAGCGGCGGCTCGCACGCCGCAACCTTCGCAGCCTCGCGTCCGGCGCGGCCCTCGCGCTTGGCGCGGTAGAGCTCTTCGTCGGCTTCGGCCATCGCCTGGTCGAGCGATTCGCCCCGGCGCCACTCGACCAGGCCGACGCTCCAGTCGACCGGCGAGGCACCCCGCAGGCGGCCGAGCGCGTCGGCGGCGCCGTCGTGGCCGGCTCCGGCGAGGACCAGGGCGAACTCGTCGCCGCCGAGCCGGGCCAGCACCTCGGATCCGCGCAGCTGGTCGCCCCAGGCCTCGCCCAGCTCGATCAGCAGCTCGTCGCCGGCGGCGTGCCCCTGCTGGTCGTTGACCTGCTTGAAGCCGTCGAGGTCGATCAGGGCGACGCAGACCGGCATCCCGCCGCGGTCGGCCAGCGCGAAGATGCGCTCGGCGGCGGCGACGAATCCCGCCCGGTTGAGCAGGCCGGTGAGCGGATCGGTGATCAGCTGCCTGCGCAGGCGGGAGTTGAGCCGGGCGAGGGTCTCGCTGGCGAGCACCGAGGAGCCGGCGACGAGGACCCAGGCGGTCACCATCCCCGGCAGCCCGCTCAGCAAGAAGGCGGCGCCGGAGGCGATCACGATCGCCAGGCACTGCAGGCGCACCGCCCGCTGGCCGAAGAACTGGCCCGCGTAGATGCCGACCCAGAGGTAGGCGAAGCTGTTCAGCGCGGCGCCGTAGTCGGTCGTGCAGGCGGAGACCAGGACCGAGTTGACGATCGTGCCCGCGAAGGCGGCGGCCTGCAGGCCGCCTTCCGGCAGCGAGGCGCCGAACCGCAGCAGCAGGAAGGAGCCGATCAGGAGGCCGACGCCGAAGAAGCGGGCCAGCGTCACCGGCGCCGTCGGGCTGATCGGGAAGGTGGCGGCGAAGATGCACATCGCGCCGCCGACGCCGTAGATCATCGCCATCGCCCAGACCGGCGGCGGCAGCCGGCGCACGCGCGACACGAGGCGCCAAGGGGTCGCGCCACGGCGGCGCTCGAAAGCGTTTTTCGTCGTCATGGGGATCGAAGAAAAAGGTCGGCCGGCGGTTCGTTTCCGCCGCGTCGGCCGGGTTGCTTTATAGATCGGCCGGCGGCGTTTCCCCCTTGAGCGAGGTTCCAAACCTGCAAACCCGCGGGCGGGACAAAAGCTGCACCGCGCGGCGGGAGCCGGGGCTTGTCACGATGGGGCGATGGAGGCCTCCCGCCCGGAGCCGACCGCGTTCGTCTGCTTCACCTGCGGCACCCAGCACGCGCCCTCGGCGGAGCCGCCCGCGGCCTGCGCGATCTGCGCGGACGAGCGCCAGTACGTCGGCCACGAGGGACAGCGCTGGACCACCCTCGCCGAGCTGCGCGCCTCCCACCGCGCCGACGTGCGCGAGGAAGAGCCAGGGCTGACCGGGCTCGGCTCGACGCCGTGGTTCGCGATCGGCCAGCGGCCGCTGCTGGCGCGGACGTCGGCGGGCAACGTCCTCTGGGACTGCGCGGCGCTGCTCGACGAGGAGATCGAGCTGGCGGTGAGGGAGCGCGGCGGCATCGACGCGATCGCGATCTCCCACCCGCACTACTACACGACGATGGTCGAGTGGGCGCGCGCCTTCGAGGCGCCGATCCACCTCCACGCCGCCGACCGCGGGTGGGTGATGCGCCCCGACCCGGCGATCGAGTTCTGGGACGGGGAGGAGCTCGAGCTCCTCCCGGGCGCGACGCTGCTGCGCCTCGGCGGTCACTTCGCCGGCGGCACCGTGATGCACTGGGCGCCCGGCGCCGAGGGCCGCGGCGCGCTCCTCTCCGGCGACATCGTCCAGGTCGTCGCCGACCGCCGCTGGGTCGGCTTCATGCGCTCCTACCCCAACCTGATCCCGCTCCCGGTCACCACCGTCGAATCGATGGTCGCGAAGCTCGATCCCTGGGAGTTCGACCGCATCTACGGCGCCTGGTTCGGGAAAGTGGTCAGCAGCGACGCCAAGCAAGCCGTCCGCCGCTCGGCCGAGCGCTACCGCCAGGCGATCGAAGCGGGCCGTCCCGACTGAGCGCGCCCGCTCCGCTAAAGCTCGTCCAGCATCGCGGCGATCCGCCGCATCACATCGCCGGCCGCCTCGAGATCCCGCTCCGACACCTCCGCCATCGCCTCCTCCCAGCGCCGCGCCCAGCGCTCGCGCTTCTCGCCGAGCACCTCGCGACCCTCGTCGGTGAGGTGGACGAGGACGCGCCGGCGGTCGTCGGCGCAGCGCACCCGGCCGATGATCCCGGCGCCCTCCAGTTCGTCGAGCATCCCGGTGACGGCACCGGGGCTGAGGCGCGCCGACTCGGCGATCTGCCCGGCCGTCGTCTCGCCGTGGGCGTCGAGCGCGAAGAGCGCCCGCACGTGGGCGCTGGTCAGGACGCCCTCGCCCTTGCGGTGCTGGTCACGGCTGCGCAGCCGGCGCTCGGCGCCGAGCAGGGCGCCGAACTCCTCGCGCATCGCCGCCAGCGCCGTCGCCCGCCGGTCGGCCGCCGCGACGCTCATGCCGACTCCAGCGCGAGTTCACGCGTGTCCGGCTGCGCGGCGATCCGCGGCGTCGGCTCCGGCTCGGCCTCGGCCCGGCGCGCCCGGCGCTCGATCCGGGCCAGCAGCAGGGTCGGCAGCAGCGCCGCCGCGGTGATCCCCATCACCCAGAGGAAGGTGTCGCCGAAGGCGCCCGCCATCGCCGCCTGCGAGGTGCCGGCGGTTTCCAGGTGCTGCTGCAGGACGACGGTGAGGATCGCCGTGCCCATCGAGCCGCCGACCCGCTGCAGCGTGGTCAGCTGCGGCGTCGCGTGGGTCACCTGCTCGGGGGTGAGGACCGCATAGGCGGCGGTCATCGCGGGCATCATCGACATCCCGATCCCGAAGCCGCGGAAGATCATCGCCGCACCGATCGCCACGAACGGGGTGCTCGCGCCGAGCAGGACGAAGGGGATCGTCGCGAAGAGCGTGATCACCGCGCCGACCGCGGCGGTGGCGCCGCCGCCCCAGCGTTCCGTGGCGCGGCCGGAGAGGGCCATCGCGATCGCCGCCCCGATCCCCTGCGGGATCAGCAGCAGGCCGGTGTCGACCGGGTCCTGGCCGCGCACGGTCTGGAAGTAGAGCGGCATCAGCACCATCGCCCCGAAGAGCGCCGCGCCGAGGCAGAAGGTGGTGATCGAGGCCGCGGTGAAGGCCCTGTCCAGGTAGAGGCGGACGTTCAGCAGCGGATTCGGGATCCGCAGCGCGCGGACCACGAAGGCGGCGACGCCGACCAGGCCGATCGCCAGCGGCACCAGCACCGAGGCGGCGATCACGGTCCCCGCCGAGCCGGTCTCGGCGAGTCCGTAGGTGATCCCGACGAGGCCGACCGAGAGCAGGCCGAGGCCGAGGAAGTCGAGCCGCTCGGCGCCCTCCGGGCGCTCCTTCGGCAGCAGCTTCAGCGCCGCGACGAGGGTGACGATGCCGACCGGCAGGTTGACCAGGAAGATCGACTGCCAGGAGACGTGCTCCAGCAGCAGGCCGCCGATCGTCGGACCGAAGATCGGGGCGAGGACGATCGGCACGCCGATCACGCTCATCACCTTCGGCAGGTTGCTCGGGCCGGCGGCGCGGACGAGGATCATCTGGCCGGTCGGCACCAGCATGCCGCCGCCGATCCCCTGGATCACGCGGAAGGCGACCAGCGAGCCGACCGAGTCGGCGAGGCCGCAGAGGACCGAGCCCGCGGTGAAGAGCACCAGGGAGACGATGTAGACGCTGCGCGGGGAGAAGCGCCGCGAGGCCCAGCCGCTGACCGGGATCACGGCGGCGAGGGCGAGCAGGTAGCCCGTCGCGACCCACTGGATCTGGTCGACGGAGGCATTCAGGTCGCGCCCAAGCGTGTCGAGGGCGACGTTGACGATCGTCGTGTCGAGGACCGACATGATCGTGCCGAGCACCACGACGGCGGCAATTCGCCAGACGTGGCGCTCGATCCCGGTTCCAATTCTTTCGGCGGCGCTACTCACTCCACATCACTTCCTTGGTGTCGCAAAAGTCTTTCGGTGCCTAATAGTTTAGCACCGAATTAATTGCTCGGCAAGCGGCTTCAGGGCGCCGGCCCGCCATCCGGGGGATGGCGCTTTCTTATATGTGTATAACTGTTATATGCCTGAAACCGATCGCCGCGAGCGCAACCCCTGGCTGGTCCTCGCGATCTGCTGCATGAGCCTCTTGATCGTCGGCGTCGACATCACGATCGTGAACGTGGCGCTCCCCTCGATCCGCCGCGACCTCGACGCCTCGCTGAGCGGCCTGCAGTGGACCGTGGACGCCTACACGCTGGTGCTCGGCAGCCTGCTGCTCGCCTCCGGGGCGATGGCGGACCGCTTCGGCCGCCGCCGCATCTTCCAGATCGGGCTGGCTCTCTTCACCCTCGGCTCGCTGCTCTGCAGCCTCGCCGACGGTACCGGCGAACTGATCGCCTTCCGCTGCCTGCAGGCGGTCGGTGGCTCGATGCTGAACCCGGTCGCGCTCTCGATCATCAGCAACACCTTCACCGAGCCGGGCGAGCGGGCGCGGGCGATGGGCGTCTGGGGGGCGACGGTGGGGATCAGCCTGGCGCTCGGGCCGGTGCTCGGCGGCGTCCTCGTCGACGGAGTCAGCTGGCGGGCGATCTTCTGGGTCAACGTGCCGATCGGCCTGGCCGCGATCGCCCTCACCCAGCTCTTCGTCCCCGAGCACCGGGCGCAGAGCGCGCGCCGCTTCGATCCCTGGGGACTGGGGCTGACGATCCTGATGCTGGCGACGCTGATCTACGGCGTCATCGAGGGGCCCGCCGACGGCTGGGGATCGCCGACGATCATCGCCATGTTCGTGACCTCGATCGCCGCGGCGGTGGCGCTCTTCCTGGTCGAGACCCACCGCCGCGAACCGCTGATCGAGATGCGCTTCTTCCGCAGCCGGCCCTTCAGCGGCGCCGCGATCAACGCCACCCTGGCCTTCACCGCGATGGGTGGCTTCCTCTTCCTCAACACGCTCTACCTGCAGGAAACGCGCGGCTACAGCGCCCTCGACGCGGGCCTCCTGACGCTGCCGTTGGCACTGATGATCGTCATCTTCGCGCCGGTCTCCGGGCGGCTCGTCGCGCGGCGCGGGCCGCGCCTGCCGCTGGTCCTGGCGGGGTTCGCGATCGCCCTCGGGACGGGGCTCCTGCTCGCCCTCGGCGACCACACCTCGATCGCCTACCTGCTGGCCGCCTACGTCATCTTCGGCTTCGGTTTCGGCCTCGTCAACGCGCCGATCTCCACCGCCGCGGTGTCGGGGATGCCGAACAACCAGGCGGGCGTGGCGGCCTCGATCGCCTCGGCGGGACGCCAGATCGGCTCCACCCTGGGGGTCGCGATCGCCGGCTCGATCGTCGCCGGCGCCTCGGCCGCCGAACTGCCCGCGGCGAGCCACGCCGCCTGGGCGGTGCTGGCCGGGGCGGGCCTGATGGTGGTCGTCGTCGGCCTCCTCACGACCAGCGCCCACGCGCGCAAGGAAGCGGAGCGGATCCGTGACAGCCTCGCGTCCTGACCAGAAGGGCGGCCGCGACGAGCAGGCGGCGGAGACCTGGGCGACGATGCGCGAGCTCGCCTTCCGCCACCCCTCCGAGCAGGACCAGCGCGACGCCCTCGGCCTCGGCCGCGGCACCGGCCGCATCCGCGCCCTGATGACCCTCACCGACGGCCCCCTGCCGATCTCCGCCCTCGCCGAGGCCGCCGCCTTCGACCCCCCTTACGCCACCCTGGTCGTCGACAGCCTCGAGGAGCGCGGCCTCGTCGCCCGCCTGGCCGATCCCACCGACCGCCGCCGCAAGCTCGTCAAGCTCACCGCCGCCGGCAAGAAGGCCGCCGCCAAGCTCACCCGGATCCGCCGCGAACCCCCCGCCGGCTTCGCCACCCTGAGCGCCAGGGACCTCGACACCCTGAGCGACCTGATCCACCGCATCGCCGCCGCGGACGGCGACGACGTTTGAAGACGTTCAGCGAACGAGCAAGTGGCCGGGGCCGGACTTGAACCGGCGACACCTCGATTTTCAGTCGTGACCGAGCGCCTACTATTTTGAGCCCGAGGAGGCCGCGTAAGCCTTGCTGTAGAGCCAAATTCTGGACTGAGCCGGACCGGGTTCCGCGGAGACCGTTTTAGGTGGTTCCTTCTTTCAAATGGAGGGGAGATCCAGATCCCCCTGGCAAGCGTAGAGGGACTCGAACTCCACGGGAGATCGGTAGCCCAGTGATTCATGCAGGCGCTCGTGGTTGAACCAGCTGACGTACTCCACGACCGAGAGCTCGAGCTGTGACCTGGTGCGCCAGACCCGGTCGGCGACCAGCTCGGTCTTGAACGTGTCGACGAAGCTCTCGGCCATCGCATTGTCGTAGGCGTCGCCGACCGAGCCCACCGAGGCGAGGACGCCGTGGTCGTCCAGTTCCTGGGTGTAGTCGGCGGAGGTGTATTGCGATCCCCTGTCCGTGTGGGCCACGAGCTCGAAGTCGGCTCCCGGCGCCCTCTGGCCGAGGGCCATGCGCAGGGCGTCGAGTACCAGGTCGGTTCGCATGTGGGAGGCGAGCCGCCAACCGACGACGCGGCGGCTGAAGGCGTCGATCACGAAGGCGAAGTAGCTCATCCCCTCCCAGGAGCGCAGGTGGGTGAAGTCGCCGACCCAGAGCCGGTCGGGCGCCGGTGCGCTGAAGTCGCGCTCCACCAGGTCCGGCCGGCGTAGGGCCTTCGGATCGGCCTTCGTGGTGCGCCACGGCTTGCCGCGCCGCTTTGCGCCCTGGATCCCGGCTTCTCGCATCAGCCTCTGGACCCGACCGCGACCCACCCCCTCGCCCTGTCTGCGCAGGGCGATCCAGGTCCGCCGGTAGCCGTAGGCGTGGTAGTTGCGCTCGTGGACCTCGCGGATGCGGGCGAGCAGGCGCTCGTCCTCGACCTTCCGCCGGGAGGGTCGACCGTCGCGGCGCTCGTAGTAGGCGGAGGCCGACGTCCCCAGGATCCTGCAGATCGGCTCGACCCCGAAGTGATGGCGATGCTCCTCGATGAAGGCGCTCACTTCGTCCGGCGTGGGTCGAGCTCGGCCGCGAAAAACGCGGACGCCGACTTCAGGATCTCGTTGGCCCGCCGCAGTTCCCGCACCTCGCCGCGCAGGGCCTTCAGCTCCTCGCGCTCATGGCTCGTCAGCAGGTCCTTGCGCTTGCCCTCGTCGGCCTCGGCCTTGCGCACCCACTTGCGCAGGGCCTCCTGGTGGATGCCCAGGTCGTTGGCGACGTGGGCGATCGGGCGGCCGGAGTCGAAGACCATCCGGGCTCCGCGATCGAGCAGCTCATCGGGGTATTTCCTCTGTCTTGGCATGGCTTGTGGATTCCCTTCCGCCAGGGTGTTTCCCTGGTCTCTGGGTCTCCGTCAAACCCGGCCTGGCTCAGACCCCCTTGGAGGGACCGGAGAGGGCGCCTGACGGGCCTGGATTCGGTTGGTTTCCGGCGGATAGTGGCAATGAAACGGGGGGTCGTTGCCACTTCGACCCGGAGGCTGGAGGTGTTATGGGCATCTTCCCATCCACACTTCGACTCTCAGTGTCGAGGGCCGACCGGGACGTCACTCCCCCGGGGTGAAGCAGATCTGCAAGGCCTTCGGCTCCTGCGACGGGGCTACACGAACGGCGCTTCGAAAACCACGGCGACCCGACATCCGTCTTCGGCTTTCCGGACATCGCGCGAGGACCTACCGCTCAAGGCGGTCGGCCCTTTCTTGCAAATAGCCGGTGCCATTCCGAACGTCAGCGATAAGAGATTCCAGCCAAGACTCCCGACGCCAACTTCACGAAGTCCTGCCCGGTGGCGGCCAGAGGCCGAGCGCCGGTCTAGGCGAGGATCTGCATCTCCGCGAGTTCCTCCGGCGAGCGCTCTGTCTCCAAGGCCCAGGCCAAGAACACCAGCTGCTGCACGATCTCGGGGTCATCGTCCAATGGGGCCTCCCGATAAGGCGCCAACCCCTCGGCAAGCGCCGCCGCGAAACCATTGGGGTCGTGACCATTGCCTCCGAAATGATCGTTGAGGCGGTCGTACGAGGCGATGACATTCAAGGCGTCGATGACATCGGGATGGCGCGCGATGACGTCCGGCTCCTCCACCGCCTCGGCGGCTACCACCCTCAGAAGTCGGACCTCCTCCGTGATGTTGCTCTGCTCCATTTTTGTCTCCTCGGATTCGCTGGCTGGGTCGGTTCAGAGGTTCGCCACAAGTTCTTCCACCGCTTCCCGGCGTTCTTCGGCGGTTGCCGGCGCCACGCTATAGCGCTGGCCGCAAGCCAACTGCCAAACCTCCACACTCTGCGTGGATCCGGCCGCATATTCGGCGTTCACGCAGTCAAGAACGGGCAGCGCGATCATCTCGGCCTGTCCTTCGTCGAGCGGCAGCTCATCCCAGAGCAATACCCGGACCTCGCGGTCTCCATCGTCATCCTCGATGACGACGTGTGCGCGGGCCCGGATGTGGTCGCTCCCGACCGGCACTGGCCTCGAAACATCGAGATCAGCCGTGGCTTCGGTTCCGGCGTCCCATTCGATGTATTGCTCAAGCGACCGGCGATACGTTTCGGCAGTGGAAGCGGGGCGGCCGCTCATCAGGAGGAACTTGGAGATTTTCCCCGCGAAGTAGGAGACGGCAAGTGCCGCCGATTCCTTGTGGACCCGTCGCACGGCAGCACGACCAACCGACGAGATGCCCTTCACCACCGGCTCGATCGTCGGTTCGGATCCTTTCGTTGCTTTCGCGTCACCGCGAACCGCCCTGGTGAAGGTCGCCTGTTTGATCTCCGCCACCGGCGGCAGGATAAGCGAAGCGTTCAGACGAGATAGAGCAATAGATTGCCGTTTAGGCAAAGGGTCAACCGCCGCGAGCCTCAAAGCCTGGCGCGGCCCCGTCGACCAGCCCTCAGCCCTCGGCCATGTATCCGCAGCGCACGCAGCGTTCGGCCGCGTCGACGCCATCCGACGCCCCGCAGCGGAGGCAGGAGTCGAGCAGATGTCCTCCCGCGAATACCGGGGCCGGCTCGAGATCCATCCGGTCGAGCTGTGAGGCGATCTCGGCGATCGTCCAGCGTGACGCCGGATCGTGCCGACGCGTCCCTTCGATGAGTTCCAGCCACTCGATCCCGGCGCGAGAGGTCGGCCGCTGGCCAGGGCGGATGGCCGTGAACCAACTTGCCACCGCCCCGATCACGTAGGCGTCGGTGGCAGAGGTAGCTTCATGGGGCAGCTCCGGCGCGGTGAACCCTTCCGCACCGAAGCGTTCCCCTAGGCGGGTCCCACGACGCGCGACCCCGGGTGCCTTGGCGATCCCGAAGTCGGCGAGGACCCAGTGCCCGTTCCTCAATTGCAGGATGTTGTCCGGGGAGACGTCACGATGGATGCAGTCTCGGGCGTGGGTGTGCATCAGCGCGCCCGCCACCGAGCTGAGCGCCTTCCGCAGCGCATCCCACGCCGCCGGATTGGCGCGATGGAGATCGTGCAGCGAGTGCAATGCCCAGGGCATCGCGTACCAACGACGAGCAGGGTCGGCCTCGAGCAGCGGCATCACGTGGATGTGATCGAAGCGGTCCATCACGTCCACCTCGGCGCGAAAACGCTCATGCGCCCAAGGGCCTCCGATCGGGATCTTGATCGCGGCCTGCCGACCGGTGCCACGGTGGGTGCCGAGGTAGACACGGGCCATCCCACCTTCTCCGAGGAGCATCCCGATCTCATACGGGCACCCCGACGCGGCCAGCATCTCGATGTCTCGGTCTCGGTTGTTCATCTGGTCTCCGGTCGTCTGATCGTCAGTGGCGCCGCTCGTTGAGATAAGTTCAGGTTGTAGTTGGGGTCCCGACTCAACTTGTGTTGGGAAGACTACTGCAACCCGACGGACAAAATCAAAAGAGATGAGGGAGATGGCCGAAAACGACGAGTCGCAGGAGACCTTCGGTGAGACGATCCGCCGCCTGAGAAGAGAGACGGGGCTGACCCAACGGCAGCTCGCGGGCGAGCTGCAGATCGACTTCACCTACCTCTCCAAGCTCGAGAACGGCCGTGGGGAGAGACCCAGCGAGAGGTTGGTCCGGGGATTGGCTCGACGCCTCGACACCGATGCCGAGGAACTCCTGGCCTTGGCAGGCCGAGTGCCTGAGGAGATCGGTGAGCTTGCCCAGAATGACCTCGCCTTCGCCCGGCTCCTCAGGCGCCTGCCACAGATGGACAAAGGAGAACTCGAGAAGATCTACAAACAGGCGAAAGTCAAACCATCGTCATGAGTGACTTCATCCCGCCCGCACGCATCGAAGCCCGCGCCGCCGATCTGTGGCGGCAATTCGAACTCGAGCCCGGCTTCGACATCGAAGCGCTTCTCGACAGGCTCCAACTCGACCTCACCTGGGAGTTGCTCGACGACACCGCAAGCGACGGCGACATCCTCGGGCAACTGATCCCCGGCCGGAACCTCGTCGTCCTGAACGAGAGGCATCTCGAGCGACTTGAGGCGCGCGGTCGTGCCCAGCTCCGCTTCACGATCGGGCACGAGATCGGACACTGGCTCTTCCATGCCCCCGGTGGCTTTGGATCCTCCCCGTTCTTCGACGGCGAGCGAACTCTCTGCCGAAGCGGCTCAGCAGCCCAGATCGAGCGCCAGGCCGAGGCATTCAGCGCCGCCCTCCTCGTCCCGCGCGACTCGCTGCAAGCCGCATTGCCCCCGACCTCCTGGTCGGGCTGGGCACCTGTCTACGCGCTCGCGGAGAAGTTCGCTGTCAGCACGACCGCCATGCAGATCCGGCTCGAGGGGCTCGGCTGGGCGCACCGCCCCGAAGATGGCAAGCCGCGCTCGGGCCCCGAGGAGACACCCGGGCAAGGGAGCCTCTTCGACGGCTGAGAGGGACCGCCGCGGTGCCCAACTCAAACCCAGTGGACGCGGCCACAGCGGAGCCAGAAGTGGCAACGTCGCTCGGAACCGCAGTAATCGATCGACGGATGGATGCTCACGCCGCCGTCGTGATCGTCGAGTCGCCAGCTTGCCGCCCCCGCGGCATCGAGGTTGACCTGGAGTCGATGCCCCTCTCCGCACGGGCACTCGAATACGAGCCACTTCGGCCGCGCCGGATCGCCGACGACCGCCAGCTCATGGCGCGGAATCTCGGTGGGAACGTCCGCCTGGCGGGCATAGCGACGGATCCGGTCGACCCGCGGCCTGGTGAGACGACGCCGTCGCCACCAGTCGATCAGCTCTCCGCTCATCACCAACCGAGTCCCAACGCTGGCTCCCGATCGGCCCTGCCAGTGACGCTTGCGTCGGCACAGAAGTGACCGGTGATTGATTGCCCTCCCAGCCTTCGCACTTCCCGTCGTGCCGGGCGCACCAGAATCTCCGATGAGGGGTCTTGCGCGAAACCGAACAGCCGCTGCAGCATCTCGTCGACGGCGAAGGAACCGATCATCGTCGTGTAGGTAACGACCGCCGGGTCCGGCTCGGCGAGTCCCTGTGCGTATCCCTCACGGGCGAGTGCCTCCCGCTCCTCTGCTGGCAGCTGCTCTTCGCGTAACCGGTTCGGGTCGATCCGCCCCCGGCAGAAGAGGCAGGGTGTCCCCGGCACCATCACGGTGGCACGCGCGTCGATGTCGGATACCTGGCCGTCGCGTGCACCGATCATGACGCCGACGTCGATCACCGTCAGGCAGTAGTGATAAGCGAGTCGGGACAGGACGGCGCGGCCGACGTTGTCGTCGGTGCATCCAAAGACGACATCGCATCCCCGCAATGCCTCGAAGGCCGGTCGGTCCGTGACCTTGTGGCGGTGGGCCTCGACCTTGGTGTCGAGGCCGATCGCCGTGGCACTCCGCCCGAGGACCTCGACCTTCGGTTTGCCGACATCGGCCATGCTCGAGCCGTGGATCCTGGTCAGGTTGGTCTCGCTCACGAGATCGTCGTCGATCAGGACGATCTCGCCGACGCCGAGGCGGACAAGTTGCTCGAAGACCGCCGAGCCCGTCCCTCCGGCGCCGACGACCCCGATCCTGAGCTGGCGCAGGAGTGCCTGCCCCTTCCGCCCGAATGCCCGGACCTGACGGTCGAACGTCTCGACGAACGGCATCTGCTCGCCGTCGGCGTCGAACGCCGCCAGGATCCGGAGACGCTCGCCGACCACCCGCAGTCGCGTCCATGCGGTGCCCGAGAGGCTTCCGGTGAAGACAGGTGCGCCCCGCTCCTCCCCGAGGATCATGCCGGCGAACGGCCTGCCGACCCGCGCCCCGAAAACCGGTGCCAGCTCCTCTTCCACACGCCGGTCATGTGGCGAGGGCAGTGGCGCCATCCCGGGGTGGGTGTGGAAGAAGATCGGCTGCCAGTCTTGCGCCGCGGCCTCCGCGAGTGCGGGCATCCATCCCTCAGAGCGGATCCTCATCTCGCGCGGGGTGCGGAGATCGTGGGCGTCGTCGGGGGTCCAGATGATCCGGTTCAGACAGAGCGTCAGCCGCTCGTCCTCGTCGGCCGTGCCAGCGAGGACGATCCCGGCGCTCTCCTCGCGGACCTTGAGCGCCGAGAGCAGCTCCGCCCAGAGCCGCTCGTCGACCGCGACGCGCACCTCCATCACGCCGCCACCTGCATCGTGGCGCGCTCGAGGTCGGTGCGGATCAGCCGCAGGTATGTCTGCAGGTTGTCGATCCCCGGACGCCAGGAGACCGCGAGATGGCGCGACCAACGCTGCCAGGTCCGACCCACGAACTCCTGTCGGACCTCGGTCGCGGGCGGTGCGCTCCCGCCGACATAGCTGACCGCCGGAGCGGTCCACCACATGTCCGGGGCGGCGTCGGGGAACCCGCTCGGCAGCCTCAGGAGCAGGTCGACCACGCCCGGCACGTAGCCGTCGGGCATCCGGAAGCCATGGATGATCAGCGAGACCATCTGGCCCTCGCCGATCACCTCGTGGTCGAACCCGCGCTGCTCGAGGAAGGCCTTGTCGACCTCGCTCAGCACGACGCTCCCGGGTTGATGACGCTCGGCGCGGTGAAGAAGTGCATGCCCTTCTTCAGCACCACCTCTTCGTCGTCTCCGATCCGGCGGTCCTCGCCGCCGGGGACCTCGAGCCAGAGGTCGAATTCGGGGCCGACGGCGGGGTCGGGCAACTGTCGTAGCTGGGCTCCGGTGAGCTCGGGCTCACGGACCTCATAGCTCTTGCGGTCGATGTGGACGACGGTCTTCTTGTCGTGGTCGGGCGGCTTCTTTGCCGCATCCACGCCGGCGCTGGGGGTCATGGCATCCCCTTTCCAGGGGTCGTTTACGGAGATGCCAGAGAACCAGATGAGTCGGACGGCAGATGAATGCCGCCGACTTCATATGTCTGAGGGCTACTTCAGATCAGCTTGTTCAAGCGCCTCGGAGGCCCAGACGACGCGGTAGACGACCGACGGTTGTGCCTCGTCGATCGCGGCGTCCAGGTCGTCGCCGCCCTTGAGCACGGTCAGGTGGCCGTTGACGAGGATCGTGTCCTCGATGTCGAGCTCGGGTACTTCCTTCAGCCCCTCCGCCGTCCTCTCCAGCATCTCGAGGTCGATGCCGGCGCTCCGCAGGTGGGCGAGGATGCGGGCCTTGAGCGTGTCCTGGAAGGAGAAGAGATTCGGCCTCCCGGCGCCGGTCGAGGCGCTGAAGCTCGGGGGTAGAAGCCCTCTTTTGACCCAGGTGTGCAGGGTCCGGTACTCGACATCCGCCGCTTCGGCCACCTGGGGCAGAGTCAGCGGCGTATCAACGGGGACTGCCATCGGTAGCTCCTTCTAGATCACTCTCTGAGGTGGCTTCAGGCTACCGTGCGGGGGGGCCGAAGAATTGCGTCCACGGCCCGGAGATAGCGGCATCTTCGGGCATCGATCGTAGACCGACTCGACATCCATCGCCCTGGATACTCGTGCTCTCACGCAGGCAGCGTGGCGCTCCCGCAGATAGAGTTCGGCTTCTGGACGGCGCCACGGTGGCGAGCCGTCGCAGAGTCCCAACACTCGGCCGCTATACGCGCGTCCGACGGGGTGCGAGCCGATCCGTTCGATTCGGAGGTAAACGGGTGGCCCCGGCCGCACGTCCACTTCCGACGAGATCGAGGATTGAATCGGCCAACCTTGCTGATTCCATCCCGACCACCGATCCGCAGAACCGCAGGCCCTCGATCAGCGGTTCATTTCCAACGAGCCCGATCAGGTACGGCATCGGTCGCCACAAGCGGTATGAATCCGGTCATGGGAGCGGCCGAGGAGGGCACCACCATCGTCGCGGTCGAGCCCGGCACCGGGGACTTCGACCGTGTCCTCGAGCTGCACCGCTCGGAGAAGCGATGGCTCGGTTTCCTACCCGACGCGGGATTCGTGGACCGGGCCGCCACCGGCACCCTCTTGGCGGCCAAGCAGCAGGATCAGGTCCGTGCCTACGTCCTCTACGACCTACCCGGAGACTGGGTCAAGGTCGTCCACCTATGTGTGGACCCGACGGCACGCGGCTCCGGTCTTGCCCGCGCGCTGATCGCGGAGCTGAGCTCGCGCCACGCTGCGCGCATCGGCATCCAACTCTCCTGCCGGAGGTCCTATCCGGCCTCGTCTCTGTGGCCCCGCCTTGACTTCCGCCCGGTCGGCGACCGTACCGGCCGCAGCCATGCTGGCCATCGCCTCACCGTCTGGGTCCTCGACCACGGCCATCCGAACCTCTTCAGCCTGGTCGACGACGAACGGGAGGCCGCCGCCGTCGACCAGAACGTCTTCGAGGATCTCGTCGTTGATGGGCCGCACGCAGAGGAGAGCAGAAACCTGTTGGACGACTGGGTGGAGGAGTTGGTCGAGCTGTGCGTCACCAACGAGATCCACGTCGAGAGCAACGACTGTAAGGACGAGGAGATCCGTGACATCCTCCTCGCCCAAGCCAATTCCTGGCGAAACCTCTCACGGGGCAGAGAGCGCTCGGATGAGCTGATCGGTCGGGTCGCCGAACTGGCTCCGCTGGCGGGCGACGCCGATCATCGCCATGTCGCCGCGGCGATCGGCGGCGGCGCCGCGTACTTCGTCAGCCGCGATGAGGACCTCCTGGATGGGGCCGAGGCGATCGGCGAAGCGTTCGAGATCGCCGTGTTACGCCCCGAGGAACTTATCGATCGTCTCGACCGTAGCCGCAGGGTTGGTCTCTACGTCCCCGCCGCCCTACAAGGCACCGCGATCGAGGATTCGAGGCTCGGCGCCGGCGGACAGGACCAGTTCGTGTCCGCACTCCTAGACCACGGGGACGGCGAGCGCGCCGCCGAGCTGCGGGCCTCCCTGCGCCTCGCCCTCGCCGACCCCTCCCACCAGGAGGTGCGGGTCCTACGCGAGGAGGACCGCATCCTCGGCGGCTCCATCCGCAGGCCCTGCGGAGACCGTCTGGTGGTCTCGCTCCTGCGGGTCGCCGGCAACGACGCCCTCTCCCGCGCCCTCGCCCGCCAACTCGCCCACACCCAGCGTGAGGTCGCGGCTCGCGCACGACGCGGGGAGGTCTTGGTCACCGACCCACACCTTCGTCCGGCGGTGCGTGAGGCCCTCCGGGCTGAGGGCTTCGAGCTCGTTGAGGAGGGTTGGCGGGGCCTCGTAGGCTTCGGCATCCACCCGGCCATCACGCTTGATCCGCCCCCAGAGAGTCCGCTCTCGGCCATCTCGGTGGAGCGCTCCCGCTGGCCGCTCAAGGTGACGGGTTCCGACGTGCGTACCTACATCCTCTCGATCAAGCCCCAGTGGGCCGAACAGCTCTTCGACCAGAGCCTCTCGGCGCAGACCCTCTTTCCCCGAAGCACAGGGCTTGGCCTGAGCCGCGAGCATGTCTACTACCGCGCCGCGAGACCGGGAGGGATCAGGGCACCCTCGCGGCTGCTCTGGTATGTCACCGGCAATCAACCCGGCCATCAGGTCGGGCATGTGCGCGCCGTCTCATATCTCACCGATGTCGTCATCGGTCCGCCCGAGCAGCTCCATCGACGTTTCTCCCGTCTCGGTGCGTGGGACCTCGCGAACGTTCGCGAAGCCGCCGGTACCTCCGGGAAGGCGATGGCGCTCCGATTCTGCGACACCGAGCTCCTGGCCCGACCGCTCGACCTCGATCGATTGCGGGACCTCTACCGCCAGGTTGGAGAGACCTTCCAGCCGCCCCAGTCGCCGATGCCGGTGTCCGAGGCAGTCTTCGTCCGGCTGTACCAGGGATCATCGGCGTATGGAGAACAGTGAGCCCGCGCTCTTCGTCTCGCTGAAGCCCCGCTTCGCCGAAATGATCCTGAGCGGAGAGAAGACGGTCGAGATCCGGCGCGTCGCACCGACGGTCTCCCCCGGCGCCCGCATCATTCTCTATGCGAGTTCGCCGTCGATGGAGGTCGTCGGGTCAGGGCGCGTCGGTGCGCTCGACAGCGCAAGCCCGACGGCGCTCTGGGATCGGCATCGGGACGGATGCGGCCTCACGCGCAGCGAGTTCCGTTCCTACCTCGCCGGGGCACAACGAGCGGTCGCGATCACCCTGGACGACGTGCTTCGCCTCCCTCGGACGATTCCGTTGGCTGATCTGGGCCGGCTTCTGTGGACGGGATTCCGACCGCCTCAGAGCTGGCGATACCTTCAGGCCAAGGATGCCGCCACGCTTCTTCAGGATGCGGATCTGGCGACCCAAGCGTGACCCAGTCCTGTGCCTGGCTTCAGACTCCTCGCCAGATCAAGCCGGGTGATCGACACAGCCACGCCGCAAGCCGGGATCGAAGCTGAATTCCTGTCCCGCTACAACTCGGCCGGAGAAACCACTAGACCCAGACGATCCGCTCCTCGCCGCAGGGCGCCGTCGAGGGTCACCAGGCGGCAGCCGAGGATCTGGGCCAGGGCGACGTACTCGGCGTCGTAGGTGCGTCCCCAGCCGAACTGCTCGGCGATCTCCCACGCCGTCCGCCCGAGCTCGGGCGGGTCGGCGCGTCGGACCGGACAGGATTCGAGGCGCTCGTGCTGGCGGGCGGCATGTCGAGGCTGACCTTTCCCTTGAGCAGTCCGAGATGGAGGGTAGATCGAGCCTCCGACCACATCAGGGGCGGAGCTACCAGTTCATCCTCCCCGAAGGCCTCGAAGCCGTCGGCGCGCGCCACTGCGGTCACCGCGGCCGTCGCGTCGACCACGAGCGTCAACGGCGACCGCGTCGCGCCTCGTGCAACAACGCCACCCAGTTCGGTTGAGGAGTCCCGTCATCGAAGGTCTTCCACGTCTCGGGGAGGCCGACGACGTCATCCTCCGTTTCAGGTTCCTCGATCACGACGATCCGGGCCCGCGAGATCTCGGGCTCGGTCAACGCATCGACCTCTTTATGCAGTTGCTCGCGCGTCGCCATGCCTCCAGTCTAGAAGCTGTGCCGCGACCAATCGAGATGGTCATCGACCAAGTCTGTGGACCTCACGATCCCGGGGTCACCGAGGCGCGCGGTGACGGCTCCGGCAATACATGCCCGAGGCACGTAGAATTCCCCCGGCGGGTGCCTGTCCTCCCGCTTCCCGATGCTCGTTTCGGGTCATGGCGAGGTAGCTCAGTTCGGTAGAGCACTCGACTGAAAATCGAGGTGTCGCGGGTTCAAATCCCGCCCTCGCCATCCAGTTTATCCTGCAAAACAGTTATTTTCGGGGCCTCAATCCGAAGCCCAAGGGACGACTTGATTCGGCCTTCGGACGCCGCCCACCTTGCGGGGGGCACCGACGTTGGACCCTTTGGACAACTCCGCTCCCCGCGGGCGGAAACGAGCGGTCGCTGTCCGGGCCGGAACCTCGCGCTCGGGTGCGAGGGCTCGGCTTCGCGGCCGAAGATCGAGGATGACGTGCAACCCGACGGCCCTCTCATCGCTGTAAGTCGATGTCCAGGGGAGGGTCGTCATGGGCGGATCAGGCGGGCGCTGCCGCCGCGATCGGCTCGGCCGGCGCGAGCTCCCCGATCTGCTCGCCGGCCTCCGCGAGAAGACGGTCGAAGTTGGCGCCGTGCGAGCGCTTGGCCCGCTGCTCGAGCTGCGCGTATACGTCCATCGTCATCGCAGAGCTGGCATGGCCGACCTGGGACATGACGAACTTGACGTCGAACTTGTTGGCGACCAGCGCGACCGAGATGTAGGTGCGCCGCAGGGTGTGGGGAGTCGTATGAGGTAGCTCCGCCATGCCCTTCGCCACCAGGCGCTCGCCGGCGAGGCTCGCCGCTTCCTTCACGATCCGGCCGACCGCCCCCTGGGAGAGCTTGCCGCCACGCAGGTTCGGGACCAGATAGGCACGGGGATCGCTCGGCAGGCCGAGCAGTCGCAGGCGGGCAATGTGCGTGTTCACCATCGCTGCCAGGGCCGGGCTCATCTCCACCATGCGCACGCCCGTCTCCGTCTTCGATTCGGGAACTGCGAAGCGTGCTCCGGCAGGATCGCGGGGGCGCACGTCGCCGATCCGCATGTTGCGAAGCTCGCCGGCCCGGACACCGCCACGACCGAGCATCTCGCAGATCATCTGACGCCCCGCGTACCCACGGCCGCTCTGTACCCCGAGGCGCCGCAGGTGGTAGGTCACCGTCGGCAACGAGAGCCCGAGCCGCTCGCTGATCTGCCTTGGCCGAAGCCACTGCGCGGCCAGCTCGGCGACGGCGGCCGCGGACGGACTCTTCGCCCTCGCCAGTCGCGCGTTTGCCAGCGGATCGTCCTGGTCGGCGGCGGCCTCGAACAGGCAGGCCAGCTCGTCGATCTCGAGGCAGGTGCGCCTCGGCTTCGGCACCCTCACCCGCATCCGCCGACCCCGCGCCGGGTTCTGGGGCACCAGCCCGTCTTCCACCGCGTCCTCGAGGATCGAGCCGAGGGCGTCGAGGACCTTGCGGATCGTCGCCGGTGCCAGCGGGCGCCGGACCCGACCACTGGGCTCGCGCAGCGGGGTGCCGACCGCCATCTGCCGGCGTGCGTCCTCGGACTCCGCCAGCAGGTGCGCCTTGAAGTCCACACAGAGGCCGGGGTCGATCTGGTCGAGTGGATAGTCCTCGAGATAGGCGAGATGGCGCAGGCGTGCCCTGTAGTCCTTAATCGTGTTCTCCCCGATCGGTCGGTCGGCGAGCACACCGGCGATCTTCGCGTCGAGCCACGAGGCCGCGTACTCCCCGAAGGTCGGCATCGGTCGCACATCCCGGCGGCCGGCGAGCCGCCGCGGCGGCCGTGGTCGCCAGAACCCTGCCCGGACCCGGACGATCAGGTCGGCGAGCTCCTGCCTGGCGGCGGCCTCCGTCCACCCACCGCCGCAGCCACAGCTGCAGCCGGGGCACTCGTGCAGGACCAACGACTCACGCCGGCGTTCGACCTGGAAGCGGAGATGGAAGGCTCTGTCGCCCTGCGCGAGGACGCGCGTTTCTAGGCTTCCCTTCGTTTGGCCTGTCATCCGCGGCCCTCCTCCGAGCTGCGGCGCCTTCCGAGATCCATTCTCCGCCGCCGCCGTCGCCTTGTCCAGTGCAGGTGGCTCGGGGTGGCTCGGGGACCGCCCTTTTTCGGCGGCGCGAGTGCCAGGATGCCCGGACACGGTCGGCAGACGGCTCCAGAATGGGCGATCCTGCGACATCGTCGCGTCTTAGTCGAAAGGGCACACGATTTTCAGTCGAGTGCTCTACCAACTGAGCTACCCAGCCGCGGCAGGCAATCGTAGCGGCGCGAGGGCCCCTGGGGCCGCCCGGTGATTGCATTCTGACGTGCGAATCGCCAGTGCCGCCCTCGCCTGCGCCGCCGCCGTGGCGGTCGGACTGGTGCTGGTCTCGGGCGGTTCCGACGGCAATCCGCGGACGCCTCCGGCCCTTCCCGGCATGCCCCCGCCCTTCCTCGGGACCGCCGTCAGCGGCGACGGCGGGCTGACCGCGGCGGTCGACGCCTATGGCGACGTCGTCGACCTGCGTACGCCGGGGCCCGCGGGCGAGGCGTCGATCGACAACCCCTCGGCTCGCCAGGCTGCCGGGACGGTGCCTGCCGACACCGGCATCGTCCCCCGGGTCCGGATCGGGAGCGGGGACGCGCTGCCGATGTGGCGGGCGGAATCGGTGACGCAGCGCTACCTGCCGGGAACGAACGTGGTGCGGACGGTGGGGCGGTTCGACGGGGCCAGGTTGACCATGACGGTGGCGGCGGCGGGCGAGGCGCTCGCGGTGGAGCTGCGTGCCTCGCCGGCAGCGGGCGGGGCGCGGGCCGTCCCCTCGCTGACGGTGGACGTCGAAGGCGGGCTCCACTGCGCGCGCGAACGACGGGCGGGACAGCTCGACCTGCTTTGCCGGTCGGGTCGAGCCGTCCCGCCCATCGACGACGCCGCGGCGAGGGACGACGTGGCTCGGGCGGACGCCCGGGTGATCCGATCGGCCGCCCGAGGGGCTCGCGGTTGGCTCGCCGGCTCTCGCTCGTTGGGCAGGGGCGCGCCGGCCTGGGCGCGAGCGATGTACCGGCGGTCGCTGTTGACGATCCACGCACTGACCTCCGAGGCGACCGGCGCGGTGGCCGCCGGGGCGCGGGACGGCTGGGCCTACGTCTGGCCGCGCGACGCGGCGACCGCGGCGCTCGCCCTCACCTCCTCCGGGCACCGGAGCGAAGCTCGTCAGGTCGCCCGCTTCCTCGCCGGCCTCGATCTCGGCGCGGCCGCCCGCTTCACCGAATCCGGCGCCCCCGTCCCCGGCCGGGCCGCCCAAGGCGACGCCGCCGGCTGGGTCGCCGTCGCCGCCGCGGCCACCGGCGTCAAGACCCCGAGCAAGCCCTACGCCTGGCGCGACCGCGCCGACTACCAGGAGTCCTCCCCCGGCACCTACCTGGGCAACGCCCTCGCCGCCGCAGCCGCCGATGCAGTCACAAAGCGGTCACACGCCGGAGTTGCGGAAAGCCGGCGGATTGCTCGCGAATTCGGGACGGAAGACGGACTTGTGCGGAGCGCGGGGAATCCTGGTTCGGGGCTGGACTCGGCCGCCGGTTGGGCCCTGCGGCCCTTTGGGCTCACCTCGCTCTACCCGGCCGCCGAGCGCACCCTCCTGCGCCTCGTCCGCCGAGCCACCGCGTACGGGATCACGCCCGGCGAAAGCTGGCAGGGCGGCGAAGACCCCTGGTCGGCGCCGACCGCCTGGAGCGCCTGGGCGCTCGCCGCCCTCCCTGGCAAGGCGCCCCACCGGGCCGCGCTCGGGCTCCTCGCCGACCTGCGCCGCGCCGCCACCCCGGCGGGCGCGCTGCCGGAGCGGGTCGGCGCCCACACCGGCATCCCGACCTCGACCACCCCGCTCCTCTGGTCGAGCGCCTTCGCGATCCTCGCGCTGCGCGAACTCTGGCGCTGAACGCAGCTCAGCCGGTGACGCGCCAGCGGTGCAGCGAGTTGCGCAGCGCCAGCCGACGCTCGCCGGCCTCGCCGCGGACGACGAAGCTCTCCACCCCCGCCGGCGCTTCCCCCAGCAGGCGCTCGATCTGCTCGGCGTTCGCGGGCCCGCCGGAGCCGCGGTTCAGCCACTCCTCGAAGTCGATCTCGAAGGGGACGACGCGGTCGTGATCCGGCTCGAGCCCCGCCCGCTCGCCCAGC
Source organism: Solirubrobacterales bacterium (assembly GCA_047601885.1). GTDB lineage: Bacteria > Actinomycetota > Thermoleophilia > Solirubrobacterales > 70-9 > VAYN01. Next base: position 838,333 of record JASGIK010000002.1, read on the forward strand.
GCCGCCAGCCGCGACGGGGTCAGGCAGGCCCAGTGCGACGGATCGCGGAGGCGCTCGATCTGCTCGTGCCAGGCGGCCGCCTCGCCATCGTCGTCGGTCACGTGGTCGGCGACGATGACCAGCCCGCCCGGCTTGACCACACGCCGCATCTCCTCCAGCACCCGCACCGGAGCGGGGATGTGATGCAGGCTGAAGCGGGTGACGGCACCGTCGAAGGAATCGGCGGCAAGGTCGAGCGCGGTCGCGTCGCCGACCTGGAAGCTGACGTTGTCGACCTTCGCCGCGGCCGCCTCGGCCCGCGCTTTCTCGACCATCGCCGGGGTCAGATCGACGCCCTGCACCGAGCCGACCCGGGGGGCCATCCCGCGCGAGATCAGCCCCGGCCCGCAGGCCACCTCGACCCAGCGCGCGCCGGGGTCGGCGGGAACCAGCTCGACCACCGCGTCGAGCGTCTCGGCGAGGCTCATCGTCGGGCTGCGCGCGAAGGCCTCGGCCTGGTGCGCGAACTCGTCGCGAATCGAGGCACCGTGGCTGTCGGCAACATCGCTCATAGATGCAATCGTAGGAAATTGCAGACAATCAGCGGGTCTGGGTTCATGCGGCGGGTCGGAGCTCCGACAAGGCCGCGGCCACGGCTTCCTCCGGCGTCTCGGCCGGGATGACTCCCGGGGCGCCCTCCATGCGGCCGCGACCGACCAGGGACCAGGTGCGCAGGGCGACGACGGTGCGGCCGATCGCGCGGGCGTGGCCGATCTCCGAGAGCGTCCCCCACTCGCCGCCGATCGCGATCACGACCTCCCCGGACCCGACCACCGCCAGGTTTCGCGCGTGCCCGATCCCGGTCGCCACCACGTGCGTCAGGTCCGGATTCCCGCCGTCCAGCTCACTCCCCGGCAGCACCCCGATGACCTCGCCCCCGGCCCCCGCGGCCCCACGCGACACGGCCCCCATCACCCCGTTGCCCCCACCGCAGACGACGATCACCCCCGCCTCCGCGAGCCGCCTGCCGACCTCCTCGGCCAGCCGCCAAGCCTCCGAATCTTCCCCAGCTCCACCCGCCCCGATGACCGCGACCTGCCGACCCGGCCCGCCGCTCATGCGACCCGCCGCACAGCCCCGCCGGCTGCCCGCATCTGCCCCATGAGCTCCAGGGCGCCGGCCTTATGAAGAGGTTCGTTCAAGTTCCCGCACTTCGGGCTCTGCACGCAGCTCGGGCAGCCGCTCTCGCAAGGGCACTCGGCGATCAACCGCTCGGCATCCCCCAGCAGCCGCTCGAACTCGTCGTACCCCCGCTTGGTGATCCCGACCCCGCCCGGGTGGCCGTCGTAGATGAAGATCGTCGAGCGCCCGGTCTGGAAGTGGACGTTGGTGGAGAGCCCGCCGATGTCCCAGCGGTCGCACATCGCGATCAGCGGCAGCACCGCGATCTGACCGTGCTCGGTCGCGTGCAGCGCCCCCAGCAGCGCGTCCGGTGGCGCGCCGAAGTTGCCCTCCGGCAGCACGTACCAGAGCGCCTGGGTGACGAAGCTCTGCTCCGGCAGCTCGAGGGCGACGATGTCGATCGGCTCGTTGTCGGCGATCGCCACCCGCTGGAAGGCGATCACCTGCTCGGTCACCGACACCTCGCCGAAGTTCAGCTGCACGCCGGCGACCTCGCGCTGCTCGTGGATCCGCTCGATGTAGATGTCGGTCTCCTTTTTCGGCCGCGTGTACCAGTCGCCGTCGAAGCGGGAGACCAGCGCCCGCATCGCCCGCACGTCGAGCTGCTCGACCTCGTAGGAGCGCCCCAGGTGCAGGTAGACCGCCCCCGGGTGGATCGTGGTGAAGGCCCGCTCCGCCTCGACCAGGCCGAGCATCTCCCCCGCCTCGCGCTCGATCACCGCCACCGAGTCGGCCGAGGCCGAGCGCAGCGGGATCCGCGAGGCGACGAAATCGCTCTTCCGCGGTGCCAGCCGGCCGCCGACCCGGCGCAGCTCGCCCGCCTCCAGCAGCCGTTCGGCCCGCTCCCGCCAGCCGTCGCCGAAGAACTCGTCGTCGGCCTCGCCCAGCGGCATCTCGTAGGCCGCCGCGATCAGGTGGCGCATCGCGATCTGCTCGTTGCCGTGGTCGAGGATCGCCGCCTCCACCGGCCGGCCGAGGAACTCCTCCGGATGCCGGCAGAAGAACTGGTCGAGCGCGTCCTGCCCGGCCACGTAGACGGCCAGCCCGCGCCGCCGCCGCCCGGCCCGCCCCCACATCTGCCGCAGGCTCGCCACGGTGCCGGGAAAGGTGACGCAGATCGCCGCGTCGAGCTCCCCCACGTCGATCCCCAGCTCCAGCGCGTCGGTCGCCACCACCGCCAGCAGCTCGCCGCGCGCCAACCGGTCCTCGATCTCGCGCCGCTGCTGCGGCGTGTAACCGCCGCGGTAGGGGGCGATCAGCCGCGCCAGCTCCGGCTTCCCCCGCCGCTCCAGGTTTTCCCGCGCGAAGCGCTGGATCAGCTCGATCCCGCGCCGCGATTTGAGGAAGCAGATCGTCCGCACGCCCTGCGTCACCAGCTCCGCCAGCAGGTCGGCCGCCTCGGCCAGGGCCGAGCGCCGGGCGCCGCTCCGCGCGTCGAGCAGGGGCGGGTTCCACATCGCGATCTCGCGCCCCGCCCGCGGCGCCCCGTCGTCGTCGATCAGCTCGAACCCGGTGCCGACCAGGCGTTCCGCCAGCTCCTCCGGGTTGGCGATCGTCGCCGAGGCGAGCAGGAAGCGCGGCTCGGCGCCGTAGGCGCGGGCGACCCGGCGCAGCCGCCGCAGCACGTTGGCGACGTGGGAGCCGAAGACGCCGCGGTAGGTGTGCGCCTCGTCGACGACGACCCAGCCGAGGTTGGCGAAGAAGTCCCCCCACTGCTTGTGGTGGGGCAGCACGCCGACGTGCAGCATGTCCGGGTTGGTGAGCACGAGGTTCGATTTGCGGCGGATCGCGGGGCGCTCCTCGCGCGGGGTGTCGCCGTCGTAGATCGCCTCCCGGAGGCCGGGCGGCCGCAGCTGGGCGAGCTTGCGCGCCTGGTCCTGGGCCAGAGCCTTGGTCGGGTAGAGGTAGAGCGCCCGCGCCTTCGGCTGCCGCGCGATCCCGTCGAGCACCGGCAGGTTGAAGGCGAGGCTCTTGCCCGAGGCGGTGCCGGAGGTGACGATCAGGTCCGAGCGCGGCGCCGCCTCCCAGGCCCTCAGCTGGTGCGAGTAGAGCGCCTCGATCCCGGCCCGCCGCAGCCGCTCGGCCAGCTCCGGGGCGAGGTCGGCGGGCAGCGCCACCGGCTTCGCCGTACGGTCCGGCTCCGACGACTCGGCGACGATCCGCCCGTCCCGCCGCCCGGGGGCGATCGCGATCCCCCACTGCGTGTCGACGATCGAGCTAGGCACGGATCACCCGCCCCGCCACCCGCATCGCCTGCAGGCTGCTGCGATCGTGGATGCGGAGGATGTCGGCGCCCTCGCGGACCGCGAGGGCGACCGCGGCGACCGTCCCCCACTCGCGCTCGCGCGCCGGCAGCCGCTCCTCCCACGACCCGGCCAGCGCCGCGCCGATGAAGTCCTTGCGCGACAGCGACACGTAGAGCGGCAGGCCGAGCGAGCGCAGCTCCCCCAGCCGCCCCATGATCTCCAGGTCCTGCTCGGGCGAGAGGTCGAAGTCGAGCCCCGGGTCGATCGCGATCTGCGCGTCGGCGACGCCCAGCTCCCGCATCCGCTCCACCCTCCCTTCGAACCAGGCGACCAGGTGCCCGACCACGTCCTCGTACTCGCGCCACGGCCGATCGACCCGCGGCGGCCCCTCGATGTGCATCAAGACGTATCCGGCCCCCGTCTCCGCCACCAGCTCGAACATCTCGTCGCACCCTCCGGAGATGTCGTTGACGCAGACCGCGCCGGCGGCCAGCGCCCGCCGCGCCACCTCGACCGAGAAGGTGTCCGCCGAGACCGGCACCCGCGCCCCCGCCTCGCCGTCCTCCCCGTCGTCGGCGCCGATCTCGATCGCCGCCATCCCTTCGATCGCCGGCACCAGCGAGGCGGCCTCCACCGCAGCCGGCACCGGCGGCCCGCTGCGCGCCGCCACCGCCCCCACGTCGAGCATGTCGAAGCCCGCCCGGGCCAGGCCGATGCCGTCGGCGATCGCCTGCTCCGGCGTGCCGCTGCGGGCGCCCTCGAACATCGAGTCGATGGTGACGTTGACGATCCCGGCGCCCACCGGCAAGGCCAGGTCCAGAGTCGAATCGCGCAGCCGCCATTCCATCGTCGCTACGGTAGCGAGCGGCGTATGTCGCTTCGCTGCGTCTACACCGACCTCGACGGGACCCTGCTCGGCCGGGGAGGTTCGCTGTTCCTCGATCGCGAGGGCGCCTTCTCGATGGCGCAGGCGCGGGCGCTCGAGGCCTGCGCCCGGGCGGGGGTGGAGGTCGTGATCATGTCCGGCCGCCGCGAGCCCCAGGTGCACGAGGCCGCCCGCCTGATGGGCCAGCGCTCCTACATCTTCGAGGCGGGCTGCGCCTTCGCCATCGACGGCGAGACGACGCTGATGACCGGCGAGCTGCAGCCCGACGAATACGAAGGCACGGTCTACGAACAGATCGAGTCGCGCGGCATCCCCGACATGCTCTTCGAGCACTTCCAGGGGCGGCTCGAGTACCACTCGCCCTGGCACCACGGCCGCGTCCACTCGCACCTCTTCCGCGGCAAGGTCGACGTCGACGAGGCCAACGCGCTGCTCGGCGAGCACGGCGACGACGACCTCCGCTTCCTCGACAACGGCGCGATCGGCACGCCGATGAAGACGGTCGAGGGCCAGACCCACGCCTACCACCTGGTCCCCCGCACGGTCTCCAAGGCCAACGCCGTCGCCGCCCACGCCCGCGCCCGCGGCTTCGCCCGCGAGGAGTGCATCGCCGTCGGCGACTCGGTCGAGGACCTCGAGGTCGCCGCCTCCGTCGGCCGCTTCTTCGTCGTCGCCAACGGGCCGCAGCGCGACCCCGGCCTGCGCGCCTACCTGCCGGCCTTCGACAACGTCACCGTCACCGAGGAGCCCAACGGCGACGGCTTCTACGAAGCGGTCGTCTCGGCGCTGATGGAGCGCTGAGCGCGCGACTCGCCGACGATCGGCGGCGCCGCGGGGTTGATGGCCGGGCGCGGCGGTTCCTCCGCCCGGACCGCCGGCACCTCCGCCCGCCGCCGCGGCCGCTTCACCCGCCAGTACTCGGCGCCGAAGTAGGACCCGAGCACCAGCGCCGCCGCCAGCGCCTGCGCGACCAGCCCCTCGACGGTCGGGAAGACCGCGAACCAGAGGCCGACCCAGCCGGGGATCGAGAGCGCCACCGTCGTTTCCGGCAGCCAGCCCGCCAGCTGCATCTCCTGCACCGACTCGCCGACCATCACGATCAGGACGACGCCGAGCATCACGCCGGTCAGCACCAGCATCCGCTTGTAGGGCAGGTGACGGTGGGCGAGGAAGGTGATGAGGCCGACCAGGCAGGTCAGGGCGAGGCCGATGGCGACGCCCTCCAGCACCGTCCCGGCGCCGTAGGAGAGCCGCAGGTTCTGCAGGAAGAGGACGACCTCGAAGCCCTCGCGGTAGACCGAGGTGATGCCGAGCAGCACCAGCCCCCACATCGTCGCGCGGCGCCCGTCGATGCCGGAGCGCGAGAGGATCTTCCGCTTGTGCTTGTTGCGGTTCTGGATCCAGCCCGTCCAATAGACCTTGTGGAAGAACCAGTTCATGACGACGAGCAGGACGATCACCGCCAGCAGGCCGGTAGCCGCCTGGACGGCGAGCCCGCCGCCGCCCAGCTGACCGAGCACCCAGGCGGCGAGGAACCAGGTGGCGACGCTGGCGAGGAAGCCGGTGCCGGCGCCGATCGCGATCGGCCGGCGGTAGATCTCGGTCGCGCCGACCATCGAGGCGGTGACGGCGGCGAGGACGAGGATCGTCTCCAGTCCCTCGCGGAAGACGAGCAGGGCGCTGTCGATCACCACGGCGCCGTGGCTGAGGTGGTCCCCGGCCGTCGGTTCGGGGGTGCCGCCATGGGCGTCGAAGGCACTCCAGAGAAGCAGCGCGACGAGCAGGCCGCCTAGGTAAAGTGGCCAGTGGCGGCGCACCGAATCTTTGATCGTCGTCATTAGGACGACCAAATTAGGGCTCCCTGATTAGAAGGAACTAAAGAAGGAGGAAAGTTGGCAGCCGAGCAGGCAACCGTCGCGGAGCAGGAGTACCTCGAGATCATGTTCTGGATCGACGAGGCCGGCCTGCCGATGACCGGCGCCAACATCTCCCGGGCGATGCAGCTGTCCGCCCCGACCGTGCACGAAATGGTCGGCCGGCTGGTCAAGGACGGCTACGTCGAACGCAACCCTGACAAATCGCTCGCCTTCACCGAGGACGGCCGCGAGCGCGCCTCCTTCATCGTCCGCCGCCACCGCATGATCGAGCGCTTCCTCACCGACGTCCTCGGCATCCCCTGGGACGAGGTCCACGAGGAGGCGGAGCGGATCGAGCACGCGATGTCGCCGGTGCTGGAAGAGAAAATGCGCCTCGCGATCGGCGACGCGACGACCTGCCCGCACGGCCACCCGATCCTCGAGGGGATCCGCGAGCGGGGCTCGCTGCTCGCCGACGTCGAGGTCGGCGCCGACGTGGTCGTGCTGCGCTTCGAGAACGAGGCCGAGGAGCTCCTCCACTACCTCAAGGACGCGGGGCTGCACCCGGGCCTGGAAGGCAAGGTCTCCGAGTCCGACGACGACCACGTGACGATCAAGTCCGCCGACGACGACCACGTCGTCACCCGCTCGGTCGCCGAGACGGTCAGCGTGCGGGCCGATCCCGCGCCGCCGCCGCGCGCCGCGATCCCCGAGCAGCTCGTCCTCTCCAGCGACCGCTACGGGCGCTAGGCCGGGCGCGCCCGGCAGGCGCGCCTAGCTTTCCAGCGGCACGACGACCATCGGCGGTTCTTCGGTCGGCTTCTTGCTGCCGCCGGCGGGCTCCCTGGTGACCATCACCGTGGTGACGCCTTCCATGTTCTCGATCGTCGTCGTCGCGTCGCCGGCCCCGTCGGGGGCGAAGAGCGCGGGCACGGCCTCGACCTTGCCGTCGCGTTCGACCCAGGCCTCGAGCACCTTGCCCTGCGGCAGCTGACCGACGCCGGCGAGGCGGACCTCGGCCTTTTCGCCTTCGCGCACGACCTTCGCCTCGATCCCGTTCGCGCCGGGTTCGATTTCCCAGGTGTGCGTGGCACCCGAGCCGCCGCCACCGCCGCCGACCGCGAAGCCGATGCCGCCGGCGACGATCACGACCGCCACCGCCAGCCCGGCCAGCGGCTTCCAGGTCAGGCCGGCGATCCGCAGGCCGCGCAGCCACTCGCCGAAGCCGGCCTGGGAGCGGGACGGGGCGCCCTCGGCCGCCGCGCCGCTCTGCTCGGCGTCTGCCGCCGCGTCCGCGCGCACCTCCGCCATCAGCCGCTCCTTCAGCGCCGGGGGAGGCGTCCGCGCCTCGACCGCCTCGGGCAGCGCCCGCACCGCGGGCGCCAGCCAGCGGATCTCCTCCTGGCAGCGTTCGCAGCCCTTCAGGTGCTCCTTGAAGTCGTCGAGCTGCTCCGCGTCGAGCGAGCCGAGCGCGAAGGCGACGGCTTCCTCGAGGCGCTGATCGTGCTCGCCCGCGCTCATGCCAATCCCTCCGCCAATTCGCCCCTGATCTTCTCCAATCCGAGCCGCATCCGTCCCTTCACCGTGCCCAGCGGCAGCGCCAGCATCGCGGCGATCTCCGACTGGCTGAAGCCGCCGAAGTAGGCGAGTTCGATGCATTTCGACTGCTCCTCGGGCAGCTGCGTAAGCGCCCCGCGGACCTCGTCGACGGTCTCGTGCAGGATCGCTTCGTCCTCGGTCCGCTCCTCGGCCGGGCGCGCCTCGAGGATCGCGTCGTCGTCGAAGGTCAGCTTCGGCGCCTTGCCCGCCTTGCTGCGCAGCGCGTCGATCGCCCGGTTGCGGACGATGCTGAGCGTCCACGAGCGGACGCTGCCGCGGGTCGGGTCGAACTTGCCGCCGCTGCGCCAGATCGAGATGAACGCCTCCTGGATGCAGTCTTCGGCCGCCGTCCGGTCACCGAGGATCCGGTAGGCCAACGAGTAGGCGGCGCCGCCGTGGCGGTCGTAGAAGACCTCGAACGCCTCCGCGTCCCTGCGGCCGATCCACGGCATCAGCTCCTCGTCGGCGAGCCGCTCTGCTTTCTCACGTCGCACGAGTGGCATCTCGGTACCCACCCTTACGAAACCGCCGAAACCTTGGATCAGGCAGGCGAGCCGGCGCGCAGCTTGTCCAGCGCCGCGGCGATCCGCGCCACGCCCTCGCCCGCCTGGGCGGCGGGGACCGGGGCGAAGGAGAGCCGCAGGCTGTTGTCGCCGCCCTCCATCATGAAGTCGGGGCCGGCGACGAAGGAGACGCCCTCGCCTTTCGCCTCGGCCAGGAGCGCCTTGGTGTCGGTGCCCTCGGCGAGGTCGAGCCAGAGGAAGTAGCCGCCCTGGGGGACGACGAAGACGGCCTCGGGGAGGCTCTCGCGCAGCGCCTCGACCAGCGCGTCGCAGCGCGCCTTCAGCTCGCCTTTGACGAAGGTGATGTTTTCGTCCAGCACGCCCGACCTGCACAGCTCGAGCACGATCGACTCGGCCAGCATGTTCGGTGAGATGTACATCTCGTTGGCTTTTTTCGAGAGCTTCGCGATCTCCTCGGCCGGGCCGACCAGGTAGCCGACGCGGACGCCGGGACTGACCGTCTTCGAGAAGGAGGAGGCGTGGACGACCTTGCCCCCCGTGTCCATCGAGAGCATCGTCTCCAGCGGCTCGCCCTCGAAGGGGAGCTCGCGGTACGGGTCGTCCTCGAAGATCAGGAAGCCGCGCTCCTCGGCGAGCTGCACCAGCCGCCGCCGCTTCTCCAGCGAGAGCGTGCAGCCGGCCGGGTTATGGGCGTTGGGGATGACGTGGACGAACTCGATCGCCCCCTCTCCCAGCGCCGCCTCCAGCGCGCCGACGTCGAGGCCGTCGGCCTCGAGCGGGATCGGCACCAGCTCGGCGCCCAGCTGCTGCAGGAGCAGCAGCGTGCGGTCATACGTGGGCTGCTCGACCGCGACCCGGGTGCCCGGCTTGACCAGGTGGGCGAAGAACATCGCCCCCGCCTCGAGCGAGCCGTTGGTGATCATCACCTGCGCCGGATCGAGCCCGCCGTGCCGCTCGGCGACCCACTCGCAGAGGCCGGGGTGGCCGATGCCGACCCCGTAGGAGAGCGCCGTCTCCCAATCGTCGGTCAGCGCCCGCTGCGCCGCCTCGCGGACCTGCTCGTGGGGAAGGATGTCGGCGCTCGGCGCACCCCGAGCGAAAGAGATCGTGTCGGCCATGAAATTGACCCTAGCAACGCCAAAACCAACGCGAGCTCCGCCAATTTCACCGCCCCCGGGGGGCGAACCAAGAGTGCTTCCGAGCTTAGGGGTGCATATGGCCACCGAAGCTCGGAAGGACGGCTGGGGACGGCGGAAATCGACGGCCAGAGCAGTGCGCGAACGGCGATTGGCGGTGCTGGCGGGGCGGCAGTACGGGGTCGTGGGGCGGTGGCAGTTGGTCGAACTCGGATTTCGGGACGAGGCGATCAAGCGAGCCCTGGCCTCAGGACGACTGCATCCGCTCCATCGCGAGGCATACATGGTCGGCCATCGCGTGCTCCCGAAGCGCGGCAGATGGCTCGGGGCCGTCCTGGCGCTAGGGCCGGAGGCGATGCTCAGCCACGCGAGCGCCGCCGCCCTCTGGGGCCTTGGCGGGGACGTTCGCAAGGTTCACGTCACGGCCCCGAGCGGACGGCAGGTCCGCCCGGGCCGCAAGGGGATCCAGGTCCATCGCTGTCGATTCGACGCCTCCGAACGGACGGTCCATGACGGAATTCCCGTGACCACGGTGGCGCGCACGCTCTTCGACCTGGCGGAACGGTCGCCACCTTACGAATTGAAGAATGCGTGGGACGAAGCGAACCGCCTGAAACTGCTTCGACTCGGGGCGGTCGCGGCCGTCTACGAGCGAGGACGTGGCCGTCGCGCCCGCAAGGGCATCCGCCCCTTACTCTTGGCCGAGCAGCGCCTGCTCGACGACACGGCTTCGCCGCTCGAGGATCGCTTCGCGGCATTCGTCCGCGAGCACCGCCTGCCAACCCACAGACCAACGTCCTCGTCGACGGGGACGAGGTCGACGTACTCTGGCCTACCGCCCGCCTGATCGTCGAGCTCGACAGCTGGGAATTCCACGCCCACCGGGCAGCCTTCGAGAAGGACCGGGATCGCGACGCCGAGCACCTGCTCGCCGGCTACCGGACGATCCGGGTCACCCACCGTCGCCTCACCGAGGAACCGGAGCGACTCGCCGCGCAGATCCGCGCGCTGCTGGAGGCGCCGCGCTAGAGCGCGCGCAGCATCTCGACCGCGATCGCCGCGGTCTCGGTCGGGCTTTCGCCGACCCGCACGCCCTTCGCTTCGAGCGCGTCCTTCTTCGCCTGGGCGGTGCCCGAGGAGCCGGAGATGATCGCCCCGGCGTGGCCCATCTGCTTGCCCGGAGGGGCGGTGAAGCCGGCGATGTAGGCGACCACCGGCTTGGAGACCTCGGCGGCGATGAACTCGGCGGCCCGCTCCTCGGCGTCGCCGCCGATCTCACCGACCATCACGATCAGCTCGGTGTCCGGATCCGCCTCGTAGAGCTTGAGGATGTCGATGAAGTCGGAGCCGACGATCGGGTCGCCGCCGATGCCGACGATCGAGGAGTTGCCGGTCCCGGCCTGTTTCAGCTCGTTGCCGATCTGGTAGGTCAGCGTCCCCGACTTGGAGACGACGCCGATCGGGCCCGGGTCGAAGAAGCGGTCGGGGATGATGCCGACGTTGGCCTTGCCGGGCGAGAGCACGCCGGGGCAGTTCGGCCCGATCAGCCGCACCCCGGCCTCCTTCGCCTTCCAGTAGGTGGAGAGCATGTCGAGGACCGGGATCCCCTCGGTGATCGCGATCACCGTCTCGACCCCGGACTCGATCGCCTCGTCGATCGCGGGCGCGGCGAAGCGCGCCGGCACGAAGATCATCGAGGTGTTGGCGCCGGCCTCGTCGACTGCCTCCTTGATCGTGTCGAAGACCGGCGTCCCCTCGACGTCCTGGCCGCCCTTGCCGGGCGTGACGCCGGCGACGAGGTCGGTGCCGTAGGCCTTGTTGCGGAGGCCGTGGAAGGAGCCCTCGCGACCGGTCAGGCCGGAGACGGCGAGCTTCGTGCCCGCGTCGACGATGATGCTCACGAGGCCCCTCCCGCCAGCTCGACGACGCGACGCGCGGCGTCCAGCATCGTCTTCTCCTGGTGCAGGTTCGGCAGGTTCGCCTCGGCGAGGATCGCCAGGCCCTCTTCGAAGTTGGTGCCGTCGAGGCGGACGACCAGCGGCAGGTCGAGCTCGATCTGGCTGGAGGCGGTGACGATCCCCTTGGCGATCTCGTCGCAGCGGGTGATGCCGCCGAAGATGTTGAAGAGGATCGCCGTCACCTTGGCGTCGCTCTTGATCACTTCCAGCGCGTTGACGATCGCCTCGGCTTTCGAGCCCCCGCCCGCGTCGAGGAAGTTGGCCGGCGCGCCGCCCGCCTGGGCGACGACGTCGAGCGTCGACATGCAGAGGCCGGCGCCGTTGGCCAGGATCCCCACGTTGCCGTCGAGTTTGACGTAGGTGAGGCCCTTTTCCTTCGCCATCTGCTCCTGCGGGTCGTCGACCGTGTCGGCGATCTCGGCTAGGTCCTGATGGCGGAAGAGCGCGTTGCCGTCGATCGTCACCTTGGCGTCGAGGGCGACGACGTCGCGGTCGGCGGTGACGATCAGCGGGTTGACCTCGATCAGCGTGGCGTCCTCCTCGCGCGCCACCTCGGCCAGCTTCGCCAGCACCTCGGCGGCCTGGTCGAGGGCGTCGTCGGCGAGCCCGGCGGCCGCGACGATCGGCCGCGCCTCGCCGGGCCCGAAGTCGACGGTCGGATCGATGTGGACTTTGGTCAGGTCGGCGGGGTTGCCCGCGGCGACCGCCTCGATGTCCATCCCGCCTTTGGCGGAGACCATCGCCAGCAGCTTCTTCTCGCCGCGGTCGAGGATGATCGAGGCGTAGTACTCCTCGGCGATGTCGGAGCCGCCCTCGACCCAGACCGAGTCGACCCGGAAGGGACCCTCGCCGTGCGGGCCGACGATGTCCATGCCGATGATGTCGGCGGCGTACTGGCGCGCCTCGTCGACGTCCTTGGCGATCTTCACGCCGCCGGCCTTGCCGCGGCCGCCGATCAGCACCTGAGCCTTGATCGCGCAGGGGTAGCCGATGCGCTCGGCCGCGGCGACCGCGTCGTCGACGTTGTCGGCGACCTCGCCGCTGGGGACGGCGATCCCATGCTTGGCGAAGAGCTGCTTGCCCTGATATTCGAGAAGGTCCATGGGGGTGGAATGCGACCGTCCGAGGTACGGCGCGGCGCGGACCCTATACGAATGCCATAATCCCGCGCTCTCCGATGGCACTTCCCTCGCTCAAAAACATCAACTGGGTCACCACCGACTGCTACGGCACTCTCATCGACTGGGAGAAAGGCATCGTCGAGGCGGTGAAAAAAGAGGCTGCAAAAGACGGCTTTACGTTCGACGAAGGGCCGTTCCTGGCCCGCTTCTTCGAGGTCCAGGCGGAAGTGATGGCGGGCTCCTACGAGCTCTACGCCGAGGTGCTGCGCCGCACGATCGTCAAAGTCGCCGGCGAGTTCGGCTGGGAAATCGAGCCCTCGCGGGCCCAGTTCCTGCCCAACAGCGTCGCCTACTGGCTGCCCTTCCGCGAGGCCAACGCGGCGATGGACCGGCTCGGGAAAAAGTACGAGATCGGGATCATCTCCAACATCGACGACAAACTCCTGGGGATCTCGCGGCGCCACCTGCGCACCGAACTCGACCTCGTCGTCACCGCCCAGCAGGTCCGCAGCTACAAGCCGGATCCGGTCCACTTCAAAGAGTGCGCCCGCAGAATAGGCGGCAAAAAAGGCTGGATCCACATCGGCAGCAACTACGTGACCGACATCGCCCCGGTTCTGAAAATGAACGTGCCGGTCATCTGGGTGAATCGCCACGGCGAGAAACTCGAAGGGCGCAAAGCCCCTTCGGCCACGGTCAAAAACTTTCGCGAAGCCGCCGCCAAGCTCGGCGCGTCCTGAGCGTCTTTTAACTTTGGCAGCGAAACTCCGGCCCGGGCCGGCGGTTTCTCCTTGCGGCAGGCGCTTTCCCCGATGAGCACGCGTGATCTCAGAATCCAGTCGCGACGCGGTGCGCTCGCGCGCCTCGGCCTCGCCGTGGCGATCGCGGCGCTGGTGGTCGGCCTCGTCGTCTTCGGCACCGACGACGCCCGCGCCGCCCGCTCGGACCGCCGCGCCGACCGCCCGCAGGGCACCGAAAAGGCCGACAAGCTCGCCAAGGCCTCGGCCAAGCAGAAGCCCAGCTTCGTCGTCATCCAGACCGACGACGAGACGATGGAAGAGCTCTACAAGGCGGCCCGCCTGCCCGACGGCAGGGAAGAATTCGCGATGCCGAACACGCTCTCCCTGCTGGGCGAAAAAGGCGAGACCTTCACCCGCTACTACACGCCCTACTCGCTCTGCACCCCCTCCCGCGTCAGCCTCCTCACCGGCCGCTACGCCCACAACAACCACGTCCAGGGAAACGTCTCCCCGAACGGCGGCTGGACCGGCTTCCAGTCCCGCCTCGCCTACTCCCACAACCTCGCGACCTGGCTGCAGGGGGCGGGTTACCGCACGATCCACATCGGCAAGGCGCTCAACGGCTACGGCGACGCCCCCTACAGCCCCGGCACCGAAGTCCCGCCCGGCTGGAGCTCCTGGCACAGCATCCTCAACTCGGACACCGACCACTACTTCTACGGCTACCTGATGAACAACAACGGGACCGTCGAAGGCCCATACGGCAACTCGGGGACCTGGGAACCGCGGGAATACACCGAAATCGACGACGCCGGCTGCCCCTACGCACCGCTCAACGGCAAGCCCTGTTACTACGAGACCGACAAGTTCAACCAGCTGGCGGCGGAAGAACTGGCGGCGACCTCACCGGAACAGCCGTTCTACATGCAGGTCGACTACACCGCGCCGCACGGCGACTTCCGCAAGCCCGCCGGGCCGCAGCCCGCCACCCGCGACATCGGCCGCTTCGCCGGTGCGCCGCTGCCCGACGGGCGCGCCGAAGGCTTCAACGAGGGCAACGTCAACGACAAGCCCCGCTTCATCCGCGAAGCCCCCTACCTGAGCGCGACCGAAACCCACACCTACCGGGTCTACTACCAGAACGTCCTCGCCTCGCTGATCTCGGTCGACGAAGGCGTGAAGGAGATCGTCGACGAGCTCGGCGCCCTCCACCGGTTGCGCAACACCTACATCCTCTTCACCTCCGACAACGGCTTCTTCTTCGGCCAACACCGCCTGGTCGGCGGCAAGTTCCTCGCCTACGAGCCCTCCACCCACCTGCCGTTCATCATCCGCGGTCCGGGGATCAAGCCGGACACCTCGACCGGCCAGCTCGCCTCGACGATCGACATCGCGCCGACGATCCTCGAACTCGCGGAAGTGGAAGCCGACAAGAGCCTCGACGGGATCTCCCTGGTCCCCTACCTGAAGGACCCGAGCCTGCGCACCCGGGTGCCGGTCCTCTTCGAGTCCTTCGTCGAAACCAACGACGTCGAACAGGACGGCCAGGCCTCGACCGGTGAAACGACCGCCTCGGCCCGCTCGACCGGCAAGCTGGGGATCAAGGGGACGGCCCGCGCCGCCACCTCGTCGAGATCCAAGAGCGCCAAGAACCCGGCCGCGCACGCCTCGGAGGTCGCCCCGCCGAAGAACTACTACGGGATCCGCCTCGGCCCCTACAAGTACATCGAGTGGCCCGACGGCGAGAAAGAGCTCTACGACATCAACAAGGACCCCTACGAGCTCAACAACATCGTCCGCAACCCGAACTTCTTCCCCGTACGCGCCTTCCTGCACAAGGAACTGGAACGGCTGGAGCAGTGCTCAGGCCGGACCTGCCGCGAAGCCTCGACGAAGATCCCGCTGACCCGCCAGCAACAGCTGCAGCTCAAGCGGGAAAAGGAAAAGGAACAGCGCGAACGGGAACGCGAACGCGAAAAGCGCGAAGAAGAAAAGCGCGAACGCGAACGCGAAAAGAAGAACCGCTAGCGCGGCGTCACTCGATGACGGCGATGACGTCGCCGGAGCCGATCGCGGCCCCCTCGGCGACGTTGAGAGCGGTCACCTTGCCCGAGCGGTGGGCGGTGATCTCGTTCTCCATCTTCATCGCCTCGATCACGCAGATCAGGTCGCCCTCGGCCACCTCGGCGCCCTCGGCGACGGCGACTTTGAGGATCGTGCCCTGCAGCGGCGACGGCAGCGCCTCGCTCGAGGCGGCGGCACCGCCACCGGCGGCGCGCTCGCGTTTCGGCGGTTTGCGGCCGCCCGCGGCCGGAGCCGCGGCGGCGCCGGCGACAGCCTCGCCGATCACCTTGACGTCGAAGAGCTTGCCCGCGACCTCGACCTTGTAGTCGCGGGTGACGATCTCGGCGCCCTCCTCCGAGGGCTCCGGCGCGGCGACCGTCTCAGGCGCGGTGGACTTCAGCCACTCGTTGTCCTCCATCAGGTCGCGGCAGGTCTCCCCCTTTGCCCACTGCTCGGTCCGCAGGATCGCCTTGTGGAAGGGGATCAGCGTGGTCAGGCCGCCGGAGTCGTATTCGTCGAGCGCCCGTAGCATGCGCCGGGTCGCCTTCTCGCGATCGACGTCCCAGACCACGAGCTTCGCCACCATCGGGTCGTACATCGGGGTGACCTCGGAGCCGCCCTCGACGCCGGAGTCGACCCGCACGCCGGGGCCCGAGGGCTCGCGGTAGGACGACCCGATCGGCCCGGGAGCCGGGGCGAATTTCTTCGCCGCGTTCTCGGCGTTGATCCGGCACTCGATCGACCAGCCGCGCAGGTCCACCTCGTCCTGGGAGATCGAGAGCGGCTCGCCCGCGGCGACCAGGATCTGCTCGCGGACGATGTCGAGGCCGCTGATCATCTCGGTCACGCAGTGCTCGACCTGGACGCGGGTGTTCATCTCGAGGAAGAAGTACTCGTCGCCGACCTGCATGCCCTCGATCGTGCCCGCGCCGCGGTAGCCGACGGCGGCGGCCGCGTCGGTGGCGATCTTGCCGATCCGGGCGCGCATCTCCTCGTCGACGTGCGGTCCCGGGGCCTCCTCGATCACCTTCTGGTGACGGCGCTGGATCGAGCAGTCGCGCTCGCCGACGTGGATCACGTTGCCGTGCGAGTCGGCCAGCACCTGGACCTCGACGTGGCGCGGATCCTCCAGGTAGCGCTCGATGTAGACGCGGCTGTCGCCGAAGAATTTCTCGCCTTCGCGGGCCGAGCCTTCGAAGGCCTCCTGCAGGTCGTCGGGCGTCATCGCGACGCGGAAGCCCTTGCCGCCACCGCCGCCGGCGGCCTTGCAGGCGACCGGGTAGCCGGCCTCCTCGGCCTGCATCCGGGCGGCGTCAAGATCGGGCGCGACCTCGGTCGAGCCGGGGACGATCGGCACGCCGGCCTCGGCCATGATCTCGCGGGCACGCGTCTTCGAGCCCATCGCTTCGATCGCCGACGGCGGCGGCCCGATCCAGGTGATCCCGGCCTCGTCGCAGGCGCGCGCCATCTCGGCGTTCTCGGCGAGGAAACCGTAGCCGGGGTGGATCCCTTCAGCGCCGGCCTCCTTGGCGGTCTCGATGATCTTGGCGATGTTCAGGTAGCTCTCGGCGGGCAGCGCCGGGCCGATCAGGAAGGCCTCGTCGGCGGCGCGCACGTGGGGCGCGTCACGGTCGATCTCCGAGTAGACGGCGACCGATCCGATCCCCATCTCGCGCAGCGTGCGCGAGACCCGGATCGCGATCTCCCCCCGATTGGCGATGAGCACCTTCTGGAACATCGGCGGCGCAGTCTATTTGTCGGGACGACGGGAGGGCGTGCGGACCCTCCCTGACGGGCCGTAGTTAGGCTGCGCCGATGCCTTCTCTCATCGAGCTTCAGAGTCATTCCACCCACTCCGATGGGCAGCTGGCGCCGGCCGACGTCGTCGCCGAAGCCGCCAAGGCGGGGGTCACCACGCTGGCCCTCACCGACCACGACGCGGTGGCGGGGGTTCCCGAGGCCGAAGAGGCGGGACGGGCCCACGGCGTCGAGATCGTGCCCGCGGTGGAGATGAGCTGCGTCCACGAGTACGCCGAAGATCTCCACATCTGCGGCTACTGGGTCGACCTGGCGACGATCGAGCCGACCTGCGAGCGCGCCCAGCAGGAGCGCCGCAACCGCGCCGGGGAGATCGTCGAGAACCTGCGCGGCCTCGGCTTCGAGCTGACGCTCGACGACGCGATCCGCGAGGCCGGCGGCGCCGACTCGATCGGCCGTCCCCACATCGCCCGCGCCGCCGGCGCGACCGGCGACCTCGGCCCCTTCTTCGAGGAGTACCTCGTCCCCGGCGCCAAGGCCTTCGTCCCCCGCCGCTGGCCGGACGCCGAGGCGGCGATCGCCCTGATCCGCGAGGCGGGCGGAGTCGCCGTCATCGCCCACCCCTACTGGGACATCTCCGCCCCGGAAGAGGTCGACGACCTGATCCGCTCGCTGAAGGCCGACGGGGTCGAGACCTTCTACCCGACCCACACCGAGGAGCAGACGAAGCACCTGCTCGATCTCTGCGCCGAGCTCGATCTGATCCCCACCGGCTCCTCCGACTACCACGGCCCGACCCACAAGACCTTCGCCAGGTTCGGCGCCTACGACACCTACGGCCTCGGCGAGCCGCAGGTCCCTCCGCGGCCCTGAGGCCCCCTCAGGGGAGCAGGCCGAGGACCTGGCGGACGGCCTCCTCGAGGTCCGCGGCGGTGGTCAGCTCGGGGTTCTCGGGCTCCTCGTAGGGGGCGCCGACGCCGGTCAGGTCCTTGATCTCACCGGCCCGGGCCTTGGCGTAGAGGCCCTTCGGGTCGCGCCGTTCGCACTCCTCCAGCGGGGTGTCGACGAAGACCTCGTAGAAGGGGATGCCCGCCTCCTCGTGGATCTTGCGGACGCGGTCGCGCTCGGCGCGGTAGGGGCTGACCAGCGAGGCGATCGCCACGTTGCCCGCTTCGGCGAGGATCTTCGCCACCTCGCCGACCCGGCGCACGTTCTCGTTGCGGTCCTCCTCGGAGAAGCCGAGATCGGCGTTGAGGCCGTGGCGCAGGTTGTCGCCGTCGAGCATGAAGGCGGAGCGGCCGGCGGAGACCAGCGTGTGCTCGATCGCGGTCGCGATCGTCGACTTGCCGGAGCCCGAGAGGCCGGTCATCCAGATCGTCGCGCCCTTCGTGTCGAGCGCCCCCCAGCGCTCGTCGCGCGACAGTTTGCTCGGGTGGAAGGTGATGTTCTCGGCGACGATCGAGGTCGTCTCGAACTCGGGCGCCACCTCGTCGCCGGGCCGTTTGATCATCCCGGCGGCGACGGTGAGGTCGGTCCCCGGGTCGACCAGGATGAAGCTGCCGGTGGTCCGGTTGAGCCGGTACTCGTCGATGAAGAGCGGCGAGGCGGTCTGGATCGAGACGCGGCCGATGTCGTTGACCTCGAGCGTCTCCGCGCCGAGGTCGCGGTGCAGCGTGTCGACGTCGAGCCGGTAGCGCAGGTCCTCGATCTCGGCGGCGACCCATCTGGTCGTGTGCTTCAGCTGGTACGGGATCCCGGTGCGTAGGTGGGAGGTCTCGTCGAACCAGCAGATCGTCGCCTCGAAGCGACGCGTCGCCGTCGGCATGTTGGTCGGCCGGCAGATCAGGTCGCCGCGGGAGACGTCGACGTCGTCCTCCAGGCGCAGCGTCACCGCCATCGGCGGGAAGGCCTGGGCGACCTGCCCGTCGGGCGTGTCGATCGCGGCGATCTTCGAGGCTTTCCGCGACGGCATCACCATCACCTCGTCGCCCTGCTTGAAGATCCCGCCGACGACCGTCCCGGCGAAGCCGCGGTAGTCGCGGAACTCGGCCGACTGCGGCCGGATCACGTACTGGACCGGGAAGCGGTTGTCGACCAGGTTGCGGTCGGAGGCGATGTGGACGTCCTCCAGGTGGCCGAGCAGCGGCTGGCCGTGGAACCAGGGCATGTTGAGCGACGGCTCGACCACGTTGTCGCCCTGCAGCGCCGAGATCGGCACGAAGGCGAGGTCGGTGATGTCGAGCTTGGCGGCGAAGGCCGTGAACTCCTCGCGGATCTCGTCGTAGATCTTCTGGTCGTAGTCGACCAGGTCCATTTTGTTGACGCACAGCACCAGGTGCGGCACCCCGAGCAACGAGGACAGCAGCGCGTGGCGGCGGGTCTGTTCGAGGACGCCTTTGCGGGCGTCGATCAGGAGCAGCGCCAGGTTGGCGGTCGAGGCGCCGGTGACCATGTTGCGCGTGTACTGGATGTGACCGGGCGTGTCGGCGATGACGAACTTCCGTTTCGGCGTCGCGAAGTAGCGGTAGGCGACGTCGATCGTGATCCCCTGCTCGCGCTCGGCCCGCAGGCCGTCGGTCAGCAGCGCCAGGTCGGTCTGCTCGTCACCGCGCTTCTCCGAGGTCCGCTCGATCGACTCGAGCTGGTCTTCGAAGATCGATTTGGTGTCGTGCAGCAGGCGGCCGATCAGGGTCGACTTGCCGTCGTCGACCGACCCCGCGGTCGCGATCCGCAGCATCTCCCCGGCCACTAGTGGCTCCTCTCGTGAGCGCGTTGCCGGTCCGGCGAGCGAAAACCGAGCGTGCCGCGGACGCAGGGAGGCCGAATACCAGTAGGTATTTGGCCGACCGAGGACAAAGGCAGGCGACGGTTTGCAGCCGCCCGACCGGTGACGGGATTCGCGAGAGGAGCCACTAGAAGTACCCCTCCCGCTTGCGATCCTCCATCGCCGCTTCGGAGAAGCGGTCGTCACCGCGGGTGGCGCCGCGCTCGGTGATCCGCGAGACCGAGGTCTCCTCGATCACCGACGCGTAGTCGGTCGCCCGCGAGGCCACGGCGCCGGTGAGGGTGGCGTCGCCGACGGTCCGGTAGCGGACCATCTCGACGTGCGATTCCGCCCCCTCGGGCAGCGGGAAGTACTCGTTGACGGCCATCAAGAGGCCTTCGCTGTCGACCACCTCGCGCTCGTGGGCGAAGTAGATCGAGGGCAGCTCGATCGCTTCCCGCGAGAGGTAGCGCCAGACGTCGAGCTCGGTCCAGTCGGAGATCGGGAAGACGCGGATGTGCTCGCCCTTGCGATGGCGGCCGTTGTAGAGGCGCCACAGCTCCGGCCGCTGGCTCTTCGGATCCCACTGGCCGAATTTGTCGCGGAAGGAGAGCACCCGCTCCTTGGCGCGGGCCTTGTCCTCGTCGCGCCGGCCGCCGCCGAAGACGGCGTCGAAGCCGCCGTCCTTGATCGCGTCGAGCAGCGCCCGCGTCTGGTGCCGGTTGCGGCTTTCGAGTTCGTGGCCGACCTTGATGATCCCCTGGTCGATCAGGTCCTGTACCGAGGCGACCTCCAGCCGCAGCCCGTATTCCTCGACGACTTTGTCGCGGAACTGGATCACCTCGGGGAAGTTGTGCCCCGTGTCGACGTGCATGATCGGGAACGGCACCGGCGCCGGCGCGAACGCCTTGCGCGCCAGCTGCAGCATCAGCACCGAGTCCTTGCCGCCGGAGAAGAGCATCACCGGGTGCTCGAACTCGGCCGCGACCTCGCGGATGATGAAGATCGACTCCGCCTCGAGCGTGTCGAGATCGCCGAGCTCGACCGAGGCCGGGCGCAGTTTGGTCGTCTCGTCCATTAGTGCACCAACATCATCAACAATTTGGAGAAGACATGGTCGGCCGTACCGCGCCGGCGGCTACACCGTACCGGGGAAAAGCCCACCTAGTTGATGCCGCACTCGGTCTTTTCGACCCCGGCCCAGCGGCCGTCGCGGAGGTCGCCGCCAGGGCCCACCGGCTGCGTGCAGTGGGTGCAGCCGATCGAGGGGTAGCCGCGATCGTGGAGCGGGTTGTAGGGAAGGCGGTGCTCATGGATGTAGTTCCAGACGTCGCGCTCGGACCAGTCGGCGAGCGGGTTCAGCTTCCAGAGGCCGAACTTCTTGTCCCAGGCGAACTTGGGAGCCCCGGCTCTGGTGCTGGAATCCGCTCTGCGGACGCCGGCGACCCAGCAGTCTACGGATGAGAGGGCCCGGCGCATCGGCTCCACCTTGCGGATCCCGCAGCAGGCGTCCGGCTCGCGCTTCCACAGCTCGTCGCCGTACTGCTCGGCCTGCTCCTCGAGGGTCAGGTTGTGGAAGCGGTCGAACTCGACCCCGAGCGCCTCGGCGAGGCGGTCGCGGGTCTCGTACGTCTCCGGGAAGAGGACGTCGGTGTCGAGGTAGAAGAAGCGCGCGTCCGGGTTGATCTGCGACGCCAGGTGGGCCGTCACCGAAGACGTTTTCTGGAACGAGCAGGCGATGTAGTGGCGCGGTCCGAACTGGTCGAACATCCACTCCAGGGTTTCCTGCGCGGTCAGGCCCTCGAGCTCGTCGGCGATCGCCTCGTGATCGAGGTCGGTGATTGTCGGCACGTTGCCGGACAGGGTGATGGGCGGCGGTTTCATTGCTCTCGCAGGGCGCGAGCTAGATCGCGCACTCTCCCTCGCCCCGCTCGACTTTATAGGGCGTCGCTCGTTGCCAGTCGATGAACTGCTGCATGGTCTCCAGCGAGAAATCGGCCGGCAGGGTCAGATCCTTGACCTCGCTTTCGAAGCGCTCGGCCCCGGCCCGCTCGGCGAAGGCGTTGAACTCCTCGCCCTCGGTCCGCTCGGCCTCGTACAGGCGCACCCAGCGCTCGACCGCCTCGGGGACCCGTTTGGCCGGGAGCCGCGATTTGAGCCGCTTGCCGTAGATCACCTCGCCGCCCTCGTAGTTGCCGCCGATGTGCGGGATGTAGGCGGGCATCGGGCGGTCGCCGACTTTCAGCGAGGCCCCGTAGAAACCGATGTTGGCGATGTGGTGCTGGCTGCAGCCGTTCGGGCAGCCGCTCATTTTGATGTGGATCCGGCGGGTCAGCTCGTCCTCGATCTGCATCGAGTCGACGCGCTCTTTGACCGCCCGGTTCAGCCCCATCGAGGAGGTGATCCCGAGTTTGCAGCTGTCGGTGCCCGGGCAGGAGACGACGTCGGTGATCTCGCGGGCGCCCGGGTCGCCGAGGCCGAGCTCGGAGAGGCGCTGCCAGACGGCGTAGACGGCCTCGTCGCGGACCCAGCGCAGGACCAGGTTCTGCTGCACGGTCGAGCGGGCATTGCCGCCGCTGAAGTCGCGCATGATCTGACCGAGCCCGCGGAACTGCTCCGGGGTCAGGTCGCCGCGGTTGATCTTCACCTCGACCGCGGAGAAGCCCTGCTGGCGCTGCTTCTGGACGTTGGTGGCGAGGAAGCGCTCGAAGGCCTGGCGATCGCCGTTCGGCGAGGCGGCCTGAGGCGGCGCCTTCGGCGCGCGCGACTCCTCGTCGTCGTCGAAGCGCAGCCGCTCGACCAGCTCGGGGCCGAATTCCCGCTCCTCGACCCAGTCGCCCTGGAGCTCCTCGTCGAGCAGCTCGCGGAAGGCGTCGGCGCCGATCTTGTCGACCAGCACCTTGATCCGGGCGCGGGCGCGGTTGACGCGCAGCCAGTCCTGGCGGTCGAAGATGCGGAAGACGGCCTCGGCGACCTTCAGGTAGTCGCCGTTGTCGGCCTCGACGAAGTCGTAGATCGTCGGCGCGACGCGGGCCATGATCGAGGTGCCGCCGCCGACCCGGACCTCGAAGCCCTTGACCCCGTCCCGTTCGCGGGCGAGGAAGGCGATGTCGTGGATGCCGGTGATCGCCCGGTCCTCGTCGGAGCCGGAGAAGGCGGTCTTGATCTTGCGCGGCATCAGCTGCGTCGTCGGGTGCCGCACGAAGTAGCGGACGTAGGCGATCGCGTGCGCGGTCGGATCGAAGATCTCGTCGGGGGCGATGCCCGCCCAGGGGTCCCCGGTGACGTTGCGGACGGTGTTGCCGCAGCCCTCGCGCGAGGAGAGCCCGGACTCGGAGATCACCTTCAGCAGCTCCTCCATGTCGCGCAGCGGCACGTGGTGGATCTGCACGTTCTGGCGGGTGGTGATGTGGCCCTTGTTCAGCGGCGCCCAGCGCTCGACGACGTCGGCGAAGGCGTCCATCTGGTCCGGCGTGACACCGCCGAACGGAAGCTTGACCCGGACCATCTGCACGTCGGGCTGGCGCTGCCCGTAGACGCCCTGTTTGAGGCGGAAGCCGATGAACTCGGCCTCGGGCAGCTGATCGGCGAGGAACTTCTCGGCTTCGTTGTCGAAGTCGTCGAACTCGCGCTCGATGATCGGGATGATGTGGCCGGGGACGTTGACGTAGGTCTCGGGGTTCTCCTGGGTCCCGACGCGTCCCTTGCCCTCCTGCTTCTTGTTCTCGGCGACTATGACCTCCATGCGGAGGAAAATAGCAAAACCCTGACCGGGATTAGGGTATTTATCCGAGAAGTTTTCTGATGTGCTTCAGATTTGGCTCAGGAAGCGCGTTTGCGGGCCTCAAGAACCGCCGCGGCTTCGCCCGATTCGGCGACGTATCCGCCCTCCGGCTCGAGCTCGAGGCCCTCTTCCTCCCAGCCCGTCGCGCCCTCGGCGAGCCTCACCGCGTCGTAGCCGGCCTCGGCCAGGGCGGCTGTCGCCATCGCGGCCCGGTTGTCGCCGCGGCAGTAGAGGATCACCGGTCGGCCCTTGTCGATCTCACCCGCGCGGGCGGCAAGCTCGGGCAGGGCGATGTGGACGGCGCCGGGCAGGTGCCCCGCCTCCCACTCGTGATCGGCGCGGACGTCCACCAACTGGGCGCCCGCGTCGATCATCTGCCGCGCCTCGGCGCGGCCCACTTCCTTCGGCGTCGCCTCGGCGGCGTCGGACATCAACTGACCTCCGATCCCTCGATCAGGAAGGCGACGCGCACGTGAGCCCGGTACTCGTCCAGGTTCTCGCCGCGGATCCCGGTCGAGACGATGTCGACGGCGCGGATGTTGCGCAGCGAACCCTGCGCCTGGGCCAGCGCCTGTTTGGCGGCGTCGTCGGTCGAGGTCTTGGAACTGCCGACGAGCTCGATGATTTTCACGACTGCCATCTCGCTCCTCCTCCTCCTTGTGGGTCCTGGATGTTCTGCTTGGCGCCCACTCCCTCCAGCAGCGCCTGGCGCTGCCACGGTCCGATCGCGTCCGCGGGGGCGGCCGGCGGCGCGCCGGAGAACTCCGACTCGAAGCGCGCGATCGCCGCGGCGATCGCCGCCGCCTCGGCCCCGGTTGCGGTCTTCTCGGCCACGTCCCCAGCCTATTCGAGCGGCGCCGGCGCGCGCCGCGCCAGGTGCCTTCGGATCGAGTCCACCATCGCCTCCGGTTCGCGATCGAGCCGCGGCCCCGTCACCCGCGTCGTCTCGATCCCGGCCAGCAGCAGCGCGTCGTCCCGTTCCCGGTCCTCCTCGAAGGAGAGCCGCGAGCCGTGCGTCTCGTAGACGTCGAGTTCGACTCCGAGGCGAGCTTCCTCCCAGTAGGCGTCGATCTCGTGGCCCGCGACGAACCGGTTCATCGAGGGCGCCGGGAGGCCGGCGGCCGTGACGACCTCGAGGAAGCGCCGCTCGAGCCCGGAGCGCGTGAAGACCGGGCGCTCCTCGTACGTCTCCAGCGCGAGGAGGACCGTCGCCCGTCCGCGGTGCCCGGCGGTCCGCTCGAGTAGGTCGTGCATCGCCCGCAGGTCGAAGGCTTTGCCGTCGTCGGCCCGCTGGAGGTAACGCCGCACGGTGCGGACCGGCTTGTCGACCGAGATGTCGAGGACGGTCCGGGCAAGGGACGTGACCGGGATCCCGTCCTTCACGGCGCGGTCGGCCGGCGTGAGGTCGGCACGGTGGGTGACGAAGGACCGCTGCGCTCGCCGGCCCCTCCTGCACGTCACGTGCAGCGTCCCCGGTCTGGATTGGAGGAGTCCCCAGAGCCAGGCCGCGGACAGATGGCCGGCGACGGAGGGAGATGAAGCCAGCACCGCGACCATGCAGCGCCCGTGCCAGGAGAGCCGCCGGTGCCCGACGACGTACTCCGTGCTGCCTCGTCGCCAGCTCTGCCAGCGCTCGGTGCCCAACCCGTTGTCCTTGGTCGCCCACAGGGCTACCAAGGACGCGGGGTTGGGGTTTTCTCCCCCCTTGGTTCGGAGATCTAGCCGTGGAGGCCGGGGACGGGGGTGCCGTGGACCACGGTGGCGCAGTTGAAGGGGGTCGGGTCGATGCGATCGATCAGGGCGCGGCCTTCGGGGCGGCCGGTGGCCGGCTTCGCCTTGGTGGCCTTGTGGTGCTTCGTGGCCGGCTTGGCGGCGACGGCGCGGTGGCCGCGGCCGCACTGGATCGAGTCGTCCTTGACCCCGTCGCGGGCGTCGATCACGTCTTCGCCGCCGTTGCCGATGAAGACGTCCTTGCCGGGCTGGCCGAGCATCGCGTTGGCGCGGGAGTTGCCGATCAGGACGTCGGGACCGAAGGAGCCCTCCATGTCCTCGTCGGTCGGCGAGAGGTGGACGTGGTGGCAGCCCTTGATCGTGGTGATCCAGGCGGAGTGCCTGGGGAAGGAGACGATCAGCCGGCCCGGGTGCCAACCGGTCTCGGCGAAGGAGGCGTCGTCGCGGCCTCCCCCGCCCACGAGGGCGCCACCGGCACAACCGCCGCCCGCGGCCAGCAGATCCCCGTTGGGCCCGCCGTAGAGGTAGGTCGGGCCGGGCGTCCCGCCGACCAGGCCGTCGGCGCCGGCGCCGCCGTAGAGCTTGTCGGCGCCCGGGCCCGCCTCGAAGAGGTCGTCCTCGGGGCCACCTCTGATCACGTCGTCGCCCTCGCCGCCGTTGACCCGCACGCTGCCGAGGGCGACCAACGAGCCCTTGACGCGGAAGCTGTCGTTCCCCGGGCCGAGATCGGCCATCAGCCAGCGGGCCGGGCCGTCGAACGGGCAGAGCACCCGCTTGCGCAGCGTGTCGGTCCCGCGGGTCGCGTGTTCGCAACCCGGGCCGACGGCGAGCCGCGCCTTGGCGTCGACCTCGAGGGCGTTAGACGCCTGGTCATAGGAGACGGTGAAATGGTCGCGGCCGCGACCGCCGACGATCTGCACCCCGCCGCCCCCGCCGGCCGCCTCGTCCACCTGGACGTAGGCGCTGCCCTTCGGCTTCGCTTCCTTGCCGCAGGAGATCGTCCGGCCCTTGGCGCCGCGGCAGCCGTCGGTGCCCTCGCCGCCGTTCAGGGTGTCGTGACCGCCGCCGCCGATCAGCGTGTCGTTCCCCGGGCCGCCGACGATCTCGTTCGGGCCACCGTCGCCGATCAGTGTGTCGCGGAAGGCCGAGCCTTCGAGGTCCTCGAATTCGTAGAGCTTGTCGTGGCCGTCGCCGCGGGCGACGTGCTTGCGCAGCGAGGCCCAGACGCCCATCGTCCCGTTGCCGCCGGAGACGGCGGTGGCGAAAGAGGCGATGTCGTGCTTGCCCGGCCCGCCGGACATGCGGTCGTAGCCGTAGTCGCCGTGGACGAGGTCGTAGTTCCCCGGCCCGCCGTTGACGGTGTCGATGCCGAGCCCGCCGGCGACGTCGTCGTAGGAGCCCGGCCCGCCGCTGACCTTGTCGTCGCCGAGGTCGCCGAAGACGCGGTCCGCCCCCCGGCCGCCGAAGACTTCGTCGTTGCCACGGCCGCCGTGGATGACGTCGTCGCCGGCGCCGCCGCAGATCAGGTCGTTGCCGAGGCTGCCGTAGATCGTGTCGTTCCCCGGGCCGCCCCAGATCACGTCGCGCCCTGGCGTGCCGTGCAGCACGTCGTCACCGGAGGTGCCGACGATCGTCGCGATCCGCCCGTGGCAGCGGTGCACCTCTTCTTCACCGCCGCTCCCGGCCGCGACCGCCTGCGCCGCGAAGACGGCGAGCGCCGCCGCGGCGAGCAGCAGCGCCGACTTCAATTTGCCCTGGCCTCGACCCACGACGGCGCCAGCATACGGGCGCCGTCGACCCTGGGGGTCAGCTGAGCGGCAGGGCCTCCTCGACCGGCACGTAGTCCATGCCGACGCCGTCGGCGACAGCCGGATGGGTGACCCTGCCGGCGGCGACGTTGACGCCCGGCCGCAGCCCCGGGATCCGCTTGATCGCCCCGGCCAGACCGTGGTCGGCGAGCGCGATCGCGTAGGGCAGGGTGGCGTTGGTCAGCGCCTGGGTCGAGGTGATCGGGACCGCGCCGGGCATGTTGGCGACGCAATAGTGGGTGATCCCCTCGACCTCGAAGGTCGGCTCGGCGTGGGTGGTCGGGCGCGAGGTCTCGAAGCAGCCGCCCTGGTCGATCGCCACGTCGACCAGCACCGCCCCCGGTTTCATCAGCTTCAGCTGCTCCCGCGTCACCACGTAAGGCGCCCGCGCGCCGTGCACGAGCACCGCGCCGATCACCAGGTCGGCCCGCGGCAGCATCTCCTCCACCGCCAGCGTGGTCGAGTAGACGGTCGAGCAGCGCCCGTTGAAGATCACGTCGAGGTCCCGCAGGCGGTCGATCGAGCGGTCGAAGACGAAGACGTCGGCCTCCATCCCGATCGCGATGAAGGCGGCGTTCATGCCGACCACGCCGCCGCCGATCACCATCACGTTGGCCGCCGCGACGCCGGGCACGCCGCCGAGCAGGATCCCCCGCCCGCCCTCCGGTTTCTGCAGCATGTAGGCGCCCGCCTGGGTGGCGATCTTCCCTGCCACCTCGCTCATCGGCGCCAGCAGCGGCAGCCCGCCCGCCGCGTCCTCGACCGTCTCGTAGGCGACCGCCGTGACGCCCGACTCGGTCAGTCCGCGCGTCTGCGCCGGGTCCGGGGCCAGGTGCAGGTAGGTGAAGAGCAGCTGCTCGGGCCGCAACATCGCGATCTCCTCCGGCTGCAGCTCCTTGACGTGGAGGATCATCTCCGCCGCGGCGAAGACCGCCGCGGCGTCGGCGACGATCGTCGCCCCCTGCAGGGCGTAGCGCTCGTCCGAGATCGCGCTCCCCTCGCCCGCGCCCGACTGGATCAGCACCTCGTGTCCGTGCTCGACCATTTCGCGCACCCCGGCCGGGGTGATCGCGACGCGGTACTCGTCCGACTTGATCTCGGTGGGAACGCCGACCTTCATGAAGTCACCAACTCTCTGGCGCGCAGCGCCAACCAGAACTCGATCCGATCATGGGCGCGCGAGAGGTCGCGGCCGGTCAGCTCTTCGACCTTCCGCATCCGGTAGCGCAGGGTGTGGCGGTGGCAGTACACCTGCCGGGCGGCCCGCTCCCACTGCCCGTTCTGCTCGATGAACGCCTCCAGCGAGCGCAGCAGCTCGCCGCCGTACTCCTCGTCGCCCTCCTCGATCGGGCCGAGGACGCTGTCGCAGTAGAGCGAGAGCGCGTCGTCGTCCTGGATCGAGAGCAGCAGGGTGAAGGCGCCGAGGTCCCGCCAGGAGGCGACCTCGGGGGCGGAGCCGTTGGCGAGGGCGGTCGCTTCGAGCGCGCAGCGCGCCTCGTGGAAGGAGTGGCGCAGGGACCCGGGCGGGCCGACCCGGCCGGCCGCGGCGCGGGTCGGCCCGCACTCGGCGATCAGCGCCTCGCGCGCCTTGGCGGCGACGGCGATCGGATCGTGGTCGCCGGCGTCGACCACCGCGCAGAGCAGCTCGCGGCCGCCGATCTCGTGCGGGGCGACGACCGCGGCGACGCCCTCGGCGGCGAGCGCCGCTTCCAGCGGCGCCGCCGCGGCGCCGGGATTGTCGACGCTGAAGACGAGCACCGCGGCCTCCTCGCCGATGCCGAAGGGCTCCAGCCGGCGGCGCAGCTCGAGCGGCTCCATCAGCCCGCCGAGCGCCGCCGCGAGGACGTCGCCCGCCAGTCGCCGCTCGGTCTCCCGGGCGACCCGCCGGCGCATCAGCTCGAGCGCGACGATCGCCACCGCCTGCTGCAGGATCAACCGCTCGAAGTCCCCGAGGCCGCCCGAGTCGCGGACGATCACCACCCAGGCCTGCGGCAGGCCGCCGCCGGGCGAGACGACCGGGTGGGCGAGTGCCCGACCGGCCAGCGAGGGGTGCGAAGGGACGAAGGGGTGGCCGTCGCCGGCGTGGCCGACGACCTCGCGGCGGATCGCGCCGATCGCCTCGGCCGAGAGCTGGCGGCGGAAGCCCCGCCCGGCGAGCCGTTCGCCGCGGCCGTCGAGGATCGCCACCGTCCCGCCCACCGCCGAGGCGACGGTGGCGGCGATTTCCTCCAGCCCGCGCTCCTCCAGCACCAGCCGCTCGAGCCGGCGCTGGATCGCGAGGCCGCGCTGCAGCACCTCGTACTGCTCGTTGACCAGCTTGGTGAAGGCCTTCTCGGTGATCGCGATGAAGGGGACCGAGTAGGGGACCTCGAAGAGCGGGAAGGAGCGCCTCTCGGCCTCGTCGACCAGCGCCTCGGGCAGGCGCTTGTGGCTGAAGCCGGTGCCGAAGCCGAGCCCGGCGAGGTTGCGCTCGGCGAGGTCGGCGACGAAGGCGCGCTGCTTCTCCTCGGTGTCGAGCGGGATCCCGGTCGTCAGCATCAGCTCCCCGCCGGAGAGCCAAGGCGTCGGGTCCTGGAGCTCCGAGATGTGGACCCAGCGAACCGGCGCGCCGGCGCTTTCCGCGCCGGTCGCCAGTTCTAGATCGAGCTCATCAAGAAGGCTCTGGACCGTGAGCACACCTACTCCTTAGTTGACCACCTGGTCCCACGCTTCGGAGAGCACGCCGGACAAGACGTCGTGGATTTCCTCGAACTGCTCGGTGTCGGTGATCAGCGGCGGGGCGAGCTGGATGACCGGGTCGCCGCGGTCGTCGGCGCGGCAGATCAGGCCGCGCTTGTAGAGCTCGACCGAGAGGAAGCCGCGCAACAGCTTCTCCGACTCCTCGTCGTTGAAGCTCTCCTTGGTCCCCTTGTCTTTGACCAGCTCGATCGCCTGGAAGTAGCCGGCGCCGCGCACGTCGCCGACGATCGGCAGCTCGCGCAGGCTCTCCAACATGCCGCGGAACTCGTCCTCCTTGGCCAGCACGTGGCCGCAGAGGTCCTCGCGCTCGAAGACGTCGAGGTTGGCCAGCGCGATCGCCGCGGCGACCGGGTGGCCGGCGAAGGTGAAGCCGTGGGCGAACGAGGCGCCCTTCTCGCTGAACGGCTCGAACACGCGGTCGGAGGCGATCACCGCTCCCATCGGCGCGTAGGCCGAGGTGATCCCCTTCGCCGTCGTGATCATGTCCGGCTGGTAACCGAAGCGTTCGCAGCCGAAGTAGTGGCCGAGCCGGCCCCAGGAGCAGATCACCTCGTCGGAGATCATCAGCACGTCGTAGGTGTCGCAGATCTCGCGCACGCGCTGGAAGTAGCCGTCCGGCGGGACGAAGCAGCCGCCCGCGTTCTGGACCGGCTCGAGGATCACCGCGGCGACGGTCTCGGGCCCCTCGAAGACGATCCGCTCCTCGATCGCGTCGGCCGCCCAGAGCGGGTCGCGGTCCTCGGGCCAGCGGTAGATGTTGGTGTTCGGCACGTGGCAGGCGCCGGAGACCAGCGGTTCGAACTGGTTGCGCAGGTTGGTGATGCCGGTCGCCGAGAGCGCCCCCAGGGAGGTGCCGTGGTAGGCGACCTCGCGGGCGATGAATTTGTGCTTCTGGCCTTTGCCGTGGGCGCGGTGGAAGTTGCGGGCGAGCTTCAGCGCCGACTCGACCGCCTCGGAGCCGCCGTCGGTGAAGAAGACGCGGTTCAGTTCGCCCGGCGCCAGGTCGGCGATCCGCTTGGCCAGTTCGATCGCCCGCGGGTGGGCGTAGCTCCAGAGGGTGAAGAAGTCGAGCTCTTCGACCTGGCGGGCCGCCGCCTCGCCGAACTCGGCGCGGCCGTGGCCGGCGTTTACGCAGAACAGCGCCGAGAGCCCGTCCAGGTAGCGGTTCCCGTGCTCGTCATATACGTAGCAGCCGTCCGCCCGCGTGATCAGCGGGATCTCGTGGTCGGCGCTGTAGCCGCCCATCCGCGAGAAATGCATCCAGAGATGCCTGCGGGCCAGTTGCTGAAGTTCTGAGTCGACTACCTGTGGTGCGGTCGCCATACCGCTCTCCTCTCGAAACGCTTGCGACGATATGGACAAAGCTAGAGGCCGTCAAGCAGGCGCGCAAGTGGCTGACGGGTCAAGCACGCCGAATCGATTTATACACAAGGTATAAGCAAAAGCTGTCCTTTTAGGACATCCGCCACTTGCGGGCCGATCCAGGTGGGCATACGGTCGGCGGGGTTGAAGCTCAAGACGATGGGAGAGTTCGTGATGGGATTCAAGCTTGACCGGGGTTGACGCCGTGGCGGCCGCGGAGGGCGCGCCGGGAGCGGAGACGCCGAGCGTCGTCCTGCGCAACGTCACCAAGCGCTTCGACACCTTCACCGCCGTCGACGACCTCTCGCTGACGCTGGGACAGGGCGAATTCTTCACCTTCCTCGGGCCGAGCGGCTGCGGCAAGACGACGACGCTGCGGATGATCGCCGGCTTCGAGCAGCCGACGATCGGCGAAGTCCTGATCGAGGGCGACAACGTCGCCGGGACGCCGCCGCACAAGCGACCCACCAACACGGTGTTCCAGAGCTATGCGCTCTTCCCCCACATGAGCGTGGAGAAAAACGTCGCCTTCGGCCTGAAACGGAAGAAAGTCGACAAGGACGAGATCGCCGAACGGGTCGCCGCGGAGCTGCAGCGGGTCGGGCTGGCGCGCGAGGCGAACCGGCGGCCGTCGCAGCTCTCCGGCGGCATGCAGCAGCGCGTCGCCCTGGCCCGGGCACTGGTCAACCTGCCGAAAGTGCTGCTGCTCGACGAGCCGCTCGGGGCGCTCGACCTGAAGCTGCGCAAGGGCCTGCAGATCGAGCTGAAGCAGATCCAACGTGAGGTCGGCATCACCTTCGTCTACGTCACCCACGACCAGGAGGAGGCGCTGACGATGAGCGACCGGATCGCGGTGATGAACCGCGGCAAGGTCGAGCAGGTGTCGACGCCGGAGGAGGTCTACGACCGGCCGACGACCAGCTTCGTCGCCGGCTTCATCGGCGTCTCCAACCTGATGCCGGCGAAGGTCTCGGCGCCGGGTCTGGTGAAGCTCGAGTCCGGCCCCGAGGTTCCCGCCGACACCGGCGAGCTCACGCCCGGTGAAGGCTGCGCCGCGGTGGTCAGGCCGGAGAAGCTGCGGGTCGACCTGCCGGGAGACGCCCCGCCGGCGTCCGGCACGCCCTCGGTCGAAGGCGTCGTCGAGAGCTCCGTGTACCTCGGAACCGCGACCCAGCTCGTCGTCGGCGTCGGCGACGGGGTGCGGATGACGGTCCTCGTCCCCAACGCCGACGAGTCCGAACGCCAGTCGCTGCCTGGGGGCGGCGCACGCGTCGTGCTCAGCTGGGAGCCCCAGCACATGCATGTGGTGATCGACAAGGACGAGGAGGATGCGCGTGAGCCGGAGGCTGAGGGTGAGTAGGACGGTGGGGCGCCGGGCCCTCGTCAGGATCGGCCTGGCCCTGTTGGCGCTGGCGGCGACGATCGCCCTGGCGGCCTGCGGCGGCGGCATCGAAGAACTGCCGGCGGGCTATGGGGGCAGCGGCGGCGGCAACGAGGTGAAGATCGAAAAGAAGGCCTCCGGGGAGCTGACGATCTCCAACTGGCCCCTCTACATCGACAAAAAGACCGTCCCGGACTTCGAAAAGGAAACCGGCATCGCGGTCAAATACGTCGAAGACGTGAACTCGAACGAAGAGTTCTTCGCCAAGATGCAGCCGCTGCTGGCGAACGGCGAATCGGGTGGCCGCAGCCTCTTCGTCGTCACCGACTGGATGGCGAAGAAGATGCACGAACTCGGCTACCTGCAGGAATTCGAACCGGCGGCGATCCCGAACTTCGAGAAAAACCTGGTCGACAACCTGCGCGGCGCCTCCTACGACCCGGGCCGTGACTTCGCCGCGCCCTGGCAGTCGGGGATGACCGGGATCATCGTCAACAAGGAAAAGGCGCCGGACATCCACTCGATCTGCGACCTCTTCGACCCGAAATACAAGGGCAAGGTCGACATGCTGAACGAACTTCGCGACACCGTGCCGCTGGTGATGAAGTGCGAAGGCGTCGACGTCGAACACGCCACCGAAGCCGACTGGCTGAAAGCGATCGAAAAACTGAAGGAAGCGGCCGAATCGGGGCAGGTCCGGCGCTTCACCGGCAACGACTACTCGACCGACCTGGCCAACGGCAACGCGATCGCGGCGATCGGCTGGTCGGGCGACGCGGTGCAGCTGCAGGCGGACAACCCGAACATCGAATGGCGGATGCCCGAAGAAGGCTGCATCCTCTGGTCGGACAACATGGTGATCCCGGTCGGCGCGCCGAACCCGACCGCCGCCGAGGCCTGGATCAACTACGTCTACGACCCCGTCCATCAGGCCCAGATCGAGGCCTACGTGAACTACGTCAGCCCGGTCGAAGGGACGAAAGAAGTCCTGCTCAAGGAAGAACCGGAAATCGCCAACAACAAGCTGATCTTCCCGCCGGCGTCGTTCACGAAGAAGTGCTCGATCCAGCCTTCGCCGGGGACCGCGAAGGAAGAACAGAACATCAACCGGGCCTTCAACGCGGTGCTGAACGGCTGAGTCGATGGAAACGCTGAAACGACGAACGGGCGCCTACGCCCTGCTGGCGCCGGGGACGATCTGGCTGGTCGTCTTCTTCCTGATCCCGCTCTACTTCCTCGGCCGCCTCTCGCTCAACGTCAACGTCAGCGGCGTCTACTACCCGTTCGACTGGCACTGGGCGAACTACTCGAACGCGCTCAGCCTCTACGACACCCAGTTCGTCCGCAGCTTCATCTATTCCGGGCTGGCGACGCTGATCTGCCTGTTGCTCGCCTACCCGCTGGCCTACGCGATCGCCTTCAAGGCGGGGAAATGGCGGCACGCGATGCTGCTCGCGGTGGTGGCGCCGTTCTTCACCACCTACCTGATCCGGACGATCTCCTGGGTCACGATCCTGTCCGACGAAAGCCCGGTGGTGTCGGTGCTGAAGTTCCTCCAGATCGCGCCCAGCGGACACGTCCTCTTCACCGCGCCGGCGGTGATCTCAGGCCTCGTCTACAACTACCTGCCCTTCATGGTGCTGCCGATCTACGCCAGCCTCGAGCGGCTCGACACGCGCCTGATGGAGGCGGCGAAGGACCTCTACTCGAACGCCGCGACGACCTTCTTCAAAGTCACCTTGCCGCTCTCGGCACCGGGGGTGGTGGCGGGAACGCTCCTCACCTTCATCCCCGCGACCGGTGACTACGTCAACGCCGAATTCCTCGGCGCGCCGAACAACCAGATGATCGGCAACGTGATCCAGTCGCTCTACCTGAAACAGCGGGAATACCCAGCGGCGGCGGCGCTCTCCTTCGTGTTGATGGCGATCATCCTGATCATCGTCTTGATCTACATCCGCTTCGCCGGCTCGGAGTCACTGATGGGCGAGGAGGGGACCGCGATATGAGCGCCGAGGCAGCCCCCCGCATGGGCCTTGGCAAATGGCTGCGCGAGCACGCGGTCCTGATCATCGGCGTGCTCGTGATCGTCTACATGCTGGTCCCGATCGGGGTCATCTTCTTCTTCTCCTTCAACAACCCGTCCGGCCGCTACAACTTCACCTGGGTCGGCTTCACGCTGAAGCACTGGAAGAACGTCTTCGGGATTCCGGAATTGAACGAAGCCCTCTGGACCTCGATCAAGCTGGCCGTGTTGGCGACCGTGATCTCGACGATCATCGGCACGATGATGGCGCTCGCCCTGGTGCGCCACCAGTTCTTCGGCCGGCGGGCGGCCAACTTCCTGATCGTGATCCCGATGGCGACCCCGGAGATCGTGATGGGCTCCTCGCTGCTCTCCTTCTTCCTCATCCTCGGCACCCCGCTCGGCTTCACGACCCTGCTGATCGCCCACATCATGTTCTGCATCAGCTTCGTCGTGGTCGTGGTGCGCTCGCGCCTGATCGGCTTCGATCGACGACTGGAGGAGGCGGCGAAGGATCTCGGGGCGACCCCCTGGGAAACCTTCCGCCTGGTCACCCTGCCGTTGATCCTGCCCGGGGTCTTCGGCGGCGCGATGCTCGCCTTCGCCCTCTCGATCGACGACTTCGTCATCTCCAACTTCAACTCGGGGACGACGGTGACCTTCCCGCTCTACATCTTCGGCGCCTTCCAGCGCGGCGTCCCGGTCGAGGTCAACTGCATCGCGATGATCCTCTTCGGGATCACGGTGGCGGCGATGATCTTCACCACGCTGCAACAGCGCCGGGCCGAACGGATGGCGAGCATCCGCCCCGAGCAGGAGGAAGTGCTGCCGCTGCCGCCGGCGACCGCGGCGACCTAGCGGCCACCGGTGGATGGTTGGGGCGGGGGGCCGGGAGCTGGCGCCCGGAGGGGGAGCTGGCGCCCGAAGCTGAAAGGGACGACCAAGGGACGCGGCCTTCTCGGTGGCGGCCCGGGCAGGCTGTGGCCGCCACCGAGAAGGCCGAGGGTGCGGGGAGAGGGCCGAGGGATCGGCGTGCCCGGGAGAGAGAAGCGCGTGTCCGGGCACGAAGGCGCGTGATCGGTGACGAGGAGCGGGGGAAATCCACACTTCCTCCCGTCTTCCCCATGTCTCCCACTGGTGCGTTCGCAGTTCTGCTCGCATAGCGAGCGAAAGTGCGAACTCACCCGGGGCTGGTTCCGATCCTGTCACGGGAGGCATGAGGAAGGGTCACGTCCCCGGCATCTCTCCCACGTCCGTGTGGACTTCCCCGCGGAAGCCTCACGTCCCGGGCGTCTCGTGGCGGCCACAGCCTGCCCGGGCCGCCACGAGACGCCCGGGACGCACCTCGGACGGCCGCAGTGGCCGCGAAGCACGCCGTCCCCGGACCCCGCCACCCGAACCCCCGAATCCCCGCCACCCGGACCGGGATCGATCGTCTCAGCGGCCGATATGGAAGCCGATGAGCTCCGG
Organism: Solirubrobacterales bacterium; assembly: GCA_047601885.1. Classification (GTDB taxonomy): domain Bacteria; phylum Actinomycetota; class Thermoleophilia; order Solirubrobacterales; family 70-9; genus VAYN01. Next base: position 874,447 of record JASGIK010000002.1, read on the forward strand.
GACCTTTGCCACGGCGGCGGCCAGCGGATTCGGCTTGCGCCGCTCGCGCTCGGCGGCCTCCTTGCCGGCGATGCCGGCCCTGATCGCTTCGCCGCCGATCCAGTGGAAGGGCTCGGGGGGGATGCGGGGCATCTCGGCGTCGACGAAGGCGAGGCGCGTGGGCTCGTCGCCCTTGTCGAGGGCGAGGGAGGCGAGGGTGCGGCCGACCATGTTGGTCGGGCCGACGCCGTTGCCGGTGTAGCCCGCCGCGACCCAGGCGCGGCCGCGCTTCAGCGAGGTGATCGCCGGGAGGTGGGTCGGCGAGGCGTCGATCGGCCCGCCCCAGGCGTGGGTGATCTGGCGGCCGAGGAGGTCGGGGAAGTATTCGACCAAGGTGCGGCGCTGCGTCTGGATCACGGCGGCGTCGACCTCGGTGCGGCCGTGGAGGCGGGCGCCCATGGCGATGTGGCCGCCGCCCCAGCCGAAGGCGATGCGGCCGTCCGGCGTGGTGCGGAAGTAGTGGACGAGGGAGCGGCCGTCGGTGATCGCCTCGCCCCCGGTCCAGCCGAGCTTCTCGACCACGTCGGGGACCGGCTCGGTGATCACGATGTGGGAGGAGACGACGGAGAGGCGGCCGTCGAGCGGGCCGCCGCGCGCTTTGGCGGCGCCGCCGATCGCCAGCACGCCGCGCGGGGCGCGGACGCGGGCGCCGGTGGCGGTGGTCGCCTCGACCCCCTCCTCGCCCTCGCGGAAGCGGCGCACCGGCGAGGACTCGTAGATCTCGACCCCCTCCTCGAGCAGCCGCCGACGCAGGCCGAGCGCCAGGCGGGCCGGTTGCACGGTCGCCCCGATCGGTTCGATCACCCCGGCGCGGAACTCGGGCGCGTCGCAGTGCGTCCGGACCTCCGCGGCGGACAGCGCGCGCAGCTTGTCGGCGACGCCGAGCTCACGGCAGGCGTCGACCGCGGCGTGGCCGGCCCCGTCCTGGGCGGGGGCGGTCGAGACCTCGAGGTAGCCCGCCTGGCGGTACCAGGCATCCACCTTCTCCTCGGTGCAGAAGCGGCCGACCCGGCGCGCCGCTTCGTCGGCGGCCGCGGCGACGGCGAGCGCTCCCGCGTCCCCCCAGCGCCCCCGCATCGAGGCCAACGAGGTCCACATCGCCTCGACGAAGCCGCCGTTGCGGCCGCTCGGCCCGCGCCCGCAGACAGGTTCGGACTCGAGGATCACGATCCGCGCCTCGGGGGCGAGCTCGTGGGCGTGCCAGGCGGTCCACATGCCGGTGTAGCCGCCGCCGACGATGAGGACGTCGGCGTCGCGGTCGGCGCCCAACGAGGGGCGTGATTCGACGTTTCCGGCCTCCCGGATCCAGTAACCGAGGCGATCGTGCTCCATCCGGTCCAATCTTGACGTAACGGCCACCGGCCATGACTAGACTCGCCCGCATGGCTGATTCGAGGCAGGAAACGACTCCTTACGTAGACGCTCTGCTCGAGTACTCGGCACGTGACCCAGGGCGCTTCCAGGTCCCCGGACACAAGGGCGGCCGGGCGGCCGATCCGGCGATGGTCGCCCTGGTCGGCATGACCGGGCTGATCAACGACGTGCCGTCGGTGACCGAGGGCGTCGACATCGGCCCCGAACCGACCCCGTTCCAGCAGGCGCAGCTGCTCGCCGCCGAGGCCTGGGGCGCGCGCCGCACCTGGTTCCTGATCAACGGCGCCTCGCAGGGCAACCACGCCACCTCGATGGCGCTCGGCCACATGGGCGAACGGGTCGTCGTGCAGCGCAACGTCCACTCCTCGGTGATCGACGGGATGGTGCTGAACGGGATGCGGCCGACCTTCGTCGCGCCGGAAGCTCGACCCGGAGCTCGGCATCGCCCACGGCCTCACCCCCGAGTCGCTGGCGGCGGCGCTCGACGCGACCCCCGACGCGGTCGCCGCGATGGTCGTCTCCCCCACCTACTTCGGCGCCTGCGCCGACGTCGCGGCGCTGGCCGAGGTCGCCCACTCCCGGGACGTGCCGCTGATCGTCGACGAGGCCTGGGGCGCCCACCTCCACTTCCACCCCGACCTGCCGCCGGACGCGCTGTCGTGCGGCGCCGACCTGGTCACCTCCTCGACCCACAAGATCGTCGGCAGCCTCACCCAGGCGGCGATGCTGCACCTCGGCAGGGGCGACCGGATCGACGCCGCGATCGTCGACCGCTGCGTCAGCCTGGTCGAAACGACCAGCCCCAGCGGCCTGCTCACCGGGTCGCTCGACGCCGCCCGCCGGCAGGCCGCCGTCCACGGCGAGGAGCTGCTCGGCGAGACGCTGGCGGCGATCGCCCGCACCCGCGCGCAGATCGTCCAGATCCCCGGGCTCGCCGTCCTCGACGAGTCGATGGTCGGCCGCGCCGGCATCGCCGGCTGGGACCCGATGCGGCTCTCGATCGACGTCCGCGGCACCGGCTCGACCGGCTACCGGCTGGCGAGGAAACTCTTCTACTCGCACGGGATCGACCTCGAGCTCTACTCGGAGAACGTCGTCGTCGGGCTGTTCGGCCTCGGCGAGCCCGCCGCCGCGACCGGCGAGCGCCTGGTCGCCGCGCTGGGCGCCGCAGTCGGCGAACTGGAAGCCGAGCCGGGCCCGGCGCAGGAGAAGCTGGCGCCGCCGCCGCCTTGGGGCGAGCTGGTGATGACGCCGCGCGAGGCCTACCTCGGGCCGCAGGAAGTGGTGCCCTTCGAGGAGGCCGCGGGCCGGGTCGCCGCCGAGGGGCTCGCCGCCTACCCGCCGGGGATCCCCAACGTGCTGCCGGGCGAGCGGCTCACCGCCGAGACGCTCTCCTACATCCGCGAGTCGATCGCCCACGGCGGCTACGTCCGCGGTGGCTCCGACCGCGAGCTGAAGACGCTGCGGGTCGCCGCCGCGCGCGGGTAGGGTCGGCGCGATGGCCTCCTACGACGCGATCAAGGACCTGCCGCTCGAGGTCGAGGAGTGCTCGTTCGAAGGGCTCGAGCTGAAGCTGGGCGAATTCGAACGGCTGACCACGGTGGTCAAGCTGCGCGGTGGCGGCGAGGAGGGCATCGGCGAAGACGTCGTCTACGACGCCGTCGACCACATCGGCCAGCAGGGCCACGGACCGCCCCGGGGGCTCGCCCACTCCGGCACCTTCGACGAGTTCTCGCAGAAGCTCGACGGGATCGACCTCTTCCCGGCCGGCGCGCCCGAGCGGGCCGAGGTCTCCCGCGACTACCGCCGCTGGGCGTACGAGTCGGCGGCGCTCGACCTGGCGCTGCGGCAGGCGGGGACGAACCTCTCGGCGGCGCTCGGGCGCGAGCCGAAGCCGCTCAACTTCGTCGCCTCGCTGCGCCTGGCCGGGTTCGAGCCGGGAGCAAGGTCCTCGATCAAGCCGGTGGAGGAACGCCTCGCCGCCCACCCCGGGCTGCGCTTCAAGCTCGACCCCGTAGGCGACTGGGACGACGAGCTGATCGCCGCGCTGGTCGCCACCGGCGCGGTCGACTCGCTCGACCTCAAGGGCCTCTACAAAGGCACCCCGGTCGACGTGATCACCGATCCCGACCTCTACGCGCGGCTGATCGAGGCCTTCCCCGACGCCTGGCTCGAGGACCCCGACGTGACCGAGGAGACGCGGCCGCTGCTGGAGCCGGTCCACGAGCGGATCACCTGGGACGCGCCGATCCATTCGATCGCCGACATCGAGGCGATGCCCTGGTCGCCGCCGCGCACGGTCAACGTGAAGCCCTCGCGCTTCGGCCCGATCTCCCGCCTCTTCGCCGCCTACGACTACTGCGAGGAGAAAGGCATCGGCGCCTACGGCGGCGGCCAGACCGAGCTCGGCCCGGGCCGCGGCCAGATCCAGTACCTCGCCTCGATCTTCCATCCCGACACGCCCAACGACGTCGCCCCGCGCGGCTACAACGACCCCGCCGAAGCGACCCGGCCGGGGCTGCCGTCGAGCCCGCTCGAGCCCTCGATCGACGCCGTCGGTTTCCGCTGGACCGGCCCGCAAACCGCTTAGGCAAGCCGAATCTGGCTTAGGGATGCCGAACCGCGATGTAGGGAAACCGAAGTCGGACGATCGGCTACTTTGGTGTCAGATCGTCTCATCCCGCAGATAAAGGAGCCACCCAAAGATGGCCGAGAAGTCCTTCGCCGCCGCCCTCAACGAGCAGATCTCGAACGAGTTCGCGGCCTCCCAGCAGTACGTCGCCGCCGCCGTCTACTACGACGCCGAAACCCTGCCCCGCCTCGCCGCCTTCTTCTACCGCCAGGCGCTGGAGGAGCGGGAGCACGCGATGATGATGATCCGCTACCTGCTCGACGTCGACGAGAAGGTCGAGATCCCCGACATCAAGTCGCACCCGACCACCTACGCCGACGGCTCCGAGCCGGTCAAGATGGCGCTCGAGCAGGAGAAGCGCGTCAGCGACGAGATCTTCTCCCTCTTCGAGCTCGCCCGCGAGATCAAGGACTACCGGGCCGAGCAGTTCCTCCAGTGGTTCGTCAAGGAGCAGGTCGAGGAGGTCGCGCTGATGGGCGATCTGCTGAACGTGGTCGAGCGCTCCAAGGACAACCTGCTGCTGGCCGAGGACTTCATCGCCCGCGAGAGCTTCGGCGAGGAGGGCTCCGACCCGACGGCGCCTCCGGCGGCGGACGAGGCGGAGTAGCGGTAGGAGTAGCTCCGGAGCTCCGGAGGGGTCTTCACAGGGACGGCTTTGCGGGGAGGGGTGGGGCACCGCCTCGGCGTCATTGGCATTTCGCCGGGCATTCCGGCGAGTCGGCGCCCCACCCCTCTCCACCAGGGTTTGGTGAAGTTCGCCCTGTTGCCAAGGTCCGGGCCACGAGGCTCGGGCCGTAAGGCTCGGCACCGTCGCGAATTTTGCTGCTTCAAGCCAGAGCGTGTGCTCGGGCATCATGCGTTTGGGCTCGTCTGAACCTCCGGCGCACGCCGTAGGACGCCCGGGCGCTGACCCGCCGGAATGCCCGGCGAAATGCCAATGACGCCGGGGCAGTGCCCGGGCGTCCTCCCCGGAGCTCCCCCGAAGTACAGGAACCCCGGGAGCTCCTACCCGAGCCAGCCCGCTCGCCGGCGCATCGTTTTGATGCGGCGGAACTCGGCGATGTCCTCGCGCAGGGCCGCCGGCGCGGGCGCCGGGAGGAACCTCGCGGGTAGCGGGCTCTCGCTCACCTCGCCGTCGTCGCGCTTGCAGACGCGGTAGGCGCGGGCGCCGCGGCGGGCCGTCACCGCCGAGGGGGAGTCTTCGCCCTCCCAGAGGAGGCCGGCGTAGTCGTCGAGGCCGTAGCCGCCGGGCATGCCCTCGCCGACCGCCTCGAGGTAGGTGGCGCGGCGGGCCGGCTCGTTGTTGTAGTGGACGCAGAGGCTGCCGGAGAGGAGGCCGAGGCCGGCGGCCTCGAGGGGTTTGCCGGAGGAGGTGGTGATGCCGGCCTGGAACCAGCACATCGCGCCGGCGCTCTGGCCGGCGAGGACGATGCCGCGGCGCCAGGCGAGGCTGAGGATCGAGGCGATGTCGTGCGCCTCCCAGACCGCCAGCAGGTTCACCATCGAGCCGCCGCCGACGTAGATCAGGTCCTGCGAGAGGAGGTGGTCGCGGAGCGCCATCGGGCGCCGGCCGAGGCGGAAGAGGGAGACGTCGGAGGGCTCGCAGGGGCGGTCGCCGAAGGCCTGGTAGAAGCGGGCGATCTGGTCGGAGGTGTCGCCGGAGGCGGTCGGCAGGATGCAGATCCGCGGCCGCTCGCCGCCGCGCTCGGTCGCCAGCCGCAGGATGAACTCGCAGACCGCCCGGTCCGGCGGGCGGGAGGTGAAGTCGTGGCCGCCCAGGGTGAGGATGCGGCGCACCGCGGTCGTCGTCCCCGGGCCGGCTCCGTTCTCCCCGGTCCCGTTCGCCCCACCGGCCATCAGGCTGGCGCGACCGCGGTGGACAGCGCCTCGGGCAGCGGCGCCTCCGGCACGACGCCGCGTTCGCCGAGGTAGGTGGTGGCGATCCGCATCTCCACCACCCGCTGTCCCGAAACATCGAGCCGGTAGCCGCGCGACTCCGGACGAGAAGCGACCACGCGGCTGAGCTCTTCACCGATGAAATGGAGGGCGGCGCCGTCCTCGGCGGCGTAGCCCGGCCGCATCCCCTCGCGCAGGAAGCGGTGGTAGTACTCGCGGCGATCCGATTTGCGTTCGTAGTGGACGCAGTTGCTGAAGGGCAGGAGGCCGAGTCCCTCGAGCCGTTGGGGCGCGCCGTGGAAGCCGGTGACCGCCTCGGCGAACCAGCAGAGCGAGCCCGCCGAGAGGCCGCAGAGGATCACCCCGGCCTCCCAGCATTCGCGCAGGATCACGTCGATCCCATGCGCTTTCCAGACGCCGAGCAGGCTGACGACGCTGCCGCCGCCGACGTAGATCAGGTCCTGCGAGAGGAGGTGCCGGCGGATGTCCTCCGGACCCTGCTCGCGACGGAACAGGGAGATGTGGCTGGCCTCGCAGCGGGTCGCGGCGAAGGCCCGGTAGAAGCGGACGATGTAGTGGTCCGCGTCGCCCGAGGCGGACGGCAGGAAACAGACCCGCGGCCGCTCCGCCTTGGTCAGGCCGAGCACGTAGTCGTCGAGCAGCGGATTGCCCGACTCCATCGAGAACCCACCACCTCCGAAGGCGACTATCTGTCGCGGCGCGGTCTTCATGTACTCAATACTCGACTGGAGGAACGCCGGCGTCCTTATCCAGCCGTCCGAACTTGAGGGCACGCCGCTCGCCCGCGTGTATAGAAGGATTTCGAGCGGTTTTCTAGGAGGCGTAGGCGCGCCGCAGCTTCAGTCGCGCCCGGTGCAGCTGCACCTTCACCGTTCCCTCCGGAATCCCCAACCTGGCGGCGATCGCGGGCTGGGTCAGATCCTCCTCGTAGCGCAGCGAGAGAAGCACCCGCTCGCGCTCCGACAACCGCTCCAGGGCGGCCTGCAGATCGGCCCGGTCCTCGGTCGAGACGACCAGCGCGTCCTCGTGCCCCTGCAGCGCCTCGACCTCGTCGGTCAGGTCCGGGCGGGGGCGCGAGTAGTAGCGGAAGGCCTCGTTGCGGACGATCGTCGCCAGCCACTGCTTGCGGCTGCCCGCCTCGCGCAGGGTCGATCGACGACGCCAGGCGCGGAGCAAGGCCTCCTGCGCGATGTCCTCCGCCTCGCTCGGGTTGCTCGCGTAGCGGTAGGCCAGCCGCAGGCAGATCCTCTGTGCCTCACCCCACTCCCAGCCATCGTCAACTTGGTTCGGATGGTCCCTCTGAGAGTCGATGTAACGAACTTACATAAACGATGAGTGCCGGAGGCCCTTAAACCGTTGAAACCGAATCGATCGATGTTCGGGTCCACGCAATGTGGAGGTTTCTATGAACAAGAGGGGGCCGGCGGACCGCCATGCGGAGGTCGCCTACGAGTCGATCGCGCCGGTCTACGACGACTTCACCGCCCACCACGACTACGAGACCTGGATCGGCACGCTGCTGGAGCTGGCCGCGTCCCACGGCCTGACCGGGGACACCGCGCTCGACGTCGCCTGTGGGACCGGCAAGAGCTTCCTCCCCTTGCTCGAGCGCGGCTGGCAGGTGACCGCCTGCGACATCTCCGCCTCGATGCTGGAGCTGGCGCGGCAGAAAGCGGGCGACCGGGTGCGGATCGAGCTCGCCGACATGCGCGAGCTGCCGGTCTTCGGCAGCTTCGACCTCGTCTTCTGCCTCGACGACGCGGTCAACTACCTGCACACCCAGGCGGAGCTGGAGGCGGCGCTGCGACGGATGGCGGCCAACCTGGCGCCGGACGGGGTCCTCGTCTTCGACTCCAACACGCTGACCAACTACGGCGGCTTCTTCACCGAGCACATCGAGGTCGAGGCAAACGGCGTGCGGATGATCTGGGACGGGCTGACGCCGCGCGACATCGAGCCGGGGGCGATCTGCGAAGCGCGCTTCTCGGTCGAGCCGCTGGTGCCCGGCGGCGGGCCGACGATCGCGCCGGCGCTGCACCGCCAGCGCCACCATCCCGACGCCGAGGTGCAAGCGGCGATCGGCGCCGCCGGGCTGGAGCTGCTGGGCCTCTACGGCCACCACCACGACGGCGTCCCGCATCAACCGATGAGCGAGACGGAGCACACCAAGGCCATCTACCTCGCCCGCGCGGCGCGGGCGAGGTAGGGGTCGGGGCGCCTGAAGCTAGCGCCCGGGGCCGGGGAGCTCAAAGGGACGGATAAGGGACGCGGCCTTCTCGGTGGCGGCCCGGGCAGGCTGTGGCCGCCACCGAGAAGGCCGGGATTACGGGGAGAGGGCCGAGGGATCGGCGTGCCCGGGAGAGAGAAGCGCGTGTCCGGGCACGAAGGCGCGTGATCGGTGACGAGGAGCGGGGGAAGTCCACGCTTCCTCCCGTCTTCCTCATGCCTCCCCCCGGTGAGTTCGCAGTTCTGCTCGCATGGCGAGCGAAAGTGCGAACTCACCGGGGTGCGGCCCCGATCCCGTCACGGGACGCATGAGGATCTGTGACGTTCCCGGCATCTCTCACACGCCTGTGTGGACTTCCCTGCGGGAGCCTCACGTCCCGGGCGTCTCGTGGCGGCCACAGCCTGCCCGGGCCGCCACGAGACGCCCGGGACCCATCTCGGACGGGCGCGGCGGCGGCGAAGCGCGCGAGCCCATCCACGCGCCTCGCCTCCCGTCACGAGATCGACGCTCTAGTCGGCCTCGCTCTAGGCGGCCTCGGAGCTGAAGGCGGGCTCCGCCTCGGCCGCTTCGACCGCCGCCGCCTCGCCGGCGGGGGTGCCGGTGCGCAGGACGGCCAGGGCGATCGCGACCGCTCCGACGACGAGGCCGGCGCCGACGATGAAGGCCAGCTGGTAGCCGCTGGTCAGCGCCGCGTGGGATCCCTCGCCGCCGTTGACCAGGTCGGTCGTGCGGTTGGTCGAGAGCGTCGCCAGGACGGCCAGCCCGAGGGCGCCGCCGACCTGCAGCGTGGTGTTGACCAGACCCGAGGCGAGCCCCGCCTCCTCCGGCCGCACGCCGCTCATCGCCAGGCTCATGAGCGAGGGGAAGGAGAGGCCGGCGCCGATGCCGATCAGCACCATCGCGGGCAGCACTTCGCTCCAGTAGTCGCCGTCGACGCTGATCCGCGAGAACAGCGCCAGCCCGGCGGCGACGGAGACCAGCCCCGGCACCAGCGTCGCCTTGGCGCCGAAGCGCAGGTTCAGTTTCGCCGAGAAACCGAGCGAGAGGGTGCCGATGATCGCCGTCACCGGGATGAAGCCGAGGCCGACCTCGAGCGAGTCGAAGCCGAGCACTTTCTGCAGGTACAGCGCGCCAAGGAAGAACATCCCGTACATCCCGGCGACCATCAGCGCCTGGATCGCGTTGGCACCCGAGAGGTTGCGCGAGCGGAAGATCCGCAGCGGCACCAGCGGGTTGGCGGCGCGGCCCTCGCGGACCACGAAGCCGATCAGCAGGGCGACCGCGCCGGCGCCGAAGCCGAGCGTGTGGGCGGAGCCCCAGCCGTAGTCGGAGGCCTCGACGATCGCGTAGACGCCCATCATCAGGGCGGCGACGATCAGCCCGGCGCCGGGCAGGTCGGCGCCTTTGGAGAAGCCGAGCCCGCGGTCACGCGAGAGGTAACGCAGCGACAGCGTGCCGGTCAGGACCGCGATCGGCAGGTTGACGATGAAGATCCAGTGCCAGTTGATGGCCTGGGTGATCGCGCCGCCCGCGAGCAGCCCGATCGAGCCGCCGGCGGAGGCGACGAAGGCGTAGACGCCGATCGCCCTCGCCTGCTCCCCGGGCTCGGGGAACATGGTGACGATCATGCCGAGGATGACGGCAGAGGTGAGCGCGCCGCCGATCCCCTGGATGAAGCGGGCGACGACCAGGACGCCCTGGCTGTCGGCCACGCCGCAGGCGAGCGAGGCGCCGGTGAACAGCACCAGCCCGGCGAAGAAGACGTCGCGGCGTCCGAGCAGGTCACCGAGCCGCCCGGCAAATAGCAGCAGGCCGCCGAAGGAGATCAGGTAGGCGTTGACGACCCAGGCGAGGCTCGACTGGGAGAAGCCGAGGTCGGTCTGGATCTTGGGAAGGGCGACGTTCACGATCGTCGCGTCGAGGACGATCATCAGCATGCCCACGCAGAGGACCACGAGGGCGATCCAGCGCGAGCGGTCGGAGGTGGACGAAGGTCGAGCTATGTTGTCATTCGTAACTGACATGGGATCGTCACTGTAGCAAGGATTATCTGGACATCAAGGACGATCCCGTTAAAATGTCGATAGAGCCATGAACCCGGCCACCAAAACCCCCCAGACGACGGGCACGATGGGGCTGCTGTCGCAGCTCAATCGGGTCGTCTACCGGCGGGCGACCGAGGACCTGCTCGGGATCAAGCTGAAGCAGCTGATCGCGCTCGAAATCCTCGCCCGCAACGAAGGCTGCCTGCAGCAGGAGCTGGGCCAGACGCTGATGGTCGACGCGAACAACTGCGTGCTGCTGCTCAACGAGCTGGACGACCAAGGGTACGTCGAACGCAAGCGCGACCCCGAGGACCGCCGTCGTCACATCGTCGTGATCACGCCCGCCGGGACGAAGGCCCTGAGCAAGGCCGAGGCGAAGCTGGAGGCGCTGGAGGGCGAAGTGCTCGCCAACCTCGACGCCCCCGAGCGCGAGCAGCTCCGCGATCTACTGGCCCGCGCGATGGACGGCCAGGACCCGAACTTCCTCTGCGCCGACTAGCCGGCGCGGCGCGCGGCCGCGGCGGGCTCAGTCGACCGAGCCGAAGCCGACGCGATGATCGTTGGCGGCGACGCGCAGGAAGGCGACCTTGCCGAGGTAGAGCGAGATCACGCCGTCCTCGGTGTGGAGGTCGTGCCAGCCGCCCTTCTCGAGCTGCTTGCGGAGGTCCTTGAGGTCGTCGTCGGCGAGGCGGGCCTGGATCACCTGGCCACCTTCGAAGCCGATCTCGACTCGCTGTGCGTCTGCCATCAGTGCCCTTTCGGTTCGACGATCTCGGTGAGGACCCCGCCGGTGGAGCGGGGGTGAAGGAAGGCGACGCGGCTGTCGCGGATGCCGACCCGCGGCTCGGCGTCGATCAGCTGGATCCCCGCGGCGACGAGGCGCGGCAGGGTGGCGTCGATGTCGTCGACCGCGTAGGCGACGTGGTGGAGGCCGGGACCGGAGCGGGCGAGGTACTTGCCCACGGCGGTGTCGGGGCCGAGCGGGCGCAGCAGCTCGACGTGGCCGTCGCCGACGTCCAACAGCACCGCCTCGACGCCCTGCGACTCGACCGCCTCCCGGTGGACGAGCTCCATCTCGAAGCTCTCGCCGTAGAGGGCGATCGCGGCATCGAGGTCCTCGACTGCCACCCCGATGTGGTCGATCCTTCCGAACACGAGGGGGAAGTCTATGGGGCGGGCTCGGCGCGGAGGATCTCGGCCATCGCCGCCATGCTGACCTCGAGCTGCTCGGCCGTCGGCTCCTTCGTCGCCAGCAACCGCTGGATCTCGCGGCCGGGGGCGTGGAAGGCCTCGGCGAGCGGCTCGCCGTGGTGGCGGTCGCTCCAGGCGAAGGCCTCGACCGCGAGCGAGGCGCCGGCCAGGCCGACCACCACGCGGGCGGCGTTGCTCGGCCGCTCGACCAGGCGCTCGAGCAGGATCGTCCCGGCGGAGGAGAGCAGCATCATCGGCACGATCAGGTTGGAGCCGCAGCGATCGTGCTCTTTGGGGACCGAGGCGACGTCGTCGACACCCTGCTCGTAGGCGGCGATCGCCTTGTGCTCGGCGCCGTGGTAGGCGGCGAGGTCGCGGTCGGAGAGGGCCACGGCGGCGGGGATCACGCCGATCGCCTGCATCAGCCCCTCGCGGGCGGCGGTGGCCGGGCGGTTGCGGCGCATCACGTTGGTGATCGCCAGGGTCGCGACGGCGGCGGCGATCACGCGGCGGTCCTCGAAGGGGAGGCGGGCGCTGCGCATCCGCCTGCGGACCAGCGGCAGCACCAGCATCGACTCGGCGAGTTTGACCGGGCCGCGCAGGCCCGGGACCTTGGCGACGAGGCCGGGGACCAGCTCCGGCTTGCGTTCGGAGGCGACTTCGATCGAGCCGTCCGGACGGCGGACCGCGGCGGCCCAGTGGGTCGGGCCGTGGACGAGCAGGCCGTTGCGCAGGGCCATGCCGCCGAGCCGCAGCTTCTTCGGTTTCGGTTTCGCCTCGCCCTCCGCCATGGGCAGACGATACGAGATGGCGCGCGGCGGCCGGGCGCACGAACAGAGAGGGCGCCGAGTCAAGGGGCCCGGCGCCCTCTCCCCCCTGTTCTTATGCCGGCCGGAAGCCCCCAGTCCGAGCCCCCGGCCGGTGTTGCGGCTCTCCCTGGCTTAGCTTGGAAGGCCGCACATAAGAAACCCGATCTGGATCAGAAGTTGCGCGGTGTTCAGAACGCGGTCTCTGCGCTCAGGACTTGCCCAGGCGCCGGCGCAGCTCGGCGAGGCGCTCGCCGAGGGCTTTCTCGCGACCGCGGTCGGTGGGCTCGTAGAAAGCGCGACCGACGAGGGCGTCGGGGAGGTGCTGCTGGGCGGCGACGCCGCCGGGCTGGTCGTGGGCGTAGAGGTAGCCCTTGCCGCGGCCGAGGGCCTGGGCGCCAGGGTAATGGGCGTCGCGCAGGTGGTCGGGCGGGGTCTGGGCGCCGTGGGCGCGAACCTCGGCGCGGGCGCTGCCGATCGCCGTCGTCGCCGCGTTCGACTTCGGCGCCAGCGAGAGGTAGATCGCCGCCTGGCTGAGGTTCAGCGCGCACTCGGGGAGGCCGACGCGGTCGACCGCGCGGGCGGCGGCGTCGGCGACCAGCAGCGCCATCGGGTCGGCGTTGCCGATGTCCTCGGAGGCGAGGATGACCATGCGGCGGGCGATGAAGCGCGGGTCCTCGCCGCCCTCCAGCATCACCGCGAGGTAGTAGAGCGAGGCGTCGACGTCGGAGCCGCGGGTCGACTTGATCCAGGCCGAGATGAAGTCGTAGTGGCGGTCGCCCTGGCGGTCGTAATCGATCGCGCGGCGCTGCAGGGCGTCCTCGATCGCGGCGACGTCGACCTCGGCGCCGGCGGCGCGCTCGACCGCGCGCTCGAGGGCCGAGAGGGCGACGCGGGCGTCGCCGCCGCTGCGCTCGGCCAGCATCGCGAGGGCGTCGTCGGCGATCGGCGGAGGCGCGGCGACGCCGCGCTCGGGGTCGGCGAGGGCGCGGCGCAGCAGCTCCTCGACCTCGGGGGCGGAGAGCGGCTCCAGCTCGTAGACCTGGCTGCGGGAGATCAGCGCCGAGTTGACCTCGAAGTAGGGGTTCTCGGTGGTCGCGCCGATCAGGGTGAGGAGGCCTTCCTCGACCGCCGGCAGGAGGGCGTCCTGCTGGGCCTTGTTGAAGCGGTGGATCTCGTCGAGGAAGAGGACCGTGGCGCGCCCGTTGGCGCGGCGGCGCTCCTTCGCCCGCTCGATCACCGCGCGGATCTCGGCCCGGCCCGCGTTGACGGCCGACTCCTCCTCGAAGGCGCCGTCGGCCATCCGCGCCGCGATCCGCGCCAGCGTCGTCTTCCCGGCGCCGGGCGGCCCGTAGAGGATCGCGCTGTGCGGCCGTCCCGATTCGATCGCCGCCCGCAGCGCCGACCCGGCGCCGACGATGTGCTCCTGCCCGACCACCTCGTCGAGCGTCCGCGGCCGCATCCGCACCGCCAGCGGCGCGTCCGCCGGGACCTCTTCCGCCGCTTCCCCACCCCGCTCGGGGGTCGCGTCGCCGGTGTCGAAGAGCTGGTCGCTCATCCCCTGAGTATGAGGGAGCCGGGTACCCTCAATCGATGGAGAGCGCCACGCAGGGCGATGTGACGGTGAAGACGCTCGAGTCGCGGAGCCCGACCACCGGGGAGGCGCTCGGGGCGGTGCCGACGATCACGCCGGCGGAGGTGCAGGGCGTCGTCGACGAGGTGGCGCGGATCCAGCCGGCCTGGGCGCAGCTGCGGTCGAAGGACCGGGCGCGGTACATGCTGCGGGCGGCCGACGCGCTGCTCGACGAGCTCGACGAGATCGCCGAGCTGCTGGTGAGGGAGCAGGGGAAGCCGCGGGTCGAGGCGTACACGATGGAGCTGCTGCCGACCGTGGACGCGCTGCACTGGGTGGCGAAGGCGGGGCCGAAGGTGCTGGCCGACGAGAAGGTGCGGATGACGCAGGCCTTCACGCTCTCCAAGAGCGGCCACTTCTCCTACGAGCCGATCGGCGTGGTCGGGGTGATCGCGCCCTGGAACTATCCCTGGTCGATCCCCTTCGGCGAGGTGGCGATCGCGCTGATGGCGGGCAACGGCGTGGTGCTGAAGCCCGCCTCGCTGACGCCGCTGCTGGGCGAGAAGATCCGCTCGGTGTTCGAGCGTGGCGGCCTGCCCGAGGGCCTCGTGCGGGTCGTCCACGGCGGCGGCGCGGTCGGCGAGGCGCTCTGCCGCTCCTCGGTCGGCAAGGTCTTCTTCACCGGCTCGGTCGAGGTCGGCCGCCACGTCGGCGGCGTCTGCGCGCTGGAGCTGAAGGGCAGCGTGCTCGAGCTGGGCGGCAAGGACCCGATGATCGTCTGCGCCGACGCCGACCTCGGCAACGCGGTGAGCGGTGCGGTCTGGGGCGGCTTCGCCAACGCCGGGCAGACCTGCTCCGGGATCGAGCGCGTCTACGTGCAGCGCGAGGTGGCCGAGCCCTTCGTCGCCGGGGTCGTGCGCGAGGCCGAACGGCTGCCGCTCGGCGACCCGCTCGAGTGGGAGACCGCGATCGGGCCGATGACCTCCGACTCCCAGTACGAGACCGTGGCCCGGCTGATCGACGACGCCGTCGCGGCGGGGGCGACGAAGCTCTGTGGCGGGCCGGCCGAGGTCCCCGGCCTGGCGGGCAAGTTCATCGCGCCGACCGTCCTCACCGGCGTCACCCACGAGATGCGGATCATGCGCGAGGAGATCTTCGGGCCGGTGCTGCCGATCGTCGTCGTCGACTCCGAGCAGGAGGCGATCGACCTCGCCAACGACTCCGAGTTCGGCCTCGGCGCCTCGGTCTGGACGCGCGACCGGGCGCGTGGCGAACGGATCGCGCGGGTGCTCGAGTCGGGGATGGTCTGGATCAACGACCACTCCTTCAGCCACGGCGCCTGCCAGTGCTCCTGGGGCGGGGTGAAGAGCTCCGGCCTCGGCCGCTCGCACTCCAAATTCGGCTTCTACGAGTGCGTGAACATCAAGATGAACGCCTGGGAGCCGGGGCTGACCCGGGATTTCTGGTGGCACCCCTACGACCGCGCGCTCGGCGAGGCGGTGCGCAACTCGGCCCGCATCCTCTACGGGCGCGGCGAGTTGCGGGCGCGGGCGCTGCGCGAGGGCGCGGCGCCGCTGTTGAAGATCGGGCGCCGCACCGTCCGCCGCGGATAGACGCCGAACCGACAGAATCAGCGCGTGGCCGACGACCCCAAAGGCGACGAGCCGGCGATCAAGCTGGTCGGGCTGCGCCGCGTCTACGGCGACCGCGCCGCGCTGACCGGGATCGACCTCGAGGTGGCGCGGGGCGACTCGCTGGTCGTGCTCGGCCCCAACGGCGCCGGCAAGACCACCCTCCTGCGGATCCTGGCGACGCTGCTGCGGCCGACCGGGGGCGAGGTCAGCGTGCTCGGCTGCTCGCTCCCCGACCAGGCCTGGAAGCTGCGCGGCCGGATCGGCTACCTCGGCCACACGCCGCTGCTCTACCGCGACCTCACCGGGCGCGAGAACCTGCGCTTCCACGCCAAGCTGCACGGGATCACCGGCAAGGCCGCCGAGGCGCGGATCGAGGAGCTGCTCGCCGCGGTCGAGCTGTCCCACCGCGGCGACGAGCGCACCTACGAGTTCTCCGCCGGGATGCGCCAGCGGCTGGCGATCTGCCGCGCGGTCCTCCACGACCCCGAGCTGCTGCTGCTCGACGAGCCCGACTCCAACCTCGACGTCGAGGGGCGCGAGATCGCGAAGACGCTGATCGGCCCCGGCGCCGGCCACACCCGCGTCGTCGTCACCCACGACCCGGAGCGCTTCCTGCCCGAGGCCGACCAGGTGCTGCGGCTCGGCATCGACGAGAAGGCGGCGGCGGCGTGACGCCCTCCCGCACCGCCTTCGCCGCGATCCTCGGCAAGGACCTGCGGGCCGAGCTGCGCACCCTGCAGTCGCTGCCCGCGATGGCGCTCTTCGCGATCAGCTCCTTCGTCATCTTCCGCTTCGGCCTCAACCACAGCCACCTCTCCGGCAGCCTCGCCTCCGGCGTCCTCTGGGCGACGCTGCTGTTCGCCGCCGTGCTCGGCATCAACCGCCTCTTCGTCGCCGAGCGCGAGGAGGGCGGCTTCGACGCGATCCGCCTCGCCCCGATCGACCGCAGCGCCCTCTTCACCGCCAAGGTCGCGGCGCTGATCGTCTACCTGGCGCTGCTGGAGCTGATCGCGGTGCCGATCTTCGCCCTCTTCTTCCTCTCCGGCGCCGCCGCCCTGCCGCCGCTGATCATCGTCCTCGTCCTCGCCGACGTCGGCCTCGCCGCGGCGGGCACGCTGATCTCCTCGATGGCGGTCAACTCGCGCGCCCGCGACCTGCTCGTGCCGCTCGTCCTGCTGCCGCTGGTGATCCCGCTGATGATCGCCGCCACGGCCGCCACCGAACCGCTGATGCTGCTGGGCGGAGTCTCCTACCACCGCTTCGGGACCTGGCTTATGGTCCTGGGTCTATACGATCTGATCTTCGCCCTGCTGGGCTACGCGGTATTCGACTTCCTGCTCGAGGACTGAGGCGCCGCCGCCCCGGCAGTCTTCGGAGCGCTGCGCATGTACGGCAAAGGACTGAGACCTCTCTCGATCGCCACGGTTGTGATGTGGGCGGTCACCCTTTCGCTGGTCTTCTTCTACGCGCCGATCGAAGCCGACCAGGGCTTCCTGCAGAAGATCTTCTACCTGCACGTGCCGCTGGCGATCGTCTCGCTCTGCGGCTTCGTCGTCGGCGGCATCTTCGCCGTCCTGCACCTGCGCCGTGACGACCCGCGCTGGGACGCCTACTCCTACGTCGCGATCCACATCTCCGTGATCATGGCCGTCGGCGGCCTGATCACCGGGTCGATCTGGGCGAAGGGCTCGTGGGGCCACTGGTGGGTCTGGAACGAACCGACGCTGGTCAGCTTCCTGATCGTCTTCCTGCTCTACGCGACCTACTACCCCTTCCGCTACGCGATCGAGGACCGCCAGCGCCAGGCGCGCTACGCCTCCGTCTTCGCGATCACCGCGGGCGCCTTCGTCCCGCTGAACTTCCTCGCCGTGCGCGAGTCCGCGTCCCTCGTCCACCCCCGCGTCTTCGCCACCGCCGAAGGTGGCCTGCCGGGTTCGATGATGTTGACCTTCCTCGTCGCGCTGATCTCGATGGCGCTGCTGTGGACGACGTTGGTCAAATTCGAGCTCTCGGCGAAGAGCGCCCAGGGCCAGCTCAAGCGCCTGCGCCGTGCGCTCGACGCGCCGAGCGGCCCGCCCAGCTCCCGAATCGCACCGGAGGTGCACTGAGTTGCTCGCCCTGATCCTTGCCGCGGACCCCTCGGTCCCCAACGACATCGGCGGCAAGTACGTCGCCGGCGCCTACATCGTCTTCGTCCTGTTGCTGCTGATCTACGTCGCGATCATGGCGATGAAACTGGCCCGGATCGAGCGCGATCTGACCGCCGTCGCCGAGATCGCCGAGCAGCGCAAAGACGAAGGCGCGGCCGCCGGGGCGGAGCCCGCGGCGACCGCGGAGGTCCAGTCTTGAGCGAGATCCTCGCGCTCGGCGTCTCCCACAAGACGGCGCCGCTCGAGCTTCGTGAGCGCCTCTCGCTGACCGAGGGGCGGGCGGTCGCCGCCCTGCGCGAGCTGACCGAGGCGGCGACGATCGGCGAGGCCGCGGCGATCTCCACCTGCAACAGGACCGAGCTCTACCTGGTCGTCTCCGACCCGGTCGAGGCCGAGTCCGAGGCGCTCGGCGTGCTCACCCGCAAGGCCGGGATCCGACCGACCGAGCTGCTCGGCCACCTCTACTCGCTGCGCGGCGAGGACGCGAGCCGCCATCTGCTGCGGGTGACCGCCGGGCTCGACTCGATGATCGTCGGCGAGGCCGAGATCCAGGGCCAGGTCAAACGGGCCTACGAGCTGGCCCTGGTCGAGGGCGCGACCGGGCCGATCCTCAACCGCCTCTTCCGCGGGGCGCTCGCGGCAGGCGGGCGGGCGCGCTCGGAGACGGCGATCGGCGAGCGCGGCGTCTCGATCCCCTCGGTCGCGGTCGAGGTGGCGCAGCGGGCGCTCGGCGACCTCGCCGAGCGGACCGTGCTGATGATCGGCGCCGGCGCCACCGCCGAACTGGTCGCCCGGGCGCTGACCGCCCGCGGGGTCGACACCGTCTTCGTCGCCAACCGTCACCACGACCGGGCGCTCGGCCTGGCGGAGCGCTTCCACGGCGAGGCGATCCGCTTCGAGAACATGCCCGAGCAGCTGGCCACGGTCGACGTCGTCGTCTCCACCACCAACTCGCCGCACCACATCATCGAGCGCGACGGGCTGGAACAGGTGATGGCCGAACGCGAAGCGCGGCCGCTGGTGCTGATCGACATCGCCGTGCCGCGCGACATCGAGCCCGCCTGTCGCGAGGTGGCGGCGGTCACCGTCTACGACATCGACGACATCCAACAGACCGTCGAACGCAACGCGGGCGTGCGCGAAGCCGAGGCGACGCGGGCCGAACGGATCATCGAGACCGAGCTGGAGCGCTTCCAGCGCTGGCTCGCCTCGCTCGAGGTGGTGCCGACGATCACGGCGCTGCGCGAGCACGGCGACGAGGTCGTGCGCCGGGTGCTGGCCGAGAACGAGAACCGCTGGGAGGGCCTCTCGGAGGCCGACCGCGAGCGGGTCGCGATGATGGCCAAGGCGATCGCCTCGCGGATCCTGCACGAGCCGACCCGCCACCTTCGCCGCTCCGCCGGCTCCGAGGACGCCTACGAGTACGTGACCGCGCTGCGCGAGCTCTTCGGTCTCGACATCGAGACCGAGGTCGAGACCGGCGAAGACGCCGCCGGCAAGGTCACCGAGCTGCGTCGTCGCACCGACTGACCAGGCGCAGCGTGGCCGAGCAGATCAAGGACGCAGGGAGCGAAGCGTGCTCCGCACGTGAGCGACCGAGGACGCCGAGATGCGACGCGCCACGCTCCGCCTAGCCACGCGAGGCAGCACGCTGGCGCTGACCCAGGCCGGGACGGTGGCCGAGATGCTCGGCGGCGCCGAGCTGGTCGAGGTCTCCTCCGACGGGGAGCCGGGCGACAAATCGCGCTTCGTCCGCGCCGTCGAGGGGGCGCTGCTCGAAGGGCGGGCCGAGGTCGGCGTGCACTCGGCCAAGGACCTGCCGGGCGAGGAGGTCGAGGGGCTGACGATCGCCGCGGTGCCGCGCCGGGAGGACCCGGCCGACGCCTGGATCGGGGTCGGGACGTCGCTCGAGGACGTGCCCGAGGGGGCGCGGGTGGGGACCGTGAGCCTGCGGCGGAAGGCGCAGCTTCTCGCGATCCGGCCGGACCTGGAGGTGCTCGACCTGAACGGCAACGTCGACACGCGCCTGCGCAGGCTGGCCGAGGGCTCCTACGACGCGATCATCCTCGCGTCGGCGGGGCTGCGGCGGCTCGGCCGTGAGGGCGAGATCTCCTTCCGCCTGCCGGAGGAGCGGATGGTCCCGGCGGCCGGCCAGGGGGCGCTGGCGATCCAGGTGCGCAGCGAGGACGAGGAGACCGCGGCGGCGGTGCGGGCGATCGGCGAGGAGGCGCCTTTCGCCGAGCTGCGGGCGGAGCGCGCCTGCTTCACCCGGCTCGACGCCGACTGCTCGACCCCGATCGGGGTCCACGCGAAGCTGAGCGGGGAGACGCTGCGGATCGGTGCCTTCGTCGGCCTGCCCGACGGCGCCGAGTGGATCCGCGACGAGCTCGAGGCCGACCCGGCCGATCCCGAGGCCGCGGGCATCGAGCTGGCGAAACGCCTGCTCGGGGCCGGCGCCGCCGACCTGCTGGCGCGGGCCGCGGAGCAGGCCTCATGAGCGCCCGCGCCGGAGTCGTCTACCTGGTCGGCGCCGGGCCGGGTGATCCCGGGCTGATGACGGCGCGCTCGCTGGAGCTGATCGCCGCCGCCGACGCGATCTACTACGACCGGCTGATCCCGACCGGGGCGCTCGACGGGGCGCGTGCGGACGCCGAGCTGATCTACGTCGGCAAGCAGCCGGGGGTGCCCTCGGTGCCGCAGGAGGAGATCGGCGCGAAGCTGATCGAGGCGGCCGAGGCCGGGCGGAGCGTGGTGCGGCTGAAGGGCGGCGACCCGTTCGTCTTCGGCCGCGGCGGCGAGGAGGGCGAAGCGCTGCGCGCCGCCGGGGTCGAGTTCGAGGTCGTGCCCGGGGTCACCGCCGGGGTCGCCGCGACCGCCTATGCCGGGATCCCGGTGACCCACCGCGACGACGCCTCGGCGGTCGCCTTCGTCACCGGCCACGAGGACCCGGAGAAGGCCGAGACGGCGCTCGACTGGGACGCCCTCGCCGCCTTCCCCGGCACGCTGGTCTTCTACATGGGGGTGAAACGGCTGGCCGAGAACGCGGGCGCGCTGATCGCCTCCGGCCGCGACCCGGAGCAACCCGCCGCGGCGATCGAACGCGGCACCTGGCCCGGACAGCGGACGGTGACGGCGACGCTGGGGACGATCGCCGCGGTCGTCCAGCGCGAGAAGGTGAAGGCGCCGGCGCTGATCGTGGTCGGCGACGTGGCGGCGCGGCGCGAGGAGCTGCACTGGCTGGAGCGGCGGCCGCTGCACGGCCGCACCGTGGTCGTGACCCGGGCGCGCGCCCAGGCGAGCGGCCTGGCGTCGACCCTGCGGAGCCTCGGTGCGACCGTGGTCGAGCTGCCGGCGATCCGGGTCGAGTCGCTGACCGGGAGCGACGAGGTGCGCGCGGCGGCGAGCGCGATCGGCGCCTACGACCTGATCTGCCTGACCAGCCCGAACGGGGTGAAGCTGCTCTTCGAGGCGCTGGCCGAGGCCGGGCGCGACGCCCGCGCGCTGGCCGGGGCGACGGTCGCCGCGATCGGCCCCGGTACGGCCCGGGCGCTGGGCGCCCACGGCATCGTCGCCGACATCGTCCCCGAGAAATTCGTCGCCGAGTCCTTGGTCGAGGCGCTCGCCGACGTCGAGGTCGAGGGCAGGCGGGTGTTGGTCGCCCGCGCCGCCGAGGCCCGCGACGTCCTCCCCGACGCGCTGCGCGAGCGCGGCGCCTACCTCGACGTAGTCGCCCTCTATAAGACGGTGCGCGAGGCGCCCGACGAGACGGCGATCGAAGCCGCCCAGGCCGCCGACTACGTCACCTTCACCTCATCCTCGACGGTGACGAACCTTGTCGAGGCGCTCGGCGGGCGCTTCCCGGCCGCCGCCCGGATCGTCTCGATCGGCCCGGTCACCAGCGGCTCGGTGCGCGAGGCGGGACTCGAGGTCGCCGTCGAAGCCGAGCGCCACGACGTCGACGGCCTCCTCGCCGCCCTGCTCGCCGACGCCGCCACGCATTGAGCTTCGGCACGCCGCACCACCACTTCCGCAGCGTCGGGTCGACGAACACCGTCGCGCGGGAACTGGCGGCGGCGGGGGCGCCGCACGGGACCGTCGTCACCGCCGACGAGCAGACCGCCGGACGCGGCCGGCAGGGCCGGACCTGGACGGCGGCACCGGGGACCGCGCTCCTCTACTCGGCGATCGTCAGTCCGCTCGGCCCGCGCCACCCGCTGCTGCCGCTGGCCGTCCCGCTCGCGGTCTGCGAGGTCGCCGAGCGGCTCCGCCCCGAGGTCGAGTGCAAGGTCAAGTGGCCCAACGACGTCCACCTCGACGGTCGCAAGCTGGCCGGGATCCTGATCGAGGCCCGTCCCCAGGACCAGTGGGCGGTGGTCGGCGTCGGCATGAACCTGACGATCCCGCAGCAAGACTTCCCCGCCGAGCTTCGCGACCGCGCCACCTCTCTCTTCGCCGACGCCTGCGGTGTGCGAAACCCGTCATATGGACGGATAACGAACACCGCAAGGGAGTTCCTCAGCGAGCGGATCGGGGAGTGGGTCGAGGCCGACGAGGACGCGGTGCTCGCCGCGTGGCGGGAGCGCGACGCGCTGCTGGGACGCGAGGTCGGTTGGGAGACGGGAAGCGGCGTCGCCGAGGGGATCGACGAGCGCGGCTACCTACTCGTCCGACTCGCCGACGGCGACCGGGTCGCCCTCGGTGCCGGAGACGTTCATCTGACCAGCTTCTGAGTCGGCCGCGGCGCCGTTCTCGGCTTTCGGCTTCCGTTTGCGTTTCGCCGCCGCTTTCGGTTTGGCGGCTTTCTCCGCTTTCGGCTTCGACTCTTTCTTGGCGGTTTTCGCTTTCGCCGATTTCGCTTTCGCGGCTTTGCGTTTCGCCGCTTTGGCTTTGGCCGGCTTCTCCTCGGCGTCGGCCTCCGGCATCGGGCCCTCTTCGCCCGCCGCCTCCGGGTCGCCGCCGTTGGCGGAGACGTCGGCCGCGGTCTCCTCGTCGAGGAGCGCCTCGTCGACCGCGCCGTTCTGCGCGGCCTCGGCCGCGGAGCCGTTGTCGCCGACCTCGGCGTCGCCGCCGTTGCCGCCGCGCTTGTTGCGCTTGCGCCGGCGCTTGCCGCCTTTGGGGAAGTTGCGCAGCAGCTCGCGGGCGACGGCGCTCGGTTTGCGGGCCATCCGCATCCGCGCCCCGCGCAGGACCTCCTCGCCCTCCGGCGTGTGCGAGACCGCCGCGGCGAGCAGCGCCACCGCCAGGCGGCGGTCCTGTTTGCGCGCCGCGTGCACCAGCCGGCGCGCGTTGCGGCCGTGGGCCCGGCCGCTCGAGTTGACCAGCAGGCCGAGCAGGCGCTTCGTCTCCGGCCAGCGCTGCACCGCGTACTCCTCGTGCAGTTCGCGCGTGTAGCCGGCGAGGCGCCAGACCCAGGCCTGCGCCTGGTCGCGGCGCCCGATCCGCTTGTCGATCAGCGCCTGCAGCAAGGTCTTCGTCCCCGCCCGTTTGTCCTCGCGGCTCCAGGTGCCGACGATGTCGATCGCGTCGTCGAAGGCGTCGGCGTCGCCGAGGTCGGCGATCTCCCCCAGCGCTTTCAGCCGCAGCTGGGCGTTGCGGTTGCGCTGCACGCAGGTCAGCAGGAAGCGGCGGCGCAGCTCCTTGGTGCGGTCGTTCTGCAGCATCGCGCGGGCGCGCCGCCAGCCCTGCGTGTTGACCCGCGCCCCGGCCAGCGCCGCCCAGGCGTGCTGCTCGGGGTAGTCGAGGTTCTCCACGGCGATCCGCCAGATCTCCCGTTCGAGCACCTCCATCCGTTTCTCCTCGACGTCGGAGACGGGGACGATCCGCCGCTCCACCCGCACCTTGCGGCCGCGGCCGCGGCGCACCGGGCCGACGACGATCGCGCCGCCGCGGTAGACGTCGCGGTCGAGCAGGCTGTGCAGGGTGACGATCGTCTCGTCGTGGGTCGTCGCCGGGTGGACGAAGTCGATCACCAGGCCCGCCTCCTTGCCCGGCGCCCGCCGGGTCACGCGGCCGACCCGCTGCTGGTAGATCCGCCGCGAGGCGGTCGGCGCCAGGTGCATGCAGATCGTCGCCCGCGGGCTGTTCCAACCCTCGGCGAGCAGCTGGGCGTTGCAGAGGACGTCGACGTCGCCGCGTTCGAAGCCGGCCAGGATCTCCGCCAGTTCGCGCTTCGGCGTCTGGCCGGAGACCGCCTGGGCGTTGATGCCGACCGCGCGGAACGCCTCGGCGACGTTGTGCGCGTGCTGGACGCCGGCCGTGTAGACGACGCCCGGCGTCTTGCGGAAGCGCGACTTGTAGAGGTCGGCGATGGCGAAGTTGAAGGGGCCCTGGTCGAGCAGCGCGGCCAGCTCCTCCTGGTCGAAGTCCTGGTCGACCTCCCCTTTGCGCAGCGGCACCTTGGCGATCGTGCGGACGCCCGGGCCGGGCGGGATGCGCAGGCAGCGCAGCGGCGAGATGACGCCGCGGCGGGCCGCCTGGGCGAGGTCGAAGCGCGAGGTCTGGGTCGGGAAGAGGTCGGCGACGTGGCGGGCGATCAGCGCGCCGGTCGCGGTCATGCCGATGAAGACGGGCCCGGGCCAGGCGCGGATGCAGGCGCTGGTTTTCTCGCCCAGCGCGGTGTGCGCCTCGTCGCAGATGACGACCGAGTAGGCGTCGGAGACTTTCTTGTGGTTGCGGACGAACCACTGGTAGGTCTCGACCGTGACCGGGCCTTCGGCGTCGTCGCGGTTGCCGAGCAGCGGCGGGCGCAGGCGCTCCTTGTAGCCGCGGTCGGAGATCTCGCCGATGAACTGGTCGACCAGGTTGCGGCGGTGGGTGAGGATCAGGACGCCGCCGGTGCGGGTCGCCTCGATGAAGCCGACCGCGGCGACCGTCTTGCCGGCGCCGGTCGCGTGCTCGAACCAGAAGCGGCGCGAGGCGCCGGGGTCTTCGGCGGCCTCCTCGACCACCTCGTCTTCGTCCTCGGGCGACGCTTCCGCCCAGTCCTGGGGCTCTTCGTCCTCGGATTCCTCGTCCTCTTCGGCGGCCTCGACTTCTTCGGTGTCGGGCTCGTCTCCGATCGACGCTTCCTCGGTCTCCGGCTCGTCGACGCCGACTTCGCCGGCGCTCAGCTCGACCTCCGCCTCGGCGGAGCCGAGCTGGGCCTGTGCCATCAGCTCGGCCAGGGTGCCCGAGAGCGCGTCGACCTGATGCAGGGAGAGCTCGGCGCCGTCGCGCAGGGTCGGCGGTTCGGTGGCGAGGAAGCGCTCCAGCCCGAGCAACAGCGAGTAGTTGCGCCGCCACTCGACCGAGGGCTCCTCGTTCCCCGCCGCCAGCTCGGCCAGCGCCGCGTCGAGGGCCTGTCGACGGGCGGTGCCGGGGGCGAGCGCCTCGGGCCCCTCGCCGTCGAGCAGGAACGGCTCGCGGGCAAAGGAGGACGCGCGCTCGATATCGGCGCCAGATGGGACTGCCGCGCCAGCGGCAACATCAGTGGTGTTGGCCATAGAAGGCTTTGTCGGTCTACCCCGACCGCAACTGGGAAAGACGGCCGGAAGCGAGAATGGAACGAGGCCGCGGGAGTCGGATGTCCCCGCCCCCCGGAGAACTCAGCGGTCCGCGAACCGCGAACCTAACGTCTCCGTATTGTAATCACGCAGCGGATGCGACGACGGTTCACACTCGCGCTCGCCCTGATCGCGGGCCTCGCCCTCGCCGCCTTCGTGGCCGGCTGCGGCTCCTCTGCGGGCGGCGGCTCGACCACCCACCCGGACTACGCGAAGGCGCTGAAGGGGGCGCCCGCGCCGCTGGCGAAGCTCTACGACGAAGCGAACGAACTGCTGCCCGGGGGCAAGGACGCGTTCGAAGAACGCCTCGCGTCGCTCGGATACCCGGCGGTCGCCAACGTCTGGGCCTCCTGGTGCGGTCCCTGCCTCTACGAGTTCCCGATCTTCCAGCAAGTCTCCGCCCGCTGGGGCAAGAAGGTGGGCTTCCTCGGCATCGACGCCGAAGACTCGAAGGCGGAAGCCACCGAGTGGCTGAAGGAGCATCCCGTTCCCTATCCCAGCTACTACGAAACGGGCGCCGACATTCCCCACTCGCTGAAGCTGAGCGGGCGTCCCGACACCGCCTTCTACAATCGCGACGGCGAACTTGTCTTCGTCAAGCAAGGCCCGTACTCGCACGCTTCCGAACTGGAAGAAGACATCAAGAAATACGCGCTGGAAGGCGCATAATCTGAGACATGGAAGCGTACGTCGTCATCGCCTTGATCGGGATCGGGCTGTTGGCGGCAGAGCTGCTGCTGCCGACCGGCGGGATCCTGGCGCTGCTCGGGATCGCCGGGCTGGTGGTCGGCGGGATCGTCGCGATCGGCTCCGAATCGGGCTCCGCCGACTGGGTCGGCGGGGCATTGATCACGCTGGCGATCCTCTCCGCGATCAGCTTCTTCTACATCACCCGCAAGGTGGTGCGGACGACCGGCGACCTGCCGCCGCGGGCGGGGACCGAGGAAATGGTCGGCGGCGAGGCCGAGGCGCGCTCGACGATCGACCCCGACGGCAAGGTCTTCATGCGCGGCACGCTCTGGTCGGCGCGGCTGGCCGAGGGTGTAGGGCCGGTCGCCTTCGGGGATAGAGTCACGGTGGAGGCGGTCGACGGGCTGACGCTCGTGGTCCGACCGATCGCCACACCGGCCCAGCAAATCACGGGAGGGACCAGCTGAATGGCAGTCGTCGGCGCGGTGATCATCGTCATCATCCTGTTCGGGCTGATCGCCCTCGGGATGTCGGTGCGGGTGTTGCGCGAGTACGAGCGCGGCGTGATCTTCCGGCTCGGCCGGCTGATCGCGACCAAGGGCCCGGGCCTGATCCTGCTGATCCCGCTGATCGACCGGATGGTCAAAGTCGACCTGCGGACGGTGACCCTGAACATCCCGCCGCAGGAGGTGATCACGCGGGACAACGTGCCCTGCCGGGTCAACGCGGTCGCCTACTTCCGGGTGGTCGACCAGAACCGGGCGGTGGTCGAGGTGGAGAACTACCTGATCGCGACCTCGCAGATCTCGCAGACGGCGCTGCGCTCGGTGCTCGGCAAGGCGGAGCTCGACCAGCTGCTCGCCGACCGCGAGCGGCTCAACGAGGACCTGCAGAAGATCATCGACGAGTCGACCGAGCCGTGGGGCGTGAAGGTGACCGCGGTGGAGATCAAGGACGTCGAGATCCCCGACCAGATGCAGCGGGCGATGGCGCGCCAGGCCGAGGCCGAGCGCGAGCGCCGCGCCAAGATCATCAACTCCGAGGGCGAGTTCCAGGCGGCCCAGAAGCTCACCGACGCGGCCGACATCATCAGCACCAACCCGGCCTCGCTGCAGCTGCGCTACCTGCAGACGCTGCTGGAAATCGGCTCGAACCAGAACACGACGGTGGTCTTCCCGCTGCCGATGGACGTGCTCGAGCCGTTCGTCGGGGGCGGCAAACCGGCGCCGCCGCGGCCGAAAGCCCCCGCGCCGCCGCCGAGCGACGACGAGCCGGCCCTGCCGCCCGAGCCTGACCCGGGTCCGGAACCGACGGTCCCGCCCGATCCCGATCTGCCACCCTCACGCTCCTGAGCGCGAGCGCACCCTCACCCGAGATCCGCATCGACCAGCTGAGCGGGCTGAGGACGATCCTCGCCCCGGGTCGCGCGGCGCGGCCGGACAACTTCAGCACGCGGCGCGCCGAGCCCAAGGGTCCCGAGGGCTGCCCGTTCTGCGAGGGACACGAGGGGGACACGCCGCCGGAGATCTACGCGCTGCGGCCGGAGGGGAGCGCTCCCGACACCCCCGGCTGGCGGACCCGCGTGGTGCCGAACCTCTACCCCGCGCTGGGGGCGCCGGGCGGCCCGGGATCGGGCGGCAGCCCGGAGGCCGAAGCCGGCTCCTTCTCCTCCAGCGGCGATCCGCTGCTGACCTCGCGGCGGGCGGGCGAACCGGACCTCTTCAGCTCGCGGCCCGCCGAGGGGGCGCACGAGGTGCTGATCAACTCGCCCCGGCACGTGACCGCGATGGCGGAGCTGGGCGACGGCGAGTTCGCCGACGCGGTGGCGACCTGGCGCGAGCGCATGCGGGCCCACCATGACGCGGCCTACCTGCAACTGATCGTCAACGAGGGCGGCGGCGCGGGCGCCTCGCTCGAGCACACCCACGCGCAGCTCTACGCGCTGCCGTTCGTGCCCGCGGCGGTGGCGCGGGAGCGGGAGCGGGCCGGGGCCTACGCCGAACGGACCGCCGGCGCGGGCCTGCTCGCCGACGTGCTGATCGAGGAGGTGCGGCGGAAGTCCCGGCTGGTGGCGATCGACGACGAGGCGGTGCTGATCTGCCCCTGGGCGTCGCGCTCGCCGTTCGAGCTGCGGGTGATCCCGCGTCGCGAGCAGCCGAGCTTCGAGCAGGACGCGGGCGGCGCGGCGATGATCGCGACCGCGATGCGCCTGCTGGCCGAGCGCTTCGGCGCGCCGCCGGAGCTGAACCTCTGGATCCGCACCGCGCCGCGCGCCACCGAGCACTTCCACTGGCACGTCGACATCGCGCCGCGGCTGACGATCAAGGCCGGCTTCGAGCTCGGCACCGGCGTCGACATCAACATCTACCCGCCGGAGCGGGCCGCCGCCGATCTGCGCGAGTGCCTCTGAGGCGCCCCTAGGAGACCGGGACCGAGCCGAGCACCGAGTCGAGCAGGCCGGGGAAGCGGACGTCGATGTCCTCGCGGCGGAGGCGGCTCATCTTGCAGGTCCCCTCCTTCCACTGTTCGACCAGCCCGGCCTCGCGCAGCACGCGGAAGTGATGGGTGCGGGTCGATTTCGTGATCTCCGGCGCGAAGCTGCCGCAGGGGCGCGGCGCGGGGCTGGACGCCAGTTCGGCGACGATCCCGCGCCGCTGCGGATCGCTCAGCGCGTGGAGCACGGCGGAGAGGTCGATCTGGTCGCGGTCGGGTATCTCGAAAGTCATCGTGGAGAAGATGATACGACGATCATCGAACTTTGTGGTACGGTGATCATCGAACTATGAAGCGGCTCCGTAAAGACGCACTTCTTCTCACCGTCTGCCTCGCGCAGTTCATGGTGATCCTCGACATCTCGATCGTCAACGTCGCGCTGCCGAAGATCCACACCGCGCTCGGCTTCTCCGACACCGGCCTCGGCTGGGTCGTCAACGCCTACACGCTCAGCTTCGCCGGCTTCCTGATGCTGGGCGGGCGGGCGACCGACCTCCTCCCCCGCCGCCAGATCTTCCTCGTCGGCGTCGGCCTCTTCGCCGCCGCCTCGCTCGGCTGCGCCCTCGCCGACGGCCAGGGCGTGCTGATCGGCGCCCGCGCGATCCAGGGCTTCGGCGCCGCGGTGATCTCCGCCGCCAGCCTCGCGATCGTCACCGGCTCCTTCAAGGAGGGCACCGAGCGCAACCGCGCCCTCGGCCTCTGGGCGGCGATGGGCGGGATCGGCGGCTCCGCCGGCGTGCTGCTCGGCGGCGCCCTCACCCAGGCCTTCGACTGGCCCGCGATCTTCATCATCAACGTCCCGGTCGGGATCGCCGTGCTGCTCGCCGGCCGCCAGGTGATCCCGAAGGAGGCCGCGATCGCCCACGAGCGCAAGCTCGACGTCCCCGGCGCGGTGCTGATCAGCGCCGGGCTGACCGCGATCGTCTACGGCATCGTCCGCACCGACACGCTCGGCTGGGGCTCGCTCGGGGTGCTGGCACCGCTCGCCTTGGGGATCGTCCTGCTCGGCCTCTTCACCCTGGTCGAGGGACGCCTGGCCAGCGACCCGCTGATCCCGCTCGACGTCTTCAAGATGCCCGCCCTGCGGGCCGCCAACCTGGTCGTCGCGCTGCTCTTCGCCGGCATGTTCGGCATGTGGTACTTCGTCAGCCTCTACCTGCAGGAAGTCAAGGGCCAGGACGCGCTGCTGGCCGGCGTCTCCTTCCTGCCGATGACGCTGCTGATCTTCGGCGCCTCGGCGACGGCGCCGAAACTGGTGGCGCGGCTGGGGGTGCGGACGACGCTGACGATCGGCATGTCGTTGGCGACGGTCGGCTTCCTCGTGCTGGCGACGGTGCAGGCACAGAGCTCCTACGCGGTGGCGATCCTGCCCGGCGGGATGCTCGCCGCGCTCGGCGCCGGCTGGTCGCTGGTGCCGGCGACGATCGTCGCCGTGAAAGGCGTGCCGCCGGAGCAGAACGGCCTCGCCTCCGGCGTCGTCAACACCTCGCGCCTGGTCGGCGGCACGCTCGGCCTGGCGGTGCTGACGACGGTCGCGACCTCCCACACCAACGGCCTCCTGGCCGGCGGGACGACCCAGCTCGACGCGCTGACCAGCGGCTACCGGATCGCCTTCCTGATCGGCGCCGGCCTCTGCCTGACCGGTGCGGCCGCCGCCGTCACCCTGCTGCGCGGCCGTCCCGAGACGGTCCCGGCGGGCGCCGAGCAGCGCGCCTGACCCCCGCCCGCCCGGCGCGTTCGCCCCGCCCGCCCGGCGCGTTCGCAGTTCTGCCCGCTATGCGGCGATAAGTGCGAACGCGCTTGGGGTGTAGGGTCTCCCGGCCGTGGCCCCGAACCCGCGACCGATCCCGCGCTTCATCGCCGACACGAGCCAGGAGGGCATCGCCGGCGGGCGCTTCGCGGCGCGCCTGCGCGAGTCCTTCGTCGAGGCCGTCGACGCGATCGGCGACCTGCCCGCCGGGGCGGCGGTGCCGGAGGAGATCGACTGGTTCCCGGAGCGCGCCTGGGGCGGCCGCGTCTGGGTCCCCTGCTCGGCGCGGACCGAGAGCGAGGAGGGGACGCTGGAGCTCTTCGGCCACGTCTCCTACGACCTGCCCGCGGGCGAGGGCGACCCGACCGGCTTCCGCGCCACCGCCGACTTCACCGACGTCCTCGCCGAGGACAACCCGGAGTGGAAGATCGACCTCAACGACGACGTGATCGGCCGCTGGCGCGGCGAGAACGGGCGGGCGGGCGCGGTCACCCTGGTCTGGGGACGGCCGCTGGTGCGCGGCGCCGTCGCCGCCACGGCGGAGCTCGACGGCGACACGGTCGACCAGGAAGAGATCGTCCGCGACCGCTTCACCCTGGTCGCCCTCGACGCGCTCGAGGCCTACGGCGACGACGTCTTCATGCAGGTGAAGCTGTGGAGCCGACGGGCGATGGAGCTGGCCGCCGAGAGCCTCTACGCGGCCGAGGAAGAGGCCGACGAGGAGGCGGAGGCCTAGCCTCCGATCAGCTCGACCTCGGCCCGCAGGCCGGGGGCACCGGCGATCTTGCGGTCGAGCGTCAGCAGTGGCGCGTCGAGCGCCTCGGCGAGCGCGACGTAGAGGCCGTCGTAGAAGCTGACGTTGTCGCGCAGCTGCCAGGCGCGTTCGGCCAAGGCGCCGTGGGGGACGCGTTGGAGGCGCATCTCGAGCAGGTCCTCGAGCGCGTCGCCGGCCTTGCGGGCGGAGATTTCCTTCGCCCGGATCTGACGACGGAGGGCATTGCCGACCTCGGCGTCGACCAGGGCGGGAGCCCAGGCCCAGCGCTCCCGCCCGATCGCGCCCCGCGCGGCCTCGACGTGCTCGCCCCCGGTCAGGTACTCGACCAGGACCGAGGCGTCGATGACGTTCATCAGTCGCCCCGCGCTTCGCGGATGTAGCGGACGGTCGACGCGGTCTTGACCTTCGAGCGCCCGCGCGCCCGCACCCGGGCGTCGAGTTCCTCGAACGACAGCAGCCCCGTGGTCGCCCCGAGTTCCCGCTTGATCAGGTCCGAGAGGGAGATCCCCTCCGCGGCCGCCCGCATCTTCAGTTCCCGGTGCAGCTCGTCCGGCACGTTTCTGATCTGGATCATCTTGGACATGTTCACCACATTAATAGGGGTGGCAGACATGTCGAGTAGGTGGCTGGTTCTCATGCAACCGATCTTGGCTCCGAAATACGCACGTGTGGTGCGCACAAAGCAACTTCTTAGTCACGGATCGGGCAACTAAGCCAGAATCCGGCCAGGCCCCGATAGCTCAGCTGGATAGAGCGATCCCCTCCTAAGGGATAGGCCGCTGGTTCGAATCCAGCTCGGGGCATGCAGGCCCGGCGCATCGTCGAGCCGTGGCCATGGATCGATCACCGGGCCGCGTCCGCGCCGGCGCCGGCGCCTCAGCGTGCGAGGTAGCCGCCGTCGACCGGCAGGGTCGCGCCGGTGACGAACTTCGAGGCCTCCGAGGAGAGGAAGAGGGTCGGGCCGACGAGGTCGTCCGGCCGGCCCCAGCGGCCGAGCGGGGTGCGGGCGACCAGCGCGTCGCCACCGTCGCCCTCGCCGCGCAGCGGGTCGGTCAGCGGCGTGGCGACCCAGCCCGGGGCGATCGCGTTGACCCGCGCCCACGGCGCCCAGGCGACCGCGAGTGAGCGGACCAGCGCCACGATCCCGCCCTTGCTGGCGCTGTAGGCGGGGACCCGGGGACCGCCGAGGTAGGAGAGCATGCTGGCCATCGCCACCGCGGTGCCGCCGCTCTCCTGCAGGCGCATCCGGCAGGCGTCGAGAGTCCGCATCGTGCCGTTCAGGTTGATCTCGACCACGTCGCGGAACACCTCCGGGTCGTGCTCGTCGTCGCGGCGGATCACGCCGGCGCAGCAGACGACGCCGTCGAGCCGGTGCAGACCGTCGACCACCTCCGCCACCGCGCCCGCCCGGGTCACGTCCCCGGTGGCCGCGGTGACGCGGCCGCGGAGCGCGTGGCCCTGGCCCTCCTCGGCCTCCTCGCCGGCGCCGGCGGCGAGGTCGAAGGAGACGACGTCGGCACCGGCCCTGGCGAAGCCGCGGGCGATCGCCAGGCCGATCCCGCCGGTCCCGCCGGTGACCAGGAAGACGCGGCCGCCGAAGTCGAAGCAGCCGGGACTCATCGGATGAAGCGGTCGACGTGGTCGGCGCCGAGGCCGACCTTCTCGTAGTGCGCCCGGCACATCTCGATCTTGGTGAAGACGTCCTCGTAGCCGGTCGCCTTGCCCCACGGGTCGACGTAGATCATCGCCCCGTTGACGGTGAACAAGGTGATCATCTCCTCCTCGCCCTCGGGCACCACCAAGGTGTGGGTCTCCCCCGGCGGCTCGAAGACGAAGGCGCCCGCTTCGGCCATCCAGTCGTGCTCGAGGTAATGCCAGCGCCCGCGCAGCACGTAGCCGGTCACCGGCATCGGGTGACGGTGGCGGCTGACCATGCCGGTGCGCCGGACGCGCAGCAGGTTGCACCAGTAACCCTGCTCCTTGTGTAACACCAAGGGACGGAAGTCGAACCCCTCCGCCTGTGGTACCCACTCGCGCTCGTCGGTCGGGATCACCGGGTTGACCAGCAGCTCCTCGACGACCTCCGCGGGATTCGGCAGTTGGTAGGGCATTCGCGAGGTATCGGCGTCCTCCGTACTGTTATGAACGGTCTCACCGGTGTTCATGGTTTTCTCCTTTGGTGTTACATCGAGTGACACACACTTGTAGGTGTGTCGTCCTTGTAGAATCGGTTCACCTCATGCAAGGACGCTCGAAGAAGGTGAGTATCCGTGACGTCGCCGCCGCCGCCGGGGTGTCGACGACGACGGTGTCACACGCGATCAACGGCAAAGGCCGGGTCGACGACGCGACCCGCGAGCGCATCCTGCGGATCGCCGACGAGCTCGGGTACCGGGCGAACCGCAATGCGGTCAACCTGGTCCGCGCCCAGACCGGCGTCATCGCCCTGACGATCAGCGCGCCGCCCGACGATCCCGTCTCGATGACGGCGCTCGACTTCTTCTTCAACTTCGCCAACGCCGCCACCTCAGCCGCCCAGGAGCGCGGCTACTCGGTGGTGCTGATCCCCTCCGCCAACCTCGGCGCCCTGACCGCGATCGAGTTCGACGGGGCGATCGTCCTCGACGTCGTCTCCGGCGACCCGCTGGTCGAGGAGCTGAAACGCACCGCGATCCCGGTCGTCACCTCGGGTCGCACGATCGACAGCGTCGCCGGCTTCGACCGCTGGGTGGAGAACGACGTCCCCGGCATGACCGCGCTGGTCCTCGACCACATGCGGGAGATGGGCGCGCACCGGATCGGCCTGATCGCGCCGGAGCCGCGCACCTCCTACGGCGTCGACCTGATCGAGGCCTACGAGGACTGGTGCGCGAAGCGCGACGTGCCCGCCACCTTCGTCAACGCCGGCCACCAGCTCACCGAGACGGCGGGCTTCGAGGCGGCGAAGGGGCTGCTGGCCGGGCGGGACCGTTGCGACGGGATCCTCGCCGGCATCGACCGCTACGCGCTCGGCGCGCTGCTCTGCGCCTCGGCCCTCGGGCTGCGGGTGCCGGAGGACGTGCTGGTCGCCTCGGCCGTCGACAGCGAGGCGATGCGGCGGGCCGACCCGCCGATCACCGCGCTCGACATCCACCCCGAGGTGATGGGCGCGCGCGCGGCGACGCTGCTGATCGACCGCATCGACGGGGACGGGGACGGCGGCCGGCGGGCCGTGGTCGAGGTCGACCTGATCGCCCGCCGGTCGACCCGCGTGGCCGACCCGGTCGAGGTCGACTGAGGCGAGCGCGGCGCTCATCGCTCCGCCCGGCGGACGACCTCGCCGTCGACCACCGTGAGGAGCACCGGCAGCGCGGGCAGCTCGTCGGCATCGATCTCCGCCGGATCGGCGGCGAAGGCGGTCAGGTCGGCGCGGCGGCCGGCGGCGATGCGGCCCGCGAGGTGGGCCTCGCCGACGATCGCGGCGGCGCCCGTGGTGTAGCCGGCGAGCGCCTCCGCCCCGCTCAGCCGCTGCTCGGGCTCGAACGGGGCGAGGTCCGGTCGGCCGGGCGCCCGGCGCAGACGCGCCCAGGCCATCCCGATCCGCGGGTCGTACTGGGCGACCGGCCAGTCGGAGCCGAGCGCGACGGTGGCGCCGCGGTCGAGGATCGAGCGGACCTGGAAGGCGCGCGCCGCCCGCTCGGGCCCGAGCCGGTCGGCGAAGGTGCCCCCGCCGTCGGGCTCGCGCCACTGCATGTGGAGCGGCTGCATCGAGGCGGCCGGCGAGCCGGCGCCGAAGCGGGCCAGGTCGCGCGGATCGAGCGTCTCCAGGTGCTCGATCCGGTGCGGCGCGCCGCCCCGGGCCGGCGCCGCGCTCGCGTAGGTGTCGAGCGTGAAGCCGACCGCCCGGTCGCCGATCGCGTGGGTGACGCACTGGAAGCCCGCCGCGGCGAAGCTCCGCACCGCCTCCGCGTAGCGCTCCGCCGTCGGCCAGAACGGCGCCTGCCCCATGCCCTCGGAATCGGGTTCGTAGAGCCAGGCGGTGCCCGACTCGATCACACCGTCGACGAAGAACTTGGCGACCCCGCCGCGCCAGCGCCTGCCCGCCTCCTCGCCCTTGACCAGCAGCGCCGCCAGCTCCTCCGGCCCGAGGTCCGGGGAGATCGTGAAGGGGTGGATCAGGCGCACCGAGAGGTCGCCGGCCGCCTCCAGCTCGCGCAGGGCGGCGAGCCCGGCGAGGTCGCCGTTCATCACGTGGGCGCCGGTGATCCCGCAGGCGTTGAGGCTCGCCAACCGGGCGATCGCGAGCCGGCGTTCGGCGGCCGCGTCGAGCGCCGGCACCGCGCCGCGCACCAGTTCGATCGCCTCGGCCTCGCGCAGCTCGCCGGTCGGCGCGCCCGCCTCGGCGACGACCACCGAGCCGCTCTCGAAGCGCTCCGCCCCGGTGGCGCCGGCGCGGGCCAGGGCGGCCGGGGTGGCGATCCCGGTGTGGAAGTCCATCGTCGTCACCAGCACCGGCAGGTCGCCGACCGCCTCGAGCAGGGGCGCCGCGTCGATGCGCGGCGATTCGAGCGCGCCGTAGTCGAGCCCCCAGCCGAGCAGCCACTCCTCCTCGGGGTGCTCGGCGCGGTGGCCGCGCAGCGCCTCGACCAGCTGCGCCCGGGTCCGCACCGCGGTCAGGTCGGCGCCGCGCGTCTCCTCGGCGAGGAAGGGGTGGATGTGGGCGTCGACCAGGCCCGGCGTGACCGTCGTCCCGGCGCCGTCGATCAGCGTCGTGCTCGCGTCGCAGGCCTCCCGCACCTCGGCCTCGTCGCCGACGGCGACGATCGTGCCGTCGCGCCAGGCGACCGCCGCGACGAAGGGGCGGGCCGGATCCTGGGTGCGCACCCGCGCACCCAGGATCGCCGTTTCGGCAACCGCCGCCGTCACCAGAACAGCATCGGCGTGTCGGTGAGCCGCTCCGCCCCATCGGGGCCGATGAGGAAGATTTCCTCGAAGCTCGCCATGCCGACGCCCTCCTCGCGGACGAACGCCTCGACCGTGAACACCTCGTTCTCGCCGAAGGGCCGGTCGACGTTCCACCAGCCTTTGTCGTCGACGAAGTCCTTCGCCCCGTGCGAGGGGATGATCGGGCCGTGGAAGTAGGTGCTGAGGCCGTGACCGTAGAGGTCCCAGATCGCGCCGCCCATGTCCTCGCCGTAGCCGAGCCGGCTCGCCGTTTCGTCGCCGACGATGCCCGCCTGGCGGGGCGTCACCCCGGGGCGCACCTCGGCGGTGATCGCCTCGATCAGCTCGACCGTGTTCTCGACCAGCGTGCGCTGCGGGGCCGAGGGGTTCAGCCCGCAGACCGAGCTGCGGCCCGGGTCGATCCAGTAGCCCTCGAAGATCGGCCCGTAGACCCAGGCGCGCACCATCTCGCCCGGCTTCGGCGCCGTCTTCGAGTAGCCGTAGAGCGGGTAGTCCCACATCGCGTACTCGCTCTCCGGCCCGGTGTGGCAGGAGACGCGCTGGAAGCCGCCGCCGTTGCGGATGATCACCGCGGCCGCCGCGGCCGCCGCGTCGCACTGGCGCTCGCCGCGGATCAACGCCTCCATGAAGACCGTCAGCGCCTCGCCGGAGATCCGCCCCGCTTCGCGGTAGGCCTCGATCTCCCGCTCGCTCTTGATCAGCTGCGAGTCGAAGAGCAGGTATTCGTCGATCACCCACTCGATCGCCGGCGTGCCCTCGGTGACGATCCGGTACATCTGCGCGGGCAGCATGTCGTCGCCGAGGTAGGCGACCTTGCCCTCGATGCCGAGCTCGTTCAGCCGCGCCGCGATCCCCGCCGGCAGGTTCTCCTCGTGGGCGTGGATGTCCTCGATCACGACGTAGCGCCTGTCCACCGTGTGGACCGGCTCGGAGACGTGCAGCTCCGGTTCGTGGCCCTTGCGCAGGAGCACCGCGGCGAAGGCCGAGCCGACCGAGTTGACCGCCGTCGCGCCGACCGCGTTGGCGCCCGCCGAGCTCTCCTGCCCGGAGGCGAGGCAGGCGTAGTTGCTGAGGTACCAGACGTTACCGGCGCGGTCGTAGGACCCACCGCTCCGCTGCCACACCAGCGCCGTCTCGACGCCGAGATGGTCCATCCTCTGCTCGGCTCGCGCCCAGCGCGTTTCATACTCCTCGCGCGCAAAAAACACTGTTACTCCTTTTGTCGTGATGAGGCTCGCGGCGCGAGCCTTCGAGTTGCTAGCGGTCGATCTCCTCGACGTCCTCGTACCACTGCGCGCGGGTGCCGACCTTGGCCCGCATGCGCCAGCGCCTCGACTTCGGCGCCGCCTCGATCCGCTCGCTCAGCAGGGCGACCGATTCGCCGACCGCCGCGGCGTCGCCGCTGCGGAGGAACATCGGGGTCGCCTCGGCCAGGGCCCGCAGGTTCTTCGTCGTCGTGTGGAAGAAACCCCAGTCCTTGCTGAGCGGATCGAGCAGCCGTTCCAGGTGGATCGCCTCGGGGTCGCCGGCGTCGTCGACGATGCCGCGGTCGAGCAGCAGGAAGCCGGCGTCGACCAGGTCCTTCTGGTTCAGCTCGACGATCTGCAGCTTCTGCATCAGCAGATCGGTGGCCTGCATGCCGGGCGAGGCCAGCTCGAGCCGGTCGCTGAAGTCGAGGTCGTGGCAGAGCGGCGGCTTCTCCAGGAAGACGTCGAAGGCGACGTCTTCCTCGCCTGGCAGCGCCCAGCACTGGCGGACGTGGCCGTGCCAGGCGTTGACCCGCTCGTCGGCGACGAAGCCGAGGTCGCCCATCACCGCCGCCACCTGCTCCGAGGCGCCGGCCGGGGCGAGCACGTCGACGTCGCCGGGCGGCCGGCGCGCGATCTCGTAGGCGGGCCGTCGCTCCGCCGCGAGCGCGTGGAAGACGCCGACGCCGCCGACCAGCCGCAGGACCAGGCCCTGCTCGGCGGCCGCGTCGACGACGCGGGCGCCGTGGGCGGCGAGCGAGCGATGCCGGCTGGTCATCCGGCCACCAGCTGGGCGTTGGCGACCTCGCCGTCGACGACGTCGATCACCGCCGCCCGCAGGACCCCCTCGCCGTACTCGGAGCCGGGGTTGACGCAGACGGTGCGGCCGATCTGGACGATCCCGCGCGACTCGTGGATGTGCCCGTGCAGGGAGAGCATCGGCTGGTGCCGTTCGATCGCCTCGCGCACCGCGTGCGAGCCGACCGGGGCGGTTTCCCCCGGCACCACCGCGGGCGGGTCGACCGAGACGTCGAGCAGCGGCGCGATGTCGAGGGTCGAGTCGAACGGCGGCACGTGGAAGTTGAAGATCGAACCCTCGATCCGCTCGATCTCGGCGACCGTCGACTCGATCCGCTCGCCCAGTTCCTCCTCGGAGATGTCGCGCGGGCAGGGCCAGGGGGTCGGGTTGCCGTAGCCGGTCGAGGCCATCTCGATCTCCCCCGGCAGGGTCAGCACCGTCGACTCGGCGTTCTTGCCGTAGGTGGAGCGGTTCAGCACCTCCTCCATCGAGATCGGGTCGTCGTTGCCGCCGGTGACGTAGAGCGGGATGCCCGACTCGGCGAGCCGCTCGGCCGCCAGCGCCAGCCAGCGCTCGACCTGCTCGACGATCAGCCCTTCGACCTTGGCCTCGCGAAACTCGGCGTCGGTCTGCAGCCTTTCGTACTCCGCCGTCGTCACCCGCACCGGGTAGGAGCCGAGGTCGCGAAGGACGCCTTCGACGTCGCGCATGCCGGCGTCGTCCTCGACCACCGTCTCGTCCATCACCGTCGCCGTCAGGCGGTCGCCGTCGACGATCACCGGGGCGACGATCTTGCCGGTCAGGTCGCCGCCGAGGATCAGCACGTCGGGCTCGTACACCTTCCCCGAGTTGAGGAACTTGCGGAAGGTGCGCTCGCCCGCGTGGAGGTCGGTGGCGAAGAGGATCCGGGTCCGGTCCGCGTCGCGCTTCTTCTTCTTTCCGAAGAGCATCGGCGTCACTCCGGCGGGATCTCTTTGAAGGCCAGCGACGGGTCGATGCCGCGCCGCCGCTCCGCCCAACGCCAGCCGGCGAAGATCACCGCGGCGATCACCAGCGGCGCCAGGACCAACGCCCGCGGGTCGAACTTGAGGCCGAGCCCGGCCCCGGTCACCCCGAGCTTGTCGTTGGTCATGATCTCGATCCAGCTGAACAGGAGGATCAGGCTGGCGACGCCGCTGGCGACGCTCAGCAGCGGCAACCCGAGCACCTTGTGACGGGCGATCGGCGAGGCCTCGTAGATCGGCTTGTTGCGGAACGGCAACAGGAAGCCGGCGATGCAGCTGAACAACAGGATCCCCTCGCCGGAGACGGCCGAGGTGGAGATCAGCGGCGTGTACCAGTCCGGGTTGGTGATGAAGAACACCGCCGCCGCCATGCAGAGGACGAGGTAGAGCGTCGTCGCGAAGATCGGGCTGCGCGTGCGGGTGTTGATTTTCGAGATCGCCGGCGGCAGCGAGCGGTCGAGGCCCATGCTGATCAGCATCCGGGTGACGTTCAGGTTGATGCTGACCAGCAGCTGGAACGAGCAGGCGGTGAAGCCGACGGCCAGGAGGAGCGCCGGGATCGGACTGCTGCCGGCCGCCGAGGTGAGCGCCGAGACGTTCATCCCGGTGGGGATTTCGGCGGCGCCGGTGTTATAGGCGAACGAGGCGGCCGAGATGAATTCTTTCGACGCCATGCGTTCGAACAGCAGGTAGACGAGGGCGAGGACCGCGACGCCGATGATGAAGGCCCCGAGGATGAAGACGCCGGCCATTTTGCGGAAGTTCCGGGCGCCCTTGATCTCCCCGAGCATGCCCTCGGCGGCGAAGACGGCGAAGGGGATCGCGCCCATCAGGATCGTCACCCAGAGCAGCGTGTCGCCGAGGCTGAACGAAGGCGGCGACCAGCCGCCGTGGCGAGCGGCGGCGATGATGCTTTCCACCGTCACCCCGGCTTCGGCGTTGACCGGATTGGAGTTGAAGTGGTCGGCGAAGGAGCCGGTCGAGGTGGTCAGCAGGATGACCAGGAAGGTGACGAAGGTGATGCCGATCGCCGGCATGAAGATGCGGCGCTGCAGCTTGCGATAGAAGGCGATGCCCTTCACCGCGACCGCCCAGGCGCAGACGCCGAGCGCCAGGGTGAAGATGATCCGGCCGGGCTCGGTCAGCAGCCATTCGGCGATTTCCCCGGGCACGGCGCTGTTGAAGCTGTTGCCGAGCGCGAGGAGCGCCGGGATCAGCGCGTCTTCGGTGATGATCGAGCTGCTGATCGGGAAGAAGACCGTCCACAGGATCGCCGCCCAGCCGAGCGGGACGATGAAGCCGACGAAGGGGGAGATCGAGCGGCTCTGGAAGAGGTAGTCGCCTCCCGCCCGCGGCATCGCCGAGCCCAGCCCGGCGTATGTGATCGCGACCGGGACGGTGCAGATCGTGGCGACCAGCAGGGTCAGCGGAATCGAGATCCCCGGGGTCGTGAACTGGGGATACGGGAAGACGTAGACCAGCATGGCGAAGAGGCCGCTGGCGAGGACGCCGAACCACATGGCGTCCCAGATCGAGAGCTCGCGGACGAGCCCCGAGGCGGATCGGGCAAAGGTCTGTGGGGCCATTCCGGTGGCTCGCGCCGCCGGACTCATCGTGTCAATATCGCTCATCTTCTCTCCGGTTGCCTAAAGGTTTTGGCACGAGGTTTATAGCCGGATCTCTCTTCCCCCGTCAACCCCTCGAGACGGCTCGGACGAAACTTTGTACACCTGTATCAACGGGCCGCGGCAGGCTTGTACATCGGTCCAAGAGGAGCGCCCGCGAGCACTGCTCAGCGGCGGCCGGCGCGGCGGGTCGTGCGCCTAGAAGGCCAGCGAGAGGAGCGCCGCGCCGATCACCAGCGCGGTCGACCAGACGATCGACTCGGCGACGATCTGGTCGTCGAGCCCGTAGGCGTGGGAGACGACCATCGCGTTGATCCCGGTCGGCATCGCGGCGATCAGCAGGTAGGGCGCGGGCAGGTGGATCAGCGGCGCGGCGAGCAGGACGAGCAGGCCCGGGGCGAGGAGGAGCCGGCCGGTCAGGGTGACGAGGACGGGACGGGTCAGCGGCGGCGGGATCGGCAGCTCACCGTGTTCGGCCCCCTCGGCGAGGGTGGCGCCGACGGCGAAGAAGCCGATCGGCAGCATCGCGATCACGAGCGTCTGAGTGATGTCGACGAGCGCGCTCGGGGCGAGCGAGCGCGGCGCGATGATGCCGAGGATCGCCGCGTAGAGGGGCGGATTGCGGGTGAGGAAGGCGCGCAGCCGCCCGCCCGCGGAGCCGCCCGCCTTGGTGCCGAAGGCGGCGCCGACGGCGAAGGCGCCGAGCAGCAGCGAGGGGCTGCTGACGAGGACGTCGAAGAGGACCGCGGTCGGCAGGCGGTCGCGTCCCAGGATGGCGACGGTGAGCGGGTAGCCGAGGTAGCTGGAGTTGATCGCGAGGACGCAGCAGACCATCGCCCCGACCCGGTGGCGGGCCAGGTGCATGACCCGGCTGCCGACGAACCAGGTGAGCGTGGCGGCCACCGCCAGGGCGACGATCCCGAGCAGCAGGCCGATGCCGTTGTCGAGGCTGATCGTCGAGGAGGCAAGGTTGAAGAAGATGACCGGCGGCAGCAGGCAGTAGAGGATCAGGACCAGGGCCCGCCGGGCGAGGCGGGCCACCTGGGCCGGCCGGCGGCGCTCGGCGGCGCCGCCGAGCGCCGTGGCGCAGACGATCGCCGCGGTCGTGACCAGGACACCCATCGCGCTGGGGTTGAGGCGCCGGCGCGAGGGGCGCCGGCGCGATGAGGGTGGTGCCCTGGCCCGTCCCTAGGCGGCGGCGGGTGCCGCCAGCGCCTCGGCCGGCGCCGTCCACTCGCGGCCCTGGTCGGCGGCGACGGCGGCGTCGGTCAGCTTGCCCGCGGTGACGTTGAGGCCGGCGAGGAAGCCGGGGTCGGCGGCGAGGGCGTCCTCGACCCCGCCGGCCAGGCGCACCACATAAGGGAGGGTCGCGTTGGTCAGCGCCCGGGTCGAGGTGACCGGGACGGCACCGGGCATGTTGGCGACGCAGTAGTGGCTGATCCCGTCGACCTCGTAGACCGGGTCGGAGTGGGTGGTCGGGTGCGAGGTCTCGAAGCAGCCGCCCTGATCGATCGAGACGTCGACCAGCACCGAGCGGGGCTTCATCAGGGCGAGCTGGGCGCGGCTGACGACGTGCGGAGCCTTGGCGCCCTTGACCAGGACGGCGCCGACGACGAGGTCGGCCTCCGCCAGTCGCGCCTCGATCTCGAGCGCGGTCGCGTAGCCGGTCTGCACCCGGCCGGCGAAGAGGTCGTCCAGTTCGCGCAGGCGGTCGATCGAACGGTCGAGCACGGTCACCTCGGCGCCGAGGCCGGCCGCCATGCGGGCCGCGTTGGCACCGACGATGCCGCCGCCGATGACCAGCACCTTGCCCGCGGCGACGCCGGGGACGCCGCCGAGCAGGACGCCCGAGCCGCCGACCGGGCGACCCAGCATGTAGGCGCCGGCCTGGGTCGCGAGCCGGCCCGCGACCTCGCTCATCGGGGCGAGCAGCGGCAGCCTGCCGGCCGGGTCGGTGATCGTCTCGTAGGCGATGCAGGTGGCGCCGGAGTCGAGCAGGCCCTGGGTCAGCTCGGGGTCGGGCGCCAGGTGCAGGTAGGTGAAGAGGACGTGGCGGGCCTCCAGCATCGCCACCTCGGCGGGCTGGGGCTCCTTGACCTTGACGATCGTGTCCGCGGCGGCGAAGACGGCGGCCGCGTCGGGCAGGATCTGGGCGCCCTGGGCGACGTAGGCGTCGTCGTCGATGCCGGAGCCGATGCCGGCGCCCGCCTGGATCACGACCTCGTGGCCGCGGTCGGTCAGCTCCCGCACGCCGGCGGGGGTCATCGCCACCCGGTACTCATGGACCTTCACCTCGGTCGGGACGCCGAACTTCATCGCCTACTCCTTCTAGAAGACTGTGGATGTGACGGCGATGGTGCGCCTCTTTCGAGTGCTTCACAAGCCAGAGGCCGTAATCTCCCCGATTCCACAGTCATGGACGAGATAGACGACAGAATCCTCGGCATCCTCGCCACAAACGGAAGGGCCTCCTTCGCCGCGATCGGCGAGGAGGTCGGCCTCAGCCCCCACGGCGCCGCCGATCGCGTGCGCCGGCTCGAGCGCGACGGGGTGATCGCCGGCTATGCCGCGCGGATCGACCCGGCCGGCGTCGGCCGCTCGCTCGACGCCTTCATCGACGTCCGCCTCCTCCCCACCACCGACCCGGAGAAGTTCGAGCGCCACGCCGCCAAGCTCGCCTCGGTCCGCGAGATGGCCTTCCTCACCGGCCGCTTCGACTACCAGCTGCGGGTCGCCTGCCGCGACGCCGACGACCTCAACGCGACGGTGCGGGCGATCCGCCAGGCCGGCGCCGCCGGCACCGAGACGCGGATCGTCCTGAGGTCGTCGAGCTTCGAGCGAGCGGCCGACGGGTCCGCGGACGGCTAGATGTTGATCCCACGCCTGGGTGGGCAGCGGCGGGGTCCGGGGCCGCCGCGCCCGTCCGAGGTGCGTCCCGTCACAGGATCGGGGGCCCTCCCCCGGATGAGTTCGCAGAAACCCGCGCTATGCGCGGTTAAGTGCGAACTCATCCGGGGGAGGGCATGAGGAAGACGGGAGGAAGCGTGGACTTCCCCCGCTCCTCGTGACGGATCCCGGGAGTTCGTCACGGACCTCGCACCTCTCCCCGACACACCCGGCCTTCTCGGTGGCGGCCACAGCCTGCCCGGGCCGCCACCGAGAAGGCCGCGTCCCTTGCCCCGTCCCTTGAGCTCCTCCACCTCCGGGCGTCAGCTCCCCACCTATAGCGCTCACTTCCCCGGGAGGGCGAGCTCGGCGAAGATCGCGTGGTGGTCGGAGCGGGGCAGTGGCTCGACTTCGTATTCGACGATCCCGAAGCGTTCGTCGGCGAGGATGTGGTCGATCGTGATCGGCGGTGGGAAGAGGCTGTCGGCGGGGAAGGTGCCGTCGAGGCCCTTGCCCGCGACCTCGCCGGCGTCGCGGTAGCCGCGGCCGACCAGTTCGCGGAAGGGCGACTG
Source organism: Solirubrobacterales bacterium (assembly GCA_047601885.1). Classification (GTDB taxonomy): domain Bacteria; phylum Actinomycetota; class Thermoleophilia; order Solirubrobacterales; family 70-9; genus VAYN01. The sequence goes on from JASGIK010000002.1 coordinate 918,361, forward strand.
GTCGAAGGTCGCGTTGAAGTCCCCCGCCAGCAGCCAGGGGGTGCCGTGGCCGGCCGAGGGGAGCATCGAGAGCACTTCTTCCCATTCGTCGGTCCAGGCCGAGTGGCGCGGCGGGATCGGGTGGACGGCGACGATCCGCAGGCGGCGTCCGTCCGGCAGCCTCGCTTCCGCCCGCGCCATCTTGAAGAAGAAGTCCGCGGTCGGCAGCCGGCGCAGCGGGTAGCGGGAGTAGATCGCCGTGCCCTGGGCCTGAATCTCCGGGTCGAGGACGTGGTAGGGAAGTCGGGATTCGAGCCCCGCCGCCGCCATCTCCCGGCGGAAGCGCGGCGTGAACTCCTCGATCGTGACCACGTCCGGGTGCAGTTCGTCGACCAGATGCATGAAGCCGGAGGGGTCGGCCCCGCCCACGTGGACGTTGGCGGCGAGCACCCGCAGCGTCTGGTGCCCTCCCGCGCCCACCGTGTCGTCGCCGAACTGGCGCGGCAGGACGGCGACGCCGAGGGAGATCGCGGCGAGGGCGGCGAGCACCGCCGGGGCCCGACAGCGCAGCGCCGCCGCCAGCGCGACGGCCGCCGGCGCCAGCGCCGCGACGTAGGGCGTGAACGGCATCATCGCCTCCAGCGGGTAGCCGGAGTCGAGCCCGAGAAGCCGGATCGCGGCCCAGGCGACGAACGGGATCGCGGCGATCCAGGCCACCACGGTTTCTGCCCTGCACAGGTTCAGAGCACGTGAGGACTACAGAACCGACGCCGGCGATGCAAGGACGGCCGAGGGCGGCCGCGTCCTAGGATCAGCACATGAGCATCGTCAAGATCAACGCCATCACCGTCCCCCGCGAGCGCTTCGACGAGTTCGCCGAACGCTTCGCCTCCCGCGCGGGCAAGGTCGAGGAGGCCGAGGGATTCGAGGCCTTCGAGCTCCTGCGCCCCAACGACGACCGCGACCGCTGCCTCGTCCTCACCCGCTGGCGCTCCGAGGAGGATTTCCAGGCCTGGCTGAAATCCGCCGACTTCGCCGCCGGCCACTCCCAACACCGCGAGCGCGGCCCGGTCGGCACCGACAGCGAGATCTGGTCCTTCGACCTGCTCGAGTCCAAGAGCGCGTAGATGATTGATTCCACGCCCGGGACGTGACGCTTCCGCAGGGAAGTCCACACAGGCGTGAGGGAGATGTCGGGGACGTGACCCTTCCTCATGCGTCCCGTCCCAGGATCGGGGCCCTCCCCGGATGAGTTCGCACTTAACCGCGCATAGCGCGGGTTTCTGCGAACTCATCCCGGGAGGGCATGAGGAAGACGGGAGGAACCGTCAACTTCCCCCGCTCTTTGTCACGGATCACCGGAGTTCGTGACGAGACCCGCACCTCTCCCGCACCCTCGGCCTTCTCGGTGGCGGCCACAGCCTGCCCGGGCCGCCACCGAGAAGGCCGCGTCCCTTTCCCCGTCCCTTGCGCAGCTCCGGGCGCCAGCTTCAGCGGCCCGGGGCCCCCAGGCCCTCGGCCCGTGGAATCAACCATCTAGGCGCGATAGCGTCCGGCGCCGGGGTCCGGCCACCGGGGGCGGATGAGTTGCTCGAGCGCGCGCGGCGCGAGAAGGAGGAGGAGATGGAGGGACAGGGATTGGCCGGACGGGTCGTGTTGATGTCCGGCGGCAGCAGGGGGATCGGGTTGGCGATCGCCAAACGGCTGGCGGGCGACGGGGCGAAGGTGGCGCTGCTGGCGAAGACGGCGGAGCCGCATCCGAAATTGCCGGGAACGATCTACACCGCGGCCGAGGAGATCGAGGCGGCAGGGGGCTCGGCGCTGCCGATCGTCGGCGACGTGCGCGAGGTCGACGACGTCGAGCGGGCGGTGGCGGAGGCGGAGGCGGCGTTCGGCGGCGTCGACATCGTCGTCAACAACGCCAGCGCGATCAACCTGGCGCCGATCGCCGCGCTCGAGCCCAAACGCTACGACCTGATGCTCGACATCAACACCCGCGGCACCTACCTGCTGACGCGGGCGGCGCTGCCCCACCTGCGGGCTTCGGACCACGCCCACGTGCTGACCCTGTCGCCGCCGCTCTCGGCCGATCCCAAGTGGCTGAAGGGACACGCCGCCTACGCCGTCTCCAAGATGGGGATGACGATGCTGACGCTGGGGCTGGCCGCCGACGAGGCGGAGCATGGCGTCGGCGCCAACACCCTCTGGCCGCGGACGCTGATCGCCACCGCGGCGGTGCAGAACCTGCTCGGCGGCGACGTCGCGATGGCGATGGCGCGGCGCCCGGAGATCTACGCCGACGCCGCCTACGAGATCCTCCGCCGCGACCCCCGCGAGTGCACCGGTAACGCCTTCCTCGACGACGAGGTCCTGGTCGAAGCGGGGATCACCGACTTCTCCGACTACGCCTACGGCGAGGGCGAGCTGGGCCTCGACCTCTTCGTCGACGAGTGGGGCCCGTCGGCGCCGGCTAGCTGAGGTCGAACCAGACGGTCTTCAGGCCGTGGCGCCGCCGTCGACCGTCAGCGTCGTGCCGTTGACGTGGGCGGCGTCGGCGGAGGCGAGGAAGGCGATCGTGGCGGCGACCTCGGCCGGGGCGGCGAGGCTGTCGTCGAGGCCGCGGCCGCGCTTGGCGGCGGCCGGGTCCGGGTCGACGATCTCGTCGAGGGTGTCGAGCAGCGGCGTCTCGATGCCGCCGGGGCAGACGAGGTTGACGCGCACGCCGCGCGGGCCCAGCTCCAGGGCGAACGAGCGCATCATCGTCACCAGACCGCCCTTCGAGGCGGCGTAGACGGTGCTGTAGGGCCAGCCCGCGAGGCCCGCCAGGGAGGAGACGGCGACGACGGCGCCCTTCGCCTCGACCAGCGGGGCGATCGCGGCGCGGGTGAGGAGGAAGGGCGCGCGCAAGTTGACGTCGATCACGCGCTCCCAGTCGTCGGGCGAGGTGTCCTCGGCGCGGCGCCGCAGACCGAGCCCGGCGACGTGGGCGAGGACGTCGAGGCGCGGGCGCCAGGCGAGGGAACGAGTGAGGGCGGCCTCGATCGCGGCCGGGTCGCGGAGGTCGCACTCGACCCCGAGCGCCTCTCCGCCGCTCGCAGTGATCGCGGCGGCAAGCTCCTCGACGTCGTCGCCCAGCCGGTCGAGACAGGCCACGGCGGCGCCCCGGGCGGCGAGCAGCTCGGCCGTCGCCCGCCCGACCCCGGAAGCCGCGCCGGTGACGAGCGCGACCTTGCCGTCGAAGCTCCCCTCAGGCGGCATAGCCGCCATCCACGTTCAGCATCTGGGCGGTGACGTAGCGGCCGCGGTCGGAGGCGAGGAAGCAGACCGCCTCGGCGACGTCGCGGGCGGTGCCGAAGGAGCGCAGGGGGATGTTGGCGCGGGCGGCGTCGAGGGCCCTCTGGTCGATGTCGCCGCTCGCCATCAGCGTCGCCGCCATGCCGTCTTCGAGCATCCCCGGGCCGACGCAGTTGGCGCGCACGCCGAAGCGTCCCTCCTCGACCGCGAGGCCGCGGACGAGGAGCTCGATCGCCGCCTTGGGCACGGCGGAGAGGCCGTCGCGGACGGCGAAGCGGTCGGTCGCCGCGGTGGTGACGGCGACGATCGAGCCGCGCGATTCCCTCAGGTCCGGCAGCAGCGGCGCCACGGCGTTGAAGAAAGCTGACGCCTCCGCCTCGAGGTGCTCGCGCAGCAGCGCCGGCTCGACCCGGCTGAGGTGGAGCTGGGAGACCGGCGGGCCGGCCGCGTGGACGTAGGTGTGGACGCCGCCGAAGCGCTCCCGCGTCGCCGCGGCGAGCGCGCGCGCCGAGGCCTCGTCGGCGAGTTCGGCCTGGAAGGCGACCGCCGTCCCGCCCGCCGCCTCGATCTCCGCGACCACCGCGGCCGCCGCCTCCGGCCGCGAGCGATAGGAGAGCGCCACCGCGCTCCCCCGCGCCGCGAGCATCCGGCAGACCTCTCCCCCGACCCCGCCGCTGCCGCCCGCGACCAGCGCGGCCCCGGTGCGTTCGCAGAAATCGTCGGATAGCGAGCGAAAGTGCGAACTCATCGCGGGGACCGGCCTGCGCCGCGGACGGGCATGGGTCAGAGGCGCTCGAGGATGGTGACGTTGGCCTGGCCACCGCCCTCGCACATCGTCTGCAGGCCGTAGCGGGCGCCGCGGCGCTCCAGCTCGGCCAGCATCGTCGTCATCAGCCGCGCGCCGGTGGCGCCGAGGGGATGGCCGAGGGCGATCGCGCCGCCGTTGACGTTGACCTTCTCGGGGTCGACGTCGAGGTCCTTCTCCCAGGCGAGGACGACCGAGGCGAAGGCCTCGTTGATCTCGACGATGTCGATGTCGTCCATCGTCAGGCCGGTCTTCTCGAAGGCCCAGCGGGTGGCCGGGATCGGCGCGGTCAGCATGTAGACGGGGTCGTCGCCGCGCACCGAGAGGTGGTGGACGCGCGCCCGCGGGGTCAGGCCGTGCTCCTTCACCGCCGCCTCGGAGGCGACGAGGATGGCGGCCGAGGCGTCGGAGATCTGGCTGGCGACGGCGGCGGTCACCGAGCCGCCCTCGGTCAGCGGCGGCAGCGAGCGCATCTTCTCCGGGTCGGCGGTGCGCCGCGGCCCCTCGTCGACCTCGACCCCGGCCAGCGGCTCGATCTCACCCTCGAAGTAGCCGCCGTCGATCGCCGCGACCGCGCGCCGGTGGCTCTCCAGCGCGAACGCTTCCATGTCCTCGCGCGAGATCTCCCATCTGTCGGCGATCATCTGGGCGGAGCGGAACTGGCTGATCTCCTGGTCGCCGTAGCGGTCCCGCCAGCCGGTCGAGCCGCTGAACGGGTCGCTGAAGCCGAACTCCTGGCCGGTCGTCATCGCCGCCGAGATCGGGATCGCGCTCATGTTCTGGACGCCGCCGGCGACGACCAGGTCCTGGGTCCCGCTCATCACCCCCTGGGCGGCGAAGTGGACCGCCTGCTGGGAGGAGCCGCACTGGCGGTCGACGGTGGTGCCGGGGACGCCCTCGGGCAGCCCGGCGGCGAGCCAGGCGGTGCGGGCGATGTCGCCGGCCTGCGGGCCGATCGTGTCGACGCAGCCGAAGACGACGTCGTCGATCGCCTCCGGGTCGACGTCGACGCGGCCGAGCAGGGCCGTGATCGCGTGCGCCCCGAGGTCGGCGGAGTGGACCGCGGCGAGCCCGCCGCCGCGCCTCCCGACCGGGGTGCGGACCGCGTCGACGATGTAGGCCTCAGGCATCTCTCTCCACCTCCGCGCTCACGCGCCGTAGACCGGCGCCGGGTCGGGCGCCTCCTCGATCAGCTCGGCCACCGCGGCGCCGATCTCCTCCGGCTCCCAGCGGCGCTCGCGCGTCGCCCGCGGCCCGAACTGCCAGCCGTCCATGACGCCGATCGTGCCGCCTTCGACCTCGAAGACGCGCCCGCTGACGCCGCCCGACTCGGCGCTCGCCAGCCAGACCACCAGCGGCGAGACGTTGGCCGGGTCCATCGCGTCGAAGCCCTCCTCCGGCACCGCCATCTGCTCGGCGAAGACCGTCTCCGTCATCGGCGTGCGGGCGGCCGGGGCGAGGGCGTTGACGGTGACGCCGTAGCGCCCCATCTCCGCCGCCGCGACCAGGGTCATCGCCGCGATCGCGCCCTTGGCCGCGCTGTAGTTGCCCTGCCCGACGCTCCCCAGCAGGCCCGCGCCGGAGCTGGTGTTGACGATCCGGCCGCTGACCTCCTCGCCCGCCTTCGAGCGCTCGCGCCAGTAGGCGGCGGCGTGGCGCAGCGGGCAGAAGTGGCCCTTCAGGTTGACCCGGGCGATGTCGTCCCACTCCTGCTCGGACATCGAGACTAGCATCCGGTCGCGGGTGATCCCGGCGTTGTTGACCAGCGCGTCGAGCCCGCCGAACCACTCCACGGTGGTGTCGATCAGCCGCTTCGAGTCCTCCCAGTCGGCCACGTCGGCGACGCAGGGCATCGCCTGCCCGCCCGCCGCGACGATCGCGTCGGCGACCTGCTTGGCGCTCTCGCCGACGTCGTTGACGACGACCCGCGCCCCCGCCGCGGCGAGCGCCTCGGCGTGCGCCCGTCCCAGGCCCTGGCCCGCCCCGGTGACGATCGCCACCCGGTCCTCAACGATCCCGCTCATCCAACCTCCTCAGCACCGCCGCCGCCTCGGCGACGATGCGCTCGATCAACTCCTCGCAGCTGGGGATGTCGTCGATCAGCCCGACCACCTGGCCGCTGGCGGTGACGCCGACGTCCTCACGGCCTTCGTGCAGCCCGGCGCGGTAGAGCATCGGCGCGTTGGCGGCCATCACCACCTGGCTCCAAGACAGCTCGCGCGAGCGCTTCATCGCCAGGCCCTCGCGCGCCATCGCCCGCCAGCTGGTGCCGGAGAGGCGCTGGAAGGCGATCGCGTTGCGGGTCGCGGCGACGAGCCGTGTAAGGCCGTTCGAACGCTCCAGGTCCCGCACCGGGCCGCCCATCAGCACCCGCTGGGGCACCCCGTCGATGACCGTGGTGACGACCGCGTCGGTGACGCTCGCGCCGAGGTAGCGCTGCTTGACCGAATCCAGCACCGGGCTCTCCTCGGTGAGCAGGAAGCGGGTGCCCATGGCGACGCCGTCGGCGCCGTAGGCGAGCGCCGCGACCAGCCCGCGACCGTCGAAGAAGCCGCCCGCCGCGATCACCGGGATGTCGACCGCGTCGACCACGGCCGGCAGCAGCAGCGTGGTCGGCACCGGGCCGGTGTGGCCACCGCCCTCGGCGCCCTGGACGACGACCGCGTCGACCCCCCAGGCGGCGACCTTCTCGGCGTGGCGGACGGCGCCGATCGAGGGGACGACGAGGACGCCGGCCTCTTTCAGGCGCGCGATCAGCTCCGGCTTCGGGGCGAGGGCGAAGGAGGCGACCTTGACCTTCTCGCGGATCAGCAGGTCGATCGCGGCGCCGACCTCGGGGTTGTCGGCGCGCAGGTTGACGCCGAACGGCTCAGACGTCTTCTCCTTGATCTGGGCGACCGAGGCCTCCAGCTCGGCCATCGTCATCGGCGCGCCGGCGAGGATGCCGAGCCCACCCGCGGCCGAGGTCGCCGCGGTCAGCGTCGCGTCGGAGACGTAGCCCATGCCGGTCTGGATCACCGGGTGGCGGATGCCGAGCATCTCGGTCAGCCGGGTGGAGATCTGCGGGCGCGTCTCGGTCACGCGCGGACCTCGCGGTCGCGGGCGCCCTTCGGGTCGATCTCCTCGCGGATCAGGCGCAGCTCCTCCTCGGTCGGGGCGCGCGTCTCGGCGACCTCGTCGTCCTCGCCGAGCTCGAAGCCGGTCGCCTCGCTCACCTCCTCGCGGCTCACCCCGGGGTGCAGGGAGACGATCCGCATCGTCCCCGCCGACCCGCCCCAGTCGAAGATGCCGAGGTTGGTGACCAGCCGGCGCAGCTCGTGGAAGCGCTCGGCGCCGGGACCCGCCGCGGCCGCCTCGTCGTTGCCGACGCCCGCGACCATGTCCACGCGCGGCACGAGGGCGCGGGTCGAGTGGCGCGGCAACCAGTAGCTGGTCGGATGGTTCACGGTGTTCCCCGGGGCGCCGCGGACGCCCAGCAGCTGCACGTCGGGCCGGCGGAAGTCGGCGCCGATGTAGGAGATGTTGGCGTTGCCGTGGCGGTCGATCTGGCTCGGCATCATCATCACATGTCGGCGGCCGCTCCAGACCAGGTCGAAGACGGCGCGGTAGGGCAGCCAGCCCTCATAGGAGGCGGGCTGCTCGCCGATCGGCCAGACCCCGGCGGCCAGCATCGCGCCGCCGTCGCCGAGCATGATCTCCGGGGCGAAGGTGGCGCGGGCGAGGCGGGCGCCGACCGCGGGCACGGTGCCGATCGGGCTGACCAGGATCTCGCCCGCGCCGCGCCAGACCTCGGCGCAGGCGACGACGCAGACCTCGGCGCGGCTGGCGTCGCTCACCGCGCCGCCCCGGCGGTGGCGGCGAGCTCGGCGACGGCGGCCTGGTAGCCGGCCTCGTCGACCTCGAGGTAGCGGCGGCTGAAGGCGGCCCAGGCCTCGGGGTCGCGGGCGGCCTCGACGTAGGCGCGCTGGAAGGCCTCGTCGCGGTCGTAGTCGGGCTCGCAGGAGGTGAAGTGGGCGCCGTTGGGGGCGGGGACGACGCCGGCGACGTAGGCGCGGCTGATCCGCATCGTCGCCGGGTGGACCTGGCCCAGCTCGGCCGTCGGCACGACCTCCTCGCAGGAGAGGTAGGCGCGCTCGGCGGCCTGGCAGTAGAGGTCGTCGAAGTAGAGGTCGGGGCCGAGGTACTCGGCGTTGCCCTGGGCGTCGGCGCGGTTCAGGTGGACGAGCGCCGCGTCCAGCTTCAACGCCGGCATCGCCACCAGCTCGTCGCCGCCGTAGGGCGAGGTGACCGTGCGCAGGTCGGGGTTGATCTTCATCACGTCGGAGCCGAGCCCGGCGCGCAGGGGCAGGAAGTCGACCCGGCAGGCGGCCGCGTAGAGGCCCCAGAAGAGCATCCCCTCGTCGTACTCGGCCGCCTCGATCGCGCCCGTCTGGCGGGCGGCGCGGAAGTGCGGGTCGAGCGGGATCGAGTCGAGCGAGACGAAGCCGTAGGCGACCTTGCGGACCTTGCCCGCGGCGCAGAGCAGGCCGACATCGGGGCCGCCGTAGGAGACGACGGTGAGGTCGGTGAGGTCGGAGCGGAGGATCGCCCGGACCAGGGACATCGGCTTGCGCCGCGATCCCCAGCCGCCGATCCCGAGCGTCATCCCCGAGCGCAGCTCGGCGACGACCTCGTCCTCGCTCATCCTCTTGTCTGGAAGTCCGTCCGGCATAGTGGCGCGCTTAACAAGCAAGCGCTTGGTCACGACCTTATTTTTCTCCGGCCGCCGCGTCAAGTTCGGCGCCGGTCGAGCCGATCCCGGCGGCGACGTAGCGGGCGACCATCGCCGCGTAGTTGGCGGCGCCTTCGGCGATGTAGGCGGCGTCGGGATGGTCGGCGGCGACGATCCGGGCGGGCACTCCCTGGGCGCGGTGGCCGCTCGGCACCTCGAGCCCGGCGGCGAGGACCGCGCCCGCCGCGGCCACCGCGCCGCGGCGCAGGACCGAGCCGGGCAGCATCTGGGCGGCGACCGCGACCATGCAGGCGTCCTCGACCGTCGCCGTCTCGATGAAGGCGAGGTGGGCGACGATGCAGTCGTCGCCGACGACGGTCGGCGCGTGGGGGGCGGCGTGGAGGACGGCGTTGTCCTGGATCGAGGTGCGCTCGCCGACCCGGATCGCGCCGAAGTCCCCGCGCAGCACCGCCCCCGGCCAGACGCTGGAGCCGGCGCCGATCTCGACGTCGCCGACGATCGTCGCGTCGGGGTGGACCCAGGCGGTCGGCGCGATCCGCGGGACCAGGTCCCCGAGGGCGGAGATCGTCACGCGGCGGCCTCGGCGAGGCGGTAGGCGCGGCGCGCGTTGTCGACGTAGAAGGCGCGCCGCTCGGCCGCGGAGAGGCCGGCGACGGCGGCCTCGACCGAGGCGATCAGGGTCGGGTAGTCGCCGTACATGGCCTCGACCGGGAAGTTGCCGCCGAACATGCAGCGTCCCGGGCCGAATGCCTCGAGGCAGCCCTCGATCCAGGGACGCAGCGTCTCGGCCGCCAGCGAGTGGGTCGCCATGCCGAGGCCGGAGACCTTGCAGTCGACGTTGGAGAGCGCGGCGAGGCGGTCGATGCCGGCGCGCCACTCGGCGAGGCCGGCGGCGTCGACCGCGGTCGGCCAGCCGGAGTGCTCCAGGACCACGTGCAGGCCGGGGTGGGATTCGAGCAGCGTCGCGAAGCCCGCCGCGGTGGCCGGGTGGGCGACGAGGTCGAAGACCAGGCCGCGCTCCTCCAGCAGCGCGCAGAGGTTCGCCGCCGCCTCGCTCCCGGGTTCGAGGCCGACGAGGACGCGGATGCCGCGAAAGCGCGGGCTCCGCGCCTGGGCGTCGAGGTCGGCCGCCATCTCCTCGCGGCTCTGAGACGCTTCCAGCGCGCCGATCGTGGCCGCGGGGAGGCCGATCCGGTCGAGCACGCCGTCGACCCAGGCGCCCTCCTCGACGTGGACGCGGGGCGCCGAGACGGCGCTGACGTGGACGAGGCCGAGCAGCTCGACCGCGCTCGTCTCCTCGCCCAGCTGCGGGGCGAGGAAGTCGCGGGCCATGCGGGTGACGTCGCCCAGCCCGGCGAAGGCTTTCGCCGCCTCGGGGTCCTGCATCGCCGGGTACCAGGGGCGCGCCGAGGGCTCCCAGAGGTGGACGTGTGCGTCGACTATCTCCATCTCGTCTCCCAACTGTCGGTCAGTTCATCGTGATGCCGCCGTTGACGCTCAGCGTCTGCCCGGTGACGTAGCCGGCGGCGGGCGAGGCCAGGTAGGCGACCGCGGCGGCGACGTCCTCCGGCGCCCCGAGGGCGCCGAGCGGGATCGCGCGGAGGAGGCCCTCGCGCAGGCGCGGCCGGTCGTCGAGGATCGCCCGCGAGCGCTCGGTGTCGATCGGCCCGGGGCAGACGACGTTGGCGGTGATCCCGTCGCGGGCGGCCTCGCGGGCGACCGACTTGGCGAAGCCGAGCAGGCCCGCCTTGGTCGCCGCGTAGACCGCCTCTCCCCCGGCCCCGGCGCGGGCGCTGTCGGAGGAGACGTAGACGAGCCGGCCGCCGCCGCGCTCGCTCATCCCGGGCAGCAGCGCGTGGGTGAGCAGCATCGGCGCCCGCAGGTTGACCTGCCAGAGGCGGTCCCAGCCGGCCGGGTCGCCCTCGGCGAAGCGCTCGACGATCGGCAGGCCGGCGACCGCGGCGAGGATGTCGACGGGGCGCGCGGCGAAGGCCGCGGCCTGGCCCGGGTCGGTGAGGTCGGCGGCGATCGTCTCGATCGAGAGCTCGGCGGCGAGCGCGTCGAGGCGCTCGCCGGGCAGGTCGGTGGCGAGCACGGTCAGGCCCGCCTCGCGCAGAGACACGCACACCGCGCGGCCGATGTCGCTCGCCGCGCCGCTGACCAGCGCGGTGCGATTTTTCTCAGGCGTCGTCAAGCCTCTCTCCTCACCTCGTAATCTAGCAAGCGCTTGCTAGGTTTCAAGCGCCCGACTAAGCTGATGCCGGATGCCTGACGACCGCTCGACGACCTCCCCCGCCCCACCTCCCGCCCACGGCCTGTTGGCGGGCAAGACCGTGCTGGTGACCGCGGCGGCGGGCACCGGGATCGGCTTCGCGACGGCGCTGCGCTGCGCCCAGGAGGGCGCCCGGGTGGCGATCTCCGACCGCCACGAGCGCCGCCTCGCCGAGGCCGCCGAACGGCTCGCGGCGGAGACCGGCGAGGCGCCGGCGGCGATCCCCTGCGACGTCACCGACGAGGCGCAGGTCGGGGCGATGATCGAGGCCGCCGTCGCGGGCCTCGGCCACCTCGACGTGATGGTCAACAACGCGGGCCTCGGCGGCGAGAAGAACATCCTCGAGATGAGCGACGAGGAATGGTCGACGGTCCTCGACGTCACCCTCAACGGCACCTTCCGCTGCACCCGCGCGGCGCTCCGCCACATGGCGCCGCGCGGCTCGGGCGTCGTCGTCAACAACGCTTCCGTGCTCGGCTGGCGCGCCCAGCCCGGCCAGGCGCACTACGCGGCGGCGAAGGCGGGCGTGATGGCGCTGACCCGCTGCGCGGCGATGGACGTCGCCGACCGCGGCGTGCGCGTCAACTGCGTCGCGCCGAGCATCGCGATCCACGAGAACCTCGCCAGATCGGCGCCGCAGGAGCTGCTCGACCGGCTCGCCGCCGCAGAGGCGTTCGGCCGCTCGGCCGAGCCGTGGGAGGTCGCGACGACGATCGTCTTCCTGGCCAGCGACTACTCGGCCTACATGACCGGGGAGGTCGTCTCGGTCAGCTCGCAGCACCCTTAGTTCCCCGCAGCACCCTGGTCCCGATTCGAGGAGGAGAGATGAGCGATCCCGGCAAGATCACCGCGACCGTCGACGAGGGCGGCGTCGCCGAGGTCGTCGTCGACTTTCCGCCGGTCAACGCGCTGCCGGTGGCGGCCTGGTTCGAGCTCGGCCGCACGCTGCGTGGGCTGGGCGAGGACGAGACGGTGCGGGCGGTCGTGCTGCGCGCCGAGGGGCGCGGCTTCAACGCCGGCGTCGACATCAAGGAGATCCAGCGCGAGGGGCAGCCTGCGCTGATCGGCGCCAACCGGGGGTGCTTCGAGGCCTTCGCCGCGGTCTACGAGTGCGCGGTGCCCGTGGTGGCCGCGGTCAACGGCTTCTGCCTCGGCGGCGGCATCGGCCTGGTCGGCAACGCCGACGTGATCGTCGCCGCCGAGGACGCGACCTTCGGCCTGCCCGAGGTCGACCGCGGCGCGCTCGGCGCCGCCACCCACCTCTCCCGCCTCGTCCCCCAGCACAAGGCGCGGGCGATGATGTACACGTCGGCGGCCGCGACGGCGGCCGAGCTGCACGCCTTCGGCTCGGTGCTGGAGGTGGTCGAGCCGAGGCGCCTGCGCGAGGCGGCGCTCGCCGTCGCCGCGCAGATCGCGGCCAAGGACCCGACCGTGATCCGCGCCGCGAAGGAGTCCCTGAACGGGATCGACCTCTGGGACGTGCGCCGCAGCTACCGCTACGAGCAGGGCTTCACCTTCGAGCTGAACCTCTCCGGGGTGGCCGACAAGGTGCGCGACGAGTTCGGCAAGGGCGGCGCCGACGCGCCGGGCGAGGGCTGAGCCGTGGACCTCACCTACAGCGAGAGCGAGCAGGCCTTCCGCGCCGAGGCGCGTGAGTGGCTGGAGGCCAACGTCCCCGGCGAGCTCGCCTCCGGCGACACCGCCGCGGGGTTCGCCCAGCACCTGGAGTGGGAGAAGCGGCTGTTCGAGGCGCGCTGGGCGGTCGTCTCCTGGCCCGCGGCCTACGGCGGCCGCGACGCCTCGCTCTGGGAGTGGCTGATCTTCGAGGAGGAGTACTACCGGGCCGGGGCGCCGATGCGGGTGACCCAGAACGGGATCTTCCTGCTCGCGCCGACGCTCTTCGAGTTCGGCACGCCGGAGCAGCAGGACCGGATCCTGCCGCGGATGGCGGCGGCCGAGGACCTCTGGTGCCAGGGCTGGTCGGAGCCGGGCGCCGGGTCCGACCTGGCGGCGACGAAGAGCCGCGCAGTGCGCGACGAGGCGGCGGGCGGCTGGCGGCTGACCGGGCAGAAGACCTGGACCACGCGCGGCGCCTTCTGCACCCACATGTTCGGGTTGTTCCGGACCGATCCGGAGAGCGAGCGCCACCGCGGACTGACCTACTTCATGGTGCCGCTGGACAGCGAGGGGGTGACGGTGCGCGGCTTCGAGCGGCTGGACGGCGACGAGGGCTTCGCCGAGGTCTTCCTCGAGGACGCCTTCGTGCCCGACGAGGCGGTGATCGGCGGGGTCGACGCGGGCTGGAAAGTGGCGATGGCGACGACCGGCTCGGAGCGCGGGCTGACCCTGCGCTCGCCGGGGCGCTTCCTCTCCGCCGCCGAGCGGCTGATCGAGCTGGCGCGCGACCGGGGCGAGGCGGCGACGCCGCTGCTGCGCGACCGGGTGGCGCGGGCCTGGATCGACGCCGAGGCCTACCAGCTGTTCACGCTCGAACAGGTGACGGCGATCAGCGAGGGCGGCTCGCCGGGCGCCCGCTCGAGCCTCAACAAGATCTTCTGGTCGGAGCTCGACGTGCGGCTGCAGGAGACGGCGCTCGACCTGCTCGGACCGGCGGCGGAGCTCGACGGACCTTGGAGCCGCGGCTTCCTCTTCGCCCTCGCCGGCCCGATCTACGCCGGCACCAACGAGATCCAGCGCAACATCGTCGCCGAGCGCCTGCTCGGCCTGCCGAGGAAGTGAGGACCGCATGCGTTTCGCCCTGACCGAGGACCAAGCGGCGCTCCGCGACGCGGTGCGCGAGCTGCTCGGCCGCGAGTGCCCGCCCGCCCTGGTGCGCGAGGCGTGGGAGGGCGGCGCGAGCGCGCCCCGGGTGGCCGCGGTGTGGGCCAAGCTGGCCGAGATGGGAGTGATCGGCGCGGCGGTGCCGGAGGAGGCCGGCGGGCTCGGGCTCGGCGCCTGCGACGTCGTGCCGCTGCTGGAGGAGGCCGGGCGCGTGGCCCTGCCGCTGCCGATCGTCGAGACCGCCTTCGTGGCGGGCCCGCTGCTCGCCGCGGCCGGGGACGAGGAGGCGGTCGGGCGGATCGTCGAGGGCGAGCTGCTGGTCGCCTGTGCGCTGGACGGAGGCGCGACGGTGCCCTGGGCCGGCGACGCAGGGCTGGTGCTGGTCGCCGACGACCCGGGTGCCCCGATTCGGCGCCTTGAAGGTGAGCTCTCCCCCGCCGATTCGCTCGACGGCGCGCGCCGGGTCGGCGTCCTCGCCGATCCCGCCGCCGGCGAGCCGCTCGACGCGCCCGCCGAGGCATTCCGCGCCGCCTGGAACCGCGGCGCGCTCGGCGCCGCAGCCCAGCTGATCGGCCTCTCCCGCGCGCTGCTCGCGATGACCGTCGCCTACGCCGAGGAGCGGCGCCAGTTCGGCGTCCCGATCGGCAGCTTCCAGGCGGTCAAGCACCACCTGGCGAACGCCTTGCTCGGGCTCGAGTTCGCGGCGCCTGCGGTGCTGCGCGCCGCCTGGTCGCTGGACATCGGCGCCGATACCGCCGGGCGCGACGTGGCGATGGCCAAGGCGCTCGCCTCGGAGGCGGCGGAGCGGGTCGCGGCGACGGCGCTGCAGGCGCACGGCGCGATCGCCTACACGACCGAGTACGACCTCCACCTCTTCGCCAAGCGGGTGTGGGCGAGCGCCCGCACCTGGGGGGACGCGGAATGGCAGCGCGCGCGGGTCGCCGACGCGCTCGGCCTCGACATGGAAGGGAGCACGCGATGAGCGACGAGCAGGCAGCGACGACCGAGGAGCAGGTGGTCCTCAGCGAGAGGCGCGGTGCGGTGCAGGTGGTGACGATGAACCGGCCGCAGTACCGCAACGCGCAGAACTCGGCGATGACCTACGCCCTGGACGACGCCTTCGCCGCGGCGGCGGCCGACGACGAGGTGAAGGTGATCGTCCTCGCGGGCGCGGGCGACCACTTCTCCGCCGGCCACGACATCGGCAGCCCGGGCCGCGACGTCGACGCCTTCTTCCCCCGCCGGGCGAGCCTCTGGTGGGACCACGTCGACAAGGGCGGCGCCGAGCAGCGGATGGCGCGCGAGGCGGAGGTCTACCTGGGGATGTGCCGGCGCTGGCGGGCGCTGCCGAAGCCGATGATCGCCTCCGTCCAGGGCGCCTGCGTGGCGGGCGCGCTGATGCTCGCCTGGTCCTGCGACCTGATCGTCGCCGCCGACGACGCCTTCTTCGCCGACCCGGTCGTGCGGATGGGGATCCCCGGGGTCGAGTACTTCGCCCACCCCTGGGTGATGGGACCCCGCTTCGCCAAGGAATTCCTCTTCCTCGGCGAGAAAGTCTTCGCCGAGCGCGCCCTCCAGCTGGGGATGGTGAACCGCGTCGTCGCCCGCCCCGAGCTCGAGGCCGAGACCCTCGACCTGGCGGACCGGATCGCGAAGATGCCCCGCCTCGGCCTCGCCCTGACCAAGATGGCGGTCAACCAGTGCGAGGACCTGATGGGCCTCCAGCAGGGCATCGACTCCGTCTACGGCCTCCACCACGCCGCCCACTCCCACAACGCCGAGTCGAGCCCCGACCACCTGGCGGGCCACGACGCCCGCAGCATGCGCGATTCCCAGCGCTAGCTCGGCTGGGTGGGGGCTGGCGCCCGGAGCTCAAAGGGACGGGAAAGGGACGCGGCCTTCTCGGTGGCGGCCCGGGCAGGCTGTGGCCGCCACCGAGAAGGCCGGGTGTCGGGGAGAGGTGCGAGGGATCGGCGTGCCCGGGAGAGAGAAGCGCATGTCCGGGCACGAAGGCGCGTGATCGGTGACGAAGAGCGGGGGAAGTCCACGCTTCCTCCCGTCTTCCTCATGCCTCCCCCTGGTGCGTTCGCAGTTCTGCTCGCATAGCGAAAGAAAGTGCGAACGCACCGGGGGCGGGCCATGATCCCGTCACGGGAGGCATGAGGAAGAGTCACGTCCCCGGCATCTCCCCCACGTCCGTGTGGACTTCCCTGCGGGACCCTCACGTCCCGGGCGTCTCGTGGCAGGCGGGCAGCCTGCCCGGGCCGCCACGAGACGCCCGGGACGTAACTCGGACGGGCGGAGCCGGCCGCGAACCCCGCCTAGTGGGTGGAGACGCCGTCGACGAGGACGGTGAGGTACTGGTCGATGATCCGCTCCGGCTTCAGGGAGCCGCCGGGGCGGTACCAGCGGGGAGCGGTCCAGACGGTGTCGCGAACCAGGCGGTAGACCAGTTTCGGATCGATCGAGTCACGGAACTCGCCGCTTTTGACGCCCTTTTTCAGGACGTCGGTCCAGATTTTCTCGAATTTCCGGTGCGCGGCCGAGAGGTAGGAGAAGCGCGGCTGGGCGGCGAGGAAGCGTGCCTCGTTCTGGTAGATGAGGATCGCCGAGCGGCTTTCCACCATCGATTCGAGCGAGGTCCGGACCAGGCCTTCGAAGGTCTCCTTCGGCCCCTTGCCCTCGGCGATCACGCCTTCGTAGGAGGCGAGGGTCTGGTCGATGAAGGTCGAGAGGATCTCGTCGATCATCGACTCCTTCGAGTCGAAGTGGTGATAGAGGCTGCCGGAGAGGATGCCCGCCTCGTCGGCGATGTCGCGGACGGTGGTGGCGACGTAGCCGCGGTCGGCGAAGAGGTCGGCGGCGATCGCCAGCAGCTCCGCCTGGCGGACCGCCTCGCCCCGGCGCGGGCGCGCGTCGCCGCGCGCTTTCGCCCCCCGCGGTTTCCGTTTGGTCGTCGCCATCGCTCTACCCTACCCAAGCATCTGCTTGGCGGCGGACGTGATCTTGGTCACGCCGGGTTCGAGCGCCGCGGCGGCCTGGCGGGCGGTGCCGGCGAGCCGCTCGGCCTGGGCGGCGAAGGAGGCGGCGGGACGATCGACCGCGCCGAGCCCGCCGCGCTCGACCCGCGCGTAGACGCCCTCGACGATGCAGGCGAGCTTCCACCAGGCGAAGGCGAGGTGGAAGTCGAGGTCGGGGGCGGGGACGCCGGCCGCCTCTTCGTAGCGACGACGGACGGCGGCGCGGGTCGCGAAGCCGGGCGCCGGCGTCGGCGGGTCCTCCAGCGCCGTCACCCCGTCGCCCGGCTCGGCCCAGTAGACGAGCAGCAGGCCGAGATCGACCAGCGGCTCGCCGAGCGTGCAGATCTCCCAGTCGAGCACCGCGGTCACCTCGCCCGCCGGGTCGAGCAGGCAGTTGTCGAGGCGGAAGTCGCCGTGGACGATCGCGGTCCGGGACTGCGGCGGGACCTGGGACGCCAGCAGCTCGTGGGCGGCGGCGAGATCGTCCAGCTCCCGCGTCCGGCCCTCCGTCCACTGGCGGTGCCAGCGGGCGAGCTGGCGCTCGACGTAGCTCTCGCCGCGGCCGAGGTCGGCGAGCCCGACCGCCGCGGGGTCGACCGCGTGGAGCGCGGCGAGGGTCTCGGCGAGGGCAAGGCCCGCGCGGGCGCGGGCGACGGGGGCGAGTGCCTCGGCGGTGGCCGGATCGCGGACCGCGACCCCCGGCGCGCGCTCCATCAGCAGGAACGGAGCGTCGCCCGCTCGCGAGCCGAGCACGGCCGGGACCGGGACGACCGTCGGGGCGAGCGCCGCCATGATCCGCCCCTCGCGGAGGACGTCGTGGGCGGTCGGCCGGCGGGGACCGAGGGGCGGACGGCGCAACACCCACTCGCCGCCGGTGGCGTCGCTCATCAGGTAGGTCAGGTTCGAGCGGCCGCCGGCGAGGCGCTCGAAGCGGAAGGGCGGGCGCGCCGCGGGCAGGCACTCGCGCAGCCACGGCTCGATCCGGACGAGCTCGACTCCCTCCATCTCCCCAACTTACCAAGCAAGCAATTGCTTGACATGCCTTGTTCGACGATGATTGAGTGAGGCCCGTGGCCGCACCGCGACCGTTCCGCTTCGGCGTCGGCCCGTCCGGGCTGCTCGGCGACCGCGCCGGCGACTGGCGGCGCGCCGTCGCCGAGATCGAGCTGCTCGGCTACTCCTCGCTCTGCCTCGGCGACCACCTCTCGATGATGGGGCCGCTGCCCGCGCTCGCCGCCGCCGCGGCCTGGAGCGAGCGGCTGGCGCTGGGACTGATGGTCGCCGGCAACGACTACCGCTCGCCGCTGCTGCTCGCCCAGGAGGCGATGACGGTGCAGGAGATCTCCGGCGGCCGGCTGGAGCTCGGCCTCGGCGCGGGCTGGGACGCCGCCGACTACCGCCGGCTCGGCCTCCCCCTCGACCGGGTCGGCACCCGGATCGATCGCCTCGCCGAGGCGATCCGGATCGTCAGGCTCTACTGCGCGGGCGAGCCGTTCGATTTCGCCGGCGAGCACTACCGGCTGGAGGGCGTGGTGCCGGCGGTGCGTGGCCCGCGGCCGCGGCTGATGATCGGCGGCGGCGGTCCCCGGATCCTCTCGCTCGCCGCCCGCGAGGCCGACATCGTCGGCATCAACGTGCCGCTCGGCGGCTCCGACCTGCGCTCCTCCCTGGCCGCCGGGACGACCGCCGCGGCGCGGGTCGAGGCCGCCGTGGAGACGGTCCGCGACGCCGCCGGCCCGCGCCTGGCGGAGCTCGAGCTGCACGTCAACGTGCTCGCCTGCGAGGTCGCGACGGGCGAGGACGCCGCCCTCGCCCGCACCGCCGCGGTCGCCGCCCGCCTCGGCGTCACCGCCGCCGATCTCGAGGACTCGCCTTTCGTCCTGATCGGCACCGCCGACGCGGTCGTCACCAAGCTGCGCCGCCTGCGCGAGCACCTCGGCGTCTCCTACTTCACCGTCCCGCTCGTCGCCGCTCCCGGCCTGGCGCCGCTGCTGCCGGAGCTCCTCGGCGAGAATGCGCCGAGCAGATGAGCACCTTCATCGACCGCACCCAGTTCGGCACCGCGGGCACGACCGTCGCGGTCAAGGACCTGATCGACCTCGCCGGGCTGCCGACCACGGCGGGCTGCCGGGCGATCGAGCGGGCCGCCACGCCGGCCGAGGCCGACGCGCCCTGCCTGGCCGGCCTGCGCGCCGCCGTCGAGGCGGGCGAGGCGCGGATCGTCGGCAAGACCAACCTCGACGAGCTCGCGGTCGCCGCCGCCGGGGTCAACGCCTGGTTCGGGACGCCGCGCAACCCGCTCGACCCGACCCGCATCCCCGGCGGCTCCTCCAGCGGCTCCGCGGTCGCCGTCGCCGCCGGCGAGGCCGAGGTCGGGATCGGCAGTGACACCGGCGGCTCGGTGCGCATCCCCTCGGCCTGCTGCGGCACGGTCGGGCTGAAGACGACGCTCGGCCGCGTCCCCACCGCCGGGGTCGTGCCGCTGTCCCAGAGCCTCGACACGATCGGCCCGATCGCCGCCGACGTCGCCACGGTGGTGCGCGGGATGGAGCTGCTCGAGCCCGGCTTCGCCGCGGGCGCGCCGGCGCGGGTGATCGGCCGGGTCCGGGTGCCGGGCGTGGACCCGGTGATCGACGACGCCGTCGACCGGGCCTTGGCCGCGGCCGAGCTCGAGGTCGTCGAGGTCGAGCTGCCGGGCTGGGAGCGGGCGATCGAGGCGGTGCTGCGGATCGCCCTGGTCGAGGCCCTGCGCAACCACGGCGCGATGATCGAACGCGAACCGGAGCTGGTCGGCGAGATCGCGGCGGAGCCGATCCTCTACGGACGCGAGCTGCTCGCCGACGAGCCGGCGGCGCGCCGCTTCCAGCGCGACTGGGCGGGCGTGATGGACGGCGCGCTCCGCCGCGCCGAGCTGCTCGCCTGGCCGACCCTGGCGGCCTTCCCGCCGACCCTCGAGGACCACCGCGCGATCGACAAGATGTGCCGCACGATGGAGATCAACCTGGCCGGCCTGCCAGCGCTCGCCCAGCCGGTTTCGACCCCCGGCCCACTGCCCGCCAGCCTGCAGCTGGTCGGCCCGCTCGACAGCGAGGAGACGCTGGTCGCGACCGGCGCCCTGGTCGAGGCCGCCGCGGGTCCAGACACCTAGACGGAGACGGGCGGTTCCGGGGGCGCGCGATTCGTGGGCGTGGCGGCCGTCCGAGTTACGTCCCGGGCGTCTCGTGGCGGCCCGGGCAGGCTGTGGCCGCCACGAGACGCCCGGGACGTGAGGGTCTCGCAGGGAAGGTCACACGGACGTATGAGAGATGCCGGGGACATGACCCTTCCTCATGCCTCCCGTCCCAGGATCAAGGCCGACCGGGAGTGAGTTCGCACTTTCGCTCGCCATGCGAGCAGAACTGCGAACTCACCCGGAGGGGGTATGAGGAGGACGCGAGGAAGCGTGGACTTCCCCCGCTCTTCGTCACCGATCCTCGGAGTTCGTCACGAACCTCGCACCTCTCCCCGACACCCGGCCTTCTCGGTGGCGGCCACAGCCTGCCCGGGCCGCCACCGAGAAGGCCGCGTCCCTTTCAGCTTCGGGCGCCAGCTCCCCCACCTCCGGGCGCCAGCTTCCCCGCCCCGAACCAACCAACTACCCCCGCCCCGCTCGCTGCCGCCGCAGCTCCTCGCGGGCGACGCTGCGCACGTGGACCTCGTCGGGGCCGTCGGCGATGCGCAGGATCCGGGCCGAGGCCCACATCCGCGCCAGCGGCGTGTCCTCGGTGACGCCGAGGCCGCCGTGGATCTGGATCGCCGTGTCGAGAACCGATTCGGCGACCCGCGGCGCCACCACCTTGATCGCGGCGATCTCGGTGCGGGCGCCGTCGGCGCCGACCCGGTCGATCATCCAGGCCGTCTTCAGCACCAGCAGGCGCGCCTGCTCGATCGCCATCCGCGCCTCCGCGAGCTGCGCTCGCACCACCCCCTGCTCGGACAGCGGGCCGCCGAAGGCGACCCGCTCGTCGGCCCGCTCGCAGGCCATCTGCAGCGCCCGCTCGGCCATCCCGATCGTCCGCATCGCGTGGTGGACCCGCCCCGGCCCGAGCCGCGCCTGGGCGATCGCGAACCCCTCCCCCTCGCCGCCGAGCAGTTCGGCCGCGGGCACCCGCACCCCCTCGAAGCGGATCTCGCAGTGGCCGTGCTGGTCCTCGAAGCCGAAGATCGGCAGGCTGCGGACGATCGTCACCCCGGGCGCCTCGCGCGGCACCAGCACCATCGACTGCTGCCGGGGCGGGGCGGCGCCCGGATCGGTCTTCCCCATCACGACGAGCAGCTCGCAGCGCGGGTCGGCGGCACCGGTCGTCCACCACTTGTGGCCGTCGATCACGTACTCGTCGCCGTCGCGGACGATCGCCGTGGCGATGTTGCGGGCGTCGGAGGAGGCGACCGCGGGCTCGGTCATCGAGAAGCCGGAGCGGATGCGGCCGTCCAGCAGCGGCTCCAGCCAGCGCTCCTTCTGCGCGGCGCTGCCGAAGAGGTGCAGCAGCTCCATGTTGCCGGTGTCCGGGGCGGCGCAGTTGAGCGCCTCGGGGGCGATGTAGGGGGAGCGGCCGGTGAGCTCGGCGAGGTGCGCGTAGTCGAGGTTGCCGAGTCCCGAGATGGCGGGCAGGAAGAGGTTCCAGAGACCTAGCTCGCGCGCCTCGGCCTTCAGCTCCGCGACGATCGGCGGCAGCGTGTGGTCGCCGGGTCCGGCGGCGGCGCGCTGCTCCGCGTAGGTGCGCTCGGCCGGGTAGACGCGGCGCTCGAGGAAGTCCTCGAGGCGGGCGGCGAGGTCGAGGCAGCGCGGCGAGAGCGTCAGGTCCACGGGCGGTTAAACTACCAAGCGCTTGCTCAAGTAACGAATTTCGGGACGGCGCGCAGACGCCGACCGCCCGGACCGGGGAACGACGAGGAGGACGGGATGAAGACGCTTGCCGACCGCGTGGTGGTGGTTACCGGGGCCGGTCGCGGCCTCGGCCGCGAGCACGCGCTGCTGGCCGCCGCCGAGGGCGCCGCGGTGGTCGTCGACGACAACGGCTGCGCCGCCGACGGGACCGGCGGCGACCCGGCGCTCGCGGCGGCGGTCGTCGCCGAGATCGAGGCGGCCGGCGGCCGCGCGCTCGCCGTCACCGAGGACGCCGCGACGATGGCGGGCGCCGAGGCCATGCTGGCGGCGACGCTCGATGCCTTCGGCCGCGTCGACGGCCTCGTCAACAACGCCGGCGTGCTGCGCGACCGGATGTTCGTCAACCTCGGCGAGGATGACTGGGACGCGGTGATCCGCGGCCAGCTGCGCGCCACCTACTGCCCCGCCAACGCCTTCGCCCGCCACTGGCGCGAGCGCTCCAAGGCGGGCGAGACGGTCGACGCCTCGATCGTCAACGTCCCCTCCACCTCGGGGCTGATCGGCCAGGTCGGCCAGACCAACTACGGCGCCGCCAAGGCGGCGATCGCCTCGCTGACCCTGATCCTCGCCGAAGAGCTGGGCCGCTACGGCGTCCGCGTCAACGGCGTCGTCCCGGTCGCCCGCACCCGCATGACCGCCGACGTCCCGGCCTTCGCCGACCTCGTCGCCGCCCCCGCCGACCCGGCCGAGTTCGACGTCTACCACCCCGGCAACGTCTCGCCGCTGGTCGCCTGGCTGCTGCGCGCCGGCGGCGCCGTCAACGGCCAGGTCTTCTACTCGAAAGGCGGCGAGATCCGCCGCTTCCTCGGCTGGCACTACGGCGCCACCGCGACCAAGGAAGGGCGCTGGGAGGTCGACGAGCTGGACGCGGCGATGGCGCCGCTGGTGGCCGAATGAGCCCCGCGGCGGCCCTCGAAGCTTGCGCTACGCTACGACCAAGCAATTGCTTGGTGAACGGGACGGAGGAGGAGAGTTGAGCGACCACCGACAGACCCTGCCCGCGCTGCTCGCGGCGGCGGTCGAGCGTCACGCCGAGCGCACCGCCGTGATCGACGGCGAGACCCGCCTCACCTACGCCGAGCTGGCCGAGCAGGTGGAGTGCGCCCAGCGCGGCCTGATCGCGGCCGGGGTCGAGCCGGGCGACCGCGTCTGCGTCTGGTCGCCGAACACCTACCACTGGATCGTCGCGGCGCTGGCGTTGCACTCGGCGGGCGCGGTCCTGGTCACCCTCAACACCCGCTTCACCGGGACCGAAGCCTTCGACATCCTCGAGCGCACCGCCACCCGCGTCCTCTTCCTCCCCGACCGCTTCCTCGACAACGACTACCTGGCGACGCTGCGCGGGGCGGTGGGCGCGAGCGGCGAGGGCTCCCCCGTCCCCGGCCTGCCGGCGCTGGAGCTGGTCGTGCGGATCCCGATCGAGGGCGGCGACGAGGCGCCCGAGGCGGGGGTCGTCACCTGGGACGAGCTGCTCGTCCGCGCCACCGAGGTCGACGAGGCGACCGCCGCCGCGCGCCGCGCCGCGGTCGGCCCCGACGACGTCTCCGACATCCTCTTCACCTCCGGCACCACCGGCCGGCCGAAGGGGGCGATGACGGCGCAGCGACAGACCGTCGCCGTCGCCGAGGCCTGGGCCGACTGCGCCGAGGTCGGGCCCGACGACGTCTACATGATCATCGCGCCCTTCTTCCACACCTTCGGCTACAAGGCGGGCTGGGTCGTCTGCATGCTGCGCGGGGCGACGATGCTGCCGGTGATCACCTTCGACCTCGACAACGTGGTCGACACGATCGAGCGCGACCGGGTGACGATCCTCCCCGGCCCGCCGACGATCTTCCAGACGCTGCTCGCCTACCCGGGACGGGAGCAGCGCGACCTCGACTCGCTGCGCCTCGCGGTGACCGGCTCGGCGGTGGTGCCGGTGACGCTGGTCGAGCGGATGCAGCGCGAGCTCTCCTTCGAGCTGGTGATCACCGCCTACGGCCTCTCCGAGGCGGTGGTGGTGACGATGTGCCGCTCCGGCGACGACCCGGCGACGATCGCCCACACCTCGGGCGCACCGACGGCCGACTTCGAGGTGCGGATCGTCGGCGCCGACGGCGCCGTCCTGCCCGCGGGCGAGTCGGGCGAGATCCAGCTGCGCGGGCCGAACGTGATGCTCGGCTACCTCGACGACCCGGAGGCGACCCGCAAGGCGATCGAGCCGGACGGCTGGTTCCACACCGGCGACGTCGGCCACCTCGACGAGCGCGGCTACCTGACGATCACCGACCGGCTCAAGGACATGCTCACGGTGGGCGGCTTCAACGTCTACCCGGCAGAGGTGGAGAACGCGATCCTCGGCCTCCCGGACGTGGTCGAGTGCGCCGTCGTCGGCGCCCCGGACGAGCGCCTCGGCGAAGTCGGCCTCGCCTACATCGTCGCCAAGCCCGGCCACGGCCTCGAGCCGGAAGCGGTGATCGCCGCCTGCCGCGAGCGCCTCGCCAACTTCAAGGTCCCCCGCCGCGTCGAGATCGTCGACGAGCTCCCCCACAACGCCGCGGGCAAGGTGCTGAAGACCGAGCTCCGCCGGCGCGCCGCCGCCGGCTGACAGGATCGCCGGCAGACCTTTACCCTACGTATGCCCTACACTCTGTCCATGGCGAATCCGGCCAGACAGAAGACCAGCGTCTACCTGGATCAAGAGCAGGTCAGGAGGCTCACCGATCTCGCCGACCACCTCGGCCGATCCCAGGCGGAGATCATCCGCGACGCGATCGCCAGCTATGACCCGACCCGTAAAGGCGACCGCAATTTCGCCCTCGCGCGCGGCTTCAGCCGAATCGACGGGGATCCCCGGCCGATCTCGGAGATCCCGGACGCGGATCTCCTGGGCAGCTTCGGCGAGTGACCCTGATCTGCGACGCGGCGCCACTCGTCGCGCTCGCCGACGAGGATGAGCCGAAGCGCGAGCAGTTGCTGGAGCTGCTGCGGCACGAGCCAGGCGAGCTCGTAATTCCGGCGCAGGTCGCGGCCGAGATCGACTACCTGCTCGGAGTCCGGCTCGGCCGGTCGGCCCGGCGCGCCTTCCTCGAGGATCTCGCCGCCCGGCGTTACGAGGTCGCCTGCCTCAGCCCGGGCGACTACGCCACCGTGGCGAGGCTCGATGGCCACTACGCCGACCTTGAGCTCGGCCTCTCGGACTGCGCGGTCATCGTTCTCGCGGCGCGCTTCGACACCACTCGCCTCCTGACCTTCGACGAACGCGACTTCCGCCCGGTCGAACCGCTCCAAGGCGGCAGCTTCGAGCTGTTGCCGGCCGACGGCTAGCTGAGGCGTTCGACGATCAGGGCCATGCCCTGGCCGCCGCCGACGCACATCGTCTCCAGGCCGATCGAGGCGTCGCGGGCGCTGAGGCCGTTGAGCAGGGTGGTGAGGATGCGGGCGCCGGTCATGCCGAACGGGTGGCCGAGGGCGATCGCGCCGCCGTTCACGTTCAGCTTGTCGAGCGGGATGCCGAGGTGGCGGGCGCTGGGGATCACCTGGGCGGCGAAGGCCTCGTTGATCTCGACCAGGTCGACGTCGTCGATCGTCATCCCGGCGCGCTTCAGGGCTCCTTCGCAGGCGCCGATCGGTCCCAGGCCCATGATCTCCGGGTCGAGGGCGGAGACGCCGGTGGCGACGATGCGGGCGAGCGGCTCGATCCCGCGCTCCTCGGCGAAGGAGCGGCTCGTCACCACCACCGCGGCGCCGCCGTCGTTGAGCGGACAGGCGTTGCCCGCCGTCACCCGGCCGTCCTCGCGGAAGGCCGGCTTGAGGCCCGCCAATCTCTCCGCCGTCGTCCCCGGCCGCGGCCCGTCGTCGCGGTCGACCACGGTCCCGTCGGGCAGCGTCACCGGCACGATCTCGGCGTCGAAGAAGCCTTCCTCCTGGCGCGCCACGGCGAGCTGCTGGGAGCGCGCCGCGAAGGCGTCCATCTCCTCGCGCGTGATCCCCTCCAGGTCGGCGACGTTCTCCGCCGTCCAGCCCATCGCGATGTAGACGTCCGGCAGGCCCTCGGCCGGCTGCCACGGCTCGACGCCGGGGCGGCTGCGCGCCTCGGTCCGCGCCATCGCCTCGGCGAAGCGCGGGTTCTTGGTGTCCGGCACGCGGTCGGCGTTGCCCTTGTCGAAGTGGCTGCAGGACTCGGCGCCGGCGGCGATGAAGCAGTCGCCCTCGCCCGCCCGGATCGCGTGCGTCGCCATCCGGATCGTCTGCAGCGAGGAGGAGCAATAGCGGTTGACGGTGACCCCAGGGACCTCCGTCATCCCGGCCGAGACGGCGACCACGCGGGCCATGTTGAAGCCCTGCTCGGCGGCCGGCTGGCCGCAGCCCAGCATCAGGTCCTCGACGTCCTCGGGCTGGATCTCCGGCACCTTGGCGAGCGCCGCCTTGACCGCGATCGTGGCGAGGTCGTCCCCGCGCATCGGCACCAGCGAGCCCTTGCCCGCCCGGCCGATCGGCGTGCGGACGGCGGCGACGACTACGGCTTCCTCGGACACGGCACTCTCCTTCGCTCGGTGTGGGTGGCGCCGGCGCTCAGCCGAACCGCATCAGGCCGCCGCTGAGGACGACGGCCGCGGGGGTCGCCACGGAAAAGGGGACGCTGCCGTCGTCGAGCGGCTCCCAGGCGCGCAGCTCGAGCGGGTCGCCGGGGAGGACGGCGGCGGCGAAGCGGGCCTCGAGGCCGACGAGCTGGTCGGGGCGGCGGCCGTAGAGCGCGGGCAGCGTGCGGGCGGCGAAGCCGAGCGTGCAGAGGCCGTGCAGGATCGGCCGCGGCTGGCCGATCGCGGCGGCCGCCTCGGGGTCGACGTGGATCAGGTGGCGGTCGCCGAGCAGGCGGTAGAGGACGGCCTGCTCGCGCCCGGTCATCACCCGGGCCTCGCGGGTCGGCGCGGACTCGGGATCGCGGCGGGCGCTCGGCCCGCGCTCGCCACCGAAGCCGCCCCGGCCGGGGGCGAAGATCGAGTAGACGGCGCGGAAGTGCCGGCAGGCGACCTCGATGTCGAAGATCGCCGCGGCGCCCTTGTCCCAGACGTCGGCGACGCGCGCCACCAGCTGCAGCTCGCCGGCGGGCGGCAACGGCTCCAGCATCTCCAGCCGCTGGCCCGCGTGCAGGGAATCGGCGGAGGAGAAGAAGCCGCGCTCGCGCAGATCGTCGGAGGCCCAGAGGCCGAGGCCGAGGCCGAAGGTCGGCAGCACCTTGAGGTCGCGCTCGAAGACCAGGTCGAGGTCCTCGGCGGCGGCGCCGACGGCCAGCGCGTAGAGGATCGCGTCGCGGTCGTCGTAGCTGACGCGGCGGCTTCCGAGCTCCAGTCCGGCGGCCTCGGAGGCGGGTTTGAGGGTGTCCAGGGTGTCAGTCACTTGACCAAGCGCTCGCTTGGTTTATATCCTACGCACCGACCGAGGTCAACCGGCGCCGGGGGCGCCGCGGAGGAGGAGAGATGGAGGGCGACTCGCAGCTGGCCGGCGCCGGGGAGAAGGCGCGGATGACCCCGTCGGAGGCGCTCGTCGAGGGCCTCACCTTCCCCGAGGGGGTGCGCTGGCACGACGGCGCGCTCTGGTTCTCCGACATGCACGCGCACAGCGTCCAGCGGCTGGTGCCGGGCGGCGCGCCCGAGGTGATCGCCGCGGTCCCCGAGTGCCCCTCCGGTCTCGGCTTCCTCACCGACGGCACTCCCTTGGTCGTCTCGATGCACGACCGGCGGCTGCTGCGACTGGGCCCGGACGGGCCGCGCGAGCACGCCGACCTCGCCGCGCTGGCGCCCTGGCACACCAACGACATGTACGTCGACCGCCACGGCCGCGCCTACGTGGGCAACTTCGGCGACGACTCCGCCCCGCCCGACCCGCCCAGGCCGACCGTTCTCCTCCTGGTCGAGCCCGGTGGCGAGGCGCGGGTCGTCGCCGAGGACCTTTGGTTCCCGAACGGGATCGCCGTGACCGCCGACGGCGGCACGCTGATCGTCGCCGAGACGCGCTCGGTGCCCGGCCGGCTGACCGCCTTCACGGTCGCCGAGGACGGCTCGCTCGGCGACCGCCGCGTACTCGCCTCCTTCGAGGGCGGCTTCCCCGACGGGATCGCGATCGACGCCGAGGACGCGGTCTGGGTCGCCTTCCCCTTCGGCGACGAGCTGCTGCGGGTGACCGCCGACGGCGCGGTCGACCGGCGGCTGCCCTTCCCCAGCCCCTACGCGGTGGCGCTCGGCGGGCCGGGCGGCCGCGACCTCTTCGTCGCCACGGCGCCGAGCTGGGTCCCGGAGGAGGCGAAGCGGCTGCGCGCCGGCTCGATCCACCGGCTCGCGGTCGAGGCGCCCGCCCCGGCCCCGTGAGCGTGGACCCCGGCACCGGCGGCGGCCGCGCTGCGCTGCCACCGCGCCTCCACGTCGGCCTCGACAACTACGGCTCCTGGGTCGGCGAGGCGGGCTGGGAACGACTGCTGGACCTGGCCGT
Source organism: Solirubrobacterales bacterium (assembly GCA_047601885.1). GTDB lineage: Bacteria > Actinomycetota > Thermoleophilia > Solirubrobacterales > 70-9 > VAYN01. The sequence goes on from JASGIK010000002.1 coordinate 946,642, forward strand.
GGCGGCCGACGAGGCGGGCGTCGACACCGTCGTCCTGGTCGACCACGTGGTGCTCGGCGGCGACCTCTCCGGCTACCCCTACGGGCCTTTTGCGACGGCGCCGGACGCGCCCTGGCTGGAGCCGCTGACCTGCCTCGCGGCGATCGCCGGGCGGACCGAGCGGGTGCGGCTGATGACCGGCGTCCTGATCGCCCCGCTGCGCCCGCCCGCGCTCCTGGCGAAGACGGCGGCGACGCTCGACGTGATCTCGGGCGGCCGGCTCGACCTCGGCGTCGGCACCGGCTGGCTGGCGAAGGAGTACGAGGCGGTGGGCCTCGACTTCGGTGAGCGGGGACGACGGCTGGACGATGCCCTCGACGCCTGCGCGGCGCTCTGGCGCGGCGGCCCGACCGACTTCGACTCGCCCCGCCTGCGCTTCGCCGACGTCTACTGCGAGCCCCGCCCGGTGCAGCCCGGCGGCGTGCCCTTCTGGATCGGCGGCGAGCTGCACAGGCGCAACCTGGCGCGGCTGGTGCGGCGGGCGAGCGGCTGGATCCCCAGCCCGACCGCGCGCCGGCGCGACATCGCCGCCGGGATCGAGACCCTCGACGCGGCCCTGGTCGCGGCGGGACGCGATCCGGGCGAGGTGCGGGTGCGGATCGGCCTGCCGCCGCCGCGCGAGGAGGACGCGGGCGTCGAGCACAGCGCCGCGCGCCTCGCCGAGGTGCGCGAGCTCGGCGCGACCGACTTCTACGTCTCGCTGTCCCGCGCCTGCCCGGACGTCGAGGCGGCGAGCGAGTACCTGGCGGGTCTCGGCGCCGCCTTCCGGGTCGCCGTGGGGTAGGCGGTCGGCCCCGGGGTGGAGCCTCCGAGACGCCCGGGCGCTCCGTCTCCGATCGGCCCGGCCCGGACCCGCGGCGACGTCAGGCCAACCGCACCGAGCCCTTCTCGGTCCAGAGGACGTGGAGCTCGCGGGAGGCGAAGCGCCAGGTGCCCTCCTCGTCGCGGGCGAAGCGATCCTCGTAGCGGCCGTGGAGGACCAGGTCCTCGGCCTCGCGACTCCTGGCCTCGCGGCGCCCTCCCGCCTGGTCCCCGTCGGCGCGACCGCCGCCCTCGACGCGCCGCACGTGGTGGGCGACGCAGACCGCGGTGCCGGTCGCTTCGGTGCCGCCCGCGTCGACCTCGACCAGCACCGAGGACACCTCGTGCAGGGTCCGCTCGAAGGTGCCCAGCATCGCGATCACCTCGGCGAGCCCGGCGTGGCCCTCGTGCACCTCCGGCGCCCCTCCTCCCCCGCCGCACGATCAAGGTCGCGCGAGGGAGGAAGAGGCCGCGGAGCGCCTCGAGGTCGCGGCGATCGACCGCGACCGCGTAGGCGGGGACGAGACGCGACGGCCCCGGCATCGCGCCGGGACCGTCGCCCCGGGTGGCTACTCGCCGCCCCAGAGTTCTTTGAACTGTTCTTCGTAGTTTTCGACGACCGGGAATTCTTCTTCCGTGGTCGGCAGCGATTCCTGGGTGATCGTCCAGTAGGGGAGCGTCGAGTCGTCTTCGTCTTCCTTGTAGGAGACGCCGGCGAAGAGACGCGCCAGGAGGTCGATCCCGCGCCAGTACACCTCGGGGAAGCTGGTCCCCATCGTGGCCTGGAGGTATTCCCCGTTCGCCAGGTACGGCGCGATCGAGGTGTTGATGTTGACCGTGGTCAGCTTCGCGTTTTCCACGCCCGCGCCTTTCAGCGCCGTCGGCAGGCCGGTGACCATGTCGTTGTAGCCGACCGTGGCCCATTCGATCCCCGGGTTCGCCGTGAGGAAGCTGGCGACGCGCTGCGGCAGGTCTTTGCCGATGCTGGTCAGCGGCGCTTCCAGCACCTTGACCGAGCAGCCCGAGCATTCTTCTTCGACCGTCTTCTTCACCGTTTCGATCGTCCCGGTGACGGTTTCGAAGCCCTGCGCGTTGACCGCGCCGATTTCCATCGATTCGTTGGTGCTGTGGGCGAGGATGTAGTCGGCCATCATCTTGCCCTGGATTTCCGAGGTGCCGATGCCGCCGATCACCGCGGTGATGCCGTTGCCGGCCTTTTCCTCGACGAAGAACTGGACGACCGGGATCTTCAGCGCCTTCAGTTCCTCGATCTCCGGGTTGAACAGCGCCCGCGGGTAGCCGGAGCCGAGCACCGCGTCCGGCTTGTCCTTGATCGCCTGGTCGTAGGCGGCCTTGATTTCCTCCGGCGTGGTGCCGGCGTTGATCGATTTGATCGTCCAGCCGAGCGACGAGGCCGCGGCTTCGAAGATTTCACCCTCGGTCTTGCAGGCGGGGACGCCGCACTGGATGAAGTCGATCGTCTTGCCCTTCGGGATCGGCTTGCCGACCGGCGTTTCGATGCCGACCGATTCCGGCCGTTCTTCGAATTCCGCGTTGGCTTCGGCGGCTTTCGGGAAGGCGGTTTCCGAGCTTTCCGAGCTTTCTTCGGAAGCCGTGGTTTCGGCTTCACCGCTCGAGCTTTCGCTCGCTTCGGTGCTGCCGCTGCTCGTACTGCTCGAACCACCTCCACAGCCGGCGATCACCAGGGCCAGTCCGACCAGCAACAGGACGGCCACGGCAAACACGCGTGCGGAAGCAATCTGCAACTTCATGCTCTCTCCTCTCACAGCTCTCACGGTGGTGCGCACGCGCGTAAACCAAGCGCTTGCTCGGGTAACACTAAGCGCACCCTCGCGCGCCTGTCAAGCAGTTGCTTGGTCGATTTACGCGGGCGCGGCAGAGCGGTCGCCCGCTCCCGAGATCGCCCGCAGCAGTTCCCGCTCGTTGACCGCCTCGCCGTAGAGCTCCTCCGCGATCCGCCCCTCGACCAGGGCGATCACGCGGTCGCAGACGCCGACGAAGTCCTCCATGTCGGAGGAGCAGATGACGAAGCCGGCGCCGCTCTTGGCGTGCTCGCGGACGACGTCGTAGATCGCGTGGCGGGCGCCGATGTCGACGCCGCTGGTCGGGTCGTCCATGAAGACGACGCGGGGATCGATGCCGAACCACTTGGCGAGCAGCACCTTCTGCTGGTTGCCGCCGCTGAGCAGGCCGTAGAGGCGGTCGGGGTCGGCGGGCCGCACGTCGAGCCGCTCGATCCACTCCATCACCGCCGCCCGCTCGCGCCGCTTGCGCAGGCGCCCGCCCTGGGCGAACTCGGGCAGCCGGCCGAGGGTGATGTTCTCGCCGATCGTGAAGTTGTCGATCGCCGCGTCGGGGTGGCGGTTGGGCAGGACCAGCGCCAGGCCGAGGCGGGCCGCCTCGAGCGGATCCATCTCCCCGGCCCAGGGGTTGCCGGCGATCGCCAGCTCCATCCGCGCCGGCACCGCGCCGCAGACCGCCGCCGCCAGCACCTCGCGGCCGGAGCCGGAGAGGCCGGCGATGCCGAGCACCTCGCCCGGCATCACGTCGAAGTCGACCCCCACGAGCGGGTCGCCGCGCAGGCCGCGCACCGAGAGCACCGGCTCGGCGTCGGAGGCCGGGCGGGGCGCCTGGGCGGGCGTTTCCTCGCTCACCGCGCTGCCGACGATCAGCTCGGCGAGGCGCGCCCGGTCCATCCCCTTCGCCGCGAAGGTGCCCTGGTAGGCGCCGTCGCGCAGCACCGTCACCCGCGCCGCCAGGTTGAGGATCTCGTCGAGGCGGTGGGAGACGTAGAGGATGCTGACGCCTTTGGCGAGCACTTCGCGGCAGACGGCGAAGAGCGCCTCGCACTCGGCCGGGGGGAGCGCCGCCGAGGGCTCGTCGAGGACGAGCAGGGAGATCGACCCGTGAGTGTCGTCGAGCGCGCGGGCGATCGCCAGGGCGCTGCGCTCGACCGCTTTCAGCTCGGCGACCGGGCGGTCGACGTCCATCTCGACGTTGATCCGACCGAGCAGCTCGCGGGTGAGGCGGCGCTGGCGCGACCAGGCGATCTTGCCGGGTCCGGCGGTGGCGAAGCCGGAGACGAGGCCGACGTTCTCGGTCGCGGTCAGCTCGCCGATCAGGCCGAGGTCCTGGTGGACGAAGCGCAGGCCGCGACGGCGGGCGTCCTCGGCCGAGTTGACCTCCAGCGGCTCGCCGTCGATCAAGACGACGCTGCCCGGGTCGGGGTCGTGGAAGCCGGAGAGGACCTTGATCAAGGTCGACTTGCCGGAGCCGTTCTCACCGACCAGGGCGTGGATCTCGGCCCGGCCGATCTCGAAGGAGACGTCCTTCAGGGCCCGCTGCCCGGGGAAGGTCTTCGAGAGGTGCTCGATCTGGATCAGCGGGTCGGGCGTCGCGGCCGGCTGCGCGGGCGTCGCGGAATCGGGGCTCAAGAAATCCTCTCCTCAATCGGTTGCTCGTAGGCTATGCTGCAAACCAAGCAAGCGCTTGGCTGGAGACTAGTCAGCCGCACGATTGCCGTCAATCCCCGGGAAGGAGAGATCGAGAAGCATGTCCGCCGACGCTCACGCCGCGGCACCGTCACCACAACGGGAATCCAGCCAGCGGCTGCAGAACTGGCTCGGCGCCCTCAGCTACCGCAACATCGGCGCGGTCTACGTATGGATCCTGCTGATCATCGTCTTCACCGTCTGGAAGCCGAGCCTCTTCCCGACCGCCCAGACCGCGAAGAGCGTCGTCAACCAGTACGCGATCACCGGGCTCGCCGCGCTGGCCGTGGTGATGCCGCTGGCGGCGGGCGTCTTCGACCTCTCGATCGGCTCGACGATCGGCTTCGCCGGCGTCTTCGCGGGCTGGGCGATGAACACGCTCGGCCTGCCGCTCGGGGCGGCGGTGGCGCTGACCCTGGTCGCCGGGCTAGCGATCGGCACGCTCAACGCGATCGTCGTCGTGCGGATGAACATCGACTCCTTCATCGGCACCCTGGCGACCGGCTCGATCATCGCCGCGGCGACCTTGTGGGTGTCGAGCGACGAAATCATCACCGGCAAGGTCTCCGGTGACTTCACCAAGATCGCCGCGACCTCGATCGGCGGCGTCCAGCTGCCGGTCATCTACCTGCTGGTGGCGATGCTGCTGCTCGGCTACGTGCTCGAGCAGACCGTCTTCGGCCGGCGCGTCTACGCGTCGGGCTACGGGCCGGAGGTGTCGCGGCTGGTCGGCCTGCGGGTCGGCCGCATCCGCACGATCTCGCTGCTCTTCTCCGGCGTGCTCGGCTCCTTCGCCGGCATCGCGCTGGCCTCGCGGATCGGCTCGGCCGACCCCTCGGTGGGGCCCGAGTACCTGATCCCGGCGTTCTCGGCGGCCTTCGTCGGCGCCTCCCAGTTCCGCCACGGGCGCTTCAACCCCTGGGGGACGGTCGTCGCGGTGCTGATGATCGGCACCGGCAGCGTCGGCCTGCTGCTGGCCGGGACGCCGAACTGGACGCCGCAGGTCTTCCAGGGCGCGGTGCTGATCGCCGCGGTCGGGATCACCCAGCTGCAGCGCCGCCGGCCGAGCGCCGACTGAGCGCGGCGGGACGGTGGGCGTCGCCTTCGAGCCCGGTCCGCTGCTGGCGGGCCGGGTCGCCGTCGTCACCGGCGGCGCGGCCGGGATCGGCGGCGCGATCAGCGAGGCGTTCGCGGCCCACGGGGCGCGGGTCCTGGCGGTGGACGAGGACGCGGGCGCGCTGGAGCGGCTGGCGGAGCGCGTCGGCGCCGGGAGCGACGCGCGCCATGAAGCCGAGCGCGGCGGGACGGGCGGCTCCGCGCCGGGAGGCGGGCTCACGACGCTCCTGCTCGACGTCACCGAGGCCGACGCGGCCGGGCGGATCGCGGCGGCGGCCGAGCCCGACGTGCTCGTCAACAACGTCGGTCACTTCCTCCGCCCGCCGACCGTCTTCGCCGCCGAGGAGGAGCCGGCCTGGGAGGCGCAGCGGGCGATCAACCTGGAGCACGTCCTCGCCGTCACCCGGGCGCTGCTGCCGGGGATGATCGAGCGCGGCCGCGGCGGCTCGATCGTCAACCTGACCACGGTCGAGGCCTTCCGCGGCATCCCCGGCCACGCCGTCTACTCCGCCTACAAGGCGGCGGTGGTCGCCTTCGGCCGCAGCCTCGCGCTGGAGGTCGGCGAGCACGGCATCCGCGTCAACGACATCGCCCCCGACGTGGTCGAATCGCCGCAGTTGCCCTACGCCGAGTGGGTCGCGGAGTCGGAGCGCCGGCGCTGGCGCACCTGGGTCCCGCTCGCCCGCCACGGCATGCCGGAGGACGTCGCCGGTGCCGCCCTCTTCCTCGCCTCGCCGCTGTCGGCCTTCGTCACCGGGACGACGGTCCACGTCGACGGCGGCACCAAGGCCGCCGGCGGCTGGTACCCGCGCGACGAGGGCGGCTGGACCAACCGCCCCCTCTCCCCCTGACCCACCGCGGTGAGTTCGCAGAAGGCCGCGCCAGGCGCGGTCAAGTGCGAACGCGCTCGGAGGGCTAGGCGTCGGTGAGGAGGCGGCGGGCGCGGGCCAGGGACGGGGGGAGCGCGGCGGGGTCGTCGAGGTCGATCCGCGGCAGGGGGCCGAGCTCGGCCGCCAGCAGGGCGGCGTCCTTGGCGAGGAGGTCGTCGACCAGGCAGGCGAAGGCGTCGGCCATCCAGCTGCCGCCGGACCCGCGGCGCAGCAGCTCGGCGGTGGCGGCGAGGTCGAGGCCCGCGCCGTCGGCCAGCTCGACGGCGCTCGCGAAGGCCAGGGCGTTGTAGGCGGCGAGGGCGTTGTTCAGCAGCTTCGCCAGGGTCGCCTCGCCGTAGCGCGGCATCCGCAGGACCTGGGACGCCAGCGTGCGGCTAAGGAAGTCGGCGTCCTCGTCGGTGACGGCGAGGCCGCCGGCGACGACGACCAGCTCGCCCCGCTCGGCGCCGCCGCGGCCGCCGGAGACCGGCAGCTCGACCAGGCGCGGGCCGTCGACGGCGGCAAGATCGCCGAGCCCGCGGGCGAAATCGACCGCCAGCGTCGTCACCACGTAGAGGACCGCCTCCGGACCCAGCCGCGCGCTCAGGTCGGCGATCACGGCGGCGGCCTGCTCGGTGGTGCGCACGCAGACGAAGGCGCGCGGGGCGCGGGGCGGGTCGATCTGCGCGGTCGAGGCGAGCGCCGCCCGCCCGGTCTCCTCCTCCCACATCGAACGGCGCTCCACCGCCCCGTCGATCCCGGCGACCGCGACCCCGACCGCGTGCAGCCGCCGGGCGATCGCGATCCCCAGGTCGCCGAGGCCGACGACCGCCGCCGCGTCGCCGCCCGCGCCCGCGTCGCGATCCGCCGCCGCCTCGGTTCCGTCGTCCCCGCGCGCCGCTCCCGCGGGGCCGGCTCCCTCGCTCGATCCCATCCCTCGACCTTACCAAGCGCTTGCTAGGTTTCAGAAATGGAGGAGTTCGGGACCGAGAGGGAGCGGGTCGCCGCCGAGTACCACCGCGCGGGCTGGTGGGGCGACCTCTCGCTGGCCGACCACGTCGCCCGCCATGCTCGCGAGCGCGCCGACGCGATCGCCTTCGCCGGCCCGCTCGGCTCCCTCGACTGGGCGGGCTACGAGCGCGCCTCGAACCGGGTCGCCGGCGCCCTGCGGGAGCTCGGCCTCGGCCGCGGCGACCGGGTCGGCGTGATGCTGCCCGACGGCGCCGCCGTCCACGCCGCCTTCCTCGGCTGCGAGAAGGCGGGGGTCGTCGCGGTCGGGGTCGGCGTGCGCGCGGGCGGGCGCGAGGCGCGCCACATCCTCGCCAAGGGCCGCGCCGCCGCGCTGATCACCCTCGACGAGCACCGCGGCGGCGGCGCGACCGACCACTTCGCCGCCCTCCGCGCCCAGCTCCCCGACCTCCGCCACCACGTCGTCGTCCCCCGCTTCGAGCGCGGCGTCGAGGCGCCGATCACCCGCGACGGGGTCGAGACCGGCCCGCCGCCGAGCGACTTCCCCGACCGCCTCGGCCCCGACGAACTGTGGCTGATCAACTCGACCTCCGGCACCACCGGCCTGCCGAAGTGCGTGATGCACACGCAGAACCGCTGGTGGTACTTCCACCGGTGCGCGGTCGAAATCGGCGACCTGACCGAGGACGAGGTCTTCATGGCGGCGATCCCGGCGCCCTTCGGCTTCGGCCAGTGGACCTCGCACTTCACCCCCGCCTACCTCGGCGTGCCGACCGTCTCGATGGAGCGCTTCGACACCTCGCCGGCGCTGGAGCTGATCGAGCGCGAACGGGTCACCGTCCTCTGCGCCGTCTCCACCCAGTTCCGCATGCTGCTCGCCGACCCGACGCTGCGCGAGCGCGACCTCAGCTCGCTGCGGCTGATGTACACCGGCGGCGAGATGATCCCCTTCGAGCCGGCGCGCGCCTTCGAGGAGCTGACCGGCGCCACGATCCTCAACTTCTACGGCTCCAACGAGAGCGGCCTCGCGACCGCCACCCGTCTGACCGACCCGACCGCGCGCCGGCTGCGGACCGGCGGCCGCGTCCTGCCGGGGACCGAGATGCGGCTCTTCGACGAGGACGGCAGCGACGTCACCGAGGCGCGCCGCGGCCAGCCCGGCACCAAGGGTCCGGCCACCTGCCTCGGCTACCTCGACGATCCGGCCGCCGACGCCGAGCTCTTCACCGCCGACGGCTTCCTCCTCCACGCCGACATCGTCGAGCTCGACGAGGCGGGCTACCTGACCGTCGTCGGCCGCACCTCGGACATCGTCATCCGCGGCGGCAAGAACATCAGCGCCGCCCAGGTCGAGGAGGAGATCGCCGCCCACCCCCGCGTCGCCCTCGCCGCCGTGGTCGCGATGCCGGACGAGATCTTCGGCGAGCGCGTCTGCGCCTTCGTCCAGCTGAACGACGGCGGCACGATGGAGCTGGCCGAGCTGACCGACTTCCTCGAAGCCCAGGGCGCCTCGAAGGAATACCTGCCCGAGCGCCTCGAGATCGTCACCGAGATCCCCCGCTCCTCCGGCGCCAAGATCGCCAAGGGCGAGCTCCGCCAGATCGCCGCCGGCCTGCGCGCCGAGTCCCGCTAGGGCGTTCGCACTTTCGCTCGCTATCCGACCATTACTGCGAACTCACCGCGGGGGGCGGTCGAGGGCTTCGATCGCGACCAGCCAGCCGGGGGTTTCGCCGCCGCCGTCGACGTGCAGCTCGGCGCCGCTGACGTAGGCGGCGCGGGGGGAGGCGAGGAGGAGGCAGGCGTCGGCGACGTCCTCGGGGCGGGCGAAGCGCTCCAGCGCGATCGCCCCGGAGGCGGCGGCGAAGGCCTCCTCGCCGCCGTAGTGGCGAGCCGAGCCGGGGGTCTCGACCGGGCCCGGCGTCACCTGGTTGACCCGCACCTTCGGCCCCCACTCCAGCGCCAGCGCCCGGGTCAGGCCGTGCAGCCCCGCCTTGGCGGCGGCGTAGAGGGCGGTGCCGGGGGCGGGGCGGCGGGCGCCGGTGCTGCCGACGTTGATGATCAGGCCGCCTCCCTCCTGCTCCTGCATCGCCGCGTTGGCGCGCTGGGCGACGAGGAAGGGCGCCAGCAGGTTGAGGTTGACGACCGCCGCCGCCGAGCGCGGCGACATCTCCGCCGCCGGGCCGGGCGCGGTGCCGCCCGCGTTGTTGACCAGCAGGTCGATGCGACCGTGGGCGGCGAGCACCGCCTCGACCGCTGCGGCCGCGCCCTCGGCCTCGCGCACGTCGGCGGCGACGAACTCGGCGACGCGGTCGCCGGCGCTCGGCAGCTCCTCCGGCTCCCTCCGGCCGCAGACGACGACGGCGTCGCCCTCGGCGAGGAAGGCGGCGGCGATCGCCGCGCCGATGCCGCGGGTGCCGCCGGTGACGAGGACGACCCGCGGCGCACTCACGCGAAGATCCCGGCCCGCTCGGCGACCGTCCGGCGCACCCCGCGATAGCCGCCCGCGAGCAGCTCGTTCGCTTTCGCCCGCTTCAGGTACATGTGCGCGTCATGCTCCCAGGTGAAGCCGATCCCGCCGTGCATCTGGATCGCCTCGGCGGCGACGTGGAGCAGCGCCGCGCCGGCGACCGCCTCGGCCAGCGGCGCGATCACCGGCAGCTCCTCCGGCGCCCCGTCGACGGCCCAGGTCGCGTAGTAGGCGGTCGAGCGGGCCGCCTCGAGCTCCGTCGCGAGGTCGGCGCAGCGATGCTTCAGCGCCTGGAAGGAGCCGATCGGCCGGCCGAACTGGACCCGCTCCTTGAGGTAGGCGACGGTCTCCTCCAGGGCGCGCGCGGCGGCGCCGACCGACTCGACCGCGATGCCGACCGAGAGCAGGTCGCGGGCGCGGGCGAGCGCCTCGGCACCTGTCGCGAGCGGCGTCGCGGGCGCACCGTCGAGGCGCACGGCGGCCTGACGACGGGTCTGGTCGAGGGTGGCGAGCGGCTCGACCGCGACGCCGGGATCGCCCGCCTCGACCGCGACCAGGACCGGCTCGCCGCCGCGCCGCGCGGCGAGGACGAGCAGCTCGGCGGTGCCGCCGTCGACGACCACGATCTCGCCGTCGACCCGGAGCGCGGAGCCGTCGCCGGAGATCGACGCGCCGTCGGCGTCGAAGCCGACCGCCGCGGGTGCGCCCGCCGCGATCCGCTCGAGAAATGGCGCCGCCCCGTCCCCACATATATGGGAGAGCACCGCGGCGGCGGTCACGGTCGACAGGTACGGCACCGGCAGCAGGGTCCGCCCGAGCTCCTCGACCGCGATCCCGACCTCGACGAAGCTCGCCCCGGCGCCGCCCATCTCCGGCGCCACCGCCAGCCCGGTCAGTTCCATCTCCCCGGTCAGCCGCACCCACTGCTCGGCGGCGAAGCCGTCGCCTTCGGCGGCCTCGCGCACCTGCTGCGAGGTGGCGTGGCGCTCGAGGAAGGCGGCGACGATCGCCCGCAGCTCGACCTGGTCCTCGCTGAAGGAGAAGTCCACGCTCACCCCCGCGGCAGCCCGAGCATCCGCTCGCTGATGATGTTGCGCTGGACCTCGTCGGAGCCGGCGTAGATCGTGTCGGCGCGGGTGTAGAGGAAGAGCGCCTGGTCGCCGTCGAGGGTGTAGGGCGCCTCGACCCGGGTCGCCCCGGCGCCGCGCACGTCGATCGCCAGCTCGCCGAGCCGGCGGTGCCACGGCCCCCAGAGCAGCTTCGACATCGAGGCCGAGACCGGCTGCCCGTCGCTGAGCGAGCGCAGCGCCTGGTAGCGCATCGTCCGCAGCTCGATCCAGGCGTCGGTGAGGCGCGCCGCGATCTCCGGGTCCTCGGCCGCGCCGGTCTCGCGCGCCGTCGCGATCACCGCCGCCAGCTCGCGGCCGAAGCCGATCTGCTGGGCCAGGGTGGCGACGCCGCGCTCGAAGCCGAGCGTCCCCATCGCCACCTTCCAGCCTTCGCCCGGCTCGCCGACCACGTTCGCTGCGTCGGTCGTCGCGTCCTCGAAGAAGACCTCGCTGAACTCGGAGGTGCCGGTGATCTGGACGATCGGCCGGATCTCGATCCCCGGCTGTCTCATCGGCACGAGCAGGTAGGAGAGGCCGCGGTGGCGCTCCGAGCCCGGCTCCGAGCGCACCACGGCGAAGCACCAGTCGGCGTGCATCGCCAGCGAGGTCCAGACCTTCTGCCCGTCGATCCGCCAGCTCTCGCCGTCGAGCCGCGCCCGGGTGCGGACGGCGGCCAGGTCCGACCCCGCGCCCGGCTCCGAGTAGCCCTGGCACCAGAGCTCCTCGCCGGCCAGGATCGTCGGCAGGAAGCGCTCCTGCTGGGCGGCGGTGCCGAAGGCGACGATCGTCGGCGCCAGCAGGTGCTCGCCCATGTGGTTGACGCGGGCGGGCGCTTCGGCGCGCGCGTACTCCTCCGCCCAGATCACCTGGCGGTCGAGCCCGGCGCCGCGGCCGCCGTGCTCGGGCGGCAGGTCGAGGCCGATCCAGCCGCCCTGGCCGAGCTCCTTCTCCCAGGCCAGCCGCACCTCGAAGCCCTCGTGCTCGCGCCCGGGGCCGCCCGCCCCGCCCAGTTCGGCGAACTCGCCGCGCAGGTGCTCGCCGAGCCAGTCGCGGACCTCCTCGCGGAACGCTTCGTCGGCAGCGGTCGGTCGCAGGTCCATCGCCCGAGAACATACCAAGCGCTTGCTTGGGAAGCCAGCTAAGATCCGGGCATGTCGGAGGAGACGCGGCCGGCGCCGAAGGAGATCCCGTTCCACCCCGCGGAGGACGTCGCACGCTATCGCGCCGAAGGTGAGTGGGGCGAGGAGACGATCAGTGACCTCGTCGCCCGCAACGCGGCGGCGCGCGGTGCGGCACCCGCCCTGATCGGCGACCGCGGCACGCTCGACTGGGCGCGCTACGACGAGCTGGCGACGGCGCTGGCCGGGCTGCTCGCCGGCGCGGGCTTCGCCCCGGGCGCGCCGCTCGCCGTCCTCCTCCCCGACGGCCCCAGCGTCCACGTCGCCTACCTCGCCTGCGAGCGGGCCGGGCACCCGATCGTCGCGATCGCCGCCCGCTCCGGCGTCCGCGAGGTCGCCCACCTGCTGCGCCGGACCAAGGCCGCGGCGGTCATCACCCACGACACCTTCGGCCGCCTCCCCGTCGCCGAGCTGTACGCGAGCCTGCGCGAGGAGGGCCTGGGAGGCGTCCGCGCCCTCGTCCTCCCCGACCTCGCCGCCGACGGCCTCGCGGCCGCGACCCTCGACGGCGCCGCGCCGCCGCCGTCCGCGAGCCCCGCGGCGCCGCTCGACCCCTTCGGCCTCTACCTGATCAACTCGACCTCGGGGACGACCGGACTGCCGAAGTGCGTCGTCCACAACCAGGCCCGCTGGTTCAGCTTCGCCCGCATGGCGATCGAGGCGGGCGCCTTCACCCCGGACGAGGTCGTCCTCTCGGCCGTCCCCAGCCCCTACGGCTTCGGCCTCTGGAGCGCCCACTTCGTACCCGCCATGCTCGCCTGCCCGACGGTGCTGATGGAGCGCTTCGAGGTCGAGCGGATGCTCGACCTGATCGAGGAGCGGCGGGTCACCTTCCTCGCCTGCGTCACCACCCAGATGATGATGATGCTCGGCTCGCCGACCTTCCCCGGGCGCGACCTCGGCCCGCTGCGCACCGTCTTCACCGGCGGCGAGGCGGTCTCGGCCGAGGCGGCGGCGCGCTTCGAGGCGGCGACCGGCGCCCACGTGCTCCAGTTCTACGGCTCCAACGAGAACGGCGCGATCAGCGTCACCCGCCACGACGATCCCGACGCGGGCCGGCTCGGCAGCGCCGGGCGGCCGCTCGCCTCGATGCGGGTCCGCCTCTACGACGGCGAGCGCGACGTCACCGCGAGCGGCGGCCCGGGCCAGGTCGCCAGCCGCGGCCCGACCGGCTGCCTCGGCTACTACGACGACCCGGAGGCGAACGCCGAGCTGCTGAACGCCGACGGCTGGATGCTGAGCGGCGACCTCGGGACGATCGGCGACGACGGCTTCCTCCGCCTCACCGGCCGCGCCTCCGACCTGATCATCCGCGGCGGCAAGAACATCAGCGCGGTGGCGGTGGAGACGGAGGCATCGACCCACCCGGCGATCGCCCTCGCCGCCGCCGTCGCCGCCCCCGACCCGGTCTTCGGCGAGCGCGTCTGCCTCTGCGTCGAGCTGGTCCCGGGTGCGAAGCTGACCCTGGAGGAACTCTGCGACCACATGCGCGCGAACGGCGTCTCGCGCGAGTGGCTGCCGGAGCGCCTCCTCGTGCTCGAGGCGATGCCGCGCTCGGCGGGCGAGAAGATCGACAAGCGCCGGCTGCGCCGGCTCGTCCGGGACTAGGCGCTCGGGGCGAGGGCGGCGAGGAGATCGGCCTGGGTGACGAGGCCGAGCAGCCTGCCGTCCGCGTCGACGACCATCGCCGCGTGGCGGTGGCCATCGGTGAGCGGCTCGGTGAGCTTCACCGCCGCCTGGGTCGGCGCGACGGTGAGCGACGGCGCCATCAGGTCGGCGACGGTGGCTCCGGGTCGGGCGAGCTCGCGCAGGCCGATGCCGCCGAGCGGCCGGCCGTCGTCGCCGAGCACCGGCAGCAGGCGGACGCCGCTGTCGAGCAGGAGCTCGCGGGCCACCGAGGGGTCGGCCTCGGCACCGACGCTGATCACGTCGCGGGACATGATCTCGCCGCAGGTCAGCTCCGGATGACGGTGGGCGACGACCTCCAGCTCGAGCCGGCCGAGCAGCTCGCGCAGGTCCTCGCGGCTGACGTCGAAGGCCTCGCCCATCTCGGCGAGCACCGCGTCGAGATCCTCTTCCCGCACGCCGACCCGTTGCGTCGGCGGCAGGTCGGCGGTCGGCACGATAGCCGGCTGCCTATGCGGATAAGGGTGACTCGAGAAGCGGTGGAAGAGCCAGCCGACGCCGACCAGCACCACCGCGTTCAGGGCCACCGGCGCGAGCGGGAACCACCAGCCCGCCGATTCGACCAGCGAGCCGCCGAGCGCCCCGACCAGCGCCGCCGCGCCGCCCGGCGGGTGCAGGCAGCGGGTCATCGACATCACCGCGATCGCCAGCCCCACCGCCAACCCGGCCGCGATCGACCCATGCCCGAACGCCTGCCCGACCGCGAACCCGACCAACGCCGAGAGCGAGTCGCCGCCGATGATCGGCCACGGCTGCGCCATCGGACTGGCCGGCACCGCGAACAGCAGCACCGCCGAGGCCCCCATCGGCGCGATCAGCCAGGGCAGCGCCTCCCCGTCGCCATGAAAGAGCGCGCCGATGAACCCCGCCAGCCCGACCCCGACGACCGCCCCGAGGCAGGCCAAGGCCCGGTCGCGAGCCGTCGCCCCCGGCAGGATCGGCCGGAAGACCAGCCGCCCGACGCCCTTTCTCGCTTCTTCGCTCAAGGCCGCGCAGCCTAATGCCGGGCGCCCGGTTCCGGAGCGGCCGTTCAGAGGGCCGGATCGGTGACGATCAGCTCCAGGCGACGGGGCCCGTGGACGCCCTCCACCCGCTTCAATTCGATGTCCGAGGTGGCCGATGGGCCGGAGATGAAGGTGATCGCGCGCCGCTCCGCGACCCCTGGAGCGAGCTGGTCGAAGGCCTCGGGAACGGTCTCGACGACCTGCTCGGCCCGGACCACGCAGACGTGCAGATCGGGCAGCAGCGAAAGCGCCCGCCGTCCCTGACCGGGCCCCGCCGCAAGCGCCACGGTCCCCGTCACCGCGATCGCCAACTCGCACCCCGTGATCACGCCTTCGGAAGCAAAGAGGTCCGCGAGCGGCAGCGGCGGCTCGTCCGCCACGGCCTCGATCGACGCCGGCAGCCACCCCGGATCGAGCCCGTTGGGCACGACCAGCCTGCGCGCCTCGTGGCGAGCGCAAGCGGTCCCCACCGCCTCCGCGATCGCCGTCGGATCTTCCGCGCACACCGTGGCCACCGCCCGATAGTCCGCGCAACGCTCGACGAACAGCGCCAGCCGCTCCGCCGCCCCACGCGTCCCGGCCCGCTCGTACCGAGCCTCCGCTCCCGCGTCGGCCGCATCGAAGGCGAGCGCCTCCCCCGCCGGCACGTCAGCCAACGCCTCGCGCACCCTGCCGAGGATCACATCCCGATCGCTCACGAGCGCCCCGATCCACGCCACCAATTCGTGAACGTCTCCGACGGCGCCTCGGGCAGCTCCCGCACGCTGGTCCACGCCGCGAGCGGCCCCGGCACGATCCGTCCCAGGACGGGCGCCTTGGCCAGCAACCGCAGCCCGCGAAGCGCGAGCGCCTGCGCTCGCCGATACCTCGCCGTCGACCCGAACGCATACGCCGCCGCCTTCATCGAGAGCGCCTCCGCCCGCTCCTCCGCACCCTTCCCCGCCCCGCGCCGGATCACCTTCCCGCGCAGGTGCACCAGCACGCCCGGGATATCGATCTTCACCGGGCAGACGTCGTAACAGGCGCCGCAGAGCGAGGAGGCCCAGGGCAGGTCGGCGCCGCGCTCGAGGTCGGAGAGCTGCGGGGTGAGGATCGCCCCGATCGGCCCCGGGTAGACCGAGCCGTAGGCGTGGCCGCCGGTCCGCTCGTAGACCGGGCAGACGTTGAGGCAGGCCGAGCAGCGGATGCAGTGGAGGGCCTGGCGGCCGACCTCGTCGGCGAGCGCGGCGGTGCGGCCGGCGTCGAGCAGCACCAGGTGGAACTCCGCCGGGCCGTCGCCCGGCGTCACCCCGGTCCAGAGCGAGGTGTAGGGGTTCATCCGCTCGGCGGTCGAGGAGCGCGGCAGCAGCTGCAGCATCACCTCCAGGTCGGCCAGCCGCGGCACCACCTTCTCGATCCCCATCACCGTGATCAGCGTCCGCGGCAGCGTCGTGCACATCCGCCCGTTGCCCTCCGACTCGACCACGCAGACGGTGCCGGTCTCGGCGACGGCGAAGTTGGCGCCACTGACGGCGACCTCGGCCTGGGCGAACTTCCCGCGCAGGAAGCGGCGTGCCGCCTCGGCCAGCGCGGCGGGCGTCTCGTCGAGCTGCCCGGCGTCCGGCAGCGTGCGCATGAAGAGCTCGCGGACTTCGGCCCGGTTGCGGTGGATCGCGGGGACGAGGATGTGCGAGGAGGTGTCGCCGGCGAGCTGGTTGATCAGCTCGGCGAGGTCGGTCTCCAGCGCCTCGATCCCGCGCGCCGCGAGCGCCTCGTTGAGGTTGATCTCGTCGGTCACCATCGACTTCACCTTGACCACCTCGGTGCTGCCGGCGGCGGTGACGAGGTCGCCGACGATCCGGTTGGCCGCCTCGGCGTCGGCGGCCCAGTGGACGCTGCCACCGGCCCGGATCACCGCCGCCTCGAGGTCCTCCAGGTGCCGGTCGAGGTGGCGCACCGCACCCGCCTTGATCTGCCGGCCCGCCTCACGCAGCTCCTCCCAGTCGGCCACCTCGGCGACCGCCGCCGCCCGCTTGTCGCGGATCGTGTGGGTCGCGCCCCGCAGGTTGGCGCGCAGCTGCGAGTCGGCGAGCGCCTCGCGAGCCGCCGCCGGGAATCCGCCCGCGGGGATCATCCCGACTCCTCCGCGGCGAGGATCTCGGCGATGTGGACGGCCCGCACGCCGCTGCGCCGCCGGCGCAGGGCGCCGCCGATGTGCATCAGGCAGGAGGAGTCGGTGGCGGTGCAGACCTCGGCGCCGGAGCTGAGCACGGCCCCCACCTTGTCGGTCAGCATCGCCGCCGAGACGTCGGCGTTCTTGACCGCGAAGGTGCCGCCGAAGCCGCAGCAGGCCTCCGCCTCGCCGAGCTCCAGCAGCTCGATCCCGCGCACGTTGCGGAGCAGGCGCGCCGGCGCGGCGCCGAGGCGGAGCAGGCGCAGGCCGTGGCAGCTCGGGTGGTAGGCGACCCGGTGCGGATAGGAGGCGCCGACGTCCTCGATCCCGAGCTCGTCGACGAGCAGCTCGGTGAGCTCGAAGACGCGCGGGGCGAGCGCCGCCACCTCCTGCTCCAGGGCCGGATCGCCGAGCTCGGCGGCGAGGCGCGGGTAGTGGTGGCGGACCATCGCCACGCAAGAGCCCGAGGGGGCGACGATCGCCTCGACGTCGGCGGAGCCGAACCGGTCGACGAAGCGCCCCAAGAGCGGCGCCGCCTCGTCGGCGTAGCCCGAGTTGGCATGCATCTGGCCGCAGCAGGTCTGTCCCTCGGGGAAGACGACGGTGTGGCCGAGGCGCTCCATGATCCTCACCGTCGCCCGCCCCGTCTCGGGGAAAAGCGTGTCGCCGAGGCAGGTGATGAAGAGGCCGACGCGCATGGGGGCGCGAAGGGTATAGCCGCGCGGTCGAGCCGCAGGACAAAATATCGCCATACGATACTTTTTCGTCGATGCCCTCCCCCGCTCCTCGCGCCCCCCTGATGCGCCATCTCGGCGACTTCGACGTCACCCCGCGACTGCTCCTGATCACCGCCTTCGCGCTGCCGATCGGGGCGCTCGTCGCGGGCGTCGCCTGGTGCCTGCTGCGACTGATCGGGCTGATCACCAACCTCGTCTTCTACCAGCGGCTCGGCACCGCGCTCGTCGCTCCCGGGGCCGAACATCACTCGCCCTTCCTGATCCTCCTGGCACCGGTCTGCGGCGGCCTCGTGATCGGCCTCGTCGCCCGCTTCGGCTCGGAGAAGATCCGCGGCCACGGCATCCCCGAGGCGATGGACTCGGTGCTCACCTCGGGCAGCAAGGTGCAGCCGCGGGTGGCGCTGCTGAAGCCGATCGCCTCGGCGATCGCGATCGGCACCGGCGGCCCGTTCGGGGCCGAGGGGCCGATCATCATGACCGGTGGCGCCTTCGGCTCGATCTGCGCCCAGCTCGCCAACCTGAGCGCCGACGAGCGCAAGACCCTGCTGGTCGCCGGCGCCGCGGCGGGCATGGCGGCGGTCTTCGACGCGCCGCTCGCCGCCGTCCTGCTGGCGATCGAGCTGCTGCTCTTCGAGTGGCGGCCGCGCAGCTTCGTCCCGGTCGCCGCTGCGGTCGCGGTGGCGGCGATCGTCCGCGTGCCGATCCTCGGCAGCGGCCCCGTCTTCCCCGCCCCCGCCGGCGCCCTCCACCTCGACGCCGCGTCCTACGCGCTCTGCCTCGTCTCCGGCGCCGCCGCGGCGCTGCTCGCGCTCGTCGCCACCACCCTCGTCTACTTCTCCGAGGACACCTTCGCCCGCCTGCCGATCCACTGGATGTGGTGGCCGGCGATCGGCGGCGTGATCATCGGCCTCGGCGGCCTCGTCGTGCCGCAGGCGCTCGGGGTCGGCTACGACGTGATCGGGGCGGAGCTGAACGGCACCCTCGCCCTGCACATCGTGGTCGGCATCCTGATCGTGAAGACGCTGATCTGGTCCCTCTCGCTCGGCTCCGGGACCTCGGGCGGCGTGCTGGCGCCGCTGCTGATGATCGGCGCCGCGCTCGGCGGGCTCGAGGCGCAGCTCTTCCCCGCCGTCGGCGCCGGCTTCTGGCCGCTGGTCGGGCTGGCGGCGATCCTCGCCGCGGCGATGCGCTCGCCGCTCACCGGGGTCGTCTTCGCGGTCGAGCTGACCCACCGCTACGAAGCGCTGCTGCCGCTCTTGATCGGCGCCGCGGCCGCCTACATGATCTCCGTCCTGATGCTGCGCCGCTCGATCCTGACCGAGAAGATCGCCCGCCGCGGCGTCCACGTGAACCACGAATACAGCGTCGACCCGCTCGAGGTGCTGTTCGTCGCCGACGTGATGTCCGAGTTCGAGATCGGAGCGCACGGCGAAAACGGCGGCACCCTGGCGACGGGCGCGCCGGTCGTCTTCACCGACGACACTCTGCGCCACGTCGCCTACGTGATGGCCGACTCGGGGCGGACCGAGCTGGCGGTCGCCGCTCGCGCCCGGCCCGAGGCGCCGGTCGGCACGGTGCGGCTGGAGCAGCTGCTGCAGGGACGGCTGCGCGACCTCGACGAGGAGCGCCGCCGCGACCGGCCGCTGCGCCCGCTGGAGCTGCTGCGGGTCGGGCGGGCGACGCCGCCGGGGCCGGCATGAGCCCGCGCCGCCGGGTCGGCAAGCGCCAGTACGAAGAACTGCTCCGCTTCCGCGTCGGCCTGCGCCGCTTCCTGCGCTGGAGCGAGGAACAGGCCCGCGCCGCCGGCCTCACCCCGGCCCAGCACCAGCTGCTGGTGGCGATCAAGGGGCACCCCGGCAAGGTGCCGCCGACGGTCGGCGAGCTGGCCGACTACCTGGTCACCAAGCACCACAGCGTGGTCGAGCTGATCGATCGCGCGGTCGAGGTCGGCGTGGTCGAGCGCCACCGCGACGAGCGCGACCAACGGGTCGTCCGCATCGCCCTGACCCCGCTCGGCGAGGAGAAGGTCGAGGCGCTGACCCGCCTCCACCTGGAGGAGCTGCGGAACCTGCCGCGGACGCCCGAGTCGGCAGCTGGCGCCCGGGGCTGAAAGGGACGGGCAAGGGACGCGGCCGTCTCGTCCACGGCCCGGGCAGGCTGTGGCCGTGGCCGAGACGGCCGAGGGTGCGGGAGGTGACGAAGAGGTCGGGAAGTGCACCGTTCCTTGCGTCTTCTTCAGACGTCACGATCACGTGACCACCCTTTGACCCTGCCATAGGGGGGTCAAGGTCGACAGCGCGTCCCAGGGCCTCGATCTCGACCTCCGGAGGGCCTGGAGGTGTGACGTTCCCGGCGTCTTCGTCAACGAGTGTCGGTCCTGGATCCCGTCCACGGACGGAAGCGTCAAGGAAGCGTGGACTTCGTCACGACCTGTGACCACTTCCCCACGACCCCCTCACGTCCCGGGCGTCTCGTGGCGGCCACAGCCTGCCCGGGCCGCCACGAGACGCCCGGGACGCACCTCGGACGGCCGCCACGGCCCCGGACGCCCGGGACGCACCTCGGACGGGCGCCCCGGCCGCGGTCCGCCCCGCCTCAGCCGCGCGGCGTCAGGGCGATGACCGGGATCTTCCGGTCGGTCTTCCGCGCGTATTCGGCGAACTGCGGCTGCTGCTCTTCCTGGACCCGGTAGAGGCGGTCGCGCTCCTCGCCGGCCAGCTCCTCGGCCACGACCGGGATCGTCTCCGTCCCGACCTCGATCGAGACGTTCGGGTCGGCCTTCAGGTTGTGGTACCAGCCGGGGTTGCTCGGGGCGCCGCCTTTGGAGGCGAAGATCAGGTAGCGGTCGCCGTCGGCCAGGTAGACCAGCGGGGTGACGAGCTCACGGCCGCTCTTGGCGCCGACGTTGTGCAGGAGAAGCAGCGGTTTGCCCTCGAAGATGCCGCCCGCCTTGCCGCCGTTGGCGCGGAACTCCTCGATCACCTGGGAGTTGAAGTCGGCGGGCGTGGCGGACATGGGCCGAAAAATCCTAACCGCTCGCGCGATTCGGCAAGCCGTCTTGCTCTCAGGGTCGGGGGAGCAACTTCGGCGGCCCGGCCCCGTTTAATCCTCTGAGTCCTGTGATCCCCGGACACGGCAAAGCTCCTCCCGCCCGGCTGCTGCCGGGCGCCCTCGCGCTCCTCATCGCCCTCGTGGCGATGTTCGGCGGCGCCCGCGCCGAGGCGGCGGGCGGGCGCACGGTCCACTTCGGCGGCCGCGCCGTGCACGTCCCGGCGGGCTACAAGGTGATCCGCGTCGCGCCCGGCTCGACGACCTGCGAGCGGCTCGACCGCCGCGTCGTCTACCTCGGCGCCGCCTCGACCGAACAGCGCTGCCCGGCCGGGGCGATCCTCGGCAAGCGCCGGGCGATCGTGGTCAGGTCGGCGGCCCAGAGGGCGGCCTCCAAGGCGAGAGCCCGGGCGCGCGCCGCCACCGCCCACGCCAGCAAGGCGACGACGGCGACCGCCTCGATCAACGGCACGGTCTTCACCGGGCTCGGCTTCGACACCTGCGCCACCCCCTCGACCAAGGCGATGGCGGCCTGGGCCGAATCGCCCTTCCGCGGCATCGGCATCTACATCGGCGGCGAAAACAGCGCCTGCTCCCAGCCCAACCTCAGCGCCAGCTGGGTGAGCGCCGAGACGACCGCCGGCTGGCACCTGATCCCCACCTACGTCGGCCTCCAGGCGACGACCTCCAGCTGCTCGAGCTGCGCCAAGATGACCACCGCGGCGGCGGGCATCCAGGGCACGGCGGCGGCCGAAGACGCGGTGACCGAGGCGAGCGCGATCGGGATCGGCACCGGCAGCCCGATCTACTTCGACATGGAGTCCTACGAACCGACCACGGCGGCGACCAAGGCCGTCCTCTCCTTCCTCTCCGCCTGGACGACGAAGCTGCACGCGCTCGGCTACCTGTCCGGCGTCTACTCCTCCGGCGGCTCCGGGATCAGCGACCTCGCCGACCAGATCGGCACCGGCTACACGCTCCCCGACGACATCTGGATCGCCGAATGGAACAACGCCGAAAACACCGAATCCTCGGTGGTGCCGGAAAACGCCTGGTCCGACCACCAGCGGATCCACCAGTACCGCGGCGGCCACAACGACACCTACGGCGGGGTGACGATCAACGTCGACTCCGACTACGTCGACGGCGCCACGGTCGGCGTCGGCACCGTGATCGCGAGCGAGGACGCGCCGATCGGCAAGCTCGAACTGAGCGGCTCGCCCTCGCCCGGGCAGCTGCGGGTCAAAGGCTGGGCGCTGGACAAGAACGCGCCGACCGAAACCCTCGCGATCAACGTCGTGGTCGGCGGCCGGGCGGGCCAGAAGGGCGTCGCAACCTACGAACTGGGGCAGATCGCCAACCTCGAACGGACCGACGTCGCCGCCACCCACAAGGCGGCCGGGGCCCTCCACGGCTTCGACACCCGGCTCGTCACGGTCAAGTCGGGGCCGGAGCCGGTCTGCGTCTACGCGGTCAACGTGACGACCGGCGGCAGCCGCCTGCTCGCCTGCAAGACGACGACGATCCCGGTCGCGGTCACCTTCTCCCGGGTGAAGGCGATGCCTCACGGCATCAAGGTGACGCTCGCCTGCCAGTGGCCGTCCGGCACCGCCTGCCCCGGCCACCTCGGCCTGCGCACCCATTACAAGGTGGCGACGCCGCGCCGCCACAAGAAGCCGCGCATCCACACCGTCACCCGCTCGCTCGGCTCGCGCACCTTCAACCTCAGCGGCGCCAAGTGGCACACCTACTACCTGCCGCTCAGCGCCGCCGGCCTGAAGATCCTGCGCGAACGCGGCAAGCTCCACACCCAGGTGATCGCGGCGATCCCCGGCGGCCGGCGCGGCGTCGGCCTGGCGCTGGAAGCGTCGGCGCGGTAGCGCCGCTCAGCCGCCGAGCGCGTCGCGCAGCTTCGCGATCTCGTCTTTGAGCGAGAGCAGGTCGGCTTCGAGCCGGTCGAGCCGCGCCGTCTCGTCAGCCACCGGAGTCGACTCCTCGCCCTCGGCCGGGGGCGCATCGACGACCAGCTCGACCGCGTCCTCGCCGCCCAGCACCTGCTCGTAGCGCTCCTCCTTCTGGCCCGGTCGGCGGGGATGGCGGATCACGTAGCCCCGCTCGATCAGCCGCTCCAGCACCTCCTGCACGGCGCCGAGGTCGGCGAAGCCGCCCTGGTAGCGCTCGGTCCGCTGCTTCAGCTCGCCCGGCGTCTGCGCGCCGCGCAGCATCAATACCGCCAGCAGGTTCAGCTCGGCGTCGTCGACCGCGAGCGCTTCCGGCAAGAGGTGGCGGTACTTGCGCGCCCGCGAGCCCGCCCCGCTGGCCAGCCGCGTCCAGCCGCGCAGCGCCGTCTGGCGCAGCGCGTCGGAGACCGTCCCCTCGTCGTAGTCGACGACCGGGTCGCGGTTGGTCGACTGGTTGCAGGCGAGGCGCAGCGCGTTCAGCGAGAGCGGGTAGGCGTCCGGCGTCGTCCGCTGCTTCTCGACCAGGCAGGCGACGACGCGGATCTCGACGGCGTCGGGCTCGGCGGGCACCGCGGCGGCCCTAGTCCCGGTCGGGGCGCTCGGGGTAGAGCTCGTCGATCGTGACGAGGGCGCGGTAGGGCGCCTCGGCGGCGGCTTCGACCCGCGCCGCGCCGCCCGCCAGGCGGTCGACGACGGCGACCACGCCGACGATCTCGAGGCCCTCCTCGCGGCAGCGCTCGACCGCCTTCGCGGTCGAGCCGCCGGTGGTCACGGTGTCCTCGACGACCAGCGCCTTCACCCCGGCCTCGACCGGGCCCTCGACCCAGCGCTGCAGGCCGTGCTGCTTCTTCTCGCCGCGGACGAAGAAGGCGACCAGGTCCTCTCCCCCTCCACCGCCAACGGCGCGCAGGCGGGCGGGATCGCCGCCGTCGCCGGCCCGCCGACCGCCTCGGCGCCGAGCTCGTGCGCCGCCGCGGCGATCAGCTCGCCGGCGGCGCGGAAGCCGCCCGGCCGCATCAGCGTGCGCCGCGCGTCGACGTAGTACTGGGCGATCGCCCCACTCGCCAGCGTCACCTCGCCGATCACCAGCGAGTGCTCCCGCAGTTCGGCGAGCAGCGTCCCCTTGGCCGCGGCGAGGTCAGCCACGGCTCACCAGACGTAGATGGACTCGCCGAAGTGCAGCTGTTCGTAGATCCGCGGCTGGTCGGCGATGAAGGTGCGCACGCAGCCGTGGCTGGCGGCGTAGTTCGGCACTTCGGCGTAGCCGTGGACCGCGTACCCGTTGTGCCAGTAGAAGGAGTAGTACATCCCCTCCGAGTTGTAGCCCGGTTCCTGGCGGTAGAAGGTGTAGTGGCCGGTCACGGTCGGGGTCGAGGGCTTGCCGGTGGAGACCGGGTAGATCGCGAACGGCTTGCCGTCCTTGCCGACCAGCACCAGGACCTGCTTTTCGAGCGGCACCTCGGCGTGTTCGCCGGCGTTCGGGTACTTGACGTGGTAGCCGCCCTTGTCGGCGAAGACCGCCTTGACGATCCCGGCGCCCGCCTTTTTGGTCCGGTCGAGGCCGTTGACCTTGCGGTAGGCGAGCACCTCGCGGCCGAGCCGCGCGGTGAAGCAGTCGCCGCCGCCGGAGACGTAGCCCATCTTCGCCAGGTGCGACTTGAAGGCGCCGACGACGTCGCTGCATTCGCCCTTGTTCAGCTTCGGGAAGCTGACCGTCCAGCTCTTGCGCACGGTCGAGTCGCCGCCCAGCGCCGCGGTCGCCACGTGCTTGGCGCTGACCGCGTACTTGCCCGCCTCCTTGACCACGACGTCGGCTTCGAAGGTGCCGGTTTCGTTCGGCCCCTTTTCCACGGCCACCCGGCGGTGGGTCGCCACCTTCTTGCCGTCGAGGTAGAAGGTGACTTCGACGTGCTGGCCTTCGACGTAGGGCGAGACAGTTCCCTTCGCCGTCACCGTCGAGAGGATCTCGGCCTTGCCGCCCGCGAGCCCGGTCGGTTCGACCTTGACCGTGGCGGCCGGCACTTCGGCCTTGCTCTTCTGCGGCGCGGCGGCGGCGGTCGCGGGCACCGCCAGGAGCGCGGCGACTCCGGCGGCGAGGGCAAGGCGGCGGATCACGGCGGGAACTGTACTGACTCCCATCTGATGAACAGCTAAATCCCTACCCGAACGGGGAACTATCACTGCCCCAGAAGGGCGATCGAGTTGTTGAGCATGTGCAGCAGGATCCCCGGCACGATCGAGCCGGTCTTCTCGTAGAGCAGCGCCAGCAGGAAGCCGAAGACGATCAGCGGCGGCACCGCCGTCACCCCGCTCAGCGCGTGCAGGCCGCCGAAGACGAGGCCGGTGATCAGCGCCGCCACCAGCCGCGGCAGCTTCTCCCGCAGGCCGCCGAAGAGCATCCCCCGGAAGCAGGTCTCCTCGGCGATCGGCGCCGCGATCACGATCAGGAGGATCTGGACGACGGTCGGGCCGAAGCTTTCGGCGATGTCCTTCTGCTTCGGTTCGGTGATCGCCAGCGAGTAGAAGATCGTGAAGGCGAGGTAGAGGACGAAGGCGAGCGCCATCCAGCCGAGCGCCGAGGGCTTGAAGGCGCGCACGCCGAGGCGGTCGAAGATCTCCCGCGGGCCGGTCGCGCCGCGGATGATCGCCAGGCCGATCGGCACCGAGAGGAAGCCGATCTCGGTCGCCGCCTGGCTGAGGATGTTGCCGAAGGTGGTGAGTTCGGTCCCCGAGTCCTTGGTGAAGAAGAGGCTGGGGATGGCGAGCACGAGGCCGACGAAAAGCGCCGCGACGACGCCGAGCAGCCCCGCCCACGGACCCCAGTTGGAGTGGGGGAACCGGCGCTGCGGTTTGGCGACTTCGGCGGTGGCTAGGTTGGCCTCCATGGCAGGCGCAGTCTCACAGGTCTCCCGCTCGACGCGGACGCGGTTGACGATCCTGCGCCGGCTGCTGCTGCTCGCCGCCTTCCTCGTGATCGCGGCGATCGTGCTCGCCCAGTTCACCTCGTTGGGCAGGCTGGCGGCGGGGATCTTCGCCTCGACCGCGGTGCTCGGCCTGATCATCGGCTTCGCCGCCCAGAACACGATCTCCAACATCATCGCCGGCGTCCTGATCGCGATCACCCAGCCGATCCGGATCGGCGACCGGGTCACCTTCGAAGAACGCGACGGCCGGGTCACCGACATCACGCTCAGTTACACGTTCATCGACCCCGGCGACGGCAGCCGCGTCGTCGTCCCCAACCAGATGCTGGTCGAAGGCATCGTCCACAACCACTCGGGAGCGGACACCGCGGCCTAGATGGTTGATTCCACCGGCCCCGAGGGCCTGGGGCCTGGGGAGCTGGCGCCCGGAGGTGAAAGGGACGGGAAAGGGACCCGGGTGTCGGGGAGAGGTGCGAGATCCGTCACGAACTCCGGGGATCGGTGAGGAGGAGCGGGGGAAGTCCACGGTTCCTCCCGTCTTCTTCATGCCTCCCCCTGGTGAGTTCGCAGTTCTGCTCGCATGGCGAGCGAAAGTGCGAACTCACCCGGGTGCGGCCCCGATCCTGTGACGGGACGCATGAGGAAGGGTCACGTTCCCGACATCTCCCTCACGTCCGTGTGGACTTCCCTGCGGAAGCCTCGCGTCCCGGGCGTGGAATCAATCATCTAGGCGGCGCGCGCCGGGGTTAGGCTCCCGGCATGACGCAGCGGGGACGGCGTCGGCAGCGGCGCCGCGGCAGCGTGGGCACCAAGGTGGCGATCGTCGCCGGGGTGATCCTCGCCTTGGTCGCGATCGCCGTGATCGGGGTGACGACCTGGGTGCTGAACGTGGCCGCCGACGCGCCCTCGCTGGCCAGCTGCCGGTCGGCCGAGCACCACGGCAACTCGGTCATCTACGCGGCCGACGGGGAACGGCTGGGGGCGATCGTCTCGCCCGAGGCGAGCACCCCGGTGAAGGAGGCGAAGCTGCCGCGCCAACTGCAGCTGGCGACGGTGGCGATCGAGGACCAGCGCTTCTTCCAACACGGCGGCCTCGACACGCTCGGCATCCTGCGCGCCGCGGTCAGCGATCTGGAAGCGGGCGAAGCGCGCGAGGGCGGCTCGACGATCACCCAGCAACTGGTCCGCAACCTCTGCATCGAGCACCCGGAGAAGACGATCGAACGGAAGATCGAAGAAGCGAAGCTGGCGCTGGAGTACTCCGAACACCACTCGAAGAAGCAGATCCTGGCGCAGTACCTCAACACGGCGACCTACGGGACGGTCGAAGGGGCGACGATGGTGGGGGTCGGGGCGGCGTCGCAGATCTACTTCTCGCGCCCGGTCTGGAAGCTGGACACGGCGCAGATGGCGCTGCTGGCGGGGCTCCCCCAGGCGCCGTCGGAGTACAACCCGCTGCTCTACCCGAAGGCGGCGAAGGCGCGCCGCAACGAGGTGCTGCGGAAGATGGCGAAGCTCGGCTACCTCGAACCCGCGCGAGCGCGGGCCCTCGAAAAGCGTGGCCTCGAGCTGAGTCGGTCCCATGACTACTTCGCCCACCGCGAGCCCTACTTCTTCGACTACGTCGAACACCTGCTGATCGCCCACTACGGGGCGCGCCAGGTGCGGCGCGGCGGCCTCCAGGTCCACACCACGCTGAGCCCGGAGCTGCAGCGGGTCGGCGTCGCGGCGATGCACGCGGCGCTCCCCTACCCCGAAGACCCGGCCGCGGCGCTGGTCTCGATCGACCCCCGCAACGGCGACGTGCGGGCGATGGTCGACAGCACCGACTACGACCAGGACCAGTTCAACCTGGCGGCCCAGGGGCACCGCCAGCCCGGCTCGACCTTCAAGGCCTTCGTCCTCACCACGGCGCTGAAGCAGGGCATCGACCCCTACACCACCTACTACGAATCGAAGCCGCTCGACCTCGACCTGCCGCGCTGGGGACACTGGGAAGTCCACACCGCCGACGAGGGCTACCAGGGGACGATCAACCTGCAGCAGGCGACGGTCACCTCCGACAACACCGTGTTCGCGCAGCTCGACCTCGACGTCGGGCCGCAGAACGTCGCCGCGACGGCGAAGTCGATGGGCATCACGACCCATCTGGAAGGGCTGCCGGCGGAAGGGATCGGCGGGCTCAAATACGGGGTCAGCCCGCTCGAACTGAGCGCCGCCTACGCGACCCTCGCCTCCGGCGGGATCCGCCGGCGGCCGGTGGCGATCGCCAAGGTCGTGCGGCCGGGCGGCAAGGTCGAACACCCGCAGGGCCCGCAGCCGAAGCGCGTGCTCAGCCCGGCGGTCGCCTGGCAGGTCACCCGCCTGCTCCACGACAACATCACCGAAGGGACCGGCACCGCCGCCTACACCGGCTGCGGCGGCCAGGCGGGCAAGACCGGCACGACCGACGAATACACCGACGCCTGGTTCTCCGGCTACCAGCCCAACCTGGAGACGGCGGTCTGGGTCGGCTACCCGGAATCGAACGCGATCTCGATGACCGACGTGAACGGCATCACCGTCTTCGGCGGCACCTACCCGGCGGAAATCTGGCACTCCCTCTACGCCGACGCCGGCGTGCCCTGCGAGGAATTCCACGAACCGGAAGAGCAGATCGAATGGGCGCCCGGCTACGGCGCCCACACTGCGGCGGCACCGGGGACCGAGGCGGCCAAGAAGAAGAGCGACGACGGCGCGGGCGAAGAAGAACTGCCGGGGCAGGGCGCCGTCGGCGGCTACGACCCGAATGCCTACGCCCCCGGCGTAGGGCAGGAACCGGCGCCCGTCCCACCGCTCCCGGCCGAGGACGGCGGCCCCGAACCGGGCGTGGGCGGCGGCAAGGAAGCCGGCGCCGAATGAGCCCCCGCCCAACGGAACCTGGACCGGGGACGCGCGCCGACGTTGCGGACGGCGGGTAGCGGCGCATCGACGCGGGGCTTGCCTATGGCCTGATGTGGGCGGGGTTCCTCGCCTACCTCGGCGTGCTCGCCGCCGCGCCCCGCCTCGGCGTCCCCGTCGTCGGCGCCCTGATCGTCGTCCTCGTCGTCGCCTTCGCCTGCGCCCCGGTCCTCCTCTCCCACGACGTCTTCAGCTACGTCGACTACGCCCGCCTCGGCGTCCGTCACGGCCTCGACCCCTACGTCGCCGCCCCCGAAGCGGCGCCGGCCGACCCCGCCTTCGCCCACGTCACCTGGACCGAAACCCCGAGCGCCTACGGCCCCCTCTTCACCCTCGCGACCTACCCCTTGGCATGGCTGCCGGTCTGGGCGGCGGTCGCGATCCTCAAGGCGCTCGCCGCGATCTCCGTCCTCGGCCTCGCCTGGACCGTCTCCCGCCTCGCCGCCTGGCGCGGCGTCGACCCGGCCCAGGCGGCGGCCTTCGTCGCCCTCAACCCTCTGGTCCTGGTCCACGTCGTCGGCGGCGCCCACAACGACGCCCTGGCGATGCTCCTCGCCACCCTCGGCGTAGCGGCGCTCTGGGTCCGCCGCGAGCCCTCCGCCGGAGCGTCCCTCGTGGCGAGCGCCGCGATCAAGTCCTCCACCCTCTTCGTCGTCCCCTTCGCCCTCCTCGCCACCGCCCGCGACTCCGTGTCGACGGGCCGAAAAGCGCTCGATCTCAACGCTTATCGGCCCGTCAACCGGTTTCTCGCCGGAGCGCCGGCCGCCGCCCTCGTCGTCTGCCTCGCCGGCTACCTCGGCTTCGGCTGGGAGTGGCTGCACGCGTTCGGGCTGGCGGGGGAAAACCAGGGACGCACGAGCCACCTCTCGATCCCGGTCACCTTCGCCCGCCTCACCGGCCTCGACGAGGGAGCGGTGCGGGTCGCCGCCCTCGCCCTCTACGGCGTCGCCGTCGTCTGGCTGCTGCTCCGCACCTGGCGCGGCGCCGACTGGGTCCGCGCCGCCGCCTGGGCCGGCTTCAGCCTCCTGCTCGCCACCTCGTGGCTGCTGCCCTGGTACCTGATCTGGCCGCTGCCCCTCGCCGCCGTCGCCCGCGACCGATGGCTGACGATCCTGCTCCTCGCCCTCACCGCCTACCAGCTCGGCGCCCGCATCCCCCTCTGACCCCCGATCGCGTTCGCAGTTCTGGTCGCTATCCGGCTATTTCTGCGAACTCGCCGGACAGGCGTCAGAGGATTTCCGGGGTGTGCGCGTGGACCTCTTCGCCCACGTCTTCCCGCTCCTCGGGGGAGGCGTGGAGGATGCCGGTGTGGATCGTCCACCCCTGTCGCCGGCCGACCGCAGTGACGCCGCCGACGTAGATCAATTCGCCCAGCGTCATCACGCCGCGGACGGCGATCGCGATCAGCGAGCCGACCGCGAAGCTGTACTTCGGCAACGCCGCCTTCACCGCCCAGGCGAAGGACGCGTCACGGACGCCGAGGCCGGCGGGCGCGACCAGCGTCACCAGCGCGGCGAAATAGCCGATCGCCTGCGCCGAGCCGACCAGCAGGAGGTCGCTGTAGGGGATGTAGGTGACCGCGCGGGCGACGCTGTAGACGCCGAAGGCGACCACGACCCAGACCAGCGAGTAGTAGATCGTCAGCCCGATCACGTCGCGCAGCGGCATCACCACCGGCAGCGGGTCGCGGCCCAGGGCGCGCAGCGCCCGATCCGACAGCGGCCGGAAGACCTGCGGGCTGAGGACCACGATCGCCGCCGGGATCAGCAGCAGCACGGCCCAGCGCTCGGGCACCCCCTGGAGTTCCGGGTGCTTGATGATGAAGTAGGCGGCGACGACGATCGCCGAGGTGGCCGAGATCGCCTGTTCGTAGACGATCGAGGCGACCGAGATGCGGCGCGGCACGCCGGCCCGCTCCGACAGCAGCACCCGCCCGAGCACGTAGAGGACGCTCCCCGGCACGTAGCGCGCCAGCAGCGGCTGACCCCAGGCGACCTGCGCCCGGCCGAAGCCGATCCGGTGGCCGAGGCTGCGCAGCGTCAGGTCCCAGCCATAGGCGGCGAGGACGAAGTAGAGGGGGAAGATGGCGATCGCCGGGATCAGCCAGAGGCCGTGGAAATGGACCCCGTTGCTCTTGATGTCCGACCAGTCGTTGACGACGGTGAGGACGAGGAAGCCGAAGACGAGGACGGCGATGCCGATCTGCAGGGCGAGCCGCACCCGTTTGCTGCGGGGCGGCTTGGTCCCGATCTGCGCCCCTGCGTCACCGATCCGGTGGAGGAGTGGTTGCTTTCGCGCCACTCCCTTTCACCTTAGTGGCTGCCGCAGCCACCCAGTGACGTTCTGGGATAGTCCGGCGATGGGCGAGTTCGAGCTGCTGGCGCTGCTGCGGGAGCGACTGCCGGCGCCCGGATCCCAGGTGCGACTCGGCAGCGGCGACGACGCGGCAGTCAGCGTGCCCGCCGGGGCCACCGCGACCTCGGTCGACGCGCTGGTCGAGGGCATCCACTTCCGTCGCGAGACGGCGACGCTGCGCCAGATCGGCCGCAAGGCGATCTCCACCGCGCTCTCCGACCTGGCGGCGATGGGGGCGGCGCCGGGCGAGGCCTACGTGGCGCTCGGCGCGCCGGAGGACCTGGGCGAGGCCGAGCTGCTCGAGCTGGGCGAGGGACTGGCGGCGGTCGCGGCCGAGACCGGGACGACGATCGCCGGCGGCGACCTCACCCGCGCCCCGGCGCTCACCCTGGCCGTGACCGTGGTCGGCCACGCGCCCCGCGCCGAGGACTTCGTCACGAGGGCGGGCGCCCGCCCCGGCGATGCCCTGGTGGTCACCGGCGAGCTCGGCGCCGCGGCCGCGGGGCTGCTGCTGCTGGAAGACCCGTCACTGTCCGTGGGCGTCGAGGAGGCCGAGGCGCTGCGGGCGCGCCAGCTCGACCCCGCCCCGCGCCTCGCCGCCGGCCGGGCGCTGGCCGCCGCGGGCGCGACGGCGATGATCGACATCTCCGACGGGCTCGCGGGCGACGCGAACCACGTCGCCGCAGCGAGCGGCGCGCTGCTCGTCATCGACGCCGAGACCATCCCGATCGCCGCCGGCGTCGCCGAGGTCGCGGCCGCGGCGGCGACCTCAAGCTTGGGAAGCTTGCGCTCCACGGGCCGTGACGCCCTCGAGCTCGCCGTCGCCGGCGGTGAGGACTACGAGCTCTTCGCCGCGCTCCCGCCCGACCGCGTCGACCCGGCCCGCGCGGCGCTCGCCGCGCAGGGCCTGCCGCTCGCCGTCATCGGCAAAGTCGAGATCGCCGAAGGCGGGCGGGCGGGCGCCGAGATCAGGCGGCGCGGTGGCGAAGCCCTGCCGAGCGGCGGCTTCGATCAGCTGCGTCCGCGTAGGCCCCGGTGAGCAGCTCGCGCACGCCCCGGCGCCGCAGCATCGCGGTCGCGACGCGGGACGGATCCGGCTTGTAGCTGCCAGATTCGACGAGGTTCTTCAGTTCCGTTGCCTTCATCGAGTTCATTATCGGCCTGCCCAATTAGATCATTAGTTTCGGGTAGTCGCACATGTGTCCAAGCCCTGATCCGGACGTGCGTCCGCCCGCTCAAGGGGACTCCGGGTACGTTCGCGGTAGGCCACTGATTACCCTTCTTTGCGTGGCAAATGGGAATGCCCGCATTCTTCTCGTCGACGACGAGCAGTCGATCCAGACGCTGCTCAGCTATCCGCTGCGCAAGGAGGGCTACCACGTGACCTCCGCCGTGGACGGCACAGAAGCGCTGCAGCGCTTCGACGAAGGCCGCTTCGACCTGGTCGTCCTCGACCTGATGCTGCCGCGCCGCGACGGGGTCGAAGTCTGCCGCGAGCTGCGTTCCCGCAGCCAGGTGCCGATCATCATGCTGACCGCGAAAGGCTCGGAGTCCGACAAGGTCGCCGGGCTCGAGGTCGGCGCCGACGACTACATCACCAAGCCCTTCTCGATGCGCGAGTTCCGCAGCCGGGTCAAAGCGGCGCTGCGCCGCTCGCGCATGCTGGGGGCGCCCCCCGACCGCGAGGCCGACGGGCCGATCGTCCACGACGACCTGACGATCGACTTCGACCGCCGCCTCGTCACCCTGGCCGGCGACGAGATCCGCGTCACCTACGTCGAGTTCGAGATCCTCGGGGCGCTCGCCCGCTCGCCCGGCCGGGTGCTCACCCGGGAGACGCTGCTCGAGCACGTCTGGGGCGACTCCGAGTACCGCGACCCGCGCACCGTGGACGTCCACATCCGCCACCTGCGCGAGAAGATCGAGCGCGACCCGAAGGAGCCCGAGTTCCTCTTCACCGTGCGCGGCGTCGGCTACCGCTTCGTCGAGTAGATGGGGCGACGGCTGCGGCGACTGCGCCCGACCCGCTTCGGCGGGCGGATCGCCCTCACCGCGGTCGGCATCTGCCTCGGCACCGTCGCCGTCGTCTACATATATGTGGTCGAGATCGGCGGCGCCGCCTCCGGCCTGCACGCGGTCAAGACGCAGATCATCGTCGGCGGCCTGATCGCCGCCGCCCTCGCCCTGGTGATCGGCATCTACTACGCCAACCTCGCGGCGGGCAACGTGCGCCGGCTGCAGGAGGCCGCGCGCAAGGTCGCCGACGGCAACTTCGAGACGACGATCCCGGTCGGCGACGTCGGCCAGCTGGCCCCGCTCGCCCGCACCTTCAACGAGATGCAGCGGCGCCTCGCCGAGCTCGACTCGGCCCGCAAAGGGTTCATCGCCAACGCCTCGCACGAGCTGCGCACGCCGATCTTCAGCCTCGGCGGCTTCGTCGAGCTGCTGCAGGAGGAGGACCCGAGCCCGGCCGAGCGGGAAGAGTTCCTGCGCACGATGCGCGGCCAGATCGAGCGGCTGACGAAGCTGACGACCGACCTGCTCGACC
Source organism: Solirubrobacterales bacterium (assembly GCA_047601885.1). Taxonomy (GTDB): domain Bacteria; phylum Actinomycetota; class Thermoleophilia; order Solirubrobacterales; family 70-9; genus VAYN01. The sequence goes on from JASGIK010000002.1 coordinate 980,057, forward strand.
TCTCCCAGCTGGACGCCGGGGCGATGGCGATGACCCCCGGCTCGGTCGACCTCGGCGAGCTGGCGCGCGAGGCGGCGCGCGAGTTCGGCCCCCGCGCCGCGGCCCACGGCTCGCTCCTGCGGCTGCGCACCGCCGAACGGCCGGTGATCGCGCTGGCCGACCGCGAACGGGTGCGGCAGATCATTCGTATCCTCCTCGACAACGCCCTTACCCACACCCCCGAGGGCACCGAGGTGGCCGTGACCGTCAATCGCTCCCCCAACCGCACCGCCGAGCTGATCGTCTCCGATCAAGGTGAAGGCATCCCGCAGCGGGTACAGGGCCGGATCTTCGAGCGCTTCTACACCGGCGACAGCTCCGGCGGCTCCGGCCTCGGGCTGGCGATCGCGAGCGAGCTGGCACAGCGGATGGACGGTCGCATCTCGATCGCCTCGAGCCGGCGCTTCACCGCCTTCACCCTGGAGCTGCCGCCGGCCCGCCAGGCCACGCCGCCGGGCCGGCCGCTGGTCAAGGCGCCGCAGTGAGGGCGCCCCGTCGCGCCGCCGTCGCGGCGCTCCTCGCCCTGGCGCTGGCGCTCGCCGTCGGCCTGCTGGCCGGCTGCGGCAGCGGCACCTCGACCGTCATCTTCAAGGACAAGACCGAGGCGGGCGGAAGCTCGGCCGGCGGCGCCGAAGCGGGCGCGACCGCGGGCGAAGAAGGCGAAGCCGAAACGCCGACGGTCCCGTCGGAAGTGGCGATCGAGACCGCCGCCCCCGGCTTCGACGCCGCCCGGGTCTACCGCGAGGCCTCGCCCGGCGTGGTCACGATCCGCTCCGTCTTCGGCGGCTCGGCGGGCGGCGCCGAGGGCTCCGGCTTCGTCCTCAGCGAAAGCGGCGAAATCGTCACCAACGCCCACGTGGTCACCGACGAATCCTCTGGCACCCGCAAGCCGGCCGAAGAAGTCTTCGTCGAATTCTCCAACCGCAACATCCTCGAAGCGGAAATCCTCGGCTTCGACCCCTTCGCCGACGTCGCCCTGCTGAAGGTCGAACCGGAAGGCTTCGCCCTCCACCCGCTGGAACTCGGCAACGACGCCGAAGTCGAAGTCGGCGAGCCGGTGGCGGCGATCGGCAGCCCCTTCGGCGAGCAGCTCTCGCTCTCGACCGGCGTCGTCTCGGCGACCGATCGCGCGGTCAAGTCGCTGACCCAGTTCGAGATCGAGGGCGCGATCCAGACCGACGCCTCGATCAACCCCGGGAACTCCGGCGGCCCGCTGCTGGAAGCGGAAGCAAAAGTCGTCGGCATCAACCAGCAGATCGAGACCAGCTCCGGCTCCAACGACGGGGTCGGCTTCGCCGTGCCGATCTCGGCGATCAAGCGCTCCGTCGCCCAGTTGCGCGAAAAGGGCCATGCCGAATACGCCTACATCGGCGTCTCCAGCCAGGCGATCTACCCGCAGCTGGCGCAGAAGCTGGGCATCGACACCGAATTCGGCGCGCTGATCGCCCAGGTCGTCCCCGGCGGCCCGGCGGCGAAGGCGGGGCTGAAGGGCGCCGACGGCTCGATCCGCTTCCAGGCCGCCGAATACGAAACCGGCGGCGACGTGATCGTCGAAGTCGACGGCGAAGAGGTGGTCGAGCCCGACGACCTCGCCCGCCTGATCTCGCTGAAGCTGCCCGGCGAAAAGATCGACCTGACGATCCTCCGCGACGGCAAGCGCAAGCAGGTCACCGTCACCCTCGGCGCCCGCCCGGACAAGACCGAATGACAACGCAACCGCCACGGGGTGTAGAACTCCGGCCTTGCTCCAAGAAGTCGCTCTCGGACAGAAGTCATTGGCGGACTACGCCAGCATCGTCGGCCGCGAGACGACCGAGCGGATCCTCGCGCTGGCCGAGGGGCTGAAGGGCAAGCGCGTCCTCCACGTCTCCGCCACCGCCTTCGGCGGCGGCGTCTCCGAGATCCTCTACACGATCGTGCCGCTGATGCGGGACGTCGGCCTCGACGCCCACTGGCACGTGATCTTCGGCAAGGAGGAGTTCTTCGAAGCGACCAAGCTCCTGCACAACTCGCTGCAAGGAGCGCCGGAGACGCTCTCCGGCGAGCAGTGGGCGATCTTCGACGAGATCAACCAGGTCAACGCCGACGGGCTGGAAGGCGAGTGGGACGCGGTGATCGTCCACGACCCGCAGCCGATCGGCCTGCGCCGAGGCGCCGCGCAGAAGGGACGGAAGTGGATCTGGCGCTGCCACATCGACCTCTCGACCCCGAACCCGACGCCGATCGCGCGCCTGCTGCCGCTGATCGAAGAGTACGACGCCTCGGTCTGGCACATGGACCAGTACGTGCCGCGCGACATGGGCGCCCACCGCGACGCGGTCAACATCATCCCGCCCGCGATCGACCCGCTCTCGCCGAAGAACATGGCCTTCTCACGCGAAGACGCCGCCTTCATCTGCCAGCAGTTCGGGATCGACCCGGAGCGGCCGCTGATCACCCAGGTCTCCCGCTTCGACCCCTGGAAGGACCCGATCGGCGTGATCGACGCCTACCGCCAGATCACCGAGCAGGTGCCGGAGACGCAGCTGGCGATGGTCGGCTCGATGGCGACCGACGACCCCGAGGGCCGCGAGTACTTCCAGAAGACCTACGAATACGCCGACAACGACCCCGACATCAAGATCCTCTCCAACCTCAACAACGTCGGCGCGATCGAGGTCAACGCCTTCCAGTCGCAGTCCGACGTCTGCCTGCAGAAGTCGATCCGCGAGGGCTTCGGGCTGACCGTCACCGAGGCGCTCTGGAAGGGGCGGCCGACGATCGGCGGCAACGTCGGCGGCATCCCCCTGCAGATCGAGGACGGGATCTCCGGCTTCCTCGTCAACTCGCCCGAGGAGTGCGCCCGGCGCTCGCTGGAGATCCTCCAGGACCCGAGCCTCGGCAAGTCGCTCGGCCGCGAGGGCAAGGAGCACGCCCGCCGCGAGTTCCTCTCGCCGCGCCTGCTGCGCGACTGGCTCGATCTGCTCACCCGGCTCGAGACCTGAGAGTTCACCTGAGGCCGACGCCGCTCGCGTAACCTTCGCCACGATGAGCGACGCCCCCCTGATCATCGTCTCGAACCGGGGGCCGGCCCAGTTCGAGCGCGACGACGAGGGCAACCGCACCGTCCGCCGCGGCGGCGGCGGCCTGGTCACCGCGCTCTCCGGCCTCGTCTCCCACCGCGACGCCCTCTGGATCGCCTCGGCGATGACCGAAGAGGACATCATCGTCTCCGAAGAGGAGGGCGGCCCGGTCTCACTGGAGATCGACGGGGTCGACTACCGGGTGCTGCTGGTCGGCTCGGAACCGCGGGCCTACGACCGCTTCTACAACGTGATCGCCAACCCGATCCTCTGGTTCATCCAGCACTACCTCTGGGACCTCTCCAACGCGCCGGACATCCGCCAGGAGGAGCTCGACGCCTGGGACGAGGGCTACCAGCGGGTCAACCGCGACATCGCCGAGGCGGTCGTGCGCCAGATCGAGGGCCAGGAGTCGCCCCTGGTGATGCTCCACGACTACCACCTCTACACCGCCCCGGGGGTCATCCGCGAGGCCCGCCCGGACGCCTTCCTCCACCACTTCGTCCACATCCCCTGGTCGCAGCCGGACAGCTGGCGGGTGCTGCCGGGGCGGATCCGCGAGGCGATCTACAAGGGGATGCTGGCCAACGACATCATCGGCTTCCACACCCAGCAGTACTGCATCAACTTCCTGCGCTGCTGCGACGAACTGCTGGAGGGGACCGATGTCGACTACGCCAACACCGAGGTCACCTACGAGGGGCACACGACGCTGGCGCGGGCCTACCCGCTGGGGATCGACGCGGAGCGGCTGCGGCGGGCGGCGGGCTCGCCGGAGGTGGCCGAGGCCGAGCGCGAGGTGCTGGAGCGGCGGCGGCGCTACCTGATCATCCGCGTCGACCGGGCCGACCTCTCGAAGAACGTGCTGCGCGGCTTCACCGCCTTCGACACCTTCCTCACCCAGCACCCGGAGTTCCGCGAACAGGTGACCTTCATCGCCCACCTGCAGCCCTCGCGCCAGGACGTGCCGGAGTACGCCGAGTACCGGGAGCGGATCGAAGCCCTGGTCGCGGTCGTCAACCACCGCCACGGGACGACCGACTGGATGCCGATCGACCTGCGCATCTACGAGAACTTCGCCGACGCGGTGGCCCGCTACAAGCACTACGACCTGCTGATGGTGAACGCGATCTTCGACGGCATGAACCTGGTGGCGAAGGAGGCGCCCGCGGTGAACACGCGGGACGGCGTGCTGATGCTCTCCGAGAACACCGGCTCCCACCAGGAGCTCTGGGACTTCGTCCTCTCGGTCAACCCCTTCGACATCCAGGAGCAGTCGGACGCGATCTACCGGGCGCTGACGATGGACCCGGAGCAGAAGGCGGAGTGGGCGCGCGGCCTGCGCGGGATCATCTTCTCCCGCAATCCCGGCGACTGGGTCGACGACCAGCTCGCCGACATCGAAAAGGCGCGCGCAGCGAGGTAGCGGGGGGAGAGTTCGCGCCGGCCCGGCCCTTGGAGGGTGATGGCGGGCGTGCGGATCAGATGGCGCGGGGTGGCGCGGGTGGCGGCGGTCGTCGTCGTCGCGCTGGTCGGCGTGCGGTTGCTGCCGGGGCTCCTGCAGGCGCCCGAACCGCCGCCGCTGGGGGCCGACGTGGGTTTGCCGAAGGCGAAGCCGGCGGTGGTCGCGAAGAAGCCGAAGGCGCGGCCGCGGCCGAAGACCAGGAAAGTCGCCGACGCGCCCGCGTCGACCGCGAGGATCGGGGCCCGCACCAGGCGCAGGCCCTCTTCCCGGCGCCGGGGGAGCGCCCGGAGGAGGATCTCGAAAAGAACTCCTGAGCAGGAAGAACCGGGCACGACGCCGGTCCCCGAACACGTCGCTCCGGCCGTTCCGGAAGCGGCCCCGGAACCGCTTCCGGAAGCCCCGCCGGCGCCGCCGTCCGAACCGGGAGACGGGAGCCAGGAGTTCGCTCCGCACTGACCTCGCTATAGTCCCCCGTCGCTTTGGCCGCTCCACGCGAATATGAGCTTGTCCTGATGCTGGATCCCCAGCTCGACGCGCCCGCCCGGGATTCCCTGGCGCAGCAGGCGCGTGGGCAGATCGAGGCCGCGGGCGCCCTCAAGCAGGAGAACACCTGGGGCCTCCGCAAGATGGCCTACGAAATCAACCGTCGTACGGAGGCCGATTACCGCTGGTTCCGCTTCGAGGCGCCGACCGAGCTGCTCGACACGCTGGACCACAACCTGAAGATCGCCGACGGCGTGCTCCGCTTCCGGATCTTCAAAGTCGAGGCCAATACCCCGACGATCGTCCCGCCCGCCGTCGCCGCCCCCGGCCCGCGCGAGCGCACCGGCGGTCCCGGCGACCGCGACCGCGGTCCCCGCGAGGATCACGCCGCCGAGCCCGCCGTCGACGCGGCCGGCGAGTAGTCCCGCCGCCCCGCGCGGTTCTCGTCCCATCTCGACGCCACCAAGGCGGCAACTTCCTCGCCGGCTCTCTCGGCCGCTCTTCCTCGCGCCGCCCGCCACCGCTCCGTCGCGCCCGCTCTTTGCGCGTTTCCCTGCCCGCCGGGGGGGCGAGTCGCGCCGTCCACCCACCTAGACTGGTAGTCGGACTAACGAATTCAGAGGAGTGAACTCTCTTGGCAGCTTCGAACGTGAACGTGGTGGTCATCACCGGGAACCTCACGCGCGACCCTGAACTGCGCAGCACCGGCGGCGGCACCTCCGTTGCCGAGATGCGAGTCGCCGTCAACAGCCGGCGCAAAAACGGCCAGACCGGCCAGTGGGAAGACAAGCCCAACTACTTCGACGTGGTCGTCTTCGGCGCCCAGGCCGACAACTGCGCGACCTACCTGCAACGCGGTCGCCCGGTGGCGATCGAAGGGCGCCTCGACTGGCGCGAGTGGGAAGCCAAAGACGGCAGCGGCAAACGCCAGGCGGTGCAGATCATCGCCAACACGGTGCAGTTCCTCGGCTCCCGCGACGGCGGCGGCGCCCCCAACGGCAACGGCGGTGGCGGCCAGCCCCAGTCCTACAACGCCCCGCCGCAGAGCGACGTTCCGGCGGATATGTCGGATTACGGCTCGGTTCCCGCCGGAGGCGGCGGCGGCGAAGACGACATCCCCTTCTGACGGCCCCGGAGGGCGCCAGGCAGCGTCCCTTGAGCCCCACCTGGCGCAATGCCAGGTGGGGTGATCCGCGGACGGGGCGCCCTGGAGCTGGCGCTCGGGGGAAGGGGCTGGGCGCCGGGAAGCTGGCGCCCGAAGCTGAAGGGACGCGGCCGTCTCGTCCACGGCCCGGGCAGGCTGTGGCCGTGGCCGAGACGGCCGAGGGTGCGGGAGGTGACGAAGAGGTCGGGAACTCCACTGTTCCTTGCGTCTTCCTACGACGTTGCAGTCACGTGACCACCCTTTGACCCTGCTATAGGGGGGTCAAGGTCGACAGCGCGTCCCAGGGCCTAGATATCGACCTCCGGAGGGCCGGAGAATGTGACGTTCCCGGCGTCTTCGTCGACGACCGCTCCATCTGGATCCCATCCACGGACGGAACCCTCAAGGAAGCCCCCACTTCGTCACGACCTGTGACCACTTCCCCACGACCCCCTCACGTCCCGGGCGTCTCGTGGCGGCCACAGCCTGCCCGGGCCGCCACGAGACGCCCGGGACGCACCTCGGACGGCCGCGACGGACCTGCCGAATCGACCTTTAGCAGTCGCGTCGGTCGGCCCCAGCGCGCCGATTCGAACCGACCTGTAAGCTTCCTCGCCGCTTATGCCAAGAACTCGTGAGACTTCATCGACCGGAGGCGCCCGCCGTGGCCGCCGTGGCGCCGACCGCGCGCGCCCGCGGAAATACACGCGCGTCAACTCCGAAGTAGTCGACTACAAGGACCTTAATCTTCTGCGCCGGTTCCTCTCGGACAAGGGCAAGACCCGCGGCCGTCGGGTCACCGGCCTCTCTCGCGCCCACCAGCGTCAACTCTCGGTGGCCGTGAAACGGGCGCGCGAAATCGCGCTGCTCCCGTACGTCGGAGAGCGCTGATGGCACAGGCGATCCTGCTGGCCGACGTCGAGGACCTCGGCGCCCGCGGCGAGGCCGTCGACGTCTCCCCCGGCTACCTGCGCAACTTCCTGATCCCGCGCAGGCTGGCCCAGCCGGCGACGCCCGGCGCCCTCGAGGAAGCGCAGCGTCGCCGTGAAGCCGCCGAGCGCGCCGCCGAAGCCCGCGTCGCCCGCGAAGCCGAAGCCGCCGGCCTGCTCTCCAAAACCGTGCTCACGATCCACGAGCGCGCCGGCGAGGACGGTCACCTGTTCGGCTCGGTCGGCCCGCAGCAGATCGTCGACGCCCTGCGCGACGCCCGCGACCTGCGGATCGACAAACGCAAAGTCAAGCTCGATCAGCCGCTGCGCGAACTCGGCACCTTCATGGTCGAGATCGACCTCGGCGACGGCAACGTCGCCGCGGTCAAGACGATCATCTCCGAGGAGAAATAGCCCCGACGCGCCGTGGCGCGTCGCTCACTGCCCCTCTCCGCCGCGGACGGCTGTCGTAACGCGCTCAGAGCGTGCCGCAACTGCCGCAGTTCGGTGACGGGACTGTGAATTTCTTTTCGCGGGATTTGCACCCAACCGGGCTCGGCCCGCATCCCGGCTTTGGTTTGATCGATGCCGGGTGACGAGCGGCATCCCTTGCCGCCGGTCGGCCCTCTATCCCTAACTTGATGCCCCCGTCTCCGGCCACCCACGTCCCCCCGCAGAACATCGAGGCGGAGGAGTCCGTCCTCGGCGCGATGCTGGTCGCCGAGCCGACGCTGACCCGGGTCATCGACGAGGTCAAGCTCAACGCCGCCGACTTCTACCTCGACCGTCACCGGGCGATCTTCGAAGCGATCCACGCCCTCTACGCCGCCTCGAAGCCGGTCGACGAGCTCTCCGTCGCCGAGGCGCTGACGCAGACGAACAAGATCGACGAGGCGGGCGGCAAGCACTACGTCTCCGAGCTCGCCGCCAAGGTCCCCGCCGCCGGCAACGCCAAGCACTACGCCGAGATCGTCCAGCAGAACTCGCTGCTGCGCCGGCTGCTCGGCGCCGGCCAGGAAATCCAGGGCTGGGTCAACGAGCGCGACGGCGAACCGCGCGAGCTCTCCGAGCGGGCCGAGAAACTGCTCTTCGAAGTCGCCCACAAAGAGCAGGCCTCCGACTTCCGCATCCTCGGCGACATCCTCCACGACGAGGTCGACCGCCTGGAGAAGCTCTCCACCGGCGAGATGGAACTGACCGGCACCCCGTCCGGCTTCCGCGACATCGACGCGGTCACCGGCGGCTTCCAACCGGGCAACCTGATCATCATCGCCGCCCGCCCGGCGATGGGGAAGAGCGCCCTGGTCGCCAACATCGCCGAAAACGTGGCGGTCAAGCGCAACAAGCCGGTCGCCTTCTTCTCGCTCGAGATGTCGGAGGTCGAGCTCGCCCAGCGCTTCATCGCCTGCCGCGCGCGCATCCCCGGCGACAAGCTGCGCAAAGGCCAGGTCAACCAGCGCGACTGGCCGAAGGTGCTGCGCGCCGCCAACGAACTGGAAAACGCGCCGCTCTGGTTCGACGACTCCTCCGACCTCGGCATCCTCGATCTGCGGGCGAAGGCGCGCCGCCTCCACGCCCAGGAACAGGAGCGCGGCGGACTCGGCCTGATCATCCTCGACTACATGCAGCTGATGCGCTCCGACGACCCGCGCGCCAACCGGGTCGAGCAGGTCGGCCAGATCAGTCGCGGTCTGAAGATCCTCGCCCGCGAGCTGCAGGTGCCGGTGATGGCGATCTCGCAGCTCTCCCGCGCGCCCGAGCAGCGCTCGCCGCCGAAACCGCAGCTGTCCGACCTGCGCGAGTCGGGACAGATCGAGCAGGACGCCGACCTGGTCGCCTTCCTCTACCGGGCCGACTACTACCGCGACCCCGACGAGGAGCCGGACGGCCTCGCCAACCTGATCATCGCCAAGCACAGGAACGGCCCGATCGCGACCAAAGAACTGGTCTTCCTCGACCGCTACCCGAAGTTCGCCGACTACAGCGGCCAGGAGGCCCCGATCGACCAACCGGTCGGCGAATCGCCGCCGCCCTACGAAGACGACATCGCCGCCGCGGGACCCGAGTTCTGATGGCATTCGCTCGTTCCGAACCCTTCCGCGATCAGGTCTGCCCGCTCGGAATCTGCGAAGGCGACGGCTGGATCCTCGGTCCCGAAGACGTCGCCCGCCCCTGCGACTGCCGCGCCGACCGGCTCCGCAGGAGCGCGAGCCGCGGCGTCTCCTCGGTCATCCCCCGGCGCTTCCAGGGAGTCTCCTTCGATCGTCCGCCGATCTCGGACATGGCGAGGGAATTCCAGGCCCGGGCGGCCGTCGACGCGGTTCGCGCCTACCTCGACAAGCTCGGCGAGAACCTCGCGGCCGGGCGCGGCGTCTGGCTCTTCGGCGATCCGGGCACCGGCAAGACCACGCTCGGGATGCTCGTCTCCAAGCAGGCGCTGGAGCAGAAACACACGGTCGCCATCTACTCGCTTCCCAAGCTGCTGGCGCGGATCCGGCAGAGCTATGACGCCGGGCCGGACAGCGACTCCTACATGGAGCTGTTCCGGAAGCTGACGACGGTGGACCTCCTCCACATCGACGACCTCGGGGCCGAGAAACGCTCCGACTGGGTGCTCGAGCAGCTATACGCCTTGATCAACGAGCGCTACGAGACCGAACGGGCGATCCTGGTGACCACCAACCTCGACGAACCGGAGCTGATCGAGCAGATCGGGCGGCGGACGGTCTCGCGGCTGGTCGAGATGTGTGATGGCTGCATGGTCCCGATGCACGGTGAAGATCGCCGCCTCGCCGCCTAGGCGCACCGCACCCGGCGCCCACACCCGTCAGAATTCACACAGTGCCGGGCGTGGTCATAGTCGGCGCCCAGTGGGGCGACGAGGGCAAGGGCAAGATCACGGATCTGCTCGCCGAGCGGGCTACCACCATCGTCCGCTTCCAGGGTGGCAACAACGCCGGCCACACGATCGTCCGCGACGGTGAGGAGTTCAAGTTCCACCTGATCCCGTCGGGGATCCTGCACTCCGAGAAGACCTGCGTGATCGGCAACGGGGTGGTCGTCGATCCGCGCGTCCTGCTGAGCGAGATCGACGGGCTCAAACGGGCCGGGGTGAGCGTCGCCAACCTGCGGATCTCGGCCAACGCGCACCTGATCATGCCTTACCACGTGCTGCTCGATCAGGCGGGTGAGACGAAACTGGGGAAGAACTCGATCGGGACCACGCGGCGCGGGATCGGCCCCGCCTACGCCGACAAGGCCCTCCGCCTCGGCATCCGCGTGCAGGACCTGCTCGACGAGAAGATCCTGCGGACGAAGATCCGCGCGGCGCTGGAGCCGAAGCAGCAGGCGCTGCGGGAGCTCGGCGTGCAGCGGCGCAAACTGCGCAAGGAAGCAGGCGAGGAAACCAAGGGCGTGGCGCCCGACCCGCTCGACGGCGTCGTCGACCCGCGGCCCGACCTGCACGCGATGGTCGAGGAGCACGTCAGCTACGGGCACCGGCTCGAGCCGCACATCGCCGACACGGCGAAGCTCTGCTGGGACGCGCTCGACGGCGGCGAGACGGTGATCTTCGAGGGCGCCCAGGCGACCCTGCTCGACCTCGACCACGGCACCTATCCCTTCGTCACCTCTTCCAACCCGATCGCCGGCGCGGCGACGGTCGGCGCGGGGGTCGGCCCCACCGACATCGACGAGGTCTGGGGGATCGCCAAGGCCTACACGACGCGGGTCGGCGCCGGACCGTTCCCGACCGAGCTCCACGACGAGATCGGCGAGCAGATCATCGAGCAGGGCCACGAGTACGGGACGACGACCGGCCGCAAACGGCGGGCCGGCTGGATGGACCTGGTCGGGCTGCGCTACGCGGTGCGGCTGAACCGGATGGACGCGCTGGCGATCACCAAGCTCGACGTCTTGAGCGGGATCGGCCCGCTGCGGGTCGCGGTCCGCTACCGCTCCAAGGAGGGCGCCGTCCTCGAGGAGTTCCCGTACCACCAGTCGATCCTCCACTCGGCGAGCGCCGAGTACGAGGAGCTGCCCGGCTTCGACGTCGACCTCGGCGCCTGCCGGGAGCCCGAGGACCTGCCGACCGAGGCGCGCGACTACCTCGGCTTCATCTCCGAGTACGTCGGCGTGCCGATCAAGATCGTCGGCGTCGGCCCCTCGCGCGACCAGGTCGTCTGGCTCGACTAGCCGCTCGTCCGGCTCTCCGGGCGGCTCTTAATCGAACCGCTTCTTTCGGCCAATCAGCGGGTTTATAGAGTGGGAGCGGGTGGTATAGGTTGACCCGCGCGCAAACCGATCCACGGTTTGGTGCAATGTTCGACGGCAGGCCCCCGATGGGCCGGCCGCAAAGGAGAGATATAGGGATATGCGCAAACACGTGCTGATGGTTCTCGCCTTGGGGGCGTTGATCGCCGTCTCGGCGGTCGGCATCGCCACCGCGGCAGGGGGCGAAAAGCCGGTGACGGTGAAGGTCGGCGAACTCGAACTGACCGCCAACGGGGGCTTCAGCCCGAAGGCGCTTTCGAAGACCAAGCAGACGCCGATCTCGCTGACCGCGTCCGGCGAAGTGAAAATGGAAGACGGCAGTCATCCGCCGGCGATCCGCGAAGTGATCCTGGAAGCCGACAAGGCGGGCGAAGTCCATCTCAAGGGCATCCCGACCTGCAGATCGGGCCAGCTGCAGGCGACCGAAACCTCGGCCGCGAAGAAGGCCTGCGGATCGGCGCTGATCGGCGAAGGTCAGGCGACCGCCCAGGTGGCGCTGCCCGAACAGGCCCCGATCAACGTCAACTCGAAGATCCTGGTCTTCAGCGGTGGCGAAAAGGGCGGCAAGGCGACGATGTTCATCCACGCCTACTTCAGCCAGCCGGTCAGCGGCGCGATCGTCACCACGGTGACGATCACCAAGCACAGGCACGGCCGCTTCGGCACCCTGGCCGTCGCCAATATCCCGCAGATCACCGGCGGCAACGGGTCGATCACCAAGTTCAACCTTGAAATCTTCAAGAGCGTCAAGGTGAAGGGGAAGACCTACAACCCGATCAGCTCGAAGTGCGAAGACGGGAAGCTGAAAGTGCACGTCGAAGGCAAGTTCGAAGACGGCACCAAGGCGAAGGCGGAAATCATCCGCGCCTGCACGCCGAAGAAGTAACGCTTCAAGGCAAAGCTCTCCGACGAGAGCGGAGGTACGGAAGGGCGGCCCTCGGGCCGCCCTTCTTCGTGCCGGGGCTCTTGCACATCTGGGAACTTCCCTGGAAACTCAGGAAGTCCGATCTATAGTTGTCTCAGCAGGGGGATCAACCGATACGCGCTGGGAGGCGCCGGATGTACGACGGATCTGCGATCGCCGCAGCCGAGATTCGCTTTCGCGAAGACCTATGGCGCACCGCGCCGAGAGACGCCGTGGAGGAGGCCGGGGTCGAGTACCAACGCTTCGGGCCGCTGCTCGCGACCGCTTTCGGCGAGCTCCCCCACACCAGCCTGCTGAACATCGTGCAGGGGGCCGCGGAGCCGGAAGTCGTCGCCGGCGGCCGGCTCGCCGCGGCGGTCGAATGGCTGCGGACCTGGGAGGTCGACTACCGCGTCTCCGTCGCGGCCGATCGTCCCGGAACCCGCGAAGCGGAAGACTGGCTCTCCTCACGTGGCTATGAGCCCGGCGGCACCGTGCGCCGCTACGTCCACACCGATCGATCGGTGCGCGAGACGCCCGCCGACGGTATCGAGATCCGCAACCTCAAAGAGGAGGAGACCGAAGGGATGAGTCACATCTTCGCCGACGCCCTCGGACTCCCCAACCTGGCGACGGTGCTGATGATCGGCCTGCCGAGGTGGGAAGGCTGGAGCTGCTACGCCGCCTACGTCGAGGGACGCGAGGTGGCCTGCGGCTCGATGCGGGTGAACGGCAACCTGGCCCTCCTCGGCCTCGACGCGACCCTGCCCGAGTTCCGCGAGCGCGGTTGCCAAAGCGCCCTGATCGCACGCCGACTGGTCGACGCGACACGCACAGGCTGCGGGATGGTGGCGGCAGAAGTGTGGAACGGGCACCCGGCAAGCAGCGCGGCGGCGGAGGTGCTCGAGCGCGCGGGCTTCGAGGAGATCGCCGGGCGGACGAACTGGCGCCGCCCGCGTGGCATCGCCTAGCCATTCCTCCGAAACCGAAGCGAGCCGGGCGACTCTCCCCTACCCTTCGGGCATCGTGCTCCGACCGAGGACCCCGCTCCTGGCCGCCACGGCAGTCGTCGCCGCGCTGGCGGCTCCCGCCGTCGCGGGCGCGGCCGGCTACCCATCCTGGGCGCCGAACGTGCCCTGGGGAGCGGGCTGCGAACCGGCGAAGAGCGCCGCCCAACGCACCGCCGCCAACTGCGGCGCGACCCTGGTCGACGGCCAAGCCGTCCCTCCCCCCGGAGCCCCCACCTTGGTCAAGCGGGTGATCGCGGCCGCCAACGAAATCGACGGCAAGCCCTACATCTGGGGCGGCGGCCACGCCAGCTTCATCGCCAAGGGCTACGACTGCTCAGGCGCCGTCAGCTACGCCCTCCACGGCGCGGGCCTCCTCGGCTACACCCAGGTGAGCGGCCAACTGGCCCACTACGGCTCCCCCGGCCCCGGCAAGTGGATCACCATCTACGCCAACGCCGAACACGTCTTCATGGTCGTCGCCGGCCTCCGCTTCGACACCCGCAACGACCCCGAAGGCGTCAGCGGCCCGCGCTGGAAGATGGCCGCCCCGGAAGCGAGCATCCTGCCGAAGTTCTCGGTGCGGCACCCGGTGGGGCTGTAGATATGTGGCACACGGCGCTCTCGGCGCCGTGTGCCACAACTTCCACTGATTCTTCCCTCAAACCTAGGGATAGACAACGCTGGCTTCAGCTGCTTCCGTCGAGATTTCCTGGACGGTTTCGTTGGTCCCGGCGGCCGCCGGAAGACCGGCCTCGCTGTCGACCAAGCCGTTGATGCTGATCGGGATGAAGCCGAGCAACGTAAGGGTGCAACCGGTAGCCCCCGGAGCGCTGAACGTATTGTCGACGTACTTGCCCTTCAGCAGGATGATTTCGCCTGAGAGGAAGCTGATCACCGGCCCTTCCCCCGAGATCGGTTCAGCTGGGGACGGCGGGTCCGTGGTCCCGGTGGTCAGATGCAGCGTGATCGGGTTCGCCGCGCTTCCGACGTAGCACGAGTTGCCGAGAGCAGAGTTGACCAAGTGGACGCGAATCGGGAGGGTGATGTTTTCGGGCGTGAGTTCCGGAGTGCCCACAGCTTCGGTCACGGCGTAGAGGGTCAGCGCTTCGCTCCCGAGGAATTCGGCCAACCACGTCAAGCCCGTAAGTCCGATCACGCCTCCCGGAACCTTCTCTTTCACCGGCTTGAGGCCACCCTGCGAGTTCGCGACGAAGTCTTCGAACTCGGCGTTGGTCCCGCCGGTCAACGTGATCGGGTTGGTGATCGGCACGTTTTTACTTCCCAGCTTGAAGTGCCCGCCGGTGATCGTCGAATGGAGGCAGATTTCCACGCCGGAATCTTCCGCCGGACTAGGGCAGCCGGCGAACTGTTCGTAGCCGGAGGCCGGCGTCGCGGCCTGTGCTGCCGGGACACCGAGTGCTACCGCCGTGACGACCGCCGATAGAACCCCGGCGAGTCGCCTGTAACGCATCAGATTCATGGTCTCTCCCACTTTTCTGCAATTTCGAGCGTCGCGCCCGGCTCATTCCCATGCTTGCGACGATGGATGTAGCTAGAGCTACATAGATGACGCAGGCTCCTTCCCGGCCGAGCCGACTCTCCCTGTCAAACAAGACGCCGAGCCACAGCTATGGCGTCTCACCGACAACGGTACCCCAGCGGTATCGGCTATGTCAAGGATTCCTGTTTACTCGATGAGGACCGAGCATCTCGGTCAGCGGCACGGTCTACTGGATTGAAGAGCGCCCACTCTTCGTCTTCGCGCTCTTCTTCTTCTTGCAACTGTTGGCGATCTTCACCGTGATCCCCTTCACCCTGCCGTTCTGAGCCCGGAAGGCGACGCCTGCCTTCTGGGTCTTCTTACAGATGTTTTCTGAGTTTTCGAGCAGCCCGTACTTCTTGCCGCCCTTCATTTCGAGGACGAACCTCGAGACAGGCGCGTCGGGGACCGCTTCAAAAGTGTTGCGGATTCCATTCTGCTTGTCGGTATCGATTTTGCCGACCAACAGCACCCGGATCTGACCGTTCAGTTCGGCGACCAGAGCCGGGAGCTTGTAGCCGAAGCCACCTACCAGATAGACCGGGCCTTCAAGCGGCTTTTCGAGCAGCGGCGTCCATGCCTTGGCCTTTCCATAGATGGACTTCTTCGGACAGTTGCCTTCAAGAAGAACCGGGCGGGTACAGGTCTTACCGATGTTTCCCTGGTCAAGGAACTCCGAATGCGGAAGGCCGACCTGGGCGCGGGCGATGTTCGCGTAGGCACCCTGCTTCGGGAAGGTGACGACCGCCTTCAGGGCAGGATGGCCGGTCCTCTTGGTGGCGCCTTTCAACGAGAGCTTGAGGGTGGGCTTGAAAGCCAATGCGGAGCAATCGGAGGCCTGGAAATACTGGCTCAGCGAGCTGACCGTCCCGAGCGTGGAGGTCACCGAGCCGGCGATCGACTTCGGTTCACAGGAGGTCGGGTTGAGGGTGAATTCGGAGCGGTTCATCTCGACCGTGATCGAGCGTAGGTCCAGCGGCAGGCCGTGAAGGATCGTCGGGATCGAGTCCGAGGTCGCCGTGATCTGGGCGGTGAGGGGATCCACCTGGAGCGCCGTGCGCACCGCCACGACACCGAGATCGAACGGGCCCGCGATCGCCGGCGTGACGATCTCGAGGCTGAGCGGCGCCCCGTCGTATGGGCCGGCGAGGTAGGCGTGGCCGGTGACGTAGAGCGGTTCCGACCCGGCGCCTGCGGATGCGACGACGGTGCCCACTTCCGAACTCTCGGGGCAGGACGGGTCGGCGGTCTCGATCGCGCCGTCGCCTTCGCCCGTGCGGTCCTGTGCCTGCGCGATCTGGGCATCGGAGCAATAGGAGATCCCGGCCAACTTGCCGAGCAGCCCCTCCGGCAAGGTCGCCGAGATGCTACGCAGCTGCTGCGTGCCGTCGTCGCGGGCGACCTTCAGCACGAAGGGGCTGTAGGAGCCCGCCTTGGGGTCGACGGTGCCGGCGGAGAGGGACTGTCGGGCGGGCAGCTGCGAGGCGCTGTCGGCGCAGCTCGACCAGCCGGCGCCGCCGTCGACCTTGAAGGTCGATTCCCGCCGGACCGGCGTCGAAGGGTCGGCCCAGGGGTAGAGCAGCGCTTCGGTCTTGTAGGTGCCGCAGGTCGCGGGCGTGACCAGCGGCGCCCGGTCGCCGCCGCGGAAGTGCAGGCTGAAGTGCGAGAACGGCAGCTGCGGCAGTTCGTGGCCGGGTTCGCCGAAGGTGGTGGTGAGCCGGCCGGTGGTCGGATCGGGTTCGACCCGACCGGGCAGCTTGATGAAGATCCCGAGCCCGGGATCTTCGATCACCATGTAGATGGTCAGCAGGTTGTCGAAGACGTTGTCATGCTGCTTGCCGACGTAGATCCTCCCGGGCAGGATCTCCGGCACCAGTTCGCCTTCCACTTCTTCTTCCAGCAACGGCGTTTCGACTTCCACCGTGCCGATCTTCGAGGCTTCCGGACAGCCGCCATCGCCTTCCAGCTTCTCTTCTTCATACTCGGCCAGGGTGCAGGCCGCGAGCCCCGAGGCGACGGAGGGGTTCGTGGTCACCCCTTCCGGCAGGGTGACCACGGCCTTCTCGATGTCGGAGTCGGCGATCCCTTCGGGTTCGGTCAGGCCGGGGTCGTCGACGTCGAGTTCGAAGTCGAGGCCGCTCGAGCTTTCGGCGGCGCTCGTCGTCGGAGTGGAGCCGATGGTCGGTTCGAAGCCGAGCTCGTCGCAGCCTTCGAAGCCGGACGAGGCTTCGGTGTCCCCTTCGACCCAGGCGCCGGGCTCCTGCCAGGAGTCGGCGCGGAAGATCGCGGCGAGCGAGCCGGCGCAGGTCCGGGGAGAGGTCAGGAACGGAACTTCGCCTTCGCCTTCATACGGGCAGCTACCGGTCGAGAGCACTTCCGGTTCCTTGGTCACCGTCACGGCGTTCACGCAGTCACCGCGGATCGTGTCGTGGGCCAAGCTAGCGGGGTGGCCCCAGACGAAGACGGTGGAGCCGTAGATGTTGAGCACCTGCGAGACGTTTTCGAGCGTCGCGACGACTTCGTAGGGCGCCGATTCGGACACCCGCAGATCAACCGTCACCGGGACGCCCTCGACGATCATCCCGAGGCGTGCCGCCTCTCCGGGCAGCGCCGCGAGGTTGAAGACGGGGACGCCCAGGTATTCGGGTTCGAGCACCTTGGTCGTTTCGCTCGGCGCCGCGGAGATCTTCAATATGGCCACTCCGACCGCCGTGTCGTTGGCGCAGGCGGGAAGCTTCTTGTGCTGGTTGATGTCGATGAATTCGGCGCTCGAGCAGCGCGCGGTGGCGGTCGGATCACCGACCATCCCGGTCGGCATCTCGACGCGGAGATCCTTGATCGCTTCTGCCGGGACCTTGCCTTCTTCGGTTTCTTCAGCGTTGAGCCCGAACCCGGTGGCCAGCTGGAAGGGGTGCCCGCCGGCCTCCGTCGCGGTCGAGCCGTCTTCTTCTTCGAAGGCCACTTCGAGTTCCTTCAGGCCGAAGGATTCCGCCGCGGCGGTCGGGACCGACAACACCAGACCGACGAGCAGCGCCAAGACCGGCAGGAGCAGGCCACGGGTCGCTCTCATCGTCCCTTCCCCTTGTTCTTGTGGCTCTTCTTCTTGCTCTTCTTATGGTGCTTGGAGCTGCTCTTCTTCACGCAGCGGACCTTGCCGTGGCGCCGGACCCGGCGCTTGCCCTTGCCGCAGCTCTTCACCTTCGTCGCGGTGACGTTGCCGGTTGCCTGGGCGGCCGAGCTGCCCGGCGATTCGGAGCCGGGCGCCGTAGCCGCGCCCTGGCAGGACGAGCCTTCGCATTCGGCCGCTTCTTCCGCGGCGGCGAAGCCACCGTCGACCCGCGCGTCGTAGATGTCGATCAGGCCCTTGTCTTCCGTCACCAGGCTTTGGGCGGTGGTGAAGAAGACTTCGCCACCGTCTTCGTCGGCGTCGAGGAAGGTCGCCCCTTCGCTCGCCTGGCCCGAGGAGATCAGGTAGATGCAGCCGCCGTCGGCGGCGACGTAGTCGTTCGCTTCGGTGGTGCAGGTGCCGGTCCCCGGCTCCTCCCACTCGTAGACATCCTGTTCCCCGTTTTCGTCACCGGGAACGAGGGCTTCGAAGCTCATGAAGAAGAGCCGCTTGCCCCCGTCCGTCAGCGCTTTCGGCGCGTAGAGCTGGCTCTCGGCGGTGGCGATGTGGGCGGCGACCGGCCATTCCCCGTTCTGCTTGCCCTCGAACTCGAGCACCCGTCCGGTGGGGCGAGCCCCGGTCGGATTGCAGGAGGCACAGACGAGCTCGCCTTCGCCTTCCGCCGCGGTTGCGTCGTAGAGGTAGACCTCGGCGTCGGCCTCGTCGGTCGCTTGGTCGGTGTTGTCGTAGCCGGTCGGGCTCGCCGTCGACATGAAGGTGAGCTGCTCACCGTCGGTGCTTGCCTGGGCCGCGTGGAGGATCGGCTGATGGTTGACCGGTGTCGGCTCTTCCTGGGCCTGCGAGACATCTTCTTCCGAGAGGGCGGCGATGAATCTGAAGCTCTGATCGGCGGCTTCGTAGAGGTAGAGGTTCGGTTCCCCTTCGGTGGCGCCACTCGCCAGAGCTTCTTCGGAGACGAGGTAGACACGGCCCAGATCCTCACCCCCACCGAGCACGCCCAGCACCTCGCCCGCGACCAGCGTCGATTCGCGGCTTTCGGCGTCGTACTCGTAGAGGTTCCCCTTCAGTTCCCCTTCTTCGACCTCGAAAAGCGCCTCTTCACCGTTCCTCGCCGCGCCCCAGAAGCGGGCCTTCGAGCTCGAGACCGTCCCCGAGACCGGCAGGGTGCATGCTTTGGTCGCCTGCGTACATGTGCCACCGCTCACCTTGCTTTGCGCCTTGCCGGGGTTGATCCGTAGATAGATCGTCCCGGGGCCCGAGGGCACGGTTTCGGTTTCGGTTTCACCGGCGGTCCAATACACCCGCGAGCCGTCGGCCGCCACCGCATTCTGAACGCTCGAGGTCCGCAGGCCCACCGCGGAATTGGCGGTGCCGACGGTGCAGTTGCCGACGAAGCGCACGCCGCTCGGCAGCACGCAGATGAGCCTCAGCGCGCCTTCGGAGTAGCCGTAGACCTGGTAACGAGCGGCGGTCGCTTCTTCGATCAGCTTGTCCTTGACCCGGAAGACGGCCAGGTCGCCTTCTTCCGCCACTCCCTCCAGGTCCGGATAAAAATCCCCGTCGCCCTCCTGGGGAGCGACTTCGGCGGCGGTGACGGTTTCGTATTCGGTCGTACCGCAGTCGGTGCGCCGGTAGAGGTTCGCATAGCCTTCGATCGCGCCCGCGGCGAGCAGGTTCGTATCGGGATCGTGCAGCAGCCAGGCCTGGCAGAGGTCGGCCGAGAAGGCCCTGAATTCGACGTCGAGGAAGGGGATCGGGTTGAGCGGCGTCCCCCGTTCGGGGCTGATCGGGTCCGCTTCCCAGCCGGCGGTTCCACGCCTGGCGATGTACTGGGAGGTGTACGGTGCCGAGACGGCACCTTCGGCAGCATGGTAGGTCGAGTAGGTGAGCGCGTCGCCTTCGCTCGCCGCCTGGTCGAGCGCGGCGGGGTCGGAGCTGATGTTGATCATCTGCAGGATGTCGGCGCCTTCGTGCACGGCGTGGGAGACCATCTCGTAGGCGCGGCAGTCGGGCAGTGCCGATGCTGCCCCCGTACGGAGTGCCTGATTGGGACAGGAAGTGTCGGCCGCCGGTGTGCGGAAGGTGGTGAATTCCTTGTCTCCGCCGACCGCTTCGCCGAGGCGGTTGAAGGCGAGGAAGCGGTAGTGGTACGTGGCCCCCGGGGTGAGTCCTTCCAAGGTGACGCTGACGGTGTGGCCGGTCGCGTCTTCGCCGACTTCCGCTTCGGCGGTCGCGTTGCCGTAGCCGCTGTCGGCCCCCCATTCGACCAGATAGGTCGTGGGGGCGTTTTCCGGATTGATCGACGCCGACAGCGTCGCCCCGGCCGCGCCGACCGATGCGGCCCACTCCGCTTCGATCGCGGGTTCGCTGGGGGTTTTCAGCGTTTCGTCGGAGCTGTAGATCTGCTTGCCCGATTCGGCGTTTGCGGCGACGAGACGGTAGTGGTAGCGGGTTTCCGCTCCCAGGCCGCTGACGTCGGCGTGGACCGCGACGGCCTCTTCGCCGCCGCCGACTTCGGCGGCATCGGGTTCTTCGCAAGGGGCCGTCTGGCCATAGGCGGTGCTGGTCCCGTATTCGAAGAAGCATTCGCTCAGTTCGACGCCCCACGGGTTCACCGTCCCTCGCAGCACCGCCGACGTTTCGCCGCTGATCGCCGCGGCCTCGGCTTCCACGTCGGGGACCGTCACCAGCGGCGATAGGACGCCGACCTCGGTTTCGCTGCCGTGCTCTTCGGACCCGCCAGAGATGTACACCTTGCCGGTGGCGCCGTCGACCGCGATCCCTACGGCGTTGCTCGCCGAAATGCCCGTCGAGATTTCAGACGGCAGGTATTCACTGATCTCGGTCGCCGAGCCTTCCGCGAAGCTCCACTCCCTGATCCGCCGGGGAAATGCCCCTTCTCCGGCGCTGCCGGTGTAGACGTGGCCCGTTTCCGGATCTAACGCGATCGCATTGACAGCATGCGTTTCTTCCATGAAGATTTCGGCTGCGCCGGTCTCTGGATCGATCGCCGCAGCCCCCCACCGCCCGGTTTCGGAAAAGGCGCTGAACAGGAGCCCGGCGTTCGCCCCTGTCCCGACGGCGAGGTCACAGGTATTCGGGACTTCGGTGGCGACCGACTCGCCCGCATCGGCGTTGGCCGGCGGGTTCGCGGTCGGCGTGTATTCGTAGATCCTGCTCTCCGCGCCTTCGAGAGGTCCACCGATGCTGACGAAGACGCGGCCTGCGGCGTCGACGGCGACGCCGCAGGGGGTTGAGTATTCCGCACTACTCGCTTCCTCATAGGTTTCTTCCGAGTTCCCGGTGAGAGTGCCGATCCGTTCGCCGGCCGAGTTGAAGATCTCGACGTCGTGGGTGAGGGGCTGGGTGACGTAGATATCGCCGTCGGTGGCGGTCCCCGATTCGTCGATCGCCACCTCGCCTTCCGTCGGCACTCCGGGTTCGCTGCGGAAGTCAAAGCCTTCGATCACGTTGGTACCGAGCGCCGAGAAGTCCGACGGGGTGCCGTCTTCGTCGAAGCGGTAGAGCGCCTGCGCCTTGACATCGATCACGTAGAGTTCACCGGTCTGCTGGTCGACCGCCATCCCCCGAGCCTTGTAGAGAGTCGGATGTGCGGCGCTGCCGAACGTTTCCAGGAAGACGTGGGTCTTCGCCGCCCCGGCCGGGGCGGCGGCGAGCAGAAAGATGCACAGAAGCGCCGAGGCAAGCCTCGGCACCGCCCGGCGCGTGCGCGTCCCCCTCTTGCGATGCATCGGTCCCCTCATCCCTTGCCTTGCTCCCTACCGTCCCGCCGCGCCCTCCCCGGTGCGACGGGCGCACCCTATCGGAACCTCCACGTCTCCGTCAAGAGATCTCTCCGGTAGACCAGTGGACTCCCGCACTTGGCCTATTCGACCCAGATCCCTGTCCGGATGGTGTGCGCTTCGCTCGTGTACCCCTTGGTCGAGACCGACCCGGTGTAGGTCGCCGAGCGGGTCCCGTTGGTCCCGCAGATCAGCGTCGAGCCGCTGACGTCGACGGAGATGCCGCTGACGTTGGCGGTCACCAGGACCGACCGGCTGGAGCCGGATCCTTCGTCGGTGTACGTGACCGAGCTGAGGCCGCTCTGCGAGCCGACCGTCACGACACAGACGCCCGAAGCCGTGTTCATTTCGATCTCGTGGCCGGTTGCACAGACGAGATTCACGGTCCCGGTGTGCGATTCTGAGCCGGATCCCGACGGCTCGTCGAACGTGTAGTTGCACCCTTCGGTATTGATGGCTATTTCGAGGCCGAACGCTTCGCAGCCGCCGTATTCGGGGTGGATTTCTTCGAGCGTGCTCTTGCTGGTCCCTTCGAAGCTGCCGGTGAACGTCACGGTCGAGCATTTGAACGTCCGGCTGTTGACCGTGAAGACGTTCTGCGTCGACTGGCTGCCGAGCACGAAGGTTTCACTCGATTCGCTGTGGAACGACGCCGCCGACGCGGCCGACGCCCCGACGACGCCGACCGCCAGCATGGCGACCATCGTCAGGCCGAGGATCCTGAGGTTTCGGATCATTTCTCTTCCCTTCCCATCCCTTACGCGCGAAGTCCTCGTTAAACGGACGCGGGCCGGGAGACTTGCCCGGCCCGCGTACCTCAAGGGATCCCGATCGCCTGACCGGGGCCCTCTGCATCCGACCTATTCGACCCAGACGCCGGTCTGGGTGGTGTGCGCCGCACTCGTGTAGCCCTTGGTCGAGACCGACCCGGTGTAGGTCGCCGAGCGGGTCCCGTTGGTCCCACAGATCAGCGTCGAGCCGCTGACGGTGGACGAGATGCCGCTGACGTTGGCGGTCACCAGGACCGACCGGCTGGAGCCGGATCCTTCGTCGGTGTACGTGACCGAGCTGAGGCCGCTCTGCGAGCCGACCTTAACGACACAGGTAGACGCCGCGTTGATTTCGATTTCCTTCCCGCTTTCGCAGACGACGTTTACGGTACCCGTGTAGGTGCTCGAACCTGACGGTTCGTTGAAGGTGTAGTTGCACCCTTCAGTGTTGACGGTCGCTTCCAACCCGAACGCTTCGCAGCCGCCGTATTCGGGGTGGATGTTTTCGAGCGTGCTCTTGCTGGTTCCCGTGAAGCTGCCGGTGAACGTCGCGGTCGAGCACTTCACGGTCCGGCTGTTGACCGTGAAGACGTTCTGCGTCGACTGGCTGCCGAGCACGAAGGTTTCACTCGATTCGCTGTGGAACGACGCCGCCGACGCGGCCGACGCCCCGACGACGCCGACCGCCAGCATGGCGACCATCGTCAGGCCGAGGATCCTGAGGTTTCGGATCATTTCTCTTCCCTTCCCTAACTGGTTTGGTCGAGACCAAGTCGCCGGGTCGCCCCGTAGTCCGGCCCCGCCCCTGTCGACCGCCGCCCGAAGTCGGACGACGGCCGCCCTCGCCCTTCGACGAGGACTCCCCAATCATTAATCGCCGGCAGACCACCGGTCAGCACCTTTCGGCCATTTCTCCAGATCCTGCAACTGGCCAGCGACCCTGAGACAAAATCTCCCTGCAAATCCCGTCCGTCAGATCGGCGCGTGTGTAAGACGACGCCAACGTTCAACCGGGTCATAAGCCACTCAGCATCTACATCCGCGGGTCCGCGACGGTCGCGGACCTCGACCGAGAAGCTCCCTCCATCCGCCGGCGCCGACCCCGGGATGGATCCATCAAATTTTCGACAGGCTCAGGCTTCCTTTGCACCTAGGAGGAGGGTGCCGTACAGATGAACTTCGCGGGTCCCGCTCGTGCCGCAAATAAGCTTGCTGCCGGTTACCGTCGCCTCCAGCGTCGCGCCATCCAAGGTCGCTTCGACTTCAGCCGTCGGTCCTTCGCCCACATCCAACAACGACACTTCGCCGGACGCTTCTTGGGGAGGCAGCATCACCGTGCAGACACCAGATGCGTCGATTTCAATTCCTTCGGCGGATTCTGGGCAGGTGATGGCCAGTGATCCAACGGCCGGATAAAAGGTCGAATTGTTTGTCAGTGAGTATCCGCACGAGTTTGGAGACACCGATGCAGATAGCCCGAAACCTTCGCAGCCTTCATAGGTAGGCGTCAACTCTAGAGCATGCGCTCCTTTTTGCATATATCCCGTCATCGACAGTGAAGAGCACCGCGCGTTCCTACTATTTATGGTCATCCACACGGGATCTTCCGGAGCTTGGGTCGCCTTCACACTGGCGGGATAGTAGCCCGCCATGAACTTAGAGACAAGCGCCGTGAACCAGACCTGTAGGTTCGCGGTCGTGGTGAACGTGCCGTCGGCCGCATAGAGCAGTTCGCCTTCACCCATCACCACCAGGCGATAGTGATAGGTGGTTTCGGGCTCTAGTCCGCTAATCCTCGTGCTGACCGCTTGCTGTCCAGAGACGTTGTTGTAAACTTCGCCGATCGTTTCCTGTCCATATTCGGTCGTAAGGCCGTATTCAAATCCAGCCACGATTTGCCCTTTACTGGCGGTCATCTCGGGGTAGGCGGGTGTGAAGCTACCAGTGAGAGTGGCGGCATGGCCGGTAAGATCCGTGGCCTGACCGGTGGAAGCTCTCACTTCGGCAGAGGCAGAAGCTGACCAGGCAGCGCAGAGCAGCAGAGCGAAGGCGGTCACTATTACGACCATGATGATGGGAGACCGCACCTCTGATGTGTCATCTATCCTGATATCTGTCTTATTACTTTCTTGTTGGATCAGCATTTGCGTCCTCTCCGTACCCTTGACTCTGAAGTCGTTGGCATATCGCGACATCGCGATCCGCGTTGGACGAGATTTGATCTCGTGGCGGACGGGACCGGCTGGCCCCGCCCGCAATAATCGGCAGCTAGTCGCCCGCTATTCGGCAGGGGTGACCGCCCAGGTTCCCCATGCGAGACCGTTAGCGGGGACTACGACCAACAACACTGTCCCGGAGACACTGGCCCCAGTTCCCGCCGTACCTTCCGCCGGGTTGAATTTCGCCAGTTCCACGTTTCCAGAGATGTTTTCAGTCTCCCCGACGTAGAAGCAGAGGTATCCCGGTGCGGCTTCAGGGTTCGCTGCGCTGCCCGGGCAAGCCGTCGTCGCCGCACCTCCCAACTGCACCGTCTTTACGTTCGATCCTGCTATCGAACTTGACAGGGGAATTGGGAAGGAGATCGGCAAGAGTGCCTGCTGTTCGCTTTCGGTGAACTCCGGGATCGACCAGGTACCCGTCTCGGTCTCCCCCGCCGGGAGCACTCCACCCGCGGTCCAGGGTGAGCCTTCTTCGCCGTTGCAGACTTCGACGCCCGAGCTGCTGCCTTCCTGTTCGACCATGGCGCCGCCACGTTCTTCACAGGCTTCTTCGCCCGATTCGATTTCGGTGACGCTCACGGACGCACCGTTCGCCCCGTTGGTCCCATTGGTGCCGTTGGTCCCATTGGTGCCGGCTTCGCCCTTCGCACCGGTCGCACCGGTTTCACCCTTTTCGCCTTGCTTTCCCTGCTTGCCCGCGTACTTCTTGGCGATCTTGGTGACTTCCTTCTTCTGCTTGCCGGTGAGACCGCCGCTCGCCGCGATCGCAGTGCCGCCGAGGGCGGCGACCAGCGCGACGATGGCGATCACGAACCCGGCCGTGCCGAGCCGTTCGTGAAGCTTCGAAATCATTGACCTCTCCCTGTTCGTGTTTTCCCTAGGGCGGGTCCCCGAAGGACGCACGCAGGCGCACGTCCTTGCCCCACGGCGGCTTCACCCGCCTCCCTGCGCAGACCCGGAACCCACCCGAGCCGAGAGAAGGTATCGAACCAGAAACGATCGTGTCAATAAAGGGATCGTGCGTGGTAGTCAGGCGGCAGCGGCCCGCCGGCCACCGAAGAGCTCCTCGTGGAGGGCTCCGACCAGGGAGTGGGCCAGGTCTCCGTCACCGCCCAACTCGAGCGCGTCGAACTGCCTCCCGATCGCGGCGTCGAACCAGGCGCCCAACGATCCGGAAGCTCCAAGAGTCTGCCGGCCCCTCCAGGCGCGAGCTGCAAGCCACCACCCTGCCGCCCTCGATCCGGGCGAGGACGCCGGCTTGTCGCGCGCTGCCCTCCCGACCCCTCAGATCCACCGTCATGCGCATCCGCCCCCGAAGACCGCTGTCCAATCTGAGCAGAGGCAAGGTGAGCAGGAACATCGCCTCGACGTCGATCCCGGTGGCAGGGGGTGCTTCCAATCCGGCCACGCCTCGCTCCCACGCCATCGCCGACATCAGCGGGGCGACGGCTCGGCGGAGCCAAGTGGTGGCGACGTAGGGCCTCTTGCGGCCTGCGCCGTCGGCGCAGGCGATCTGGCCCGTGAGGCGCATGGCCGAGATTCGACGCTCCAGCGACGGATAGTTGATCGCCTGTATCAGCCGGCTCAGCTGCGTCAGGGAGAGCGGCGTGGTCGCGAGAGCGCGGATGATCGTCGTAGACCACCCGTCCACCAGAGCCTTGAGGGAACTCTTCGCGCCGAGGCTCCCGAGGTCCAACGGGCCGTCGGGAGCTTCCGCGAGCCAGCTCTCGGTCGCCCTCGCGACCTCCATCAGATCCGCGCCTGCCGGAGCGAGGCTGTATTCCACCGAGCCCGGGAACCCGGGTTCGCGCCGGCGATCGATGATGCCGAGATCGGTAAGCGTCCTCAGTTGCTTGCGTGTCGTCGTCTGCGGAGGGGAACCGGCCGCCTTGCGAAGCTCGAACAGTGGCATCGGGCTGTTCTCGAGTGCCTTCAGGACCTGGACGTTGAGGGGAGTCGATATCAACGTCAGCGCGTTTGAACCTGCTCGCACTCGGCCGTCCCTTTCCCTTTCCGCAGGAAGTCGATCCCTGTCCGAAGCGCGCCCGGGGGCAGCCGCGTGAGGCTCCCTGCTTACCGGCACGCCATCCCGTCGATCAAGAATAATAGAACGAACTGATGTGTCAATACGGTCAATCGGACGAGAGGTGAGGTGGACCCGGCAACGCTCTCCGGCTGAGATACCTCGCCTTTCCAGGCGAGGGGTTTTGTCTGTAGCCGTGTAAGCTGCTCGAATGCGAACATATGTTCGTATGGAGATCGCTTGCGTCATCGATTGTCGGCTTGCGACTCCTGAGCGCCCGGGTCGTTCCGGGGGGCCTCGGCCCGGGCGCGAAATGCTTGGGGATCCGGTGGCGGCGGGGGAGTTGGGGGAGGCGATGGCGCGGGCGCTGGAGGGGATCGGCGCGGCAGTGGAGATGGGCGGGGTCGGGGAGATGTTCTTCTCGGTCGCGGGGCTGCGGGGGCTCTACGGGGGCGAGGTGGCGGGGGTCGTCGGCGCGGCGCGGGGGGCGGTGGAGATGCCGTCCAGGCAGGGGGCGCGCGGGGGGACGGTGGTCGGCGGCGGTGCGGGTGGCCACACAGAGACGGCGGCCCGGCGGCCAGGTGGCCACGGTTCTGAGGCAGGCCGAACGCCGGTGCTGATCGGGGTGGCGCCGACGCGGGCCGCGGCCCGGGCGGCGGCCGAGCGGGGGCTGCCGCCGGTGACGCCGACGCGGCTCGCGGGCTTCCTCGGGTCGCTGCGGATCGCCGTCCTGGTCGACCGGCTGGGGGAGCCGCGGCGGGCGGGAGAGGAGCTGGTCGAGTCGCTGGAGCGGTTGGGGATCGGGACGCTGGGAGCGCTGCGGCGCCTCTCCCACGACCAGGTCGCCGACCGCTTCGGGCCGCTCGGGCTACGGGCGCTGCGGATCGCTCGCGGCGAAGAGGAGCCGCTGCGGCCGCGGGCGCCGAGGGAGGAGCTGGTCGAGGAGATCGAGCTGCCGGAAGGGGTCGCGGGCAGCCAGCTCGACCGGGCGCTCGAGCTGCTCGTCGACCGCCTGCTGGCGGCGCCGGCGCGGCGGGGGCGGACACTGCTCGGGGTGCGCCTCGGCGCGCGCCTCTGCGGCGGCGGCAGCTGGAGCGTCGACCAGGGCCTCGGGCGGCCGAGCGCGGCGGCCGTGGTCCTGCGCCGCCTCCTGGTGCCGCGACTGGGGGACCTGCCCGGCCCGGCGGAGGCGCTGCGGCTGCGGGCGCTCGGCTTCGGCCCGCCCGCCGCCGACCAGCTGGTGATGGAGGCCGGCGGCGCGGAGCCGCGACGGCGGCGGCTCGGCGCGGCGGTGCGCGAGGTGCGCGCCGCGCAGGGCGCCGAGGCGCTGCTCCGCATCCTCCCCGTCGACCCGACCTCGCGCGTCCCCGAGCGCCGATTTCTCCTCACCCCCTTCCCGGAGACCTGATGGCGAGGACGCGCCGCGTCGACGAGCCGCGCGCGGTCGCGGTGCGTACCGATGACGACGGGGTACCGCTGGCGGTCGGGCCGGCGGCGGTCGAGGGGGTGCGCGAGGAATGGGTGGTCGAAGACATCTGGTGGACGCCGCGGCCGCTGAGTCGTCGCTACTTCGAGTTGGCGCTGGCCGGCGGGCGCGCCGTCATCGTCTTCCGCGACCTCGGCAACGGGCGCTGGTTCCGGCAGCGGTCCTGAGGGGCCTCGATGTCAAGTCCCCCCTACGTCGAGCTGCACGCGCACTCGGCCTTCTCCTTCCTCGACGGAGCCTCCACCCCGGTCGAGCTGGTGGACGCCGCGGCCGCGCTCGGCTACCCGGCGATGGCGCTGACCGACCACGACGGCCTCTGGGGCTCGATGGAGTTCGCCCGCCACGGCGCCGACGTCGGCCTGCGCCCGATCACCGGTGCCGAGCTGACCGTGCGTCTTCCTCATGACCCCGGGGTCGACGGGCCGAAAGCTCCAGGAGGGCTTGAGTTTCCGGCCCATCAACATCTGACGCTGCTGGTCGAAGACGAGCGGGGGTATCGGAACCTTTGCCGACTGCTGACGGCGGCGCACGCTCATACGCGGGACAACGCGGCGCGCACCGCGGAACCGGCCTGGACGACGTTCGAGGAGGTCGAGCGGCACGCGGAGGGGCTCGTCTGCCTCTCCGGCTGCGCCAGGGACGGGGCGCTCGCCGGGGCCTTCGAGCGCGGCGACACGGCGCTCGGGGAGAGGCTCGGGCGACGCCTCCTCGCCGCCTTCGGGCCGGACCGCTTCCGGGTCGAGCTGCAGCGTCCCTACTGGCGGCGGGACCGGGCGCGCAACCGCTGGCTCGCGCTGCTCGCCGAGCGGCTCGGGGTGCCCACCGTCGCCACCGGCGACGTCCACGCGCACGCCCGCTCGCGCTCCCACCTCCAGGACGCCCTCGTCGCGATCGGCCTCGGCGAGACGCTGGAGTCGAGCGAGCCCCGCCGGCGCGGCAACTCGACCTCGGCGCTCACCTCGCCCGCCACGATGGCCGCCCGCTTCGCCGAGCATCCCGACGCCGTCGCCGAGACCGTCCGCCTCGCCGAGCGCCTCGCCTTCGACCTCACCACCGACCTCGGCTACCGCTATCCGCAGGAGGAGGACGCCGATGCCAAGCTCGCCCGACTCTGCCACGGCCGGCTGGTCGCGAACTACCCCGCTGGAGCGACCCGCGGCGCGGCCGAGAAAAGGCTCGAGACGGAGCTGGCGACGATCCGCCAGATCGGCCTCTCCGCCTTCTTCCTCCTTCACCACCGCCTGCTCGAGCTCGCCCGCGAGGTCGCGCTCGAGGTGCGCGGGCGGGAGGCCGCCCGCGCGCTGTTGCCCCCCGGCCGCGGTCGCGGCTCCAGCGTCAGCTCGATCGTCTGCTACCTGACCGGCCTCTCCCACGTCGACCCGGTGAAGGCGAACCTCTTCCCCGGCCGCTTCCTCAACGATGAAATCGTCTCCGACAAGGTCCGCTCGATGCCCGACATCGACCTCGACTTCCCCCGCGACATCCGCGAGGTCCTCATCCCCCGTGTCCACGAGGCCTACGGCACAGAACACACGGCCCTCGTCGCCGCCTTCCCGACCTACCGCCCGCGCGGCGTCGTCCGCGACCTCGGCAAGGCGTTAGGCCTGCCGCCTGGAGAGATCGAGAAGGTGGCGGGGGTGGTCGGCTTCCACGAGTCGGTCGAGGAGATGGAACGCGACATCGCCGCCGCACTGGGCAGGAAACGAGCCGCCTCGCACCGCTGGCAGGCGCTCCTGAAGGTGGGAAAAGAGGCGCTCGGGCTGCCCCGCCACGCTTCCCAGCACTCCGGCGGGATGGTGATCTCCACCAGGCCGCTGATCGACTTCTGCCCGGTGGTGCCGACCGCGATGGAGGGGCGCCAGATCGTCCAGTGGGACAAGGACTCCTGCGCCGACGCCGGGCTGTTGAAGATCGACCTGCTCGGCCTGGGGATGCTCTCCGCGGTCGAACGCTGCGTCGACGAGATCGAAGCGGCGGAGGGGAAGCGGATCGACCTCACGCAGATCGAGCTTGACGATCCCGCGACCTTCCGTTCGATCCAGAAGGCCGAGACGACCGGCGTCTTCCAGATCGAGAGCCGCGCCCAGATGCAGATGCTGCCCCGCACCCACCCGGAGAACATCGACGATCTCACCATCCAGGTGGCACTGGTCCGACCCGGGCCGATCCAGGGCGGCGCCGTCCACCCCTACATCGAGCGCCGCAAGCACCGGCGCGAAGACCCGGCCTACGAACCTCCTTACGAGCACCCTTCCCTTCGCGGGCCGCTGGGGGACACGCTGGGGACGATCGTCTACCAGGAGCAGGTGCTGAAGGTGGCGATGGCGTTCGCCGGCTTCACCCCCGCCCAGGCCGAGAGCCTGCGGCGGGCGATGAGCCGCAAGCGCTCCGAGGAGGCGATCGAGAGACATCACCGCGACTTCGTCGCCGGCGCGGCGAAGAAGTCGAAGGCGCCCCCCGAGCTGGCGGAGCGGATCTGGCAGAAGATCCAGGGCTTCGCCGGCTTCGGCTTCCCCAAGGCCCACTCGGCGGCGTTCGGCCTGCTCGCCTACCAGTCGGCCTGGCTGCGCGTCCACCACGGCGCCGCCTTCCTCTGCGGCCTGCTCAACGAGCAGCCGATGGGCTTCTACCCGCCCGACGCCCTGGTCCACGAGGCGGCCCGCCGCAAGGTCCGCATCGCCGGCGTCGACGCCAACCACAGCCGCGTCCTCTGCCACGTCGAATCGCCGCTGCGACGCGGCGAACCGGGAGCGCCGGGCGGCCTCGTGGTGCGGATCGGCCTCGGCTACGTGAAGGGCGTGCGCGAGGAGGAGATGGAGGCGCTGGTCACCGAGCGCGAGCGCGGCGGCCCCTATCGCGGCATCGCCGAATTGGCGTCACGCTCCGGGGTCGGGCTGCCGAGCCTCGAAAGGCTGGCCTGGGCGGGGGCGCTCGACGAAGTTCCGCTCGGCGCCGAGGAGGAACGGCGGCGGGCGCTCTGGCGGGTCGGCGTCACCGGCAACGGACATGGAGCCGGCCGCGGCGCGACCCAGCTCTCCCTGCCTATCGAGGCGCCCGAGCCGCCACGCCTGGAGCCCCTCGGCGATTGGGGCGAGGTGATCGCCGACTATCGGTCGACCGGGATGGTCCTCGGTCGCCACCCGATGGAGCTGATGCGTCCACAGCTCAGCGCGGCCCTCTCGAGCAGCGTCGATCTCGAACGCATAGACGACGGGGCGACGGTGGAGGTGGCGGGGATGGTCGTCGCCCGGCAGCGACCGGAGACCGCGAAGGGGATCGTCTTCATGCTGATCGAGGACGAGTTCGGCGTCGTCAACCTGATCGTCCCCGGGAGCGTCTACGACCGCCACCGCGCCGTGGTCCGCGCCGCGCCTCTGGTCCGCGCCCGCGGCAAGCTCGAGCGGCGCGAAGGGACGACCAACGTCCTCGTCGCCGAGGTCGAGGAGCTGGAACGGGAGCCGATCGCCCCCCGGGTCGAGGGGCAGGCGGACCGGCTGCCCTCACCGGCGCGCCACGGCCGCCGCGAACCGGACCCGGGCGCGGTGACGCGGCGCGACCGCGAGTTCGCCGTCGCCGAGCTCCGCGCCGTCGCGCCGGCAGGACATAGCTTCGGCAGGCGGGGCTAGGGGCACGCTGAATGTCGACTCCACGGCCGCTCGTGGTGGGTTGGGGGCGGGCGGAAGTTCGGGGGCGGGGCGGGTGGCGGTGGGCGCGTGCTTCGCGGCCGTGGCGGCCGTCCGAGGTGGGTCCCGGGCGGGACGTGAGGGTTCTTCAGGGAAGGTCGCAGGTTCGGCACGAACTCCCGGATCACGTGTGAGAGACGCCGGGGACGTGACGCTTCCCCATGCCTCCCGTGACGGGATCGGGCGTCCAGGATGGTGCGGTCGACCTGACCCACCTATAGCGCCGGTCAGGTCGACCGCGCCCCGCGGGGCGTCGAGGAAGACGGGAGGAAGCGTGTACTTCCCCCGCTCTCCGTCACGGATCCGGGTGCTTCGTGACGGAACACGCGCCTTCGTGCCCGGACATGCGCGTCTCTACCCGGGGCACGCCGGTCCCCACGCCCTCTCCCCGATCACCCGGCCTTCTCGGTGGCGGCCACAGCCTGCCCGGGCCGCCACCGAGAAGGCCGCGTCCCTTGTTTGTCCCTTGGAGCTCCCCCGACGCCGTGGAATCGGCCTATCTAGCCGCGGGCGATCTTTGCCGCTTCGTCGTGGCCGACGTAGGGGGCGAGGACGAACTCGGTCAGGTCGGGGAGGAGCGACTCGAGCTCGTCGGCCTGGCCGGCGACGACGCGGCGCGAGATCAGGGAGATCATGCCGCCGACCAGCGCTTCCTCGGTCGAGTCGGAGAGGCGGTCGAGGACCTTCTTCGGCCGGCCCTCGCGGCCCGCGGCGAAGTAGGGGATGAAGGTCTGCACGGCGGCGTCGTAGCGCTCGACCACGACCGGGCCGGCGACCATCGCCTCGACCATCGCCAGCCGCGCCAGGTTCGGTTCGGCGGCGAGGAGGGTGAGCATCGCGGCGATCCCGGCCTTGGCCGCCTCGGGCCACTCGTCCTCGGCTTTGAAGGCCTCGTCGACGCGCTCGCGCAGTTGCTCGGTGACCGTGTCGAAGGCCGCGACGAAGCACTCGTCCTTGCCGTCGAAATGCTCGTAGAAGGTGCGTCGCGAGACCGCCGCGTGGCGGGTTATGTCAGCGATCGTGGTGCCGCCGTAGCCCTTTTCGGCGACCGCCTCGGCGAGCCCGGCGATCAGCCGCTCGCGCTGGTTGTGGACAACGAAGTCCCGCGGCAGACCATGCCGGCCGGGCGGGAGGCGGGACAGCTCCGGCGGATACTCGGCGGGAGCGTCGACTCGATCGGTTGCCACGTCGCGACGATACCTGTCTGCTCAGAGCTTGGCCGTCGCCCGCTGCGCCGACTCGGCGCCGATGTACGGAGTGAGGGCAAAATCGACCAGGTCCGGCAGCAGCGCCTCGATCTGCTCGGTCTGGCCGCGGACGATGCGCTGGTAGATGACCCAGAAGATGCCGCCGACGATCGTCTCCTCCAGCGTGTCCGGCAGCTCGTCGCCGAACGGCGAGTCCTCGCGGCCGATCCGCAGCAGCGGGACGAAGGCCTGCAGCGACTGCTCGTAGCGCTCCTGCGCGGCCGGGCCGGCGGAGAGGGCCTCGACGATGCAGGTCCGCGCCAGGGCGGGCTCACTGGCCACATATCGGAGGAAGGCGCCGAGGCCGGCGGCGAGCCGCGCCTCCCAGCCCTCCTCCTCGGTGGCCGCGTCGACGACCCGCTTCAGGCTTTCCTCGACGGCGAAGTCCTGGGTCGCGAGGAAGCAGTCTTCCTTCGAGGCGAAGTTGTCGTAGAAGGTGTTGCGGGCGATCCCGGCGCGGCGCACGATGTCGGCGACGGTGACGGCCCGGTAGCCGCGCTCCATCGTCTCCTCGGCGAGGGCGGCGACGATGCGGGCGCGCTGGTGTCGCGCGATGAACTCGCGGGAGAGGCGCTGGCGACCGGGGGGCGGGCGCATCGAGGTTCTTTGAGCCACGAACGGCACGGTACCGGAACTGATCCCACTTCAACTTGGGAGATGTTGAGTGTAAGAACCTGGTACTTCGGTGGGATCGGGCTACCCGTTTCCGGGATCTTCGAACGCGCCATGCCGTCCGGCGCCCGCGGCGAAGCGGGCGGCGCCTCGCGCGGCCACGTCCATCGTCTCGCGACCGAGCCGGCGCTCCAGCTCCAGCCCGTCGGCGAACGGCAGGCCGATCCCCTCGATCGCCGCGCGACGGTCGGCCAGCATCGTCTCCTGGGGGAAGCGGGCGATCGCCTCCGCCAGCCGCAGCGCCCGCTCCAGGTGGGCACCGGGCGCGGTGACCTCGTTGACGAGGCCGATCCGCTCGGCCTCCGCCGCGTCGACCGGGCGGCCGCTGAGGATCAGCTCGAGCGCCCGCCCGAGGCCGACCACCCGCGGCAGCCGCTGGGTGCCGCCGTCGATCAGCGGCACCCCCCAGCGGCGCTCGAAGAGGCCGAAGGTCGAGCCCGGCGTCGCCAGCCGCAGGTCGCACCAGAGCGCCAGCTCCAGCCCGCCCGCCAGGCACCAGCCGTCGATCGCGGCGATCGTCGGCTTCGAGGCGGCCAGGCGACTGAAGCCCATCGGCCCGGCCGGATGGTCGATCTCGAGGTCCATCGCCTTCAGGTCGGCGCCCGCGCAGAACGCCTCTCCCCCGGCTCCGGTCAGGATCAGGACGCGCGCCTCCGTGTCGGCCTCGAAGCTCACCAGCCCCTCGCGCAGGGCGCTCGCCGTCGCCGCGTCGACCGCGTTGCGGCGCTCTGGCCGATCGATCGTCAGCACCGCCGCGGCGCCGACCCGCTCATAGCGAACTTCCCCCATGCCCGGATCGTCCCACAGCGGCACCCGTCCCATGGCGGCGCGGCGCGCCGTCAGGCGCGCGACGCACCGCCAGTCGCTGTCGCGGGATCGGGCGGGCTAGTCGCTGCACGTTCGCGGGGTGTGCGGCGACGCCCGGCTCCCGCATGAGGATGCGCCCCGGTCGCTGGTCGTGGAGGGCAGGTCGCCCACGACCACCGGGAAAGCTAGGAGTCGGCTCGGACGGCGCCTCCGTCTCGGCCCGGTCGGTGCCCCCGGACCGCCTCCGACCACGAAAAACGACCGGGGATGGCGCTCGTCACCTGCCGCACGCGTAGCCTTCGCGTCAGAAGCTCGGTTGCGCCACCTTCGAGACCCCTTCCCCCCTTGGCTTCCGGGGGGACCGGCTCTCTCCCAGTCGCAGGGAGAACTTACATCCGCTTCGCCCCGACGCAAGGCCCGCAAGGACTTCCATTCCGCAAAGTCCGCAGTTAGGGTGCCCGCGGGATGACTGGAGGGTCAGAGGAGTCGGCACGACGGGCGCGGCGCAACGTGGTGCTGACGGCGGCGATCGCCGGGCTCGGCGGGCTGCTGTTCGGCTACGACACCGGGATCATCGCCGGCGCCCTCCTCTTCATCAAGACCGATTTCCACCTCGGCAGCTTCGCCCAGGGCCTGGTCGTCGCCGCGGTGCCGATCGGGGCGGTCGGCGGCGCCGCGATCGCCGGGCCCGCCGCCGACACCTACGGGCGGCGGCTGATGATCCTGCTCTCGGCGATCGTCTTCACCGTCGGCGCCCTGGCCAGCGCCGCGGCGCCCGGGCTTGGCGTCCTCGTCGTCGCCCGCGTCGTGATCGGCGTCGCGATCGGGCTCGCCTCGGCCGCCTCGCCGGTCTACATCTCGGAGGTCGCGCCGCCAGAGAGCCGCGGCCGCCTGGTCAGCTTCTTCCAGCTGGCGGTGACGATCGGGATCCTCGTCGCCTACCTGGTCGGCCTCGCCTTCAACGGGATCGAAGGCTGGCGCTGGATGCTCGGGCTGGGCTGCGTGCCGGCGCTGGGGCTCGCCTTCGGGATGCTGCGGATGCCGCAGAGCCCGCGCTGGCTGGTGATGACCGGGGAAGACTTCAGGGCGCGGGCGGTGCTGGCGAAGATCCGCGTCGACGACCCCGACACGATCGACCGCGAGCTCGAGGAAATCACCGAGTCGATCGCGAGCGACTCCCAGGCCGGATCCTGGTCGGACCTCCTGCGCCCGGCGGTCAAAGCGGCGCTGCTGGTCGGCGTCGGCCTGGCGATCCTGCAGCAGGTGACCGGGATCAACACGGTCATCTACTACGCGCCGACGATCGTCGAATTCACCGGCATCAACTCCTCGGCGGGCTCGATCCTGGCCGCGGTCGGGGTCGGGATCATCAACGTCGGCATGACCATCGTCGCGATCCGCCTACTCGACAAGGTGGGCAGGCGCACCCTGCTGATGATCGGCATCAGCGGCATGGTGATCTCCCTGGTCGCGCTCGGCGCCGCCTTCGTCGGCGGCGGCGGTTCGACCATCTCCTCAGTCGTCGCGATCGCCAGCCTGATGACCTTCGTCGCCTCTTTCGCGATCAGCCTCGGGCCGATCTTCTGGCTGCTGAACGCGGAGATCTACCCGCTCGGCGTGCGCTCGAAGGCCGCCGGGCTGGGGACGATGGCGAACTGGACCTTCAACTTCATCGTCTCGCTGACCTTCCTGCTGCTGATCGAAGCGCTCGGCCGCGCCGGCGCCTTCTGGTTCTACGCCGCGATCGGCCTGCTCACCCTCTGGTTCTGCTGGAAGTACGTGCCGGAGACGAAGGGCAAGCCGCTGGAGGAGATCGAGGCGGAGTTCGAAGCGCGGGCGGCGGCCAAGGGGAAGACGCCGGTCGCCCCGGGCCCGGTCGAGCCGGTCGGCTGAGCGCCGGCGGCGAGGGCGCGGCGGCGGCCGTCCGGCGGCGCGCCGCTACGCTTGTGCGATGCGTATCGACGAGATCCTTGCGAGCCGTGGACCGAGCTTCTCGGTCGAGTTCTTCCCGCCCAAAAGCGACGAGGCCAAAGAGCAGCTGTTCGCGACGGCGGCGGCGCTGGCCCCGCTGGAGCCCGACTTCGTCTCGGTGACCTACGGCGCCGGCGGCTCGACCCGGCAGGGGACCGTCGACATGACCCGGCGGCTGAAGGAGGACTACGGGCTGGAGACGATGGCCCACCTGAGCTGCGTCGGCGAGACGACCGAGGGGCTGGCGCGGACGATCGACCAGATCCAGGAGGTCGGCATCGACAACGTCTTCGCCTTGCGCGGCGACCCGCCGCGGGGAGAAACGAGCTTCGTGCAGGAGGAGGGCGGCCTGGGGAGCGCCGCCGACCTGGCGCGCTTCATCAACGCGGGCTGGGACTTCTGCCTCGGCGGCGCCTGCTTCCCGGAGGTTCACCCGGAGGCGCCGGACCTCGACACCGACCTCGACTACCTGAAGCAGAAGGTCGACTCCGGCGTCCAGTTCCTGGTCACCCAGCTCTTCTTCGACAACCAGATCTACTTCGACTTCGTCCGCGCGGCGCGGGCCAAGGGGATCGACGTGCCGATCATCCCCGGCGTCATCCCGGTGCAGAGCTTCGCC
This sequence comes from Solirubrobacterales bacterium, assembly GCA_047601885.1. Lineage (GTDB taxonomy): Bacteria > Actinomycetota > Thermoleophilia > Solirubrobacterales > 70-9 > VAYN01. Next base: position 1,017,332 of record JASGIK010000002.1, read on the forward strand.
CACACGAAGCGGATCTGCGACCTCTGCGACGCGAGCATCCCGGAGTCGCTCGAGCGCGGCTTCGCCGCGGCCGGCGAGGATCCGGAGCGCGAGTTCGAGCTCGGCGTCGCCTACGCGGCGCAGCAGTGCACCGAGCTGCTGATGGCGGGCGCGCCGGGGATCCACTTCATCGCCCTGAACCGGGCGCCGGCGACGCGGGCGGTGCTCGGCGCACTGCGGGCGGCGCGGCCGTGGGAGCGGGCCGCCGACGCGGCGGCGCTCGCCGCCTCCATCTCCGACTAGGCCGGGGCGCGGTAGGCGGGGAAGTAGCCGCCCGCGGCGCGGCCGCCGGCGTGCTCCGCGTAGCGTTCCGGGTCGCAGATCAGCTCCGAGGTGCGCCAGGCGAGGGTGCGGTTGGCGAAGCCGCGCTTGAACTCCTCCAGCGCGTCGCCGGGGGCGATGCCGCCGCCGAGGTTGAGCGGCAGGCCAAGCTCGCCGGCGTGCTCGACCAGGCGGGCGAGGACGCTCTTCATCGGCGAGTCGGCGAGGTGCGAGTCGGCGCTACCGGAGAGGTAGTAGTGGAGGTAGCCGTCCGAGACGCAGGCGATCGAGGCGGCGGCGGGGACGCCCTCGGGATCGGCGGCGAGGGCGAGCCAGGTGCGCTCGGCGGGGAGCAGCCGGTCGAAGTAGGCGGCGCCGAAGAAGTAGTGCGGGGCGGCCTCGGTGCGGCGCATCGTCTGCTCGTAGAGGTCGAGGAAGGCGGCGCGCTGGGCGGCCGTGGTCGCAGCGCCGGGGACGAGGTCGACGGTGTAACCGGCCTCGAGGTTGCGGCGGATCTGGCGACGGTCGGTCGGTCGGCTCTTCGGCTTCAGCGCCGGGTCCGCGATCTGGACCACGTTGCGTTCCGTCGTCCCCGCCAGCGGCACCAGGTCGAGCCGGTGGCGGACGAAGACCGAGACGAGGCCGGTGCGATGGAAGTCGACCGTGGCCGGGTCGAGCCACCCAGGGTCCTCGCCCGGTGCGTTCGCACTTTCATCCGCTATGCGAGCAGAACTGCGAACGCGCTCGGGGGGGGCGGCGCCGGGCGGGACGTCGCTGATCACGGTGAAGCCGGGGTAGCCGTAGGGGGAGACGGCGTCGAGGTCGGGACCGTCGCCGATCTGGCGGACGATCAGCGGCGCCAGCAGCTCGGCCTCGTCGGTCTCGATCCGCAGGGTGTGGGTGGCGCCCTCGGCTTCGAGGAAGTGGGCGCCGCGGAAGAACTCGCTGGGGTGGCCGCCGACGCCCCCACCGGCCGAGGCGCCGCCGTCCTCGATCAGCTGGGCGAAGGGCCTGCTCACCCGAACAGGTCCGCCGTGGCGGCGCGGAACTCCTCCGGGAGCACGCCCCAGATCTCGCAGTCGTCGGGCGGCTCGCCCTCGCGCGCCAGGTGCGCGCGCATCGTCCCCTCGTACTTCCAGCCCTGGCTGGCGACGGTCTTCTTGGCGATCTCGTTGCGGGCCGGGATGCGGCCGTAGACGCGGTGGGCGCCGAACTCGTCGAAGGCCTTCTTGATCGTCAGCGCCTCGGCCCGCCGCCCCACGCCCATGCCGCGGACGTCGTCGCCGATCAGCGCGCCGAGCTCCGGCGCGGTCTGGCGGAAGAGGCCGTAGAGGGCGGTGAAGCCGACCGGCTCGGCGAGGCCCTCGACCACGATCGCGTACTTGCGATCCTCGCCCGAGTCGTCCATCGCCCGCCGCGTCCAGCCTTCGGCCTGCTCGAGCGAGAAGCCGTCACGCTGCTCCATCAGCGATTTGGTCGCCTCCGGGTTGTTGAACCAGCGGTGGACGGCGGGGGCGTCCCCCTCCTGGAACCGGCGCAGGCTGACGTTGGGTCGATCGGCCACGGCGGAAACCCTATCCAGGGTCAATCCGCGGCGAGGCCGTGGCCGGTGACGACCAGCCAGACGGTCTTGGCGAGGATGCGGAGGTCGAGCCAGGCGCTGCGGTGCTCGGCGTACCAGGCATCGAGCTCGACCCGCTCCTCCCAGGGGATGCCGACGCGGCCCTGGACCTGGGCCCAGCCGGTGATCCCGGGGAGGACGTCGAAGCGGCGGTGGCCGGCGATGTCGAAGTGGTCGACGTGGGCGGCGAGCGCCGGCCGCGGGCCGACGATCGCCATCTCGCCGCGCAGGACGTTGACCAGGTTGGGGACCTCGTCGAGCGAGGTGCGGCGCAGGAAGGCGCCCGAGCGGGTGACGCGCGGATCGTCGCGGACGACGGCGGTGCCGACGCCGACCGGGTCGGAGCCCTGCTTCATCGTCCGCAGCTTCAGCATCTCGAAGGGGCGCTCGCCCTCCCCCACCCGCCGCTGGCGGTAGAGGACCGGGCCGCGGCTGTCGAGCTTGATCCAGATCGCCGCGGCGAGGATCAGCGGCGCGAGAACGAGGAGGCCGAGCGCGGCGAGGAGGCGGTCGACGACGTGCGGCATCAGCGCGTCCCCTCGGCCTTCGCCCAGCGGCCGCCGGGGCCGTGGCGGAGGCGGTCCCAGAGGCCGAGGAGGATCGAGGCCTGGGTCAGCACGTAGTAGCGGCAGAGGCGCACGACGAGGTCGTCGGGCAGGCGCGCGGAGAGGATGGCGACGCCCAGGATCGCGAGCTGGGCGAGCAGGGTCAGGTAGTAGAACCAGCCGCTGCCGAGCAGCACCAGGTTGGCGAGGAGGACGAGGACGTGGAGGAAGGGCGTCGCGTAGCGGAGCAGGCGGTGGGAGAAGAGCTCGAAGGCGAAGAGCGGCGAGTAGCCGCGCGGGGCGAGCATGCCTTCGCCGACGACGATGTCCCAGAGGCCGACCATCATCCGCCGTTTGCGGGCGAACTCACCCTCGATCGTCGGCACCATCTTCTCCTCGGCCCGCGCCCGCGGTGCGTAGAGGGAGCGCAGGCCGCGCTTGGCGAGGAGAAAGGGGAAGCTGAGGTCGTGGCTGCCGGAGGCCGGGAGCGCCTCGTAGGCGGAGCGGCGGACCGCGTAGATCGCGCCGTTGCCGGCCGTGATCCCGGCCAGCTCGGACTCCATCTCGCGGATCGACATCTCGTAGCGCCAGTAGGCGCCCTCGAGGTTGTCGCCGTCCGGCGCGAGGAAGCGGACCTGGCCGCAGACGTAGCCGACCCGCTCGTCGGCGAAGGGGGCGAGCAAGGCGGCGAGGGCGTCGGGTGCCCACTCGGAGTTGGCGTCGGAGAAGGCGAGGATCTCCCCGTCGGCGTCGGAGACGGCTTCGTTCAGGGCGGTGACCTTGCCGCCGGGCGGCAGCTCGAGCACCAGGTCGGCGCCTGCCTCGCGGGCGCGCTCGGGGGTGGCGTCGGTGGAGCCGTCGTCGGCGACGATGATCTGCAGGCGCTCGCGCGGCCAGTCGAGCCGCAGGGCATTGGCGACTTTCGCCGCGATCACCTCCTCCTCGTCGAAGGCCGGGACGATCAGCGACACCAGCGGGCGCTCGGCGGGCGGCGTGCCGGAGCCGTAAGAGCGGGGAGCCTTCGGGCCGCCCATCGCTTCGCGCCCGCGCCTTCCCGCGACCAGCGCCCGCAGGGCGAACGGGTAGCCGACCTGGGCGTAGACGATCGCCAGGCCACAGATCCAGAAGACGATCGCGGCGAGGGCCGTCACCGCTCCTCCGCCAGGAGCTCTTCGTAGAGCGCCAGGGTGAGGCGGGCGGCCTCGTCCCAGGAGTAGGGGCCCGCGGCGGCGGCGCGGGCGGCGGCGGCCAGCTCGGCGCGGGCCGCCTCGTCGTCGATCAGCTCCCTCAGCGCCGTCGCGAGGGCGGCGGTGTCGCCGGGCGGGACGAGACGGGCGGCCCCGGCCCCGGCGACCTCGGGGAAGCCGCCGACCGCGCTGACGACCATCGGCTTGCCGAAGGCGAGGCCGGTGTAGAGGACGCCGGAGTGCTCAGCGTCGAGGTAGGGCAGGGCGACGACGTCGGCGCGGCGGAAGATCGCCGGGATCTCGGCGTCCTCGACGAAGCGGGTGACGAAGCGGACCTTGGCCCCGGTCAGCGCGGCGGCCTCGTGCAGCGGCTCGACCGACATCCGCGGGTTGCCGACGATCCAGAGCTCGGCGCCCCTCACCTCGGTGAACGCCTCGAGCAGGTTCTCGAGGCCCTTGTAGGGGCGCAGCAGGCCGAAGGAGAGGACGACCGGACCCTCGGCGCCTTGCAGCTCCTCCGGCAGCGGCTTCTCCTCGGGCAGGCGGGTCAGGTAGTCGAAGGCGCCGTGGGGGATCACCCGGACGCGCTCGGCGGGCAGGCCGACCTCGTCGCGCAGGCGCCTGGCGCCGTGCTCGGAGTGGGCGATGACCGCGTCCATCGCGCCGAAGACCTTGTGCGCGGCGCGGGCGGCGCGGGCGCTCGCGTCCGGCGGCAGGATGTAGTGGGCGGTCATCACCCGCGGGCGGGTCGGCGGCAGGATCCGTCGGTCCAGCCCGGGCAGGGTCAGCCACTGGTAGTGGACGAGGTCGGCGTCCGTGGGCGCGCGGCGGAAGGCGAGCATGTCGCGCAGGTGCTCGGCGCCCTTGAAGGGGAGGCGGGCCGAGGAGGAGAGGCCACGCGAGGCGGTGCGCCGGTAGAAGCGCTCGTCGACCTCGTAGCCCTCGGCCGCGGGGACCGGCCCGTAGAGGAACTTGGTCGTGACCAGCTCGACGTCGGCCCCGGCGCGAGCGAGCGCCGCCGCGAGCGCGCGGTCGTACGGCGGGGTGAAGGCGGATGGGTCTACGAGTTGGACGCGCATGGGTGTTTCGCCTGGATCAGACACGGCCGATTATCGTGATCGGCTTGGGGACTGAGCTTTCTTACTGCGTGGTGAACACGAACGGGCGGGACTACCTACGCGCCTGTATCGCTGCGATCAGACAAACCCACCCCGCGGGAGTCGAGTCGGAGATCCTCGTCCTCGACAACGCCTCGACCGACGGCTCCGCCGACGCGGTGCGGGCGCTCGATGCCGACATCACGCTGATCGAGCGGGAGCGTCCCACGGGCAAGGCCGAGAACGACTCGGCGCTGATGGAGCGCGCTCGGGGGAAGTACTGCTTGCTGCTGAACGAGGACTCGGAACTGAAGCCGGGGACGGCGGCGGTCCTGATCGCGGCGCTCGAGGCCGACCCGGGGGCCGCCGCGGCGACGCCGCAGCTGCTCGACTCGAACGGCTCCCCCACCCCCTGCGCCTGGCGCTTCCCCGGCGTCGGCACGGCGCTCGCCGGGGCGCTCTTCCTGCACCGGTGGCTGACCGTGCAGAGCACCGGCAAGGCGACGCGGCGGGTCGACTGGGCGCAGTCGAGCGCGCTGCTCGTGCGGCGGGAGGCGGCGGCACAGGTCGGCTTCATGGACCCCGACTTCTTCGTCTACTACGACGAGTGCGACTTCGCCAAGCGGCTCGCCGAGGCGGGCCGGCACGAGCTCTTCGTCCCCGGCGCCGTCGCCGTCCACCACGACCAGCTCTCCACCGACCTCGCCGCCGGGCTGCCGCGGATCGTCGAATTCCACCGCAACCGCGACCTCTACATGCGCAAGCACCACGGCCGCGCGGCGGCGCTGGCGGTCCGCGTCCTGACCTCGTGGTCCTACGCGGCGCGAGCGCTGGCGGCGACCGTCATCCCCGGCCAACCGACCGAGGTCTACCGCGCCCACGCCAGGCAGGCGATGTTCCCGGCGCGGGGCGCCGGGATCCGCGAGCGGGCCGAGCCGGCGGGCTAGTCGGTTTTCGTCTCGGGTTTCGCCGGCTTCTCGGCGTCACCCGAGAGTCCCGCGATGCCCGATTTGAACTCGCGCATGCTGCGGCCGAGGCCGCGACCCGCCTCCGGCAGCCGTTTCGGGCCGAGGACGAGGACGGCGATGATCACGACGATGGCGATCTCGAGGGGTCCGATGGACGAGAGCATGGCGGTGAGTATGAACCACGGCGCAAGGCGGGCGTGAAAATCCCGTCGCCTGGGCGGGCGGGGAGGGATGGGGCCGGCTGGAGCTGGCACCCGGGGGAAGGGGCCTGGGCCGCCGGGAGCTGGCGCCCGGGGGAGAAAGGGACGCGGCCGTCTCGTCCACGGCCCGGGCAGGCTGTGGCCGTGGCCGAGACGGCCGGGTACGGGAGGTGACGAAGAGGTCGGGAAGTGCACCGTTCCTTGCGTCTTCCTACGACGTCACGATCACGTGACCACCCTTTGACCCTGCTATAGGGAGGTCAAGGTCGACAGCGCGTCCCAGGGCCCTAGATCTCGGCCTCCGGAGGGCCTCGAGGTGTGACGTTCCCGGCGTCTTCGTCAACGGATGCTCGTTCTGGATCCCATCCACGGACAGAAGCGTCAAGGAAGTGTGGACTTCGTCACGACCTGTGACCACTTCGTCACGACCTGTGACCACTTCCCGCCGAAACCCTCACGTCCCGGGCGTCTCGTGGCGGCCACAGCCTGCCCGGGCCGCCACGAGACGCCCGGGACGCACCTCGGACGGCCGCCACGGCTCCGAAGCGCGCCCACGCGGCCAGCCACCGCGGCCCCGAACCACGCCCACCTTGGCCAGCCCCCACGGAACACCCCTAAAGATGCGAGTCCTCGTCCATGCGCTCCGCCTCGTACAGCGTCCCCGGGTCTCCGTCGACCGCCGCGGGCCGCGCACGTAGGGCGGTGAAGGCGGCGACCAGCTCGCCGGGCCGGCGCAGGCGGGCCAGCCAGCCGCGCTCCTCGGCGGTGAAGAAGCCGGTGAGGAGAAGGCCCACCGGGTAGAGCAGCGCCAGCGCGAGGCGCCCGACCAGGCCGGCGAAGCCGGAGGTCGGCATCACCAGCTCGCCCAGCCCGACCAGCGCCGCGGCGACGAAGAGGACGCGGGCGAGGCGGGCCCATTCGTAGGGCACCGGGAAGAGCCGCTGGGTGAAGAGGTACATCAGCGCCACCACGACCAGGTAGGAGCCGATCAGGGCGAGGCCCGCGCCGACGATCCCCAGCGGCGGCACCAGGATCAGGTTGAGCGCCACGTTGGAGACGAGCGCGGCGAGCGCCGCGGGCAGGTTGAACTCGGTCCGCCCGGTCCGCCCCAGCACCACCACCATCACCATGTAGAGCGCGTAGAGGGTGACGCCGGCGGCGACCAGGCCGACGACTTCGTAGGAGTCGGTGAACTTCGGCGCGGTGAAGAAGCGGACCAGGTAGATCGCCAGCAGCCAGAGGCCGACCACCAGCCAGGTGCAGGCGGCGAGGAAGAGCGTGATCACGGTCGCGTAGGTGCGCCGGGCCTCGTCGTCGTCACGGATCGAGTAGGCGAGCGGCGGCCAGGCGAGCTGGAAGCCGCGGACGAGCACGTTGACGGCCTGGGCGAACTTCACCCCGATCGAGTAGAGCCCCGCCTCGGCGAGCCCGGCGCGGCCGCCGACGCTGCGGGTGATGATCAGCCGGTCGGCGAAGTTGAGCAGGTAGAGGCTGACCTCGGCGGGCATCGTCGGCAGGCCGAAGCGCAGCAGCCGGCGCAGCAGCGGCACCTCCACCCGCAGGCCGAGGCGGCGGCGCTGCTCGACGATCATCCCGAGGACGAAGACCGCACCGCTGACGTAGGAGCCGAGCAGCAGGCCGCGGGCGCCGTCGCCGAAGCCGACGACGAGGACGATCGTCAGCGCGATCGTCGCCAGCACGTTGGCGATCGTGGTGAGGAAGTAGGCGCGCGCCCGCTCGTCGAGGCGGTAGAGGGTCAGCATGTATTCGAACATCGTCAGCACCCAGAGGCCGCCGATCGCGATCCGGGTGAGTTCGGTGCCGGTCTGCAGTTCGGCGGGCCGGTGGAGGTCCAGCACCAGTTCCGCCAGCGGCCGGGCGAAGGGGAGCGCGATCAGCGCGCCGATGGTGGAGAGCCAGAAGAGGCCGGAGAAGGTGGCGGCGACGACCCGGTCGGGGTCCTCGTCGTCGCGGTAGTAGAAGCGCAGCACCGCCTCGATCAGGCCCAACCGGACGACGATGCTGGCGGTGACGACGGCGGCGAAGAGGAGTTCGGCGGCGCCGTAGTCGGGGGTGCTGAGGTGCCGCGTGTAGAGCGGCAGCAGGGCGACCGCGATCAGCTTCGAGAGGATGCTCGCCGCCGTGTAGGCGGCGCCGGTCGTCGCGAGTCGCCTCAGGTAGCCGGACACGCGACCACCCTAGAAGCGCGAGCCGCCAGGGATGCTCCGATCGCGAGGAGCACGTAGGTGATCGGGTCCTGGAAGAAGCCCGCGTAGGCCATCGTGTGGACCAGGAGGGCGACGAAGGCGGCGAGCACGGCGGCACGGGCGATGAAGACGTACGGCGGATCGCGGTCCGGGCCGCGCGCCCAGAGCCCCGCCCCCATCGTCCACAGGGCGACGACGATCAGGGCGGCGTAGGCGACGAGTCCGATCAGCCCCTGCTCGGCCGCGACCGTGATCGGCTCGGTGTGGGAGATCGTCACCGGCGCCTTTTCCTTCGGCAGGTGGTTCGTGTACGCCTTCTGGAAGGAGCCCGAGCCGTAGCCCCAGAGGGGCCGGTCGGCGAAGAGTTCGGAGCCGCCGGAGATCAGGTGGCCGCGACCCGAGATGTCGACGTTGAAGCGGTCGGGGGTCAGCGACTTGCCGCCGGCGAAGAGGACGACGAGGGCGCCCGCGACGATCCCGACCAGGACCACGGCAACCGTCCAGCGCCGGCTCCAGCGCAGCGCCGCCAGCACCGCGAGGCCGGCGAGCAGGGCGATGAAGCTCGACTGGCTGAAGGTCTGCGCGAGGCCGAGCCAGAGGACGAGGATCAGCCCGGCCAGCAGGCGGAAATCGCGCCGGCCCTTGATCCAGAGGATCACGGTGGCGGCGACGACCAGGACCAGGGCGAGGTAGCGACCGTAGATGTTCGGGTCCCAGAACATCGAGTTGACCCGGAAGTAGGTGTGGAATTCGTTCGAGCGGATCACCGCCTCGTTCCAGAAGAGGCTGCGGCTGAGGTACTCGACGCTGCCGATGAGGACGAAGGCGAGCGCCTCGACCGCGACCAGGCAGAAGGCCCAGACGAGCAGGCGGCGGTCCCAGGGCAACTCACGCAGGAGGATGTAGGCGAGCGTGAAGGGCACGAGGAAGAAGCAGACTTCCTGCAGGCCTTTGGAGAAGTCCTCCGAGTAGAGCGCCTGCAGCGCGTAGAGGACGACGAAGATGGCCAAGGTTTTCGCCATCCACCGCGGTCGGCGCGGCTCGGCCGGCGGCGGCAGGAAGATCGCCGCGACGACGCCGGCGGCGATCACCACGTAGAGCGGGACCAGCAGGTTGGCCGTTTCGCCCCCCGATTCGAGCGGGATGCGGAAGGGGAGCGTGCCGATGATCGACAGCGGCATCAGGACCGGCCACCGGCGGAACACCCAGGCCAGGGCGATCACGAGGACGACGCCGACCACGATCGCCGCCGCGGCTTTCGCCTCGTGATGGCGCAGTTCGACGATCTGGTGGTTGTGCCACTGGTCGCCGAGGATGAGGACCGGGAAGAGGACCAGCGCCACCAGCATCGCGGCGGATCGCGCGCGTCCGGCGGGAAGCAGGATCGAGCCGGCGGCCGCGGCCGCCGCGATCACCAGGCCCGCGCCGGAGAGCAGGTCGCTCAACCCGACCGCCCCTTCCCGCTGCCGCCCTTCGCCCCTTCGCCGCAGGGCAGCGACCCCTTCGGCCACAGGCGGATCGTCCCCGGCAGCGTCAGGCTGCGGCCTTCGTCTTCGAGCAGGACGTGCAGCCGGTAGCGGCCGGCCGGCTGGATGACGCCCGCGTCGTCCTTCCCGTCCCAGTGGTAGACGTGGTAGCTGTAGCGCTTCAGGAAGGTTCCTTCGGCGAGCAGGCGGACGACCTGGCCGCCGGGCTTGATCACCTCCACGGTCGCGTCGTTCGACGTCGTCGTGCGGAATTTCAGCCGGATCCGGCGGTGGCAGGGGCCGGCCGGCGTGAAGGCGTTGGTGTGCCTGCCGGCGATCTTGTACTTGTCGATCACCTGCGGGTCGCGCTTGACCCGCTGGGCGTAGGCGAAGGCCGCGACGGTGCCTAGGACGAGCAGCGCGAAGACGACGGCGGCCGCGTCAATTCGCCGCCGCGGCATTGTCCTCGCCGACGACGACCGACACGTTGGCCGTGCCCGAGACCTGCGCGACTTCGCTGCTCATCGGTTCCAGTTCGGAGATCTGCAACTGCTTGGCGACCTCCTTGGCTTCCGGCTTGCTGCCCTTTTTGAACATCACCACCGAGGTTTCGAAGCTCGAGTCGGAGTTGGTGACCGCCCCCAGTTCGAAGCCCTTCTTTTCGACTTTGTCGCCGTAGGTCGCGGCCAGGCCCGGCACCGAGGTGCCGTTCAGCACCGCGACTTCGATTTCGCCGGGCTTGATCTTCTTCGCCGCCGCCTGCTTGCCGTCGTGGTTGCCACCCTTCGATTCGCTGCCGCCGTTGTTCAGCACCGCGTAGGCGACGCCGCCGACGACGAGGACGAAGACGACGAACAGGACCGCCAGCAGGGCCGGGCGCGAGAGCGATTCGCCGAAGCCGGAGAAACGTTCGCGGAAGCGTTCCGCGCGGCTGATTTCCGGCAGTCCTTCCTCGCGGCGCTGGCGGCGCAGGTCGCGCTGCTCGATCGCCCGGTGCTCGGCCGTCCGCGCCTCCTCCAGTTCGCGCAGCTCCTCGGCGCGCTGGGCGGCGATCGTCTGCGTCTGCTGCATCCGTTCGGCTTCCCGCTCCGGCGCCGACCCGGCCCAATCCCGCAGCCGGCGGATGTCGCGGCCGTGGGCGAACAGGAGCAGCGCGTAGACCGCCAGCCCGAGGAAGGACGCAAGGCCCGCGAAGGAGCCGATTCTTTCGATGTCGTGGAGCAAAGTTGCGGAAGGCTACCCGTCCGACACGACCTTCGCAGCGCCTCCGCCGGGTGAGGCGATGAGGTCTACGACCCGTTCGGCCAGATTAGCCTCGTCACCGGCCAGGACAAGGGCTTCCAGCGAGCTCAGCGTGGAATCGACCCAGCCGGGGTCGAGCGGCGTCGCACGGACCGCCCGGTTGATCCTTTTCGCGGCGGTCGGCTGGGCCACCTCGTTCGCCGAGAACAGCACCTCGCTCAGCTTCTCCCCCGGCCGCGGCTGGGTGAACTCGACCGCGATGTCCTTTTCCGGCTCGTAGCCCGCCAGCCGGATCATGTTGTGGGCGAGGTCGACGATCTTCACCGGCTCGCCCATGTCGAGGACGAAGACCTCGCCTTTGCCGGTGCCGATGTCGCCGGCGCGGATCACCAGCTGCACCGCCTCCGGGATCGTCATGAAGTAGCGGGTCATCTCCGGGTGGGTGACGGTGACCGGGCCGCCGCGCTCGATCTGGCCGCGGAAGATCGGCACCACGCTGCCCGAGGAGGCGAGCACGTTGCCGAAGCGGACCGAGGCGAAGCGGGTGCCGGGGTGGGTGTGGCCGGCGACCTCGACGATCCACTCGGCCATCGCCTTCGAGGCGCCCATCACCGTCTGCGGGTTGACCGCCTTGTCGGTGGAGATGAGGACGAAGCGCTCGGCTTTCGCCGCCGCCGCGGTTTCGGCGGTGATCCGGGTGGCGATCGCGTTGTTGCGGACCGCCTCCAAGGGGTTCGCCTCCATCAGCGGCACGTGCTTGTAGGCGGCGGCGTGGAAGACGACGTCGGGCCGGAAGCGCTGCATCGTCTCCAGCATCCGGTGCGGCTCGCGACAGTCGGCGAGCACCGACTCGGCGTTGGTGAAGTGGCGCTCGTCGAGCATCTCGCGCTCGATCTCGAAGAGGTTGTCCTCGGCGTGGTCGAGCATCACCAGCAGCTTCGGGCTGACCCGGGCGATCTGGCGGCAGAGCTCGGAGCCGATCGAGCCGCCGGCGCCGGTGACGAGGACGATCTTGTCGTGCAGGTAGGCGCCGACCCGATCGAGCTCGACCACGATCGGCTCGCGCCCGAGCACGTCCTCGACCTGGACCTCGCGCAGCTGTTTGGAGAGCTGGACGCCGCCGCGCAGCAGCTCGAAGACGGTCGGCAGGGTGCGCACGCGGATCCGGCGCTCGCGGCAGGCGGCGACGACCTTGGCGCGCAGCGTGCCCGGCGCCGAGGGGATCGCGATGATCACTTCGTCGGGATCGGTCTCGTCGAGGATCGGGGCGATCTCGTCGGTCGAGCCGAGCACCTTGACGCCGCCGTTCATCCGCATCCCGCGCTTGCGCGGGTCGTCGTCGACGAAGCCGATGGCGGTGCCGCCGAGGGCCGGGTTGAGGCGCAGCTCGCGGACCACCATCTGGCCGCCTTTGCCGGCGCCGACCACCAGCACCTCGTGTTTGGGCACCCGGTCACCCTTCGAGGGGCGCTCGACGATCAGCCGCACCAGCAGGCGGGCACCGGCGATCAGGATCAGGGTGAGGATGAAGTCCATCACCTCGACCGAGCGCGGCAGGCGGTGGTCGAAGGGCTTGACGATGGCGAAGGCGATCACCAGCAGGGCGCTCGAGATCGCCACGGCGCGGGCGATGAAGAGGAAGTCGCGGCCGCTGACGTAGCGCCACCACTTCTGGTAGAGCCCGGAGAGGGCGAAGACGATCAGCTTACCCGCGACGACGAAGCCGACCGACTGGGCGAAGAGCACCTCGTAGCGGTGCGGCCAACCGTGCGGATCGTCGAGGAACCGGAGCTGGAAGGCGAGGAAGTAGGCCAACGCGACGAGTGCCGCGTCAGCGAGGATCTGTCCCAGTCTGTTGCGGTAGACGGGATGGTTCAACCGGCGCATGAACGGCCGAGTTTAGGGGGGCTTCCTAAGTCGCGGGTGATTACGGGCGGCGGCGGCGCGCATCGTGCCGCTTGGCGGATGGTGGACTTCGTGGGGGGAGGGGGGCGGGGGCCTCAAGCTGGCGCCCGGAGGGAAGGGGCCTGGGCCGCCTGGAGCTGGCGCCCGAAGCTGAAGGGACGCGGCCGTCTCGTCCACGGCCCGGGCAGGCTGTGGCCGTGGCCGAGACGGCCGAGGGTGCGGGAGGTGACGAAGAGGTCGGGAAGTACACGCTTCCTTGCGTCTTCTTCGGACGTCACGATCACGTGACCACCCTTTGACCCTGCCATAGGGGGGTCAAGGTCGACAGCGCGTCCCAGGGCCTAGATATCGGCCTCGGGAGGGCCTCGAGATGTGACGTTCCCGGCATCTTCGTCGACGGCTGCTCCTCCTGGATCCGATCCCAGGACCGAACGGTCACGGAAGCCCCCACTTCGTCACGACCTGTCACCGCTTCGTCACGACCCGTGACCAAATCCCCACGACCCCCTCACGTCCCGGGCGTCTCGTGGCAAGCGGGCAGCCTGCCCGGGCCGCCACGAGACGCCCGGGACGCATCTCGGACGGCCGCCACGGCCGCACCGGCCCCGAGGCACGCGCCGGCCCCCCGAACCCCCGCCTTAGGATCGACCATCTAGCATGGGCCGCCGCATGACGCTTGCCATGCTCCTTCCCCAGGCCAGCCTGACCGGCCCGATCGTCGAATTCTGCGTCAACGTGATCAACGACACGGGGTTGGCGGGCGTCTTCCTGCTGATGGGCGCGGGCTCGGCCTGCATCCCGATCCCGAGCGAGGCGGTGATGCTGTTCGCCGGCTTCACCGTGTCGGAAGGCCATCACTCGCTGATCGCGATCCTGCTGGCGGGCTTCCTCGGCAACATGGCCGGCTCCTGGCTGACCTACGCGATCGGCTACTACGGCCGCGTCGACCTGATGGAACGCAACAAGCTGATCCACATCAGCCCCGCGCGCCTGGCCACGGTCGACGGCTGGTTCAAACGCCACGGCGACGTCACCGTCCTCGTCTGCCGCGTGATCCCGCTCGTCCGCGCCTTCATCTCACTCCCGGCCGGGCTGGCGAAGATGCCCTTCTGGCGCTTCACCTGGCTGACCGCGCTCGGCTCGCTCCCCTGGGTGGTCGGCTTCGGATTGCTCGGCCGCGCGGTCGGGGACGAATGGGAAAAGTGGCGGGAACACCTCTCGATCCTCGACTACATCGTCGTCGCGGCGATCGTCGTCGCCGTCCTCTACTGGCTGTACCGGCGCTACCTCAGCAGGCCGGCGACGACCCCGGGCGCTTGACCGAGGGGCGGCTGCCGGCCCACCGCGCGGTCGCGCTGGGGCTCGTGCAGGGCCCGGCCGAGCTGCTGCCGGTCTCCAGCTCCGCCCACATCGTCCTGGTGCCCTGGCTCCTCGGTTGGGACTGGGAGGAGATCGACCCGGAGGTGCGCAAGAGCTTCGAGGTGGCGCTGCACACCGGGGCGGCGCTGGCGCTGCTGATCGGCCAGCGGAAGCTGATCGCGGAGGAGCTGCGCTCCTTCGACGCTCGCCGGGCACTCTTGCTGGCGCTCTCCTTCCTGCCCGCGGCGGCGGTCGGCTACGGCTTCGAGCGGCAGATCGAGGAGCGGCTCGGCGGCCCGCGGACGACCGCCTACGGGCTGCTCCTCGGCGGCGCGCTGATGCTGGTCGCGGACCGGCGCGAGCAGCTGCGCGGCCGTGGCGAAGCGACGCCGATCGACGGGATGGCGCTGGGCGTCGCCCAGGCGGCGGCACTGGCGCCGGGGGTCTCGCGCAACGGCATCACCCTGGCGGCGGCCCGCTGGCGGCGCTTCTCGCGCGCCCAGGCGAACCTGCTCTCGCGCACGATCGCCCTGCCGATCATCGTCGGCGCGACGGGGCTGAAGGGCGCCCGGCTGGCCCGGCGGGGCACGACGCCGGAGCTGCGGCGCACGCTGGCGCTCGGCATCGGCGCCTCCTTCGCCTCCACGCTCGCCTCCCAGCGGCTGATCGGCCTGGTCGAGCGCGACCGGGCGCTGTGGCCCTACTCGGCCTACCGCGCGGGCCTCGCGAGCGTGGTCCTGTGGAAGCTGCGACGCGCTTCTTCCTGACCGACTGACAGAATCGGCTCCAGATGAGCGACGCCTACGCACGATCCGGGGTCGACCAGGGCGCCGCCGACTCGGCGGTCGCCGGGCTGGTGCGCGCGTTGGGCAAGATCGAGCTGGGACGGCCCTCGGCGCAGGTGCCGCTGCCGGGCCACTACGCGAGCGTGATCGAGGTGGCGCCGAACCTCGGCATCGCCCTCTCCACCGACGGGGTCGGGACGAAGCTGGTGCTGGCGGAAGCGCTGGGCAGGCTGGACACGGTCGGGATCGACTGCGTGGCGATGAACGTCAACGACGTGATCTGCGTCGGCGCCGAGCCGCTGGCGATGCTCGACTACATCGCGATCGACCGCGCCAACCCGGAGATCTGCGAGGCGATCGGGGTCGGCCTGGCGCGCGGCGCGACCCTGGCCGGGATCGAGATCCCCGGCGGCGAGCTGGCGCAGCTCGGCGACATGGTCCACGGCGTCGACGTCTCCGGCGCCTGCTTCGGCACCGTGGCGCTCGACGCGATCGTCGACGGCCGACGCGCCGCGCCGGGCGACTCGATCATCGGCCTCCCCTCCTCCGGCCTGCACTCGAACGGCTACACCCTGGCGCGGGCCTCGCTCGAGGGCCTCGACATGGGCGAGGATCCGGAGGGGCGCCTGGGACGCTCGCTCGGCGAGGCGCTGCTGGAGCCGACCGAGATCTACGTCAAGCCGATCGTCGAGCTGCTGCGCTCCGAGGTCGACGTCCACGGCCTCGCCCACATCACCTCGGGCGGCGTCAACAACCTGCTGCGGCTGGCGGCGCCGGTCGGCTACGAGATCGACGCCCCCCTCCCGCCGCCGCCGATCTTCGCCCTGATCGCCGAGCGCGGCGACGTCGCCGAGGCCGAGATGCACGAGGTCTTCAACATGGGCTGCGGCTTCGCCGTCGTCGTCCCCGAGAACGACGAGGCGCGCGCCCTGGAGATGCTGCGCGCCCACTACCCGGCCGCCGCCAGGATCGGCCGCGTCACCGACGACGCCGGCAACGTCGTCCGCTGAGACCCCGTCTCGGCCATTTCGATTTAACCCGCGCTCCCTCCCCGTCGCCTCGATCCGCGGCTGATGCGTTCGCAGAAAGCCGCGCCTGACGCGGTCAAGTGCGAACTCACCGGGGCTCGGGGGATCTGCCGGACCTCCCGACCACGCGCGGAAGCGGCCTCGACCGCGATGCAGGCCGCGAAGGTGCTGGAAATGGGCGCCTCCGTCCATAGTCGAGGGTCGCACGGCATACCGGTCCGACCGGCTACGTTGAGCCAATGCGACATCAGGTCCGCACAGCAATCCGGCCCCCTGACGCCCGCTTCGCCGTCGCGGCGGCCGGAGCCGAGGCGGCGGGCGAGGCCGCCGGCCCACGACCACGTGCAGGCGGGGTCGGAGAAGCAGCGAACCTCTACGGACACGTGCTCGACAATATGCCTCACGCCTCATGACCTCCCCGGCAATCCACGTCTGATGGCAGATCGCTCCTCGACCAGCTCGAAGATGATCGGCACCGTGCTCTCCGGCCGCTACCGGCTGGAGGCGAAGCTCGGCTCGGGCGGCATGTCGACGGTCTACCTCGCCCGCGACACGACCCTCGACCGGCCGGTCGCGGTGAAGGTGATGCACCGGGAGATGTCCGAGCAGGCCGACCAGCTCGAGCGCTTCCGCCAGGAGGCGCGCGCGGTGGCGAAGATCTCCCACCCCAACGTAGTCGCGGTGATCGACGCGGGCGAGGACGGCGGCTACCCCTACATCGTCTTCGAGTACGTCGAAGGGGAGACGCTGAAGACGCGGATCAACCGGGTCGGCGCGCTCGACGTGCAGGAATCGCTCGCCTACGCGATCGAGATCGCCCGCGGGCTGACCGTCGCCCACGCCCGCAACCTCGTCCATCGCGACATCAAGCCGCAGAACGTGATGATCGACGCCGAGGGCCGCGCCAAGCTGACCGACTTCGGCATCTCCCGCCAGGTCGACCAGGACGGGATGACCGCCACCGGCCGCGTCCTCGGCACCACCGACTACGTCGCCCCCGAGCAGGCGATGGGCCGGGGCGCCGACCAGCGCTCCGACATCTACTCGCTCGGCGTCGTGCTCTTCGAGATGCTGACCGGATCGGTCCCCTTCGAGGCCGACAGCCAGGTCGGCGTGGCGATGAAACACGTCAACGAGGAGCTGCCCGACGTGCAGAAGGAGCGCCCCGAAATCTCGGCGGCGACGGCGCTGGTGGTCGAGCGGGCGACCGCCAAGGACCCGAGCAAGCGCTACGCCGACATCGGCGAGATGATCGACGACCTCTCCACCGCGCTCGAGGTCGAGGCGGCGCGCGAGGGACGCACCACCGGCGAGGCGACCAGCGTGCTCGAGGCGGTGCCGCCGGCGAGCCGCAAGCTGAGCGGCCGGGCGCGCTGGTCCTGGGGCCTCGTCGGCCTGACGCTGCTGATCGCGGCGGCGGTCGTCGTGATCATCCTGATCGACTCCAGCGGCAACACGCCGATCGTCGGCAACCACGAAACCGGCGGCGGATCGAAGACGACCGGCACCGCGGTGTCGATCGAATCGGCGACCGCCTACGACCCCGAGGGCGACGGCCACGAGGAAGACGGGGTCGAGGAATACGCGGTCGACGGCAACCCGACCGAAACCTCATGGTCGACCGAGCACTACGACTCCGCCGACATGGCCGGGACCAAGACCGGGACCAACCCCGGCGTCGGCATCTACGTGACGACCACGGCGGTGGCGACGCCGAAGAAGATGGTCGTCCGCACCCCGACGCCGGGCTGGGAAGCGCAGATCTTCGCCGCCCCCGCCGGCCCGCCGGAAGAAATCGAAGAATGGGGCGAACCGATCGCCGAAGTGACGAGCGCCGCCAAGGTCGAAGAAATCGACCTGCACCTCGGCAGCGCCTCCAAGTACTTCCTGATCTGGATCACGAAGCTCTCCCCGGCGAGCGACCAGGAAGGTCGCTACCAGGTGGAAATCTCCGACATCAAGCTGTTCGAATAGCGCCGCGCGCAGGCGCCGCGCGGCCGTTCAGAACTCGTAGCTGCGGGCGCGCCGGTGACGTTCGATCGCCAGCTCGACGAGGCGGTCGCAGAGGTCGGGGTAGGCGAGCCCCCCGGCCTCCAGCAATTTCGCGTAGACACTGGTGTCGGTGAAGCCGGGCATCGTGTTGATCTCGTTGACCAGCACCGAGCCGTCCGGCTCGACGAAGAAGTCGCAGCGGGCGAGGCCGGAGCAGCCGGCCAGGGTGAAGACCGCGGCGGCCAGCTCGCGCACCCGCGCCGTCTCGATCTCCGAGATCGGCGCCGGCACCGCCAGGTCCATGCCGCCCTCGCCGTACTTCGCCTCGTAGTCGTACCACTCGGCGTGGGCGAGGATCTCCCCCGGCATCGAGGTCTCCGGGTCCTCGTTGCCGAGCACCGAGCACTCGATCTCGCGCCCGTGGGCGGAGGCCTCGACGATCACCCGCGGGTCGTGCCGCAGCGCCGTCTCGACCGCCGCGTCGAGCGCGCTCAGATCCTCGATCCGAGTGATGCCGACGCTCGACCCCATCCGCGAGGGCTTCACCCAGAGCGGCGTCCCCAGCTCGGCGCAGCGCTCGCGCCAGCCCGGTTCACCAACGGCGACGAAGTCCACCTGGGGGATCCCCTGCCCGGCCAGGAGGCGCTTCAGCGTCAGCTTGTCCATGCAGGTCGCCGAGGAGAGGACGTCGGAGCCGACGTAGGGCAGGTCGAGCATCTCCAAGAGCCCCTGCAGGCTGCCGTCCTCGCCGAAGGCGCCGTGCAGGACCGGGAAGGCGACGTCGGCGCCGAGCAGGCCGCCGCCCGGCGTCAGCGCCACCGGCGCCCCCGCGGCGCTCCAACCGCCCTCGCGGTCGATCCGCACCTCGACCACCTCGTGCCCGGCCTCTTCCAGCCCCTTCATCACCGAGGCGCCCGAGTTGAGCGAGACCTCGTGCTCGGAGGACCGGCCGCCGGTGAGGACCGCGACCCTCATCCTTCTTCTTCCGTTTCGGCTTCTTCTTCGGACGGTTCGGTGGCGGCGCGCTTGCCGACGATCAGCGTCACTTCCGCTCCCGGCAGCACTTCGGTGCCGCCGGTCGGCGACTGGCGTCGCACCCGGCCGATCTGTTCTTCGTTGCGCGTTTCTTCTTCCTCGACCACCGGGGTGAGCCCGGCGGCGCGCATTTCTTCCACCGCTTCGCGGCGTTCGAGGCCGACCACGCCGGGGACCTTCTTCTTTTCCCGCCCGGCGGAGACGACAATCTGCACGGTCGAGCCCGGTTCCAGTTCCTTGCCCGCGTTCGGCGACTGCTTCAGCACCTGGCCGACCGGCGCGTTCGATTCCTCTTCGCCGACTTCGGCGACCAGGTCGCGGCCGCGGATCTTCTGCACCGCGACGCGCCGCTGCTCGCCGGTCAGCACCGGCACCTTGACCAGCTTCGGCCCGGTCGAGATGAAGATCGTCACGGTCGAGCCATGCGTCGCGGACTTGCCGGCCGACGGTTCGGAGTGGATGACCCGGCCTTCTTCGACCGTGCTTGAGTTGACGTTTTCCGTCGCCACTTCGAATTCGGCTTCTTCCAGCGTTTCCGTCGCTTCTTCGCGGGTCATCCCGGTGACCCGCGGGACCGTGCCTTCGCCCGGCCCGATGCTGACCGTCAGCGTCACCGCCGGCTTCGAGCAGAAGAGGGTCAGGAAGGAGCAGTCTTCTTCGGCTTCGCGGCCGGGCGGCGAGGGCGTCGGGTCCTGCTCCAACACGGTGCCGGCCTCGATCGACCGTTCCACCTGGATCGGCGGCTGGTTCACGGTGAAGCCGCGCTGTTCGAGGATTTCTTCCGCCCGCTGCAGGCTGCGGCCTTCGACGCTCGGCACCGGGGTCGAGGTGTCGCGACTGAGCAGGATGCCGAGCAGCGCGCCGAGCAGGATCGCCACCAGGGCGCCGATGATCCACCAGTTGCGGCGCCGCTTCTTCGCCGCCTCGGGGTCCTCCTCGCCCTCCGGCGCGACCACCGGCGGCAGGGCGGCGAAGGAGGTCGTCCCCCGCCCCGCCCCGCCCGGCTCCCGCATCGCCTGGTCGAGCGCGGCGATGAAGGCGTCGGCGCTCTGGAAGCGCTGCCCGGGGTCCTTCTCCAGCGCCCGCATCACCACCGCGTCGAGCGCCGGGCTGACCCGCGGCTGGATCGAGCTCGGCCGCTGCGGCATCTGCGAGACCTGTTTCATCGCCACCGCGACCGCCGATTCGCCCTCGAACGGGACGCGGCCGGTGAGCGCCTCGTAGAGCATCACGCCGATCGAGTAGAGGTCGGAGACGGCGGTCACCTCGAAGCCCTGGGCCTGCTCCGGCGAGAGGTAGTGCGGCGTCCCCATCACCGAGCCGGTCTGGGTGATCTCCGAGACCCCGGCGCGGGCGATGCCAAAGTCGGTGACGACCGCTTTGCCCTCCGGATCGACGATCACGTTCTGCGGCTTCAGGTCACGGTGGACGATCCCCTGGCGGTGCGCGTACCCGGCCGCCTGCAGCACCTGACGGATCACCGCGACGCCCTGCTCCACCGTGATCCCGGAATCGATCAGCTGCTTCAGCGTCGGCCCCTCGACGTACTGCATGGCGATGTAGTAGGTGCCCTCCCATTCGCCCCGGTCGAAGACCGCGACGATGTTCGGGTGCTGCAGCCCGGCGGCGGCCTCCGCCTCGCGCTGGAAGCGCATGACGAACTCGCGGTCCTGGGCGAACCGCCGGTGGAGGACCTTCAGCGCGATGCGCCGTTGCAGGTGGTCGTCCTGGGCGAGCCAGACGTCGGCCATCCCGCCGCCGCCGATCTTCGCCACCACCCGATAGCGCCCGTCGACCACCGAGCCGACTTCGACCTCAGCCACGCTGCTCTCCCCTCGTCATCTCGCCTTCCCCATTCACTTACCGGGTGATCCTCATTCGCCCGCCAACAGCGTTTCCGCCACGTCGCGGAAGATCGGCGCGGCGATGTCACCGCCGAATTGTTCGGTGCAGGAGACCGTCGCGGCGATCGCGACCTTCGGGTCGTTGGCGGGCGCGAAGCCGATGAACCACGCCTGGTTCTCCGCTTCGCCACCGCCGCACTCCTTGTTGTTCGGCGTTTCCGCGGTGCCCGTCTTGCCCGCCACCTGGACGCCGGAGATCGCCGCCTTGGTGCCGGTCCCTTCGCTGACCACGCCTTCCATCGCCGTGGTCAGCTCTTCCGCCGTCTTCGCCGAGATCGGTTCGCTGTAGACGCTCGGCTTCATCGTCTTGGTGACGCTGCCGTCGACGTTGACGACCCGCTTCCAGATCTGCGGCTTCATCAGCTTGCCCTTGTTGGCGACCGCGGCGGCGACCATCGCGTTCTGCAAGGGCGTCTCCAGCAGCCGCTCCTGGCCGATCGCCACACGGGCGACGTCGACCGGGTCGTGCCGGGTCAGCATCTTCTGCGTTTCGTAGTCGTAGACGCCGCTTTCGAGGAGTTCTTCTTCCGGGATGTCGATCGGCGGCTTGGCGTTGAAGCCGAACTTTTCCATCATCGAGAAGAGCTTGTCCTGGCCGACTTTCTGGCCCAGCTGGGCGAACCAGGTGTTGACCGAGTTGGTCAGCGCCGTGTCGAGCGAGATTTCGCCCCAGTCCTGGTTGTAGTCGTTGGCGAGTTCGATGCCTTCGTCGGTGATCGAGCCGGGCGCGTCGATCGTCGTTTCCGGCGTGATCACCCCGGCTTCGAGGCCCGCCGCCGCGGTCACCACCTTGAAGGTCGAACCGGGCGGGAAGCTCGCGTAGGACGACCGGTTGACCAGCGGCGAGCGGACTTCCTCCAGGTTCCACTTTCCGAGCTTTTCCGGGATCGCGTTCGGGTTGTAACCCGGGTTCGACGCCATCACCTTGACCGCCCCGGTGCTTGGTTCGATCGCCACCACGGCGCCGAATCCCGCCGCTTCCAGATCGCTCATCGCCACTTCCTGCGCCTTCTGGTCGAGGTTGGTGACGATCTGTTCGCCTTCCTGCGTCTTCCCCGACAACTCGTCGAGGATCGTCCCGAATTCCGATTCTTCGCCGGTCAATTCTTCGTTGTGGTACTTCTCGAACTCCGACTGGCCGTATTCCATGAAGCTGTAGCCGATCGGGTGGCCGAACAGCTTGCCCAGCGGGTATCGGCGTTCGTATCGCTTGGCCGACCCCTTGCCCTTCGAGTACGACTTGGCGATCACCGTGCCGTCGTCGGTGAGGATCCGGCCGCGCGGGATCTGCTGCTGCTCGAACAGCGGCCGGTGGTTGTATTTGCTCGCCTTCAGTTCCTTCGCGTCGAAGACCGACCACCAGGCGGTGAAGCCGACGAGCAGCGCGAAGAGGACGACGATGAAGGCGAACAATTTGACGATCTGGCGGTTCACGCGGCCGACCCCAGCGGTTCGTCGAGCTCCCGGCGGACCGGTTCGGTTTCCACTTCGCGCCGCGCCCGGTCGGAGATCAGCAAGAGCAGCGCCAGCAGGACGAAGTTGGCGACGATCGAGCTGCCGCCGTAGGAGACGAAGGGCAGGGTGACGCCGGTCAGCGGGATCACCCTGGTGACGCCGCCGATGATCACGAAGGCCTGGATCGCGAAGACCGCGGTCAGCCCGGTCGCCAGCAGCTTGGAGAAGCCGTCGCGGGCGAGCAGCGCGACCTTGAAGCCGCGGGCGGTGATCAGCAGGTAGGTGGCGATCAGCCCGCAGGCGCCGAAGAGGCCGAGCTCGTTGACGATCAACGAGTAGATCGTGTCGGTTTCCGCCGCCGGCAGCATCGTCCGCGCCGGATGGCCGGGGACGTGGACCAGCGCCTGGCCGAAGCCTTTGCCGAAGATCCCGCCGTCGGCCTGGGAGAAGATCGACTGGAGGATCTGGTAGCCGCTGTTTTCCGCTTCCGTGTAGGGGTGCAGCCAGATCTCGACCCGCTCGTGCACGTGCGGGACGGTGGCGACGATGAACCAGGAGCCGAGCAGGAAGAGGATCGTCCCGATGACGACGAAGCTGAAGCGGCCGGTCGCCACGTAGAGCAGGGCGAGGAAGGCGGCGAAGAACATGATCGAGCTGCCGAGGTCGCGGATGAAGACGAGCAGCAGCATCGAGGCGCCCCAGACGACCAGCATCGGGCCGAAGTGTTTGAGCGGCGGCAGGGTGACGCCGAGGATCCGCCGCGCCCCGACGATCAGCACCTCGCGGTTCTCGCGCAGGTAGGAGGCGAGGAAGACGACGATCGCGAGCTTGCCGAACTCGGCCGGCTGGAAGGAGATCGGGCCGATCTTGACGCCGAGGTAGGCGCCGTTCACCTGTTCGCCGATGCCGGGGATGCGGGGCGCGAGCAAGAGCAGGATGCCGGCCGTGGCGATGATGTAGCGGTAGCGCTCGAGCACCTCGTAATCGCGCAGGAACTGGATCGTCAGGGCGAAGAGGATGAGGCCGAAGACGAACCAGTTGGCCTGGTTGCGGGCCAGCCCTTCGTCGATCCGGTAGATCATCACCAGGCCGAAGGTGCTCAGCACCGCCATCAGCGGGAAGAGGTACGGGTCGGCGTGCGGGAGCCGGATCCGCAGGTAGATGTGGGTGACCAGGCAGATCGCGAAGAAGTAGGCGCCGTAGGTGTAGCTGAGGTTGCCCAGTTTCGAGTGGTCCTGGGCGAAGACGGCGGCGAAGCCGGCGGTCAGGAGCAGCGCCACCGGGATCAGCGCCAGCAGCTCGCGGTTGCGGGCGCGGGTCACCGGGCGATCCCCTGGCCGCGTTCGATTTCTTCCAGCAGCCTGACCGCGTCGGAGCGCGAGCGCAGGTCATGCCCCGTCACCGCGTTCTTCCGCCGTTCCGGCAGCGCCGCCGTCTGCACCGGGGCCGAATAGCGTTCGTCCCAGAGCTTGATCCCGAAGGGCAGTTCGTAGGGCAGGCCGCGGTAGAGGGCGACGCGCCCGGCTTCGTCGGTGCCGAGGAACCAGACGTGGCGCAGGCCGTAGGTGGCGCCGAAGACGATCGCCCCGATCACGACCAGCAGCGCGATCAGGCTCGCCGCCCGGCGGACCCGCCGGCGGCGCTTGCCGGGCCTGGCCGCGTCCTGCTCCTCGCGCCGGCGCCGGGCCGCGTCGGCGGCGGCGCGGCGGCGCACCTCGGTCGCGGTCAGCCCCGCCTCCTCGGCGGTCGTGCCGATCAGCGTCGCGCCCTCGGAGGCCGAGTCGAGCGCCGGTTCGGCCGCGTCGACGAGCTTGAAGGCGATCACGCTGATGTTGTCGCGGCCGCCCGCCCGGTTGGCTTCGTCGATCAGCGCCCGGACCGCGTTCGGCATCGAGGTCGCGCGCGCCAGCAGCCGCTCGACGTGTTCGTCGTCGAGCATCGAGGTCAGCCCGTCGGAGCAGATCAGGAAGATGTCGCCGGCCTGCGCGGGGACCGTCTGCAGGTCGACCTCGACCTCCGGTTCGGGGCCGAGCGCGCGGGTGATGATCGAGCGCTGCGGGTGGTCCTCGGCCTGGGCCTCGGTCAGCTGCCCTTTGCGCCGCATCTCCTCGACCAGCGAGTGGTCGCGGGTCAGCCGTTCCAGCTTGCCCCGCCGCAGCCGGTAGGCGCGGCTGTCGCCGACGTGGCCGATCGCCACCTCCTCGGCGTCCGCGTCGAGGATCGCCGCGGTCGTCGTCGTCCCCATCCCGGTCAGGTTCGGGTCGGTGCGGGCGAGCCGGTGGATCGCCCGGTTGGCCCCTTCGATCGTCTCCCGCAGCACCCGCTCCGGCGGGCCGTCGGGGAGGCCGCCCTCGAACGCCTCGACCGAGGTCTTCGACGCCACCTCGCCCGCCTGCGCGCCGCCCATCCCGTCGGCGATGACGAAGACGGGCGCACGGACGAAGACCGAGTCCTCGTTGGCGCTGCGCTGGCGACCGGTGTCGGTGGCGTAGGCCTGGTCGGTGATCCGCAGCGTCATCTCTCCCCCAACCCGCCAGGCATCAGGAAGCCTCGAAGCGGAAGACGGTGTCGCCGATCTGGATCGTGTCGCCGTCGACCAGCTCGGCCTCGCCGTTCAGCGTCGCCCCGTTCAGCAGGGTGCCGTTGGTCGACTGCATGTCCTCGACGAAGTGCCGACCTTCGCGCGAGAAGAGGCGGGCGTGGATGCTGGAGGCATAGCGGTCGTCGATCCGCACGTCGGCCTCTTTCGAGCGGCCGATCGAGAGCCCGCCGAGGAGGTCGAAGCGCTCGTCCCGGGAGAGGCCGCCGCCGCGCTCGGCGATCAGCCAGGAGTCCACCCCGCGCTGCACCTCGGCGTAGGCCGCGGGAGCGTGGAATCCGGTCGCGTCGGGAGCCGGCGAGGCGGTGCGGCGCAGGTCGCGGAAGGCGCTGCGCGCGATCACCAGCAGGAACAGGAAGAGGACGGCCAGGAAGCCGAATTTCAGGGCGGTTGATAGCGGGTCGTAGGCCACTCGCTCGTCACCTTACGGTCAGCGCCTGAAGCCAGGCGTTTCTCAGCTCGTCTACTGCTCGACGTCGAACAGGAAGGTCGTGGTGCCGACGGTCACCTGGTCGCCGGAGCTGAGCCGGGTCGAGGTGACGCGGCGGCCGTTCACCTTGATCCCGTTGGTCGAGCCGAGGTCGACGATCTGCCAGTCGCCGTTGTCGGAGCGGCGCAGCTCGGCGTGCCGACGGGACACGTTGGGGTCGGCGAGCACGCACTCGGCCGACTTCGAGCGGCCGATCGTCGCGCGCGGGCCGTCGAAGACATAGCGACGGTCGTCGAGCGAGATCACGGCGCGGGTCGAGACCAGCGCGCGCACCGCCTGCTCCGGTTCTTTCGGCCGCTGGCGGTCGCGCTCGCGGACCGCCGAGTAGACCATCGTGTGGCCCTCTTCGCCCTGGCGCGGCGCCTCGCCCTCGTGGACCGGCGCCTTCACCATCCGCGGCTGGATCCCGAACTCGCCGAGCCGCAGCCGCTCGTCGGTCTGGAATTCGACCGCGGGCCGGGTCAGCAGGTCGTAGCCGCGCCGGCGGGCGTGCTCGAGCAGGTAGCCGGAGAGCTCCTGCTCCAGCGAGCGCTCATAGCCTTCGAGCTTGGCCCGGTCCTGCTTGGAGAGGAAGACCGTGTACTCGTTGGGGACGTAGACGCGCTGGACCGAGGCGGTCTTGTGGGAGTCCATTTCCTTGGCCAGTTTGCGGGCCAGTTCGACCGGTTGCACCTCGGAGCTGAAGGCGCGCGAGAAGACCCCCTCGACGAGGCCTTCGATCCGGGACTCGAGGTTGCGGAGAAGGGCGATCGGAACGTTCCTTTAGTGGCAGGGCCAAGCATCCGCGTCTGCGGAGGAGCCGCGAATTCTAGGGAAGGACCAGCCCATGGCCGAGCACGAGGACGGCGCCGAGCGCGGCGGCGACCCCGATCGCGCCGAGCCTGAGGCCGAGGTGAGAGGGCCCTGGGTGGGGATGGTCGGCGAGCAGGTCGAGCGATTCCTCGATCGCCGTCCCCAGTTCCTCCAACGAGGGACGGTGCTGGGGGCGGGCATCGAGGCAGGCGTCGATCTCGTCGGTCAGCTCGCGCGGCAGGTCGGAGCGCAGGCGGCGCAGGGAGCGGGTGCGGCGGCCGATCGAGCGGGCGGTGGCGACGGCGTTGCCCTGCCGGTGCGGGTTCTCGCCGCTCCAGCACTCGTACAGGGTGAGGGCGAGCGAGTAGACGTCGGCCTCGGGGCCGGCCTCGCGTCCCTCGGCCTGCTCGGGGGACATGTAGGCGAGCGTGCCGACGACGTCGCCCGTCTGGGTCAGCCCGGCCGCGTCGGCGACCAGGGCGATGCCGAAGTCCATCAGCTTCGCCCGCGGCTGGCCGTCGACGACCTGGACGTTCTGCGGCTTGATGTCGCGGTGGATGACGCCGCGCGAGTGGGCGTGGTCGAGCGCTTCGCAGAGGTCGGCGCCGATCTCGCCGATCTCGCGGTCGGAGAGGACGTCTTCGCCGGCCAGGCGGGCCAGGGTCGAGCCCTCGACCAGCTCGGAGACCAGCAGCGCGTTGCCGTCCTCCTCCCCCATCTCGTAGAGGGTGACGATCCCCGGGTGGTTGAGGCGGGCGGCGGCCTGGGCCTCGCGCAGGACCCGCTTTCCGGCCTCGCCCCGCTGCTCGATCGCCTTCACCGCGACGGGGCGCTCGAGCCTGCCGTCCCAGGCCTCGTAGACGACGCCGAAGCCGCCGCTGCCGATGCGGCGCTCGATCAGGAAACGATCAAGTACGAGGGAGCCGACCAAAGCACCTTTGTCTTCGCCGGCACCCTCCTTCCTCCTGCCGGGCTATGGTTGGGAAAAAGGCACCGTTTGCGGCCTGTTCAGGTGCCCCCCAGTTCAAAGCGCCATACTCACGCGCCAGCCAACCCAGCCCTGGAGAGCCGTTTCTTGGAGTACTCATCTTCACGCGGCCCACGCCGGCAAGCCCGTCGGCCCGGTCGTCGCCCCGAGCGTCAGCAGATCATGCTGCGGCGCCTGCTCGCCCTCGGCGGGGCGCTGGTCGTGCTGATCCTGATCGTCATCGGGGTGAAGGGCTGCCTCGACGCGCGGGCCCGCAGCGCCCTCAGCGACTACGCGCGGAACGTCGAACAGATCGTCAACGAGACGGCGCAGACCAGCAAGAGCTTCTTCGGCAAACTCGAAAACCCGGAAGGTCTCTCGGTGACGGAATTCGAGGGCCAGGTCAACGCCGACAGCAGCGCGATGGACAACTACGCCTCGCGGGTCGAAGGGCTGGGCGCGCCGGGCGGGATGTCGGGCGCGCAGAAGTCGCTCGAACTGGTCTACGAGCTGCGCGCCTCGGCGATGGACACGATCGCCAAGAAGATGGGGACGGCGCTGGGCGAAGCGGGCGCGGCGAAAGCGACGGCGTCGATCGCCAACCAGATGCAGAAGCTGCTCGCCGCCGACGTTCTCTACGAATCGGTGACGCGCCCGGAAATCAACGGCAAGCTGGCCGACAACGGGATCGAAGGCGACGACGTGCCGAAGAGCACCTTCCTGCCGGAAGCCACCAAGTGGCTCGACGAAAAGGAAGTGGAGAGCGCGCTGGCGTCGGTCAGCGGGTCGAGCACCGGCTCGACGAGCGGCGGCGTCCACGGCCTCGGCCTGGTCGCGACGCGGATCGGCGAAACCGAACTGACCGCGGAAGTGGCGAACTCGGTGGTCACCGAAGGCACGCCGGAAGTCGAAGTCGAAGTCGAAAACCAGGGCGAATCGACCGAGAACGGGATCACCGTCGTCGTCGTCGCCGACGGGACCGAAACGACGCAGACGATCAGCACCCTGGAAGCGGGCGCGACCGGGACCGCGATCGTTCCGCTGACGCCCGCGCCGGAAGGCGAAACGACGCTCGAAGTCGAAGTCGAACCGGTGGCCGGGGAGAAGGTCACCACCAACAACGAAGCGACCTACACCGTCAACTTCGAATAGTTTTGACCGGATGAGGATCGCCTATCTCGGACCGGCGGGGACGTTCACCGAGGACGCCCTCGGGGAAGCGCTCGGCGCGGTCGAGTTCGAGCCGCTGCGAACCGACACCGTCTACGACGCGATCCTGGCGGTGATCGAGGGGCGCGCCGACCGGGCGCTGGCGCCCTACGAGAACTCGATCGAGGGCTCGGTCCGCGGCACCCTCGACATCCTCGCCTTCGACGCGCCGAACGTGGCGATCGTCGGCGAGCACGACTACCCGGTGCGCCAGCACCTGGTGACCCGGCAGGGGGTCGAGCTCGAGCAGATCGAGGCGGTGCTATCGCACCAGCAGGGGCTGGCGCAGACGGCGCGCTTCCTGCGCGAGAACCTGCCGGGGGTGGAACTGCGCAGCGTCAGCAGCACCGCGGCGGCGGTGCGGATGGTCGCCGAGTCGCCGCGACCCTGGGCGGCGGTCGGCTCGCGGGCGGCGGCGGCGCTCTACGGCTGTCAGATCCTGCGCGAGGGGATCCAGGACGAGGCCAACAACGTCACCCGCTTCGTCTGGGTCGCGCCGGTGGGGACCGAGCCGCCCGCCGGCGACACCTGGAAGACCTCGCTGATCTTCTCCGAGCTGGGCGACGACCATCCCGGCGCCCTCGTCGAAGCGCTGGCCGAGTTCTCCTCGCGGGGGATCAACCTCTCCCGCATCGAGTCGCGGCCGCTGCGCTCGGAACTGGGTCGCTACTTCTTCTTCTGCGACGTCGACGGCAAAGCCGACGAAGAGCCGGTGGCAAGCGCGATCGCGGCCCTCCGGGGGAAGACCGAATCGGTCCGGATCCTCGGCTCTTATCCGCTTCTCCGCAAAGCCGCTCCCTGACCCCCTTATCATTCCCCGCACCATGGCCAGGGTGCTGGTGCTCAATGCGACGTACGAGCCGATCAACGTCTGCACGCTCCGACGCGCCGCCGTGCTGCTCCTGAAGGAAAAGGCGGAGCTGCTCGAGCAACGGAACGGCGACGCCCTGCACTCCGAGCACATGGTCCTCGAGCGCCCCGACGTGATCCGCCTCGTCAACTACGTCCGCATCCCGCGCGAGGCCCACCGCCGCAAGATCACCCGCCGCGCCGTCCTCGCCCGCGACTCCTGGACCTGCCAGTACTGCGGCTCGACCAAATCCGGCCTCACCGTCGACCACGTCATCCCCCGCTCCCGCGGCGGCGACTCGACCTGGGAGAACATCGTCGCCGCCTGCGCCACCTGCAACCGCAAGAAGGGCAACCGCCTTCCCCGCGAGATCCACATGCATCCCAAGAACACCCCCAAGCCGCCGGCGCCGACGGTGTTCATCCAGGTGGCGAGCCCGAAGATGCCGGCGAGCTGGCAGCAGTATCTGCCTCAGGCCGCTTAGCTTCTCTGGAGCTCCGAGGGAGGGGGATCGGACCCCCTCCTCTCTCAAACTCGGGCTGGATCGTCCTGCGGCCGGCCGAGCTGGTGGGCACGCCCTCGTTACAAGCCGTTCGGAGGGGGTCCGATCCCCCTCCTGCCGACCGGGGCGCTACTCGTCTGCGTCTTCGGAAGCGGCGGGGCCTGCCCCGTCGGGTCCGGCGCCATCACTGCCAGCCGACTCGACCTGCGCCGACGGGTCGTCGGCTACGGGGGCGCTGTTGTCTTCGGACTCGACCACCAGGGCGACGGCGGAGACGCGGTCGTCGTCCTTGATGTTCATGACCTTGACGCCCTGGGTGGAGCGGCCCATCTGGGAGATGCCTTCGACGCTGGTGCGCTGGACCATCCCGTTCTGGGAGATGAAGAGGAGGTCCTGGTGCGGGTTGACGATCAAGGCGCCGGCCAGGCCGCCCCTCTTCTCGGTCAGTTTCGCCGTCAGCACGCCTTTGGTGCCGCGACCCTTGACGGGATAGTCGGCGACCGGGGTGCGCTTGCCGTAGCCGTTCTCGGTGACGACGAACAGTTCAGTGTCGTTGCGGGCGATGTCCATCGCCAGCACCCGGTTGTCCTTGCCGGCGACGTTCATGCCTTTGATGCCGCTGGTGTCGCGGCCCATCGGCCGGACCAGCTCCTCGGAGAAGCGGGCGGCGTGGCCGGAGTGGGACACCATCAGGATGTCGTCTTCGCCCGAGGTGAGGCGCACCTGCACCAGCTCGTCGCCCGGTCGGACCTTGATCGCGATGATCCCGTCGGCGCGGATCGGCGTGTTGTAGGCGATGAATTCGGTCTTCTTGACGAGGCCGTCGGCGGTGGCGAAGACGAGATAGCGATTCTCTTTGAAGTCCCGCGTCGGGATCACCGCCATCACCCGCTCGTCTTCCTGCAACGGCAGCACGTTGCGCAGGCTCGAGCCTTTCGAGTTCCGCGACCCCTCGGGGAGTTCGTACACTTTGGTCCGGTACACCTTCCCCCGGTTGGTGAAGAACAGCAGGAAGTCGTGGGTCGAGCTGATGTGCAGGTGGGCGATGTAGTCGTCCTCTTTGAGGTTCATCCCCATCACGCCGACGCCGCCGCGGTTCTGCTGACGGTAGGTCGCCAGCGGCAGCCGCTTCACGTACCCGGAGGCGGTCAGCGAGATCACCATCTGCTGGTCGGCGATCATGTCCTCGATCCCGACCTCGCCCTCGAAGGCGGCCAGCTCGGTGCGCCGTTCGTCGCCGTAGGACTCGACGATTTCGGCGAGCTCGTCTTTGACCAGGCCCATGACGCGCGCCTCGTCGCCGAGGATTTCGCGCAGTTCGCCGATCCGCTCCATCAGGTCGGCGTGCTCGGCGCGGACTTTGTCGGCCTCGAGCGCGGTGAGGCGCTGGAGGCGCATGTCGAGGATCGCCTGCGCCTGCTCGCGCGAGAGCTCGAACTGGTCCATCAGGCCCGTCCGCGCGGCGTCCGGGTCGGTCGAGGAGCGGATCAGTTTGATCACCGCGTCGAGGTTGTCGAGCGCGACCAGCAGGCCCTCCAAGATGTGGGCGCGGGCCTCGGCGCGACGCAGTTCGTACTGGGTCCGGCGGGTGACGACCTCGCGCTGGTGCTCGACGTAATGCTCGATCAGCTCCAGCAGGCTGAGCGTGCGCGGCACGCCGTCGACCAGCGCCACCATGTTGGCGCCGAAGGTCGACTGCATCGCGGTTTTTTTGTAGAGGTTGTTGAGGACGACCTTGGCCGGCGGACCGCCTCGTTTGAGCTCGATGACGAGGCGCATGCCGCGTTCGTCGGTCTCGTCGCGGATGTCGGAGATGCCGTCGAGTTTTTTGTCGCGGACGAGGTCGGCGATCTTCGCGACCAGGCCGTTTTCGCCGAGCTTCTTGACCGTGAACGGGAGCTCGGTGACGACGATCGCCTCCTTGCCCCCTTTCAGCGGCTCGACGTGGGCGCGGGCGCGGACTTTGATGCTGCCGCGGCCGGTCTCGTAGGCGGTCTTGATGCCCTCGCGACTCATCAGGCCGCCGCCCGGGAAGTCGGGGCCCTTGACGAACTTCATCACGCCCTCGAGGTCGATCCCGGGGTCGTCGATGTACGCCGTCACCGCGGCACTCACCTCGCGCAGGTTGTGCGGCGGGATGTTGGTCGCCATGCCGACCGCGATCCCCGAGGTGCCGTTGACCAGCAGGTTCGGGAAGCGCGCCGGCAGGACCAGAGGTTCCTGGTTCTCTTCGTCGTAGTTGGGACCGAAATCGACGGTGTCGGCGTCGATGTCGCGCAGCATCTCGGTCGCGATGCGCGCCATGCGCGCCTCCGTGTACCGCATCGCCGCCGCCGGGTCTTCGTCGATCGAGCCGAAGTTGCCCTGCCCGTCGACCAGCGGGTAGCGCAGGGAGAAGTCCTGCGCCATCCGCACCAGCGTGTCGTAGATCGCCGAGTCGCCGTGCGGGTGGTACTTACCCATCACCTCGCCGACGATGAACGCACACTTACGGTAAGGACGGGTCGGCTGCAGGCCGAGATCATGCATCGAGTAGAGCACGCGCCGGTGTACCGGCTTCAGCCCGTCGCGAACGTCGGGCAGGGCCCGGCCGACGATCACGCTCATCGCGTAATCGAGGTACGACGAGCGCATCTCCTGCTCGAGACCGCGGTCTTCGATGTGACCGGTAAGAGCCTCCAGCGCCACTAGCGAACCTCCACTTTCACACTGTTCACTTCCACACCTTTAGACATCGAGGAATTTGACCTCTTTGGCGTGGGTCTCGATGAAATCACGGCGCGGGCCGACCTGGTCACCCATCAGCATCGAGAAGATGCGGTCGGCGGCGGTCGCGTCTTCCAGCGTCACCCGGGCGAGGGTGCGGGTCGCCGGGTCCATCGTCGTCTCGCGCAGCTGTTTCGGGTTCATCTCCCCCAGTCCC
This sequence comes from Solirubrobacterales bacterium, assembly GCA_047601885.1. Lineage (GTDB taxonomy): Bacteria > Actinomycetota > Thermoleophilia > Solirubrobacterales > 70-9 > VAYN01. The sequence continues at coordinate 1,049,960 of JASGIK010000002.1, forward strand.
TTGAACCGGGTGATGTGGGCGCCCGAGCGGGCGAGGTCGAGCACCGCGCCACGCAACGCCTGGAAGGAGAGCGCGACGGTCTGTTTCTCACCGCGGCTGACCGTGAACGGCGGTCGGCCCACCTGCTTCAGCAGCGCCGCGTGGACCTCGGCGAATTTGCGGTACTCGTTGTCCTCGAACAGCTCGCGCGGCAGCCGGTGCGTCCGCGCCAGGCCGCTCGAGCGGGCGATCGCCTTGACGACGACGAGGTCGTCGCTCGCGCTCAGCACCTCGGTGTCGAACGGCTCGCCCTCGGGCGCCGCGCGTTCGAGCAGCGACTTCGCCGCGGCGAGCGTCGCCACCCCCTCGTCGAGCAGCGTCGACTCCTCGAGGAAGCGCACCACCTCGTGGCCGTAGTCGGCTTGCAGCGACGAGCCCCAGCCCTCGTACTCTTTCGAGCGCCGGATGTAGGCCTGCCAACGGGCGGCGGTGAGTTTGCGGCTCTCCCCCGTCGCGTCGACCACCTCGAACTGCTCCAGCTTGTCGCGCAGCAACAGCTCTTCCAGTTCGGACTCGCGCTCCAGGTAGGTCTCCTGGTTGCCCTGTTTCACGCGGTAGAGCGGCGGTTTGGCGATGTAGACGTAGCCGCTCTCGATCAGCTCCGGCATCTGCCGGTAGAGGAAGGTGAGGACCAGCGTGCGGATATGGGCGCCGTCGACGTCGGCGTCGGTCGCCATCACGATCTTGTGGTACCGCGCGTCCTCGATGTTGAACTCGTCGTGGACGCCGGTGCCGATCGCCGTGATCAGCGCCTGGACCTCGTTGTTGGCGAGGACTTTGTCGATGCGGCTCTTCTCGACGTTGATGATCTTGCCGCGCAGCGGCAGCACCGCCTGGGTACTGCGATCGCGGGCCTGCTTCGCCGAGCCGCCGGCGGAGTCACCCTCGACCACGAAGATCTCGGCCAGGCTCGGGTCCTTCACCGAGCAGTCGGCGAGCTTGCCCGGCAGAGTCGAGTTCTCGAGCGCCGACTTGCGGGTCAGGTCGCGCGCTTTGCGCGCCGCGGAACGGGCCCGGGCGGCGTCGATCGCCTTGGAGATGATCCGTCGAGCCTCGGGGGGGTTCTCGTCGAGCCACTCGGCCAGTTTGCGGTTGACCGTCTCCTCGACCAGGCTTTTGATCGGCGGGTTGCCGAGTTTGGTCTTGGTCTGGCCCTCGAACTGGGGGTCGTGCAACTTCACCGAGATGACCGCGGTCAGCCCCTCGCGCACGTCCTCACCGGCGAGGTTGTCGTCCTTCTCTTTGAGCAGGCCTTTGGTGCGGGCGTAGGCGTTCAACGTGCGGGTCAGCGCGGCACGGAAACCGGAGAGGTGGGTGCCGCCCTCGTGGGTGTTGATGTTGTTGGCGAAGCTGAAGATCGACTCCTGGTAGGAGGCGTTCCACTGCATCGCGACCTCGACTTCGCCGTCCTCTTTTTCACCTTCGAAGAAGACCGGCTTCCTGTTGATCGTCTCCTTGTTCTCGTTGAGGTGGGTGACGAAGTCCTCGATCCCGCCGTCGTACTGGAAGGTGACGCTCTGCCCCTCCCCGCGCTCGTCGGTGAGCGAGATCTTCAGGCCGCGGGTGAGGAACGCGGTCTCCCGCATGCGCTCGGCCAGCGTCTGGAAGTCGTACTCGATGTCTTCGAAGATCTCGAGGTCCGGCAGGAAGGTGATCTGGGTGCCGTGCTGGTCGGAGGCGGCGCCCTTCTCCAGTTTGGTCAGCGGTTTACCGCGTTCGTAGTCCTGCTCCCAGACCGCGCCGTCGGTCTCGATCCTCAGGTGCAGGCGCTCGGAGAGCGCGTTGACCACCGAGGAGCCGACGCCGTGCAGGCCGCCGGAGACCTTGTAGCCGCCACCGTCGCCGAACTTGCCGCCCGCGTGGAGGACGGTGAGCACGACTTCAGCCGCCGGACGGCCCTCTTTCTCCATGATCCCGACCGGGATACCGCGGCCGTTGTCCCCCACGGTGACGCTGTTGTCCGGGTGGATGAAGATCTCGACCGCGTCGCAGTACCCGGCCAAGGCCTCGTCGACCGAGTTGTCGACGATCTCGTAGACCAGGTGGTGCAGGCCGCGCGGGCCGGTCGAGCCGATGTACATCCCCGGGCGTTTGCGGACGGCTTCGAGGCCCTCGAGGACCGTGATGTCCGCGGCGCCGTAGGAGGCGTCGGCTTTGGCTTTTTTCTGAGGCAAGAAGGTCCTTCCGGTTGACACAAAAAGCCCCGACGCTAGGAGGCTCTCTCCACACTTGTCGGGGCCTGAGGCGAGTTGCCATAAGAATACCAGTCGGGCACCATGGATCCAACCCGCAGAAGTGCCAATTTACCTGCAAATCGTGGTAAAAGAGTGCCCTCTTAGGGCCCTCGTGCGACCCGAAACTTGAGCGCTTCGGGAGCCCTCTCCCCCAGCGCCTCGCGCAGCCGTTCGAGCAGCTGTCCCTGCATCAGGTCGAGCTCCTGCGCCCACATCGCCCCGGCGCACTCGACGGTCAGCGTGCCGGCCCGCTCGGCGATCGGCGTCGCGACCGCGGCGATGTGCTCGCCGACCGCCTCCGACCAGGCCGCCTGGACGGCGGCGAGGCCGGTCTTCGGCGCGACCCCTTCGCGGACCACGCGGAACGCCGCGCCGGCCGGGCGCGGGGCGCGACGGCGGGTCACGCCGCCTCCGCGTCGTCCACGCCCGGGCCGACGACCCCGGGGCGCGGCATCCGCACCATCGTCTCGCGCGCCATGGCCGGCAACGACTCCTCGTCGGCGGCCGTGATCAGGGTCTGCCCACCAGCCGCGAGGCGGGCGACGAGGAGGTCGCGGCGGCCTGGGTCGAGCTCGCTCATCACGTCGTCGAGCAGCAACAGCGGGGTGACGCGGCGGGCGTTCAGGAGCGCCTCGCGCTCGGCGAACAACAGGGCCAGGAGAGCGGCCCGCTGCTGGCCCTGGGACCCGTATTTGCGCAGCGCCCGACCGGACACCGACAGCTTGACCTCGTCCAGGTGCGGGCCCCAGGAGCTGCGGCCGAGCTTGAGGTCGGCGTCGCGTCGCTCCCTCAGGCCGGCGCGGAGCGCCTCGGCGTCGCCCTCGGCTCGCGGCGCGTAGGCGAGCTCACCGTCCTCGAGCCCGAGCTCCACCAGTGCCGTCGCGAAAGCGGGCGCCAGCTCGGCGATCGCCTCGTCCCTTGCCGCGATCAGCGGCGCGGCCGCGCCGGCGACTCCGGCGTCCCAGACGTCGAGCCCGTCGGGCGACCCGTGACCCGCGGCGACGCGGGAGATCATCGCGTTGCGCTGGGCCAGCGCCTGGCCGAAGCGTTTGCGGAGCTCACCGCGGGCGGGCCAGCGGGCGACGAGGAAACCGTCGAGGTGAGCTCGACGCTCGGCCGGCGGGCCCTTCACCAGGCTCAATCGGTCGGGCGCGAACACCGCCACCGGCGGTCGCATCCGGGCGATCGTCACCGGGTCGGCGGCCTGCCCGTCCAACAGGTGGCGTCGCCCCTCCGTCCGGCTGACCGAGGCGAGCAGTCGCCGTTCGATCCCGTCGTCGTCGCGCACCGTCGCCTCCGCCCGCGCCAGGCTCTCGCCGAAGGGGATCAGGTCACGGCGGTCCGAGGTGCGAAACGAACGGCCGGTGAGGGCGAAGTAGAGCGCCTCGACCAGGTTCGTCTTGCCGACCCCGTTGGGCCCGACGACGCTGACGATCCCCGGCCCGAGCGGGACGCGGACGCGCGCGAGGCTGCGGAGCGGGCGGGCTTCGATCGCGGTGACCAGCACCGGCCCAGATCCCGCCTAGACGTTGAGGCGGATCGGCATCACGAGGTAGCGGAAGTCCTCGTTGTCGACCGGCTGCATCAGACCCGGCCGCAGCGGCGAGATCAACCGCAGCAGCACCTCGTCGCCGCCGACGCTTTCGATCCCCTCACGCAGGTACTCGGGGTTGAAGCCGATCTCCATCGGCTCGCCCTCGAAGGCGGCGGGCATCGTCTCGCGCGCGTCGCCGACGTCGGGCGTCTCGGCGGAGACGGTCAGCTCTCCCGGCTCGAAGGAGAAACGCAGCGGCGCGTTGCGTTGGGCCAACTGGCTGATTCGCCGCGCCACCTCGAGGAACTCGCCGCGCGGCAGTCGCACGTCGTGCTCGTAGGACTCCGGCAGGAGCTGGCGGAAGTTCGGGAACTGGCCCTCGATCAGCCGCGTGGTCAGCGTGATCGAGCCGGCTTCGAAGATCGCCTGGTTCTGCTGCAGGGTGATCGACGCCGCGTCGACCCCCTCGGTGGAGAGGATCCGGGCCAGCTCGCGCAGTGCCCGCGCCGGGATGTTCGCCTCGATCTCCCCGGTCAGCGCCGTCTCCAGCTCGGTCCGCTTGACCGCGAGCCGGTAGGAGTCGGTGGCGACCATCGTCATCTCGTTGCCCGTGGCGGTGACGAAGACCCCGGTGAGCACCGGGCGCATGTCGTCGCGCGAGGCCGCGCGCGCGACCAGATCGATGCCCTCGGCCAGCGCGGCGGCGGGGATCTGGATCGGCTCGGCATCGGCCGCGGTCGGGAAGTTCGGGAAGTCCTCGGCCGGCAGCACCCGCAGGTGGAAGTTGGAGGTACCGCTGCGGATCTCGACGTCACGCTCGGCCTCGCGCGTCTCGATCTCGACCGTGTCGTCGGCGAGTGAGCGAGCTACTTCGGCCAGCAGCCGGCCCGGCAGCAGGACCGAGCCGTCGCCCTCCACCGTCGCCTCCAGCTCGGTCCGCAGGCCGAGGTCGAGGTCGGTGGCGGAAAGCCGCACCGAGGCCTCCCCGGCCTCGATCAGGACGCCGGAGAGCGCCTGCGTCTGGGCGCGCGTGGAGACGGCGCGCGAGACGGTGGAGAGCTTGGAGACGAGTTCTTCCCGTTTGGTCGTGAGCTTCAAGAGATCGAGATTGCCTTATGGAGTTGGTTTAGGTCTTGTGGAAAGAAGTGGAAGTGAAGCCTAATCGGCGGAGTCAAGCCGGATGCGGCCTGTGGAAGCGCCTGTGGGCGGGCGTGGATTCTTGCAGTGGCGTCGGCCGGTCCGGGATCAGCCCGCGCCGGGGTTGTGGATGGCTGTGCGCAACTCGGCGACGCGTGTGGACAGCGCCTCGTCCTCTCCGAGGCTCGCTTCCACCCGACGCAGGCTGTTGAGCACCGTGGTGTGGTCGCGGCCGCCGTAGAGCCGACCGATCTGGGGAAGCGAGAGGTCGGTCAGCTCGCGGGTCAGGTAGATCGCCACCTGGCGGGCGCGCAGCGGGGTGGCGGCGCGGCTGGTCCCGATCAGCTCGGCGCGCGAGATCCCGAATCGTTCGGCGACCTGTTGCTGGATCTCCTCGACCGAGGTGGCCTGGGCGCCGCGCGCCTTGTTGGTCGGGATCACCTCGGCGATCAGCTCCGAGCTGAGCGGCTTCGCGAGCAGGGAGGCGTGGGCGATCACGCGGGTCAGCGCGCCGTGCAGCTGACGGATGTTGGCGTCGATCCGGTTGGCGAGCTCGGAGAGGGCGCCGGAATCGGCGATCTCGATCCCGGACTCCTCGACCAGGTGCCGCAGCACGGTCAGCCGGGTGGCGAGGTTGGGCGGCTCGACCGGGATCGTCAGGCCCCACTCGAAGCGGTCGCGGAGGCGCGAGGCGAGGGTCGAGAGCTCGCTCGGGATCCGGTCGGCCGAGAGCACCAGCTGGCTGCCGGACTCGTACAGCGCGTTGAAGGTGTGGAAGAACTCCTCCTCGGTGGCGGGCTTGCCCTCGAGGAACTGGACGTCGTCGATCAACAGCACGTCGATGTCCCGGTAGTTGGCCTTGAAAGCGTCGGCACCGGCGGTGCGCAGGGCGGCCACGAACTCGTTGGTGAACGACTCGGCGGTCGTGTATCGGACGTTCAGCCCCGGGGCGTTGTCGTTGAGGTAGTTGGCGATCGCCGCGAGCAGGTGGGTCTTGCCCAGTCCGGGCGGGCCGTGGAGGAAAAGCGGGTTGTAGGCCTCCGACGGCGCCTCGGCGACGGCGAGCGCGGCGCCGTGGGCCAGGCGGTTGCCGGGACCGATGACGAAGCGGTCGAAGGTGTAGCTGGGGTTCAGCTCTGGGCCTGGGGATCCGGTCGACGCGGACTCGCGGGGGGCGGCGAAGCTGACCCGCTGGAGCTGTGTGCCGGCCTCGGCGACCGCCGCGGCGATCAGCGCCGAGTAGCGTCTCTCGGCCCAGGCGCGGATGCCCTCGGGGGCCTTCAGGTAGAGCGTGTCGGCGTCGGAAGCGACCGCCTCGAGGGGCTCCAGCCAGAGCTTGTAGGTCGACTCCGGGACCGATGCCCGCAGCCTTTCCTGGGCTGCTCGCCAGAGGGCATCGAGGTCTGTTGGGAGGGAGTCGTCGGACACCGGGGGCGGCGACGATAGCGCCGTCATTTGCTGGGGGATCTCAGCCGCCCGCAAATGCCGGGGAAAAGATTTCGCGAGTGTCCCTATACTCTCGCCGGCAATGAAGCGCACTTATCAGCCCAAGAAGCGGAAGCGGGCAAAGACCCATGGTTTCCGCGCCCGCATGAGCACCCGCGGTGGCCGCGCCGTCCTGCAGCGCCGTCGGCGCAAAGGTCGGAAGCGCCTTACCCCCTAGATGCCGTCGAAGCGCCGTCGGCTCTCGCGAAGCGGCGAGTTCGACCGCGTCTATCGGGATGGCTCATCGCATGCGACCCGTTACCTCGTCCTCTACACGTTTCCTCGCCGCGACGAGGAGCGTGAAGAGGTGAGGCTCGGCGTGTCCGTTTCGCGCAAGGTCGGAGGCTCCGTGGACCGAAACAAGGTCAAGCGCACCCTGCGCGAAGCCTTCTGGTCCCTCTCCGATCGCCTGCCGGACAAACATGACTTCGTAATCGTCGCCCGCGCCGACATCGGCGGGCTGATCGAGAAGGAAGGGACCGCGGGCGTCACCAAATCGCTGGAAGAGGCGATGGACGCGAGCTTCGGGGGAGGGCGTTCCACGTGAAACGGTCCACCGATTCCGCCACCGGTCCGTTCCACGTGAAACGCATCGCTCTCGCCCCGATCCGTGCCTACCAGCGGTGGATCTCGCCGGCCCGCCCCCGTCGTTGCCGGTTCGAGCCGACCTGCTCCGCCTACGCGATCGAGTCGGTCGAACGGTTCGGCGTGATCCGCGGCCTGGTCCTCGCGGCCTGGCGCCTGGTCCGCTGCAACCCGTTCACCCACGGCGGCTTCGACCCGGTTCCGGATCACTTCACGCTGCGAGGGCTCGGCCACATCCATCCGGCCGACTACCACGGTGAGGCCCGCTCGTGATGCTTCCCGACGCGAACATCCTGCAGCCGCTGATCGACGTCGCGAACTCGGTCCTCAAGTTCTTCCACGACAACGTCGGCCTCTCCTGGGGAATGTCGATCGTCGCCCTGACGATCTGCACGCGGGCGATCCTGGTCCCGCTGACCTACAAACAGATCAAAGGCATGCGCGCGATGCAGGCGCTGCAGCCTCAGATCAAGGAACTCCAGGAGAAATACAAAAACGACAAACAGCGCATGCAGCAGGAAATGATGCGCTTCTACAAAGAGAACAAAGTCAACCCGTTCGCCTCGTGCGTCCCCCTGCTGGCGCAGCTGCCGGTCTTCATCACGCTCTTCTACACGCTGCGCCACGAGCTTCCGCCGGACATGGGCTGCGAAGCCGGCCATTGCTCCGCCTACGGCGCCGAATTCCTCTTCGTCAAGGACCTGACCGCTTCCGCGCACGGCGCCGAACTGATCGCGCTGCTGGTCCTTTACGTCGGCACCCAGCTGGCCTCAGGCTTCTTCATGTCGGTGACGGCGGACAAATCGCAGCGGACGATGATGTTCATCCTGCCGTTGGTCTTCGTCCCCTTCGTGATCAGTTTCCCGGCCGGCCTGATCGTCTACTGGATCACGACCAACCTCTGGACCATCGGGCAGGGGATCACGGTCAACAAACTGATCCCGGCGCCGAAAGTGGCTACGCCGGAGGAGAAACGGGCGGCTAAACCGCCGCCGAAACCGCCGAAAAAAAAGAAGCGGCGAAGGTAGAAGGGCTCCTGAAAGGGAGCCCTTTTTGGTGCTCCGGGGGAGGGAGGACGGGCACCCTCCTCTCTCAAACTCGGGCTGGGTCGCGCTCCGGCTGGCCGAGATGGTGGGCACGCCCTCGTTACAAGCCGTTCGGAGGGTGCCCGTCCTCCCTCCGCAGGCGATGGCAGAGGGTTCGGAGATCGCGGCCCGTCTTTGGGGTGGGCTGCGGGCGCGCTCCGGGGGTCGTCAGCCCTTGGGGCGCTTCTTGGCCAGGCCGGGCTTGCGGGGGAGGTTCGGGGGGGTCGGGGCGGACTTGCGGATGACGTGGAGGTGGCGGTGCTCGGAGCCGGCGCGGTGGCCTACGTCGAGGATGCGCTCCGGAGTCATTGCCAGGGATTCTGAGGCTCGGGCTAGTCGCGCCTCTTCCTCTTCGTCGCGTCTGCCCTTCCAGGCGACCAGGATGCCGCCTTCGCGCAGGAGGGGCGAGGCCAGCTCGGCGAGGGTCGAGAGGCGGCCTACGGCGCGGGCGGTGACGACGTCGTAGGAGTCGCGGGCCTCGGCCCGGGCCAGGTCCTCGGCCCGGGCGGTGATCGCCCGGGCGTTGGGGATCCTGGCCGCCTCGACGGCGACGGCGATGAAGGCGGTCTTGCGGCCGATCGAGTCGATCAGGTCGACGTGGGCCTCGGGCAGGGCGACGGCGAGGACGAGGCCGGGGAAGCCCGCCCCCGCGCCAAGGTCGGCGATCCGGCCCGCCGCGCGCAGCTCCGGCACCTCGAGCCCGGTCAGGCTGTCCTCGACGTGGACCTTCCAGGCGCGCTCGTCGGTGACCGAGCTGACCGAGGCGCGCTCCTGGGCGAGCAGCTCGAGGACGGTCTCCAGGGACCGGCGTTGCGCCTCGGAAAGGGAATCCGCGGGGTCGCCGCTCACTCGGCGACGAGCGGCGCGACGATCACGCAGCGGTGGGGCTCGTCGCCCTCGCTGTAGGTCTCCACCCCGGAACGGCCTTTCAGCCGTTCGTGGACGACCCGGCGCTCCTGGGCGCTCATCGGGTCCATCTCGACCACCCGGTTGTTGGTCAGCGCCTGTTCGGCGGCCCGGTCGGCGCGGCTCTCCAGCGTCTCGCGACGCCGGCCGCGGTAGCCCGCCGCGTCGACGATGACCCGCTTGCGATCGCGCAATCCGCGGAAGGCGGCCTGATAGCAGAGCAGCTGCAAGGCGTCGATCGTCTGGCCCCTTTTGCCGATCAGGAGGCCGTAATCGTCCTCGCCGACGACGGTGATGATGATCCGGTCGTCGTCCTCCTCGACCTCCACGTCGCCGTCGAGGTCGAGCTCGTCGAGGACGCCCTCGACGAGCTCCTGAGCGCGCTCCGCCGGATCGTCGGGCCAGTCGGCAAGGTCGGACACGCGCCCAGGCTATCCGACCGCAGGCTCACGCGTGGAGCGGATTTCCAGCGGGCCCGTCCGGGGGCGCTCAAGGCTCACCGGGCCGGCACTCATCTAGTCTGGGCGGCCGATGGGAACCGTCTACGCGATCGCGAACCAGAAGGGGGGCGTCGGCAAGACGACGACCGCCGTCAACCTCGCTGCCTGCACCGCCGCCGGTGGCGAGCAGACGCTGATCGTCGACCTCGACCCCCAGTGCAACGCCACCGTCGCCCTCGGCGGCGATCGGGAGCTGCACCCCTCCTCCTACGACTGCCTGACCGGCGAGACCGAGGTGGCGGCGGCCGCCCGCCCCGCCGGTCCCGACAACCTCTGGCTGGTGCCCGCCAACGTCGACCTGGCGGGCGCCGCGGTCGAGCTGCCGCGGATCGAGAACTCCGAGATCCGGCTGCGCGAACGGCTGGGCCCGGTCCGCGAGCGCTTCGCCCGCACCTTCCTCGACTGCCCACCCTCGCTCGGCCCGGTGTCCGTCAACGCCTTGGTGGCCGCCGACCGCGTCATAGTGCCGGTGCAGGCCGAGTACCTGGCGCTCGAGGGGCTGGTCCAGTTCCTGGAGACCTTGGGCCTGATCCGGCGCCAGCTCAACCCTCGACTAGAGGTGTCGGGTTTGCTTATAACCATGTACGACGAGCGCACGCGGTTAGCCCAGGACGTCGAGGCGGAGCTGCGCAACCACTTCCCCGGGATGGTCTTCGAGACGGTCATCCCGCGCAGCGTCCGGGTCGCGGAGTCGCCGAGCTATGGTCTGCCGGTGATCGACCACGCCCCCTCCTCGCGCGGCTCCGTCGCCTACCAGGCGCTCGCCAAGGAGCTTGCCGCGCGTGGCTAGCTCGACCAGACGGCGCGCCGGGATCGGCCGCGGGCTCGCCGCGATCCTGCCCGAGACCTCCGCCGACGCGGCCGCGGGCGAGCTGCTCGAGCTGCCGGTCGCGCTGATCAAGCCGAACCCGAACCAGCCTCGCACCCACTTCGACCCCCAGGCCCTGACCGCCCTCGCCGCCTCGATCGAGGCGACCGGCGTGGTCCAGCCGCTGCTGGTCCGCCCGCTCGCCGACGGCAGCTACGAACTGGTCGCCGGCGAGCGCCGCTGGCGCGCCGCCCAGCAGGCCGGCCTGGAGAAGGTCCCCGCGGTGGTCCGCGACCAGGCCGAGCCGGAGCGGCTGCAGGCGGCGCTGATCGAGAACATGGTGCGCGAGGACCTCAACCCGGTCGAGGAGGCGAAAGCCTGCGCCGCCCTGGTCGAGGACCTCGGCCTGACCAAAGAGGAGCTGGCGAAGCGGGTCGGCCGCAGCCGGCCCGCGATCTCCAACCTGATCCGCCTGCTCGAGCTGCCCGACGAGACGCTCGAGTCGCTCGAAAGCGGCGAGCTCAGCGAGGGACACGGCCGCGCCCTGCTCGGCGCCAACGGCAACGACGTCCGCCGTCGCCTCGCCCGCGACGCGGTGGCGGGGGGGTGGTCGGTCCGCGAGACCGAGCAGAGGGTTCGGCTGGCCGGCCAGCCAAAAGCGAGGCCGCGGAAGGCGCCGATCGATCCCGACCAGCGGGCAGCGCTCGAGGATGCGACCGATGCGCTCGAGTCCGCCCTTGGGCACGAGGTGAGCGTGAAACCGCGCGCCGGCGGCATCGTCGTCGAGCTCCGCTTCGAGAACCTCGACGAGGCTCATCACCTGGCCCGCGAGCTGCGCCGTCGCGGCAGGTGATCCGCGCGGCCCGGTGCCGCTATCATCGCCGCCCCCGGGCGATTAGCTCAGTTGGTTAGAGCGCGTCTCTGATAAGGACGAGGTCCCTGGTTCGAATCCAGGATCGCCCACTCGGCCCCGTACACTTTTGGCGTCAGACCACGTACGGCGGGAGCAATCTCTTGCAGCAGATGCAGATCTACGGCGTCTCCTTCGACATGGTCGGCAAGCAGCCGATCGTTTTGTTGAAGACCGTCGACGGGAATCGGTTCCTGCCGATCTGGATCGGCCATCCCGAGGCGGCGGCGATCCTGATGAAGCTGCAGGGGGCCTCGACGCCGCGGCCGATGACCCACGACCTGCTCTCCGACGTGCTTGAGAACCTCGACGCGAAATGCGAGCGGGTGGCGGTCACCGAACTGCGCGACAACACCTTCTACGCCTCGATCACGGTCTCGGTCGGAGGCTCGGAAATCGAGATCGACTCGCGCCCCTCCGACGCCCTCGCTCTCGCCGTCCGCGTCGCCGCGCCGATCTTCGCCGCCGAGGAGGTCATCGAGGAGTCGGCGATCGAGTTCGAGCACGAGGTCGAGGACACCGAGGAAGTCGTCGACAAATTCAAAGACTTCTTAGACGAAGTCTCTCCTGAGGATTTCGCCTCGGGCGACTCCTAGACTGCAAACCGGCGCATCGCGGCGTTGTCGCTCTAGGAGACGCCCGAGGGGGCGAGCGCCAAGTGGAGTATCCGCTCCACTAATTCCTCGAAGCTGAGGCCCGCGGCCTCGGCGGACTGGGGGAGGAGGCTGGTGTCGGTGAGGCCGGGGATCGCGTTGGTCTCCAGCACCCAGGGGCCGTCGGTGGCGAGGATCAGGTCGACGCGGGCGAAGCCCTCGCAGCCGAGGGCGCGGCAGGTGGCCAGGGCGGCGTCGGTGACGGCGGCGCGCTCGGTGGGGGAGAGGTCGGCGGGGCAGACGAAGTGGGTGCGGCCGATCTCGTAGCGGGCCTCGAAGTCGTAGGGGTCGCCTTCGGCGGGGATCGCCTCGACCGTCGGCAAGGGCTCCGAGCCGAGCACGCTGACGGCCAGCTCGCGCCCCTCGACGTAGCGCTCCAGCATCACCCGGTCGTCGTAGGAGAAGGCGGCGACGAGGGCGCCGGGGACCTCGGCGGGCGCGCCCGCGAACTTGACTCCGAGCGAGGAGCCGCCGCGGCTCGGCTTGACCACCAGCGGGAAGCCGAGGCTGCTCTCGAGGTCGCCGAGCGCGTCGGCGGCACCGAGGTCGCGGAAGGCGGTCTGGGTGAAGGCGAAGGAGTCCGGCGTGGGGATGCCGGCGGCGCGCATCGTCGCCTTCGCCATCACCTTGTCGATCGAGCGCGCGCAGGCGGCCGCGTCGGGACCGGTGAAGGGGATGCCGAGCAGCTCCAGCAGCTCCTGCACGGTGCCGTCCTCGCCGCCGGCGCCGTGCATGGCGACGAAGGCGACGTCGGGCCGCTCGGCGCGCAGCCGTTTCACGAGGTCGGCGCCGACGTCGATCGGGACGACCTCGTGGCCGAGCCGTTCGAGCGCGTCCTCGACCCGGGCGCCGGAGCGGAGCGAGACGCCGCGCTCCAGGGAGCGACCGCCTTTGAGGACGACGACCTTCATTCGTTCCCGGCCCGGCGGAAGGGGAGGACGGAGCCGCCCTCTTCGGCCGCTGCGGACTCTGCGGCTCCGCCATCGACCGGCACGTCCTCCGCTTCGCGTCCGGGCGTGCCGGGCGAGACTCGGGGGGAACTCGGCGATGGCGCCAGCGCCTCGTACAGCTCGACCTGTTCGCGGATCACGCGGCCGATCCGCGCCACGCCCTCCCTGATTTCGTCATCGGTGACGCCGCTGAAGTTGAGCCGCATCGAGTTGGCGCCGCGGCCGTCGACGTAGGCCGCCTGGCCCGGCACGAAGGCGACGTCGGAGCGCAGCGCCTTGGCCAGCAGGTCGCCGGTGTCGATGTAGTCGGGCAGCGTCGCCCAGATGAAGAGGCCGCCTTCGGGTTCGGTCCAGGTCGCGGCGGCGGGGAAGTGCTCGCGCAGCGCCTCCAGCATCACGTCGCGTCGCCGCCGGTAGAGGCCGACGAGGTCCTCGATGTAGCGCCGCCAGCCGCCTTCGGCGAAGTACTGGCGGACGAAGAACTGGGTCAGGGTCGAGGTGCAGAGGTCGGCCGCGCCCTTGCCGAGGACGATTTTCTCCAGCACCGGCGGCGGCGCGACGACCCAGCCGAGGCGGATCCCGGGGGAGAGGATCTTCGAGAACGTCCCCAGGTAGATGACGAAGTCGCCGCCGTCGAGCTGGTAGAGCGTCGGCAGCGCCTCGCCGCCGTAGCGGAGCATCCCGTAGGGGTTGTCCTCGACCACCAGCAGCTCCTGCCGGCGGGCGATCTCGACCAGCCGCGCGCGGCGCTCGAGCGAGAGTGTGACCCCGCCGGGGTTCTGGAAGCTGGGGATCGTGTAGATGAACTTCGGCCGCCGGCCTTCGGCGCGCAGCTCCTCCAGCAGCTCCTCCAGCAGGTCGATCCGCATCCCGTCCTCGTCCATCTCGATCTGGCGGACGTCGGCCTGGTAGCTGCAGAAGACGGGGACCGCGCCGGGATAGGTCGGTGCCTCGCAGATCACCACGTCGCCGGGGTCGACCAGGGTCTTGGCGACCAGGTCGATCGCCTGCTGGCCGCCGGTGGTGATGACGATGTCGTCGGGGTCGGGCAGCATCCCCTCGGCCGCCATCACCTCGACGATGCAGTCTTTGGTCTCGTCGAAGCCCTCGGTCGGCCCGTACTGCAGCGCCGCGGCGGCGGACTCGGCGGCGATCTTGCTCATCTGCGCGGCGAGGCTCTCGGGCGGGAAGGTCGAGGTGTCGGGCAGGCCGCCGGCCAGCGAGATCACTTCCGGCCGCGCGGTGACCGCCATCAGGTCGCGCATCGCGGAGGAGCGCATCACGGTGGTGCGCTCGGCGAAGAGGCCCGCGTAGCGCTCGAGGTCGCGGGTCGACGTGTGGGCGCGGCGACGGTGGGGGGGCTGGGGGACCTCGGTCATGTGGGAAGTGTGGCGGATTGCCGCCGAGGCGCCCGCCGCGTTAGGTTTCCGGGTCGTGCATTTCTTCCAAGACCTCGGCATCGGCTTCGCGATCGGCATGCTCGCCGGCACCACCGGGACGCAGGGCGGCGCCCGCGGGCGGATGGTCCTGCTCGCCGCGATCGTCGGCCTCGTCATCGGCTTCCTCGTCGACGGGGTGGTCGGCGCGATCATCACCGCGATCGGCGGGGCCGCCGGCTGCCTGGTGATCTCCGACCTCGTCTTCGGCGCCTCGCGGCGCGAAGGGAGCGGCGGCGGCGCGCTCGCCTTCATCGTCACCCTGGCCGCGATCGTCGTGCTGGCGATCGCCGTCTTCCTGCCGATCGTGATCGTCATCGTCGCGATCGCCCTGCTCTGGCTCGGCTACAGCCGCCACCGCCGCAACCAGCGCAAACACGCCGGGCTCCGCGTCCTCCGATAACGGGCAGGCGACGGGCCGAGGCCCGCCGTCCACAAGAATCAGTCCAGCGATGGCTGATCTCAGTCGCAAGAAGCTGATCCTCACCTACGTCGACTCGCTGCGCAGCGACATGCTGCGGCGGGCGATCGACGAGGGCCGCGCGCCGAGCTTCGGCAGCTTGGCAGAGCGCGGGGTGTTGATCGAGGACTGCGTCTCCAGCTTCCCCTCGGTGACCCCGGTCGCCTGTTCGGAGATGGTCACCGGGGTCGGCGCCGACGAGCACTGGATCAGCGGCATGAACTGGTACCACCGGCTGGAGCGGCGCTACGTCGAGTACGGGTCGTCGCTGGAGGCGACGCGCGCGTTCGGCGTCTTCCGGGCGCTCTACGACCTCGTCTACAACATGAACCTGGCGCATCTCTCGCCCGAGATCGAGACGCTCTGGGAGCGCCTTGACGACGCCGGCGCCCGTACCGCCTGCACGCCGTACCTGATCTACCGCGGGCGCCACCGGCACGAGGTGTCGCTCGACGGGCTGATGCGGCGGGCCGTCGACGCGACCAAGCTGAAGTTCCGCCACCACACCTGGGGCCCGAAGGAGCTCTTCTACGGCGACCTCTACGCGAGCCAGGAGGTCCCCTGCAAGTCGACCTCGATCCCCGGGGTGCGCGATCCCTACGCCGCCTGCTGCGCGGTCGAGCTGATGAAGCAGGACGGCTTCGACTTCCTCCTGCTCTCCCTGCCCGACAACGACAACTACTCGCACCGTCACGGCCCGGCGGCCTCGGTCGAGTCGATCGCCAGGGCCGACCAGGCCTTCGGCACGCTGATCGAGCAGGCGGGCGGGATCGACCCCTTCCTCGACGAGCACGCGGTGATCCTCCTCGCCGACCACGCGCAGACCGACGTCGAGCGCGGGCTGCCGCTGGCCGACATCCTCGCCGCCGAGTGGTCGGTGCTGCAGCCCTCGGAGGAGAAGCCGGAGCTGGCGCAGCTGGCGGTCAGCCCGACCGGCCGCGCGGCCCACGTCTACCTCCTCCCCGGCGAAGGCGAGCGGGCCGACCCGCGCGCGGTGGGGGAGAGGCTGGCCGAGATCGAGGGCGTCGACCTGGTCTGCCGGCTGTTCGACGCCGAGGGCGCGCCGCTCTACCGGCCGGAGCCGGGGATGCCCGCCGCGGGCGGCGAGTGGGCGACGGTCGAGCGGCGCGGCGAGCAGGTGCGCTTCCGGCCCGGCGAGGGCGTCGCCGACCTGCGCGGCGGGCGCTGGGAGATCGAGGGGGAGCTCGGCGTGCTGGAGGCGCGGGTCGAGGACGGCAAGCTGCGCAGCGAGGCCTACCCCGACCCGCTGCAGCGGGTGTGGTCGGCGCTGACCGCGCCGCACTCCGGTGACTTCGTCCTCTCGCTGGTCGAGGGCTTCGAGGCGGTCGACTGGGGCGGCACCTCCCACGCGGGCGGCGGCAGCCACGGCGCCCTCGCCGCCGGGGACAGCCTCGGGCCGCTGCTCTTCGTCGGCTGCGGGCCGGAGTCGGCGGACGAGCGCGAGCAGTGGAGCCTGCGCGACGTCGCTCCGGCGGTGCGCGCACACTTCGGGCTCGATGGCGAGTGAGATCCTGCCGCGGATGACCTGGGACGGAGCGCGATGAAGCGGCGGCCCGCGACCCTCTTCCTGCCGCTGCTGCTCGCCTTCGTCCTCGCCTCTCCGGCGCTCGCGGGCGCCGCGGCGAAGGCCGAAGAACCGGCGCCGGGCGACGTCAACTCGGCCGAAGCGTCCCAGGCCGCCGCCCAGGACCCGAAGGTCGTCGAAGAGAAGCGCGAGCACCCCGCCCTCGTCCCCAGCCCGACCTTCAACAACGAAAGGTGGGAAGTCGGCTGGTTCGAAGACGACCACGAGTACGCGCTGGTGATGGTCGACCCGAAGACCGGCAAGGTGACCGAATCTTGGACCGGCTACCAGGTGGCCTGGGAAATGGCCCGCGGCTACTCGGGCGAGTTCGCCCACTCGCTGAACTCGCCGTTCATCTGGCTGCCGCTCTGCGCCTTCTTCCTCGTCGGCCTCTTCGACTGGCGCCGTTGGCGACGCGTCGCCAACCTCGACCTGCTGGTCCTGCTCGGCTTCGGCGTCTCCCACTACTTCTTCAACCAGGGGAACATCGGGGTGTCGGTGCCGCTCGCCTACCCGGTGCTGGTCTACCTCCTGATCCGCTGCCTGTGGATCGGCTTCCGCGGGCGAGGGAGCGGGCTGCGCCCGGTCTGGCCGACGATGTGGCTGCTGGTCGCGGCGCTCTTCCTGATGGGCTTCCGGGTCGGGCTGAACATGGCCGACGCGGGGGCGATCGACGTCGGCTACGCCGGGGTGACCGGCGCCCACAAGATCGTCCACGGCGAACCGCTCTACGGCAACTTCCCGCAGGACATCCACGACGGCGACACCTACGGGCCGGTCAACTACCTGGCCTACGTGCCGTTCGAGGTGGTCTGGCCCTACACCGGCGAATGGGACGACCTGCCCGCCGCCCACGGCGCCTCGATCACCTTCGACGTCGTCACCTTCGTCCTGCTGATCTTGCTGGGGATCCGGATCCGGCCCGGCCCGGCGGGCCGCCGCCTCGGCGCGATCCTCGCCTTCGGTTGGGCCGCCTTCCCCTACACCGCCTACGTCCTGGAGTCCGACTCCAACGACGCCCTGATCGCCGCCCTGCTGGCGGCGACGCTGGTGCTGCTGGCGAAGCCTTTCTGGCGCGGCGTGACCCTGTCCCTGGCGACCTGGGCGAAGTTCATCCCGCTGATGCTGGCCCCGATGCTGCTGACCTACCGCCCGGAGCTCGACCCGTCCCTCCAGCTCGACGATGCCCCGGCTGACGTGGCGCACCCCGGCCACGGCCCCGTACCGGGAGAACACGACGTCCGAGCACGTAGACCTCGCGCGCAGGATGTCGTGTTCTCCCGCTCGGCGCTCCTCTTCATCGTCGGCTTCGCGCTCGTCACCGTCCTGGCCATGACCTGGCCCGCGATCGACCCCGGCCTGAAGGTCTTCTACGAACGCACCATCGCCGCCCAGGCCGGCCGCGTCTCCCCGTTCAGCGTCTGGGGCCAGGACGAAGCGCTGGAACCGCTGCGGGTGGCGATCCTCGCCGCGACCGGCGCGCTGGCGATCGCCCTCGCCTTCGTCCCGCGCAAGAAGTCCCTGCTCCAGGTCGCGGCCCTCGCGGCGGCGCTGACGCTGGGCGTGCAGATCACCCTGCACCACTGGTTCTACCTCTACATCGTCTGGTTCTTCCCGCTGATGCTGGTGGCGCTGGCGCTGCTCGAGCCGAGCGAGGAGCCGGAGCCGGACGAGGTCCCCGGTATCGCGCGCCGCTTCAGGCGCCGGCGGCCGGAACCATCACCGGCTCGATCGAATCCGCCAGTCCCGACCGGTTGACGTCGACCACCGCGCCCATCACCCAGACGTCCTCGTCGGCGGTCTCGAAGCGGTGCGGCATCTGGGTGACGAGGGCGCCGAGCGCATCCTCGATCCGCACCCCGAGGATGCTCTGGCGCGAGCCGGTCATGCCGACGTCGGAGATGAAGGCGGTGCCTTTGGGGAGGACGCGACCGTCGGCCGTCGGCACGTGGGTGTGGGTGCCGAGCACGGCGGCGACGCGGCCGTCGAGGTGCCAGCCCATCGCCACCTTCTCGCTGGTCACCTCGGCGTGGAAGTCGACGATCACCGCGTCGGCGTCGAGCCGTTCGAGGATCGCGTCGGCGGCGTCGAAGGGGGAGCGGGCGACCTTCAGGCCGACGCCGCCGCTGAGGTTGATCACCGCCACCCGCATCCCGCCCGCCTCGACCAGGGTGTGGCCGCGGCCGGGGTTGCCGCTCGGGTAGTTGGCCGGGCGGATCACCCGCCCCTCGCGTTCGAGGAAGGGGTAGGCGTCGCGGTGGCGGTAGACGTGGTTGCCGGTGGTGATCACGGCGGCGCCGGTGTCGAAGATGTCGTTGGCGGTGCGCTCGGTGATCCCCATGCCGCCGGCCGAGTTCTCGCCGTTGACGACGATCAGGTCGGGCGAGTAGCGCTCCCTCAGCGAGGGCATCGTCTCGCGCAGCCCGCGCCGGCCGGGGCCGCCGACCACGTCGCCGATGAAGAGCAACCGCATGGCGGCGACTCTAGCCCGCTGCCCCGGGCCGGGTGTGTGCGAGGGTGCGGCGGGATGGGGGCGCACCTCGACGACGACGAGCTGGTTCGGCGGGCGCTCGCGTATCCCTACGGGCCGCCCACGGGATCGTTCGTCCAGGTCGGCGAGCGGACGCTGCCGGTGCCGCCGGAGGAGATCGACGTCGCCGGGCGGCGCGCCCTGCTCGCCTACGGGGCGAACGCCTCGCCGGAGGCGCTGACCCGCAAGCTCGCCCACCTGCCGGCGGCGCCGATCGCGGCGCTGCGGGTGGCGCTCGGCGGCTGGGACGTCGTCTACTCGGCGCACGTGACGAGGTACGGCGCGGTCCCGGCGGCGGTCGTCCCCTCGCCGGGGACGGTGGCGAGCGTCCACCTGGTCTTTCCCAGCGACGAGCAGCTGGCGGCGCTGGCGGCGACCGAGGGGCGGAACTACCGGCTCGAGCGGCTCGTCGATTTCGCCGCCGAGCTGGAGATCGGGGGAGAGGGGCCGGCCGAGATCGACGCGTTCATCAGCGTCCACGGCCCGCTGCTGCTGGACGGCTCGCCGGTGGCCCTCGCCGCGATCCCCGCCCGCGACCGCGCTTTCCCCGAGCTGACGACGCCCGAGGCGATCGACCGCGTCCGCGCCGCGCTCCATCCCGAGCCTCGACCTGCGCGAGTTCATCCTCCACCACGTCGAGCACGACGGCGTCGCCCCGCTCTCTCCCCTCGGTTAGACGCGGGCGAAGCGACGCAGGGCGAGGCGGGCGATCAGGGCGTAGGCGACGGTCAGGATCGCCAGGTGCAGGAGCGGGCCGCCGAGGCCACCGTCGCCGGTTTCGAGGGCGGCGGTGATCGCTTCCAGGGCCGGTTTGAAGGGGAAGATGGCGGTGATCACCTTGATCACGTCGAAGAGGTCGTGGCCGACGGTGCCGCTGGGGACGAGCGAGAGGAAGGCGACCGGCAGGGTGACCATGAAGGCGAGCAGGGAGACGGCGCGGACCTCGCGGGCCGCCGCCCCGAGCGCCGCCCCGGCCGCGCCCGAGGCCGCGCCGCCGAGCAGGATCGCCGCCAGCCAGAGGGGGAAGCGGCTCCATTCGAGCGGCACGAAGAGCGCCAGCCCGGCCAGCATCAGGATCGTGACCGCGAGGCCGGCGACGACACCGAGCAGGACCTTCTCGACCAGGAGCGCCTCGCCCGAGACCAGTCCCCGGGTCAGCCGCGGGTAGGCGTTCTCCTCGCGCTCCAGCGCCAGCGACCCGGCGACCAGGAGGACCGTGACGAAGGCCAGGGTGAGGGTCGCGGCGGCGGCGATCGCGAAGGTTTCCAGCGGCGGCGAGGAGCCGCCGACCGCGACCTTGTCGACCGTGATCGGTTCGGCCAGACGGTCGATCAGCGGTTCGGCGATGTCGAGGTTTTCGCCTGCCTCCTTGGCGAATTCGGTCACCTCCTCGAGCGCCGCCCGCAGCGGCCCCTTCGGCAGCGCCGGTTCGATCGCTTCGAGGATGTGGGCGCTCGCCTCCAGCCCGAGGATGTGGATCGCGCTCCCCAGCACCGGGAGGTCGCCGCCCTTGATCACCAGGTTGAGGTACTTGGTGCCTTCGATCGCGATCCGCTTGGCGATCGCCAGGTTCGCCTGGGCGAGCAGCGCCGTGATCTTGTCGTCGACCGCGCTCGCCTTCAGCGGATTCGATTCGTTGACCAGGACTTCGACCTTCGGCGTGCCGGGGGAGAGGGTGGAGAGCGAGTTGATCTTGTTGACGAGGTCTTCGGGCAGGATCAGGGCCGCGAGGACGTCGCCGGATTCGACCTTCTTCACCGCTTCGTCGCGGGAGTGCACCCGGACGCACTCGACTTTCTGGCAGATCCGTTGCTGGACGTTGGCCGAGGGGAGCTTGGCGCCGCTGAGGCTGATGCGCGCGTTCGAGGGCACTTCGTTGAGGAAGGCGACCTTCGGCTTTTCCGGCCCGCGCGAGATCGCGAAGCCGACCAGGACCGCGATCAGCACCGGGTAGAGGACCAGCAGGACCGCCTGAAGCGGTGAGCGCCGCAGGATCTGCAGGTCCTTCAGCAGCAGCCAGCGCACGTCAGTGTCCCCGGTGCTGGAGGTAGGCGACGAAGGCGGTCTCGAAGTCGCGATCGGCCGCCGCGGCGTCGGCGGCCTCGCGGCGGACCGCCTCGCGCAGCTCCTCGGCGGAGCCGTCGAAGAGGCTCTCGCCGTCGGCGAGCACCAGCAGCCGGCCGCCGTAGCGCTCCGCCTCCTGGATGTCGTGGGTCGAGAAGATCACCGTCGTCCCGCGCAGGGCGAGGCCGGAGACGAACTCCCAGAGGCGGGCCCGCTGGCGCGGGTCGAGGCCGACGCTCGGCTCGTCGAGCAGCAGCACGCGCGGCCGCGAGAGCAGCCCGATCGCGATGTTGACCCGCTGCTGGTTGCCGCCGGAGAGGCGGGCGACGATCTCGCCGCGGCGCTCCCCGAGCCCGGTCAGCTCGAGCATCTCGGCGACCGAGGCGCGCGGGTCCGCGTGCTTCTCCAGCCGCGCGAAGAGGAGCAGGTTCTCCTCCACGGTCAGCCGCCGGTAGAGCGCCGCCTGCTGCGGCACCCAGCCGACGCTCCCCTCGCCGAGCGCCAGCTCGCCCCCGTCCGGCGCGAGGATCCCGGCGAGGATCGAGAGCAGCGTCGTCTTCCCCGCCCCGTTCGGTCCGATCACCGCCACCAGCTCCCCCGGATCCGCCGCGAAGCTGATCCCCCGAAGCGCCTCGCGGTCGCCGAACCGCTTGACCAGGTCCCGAGCCTGCACGCGCCAAACGTAACGGCCGGTGAGGAAGGTCTGGGGTGTCCCTCCCCGGACACTCAAAGCCCGCGAAGCGAGGCTTGTCCGGGGAGGGACACCCCAGACCTTCCCTAAACTCGCCTTTGATGCCCTTTCCCGCCACGCGCATGCGCCGCCTGCGCGGCACGCCCACGTTCCGCTCGCTGGTGCGCGAGACCGAGCTCTCGCCCGCCCACCTGATCATGCCCGCCTTCGTCATCGCCGGCGAGGGGGTCAGGGAGGAGATCCCCTCGATGCCGGGCGTGAACCGCTACTCGATCAACAACCTGGTCGAGCACGCGGGCGAGGTCGCGGCGGCCGGGATCGGCACGATGATCCTGTTCGGCATCCCCGCCGACAAGGACGAGTACGGCACCGGCGCCTACGACGACGAGGGGATCATCCAGATGGCGGTGCGGGCGCTGAAGGAGGCGCACCCCGACCTCACCGTGATCACCGACGTCTGCCTCTGCGAGTACACGTCCCACGGCCACTGCGGCATCCCCGACGCCGACGGCAAGATCCAGAACGACCTCAGCGTCGAGCTGATCGCCAAAACCGCGATCTCCCACGCCGAGGCGGGTGCCGACGCGGTCGCGCCCAGCGACATGATGGACGGCCGGGTCGGCGCGATCCGCTTCCAGCTTGACGAGGAGGGCCACCCGGACGTGCCGATCATCGCCTACAGCGCCAAGTACGCCTCCGCCTTCTACGGCCCGTTCCGCGACGCCGCCGAGTCGACCCCGGAATTCGGCGACCGGCGCGCCTACCAGATGGACCCGTCCAACGGGGCGGAAGCGGTGCGCGAGGCCGAACTGGACCTCGAGGAGGGCGCCGACATGCTGATGGTCAAGCCCGCCACCCCTTATATGGACATCATCCGCCGGGTGAAGGAGGCGACCGGGGCGCCGATGGCCGCCTACCATGTCTCCGGCGAGTACTCGGCGCTGAAGGCCGCCGCCCTGAACGGCTGGCTCGACGAGCGCGAGGCCGTCCTCGAGACGCTGACCGGCATCCGCCGCGCCGGCGCCGACGCGATCATCACCTACTACGCGAAGGAGGCCGCAGGTTGGCTTCAGTGAAGACGTCAGCGAAAACGCCTCAGTCGAAGGCGCGCTCGCGCAAGGACGGGGCCGCGATCCCGCTGGACGAGACCGACAAGCGGCTGATGAACCTGCTGCAGTCGAACTTCCCGCTCGACCCGGAACCGTTCGCGCTCGTCGCCGGTGAGGCGGACCTGGAGCTGGACGACCTGCTCGGCCGCACCAGGCGGCTGCTCGACAACCGGATCATCCGCGAGATCACGCCGATCTTCGACACCCGGGCGTTGGGCTACGAATCGATGCTGGTCGCCGCCAAAGTCGACTCCGAGCACCCGCAGCGGGCGGCGAAGCTGGTCAACGCGCATCCCGGCGTCTCGCACAACTACCTGCGCACGCATGACTTCAACCTCTGGTTCACGATCGCCACGCCGCCCGACTCGAAGCTCGGGCTGAAGGGGACGATCGAGGCGCTGATGGAGGAGACCGGCGCGGTCTCGATGCGCGAACTGCCGACCCTGACCCTCTTCAAGATCAACATGAACCTGGAGATGGAGGGCGGCACCGACGCGCTCGCCGCCCAGGTCGAGGCGGCCCCGCCGCGGGAGCTGGAGGCGCAGCCCTACGACGAGACCGACATCGCCGTGATCAAGGCCCTGCAGGGGCCGATGGAGGCGATCGAGCGTCCCTACGACGCGGCGGCCCAGGAGGTCGGGATGTCGACCGAGGACTTCCTCGCCCACCTCGGCGAGATGGTCGAGCGCAAGATCCTGCGCCGCGTGGCGGCGATCCTCTACCACCGCCGGGCGGGCTTCTCGGCCAACGGGATGGGTGTCTGGAAGGTCCCCGAGGACCAGATCCTCGAGGTCGGCGGCCGCATGGCGGCGACCCGCGGGATCAGCCACTGCTACCAGCGGCCGACCTACGAGGACTGGCCCTACAGCGTCTTCACCATGGCCCACGGCCGCTCGAAGGAGGAGTGCGACGCGGTGCTCGACTCGATCGCGGAGAAATGCGAGATGGGCCCTGACGACCGCGCCACCCTCTACTCCTCGACCGAGTACAAGAAGATCCGCCTCCACTACTTCACGCCGGACTACGCCGAGTGGGAGGCGGCGCACTCCTAGAGTGCCCGCCAAGATGACCCACGCACGCCTGGCGGCACCGCACACACTTCGCGGGGCGTCGTCCTCAGTCGGCCAAATGGCGCAGCCATCAGGCCTCCTTGCGTCCTACCCCCGCTCGGTGCGGCACTCGCCAGTCGCACGCGCTTCATCTTGGCGGGCACTCTGAGCGTCTACGACCGCGCCCGGGCGGTGATGCCGGGCGGGGTGAACTCGCCGGTCCGGGCGATGCGCCAGATCGGCCGCGACCCGATCTTCATCGAGCGCGGCGAAGGCGCCGAGCTGGTCGACGTCGAGGGCAACCGCTACATCGACTGGGTCTGCTCCTGGGGCCCGCTGATCCTCGGGCACGCCGACCCGGCGGTCGTCTCGGCCGTGATCGAGGCCGCCAAGCGGGGGACGAGCTACGGCGCCGCGACGGCGATCGAGGTGCGGCTGGCCGAGGAGGTCGCCGCCCGCTTCCCCGCGGTCGAGATGGTGCGGATGACCAGCTCCGGCACCGAGGCGGCGATGAGCGCGGTGCGGCTGGCGCGGGCGATCACCGGCCGCGAGGTCGTGGTCAAGTTCGCCGGCGCCTACCACGGCCACTCCGACGGGCTGCTCGCCGAGGGCGGCTCGGGGATGGCGACGCTGTCGGTGCCGGGCAGCCCCGGCGTGCCGCCGGCGATGGCGGCGCTGACCGTGGTGGTGCCGTGGAACGACCGCGCCGCGGTCGCGGCGGCGCTCGCCGAGCACGAGGTCGCGGCGCTGTTGGTCGAGCCGGTGGCGGCGAACATGGGCGTCGTCCCGGCCGAGGAGGGCTTCCTCGAGTTCCTCCGCGAGGCGACCCGCGCGGCGGGGACGCAGCTGATCTTCGACGAGGTGATCACCGGCTTCCGGGTCGCCCGCGGCGGCGCCCAGGAGCTGTTCGGGATCGAACCCGACCTGACCGTGCTGGGCAAGATCATCGGCGGCGGGCTGCCCGCGGCGGCGTTCGCCGGGCCGGCGGCGTCGATGGAACGGATCGCGCCGGCCGGGGACGTCTACCAGGCGGGCACGCTGTCGGGGAACCCGCTCGCGGCGGCGGCCGGGCTGGCGACGCTGGACGGGCTCGACGCCCCCGCCTACGAGCGGCTCGGCGCGCTGACCGACCGGCTCGCCGACGGCTTCGAGGCGCTGGCGGCCGGCCGGCCGCTCTACGTCTCGCGGGCGCCGGGCCTGGTGACGCTCTTCTTCAGCGAGAAGCCGGTGCGCAACTTCGCCGACGCGACCGCCTGCGACACCGAGGCCCACGCCCACTTCTGCCGGGCGCTGCTGGAGCGCGGCGTCTACCCGCCGCCGGCCCAGTTCGAGGCCTGGTTCGTCTCCCTCGCCCACAACGAGGCGAGCGTCGACCGCACGTTGGAGGCGGCGGCCGAGGCGCTCGACGAGGCCCTGGCGTGAGCGCGCTGCAGGTCCTGGCGGACCAGCTTCGGGCGGAGGACACGCCGATCTCCGAGCACGTGATCGAGCCGGTCGGCACCGCCGAGCCGGGGCTGAGCGAGGAGTACGCGCTGGTGTTCGAGGCGGTGCGCGAGGGCTACCTCCTGCACTACGGCGAGCCGCGGCTGATGACGGGCCACGACGCCGATCTCGGGCTGCTGGCCGGGGATTACCTCTACGCGTTGGGGCTCGATCGGCTGGCGGCGCTCGGCGACACCGAGGCGGTGGCGGTGCTCTCGGAGCTGATCGCGCGATGCGCGCAGCTGCACGCGGAGGGGCGGGGAGACGAGGTGGCGGCGCTGTGGCCGGTTGCCGCGCGGAGGATCGCGGGCTCTTAGGTGTCGCCGACCGGCGCCCGGGCGATCCCGTCTGCGACCCGGGCAGGCTGAGGTCACAGCCGGGATCGCCTGAACTCGCGGAGGACGGCGGTGACCTCGTTCGGGGCGTGGGCGATCTGCCAGTGGGTGAAGCGGAGGACCGCGAGGCCCGCCGCGGTGTGGGTCTGGTCGCGTTCCACCATGCGGGTCTGCTGAGACGGGGTGCGGTGGTAGCGCAGGCCGTCGGCCTCGACGATGAGGCCCTGGTCGGGGAACCAGAAGTCGACTTCGTAGCCGAGCACCCAGTGTTTGGTCAGCGGGATCGGGAAGCCCGCGGCGAGGGCGAGCGGCCGGAAGAAGACCTCCAGGTCGGAGTCGGAGAGCCGGAACGTGTGCCGGTCGAGCATCGTCCGCAGCGCCTTCGCGCCCGGCACGCCGGGATATGCGTCGAGCGCCCGGCGAAGCGTCTCCGGATCAACGAGGTCCAGCTTGTCCGCCTCGTTCACCGCGCGCTCCAGGCGCAGCGGCTTCAGTTCCGTCGCCACGTCGATGAGCGTCTGGACCGGGTTCGTCACCGGGATCCCCCGCCGCGTCACCACGCTCCGCTCCGGCAGTGACCGTCGGCTGCGGACCTTGAGGCCGACCCGGTGGATCTCCGCCTTGCGCCTGACGGTGACGTCGATCCGGCCCTTCTCCTCGTAGCCGATGCCCCAAAGCTCGGCCGCGCTCCGGTGGCTGAGCACCGCACCGTCTCCGCAGACGAGCACCGCCGCCATCCAGCGGCCGTCCGGAGTCAGCTCCCGTCGTCCTACGGCGTAGATGCCGCGCCCGATCAGGTGCAGGCGCCCCGTCGCGACCCGGTGCTCGATCCCGGCCTTCGAGAAGCCGAGCGCCTCGAGGTCACGTCGCGTGAGCACCCCGTGCTGCGCCCGCGCGAGGCTCCACGCATCCCGGCTGCGCGCTGTCGACTTTGACCCTGCCATAGCAAGGTGAAAGTCGACAGCGGTGGGATCTCTCCCCCTTCGGGGCCGGGGCGGAGCCGATCAAACCCGCTACGACGGCGTCTTCGCCAGGGGGCGGAGGCGGGTCTTCTCCACCTTCACCAGCTTCTTTTTCAGGCGCAGGAATTCGCGCTCCTGGTGGGGAGTGCGTTCGTAGCCTTCGAAGGCGAGGTTGACTTCCTCGTAGGGGTCCGTCTTCAGGTCGTACATCTCCCACTGGGAGGGTTTCGGACCCGCCTTTTCGGAGATCTTGCCGTTCTTGTGGACGGTGACCCTGATGTCGGAGTACTTGGCGATCTTCCAGCGCGCCTCGCGGATGCTGGCCAGGTGGCGCGGCTCTTTCGGGTAGGGGCCGTGGGACTGTCCCGACTGGAAGTCGTCGTAGGTGAAGGCGACGTAGTCCTGCGGCGCCTTGCTCTTCTTCGGGTGGAGGACGACGTCGGAGTAGTCGACGCCCTGCCAGTTGCGCCGCGCCGACTTCGGCGTCCCGGCGAGGCTCGCCAGCGTCGGCAGCAGGTCGACGTGGGAGACCATCGCGTCGGTGGTGACCGGGCGGGGGTACATCTTCGGGTTCGAGTAGATCAGCGGGACTTTCAGCGTCTCCTCGTAGAAGTTGAAGTTCTTCTGACGCATGCCGCCGTGGGTGAGGCCCATCTCGCCGTGGTCGGAGGTGCGGATGATCAGCGTGTCGTCCAGCATCCCGTGGGCTTCGAGCTTGTCCAGCACTTCGACCAGGTAGTTGTCCGAGGAGCGCATCAGGTTCCCGTAGAAGTTCAGGTACGCGCTTTTTTCGGCGTCGCTTTCCGGCTTCCCGGTGAGGTTGAAGATGCGCAGGAATTCTTCCTGCACGGTCGGCTTGGTGCCGAGGTCTTCTTGGTTGGTCTGCGGCACTTCGATGTCGCCGCCGAGCCACGACTGGTCGTAGCCCGATTCTTCGAACGTCTTGCTCGGGTAGAAGAGGACGTCGTGCGGGTTGACCAGTGAGATCACGAGGAAGAACGGTTCCTGCTTGCCGGCCACCGTGTCGAGGTACTGCAGCGCCCCCTCGGCCGCTTCCGCCGCCTCGCCTTTGGAGTCCATGATCCGGCCGTCGTTGTCGGTGACGCCGCCGCCCGCCTCGGAGACGCTCTGGTTGGCGCCCGCGTCCGGCGGGTCCCAGCGGTCGAAGCCGTACTTTTCGAGATCCGCCGGCACCGCTTCTTCGCCGGCCGGTTTCGAGCAGTGCCACTTGCCCTTGTAGACGACGTCGTAGCCGGCCGCCCTCATCACCGTGCCGAGGTTCGGCAGCGAGGTCGGCAGGTTCACCTGCGGGTATTCGTCTTCCGGCATGTTCGACTCGAGCGTGTATTTGACGCCGTGCTGGGCGGGGAAGTAGCCGGTCATCAGGCTGGAGCGCGAGGGCGAGCACATGCAGGCCGCCGTGCAGGCCGATTCGAAGCTGAGGCCGTGGCGCTTCAGGCGCCGCATCCCCGGCAGGTTCTCCCGCATCCAGTTGGGCGGGAAGTGCTGGATCTCCCGCTCCTGATCGGTGAGGAAGAGGATCACGTTCTTGCCGCCGAGCCCCTCCGCGCCGCCCTTCTGGGCGGCCATCGCGCGGTCCAGGCCGAGCTGCGGCGAGAGCACCGCCGCCGCCGCGGCACCGGCCCCGGCACCGAGCAGCTGTTTACGGGTCAAGCCGCCTTCGCGGCGCTGCTCGTCGCTCATCTGATCCTCCTGAAAATGTCGACCGCATCACTGGACTGCGAGGTCGAATAGACGTTTCTGCCATCGGGGCTGACGACGATCGAGCCGGCTCCGCCGAGCGCCCGGCCCAGCGTGCAGACGGGGACCTTGTGGGACGCGACGCAGCCGCGCTTCCCCGTCTTCTGGGCGACGACGCCGGTTTCGACGTCGCGGTCGAAGACGTCGATCGCGCCGGTGCCGTAGGCGACGACGTAGACGTTGGCGCCGTCGGGGGAGAGGTCGAGCCCCTCGGGCGCCTGCATCGCGACGCCGAAGGCGCAGCCGGGCGAGCGCAGGAAGACGGTGCAGCCGTTCGGGCTGGGAGTGCCTTCCGCGGCCGGCACCTTTTCTTCTTCCACTTCCCGTTCGGGGCCGGGCGGGACGGCCAGGCCGATGCCGCTTTCGGTCTGGTGGAAGGTGGTGAGGCTGTTGCTGAGCAGCGAGGTGACGTAGACGCCGCCGCTCTTCGGCGCGACCGCCACGGCGTTGGCGCCGTCGATCTCGTAGCCGAGCGTGCAGCCGGTGACCGCCGAGTCGGTGACGCAGCCGCGCTGGGTGAGGGCCCCGGTGGAGGCGTCGCGGTTGAGGACGTCGACCGCGTCGGAGGTGGCCGCCGCCGCGTACAACGTGCCGCCGCCCGAGCTGATCGCAAGCCCCTCGATCGAGCCGAGCTCGACCCCCGCGGCGCAGCCTTCGGCGGTGCTGGCGGCGATGCACCCGGCGCTGCCTTCGAGCTGGGTCAGCGCGCCCGATCCGCCGGCGCGCGAGAACGCGGCCACCGCGTCGCCGAAGAAATCGCCGACGTAGACGTTCTTGCCGTCGGGGCTGACGACGACCACGTCCGGCGCCTTCAGCGCGCGGCCCGCGGTGCAGTCCGGGATCGCCAGGCCGGAGATGCAGCCGGAGGCGGTCGGCGGCAGCTCCTTCAACGCGCCGGTCTTGCGGTTGCGATGGAAGGTGATGACCGAGGCGCCGTCGCGCGCCGTCGCGTAGACGTTCTTGCCGTCGGGGCTGACGGCGACCGAGTTCGGGGCGAGCAGGCCGATCGCGAGGCCGCAGCCCTTGGCGCCCTTGGCCCGGCCGGCGAGCGTGGCGACGCAGCCTTTCCTGCCCTTCGGCTGGGTCAGCGCGCCGGTGGCGCGGCTGCGGTCGAAGACGGCGATCGAGTCGCTGCCGGAGGCGGCGACGTAGACGTTGCGCCCGTCGGGGCTGATCGCGATCGCCCGCGATCCCATGAACGGCCCGGCGCCCTGCAGCGCCCGCGCCTTGCCGCAGAGCTTCCTCGAGGCCTTGCCGGAGGAGAGGCAGCCGAGCCGGCCGGGCAGCTGTTCGAGACTGCCGCTCGCCGTTTCGGTCGGCGGCTGCACGTGTTCGGTGCCGCCGCTCTTCTTGCCCGCCGCGCCGGCGCCCGCGGGGACGGTGAGGAGCGCCAGGAGCGCCAGCAGGCCGAACAGCGAGCGAAGCGAGGCGCGGCTCATCTGCCGGGACCCTCTCATCAGTTGCCTCCGTTTGCCAGGGCGCCGATCACGCCGATGCGGAATCCGAGCCACGGGTAGGTGGCGTCGTAGAAGGTGTTCTTCTGGGGCTGCAGGCCGACCGCCGAGAGCCACAGCTGGTAGAGCGGCGCGTTGGGGACGCCGCCGTGGAGACGCCGCCAGACGCGAAGAACCGCGGGGGCCTTTGGCATGTCCCCCTATCGCCGGTTCGACGGGAAACCTTTAGCGGTGGCTGCGAGGGACCGGCTCAGCGCCTCACACGGCAGGTACGCACCAGCGTGTCGGAGACGGCTTCGTGGTCGACGAAGCCGTAGCTCGCCCGGACAAGCGGGAAGGTGACGCCGGGGAAGCCTTCCGGCGCCGGGCAGCCGGCGCTGAGGTAGGCGCGGCGTTCGCCGCCCACGGTGAAGACGCGCCCCAGGCGCAGGGCGAAGGAGGTGACGTGGGCGGTGCGCCGGGTGCGCCTCGGGACGGTGGCCACCAGGCGGGTGCCGAAGGCGCCGTGGGCGCGGCCGAGGGAGAAGGCGAGGACGAAGGTGAGCGGCGCCGGGACGTCGGAGAAGAGGTGGGCGAGGATCGCCGGCTGCCCGTCCGGCAGGGTCCCGTTGAAGGCGACGACCCGCCCGGCGAACGGCGTCGGCGCCTGTTCGGGCAGGACGATGACGCCCGCGGCACGCCCTTCGCCGACCAGTGCGCCGTGGCAGGCGCGCAGGGCGTCCGCGGTGCTCGCGGCGCGCAACCGCCCGAGCGGGCAGGTCGCCAGGCCGCGGCGGTCGAGCACGCCGATCCGGTTGACTTCGATCGCGATCCGGCGCAGGGACGGCGGCGGCCCGCCGGCGAGGGAGCGGACCCGGCCGCGGACCTCGACCGAGACCGGCGTCGTCCCCGTCCGCGGCAGCACCCGCGGCGACACCGAGCCGCCGAAGGACACCTGCAATGCTCCTTGCCGGACGGTCTCCCCGGCCGCCCGGCCGACCAGGAATGCGGCTGCGAGCAGGGCAAGCAGCAGCGTGACTAACCCGGTCGTCGGAAACGTCACAAGACCTCCGCGGCGCGGCAAACTCGGCGCTCCCCCTTTTGAATAGACTGCGCGCTGCCTAACGGCGACCTGAACGTGGCAGAAGACGCGGACAAGATCAACCAGCCTTATCGGGCGCCCGATCATGTAAGGGCCGAACCCGCTCCCCCCGGCTATTTCGAGGGCGAGTCGATGACCCGACGCAAAGTGTTCACGATCGCGGCCCAGGGCCTCGGCGGCCTGGCCGGCGCGGCGATCATCCTGCCCGCCGTCGGCTTCGCCGTCGCCCCGATCTTCCACCGCGGCAAGGAACGCTGGGAGGACATCGGCCCGACCGGCAACTTCGTCGAAGACACCTACCGCCAGGTCGTCTTCACCGAAACGCCCGGCATCGGCGATATCGGCAAGACCACCGCATACGTGCGCAAAAGCTCCACCGAACTCGGTGAAGAAGCCGGCCAGTACGTGGCCGTCTCGAACCGCTGCGCCCATCTCGGCTGCCCGGTCCGCTTCGTCCAGGCCGCGGGCAACTTCATCTGCCCCTGCCACGGTGGCGTCTACGACTTCCAGGGCAAGCGGATCGGCGGCCCGCCGGTGCGCCCGCTCGATCGCTTCCAGACCCGCGTCACCAAAGGCCGCGTCGAAGTCGGTCCGCGTTACAGCGTGACCTCGCAGCTGAAGCCGGTGCGCGCCCGCGACCCCGGAGAGTTCACCGGCGGCGTCTGGGAATACCTCTACCCGCCGCGGCCCTCTACCTTCCCCGCTCCCTGATGCCCAAGCTCTCGGATCTCATGGTTCCCGCGCCGCTGCGCAAGACGCCGAAGCCCGGCGAAGCCGGCGTGCCCAAAGGCCCTGCCCCGCAGGACCTCAAGGAGAACCCGCCGGAGCGGCCGACCGACTACGGGCGGCTGGGCGAGAAAGCGCTGGAAGCGCCGACCGAGGCGCTCGCCTGGGTCGACCAGCGGATGGCCGCGAGCGGCTTCCTCACCGGGATGCTCTTCCGCAAGGTCCCGAAAGGCACCAACTGGTACTACACGCTCGGCTCGGCGACGCTCTTCGCCTTCATCGTGCAGGCGGTCACCGGCGTGTTCCTGGCGATGTTCTACACGCCGTCGACCACGCAGGCGTACACCTCGATCGCCCACATCAACAACGACGTCTTCCTCGGCCAGTTCGTGCATGGCATGCACAAGTGGGGCGCCTCGGTGATGGTGATCCTGATCTTCCTCCACATGGGGAGGACCTTCTTCTTCGGCGCCTACAAGTACCCGCGCGAGCTCAACTGGGTGATCGGCGTGGTGCTGCTGATCCTGACGATGACGATGGCCTTCACCGGCTACCTGCTGCCGTTCGACCAGCGCTCCTACTGGGCCTCGATCGTCGGCATCAACATCAACGGCACCGGCCCGATCGTCGGTCCCTACCTGAGTGACTTCCTGCGCGCCGGTCCCGAGGTCGGGGCGACGACGCTGTCGCGCTTCTACGCGATCCACATGCTGCTCGTGCCGGGGGCGATCATCGCCCTGATCGGCGCCCACATGTACCTGGTCGTGAAGCTCGGCACCACGGCGCCGCCGTGGACCAAAGCCGACAAGCCGCGGGTCGCCGAGCCGACCACGCTGCTCGACGCCGGGGTCTCCTCGAACGGCCACCAGCCGGGCGCCGGCCCGCGGATCGCCGGGGTCGAACTTGACGCCCACAACGGCGAGGGGACGGCACCCGCCTGATGAAGCCGCACGAGAAGCAGGCATACCTCGAGGAATACGAGCTGCTGAAGAAGAAGGGCAAGCCCTTCTTCCCCTACGCGGTCCTGAAGGACTCGGCGATGGCGCTGATCGTCGTCGGCGTGATCATCGCGATGTCGCTGATCCTCGGCGCCGCCCAGGGGCCGAAGGCCGACCCGACGACGACCACCTACGTGCCGCGTCCCGAGTGGTACTTCTTCTTCCTCTTCGAGCTTCTGCGCGTGATCAAACCGCCGGAGCTGGTGCCGGTGGCGACGATCGGCATCCCGACCATCTGCATGGTCCTGCTGCTGTTGCTGCCGTTCTACGACCGCGGCCCGGAGCGGCGCCCGGAGCGCCGTCCGCTGGCGACCACGGCCGGGATCCTGACGATCCTCGCGATGGGCTATCTGACCTACGCCGGCGCCACCTCGGGCTCGCCGACCGAGATCGACATGAAGGTCGCGCCCCAATATGAAAAAGGGGCGGAGATCGTCGCCGGGACCGGCTGCCTCGCCTGTCACAAACTGGGCGAGAACGGCAACAACGGGCCGGGTCCGGAACTGACCCATATCGGCGCCCGCATCCCGCGCGCCGCGATCATCCGCTCGATCGAAATCGGTCCGAGCATCATGCCTTCGTTCCGCGAACTTCCGCAGAAGAAGCTGAACGAGCTCGCCGACTTCCTGTCGTCCCTGCACTGACGCTTGACGCGCGGGGCGGGCGGCGGGACGGGTAACGTCTCCGTAGGCCCTTGGACACGATCAACGACAACCGCTCCTCGCCCGACTTCGCCGGGCAGGTCAACCGGATGTTCGACCGGGTCGCCGGTCATTACGACACGCTGAACGGGGTGATGACGGCGGGGCTGCACCACCGCTGGCGCGAGCGGGCGGCCGCGCGGGCCGGGCTCGGGCCGGGCGAGGCGGCCCTCGACGTCTGTTGCGGCACCGGCGACCTCACCCTGGAGCTGGCGCGCCGGGTCTCTCCGGGCGGCCGCGTGGTCGGCTGCGACTTCTCCGAGCCGATGCTCGACCTGGCGCGCGAGAAGGCGGCGGCGCGCAGCGTCGAAGGGGTCCGCTTCGAGTGGGCCGACGCGCTCGAGCTGCCGTACGACGGCGAGCGCTTCGATGCCGTCACGGTCGGCTTCGGCGTCCGCAACCTGGCCGACCTCGACCGCGGCCTGCGTGAGATGGCGCGGGTGCTGAAGCCGGGCGGCCGTCTGGTCATCCTCGAGATCACGCAGCCGGCGCGGCCGCCGCTTTCGGTCTTCTTCTCGCTCTGGTTCGACCGCGTCGTGCCGCTGCTCGGGGCGCTCTCCGACGAGCCCGAGGCCTACAGCTACCTGCCCGAGTCGGTCCGCAGCTTCCCCTCGCCGCGCGGTCTGGCGGAGAAGATGGACCGGGCCGGCTTCACGGCGATCCGCTACACCGTCCTGGCGGGCGGGATCATCGCGATCCACAGCGGCGCCAAGGCCCCCGCGGGAGCCTGATGTCCCCCGGCTCGGCTGTGCCACCGCCGGTGACGGCGGTCCTCGACGCCTCCCAGCGTTGGCTGCCGGCGCGGCTCGGCGAGGTCGAGGACCGGCTGCGCGAGGCGATCGCGGGTTGGGGTGGCCCGCTCGGTGAGGACGCCGGGGCGACGCTGGCTGCGGGCGGCAAGCGGCTGCGGCCGATGCTGGTGCTGCTCTGCGCGGGCGAGGCGGGCGGCGCGGCGGCGGTGCGGGCGGCGACCGCGATCGAGCTCGTCCACATGGCGACGCTGGTCCACGACGACGTGCTCGACGAGGCGCCGCTGCGCCGCGGGCTGCCGACCGTCGCCGCCACCTCCGGCCGCGCGCGGGCGCTGGCGACCGGCGACCTGCTGCTCTCGCGCGCCTTCGCCCTGCTGAGCGAAGCCGGGGACGAGCGCGCCGTGCTGCTGCTCGCCGACGCCGCGGTGGCGCTCGCCCGCGGCGAGCTCGCCCAGCGCCAGGACGCCTTCGACCTCTCGATCAGCGAAGAGCGTTACCTGCAGCGCTGCCGGCTGAAGACGGCGGCGCTGTTCGAATGCGCGGTCTTGCTCGGCCACGACGACGAGCACCTGCGCCGCTTCGGCGCCGAGGTCGGCCTCGCCTTCCAACTGCTCGACGACGTCCTCGACGTCACCGGCCCACCCGAGCGGACCGGCAAGGCGCGGGGCACGGACCTGCTCGACGGCACCGTGACCCTGCCCCTGATCGCCGCCGCCGAGCGGGACCCGGGGCTGCGCCGGATCGACCTGCCGGGGCTCGACCCGGCGGGGGCGGAGGAGGTCTGCGACCGGATCGCCGCCACCGGGGCGCTGGAGCAGGTGCGGGCGCGGGCGCTCGACCTGGTGGCCGACGGCAAGCGCGTCCTCGGCTCGGCGGGCTTCGGCGACGAACAGCGGCGGCTGCTGGAGCTGGTCGCCGACGGGGTAGTTCAGCGCTATAGCTGATCCATCGGCGGCCTGGTCCCGTTACCATGGGGGAATGCTCGGAAACATCGGCCCCCTCGAGATCATCGTCGTCCTGATCATCGCGTTGATCGTGTTCGGTCCCAAACGCCTGCCGGAGCTCGGCAACAGCCTCGGCAAAGGGATCCGCGAGTTCAAAGACTCGGTCACCGGCGAGAACAAGGACGACGGCACCGACGACGACGTGAAAGCGATCCAGGCGTCGCAGGCGACGACCACCCCCGCCGAGCCGGCGGAGGCCGAGGTGGTCAACCACAAAGACAGCTGAGGCGCGAGGGATGCCGCGCCGCGTCCGGGCGGTCTCCCACGAAGACCAGCTCAGCCTCGTCGAGCACCTCGACGAGCTCCGCCACCGCATCGTCGTCTGCCTGGTCGTCTTCGGCGTCGCCCTGGCGCTCTGCTTCTGGCAGAACCACCTGCTGCTGGAAATCGCCCAGCATCCGCTGCCGAGCGGCCATAAGAAGCTGACCACCTTCGGCGTCACCGAGCCGTTCACCACGACCTTGACGGTGAGCGCCTACGGGGCGGCGATCCTCGCCGCGCCGTTCGTCCTCTGGGAGCTCTACGCCTACATCCTGCCCGCCTTCAGCCCCTCGGAGAAACGGGTGGTGCTGCCGATCCTGCTGCTCTTCCCGCTGCTGTTCATCGCCGGGATCGGCTTCGGCTACTTCGCCGTGATGCCAGCCGCCCTGCACTTCCTGCTCGGCTTCAACGACGAACAGTTCAACATCCAGGTCCGGGCGGGGGACTACTACAGCTTCTTCGGGATGACGATGCTCGCCTGCGGCCTCGTCTTCCAGCTGCCGATGGCGATCCTGGCCGTCACCCGGCTGGGCATCGTCTCGATCGACCAGCTGACCAAGAACCGCCGCTACGCGTACCTGGTGATCGCGATCATCGCCGCGGCGCTGCCCGGGGTGGACCCGGTCTCGATGCTGATCGAGATGGTGCCGCTACTGGTTCTCTTTGAGTTGAGTATCTTGCTTGCTCGTTGGTTCGGCCGATCGAGCGAAGGGGCAGGCACGGCCGAGCCCTCCACGCAGGAGTGAGAAGGGGCGATGGCAGGGGGCAATAACGAGCACAGGATGGTCTTCGACATCCGCGGCCGCAGACGGCACGTGGTCAAAGTCGTCTACGCGATCCTGGCGATCCTGATGGCGGCCAGCCTCTTCCTGGTCACCGGGGCGATCAACATCAACTCGATCTTCGGCAACAGCTCGAGCGGCGAAAGCGCCGTCTCGGCCTTCGAAAAGGAAGCCGAACGGATCGAAGCGAAGCTGAAGAAAGAACCGGGCGAAGAAAAACTGCTCGCCAACCTGACCCGGGCGCGGATCAACACCGCCAACGCGATGATCAGCGCCGGCGTCGAATCGGAGGGCGAAGTCGAAGAAGTCAAGCAGCAGCTCGCCCAGGTCAGCGAAGACTGGTCGGAATACGTGAAGGCGACCGGCGGCGAACCGAGCGCGGGGATCGCGATCCAGGCGGCCCCGGCGCTCTTCCAGCTGGCCGAAATCTCGAGCAGCAGCGAAGAAGCGCTGGAAAACGTGAAGGCCGCGACCGAAGCGCAGGAAATCGTCGCCGAACAGCGCCCCAGCCTGAACAGCCTGAGCACGCTTGCCTTCTACCAGCTGTTCACCCAGAACTACAAGGCGGCGAACGAAGCCCTGCGGAAAGCCAAGGGCTACGCGGGCACCAAGTTCGAACGCGAATCGCTCGAAAACAAGTACGAAGAAGTCAAAAAGAACGCCAAGGAATTCGGCAAGGACCTGAAGGCCGAAAAGGCGACGAAGAGCAGCTCCGCCGGCAAGGAATCGCTGGAAAGCCCGCTGCAGGGCATCGGCGGCTCCAGCCTCAGCGGCGAATAGGCCGCTCGACCCCGGCGAGGCCGTTGCGCGGGAGCGCGCCGAGGCGGCTCCAGTGGCCGGCGCAGCGCAGCATCAGTCCCCGCACGTTGGAGTCGGGCGGCAGGTCGGCGGCGAGCATCCGGTGGTATTCGGCGAGCTCGCGGGCCGCGACGAGATCGGCCGCGATGAGGCCCGGGTCGTCTGGGCCCGCTTCGCTCGGGTCCGGCGCGTCGCCTGGATGGGAGACGAGCCGCATGTCGCGTGCTCCTTCTTCCATGGACCCTAGGTTCCCGATCGAGGTGACTACTAACTTCTAAGTAGTCGCATGGCCGGATGTTCGGGCTCCATGCGAGCTACGAGAGGGGCGAGTGGGCCGTGTTGGGCTCGAACCAACGACCTTGAGATTAAGAGTCTCCTGCTCTACCAACTGAGCTAACGGCCCGAACGACGGATTATAGGAAGGAAGCCCGTACGGGGGCCGCCGGGGATCAGCGCTGGGCGCAGTACTTTTCCAGGCCGGTGCCTTCGATCACGAGGCCGTCGGCGAAGGTGAAGGTGCCCTGGCTGCGGAGGATGTGGTCGCTGCAGCGGGCGGCGACGTAGCTGCGCCTGATCCCGCCGGCGGTGTAGCGGCGGCCGACCTTGACCTTGATCTCGGTGATCGCGCCGAGGCCGTCGGCCAGGGGCGGGATGTTCACCGTGGCGCGGTAGCGGAATTCGCCCGGGCGCTTTTCGATCGGCACGACGATCGCGTAGGTCTGGGTGGCCGGCACGGTGGTGCGGGCGTGGACGACCACGGTCGGATGGCCTTCCTGGCGCGGGCCGTTGAAGAGGGTGAGCGCCGAGCTGGTCGGGACCGGGCCGGAGGACAGGCCGACCAGGGCTTCGAGCTTGCCGGTGCCGACGATCGCGCCCTTGCAGAGGCTTCGCGCTTCGGCGACGCTCGTCGTCGCGATCCTTTCCGGCGCGCAGGTCGGCAGGCCGCCGACGTCGAGGCGCCCGTCGCGGTCGAAGTCGAGGACGATCTGCCGCAGCGCGGGCGGCTCGCCGCCGCCGGGCTTGGAGACCTTGATGCTGCCCTCGAACTGGACCGGGGCGAAGCTGTGGACCGGCAGGTCCCGAGGCTGAAAGGCGGCGTCGAGTTCGAGCCGCAGTTCGCGCGTTTCGACCATCGAGGAGGCGCCCGCGCCGGCGGCGAGCACGGCGGCCGCGGCGATGGCGAGGACCGCCAGGAGCAGCGGGGCGCGCCTGCGCCTCAGCCCTCGTCGTGACATGGCGAGGAGAGCAGCGACTGCAGGTGGCTGCCGTCGGCGAAGGTCATGCGGCCGTAGACCTGGAGGCGCCCGCCGGAGCATTCGGCTTCGACGTAGCCGACCTTGTTGCCGTGGCGCCTGTAGGTGCGGCCGAACTTCACTTCGGCGAGGGTCGCGGCACCGTCGCCGCCCGCGATCTCCGGCAGCTGGATCTCGGTGCGGTAGCCGTAGCGGCCGTGGTGGATCCGTTCGATCGTGAACTCGGTGAGGAGCGCCTGGGGCGTCGGCACCCTCTCGTAGGCGTGGGCGATCATCGTCGGCCTGCCGCCTTCGGGCGGCGCGTTGAAGATCGAGATCGGCGAGCTGATCGTGAACGGCGCCACGCCCGCCATCTCGACCCGGGCCTTGCCGACGCCGGTGCCGAGCAGCGCCCCGGCGCAGCGCCTGCGCGCTTCGCTCGGCGTGGTCCCTTCCAGCTTGGCGACGGTGCAGGTCGGCACGTCCCTGAAGTTGAGCTTGCCGTGCTTGTCGAATTCGAAGGTCAGCGAACTGAGCGCGGGGGGCTGCTTATGGCCGTTCTTGATTCGCACGATGCTCGAGAAGCTCGCCGGCAACGTGCCATGTTCGGGGAAGGCGCGCGGCATGAATTCGGCCGTCGCGCTCACCTTCAGGGTGCCGATCTGGGTGGTGACCGCGAAGGCGGCGGCGGCGCAGGCGAGCACCACCGCCGGGAGCGCGATCGCGACGATCGCCGTCCGGCGCCTCATCCCGACCCCTTGCAGTGTTTGAGGATCAACCCGGTCAGTTTGGTCGAGTCGCTGAATTCGACTTCGGCTTTCGCCTGCAGCCTGCCGCTCGGGCAGCCGGCGTTGGCGTAGCTCAGCTTCTTGCCCTTGTAGGTCCATCTTTTGCCGATCGTCAGCCGGCCTTCGAGCGGGATCCCGTAGCCGCCCGCGATCCGCGGGATCTTCGCTTCGGTGCGGAAGCCGAACGGTCCCGCGTGGACGCGCTGGACTTCGACCGGGACGATGTAGGTGGTCGGCGCCG
This sequence comes from Solirubrobacterales bacterium, assembly GCA_047601885.1. Lineage (GTDB taxonomy): Bacteria > Actinomycetota > Thermoleophilia > Solirubrobacterales > 70-9 > VAYN01. The sequence goes on from JASGIK010000002.1 coordinate 1,089,068, forward strand.
GGACGCTGAGGTAGGCGTGGGCGAGGACGGTCGGGTTGCCGTCGTGCGGGGCCGCGTTGAAGAGGGTGATCGGCGAGCCCGCCTTGAACGGCTTCTGTTCCGGGAAGGCGACGATGGCGGTCCCGTACCCCTCACCGACGATCGCACCCGCGCAGGCCTTGCGCGCCTGCGCCGTGGTCGTCGCGGCCAGCTTCCCCTTCGTGCAGTAGGGCAGCCCCTTGGTGACGACTTCGCCGTGCTTGTCGAACCAAAGCGTCAACGTCTTCAGTATCGGCGGCAGCGAGCCGTCGGTGGTGCCGATCTTGCCTTCGCCGTGGAGGGTGATCGGCGCCGTTCCCCGCTTCGGCAGCGTGGTCGGCGTGAAGCCGCCTTCCGTGACCACCTTGATCGACCCCTCGCGCAGGACGACCACCGCCAGGGCGGCACCGCTCGTCGCCAGCGCAATAAAGACGGTCAGGATCGACGTCCTTAACACGTTCTTCCGCACAGGTTCGCTCCTCCCGTAGCCCCTGAGCGCCAAACTACCACGGGTGGGAAGCAGCGAGGGCAGGGGAAAGGAGAGCCCCGGCGAGGGGGGCGCGGCGCGGCCGCGCTCGTGGCTGCTGCGGCATCCGCGCGAGATCCTGCTCGCCGCGGCGATCGTCCTCGCCGCCCTGGCGGTGATCGGGACCGGCGTCGACTCGCGTCTCGACCCGACCACGCTGGACGTCCCCGGCAGCGCCTCGGCGGAAGCCGACGCGATGCTGGAAGAACACTTCGGGCCCTCGGCGCCGTTCGCGATCCTGTTGCAGGGCCCGGCCGCCGCGCTGGAAGAACAGGGGCCGCGGCTGGTCCACGCGCTGCGCGAGGAAGGCGGCGTCACGACCCTCTCGCCCTGGGACAAGGGCAGCGTCGAAGGCCTGCGCCCGACGCCGGAGAAGGCGCTGATCCTCGCCGACTTCCACGTCGACACGAAAACGGCCGTCAACGAAACCGTGCCGCATCTGGAAGAACTTCTGGAAGAAAAGGTGACGGCGCCGGTGCGAGCAACGCAGTCGGGCTTCGCCACCCTCTCGCGCGCCCTGCAGCAGGAATCGATCGACGCCGCCGAGCACGACGAGCTGGTCGCGCTGCCGATCCTGCTGGTCATCCTGCTGCTGGTCTTCCGCTCGCCGGTCGCGGCGGCGATCCCGCTCGGCTTCGGCGCCGTCACCGTGCTCGCCTCGCGCGGGATCCTCTACCTCCTCACCTCGTTCTTCTCGATCGACGCCTTCGCGCTGACCGTCTGCACGATGATCGGGCTGGCGCTGGGGGTCGACTACGCGCTGCTGATGGTGTCGCGCTTCCGCGAGGAGCTGGCGAGCGGCGCCGAGCCGCTCGAGGCGGCGCGAAGGACGCGGCGACACGCCGGCCGGACGGTCGCCTTCGCGGGCTCGACGCTGCTGCTCTCGATGCTCATCTCGCTGCTGATCCTGCCGGGGTCGCTGCTGGTCTCGCTGGCGGGGACGGTGGCGATGGTCGTCGTCCTCAGCGTCACCGTCGCCACCTTGGTCGGGCCGGCGGTCCTCACCCTGGCCGGGGAGAACGTGAACCGCTGGCGGATCGGGTCGCCGGCGAGCGCCGAGCGCTCCGCCGTCCTCCGCCTCGTCGCTGCGGCGCTCCGCCGCCCGCTGGTCGCGGCCTGCGTGATCGGCGCGGTCCTGCTCGCCCTGGCGGCCCCCGCGCTGGGGCTGAAGCTCGGCCCGCCGAGCCCGGAACAACTGGCCAAGGACGCCCCGGCGCGGCAGGACGCGGAACTGATCGACGACGCGATCGGGCCGGGCTGGGATGCACCGTTCCAGGTCGTCGCGACCAATCCCGACGGGCCGATCACCGGCGCCGGCAGCATGGCGGCGCTCGAACACTTCCAGCACAAGGTCGCCCACATGGCCGGGGTGAAAGTGGTGATCGGGCCGCAGGCGGCGACGAAGCGGGTGGAGCCGCTGCAGGAACTCGGCAACTCGGTGCTCGCCTCGCGCGGCAACATCGGCCCGGTCAAGCAACTCGGCCGCCTGGGCAAGGAACTGAACGTCGCCGCGGGCGGGGTGGGGGCGCTGCGCGAAGGGATCAGCGAAGCGGCCGACGGCGCGGGCCTGCTGGCGCAGGGCTCCGACCACGCGACCGAAGGAGCGGAGCTGATCGCCGGTGGCCTTGCCCGGGCGGCGGGCGGAAGCAGCCGGGCGATCGACGCGCTGGAACGGTTCGCGAAGGGCAGCGAACAGCTCACGGGAGGGCTGCTGCAGGCGGAAATCGGGGCGCTGCAGGTGCGGGCCGCGATCGAGTCTTTCGTCGGTCCCAATGCCCGCTATAACGCCTTGCGTCCGCAGCGCAAGCTGGTCCGCAAGCTCCTCGCCGAAGCCAACGAAACGCTGCCCAAGCTGGTCGGCCCCACTCGGGCGACCGTCGAAAGCCTGCGCGCAGCCGAAGCGGAGCTGAAGGAATCGTCGGCGACCGATCCGCATGCCGCCGCAGCCCTCGAATCGGTCCAGAAGGCGCTGACGGCGATGACCGGAGTCGACCCGGCTACCGGCGCCCCCTACGCCGAAGGCTATGCCGGTCTGGTCGTCGAAATCGAAGGGCTCGAGCGACGGTTGGGCCTCGACGCGGAAGAAGCGCACAAGGTCGCCGCCTACATCAATTACACGGTGATCGGCGAAATGAAGAAGGTGTCGGCCGGGGTTGGACACCTGATCGAAGGTCTGCAGAAACTGCGCAAGGGGTCCAACACTCTCACCCACGGCGCGAACAAGCTGGCCAAGGAAGCGGGACGGCTGGGCAAGGGGGTGGAACGGCTCAGCGGCGGCGCGGCGGCGCTGGTCACCGGCCTCGACCAGCTCAGCGGCGGCGTCGAAACGCTGGAGGAAAACCTGAAGGCGGGGCCGGAAAAGGTCGAGCCGCTGGAAAGCGGGCTGGAAGAAGCGAGCGTCAAGGTGCTGGAAGGCAAGTCGAGGATCCGCCGCCAGGCCGGCAAGGTGCGGGAACAGACGCCAGGGCTCTTCAACTCGGGGTACTTCGTGCTCTCGGCGCTCGACGGGGCGTCGCCCGCGGCGCGGGAAAAGGCGGGGACGACGATCGACCTTGACCACGGCGGCCAGGCGGCCTCGATGCTGGTCATCTCGAAGTTCGAATTCAACTCGCCGGGCTCGATCGAGCTGAACAAGAAGCTGGCGGCGGCGGCGGCCGAACTGGGCCAGAACGCGAGCCTCGAGACCGGCGTGGCGGGCGGCGCGGCGCAGCTGAACGACTACAGCCAGATCACGCGGGACCGGATCCCCTGGATCATCGCGGTCATCACCCTGGTCACCTTCCTGGTCCTGGTGGTGGTGTTGCGCGCACTGCCGCTGGCGGCGATCGCGGTCGGCCTCAACCTGCTCACGGTGGGGGTCGCCTTCGGCGTCCTCACCCTGCTCTTCCACGTCCCGGAAAGCTGGCCGTTGGGCGGCCACAACTACGTCGACGCGGTCGGCTCCTGCATGATCTTCGCCCTCGTCTTCGGGCTCTCGATCGACTACGCGGTCTTCCTGCTGAGCCGGATGCGCGAACGCTACGACGCCGGCGACGACAACCAGACCGCGGTCCGCGTCGGCCTGGAGAAGACGGCGCGGGTGATCACCGGCGCCGCGGTGATCATGCTGGCGGTCTTCGTCGCCTTCGCCGGCGCCCCGATCGCGACGGTGAGCCAACTCGGGGTCGGCCTCACCGTCGCGGTCGTGCTCGACGCCACCGTGGTGCGGATCGTCCTGCTGCCGGCGTTGATGCTGCTGCTCGGCGACCGCGTCTGGTGGCTGCCGCGCCCGCTGAAGCGGGCGCTGCCACGGCTGAACGTCTAGGCGCTACTTCTTCTTCGGTTCCGCCTTCGGCGTGCAGGTCTGGGTCGAGGAGGCGGTGATCGTGGTGCCGTCCTTGAAGCTGAACGCGCCGCGGTACTTGAGCTTCTTCGAGGCCGGGCACTTGGCGTTGACGAAGCTCAGCTTCTTGCCCTTGTAGGTCCAGGTCTTCTTGATCTTGACCTTGAAGTCGGTGATCGCGCCGGTGCCGCCCGCGATTTCGGGCACGATCACGTCGAGGCGCGGGCCGTAGCCTTCCTTGTTGTAGTTGCTGACGGTGCCGACCAGGACCAGGGTCGTCTGCACCGGCGTGGTGCCGTAGGCGTGCAGCAGGACCACCGGTTTGCCACCCTGCGGGACGCCGTTGAAGGCGGTCACCGTGGTCGGCTCGGTGTAGACGGTGCTGGCCGTCGGCAACAGGGTGATCGCCGAGCCGCTGCCGATCTTGGCGCTGCCGCAGAGCCGTTCCGCAACTTCGGTGCTGGTGTTCTGCAGCTTCGAGGCGCTGCAGGTCGGCAGCCCCTTGGTCGTCAGCGACAGGTTCTTGTCGAAGTCGATGACGTCGTGGACGGCCGGGCTCGGGACGCCGTTGGCGGCGGTCGTGGTGCCGGTCTTGACCTCGACGCTCAGCGTCGCCGGTTTGGCGGTCTTCTTGTAGAGGGCCTTGGGCGAGACGGTGGCTTCGATCGACTGGGTGTTGCCGTCAGGCCCGCTGACGGTTTCACCGGCGATCGCCGCCGATACCGGGATCGCGGCCGCGATCAGTGCGGCAAGTCCCGCGATCGGAATAAAACGTTTACGCATTTATTGCTCCTGAATCGGAAATTTCTGCGGATCGCCTCCCATTTCCCCCAACCGGTCCGCGGCGCCAGAGTAGCGCGTTGAATTCCGATTAAGTCCCCGCACAGGCGTCGGTTTGGCTGGGAATGCCTCGGATACGATTCCGGCGCCCGTTCCGATGGGTCGAGGGGGCCAGGGAGGGGCAGGCGACGACCTGTGGCAGCGAAACCCCAAGGCGAGGAGAAACGCTCGGCTCCGAGCCGTGGGACCACCCCCGCCCGGATCGCGGCGATCGGGGCCCTTCTGGTCGTGATCGTGGTCCTCGCGGTCGTCCTCCTCAGCGGCGGTGGCGGGCACAAGTACACGTTCCTGTTCCAGAACGCCGGCCAGTTGGTGCCGGACAACCAGGTGATGATCGGCGGCTCGCCGGTCGGGACCGTCTCAAGCATCGAACTGAGCCCGCGAAAACCTGGCCGAAGTCAACGTCGAAGTCGAACAGGAACTGCACGAAGGGACGACGGCGGTGATCCGGGCGACCTCGCTCTCCGGCGTCGCCAACCACTACGTCTCGATCAGCCCGGGGCCGAACAGCAGCCCGGCGCTCGAAGAAGGGGCCGAGCTCGGGCTCTCCTCGACCACCACGCCGGTCGACATCGACCAGCTCTTCAACAGCTTCCCGCCGAAGGTGCGCGAAGGCCTGCAGAACTTCATCAAGGGCAACGGGCAGATCTACGCCGGCCGGGGGAAGGAAGCGAACGAAAGCTACAAGTACTTCGGCACGGCGCTGAACCGGGCCTCCAACCTGGCGGCGGAACTGAACGCCGACGAAGAATTGCTCTCCAAGTTCCTGGTCAGCTCGAGCAACCTGACCAGCGCCGTCGCCGGGCGGGGGGCGCAGTTGTCGAGCGCGATCTCCAACGCCGACACCGCCTTCAAGGCGATCAGCAGCCAGAACACGGCGCTGAGCAAGTCGCTGGAAGAGCTGCCGCCGGTCCTGCGCCAGTCGAACACGACCTTCGTCAACCTGCGGGCCGCCCTCGACGACGTCGAACCGCTGGTCGACACGGCCAAGCCGGCGACCAAGAACCTCGCGCCCTTCCTCGCCGAACTGCGCCCGGTGATCAGCAAGTTCATCCCCTTCACGCGGAACCTGGCGCTGGCGCTCGATCGTCCCGGCAAGCACAACGACACCACCGAACTGCTGGCGACGCTGCCCGCGGTGCAGCAGCTCGCCTCAAAGGCGTTCCCGCACGCCGAAGAAGCGATCGCCGCCTTCCAGCCGCAGCTCAACTTCGCCCGCTCCTACACGCCTGACCTCTTCAACGCGCTCGGCAACCTCGGCACCGCGGCCGGCACCTACGACGGCAACGGCAACTACGTGCGCGCCTCGGTCTCCGCCGCCAACCTCTTCAAGTACGAAAACGGCAAGCTCGAGCCGATCACCCGTTCCGAACAGTTCGACGGGTTCACCTCGACCTCGACGCCGCGCCGCTGTCCCGGCGGGGCCACCCAGTCGGCCGCCGACAACTCCAACCCCTACGTCAGCCCGGCACACGGCGGCAGCAGCGTCAGCTCGTCGGAATGCGAACCGAAGCAGGGGTCGGGCGAATGAAGAAGCTGATCGCCGGGATCGTCGTGGTGGCCGCCGTGGTCGCCGCGATCATCCTGCTCACCGGGGGCGGGTCGAGCAACGGCTACGTCGTGCGGGCGATCTTCGACAACGGCTCGTTCATGGTCAGCGGCGAGCAGGTGCGGGTCGCCGGAGCCAACGTGGGGACGATCAAGTCGGTCAGCGTCTCGCTGCCGGGCGAACCGACGGCCGAAGAAGACGGCAAGCTCAAGGACGTCCCCGGCAAGGCGATCATCGAGCTCGAAATCACCGACCCGAGCTTCCAGGACTTCCGCCGCGACGCCAGCTGTGAAATCCGCCCGCAGTCGCTGATCGGCGAGAAGTACGTCGACTGCCGCCCGACGTTGCCGCGGGCGCCGGGCGAGGAACCGCCGCCGGAACTGCGCCAGATCCCCTCCGGGGAACCGGGCGCGGGCCAGTACCTGCTGCCGCTGGGCAGCAACTCGACCAGCGTCGACCCGGACCTGATCAACGACATCCAGTCGCTGCCCTACGCGCAGCGCTTCCGGCTGATCTTCAACGAACTCGGCGCCGGCCTGGCCGGGCGCGGCGAAGACCTCGAGGCGGCGATCAAGCAGGCCAACCCGACCCTGCGCGACGTCGACAAGATCTTCGGCGAACTGACCGAACAGAAGAACCAGCTGGCCCAGCTGGCGGCCGACTCGGAGGAAATCCTCGAACCGCTGACGCGCGAAAAGGAACACGTCGTCGGCTTCATCGCGCACGCGGGCGAAGCGGCCGAAGCGAGCTCCGAACACGGCACCGAACTGGAAGCGTCGCTGGAGAAGTTCCCCAAGTTCCTGGCCGAGTTCCGGACGACGATGAACAACCTGAAGGAGTTCTCCGACGCGGGCGCGCCGCTGTTGGAAGAGCTCGGCGTCGCCGCTCCGTCGCTGACCAAGGCGACCCGCACCCTGACCCCGTTCTCGGAAGCGACGACGGTGGCGCTGAAGAGCCTCGGCAAGGCGGGCGAAGAATCGGGCCCGGTCTTCGCCAAGGCGACCCCGGTGGTGAAGAAGGCGGGCAAGCTGGCGAAGAGCGGCGTCGTGCCGACCAACGAACTGGCGAAGCTCTTCGTCAGCCTGAAGCAGACCAAGGGCTGGCAGCGCCTCACCGAACTGATCTACAACACGACCGCGGCGACCAACGGCTTCGACAAATACGGTCACTTCGGCCGGGCGCTGGTCACCCTTACGAACTGCCTGACCTATGCGACCAGTCCGCAGGGAACCTCGGGTTGCTCGGCGAATTTCCATGGCCTCAGCGCCTCCGAAGGGGGCGAAACTCAGGAATCCTCGGCCAGGGCTCTTGCGCAGCTCCTCGAAGAACACCGGGCACAGCAGAGCGGCGGGACCGCGGCGGGCAGCGAATCGACCAAGAGCGCGACGACCGGCCTCGGTGGGGCCGAATCGACCGAAGCCGACACGCCCGCCGAACGCCGTCAGGCCGAACGGGAAGAAGAATCGAGCCTCGGCGAAGCATCGTCCACCGAAGCGGCCACGGAACCGCTTCTCGACTACCTCCTGGGCCAATGAGGAACCGGAACGGAGGATTCGCGGTGAGCCCGGTGCTGGTCGGGGCGGTGACGGTGCTGGTCGTGATCGTCGCCGTTTTCCTCGCCTACAACGCCAACAACGGCCTGCCGTTCGTCTCCACCTACGACCTGAAGGCGCGGGTGCCGAACGCCGACGCGCTGGTGAAGGCGAACGAGATCCGGATCGGCGGCGCCCGGGTCGGCGTGGTCAAGTCGGTCGTCCCGGTGCAGCTGAAGAACGGCGAAGTCGAGGCCGAACTGACGCTGAGCCTCGACAAGAGCGCCGAACCGATCCCCAACGACTCGACCCTCGAGGTGCGGCCGAAATCGCCGCTCGGGCTCAAGTACCTGCAGATCACGCCGGGGACCTCGAAGGTCGGCTTCAAGGCCGGCGAAACGATCCCGGTCCGCTACGCGAAGCCGGAACCGGGGGACATCGACAAATTCTTCGACATGTTCAACGCGCCGACGCGGAAGGCGATCCAGCGCAACCTGGCCGGGTTCGGCAACGCGCTGGCGGGCCGCGGGCCGCAGCTGAACGAAGCGATCGGCGCCCTGCGCGGCCTGGTCGAACAGGGCGAACCGGCGGCGGCCACGCTGGCGGCGCCGAGCACCAACTTCGCCGACTTCTTCACCGCGCTGGAGGCGCTCTCGGCGACGGTGGCGCCGGTCGCCCAGGAGCAGGCCAGCATGTTCGTCGCCCTCGACAAGACCTTCGCCGCCTTCGCCAACGTCTCCCACCCCTACATCACCGAAACGATCGAAAAGGGCCCCGGCACGCTGGACACGGTCAACGCCGACCTGCCGAAGATCAATCCGTTCCTCCATGACACGGCGCGCTTCTTCACGGCGCTGAAGCCGGGCGCCAAGGCGCTGGCGGAAACGTCGCCGATCATCGCCGAGTCGCTGCAGGCCGGCGTCCCGGCGCTCAACTCCTCGCCGGTGCTGAACAACCAGCTGCTGCCGACCGCCGAAGCGCTGCTCAAGTTCCAGCAGTCGGAAGGCGTCCTCACCGGCCTCGGCCTGCTCACGGACACCAACAAGATCCTCAAGCCGTCGCTCGAATACATCGTGCCGGCGCAGACCAAGTGCTACTACGGGACGCTGCTTTTCGCCAACCTCGCCAACTCGAACAGTCAGGGCAACGACTACGGCAAGTGGCTGAACATCCTCTCGTTCGAGCCCGCCGAGGGCGTGAATTCCGAGGGAGGCCAGGCGTCGTCGGTGGCCTCGGGTCCCGAAAAGAAAAACCACCTCCACTTCAACCCGTACCCGCAGACCGCGGCACCCGGCCAGGAAGGCGTCTGCGAAGCCGGTAACGCGAAGTACGTCCCTCACAAGACGGTGATCGGGCATGCCCCCGAATTGCTCGAAGGGAAGAAGACGACGCGCAACCTGGGGAAGCAGGAATGAACCGCCGCCGCGAACGCGTCCCCAACTGGCTGATCGCCGTGATCTTCATCCTCGTCTTCACGGTCGGCCCGTACCTGGCGTTCACCAAACACATCCCCTTCACCAGCTACGGCTACGAGCTGAAGGCGACCTTCGCCAACTCGGCCAACATCGCGGAGAAATCGCCGGTGCGGATCGCCGGGGTGGAAGTCGGCAAAGTGATCAAGACCGAACGCGACGGCGACGCGACGACCGTCACCTTCACCGTCGACGATTCGGGCCGGCCGATCCACAAGGACGCCTTCGCCTCGATCCGGCCGCGGATCTTCCTCGAGGGGAACTTCTTCGTCGAACTCGATCCCGGCACGCCGGGCTCACCCGAACTGGGCAGCGGCGGGACGATCCCGGTCAGCCACACCTCGACCGCGGTGCAGATCGACGAAGTGTTGACCGCGCTGCAATCGCCGGTGCGGGCGGACCTCGGCCGGCTGCTGGAGAGCTACGGCAAGGCGCTGACCCACGAACCGACGGCGGCAGAAGACCTGACCCAGCTGCCCCAGGTGCAGGGGCTGACCGGCGCCCAGGCCCTGAACAAGGTCTTCGAATACGGCGGCGAAGCGGGCAGATACAGCTCCCAGGTCACCCAGGCGCTGACCGGGACGCAGAAGGGTGACCTGGCCAAGCTGGTCGCCGGTTCGGGCCGCACGTTCGCCGCGTTCTCGGCCAACCAGGCGGCGCTGCAGGGGCTGATCGACAACTTCGACACCTTCACCGGGGCGCTCGCCGACCAGTCGGAAAACCTCGCGACCACGGTGCACGAACTGGCGCCGACGCTGGAAACCGCGCACAGCTCGCTGGTCAGCCTGGACAAGTCGCTGCCGCCGCTGCGCACCTACGCGATCGAGCTGAAGCCCGCGGTCGCCGAGCTGCCGGAACTGATCAGCTCCTCGAAATCATGGCTCGCCCAGGTGCGGCCGCTGCTCTCCGAAAAGGAGGCGGGCGGCACGGCGAAGCTGCTTGCCAAGTCGACGCCGGGGCTGGCGGGCGCCGCGCAGGCGGGCAAGGAAACGACCCTGCCGCAGATCAACCAGCTGAGCCAGTGCACGACCAAGGTCCTGGTGCCGACCTCGGAAGAGACGATCAACGATCAATTCAGCACCGGTGGTCCGAACTACCGGGAGTTCTGGTACATGGTCTCCGACTTCGCCAGCGCCAGTCAGAACTTCGACGGCAACGGGAACTACGTACGAGCCCAAGGCGGCGGCGGCTCGTACTTGATCGAAGAAGAAAATCCGACCTTCTCGACGGAAAACGTTCCGCTGCGGCATCAGTTCACGCGGACGATCGAACCGCCGGAGGGTACGCAGCCGCAGCTTGGCGGGGCACCGGAAGCGAAGCCCGAAGTTCGCTGCTACACGAATCCCGTCCCGGACCTGAACAGCGGTCTCGGCAAGGTGGGGAAGACCGGTGTGAAGGTGGTGAGCGGTCCCTGATGGCCGAGCAGAGCCAGACCCCCGAGCGCCGCGGTCGCCTCGGCCACTTCCGTGCCTGGCTCGGTCGCCAGGCGCGCGGTCACCGCACCGACACGATCGCGATCCTCGTCCTCGCCTTCGTCGGCGTCGTGATGATGCTCGGGATCTTCACCCAGCAGAAAGCTTCGCTGCCGTCGTGGCTCCCATTCGTCGGCGAAGAATTCGAACACATCTCGGCCGAGTTCACGACCGCCCAGGCGGTCACCCCGGGCCAGGGCCAGGCGGTCGACGTCGCCGGCATCCAGATCGGCAAGGTCGCCTCGGTCAACCTCGAAGACGGCCACGCCGTGGTCGGGATGGAGATCGAGCCGAAGTACATGACTTTGATCCACTCGGACGCGCAATTCCTGCTGCGGCCGAAAACCGGGCTCAACGACATGGTGGTCGAGGTCGAACCGGGCAGTGGCAAGCAGGTCGAAGACGGCCACCGGTTCGGCCTGAGCCAGACCGAACCGAACGTCCAGCTCGACCAGTTCCTCGATAGCCTCGACGCCGACACGCGCCAGTACATCCAGCTGCTGGTCGCCGGCGGGGCGCAGGGGATCGGCGGCCGCGGCGTGCAGCTCGGCAACGCGCTGCGCCGCTTCGAGCCGTTCGTCGAGTACACGGCGAAGCTGAACAAGGCGATCGCCGGCCGGCGCAAGGAGCTGGCCAGGGTGATCCACGACTTCGGCGAACTGACCACCGAACTGGGCAAGCACGACGCCCAGATCCGCACTTTCGTCAGCTCCTCCGACAAGGCGCTCGGCAACTTCGCCAACCAGCAGGAAGCGATCGAGCAGTCGCTCGAAGAGCTCCCGGCGACGCTCCGCGCCGCCAAGGCCGGGCTGGCGAGCTCGAACGAATTCTCCAAGGTGGCGTTGCCGACGCTGACCAAGCTGATCCCGCAGGCGCAGGCCTCGACGCCGGCCTTCAAGGCGACCGAGAAGCTGTTCCGCGAAACCACCGAACCGATCAAGAACGGCATCCGCCCGTTCAGCCGCGAAATACGGCCGTTGCTGGCCAGCTCCGCCGAATCCGCCAAGCCGCTGGAAAAGACGGTGCGTAACTTCGGCAACAGCCTCGGCGGCCTCAACAGCTTCTTCAACGAACTCGCCTACAAGCCGAAGGGCAAGCAGCAGAGCTACCTCTTCTACCTGCCGTGGCTGAACCATGACTTCAACTCCGCCTTCAGTCTCGAAGATGGTGGAGGCGCGGTGCTGCGTAGCCAGGTTCTGCTGAGTTGCACCGGCGCGGCGGTCGGTTTCGGGTTGATCGAAGGGATCAAGGCTGAATACCTACAGACGCTGCTCGAATTGGTCGGCGCTCCACGTCAGACCGAACTGCCGAATCCGTACGGCGAAGCGGGCCACTGCACGCTCTACAAAGGCACCGGCGGGTGAGCAAGCGCGCCCCCAGCACGACGCAGCTCCTGGTCATCAGCGCCTTCGCTCTGGCCTGCTTCGGGATCCTGCTCTTCCTCTGGGTCACCTTCGGCGGCCCTACTCCGTTCAAAGCGAAGAGCTACCAGATCAAGGTGCCCTTCGAGGAGGCCTCGCAGCTGGCCGAACAGTCGGACGTGCGGATCTCCGGCGTCGACGTCGGCAAAGTGGAAAGCATCGAACTAGGGCCGAAGGGCAAGGAAGCGGTCGCCCTGCTGAATATCGACGACAAGTACGCGCCGCTGCCGAAGAACACGCGGGCGATGCTGCGGACGAAGACGCTGCTCGGCGAGACCTATGTCGAACTCTCGCCGGGCTCGAAGGGCGAACCGACCCTGCCCGAAGACAGCACGCTGCCACCCGCCCAGGTGACCGAATCGGTGCAGCTCGACGAGATCTTCCAGGCCTTCGACCCGAAGACCCGCCGCGCCTTCCAGACCTGGATGCAGGAAGCGGCGGTGGCGATCGAAGGGCAGGGGCAGAACCTCTCCTACGCGATCGGCAACTTCGACCCGACCTTCACCGAATACGAACAACTCTTCCGCGTCCTCAACAGCCAGAAGCTCGCCGTGCAAAAGCTGTTCAGCAACGGCGCCAAGACGTTCGAAGCGCTGCGCGGCCGCGAAGGCCAGTTGGCCGATCTGATCCGCAGCTCGAACGAACTCTTCAAGACGACCGCGAGCCGCGACAAGGACATCGAAGCGCTCTTCCGCGCCTTCCCGACCTTCCAGGACGAGTCGCGCCTGACCGTCGAACGACTGCGGAAGTTCGCCACCGACGCCGACCCGCTGTCCAAGCAGCTGGTGCCGGTGGCCGAAGAACTCTCGCCGACGCTGGTCAAGTTCGGCGAACTGGCGCCGGAAGCGAAGAAGCTGTTCGAGGCACTGCCCGCGGTGGAGAAGGAGGCCCCGACCGGCTTCCCGGCTCTGCGCAAGCTCTTCCGCGACGAGTTCCCGCCGCTGCTGCGGGCGACCGAACCCTTCATCCGCAACCTCAACCCGCTGCTGACCGGCCTCGGTCTCTACAAGAAGAACGTCACCTCCTTCTTCGCCAACCTGACCGTCGTCAGTAACGGCGAACTCACCGAAACCAATGCCGCCGGGCAGAAGATCCACTTCATTCGCGCGCTCGGCCCGATCAACGCCGAATCGATCGCCAGCTATCCGAGCCGTCTATCCCTGAACCGGAACAGCGCATATCACGCGCCAGGCTGGGCGGAAGAAATCCTCAAGGGTCTACCGAGCTTCGATACCGCGAACTGCACCGCCGGCCTCAGCGCCGAACTGGACTCCGAAACGCCGAAGAACCCTGCCTTCGTCGAAAGGGTCAAGAAGTACAAAGAATCCACTGAAGGCGGGGAATTCAGCGAATCGGAACGGCTCGCCTTCGCCGAAAGCCTCTTCAACCGGATCAAGAAGCTCGCCTTCGGCGGCCAGGCCGGCACCGCCGCCGCCCCGACCCCGGTCTGCAAGCAACAGGAAAAGCTGAAGTCGATCTACGGCACCGGCGAAAAGACGCAGTACCAGCACACCTTCGAACAGACCGGCCAGTAATGTTCGATCATCGCTGCCGGTCAGAGCTTCACGACAAGCTCGCGCGCCCGGACTGAAAACACTCCGTTGCTCACCGGGATCGTTTTGGCGTAACCGCAATACCGGCCTGAATCTCACGCTCCAGATGGTCGATGGAGTCCAGGCCGATGCCCAGCATGACCAGGAAGCCGTTCGCCTTCGGTCCACCGTATTCGTGGGTGTGATCGAGGGAGTAGGTGCGCAGCTTGTACTCGATCCCTTGCGGCTCATCGCAGCGCGGAAGAAGTTCGCCGACTTGGGGTGGCCAGGGCATGGCCGCGACGCCAGGTCGCAAATGCGCACGTGTGGCGCGCAGAGTGTCACAAGTGTGGTGACACTCTGGAGTACGTGTGTGTCAGTCGGACGAGGGGGCGGCAGCGCGCTCGATCAGGGTGGCGGCGAGCTCGGTGCCGCGGGCGGCCTGGAGGCGGCGGGAGGTCTGCGCGAGGCGGTCGGCGAGGGCTCCGTCATCGAGGAGGCCGGCGATCGCGTCGCGCAGGTCGGCGGGCTCGTGGGCGTAGGTGTCGACGCGGATGCCGAAGCCGGTCTCGTCGAGGCGCTGGGCGTTGTCGTGCTGGTCCCAGAAGATCGGCAGGACGACCATCGGCTTGCCGAAGAAGAGGGACTCGGTGACGGTGTTGTTGCCACCGTGGGTGATGACCAGGTCGACCTGGGGGAGGAGCGAGGTCTGGGGGAGGAACTCGGCGCCGACCATGTTCGGCGCCAGCTCGAACTCGCTCGCCTGCGGGCCCTTGGAGACGATGAAGCGGTAGGGCGCCTCGGCGAGCTCCGCCACCAGGGTCCGCATCAGCTCGACGTCGGCGGAGCCGAGTGAGCCGAGGCTGAGGTAGACGAGCGGCTCGTCGCCGCCGGCCAGCTCCTCGGGCAGGCGGTAGTCCGGGTCGGTCGCCCGCACGCTCGCCTGCAGGTTGTGCCAGGTCGGGCCGAGCGGCTCGCGGCGCGGGTAGTCGACCTCCTCCGGATAGAGGTAGAGGTTCAGCGTCGGGCTGGCGTGGATGAAGTCGTCGCGAGGGAGGGGCGGGGCGCCGCGTTCGCGGCAGAACTCGTCGAAGTCGGCGTGCATCTCGTCGTGGGCGGCGCGATAGGCGTCCCAGAACTCGGCCCAGCCGGAGCGGTCCGCGCTCGGCAGCCCGGAGAAGACCGGCGGCAGGTCGGGGTCCTTGATCTCCAGCGGGTTGCAGGAGTCGATCCGCGCCCACGGCCGGCCGCAGGCGAAGAGGGCCGGGAAGGTGACGACGTTGTCCTCGACCACGAGGTCGGGCTCCAGCCCGCCGATGATCTCGAGGAGCTGCGCGTCGACGTACTTCGCCCCGTCGATCAGCGCCTGGAAGGTCGGGGCGATGAACTCGCCGAGCTGCTCGATCGTCGGCTTGCGGAAGACCGGCGCGGTGTCGCGGATGAAGTCCTTCCAGAACTGGCCGGGGGCTTCCTCGGTCTCCGGCGGCGGGTTCAGCCGCATCGTCCGCTCCTCGAACCCCTGCGCCTCGAGCGTGCCGGCGAAGGACTCCTCGACGATGAAGACGACCCGGTGGCCGCGCCGGCGGAGGACGTCGCCGATCCCGACGCAGTTGTTGGTCGGCCCGAACGCCCCCTCCGGAAAGAAGACGATCGTCGAGGCCGGGTCGCTCACGCTGGTAAAGATAGATGGGCCCGTGGACTTCGGCAGCGGATACCTCCCCACCGCCGCGGCGTGAGCCCGGCGGAGGCGCGCGCCCGCTTCGCCGCCGCCCGCGTTGCCCGTCTCGCCACCGCCGACGCCGCGGGCCGTCCCCACCTCGTGCCGGTCGCCTTCGTCGTCGCGGGCGACACCGTCTACAGCGCGGTCGACGCGAAACCGAAGCGCACGCGGGCGCTGCGCCGACTCGCCAACGTGCGGGAGAACCCGCCCGTCTCGCTGCTGGTCGACCACTGGGACGACGAGGACTGGGCGGCGCTCTGGTGGGTGCGCGCCGACGGGCGCGGGCGGGTGCTGGGGGTCGAGGAGCCCGAGGCGCGACGCGCGATCGGCCTGCTGCGGGAGCGCTATCCGACGCAGCGGGGCGCGGGCGAGGTGCTGGCGGTCGAGGTCGAGCGTTGGAGCGGCTGGGCGGCGACCGGCGACGCGACAGAGCCAACACAGAGTTGGCTCTGAATCCTTACTTTCCGCGCACCACTGGGGCGAATTTCAGCGCCACAATCGGCCCATGCCGCTCGGCCTCTGGAAAAGCAAGTGGGAGATCCACCGCGAGGACATGGAGCGCTTCTGGGCTGAGGTGGACCGTCGCCACGTCGAGGTCCGCGAGGAGTCCGATCGCCGAGGCCGGGAGTTCCGAGACAGGATGGAGCGGTGGGACCGGGAATTCGAGGAGGAGAAAGAGCGCCGCGATGCCCTCGACGAGGTGTTCCGCGAGGAACGAGCCGAGTCGGACCGGAGATGGGAAGAGCTCAGGGCAGAATCGGACCGACGCTGGACAGAGCTCGGTGAAAGGTCGGACTCATTGCGGGCCGACTACGAGCGCGAGCTCGCCGAGACGCGGCTCTTCAACCGCGAGATCCTCCTTCGGATGGAGAAGACGTACGCGAACTTGAACGCGACGCTGTTGCACGTGGGCGAAGAGCTCGCCGAACTGAAGGCGGCGGTGAACGCGCAGACCGACGCGATCATGAAGTTGGTCGACCGTTTCGAGGATGCCGGCGGGCGTCCACCGGTCTAGGTGGTGATTCCATGCGGAGCGCGGGCCGTCGCCGCGCCCGTCCGAGGTGCGTCCCGGGCGTCTCGTGGCGGCCCGGGCAGGCTGCCCGCTTGCCACGAGACGCCCGGGACGTGAGGCTTCCGCAGGGAAGTCCACACGGACGTGGGAGAGATGTCGGGAAGGTCACATGGACGTATGAGAGATGTCGGGGACGTCACCCTCCTCATGCCTCCCGTGACGGGATCGGAGCCCCCTCCCGGTGAGTTCGCACTTTCGCTCGCCATGCGAGCAGAACTGCGAACTCACCAGGGGAGGCATGTGGAAGACGCAAGGAACCGTCGACTTCTCCCGCTCCTCGTCACCGATCCCGGGAGTTCGTCACGAACCTCGCACCTCTCCCCGACACCTGGCCTTCTCGGTGGCGGCCACAGCCTGCCCGGGCCGCCACCGAGAAGGCCGCGTCCCTTGGTCGTCCCTTGCGCACCCCCGGGCGCCAGCTCCAGGCGGCTCCGCCCCCCGGCACCAACCACCTAGGCGGTCGGGTCGCCGACCTCGGCCTCGATGCCGGCCAGCAGCCAGTCGAGCCCGGCCTCGAAGGCCTCGGCCTTGACGCCGAGGCTCATCCGCTTCTTGTGGCCCTTGGCGGCGAACTCGGCCAGGTGGGGGTACTTGCCGGTCGCCACCTGGGAGGCGATGTAGGAGTCGATCTCGGCGGCGCTCGGGCCGTCGTCGGGGATCGCGTCGCAGCCGGCGGCCTCGCGGCCCTGGTCGCGCGAGCGGGAGATGACCTCCCAGCGGACGAAGCCGAGGGTGTAGGTGTCGATCGCCAGCAGGGCGGCGCGTTTGCGCTCGGGGGAGAGGGGGAGCGAGGAGACGGCGCCGAGCGACTGATCGAAGTGGCGGAGCGCGTTGGGGCCGAGGAAGGGGCGGCGGAAGGCGGCGCCGATCATCCAGGGGTGGGCGCGGGTCGACTCGCGGGTGCGCTGGGCGATCTGGCGCAGGGCTTCGCGCCAGTCCTCCGGCAGGCCCTCCTGGATGATCGCGCCGCCCATCACCTCGTCCACCATCAGGTCGATCAGGTCGCCCTTCTTCTCGATGTGCGAGTAGAGGCTCATCGGCCGGGCGTCGAGCTTGGTGGCGAGTCTTCTGATCGAGACCGCCTCGAGTCCCTCGGTGTCGGCAAGCTCGATCGCCGCCGCGACGATCGCCTCGCGCGAGAGCGGCTGCGGCGCCTCGGCCTGCTCCTCGTCGCGCGTCCAGATCGTGTTCAACTCGCTTGCCATGGGAAAAGCATACCGAGGCGATACGGCGTACGAGCCTCTGATACGGTGTACGGCATGAGCCAGCCAGAAGCCGCCGCCGCGCCCGCAGATCCGAATGCGCTGGATCGCGAGACGATGGTCGTCGCCGCGGTCGTCCTGCTCGGGGCGATCATGTCGATCCTCGACACGACGATCGTAAACGTCGCGATCGACCGCCTCTCGATCGACTTCAACGCCTCGCTGACGACGATCCAGTGGGTCGTGACCGGCTACACGTTGGCCCTCGCCGCGGTGATCCCGGCGACCGGCTGGGCCGCCGACCGCTTCGGCACCAAGCGCATCTACCTCACCTCGCTCGCCCTCTTCATGCTCGGCTCGGCTCTCTGCGCGGTGGCCTGGAGCGCCGACTCCTTGATCGCCTTCCGCGTCCTTCAGGGCATCGGCGGCGGCATGATCATGCCCGCCGTCATGACGATCCTGACCAAGAAAGCCGGCCCCCACCGGATGGGTCGCGTGATGGGGATCCTCGGCGTGCCGATGCTGATCGCGCCGATCCTCGGCCCGATCCTCGGCGGTTGGCTGGTCGACGACGTCTCCTGGCGCTGGATCTTCCTGATCAACGTGCCGATCGGCGTGGCGGCGATCATCGCCGCCTGGATCAAGCTCGAGCCCGACACGCCAGACAGAGCTCACAAACTCGACTGGCTCGGCATGTCGCTGCTCTCGCCCGGCCTGACCCTGCTGATCTTCGGCCTCGCCGAGTCGGCCAACGGGGGCTTCGGCCAGTTCAAGGCCTGGGCGCCGATCCTCGTCGGCGCCGTCCTCATCGCCACCTTCTTCTGGCACAGCTGGCGCAAAGGCGACGGCGCGCTGATCGACATCCGCACCTTCACCCACACCCGCGCGGGTGCCTCGGCGGGCGTCTTCACCCTCTTCGCGATCGCCTACTTCGGATCGTTCCTGCTGATCCCGCTCTACTACCAGGCGGTGCGCGGAGCCTCGGCGCTGGAAGCGGGCCTGCTGCTCGCCCCGCAGGGGATCGGCGCGATGATCACGATGCCGCTGGCGGGCAAACTGACCGACCGCTACGGGCCCAACCGCCTCCCCGCCTGCGGCATCCCGCTGCTGGTGGTCGGGATCCTGCCCTTCGCCTTCGTCGGCACCGACACCTCCTACGTGCTGCTCTGCTCCTTCAGCTTCGTCATGGGCCTCGGCATGGGCCTGGCGATGATGCCGACGATGACCGCGGCGATGCAGGCGGTGCCGGCCGCGGCGATCGCCCGCACCTCGACCGCGATGAACATCATCCGCCAGGGCGGCGCCTCGATCGGCACCGCGATCCTCTCGGTCATCCTCACCGCCGAGATCACCTCGAACCTCGGGCACTCGGGCGGGCTGGAAGGGGTCCGACAGCTCAGCCCCGCCCAACAGGCGGCGGCCCAGGCTCCGGTGGCGAGCGCCTTCGCCTCGACCTTCGTCTGGGCCTTGGTGCTGCTCGCGCTCGCCTTCATCCCGGCGCTGTTCATGGCCCTCGGCAAGTGGAAACCGGCCGAAGCGGGCGACGCGGGTCACGCTCCTGTCGTGATGGAGTAGCCCGGGGGTCCCCGATAGGGGTACCGTTCCATACATGGAGCAGGACGCCGCGCTGGAAGCGGTCTTCATGCCGGTGCAGCCGCCGAGCACCTTCGAGGAGACGGTGGAGCGGCTGGGCACGGCGATCCGGCTCGGCCTGCTCGCCCCGGGCAGCAGGCTGCCGCCGGAGCGCGACCTGGCCAAGCAGCTGCGGATCTCCCGCTCGACCCTGCGCCAGGCGCTCACCACCCTGGTCCAGAGCGGCCACCTGGTCAGCCTGCGCGGCCGCAAGGGCGGCACCTTCGTCGCCGCCGAGCCGCCGCTGGTCGACCCGATCGGCGAGCCGCTCGACGTCGGCGCCTGGGAGGTGCTCGACCAGCGCGTCGCGATCGAGGCGGGCGCGGTGCTGCTCGCCGCCGAGCGGGCGCGGGCGCCGCGGCTCGACCGCCTCGACGAGCTGATCGCGGCGATGTCGGAGCGGACCGAGGACTTCGAGGAGTACCGCCGCATCGACCTGCGCTTCCACATCGGCCTCGCCGAGGCGGCCGGCTCGCCGCGCCTGGTCGCGGCGATGACCGATGTACAGGGGCAGATGACCGACCTGATCGCGCTGATCCCGCATCCACCGGAGGTCCTCTCACAGGCCAACGAGCAGCACGGCAAGATCGTCAAGGCACTGCGCCGCGAAGACGGCCCGCGGGCGGTGCGGCTGATCCGCGAGCACACCGAGGGCACCGAGCACATCCTCGCCGGCCTGCTGCCGGCGCGGACTCAGGACCTGATCCGCTCGCCCGCCTGATCGAAGAGCGGCTCGGCCGCGACCTCGCCCTCGACCTGACGGCCGAAGATCTCGATCGCCACCGCGGCCCCCGGCGCGGCGAGCGCCGCGGGCAGGTAGGCGTAGGCGATCGAGCGCTCGACCGAGTAGCCGTAGCCGCCGGTCGTCACCCGGCCGACGACGTCGCCGCCCGACCGCACCGGCTCGTTGCCGAGCGCGATCGACCGCGGGTCCTCCAGCGTGATGCAGGCGAGCTTGTGCCGCGGCCCGTCCTCGCGCGCCGCGAGCAGCGCCTCGCGGCCGACGAACTCGCCCTTGTCGAGCTTCACGCAGAAGCCGACGCCGCCTTCGTCAGGGGTCTCGTCCGGGGTGATGTCGGCGCCCCAGACGCGGTAGCCCTTCTCCAGCCGCATCGAGTCGATCGCCCGGTAGCCGCCGGCGACGATGCCCTGCTCCTGTCCGGCCTCCCAGATCGTCCGCCACAGCCCGAGGCCGTACTCGGTCGGGCAGTAGAGCTCCCAGCCGAGCTCGCCGACGTAGGTGACGCGAAGGGCGCGCACCGGCACGTCGCCGACCGTGATCTCCTGGAGCGACATGTAGGGGAAGGCGTCGTTCCCCAGGTCCGCCGGGGTGAGCGGCTGGAGCACGTCGCGGGCGCGTGGCCCCCAGACCCCGAAGCAGGCCCA
Source organism: Solirubrobacterales bacterium (assembly GCA_047601885.1). GTDB lineage: Bacteria > Actinomycetota > Thermoleophilia > Solirubrobacterales > 70-9 > VAYN01. The sequence goes on from JASGIK010000002.1 coordinate 1,109,764, forward strand.
CTGCGAGGTGACGTCGGCGATCCGGGCGCTGCCGTCGTCGGGCAGATGGCGCCGCATCCAGCCGAGGTCGTGGTTGCCGAAGGCGGTCCCGGTGACGATCCCGAAGCGCTCCTCACCGAGCCGGGAGACGGTGAAGTCGCACTCGATCCCGCCGCGCCGGTTCAGCATCTGGGTGTAGGTGATCTGGCCGACCCCGCGGGCGACGCGGTTGTCGCAGAGGCCTTCGAGGAAGTCGGCCGCGCCGGGTCCGGAGATCTCCAGCTTGGCGAAGGAGGACTCGTCGAAGATCGCCACCCGCTCGCGGCAGGCGCGGTGCTCGGCCCCGATCGCCGCCGACCAGTTCTGCCCCGCCCAGCCACGCGGTCGCAGCTCCTCCTCGCCGGCGGCGGCGTTCGGCTCGTACCAGTTGACCCGCTCCCAACCGGATTTCTCGCCGAAGGCGGCGCCGTGCTCGCGGTGCCAGAGGTTGGCGGGGGAGACGCGGAGCGGCCGGCCGGCGCTGCGCTCGTGGTTGGGGTAGCGGATGTCGTAGTAGGTCTCGTAGGTCTCGCGGATCCGCTTGTAGGTGTAGGAGGGCGAGCGGTAGGCGGCGCCGAAGCGACGGATGTCCATGTGCCAGAGGTCGAGGCTCGGTTCGCCGTCGACGATCCACTCGGCGACGACCTTGCCGATCCCGCCCGCGCCGGCGAGGCCGTGGGCGCAGAAGCCGGCGCAGACGAAGAAGCCCGCCACCTCGGACTCGCCGAGGCAGAACTCGTTGTCGGGGGTGAAGGCCTCGGGGCCGTTGATCAGTTTCGTCACCTTGATCTCGGCCATCGCCGGCAGGCGGCGCTCGGAGTTGCGGGTGATCTCCTCGAAGCGGTCCCAGTCCTCTTCCAGCAGGCGGCCGTTGAAGTCGGGCGGGATCGCCTCGAAGCCGCCGGTGCCGCCGGGGAGGAAGGCCGGTCGGCTCTGGCGCTCGTAGCCGCCCATCACCAGGCCGTCGCCGTCCTCGCGGTAGTAAACGAGCAGGTCGGGGTCGCGCAGGGTGGGGAGGGAGCGGCGCTCCGCGCCCGACCCGCGCGCCTCGCGGACCGCGTCGAGCGGCTGGGTCACCAGGTACTGGTGGGACATCGGCAGTAGCGGCACGCGGACGCCGGCCATCCGCGCGATCTCGGCGGCGAACATGCCGCCCGCGTCGACCACCACCTCGGCGGCGACCTCGCCGCGGTCGGTCCGCACCCCGCGCACGCGCCCGTCCCTCACCTCGATCCCGGTCACCCGGGTGTCGGTGAAGATCCGGCAGCCGCCGCGGCGCGCCCCGTCGGCCAGCGCGTAGGTCAGCTGCGAGGGGTCGATGTAGCCATCGGTCGGCAGCCAGGCGGCGCCGAGCACGCCCTCGGTCGACATCAGCGGGAACAGCTCCTTCGCCTCCGCGGCGGAGATCAGCTCGAGCGGCAGGCCGAAGGTCTTCGCCCAGCCCGCCTGCCGGCGCAGCTCCTCCATCCGCTCCTCGGTCGAGGCGAGCCTGATCCCGCCGCATTCGGTCCAGCCGGGGTCGAAGTCGGACTCCGCCCCGATCCGCCTATAGAGGTCGACCGAGTGCATCATCATCTTCGTCAGCGAGACCGAGCCGCGCAGCTGCCCGACCAGCCCGGCCGAGTGGAAGGTCGAGCCGGAGGTGAGCTGGTTGCGGTCGACGAGGACGACGTCGTCCCAGCCCAGCTCGGCGAGGTGGTAGGCGAGCGAGGTGCCGCCGACGCCGCCGCCGATGATCACGCAGCGGGCGGAGTCGGGCAGCTCAGCGCGAGGCACCGGCGGCCTCCAGGTCGGCCTCGAAGGCGGGGCCTTCGATCGCCGCCAGCAGGCGGCCGAAGTGTTTGCCCGCGTACTCCTCGAAATCGACGTCGAGGTCGGAGATCGCGGTCTGCACGACCCCCCACATCGCCTCGCGGAAGTCGGACATCAGCCGCATCAGGCGCAGCGCGGCGAGGTCGGCGGCGGACGCCGACGCCCCTAGGTAAGCGCTCAAGAAGGCCTCCTCCTCGGCCGGGCCGAGCTCGTTGTTGACGGCGAAGTTGCCGAGGTCGAACCAGGGGTTCCCCATCCCCGCGTACTCCCAGTCGACGATCCGGATCCCCTCCGGGGTGTCGATGAAGTTGGCCGGGAGGAGGTCGTCGTGGCAGAGGACCGCGGCGCCGCCGGCGAGTGCGGGCGCCGACTCGATCCGCGCCGCCGCGGCGCGGGCGCGCTCGTAGGCCTCCGGCACCATGCCGCCGCGCGAGCGGGTCGCGGCGGCATAGTCCTCGACCAGGCGGAAGGTGTCGAAGCGGGCGGCGATCGTGCCGCAGCCGTGGATCTTGCGCAGCGCCCCGGCGACCTCGGCCAGCGCCGCCGGCTCGCGCAGTTCCGCGGACTCCATCGTCGGCCCCTCGACGAAGGCGGTCACCAGCACGACGGGGTCGTCGAGCCAGGCGAGCACCGCCGGCGCGACCCCGGCCGCCGCCGCGAGGGCGTTCGCCTCGCGCTCGCCGGAGCGATCCGACCCGAGCAGCTCGGTGTCGTTGCCGGGCAGCCGCACGACGACCTCGCGGCCGCCGAAGCGGGCGCGGAAGTTGTGGTTGGTGATCCCGCCGCCGAGCACGGTCGGCTCGCCTTCGGCGGCGCCGAGCTGCGCTTCCAGTCTCTCCACGGTGTCTGCCGGCAGGGCCAAAGGTCTAGGGAGAAATTTCTCCAAGTTGGCATTGACACGATCCCGAACGCAAGATTAATCTCGCCCGGGAGCAGTTAGGTCGGTTCAGCACACCTTTTATCGCAAGCGACGCGACGAGCGGAAGAGAGGATCCATGGAGAGCAGCAGTGTCCCGATCCACGACAGCGACGAGCAGCGCCTCGCGGAACTCGGCTACAAACAGTCGCTGAACCGCGCCTGGAGCGGGTTCTCCAATTTCGCGATCTCCTTCACGATCATCTCGATCCTGGCCGGGTGCTTCACCACCTACGGCCAGGCCTGGAACAACGGCGGCCCGATCGCGATCTCGATCGGCTGGCCGCTGATCTCGATCCCGATCCTGATCATCGGCTTCTGCATGTCCGAGCTGGTCTCGGCGTATCCGACCGCGGGCGGGATCTATTGGTGGGCGGGCCGACTCGGCGGGCCGGTCTGGGCCTGGTTCACCGGCTGGTTCAACCTGATCGGCCTGGTCGCCGTGGTCGCCTCGGTCGACTACGCCTGCGCGACCTTCCTCAACGTGATCCTCGGCCTCTACGAAGTGAACATCTTCGGGATCAACTTCGGCGACGAAGTGCATGTCCTCGCCGAGACCTTCCTGCTCTTCGTCCTGATCCTGCTGCTCCACGTGACCATCAACATCCGCAACACCCACCTACTTTCGCGGATCAACAGCGTCTCGGTCTGGTGGCACGTGTTCGGCGTGCTGGCGATCGTGTTGGTACTGATCTTCGTCCCCAGCGGCCACCAGAGCCTCGGCTTCGTCTTCGGCCACCGGATCAACAACAGCGGCTTCGGTGACCACATGTACTGGTTCTACGTGCTGCCGCTCGGCTTCCTGCTGACCCAGTACACGATCACCGGCTTCGATGCCTCGGCCCACATCTCCGAGGAGACCCACGGCGCCTCGACCGCGGCGGCCAAGGGCGTCTGGCGCTCGATCTTCTACTCGGCGGTGATCGGCTGGATCGTCCTCCTGGCGATCACCTTCGCGGTGCAGAACGTCACCGGCGCCAACGAAGCCGAAGGCTTCGCGCCGAGCCTGCTGGTCGAAGCGTTGGGCACCGGTTGGGGCAAGTTCGTCCTCATCATCTCCACCGCCGGTCAGCTCTTCTGCGGCGGCGCCTGCCTGACCAGCGCCTCGCGCATGTGTTACGCCTTCTCCCGCGACAACGGCTTCGGCAAACGGGTCTCGTCGAAAATCTCGACCGTCAACGAGAAGCGGGTGCCGATCTACGCGGTGCTGCTGATGGCGACGCTGGCGCTGATCATCACCCTGCCGGCGCTGAAGGGGAAGTCGAACGGCGAAGCGGTCCCGTTCGCCTTCTTCGCGGTCGTCTCGGTCTGTGTGATCGGGCTCTACATCGCCTACGTGATCCCGATCTTCCTGCGCTGGCGCAAAGGCGCCGAGTTCAAACCGGGGCCGTGGAACAATGGCAGCAAGTACAAGTGGATGAACAGCTTCGCGACGATCTGGGTCGCGATCATCACGGTCATCTTCTGCCTGCCGTTCACCCCGGCGGCCGTACCGTGGAACTCGGAATTCAGCTGGGAGGCGTTCAACTACGCGCCGCTCACCGTGGCGATCGTGCTGGTCGGCGCGACCTTGACCTGGCTGATCAGCGCCCGTCACCACTTCACCGGGCAGATCCGCGAGGTCGACATCGAGGAAGCGATCGGCGCCGATCCCGACCCGCAGACCTCGGCTCCGTAGTGTTCCTGCGGTGACGGTCGAAGAGCTCGAAAAGGCGGTCGCCGAGGGCACGGTGGACACCGTGCTCCTGGCGATCGCCGACATGGAGGGGCGGCTGCAGGGCAAGCGGTTGACCGCGGGGCATTTCCTCGACGAGGTGCTGGAGCACGGCGCCGAGGGCTGCAACTACCTGCTCGCGGTCGACGTCGAGATGGAAACGGTCGGCGGCTACGCGATGTCCTCGTGGGAGACCGGCTACGGGGACTTCGAGATGGTCCCCGACCTCGCGACCCTGCGGCTGGTGCCCTGGCTGCCGGGGACGGCGCTGGTGCTGGCCGACCTGCAGTGGGCGGACGGGCGCGAAGTTGCGGTCTCGCCGCGACAGATCCTGCGCAAGCAGCTCGACCGCCTGGAGAAACGCGGGATGAGCGCCAACGCGGCGACCGAGCTCGAGTTCATCGTCTTCCGCGACACCTACGAGGCGGCCTGGAAGAAGGGCTTCCACGATCTCGAGCCGGCCAACCTCTACAACATCGACTACTCGCTGCTGGGGACCGCCCGGGTCGAGCCGCTGATCCGGCGGATCCGCAACGAGATGGGCGGCGCCGGGCTGACGGTGGAGAACTCGAAGGGGGAGTGCAACCTCGGCCAGCACGAGGTCAACTTCCGCTACGAGACGGCGCTGGCGAGCGCCGACAACCACGCGGTCTACAAGAACGGGGCGAAGGAGATCGCCGCCCAGGAGGAGATGGCGATCACCTTCATGGCGAAGTTCAACGAGCGCGAGGGCAACTCGTGCCACATCCACTGCTCGCTGGCGAACGCCGACGGGACCAACGCCTTCGCCGCCGACCGGCAGCTGTTCGAGAGCTTCGTCGCCGGGCAGATCGCCTGCATGAAGGAGCTGACCCTGTTCTACGCGCCGCACGTCAACTCCTACAAGCGCTTCGCCGCCGGCTCCTTCGCGCCGACCGCGATCGCCTGGGGCAAGGACAACCGCACCTGCTCGCTGCGGGTGGTCGGGCACGGCGAAGGGCTGCGGGTGGAGAACCGGCTGCCGGGAGCGGACGTCAATCCCTACCTGGCGCTGAGCGCGCTGATCGCCGCCGGCCTGTACGGGATCGACAACGAGCTGGAGCTGGAGCCGGCCTTCGAGGGCAACGCCTACGCCTCCGACAAGCCCCGCGTCCCGCACAACATCTACGACGCCCGCGACGCCTTCGCGGCGAGCGAGGTGGCCGCCGACGCCTTCGGCGCCGAGGTGGTCGAGCATTACCTGAACCGGGCCAAGGTGGAGATCGACGCCTTCGAGACGGCGGTGACCGACTGGGAGCGCTTCCGAGGGTTCGAGCGACTGTGAGCGGAGAGATCGACACGGTGATCTCCGGTGATGACGAGCCGGGGCGATCTCGGAACGAACATTGATGGCGAGTAGTCCCGTAGTAGGCATCTGCGCCGCCGTCGAGCGGGTGTCCTGGGGCGTCTGGGACGGCTACGAGGTGACCCTGGCGCCGCGCAACTACGTGCGGGCGCTGCAGCGGGCGGGGGCGATCGCGCTGGTGCTGCCGCCGGACGCGGTCGCGGTCGCCGAACCCGACGTGCTGCTCGACCGGATCGACGCGCTGCTCTTGGCGGGCGGCGCCGACATCGACCCGGCCAGCTACGGCGCCGAGCCGCACGCGGAGACGAAGGGGACCTGGCCGGAGCGCGACGCCTTCGAGCTGGCGCTGACCCGGCGGGCGCTGGAGCGCGACATGCCGGTGCTGGGCATCTGCCGAGGGATGCAGCTGATCAACGTGGCGATGGGCGGCACGCTCGACCAGCACCTGCCGGAGTCGATCGGCGACGGCCGCCACCGCTCGATCGCCGGCAGCTTCGGCACCCACCAGGTGCGGCTGGCCGAGGGGACGCTCGCCTGCGGGGCGGCGGGGACCGACGGGCTGCTGGTGATGTCCCACCACCACCAGGGGGTGAGGGAGCTCGGCGAGGGCCTCCGGGTCAGCGGCTGGTCGGTCGACGACGACATCGTCGAGGCGATCGAGCTGCCCGATCGCAGCTTCGCCCTCGGCGTCGTCTGGCACCCGGAGGAGGACGAGACCTCGGAGATCATCCCGGCGTTGGTCGCCGCGGCGCGGGAGCGGATGACGTGACCCTGTCCGTGATCGAGCCGGCGACGGCGCGGCCGATGGCCGAGGTGCCGCAGGCGGGGGTCGAGGAGACCGACGCCGCGGTCGCCCGGGCCAAGGCGGCATTCCCGGCCTGGCGCGACGTCGCCCCTGGCGACCGGGCGGCGCTGATGCATCGGCTCGCCGACGCGCTCGGCGCCGAGCACGAGAACCTGGCGCGCCTCGAGGCGCGCAACGCGGGCAAGCCGATACATGCGGCCCGCGGCGAGATCGGGATGGCGATCGACACCTTCCGCTACTACGCGGGGGCGCCGGAGCGGCTGCTCGGCAAGACGATCCCGGTCGCGGGCGGCATCGACATGACCTTCCGCGAGCCGCTCGGCGTGGTCGGGCTGATCGTGCCGTGGAACTTCCCCCTGACGATCACCTCCTGGAAGGTCGCCCCGGCGCTCGCCGCAGGCAACACGATCGTCTTGAAGCCCGCCGAGCTGACGCCGCTGACGGCGATCGAGCTGGAGCGGATCGCGCTCGCGGCCGGGATCCCGGAGGGCGTGCTGAACGTGGTCGTCGGGCCGGGTCGGGTCTGCGGGCAGCGCCTGGTCGAGCATCCCGACGTCGCCAAGATCGCCTTCACCGGCTCGACCGAGGTCGGCCGCGGGATCGCCCGCGGCGCGGCGGAGACGATCAAGCGGGTGACGCTGGAGCTGGGCGGCAAGTCGGCCAACGTCGTCTTCGCCGACGCCGACGTCGAGGCGGCCGCCGCGGCGGCGCCCTGGGCGGTCTTCGACAACGCCGGCCAGGACTGCTGCGCGCGCTCGCGGATCCTGGTCGAGCGCGAGGTCCTCGACGATTTCTTGAGCGCGATGGCGCCGGTGGTCGAGGGGATCAAGGTCGGCGACCCGCTCGACGAGGCGACCGAGATGGGGCCGCTGATCTCGGCCGGCCGGCGCGAGGAGGTCGCCTCCTTCGTCCCCGACGACGCGCCGGTCGCGATCCGCGGCTCCGCCCCCGACGGCGACGGCTACTGGTTCGCCCCGGTGGTGCTCTTCCCGGTCTCCAACGAGGACCGCGCCGCCCGCGAGGAGATCTTCGGCCCGGTCGTCTCGGTGATCCCGTTCAGCGGCGAGGCGGAGGCGATCGCGCTCGCCAACGCGACGATCTACGGCCTCTCCGGCTCGGTCTGGACGCGCGACGGCGCCAAGGCGCTGCGCGTCGCGCGGGCGATCGAGACCGGCGTGATCTCGATCAACTCGAACAGCTCGGTGCGGGTCTCGACCCCGTTCGGCGGCTTCAAGCAGTCGGGCGTGGGGCGGGAGCTGGGCCCCGACGCGCTCGAGCACTACACCGAGCTGAAGAACGTCTACTACGCGACCGCGGAGGGCCCATGACCAGCAACAGGATCACGTCAGGAAGGTTGGCCGGCAAGGTCTGTGTGATCACCGGGACGGCGAGCGGGATCGGGGCCGAGTCGGCGCGCCTCTTCGAGCGCGAGGGCGCGACCGTGGTGGGGATCGACCTCGACGCCGAGCAGGCGGTCGGCGGGCTGACGATCGCCGCCGACGTGGCCGACGAGGAGCAGGTCGTGGCGGCGCTGGCGACGACGGTCGAGGAGTACGGCCGGATCGACGTGCTGATGAACAACGCCGGCATCAACCCGACCGACGACGGCTCGGTGACCGAGACCAGCCTCGAGTCCTGGCAGCGGGTCCAGGACGTCAACCTGCGCGGCGTCTTCCTCTGCTGCAAGCACGGCATCCCGCACATCCTCGCGGCGGGCGGCGGCTCGGTGATCAACGTCGCGAGCTTCGTCGCGGTGATGGGGGCGGCGGTCTCGCAGGGCTCCTACACGGCCTCGAAGGGCGCGGTGCTGGCGCTCTCGCGGGAGCTCGGCGTCGAGTTCGCGGCGAAGGGCGTGCGCGTCAACGCGCTCTGTCCGGGCCCGGTCAACACGCCGCTCCTGAAGGAGCTCTTCGCCAAGGACCCGGAGCGGGCGGCGAAGCGCCTCGTCCACGTGCCGATGGGGCGGTTCGGTGAGCCGGAGGAGATCGCCGCCGCGGCGCTCTTCCTGGCGAGCGACGAGTCGAGCTTCGTCACGGCGACCAGCTTCATGGCCGACGGCGGGCTGAGCAGCGCCTACCTGACCCCGGGACAGGTCGACTAGGAGCGCCGAGGGGGAGGGTGGGGCCCCCTCTCTCACGAACTGCGGGGAGGTTCGTTCGGGGGTCCCCCGACCCTCCCGGCCGGCCGGTACGGTGATCTGGTGGGCGCTCGGGTCGACTACGAAACGCACGGCAAGGAGTACTCGCGGGGGCGGCGGGCGGATCCCAGGATCGAGGCGCGGATCCATGCGGCGTTGGGGGATGCGGGGACGGTGCTGAATGTCGGAGCGGGGACGGGGTCGTATGAGCCGCGGGATCGGTGGGTGCTGGCGGTCGAGCCGAGCGCGACGATGCGGGCGCAGCGGGCCCCGGACGCCGCCCCTTGTCTCGCCGGTACGGCCGAATCGCTGCCGCTCGACGACGACTCGGTCGACGCGGCGATGGCCTGCGTCACCATCCACCACTGGCAGGACCGCGCCGGCGGCCTCGCCGAGCTGCGCCGCGTCGCCCGCGGCCCGGTCGTCGTCTTCACCTTCGAGCTCGCCGACCTGATCGGCTGGCAGCGCGACTACTTCGCCGCGGCCGTGGCGATCGAGCAGCCCCGCTTCGGCACGGTCGAGCAGGTCGCCGCCGAGCTCGGCGGCGAGGTCCGCGTCGAGCGCATCCCGACCCCGGCCGACTGCGTCGACGGCTTCTTCGAGGCCTTCTGGAACCGGCCCGAGGCGATGCTCGACCCGGGGGTCCGCGCCTCCCAGTCGATCTGGGAGCTGATCGACGACGGCGAGGAGGCGCGCATCTTCGACCGCCTCGCCGCCGACCTCGAGTCGGGCCGGTGGGACGAGGAGCACGGCGCCCTGCGCGAGCTGGACGGCTACGAAGGCTCGCTGCGGCTCGTCGTCTCCGAGCCGCTTCAGGGTGGTTCCTCGACCCCGGGCGCCTAGGACCGTCCGGCCGACAGGTCGAGCCAGCGTCGACAGAGGTCGCGGCCGAGCTGGTTGAAGGCGCCGATCTTCGCTTCGGTCTCGATCGCGAGGGCGGTCGGGTCGATGCCGATCCGTACCGCGTCGGCGTCGGACTCGTAGTCGTCGATCCAGGCGAGCGCGTCGCCCGCGCTGACCTCGGGGTGGAACTGGATCGCCCAGGCGACCTCGCCGATGCGGGCGGCCTGCAGGGAGACGTCGCTGCGGGCGAGCGCCACCGCGCCGGGGGGCAGCGGGAACTCGTAGCTGTGCCACTGGAAGGCCTCGAAGCCGGGGGCAAGCGGCCCGAGCAGGGGATCCCCATGGCCCTCCGCGGTCAGCTCGACCGGGTGCCAGCCGATCTCCGGCCGCGGCGCGCGGCGCGGCACCGCCCCGGCCGCCGCCGCGACCATCTGGCCGCCGAGGCAGAGGCCCATCAACGGCAGCCGGCGCTCGAGCAGGCGGCCGAGCAGCCCGCGCTCGGTCCCGATCCAGGCGTGGCGGTCCTCCTCGTCGACGTTCATCGAGCCGCCGAGGACGAAGACCGCGTCGTAGCCGAGCGGATCGGCGGGCGGCTCGGCCGACTCCGGCAGCAGCCACTCGTCGAGCGAGTCCCCGCGCGCGGCGATCGCCTCACCGAAGACCCCCGGCCCGGCATCGGTCTGGTGGACGATCGCAAGCACCCGCACCCCGTCATCCTCTCGCAACAGAGCCGACACCAAGTTGGCCCACCCGCGTCTTGTCCCGCGCGCATTTGCCCCGTTGGCTCCGGGGCATGGCAAAGCGGATCAAGAAGAGAATGCCGGGGAGGGAACCAAACGGCCTTCGCCCCGACTGGCGCCCGCTGCTGAGTGTCGCGCCCGACGAGGTCCCCGACTTCATGTGGATGTTCAGGGACTTCCTCGAGGACGGCGCGGTGGTCGAGGCGTACAAGCACACGTGGACCAGGCAGTACCTCCACCTCGACTCGAATGGACGCGCCTACGCCTTCGTCGGCGCGGGCTACGAAGAGGTCGACCCGTATGCGCTTCTTAAACAGGTATTGCGGGGCCAGGGGAGCCGCGGCTAGTATTGTCAGACAGAATACTTCGATGCCGTTGCGCGAGCGGTTCGAGGAGAACTACACGGAGGCGATGAGATGGAGAAGGTGAAGAGCGAAGTCATCCGGACCAAGGCCGGCGAAGTCCTCACCGAAGAGGACATCGAGCGGATAGCCGACGAAGTCGAATCGGACGCGCCGGTCGTCTTCACCGCGATGCGGCCAGTGGGGAGGCCGTCCCTTGACGGCAGCGGAACTTCCCCCCGGGTCAGCTTCCGAGTGACCAGGGAGCTCTACGACGCGGCGGCGGAGCGGGCGATCGCGGAGGAGACGACGGTCAGCGAGATCACGCGCAAGGCGCTGGAGAAGTACCTCGCCGATTGAGTCCTAGGATGTCGGGGGTGCGAATCGTCTACTTGCCGCGGCGCCTCGCCTTCGCCCTCGGGGCTTCGGCTGCCCTCGTCCTCGCCTGCGCGGCGCTCGCCGCCGCCGCGAGCGCGCCGGAGCGGCCGAGCGAACCGTTCTTCCCGCGCAGCGGCAACCGCGGCTACGACGTCCAGCACTACGACGTCACGCTCGGCTATCAGCCGCGGAGCGGCGAGCTGAACGTGCGCGACGTGGTCGAAGCGCGGGCGACCTCGGGGCTCCGCCGGTTCTCGCTCGACCTCGACGGGTTGCAGGTCACCTCGGTCTCGGTCGACGGTGCGGCCGCCGAATACAGCCGTGGTCGGGGCAAGGTGAAGGTCGTCCCGGCGACGCCGATCGCGAAGGGGGAAGCGTTCACGGTCGAGCTCCACTACCAGGGGGTGCCGCGCAAGGTCACCGATCCCGACGGCTCGACCGAGGGCTGGTACCGGACCAAGGACGGCGCCGTCGCGGTCGGCGAGCCGGTCGGCACCGCGGCCTGGCTGGCCTGCAACAACGCGCCGCGCGACAAGGCGAGCTTCGACATCCAGATCACGGTGCCCGCCGGGGTGAAGGCGGTCTCCAACGGCAGGCTCGTCTCGCGGCAGAACCTCGACGGGCGGGTCCGCTGGTCGTGGTCGGAACCGGCGCCGATGGCCAGCTACCTCGCCCTCGTCGACATCGGCGACGGCAAGCTGGTCACCGGCCACGTCGGCAAGCTGCCGACCTGGACGCTGGTCGATCCGCGGCTGGTGAAACGCTCACGCGCGGCGATCGACTCGCTGCCGGAGATCATCCGCTGGGAGTCGAAGATCTACGGGCCTTACCCCTTCTCGTCGGCCGGCTCGGTGGTCGACGTCGCCGACCTCGAATACGCGCTGGAGACGCAAAGCCGGCCGATCTATGCCTTCGCTCCCAATCGCACCACGGTCGTCCACGAGACCGCGCACCAGTGGTTCGGCGACTCGGTCGGCCTCGAGCGCTGGCCCAACATCTGGCTGAACGAGGGCTTCGCGACCTGGACCCAGTGGTACTACGCCGAACGGCACGGCGGCCCCTCGGCCCAGTCGGTCTTCGCCCGTCTCTACCGTCGTCCGGCCTCGCAGACGAAGTTCTGGGACCCGCCCTCCGGTCATCCCGGCCAGGCGAAGAACCTGTTCGTGGTCTCGACCTACGTGCGCGGAGCGATGACGCTGCAGGCACTGCGCGACAAGATCGGCACCCACGATCTGCTGCTCACGATGCGGACCTGGGCGACCGAACATCGCTACGCCCACGGCGACATCGAAGGGTTCATCGCGCTCACGAACAAGATCTCCGGCAGGCACCTGAACGCCTTCTTCCACCGTTGGCTGTTCCAGCGCGGCAAGCCGTAGGCGCGCCGCCCAGGCGCGGCGCGCCTACGGTCAGTACCACTTCCCGCGCACGAACCCGCCGAAGGCGATCAGCCCGATCAACAGGATGATCAGCCCGACCCAGAAGCTCCAGACGATCATCAGGACGATGCCGATGATGACGAGGATGCCGCCGAGCGAGATGCCGCCGACGCCACCACCACTCCGATCTCTGGCTGCCATTTGGCTTCCTCCTTTCGAATCGAACGTGACCGCCTCCATGTACCCCTCGATCCGCTTCGCCAACCAGTCGGGCGGGCGCGCGGTCGGGCGGCGCTAGATGGTTGATTCCCCGGCCCGAGGGCCTGCGGGGCCTCGGGCTTGGGGAGCTGGCGCCCGAAGCCGCAAGGGCCGGGAAAGGGACGCGGCCTTCTCGGTGGCGACCCGGGCAGGCTGTGGCCGCCACCGAGAAGGCCGGGGATGTGGGGAGAGGGCGAGGGATCGGGCGCGCGCAGGGGGAAAGACGCGCGTATCCGGGCACGAAGGCGCGTGATCGGTGACGAAGAGCGGGGGAAGTCCACGCTTCCTCCCGACTTCCTCATGCCTCCCCCTGGTGCGTTCGCAGTTCTGCTCGCATAGCGAAGGAAAGTGCGAACGCACCGGAGGGAGGCCACGATCATGTGACGGGACGCATGGGGAAGGGTCACGTCCCCGGCATCTCCCTCACGTCCGTGTGGACTTCCCTGCGGGACCCTCACGTCCCGGGCGTGGAATCAATCATCTATAGCCTGCGCGGATGGAGCTGCTCGACAGCAGGCTGGCGTACGAGGGCTACGGCGTCGACGTCGAGATCCGGCGTTATCGGCGCCTCGACGGGGCCGAGGTGGAGCGCCAGGTCATCGATCATCCGGGCTCGGTCGCGATCCTTGCCCACGACGAGGAGCAGGTCTACCTCGTCGCCCAGCCGCGCGAGGCGGTGGAGGAGGACGCGCTGTTGGAGATTCCGGCGGGGACGCTCGACCACGAGGGGGAGAGCGAGCTGGAGTGCGCGCGGCGGGAGCTCGCCGAGGAGGCGATGCTCGCCGCGCGCGAGTGGACCGAGCTCTGCAGGATCTACCCGAGCCCCGGGTACATCAGCGAGGTGGTGACGATCTTCCTCGCCACCGGCCTCTCCGTCGCCGCCGGCGAGCGCGACGAGGACGAGGCGATCGAGATCGTCCGCCTGCCGCTCGCCGAGCTCGATGCGGCGTTGCCGCGAATCCGCGACGCCTCGACGCTGATCGCCCTGACCGCGCTCCGCGACCGTCTCGCCGGCGGGGGCGCCCTGGCCACGCGGGCCTAGCCCTGCTTCTCCAGCTCCTTGCCGGCCCGCTCTTCGCGGCGGTGGCGCCGGTAGACCGGGCCGATGTAGCCGATCAGCATCCCGATCAGGACGAAGACGGCGAGGACGATGATCAGCGGCGCGTCGAAGCTGGCGAACAGCACTTCGACCGAGACCGACTGCGAGTTCTGCAGGCAGACGACGACGACCAGCGCGATCAGGATCCCGGTGATCCAGGCGCGCCAGCTGGTCGGTTTCTTCTCTTGCGGTCCCACGGTCCAGATCAAAGCGGATCAGCATCGGTCCGCGCAACTCGTCCGCGCCACGGCGGCGACCGATAGCCGCCGCCGGGCCCGGCGGCGGCGTTACGCGGCGGCCCAGCGGCCGGGGTCACGGACTCCGTCGCCGCCCTCGGGCTTCTGACCGCCGACGGCGATGACCTCGAGGCCCTCCGGCCCGGCCTCGAACCCACGTACCACGTGCGGTGCGACCCGCACCACGTCGAACGGCTTCAAGGCGACCACGGCGTCATCCAGCTTGATCCGCCCGGACCCGCTGATCACCACGTAGGCCTCCTCCTGCTCCTTGTGATGATGGCCATCGGTCGCAACCATGTTCGGCGCATATTTGAAGAGGCTGACCCCGATTTCCTCCGAGTCGAGGTATTTCCTCGAGAAGCGCGCCTCGATCTCGCCGCCGTCAAAGACGTCATCGATCTCCAACAGATTCTTGACTGCGTAGTCGCTCATGGCGAGCGAGTCTAGGGAGTGCCCCATGCGGGCTCGCCCGTCAGGCCTTCGCTCAGCTCCCAGAGGCGGCGACGAACGGCGGGGTCGTAGGCCGGGTCTTCGGCGCGGGCCTCGTGCTCGCGGTCGAAGAAGTGGCCGGTGACGGCCTCCAGCTCGGGATCGAGGCAGAGGCGGAGGGTGGTTTCGACGCCGCGTTCGAGCGAGTCGATCGAGGTGCCGCGCTCGTCGAGCACGATCTTGGTCGGCATGAAGGTCGCCGGGTGGATCGAGTTGACGGTGACTCCCGCTTCGGGACCGAGGCGCGACGCCAGCTCGTTGGCGAAGGTGATCTGGGCGAGCTTGCTCTGGGCGTAGGCGCGGCGGCCTTCGTAGAGGGAGCGCTGCAGGAGCGGGTCGTCGAAGTCGAGCGCCGCCTGGCCGAGCGAGGCGACCATGACGACGCGGGCCGGGGCGGAGCGTTCGAGCAGCGGCACCAGCCGCGTGGTGAGGACGAAGCCCGCCAGGTAGTTGACCGCGAAGCGCAGCTCCAGGCCGTCGGCGCTCTCCTCGCGCTCGGGCGAGTCGGGCAGCCCCGAGCCGATGCCCGCGTTGTTGACCAGCAGGTGGAGAGCGTCGAGCGAGGCGATCTCGTCGGCCAGCGCCCGCACCTCCGCCAGTGAAGCGAGGTCGGCGCGGTGGACGGAGACCTTCTCGTTGCCGGTCGCGGCGACGATCTCCGCTCGCGCCGTCGCCAGCTTCTCCGCGCTGCGCCCGTGAAGGTGGACCGCCATGCCCAGCCCGGCCAGCCGCTCGGCGAGCGCCCGCCCGAGGCCGTCGGTCGACCCGGTCACCAGCGCGACGGTGTCCCGGGGTTCTCGGCTCACGGCACCCTCAGGACGATCTTGCCCGCCCCATGGCTCGCTTCCGCGTGGCGGTGCGCGTCGGCCGCCCGCTCCAGGTCGAAGACCTCGCCGACCTCGATCTCCAGCTTGCCCCGCTCGATCAGGTCGCACAGCCCCGCCAGCCCGACCGGGTCGGGCTCGACCAGGATCCCGGTCAGCCGCTTGTGCTGCTCGTCGGCCAGCTCGTGCAGCCGCGGGTCGACACCGCTCGGCACCGAGACCAGCGTCCCGCCCGGGCGGGTCACCGCCAGCGAGCGCTCGCCGTAGGCCCCGGTGAGGTCGATCACCGAGTCGAGTTCGGAGAGCTGGGAGTCGAAATCGTCGTCGCGGTAGTCGAGTGTTCGCGTCGCCCCGAGCTCGGCGAGGAAGTCGGCCTGCTCGCGCCGCGCCGTCGCGAACACGTTCGCCCCGCGCGCCGCGGCGATCTGCACCGCGAGGTGGCCGACCCCGCCGGCGCCGCCGTGGATCAGCACGTCGTCGCCCTCCTGCACGCGGATCGTGTCGACGACGATCTGCCAGGCGGTCAGCCCGGCCAGCGGCAGCGCCCCGGCCTCCTCGACCGAGAAGGCGTGCGGCTTGTGCTCGAGATGGCGCGAGGGCGCCGTCACGTACTCGGCGTAGGCGCCCGCCTGGCGCGGGAACCAGGGCATGCCGAAGACCTCGTCGCCGACCTGGAAGCGGGTCACTCCCATGCCGACCGCGGTGACCTCGCCGCAGACGTCCCAGCCGACCGTGAAAGGCGGCGCGCCGAGCACCGAGGCCATCCCCTTGCCCCGTCGCGTCTTGAAGTCGACCGGGTTCACCCCGGCGGCCCGCACCCGCACCTGGACCTCGGTCGGGATCGGCTCGGGGAGCGGAGCCTCCTCGACCTGGAGCACCTCCGGGCCGCCGAGCCGGTGCTGGACGATCGCCTTCATCACGGCCGATCTTAGGACTCCACTAAGTTCGCTTCCTTGAAGTGGCTATCCCGTATAGCGGTCGATGTCCAGCCCCTGCGTGAGTCGCGCGATTTCCGCCTGCTCACGGCGGGCTCGCTGATCACCGGTCTCGGCACCCAGGCGACCCTGGTCGCGCTCCCGTACCAGGTGTTCGTGATCACCGGCTCGGCCTTCCTCGTCGGCCTGATCGGCGCCGCCGAGCTCGGCCCGCTGATCGTCGCCTCGCTCTTCGGCGGCGCCCTCGCCGACCGCTTCGACCGTCGCCGCCTGCTGCTCCTCTGCCAGCTCGCCCTGGTCGCGATCGCCGCTGCCCTGGCGGTCGCCGCGGCGCTCGGGCCGCCGCCGGTCTGGATCCTCTTCGTCCTCGCCGCGGCGATGGCGGGCGCCTCGGCGGTCGAGCGCGTGACCCGTTCGGCGATCGTCCCCGCGACCGTCTCCAACGAGCGCCTGCCGGCGGCGATCTCGCTCACCTACGGCCTCTTCCAGCTGACCTCGGTCGCCGGTCCCGGGCTCGGCGGCATCCTGATCGCGGTCTTCGGCCTGACCACGCCCTACGCGGTCGACGCGGTCAGCTGCCTCGGCATGGCGGGTGCGGCGGCGATGATGTCGGCGCAGCCGCCGAGCGTCGCCAAGGGGGGCCACGAGCCGGTCCTGCGCTCGATCAAGTCCGGACTCGCCTACCTGAAGCGGCTGCCGGCGGTGACCGCCGGCTTCGTCATGGACCTCTCGGCGATGACCTTCGGCATGCCGCGGGCGCTCTTCCCGGTGCTCTCGCTGACCGTGTACCACGCGGGCGCCGCCGGGACCGGGCTGCTCTACGCCTCGGTCGCGGCGGGCTCGACCGTCGCCGCGCTGACCACCGGCTGGATGTCCCACGCGCGCCGGCTCGGCCGCATCGCCCTCGTCGCGGTCGGCTTCTGGGCGATCTTCATCGCGATCGCCGGCCTGGTGAACACGATCTGGCCCGCGGCGATCCTCTTCGGCCTGGCGGGCGCCGCCGACTCGGTCAGCGCCGTCTGCCGCAGCACGATGATGCAGGTGCTGACGCCGGACCGCATGCGCGGCCGCATCTCCTCGGTCTTCAGCCTCGTCGTCGCCGGCGGGCCGCGCCTCGGCGACATCGAGTCGGGCACGGTCGCGGCGATCACCAGCCCGGAGTTCTCGGTCGTCTCCGGCGGCCTCATCTGCCTCGCCTCGGTCGGCGTGATCGCCGTCGCCTTCCCCCAGCTCGCCGCCTACGACGGTGCCAAGGTGGGGCAGGGGGCGGCGGTCCGCCAGGACCTCGAGGCCGAGGCGCTCGAAGCCAGCGAGCTGATCTAGATCTACGCGGCGCGGCGCGCGGCGCGCGCCTGCGCGTCCTCGTAGTTGATCCGCAGCAGGGCGATCACGTCGTCGACGTCGGCCTCGTCCTCGATCCGCCGCGCCGCCGGCCCGTGGCGGCCGGGGAAGACCGGGTGCTCGACGATCCGGCCCTGTGCCGCCAGCTCCTCCCAGCGCTCGGGCGGGAAGAAGAAGTGGGCGGCGTGATCGCCGTGTAGGTGGCCGAGTTCCCGCCGACCGAGGCGGAAGGCGAACTCGCCCCGCCTCCCCGGCCCCGCCTCGACCCCGTCCCAGCCGCTGACCTCTTGAGTTATGCGTTCGCTTGCAGTCATGGCAGGCAAAATAGAAGTTCAAGTTAACTTGAAGTCAAGGGCGGATCGTGATTCGATCTCCCGGTGGCTCCCCTGCTGACGATCTCCGAGACCTCGCGACGCAGCGGCGTCGCCGCCTCCGCGCTCCGCTACTACGAAGAGCGCGGCCTGATCACCGCGGCCGAGCGTGAGGGCGCCGGCCACCACCGCCGCTACCCGCGCCCGGTGCTGCGCCGGATCGCCTTCATCGTCTTCGCCCAGCGGGTCGGCCTCAGCCTCGAGGAGATCGCCGTCGAGCTCGCCAAGCTGCCGCCGCAGGGGGTGCCGACGCGCCGCGACTGGTCCCGGCTCTCGGCCACCTGGAGCGGGCGCATCGACGAACGGATCGCCGAGCTGGAGCGGCTGAAGGCCGGACTCACCGAGTGCATCGGCTGTGGCTGCCTCTCGCTGGACCGCTGCAAGCTGTCGAATCCCGACGACCGCGCCGCCGGCCTCGGCGCCGGCCCGCGCTACTGGCTCGGCGATCAGATCGCCCCGAACGGGCAGGCCTGACAATCCAAATTCACAGGTTGGAGCGCGGGCGTCGGCGGGTAGCCCGGGCCCATGCATACGTTGAACTCGGGCCGCATCGACGCCTCGATCCCGTTTCCGCCGCTGGATGCGGCGCGGCTCGAGTTCGGCCTCGACGACCTGCACGACCTGCGCGCCCGGGTCGCCGCCACCGCCACCGCCGCGGGGCTGGCGACGAGGCGCGTCTCCGACCTCGTGGTCGCCGCCTCGGAGCTGGCCGCCAACAGCATCCTCCACGGCGGCGGGCGCGGCCTCGCCACGGTCTGGGGCGAGGACGGCTCGGTCTTCGTCGAGGTCGCCGACGCGGGGACGATCACCGACCCCGAGGTGGGACGCAGTCGCCCCGCCCCGAGCGCCGCCCACGGCCGCGGCCTCTACATCGCCAACCAGCTCTGCGACGAGGTCGCGATCGAAAGCGGCCCGACCGGGACGCGGATCCGCCTGCGGGTCGCGGCCAGGACCGGCTAGCTGGTCGATCACGCGGGCGTTTCGGGGGGCGGGACGGCGTGGTTCAGGCCGCCCCGCCCGTCCGAGTTGCGTCCCGGGCGTCTCGTGGCGGCCCGGGCAGGCTGTGGCCGCCACGAGACGCCCGGGACGTGAGGCTTCCGCAGGGAAGTCCACACGGACGTATGAGAGATGCCGGGGACGTCACGAACCCGTATGTGTCCCGTGAGGGGATCGGGGCCCCACCCGGGTGAGTTCGCACTTTCGCTCGCCATGCGAGCAGAACTGCGAACTCACCAGGGGGAGGCACGAGGAAGACGGGAGGAAGCGTCGACTTCCCCCGCTCCTCGTCACCGATCCCCGGAGTTCGTGACGGATCTCGCACCTCTCCCCGACACCCGCGTCCCTTGCCCGTCCTTTCCAGCTCCGGGCGCCAGCTCCCCCCGCCCCGACCCCCCGCCCCCGCGGAACCGACCTATCTAGGCGCGGCGCAGCGCCAACAGCACGATGTCGTCGCGCAGTTCGCCGATCGAACGTGAGATCGCGTCGCCGCGCAGCCGCGCCGTCATCTCCTCCAGCGCCAGCGGCGCCAGGTATTCGCCCAGCCGGGCGAGCTCGATCGGGTCGCGGTGCTCGGACGGTGGGCCCGCCTCGAGCCAGCCGTCGGTGCAGAAGATCAGCGTGTCGCCGCGGGCGAACCTGGCGTCGTGGCGCTGTACCTTGGCGTCCTGCAGGGCGCCGAGCACGGTGCCGCCGCCGAGCAGCCTGGCGCCGCCCTTGCGCACGTGGACGGCGGGCGGGTGGCCGGCGCTGGCGGCGGCAAGGGTCCAGTCCCCGCCCTCGCCGCCGGCACGCAGCCGCACCAGCACCGCGGTGGCGAAGTCGTTCAGCCCCTTTCCCTCGAGCAGCAGCTCGTTGACCCGCGCCAGCACCTCCTCGGGCCGGTCGACCTCGCGGGTCAGCCCGCGCACCGCGTGGCGCACCGCGACCGAGACCCCGGCCGCCTCGGAGCCCTTGCCGGCGACGTCGCCGATCAGCACCCAGCAGCCGTCCTCGGTCGGCAGCACGTCGTAGAGGTCGCCGCCGATCTCGATCCCCCGTCCGGCCGCCTCGAAGATCACCGACGACTCCAGCCCCGGCACCCGCGCCGGCCGCGGCGGGCGCAGGCCGAGCTGCAGGTTGCGGGCGATCGCGTCGCGCTCCTGGTAGAGCCTCGCGTTGTCGATCGCCAGCGCGGCGCGATCGCCGAGCTCGCCGAGGAACTCGAGGTCGATCGTCTCGTAGCGGACGTTGGCCTTGGCGTGGAGGAAGGAGAGGGCGCCGATCGTGCGGCCGCGCGCGACCAGCCCGACCACCGCCGCCGACTCGTAGCCGGCCTCGTCGATCAGTTCCTGGTGCTCCTCGGTCTGGGCGACCGTCTCGTAGACGCCGGGGCTTTTCAGGTCCCGCCAGATCATCGGCTCGTCCGCCCGCAGCACCTGCGCCACCGGGTGGTCGCCGTCCCACTCCAACGGCGAGTCGCGGCGGATCCGCTCGAGCCGCTCGGCCGCCCCCGGGATCGCCGAGGCGGCGACCGAGTCGCCGATCCGCCCGTCGCCGCGGACGAAGTCGATGATGCAGAACTCGGCCAGCTCCGGCACCGCTTTGGCGACGATGTTGCGCGCCGTCTCGGTCGGGTCGAGCGAGGCGTCGAGGTCGCGCGTCGCCGCGATCAGGAACTCGCGCGCCTGCCGGCGACGCCGCTCGACGGTGATGTCGCGGGCGATCACCGAGGCGCCGAGGAGGCCGCCCGGCCCGGCGATCGGGGAGATCGTCAGGGCGACGTCGATGACGGTGCCGTCCTTGCGCACGCGCCGCGTCTCGTAGGTCTCGAGCACTTCGCCGCGCCGCACCGCGGAGAGGATTTTTCCCTCCTCGTACTTGAGCTCGTCCGGCATCAGGAACGAGACGTGGCGGCCGATCGCCTCCTCGGGGGCGTAGCCGTAGAGCCTTTCGGCGGCCGGGTTCCAGGTGGTGACGACGCCGTCGAGGTCTTTCGAGAGGACCGCGTCCTGGGTGCCGGCGACGACCAGCGCCAGTTGGGCGCGCTCGCGCTCGGCCTCGGCCCGGTGGCTGACGTCGCGGGCGAAGATCGTCGGCCCGCAGTCCGGCGTCGGCGCGCGCACGATGGTCAGCTCGACCTGGAGCTCGGCGCCGTCGTCGTGGCGCCGGGCGGCCAGCTCGATCCGCCGTCCGAGCAGCTCCGCCCCGGCCGCCGCCGCGCCCTCGCCGCGCAGGCAGGCGCGGGTCTCCTCGCGCAGCTCCGGGGCGACGATCAGGTCGACGAGGTCGGTGCCGATCGCCGCCGCCGCGGCGAGGCCGAAGAGGCGCTCGGCGCCGGCGCTCCACTCGAGCACGCCGCCGTCCCCGGCGAGGACGATCACGGCGTCGAGCACGGAGGTGATCGGGCGGGTGCGCACCTTGCCCTCGAGCCCCTCCCTTACCGATTGCTGAACCGAGCTCATCCCGCAAAGCTACTGCGCTTGTGACATTGGTAGCTTCGATCTCGTGAAACGGGTAAACATCACCGATCCCGAGTTCACCTGGGACGAGTCCGATCCCGAGGGATTCCGCGCCGGCATGGCCCGGATCGGCAAGGTGCTGGGCGCCAAGGAGACCGGCGTCAGCGTCTACGAGCTGCCCCCCGGCCAGGCGATCTGCCCCTACCACTACGAGTGCGGGGAGGAGGAGTGGCTGCTGGTCCTCGCCGGCAATCCGACCCTGCGGACGCCGGAGGGGGAAGAGCGGCTCGACCCCTGGGACGTGGTCTGCTTCCCGCGCGGCCCGGAGGGCGCCCACGCGGTCCGCAACGGGACCGAGGAGACGGTGCGCGTGCTGATGTTCTCCACCGTCGTCGCCCTCACCGCGACGGTCTATCCGGACTCCGACAAGGTCGGCATCTGGACCGGCGACCCGGCCACCGACCTGCTGGTCCGCCGCTCCTCCGCCGTCGACTACTACGACGGCGAGGTCTGAGGCCGCCGTCTGCTTTCCTCAAGGGCGTCTTGTCGACCTCCGCAACGCCCGACCGCAACCGCTGGCTCGCCCTCTACGTCCTCTGCGCGGGGATGCTGATGATCGTCCTCGACGGGACGATCGTGAACGTCGCCCTGCCCTCGATCCAGGACGACCTCGGCTTCTCCCAGTCCAACCTGGCCTGGGTCGTCAACGCCTACATGATCCCCTTCGGCGGGCTGCTCCTGCTGGCGGGACGGCTCGGTGACCTGCTCGGCCAGCGCCGCGTCTTCCTCGTCGGGCTGACGATCTTCACCGTCGCCTCGGCCGCCTGCGCGGCCTCGCCGGTGCAGGCGGCGCTGGTCGGCGCGCGGTTCGTCCAGGGGATCGGCGGGGCGCTCGCCTCGGCGGTGATCCTGGCGATGATCGTGCGGATGTTCCAGGCGCCCGCCGAGCAGGCGAAAGCGATCGGCGTCTACGGCTTCGTCGCCTCGGCGGGCGGCTCGATCGGCCTGCTGCTCGGCGGCGTCCTCACCCAGGCGATCTCCTGGCACTTCATCTTCGTCATCAACCTGCCGATCGGCGTCCTCGTCGGTTGGCTGGCCCTGCGGCTGGTCGACGACCCCGACGGCCTCGGGCTGCGGGAGGGCGCCGACTTCCCCGGTGCCGCCCTGGTCACCGCGGCGCTGATGCTCGGCGTCTTCACCATCCTGCAGATCACCGAGTGGGGCTGGGTCGACGCGCGCACGATCGCGGGCCTGGTGATCGCGGCGGCGCTGCTTGCCGTCTTCCTCCGTCGCCAGGGGCGGATCGCCAACCCGCTGATGCCGCTGCGCCTCTTCCGCTCGCGCAACGTGGTCGGCGCCAACTCGGTGCAGGCGCTCCTGGTCGCCGGGATGTTCGGGATGTTCTTCCTCGGCGCCCTCTACCTGCAGCGGGTGCTCGGCTACGACGCGCTCGAGGTCGGCCTCGCCTTCCTGCCGACGACGGTGGTGATGGGCGCCCTCTCGCTCGGCTTCTCGGAAAAGCTGATCATGCGCTTCGGCGCCCGCAACATCCTCATCCCCGGCTTCGTCTGCGTGACGGTCGCGCTGCTGCTCTTCGCCCGCACCCCGGTCGACGGCAACTACCTGACCGACCTGCTGCCGCCCTTCCTGTTGATCGCGATCGGCGTCGGCACCTCGTTCCCGGGGATCATGACCCTGGCGATGAGCGGGGCGACGCCGCAGGATGCGGGGCTCGCCTCGGGCCTGGTCAACACGAGCATGCAGGTCGGCGGCGCGGTCGGCCTGGCGGTGCTGGCGACGCTCTCCACCGAGCGCACGGAAAACCTCACCGCCGCCGGGGAGGCGCTGAAGCCGGCGCTCACCTCCGGCTACCACCTCGCCTACCTGGTCGGGGCCGGGTTGGCGGCGTGCTCCGTGCTGATCGCGATCTTCGTCCTGCGCCCGTCACCGGCGCCCGACATGGGCGGCGGAGCGGCCGACGCCGCCGCCCCCGCGGCCGACGTCTGATCGCTCAGACGAATCTCCGGCATATACGTCGAAAATTCCGCTTCTCCTAATCAAGATGTCTCCGCGCGCCGAAAAGAGATGGAAGTGCAGACCATCTCGGAGCAGATAGCGCAGGCGCGCGAGGCGTTCGCGGAAGCCCCCGACGAGCGTGCCCGGATGGGGCGGATCTCCGGCGTCCTCTGGATGTTCTCGGCGATGGTCGGGGTCGTCGACCTCTTCCTGCCGGGCGCCCACCACGTCGCCGTGCCGATCGTGCTCGGGGTCGGCGCGCTGGTCTTCCTCTACGGCCTCGCCAGCGTCACCGGCTGGATCCCCTGGGAACGGGCGACGATGAACCAGCTGGCGATCGGCATGGTGCTGACGATCCCGGTCGCGGCGCTGGCGATCTACCTCACCGGCGGCTCGCTCTCCTACATCGAGCCGCTGCTGGTCTGCCCGCTGCTCTACGCCGCCTTCTTCTTCCCCCAGCGCTGGGCCTGGCCGCTGGCGATCGAGCTGATCGCCTTCGCCGGGGCGCCGCTGATCTACGACCCCGACGCGATCCACAATGCCTTCCTGCCCCGCTACCTCAGCCTCACCGTCGGCTTCCTGGCCGCGACCTGGGTGATGGTCGGGCTGAAGAAGCGGCTGGTCGCCGCCGAGGTGCGCCAGCGCGAGTTCGCCAACCGCGACTCGCTCACCGGGGTCGGCAACCGCCGCTTCTTCGACGAGACGTTCGTGGCGGAGCTGGAGCGGCGGACGCAGCCCTACGGCAGGCGCGGCGTCGACACCAGCCCGCTGGCCCTGCTGATCATCGACCTCGACGACTTCAAGGGGGTCAACGACCGCTACGGCCACCAGGTCGGCGACGCGGTGCTGCAGGAGGCGGCGGCCCGCGCCCTCTCGGTGCTGCGCTCGACCGACACGCTGTCCCGGATCGGCGGCGACGAGTTCGCGATCATCGCCCCCGGCGCCCACGGCGAGGGGGCCGAGCGGATGGCCGAGTCGGTGCGGGCGGTGCTGGTCGGCGGCGATCCCGACGAGGAGACGCCGTCGCCCTGCGCCTCGGTCGGCTGGGCCGTCTTCCCCGACGACGGTGAGGACTTCGAGACGCTGATGCGGGTCGCCGACGACCGCATGCTGGTGATCAAGCGCAGCGACCCGCGCCGCCTCGTCTCCTTGCGCGAGTCGGTCGGCATCTGACCGCTCGGTGGCCGGCCGTCCCGAACGCTCGAGCTCGTCCGACTGACGCCGCGACGGCCTGGGTAGAAGAATCAGGCCCTGAGTGAATGCGAACCTCGACATCGGGTCCACCCGCGACGACGAGGCCGCTCTCAGCATCGGTGACGTGGTCGCCGCGACCGGGGTCGGCGAGGCGACGCTGCGAGCCTGGGAGCGCCGCTTCGGCTTCCCGACCCCGCGCCGTGAGCCCTCCGGCCACCGTCGCTACAGCGCCGAGCAGGTGGAACAGATCCGCTCCGTCGTGAGGGAGCGTCGGCGCGGGCTGGCACTGCCGGTGGCGATCGAGCGGGTCACGGCCGAGTCCTCCGGACCGCCCTCGCTGTTCGCGCCGCTGCGCGAGCGTCGCCCCGACCTGCTGCCGGTGGAGATCCGCAAGCCCCACATGCTGCGCCTCTCGCGCGCGGTCGAGGAGGAGAGCGCGGCGCGGGCCGAGCGCTCGCTGATGATCGGCGCCTTCCAGCGGCCGCGCTTCTACCGCGAGAGCGAGGAGCGCTGGCGCCGCCTCTCGCGGGTCGCCGGGCTGAGCTTCGTGCTCGCCTGCTTCGACGAGGCGCGAGCGCCGGTGGACGGGCCGGTAGAGGTGCCGGTCGTGGGCACCGCGCCGGTCGCCGACGAGTGGGCGGTCATCTGCCTCGCGCCCGGTTACTCGGCCTGCCTGATCGGCTGGGAAACGGTCGGCGCCACCGGCGTCGCCGACGAGCAGCGCACCTTCGACGCGCTGCTCTCGGTCGAGCCCTCGGTGGTGCGCGAAGTGGCCGCCTGCGCGGTGGCGATCGCGGCCGAGGGTGAACCGAAGGTGGCCGAGCGGGCGCGCGCCTATCTCGACCGCATCCCGGACTCCAGCCAGCGCTCGCAGCTGCGCCTCGCCGGCGCGATCACCGCCCGCGCCTTCGCGGGCATGTCCTAGCCCTAGGTGGTTGATTCCACGGCTGTGGTTCAGGCCGTCGCGGCCGTCCGAGGTGCGTCCCGGGCGTGAGGCTTCCGCAGGGAAGGTCACACGGACGTATGGGAGATGCCGAGAACGTCACAGATCCCCATGCCTCCCGTGACGGGATCATGGCCCGCCCCCGGTGAGTTCGCACTTTCCTTCGCTATGCGGGCAGAACTGCGAACGCACCAAGGGAGGCATGGGAAGACGAGAAGGCCGCGTACCTTCCTCCCTTTCAGCCTCGGGCGCCAGCTTCCGCGGCCGTGGACTCAACGCCTAGGCGTCGATCGACGCCGACTCGAGCACGCCCAGCATCTGGGTCACCCGGCAGACGAGGAGGCGCTCCTCGTCGATCTCGACCCAGACCCCGGCGCTGGCCGGGAAGACGACGTGGTCGCCGACCTCGACCGGCATCTCGACCCCGGCGCCGGCCCACCAGTCGAGCCCCGGGCCGACGGCGAGGACGATGCCCTGTTCCGGCGGCGGCTCGTGGGTGCCGGGCGGGACGACGAGGCCGGAGCGACGGACCCGGTCCTGGTCGAGCTCCTTGATCACGATCTGGTCGAAGAGCGGCCGCAGCTGGTGGCGCACCGACTCGATGGGGTCTGGTATCCGGGATGAAGCCATGACCTGATCTTGACGCATGTGGCCCCCTGCCGGATCAAGCTCCGATTTCCGGCAGGTCACCGCGCCCACCGAAGTGCCGCCGAAGCTCTCGAAGCCGGCGCCGAAGCCCGCGCGCTCGCCGTGACCGGCAAGCCGGAGAGCAAGGCTTTCGTGGTCATCGCCTAGATTTGCCGCGATGAGCACCCCGCTCCGCGGCCGCGACGCCCGCCGCCAACTCGGTATGGCGGCCCTTGCGCTCGGCGCCCTCGGGGTCGTCTTCGGCGACATCGGCACCAGCCCGCTCTACGCGCTGCAGACCGTCTTCTCCGCCGACCACGGGGCGGTGCACCCGACCGAAGGGGACGTCTTCGGCGTGATCTCGCTGGTCTTCTGGTCGATCACCCTGATCGTCTCGATCGAGTTCGTCCTCTTCATCATGCGCGCCGACAACGACGGCGAGGGCGGCATCCTGGCGCTGATCGCGAAGGTCGAAAGCACCAGGCTCGACAGCGCCAAGGTGAAGGCGGCGCTGATCGCGATCGGCATGTTCGGCGTCGCCCTCTTCTACGGCGACGGGATGATCACGCCCGCGATCTCGGTCCTCTCGGCGGTCGAAGGGGTGAAGGTGGTGACGCCGAGCCTGGAGTCGATGGTGGTGCCGGTGACGATCGCCGTGCTGGTGGTGCTGTTCGCGATCCAGCGCTTCGGCACCCACCGCATCGGTCGCGTCTTCGGCCCGGTGATGCTGGTCTGGTTCGGCGTGATCGCGGCGGTCGGCCTGGGCCGCGTCGTCGCCCATCCGGAGATCGTCAAGGCGCTCCTGCCGAGCTACGGGGTCGAGTTCTTCGGCCGCCACTTCGGCACCGCCTTCATCTCGCTCGGCGCGATCGTGCTGACGATCACCGGCGCCGAGGCGCTCTACGCCGACATGGGCCACTTCGGCCGGCCGCCGATCTCCCGCGCCTGGTTCTTCGTCGTCTTCCCGGCGCTGACCCTCAACTACATGGGGCAGGGCTCGCTGATCGTCGGCGAACCGGCGGCGATCTCCAACCCCTTCTTCCTGCTGATCCCGCACTGGGGCCGGGTGCCGATGGTGGTGCTGGCGACGGTGGCGACGGTGATCGCCTCGCAGGCGGTGATCTCGGGCGCCTTCTCGGTGACCAAGCAGGCGATCCAGCTCGGCTTCCTGCCGCGGATGCAGATCCGCCACACCTCCGAAAAGGAGATCGGTCAGGTCTACCTGCCCGCGGTCAACTGGTTCCTGTTGATCGCGGTGGTGGCGCTGGTGCTCGGCTTCGGCTCCTCGACCAAGCTCGGCTCCGCCTACGGGATCGCGGTCACCGGGACGATCACCGCCGACACCCTGCTCTTCCTCGTCATCGCCAAGGCGCTGTGGCAGAAACCGGGCTGGCTGGTGGGGATCGGCGCCGCCGTCTTCTTCACCGTCGACCTCGCCTTCCTCGGCGCCAACCTGACCAAGACCGCCCACGGCGGCTGGTTCCCGCTCTCGGTCGGCTTCGCGACCTTCGCCGTGCTCAGCACCTGGCGGCGCGGGACCAGGCAGGTGCGGGAGACGCGGATCGAGGCCGAGGGCTCGCTGCAGTCCTTCGTCGACGAGCTGCACGCTTGCGATCCGCCGCCGCCGCGGGTGCCGGGCACGGCGGTCTACCTCAACGCCCGCCGCGAGACGACGCCGCTCGCCCTCCACGCCGGCCTCGCCCACTCGCACGCCCTGCACGAGTCGATCGTGATCATCTCGATCGAGACCACCCGCTCCCCTTACGTCTCCGACGAGGACCACCTGGTCGTCGACCACCTCGGCTACGAGGACGACGGCATCTCCCACCTGACCGTCAAGGTCGGCTTCCAGGAAGCGATCAAGGTGCCCCACCTCTTCGCCCTCGCCTGCACCCGCGGCCTCGAGGGCGACGCCCGCGAGGAGGACGCCGTCTACATCCTCTCCGAGGTCACGCTCCGCCCGCTCGCCGGCCCCGGCATGGCCCTCTGGCGCAAGCGCCTCTACGTCGCCCTCGCCCGTAACGCGGTCAGCGCCGCCGACTACTTCCACCTCCCCGCCGACCGCACGGTGACGATCGGCTCGGCGATCGACCTCTGAGCTCGGGTTTCAAATCAGGCGAATCTGAGTAATAGGTGCGGCAGGGAGTTCACGGGAGGCAGGGACCACCGTGTGACGGGAAGGAGAAGTTCATGGACGTATCCACCAGGACCGGGCGGCCGGCGCGGAGGCGCACCGCCTTGTCGGTCATCGTCGTCTTCGCGTTGCTCGCCGCCGTCGCGGCGGCGAGTGCGGGGGGACCACCTATACGGCGCTCGGCGACTCGTACGCCGCCGGGCCGCTGATCCCCAACCAGTCGCTGAACCCGCTCGGCTGCCTGCGGTCGGATCACAACTACGCGCACCTGACGGCGGAAGCGAAGGGGCTGACGCTGACCGACGTGAGTTGCAGCGGCGCGACCACGGCCGACATGACCGAAGCGCAGAACGTCGAACCGGGGCCGAACCCGCCGCAGTTCGACGGGCTCTCGTCGGGGACGAACATCGTCTCGCTGACGATCGGCGGCAACGACATCGGCTTCACGGAAATCCTCGAGAGCTGCATCACCTACAACCCGTTCTCGAGTCCGTGCAAGGAAAAGTACGACTCCGGCGGCCACGATCAGCTGGCCGAACGGATCGAAAAGGCGGCGCCGAAGGTGGCGGCGGTGCTCCAGGGCATCCACTCGCGCTCGCCGAACGCGCGTGTCTTCGTCGTCAACTACCCGGACATCCTGCCGACCGGCAGCGGCTGTTGGCCGACCGTGCCGTTGTCCTTCAGCGACGTGCCGTACCTGCACGCGACCGAGGAACGGCTCGACTCGATGCTGGCGACCGAGGCGTCCCTGAACGACGCGACCCTGGTCGACTGGTACTCGGCCAGCGTCGGGCACGACGCCTGCAAGTCGAGCTCGACCCGCTGGGTCGAACCGCTGATCCCGAGCGAACTGACGGCACCCGTCCATCCCAACAAGGCGGGGATGGCGGGCGCCGCCACGGTGCTCGAGGCCGCGATCGGCTGAGCGCGCCGGAGCGCACGGCGGGCTACTGCCCGCCGTGCGCCTCCTTGGCGAGCCAGTCCCACTCTTCCCAGCCCGCGATCCGCCGTTCGTAGTCGGGGCGGACGAGGCCGAAGGCCTGGGCGCCGAAGAAGCAGCGCAGCGGCGGCTCCTCCGCGTCGACCAGCTTGAGGATCGCCGGGCCGCCGGCGTCCGGGTCGGCCTGGGTCATCGTCCCGTCTTCACGCATCTTCCTGCGCGCCGCGCGGATCGGCTCGTAGGCCTCCAGCGGCTTGGCCTGGACCGCCGACGGGCCGCCCCAGTCGGTCGAGTAGCCCTGCGGCTCGACCAGGGTCACCTTGACGCCGAAGCTCGCCACCTCGAGCGAGAGCGACTGGCTGAACGCCTCCAGCGCCCACTTCGAGGCGTGGTAGAGGCCGATCCCGGGGAAGGCGGTGACGCCGCCGATCGAGGACACCTGGATGACGTGGCCGGAGCCCTGCTCGCGCAGGATCGGCAGCGCCGCCTTGGTCACCCAGAGGGCGCCGAAGACGTTGGTCTCGATCTGGTCCCGGGCCTGCTCGGCGCTGACCTCCTCGACCGTCCCGAACAGCCCGTAGCCGGCGTTGTTGACGACCACGTCGAGCCGGCCGAACTTCTCGTGCGCCTGCTCGACCGCGGCGTGGTCGGCCTCCATGTCCTGCACGTCGAGCGCCAGCGCCAGCACGTCGTCGTCGCCGTACCTGTCGGTCAGCGGCGCCAGGGTCGAGGCGTCGCGCGCCGTCGCCGCCACCTTGTCGCCGCGCTCGAGCGCCGCCTCGGCCCAGATCCGGCCGAAGCCCTTCGAGCAGCCGGTGATGAACCAAACCTTCGGATCTGCCATCCGTCCTCCTGATGAAATCGATGCTGATGCGTATCGCGAGTCTCGTACCCAGTTCTACTGAGATGCTCTTCGCGGGATATCGAGGTGTCGGCCCCGGTCCGCCGCGGGTGCTGCAGCGGAATCCGAGATCGCCGCCAGGTGAGTTCGCAGTAATCCGCGGATAGCGCGGGAAACTGCGAACTCAACGGGTGACGGCCGGCCAATACCCGGCGTTGCGCTCCACCGCGTCCTCGGCGACCTCGGTCTCCGGCGCCGTCACCGTCCCGCCCTCGCCGCCGAGCGCCCGCATCGTCGCGACCACCGAGTCGGCCAGCGCCGGGGGCGAGTAACCGCCCTCGAGCACGGCGCCGACCGGGGCCCCGAGGCGGGCGCCGAGCTCGCGCGTCTCGACCGCCATCTGGCCGAAATCGTCGCTCTCCAAGGCGAGGCCCGCGAGCGGGTCGGCGCGGTGGGCGTCGTATCCCGCCGAGACGAGGATCAGGTCGGGGCCGAATTCGCCCGCGACCGGCGCCACCACCCGGTCGAGCAGGGAGAGGAAGACGTCGCGGCCCGATCCCTCCGGGACCGGGAGGTTGACGGTGAAGCCCTCTCCGCGGCCCGTCCCGACGTCCTCCGCCCGCCCCGTCCCGGGCCAGATGTGCTCCTGCTGGATCGAGATCAGCAGCACGTCGTCGCGCTCGCGGAAGATCGCCTCGGTCCCGTTCCCGTGGTGGACGTCCCAGTCGAGGATCAGTACCCGCGCCGCCCCCAGCTCGGCGATCGCGAGCGTCGCCGCGACCGCGATCGAGTTGAAGAGGCAGAAGCCCATCGCCAGCTCCGGTTCGGCGTGGTGGCCGGGCGGGCGGGCGACGCTGAAGCCGGCCTTCGCCTCGCCCGCGAGCAGCGCCCGCGCCATCGCCGCCGCGCCGCCCGCGGCATGGGCTGCGGCCCGATAGGAGGCGGGGCCGTCGTAGGTCTCGACGTCGATCGCGCCGCCGCCCGCCTCACTGATCTCGCGGATCGCGGCGACGTGGCGGGCGGTGTGGGCGAGCTCGAGCTGCTCGCGGCTCGCGGCGGGCGCGGGCCGCCGCTCCCAGCCCAGGCAGTCGACGGCCCGCAGCTCGCCTTCGATCGCTTCGAGCCGCGGCGGCGCCTCGGGGTGGCCGGGCATCGCCTCGCGCGGGTCGTGCTCGAGGCCGGAGGGGTCGCTGAAGTAGAGCAAGGGCGCCTTAGGTTGAGCGGCGGCGGCGCCTCCGTCAAGCCGAGCCGGCGAGCCTGGCCGCGCGCCGAATCAGGTAGCGCTGCTCGGGCAGGCTCGCGGTCAGCTCGGCGGCGCGGCTGTAGGAGGCGTGGGCGCCCGCCCCGTCCCCGGCCAGCTCGAGCAGGTGGGCGCGCACCGCGTGGACCCGATGGTGCCCTTCCAGCCGCGGCTCGACCTCGGCCAGCAGCGCCAGCCCGGCCTCCGGCCCCGCGGCCATCGCCGTCGCCACGGCGCGGTTCAACGCCACCATCGGCCCCGGCGCGACCTTTTCCAGCAGCCCGTAGAGGGCGAGGATCTCGGCCCAGTCGGTGTCCTCGGCCCGCCGCGCCCGGTCGTGGGCGAGCGCGATCGCCGCCTGCAGTTGGTAGGGGCCGACGGCGCCCGCGCCGATCGCCTCGCTCAGCACCCGGCCGCCCTCGGCGATCGCCGCCGCGTCCCAGAGCGAGCGGTCCTGCTGGTCGAGCGGCACCAGTTCGCCGCGCTCGTCGGTGCGGGCGGCGCGCCTCGCGTCGGTCAGCAGCATCAACGCCAGCAGGCCGCCGACCTCGGGCTCGCCGGGCAGCGCCAGCCTTGCGACCCGGGTCAGCCGGATCGCCTCGGCCGACAGCTCGGTTCGCGCCAGGTCGGGCCCTTCGCTCG
Source organism: Solirubrobacterales bacterium (assembly GCA_047601885.1). Taxonomy (GTDB): domain Bacteria; phylum Actinomycetota; class Thermoleophilia; order Solirubrobacterales; family 70-9; genus VAYN01. The sequence continues at coordinate 1,141,741 of JASGIK010000002.1, forward strand.
CCGCGTAGCCCTCGTTGAAGACGAGGTAGAGGACGCGCAGCGCCGCCCGCAGGCGCTCCGCCCGTTCTGCCGGCGCCGGCAGCCCGAACCGCCCGCCCGCCTCGGCGACCGTCTTCTTCGCCCGCGCGATGCGCCGCCCCATCGTCGTCTCCGGGACGAGGAAGGCGGCCGCGATCTGCGCGGTGGAGAGCCCGCCGACGGCGCGCAGGGTGAGGGCGATCGCGGAGCCGGGCGAGAGCTCCGGCCGGCAGCACATGAAGATCAGCGCCAGGGTGTCGTCGGCCTCGCCGGCGGGGCCGGGCTCCGGTTCGGCGGCAAGACGCTCCTCGCGCGCCCGCCGTGCGGAATCGGCGCGGATCCGGTCGGTCATCCGCCGTGAAGCGACCGCGACCAGCCAGCCGGTCGGGCTCTCCGGCGTCCCCTGGGCGGGCCACTGGCGCGCCGCGTCGATCATCGCCTCCTGCACCGCGTCCTCGGCGTCGGCGAAATCGCCGAAGCGGCGCACCACGGCGGCGAGGGCCCGCGGCGCCGCCTCGCGCAGGGGGCCCTCGATCTCGCCGCTGTAGGACGGACGGGCGCTCACTCGGAGGGCTCGATCGGCCCCATCACCTCGCGCACCTCGATCTGCTGGCGCAGCGGCACCCCGTTCGGGCCCGGGCCTTCCGAGGCCTGGGCGGCGATCTCCAGCGCCCGCTCCTGCGACTCGACGTCGACCAGCCGCCAGCCGGCGAGCAGCTCCTTCGACTCGGCGAACGGGCCGTCGGTGACGATCGGCGCGCCGCCGCCGGTGGCGAGGACCATCTTCGCCGCCTCCGGCCCGGTCAGCGCCTGCGCCTCGACGAACTCGCCGCGCTCGCGCAGCTCCGCGTTGAGGTCTTTCTGGAACTTGATGTGGGCCTCGACGTCCTCCGGCGCCCACTTGCTCATCGGCGGCACGTCGCCCTCGACCCGGCCGTAGTGCTGCAGCAGCATGAACTTCATCTCGTTACCTCCTCGTAAGTGACGCTTTACGAGTGTGTCGGAGCCGCTCGCCGAGATGCGACATCGGCGTCGGTCAGAGGTCGAAATTCGGTCGGGTACCCGGCGCTCACGCGTCCGGCGCCTCCGCGGCGAGCTCGGCGTCCCACTCGCGCTGCATCTCTTCGGCGAGCGCCGGGTGGTGGTAGGGCCCGGGCTCGCGCAGCGCCGCGATCACCTGGCGCCGGCTGAGGTCGTCCTTGTCCTGGCTCAGCTTGCGCTTGCAGACGAAGCGCGCGACCGGGATCCGCAGACCGACCGTGCCCTTGGCGATCTGCCGTCCCCACTCCTGATCCAGGTAGAGGGGCTTCTCGACCCGCCGCTCGAAGGTCTCGACCAGGCGCGTCAGCGTCGCCAGGTTCTCCTCCTCGCCGAGCACCTCCGGCACGCCGTGGCAGTGGGCGACGCTGAAGTTCCAGGTCGGCGCCCGGGTCGCCTCGGGCCCGTACCAGCTGGGGGACAGGTAGCCGTGGGTGCCCTGGACGATCACCAGCACCTCTGTCTCGCCGAAGCCGTGGACCTCCTCGTCGGGGCGGCCGACGTGGGTCAGCAGGGCCAGGCCCTCGGATTCCTCGTCGAGGAGGACCGGATAGTGGGAGGCGACCAGCTCGCCGCCGTTGGAGCTGACGATGACCGCCCAAGGGTTCGCGCGGACCAGGTCGCGGACGGCGTCGGGATCGGTGGTCGCGTGGACAGGGTTATGCCGCATCGGCTGATTGTGCCGAAAAGTGCGGGGCCGGCCTCCAGGCGAGGCCGGCCCCGGTTCCGTTGACCGCCTACACGGCCTTCGAAACGGAAGACGACGGAACTACCTGATTCGCGGTGGAGATCTTCACCCTGCTCACCTCCTTCCTCCCTGGCTGTCTGTTGGCATTCGTTCGGTGAGACCGGTTCTACCGCTGGAAGAGATTCCAGCAGTACACCGCGTTCCAGCAAACACCGGTGGAATTGCTCAGGAAGTGCTCTACGATCGAACGAGCTAACCCGCTTCAAGCAAGGAGACCAACCGATGCCCCCCGCCAAGACCTCCGCGACGATGGAGACGACCCTCGCCGCGATCGTCGCCCACCCGACGCGCGCCCGTTGCTTTGTGATCCTGGCGGAACGCACGGCTAGCCCCGTCGAAATCGCCCAGGAGATCGGCAAGGACGTGGGCCACGTCGGCTACCACGTCCGGAAACTGCAACAGCTGAACCTGATCGAGCTGGTCGACGAGCGGCCGGTCCGCGGCGCGGTCGAGCACTTCTATCGGGCCATCGAGCGCGTTTACGTCAACGAAGAGGAATTCGCCGCCCAGACGGTCGAGGAACGCGAGGTCTTCACCCGCCACATCCTTCAGTTGTTGATCGCGGACATAGCGCGAGCCATGGACGAGCACACCTTCGACGTCCGCGCAAATCGAGCCATTCTGCGCACGCCGATGCTTGTCGACGAGGACGGCTTCCAAGAACTGTCCGACCTTCACAACGAGATGTACGAGCGGACTCTCGACATCCAGGCGCGGAGCGCCGAACGGCTCACCGGCAGTGATGATGGCGGTATCAACACCATTTCGGCGACGATGTTCTTCGAGACGCCGGAGCGCCGTCACGGCTCCGCCGACCCCGCCTGAGCGGCATCAAGGCATTCATTCGTCTAAAAATCAGCCCAATCACAGCATCGGGCGCCTACTCTTTGTAGACCGATGCTGATCGAGGACCGACCGACCACCCCGGACTACCAGCCCGGGGCGCCCCGGCGCTGGCCCAAGCGACTTCTGGTCGGTGGCGTCGTCACGCTGGTGCTCGCCGCCATCGCGGCCTTCGTCGTCTCCGCCTTCGCGCTGTCCGGCAGCAGCATCGAAGCCGACGGCTCCTCGCTGGGCAAGATCAGTACGGACACGTTCGGCGGCGAAGTCTCAAGCGTCAGCGCCACCGCGGTGAAGAGCGGCAAGGACGTCCCGGTCGAATTGAAGGGCGACCGGATCATCCCCAAGACCAAGCTCCACCCCGGCGAGCAGGTCGCGGTCGAAGCAACGGTCAAGCGGCCGAGCACGATCGGCTGGCTGGCCGGGAGCACGAAGACGCTGAAGATGACCGTCACCGCCCCCGCGGCGAACCTGGAAGCGCGCTGGATCACGGTGAAGAAGGGCAAGAACCCCTACGTCCACTTCAGCCGCCCGGTCAGCGAGATCGCCTACGGGACGAAGGGCGAAATCAAGCACCGCCGCTTCGACAAGCCGCGCACCAGCGTCACCCTCGGCGAACAGCCGACCGCCGGGCAGATCCTCGTCGCCGCGGCCGCCGAGAAGTGGGAGCACCTCGGCAAGTTCAAGACCGTCACCTGGTTCCCGGCGACCGGCTCGCCGATCGTCGCCGCCAACCCGACCGCGGGCACCACGATCTCCGCCTCGACGCCGCTCGAACTGACCTTCTCGGAGCCGGTGAAGAAGCTCTTCGGCTCGGAAAAGCCGACCCTCTCGCCGGAAGTCGACGGCAAGTGGTCACAGCCCAACGCCCACACGCTGGTCTTCACGCCCTCCGGCTTCGGCGCCCCGCTGGCCGCCGAACTGAAGGTCGTGCTGCCGAAGAAGGTCGACGTCGTCCAGACCGACGGCTCGACCAAGGGTGCCTCCGACGTCGCCTGGGAAGTCCCGGCGGGCTCCGAGCTGCGCCTGCAGCAGATGCTCGCCCAGCTCGACTACCTGCCCTACAAGTGGACCGGCGAAGAAGTCGCGAAGACGCCGGAAGCGCAGATCGCCGCGGCGACCACCGAAGTGCCGAAGGGCCACTTCAGCACCCGTTGGAAGAACACCCCCTCGGAGCTGAAGGAACTGTGGACGCCAGGTGAAGAAAATGCGCTCGTCAAAGGCGCACTGATGGCCTTCGAGGAAGCCCATGGGCTCGAAGTCGACGGCGAAGCCGGGCCGGTCGTCTGGGAAGAACTGATGAAGGCGACGATCGCGGGTGAAAAGAAACCGACCGAAGGCGCCGCCGCCGGCTACAGCTACGTCTGGGTCAGCGAGGAACTCCCCGAGACGGTCAACGTCTGGCACAACGGCAAGATGATCCTCAGCGAAGGCGCCGCCAACACCGGCATCTCCGGCGCCGAAACCGAAGTCGGCACCTTCAACGTCTTCCTGCGTTACGAAGAAACGACGATGGAAGGCGAAAACCCCGACGGCTCGCACTACAGCGACCCGGGGATCAAGTGGGTCTCCTACTTCAACGGCGGCGACGCCCTGCACCAGTTCGATCGCGCCTCCTACGGCAGCCCGCAGAGCCTCGGCTGCGTCGAGATGCCGAACGAAGAGGCCGAAGCGATCTGGCCCTACACGCCGATCGGCACCCCGGTCACCATCCTCGGTTAGGCGGCCGCACCCCCCTCAAGGCGTCCTCCACGCCACCCCGCCGGACGGGGGTTGCCGAACTCCCCCGCGCGGTAATAAGGGTGGTGGAGGAGAACTTGAGAAAGGAACCGACTTCATGAGCACTTCCACCGCGGCCGCCTCCGGCACCTTCAAGCTGGGCGGCGACCTCGAGGTGAACCGGCTCGGCTACGGCACGATGCAGCTGACCGGCGAGGGCGTCTGGGGCGAGCCCGAGGATCGCGACGAAGCGATCGCCGTCCTGCGCCGCGCCGTCGAGGAGGGCGTCAACTTCATCGACACCGCCGACTCCTACGGGCCCGAGGTGGCCGAGCGGCTGATCTACGAGGCCCTGCATCCCTACCCCGACGACCTGGTGATCGCGACCAAGGCCGGGCTGACCCGCTCCGGCCCCGGCGACTGGCGTCCGGTCGGCCGGCCCGAGTACCTGCGCCAGCAGTGCGAGCTGAGCCTGCGCCGCATGGGTCTGGAGACGATCGACCTCTTCCAGCTGCACCGGATCGACGCCAAGGTCCCGCTGGAGGAGCAGGTCGGCGAACTCCGCAACCTGCAGAAAGAGGGGAAGATCCGCCACATCGGGCTCTCCGAGGTGGACGTCGATCAGCTCGAGCAGGCGCAGCGCCACGCGACCATCGCCAGCGTCCAGAACCTCTTCAACCTCACCAACCGAAGCGCCGAGCCGCTGCTCGACCACTGCGAGAAGCGCGGGATCGGCTTCATCCCCTGGTTCCCGCTGGCGACCGGGAAGCTGGTCGAGGAGGGCGGGCCGCTGGCCCAGATCGCCGCCGACACCGGGGCCGAGCCCTCGCAGCTGGCGCTGGCCTGGCTGCTCCGGCGCTCGCCGGTGATGCTGCCGATCCCCGGCACGTCCTCGGTCGCGCACCTGGAGCAGAACCTCGGCGCCGCCGCCCTGGAGTTGACCGACGAGCAATTCGCCGCGCTGGAGGGGGTGGCCTGATGGCGACGATGCGAGCGATGCAGGTGGGCGAGCAGGGCGGCGACTTCGAACTGGTGGAGCGCGAGGTGCCGACGCCCGGCCGCGGCGAGGTCGTCGTCCGCGTCCACGCCTGCGGCGTCTGTCACAGCGACATGCTGGCCAAGGAGGGTGCCTTCCCCGGCGTCTCCTTCCCCGTCGTCCCGGGCACGAGGTCGCCGGCGAGATCGCCGCGATCGGCGAGGGCGTCGACGGCTGGGAGCAGGGACAGCGGGTCGGCGTCGGCTGGTTCGGCGGCAACTGCGGCTGGTGCGAGCCCTGCCGGCGCGGCGACTTCATCGCCTGCCAGGACATGGGCATCCCCGGCGTCACCTTCGACGGCGGCTACGCCGACTACGTGCTGGTCAAGTCGAACGCGCTGGCGGCGATCCCCGACGACCTCGCCGACGAGGACGCGGCGCCGCTGCTCTGCGCCGGCATCACCACCTTCAACGCGCTGCGCAACTCCGGCGCGCGGGGCGGTGACCTGGTCGCGATCCTCGGCGTCGGCGGGCTCGGCCACCTCGGCATCCAGTTCGCCGCCAAGCTCGGTTACCGCACCGTGGCGATCGCCCGCGGCACCGACAAAGAGCAGCTGGCGCGGGAGCTAGGCGCCCACGAGTACGTCGACAGCTCCGCCGGCGATCCCGGCGAGGCGCTGATGGCGCTTGGCGGGGCGAAGGTGATCCTCTCGACGATCGCCGACGGCTCCGCCAACACCGAGGTGATCGGCGGGCTCGGCCCGCGCGGCAGGCTGATCGTCGTCGGCGCCTCGCCGGAAGCGATCGAGGCCTCGCCGTTCGCCCTGATCGGCGGCAACCGCGAGGTCGTCGGGCACGCCTCGGGCACCTCGATGGACTCCCAGGACACGCTCGCCTTCAGCTCGCTGCAGGGCGTGCGACCGCGGATCGAGACGCTGCCGCTGGAGCGGGCCCAGGAGGCCTACGACAAGATGATGGCCGGCGCCGCCCGCTTCCGCATGGTGCTGACCACCGGCGCCTGATCCCCACGTCGCGTTCGCAGTTTCGCCCGCTATCCGGGCGAAACTGCGAACTCAGCCGGGGAGGCGGGCTTTGAAGCAGAAGGTCCGATAGGGGAAGTCGAATTCGTCGCCGAGGCCCGGCTCCCAGGCGACCAAGGCGCGGATCCCGTCGAGGATCTCGCGCCGGCGTCGCGGGGTCGCGGTGATGATGTAGCTGCGCGAGGCGGCCATCTCGACCAGCAGGTCGACGTCCATCGGCCGCGTCCAGTCGGTGACGAAGGTCTCGGTCGGGCCGAAGGGCGGGCCGATCTCGATCCCCTCCAGTTCGATGATCTCGGCCTCGCCGCTGCCCATCACGTGGGAGAGCTTCTCCACCCACCCGACCCGCTCGTCGCGGCGGTTCCAGATCAACCCCAGGGTGCCGCCCGGGCGCAGCACCCGCGCCGCCTCCGCGGTCGCCCGCTCCGGATCGACCCAGTGCCAGGCCTGGGCGACGGTGATCGCGTCGACGCTGTCGTCGGGCAGCGGGATCTCCTCCGCCGTCCCCTTCACCGCCTCGACCTCGGGCAGCGCCGCCGTCAGGTTCGCCCGCATCTCGTCGATCGGCTCGACCGCGACGACCTCCAGCCCCCGCGCCGCCAGCGCCCGGGTCAGCTTGCCGGTCCCGGCGCCGAGGTCGAGCACCTTCCGCGCCCCCTCCGGCACCAGCCAGTCGACCGCCGCGGCCGGGTACTCCGGCCGTGACCGCTCGTAGAGGTCGGCTGCCGCCCCGAACGACCGCGCCCGCACCGCTTTCTCGGCGTGCTCCTCCTGCACGCCCACGATCCTATGTCGCCCCGTCGGCTGCGCAAGCGTCGGCGATCACGGCGACCGCCTCGCGCAGCTCGCGGACGCTGGGGAGGCCGTAGCCGAGCACCAGCGCCGGCGGCTGCGGATGGACGCGGGTGAAGTCGGCCAGGCCCTGGACCCGGACCCCGCCGGCGGCCGCCCGTTCGACCACCGCGGCCTCGTCCAGGCCGGGCGGGAGCTCGAGCACGACGTGGAGGCCGGCGGCGATGCCGCGCACGCGCGCCGCGGGCAGGGCGGCGGCGATCGCCTCGAGCAGGGCGGCGCGCTTGTCGCGGTAGTGGGCGCGGGCGGCGCGCACATGGCGGTCGAAGGCGCCGCTCGCGATCAGGTCGGCGAGGGCGATCTCCTCGAGGCGCGGGCCGCCGCCGTCGAGCAGGCCGCGAGCGATCGTCGCGGCGGCGACCGTCTCGCCGGGCAGGCAGAGCCAGCCCAGGCGCAGGGCCGGGGCAAGGGTCTTGGAGACGCTGCCGGCGAGGACGACGACGTCGGGCGCCAGGCCCTGCAGCGAGCCCGCGGGGCCGCGGCGGTCGTAGCGAAGCTCGGCGTCGTAGTCGTCCTCGAGGATCAGGGCGCCACGCGTGCGCGCCCACTCGACCAAGGCCAGGCGGCGCTCGGCGGCGAGCACCGCCCCGGCCGGCTGGGAGTGGGCGGGGGTGACGACCACCGCGTCCGGGTCCGCGGCGACCAGCGCCGCGACGTCGAGGCCGTCGTCGTCGACCGGAACCGGCACCAGCTCGAGCTCCTCCGCCTCGATCGCCCAGGCGGCGATCGGGTAGCCGGGGTCCTCGACCGCCACCCGTCTCGCGCCGCGCCTGCGCAGCACCTCGCAGAAGACGCGCAGCCCCTGTTGGTAGCCGGCGGTGACGACGATCCGGTCCGGCTCCGCGGCCGCCGCCCGCACCCGACCGAGGTGCTCGGCGAGGGCTCCGCGCAGCTCCGCCGTCCCGGCGAACTCGCCATAGCCGAGGCGCGCGTCCGCGACCCCGGTGAGCGCCCGGCGCTGTGCTCGTCCCCAGGCGCGGCGGGGGAAGAGCGCGAGGTCGGGGGAGCCGGGGAAAAGATCGATCGCGGCGGCGGTGGGTGCGACCGCCGCGCGCGGTGCCGCCGCGGCCGCCGACTCGCCGCTGGACGACCGGCCCATCCTCGCCGGCGCCACCCGCGTCCCCGAGCCAGGCCGCGCGACCAGGTAGCCCTCGGCGCCGAGCTGTTCATAGGCCTCGACCACCAGCCGACGGGAGACGCCGAGCTCGGTCCCGAGCGCCCGCGAGGACGGCAGGCGCACGCCCGGCCGCAGCCGTCCCGAGCGGATCGACTCGCGCAGGCCCGCTTCGAGCTGGGCGCGCCGCGGCGCCGCCGGATCCCAGCGCGGTAGCAGCAGCTCCGGCGAGGCGGTGTAATTGGTACCCGAATCAGGCATCAAATTGGACCTTATTGGCATACCACAATGACGCTAGGCTCGCCGGGCAATCGATCGAGGAGGCCGTCATGTCGAGAATCGAGCCGCGCAAGGGAATGTTCGCCAACGGGGTCGCCGCCGCTGCCCGCAAAAGCTTCGGCCGCGACCTCGAGTCGGCGCGGGTCTACGCCCGACATCCCCGCCTGATGTTCGGCTGGCTCCGCTACAACCGGACCAGCGAGCGCACCCCGCACGTCCCCAAATTGCTCGCCGACCTGGCGGTGTGTCGCGCCGCGACGATGGTCGGCTGTGAGTTCTGCATCGACATCAGCTCCGAGTTCGTCCGCCGCGCCGGGCTTACCGACGAGCAGCTGCTGAGCCTCCACGACGCCCACGCCTCCGGCCTCTTCGACGACGACCAGCTGCTGGTCATCGACCTGGCGACGGGCATGTCCGGCACCCCGGCTCGGGTCGAGGACGAGCTGACGGCGCGGGTGCAGAAGCGCTTCGGCGTCAAGGGGACGATGGAGCTCGTCCAGCTGATCGCCTGGGAGAACTCGCGCGCCCGCCAGAACATCGCCCTCGGCGTCGGCGCCGAGGGCTTCTCCGAGGGCAAGGCGTGCGCCCTCCCTTACACCGCCGCCGGCATCGGCATCGGCGTCAGCGGCTGAGGAAGACGGTGATCGCCTCGGCCATCGACTTGGCGGCGAGGCGCTGGAAGGAGGGCTTGACGAGGCGGGCGGCGTCGGTGGCGTTGCGCATGTTCACGCACTCGATCAACACCTTGGGGACGGTGGTGAGGTTGAGGCCGGCGAGGTTGTCGCGGGCGGCGAAGCCGTCGGTGCCGTCGTAGTTGGAGATCGGGATGCCGGTCACCTTGGTGTAGCGCTTGAGCAGGATGCGGCCGAAGCGGCGGGAGGACTTGATCACCTTGTCGTTGGGGCCGTCGGCGACCGGGGTGAGGATGGCGACGCCGCGGCCTTCCGCCGGGCCGCCGTCGGCGTGGATGTCGATCGCGACGTCGGAGTGGGCCTTGTTGAGGATCTGGGCGCGGCGGGTGATGCAGGGCCCGACGCCGTGGTTGTTGCGGCGGGTCATGACGACCTTCGCGCCCTCGGCGATCAGGTCGCGGCGCAGGTAACTGGCGACGCGGAAGTTGAAGAGCGCCTCGGTGTAGCCGCCGTTCGTCTCCGTCCCGGTGGTGTCGCAGGCCTCCTCTTCGCGACCGTTCCAGACCAGCTTGTCGATGAAGCCGGGGTCGGAGAAGTTGCCGCCGTTGTGCCCGGGATCGATGCCCACGACCTTGCCCGCCAGGGGCAGGGAGGCGGCCTCGGAAGCGTGGGCGGGAGCCGCGGTCGGGGCGTGCCCGCCGGCAAGGGCGAGCGCGCTCAGGGCCGAGGCGAGAAGGGAGGTGCCGATCACGACGTCAGATCTTGCCAGTGTGTAAGGCTCGGGGGGTGAAGCGGATCGTCCTGCTCGACGATTACCAGGGCGTCGCCCTCGACTACGGCGGCTGGGACCGGGTCCCCGACGAGTGGCAGCTGGTCGCCCTGGAGCAGCACATCGGCGATCCCGACGAGCTGGTCGAGGCGCTCTCCGGTGCCGAGGTCGTCGTCGCGATGCGCGAGCGCACGGCGCTGCCGGCGGCGATCCTCGACCGCCTGCCGGACCTGAAGCTGCTGATCACCACCGGCATGGCCAACGCCGCGATCGACGTCGCCGCCGCGCGCCGCAACGGGGTCGTCGTCTGCGGCACCCAGGGCAAGGGCGCGCCGACCGCCGAGCTCGCCTGGGGACTGATCCTGGGACTGCTGCGGAAGATCCCGGCCGAGGACGCGGGGATGCGGCGGGGAGGCTGGCAGACGACGATCGGCGGCGACCTCGAGGGCGCCACGCTCGGCCTCGTCGGCCTCGGCCGGCTGGGTACGCGGATGGCCTCGATCGCGCAGGCCTTCGGCATGGACGTGCTCGCCTGGAGCCTCAACCTCGACCCCGACCAGGCGCGCTCCCTCGGCGCCCGGCCGGTCGAGAAGGACGACCTCTTCGAGCGCGCCGACGTCGTCTCCGTCCACTACAAGCTGAGCGAGCGCAGCCGCGGGCTGATCGGCGCCGGCGAGCTCGCGCTGATGAAGCGGAGCGCCCTGCTGGTCAACACCTCGCGCGGGCCGATCGTCGACACCGAGGCGCTGCTCGACGCGCTCGAGCGGGGGACGATCGCGGGCGCCGCGCTCGACGTCTACGACACCGAGCCGCTGCCCGCCGACCACCCGCTGCGCAACGCCCCCAACACGATCGTCACCCCGCACCTCGGCTACGTCACCGAGGACACCTACGCGGTCTTCTTCAGCGACGCCGTCGACGACGTGCTCGCCTGGCTCGACGGCGAGCCGGTCCGCGTGCTCGAGGCCTGAGTGGCGCCGCGCGCGCTCGCGCGCTACCTGCTCCCGGCGACCGAGGAGACGTAGGTCGCGACGGCCTTGACTTCGGTCTTGGAGAGGATCTTTTCCTTGCCGAAGGCGGCCATCCCGCCGCCGCCGTTGATCACCTGGTGTTCGACCGTCGCCAGGTCCGGTTCCAGTTCGTCCAGGTTCGGCCCGACTTCGCCGCTCGCCCCCGCCGCCTTCAGCGTGTGGCAGGTGGCGCAGGTGCTGACGAAGATTTCCTTGCCTTCTGCTTCCGGCGCCGATTCGCCGGGCGTTTCGGCTTCGGCGCCGGGCGCGGTGCCGGTCGTCCCTTCTTCTTCGGAGGTCGTCGCCTCGGTCGAGCTCGAGGTGCCGCCGCCACCGCAGCCGGCCACCAGCAGCGTGCCGACGAGGGCGAGGATGGCGACCAGGGCGTGCGCCTTCTTGAGTTCGAACACGGCTCCTCCGGGCGTAGTGGGCGCCTATCTATTCTCCGTCTGGCCTTGCGCCACCTCTTCGCCTTCGGACTGATCCTGCTTCTGCTCGCCGGCTGCGGTGGCGGCGGTGGGACGGGTGGCGACGAAGCGGGCGGCGACGTCGGCTGGCCCTACTGGGGCAACGTGGCCGAGAACACCCACTTCGCCAAGCTGGACCAGGTCGACGGCGGCAACCTCGACCAGCTCGAAGTCGCCTGGAGCCGCACCGAGGGCGAGAACCAGTACGCCTGGGAGACGTTCCCGATCGTGGTCGGGCGGACGATGTACTACGACACCGGCACCGACCAGGTCTTCGCCGTCGACGCCGCCACCGGCAAGGTGCGTTGGACCTACACGCCGGAAGTGAACTTCCTCGCCGGCCCGGGGCTGGAGACCTCCGAGCCGGTCAGCCGCGGCGTCAGCTATGGCGAAGGGCGGATCTACCTGACCACCGCCGACGACCAGCTGATCGCCCTCTCCGCCAAGACCGGCAAGGAGATCTGGACGACGCAGGTCGTCGACCCGAGCAAGGGCAACACGATGAACTCGCCCGGCACCTTCTGGGACGGCGAGCTGATCGTCGGCGGCCCGGCGGGGGACGCCGGCCTGCGCGGCTTCGTCGCCGCCTACGACGCGAAGACGGGCAAGCAGCTCTGGCGCACCTTCGTCGTCCCGCCGCCGGGGAAGAGGTGGAACCGGGCGCGCGGTCACCACGGCGGCGGCGACGTCTGGATGCCGCCCGTCGTCGACCCGCAAAGCGGCCTCGCCTACGTCTCCACCGGCAACCCGACCCCCGGCTTCACCAACGCCCGGCGCCGCGGCTGCAACGCCTTCGCCGACGCCACCGTCGCCTTCGACGCGAAGAGCGGCAGGATCGAGTGGACCCACACCGAGGTCTGCAACGACTCCTGGGACTACGACACGGTGCAGGCGCCGACGATCCTCGACCTCGAAGGTCAGGGCGGCACCTCGACCCGCGCCGTCGGCGGCGCCTCGAAGAGCGGCTACTACTCGACCCTCGACGCCGCCACCGGCGAGCTGCTCGCCCGCTCTCCCTACATCACCAGGTACTCGCGCCCGCACCGGCGACCGACCGCGAAGGGCGTCGTCGTCTGTCCGGGGATCTTCGGCGGCCTCGAGTACGGCCCCGCCTCCTACGATTCCGAAAGCCAGTCGCTGTTCGTCGCCGGCAACGAGATGTGCATGCGCTACAAGGTCAACTCGCAGGCGGAGATCGAAGAACACGCGCCGGGCGAGGACGACCTCCAGGGGACCGCCGAACAAGTCGGCGAGGCGACCGGAGTCCTCGCCGCGCTCGACCCGTCCACCGGCAAGGTGCGCTGGAAGACGGCGCTGCCGCGCCCCGCCAACGGCGGCACCCTCGCCACCGCGGGCGGCTTCGTGATGGTCGGCGACGACGACGGCAAGCTCTACGCGCTCGACCAGAAGAGCGGCAAGATCGTCTGGGAATACGAACTCGGCCGGCGCGTCGGCTCGGCCCCGATCGCCTACGAAGTGGACGGCGTCGAGTACATCGCGATCGCCGCGGGCGGCTCCCTGGTCGAAGCCGACGGCACCGCTCCGGACCGCCCCGGGAAGCTTTTCGTCTTCCGCCTGCGCGGGTAGCCGCGAACGATCGGCCGAACCCGCTTCACTAAAGTCACCAGTTGATGACTGCGGACACCGCGGCGATCAGCTCCCCCGGGGAGCTCGAGCCGCTTTCCCCCGAGGAGTTCCAGCGCGTCGCCACCGAGATCGAGGCGGCGGTCGGCCGCATCGTGGTCGGCCAGACCGAGGCCGTGCGCGGCGCCCTGATCTGCCTGATCGCCGGCGGCCACGCGCTGCTGGAGGGCGTCCCTGGCCTCGGCAAGACGACGCTGGCCCGCGCCCTCGCCGGCTCGCTGGCGCTGGAGCCGAAGCGCATCCAGTTCACCCCGGACCTGATGCCGGCCGACATCACCGGCACCACCGTCCTCGTCCAGGGCGCCGAAACGGAGGAGACGCGGCTGCGCTTCGAACCGGGGCCGATCTTCGCCAACGTCGTCATCGCCGACGAGATCAACCGCGCCGCGCCGCGCACCCAGAGCGCCCTGCTGGAGGCGATGCAGGAGCACAACGTCACCGTCGCCAACCAGACCCGGCCGCTGCCCGCGCCGTTCTTCGTCCTCGCCACCCAGAACCCGGTCGAGATGTACGGGACCTATCCGCTCCCGGAGGCCGAGCTCGACCGCTTCTTCCTCAAGCTGCGCTTCGACTTCCCGCCGGTCGCCGAGCTGAACGAGATGGTCGGGCTGACGACGACCGCCGGGCACGACGCCGCCCAGGCCGCCGCCGCGCCGGTCGCCGACGCCGAGACGGTGCTGCGGATGAACGCCCTGGTCCGCTCGGTCCCGGCCGCCGACCACGTGATCGACTACGCCAGCCGGCTGGTCGTCTCGCTGCACCCGGAGACGGCGGGCGCGACCGAGCGGGTGAAGCGCTTCGTCCGCCTCGGCCCGAGCCCGCGCGGGGCGCAGGCGCTCGCCCTCGCGGGCCGCGTCGCCGCCCTGATCGAGGGCCGCCACAACCTCTCGATCGACGACATCCAGGCGATCGCCCTGCCCGCCCTGCGCCACCGGCTGGTGCTGACGATCGACGCCGAGCGCCAGGCGGTCTCGCCCGACGAGATCGTCCGCGAGGCGATCGAGGCGTTGCCGCGGGAGGCGTCGTAGCCGCGACGCCTGAGGCGAGCGCTCCCGGCGCGTCGCTGGTCGACGCCGCCGCGCTGCGCCAGCTCGAATCGCTCAGCCTGGCCGGCGTGGAGGCGGTGATCGCCGGCTTCGGCGGCCGTCGCTCCGGCGCCCAGCGCACCCGCGGGCTCGAATTCGTCGACTACCGTCGCTACACCCCCGGTGACGACCTGCGCTCGATCGACTGGAACGTCTACGCGCGGTTGGGGGAGATCGTCGTCAAGGCCTCGCCCGCCGAGGGCCACGTCGACCTGGCGCTGCTGCTCGACGGCAGCCGCTCGATGGACGACGGCGAGCCCTCGCGCTTCCGCTACGCGCAGGAGCTGGGGGCGATGCTCGGCACCGTCGCCCTGCTCGGCTCCGACGTCGTCGCCGTCAACATGCTGGCCGACGGGACCTCCTGGACCGGCGCCCGTCTGGCGGCGCCGCACCTGGTCACCGAGCTGATCGAGGAGGTCGCCGAGCTGCCCCGCGGCACCCGCACCGACCTCGCCGCCGGCCTGCGCGACTTCCGCCGCAGCGCCGAGCCGCCCGACCTCGCGGTGCTGCTCTCCGACGGCCTCGCCGAGCCGGCGGCGCTGGAGGAGGCGGTCGCCGAGCTGGCCGGCTCGGCCCGCGCCACCGCCCTCGTCCACCTGGTCGAGCCGGACGGAGCGCCGGCGGCGCTGGAGGGCGGCGCCTTCGAGCTGCTCGACCGCGAGACCGGCGAGCGCCTCGTGGTCGAGGTCACCCCGCGCGTCCGCGCCACCTACGAAGAGCGCACCGCCGCCGCCGCGCGGGAGCTGCGCGACCACTGCGTCGACCACGGCGTCACCTACGTGCGGGCGCCGACCGACGTCCCCCCGCTAGACCTCTTGTTCGGCGCCGCCCGCGAGGGCGGCCTGGTGAGTCTCTAGGTGTTGGTTCGGGGGCGCTGAAGCTGGCGCCCGGGGGGAGCTGGCGCCCGAAGCCGAAAGGGACGCGGCCTTCTCGGTGGCGGCCCGGGCAGGCTGTGGCCGCCACCGAGAAGGCCGGGTGTCGGGGAGAGGTGCGAGATCCGTGACGAACTCCGGGGATCGGTGACGAGGAGCGGGGGAAGTCCACGCTTCCTCCCGTCTTCCTCATGCCCCCCGGATGAGTTCGCAGTTCTGCTCGCATGGCGAGCGAAAGTGCGAACTCACTCCCGGTCGGCCTTGATCCTGGGACGGGAGGCGCCTCGGACGGCCGCCACGGCCGCGAAACACGCGGCCCGAAGCACGCGGCCGCCACGCCCCGAACCACGCCACCCCCCGCGTCCTCAGCCTTCGAGTTCGGGGCCGCTCGGCACCTTGGTGCCGCCGAGTTTGAAGGCGACCACGCGGGCGCCGATTTCGCCGAGTTCTTCGGAGGCGGTGAGCGCCGCGCCGCCGACCGTCGCCAGCACGTACTCGGTGCCTTCGATCGAGTAGATCACCGGCGCCGTGCCGAAGGCGAGCTTCAGGTCGCCCTGCCAGAGGTCTTCGCCGTTTTCGGCGTCGAAGGCGTAGAGGATGCCCTGCTGGTCGCCGGTGAAGACGAGGCCGCCGGCGCTGGCGGTGGCGCCACCGTCCATCGGCGTCGGCATGTCGTGCTTCCAGAGCACCTTGCCGGTGTTCGTGGCGACCGCGGTGAAGGTGCCGGTCTTCTTCGTGTTCTTCGGCACCACGCGGTCGCCGGCGAACTCCTTCTCGCCGTTGTGGTTTTCGTATTCCACTTTCAGATACATGCAGAGGTTGATGCCGGAGACGTAGACCGCCTGTGCTTCCGGGCTGTAGGCGAGCGGCGAGTACTGCGAGCCGCCGACCGCGCCCGGGCACTCGAGCGTGCCCTTGGTCGTCGGCGGGGTGTGGTGGCGCTTGACGAACGGAACGGCCGGGAAGAGGTCTTCGCCGGTTTCGGCGTCAAGCAGGAAGAGCAGCCCGTTCTTCCCGGCCTCGGCCACGCCGCGCCTCATTTCGCCTTCGATTTCGGCGTCGAAGAGGACGACCGGGCTCTCGGCGTCGTAATCCCAGAGGTCGTGGGCCTGCTCCTGGTGGTACCACTTGAGCTTGCCGGTGTCGGCGTCCAGGGCGAGGATCGAGTCGGTGTAGAGGTTCTTGCCGGGCCGTTTGGCGCCGACCAGGACCGGGGCCGGGTTGCCGGTGCCGACGTAGACGGTGTTCGTTTCGGTGTCGATCGTCGGCGGCATGTAGATGGTGCCGCCACCGCCACCCTTCGGAACCCAGCCTTCGCCCTGCTTGGGGACGGTGTAGAAGGTCCAGAGTTCCTTGCCCGTCTTCGCTTCGTAGGCGGCGATCTTGCCGCGGACGCCGTCCTCGGAGCCGGAGACGCCGACGTAGACCTTGCCGTCGTAGGCGGTCGGGGCCATCGACTCGTAGGCGCCGGTGGCCGGGTCTTCGACCTGCGAGGACCAGAGGCGCTCGCCGGTCTTCTGGCTGATCGCCTGCAGCTTGTTGTCGAAGGTGAGGAGGAAGAGTTTGCCGTCTTCGGCGGCGACGCCACGGTTGACCGTGATCCCGTAGCCGCCGACCCCGGTCGACTGGGAGAAGTCGACTTCCGGCGTGTAGGTCCAGTTGATGTGGCCGGTCTTGCCGTTGATCGACATCAGCTCGTCGGTCGAGGTGGTGACGTAGACGTTTTCGCCGAGCACCAGCGGGAAGGACTCCATCAGGTACTGGTCAGGGCCGAGCCCGGTGCTCCAGGCTTCGCCGAGTTCGTCGACGTTTTCGGTGTCGATTTCGTCCTGGGTGGCGAAGCGCGTGTTGTCGCGGTCGCGCCCGAAGAGGGGCCAGTCTTCGATTTCCGGCGCCGAGGCCGCGTTCGCCGAGTTGCCTTCGCTCGAGCTGCCGCTCGAGGAGGAGCCGCCACCGCAGGCGGCCAGCGCGATCGCCGCCGCGAGTACGGCGAATCCGAGGAGCAGGGACTTGGTTCTCATCGGACTTCGCTCCTCTTCCCAGACGGGAGTTCTAAGGGGTGGGCTTCTTCGAGTACCGGGTGAAGACCGCCTTGATCTTTCCCAGGCCGCGCGTCTTGACCGTCGCCTTGATCTTCCCGGCCTTCGGCATCGTGCCGCTGAAGCTGCCGATCGTCGGGCCGAGGAACGAGCCTCCCTTGACGATCGCGGTGCGCGACCTGCCCCGGTGCTTGAGTTCCTTCAGGTAGACGACGTCGTTGTTCTGCTTCGTCCGCAGCTTCAGGATCCCGGCCGGTTCTTCCGACCCGGGAAATTCTTCCTGGATGAACATGGTCAGTTCGCCGCCGCGCACGCCGCTGCCGCCCGCGGAGATGATCTTCACGTGGTAGCGGCCGATGAAGCTGCCGAAGCTGCCCCATCCTTCCTTGGCCTTGCCGCCGCCGGCGAAGGCGAGCGATGCGCTTGACAGGGCGAGGACGAGGACGAGGAAGGCAAAGCAGAAGCTGGTACGTCTCATTGCCGGCTGAACCCTATTCCTTCGGAAGCGTCGGCCGCGCATCCGGCTTGGTACCGTCGATTACGTGTGGCGATGGCCGGCCGCTGACCCGCGTGAAGTAGTCGACCTGGCGGGAGCCGGGGCGACCGCGGTCGGCAACTCCGAGGCGAGCCTCGGCGAGGAGCTGCGGCGTTGGCGCGGGATCGTCGCCCGCCGTCGCGTGGTCGTGCTGGCACGCCGCGACGGGGCCCTGGCGCTCGGCCTCGCCGCGCTGCTGGAGGTCCTCGCCCAGTTCGGCCTCCTCCCCCAGTGGGTGGTGGTCGCGGTGCCGCTCGCCGCCTTTCTCGTCGCGGTCGCCTGGTTCGTCGCCCACGGTCCCTCGCCGTTCGAGCTGGCCCGCCTGCTCGACGACAAGCTGGGGCTGAACGACCGCCTGGCGACGGCACTGGAGATCGAGGCGCGGGGCGGGGCGGAGTCCTTCCTCGAGCGGCGCACGGTCGCCGACGCGGCGGCGCTCTTGGCGGCGGGGCGCGAGGACTGGCGCGCGAGCGCCGGCCGCGCCGGCCGCGAGTGGTGGGCCCTGGCCGCGCCGGTGGCGGCGCTGCTGATCGTGGTCGCGATCGGCGCCGCGGCGGGCGGCTCCTCGGCCGGCCCGACCGAGGCGCTGGCGCCGAAGGCGGGCGCGGGCGGCTCCTCCGCCGAACGTAAGAAGGCGGAGGAAAAGAAGAAGAACGAGAGCCACGCGGCGCCGACCGGCAAGCTGCACAAGTTCAAGGGCAAGAAGGTGCCGGCGAGCCAGATCGCCGCCGAAGAATCGAAGGAGGGCTACCAGAAGATCCCGCAGGGCTCAACGAGCTCGGGCAAGGAAGCCGACGGCAAGAACGGCAGCGAAGGCAAGGGCGGGTCGAAGGCCAAGAACATCGAGAAGGCCGCCGAAGGCAAGGCGGGGGCGAACGAAAATCGCGCCGGCAACAAGGCGGGCAGCGGCTCGAAAGCCCAGAACGAAGCCGAACACCCGACCGTCGGCTTCAACGTGAAAAGCCAGAAGAGCGGTGGCAACCACGGCCGCCCGGGCAACTCCGAAGTCGGCGGGAACGGGGCGAAGAAAAACGCGCCGAACGGGCAGGGGGACGAAACCAGCGCCAGCGCCAACGGCAAGAAAAGCGCCCCGACCGGCACCAACCACGCGGGCGGCGAACAGGGCAACAACCAGCAGGGCCACGTGACCGCGATCAACTCCAAGGCGGCCTCGCAGGGAGTCAAGATCCAGCCCGGCTACGCGCCCTCGCGGGCGAGCAAAAGCGGCAAGGAAAAGAAGAAGACCGGCTACTCGCAGGGCGCCGGCGGCAAGGCCCGCACCGCGACGGTGACCGGCGGCACCCAGGTCGGCGACGAATTCTCCTACGTGCCGGCGGCCGGCGGCGCGCTCCCCGGGGCGAGCCTCCGGGCTGCAGCTGAACTACCTCGAATCGCTCAAGTGGGTCGCGAAGCTGCCGTGGTGAGGTTCGCGACTTGACCCTGCTCGCCGCCCCGGCGCTCGCCGCGCTCGTTCTCGCGATCCCGCTGCTGGCGCTGCACTTCCGCCGTCGGCGCCCGCCGCGCCGGCAGGTCGGCAGCCTGCTCGCCTGGCGCGACCTGCCCGGGGTCGGCGGGGGCGGCGCGCGCCGGCTCGGCCTGCCGCCGCTGCCGCTTCTCCTGGCGCTGCAGCTGCTCGCCCTGGTCCTGCTGGTGCTCGCGCTGGCGAAGCCCGCGGGGGAGAAGGGCTCCGACCACTCCTCCCACGTCTACGTCGTCGACGAGTCGATGTGGATGGGGGCGAAGGAAGGGGGCGGCACGCGGATCGACGCGGCGCGCGAAGAGCTGCGCGAACGGCTGGCCGGCCTCGCCGGCTCCGAAGCGGTGCGGATCGTCGGCGCGGGCGCGACCCCGAGCGTCCTCTACGAAGGCGACGCGGCCGGCGCCTCGCCGGCGCTCACGAACTTGCGTGCCGGCGCCGGCGCCGCCAACCTGACCGCGGCGCTGCGCCTCGCCGCCGGCCTGCGGGCGGGCGACGGCGACGAAGTCGTGCTGCTGCGGGCGCCCGAGGAAGCGGCGCCGAAGGTGAGCGGCGGCGGCTCCTCCTATGAAGACGCGACGGTCGGCAGCGAAGCCGCCGACCTCAGCGTCGGCAAGGCAAGCGCCACCTGCGACCTGCTCGGCGCCGAAGCCTGCGAAGTCTTCGTCCGCATCACCGACAGGGGCGGCAAGGCCGAAGAAGTCCCGGTCAAGGTGACGATCTCCGGCGAACCGGTCCACACCGTCTACGTCGCGGTGCCCGCGAACGGCAGCGTGCCGCTCGTCTTCACCGCCGAACCGGGTTCCACCGTCAAGGTCGCCCTGCCCGGGGGCGACGGGCTCGCCGCCGACGACGCGGCCTACGTCTCGGTGCCGGAACCGGGCGGTGAGCGGATCACCCTGGTCGGCAACCGCACCCGCGCCCTGCCGCTGGCCCGGGCGCTCGCCTCGGTCCCCGGGGTGAAGCTGCGGCTGCGCACGCCGCGGAGCTACAAGGCGACCGACCCCGGTTCCAGCGACCTGCTGGTGCTGGACGACTTCATGCCCAAGGGCGGCCTGCCGAACGCGCCCGCGCTGCTCCTCGTCCACCCGCCGCGCCTCCCCGGCGGCCACGTCCGCGGGGCGATGCACAACAGCCGCCTGAGCGGCACCGACGCGACCAGCTCGCTGCTCGACGGCGTCGACCTCTCGTCGCTGACGATCGGCTCGGAAGCCTCGCAGCGGCCGGCGCTGCCCGCCTCCTTCAGCGCCGCCGCCTGGAGCCCGGAAGGCCCGCTGATCGCCTCCGGCACCGAGGAAGGCCGGCGCGTCGCGACGATCTCCTTCGAGCCCTCCGAATCGAACCTGCCGCAGCTGGCCGGCTTCCCGACCCTGATCGACAACATCGTCGCCTGGTCGCAGAAGCTGGCCCCGCAGTCGGCCTCGGCCGGCGTCCCGTTCTCGCTGTCGGAGCCGCCCGGCACCGTCGCCGCGAGCCTCGCCCCGGCGGCGGGCGGCAAGGCGACGAAGCTGAAGGTGGAAGCCGGCGCCGAGGTGCCGGTCACGGTCGCCGAACCCGGCAACTACGTCCTCACGCTGACCGGCGCCTGGGGGATCCGCAAGCTCGCCGTCGCGATCAATCCGGCGACGACCCCGACGGCGGGCGGCCCGGTCGACCTCGCGGCGCCCGCCCCGGCGACCCACGCCGGCCACGACGAGTGGTGGGAGTGGCTGCTGGTCGTGGCGCTCGTCGTCCTGATCGCCGAGGCGCTCTACGCCTGGCGCCACGAACCGCGACGCGGCGGCCGCAGGCGCCGGCGCGTCGTCGTCGGCCTGCAGGTCGCGAGCCTGGTCTTCGTCGCAGTCGCCCTCTTCGACCCGACCAGCGGCTCTGCGCCGCCGCCGACCACGTTGGTGCTCGACCGCTCGCTCAGCGTCGGCAACGCCTCGGCCGAAGCCGAGCGCTCCTGGCTGGCCGCCGACGAAGGCTGCGGCAGCGACTGTCACGTGGTCCAGTTCGGCGGCGGCGCCGAACTCACCGGAGCCGGCGTCGGCCCGCTGGCGAGCTCCGCCAAGGGCGGCCTCGAAAGCCGCGAAACCGACCTCCAGGGGGCGCTCGAACTGGCGCTCGCCCGCACCCCGCGCGGCGGCCGCATCGTCCTCCTCAGCGACGGCCGGCAGACGACCGGCGAACCGCTCGGCCTCGCCGCCGCGGCGCGCGAACGCGGCGTCACGATCGACACCGTGGCGCTCACCGCGCAGCCCGCCGACGCCGCCCTCACCCGGGTGCAGGCGCCGGGCGCGCTGCACGCCGGCGACCCGCTCTCGCTCGAGGTGACGGTGCGGGCGACGGCGCGCGAGCAGGCGAAGCTGACGGTGAGCCGCGACGGCGTCACGGTCGGCCACCAGGAAGTCGAACTGGGGGTCGGCGACAACCCCTTCCTGTTCAGCGTCAAGGCGCCCCGGCACTCGGGCTCCTACGGCTACGAGGTGAAGGTGGAAACCGAACGAGACGCGCGCCCGCAGAACGACGAGCTGGGGACGACGGTGCGGGTCGAGGGCGCTCCGCGGGTCCTCGTCGCCGGCGCCGACGGCTCGAGCGCGGCGGAACTGATGCAGGCCGACGGCTTCAAGGTGACCTCGGTCGCGGCGAGCGCGCTGCCGAGCAGCGCCGCCGGCTACCAGGCCTACGACGCCGTCATCCTCGAAGACGTCTCGGGCGAAGAACTGGGCAGGCGGCGCGCCGAGGCGATCAAGGCGGCGGTCCGCGAACAGGCGCTCGGCTTCCTCGCCCTCGGCGGCGACCACTCCTTCTCGCTGGGCAAGTACTACAAGTCCCCGCTCCAGGAAGTGCTGCCGGTGAAGAGCCTCGTTCCCGGCAAATTGCAGCGGAAAAACGTCGCGATCCAGCTGGTCCTCGACCGCTCCGGCTCGATGATCAACGAGGTCGGCGGCGTGCCGAAGATCGCGATGGCCCAGGCGGCGGCCCGCGGCGCGGTCGAATTCCTGCTCAAGCACCGCGACGAAATCGGCATCGTCGACTTCGAAATCAAGGCCAAATCGCTGGTCCCGTTGACCCGCGTGGAACCGGGCAACGTCGCCGAAATCGAACATAAGATCAACACGATCCCGGCCAACGGCGGCACCAACATCTACAAGGGCCTGGCCAAGGGGGTCGAAGAAATCCTCAGCTCCAAGGCCCAGGACCGCCACATCATCCTGCTCACCGACGGGATCAGCGAACCGGGCAGCTACAAGCAGCTGCTGCCGGAGCTGAAGAAGAACAAGATCAGCGTCGCCACCGTGGCGCTGGGGGCGGAAGCGGACTTCAAGCTGCTGAAGGAAATCGCCGCCGAAACGGGGGGCAACTACTACGCCACCGAAAACGCGCGGGACCTGCCCAAGATCTTCTCCAAAGAGACCCGGATCAACACGCGGACGGTGCGCCTGCGCGGCCGGATCGGCGTCTCGGCCGGCGATCCCAGCCCGATCACCAGCAGCCTCGTCGGCCAGAAGCTGGCGCCGCTGGGTGGCAACGTGGTCACCGAACTGAAGCCCGGCGCCGAGGCGGCGCTGCTCGGCCAGGACAAGAACCACGCGCCCGACCCGGTGCTCGCCCAGTGGCAGTACGGCTCCGGCCGGGTCGCCGCCTGGACGCCGGGGCTGAGCTCGGCCTGGGCGGGTGAATGGTTGAAGCAACCGCAGCTCTTCCAGGACGCGGCGCGCTGGGTCGAGCGCGGGGTGGCGACGCCGGCGCTGACCCCGAGCCTCGTCCCCGGGAACCAGCGGCAGCTCGAAGTCGCCCCGGTCAGCGCCGCCGGCCGCTCGATCGTCCTCGGCGGCCTCGAAGGCACGCTCACCTCGGCGAGCGGCAAGACGACGGCGCTGCGCTTCGAAGAGGCGGCCCCGGGACGCTGGATCGCCGACCTGCCGGAACTGGCGGCGGGCGAATACGAATACGCGCTCGCCTCCGAAGGGGCGGGCGGCCTGACCGGCACGATCGCGATCCCCTACCCGGCCGAGTACCGGCTCGGGCGCACCGACACGACGCCGCTCGGCCCGCTCGCCGCGGCCTCCGGCGGGACCACGCTCGACGTCGCCGATCCCGGCTACATCGAAGGCACCGAGAGGCGACTCTGGTGGCTGTTCGCCGCTCTCGGCCTGGCCTGCTTCCTGATCGGCGTGGCGGTGCGGATGCTCGCCTCCGGCTCGGCCGACGAGGACCCGGCGGCGCCGAAACGGCAAGATCTGCGGGATGGCGAGCCAGACCCCGCAGACCTCGAAGCCCAACCCGCTTGACCAGAACACGGCCCAGACCGGCGCTGTGCTGGTCCTGGGCGAGAGCGGCGGGCTCGGCGCGGCGCTGCTGCGGCGCCTCCAGCAGGGCGGCACGCCGGCCTCCTCGGCGCTCGACCTGCGCGACTCGGAAGCCTCGGAGATACTGCGCGAGGGCAACTGGCGCGCCGTCGCCGTGGTCACCCGCGACGACGCCCACGCCCTCCGCCTCACCCTGCTGAGCGCCCACGTGCGGCCCGACCTGCCGCTCTGGGTGACGATGTTCGACCACACCGTCTCGCGCGAGCTCGAGCACGTGGCGCCGAAGGTCCACGTCCTCTCGCCTTCGGAGATCGTCGCCGAAGACCTCGCCGAGGGGCTGATCGCGATGGCCGGGGAGGGGATCCTCGGCCGCCGTGGCCACGGCGTGCGGCTGGTCGACGACGCCCTGCGCCTGCTGGTCGCCGCCGGCGCCGGGCTCTTCGTCGCCCTGGCGATCGAGATGGTGATCACGATGATCGCCTTCGGCCATGGACTCGTCGACGCCTTCTACTTCTCCACCCGCTCGGTGGCGACCGTCGCCGGCCCGCCCGGGGCGGCGCGCGGGCCGGACTGGTTCAAGATCGTCTCGGCGGCGAACATGGTGGCCGCCGTGGCCCTGGTCGCGATCTTCACCGCGGCCCTGGTCCGCCGGCTCAGCCGCCGTCGCCTCACCACCCTCTTCGGCCCGCGCGCCGCGCCCGCCCGCAACCACGTCGTCCTGGTCGGCTTCGGCCAGGTCGGCTTCCGCCTCGCCCAGGAGCTGCACGACCGCGGCATCGCGGTGACCGCGATCGAGCGCGACCTCGAAGCGCCCAGCGTCCGCCTCGCCAAAGCGGCCGGGATCCCGGTCGCCCTCGGCCGCGGCGACGACCGCGAGACCCTGGAGCGCGTCGGCATCAAGTCCTGCGCCGCGGTGGCGGCCGTCACCTCCGACGACCTGGTCAACGTCGCCGTCGGCCTGGCCGCCGAGGACCTCCGCCCCGACGTCCCCATAGTCCTGCGCCTGGGTGACGGCGAAGTGGCGGCCGAGACCGACTCACTCCTCCACCTGGGCCGCATCTGCGACGCCCACAAACTGGCGGCGGAGAAGATCCAGAGCGCGATCGAGGCCGGGGCGTAGCGGGGGGCGTGGTGCGGGACGGCGTGCTTCGAGGCCGCCCCGCCCGTCCGAGGTGCGTCCCGGGCGTCTCGTGGCGGCCCGGGCAGGCTGTGGCCGCCACGAGACGCCCGGGACGTGAGGCTTCCGCAGGGAAGTTCACAAGGACGTGGGAGAGATGCCGGGGACGTCACCCTTCCTCATGTCTTCGGCGACGGGATCGTGGCCCGCTCCCGGTGAGTTCGCACTTTCCTTCGCCATGCGAGCAGAACTGCGAACTCACCAGGGGGAGGCATGAGGAAGACGGGAGGAAGCGTGGACTTCCCCCGCTCTTCGTCACGGATCCCGCGCCTTCGTGCCCGGACACGCGCATCTCTGCGCCGGGGCACGCCCGGGCCCTCGCCTCTCCCCACATCCCCGGCCTTCTCGGTGGCGGCCACAGCCTGCCAGGGCCGCCACCGAGAAGGCCGCGTCCCTTTCAGCTTCGGGCGCCAGCTCTTCCTCCGGGCGCCAGCTTCAAAACCCATGAGGATGCAGATGATCTTCTGCCAGCCGCTTCAGGCCGGCGCGGTCGATCTTTCCCGTCGGGTTGAGGGGCATCGCCTCGAGGAAGACGATCTCCTCGGGGGCCTTGTAGCCGATGCGTTCGCGGCAGTGGACGATCAGGTCGGCGGCTGAGGGTTTTTCGGCGCCCTCGGCCAAGGTGACGTAGGCGCGCACGTTCTCGCCGTGGACGGCGTCGTGGACGCCGACCGCGCCGGCGAGGGCGATCGCCGGGTGATCGACCAGGGCGCCCTCGACCTCGTAGGGGCTGATGTTGGAGCCGTCGTGGACGATCACCTGCTTCTTGCGGCTGAAGAACCAGAGGTAGCCCTCGGCGTCGGCGCGGGCCAGGTCGCCGGAATCGAGCCAGCCGTCGACGACGACCTCGGCGGTCGCCTCGGGCGCCTCCCAATATCCGCTCATGCGGCTGCGGGTGTCGATCCAGATGCGGCCGACCTCCTCGCCCTCGATCGGCCCGCCGTCCTCGCCGCGCAGCTCGATCCGGAAGCCGCCGATCGGCCGGCCGATCGAGCCCTGGCGGATCTCCCCGGCCACCGGATTCAGCGTCGCCAGGCCGACCTCGGTCATCCCGTATCCCTCGACGATCGGGAAGCCCGCGGCGGCGGCGAACTCGGCCAGCAGCTCGGTCGAGACCTTGTCGGCGCCCGCCCGGCAGACCCGCAGCGAGGCGAAGTCGCCGGGGCGCAGGTCGTGGTCGTGGATCAGCGCCGAGAGCGCCGCCGGGATCATCGCCAGCACGGTCGGCTGCTGCCCGCGCAGCAGCGGCAGCAGCTCGTGCGCGTCGGTGGCGCGGGCGACGACGACGCGGCCGCCGACCGAGAGCGTCGCCAGCGCCCAGAGGAAGCTGCCGATGTGCGACATCGAGGAGCCGGGCAGGAAGACGTCGTCCTCGGTCAGCTGGAAGGCCATCGCCGCGGCGGCGATCATCCAGCGCAGGCTCTCGCGCGTGTGGGTGACGCCCTTCGCCGGGCCGGTCGAGCCGGAGGTGAAGAAGATCACGGCGGGCTCGCCCGGGTCCGGGTCGGCGACCGGACGTGGCATCGGCGACGCCTCGCACAGGCGGCGGAAGTCATCGGCCCAGCCGGGGTCGGCGGCGGCCGGTTCGTCGTTGCCCTGCGGCAAGGGCTCCGGATCGCGGTAGGCGATCGTCCCCAGCTCCAGGCCGGATGCCAGGGCGCTCGCCGCGACGTCCTCGGCCCGCTCGACGTGGGCGAGCAGCGCGCGGGCGCCCGAGACCCTCAGCGCGTGGTCGATCTCGCTCGCCGTGTAGCGGTAGTTCAGCGGCGTCGCGATCAGCTCCGCCTTGAAGCAGGCCAGGTAGTGGACGACCAGGTCCACCCGGTTCGGCATCAGCGAGGCGACCCGGTCGCCCGCCTCCAGGCCGAGGCCGAGGTAACCGGCGGCGAGGCGGGAGCTCGCCTCCTCCAGCCCACCCCAGGTGAGCGCCCGCCGGTTGGAAAGAAGAGCGACCTCCCCCGGCCCGGTCGCGAGACCGAACCGGAGGAGGTCGCCGAGCGGCGCCGCTGGAGAATCCAGCCGGGCGCCGCCGATCAGCACGACTTACTTGCCGCCGACGATGTCTTCCGCCACATAGGCGGCGACGTTACTGATTTCTTCTTCGGTCAGGGTGCCCTTGAACGCCGGCATGCCGCCGCCGCCGTCGGTCACCTGCTTTTCGGCGCCGGCCTGGGTCTTGGCGAGCGGCATCGTCCTCAGGTCAGGACCGCCGTTGCCGCCGTGGCCGGTGGCGCCGTGGCAGACGGAGCATTCTTCCGAGAACACTTCCTTGCCCGCGGCGGCGTCGGCCGTGGCACCACCGGCTTCCGCTTCTTCGCCGCCTTCGGCTTCTTCTTCCGTTTCTTCGGTGCCCGCGCCGCCGGCTTCTTCACCGGCTTCGCCTTCTTCGGCCGCTTCGTCTTCCTCGCCGGCGTGCTCAGTGCCTTCTTCTTCGGCTTCGAGGCCCGCAGCTTCCTTCATCGTGCCCTTCAGCGAGAACACCCAGAAATTTTCACCGTGGGCGGTCGCCGCCAGCGAGTTGCCGCCCGCGTAGATGGCGATTTTCTCTTCGCCTTCGTCTTCGAACGGCGTGACCGTCGTGTTGGCGCCGGCACCGGTCTGCCAGTGCCACAGTTCTTCGCCGTTTTCGGCGTCGTAGGCGACCAGTTCGCCGTCGTTTTTGCCGACGAACAGCAGACCGCCGGCGGTGGTCACGGCACCGGAGTAACAGGATTCCGCCTTGGTTTCGTTCTGCCAGGCGATCTTGCCGGTGCTCATGTCATACGCGGTGATGTAGCCGGTGGTGTCGAAGCCGGTGGCCACGATCGTGTCGGAGCCGATGTAGGTTTCGCCTTCGACGTACTTCTGCGGTTCGGGCGGGACCACGAGGCCCAGCGCGCCGCTCTGCGAGCAGACGAAGTACATGTTCTTTTCCGGGTCATACGAGGACGGCGGCCAGTTGTCGCCGCCGACCGCGGAGTTCGCGCCCAGGTTGATCGTGGTCGGGTCCGAGGACTGCGGGGTGAACACTTTGCTGCCCACGATCTTTGGTTTCGGCTTGCTCGAGGCGACCGCTTCTTCGGCCTTTTCGACCGCTTCCGGCGTCGCTTCGATCGGGCTGAACGGTTCCATCGTCGGCTCCGGCTGCGTCGGCCAGGTGTTCTGCGACTTGTCCTGGGGCACCTTCACCTCCGGGATCGGGTACACCGGTTCGCAGTTTTCCTGGTCGACCACGTAGGCCCAGCCGGTCTTCTCCGGCTCGCCCACGGCTTCGACTTCTTCGCCGTTCATTTCGCCCTTCATCAAGACGGTCGGGCTCGGTGCGTCGAAGTCCCAGAGGTCGTGGTGCACCTCCTGGAAGTGACAGCTGTATTCGCCGGTTTCGGCGTTGAGGCTGACGATCGAGGCGGTGAAGAGGTTTTCGCCCTTGCGCGCGTCGCCGACCCACGGCGAGGCGTTGGAGGTCGAGAAGAACAGCATGCCCGTCTTCGGGTTGACGGTCGGCGTGTTCCAGATCGAGGCGCCGCCGGTCTTGTAGGAGCCGTTGTTGGGCCAGGTGTCGCCACCTTCTTCACTCGGCGACGGCGTCGTCCAGAAGCGCCAGTCCATCTTGCCGGTCTTCGCGTCGAGGGCGGTCAGGCGCCCGCGGACGCCGTACTCGCCGCCGGAACCACCGACGTAGACGCGACCGTTGTAGTAGAGCGGCGCGCTCGTGATCGAGAAGCCCGAACGTGGCTTGACGACCGAGGTCGACCAGACCACCTTGCCCGTTTCCTGGTTCAGCGCGACCTGGGCTCCGTTGAGCTGGGAGACGAAGACCATGCCCTCGCCGATCGCGACGCCGCGGTTGTCCCAGCCACAGCAGACGACTTCGCCGAGCGGGTCGGGCGGCAGGTGTGGTTCGTAGGTCCAGAGGCGATGGCCGCTTGACGCGTCGATCGCGAAGACGTCGTCGGCGCCGTCGGAGATGTAGATCGTGCCTTCGTACTCCAGCGCCTGGCCCTCGGCGGAGAACTTCGCCGCGGTGGCGTTGGCGCCGATCTTCGTCATCCAGTCGCCCTTGAGTTCCTTGACGTTTTCGGTGTTGATTTCGTCAAGCGAGGAGAAGCGCGTGTTGCTGGTGCTGCCGCCGTTGGTGATCCAGTTCTTGCCGGCTTCTTCGAAAAGTTCTTCCGAGGTGAATTCGGGTGCCAGCGCGATGCCGCTTTCCGAGGATTCACCCGATGACGAGCTGGTCGTCGTGGTGCCGCCGCTGCCCCCGCAGGCAGCGAGTACCAATGCCGCCGCGAGCGCCAGGAAAAGCGCCGCAACCCAGAGCCGGCGGCCGCCGCGCGACCCGCCGAAACCACCCTTGAACATCTGTTCCACCCTTCCCAGCGGAGGAGGCGGAACCTCGACGTGCCTCCATCCAGCTCATTGACGCGACTTCAGGATGTCGGACGCTACCACAGCGCCTCAGCGGGTATCAGCGGAATCGCAGTGGGGGAGCGGAATGACGGCGCTTTCCCAGATGGACCCCGCGCCGCCGCCTGATCGAGCTGCCCTCGAGCACGCTCGGGACGTAGCGCCGCGGCACCCGCCGGCGCTCCCGCCGACCTTCGAGCGAGCGGTGGAAGAGCGTGATCCCGATCGCCGCCACGGCCGCGCCGATCGCCGCCACCAGCGCCGCCGAGACCCCCAGCAGCCCGAGCGCGATCAGCCCGGCCAGGAACGCCAGCACGACGGCGGTGTAAAGACGGTTTTCGGGGCGCCGGGCGTTCATCTTCCTGAAGGCGAAATTACTCTCGCTCCGGTGCGCCTCCTCCCCGCTCCCGCGCGGTGCAACGAAACTGGCGCGGGCGCGCCGTTCAGCGGGCGAAGCGCTTGTACGTCGACCAGGCCGGCTTGGCCGCGAAGCCCTGTGTGAAAAGGCCCGAGCCGTCGCAGAAATTGCAGGTGCCGGGGGCGTCGGTGAGCGAGAACCAGTAGACGCGCTTGACCCGCCAGGCGCTCGCGTTCGCGGTCAGCAGCTTGAAGGCGCCGGCCATTTCGCGCGGCTGTCCGGCCCACCCCTTCTCGAAGCCGTTTTCGCCGTTGGCCGTTTCCGGCTTGCCCGAGCTTCCAGCTCATCTCGGTGATCCAGAGCGCCCGGCCCGGGTCGCGCTTGCGCTTCAGCACCGCCCGCAGCGCTTCGACTTCACGGCCCACCGCCTTGTAGGAGTAGGTGTAGGGATGGAGGGCGACGGCGAGGAACTTGCCGCGCACGCCGGGGGTCGTCCGGTACATCCGTTCGAGGAAGTCGGTGGCGAAGTAGGCGCGCTTGATCTGGCCCGCCTGCGGCTTGCCGGCGCCGCCGTTGGGCTTGCCGAACATGCCGCCGAGGACGATCCGGGCGCCGGAGTCGGCGCTGCGCAGGTCGGCGTAGGACTGGACCACGAGCTTGCCGTACTGGGACGGGCTGGGCCGCGCGGCGAAGTACTTGAAGTTCTCCTCGTTCCAGATCTGCCAGATCCGGATCGGCCGTTCCGGCAGCAGCGGGTTTTCGGTCCAGAAGCTGCCCCCGGGCCCGTAACGGAAGACCGCCAGGCGGAGGAATTCCCGCCAGGCGCGGCGCTGGGCGGCGGTCTGCACCGGCAGGCTGCGGGGCGCCTTGGCGCCGTTGCCGACCCCTTCCTCGGCGACCGCCCAGGTCGGCGGCGAGGCGAGGAAGGGAAGGACGGTGAGGCCGGCTTCGGCGGCGGCGCGAACGGTCGGGTCGACCGAGCTTCCAGTCGGGGGTCGCGCCTTCGCTCGCCTGCACCGCCGCCCAGTTGATCGAGACGCGCAGGCTTTCGACCCCGCCCGCCTTCAGGGTCGAGGCCTCGGCCGCGGTCGGCGCCTCGTTGGCGACGACGCCCCAGAAGGTCGCCGGGAGCGCTGCCGAGGCGGCACCGGGAAGGGCGAGCGCCAGCACCGCGGCGGCGAGGATGAGCGAAAGAGAGCGCCTCAAGGTCCCCCTACAACCGGGCAACCCCGCCAACGTTTCGCCACCACCCCCCGGCCGTCGGCGGAGAAGTGCGACTAAAGGGTGCCGGTGGCGGTGGTGACGGGGCCGACCGAGAGCGTCTTCGACTTCGCCGAGGCGCAGGTTTCGAAGGCGACCGGGGCGATCTTGGCGCCGTGGCCGCCCGGGATGCCGATCCGCAGGCCCGCGGCCAGCGTCGGGTGGCACTTGTTCTTGGGGAAGTTGAGCGCGTCGGCGATCTGCAGCGTCGCCACCGCCGATTCACCCGTCTTCAGCGTGATCGGCCCGATCTTCGTCCCCGCGCCGTGGGTCGCGGCCGCGCCGATCCGCTTGCCCTTGAGGTTGACCGCGACGACGCTGGGATAGCCGCTCACCTTGCAGGTGTGGCCGGAGAGGTTGGTGAACTCGAGCCGGTAGGCGATGTGGCCGGCGCTGCCGCCGCCTTCTTCCGGTCCGGCCCAGACCACCAGGCCGGACGAGGAGCACGGCTTGACGCTCGCCGCGCTCGCGGCGGGGGCGGCGATCACGGCCGCGGCGAGGAGCGCGGCGGCGATCAGCGGGGCGATCAGCAGGCGAGTTCTCATCGCCTCAACCGTAACCCGTCCATGGCGATCTGAAAAGCGCGCGCGCCGGCCGCCTTGCGTCCGCCCGGGGCGGACGCGTGGGCGAGGGCGCCGTCGATCATCGCCAGCAGCACCAGCAGGTCGTCGAGGCCGAGGTCGGACCGCACCACGCCGCCCTCCTTGGCCGCCTCCAGCCGTGGCGCCAGCAGCTCCAGGGTGCGGTCGGTCAAGGCGCGGATCCGGGTCTCGTCGACCTGCCCGAGGCGGATCTCACCGAGTGCCCCCTGCGAGCCGAGCTGCATCGAGATCATCAGGTCGAGCATGCTCTCCAGCGAGCCGGGCTCGATCGGTTCCGCCCCGACCCGTTCCTCGAGCACCTGCATGTCCTCTTCGACCAGCTCGAGCAGGATCGCGCGGCGGTCGGTGAAGTGGCGGTAGACGGTGGCCTGGCCGACCCCGGCGCGATGGGCGATCTCGGCGAACGAGGCCTCGGCGTCGTCGCGATAGAGCTCGCGGGCGGCGTCGAGGATCGCGCGGCGACTGCGCAGCGCGTCCTTGCGCATCTGGGCTGGCATCGCTTTCCAGGTTATGGGGCGGGGCAGCGGTCGCCTAGCGCCCCACGCGGCTCAGGCTGATCGCCTGAGTGGGGCCCGCGGGGCGCAGCTGCAGCAGCCTGCCGCTGAGCCTGCCGCCGCGGCCGGCGCGCAGCCGCAGCCGGGCGAAGATCACCTGGTTGTTGGGGCTGATCACGTCGATGGTCATCCGCCGATGGCCGCGCGGGTGGTACTCGTAGGTCGTCCCGACCCAGCTCGTGGTGCGGCCGCTCTTCGTATAGGCGTAGACGACGAGGCTGCCCTCGAGGTAGCCGAATTCGTTGAAGCGGGCCACGTAGGCGGCGCTCATCAGGCCCTTTCCGTGCGGTCGCGCGAGTTGGAAGCGGCCGATGTAGGGGCGCGCCTCGGCGTGGCTGACGTGGTACTTGGGGGGATTCGCCAGGGG
Organism: Solirubrobacterales bacterium; assembly: GCA_047601885.1. Taxonomy (GTDB): domain Bacteria; phylum Actinomycetota; class Thermoleophilia; order Solirubrobacterales; family 70-9; genus VAYN01. The sequence goes on from JASGIK010000002.1 coordinate 1,173,890, forward strand.
GTGCGCACCGGTCGTCGCGTCGCTGGCCGAAGGGGCGACGAGGGCCGCCGCGAGCAGCGCCAGCAGGGCCGCCGCGCCATGCCGGACGTTCAATTTCCTGATCGCCGTTCTGCCTCCCATATACGAGAAATGATATTCATTTCTCGTTCCTGAGGTCAGAAGCGCTTTAAACGAGGAGGGTGGGTTTTGAAGGTCAGGCTTGTCTCGGTCTGGGTTCTCCTGGCGGCGGCGGTCGTCGCGATCGGGCTGTCGGCGTGCGGCGGTTCAGGTGGCACGACCACGGTGGCGAGCACCGGCGCCGGGCCGAGCCTGAGTCGCGATCAGGTGGTGCAGGCGGCGACGCCGAGCGACGCCGAACTCGAATCGGACCCGGAAGCCAACTGGACCATGGTCGGCGGCGACACCGACAACTCGCGGTTCTCCAAGCTCGACGAAATCGACACCGCGAACGTGAAGAAGCTCCACCTCGTCTGGCAGGGCAGCTACAGCCCGAAGCTCGACGCGACCACGATCGAGGAGGAGAGCTCGCCGCTCGTCCTCAACGGGGTGATGTTCATGATCACCCCGGAAGACAACGTCGTCGCGGCCGATGCCACGAGCGGCGAAAAGGTCTGGGAATGGAAGGCCGAAGTCCAGGAATCGGAACTGCGGACCGAGCCGCCGACCGGGGTCCAGGGCCTCGCCGTCGGCGACGGCATGGTCTTCGTCGAGACCAACGCCGCCAACGTCGTCGGCATCGATGTGAAGAGCGGCCAGACCGCCTGGTCGCAGCCGATCGCGCTCGGCGAAACGGTCCTCGAGAGCCCCTCGACGCCCTCCTACTACGACGGCGTCGTCTACGTCGGCGTCTCCGGCGGCGAGAGCGGCCGCGGCCATGTCGATGCCTATGAAGCGAAGACGGGCAAGATGCTCTGGCGCACCTTCCTCGTCTGCGGACCGACCGACACCCCGCCCGCGAGCGGCAAGTGCCCGGCGGGGGAGAACGATCCCGACGAAGGCGGCGGCAGCGTCTGGACCTACCCGGCCTTCGACGTCAAGGACGGGCTCCTCTACGTCAGCACCGCCAACCCGTCGACGCTGAGCGAAATCGAAGGCAACTTCGAATACTCCGACTCCACCGTCGCCCTCGACATGAAGACCGGCCACATCAAGTGGGGCTTCCAGGGGGTCCACCACGACCTCTGGGACTACGACTGCACGACCCCGCCGGTGATCTACGAAGGCGAATTCGAAGGCAGCTCGGGCAAGCGGCAGGCGGTCAACTTCGTCTGCAAGTCCGACTACCACTTCACGCTCGACCCGAAGACCGGCAAGGGGATCCTGCCGATCACCGAAGAACCGACGCCGACCTCGGCCGAAGGGGCCACCCCCGACGTCGCCGCGCAGAAGGCGCTGCACGCCTCGGAAACGCAGCCGATCCCCGCCAACAGCGAAAAGAGCGAAGTCGTGCCTCATTGCGCCGACGAAGAACTGCTGCCGAACCCCGCCCCGGACGGCTCCAAGTACACCTACTCGTGCACCTTCGCGGTCCCCGGCTCGAAGGGCTTCACGGCCTACGGGATCGGCTCCAGCGGCGGCCAGGACGGCAAGTCGCCGCTCTCCTACGATCCCGAAACCGGCGACATGTACTACTGCGAGATGGTCAGCGTCGAAGGCGCCAGCCTCACCGAACAGGTGCGCGGCGGCACCTACCTCGGCGTCAACCACGGCTGGCAGGGCTCGATCGCCGCGGTCGACGTCGCCGACAACACGACCAAGTGGCTGCACAAGACGAAGGCGCCGGAAGGGGCCTGTCGCGGCGGCGTGACGACGACCGCGGGCGGCATCGCCTTCACCTCGGCCGTGCACGGCAAGTTCATCGCCCTCGACGCCGAAACCGGCGAAGAACTGTGGAGCTTCAAGGGGCCGAGCGACCTCTACTCGGCGCCGGTCGTCTTCGAAGCCGAAGGCCACGAGTACGTGGCGGTCTACTACGGCGGTCAGGTGCCGCTGGTCGGCGGGATGTCGAACGAACACTACGCGCGGATGCTGGTCTTCTCGGTCGAAGGCGAAGAACAGCCCTCGGCCTCGGAGCTGCCGAAGACCGAATTCGCGAAGACCGAAATCGAAGCGTTCGAACTGGCCGCCGAAGGCAAGCTCTCCTCCGAAGAAGAACAGGCGAAAGCGCTGGAAGGCCTGGAAGTCGGCGGCGAGAACGAGGAATCGTCGGAAGAAGAACCGGGCGTCGAAGGCGCCGAAGCCGAAGAAAGCGAATCGGCGGCGACGGGGTCGGCCGGCGAGGCGGTGTTCACCACCAACTGCGCCACCTGCCACACCCTGGCGGCGGCGGGCGCCGAAGGCACCGTCGGACCGAACCTGGACACGGTCAAGCCGAGCCAGATGATCGTCGAACATCAGGTGATCAACGGCGGCGGCGGCATGCCCGCCTTCGGCAAGGAAAAGATCCTCAGCACCAAGGAAATCGAAGAAGTGGCGGAATACGTCTCGACCAATGCCGGGACGAAATAGTCACTGTGTGTGACCGCACTGAAGTTTCTTCCAGCGGTACACTGGAAGATTCGGAGACAGCACAGTCGACTTCAGGAACCAACTGTGCTGCCCCTCGTGGCGTTCATCCATCCTGACGCCATCCGGGCCCGTCGCTCCCTGTCATCGGGAGCGGCGGGTCTCCTCATGACGTCCGAACCATAGCGCCGTAACGAGATCGACACATCGGCGCTCGAAACCGGGGCTAGCTTGGCGGCGCTTCGCCACCGACTATTTCCAAGATCCCCGGAGGAACGATGAGAAGGAGAAGGACCCTCGCCTTGGCGCTGATGCTCTGCGCGCTCGGGGCCTCGATCGCCGCCGCGGTCGCCTCGGCCCATCACGAGTCCCACCACCGCCGCTCCCACCACCACGAACCGGCGCCCCCTCACGCCGGCACCCTGACGGCCAACCCCGACTCCTATTCCACCGGCAGGCAGGCGACCCTCGCGGTCGAAGCCGCCACCGGCGTGCTCGCCGACGACAAGGGCGACGAACCGACGATCGTCGCCAACACCGAACCGGAACACGGTGAACTTGAACTCGAACCGAACGGCTCCTTCACCTACACGCCGTACTCCGGCTTCAGCGGCACCGACAGCTTCAGCTACACGATCGCCGACGCCGTCCACGACTACAAGACGCACCTGCCACCCCAGGGCAACTACGGCGGCGTACAGCTGACCGGCGGCTCCTACGGCTCCGCCCTCGCCGCCGTCCCCGGCCACAAGGACGAATTCTTCGGCCTCGAGGACCGCGGCCCGAACGTGGAATCGGCCGACGGCTTCGCGGTCGAGCCGAAGCCCTCCTACGACCCCTCGATCGCCCGCTTCGCCTTCGAAGACGGCGAAGCCGAACTGATCGAAACGATCCCGCTGCGCGACAGCTCCGGCCACCCGTTCTCGGGCCTGGTCAACAGCGCCAACCCCACCGGTGAGAAGGTCGAGAACCTGAAGGGCCACGAACTCGCCCACGACCCCGACGGGTACGACCCCGAGGGTCTGGTCGCGATGCCCGACGGAACCTTCTGGGTCTCCGACGAGTACGGGCCGTTCATCACCCACTTCACCGCCAAGGGCAAGGAAATCCAGCGCCTCTCGCCGTTCGACGGCACGCTGCCCGCTGAGCTCGCCAAGCGGGTGCCGAACCGCGGCATGGAGGGCCTGACCCTGACCCCCGACGGCACCACCCTGGTCGGCATGATGCAGTCCGCGCTGAACCAGACCGACCTCGAAGGGGCGAACGCGAAGAAGGACACCCCGACGCGGATCGTCACCTACAACCTGAAAACCCACGCCACCCACGAGTACCTGTTCCTGCTCGACGAACCGGCCACCAACGGCGTCGCCAACAGCGAGATCACGGCGCTCTCGAACAACACCTTCCTGATCGACGAGCGGGACGGGAACTTCCCCTCCGCCGGCGGTTACAAGAAGCTCTGGAAGGTGAGCCTCGAAGGGGCCACCGACGTCGGCCCGAGCGCCCACGTCTCGGGTGCCACCTACGAGGGCTCCGAAGGCGGCCTGCTGATCGACGGCAAGACGATCGAGAAGACGGTGTGGGGCGAGAAGACCGCCGCCGCCCGGGAGACGCTGGAAGCCGACCACATCAAGCCGGTCTCGGCGACCTTGTTCCTCGACATCGACGAACTGCTGATCGACCTCGACCCGAGCGGCGCCTTCTACGACCACGACAAGGTCGAGGGTGTCGTCGCCTTCGAAGGCGGCAGGCGGATCGTGATCTCGAACGACAACGACTTCGGGATCTCCGGCGTCACCGGGGTCGAAAACGAAGCGGGCGAAGAAGTCGGGCCCTGGACGCTGGTGCCGAAGATCGACCCGGCCACCGGCAAGCAGGACGACGGGGAATACCTCGAAATCGACATGTCCTCGCTACCGGCGAAGACGAGCAGCGCGACGGTCACGATCGACGTGAACGAAGCGCACTGAGCGCCTGACGCGGAGGAGCGGTTCGGCGGCCCGGCGTCGAGCCGCTCCTCGTCGGCGCGATCGAGGAGGATGGGTCCCCTATGGGGGAGTACGTCGCGGCGATCGACCAGGGAACCACCTCGAGTCGGCTGATCCTCTTCGACGAGGACGGGCGGATCCGGCAGGTCGACCAGCGCGAGCACGAGCAGATCACGCCGAAGGCGGGCTGGGTCGAGCACGACCCGCGGGAAGTCTGGCGGCGCACGCGCGAGGTGATCGGCGGGGCGATGGCGAGCGCCGACGTCGAGGCCGGCGACGTCGCCGCGATCGGCATCACCAACCAGCGCGAGACGACCGTGGTCTGGGATCGGGAGACCGGCGAGCCGATCTACAACGCGATCGTCTGGCAGGACACGCGGACCGACGACATCGTCGCCGGGTTGGCCGGCGAGGAGGGGCCCGACCGGCTCCGCAAGGACGTCGGCCTGCCGCTCTCGACCTACTTCTCCGGGCCCAAGATCACCTGGATCCTCGACCACGTCGAGGGCGCGCGCAAGCGGGCCGAGGCCGGCGAACTGGCCTTCGGCAACATGGACACCTGGGTGCTCTGGAACCTCACCGGGGGCAAGGACGGCGGCGTCCACGCGACCGACGTCACCAACGCCTCGCGGACGATGCTGATGAGCCTGGAGACGCTCGACTGGCACCAGCCGAGCCTCGACCTGATGGGGATCCCGGCGTCGATGCTGCCGGAGATCAAGTCGTCCTCGGAGATCTACGGCGCGGCGGCCGGGACGGCGCTCGGCGGCCGGCCGGTGGCGGGCATCCTCGGTGACCAGCAGGCGGCGATGTTCGGCCAGACCTGCTTCGACCCCGGCGACGCGAAGAACACCTACGGCACCGGTTCCTTCCTCCTCGTCAACACCGGCGGCGAGATCGTCCACACGGAGAAGCTCCTCACCACCGTGGGGGCGAGGCTCGGTCCGGACGGCCCGCCGCAGTACATGCTGGAGGGGTCGATCGCGGTGACCGGCGCGGCGGTGCAGTGGCTGCGCGACCGCATCGGGCTGATCGAGGAGGCGGCGGAGATCGAGCAGCTGGCGCGGACCGTCGACGACAACGGCGGCGTCTACTTCGTCCCCGCCTTCGCCGGCCTCTTCGCCCCTTACTGGCGCGAAGACGCGCGCGGGGTGATCGTCGGCCTCACCGGCTACGCCAACAAGGGCCACATCGCCCGGGCGACCCTGGAGGCGACCGCGTGGCAGAGCCGCGAGGTGGTCGACGCCGCCAACGAGGTCGCCGACGTGCCCTTCTCCGAGTTGAAAGTGGACGGCGGGATGACCGCCGACGAGCTCTTGATGCAGTTCCAGGCCGACGTGCTCGGGGTGCCGGTGGTCCGCCCCGCGGTGACCGAGACGACGGCGCTCGGCGCCGCCTACGCGGCGGGCCTGGCGACCGGGTTCTGGTCGGGCACCGACGAGCTGCGGGAGCGCTGGGCGGAGGACAGGCGCTGGGAGCCCTCGATGGACGGGGCCGAGCGCGAACGGCGGTACGGGCAGTGGAAGAAGGCGGTCGAACGGACCTTCGACTGGGTCGAGTGAGCGACGCCAAGGTAGCTTGAGGCGATGGCGATCGAGTCATGGCTGATGGACATGGACGGGGTGCTGGTCCACGAGTCCGAAGCGCTGCCGGGGGCCGATCGCTTCCTCGCCGCGCTGCGCGAGCGCGAGCTGCCCTTCCTGCTGCTCACCAACAACTCGATCTACACGCGGCGCGACCTGGCGGCGCGGCTGCGGGCGAGTGGCCTCGACGTGCCCGAGGAGTCGATCTGGAACTCCGCCTCGGCGACCGCCCGCTTCCTCGAAACCCAGCGGCCGGGCGGCACCGCCTTCGTCGTCGGCGAGTCGGGTCTCTCCACCTCGCTCTACCAGGCGGGCTACACGCTGACCGACCGCGACCCCGACTACGTGATCCTCGGCGAGACCCGCACCTACTCCTTCGAGCGCATCACCCAGGCGATCCGCCTGGTCGGCGAGGGCGCCCGCTTCATCGCCACCAACCCGGACCCGACCGGCCCCTCGCCGAGCGGCCCGCTCCCTGCCACCGGCTCCGTCGCCGCGCTGATCACCAAAGCGACCGGGGTCGAGCCCTACTTCGTCGGCAAGCCCAACCCGCTGATGATGCGCACCGCGCTGAACCGCCTCGAGGCCCACTCGGAGACGACCGCGATGATCGGCGACCGCATGGACACCGACATCGTCGCCGGCCTCGAGGCCGGCATGGAGACGATCCTCGTCCTCAGCGGCGTCACCGCCCGCGGGGAGGCCGAGCGCTTCCCCTACCGCCCGTCCCGCATCGTCGACTCCGTCGCCGACTTGATCGACGCTCTTTAATTGAGCCATGCGGATCGGATCGCCAGCCGTGGTCGTCGCCTGTGTGGTCTCGCTGTTGCTCGCCGCGACCGCGAGCGCCGGGGCGCCGCTCTCGGTGACCAAGGTCAAGCACGACCGGCACCACGGCACCGCGATCGTCCTGGTCAAGGTCTCCGCTCCCGGCAGGCTCTACCTGAGGGGCCGGAGGGTGGTACGGACCAGCGTCAAGTCCTCGGGTGCGGGGATCGCGAAGGTGACCGTCAAGGCCAAGGGCCAGGCCCTGAAGGCCCTGCGTGCGACCGGCGAGGCGACGGTGCAGATCGCGCTCAAGTTCGTCAACAGCGAGGGCAGTGTCTCCACCACCTCGCGCGCGGTCACGCTGCGGCTGAAGCCCTAGCCGAGCGTCGGGTCGGGCCCGCGGCCAGGGGCGCCGCCAGGGCGAGGCCGAGGGCCGGGAGCGTGGCGGCCAGCATGATCACGGCGGCGACGCGCTGGTCGTGCAGGGCCGCGGTGCTTCCCAGCGCTTCGCCGTAGGGCGCGTAGACCGGCGCGCCCGCCGCGAGCAGCCAGATCGAGACGGCCGCCATCGGCACCATGCAGGCGACGACGCACCAGCAGCGGCCGCCGACGCGGAGCCGGTGGGGAAGGGGGTCGGCGCCGATCAGCGGCGCCCAGACCAGTGCCGCGGTCGCCAGGTATGCGGCGTGCTCGCCGACGTGGACGAGGTCGTTCCGCAGGGTCAGGTCGAAGACCGCCGGGATCGAGGTCGCCAGGATGACCGCCGAGAAGAGGGCGGTGGAGACGACCGGGCCGGTGAGCCACCGGACCGGCCCGGAATTGAGGACGCGGCCCAGGCGCCGCCGCCCCCGCGGCCCGAGGGCGAAGAGCGCGAGGCGCACCGGCGCGCCCGCGACCAGCAGCGGCGCCACCGCCAGCCAGATCAGCATGTGCTCGACCATGTGGGCGGAGAGGCGCTCGTCGGCGCCCGCGCCGATCCCCGAGTCGAGCGCCACCAGCAGCACCGCCAGGCCGCCGAGGAAGCAGGCGGCCCGTCCCGCCGGCCAGCGCCGCGAGCGGCGGTCGCGGCGCCGCCCGACCTCGGCCGCCGCCAGGTAGACGACGCCGATCGCGACGGTCAGCAGGGAGAAGACGAGGCCGATGGTCCCGTCCAGCTCCCATTCGGCCAGGAAGATAGCTGGATGCAACATGGCCAGGAATGTATCCAACCGCCGACGGCTACCTGGGTCGCTACTGGAAGATCTCCGTCGTGCAGTCGCCGCCGGGCAGGTGGATCTCGTGCGGTCGCGCGCCGCCCGTCTGCTCGGCGAAGTCGACGAAGAAGTCCTCGTCGAGCGCGTAGCTGCCGTCGGCCTGGCGATCGAGCTTGGTCAGCCAGCCGCTCAGCTCGGGGTAGAACTGGTTGTCCCAGGTCGAGTAGAGCGAGTTGGAGACGTAGACGCGCTCGCCGTCGAGCGAGTTCTGCAGCATCTGCGGACCGCCGCTGAGCGGCCCACCCGCCTTCCGGTGTCCCCCGTCGCGGCCGAGCAGCCCGCCCAGCCAGACCTGCGACTTCAGCACCGGGCGGCGCGGATCGGAGACGTCGTAGTGGCGCAGGTCGCCGTGCAGCCAGTTGGAGAAGAAGAGGTCCTTGTCGTCCATCGAGAGGACGAGGTCGGTGATCAGCCCCGGCACGCCGCCCTCCAGCGGCCAGCCCTCGAGCGGCTCGTTGACGACGTCGATCACCGTCTCCGCGTCCCAGGACCCGTCGTCCTTGAAGAAGCGCTTGACCGTGCTCGACAGCGTCACCCCGACGAAGCCCTGCAGCGACTCGGGGTCGTGCTGCCAGCGCAGCTCGAGCGGGATCCAGCCGTCCTCGCCGAGGTCGAGCGTCTGCGTCTGGCGCCGCTGCTCGAGGTCCCAGAAGTGCAGCTTGCGCCCGTACTTGCCTGCCGCGACGTCACCCGGGTCGAAGCCGTCCTGGAAGGTGTTCGGCGCGCCCCACTCGCTGGAGACGAGGGTGTTCTGGCGCGGCTGGTACCAGAAGTCGTAGGTGAACTCGAGGTCGCCGGCCTCCTGCTCCCAGCGCCCGGCGACCTGGAAGTCGCGCGCGTCGAGGGTCGCGAAGCCGCCCGGGCTGTTGCCGTCGGCGTCGCCCAGCATCGAGATCGTGACGATGTCGCCGGGCATGCAGTGGACGGTGTGCGGGGCGCTGAGGCCGAGCTTCTCGGCGATCTCCTCGCCCTCGATCACGTCCTTGATCCGCGGCGCCGCCGGGTCGGAGACGTCGAGCATGTGGATGCGGCCGGAGCGGAAGCCGGGCACGATCAGCGTGTCGCGCCGGAGCGAGGAGTGGCAGGCCGAGGAGCAGGCGTTCCAGCCGAAGTGGTGGAGCTCGTCGCCGACGTTGGGCATGTCGACGCGGCCGACGATCTCGCCGTATTTGGCCGAGGCCGGGTCGACGTCGATCACCGCGACGAAGTCGGGCTCCTCGATCCCGGTGCCCTCGTAGAGCGCCGCCACGTAGATGTATTTCTCCGGCTCCTGCGCCCGCGCCACCTGCGGTGAGGCGTAGCCCGGCCCGGAGTGGCCGTCGTGTGAGTGCCCAGAGTGCTCCATCCCGATCTCCTCCTTCGCCAGTGGTCTCGACAGTTAAGCAGTTTGTCGGTCAACAAACTTGAGATATGCCGACTAGGCTTCGGTCCATGAACGACGACTGGCGCCTGCAGATCGACCTCGAGGACGAGGGAACGGCGGGCGAGCTCATCGACCACATGCGCTCCGCCGAGATCGAGCACGAGCTTTCGATCGACCTCGACCAGCGGGTGATCGTCAGCCACGAAGGCGAGACGATCTACCTTTACGCGGGCGACCGCGGGATCCTCGACGTCTCCCGTCGGGCGGTCGAGGAATTCCTCGACTCGAAGGGCTGGAAGGCAGAGCTTGACCTGCGGCACTGGCACAAAGAGGCCGAGGACTGGGAGGACCCTGACGCGGCGGAGCCGACGACCGCGGCCGAGCGTGAGGCCGAGCACGAGCGGCTGATGCAGACCGAGGACGAAGAGACCGCCGAACGCCACGGCCGGGCCGAGTTCGAGGTGAGCGCGAAGTTCCCCACCAACCACGAGGCTCACGAGTTCGCCGAGAAGCTGAAGGCAGAGGGCCTCCAACCGGTGCGTCGGTTCCACTACCTGGTCGTCGGCGCCGCCGACGAGGACGCCGCCAAGGAACTCGCCGACCGCATCCGCGCCGAGGCTCCGCCCGACGCCGAGGTGAAGGCCGAGTACTCGCTGAACCAGCTTTGGCGGGAGCGACCGCCGAACCCCTTCTTCTGGCTCGGCGGCCTCGGCGGAAGTTAACCCCTCTCGCGCCGCCCCAGGTGGCGCCGGATCGACCCGATCACCGCTTCCGGTTCGCGATCGAGCCGCGCCCCCGTCACCCGCGTCGTCTCGATCCCGGCCGGCAGCAGCTCGTCGTCCCGTTTCCGGTCCTCCTCGAAGGAGAGCCGCGAGCCTGTGCGTCTCATAGACATCGAGTTCGACCCCGAAGCGTGCCTCCACCCAGTAGGCGTCGATCTCGTAGCCCGCGACGAAGCGGTTCATCGAGGGCGCCGGGAGCCCCGCCTCGGTGACGATCTCCAGGAACCGCCGCTCCAGCCCTGAGCGGGTGAATGCCGGTTGCTCCTCGTAGGTGTCCAAAGCGTCCCGGATCTTCGGTCCGCCGCGATGCCCGTTGCAGCGGGTGAGAAGGTCGTGCATCTCACGCAGGTCGAAGACCTTGAGGTCGTCCGCCCGTTGGATCTGTCGCTTGACGTCGCGCACCGATCTGTCGGGCGCCAGATCGAGGATCGTCCGGGGCAGGGAGGTGACGGGGATCCCTTCGCGGACCGTCCGGTCGGCGTCCGGCAGGTTGCTTTCGTGAGTCACGAAGCTACGGCGAGCGCGGCGCGAGGAAGGACAGGTGACGTGGAGCGTCCCCGGCTGGTTGCGGATGATGCCCCAGAGCCAGGCCGCGGAAAGGTGGCCGGCGACGGACGGAGACGAAGCGAGCACCGCGGCCATGCAGCGGCCGTGCCAGGACAGGCGTCGGTGCCCGACGACGTAGACGCCACGGTGGATCCGGTGCAGTCGTCCGGCCCTCGCGGCCTTCGCGACCGAGTTCCGGCCGTATCCCAACTTCGTCAGTTGCCGGGTCGCGACCACCCCGTACTGCCGTGTGGCCAATTCCGCCAACGGCCCGTGCCGAGGTCCCTGTCCTTTGTCACCCACAGGGTTACCAAGGACAGGGACCCCCTGAGCTCTCCCCCTCCCGACGAGGGGTCGACCGGGTAACGGGGGTTTCCACGATTCAAGTCCGCGGCGCCGGCTGCCGAAATCGGGAGGGTGGCGCCGCGTAGGCGCCTTCCGATAAATGGTCATCGTCGAGGAAAAGCCGAAAGCTCCGCTCGAGCCGCCGCCGCGGGAACTCTCGCCGCCGCGGGTCGTGATCCTGTTGCTCTTCCTCTGCGCGATCGGGATCGGGGCGTGGAAGCTGATCAGCCACGAAACCCCGGCGGCAAGCGCCAAATCGAACCAGGTGCCGGTCTACTCGCCCTACGTCGACGTGACCCAGACGCCGACCTACCCCTTCCAGCTGCCCTCCTCCAACCCGGTCGCCGGCGTCTACCTGGCCTTCGTCGTCAGCGACAAGGAAGAACCGTGCACGCCGTCGTGGGGCACCTATTACACGCTCGACAGCGCCGAGCAGGGCCTCGACCTCGACGCCCGCACCGCGCAGCTGCGCAGCCAGGGCGGCAGCGTGATGATCTCCTACGGCGGCGCCGCCAACACCGAGCTGGCGGTCGACTGCACCGAACCGGCGAAGCTCGAGCAGGCCTACCTGGAACCGATCCAGCGCTACCACGCGAAGGCGATCGACCTCGACATCGAGGGCTCGAACCTCGCCGACGCCCAGGCCGACGCCCGCCGCGCCACCGCGATCGCCGCGGTGCAGAAGAAGCTCGCCGCCGAAAAGAAGTCGGTCAAGGTCTGGATGACGCTTCCGGTGACCAAGAACGGGCTGACCGCGGAAGGCATCGCCGCCGTGCAGGCGATGTTGAAGAAGGGCGTGACGCTGGCCGGCGTCAACGCGATGACGATGGACTTCGGCCCCGGCGAAGGGGCCGCTCACGACATGATCGGGACGATCGAGGACTCGCTCGACGCGACCCAGCTGCAGGTGCAGTCGCTCTGGCGCGCCGCCGGCCTGCCGAGCGGCGCGGGCGCCGCCTGGGGCCACGTCGGGGTCACCCCGATGCTCGGCGTCAACGACGTCACCTCCGAGCGCTTCACCACCAAGGACGCGCGTGAACTGAGGAAGTTCATCCAGGCGCGGGGCATCTCGCGTGCCTCCGCCTGGTCCCTCAACCGCGACTCGCAGTGCGGCGGCGCCTTCGCCAAGGTCGGCGAACTCTCCGACACCTGCAGCGGCGTGAAGCAGAAGTCGCTCGAATTCACCCACATCTTCAGCAAGCTGCGCGGGACCAACACGGCCAAGCGCGAAGCGGCGGAAGCCTCGAGCGCCGCGGTCACCCACCCGAGCACCGTCACCGACGACCCGGAAACCAGCCCCTACCCGATCTGGCGCTCTGCGGCCGCCTACCCGGCCGGCTACAAGGTCGTCTGGCAGGGCCAGATCTACCAGGCCGGCTGGTGGAACCAGGGGACCCCGCCCGGCACCACCGCCTCCGACTCGCCGACCGGCCCCTGGCAGCCGATCGGCCCGGTCCCGGCGAACAGCACGGCGCCGAAGCTGGTCAAGCTCGACAAGGGCAGCAACCACAAGTGGTCGGCGACGAAGGTCTACCACGAAGGCGACCGGGTGATCTTCCAAGGCCTGCCGTATGAAGCCCGCTGGTACACGCAGGGCGAACAGCCGCTGGCCGAACTGCCCTCCGACCCGAGCGCCCCCTGGGAACCGCTCTTCAAGTACCCGGGCGAGCCGAACTCGACGAGCTCGACCGAAACCGCCGCCACGACCGCGGGAGCCGAACGCTGATGACCTTCCTCCGCCGCAAGAAGAACGACGGCCCGCGCCGCCAGTGGGGCGCCGACCACAACTCGGACCCGATGCCGCAGGTGCCGCGCATCGCCGGCGACTGGACGATGACCTTCGGCCGCTTCGCCGTCGTCTTCACCGTCGCCGCCTGGGCCGCGCTCTTCGTCACCGTGGTCAACGGCCAGGTGATCGAAGGCGTCGCCGGCCACGCCAGCCTGGTCGAGACGGTCGGCTTCCTCACCGCCGTCACCCTGCTCGCCGCCTCGGCGATCGCCTACCTCTTCGGCCGGCTCGGCTTCTACTACCGGACCAAAGACGGCCGGCGCACGCCGCGGGCGATGCTCGACGAGTTCTACGCCGCGCGTCGCCCCAGCGTCACCGCGCTGATCCCCTCCTACCAGGAGGAGCCGGGCGTGATCCTGATGACGCTGCTCTCGACCGCGCTGCAGGAGTACCCCGACATCCGCGTCGTCCTCCTCATCGACGACCCGCCGACCCCGCGCTATTCCGGCCCGCGCCGCCTGCTCGACTCGGCCGTCGCGCTGCCGGCCGAGGTCGAGCGCCTGCTCTCCGGGCCGCGCCTTCGCTTCGACCTCGCCCTGGAGCGCTTCGAGTCCTCCTTCGACCCGGGCGTCCCGACCACCGACGACGAGGTCCACGCGCTCGCCGGCGAGTACGAATTCGCCGCCGGCTGGATCGCCTCGCTGGGCGACCAGTACCACGTGTCGGACCACAACGAGGCCTTCTTCGCCAACCACGTGCTCGGCAAACTCTCGGCCGACCTGGCGGTGATCGGCCGCGCCCTGCGCACCGCCGCCGACGAGTCGCCGGAGAAGATCACCCGCGCCCGCCTCGCCCAGCTCTACAGCCGCCTCGCCTGGACCTTCCGCGCCGAGGTCACGAGCTTCCAGCGCAAGCGCTTCGCCTCGCTCTCGGCCGAGCCGAACAAGGCGATGAACCTGAACTCCTACATCGGCCTGATGGGCGGCGCCTACCGCGAGGTCCAGACCCCGGCCGGCCTCCACCTCGTCCCGGCCGGCGAGCACGCCCCCGACCTCGTCGTGCCGGAATCCGACTACGTGCTGACGATCGACGCCGACAGCGTGATCATGCCCGAGTACTGCCTGCGCCTCGTCCACCTGCTGGAGCGCGAGGAGCACCAGAAAGTCGCGGTCGCCCAGTCTCCCTACAGCGCCTTCCCCGGCGCGGCGACGCGGCTCGAGCGGATCGCCGGCGCGACCACCGACCTCCAGCACATCATCCACCAGGGGATGACCGCGAACAATGCGACCTTCTGGGTCGGGGCCAACGCGATCCTGCGCAAACGCGCCCTCGCCGACATCGAGGAGGTCGAGTACAAGGGCCCGTTCAAGATCTACCGCTACATCTCCGACCGCACCGTGATCGAGGACACCGAGTCGACGATCGACCTCGCCGCCGGCGGCTGGACGCTCTACAACTACAACGAGCGCCTCGCCTTCAGCGCCACGCCGCCGGACTTCGGCTCGCTCGCCATCCAGCGCAACCGCTGGGCCAACGGCGGCCTGCTGATCCTGCCGAAGCTGTGGCGGGCGGTGCGCGAGCGGCGTCGCCGCGGCGAACGGACGAGCATCGGCGAGCTCCTCCTGCGGCTCAACTACATGGCCTCGATCTTCTGGGCCTCGCTCTTCGTCCTCTGCCTGATGATCATCCCGTTCAACGGCCACCTGGTCTCGCCGCTCACCTACGCGGTCGCGATCCCCTACTTCGTGACGATGGCGATCGACCTCAAGTACTGCGGCTACAAATACTCCGACGCCGCCCGCATCTACGGCTTCAACCTGCTGCTGCTGCCGGTCAACCTGGCGGGCAGCCTCAGCTCGATCGTGCAGGCGCTGACCGGCGCCAAGGGCAAATTCATGCGCACGCCGAAGGTCCGCAACCGCACCGTGCCGGCCTTCATGTACGTGGTGCTGCCCTACCTGCTGGTCGCCTGGTCGGTCTACACCTTCAAGGTCGCCTACGAACACGACCTCTGGTCGAACGCCGTCTTCGCCGCCATCAACGGCGTCCTCGGCACCTACGCGATCGTCGCCTTCATCGGCGTCCGCGACTCACTCGTCGACATCTGGGTCAACGTCACCTCCTGGCTCTACAAGCCGCAGGGGCCGAAGAAGATGGCCGCCCGCGCACCCGCCGCGATCCAGCCGACCGACGACGGCGTCGCCAACTGGGAACTGGTCCTCTACCTCGGCCACGCCGACCGTCGCCGTCGCCCCCGCGAGACGCCGGAGATGCCGTCAGAGCTCGACCGCGCCCCGCTGACCCTCCCGGTGAGCGCCCCCGAGGTCGACCCGAGCGAGCTCGGCGTCGACCTGGCGCCTGAGACGAGCTGAGCCGGGGCGGGCCGGCGCCCGGGGGAGCTGGCGCCCGGGGCTGTAAGGGACGGCAAAGGGACGCGGCCTTCTCGGTGGCGGCCCGGGCAGGCTGTGGCCGCCACCGAGAAGGCCGGGTGATGCGGGGAGAGGCGAGGGTTCAGGCGGGTGCGTCGCAGAGAGGCCGGGGAGAGGTGAGAAAGGCGTCCTGTCCCGTGACGAAGACTCCTCGAAGGTCACGGTCCGTCAGGAGGTTCGGAAGCGCGGTCGACCTGAGGCTCCCTATAGGTACCTCAGGTCGACCGCGCTTCCGGGAGTGCGACGGATCCGTGACCTTCGAGGAGGAAGCGTCACGCCTCCCGCGCAGATCCAGGTGGAAGCGTCACATCCCTCACCTCTTCCCGCAGAAAGCGTGACGTCCCGGGCGTCTCGTGGCGGCCACAGCCTGCCCGGGCCGCCACGAGACGCCCGGGACCACCTCGGACGGCCGCCGTCCCCGGCCGCCCCGGCCTGAAGCCTCGGTGTCCCCCTAAGCCCGCCGCTCGGAGATCGAGCCGACGACGACGCGGTCGCGGCCCTGGCCCTTCGCCCGGTACATCGCCCGGTCGACGGCGCGGAAGCAGGTCTCGGCGTCAGGGACGTCGCCGTGCAGGCGGCAGAGGCCGACGCTGGCGGTGCAGGCGCGCTCCGGGTCGGCGCCGCCGACCGCGATCCGCAGCTCTTCGGCGACCGCGCGCGCCTGCGCCAGGTCGAGGTCACGGAGGATCACGGCGAACTCGTCGCCGCCGATCCGGGCCACGATGTCGGGCTCGCGGACCCGCTCGTCGAGCGAACGCCCGACCATCCGGATCAGCCGGTCGCCCGCCACGTGGCCGGCGGAGTCGTTGACGTGCTTGAAGCGATCGAGGTCGAGCAGCAGCAGCGCCGCGCTCTCGCCCTCCTCGCGACACCGCCCGATCTGCCGTTTCAGCTCCTCCTCGAAGCGGCGCCGGTTGTAGAGCGAGGTGATCGGGTCGCGGTTGGCGAGTTCGTAGGTGTGCGCCTCGAGCCGCTTGCGCGCCGAGATGTCGAGGATCTGGGAGATGAAGTGGCGTGGCGCGCCATCGTCTTCGCGCACGATCGCCACCGCCAGCAGCACCCAGATCAGGTGCCCTTCGCGAGTGTAGTAGCGCTTCTCCATCTCGTAGGTGTCGATCTCCCCGGCCAGCAGCGCGTCGACCTGGGCGAGGTCGGCGTCGAGGTCGTCCGGATGGGTGATCTCCTGGAAGGTCATCTCGACCAGCTCCGCGGTCGAGTAGCCGACGATCTCCGTCAGCTTCTGGTTGACGTGGAGGAAGCGGCCGTCGAGGCCGACGATCGCGACCCCGTGCGGGGAGGCGTGGAAGGCGGCCTCGAAGTCACGCTCGGCCAGCCCGGCCCGCCGCTCCGCCGCGCGCCGCTCGGTCAGGTCGTCGTACCAGGCGATCCGGTACTCGGTATCGCCGCGGGCGTCGTGCGCCGCCATCACCTCGGCCCGCACCGGGAAGACGCTGCCGTCGAGGCGCACGTGGTCGGAGTCGTAGGAGACGAAGGTGTTCTCGTCGATCGGTGAGGAGATGTCGGGGATCAGTGCCGCCGACTCCGGCGTGAAGAGGCTGCTCAGTGGTTTGCCGACGAAGTCGCCGACCGTGCCGCCGTGCATCTCGGCCAGCGCCGGGTTGAGCGAGATGATCGTCCCGGTGCCCGCGTCGGTGACGGTGATCCCGCGGCTGGTCCGTTTGAAGCAGATCTCCCACTGGCGCCGCAGCACGTCGCCGCTGATCGCCTCGCTGAGATCGTGCTTGAGCGCGATCAGCTCGCGCAGCTCGCCGTCCTCGTCGCGGATCGCGTGAGCCGTCGTCATGCAGTCGATCCAGCTGCCGTCTTTGTGGCGGTGGCGGTAGTGGACCTCGATCTTGTCGCCGCCGCCGAGCAGCGCCGCGTGGGCACCGCGCACGTCATCGACATCTCCCGGGTGCAGGAACTCGTAGGCGGAGCGGCCGATCAGCTCCTCCGGCTCGTAGCCGAAGAGATCGCGCGAGGCCGGCGAGGCGTAGATATAGGCCCCGTCGAGATCGTGCCGGGAGACCATCTCGCCGAGCGCGTCGGCGAGGAGCTCAAAACCGTCGAGGTGGGTGAACGAGCCGGCCATGTCCATTTATCGGATGCCGCGTGGGAGGGGTTTAGGACGCGCGCCGGGTTTTAACGCTTGGAGGACCCTGAGTTCAATCCTGATTTTTGGGATATGGAAATCGCGCGGTGGCCAGGAAGAATTAGGGGAGCCTAATTAGGTTTCCCTAATTTTGATAGCGTGCCGCGCGAGATGGTCAGAGCAATGAAAGGGAATCCACTGCGGGAGGCCGGGATCGTCGTGATCACCAGGAAGGCAGGGCCCGGGCGGATCTCCCACCTCATGTGCTGACCGGAAGTGGTGCCGGCGCGGATGCACCCGCGCCGGCACCGAACCCCAACTAGAAGGAGTTGAGGAAATGCAGAAGCTACTGGCTATGAGGTTCGGGAGGCGCTTCGCGCTGCTCGGAGCCCTGACCGCCCTGGCGATGGGGCTGATGGCGTCGACGGCGTTCGCGTCGGTCAGCCTGTCTCCGTCGGGCCCATACGAAGACACCGGCGCCAGCGTGTCCGTGTCGGGGACCTCACCGACGTCGGAAGCCAACTACGTCGCGATCGCGGTCTGCAACCTGACCGTGACCCCCGGTGAACGGTGCGACGGCGAAAGGGCGAGCGAACTCGTGTCCGTCGCGAAATATGAAGCCGGCGTGAAATTGGAACTGTCGCGTGAATTCAATGACTGGAACTACACGACCGGCGAACCGTTCGAAACGGGGACGGAAACCGAATGCGAAAACGTCGCCGGAGAAGGCGACGAATGCGCCGTCACGGTCTCCTTCTACAAGGTCGCGGGCAGCGCGGTCACGCAGCTGACCGCCGAAGCGGAACCGATCACGTTCGAATAGCGGCCCGGGCGTAGCTCTACGTGGGCCGGCACCCGCGGGTGCCGGCCCACGCGCCCCCCACGAGCCGCGACGGCGGGGATCTCCACCTCGCCTTGCCCCCACCTTCGCCAAGCCACCAGTGAAAGGCATACCGGAACCTCCGATGGACAAAGTTGCGCATCGCACCGCCGGCACCTCATCCTCGACCCGCCGCGCGCCACGGGCGCGCCGAGCGGCCGCCGGGCTCCTGCTCCTGCTGGCCGGCCTCGTCGCCGCGGTGTCGCTGTCGGCGGGCGGGGGCGAGGCGAGCGCCGCCGAATCCGAACCCACCGCGATCACCGAAGCGCCGGCGCTGACCTGGGGGTTCAAGCTCTCCTGGCGCGGCTACGCGCAGACGCCGACGGTCGGCGACGGGGCGGAAATCGTCTCTGAATCCGGCAACAACTTCAACCTGGACTGGACCTTCCAGTCGGGCAGCTATGACGAAGCGACGCGGACGACGCAGCTGAACTACACCGGTACCGCGCACTGGCAGAAATACAAGCCCGACGAAGTCGGGCTGACGGCGCCGGAAGGCTACACCGGGGAACCGGAACCGTGGCTGCTCGACGTCACCGTCTCCGATCCCGAGATCACGATCAGCGCCGACTCCTCGGTGTTGAGCGCCGAAGTCACCAGTCGCAGCCTGGCGACCTGGGAAGTCACCGATTACGGACGGGTGCCGCTGGAGAATCTCGAAGTCATCGACATCACGCCGACGGTCGAAGACGGGGTGACGAGCTGGGCGGAAATTCCGGCGACGCTGACCGAAGAGGGTGAACCGGCGTTCGCGGGCTTCTACCACACCGGCCTGGTGCTCGACCCGGTCTCCTTCTCCTACACCGGCCCGGGCGGCGCCCCCGACTTCTCCGAAACCTTCGACGAAGAAGGCCAGCCGAAGCTGTCGCTGGCAGAGAACTCGATGTTCATCTCCGGCACCGAAGGCACCTCGCTGGACCAGCCCAGCTGGGTCGACCCGACGAAGATGATCGCGACCAGCATCTACGAAGTGGGCACCCAGGAAAAGCGGGTGGAAGCGTTCAGCCTCGAAGCGATGAGCAAGGTCGGCGAACCGCTCGTGCTCCCGAGCGCCGAAGCGCCCGTGGCGTCGAACGTGGTCGCCTTCGACGAAAACCAGGACCGGTTGCTCTACCACGCCTCGAGCGAGGAAGGGATCACCCGCTCGCTGAAGTACGACGGGCAGGCCGGGGAATACGAAGTGGAGGAGATCACCGCCCCGCAGTTCGCCGAAGAAGGTTTCCTCGAAGACGATTACCTCGCCTGGAACTCGACCCTCGATCTCGGCTACACCGTCGAACTGGTCGAAGGGGAATGGGAGCTCGTCACCTACCGGGAAGAGAGCGACGGCAGCGGCGAATGGGAAAAGCGCTCCTACGCCATGCCGGGCTTCGCCGCCGCCGAAAACAAGACCGGATACGACAGCGCCGGATCGACGACCATCCCGACCGAGGCGACCGCGTCGGACGGCTCGATGATCGTGCTCGCCGCCGTGAGGAAGAGCACCGACAGCTCCGAACCGGCGCCGGAAACGATCCCCGCGGCCTACCGGCTCGTCCTCGACGAAGCCGCCGGTGAAGTCGAGGTCACGGCGCTCCCGGTCGAAGCGGGCAACAAGACCAGTGAACTCTTCGCCTTCGTCAAGACCGGCGGCGACGGCCAGATCGTGATGGTCAAGGGCAACGGCACGCTGGTGCAGTGTCAGATCGAAGCGTCCGAAGAAACGCGGTGCTACGAACCGGTGTCGGTGAAAGCCGACCTCACGGGTGAAATCGGGGTCATGCGGGTGTGGAACTTCGCCATCGACCCCGAAAACGGCGTGGTCTGGTACGGCGGCACGACCGTCCGGTCGCTGGCGGCGTTCCGGCACGGCGAGTTCCTCGGCTCCGAGTACTTCGCCCAGAGGAACCACAAGGGCGGGCCGGTGGTGGTGGGCGAAGACCACGTCGTCTACGCCCAGACCAACGAAGGCGAAGCCGCGCAGGCGCTCGGCTCGCCGGCCTGGGGCTACGGCCGCTTCGAACTGCTCGGCTTCACCCCGACCGTCACCGAGCAGCCACAGGCCGCGGGGGTGTCGCTGGGCGAGGAAGAAGAATCCGGCCAGGTCACCTTCACCGCCGCCGCGACCGGCGAACCGTCGCCGACCGTGCAGTGGCAGCAGAAGGCGCCCGGAGCCTCGCGCTTCACCGACGTGGCCGGCGCGACCGGCGAAACCCTGACCGTCGTCGCCGAACCGGGGATGGACGGGACCGAATACCGCGCCGTGTTCGAGAACGCGGCCGGCCGGGTGGCGAGCGAAGCGGCGACCCTCGCGGTCGAATACGCGCCGCGGATCAGCCTCGACCTCGCCAACGTCGCGGCCACCGAAGGCCGGAGCGCCACCTTCACGGTGCTCGCCGAAGGCAACCCCGAGCCGACCGTCACCTGGGAACGGCGCGCCGGCGGCTTCTGGTATCCGATCTCCGCCGAAGACGAAAACTTCAGCATCGAAGGCGACTCGCTGACCGTTCTGGAAACCAACACCGAACAGTCAGGCTCGCTGTTCCGGGCGAAGCTGAGCAACTCGCTCGGCAGCGTCCACTCGCGCGCCGCGAAGCTGACCGTCGCGGCGAGCACCTCGATCCCGGCCGGAGGCATCGCCGTCACCGACGCCTCCCTGGACTGGCTCGGCGACGAGGAGATGCAGGGTGTCCCCTACGCCGGCGGCTCCAACTACTTCTCCGCCGGGGTCTCGAACGGCGACGAAGCCACCTACCGCTCGGTGGAAGGAGATGCGGCGGTCTGGCAGGTGTCCGCGAGCGGGGAAGAAGCGCTCGCCACCTATGCCACCCGCGCGGCCCACACCTCCGGCGGCGGCGAGCAGGTCGCCCGCCTCTACGGCGGCGAGGGCAGGGTCGAAGCCGACGGTTCCGCCACCATCGGCTGGGACGCGTCCTTCTCGGTCAACTTCTACGGCGGCCTGGTGCCGTTCACGATCGAGGATCCCGAGCTGACCGTCGAAGCGGACGGCAGCGGGCAGCTGACCGCGACCCTGGTCGGCTGCGCCTCGAGCCAGGCCGACCCGACCGAATGCACGCCGCTGGCGTCCGCCACCGAAGTGGTGGTGGCCGACTTCGACGACGCGACGGTGGAACCTGGAACCCCGCTGACGATCGAACCGGACTACCTGGGCGTCACGATGGACCTGCCGGAAGGATCGAGTGCCGAGGCGCAGCTGCGCGAAGGCGACTACTGGGGCTCCTGGCCGCAGTCCTTCGTCGACTTCCAGCTCGAGACCGGTCTCGACTCCTACTGGTACTCCTCGGGCACCAACGACGAACTGAAGGTCCCGCTGCCCTTCACCGTGGATCTGGAAGGGTCCGCGGCGCCGGCCTCCGAACCCCAGGGCTCGACCGGTGAAGGCGGGGAGTCCTCGGACTCGGGCGGGTCGGGCACCGCCGCCGGGTCCGCCTCGCAGTCCGGCGGCTCGACGACGAGCTCCAAGGCGAAGGCGGCCAAGGTCAAGATCGCGAAGGCCGTCCGCCTGAACGCGAAGGGAACCGCGAGGATCGCCACCCTCTCCTGCCCGGCCGGCGTGGCCAAGGCCTGTGAAGCGATCGTCCCGGCGCGCCTCGCCGCGCGCATCGGGGGCAGGCGCTACCTGATCAAGGTCGAGGCGCCGCGGAAGGTCAGGCCCGGCAGGTCGGCCGCGGTGACCGTGGCGCTCCCGAAGGGCGCCCGCAGGGCGCTCGGCAAGGGCAAGGTCACCCTGCGGCTGCGGATCGTGGTCCGCTCGGGGAAGAAGGCGACGAGCAAGGTCGCCAAGGTGACGATCGCGGGGAGGGGATGAATGGGGTGGGCCCCGGGGAGAGGAGGTGTGGCCACCCGATGAGCCGACCGGCGGAGGAGGCGTGCGAGCTGTTGGCCTCGTCCGGCCTCCAGCACGACCGGGCCCAGCTCGCGATCGCCGCCGCGCTCACCGGCAGCGAGCCGGAGCCGACAGCGGCGCGGCTCGACGACGCCGCCCGGGGGCTCTTCGGCGCCGGGGCGAGCCCCGTACGTGACCAGGCGCGGCTTCTCGCCGACCTGCTCACCGACGGGCTCAGCCTGCAGGCGCTCGGCGGCGAGCACCGTGCTCTCCTGATCGACGAGGCGCTGGCGCGCCGCGAGGCGCACCCGCTCCTGATCGCGGTGATCGGCCACGAGCTGGCCCGCCGGGCCGGCCTGCGGAGCTTCGTCGGCGCGATCGGCGCTCGACACTGGACGGTCCTGCAGCACGATGCCGAGTCGGCGCTCGTCGGCTGCGAGTTGTTGGAGACACCGCCGAGCCCGGTCACCGTCCGCCCCCGCTGCGCGCACGAGGTCGCCGGCGTGGTGCTGAAAGAGCTCCTCGTCCTCGGCCCGCCGGGCTGGCGTCCGTGCGTCGACGAGCTCCGGCGCGCGCTGCCGCTGCGCGGCGTCTGCCGCGACGACGAGGGCCGGGAGTAGCCTTGGAAGGGAGATGAAGGAGAAGACGCGAGATGAGCCGGCGCTTCCTTGCGGCGACATCGGCGAGACCGTCGCCCGCTATCTGCTCGCCCTGCTCGACCTCGACCGGAGCGAGGAAAGGACTACGCAGGTGGCCCTCGCCCGCGCGGTCGGCGTCTCCGCTCCGTCGGCGCTGGAGATGGTGCGCCGCCTGCGGCAACGCGGCCTGGTCGCCGAGGGGAGCCTCTCGCTCACCCCGCGGGGCACGAGCACGGCGCTCGTGCTCGCTTCCCGTCGCGACGCCGCCCGCCGCTGGACGCATGAGGTCCTCGGTCTCGACGAGGCCGAGGCGAGGGCGGAGGCGGAGCACCTTGCCCTCAACGGCTCGCCCGCCCTGGGGCGCAAGCTGACCGCCTGGCGACGCTCCGCCGACGGCTGAGCCGACCGGGCCCGCTCAGCGCTTCGCCCGCGAGCGCCCGGAGGCGTGCTTCCTGACGATCACGGTCCGTCCGTCCCGCAGCCGGTAGACCGTGCCGATCGCTTCACCGCGCCCGACCACCTTCTGGTCCTTGCGCACCTTCACTTCCTTGACCTTCGACCGCTTCGGCGCGACGACCGTGTCGGCGGCGTGCTTCTGGCTCTGCGACTGACTCTGCCCGGTCAGAGCCGAGCTGAGATGGAGGGACGAGAGCGCCGCCAGCAGGAAGGCGACCGAGAGGACGATCCCCAGGTCGAAAAGGTTGACCAGTCCGTCGAGCGGGTCGCCGGCGCGGTCCTCGCGGCTGCGGGCCCGGGGGGTCACCTTCATGGCGCACCCACCCAGGTGGCCCCCGGCGGCACCGCCAGCGGCTCCCCCGCCGGCGCCGTCAGGCAGGCGGCGACGTACTCGACGTCGGAGAAATCCTGCGCGTAGAGGCGGTCGCGGACCAGCGAGATGGCGAAGGCGATCGCCCCGATCAGGAGTCCGGCGACGGTGACGCTGAAGGCGACGCGGAGGTTGCGGGAAAGCGTCGCGACGTCGCCGCTCGCCAGCCCGGCGAGCGCCGGGGAGAGCGGGATCAGCGTCCCCATCAGGCCCAGCGCCGGGCCCATGCGGACGAGGATCCGGGTGCGCTCGAGCCGGCGCAGGCTCACGTAGTCGTACTCGGCGAGGCGCTTGGCCATCCGCGGCTCGGCGTCGGGCCGCCCCCACTGCTCGAGGATCCCGGCGTAGACCTCCTCCATCCGCACGTTCCAGGCGAAGGGAAGGAGGTCGCGCAGGGCCATCTCGCCTTCGCCCGCGGCCAGGTGGGCGCGGCAATGGTCGACCGCCGTCTCCAGCCGCGCCAGGCTGCGGTAGCGCCGCCGCCGCAGCTCGACCAGCAGCGAGCCGGTTTCGACGATCGCGACGACGAGGGCGACCAGGGCCAGGATCAGGACCGGGATCCGCAGCGCTTCGGAGACGTGGAAGAGGAGGTTCTCGACGCTCATCGCAGCCGTCCCAGGGTCCGCGGGATCAGGTCGGTGAAGGCGCCCGCCTCGGCCAGGGCGCCGGCGCCCAGCAGGGCGACCACCGCGCCGAGGCCGATCGCCGCGCCGGGCACGCCCCCACCGCCGTCGCCGTCATCGGCCCGCGGGGTGCCGGTCCGCGCCGCCACCTGCTTGCCCCTGGTCACTTCCGGTTCCGCTTCCGCCTCGCCTTCGAGCAGCTCGCCGCTGACCTCTTCGCCGGAGGCTTCCGGCGCCGCTTCGGTCGCCTGCTTTTCCTTCTGGGACGCCTTGGCGGATCTCGTTTTGGCCTTCGACTTGCGCGCCTGCTTCGCGGCGGCGCCCGCGCCCGCCGTCGCGGTGCCGGCGGACGCGGACCCTTCGCTCGGCGTCGTCGACGCTTCCGCGCTCCCCGAGGACCCATCGGCGACGCCGCTGTCGGGCGCGTTTGCGCTCTTGTTGGTGCCGCCGCCCTGCCGGTCCGGCCCGCCGCCCGCCGCCTTGCCGACCTGGATCCGCACCACCGCCGAGGTCCCCGTGCTTTCGCCCGCCGCTTTGACCCCGACGACGACCGCGTAGCTGCCCGGCTCGCCGAACGAGTGGACGGCGGTCGCGCCGCTGCCCGAGTTGCCGTCGTCGAAATACCAGGAGTAGGTGAGCTGCTCGCCCGACCCGGCGCGTTCGACCACGGCGCGGAAGTGGACCTTCTTGCCGACCTTGGTCGAGCGCGGCGACGCCTCGATCCGCACCTGCAAGGAGGAGCCCTTGCGCAGGGTGATCGTCAGCCCCTGCGGTGCTTCGAAGCTGTCGCCCGCGTTGTCGTCGCCGGCCCCGCCGCTGGGACGGATGAAGCCGGTGCCGGCCGCCGTCCCGTAGACGACCGGGGCCGGGGAGGAGTCGAGCGCCTGGGCGCTGGAGAGCTGGACCGAGCCGCCGCTCGGCCGCTCGACTTCGAGGTAGGAGAAGCCGTAAGGGTCGACGCCCGCCGCTTCCAGCAGGGCGGCGATCGAGAAGCCGGTCACGGTCGTCGTCGATTCGCCGGCTTCCGAGCGCAGCGCGTAGGTCTGGTCCACCACGTCTTCGCTCCCCGCCAGCGCTTCCAGCGCCAGCGTGTGCTGGGTCCCGCCCGGGGTCACGATCGTGACCTGGGGAGCGTCGGCGAGGGCGCTGCCGACCGGCCCGACGGCCGCGGCCGCGAGCAGCGCGACGCCGACGGCGATCAGCCCCGCGAACCGGCCGGCGAGGTGTGGGCGGCGCCCGCTCATCGCGACCCCAGCCAGGCGACGTGAAGCGCGGTGCGTCCGTCGTGCTCGGTCAGGTGCGCCTCGGTGCCCCAGACCGCCGTCAGTCGCGCCGGCGTCAGCACCTCCCGCGGCGGCCCGGCGGCGACGGTCTCCCCCTTGGAGACGACGACGACGCGGTCGGCGATCGCCGCCGCCAGCGCCAGGTCGTGGACGACCAGCAGCACGGTGAGCCCCTGGGCGACCAGCGTCCGCAGCAGCCCCGCGACTTCGACCGTCGCGCCGAGGTCGAGCGCCGAGGTCGGCTCGTCGGCGATCAGCACCGGCGCCTCCTGGGCCAGGCCGATCGCGATCTGCACGCGTTGGAGCTCACCGCCGGAGAGGGTGGGGAGGGCGCGCTCGGCGAAGCGGACGACGTCGGCGCGGCTCATCGCCCGCTCGATCGCGTCGCGGTCGGCCCGCGTCATCCTGCCCAGCACCCGCAGCTGCGAGGAACGGCCGATCGTCACCGCTTCGCGCACCGTGATCCCCGCCGGCACCGGCATCCGCTGCGGCACGAAGGCGCGCAGCCGCGCCATCTCGCGCCCCCGTAGCGAGCCGACCTCGCGGCCCCACCAGGCGACGATCCCGCCGCTCGGCTTCTGCAGCCCGGATACCGCCCGCACCAGGGTCGACTTGCCGGCGCCGTTCGGCCCGACCACCGCGACCAGCTCGCCGGGGTGGACCTGCAGGTCGGCGCCGCGGACGATCGGCGTCCCGGCGATCTCCACCTCGACCCCGTAGGCCTCCAGCGGCAGCGGGTAGTGCTCCCCCGTCGGCGCCGCCTCCATCAGACCGCCTTCCGCAGCAGCCAGAGGAAGACGGGCACGCCGAGGATCACCATGAACGGGCCGACCGGGAGTTCGATCGGCGCCCGCACGTTCCGCGCCAGGCAGTCCCCGGCCGCCAGCAGCGCCGCGCCGCCGAGGGCGGAGGCGGGGACGACGAAGGTCTGGCTCGAGGTCCGTCCCGCCATCCGCACCACGTGCGGGACGATCAGGCCGAGGAAGCCGAGCAGGCCGGCGATCGCCGCCGAGGCCGCCGCCAGCAGCGCCGCCGCGACCGCGGCGCCGAGGCGGATCACCTGTGGCCGCGAGCCGAGCGAGGCGGCGATGTCGTCGCCCAGCGCCAGCCGGTCCAGCGGCCGGATCAGGAAGAGCACGATCAGCCCGCCGGCGGCGAAGTAGGGCCAGGTCGTCCGCAGGTTTTCCCAGCCGCTGGAGCTGAGCCCGCCGGCGAGGAAGAAGATCGCCGAGGGCGCTTTTTCGGGGAAGGCGGCGAGCAGCCCGGTGGTCCCGGCGGTGAACAGCGAGAGCATCGCGATCCCGGCCAGCACCACCTTGGCGACCGCGCCGCGGTTGCGCCCGGTCCAGGCGAAGACGAAGACCAGCGTCGCCGCCAGCAGGCCGAAGAGCAGCGCGCCGATCGGCAGCAGCGCGATCTTCGCCGGGAAGAGGACCAGGATCAGGATCGCGCCGAACCCCGCGCCGCCGGTCACCCCGATCACGTCGGGCGAGGCCAGCGGGTTGGCCAGCGCGCCCTGCAGGATCGCCCCGGCGACCCCGAGCGCCGCGCCGACGATCAGCGCTTCGATCGTGCGCGGCAGGCGCAGCGCCTCGACGATCTGATGGTTCGGCCCGGCGTGGCCCTTGCCGAGCAGGATGTCGATCACTTCGCCGGGCGGCACCTTGACCGCCCCGAGCGCCAGCTCGGCGATCGCGGCGGCGACCAGCAGGACGGCCAGCGCCGCCAGGACCACGACTCGCCGCGTCACCTTCAGCCAGGCCAGTTATGCAGGTAGTCCTTGCGGATTTCTTCGATCGTCTTGCCGACGTCGGTGCCTGCCTGCAACAGCGAGTTGTTGGTGGAGACGTAGATGTGCCCTTCCTTGGCCGCCGTGGTCGCGCCCCAGGCCGGGTCGTTCTTGAAGTACTTGGTGATCGCCGAGATGTCTTCGGGCTCGCCGTGCGGGACGACGATGATCACTTCCGGGTCTTCGGCGACCACGACTTCGTCGGAGATCCGCTGGAAGCCGGAGCCGGACTTGAGCCCGCCGCTGAGGATTTCCGCGCCCGCCTTGCGGACGATGTCGCCGCCCCAGCTGTTGGGCAGGAAGGTGTAGGGGGACTGGCCGACGCCGAGGATCACCATCACCTTGGGCCGCTTGGTGATGCCCTTGCGGGCGGCGCCGATTTCCTTCTTCATCTTCACCACCAGCTTCTTCGCCTCGGGCAGCTTGCCGACCAGGCGGGCGATCGCGAGCGTCTTCGAGATCACCCCGTTGACGCGGACCGGCTCGCGGGTCGTGACCCTGATGCCGAGGTTGGCGATCGCCTGGTTGCCCTTCGCCCAGGTCTTGGTCGAGAGCACCAGTTCCGGCCGCAGCGACACCAACTGCTCGAGGTTCGGCCCGTCCGGGTGGGAGAGCGGCAGCACGGTGACGCCCTTCAGCCGCGGGTCGAAGCGTTCGTTGCCGCCGACCGTCTGGCCGATGCCGACCGGGATGACGCCGAGCTTGGCCAGGGTGTTGGCGGCGAATGGGGTGAGGGCGACGATCCGCTTCGGCACCTTCGCCTCGGCGCTCGCGGCGCCGAACAGGCAGGCGGCGACGGCGACCAAGGACAACAGCCGCAGGACGGCCCGCCGGCTCACGCCGGCACCCGGGTGTCGATCACCTCGTAGTGGCGCACCTCGTTGCCCATGCCGATCGGGTTGCCCTCGGTGTGGCGGTGGCTCTCTTTGAAGAGGTCGCTGCGCGCCCAGGCCTGGAAGGCCTCCTTGGTCTCCCAGCGGGTGAGGACGATGTACTCGCCGTCCTTGTCGCGCCGCAGCAGGTCGAAGCCGGCGAAGCCCTCGGCGCGGTGCACGCGGCTCTCACGATCGAGGAATTGGCGCTCGAACGCCTCTCGGTGCTGCTCCTCGACGTGGACGACGTTCATCACGATCACCAAAGTCCTGCTCCATTCGGGTCGGCTCGTACAAGAATTAGGGCTGCCTAACTCAATGTAGCGAACTTTGTTAGGGTGCCCTCATTAGGCAACCCTAAGCGATTGGGCCCGCCTTCGCCGCATCGTCTCCTCGCTCCTGCGGCCAACCCCCACAGACGAACAGGCGGTCGCACCCCGGCCGCCGACAGGAGGAAGCGCATGCGAAGTTCCCGAACCCGCCCCCTATGGATCGCCCTTGCCCTGGCGGCGATCGCACTGATGGCCACGGCCGCCAACGCCGCCGCCGCCACGGTCCCCGTGAAGGGGGGCGAAGCTCGACTGGGGGATCAAGGCGTCCTTCCGCAACTACATCGAGAACTACGCCGAAGAAGGCAAGATCGAAGTCAGCGGCGGCGCGGTCGAAGCGGAAGACGGGACCTACCGCTTCCCCGTCGTCTCCGGTAGCTACGACGAAGAAACCGAAGTCAACGAAGTCCAGTACGCCGGCACGGTCCACTACACGGCCTACGGCGGCACCCTCGACATCACGATCTCGGAACCCAGGCTTCTGCTCGAAGGCGAAAGCGGCGCGATCTTCGCCCACGCGATCTCCAGCGGTACGGACTACGGCGAAATCGAACTGGTCGAACTCGACGCGACCGGCGTCACCCCGGCCGCGGGCACGGAAACGCTCACCTGGGAAGGCATCGAATCGGCGATCACCGCCGAAGCCGAACCGGTCTTCGGCAGCTACCCGGCGGGCACCGCCTTCGACGATGTGGCGGCCACCGACAGCTGGGTCCCGACCGCTCCGCTGGCGACGACCGCCGTCGAAGGCGGCGAGCTCGACTGGGGAGTGAAGGCCTCGTTCCGCAACTACATCAAGAACTCCGCCGCGGAAGGCAAGATCGAAGTGACCGGCGGCGCGGTCGAAGCCGAAGACGGCACCTACCGCTTCCCGGTCGTCTCCGGCACCTATGACCCGGGGGCGGAAAAGAACGAAGTCCAGTACGCGGGCAGCGTCCACTACACCGCCTACAACTCGTACGGCGGCGGCACGCCCCTGCTCGACATCACGATCAAGGATCCGAAGGTCGTCCTCGAAGGCGAAACCGGAACCCTCTACGCGGACGTCGTCAGTCGTTCGGAAACCAGCGGGGAACTCGAAGAATTCGACGACCTCGACCTGGTCGAACTCGACGCCTCCGGGGTCACCCCGGTCGCCGGCGAAGAGACGCTCACCTGGGAAGGCATCGAATCGGCGATCACCGCCGAAGCCGAACCGGTCTTCGACAACTACCCGGCCGGCACCGCGTTCGACCCGGTCGACTTCACCGACAGCTGGGTCCCGACCCCGCCGTTCGTCGAACCGGAAGGCGGCGGTGAAGAAGAAAGCGGCGGCTCGTCCGGCGGCAGCGACAGCGGCGGCACGACGACCGCCACCGACAGCGGCACGACGACCACCACGTCCACGGCGGTCGCGGCGGTGAAGCTGTCGGCGCTGTCCGGTGTGCGGAAGGTCAACGCCAAGGGGGTCGCCGAAGTGGCGAAGCTGATCTGCCCGGCCGGCGGCACCGCCTGCAAGACGTCGGTGCCGAAGCGGATCGCGGTGAAGATCGGCGGCAAGCGCTTCGTCGTCACCGTGATGGCCCCGAAGAGCGTCGGCGCCGGCAAGGTCGCGACGGTGCGCGTGCACCTCTCGAAGGCCGCGCTGAAGGCGCTCGGCGCGAAGAAGGTGCTGATCAAGCTGACGGTCGGGATCACCGCCAACGGCAAGACCAGCAAGCACCTGGTCAAGGTGAAGATCGCGGGGAGGAAGTAGTGACGACCGCCAGGCGCGTGGCGGCGATCGGGGTGCTGGCTCTGGCCGGCGCCCTGATCGTCGCCCCGGTGGCGGGGGCGAAGGCCAAGGTCCGCACCGTGCCGAAGAAGGGCGTGGTCACGCTCGGCAAGGTGCGCTGCACGGCCGCCGAAGCCTGTGTGGTCAAGGCCGCGCCGAAGCAGGTCAAGGTGCGGGTCGCCGGCAAGGCGGTGCGCGCCAAGGTGGTCGTCCCCGGGGTCGTCGGCTCGGGCGGCAAGGCCACGGTCAAGCTGCGCTTCGGCTCCGGTGCGCTGACCCGCCTCGCGGGCCACACCGCGACCTTCCGCGCCCACGTCGTCGTGCGCGGCTCCGGGCGAAAGGAGTCCTACGACTTCAAGGTCAGGTTGCGGCGACCGGCCGCGTCGAAGTCCGGCGGTGACAGCTCCTCGAGCGAAACGACGCCGCACTCGGAATCGATCTCCGGCGAAGCGCCGGTGCTGGCCCGGCCGCTGACCGCGCAGACGGTCGAAGACGTCAGCGTCAAGTGGTATCCGCGGGCCTCCTGGATCCGCTACGTGGCGACCGGCGAAGGGACGACTGCGAGCGGCGGCGCCTCGACCATCCTCTCGACTGCCTCGGCCTGCCCGGCTGTCAGCGGCAGCAAGGAAGGCTCGGAATCGACTGTCGAAGGCAGCTTCCCCTACGAGGCCGACTTCGCCGCGGCCGCGAGCTGGTACGACCCGGTCAGCGGCGAGGCGGCGGTCGACGGCTCCGGCAGCGTCTCGTTCCGCTACAAGGGCCACTCGATCAACCTCACCGGCTCGGAACCGGAAATCCAGATCAACGGCTCGGCCTCGCAGGCGGTCTTCCGCTTCAGCGGCAGCGAAGGGACCTCCTACCCGGACCAGCGCGTGGCCCTGCTCAGCCTCAGCCTGAGCGGCCAGCCCACGGTCACCAGCAGCGAAGGCAAGACGACCTACACCTACAACCTGATGCGCGGCACCCTCACCGAAGACGGCGAAAAGGTCTTCGCCGGCTTCTACGCCTCCTCCCAGGACAACAACGGGTTCGGCTGCGTGTCGGCATCTTTCACCCTGCCATGAGCGAGACCAAAGAGGAGCACATGCCCCAGCATCCCGACGATCCGGTCAGCGCCAATGCCGGCCGCGCGATCGACCATCTCAACGCCGATCACGACGACGCCCTGCTCGACATGGCCCGCGCCCTTGCCGACTGCCCCGAGGCGACGGCGGCCCGCTGCGTCGACGCCGACCGCACCGGCCTCACCCTGCTCGCCGCCACCCCCGGCGGCGAGCGCACCCTCCGCGTCCTCTACGCCGAGCCGATCGAGGACGCCGAAGGCCTCCGCAAGGCGACCGTGAAGCTGGCGATGCGCGCCCGCGAGGAGCTGGCCTCATCCTGAGGTAGCAGAACTGCTACCCTCCTTCCCATGGACGTCACCATCCCGCAGAAGGAGCTGCGTAACAACGTCGGCCAGGTTCTGCGTCGGGCCGAGGCAGGCGAGGAGCTGACGATCACCGTCTCCGGGCGTCCGGTTGCCCGGCTCGGTCCCGTTCGCGGCGCCCACTGGGTGCCGAGCGAGCGGCTCGCCCAACTCTGGAACCTTCCCGCCGACCCCACGTTGGAGAGAGATCTCGAGCGCATGGGGGGAGAGATGGTCGACCCCTGGACTGAATAGGGGGTCATGTTCGTGTCCCTGCTTCTCGATACCTCGGTCCTGATCCGCGGCCACGCCGATCCCTTGGACAAGGTCGCGATCAGCGCGGTATCGGTCGCCGAGCTGCACTTCGGGGTTCTCGTCGCAGCCGACGACGAGGCGCGCGCCAACCGCCTGCAACGGCTGGCGACGATCGAGCGGGTATTCGACCCCCTGCCGTTCGACGGTACCGTGGCGCGCGAGTGCGGACGCCTGCACGCGGCGGTCGTCCAGCGTGGCGGCAGGCCGCGGCGGCGCGCCTTCGACCTCGCGATCGCCGCCACCGCGAACGTCCACCAGGTTCCTCTCCTGACCCATGACCCCGCCGACTTCAAGCTGATCGACGACCTGGTCGAGATCCGCACGCCGTGAGCCCTTGCCAGTTAGTTGACGTAGTCAACTAATATTGGAGGCGATGGCAGAGGACGCGCTCGCCGGGCAGGTCGCCGGGTTTCGGGACTTCAACCGCTTCTACACGAACGAGATCGGGCTGTTGCGACGGGGGCTGCTCGACAGCCCCTACTCGTTGACCGAGGCGCGGGTGCTCTACGAGCTGGCGCAGGCGGAGGTGACGGAGACGAAGGAGCTGCGCCGGCGGCTCGACGTCGATCGCGGCTACCTGAGCCGGATCCTCGGTCGTTTCGAGGAGGACGGGCTGCTGAGGCGGGGGCGGGCGAAGGGGGACGCGCGCGTGCAGACCCTGCGGCTGACGGCGAAAGGGAGGCGCTTGGTCGGATCGCTCGACCGTCGCGCCGGCGAGGAGGTCGGTGGGCGCCTGGAGCCGCTCGAGCCGGCCGACCGGGCGCGTCTCCTGGAGGCGATGGGGACGATTCGGACGGTTCTCGATCCGGCGGTGCGGGCGTCGGAGCTCGAGCTGCGGGAGCCGGGGGTCGGTGACCTGGGCTGGGTCGTCGCCCGGCACGGCGAGATCTACCACGAGTCCTACGGCTGGGACGCGAGCTTCGAAGCCCTGGTCGCGGGAGTGGTCGGGCGTCATGCCGAGAAGCACGACCCGGAGCGGGAGCGGGGGTGGATCGCGACCGTCGACGGGCGCCGGGCCGGCTCGATCTTCTGCATGGCCGAGGAGGGAGAGGAGGGGACGGCGCGGTTGCGATTGCTGATAGTCGAGCCGTGGGCGCGGGGCCTGGGGGTCGGCGGCACCCTGGTCTCGACCTGCGTCGAGTTCGCCCGCGCCGCCGGCTACCGCCGCATGGTCCTCTGGACCGACGACTTCCTCACCCCGGCCCGCCGCCTCTACGCGGCGGCGGGCTTCCAGCTCATCTCCTCCAAGCCCGAGGTCGCCTTCGGCGCCGAAAGCGTGGCCGAGGACTGGGAGCTGATCTTCTAGCTCGGTTGGAGCACGCGGGAAGGGCCGAGTCCGCTACCGTTCAATGGTCGGGCAGGCGCGGATCGCCGCCCGAGAGAACCCGTTTCCTCACGTGCACAGGCACTTCGGGGCTGCTGGATCTCCCCGAAGAAGTCAATTCAAGGAGCACTTCCATAACTACGTTTGCCGACCTCGGCACCTCCGAGGCCGTGGTCGACGCGCTGCGCGCGCGATCGATCACCGAACCCTTCCCCGTACAAGAGATGGTCATCAGCGACGCGCTGGACGGCCATGACCTGCTCGTCCAGTCGCCGACCGGATCGGGCAAGACGCTCGCCTTCGGCGTGCCGCTCGTCGACGTCCTCGACCCCGGCGCCTACGGCCCGCAGGCGCTGATCCTGGCGCCCACCCGCGAGCTCGCCTCGCAGATCGTCGACGAGCTCGAAGTCCTCGCCCGGGCGCGCAAGCTGCGCCTCGCCGCTGTCTACGGCGGCGTCGGCTTCGGCCCGCAGATCGCGGCGGCGAAGAGGGCCGACATCCTGGTCGCGACGCCGGGCCGGCTCGAGGACCTGATCGGACGCGGCGCCGTCGCCCTCGACCAGGTCCAGGTGCTGGTCCTCGACGAGGCCGACCGGATGCTCGACATGGGCTTCCGGCCCGCCGTCGACCGGATCGTCTCCCTGACTCCGGACGATCGCCAGACGCTCTTTTTCTCGGCGACGCTCGAGGGCGCCGCCGGCAAGGCCGCCCGCGACTACACCTACAAGCCGCGGTCGCACACCAACGCGCCCGCGGAAAAGGCCGCCGACATCGAGCACCGCTTCCTGCGGGTCGAGTCGCAGGGCGCCAAGCTCGACCGGCTGGTCGCCTCGCTGGGCGAGGAGGAGCCGGGCCGCTCGCTCGTCTTCGTCCGCACCAAGCGTGGCGCCGACCGCCTGGTCAAGCGACTGGCGAAAGAAGACGTCGAGGCGGTCGCGATGCACGGCGACAAGAGCCAGCGGCAGCGCGAGACCGCCCTTGCCCGCTTCGAGCGCGGTGACGTGCTGACCCTGGTCGCCACCGACGTCGCCGCCCGAGGCATCGACGTGCCCGACGTGGTGCGGGTGTTCAACTACGACGCGCCCGAGGACCAGGCGGCCTACGTCCACCGGATCGGCCGCACCGGCCGCGCCGGGCGGACCGGCACCGGGATCAGCTTCGTGCTCGGCGACGAGGTGAAGGAGATGCGCCGGATCGCCTCGGCGCTCGGCCTCGACTTCAACGGCGGCCGGACCGAGAGCGCCACGGCGTCGAAGCCCCGCCGTGAGGAGAAGCGGCCCGCGGGCCAGGACACGCAGCGCCGCGAGGGCAAGCGCCCCGCCGCCGGGAACAAGCCGCGGCGCGACGATCAGCGTCCGGCCGCCGACGGCCCGCGCCGCAAACGCCGCCGGCGCCGCAAGCGCAAGCCCGCCGCGACGACGGCCGGCTAGCCCCGCGGGTTGGGCCCGGCCTAGGTGACGATCCCGCGGGCGGGGTGCGGGGCTCGAGCCCGCGGTCGTGGTCCGGGACGGCGTGGCTCGTGGCCGCCCCGCCCGTCCGAGTTGCGTCCCGGGCGTCTCGTGGCGGCCCGGGCAGGCTGTGGCCGCCACGAGACGCCCGGGACGTGAGGGTCCCGCAGGGAAGTCCACACGGACGTGGGAGAGACGCCGGGAACGTCACCCTTCCCCATGCCTCCCGTGACGGGATCGGGCCCGCACCCCGGTGAGTTCGCACTTTCGCTCGCCATGCGAGCAGAACTGCGAACTCACCAGGGGGAGGCATGAGGAAGACGGGAGGAAGCGTGGACTTCCCCCGCTCTTCGTCACCGATCACGCGCCTTCGTGCCCGGACACGCGCTTCTCTCCCCCGGGCACGCCGATCCCTCGGCCCTCTCCCCGACACCCGGCCTTCTCGGTGGCGGCCACAGCCTGCCCGGGCCGCCACCGAGAAGGCCGCGTCCCTTTCCCGTCCCTTCGAGCTCCCCCGGCTCCGGGCGCCAGCTCCCCCCGCGCCGCGGAATCAACCCCTAGGCGGCCTGGCCCAGCCCGTAGTGGCGCGCGGTGTCGGTGAGCAGCGTCTTCAGGATCGCCCGGTTCACCGGCGTGGCCGGCCGCCCGATCGCGGTCGGCTCGACCGCGATCGTCCAGACGAAACGGCAGGCGTCGGCGCCGCGCGGCTCGACCAGGTAGTCCTCGGCGAGCGAGCGGAAGAGCGGCCCGCTCGATTCCTCGACGTAGAAGGAGTGGCGCCGACCCTCCTCCCAGCGGAAGTAATGCTCGCGCAGGTAGTTGGCGCCCCAGAGCGCTTTCACTTCGCGGGTCGTCCCGACCCCGAACGGGCGCGGCGAGGTCCAGCGCACGTCCTGCAGGATCCGGCACCAGTGCAGCGCGTCGTCGGCGCAGAGCTCACCCCACACCGTGGCCGCCGGCCGCGGGATCTCGAAGCCGCCGACCAGCTTCGTCGGCGCGCTCTCGAAGAACGCCTCGTCGACCGGCCTGCACTTGAACCACGGCGCCATGGTCCGGCGAGCCTACCTCCGGCGCGACTCCAGCGCGTAGGCGATCTCGTGCGGGCAGCGCCACCAGATGTCGCCCTCGCCGGCGTAGTCGTGGGCATCGACGACGCGACCCCCGTCGGTGACCGAGAGGGCGAAAGGCTGGGCACAGCGAGGGTGGCCGACCAGGGCGCGGCGGTCGGAGGAGACGACCGCGACCGGCCAGCCGCGGCGCTGGCCGACGGCGGCGACCAGGGCGGCGACGAGGAGGGGGTCGCCGTGGCGCTCGATCAGAGCGCGTTCGGGGTCGAGCAGGGGCGAGTCGCCCGCGGCCTCGCCGGCCGCCGAGGTGGTGAAGGCGGCGCCGACGTGCTCGCCCAGCGCCATCAGCTGGCCGAGCGGGTCGTCGACCTCGCCGGGCAGTCGGTTGGCGAGCGTCTTCAGGTCGTGGCGCATGCGCTCGTGGTTGGCCGGACACATGGTCAGCAGGGTGGACTCGAGCAGGGTCGGCAGGCCGCCGACGGTGCGGGGATCCATCAGCGCCTCGCGTAGCGTTCGATCACCAGCTGCTCGGCCACCGGCATCTGGACCTCGTCGCGCTGCGGCGCCCGCAGCACGCGGCCGGCCAGCGCCTCGTGGTCGACCTCGAGCCAGGCCGGCACGCGGCCGACGTTCTCCGACCACCTCTCGGCCAGCGGCGCGACCGGCGAGCCGGGCTTGATCTGGACCCGCTGTCCGTCCCCGACCACCGCCGAGGGGATGTCGAGCCGGCGGCCGTCGACCAACACGTGGCCGTGGTTGATGAACTGGCGCGCCTGGCGCCGGGTCGAGGCGAGGCCGAGGCGGAAGACGACGTTGTCGAGCCGTCGCTCGAGCAGCTCGATCAGCGCCTCGCCGGCGGTCGACTCATGGTGGCGGCGGGCCTTCTGGACCAGTCGCCGCATCTGTTTCTCGCGCACGCCGTAGGCGATCTTCAGCTTCTGCGCCTCGCGCAGCTGGCGGCCGTAGACGCTCTGGCTGCGCCGCCGCCGCGCCCCATGCTCGCCCGGCGGCACGGGGCCGCGCCGCTCCAGAGAGGTCTTGCGGAGCAGATGTCTTTCGCCCTTCAGGTCGAGCGGCACGCCCTCGCGGCGCTCGAGCTTCTCGACGGGTCCGATGTAGCGGCCCATGTAGGCCTCCTCGCTTTCGGTCGCTTTCGAACAAAGATTAGGGCCTCCTAATTAGGACGCCCTAAAGCTGACCTTAGCGGAGATCGCGCGGCGCGTGGAAGCTGAATTCGCCGTGGCCGGCGAAGCGCACCGGGGGTGAGGGCGCGGGTCGCCGAACCAGGTGGCGAGCGCCTCGGCCAGGCCGGAGTCGCCGCCGTCGCCGACCCAGGCGACGTGGCCGTCGGGGCGGACGAGGACGGCCGTGGGCGCCGCGACCTCGCCGACGGCGGGCAGCTCCCAGGGTCCGTCGTAGGAGGCGTCGATCAGCTGGACGCGCTCGGCCCAGGGCCGGGCGACGTCGAGCGAGCCGGGCTCGCCGAGGTTGATCAGCGCCGGACGCCCCTCGTGCAGAAGCGAGTAGGCGCGGAACTCGCCGGCGGCGATCGCGAGGTCGAGATCCGGCATGCGGCGGCCGACGAGCGGGTGCTCGCCGCCGAGGTCGTAGCGGACGTCGAGGCCAGAGATCAGCGCGGCGAAGTGGCGGCGCGGCTCCTCCATCTCCATCGTCTCGGCGATCGCGTCGCGGAGCGCCTCGATCCGCGCCTCCGGTCGCAGCAGGGCGGTCTGCGCCATCGTGTGGCGGATCGAGCGGGCGGTGGCCGGGTGGCGCTCCGCCTGGTAGGTGTCGAGCAGCTCGTCCGGCGAGATGCCGCGGACCACCTGGGCCAGCTTCCAGCCGAGGTTGACCGCGTCCTGCATGCCGTTCTGGATGCCCTGGCCACCGGCCGGGTAGTGGATGTGGGCCGAGTCGCCGGCGAGCAGCACGCGGCCCTCGCGATAAGAGGCGGCCTGGCGGGTCATGTCGGTGAAGCGGGAGATCCAGGCCGGGCTGTGGATCCCGTAGTCGGTGCCGTAGACGCGCACCAGTGCCTCGCTCAGGTCGGCCAGGGTGGGCTCGCCGCTCGCGTCGAGGTCTCGCTCGGTGACCAGGACGCGGACCGGTTCGCCCTCGCCCATCCGGTTCAGCGAGCTGATCCCGAGCTCGGTGCGGGTGATGCCGTACTCCGGCTCGACCGCCACCTCGACCTCGGCGATCAGGTTGCTGACGGTCGGGTCCCAGCCGGGGAAGTCGATGCCCGCCGCCTTGCGGACGACGCTGCGGCCGCCGTCGCAGCCGACCAGGTAGCCGGCCCGCGCCGTGCGGCCGTCGGCCAGCTCGACCTCGACGCCGTCGTCGTCCTGGCTGAAGCCGCTCACCTCGGCGCCGTGGTAGGTGGGCACGCCGAGCTCCCTCACCCAGCCGGCCATGATCCGCTCGATGTGGTTCTGCCAGAGGCCGAGCGCGTAGGGATGGCGGGTGGGGAAGTCGCCGATGTCGAGGGTCACCGAGGCGAAGGTCGCCGCCTGGGCGGGCGTCCCCTCGTCGAGGAAGCGCCCGGCGATGCCGCGCTGGTCGAGCAGCTCGATCCCGCGCGCGTGCAGGCCGCCCGCCCGCGATCCGGCCAGCTCCCGGCCCGGCCGCCGCTCGAGGATCGCGACGTCGATCCCGGCCAGGGCCAGCTCCCCGGCCAGCATCATCCCGGTCGGGCCGCCGCCCGCGATCAACACCTCACGGCCGCTCAAGAACACACCTCACACTTGCCGGAAAACACACTCATGAACACACTCCGATCTCCGTTGACACCTTCGCGGCGGGGCAGTATGAGGGGCCGGCGGGGCTTGAAACAAGCCCCCGGGTCGGCTATATATTGAGTACGGCAAGGGTGTAGGTTCACTTTTTCCTTGACTGCGGCCTCGCCGATCGACGCTTACCTCGCCCGGTTGCACGAGCAGTGGCGCGCCGATTCCTCCGGCGCCGTCGCCGACTACATCCCACCGCTCGCCCTTGCCGATCCGGCCGCCTTCGCGATCGCCATCGCGACCACCGAGGGCCGCCACTACGGGGTCGGCGACTCGCGCGAGCGCTTCACGATCCAGTCGATCTCCAAGCCCTTCACCTACGGCCTGGCGCTTGCCGACCGCGGCTTCGCGGCGGTCGACGCCAAGGTCGGGATCGAGCCGAGCGGCGAGGCGTTCAACTCGATCAGCCTCGCCCCCGACGGCGGCTACGAGATCATCGGCCGCACCACCCGCGAGGTAGGGTCTCTGCCCGGTGGTCGATGAGCGGTGAGATGGTCGAGGTGAAGACGCGGGACGGGGTGGCGGACGCTTACCTCGCCCGCCCCGCCGATGCCGCCGGCCCGCTTCCCGCGGTGCTGCTCCTGGGCGACATCTTCGGCCTCCGTCCCCAGATCGAGCGGATGGCGGACCGGATCGCGGCGCGGGGCTACGTCGTCCTCGCGCCCAACGTCTTCTACCGCGCCGGTCGCGCGCCGCTGATCGAGCTCGACGGGCTCGCCGACCCCGAGCGCCGTGGCGCGATCTTCGCCCAGGCGCGGCCGCTGATGAAAGACCTGACCGACGAGCTGATCGTCGCCGACGGCGATGCCTACCTCTCCTTCCTCGAGGAGGTCGGCCGCGGCCCGGTCGCGATCAGCGGCTACTGCATGGGCGGCCGGCTCGGCTGGCGGATCGCCGCCGCCTACCCCGAGCGGGTCGCGGTGCTGGCCGGCTTCCACACCGGCGGGCTGGTCACCGAGGACGAGAACAGCCCGCACCTGAGCGCCGGTGAGATCGGCGCCGAGGTCTACCTCGGCCACGCCGACAACGACAAAAGCATGACCGCGGAGAACATCGCCGCGGTCGAGGACGCCCTCGACGAGGTGGGCGCCACCTACACCTCGAAGCTCTACGAGGGCGCCGCCCACGGCTACACGATGGCCGACGCCGCCGCCTACGACGAGGCCGCCGCCGAGCTCCACTTCGACGAGCTCTTCGCCCTGCTCGATCGCACGGTCGCGGGCTGAGCGCGAGCCGGCATCCGCCGCCTGACCGGCGCGCGCCGGCCGGCTGAAGTCGGTTGGCGCACAAGCAATAGGTGGTTATCGTTTCCCATGGCCTGGGAAGCCGCCCCGAACTCGGGAGGAGCGCTCGTCCACAGCTCCTCTCGGTAGCCCGTCGCCCCCTTGGGAGCGCGGGTCCTCCGTGTGCACGACCCCTTGACAGGGGCCGGCGAGCATGTATTCTCGTCCACATAGCGATCGGGTGTGTGCGTTATTTACACCTCGGCTAAGGGTCAATGGGAAGGACACGGGCGGCCTTGGAAAAGCCGATCGGTTCGGGCCACTACGGAGATGGAGAGGGACAAGATGGACCAGGAGACTCGACTCGATCTGCTCGAGGCGCGCAACGATCTGCTCGACCTGATCTCGCGCTACGCGCAAGGCTTCGACCACCAGGAGGCGGAGACGCTGCGCTCGATCTGGCGCGAGGACGCCGTCCTCGACCTCGGCTTCTTCGGCCGCTTCGTCGGCATCGACGAGATCATGGGCGCGGCGAACCAGTACTGGACCGCGGCGCCGTTCATGCACCACTGGATGGCCAACCCGCTGCTCTCGATCGACATCGAGGCGGGCACCGCGACCGCGGCGACCGAGCTCGACTGCCTCTGCACCTACACCGGCGAAGGCACCTCGCACATCGGCGGCCGCTACCGCGACAGCTTCGTCCGCGAGGGGGGCCGCTGGCTGATCGTCGAGCGCGTCTTCGACATCGCCTTCGTCACCCCGATGCCGGACTGGAAGCCCGCCCAGGGGATCGAGGCCGAAGCGCTGGAGGCGCGCGCCTGATGGACACCTTCGCCGATTTCAAGAGCGCCGCCGAGCGGGTCAGCAACTGGGGCCGCTGGGGCGACGACGACGAGGCCGGGACGCTCAACTTCATCACCCCGGCGAAGGTGGCCGCGGCGGGCGCCCTGGTGCGTTCGGGCAAGGTCTTCCCGCTCGGCGTCGAGTTCGGCTCCAACGGCCCGCAGGGCGAATTCCTCTACCGCCAGAACCCGGTCCACCTGATGACGGTCGACGGCGGCGACGCCGAGCAGTTCATCAAAGACGGGTTGATCTGGGAGGACAACGCGACCGCCAAGCAGATCGCCGAGACCTTCGCTGCCAGCCCGCTGCGCTTCAACGACGACATGATCATCATGCCGCTGCAGGCCGCCACCCAGTGGGACGCGCTCTCCCACGTCCACTACGAGGGCCGGCTGTTCAACGGCTTCCCCTCCAGCTCGGTCAGCAGCCAGGGCGCCGCCCACTGCGGGGTCGGGGCGCTGATCGACAAGGGGGTCGTCTCCCGCGGCGTGTTGCTCGACGCGGTCCGCCACCGCGGCGCCGAGGGCGCGCTCGACGCCCAGGGCCGGGTGACGCCGGAGGAGCTCGACGCGATCGCCGAGGCGCAGGGCGTGAAGATCGAATCCGGCGACATCGTCTGCGTCCACACCGGCTGGTGGTCGGAGTTCCGCCGCACCGGCGACAAGATGGCGCCGGTCGCGGGCCTGCACTGGCGCTGCGCCGAATGGCTGCACGCCAAGGAGGCGGCCGCCGTCGCCTGCGACAACGTCGCCGTCGAGCACCTGCTGGAAATGGACGTCGACGGCATGTTCCTGCCCCTGCACGCGCTCTGCCTGCGCGACATGGGCCTCGTCCTGGGCGAGTTCTGGAACCTCACCGCGCTCGCCGCCGACTGCGCCGAGGACGGCGTCTTCGAGTTCCAGGTCGTCGCCCCGCCCCTGAACGTGACCGGGGCCGTCGGCTCGCCGGTCAACCCGATCGCCATCAAGTGACCCCGAGTTTCGAAGCAGAAGGAGAGACCCAAAGTGAGTGACACCCAGATCGCCCCGAGCGGAGAGTTGAACGAGGAGGTGGCCCGGCACGCGGCCGCCGAGTGGCTGCGGAAATTCGAGGCGGCGCTCGCCGCGGGGTCGGCCGAGCAGCTGACGGGCCTGTTCACCGAGGCGGCGACCTGGCGCGACTTCATGGCCTTCAGCTGGGACGTCAGCAACCGGATCGGCCGCGACGAGCTGATCACCCGCCTGCTCGACTGGAACGGGGCGGCCGGCGCCGGCGAGTTCGCCCTCACGCCGGAGCAGGATCCGGTGATCGCCGAAGGCAACATCCAGGCCTTCTTCGACTTCACCACGGCGGAGCGGATCGACCGCGGGTACGCCTACCTGGTCCCGGGCGGCGACGGCTGGGTCGCGGCGACGCTGGAGACCCAGGCCGACGCGCTGCAGCGCTTCCCCGAGTCGACCGGGCACAACCGGCCGCAGGGCAAGACCCACGGCGTGGTCCAGAACCGCACCCGCTGGACCAACGACCGCGCCGAGGAGATCGCCTTCGAACACTCCGAGCCCGCCGCCGTGGTGCTCGGCGCCGGCCACAACGGCCTCTCGATCGCGGCCCGCCTCTCGGCGCTCGACGTGCCGACGCTGGTGATCGACCGCGAGCCGCGGGTCGGCGACGTGTGGCGCAAACGGTACGCCTCGCTCGCCCTGCACAGCATCCTCCACGTCGACCACCTGCCCTACATGCCGTTCCCGAAGACCTGGACGGCGCACACGCCGAAAGACAAGCTGGCCGACTTCCTCGAGTACTACTCGCACGCGCTCGACCTCAACGTCTGGACCGGCACCACCTTCCTCGACGCCTCCTACGACGCGGACGCCTCGGTCTGGACGATCCGGGTGGAACGGCCGGACGGCCAGGTCCGCGAGCTGCACCCGCGCCAGTTCGTCGTCGCCGCCGGCCTCAACGGCACGCCGAAGATCCCGGACGTCCCGGGCCTCGACAAGTTCGAGGGCGAGTACGCGCACTCGGGCGCCTACCAGGACGCCGCCGACCAGGCGGGCAAGAAGGTGCTGGTCGTCGGCGCCGGGGTGAGTGCGCACGAGATGGCGCACGACCTCTACGAGCACGGCGCCGAGGTGACGATGATGCAGCGCGGCGCCACCTACGTCATCAACTTCGACACCTTCAACAAGTTCTGGTTCGGCCTCTACACCGAGGACCAGGACCTGCCGATCGAGTTCGCCGACCAGGTCGCCTACTCGATGCCGAACCTGATCGGCGACGAGATCAACAAGCAGTTGGTGGAGCTCGCCAAAGAGGAGGACAAGGAGCTGCTGGAGGCGCTCGAGGCGCGCGGCTTCAAGCTCGAATGGGGCCCCGAGGGCACCGGGATCATCGGCGCCCACATGGCGGGCCGCGACAGCTACCAGATCAACATCGGCGCCTCGGAGCTGATCGCCGACGGTCGCGTCGAGCTGAAGAGCGGGGTCGAACTGGCGGAGGTGAAAGAGCACTCGGCCGTCTTCACCGACGGCTCCGAGATCGACGTCGACCTGATCCTCTTCGCCACCGGCTACGAGCAGCTGTGGGACCACATCCAGCCGACGCTGGGCGGGGCGGCGGCGGAGATCACCAAGGTCTACGGCCGCGCCGAGGACGGTGAGTACGCCAACGTCTGGCGCCGCTCCGCGCAGCCGGGCCTCTGGTTCGGTACCGGGTTCGTCGGCATGGCCCGCTTCCACTCGAAGTTCATGACCTTGCTGATCAAGGCGATCGAAGAGGGAATTGCTCCGGTCGACCCCGATCGGTGAGTGACCACCAACGCCGGTCGGGCCTCCCGCTTGCGTGCAAACAAGGAGAAGAGAGTCAGATGGGAAGTGGGGAGAGACAGTTGAGGGGCCTGCTGAAGGCCTTCGCCGTGCTCGGCGCCGTGATCGCGTTGGCGGTCGTCGTCGGCGCCTGCGGCTCGAGCTCGAGCAGCTCCAGCAGCGGGAGCACGACGAGTGAAGAAGCGAGCGGTGGCAACGCCGAAAACGCCTCCTCCGAAGAA
Organism: Solirubrobacterales bacterium; assembly: GCA_047601885.1. Lineage (GTDB taxonomy): Bacteria > Actinomycetota > Thermoleophilia > Solirubrobacterales > 70-9 > VAYN01. The sequence continues at coordinate 1,217,531 of JASGIK010000002.1, forward strand.
GGCGGCAAGGCGAGCATCGACCTCGGCACGACGACCCTGGAAGTCGAAAAGAAGGTGCCGAAGATCGGCTTCTTCGCCTTCGGCCTGTCGGCGTACGAGCTCTCGTACAAGGCGCAGATCGAAAAGATGAACGAAGAAGGCTCCGACGTCACCTGGGTCGAAGCCAAATATGAACCGCAGCTGCAGCTGAAGCAGCTCCAGACGGCCCTCACCACGCATGAATTCGACGCCTGGATCATCGAGGCGGTCGACGCCGAAGGCGTCTGCAACCTGGTCAGCAAGCAGGCGCCCGAAGCGGGCATCCCGGTCGGGATCATCGTCAGCCCGACCTGCGGCAAGTCCCAGGAACCGTGGGGCGAAGGCATCTGGACGCCGGGGACGCTGAACATGGTCTCCGACACCGCCAACGTGACCTGGTTCACCCACGTGTTCGAATCGATGAAGGAAACGCTGGGGATCACCTCCTCGACCAAGGTCGGCGCGCTGGTCGGCGAACACATCTCGGCGCAGACGCTGGCGGTCGAAGCGGGCCTCAAGGCGGCCGGGATCGAAACGGTGGAAACGGCGGAAACCGACTACACGGCGCCGGAAGGCCAGGCCAAGGCCCAGGCGATGCTGTCGCGTAACCCCGACATCGAAGTGATCATCAACGGCTACGAGGGGATCACGCCGGGGGTCATCGCGGCGTTGAAGGAAGCGGGCAAGAAGCCGGGCGAAGTGAAACTCGCCGACATCGGCGGCAGCTCCGAAATCACCGTCCCGAACATCAAGGCGGGCTGGCTCCAGGCCTCGGCCGCCTACGACCCGAAGACGATCGCCAAGACCGCGATCGAACAGATGGAACTGGCGTTCCAAGGTGAACAGGGCCCGCGCGTCCTGCCGGCGGATCCGCCCGGTGCGTCGCTCGAAAAGCCGCTCATCGTGACCGCGGAAAACATCGGCGAATTCGAACCGACGTACTGACCCGAACGACGGCGCCGGCCTTTCTTGCGGGCCGGCGCCGTCCCCTCCGGGTGGGAAGGATCAGCAGTGGACAAGTTGAGAGACCTTTCGAAGGCGTTCGTCGTCTTCGGTGCCGTGATCGCCTTGACGGTCCTGGTCGCGGCATGTGGTTCCAGCGGCTCCAGCTCGAGCGGTGGGGGCAGCACCGAGGCAGGCGGTGAAGAAGCCGCCGCGGGCAACGCCGAAGACGCCTCCTCCGAAGAAGGCGGCAAGGCGAGCATCGACCTCGGCACGACGACCCTGGAAGTCGAAAAGAAGGTGCCGAAGATCGGCTTCTTCGCCTACGGCCTCTCGGCCTACGAGCTCTCGTACAAGGCTGAAATCGAAAAGATGGACAAGGAAGGCTCCGACGTCACCTGGATCGAAGCGAAGTTCGACGCATCGACGCAGCTGAAGCAGTTGGAGACCGCGCTCAGCACCGGCGAATACGAAGCCTGGATCCTCGAGGCGGTCGACGCCGAAGGCGTCTGCAACATGGTCAGCCGACAGGCGCCGGAAAAAGAGATCCCGGTCTCGATCATGGTCACCCCGACCTGCGGTCGCTCGGAAAAGCCGTGGGGTGAAGAAGTGTGGGCGCCAGGGACGCTGAACTTCGTCTCCGACACCGCCAACGTCACCTGGCTGACCCACGTGTTCGAAGCGCAGAAGGAAATCCTCGAAATCGGGCCGGAAACGAAGGTCGCCTTCATCAACGGCCCCGACATCGCGGCCCAGGCGAAAGCCGTCGGCGCCGCGGTCGAGGCGGCCGGGATCGAACCGGTCGAAACCGTCGCCGGCGACTACACCGCGCCGACCGCGCAGAAGCTGACCCAGGGGATCCTCTCGCGGAACCCCGAAATCGAAGTCATCATCGACGGCTACGAGGGCGCGACGCCGGGCATCATCGCGGCGCTCAAGGAAGCCGGCAAGAGCGCCGGCGAGGTGAAGGTCGGCGACGTCGGTGGCAGCAAGGAGATCACCGTCCCGAACGTCAAGTCGGGCTGGCTCCAGGTCTCGGCCGCCTATGACCCGAAGGTCACGGCGCGGATCGCGATCGAAGAAATGGAAGCGGCGTTCGACGGGGAACAGGGGCCGCGGTTCCTGCCCGCCGATCCTCCCGGCGCCTCGCTGACCGAACCGCTGATGATCACCAAGGAAAACGTCGGGGAATTCGAACCGACCTATTGACCCGGACGGCGGCGCCGGCCCCGCGCGGGCCGGCGCCGGCGCTCCCGCCGGAAGGACCGACAGTGAGCACAGAGACAATCGAGTTCCAGGGCATCCGTCGGACCTTCGGCGTCACCGTCGCGCTCGACTCGATCGACCTGACCATCCGGCGCGGCACCGTCCACGCCCTGGTCGGTGAGAACGGGGCGGGCAAGTCGACCGCGCTCGGCATCCTCGCCGGCCGGCTGAAGCCGACCGAGGGGACGGTCACGGTCTTCGGCAAGGAGCTGCCCTACGGCGATCCGCGCGCCTGCCTCAAGGACGGCATCGCGGCGATCTACCAGGAGCTCACCACGGTCCCGGCGCTCTCGCCGGAGGCCAACGTCTTCCTCGGCCAGACCGAGTCGCGGCTCGGCTTCCTCGCCCGGCGGGGGATGCGGCGCCGCTACGAGGAGCTCTGCGCGCAGCTCGGCGTCGAGGCGAAGCCCTCCGGCGTCCCCGCCGGCCGGCTCGCGGTCGCCGACCAGCAGCTGCTGGAGGTGCTGCGGGCGCTGCAGGTGGACGCCAACATCGTGCTCTTCGACGAGCCGACCGCCTCGCTGGCCGAGCACGAGCGCGAGGCGGTGCTGACGCTGATGAAGAACCTTCGCGCCCGCGGCATCACGGTGGTGTTCGTCAGCCATCACCTGGAGGAGGTGCTGGAGGTCTGCGACGACATCTCGGTCTTCCGCGACGGCAGCCTGATCGCCTCGCGCCCGCGGGCCGAGTGGAATCACCGCTCCCTGGTCGACGCGATGCTCGGCGTCGACAAGTCGGGCAAGGCGCTGCAGGAGATCGAGAGCAACCAGGCGCCGGCCGCGGCCGCGCCGGTCGCCGCCGGCACCCCGGTGCTGCGGGCCGCGGGCCTGACCCTGCCCGGCGCGGTCGAGGACGTCGAGCTGGAGATCCGCGAGGGGGAGATCGTCGGCCTCGGCGGCATGGTCGGCAGCGGCCGCACCAGCGTGCTGCGCTGCCTCGCCGGGCTGGAGCCGCGCTCGCGCGGCCGGCTCTGGATCGACGGCGAGGAGGTGGCCTGGCCGAAGACGGTGCGCCGCGCCCTCTCCTACGGCATCACCCTGGTCCCCGAGGACCGCAAGGGCCAGGGCCTCGGCCTCGCCCTCTCGGCGGCGGACAACGTGATGATGAGCAACTTCGGCGCCGTCTCCAGGTTCGGCTTCCTGCGGCCCTCGCGGCTGCGTGCGGCGGCGGCGGCGGAGGCGACCCCGTTCGGCTTCGCCACCGGGCGGATCGGCTCGACCGCGGGCCACCTCTCCGGCGGCAACCAGCAGAAGCTGCTGCTCGCCCGGGCGGCCAACGGCCGGCCGCGGGTGCTGCTGGTGGACGAGCCGACCCGCGGCATCGACGTCGGCGCCAAGGCGGAAATCCTCCTGAAGCTGAAGGAGATGGTCGCGGCCGGGATGTCGATCGTCTTCGTCTCCTCGGAGCTGGAGGAGGTGGCGGGGGTGAGCGACCGGGTCCTCGTCCTCAACCGGGGGCAGGTCGTCGGAGTGGTGGAGCGCGAGGACCGGATCAGTCCCGCGTCGATTCTTAGTCATGTACTGCAGGTGGAGGAGGCCGTATGAGCAACGAGACGCAGACCGGTGGGGTGCCCGCGACCAACCTCGGCGACGAGGCCGTCGCGATCGAGGAGGTCACCCGCGGCGGCGGCCTCGGCCTGAACCGCGAGGAGGCGGCCACGTTCGCCTTCCGCTTCGCCATGGTCGGTGTCGCGATCGTCCTCGCGATCGTCGCCCAGATCGCCTACCCCGGCTTCTTCGCCTGGACCAGCGTGCAGCAGATGCTGAGCCAGAACGCGGGCCAGGGACTGGTCGCGATGGGGATGACCTTCGTGATCATCGCCGCCGGCTTCGACCTCTCGGTGGCGGCGATCTTCGCCCTCGGCGCGGTCGCCTACGTCGGTCTCGGCGAGAAGATGTCGCTCGGCTTCGCCTTCGTCCTGGTGATCCTGATCGGGATGGCCTGCGGCGTCGCCAACGGGCTGATCATCACCAAGGTGCGGGTCAACGCCTTCGTCGCCACGCTCGGCACCGCCTCGATCTTCAGCGGCATCGCCTACATCGCCTCCGGCTCGCAGACGCTCAGCTCGACCCAGTCGAACATCACCCACCTCGGGCTCGGCAAGTGGCTGGGGATGCAGATCCCGGTCTGGTTCCTGATCGGCGCCTTCGTCCTCGGCGGCATCCTGCTGGCGCTGACCGTCTTCGGCCGCTCCGTCTACTCGGTCGGCGGCAACCGCGAGGCGGCCCGCCTGGCGGGCCTGCGGGTGGACCTGATCACGCTGCTCACCTACGTCCTGGTCGGGGCGATGGCGGCGCTCGCCGGGATCCTCTCGGCCTCGACCACCGGCATCGCGGCGGCCGACGAAGGCGCCGAAATCACGCTCGCCGCGATCGCCATCGTGATCATCGGCGGCACCTCGCTGTTCGGCGGCGAGGGGGCGATGTGGCGGACCGCGATCGGCCTCGCGATCTTCGCGATGATCGACCACCTCTTCATCCTCATGAACGTCAACACCCCGGGCCAGCTGGTGGCGAAGGGGTCGATCGTGATCATCGCCGTCGCGATCGACGCCTGGAGCCGGCAGCGGGCATGAGCCCGGGGACGGAAGGAGGGCCACCGATGAGCGAGTCCTACGACGTCGTCGTCCTCGGCAGCGGCGCCGCCGGCCTCTCGGCGGCGCTTACCGCGGCGGCGCTCGGCGCCTCGGTCGGGGTGTTCGAGAAGTCGGAGAAGGTCGGCGGCACCACCGCCGTCTCCGGCGGCATCCCCTGGATCCCGGCCCACTCGCGCCCCGACGTGGAGGACCCGCCGACGGTCGAGGAGGCGCTCACCTACCTGCGCGCCCAGGGCAACGGCAAGCTGGACGAGGAGCTGACCGAGGTCTACGTGCGCGGCGCCGAGCCGACGATCGAGTTCATCGAGGCGCACAGCCCGATCGAGTTCACGGTCGCCGCCGGCTTCCCCGACTACAAGCCCGAGCTGCCCGGCGGGCGTCCCCAGGGCGGCCGCTCCTTCAACCCCTCGCCCTACGACTTCAACGAGCTCGGCGAGTGGGCGGAGCGGGTCAACACCTTCCCCGCCGACTGGTCGAACGTCGGCTTCGACGCCGAGACCCGGGCGCGGATGTGGGGCGACGCCGAATTCGACCCGGACGCCGACATCCGCGTCTGCGGCCAGTCCCTGGTCGGCGGCCTCCTGCGCGGGCTGCTCGACCTCGGGGTCGAGCCGCGGACCGAGGCCCGCGCGGTGCGGCTGCTGGACGACGGCGAAGGCGTCAGCGGGGTGCTGGTGGAGACGCCGGAGGGTGAGATCGAGGTCGAGGCGCGGGCCGGCGTGGTGCTCGCGACCGGCGGCTTCGAGTGGGACCCGGAGCTGGTCAAGGCCTTCCTCCGCGGCCCGATGGACGGGCCGGTCTCACCGCCCAACAACACCGGCGACGGGCTGCGGATGGCGATGCGGCTCGGCGCCGCGCTGGGCAACATGGGTCAGGCCTGGTGGGTGCCGGTGGTGAAGCTGCCGGGGGACACCTTCCGCGGCAAGACCCGCAGTCGCAGCGTGCGGCTGGAGCGCTCGCGGCCGCGCAGCATCATCGTCAACCGCTACGGCGAGCGCTTCTGCAACGAGGCGGCCGACTACAACAGTCTCGGCGGCCCCTTCCACGATTTCGACGCCAACAAGATGGAGTTCCCCAACAACCCGGCCTGGATGGTGATCGACCAGGGGCACCTCGACGCCTACGACTTCCTCGGCATCGAGGCGGGCGCGCCGGCGCCGGAGTGGTTCGCCAAGGGCGAGACCCTGGCCGAGCTGGCGGCGGCGACCGGGATCGACGCGAGGGGCCTGGAGGCGACCGTCGCCGCCTGGAACGAGAACGTCGACGCCGAGGTGGACCCGGACTTCCACCGCGGCGAGAGCGCCTACGACGGCTACTGGGGTGACCCGAGCAAGCCGACCCGGGCGAGCAAGACGCTCGGCCGCCTCGACCAGGCCCCCTTCTACGCGGTCCCGGTGGAGATCGGCTGCATGGGCACCAAGGGCGGCCCGCGCACCGACCGCGACGGCCGCGTCCTCGACGTCGACGGCGCCCCGATCGCCGGCCTCTACGCGGCGGGCAACGCGATGGCCGGGCCCACCGGCATGGCCTACGGCGGCGCCGGCGGCACGATCGGTCCGGCCCTCGTCTTCGGTCACCGCTCGGCGCGGCACGCGGTCGAGGCGCGGGTCAGGGCCTAGGTCGGGTGTGGCCGGCGGCTGGGGCTGGCGCTGGCGCCGGAAGCTGGCGCCCGGGGGAAGGGCCTGGGCCGGTGGGGAGCTGGCGCCCGGACGGGTAAGGGACGCGGCCGTCTCGTCCACGGCCCGGGCAGGCTGTGGCCGTGGCCGAGACGGCCGGGTACGGGAGGTGACGAAGAGGTCGGGAAGTGCACGCTTGCTTGCGTCTTCTTCAGACGTTGCAGTCACGTGACCACCCTTTGACCCTGCCATAGGGGGGTCAAGGTCGACAGCGCGTCCCAGGGCCTCGATATCGGCCTCCGGAGGGCCGGAGAGTGTGACGTTCCCGGCGTCTTCGTCGACGAATGCTCCTTCTGGATCCGATCCACGGACGGAACCGTCAAGGAAGCCCCCACTTCGTCACGACCTGTGACCACTTCCCGCCGAAACCCTCACGTCCCGGGCGTCTCGTGGCGGCCACAGCCTGCCCGGGCCGCCACGAGACGCCCGGGACGCATCTCGGACGGGCGCGACGGCTCCGAAGCGCGCCCACGCGGCCAGCCACCCCGGCCCCGAACCACGCCCAAGGACCCCCTCGCGCCCCCGGAACAACGCCTACGCCCCGACCGGGAACGCCTCCTCGATCAGCACCGGGGCGCTCTCGGCGAAGCTCGGGGGCGGGGGGTAGGCCCACCAGGAGTGGCCCTGGATCTCGTAGTTGCCGGGGCGCCAGTAGAGGGGTGGGCGGTCGAGGTCGCGGTCGTAGTCGCCGTTGAAGAGCTCGAGGCGGTTGCCGGCCGGGTCGCGGATGTACATCGCGAAGGCGTTGGTGGCGCCGTGGCGGGCGGGGCCCCATTCGAGCTGCAGGGGGATGCGGGCGTCGCCGAGCAGGTCGGCGGCGTGCAGCAGCGCGTTGGGGTCGGCGACTTTGTAGGCGAAGTGGTGGAAGGCGGCCACGCCGTTGGTGCCGAGGGCGACGTCGTGGGTGGTCGTCGTCCGTCGCACCCAGGCGATGTGGGGGATGTCGTCTTCGGTCATCCAGTACTCGGAGACGCCGAAGCCGAGCGCGTCGACCCAGTAGGGCAGGGCGTCGGGGACGGCGGGCACGCGCAGGGAGACGTGGTCGATCCGCGCCGGCGGCACGCCCGGGTTGGTGTGGGTGTTGCGCATCGGCAGCCGCAGCTTGCCGTCGGCGTCGTAGGGGGAGATCTCCTCCAGCTCGTGGACGAACTCGACCACGTGGCCTTCCGGGGTGAGCACGCGGAGCGCCTCGCCCTGGCCCGGCTCGGCCCCGGCGGGCAGCCGCAGCGACTTCGCGCCGAGCTCCTCGTGCAGGGACTCCAGCCGGTCGAGGTCGTCCGGGTCGGACACCCGGAAGGCCGAGTGCAGGAGCCCGGCGGAGCCGCGCTCGGTCAGCGCCAGCGACCAGGTGTCGAACTCTTCGACCCCGCGCAGGTAGATGGTGTCGCTGTCGCGCTCGTGCTCGACGAAGCCGAGCAGGTCGACGTAGAACTCGCGCGCCGCGGCGAGGTCGTCGACCGCGATCACGAGGTGGGCGAGTCGCAGGATCACTTGGCACCTCCGTCGAGAGCGATGTCGGCCAGCATGTCCTCCTGGCCGCCGATCAGCGAGCGCCGGCCGGCCTCGGTCAGCAGCTCGCGCACGTCCACGTCATAGGTCTTGGAGACGTCTTCGGCGTGGCGCAGGAAGCTCGAGTAGACGCCCGCGTAGCCGAGCGTCAGCGTCTCCCGGTCGACCTGCACCGGGCGGTCCTGCAGCGGCCGCACGAGGTCGTCGGCGGCGTCCTGGAGGGCGAAGACCGAGCAGCCGGTCTCCCAGCCGAGGCGGTCGGCGACGGCGACGAAGGCCTCGATCGGCGTGTTGCCGGCGCCGGCGCCGTGGCCCGCCAGCGAGGCATCGACCCGGTCGGCGCCCGCTTCCACCCCGACGACCGAGTTGGCGACCGCCAGGGAGAGGTTCTGGTGGGCGTGGATGCCGACTTCGGTGCCCGCGTCGAGCGCCTGCCGGTAGGCCTCGATCCGCTCCCGCACACCGGTCATCGTCAGCGCCCCGGCGGAGTCGGTGACGTAGACGCAGTGGGCGCCGTAGGACTCCATCAGCTTCGCTTGTTCGGCCAGCTTCGCGGGCGGCGCCAGGTGGGCCATCATCAGGAAGCCGGAGACGTCGAGGCCGAGTTCGCGGGCGACCCCGATGTGCTGGGCGGAGACGTCGGCCTCGGTGCAGTGGGTGGCGATCCGCACCGAGCGGATGCCGAGCTCCGCCGCCCGCTTCAGCTCCACGACCGTCCCGACCCCGGGGAGGAGAAGCGAGGTCGGGACGGCGTGGCTCATCTGTGCGCAGGCAGCCTCGATCCATTCCCAGTCGGTGTGGCTGCCGGGGCCGTAGTTGACGCTCGCCCCGGCCAGCCCGTCGCCGTGGGTGACCTCGATCGCGGCGACGCCGGCGGCGTCGAGGGCGGCGACGATCGCCGTGAGCCGATCGATCTCGATCCGGTGGCGCATCGCGTGCATGCCGTCGCGCAGCGTCACGTCCTGGACGTAGATCTTGGAGGTGGCGGCGGTCATCCGGCGACCTCCGCGACCGGCCGCGCCGCGATCTCCTCGGCGACCCGCATCGCCGCCGAGGTCATGATGTCGAGGTTGCCGGCGTAGGGCGGCAGGTAGTCGGCGGCGCCCTCGACCTCGAGGAACGTCGTCACTTTCCAGCGCACGTGGGCGGCGTCCTCGCCCGCGATCGTGGCCACCGAGTCGGGCTCGACCGGGGCGATCTGCACCTCCTGCTTCAGCCGGTAGCCGGGCACGTAGTGGGCGACCTTGGCGACCATCTCGGCGATCGACTCGCGCACCGCGTCGTGGTCGGTGTCGCCGACCAGGCAGAAGACCGTGTCGCGCATGATCAGCGGCGGCTCGGCCGGGTTGAGGATGATGATCGCCTTACCGCGGGCGCCGCCGCCGACCGTCTCGATCGCGTGCGCCGTCGTCTCGGTGAACTCGTCGATGTTGGCGCGGGTGCCGGGGCCGGCCGAGCGCGAGGAGACCGAGGCGACGATCTCGGCGTAGTAGACCGGCGTCACCAGGGAGACGGCGGCGACGATCGGGATCGTCGCCTGGCCGCCGCAGGTGACCATGTTCACGTTCGGCGAGTCGAGGTGCTCGGGCAGGTTGACGACCGGGATCACGAAGGGGCCGATCGCCGCCGGGGTGAGGTCGATGAGGCGCTTGCCGTAGGGCTCGAGCGCCGCCGCGTTGGCCTTGTGGGCGTCGGCCGAGGTGGCGTCGAGGACGATCTCGATCTCCTCGAAGTCGGGCATCTCGAGCAGCCCGGCGACGCCCTCGGCGGTGGTCGCGACGCCCTGGCGGCGGGCCCGGGCGAGCCCGTCGGACTCCGGGTCGATGCCGACTAGCGCCGCCACCTCCAGGGTCTTCGAGCGGCGGATGATCTTGAACATCAGATCGGTGCCGATGTTGCCCGATCCGATGATCGCGACCTTGGTCGGTGTCATCTGGTCTCTCCTTGGTCGAATCTGGCGGTGACGGTCCCGAGCGGTTCGATCGTCGCCGTGAGCACATCGCCCGCCGCGATCGGGGCGAGCGGCCCGAGCGCCCCGGAGAGGACGACGTCCCCCCGATGCAGCGGCGAGCCATAGTGGGCGGCGGCCCGGGCGAGCCAGGCCAGCGCGTTGAGCGGGTCGCCGAGGCAGGCCGCGCCGACCCCGCTGGAAAGCTCCTCGCCGTCGCGCTCGAGCCGCATCGTCACCTCGCGCGGCTCGAAGTCGCTGAGCGGCACCTCGGCGGCACCGAGGACGAAGACGCCGCTGGAGGCGTTGTCGGCGACGGTGTCGGTGATCGCGATGTCCCAGTCGCGGACGCGGCTGTCGACCACCTCGATGGCCGCGCGGGCGTGGTCCACCGCGGCGCGGATCTCCTCCGGCCCGGCGTCGCCGGACAGGTCGGCGCCGAGGACGAAGGCGACCTCTACCTCGGCCCGCGGCTGCAGCAGCTTGGCGAAGGGGATCGGCTCGCCGTCCTCGAAGCTCATGTCGTCGAGCAGGAAGCCGAAGTCGGGCTGGTCGACGCCGACCTGGTCCATCACCGCCTGCGAGGTGATGCCGATCTTGCGGCCGACGACCTTGGCGCCGCCCTCGACCCGGCTCCCGATCACCAGCTCCTGCACCCGATAGGCGAGGTCGATGTCGCTGTCGCCGATCAGGTCGCGCACCGGCGCCGTCGGCGGTCCCGCCTGCGCGGCAAGCAGTCGCGCAGCCGCCGCCTCGATCGAACTATCCACCCGTGTTCCCATTCCGTCCTCTCGTGCGAGTAAATATCGCACGTTTCTCTCCGTTAAGTACACACTACCACGGGAGTAAAGGGGTGCGGCGGTGGTTCGGGCGGCGTGCTTCGCGGCCGCCCCGCCCGTCCGAGTTGCGTCCCGGGCGTCTCGTGGCGGCCCGGGCAGGCTGTGGCCGCCACGAGACGCCCGGGACGTGAGGTCCCGCAGGGAAGTCCACACATACGTGGGAGAGATGCCGGGGACGTGACCCTTCCCCATGCGTCCCGTCACAGGATCGGGGCCGCACCCGGGTGAGTTCGCACTTTCGCTCGCTATGCGAGCAGAACTGCGAACTCACCAGGGGGAGGCACGAGGAAGACGGGAGGAACCGTCAACTTCCCCCGCTCCTCGTCACCGATCCCCGGAGTTCGTGACGAAGTACGCACCTCTCCCCGACACCCGGCCTTCTCGGTGGCGGCCACAGCCTGCCCGGGCCGCCACCGAGAAGGCCGCGTCCCTTTCCCGTCCCTTTGAGCTCCCCCACCTCCGGGCGCCAGCTTCAGGCGCTAAGCCAACAAATCCGCGAGTTCGCGTGCGGCCTTCGTCACTTTCGGCCGCGCCTGTTCGAGCACGTCGGGGCGGTGCGAGATGAGGTTGATCGCGGTCGGCGGCGAGGGCGGGGTGCGGGTGACGGGGACGGCGAGGCCGTAGGCGTTGGGCTCGACCTCGCCGTGGGTGAGGACCCAGCCGCGCTCGCGCGCCTCGGCGACGGCCTCGCGCTCGTTCGGCTGCGGCGAGGCGCCGGCCAGCAGGGCGAGGCCGGCGGAGCCGCGATCGATGGGGTAACGGCTGCCCTCGCGGAAAGAGAGGTGATAGGCGACGCCGAAGGGGACGATGACCGCGATCGCCACCTGCTCCTCGCCCTCGGCGACCAGCAGCGAGGCGGTCGCCAGGGTGGCGTCGGCGAGTTTGCGCAGCACCGGGATGCTGACCTCGCGCAGGTTGTTGTCGAAGGCGGCGCCGAGCGCCGCCAGTCCCGCGCCCGGCTGGTAGCGGCCGTCGAGGCGGGAGACGAGGTGGAACTGGCCGAGCGTCGCCAGCAGGCGGGCGGCGACGGTCCGGTGGACGTCCAGATGCTCGGCCACCTCCTGAATGGTCAACCCGCCCGAGGAGTCGCAGATCAGCTGCAGAGCGGTGAGCCCGCGGGCCAGGGTCTGCGCCCCGGCAGGAGTTGCGGCTTTCTTCTCTGCTGCCGGCACCGCTCCAATATATCCGTGGCTTGACAACGGTCTCCTCCCTAGCGATACTCGCGCCAGCATATATCGCTCAGTTATGTGCAATATATGCACATCACGTTGTCTCTGGGAAGGGTTCAAGTGGAGGGATTCGAGAGCATCTGGCGCGACCTTCAGGCCGTGCCATTCGAGCAGGGCTATATCGACGCCGGAGGGCGTCGCACCCGTTATCTGCATGCCGGCGACGAGTCGCTGCCCCCGCTGGTGCTGCTGCACGGATCGGCCGGCCATGCCGAGGCCTACGTCCGCAACCTGGCGAGCCATGGCGAGCACTTCTCCACCTGGGCGATCGACATGCTCGGCCACGGCTTCACCGACTGGCCCGGCCATCCGCTCGAGGTCGACCACTACGTCGAGCACCTGCTCGCCTTCCTCGACGCGATCGGCGCCGAGCGCGTCCACCTCTCCGGCGAGTCGCTCGGCGGCTGGGTCGCGACCCGCGCCGCGATCGACCACCCGGACCGCATCGACCGCCTCGTGCTCAACACGGCGGGCGGCTCGCAGGCCGACCCGGTGGTGATGGAACGGATCCGCACGCTCTCGATGGCGGCCGCCGAAAACCCCGACTGGGAGACGGTCAAGGCCCGCATCCTCTGGCTGATGGCCGACAAGAGCCGCGACTACGACGACATCGTCGCCAGTCGGCAGGCGATCTACCAGCTGCCCGGCTTCGTCGACGCGATGCGCGACATCCTCGCCCTGCAGGACCCGGAGATCCGCGCCCGCAACATCGTCAGCGCCGCCGACTACGGGCGGATCGAGGCGCCGACGCTCGTCCTCTGGACCAGCGACGACCCGACCGCCGACGTCACCGAGGGGCGGCGGATCGCCTCGATGATCCCCGGCGCCACCTTCGTCGTGATGGAAGGCTGCGGGCACTGGCCGCAGTACGAGGACCCGGCGGAGTTCAACCAGCTCCACCTCGACTTCCTGCGGGCCGCCTGATGGCCGCGGCAGGGAGCGACGGCGCCGCGAGCGCCGCCGGCGGCAACGGCCACGGCGCCTCCACCGACGTCCTCATAATCGGCGCCGGCCCGGTCGGGCTGACGCTGGCCAACTACCTCGGCATGCACGGCGTGCGCACCCGGGTGGTGGAGCAGCGCGACGTGCTGATCGACTACCCGCGCGGGGTCGGGATCGACGACGAGAGCCTGCGCGCCTTCCAGGCGATCGGCCTGGTCGACCGGATCCTGCCCCACACGACCCCGAACCAGGTGATGCGCTTCGTCAACGGCAAGGGGCGGACGCTGGCCGAGATCGCCCCGACCGAACAGCCCTTCGGCTGGCCCCGCCGCAGCGGCTTCATCCAGCCGCTGGTCGACGAGCAGCTGCTGGCCGGGCTGGAGCGCTTCGACCGGGTCGAGGTGCTCTGGTCCCACACCCTGGAGGCGCTGGCGCCGGAGGCCGACGGCGTCGTCGCCACGGTGACCGGGCCGGACGGGGAGGCGGAGCTGGTCCGCGCCCGTTACGCGGTCGGCTGCGACGGCGGCCGCAGCACCACCCGGCGGCTGATCGGGACCAGCTTCGAGGGCACCACCTCGCCGACCCGCTGGGTCGTCATCGACCTCCGCAACGACCCGCTGGGGACGCCCAACGTGACCGTCGGCGCCGACCCGGAGCGCCCCTTCGTCTCGGTCTCGCTCGCCCACGGCGTGCGCCGCTTCGAGTTCATGATCCACGACGACGAGCCCGACGAGAAGGTCGACGACCCGGCCTTCCTGGCCGAGCTGCTGGAGCCGCACATCCCCTATCCCTCGCAGATCGACGTGATCCGCAAGCGCGTCTACACCCACCATTCGCGGATCGCCGGAAACTTCCGCGCGGGGCCCGTCTTCCTCGCCGGCGACGCCGCCCACCTGATGCCGGTCTGGCAGGGCCAGGGCTACAACAGCGGCATCCGCGACGCCGTCAACCTCGGCTGGAAGCTGGCCCTGGTGGTGCGCGGCGGGGCCGGCGACGCGCTGCTCGACAGCTACGACCCGGAGCGGCGCGACCACGCCCGGGCGATGATCGACCTCTCGACCCTGGTCGGCAAATGGGTCTCGCCGACCAGCAACCGGGTCGCCGCGGTGCGCGACGCGGTGCTGCGCTCGGCCGCCGCGATCCCCAACTTCAAGCGCTACCTGGTGGAGATGCGCTTCAAGCCGATGCCGCGCTACACGCGCGGCGCGATCACCGAGGTGCACGCCGCCGACGAGGGCGTCGTCGGCCGCCAGTTCATCCAGCCCCGGGTGGACACGCGGGCGGCGCAGAACGTGCCGCTCGACCAGGTGACCGGGCCCTGGTTCAGCGTCCTCTGCTGGAACAACGACCCGCGGGCGGTGCTCGGCGAGGAGGCCGACCGCTGGCTCGGCCTCGGCGCCAAGCTGGTCGAGCTGCGGCCGGAGCCGCAGCTGCGCTGGACCGGCACCGACCACGACGACGTCGAGATCGTCGGCGACGCGACCGGCGCCCTCAAGCGGTGGTTCGACGGGCAGAATTCGTCCGTGCTCTTCCTCCGCCCGGATCGCTTCGTCGCCGCCGCCTGCGTCGCCCAGCACGCACCCGAGACCTCACGCGCCTTGTCCGAGGCGCTGGCCCTGACCGATGGAGGTGACCATGTCGGACGAGCAGAGCTACACGTCGCCCAGCCCACCCGCTGAAACCGTGGAGGTCGACCTCCTCGTCGTCGGCTCCGGCGGTGCCGGGATGACCGCCGCGATGGCGGCGAAGGCGGCCGGGCTGGAGACCCTGCTGGTGGAGAAGGCCGACCGCTTCGGCGGCTCGACCGCGCTCTCCGGCGGCGGCATCTGGATCCCCGGCGCCGCCGCCCAGGCGCGCAAGGGGCACCGGCCCGACCCCGAGGCGACCCTCACCTACCTGAAGACCATCACCCGCGGCGTCGTCTCCGAGGCGCGCCTGCGCGCCTACGTCGAGACCGGGCCGCGGATGCTCGACTTCATCGAACGCCACACCGACGTCGACCTCGCCTGGAAGCCGGGCTACCCGGACTACTTCCCCGAGGAGCCGGGCGGCTCGGCCAAGGGCAGCGTGATCAACCTGGAGCCGATCGACCTGCGCAAGCTCGGCGCCGACGAGGACAAGCTGCTGCGGCCGGCGGCGGTCGGCCCGCGGGGGATGTGGATGCGGCCGCTGGAGCTGAAGCCGTTCTTCACCATCCGCCAGTCGTGGGAGGGGAAGTCGATCCTGCTGCGCTTCCTCTGGCGCTCGCTGCGGGCCCGGGTGACCGGCGAGCGGATCACGACGATGGGCCAGGCGCTGGCCGCCGAACTGTGGCTGGGGATGCGCAAGCTCGGCGTGCAGGTGTGGCTCGGCTCGCCGCTGAAGTCGCTGCTCAGCGACGACGAGGGCGCCGTGGTCGGCGCAGTGGTCGAGCACGAGGGGCGGCAGGTCGAGGTGCGCTCGCGCGGCGGCGTCGTCCTCGCCACCGGCGGCTTCGAGCACAACCCGGAGATGCGGGCGGAGTACCAGCCCTTCGTGCCCGAGGACTTCAGCCTCGGCAACGCGGGCGCGACCGGCGACGGGATCCGCGCCGGGCTCGAGGTCGGCGCCAAGGTCGACCTGATGGACGAGGCCTGGTGGTTCCCGACCCTGGCCTGGCCGAGCGGCCGCAAGCACATGATGCTGAACGAGCGGATGATGCCCGCCCAGTTCATCGTCAACGGCGACGGCGTCCGCTACATCAACGAGGCGACCCCGTACTCGGAGTTCGGCCACGCGATGATCGAGGGCGAGGCGAGCGGCACCACCTACCTGCCGTCGTGGTTGATCACCGACGCCCACAGCTGGAAGCGCTACGTCGTCGCCGGCCACCTGCCGCTGCCGAAGATCCCCTTCGCCCCGGTGCCGACCGGCGCGGCGATGGTCGAGGACTGGGTCGAGGCCGGGGTGGTGAAGGAAGGTAGGACGATGGCCGAGCTGGCGGCCGCGATCGGCGTCCCCGCCGACGCCCTGGAGAAGACCGCCGCCCGCTACGACGAGGTCGCGGCGAGCGGCCACGACGACGACTTCGGCCGCGGCGACAGCGCCTACGACCGCTTCTACGGCGACGAGAAGCTGCCCAACCCGAACCTGGCGCCGCTCTCCGGGCCGCCCTATTACGCCTTCCGCATCGTGCTCGGGGACCTCGGCACCAACGGCGGTCTGCTCACCGACGAGGACGCGCGGGTGCTGCGCGAGGACGGCAGCGCGATCCCCGGGTTGTACGCGTCCGGCAACACCTCGGCGGCGGTGATGGGGCGGACCTACGCCGGCGCCGGGGCGACGATCGGCCCGGCGATGACCTTCGGCTTCCGCGCCGCCAACCACGCCGCCGCGCGGCTGGCCGCCGACGCGGCGCCGGCCGCCGCGGGCGGCGAGGGCGAGGGCCGCGGTTGATGGCCGCCTTCGAGCGGCGCACGATCGTCGTCGACGGCCTGCGCACCGGCTTCCTCGAGGCAGGGGTCGGCAACGGCGACCCGCTGGTCCTCCTCCACGGCGGCGAGTTCGGCGGCACGGCCGAGTTCGGCTGGGAGCGCAACATCGCGGCCCTCGCCGAGCGCCATCACGTGCTCGCCCCCGACCAGCTCGGCTACGGCGACTCGGCCAAGGTGATCGACTTCACCGAAGGGCGGCGGATGCGGATCCGCCACGTCGCCCGCTTCTGCGCGGCGGTGGGCGTCGAGTCGGCGGGCTTCGTCGGCAACTCGATGGGCGGCCTCAACCTGCTGGTCGACCAGACCTCCGAGCAGCCGCTGCTGCCGGTCAGTCGGATGGTGGTGATCAGCGGCGGCGGCGAGATCCTCCGCAACGAGGACTCGGACGCGCTCTTCGAGTACGACGCCAGCTTCGAGGGGATGCGGCGGATCGTCGCGGCGCTCTTCCACGACCCCTCCTATCCGGCCGACGACGAGTACGTGCGCCGCCGCCACGAGTCGAGCATCGCCCCGGGGGCCTGGGAATCGCTCGCCGCGGCCCGCTTCCGCCGCCCCGACGCCGGCCCCGGACCGGGCTCGCCGAAGGAGCTGCCCTACGAGCGGGTGACGGTGCGGACGCTGGTCGTCGAGGGCGCCGAGGACAAGATCAAGCCGCACGGCTGGTCGGCGGAGATCGCCGAACGGATCCCCGACGCCGCCGCGACCTCGGTCGCCGAGGCGGCCCACTGTCCCCAGATCGAGCAGGCCGACACCGTGAACGAGATCCTGCTCGACTTCTTCGCATGAGCGACTTCGACGGCAAGCGGATCGTCGTCACCGGCTGCGCCTCGGGGATCGGCGAGCAGGTCGCGGTGATCCTCGCCGAGCGCGGCGCCGAGGTCGTCGGCCTCGACCGCAACCCGATCTCCACCCCGGTCGCCGCGAGCCACCAGGTCGACCTCTCCGACTCGGCCTCGATCGCCGCCGTCGCCGCCGCGATCGGCGACCCGGTCGACGCCCTGGTCAACGTCGCCGGGGTCTCCGGCACGATCGCCGCCGAGCTGGTCGTCGGCATCAACTTCGTCGGCACCCGCGAGCTGACCGCGGCGCTGCTGCCGCGGATGAAGGAGGGGGCGGCGATCGTCAACACCTCCTCGACCGCGGCCTCGCGCTACGCCGAGCGGCGCGAGCTGGTCGCGGGCCTGCTGGCGACGCCCGACCGCGCCGCGGCGATGGCCTGGTGCGCCGAGCACGCCGAGGAGGTCGGCACCGGCTACGCGCTCTCCAAAGACGCGATCGTCTGGTGGACGCTCGGCAGCGCGGTCGAGTTGGCGGCGCGCGGCATCCGCATCAACTGCGTCGCCCCCGGCATCACCGAGACGCCGATCATCGAAGACACGCTGCGCTCGCGCGGCGAGGAGTTCCTCAAGGCGATCCCGATGCCGCTCGGCCGGATGGCGAAGCCGCGCGAGCAGGCCGAGGTGCTCGTCTTCCTGGCCGGCCCGGCGGCGAGCTACGTCAGCGGTCAGGTGATCTGGCCCGACGGCGGCTACCTGGCCGGCGTCGCCGCCGGCCAGCTCGAGCACGTCACCGGCAGCGTCGGGCCGGCAAGGTAGGGCGATGGCGCTCGAGACGCGCGACTACGTCGAGATCCAGATGCTGCTCGGCCTCTACGGCCACATCCTCGACGACCGCGACTGGGACGCGCTGCCGCGGGTCTTCACCGAGGACATCGTCTTCGACGCCGGCGACTCGGGGCTCGGCGTGATGCGCGGCATCGCGGCGATCGTCGAGCGGTGGCGGGAGCCCTTCGATGGCCATCCGCTCGGCCACTACATGACCAACGTGGTGATCAGCGAGGACGAGGACGGCACCGTGCGGGCGCGCTCCAAGCACCTCGGCGTGCGACCGGGGACGATCACGCTGATGACCTACGACGACGTCCTGCGCCGCACCCCCGACGGCTGGCGGCTGGCCGAACGGGTGGCGAAGATCCAGCACCGCGTGCGGATGTTCGAGCCGCCCGCCTGATCATGGCCGGGACCGGCGCGCCGCTGAACGCGAGCGACTTCCTCCACCGCGCCCGCACCGTCCACGCCGAGCGGATCGGGGTCGTCGACGAGCCCGGCTTCCCCGGCGGCCTCGGCACGCTCACCTACGGCGAGCTGGTGGCGCGTTGCGACGGGATGATCGCGGCGCTCGACCGCCTCGGGGTCGGGATCGGCGAGCGCGTCGCGGTCGTCTCGCCCAACGCCGCCAAGCTGCTGATCGCCCTCTACGCGGTGACCGCCTCGGGCCGGGTCCTGGTGCCGGTCAACTTCCGCCTCGGCGCCGAGGAGGTCCGCTACATCGTCGAGGACTCCGGCGCCGCGCTGCTCCTGGTCGACCCGGAGCTGGACGGGCGCCTCGCCGCGGTCACCGCGCCGCGCCGGATCGTCACGGACGGCGAGGCCGACGCCGAGCTCTTCGCCCCGGGGGCGCCGATCGAGTGGCCCGCGATCGCCGAGGAGGCGCCCGCGACGATCAACTACACCTCGGGCACGACCGCGGCGCCGAAGGGCGTCGTCCTCAGCCAGCGCAGCCTCTGGCTGAACGCGATGACGGGCGGCTGGGGCTTCGGCCTCGGCCCCGAGGATCGCTACCTGCACACGCTGCCGATCTTCCACGTCAACGGCTGGGGGCTGCCGATGGCGAACGCGGCGCTCGGCGTGCCCAACGTGATCCAGCGCGAGGTGCGCGGGCCGGAGATCCTGCGCCGGGTCGAGGCCCACGGCATCACCCTGCTCTGCGGCGCGACCCCGGTGGCGACGGCGATCGAGGAGGCCGCCGCGGCGCTGCGCGAGGCCGGCGAGCAGGTCCCCGGCGCCGGTCGGGCGCGGATCGTCAGCGGCGGCGCGCCGACCCCGGCGGCGGTGATCGAGCGCTTCGAGCGGACCACCGGCTGGGAGCTGATCCACGCCTACGGGCTGACCGAGACCGGGCCGGTGCTGACCGTCAACCGGGTGCTGCCGAGCGAGGGCCTCGCGCCGGCGGAGCGGGCCGAGCGGCTGGCCGCGGCCGGCGTGCCGCTGGTCGGCGTGCGGCTGCGGACCGACGCCGAGGGCGAGGTGGAGGCGCGGACGGCGAAGGCGATGAGCGGCTACTGGGGCCGCGAGGGTTCCGGCCCCGACGCGGAGGGCTGGCTGGCGACCGGCGACGGCGGCGAGCTCGACGAGCGCGGCACGCTGCGGATCACCGACCGCAAGAAGGACGTGATCGTCAGCGGCGGCGAGAACGTCTCCTCACTCGAGGTCGAGTCGGTCCTCCACGCCCACCCCGACGTGCTCGACGCGGCGGTGATCGGCGTCCCCCACGAGCGCTGGGGGGAGACGCCGAAGGCGCTGCTGGTGATGCGCGAGGGCGCCGAGCTCGACCCCGAGGCGCTCACCGCCTTCTGCCGCGAGCGCCTCGCCGGCTTCAAGTGCCCGACCTCCTTCGAGCGCCGCGACGAGCTGCCCCGCACCGCCACCGGCAAGGTGCAGAAGTTCCGGTTGCGGGAGGGGTACTGGGGGGGCTGACGCCTTGGAGCTGGCGCCCTGGAGCTGGCGCCCGGGGAAAGAACGCGGCCGTGTCGGGCTGGCGCCCGGAGCCGAAAGGGACGCGGCCGTCTCGTCCACGGCCCGGGCAGGCTGTGGCCGTGGCCGAGACGGCCGAGGGTGCGGGAGGTCACTAAGAGGTCGGGAAGTGCACCGTTCCTCGCGTCTTCCTACGACGTCACGATCACGTGACCACCCTTTGACCCTGCCATAGGGGGGTCAAGGTCGACAGCGCGTCCCAGGGCCCAGATATCGGCCTCCGGAGGGCCTCGAGATGTGACGTTCCCGGCGTCTTCGTCGACGGCCGCTCCTTCTGGATCCCATCCCCGGACAGAACCCTCACGGAAGCCCCCGCTTCGTCACGACCTGTGACCACTTCCCCACGGACCCCTCACGTCCCGGGCGTCTCGTGGCGGCCACAGCCTGCCCGGGCCGCCACGAGACGCCCGGGACGCAACTCGGACGGCCGCCACGCCCGGAACCACGCCACCTCGGCCGGCCGCCCCGGCCCCGAACCGCGCCGAGAGCGCCCCGCCCCGCCGCCTACCCCGCCACGTCTCGCCCGGCGATCCAGCCGAAGGTCATCGCCGGGCCGAGCGTGCCTCCCGGGCCGCCGTAGGCGGCGCCGGTCGGCGAGGAGACGTTGCCGGCCGCGTAGAGGCCGGGGATCGGGGCGCCGTCGAGGTCGATCACGCGCGCCCGGGCGTCGACCTTGGGGCCGCCCTTGGTGCCGATCGTGCCCGGCTTCAGCTCCATCGCGTAAAAGGGCGGCGTCTCGATCGGGCCCAGCGTCGCCTCCACCGTGCGCTTGCGCAGGGGGTCGCCCCACCAGCGGTCGTGGGCGCTCTCGCCGCGGCCGAATTCGGGATCGACCCCGGCCGCGACGTCGCGGTTCCAACGCTCCACGGTGCGCTCCAGCTCTCCCTCCGGCAGCCCCAGCGCGGCGGCCAGCGCGGCCAGCGTCGGCGCCTCGGTCAGCCACGGGTGGGCGCGGCCCTCGTAGGGCCGGCCGATCGAGCCGTAGCGGCTGAGGTTCTCGTGGTCGATGATCACGAAGACCGGCCGGTTGGCGTAGTCGAAGGCGGTCGGGTCCTCCTGGTGGAAGGCGCCGACCACGGCGTTGTAGGCGGCGGCCTCGTTGGTGAAGCGGCGGCCGCGGCCGTTGACCATGATGCTGCGCCGCCGGGTGCGGTCGCCGTTGACCATTTCCAGGTTCATCGGGTTGACCCCCGGCGGCAGGTCGGCGATCGGGATCCACCAGGCTTCGCGCATGTTCTGCAGGGCGGCCCCCGCCTTCATCGCCATCCGCAGCCCGTCGCCGGTGTTGGTCGGGATCGAGGCGGGGCGGTGCACGTGGCCGCGCAGGAAGGCGGCGCGGTACTCGGGGTTCCACTCGAAGCCGCCGGTGGCGAGGACGACGCCGCGCCCGGCGCGGACCTCGCGGCGGCCGCCGTCGACCTCGATCGCGACCCCGACGACGCGGCCGTCCTCGGTGAGCAGGTCGAGCGCCGGCGCCGCCGTCTCGATCGTCACGCCGGCGCCCAGGCAGGCGGCCAGCAGCATGCCGATCAGGCCGTGGCCCATGCCTCGCTCCGAGGCCGCCCGCCGGCGCTCGACCTCCGCCGCCGACGGCGGCTTCGGCACCGCGGCGCCGATCGCCGTCTCGTCCATGCGCAGGTCGTAGGAGTAGTAGGGGCTGGCCTCGACCCGCTCCTTCCACCCGCCCAGCCGGTCGAAGGCGAAGAGCTCGGTGCCCAGCGTGCGGCCGCCGTCGGCGCGGCCGCCGCGGCGCTCCGGGTGGTAGTCGGGCAGCCCGGGCACGGCGAAGAACTCGAGCCCGCCGTGGGCCTCCAGGTAGGAGACCATCCGCGGCCCGTTGTCGACGAAGGCGCGCACCATCTCCTCCTCGACCAGGTCGCGGCCCAGCGACGTCAGGTAGGCGACCGCCTCCTCGGCGTCGTCTTCGGCGCCGATCTCCTCCATGTGCGGGTTGCAGGGGATCCAGACGTGGCCGCCCGACCAGGAGCTGGTGCCGCCGAGCCGCTCGTGCTTCTCGAAGACGGCGACCGCGGCGCCCTGGTGGGCGGCGGTGAAGGCGGCCGTGAGCCCGGCCGCGCCGCTGCCGAGGACCACCACGTCGAACTCCGTCGCCATCAGCCCGGCGCGTCCAGGCCCTTGGCCAGCATCTCGGTCGCCTCGCGGGTCCAGTCCATGAAGGCCTCGCGGCGCTCCTCGGGCGGGTAGCGCTCCAGCGACGCCGTCACCTCGGCCGAGGTGAGCACCCGGATCATCGAGATCAGCTGCGCCGCGACCAGCCGCGTGCGCGGGTTGGGGCGGGCCTCGTTGGCCTCGTCGGCGAGCACCTCGACCACGGCGCCCTCCCACTCCTCGTAGAGGCGCCGGCGCATCGCCTCGACCCCGGGCCCGGTGCCGACCATGCGGATGAAGCGGTCGTAGCCGTCCGGCGGCCGCCGCGCCTCCCAGTCGAGCAGCCAGGCGGCGACCGCCTGCAGCGGCGTCACCCCGCGCTCGCGCCCCTTCAGCGCCCGGATCATCTCGGCGTGGACGTCGTCCAGCTCCGCCATCAGCAGGTCTTCCTTGGAGGGGAAGTGCTGGAAGAGCGTCTTCGCCGTGACCCCGGCGGCGGCCGCGATCTGGGCCACCGTCACCTCGTCGTAGCCGTCTTTCTCGAACTGCTCTTTGGCCGCCTTCAGCAACCGCTCGCGGGTCTCGAGCTTGCGCCGCTCGCGCACCCCGAGCGCGTCCGCGCCCGTCGATCCCTCGCTTCCTGCCACGGCTTCAAGTCTACTCGCACTCGCCTGACTTAGGTAATGAAGTGAAGTGAATCAAGTTATGTATTGACATCAAACGCGTAACCTCCTACTCTCGCGGCTGGGAAACGGACGAGGAGGTAGTGCAGGTATGAGCGACACCTTGGAGAGGGCGCCGATCGAGCTGACCGACGCCGACGCCGCGATCGTCTTCGCGGGCTGGTTCGAGCGCTTCGCCGCGGCGCTGGAGAGCGCCGACGCGGCGGCGCTGGGCGAGCTGTTCGCCGCCGACGCCACCTGGCGCGACTTCATGGCCTTCCCCTGGGACTTCCACCACGCGATCGACCGCGACGAGGTGGTGGCGAAGCTGATCGAGCTGGCGGCGATCTGGGAGGCCGGCGACCTTCGCGTCAGCGAGCGCCAGGCGCCGCTGGTGATGGCCGGCGACGTCTACGCCTTCTTCGAGTTCACCACCAAGGACCGCGACGACTGGGGCTTCGTCCGCCTCCGCCGCGAGGGCGACCGCTTCCTCGGCGCGACCCTGCAGACGCAGGTGGAGAGCCTCAGCGAGTTCCCCGAATCGATCCTCGAGAACCGGCCGGAAGGCAAGGTCCACGGCGCCGTCCCCGGCCGCACCCGCTGGAGCGCCGACCGCCGGCTGGAGTCCGCCTTCGAGACGGAAGACCCGACCGTGCTGGTGCTCGGCGCCGGCCACAACGGCCTCTCGGTGGCGGCCCGGCTCGGCGCCCTCGGCGTGCCGACCCTGGTGATCGACCGCGAGGAGCGGGTCGGCGACCAGTGGCGCAAGCGCTACGCCTCGCTCGCCCTGCACTCGATCGTCTACGGCGACAACCTGCCCTTCCTGCCGCTGCCCTCGAACTGGACCTCGCACACGCCGAAAGACAAGTGGGCCGACTGGCTCGAGTCCTACGCGCGGCTGATGGACCTCAACGTCTGGACCTCGACCGAGTTCGTCAACGCCCGCTACGACGAGGAGGGCGAGCGCTGGACCGTGCGGGTGCGCCGCGGTGACGGCTCGGTGCGGGTGCTGCGGCCGCGCCACTTCGTCGTCGCCGGCGGCCTCTTCGCCGCGCCGAAGATCCCGGAGATCGAGGGGCTGGACGAATTCGAGGGCGTCTGGGCCCACTCCGACGCCTTCCAGGACGCCGCCGACTACGGCGGCAAGCGGGCGCTGGTCGTCGGCGCCGGGGTGAGCGGCCACGAGATCGCCCACGACCTCTGGGAGCAGGGCGCCGAGGTGACGATCCTCCAGCGCAGCAGCACCTACGTGCTCAGCTACGCCGCCCAGCACAAGTTCTGGAACGGGCTCTTCACCCAGGACATGGCGCTCAGCCCCGAGCACGCCGACCAGATCCAGTACGCGGTGCCGAACGTGCGCACCGACCCGATCAACAAGCGGCTGGTCAAGGAAGCGGCCGAGTTCGACCGCGACCTGCTCGACCGCCTCGAGGCGGTCGGCTTCAAGCTCGAATGGGGGCCGGACGGGACCGGGATCCTCGGCGCCCACATGTCCGGCTACGACAGCTACCAGATCGACATCGGCGCCTCGCACCTGGTCGCCGACGGCAAGATCAAGCTGAAGCAGGGGGTCGAACCGGTGGCGACCCGCGGCTCCACGGTCGTCTTCAGCGACGGCTCGGAGATGCCCGACGTCGACCTGATCGTCTTCGCCACCGGCTACCACCAGTTCTGGGGCCACATCAAGCCGGCGCTCGGCAGCGCCGCGGCGAAGATCGACAAGGCCTACGGCCGCGCCGCCGACGGCGAGTACGCCAACACCTGGCGGCGCTCGGCCCAGCCCGGCCTCTGGTTCGCCACCGGCTTCATCCGCATGTGCCGCTTCTACTCGAAGTTCATGGCCCTGCAGATCAAGGCGATCGAGGAGGAGATCGAGCCCTACGACCCCGAGAAGCAGCGGATCGGGGCCTGAGCGATGGCGCAGACGCGGCCCGCCCCGGCGGTCGACGTGGCGCGGCGGATCGAGCCGCGCACGGTCGAGCGGCTGGAGAAGCTGGCCCGCTGGGACACGACCAGCGTCGAGACGATCCGCTCCAGCTACAAGGCGGTGCGGCCGGCGCCGGTGCCGGCGGACCCCGGGGTGGAGCGCAGCGACGCGACGATCGCGGGGAGCGACGGCCGGCCCGACGTGGCGGCGCGCTGGTACCGGCCGGTCGGCGCGAGCGAGGCGCTTCCCTGCCTCGTCTACCTGCACGGCGGCGCCTACATCATGGGCACGCTGGAGGAAAACGACGACCGCCTCGACCGCATGGTCCTGGCGCTCGGCTGCGCGGTCTGCTCGGTCGACTGGCGGCTCGCGCCGGAGCATCCCTACCCGGCGGGCCTCGACGACGCCGAGACGGTCTGGCGCGCGATCGCCGCGGAGCCGGCCGCCTTCGGGGTCGACGGCGAGCGCCTGGTGCTGATGGGCAACAGCGCCGGCGGCGGGCTGGCGGCGGCGCTCTGCCTGCGCCTGCGCGACCGCGGCGCGCGGCAGCCGAACCTGCAGGTGCTGATCTACCCGATGCTCGACGACCGCGAGGCGACGCCGTCGATGCGGGCGCTCGCCGCGGGCGGTCCCGGCCACTGGGGCCTCTGGCACATCGAGGCGCAGCGGCTCTCCTGGGAGGCCTACCTGAGCGGGCTGGCGGCGGGCGAGGTGCCCGACACCGCGGCCCCGGCGCGTGCCGCCGACCTCGCCGGGGTGGCGCCGGCCTTCGTCGGCGTCGGCGATGTCGACGCCTACCTGGACGAGGACGTCGCCTACGCGGCGGCGCTCTCCCGCTGCGGCGTGCCGGTCGAGCTGCACGTCTACCCGGGGGTGATCCACGGCGGCTTCGTCCCCCGCCCGGACACGCCGCGCACCGAGCAGTTCCTGCGCGACGCCTACGCGGCGATCGCGTTCGGGTTCGGGCGATGAGCGCGACGGCGCTGGAGGAGCTCCTGGCGCGCGAGGCGATCCGCGCCCAGCTCCACAACTACTGCCGGGCGATGGACCGCCGCGACGACGCGCTCGCCCGCGCGGTCTGGCACGAGGACGGCACCGCCGACTACGGCGCCGAGGTGTTCCAGGGCCGCGGCCGCGACTTCGTCGACCAGGTCTCCCGCAACCACCTGCGGCGCGCCGCCCACTCGCACCAGATCGCGACGATCGGCATCGAGGTGGACGGCGAGCGGGCGGCGAGCGAGGCCTACGCGACGGTGCGGCTGGTGACCGAGGGCGCCGACGGGGTGACCGAGGAGCGCTACGTCGGCCGCTACCTCGACCGCTGGTCGCGGCGCGAGGGGCGCTGGGCGATCGACCACCGCCGCTGGGTCCTCGACTTCGGTGAGCTCGACCGGCCGGTGGCGACGCCGCTGGCCGGCGACGGGGCGCGCGACCCGGGCGACCCGTCCTACGCGGTGCTGGAGCTGCGGCGGTGATCGACGGCGAAAGGAGAAGTGACATGGAACGGAGCTATGACGTCGTCGTGCTCGGCTCGGGCGCGGCGGGCCTCACCGCCGCGCTGGCGGCGGCGGTCGAGGGGGCGAGCGTGGCGGTCTTCGAGAAGGCGGAGCTGCTCGGCGGCACCACCGCCCTCTCCGGTGGGACGATCTGGATCCCCGGCAACCGCGCCGCCCGCGAGGCCGGGGTCGAGGACTCCGAGGAGGCGGGGCTCACCTACCTCGCCGATCTCTCGATGGGGATGATCCTGCCGGAGCTCGCCGCGGCGCTGGTCGAGGGCGGGCCGCGGTTCGTCGACTTCGTCGAGGCCAACACGGCGCTCGAGTTCCAGCTCGTCGGCGGCTATCCCGACTACCACCCGGAGCGGCCCGGCGGCCTCGCCGAGGGCGGCCGCTCGATCGAGGTCAGCCTCTTCCCCTTCGCCGAGCTGGGCGGGTGGGCCGACCGCGTCGCGGGCGAGCCGCAGCGGCTGCAGATCAAGGAGATGCCGCTCGGCGGCGGCACCGGGGTGCTGCCCGACGAGGTGCGGGCGGCGCGCGAGGAGGCGCGGCTGGAGGGGCTCGGCCGCGGCCTGGTGGGCGGCCTGCTGAAGGCCTGCCTCGATCGCGGGGTGGAGGTGGCGACGGCGAGCCGCGGGCTGCGGCTGGTGACCGCGGAGGGCGCCGTGGTCGGGGTCGAGGTGGAGGCGGCGGGGGCGGTGCGCGCGGTCGGCGCCGGCGCCGTCGTCCTCGCCAGCGGCGGCTTCGAGTACGACCCCGAGCTGGTCCGGGACTTCCTCCGCGGGCCGCTCACCCGCGGCATCGGCGCGCCGACCAACACCGGTGACGGGCTGCGGATGGCGATGCGGGTCGGGGCCCAACTGGGCAACATGCGCGAGGCCTGGTGGGCGCCGGTCGTCAGCCTGCCGGGGACGCGGCGCGACGGCGGCGCCGACGGCCTGCTCACCTCGCGCGAGCGGGCGCTGCCGGGGACGATCATGGTCAACCGCCGCGGCCACCGGTTCGCCAACGAGGCGGCCAACTACAACGCCTTCGGCGGCGCCTACCACCAGCTCGACGCCTCCCGCTTCGAGTACGTGAACGTGCCCAGCTACCTAGTCTTCGGCAGCTCCGCGGTCGAGCGCTTCGGCGTCTTCGGCGGCGCCCCCGGCGGCGAGGTGCCGAGCTGGGTGACGCGGGCCGGCTCGCTCGCCGAGCTGGCGGCGGCGCTCGGGGTGGACGCCGCCGGGCTGGAGGCGACGGTGGCGCGCTTCAACGCCGACGCGGCGGCCGGGGTCGACCCGCAGTTCGGCCGTGGCGAGAGCGCCTACGACCGCTTCCCGGGGCGGCGCGTGCTGGGGATCGACGACGCGTCCGCGACCCTCGGCCCGGTCGAGGGCGCCCCCTTCTACGGGGTGGAGATCGAGTCCTCGGCGCTGGGGACGAAGGGCGGCCCGCGGACCGACCGAGAGGGCCGGGTCCTCGACGTCGACGGCGACCCGATCGCCGGCCTCTACGCGGCCGGCAACGCGATGGCCAACCCGACCGGGATGGTCTACGGCGGCGCCGGCGCGACCCTCGCCGTGGCCGGGGTGTGGGGGATGGCGGCGGGGCGGGCCGCGGTCAGCGACCGGGCAGCCTCTCCCGCATAGAGGCGAGGTAGTCGATGTGCTGGTCGACCTCGGTGAAGCCGCGGTCCATCGTGTAGAGGGAGGCGTGGGTGGCGCCCGCGGCCTCGAGCCGCTGCGCCCCTTCGACCGTCTCGACGTCGGAGTAGGGAGCCTCGGGCGGGTGCATCAGGAACTGCGCCCCGAACTCCTCCACCGGGCGGCCCGCCTCTGCCAGCAGCTCCTGCACCCGCAGCCAGCCCGCCGTCGCGTCGTCGCCGAGCCCGTAGCCGAAGATGAAGCCGTCGCCGAGCCGCACCGCGCGGCGGAACATCGCCTCGGCGAAGCCGCCGCACCAGATCGGGATCTGCCGCTGCGGCCGCGGCACGATGTTGGCCCGGTCGATCTGGTCGAAGCGGCCCTCGTAGCTGATCAGCTCCTCGCTCCAGAGCCGGCGCAGGTAGGGGATCTGCTCGTCGAGCTTGCGACCCCGCTTGGAGAAGTCGGCCCCCATCGCGTGGTACTCGAGGTAGTTGTAGCCGGCGCCGACGCCGAGTCGCAGGCGGCCGCCGGACATCAGGTCGACGTCGGCGGTCTGCCGGGCGACGAGGACGGTCTGGCGCTGGGGCAGGATCAGGATCCCGGTGACGAACTCGATCCGCTCGGTGATCCCGGCGAGGAACCCGAAGGCCACCAGCGGATCGTGGAACGGGCTCTTCTCCGTGTAGGGCCCCCACATCGGCGGCTCCCGGTCCTCGTGCGAGGCCCCGATCACGTGGTCGTAGAGGACGATGTGGTCGTAGCCGACCTCCTCCGCGGCCCTGGCGAACCGCGCGAGCGCCTCCGGATCGCCTCCGAGTTCCACCTGCGGGTAGATCACCCCAACCTTCATCCCATCCTCCTGTGTAAATAACGCTCTTCCCAAGTCGTTATCTACGCAAGATTATCGGGAGTGAGAAGTACGCGAGCCTACGTTCAGTCGACCCCGAGGATCGCTTCCAGTCGGGACAGGGCCTGGCCGCGATGATCGGCCAGCTCGGCGACGAGGCGGTCGGGGTCGTGGGCGCGGGCGGCGTCGACGATGCGGTCGTGGGCGGCGGTCGCCTCGCGGCGCGCCTCGGGGGCGTTGTAGTACATCGCCCGGTACGTTTCGGTCGAGTCCCAGAGGAGGCGGATCACGCGCAGGGTGTGGTTCTGGGCGGGGGCTTCGAGCAGGCCGAAGTGGAAGCGCCGGTTGGCCTCCAGCTCGGCGGCGACGTCGCCCGCGTCGACCGCCCGGGCGCAGTCGCGGGCCGCGATCGAGACCCGTTCGAGCCCGTCCTCCTCGAGCAGGGGCAGGGCCCGGCGCGCCGCCCGCTCCTCGAGCAGCGCCCGCAGCTCGTAGATCTCGCGCAGGTCGTCGACGTCGAGCTCGGTGACGAAGTAGCCGCGGCGGGCGCGGTAGGTGACCTGGCCCTCCTGCTCGAGGATGGCGAGCGCTTCGCGCGTCGGCGAGAGGCTGATGCCGAGCGACGCCGCCAGCTCCTCCTGCCCGATCTTGTCGCCGGGGGAGAGCTCGCCGGAGACCAGCGCCCGGCGCAGTCCTTCGACCGCGTGTTGGGCGACGGTCCCCGGGCCGGCCGTCGGACGATCCGCGGTCAGGCCGCTACTCATAGCTGTAGAGGCCGCGGCCGCTCTTGCGCCCGAGCAGGTTCGCCGAGACCAGCCGCTGCAGCAGCGGCGGCGGCGCGAAGAGCTGCTCGCGATGCTCGTCGTAGAGCGTCTCGGACACGCCCATCACGGTGTCGAGGCCGATCAGGTCGGCGAGGGCGAGCGGGCCCATCGGGTGGGCGCACCCCTCGACCATCCCCTTGTCGATGTCCTCGGCGGAGGCGAGGCCCTGTTCGAACATCCGGATCGCCTGCAGCAGGTAGGGGATCAGCAGCGCGTTGACGGTGAAGCCGGCCCGGTCGGGGGCGACGATCGGGTCCTTGCCGAGCGTCTCGGCGGCGAAGGCGCGGGCACGCTCGGCGACCGCCTCGGCCGTCAGCAGCGAGGGGATCACCTCGACCAGGGCCAGCACCGGCACCGGGTTGAAGAAGTGCAGCCCGAGCACGTGGTCGGCGCG
This sequence comes from Solirubrobacterales bacterium, assembly GCA_047601885.1. GTDB lineage: Bacteria > Actinomycetota > Thermoleophilia > Solirubrobacterales > 70-9 > VAYN01. The sequence continues at coordinate 1,247,428 of JASGIK010000002.1, forward strand.
GTCGCCCGCCGCGGCCGCCAGCTCGACGATCGGGATCGAGGAGGTGTTGGAGGCGAGGATCGCGTCGGGGTCGGTGACCGTCTCGCGCAGCGCGGCGAAGATCGCCAGCTTCGGCTCGCGCGCCTCGACGATGGCCTCGATCACGATCGAGCGGTCGGCCAGCTCGGCCGGCTCGGTCGCGGTCGAGAGCCGGCCGAGCGCCGCCTCGGCCTCCGCCGGCTCGATTTTCGAGCGCTTGACGCCTTTCTCCAGCGAGGCCTCGATCCGTCCCCGCGCCGCGGCCGCCGCCGCGGCGGAGACCTCGACCAGCCGCACCTCGAGGCCCGCCCGCAGGCAGACCTCGGCGATGCCGGTGCCCATGATGCCGCCGCCGACGACGCCGACCCGCTCGATCGCCTGGCCGCTCATCGGAACGCCTGCACGCCGGTCACGGCGCCGCCGACGACGAGCGCGTGGACGTCCGCCGTGCCCTCGTAGGTGACCACCGACTCGAGGTTGTTCATGTGGCGGATCACCGGATACTCGAGCGTGATCCCGTTGGCGCCGAGCACCTGGCGGGCGTTGCGGGCGACATCGAGGGCGGCGTCGACGTTACCGAGCTTGCCGAGGCTGACGTGCTCGGGGCGCAGCGTGCCCTCGTCCTTCATCCGGCCGAGGCGCATCGCCGTCATCGTCGCCTGGTTCACCTGCAGGACCATCCGCGCCAGCTTCTGCTGCTGGATCTGGAAGCTCGCGATCGGGCGGTCGAACTGGGTCCGCTCCTTGGCGTAGGCGAGCGCCGCTTCGTAGCAGGCGCGGGCGGCGCCGGCGGCGCCCCAGACGATCCCGTAGCGGGCCTCGTTGAGGCAGGAGAGCGGTCCTTTCAGCGAGGCGACCTCGGGCAGCACGGCATCGGCGGGCAGGCGGACGTCGTCGAGCAGCAGCTCCGAGGTGATCGAGGCGCGCAGGCTCATCTTCTTGTGGATGTCCTGGGTGGTGAAGCCGGGCGTGCCCTCGGGGACGAGGAAGCCGCGCACGCCTTCGTCGGTCCGCGCCCAGACGACGGCAATGTCGGCGATCGAGCCGTTGGTGATCCACATCTTCTGGCCGTGCAGGATCCAGTCGTCACCGTCGCGGCGGGCGCGGGTGCGCATCGAGCCGGGGTCGGAGCCGGCGTCCGGCTCGGTCAGCCCGAAGCAACCGATCGCCTCGCCCGCGGCCATCCGCGGCAGCCACTCCTGCTTCTGCTCCTCCGAGCCCCAGCGCCAGATCGCGAACATCGCCAGCGAGCCCTGGACCGAGACCAGCGAGCGGACCCCCGAGTCGCCCGCCTCCAGCTCCATGCAGGCGAGCCCGTAGGCGGTCGCCGAGGCTCCCGCGCAGCCGTAGCCCTCGAGGTGCATGCCGAGCACGTTCAGCGCGCCGAGCTCGCGGGCCAGCTCGCGCGGGATCGTGCCCTCCTCGAACCAGTCGCCGACGTCGGGGACGACCTTGTCCTGGACGAAGGCGCGCACCGTGTCGCGGATGTCGCGCTCTTCGTCGGAGAGCAGCGAGTCGAGGGCGAGGAAGTCGTGAGGTCGGATCTCCGGTGGCGATGAGGTCGCGGTCATCAAAAGTCCTTCTGTTATAGATTTTCGAAAATCGAGGTCTCGTCAAAATATCGCAGGGAAGCGCTCGAGTCGGTCAAGGTGCTCGATTTCTCCCGCGTCCTGGCCGGCCCCTTCGCGACGATGCTGCTCGCCGACTTCGGCGCCGAGGTGACCAAGGTCGAGCGGCCGGGGGGCGGCGACGAAACCCGCTCCTGGGGTCCCCCTTATGACGAGCGCGGCGAGGCCACCTATTTCCAGGCGGTCAACCGCAACAAGCGCAACCTCGTGCTCGATCTCGGCAAGGACGAGGACCTGGCCGAGATCCACCGGCTCGCCGCCGAGGCCGACGTCGTGGTCGAGAACTTCCGCCCTGGCCTGATGGCCGCCAAGGGCCTCGACGCCGCGGCGCTGCGGGCCGAGAACCCGCGCCTCGTCTACTGCTCGATCACCGGCTTCGGCGGTTCCGGCCCCGGCGCCGAGCTGCCCGGATACGACCTCCTGGTCCAGGCGCTGGGCGGGCTGATGAGCATCACCGGCGAGCCCGGCGGCGAACCGGTGAAGGTCGGAGTGGCCCTGGTCGACGTCCTCGCCGGGCTCTTCGCCTCGGTCGGGATCCTCGCCGCGCTCCGCCACCGGGAGGCGACCGGCGAGGGACAGGTGGTCGAGGTCGACCTCTTCTCCTCGCTGCTCGCGGCGCTCGTCAACCAGGGCTCCGCCTACACCCTGGCCGGCGTCGTCGCCGGGCGCATGGGCAACCGCCACCCCAGCATCTCCCCTTACGAGCTGCTGCCGACCGGCGCCGGGGACCTGGTCCTCGCGGTCGGCAACGACCGCCAGTTCGCCACCCTCTGCCAGGTGCTGGGAGCGCCCGGCCTGGCCGACGACGACCGCTTCCTCACCAACTCGCTGCGGGTCGCCAACCGGGAGCAGCTGGCGGCCGAGCTGAGGGCGCTGCTCGAGGCCCGTCCGGCCGCCGACTGGGCCGCCGAGCTGACCGCCCGTCGCGTGCCCGCCGGAGTCGTGAACGACATCGCCGCCGCCTTCGGGTTCGCCGAGCGGATCGGCCTCGCCCCGACCGTCGAGATCCCCCGCGAGGACGGCTCGACCGCTTCCCTCACCCGCAACCCGATCCGCCTCTCGGCGACGCCGGCGACCTACAGAACGGCGCCCCCGCTCCTGCCCGAGGGTGGGTGAGAAGCGGGATCGACCGACTGGATGATCGATTCCACGCGGTGCTGCGCGGGCACGTGCTTCGGGCCGCTCCGCCCGTCCGAGGTGCGTCCCGGGCGTCTCGTGGCGGCCCGGGCAGGCTGCCCGCTTGCCACGAGACGCCCGGGACGTGAGGCTTCCGCAGGGAAGTCCACACGGACGTGGGAGAGACGCCGGGAACGTCACCCTTCCCCATGCGTCCCGTGACGGAATCGGGCCCGCACCCCGGTGAGTTCGCACTTTCGCTCGCCATGCGAGCAGAACTGCGAACTCACCGGGGGGGAGGTATGAGGAAGACGGGAGGAACCGTGGACTTCCCCCGCTCCTCGTCACCGATCCTCGGAGTTCGTCACGAACCTCGCACCTCTCCCCGACACCCGGCCTTCTCGGTGGCGGCCACAGCCTGCCCGGGCCGCCACCGAGAAGGCCGGGTCCTTTTCCCGTCCCTTGCCTCACCCCCGGGCGCCAGCTTCAGCGCCCCGAGTTGCACGATGCTGCCGCCCACACCATCCCGCGGCCCCGGGACCGTGGGATCGATCTTCTAGCGATCTGGGCCGCGCAGCTTCTCGTCCGAGGCCCGAGCCATCGCCGACATCTCCTCCATCGAGGCCTCGATGCGCTCACGGAGGCCGGGATCGGCGAGGGCGAGGATCCGCGCCGCGAGGATGCCGGCGTTGCGGCCCCCGTCGATCGCCACCGTGGCGACCGGGACCCCGCGCGGCATCTGCACGATCGAGAGGAGCGAATCGACGCCGTCGAGATGACGGAGGGCGACCGGGACGCCGATCACCGGCAGCGTCGTCACCGCCGCCAGCATCCCCGGCAGGTGGGCCGCTCCTCCCGCTCCCGCGATGATGACCTGGAAGCCTTCCTGCGCCGCTCCTCGACCGAAGGCGAGCATCGCGTCCGGGGTCCGATGCGCGGAGAGGACCCGCAGTTCCGAGGCGATGCCGAGCTCGGTGAGGGCCTCCGCGGCGGGCCTCATCTTCTCCAGGTCCGATTCGCTGCCCATCGCGATGGCCACCGGAGGACGGCTCATGACGGGCCTCCTTCCAGTGCGGCCAAGGCGCGCCGGGTCTTGGCGCGGGCGGTCTCGAGGTCGGATCCCAGCACCGTCAGGTGTCCGAGCTTGCGCCCCGGCCGGTACTCCTTGCCGTAGAGGTGCAGGTGGACGTCCGGGTCGGCGAGCAGGTCGGCGGCCCGCTCGGTGGGATCGACCTCGTCGGCGGGGCCGAGGATGTTCGCGGTGGCGACCGCCGGCGCGGTCAGCTCGGTCGAGCCGAGGGGCCAACCCAGCACCGCCCGCAGGTGCTGCTCGAACTGCGAGGTCACGCACCCCTCGATCGTCCAGTGACCCGAGTTGTGGGGCCGCAGGGCCAGCTCGTTGATCAGGACGCCGTCGTCGGTGAGGAAGAACTCGACCGCGACGATCCCGGCCGCCCCGATCTCGACCACCAGGCGGCGGGCGATCTCGGACGCCTGCGCGCAGACGGCCTCCGGCAGCGACGCGGGAGCGAGGATCTCGTGGCAGATGGCGTCCTTCTGGATCGTCTCGACGACGGGGTAGAGGGCGATCTCGCCGGAGATGCTGCGGGCGGCCAGCACGGCGAACTCGCGGCGGATCGCCAGCAGCGGCTCGAGGATCAGCTCGCCGGAGATCCGCGACAGCAGCTCGGCGGCCGCCTGGCGATCGTCCAACACGAACACGCCCTGCCCGTCGTAGCCGCCGCGCGGGGTCTTCGCCACCACCGGCCATCCGTGACCTGCCGCGAACGCGTCGACCTCGGCGGCCGATCCGGCGACCGCGAACGGCGGCAGCGGATAGCCGAGGCGGGAGAGGTTCTCGCGGGCGTGGAGCTTGTCCTGGGCGAACAAGACGGCTTCGGGGGGCGGAGCCATGTGGACTCCTTCGGCCTCGAGCCGGGCCAGCATCTCGGGGTCGAAGCCCTCGTGGTCGAACGTCAGGACCGCCGCGCCGGCGGCGAAGTCGCGCAGGTTCTCGACCGTGTCGTCGCCGACCAGAGCCCGCGCGCCGGCCTCGACCGCCCCCTCCGTGGCCCTCCGCGCCAACACCCTGAGTTCGACCCCGAGCGAGATCGCGGCCTGGTGCGTCATCTGCGCCAGTTGCCCCGCTCCCGCCATCGCCACCACCGCGGTCGGATGACCAGATCGAGGCGGACCCGTCCAGCGGGCGTCACTTGCCGCGGCGAGGTCCGGAGTCTGTTGCGACATCGGTGCCCATCATATGCGTGCGTCGGCGGATGCCCCGGGGTCGACGGGCCCGGACCGCCGGGTGTCCGCCCTCGGCGGGCTCGCTCCTGAACTGACATTGTGCACGATCGATCGAGATGTGCTTCGATCTTCTCAACCGCACGGTTCGAGGGACCCAGCGACGGAGAAGAGGAGAGCCGATGGAGCAGACGACTGTCAAGGGAAAGCCGATCCTGGATCGGGACATCTTCGCCCCCGGCACCCGGTATCGGATGCCGGTCAGCTTCGGGCCGGCGATCGGTCCGCGCCAGCATCCGGACGGTCGGACGTGGGAGCGGGAGGAGACCGGGACGATGAACTCCGACTGGATGAAGGTCAGCTATCGCACCGACGCCGACCTGCTGCGTGAGCTGCTGCCGCCGGGTTTCTCGCTGCGGGCGGAGCCGATCGTCTCGGTCTCCTGCGCGTGGTTCAGGAACCTCTACTGGTTGGCGGGCCGCGGCTACGGGATCCTCTCGATCGACCTCCCGGTGACCTACGAGGGCGCGAGCGAGACGATCGAGGGCAACTTCTGCCCGGTGATCTGGGAGGGGATGGCCGAGCCGGTGATCACCGGCCGGGACGAGCTGGGCTTCCCCAAGCTCTTCGCCGATTTCACCGAGATCGACTTCGACGAGGGCGCCGGTCGCGCCTCCTGCTCGGTCTCCTCGATGGGGCACCGCTTCTTCGACATCCGGCTCGCGGAGATGGTCGAGGAAGAGGAGCCGCGCCCCGCGCTGCCCGGGTCGGGCGGCGGCCCGCAGCTCTATTACAAGTACGTCCCCCGGACCAGCCCCGGCGTCGGGGCGGGTGCAGATGCCGCCTACGCGACCACCGGCGCGCCCGCGGGCGTGGCGGGCGCCGGCGCCCAGAACATCTCCTTCGAGGGCTTCGAGTTCAGGCGTTGGACGGCGGCCGGTGAGCTCTCCTGGACGCGGGCGACCTTCGAGCAGCTGCCGCTGGTCTTCCCGATCGTCAACGCGCTCGCCGACCTGACGGTGGCGGAGTACGTCGACGCGGAGATGGTCAGCTTCTCCGGCCCGGGGATCGCGGTCTCGACCAACTCGATGCGGCCGGTCGAGCCGGCGGTGACCGGCTGAGCGCGGCCTCCTCAGGCCGGGGCGGAGCGACCGAGCAGCCGGTAGCTCAGGAACGCGACGGCGGCGGATCCCGCCATCGCCACCCCCATCGGGATCGCCGAGGATCCGGCGATCCCGACCAGCGGGGCCACGGCCGCGCCGACCGAGAACTGGAACAGCCCGAACAGGGCCGACGCGGCCCCCGCCCGGGCGGGCTCGCCGGCCATCGCCAGGGCGACCGAGTTGGAGATGACGAAGCCGACGCAGCCGACCGTGAGCAGCAGCAGCGGCAGGATCGCCGCCGGCCCGGCGCCGGCGATCGCGGCGATCGCGATCGCGCTCGAGCCGCCGAGGAGGCCGCCGAGGCCGCGGCGCAGCAGGCGCTCCTGGCCGACCCTGGCGACCAGCCGGCCGTTGACCACGTTGGAGCTCATCAGGGCGAGGCCGTTGATCGCGATCAGGACCGAGTAGAGCTGGGCGCTCGTCCCGAAGACGTCTTGGTAGACGAACGAGGAGGCCGAGATGTAGGCGAACATCGTGCCGAAGCCGAAGGCTCCCGACAGCACGTAGGCGAGGTAGCGGCGGTGCCGCAGGAGGACGACGACGTTGCGCAGCGTGTCGCTCACCGCGTGCGCCTTGCGGTCCGCGATCGGCAGGGTCTCGGCGATCACCCGGTGGACCGCGATCGCCAGCAGCACGCCGATCACGGCGAGGCCGACGAAGATCCCGCGCCAATCGGAGAAGAGCAGGATCAGGGCGCCCAGCAGGGGCGCGAAGATCGGGCCCGAGGTGACGATCGCGCTGAGGTTCGAGTAGGCCCGAGCCGCCTCGTCGCCGGCGAAGACGTCGCGCACCACCGCCCGGGCGACGACGACGCCGCCCGCCCCGGAGGCGCCCTGGAGGAAGCGGCCCGCGATCAGCAACGGCAGCGAGGGCGCCGCCGCGCAGCCGAGCGAGGCGGCGGTGAAGACGCCGAGGCAGGAGAGCAGCGGCAGCCGCCGGCCGGTCATGTCGCTGAGCGGCCCGATGAAGAGCTGCCCGAGCGCCAGGCCGATCACGCACGCGGTCAGGGTCAGCTGGGCCGCCGCCGCGGAGGCGTGGAGGTCCGCCGCCATCCCGGGAAAGCCCGGCAGGTAGACGTCGGTGGTGAGCGGCCCGAAGGCGGACAGGCCGGCCAGTACGAGGAGGGGGCGGCGTCCGCCCCCGGCCGATCCCGACGGCCGGGGGTCGGCGGGGTTCACCAGGCGGTCCAGCCGCCGTCGACCCGCAGGACGTGGCCGGTGGTGCTGCGCGAGGCGTCGGCGATGAGGTAGAAGACCGCCTCGGCGACCTCCTCGACCGTCGCCAGCCGCTCGCTCGGCAACCGCCGCATCACCTCGGCGCGGAACGTCTCGTCCTCGAACATCGGCTTCGTCATCGGGGTGTCGACGAAGGTCGGGGCGACCGCGTTGACGCGCACGCCCTGTGCCCCCCACTCGACCGCGAGCGCCTTCGTCATCCCCTCGACCGCGTGCTTGGTCGCGCAGTAGGCGACTCGCCCCGGATAGCCCACCACCCCCATCTGCGAGGAGAGCGTAACGATCGCGCCCTCGACGCCGCGACGGAGCATCGAGGCGCCCGCCGCCCGCGCGGTGGCGAAGCTCGCCCGCACGTTCACCGCGAAGAGCGCGTCCCAGTGCTCGAGCGGGTAGGCGGCGGCGGGGCCGGTGATGTTGGTCCCCGCCGCGCAGACACAGCCGCGCAGGTCGCCGAGCCGCTCGGCCCGGCGCACCGCCTCGGCGACCGCCGCCTCCTCGGTGACGTCGGCTACCAGCGCCGTCGCCCCGCCGCCGGCCGCCTCGATCGCCGCCACCGCCGAGTCGAGGTCGGCCCGCGTGCGCGCGACCAGCAGCACCTTCGCGCCGGCCGCCGCGAGCCGCAGCGCGGCGCCGCGGCCGAGGCCCTTGCCGGCGCCCGTGACCAGGACCACGCGGCCGCTCAGGTCCCAGGCGTCGGCCACGCTCAGTCGCCCGCCCCGACCCGTTCGAGCCGCATCGTCGCGGTCAGCGCGTGCCCCTCGAAGTTCTCCGCCAGGGCGATCGCCTCGATCGCCGGGGCGACCAGGCGCGTCCCCGCCGGCGAGAGCCGCTGGTAGGTGCAGGTCTTGAGGAACTTGCCGACCCAGAGGCCGCCGGTGTAGCGGGCCGCCCGCGAGGTGGGGAGGACGTGGTTGGTGCCGACGCCCTTGTCGCCGTAGGCGACCGTGGCCTGCTCGCCGAGGAACAGCGAGCCGTAGTTGCGCAGCCGCGCCAGGTAGGAGTCGAGCTTGTCCTCGGCGACGTGGATCTCGAGGTGCTCGTTGGCCGCCTCGTCGGCGAGGGCGATCGCCTCCTCGTCGTCGGCCGCGACCGCCACCCAGCCGTGGTTCCGCCAGGCCTCGCCCGCGACCTCGGCGGTCGGCCAACCGGTGAGCAGGTCGTCGACCTGGTCGATCACCGCGCGGGCGACGTCCTCGCCGATCGCGATCAGGCCCGCCGGGGAGGTCGGCCCGTGCTCGGCCTGGCCGAGCAGGTCGGCGGCGGCGAGGCGCGGGTCGGCGGTCTCGTCGACGACGACCAGCACCTCGGTCGGCCCGGCCAGCAGGTCGATGCCGACCCGGCCGAAGAGCTGGCGCTTGGCCTCGGCGACGTAGGCGTTGCCCGCGCCGACCAGCATGTCCACCGGGGCGAGGCCGTCGATCAGGCCGAAGGCCATCGCCGCCAGCGCCTGCACGCCGCCGAGGCAGACGACCGCGTCGGCGCCGGAGGTGTGCATCGCGTAGAGCATCGCCGGGTGGATCCCCCGCTCCCGTTGCGGCGGCGCGCAGCCGACCACCTGCTCCACCCCGGCGACCTTCGCCACCGCCACGGTCATGAAGGAGGAGGCGAGCATCGGGTAGCGGCCGCCCGGGATGTAAGCGCCGACGGCGCCCACCGGGATGTGCTTGTGGCCGAGGACGACGCCGTCGCCGAGCTCGACCTCGAGCTCGGACATCGTCCCCCGCTGCGCCTCGGCGAAGCCGCGCACCTGGCTCTGGGCGAAGGCGATGTGCTCCTTCAGCGAGTCGTCCAGGCCGGCGGCGGCGCGCTCGACGTCGGCCGCCGAGGAGACGAAGCTCCGCGGATCCCAGTCGTCGAGGTCGCGCGAGTAGCGGCGGACGGCGTCGATGCCGCCGCGCTCGATCTCCAGCAGCATCGCGCTGACCCGGTCGCGCAGCTCCTGGGTCGCCTCGGTGGTGGGCGGGTTGGGGTCCTTCAGGTAGGTGGTCAACTTCTCTCCTCGCTTAGCGCCGTCGGGGCGCGCCGTAGCCGATCGGGTCGACACCGGCGACGATCGTGTTGCCGATCGTGCCGATGCCCTCAACGCTCAAGGTCACCTCGTCGCCGGGGCCGAGCGGCGGCGGGACGCGCTCGCCGGCGCGGCCCCAGAGCTCGCCCAGGCAGCCGGAGCCGCAGGTCCCCGAGCCGATCACGTCGCCGGGCACGAGCTCGCAGCCGCGCGAGGCGTAGACCAGCATCTGCTCGAAGGTCCAGGCGGCGCTCGCCAGCGAGTCGGTGCCGATGGTCTCGCCGTTCAGGGAGACGCTCATCCGGAGGTCGAGCCGGCCTTCGCCGTCGCGGTGCGGCTCGAGCTCGTCGGCGGTGACGATCCAGGGGCCGAGCGTCGAGGCGAAGTCCTTGCCCTTCGCCCACCCCATCTTCAGCTTCAGGTCGAAGCTCTGCAGGTCGCGTGCCGACCAGTCGTTGAAGATCGTGTAGCCGGCGATGTGCTCGCGGGCGGTCTCGAGCGTGAGGTCGCGACCGCGCCTGCCGATGATCGCGGCGACCTCGCACTCGTAGTCGAGCGCCTGGGCGCCGGGTGGGATCTCGATCTCCTCGCCGGGGGCGAAGATCGCGTTCGGGTTGGAGAAGTAGAAGGCGGGGGCCTGGTACCACTCCTCCGGCACGGTCGCGCCGGGACCCTCGGTCATCACCATGCCCTCGATGTGCTGCTCGAAGGCGACGAAGTCGCGGACGGCGGGCGGGTGCAGCGGCGCCAGCAGCCTCGCCTCGGCGAGGGCGACGGTCTCGATCGCGGCGGCGGCGCGCGACTCGCGCTCGGCGGGCTCCACTTCGAGCATCTCGATCGCGTCGACCCCGGCGGGCAGCAGCCGCGCCGCCTCGCCGTCGACGATGCCGAGGCGCTCCTCGCCCGCGACCTCCAGGTTTGCCAGTCTCAACTCGTGCTCCTCTCGTCGGTTGGCCCGGCGGTCGCGACGGGGGTGCCGTGGACGACCTTGGGCGGGGCGCTGAAGTGGGGGCGGAGGAGCGGGTTCCCGAGGATCACTCGGCCGCCCTCCGCAGGGCGTCGGAGATCGCCTTCGCGGTGGCGCCGCCGGCGAAGCCGCCGTCGACCGGGATCTCCGCCCCGGTGACGAAGGCCGAGTCGGGGGAGAGCAGGAAGACGACGGTGGCGGCGACCTCCTCCGGCAGACCGGCCCGCTGCAGCGGCGTCAGGTCCATGTTCACCGCGCGGAAGGCGGGCGGGGCGGACGCGGTCATCGGCGTCTCGATGAAGCCGGGGTGGACGATGTTGACGCGGATGCCGCGCGGGCCGAGCTCGGTGGCGGCAAGCTGGGTGAGGCCTCGCAGCGCCCACTTGCTGGTCGTGTAGGCGGCCGTGTAATGGGCGGTCAGCGCGGCGACCGAGCCGACGTTGACGATCGCGGCGCCCGCCTCCATATAAGGGAGGAGGGCCTGGATGCCGAGCATCGGGCCGGTGGTGTTGATCGCCAGGACCCGGTTCCAGTCGGCGAGGTCGACCGCGCCGAGGCGGACGCGGCTGGTGACGCCGGCGTTGTTGACCAGGCCGTCGACCCGGCCGTCGAGGTCGGTCTCGACCAGCGCGCCGAGCGCCGCCCAGCGCTCGGGGTCGGCGACGTCGAGGTCGAAGGGGACGATCCGTCCGCGGCTGTCGTCGGGGGCGTCGGGGATCGGGCCGACGTCGGCGGCGACCACGGTCGCGCCGGCGGCGGCGATCGCCACGGTCTCCGCCCACCCCTGCCCCTGTGCGGCGCCGGTGACGACCACGTTGCGGCCGCCCAGGTTCGGGCGCGGACCTGACTCCCTGGATCCCATGGGATGATCGTACCCCACTCGCATGTATAGTGCACAATGCACCGGGAACCGCCTTACGAGGGGATGGAATGAAACTAGCTTCGATTCGCAACAGCGAGACCTGCCGCGCCGCCGTGGTGGTCGGCGACGAGGTGATCGACCTCAACGCGGCCGACCCGGCCCTGCCGGCCGCGATGAACGACCTCCTCGCCCTCCCCGACATGCAGGCGAAGGTGCAGGCGGTGATCGATTCCGGGGCGGCGCGCGCGCCGCTCGATCCGAAGTCGCTGGCCGCCCCGGTCCCGCACCCGCGCAAGTTCTTCGGCATCGGCCTCAACTACGCCGACCACGTCGCCGAGTCGGGCCTGCCGACGCCGGAGTATCCGGTCGTCTTCGCGAAGATGTCGAACTGCGTCGCCGGCCCCTACGACGAGGTCGTGCGGCCGCTCGTCTCCGACGCCTTCGACTACGAGGCCGAGCTCGGGGTCGTGATCGGCAAGACCTGCAAGCACGTCAGGCGCGAGGACGCCAAGGACGTGATCGCGGGCTACGTCGCGGTCAACGACCTGACCATCCGCGACTACCAGAGGAAGACGCCGCAGTGGACGCTCGGCAAGTCGTTCGACACGCACGGGCCGTTCGGGCCCTACCTGGTCACCGCCGACGAGGTCGACCCGCACGCGCTCGACCTGAAGGCGATCGTCAACGGTGAGGTGCGCCAGCACTCGAACACCGAGCACCTGATCTTCGATTGCTACGAGCTGATCGAGAAGCTGAGCGAGATCCTCACCCTGGAGCCCGGCGACGTGATCGCCACCGGCACCTGCGGCGGGGTCGGCCTCTCCTTCGACCCGCCCAGGTTCCTCGTCCCCGGCGACGTCGTCCGGATCGAGATCGAGGGCATCGGGGCGATCGAGAATACGGTCGTCGAGGAGAAGGTCGCCTAGGCCCGCGGGCCGGGCGCGACGGTTTATCTAGGGAGAGGAAAGAGATGCACATCGGACACGTCGCGATGCAGGTCCCCGACCTGGGGGCGTCCACCGACCACGCCGAAAAGGCGCTGGGCCTGGTCAAGACCGAGGGCGACGCCGGCGTCGCCTACCTCTCGACCGGGCTGAAGCACCATGAGATGCAGCTGATCGCCGCCGACGCGGCCGGCTGCGACCACGTCGGCTTCGAGGTGCAGACCGAGGCCGAGCTGGAGGCGCTGCGCGACGCCGCCACCGCGGCCGGCGCCCGCGTCCTCTCCGAGACCCCGCAGGAGCCGGGCCTCGAGCAGGCGATCCGCCTGGTCGGCCCGGGCGACCTCGTCTTCGAGTTCTACACGCCGATGCGGGTCGACCCGCCCGCGATCGCCCAGCAGATCGGCCGCCACGCCAAACGCTTCGGCCACGTCACCGTCGTCTCCGAGGCGGGCCGCGAACTGGTCGAGTTCGCCACCGGCGCGCTCGGCTTCCGCGTCTCCGACGACTTCGCCGACTTCGTCTGGATGCGCTGCGACGCCAACCACCACAGCCTCGCGGTCGGTTGCCTGCCGGACAACAAGATGCACCACTACGCCTTCGAGCTGGCCGGCTGGGACGGGATCAAGGCCTACCTCGACGACGTCGCGATGCGCGGCGAAAACATCAGCTACGGCCCCGGTCGCCATGGCCCCGGCTACAACCTCTTCACCTACCTGCCGGACCCGGCGGGGGCGCTGCTGGAGGGCTACGCCGACCTGCAGATGATCTACGACGACGCCACCTACCAGCCGATGGACTGGGAGAAGGTCGCGGGCGCCCTCAACCTCTGGGGCCCCGACATGCCCGCCGACTTCGGCGAGTACGGGATCCCGTTCGTCGCGCCGGACGGCGCCTGATGCCCGCCCAGGGGATCGCGGGCGAGGCGATCTGGATCTCCGGCGCCTCCTCGGGGATCGGCGCGGCGCTGCTCGATTCGGCCCCGGCCGAGGCGGCGGCCGTGATCGGGATCTCGCGCCGGCCCAGCGCCGCGGCCGACCACATCGCCGCCGACCTCGCCGACCCGGCGCAGTGGGACCTGGTGCGGGCGAGCTTCGACCAGCTGTTGGTGGCCGGGCTGCCGCGGGCGACCCTCCTCCACTTCGCCGGCATCGGCAGGCCGCACGGCCCCGCCGCCGCGGCCGACCCGGTCGAGTACGAGCGCGGCGTGCTGCTGAACGGGGCCAGCGGCCAGGTCCTCGGCCAGTACTTCCTGCGCGCCTGCCGGGCGGCCGGGATCCCCTGTCGGATCGTCCTCTGCTCCTCGCCGGCGGCGCTGCGGCCGCTGTTCGGGATGTCCCACTACAACGCGGCGAAAGCCGGCTACGACCGCTGGGCCGAGTGCATCCGGCTGGAGGTCGGTCCGGAGGAGGCGGTCGTCTTCACCGTGATCCCGTGGTCGGTCGACACGCCGATGCTGCGGGGCGTGATGGACCTGCCGCCGGAGATCGATCCGGTCGGCGCCGAGGTGAGGGAGCTCGACCGCCGCGGCGGCCTGGCCAGGCCGGAGGACGTCGCCGACGAAGTCTGGGCGCTGCTCGACGCCGGCGGGGTCGAGGAAACCGCCCAGGTCGGCGCGATCCCGGACGATCTCGGGGGCCCGGCCGAGTGAACTCCTACGACCTCGACGGTCGCGTCGCGATGGTCACCGGCGGGTCGAGCGGCCTCGGCGCCGCCGCCGCCGAGGCGCTCGTCGCGGCGGGCGCGGCGGTGACGGTCTTCGACCTCTCCCGGCCCGCCGGCGATGTCGGCTGGTTCGAGGGCGACGTGACCGACGCGACCGCGCTGGCCGCGGCCGTCGTCGAGATCGAGCAACGCCACGGCGCGCTCGACGTGCTCGTCCACTCGGCCGGGATCCCCGGGCCGTGGCAGTCGGCGCTGCGGCTCTCCGAGGAGGATTGGCGGCGGGTGCTCGAGGTCAACGCGACCGGCGCCTTCCTCGCCGCCAAGGCGGTCCTGCCGGGGATGGTCGGTCGCGGCTACGGGCGCCTCGTCTTCATCTCCTCGATCGCCGGTCGCGAGGGCAATCCGCTGCTGCCGGCCTACGCGTCCTCGAAGGCGGCGGTCATCGCCTTGGTCAAGTCGCTCGGCCGCGACCTGGCCGGCACCGGCGTGCTCGTCAACGCGGTCACCCCGGCCGCCTTCGCGACGCCGATGTCGCTCGACCAGCCGGAGGAGATCCAGGCCGGGATGAAGGCGGCGATCCCGCTCGGGCGTCTCGGCGAGCCCCGCGAGCTGGGCGCGCTGGTCGCCTGGCTCGCCGGCGAGGACTGCTCGTTCTCCACCGGTGCCGTCTTCGACCTCAGCGGAGGTCGCGGTGTCGCCTGAGGTCGAGCGTTTCGACGTCATCGTCGTCGGTTACGGGCCGGGCGCGCAGACGTTGGCGGCGCTGTTGGCGAAGCGGGGCCGGCGCGTCGTCGCCCTGGAGCGCTATCCGCACCTCTACAACCTGCCGCGCGCCGGCCACATCGACCACGAGGCGGTGCGGATCGCGCAGGCGGTCGGCGACGCCCGGTCGATGGTGGAGACGATGTGGGAGGTCCGCGACACCTACGTCTGGCAGAACCAGCACGGCCAGGTGTTGATGGAGCAGCCGGCCCACAGCCCGACCGACGCGATCTCCGGCTGGTTCTCCGACTACACGATGTGGCAGCCGAACTTCGAACGCGTGCTCGACGGGGGCGCCCGCGAGTTCGGCGCCGACGTGCGGCTCGGTTGGGAGGTCGTCGCGGTCGAGCAGCACCCCGACCGGGTCGAGGTGGTCGCCTGCCGCAACGAAGGGGAGCCCGGCTCCGATCGCCTCTGGCGCAGCGAGGACTACGTCCGCCTCGCCGCTCCCTACCTGGTCGGGGCCGACGGCGCGAACAGCTTCGTCCGCGCCTCGCAGGCGATCCCGCGCGAGGACCTCGGCCTCAACGAGGAGTGGCTGGTCGTCGACCTGGAGACGATCGCGCCGCTGACCTTCGAGCCCAACATCGCCCAGATCTGCGATCCGCGGCGGCCGCGGCTGGTGATGCCCTTGGGCAAGACCCACCGCCGCTTCGAGTGGATGGTCCTGCCGGGCGAATCGACGACGGAGCTGGCCCGGCCGGAGGGGGCGTGGCGCCTGTTGGAGGAGTTCGGCGTCCACCCCGGGAACCACCGGATCGCGCGCCAGGTCGTCTATCGCTTCCAGGCCAGGATCGCCGAGACCTGGCGCCGCGGCCGCGTCTTCGTCAGCGGCGACGCCGCCCACACGATGCCGCCGTACGCGGGCCAGGGGATGCTCTCCTCGGTTCGCGACTCGGCCAACCTCGCCTGGAAGCTCGACCTCGTCCTGGGTGGCGCGCCCGACGCCCTGCTCGACAGCTACGAGGTCGAGCGACGGCCGAACGTGCGCCGCTGGACCGAGCTCTCGATCGCCGAGGGCGCCGTCTCCTGTGAGCTCGATCCGGTTCGCGCGGCTGAGCGCGACGCCCGCATGTTGGCGGGCGAGGACATGAGCCACGCGGCGCCTCCGGAGCTCGACCGTGGCGCCTTCGCGCTCGGTCCCGACGGCCGCGCCCGTCGACCCGCCGGGACCCTGGGCCCGCAGGGCCGCGTGCGCGCGAGGGCCGGCGAAGGCCGCTTCGACGACCTCTTCGGCTCGCCCTGCTTCACCGTGCTGACCCGCGGCGGCGCCGCGGAGGAGGTCCTCGACCAGGCCGGGCGCGGGCTGCTCGAGCGCCTTGCCGCGGTCGTGGTCGAGGTGGTCGCCGCCGAGGTCGAGCCGGGGGAGGGGCAGGCGGCCGACCTGGACGGCGTCTACGCCGACTACTTCGAGGACCACGACGCCGCGGCGATGGTGGTCCGCCCCGACTTCTACGTCTTCGGCGTCGTCGCCGACCTCGGCGAGCTGCCCGCATTGGTGGAGGAGTTACGGACCGCGCTCGGCCTTGGCGCCGGCGCGAGGGAAGGGAGCACGATTTGAGCGAGGAGCAGACGAAGCTGGTCGACGGGATCAAGTTCGCCGAGTCGCCACGCTGGCACGACGGCCGCCTCTGGTTCTCCGACGTCCACGACTACGCGGTCAAGTGCGTCGACCTGGATGGCCGGGAGGCGCGGGTGGCCGCGGTGCCGGGCCGGCCGGCCGGGATGGGCTTCCTGCCCGACGGGCGGATGCTGCTGGCGACGGCGCTCGATCGCAAGCTGGTCACGGTCGACACCGGGAGCGGCGAGGTCACCGAGGTCGCCGACCTCTCCGGGCTGGCCCAGGGTGCGCTGAACGACATGGTCGTCGACCCTGGCGGTCGGGCCTACGTCGGCGACGTCGGCTTCCAGTTCGGCAAGGACCAGCCGCGCCCCGGTCGCGTCATCCTCTGGACCGAGGAGGACGGCCCGCGCGTGGCCGCCGAGGAGACGACGTTCCCCAACGGCTGCGCCGTCGACGGCGACCGCTACGTGCTGGCCGAAACGCTCGCCAGGCGCGTCACCGAATTCGCCGTCGCCGCCGACGGCACGCTCACCGACCGCCGCGTGCTGGCCGAGCTCGACGACCCGCCCGACGGCCTCTGCCTCGACGCCGAGGGCTGCGTCTGGGTCGCCCAGCCGGAGGAATCCCGCTACCTCCGGCTCGACCGCGCCGGCGCCGTCGACCGCGCCGTCGACTCCGCCGACCCGTTCGCGGTGACCTGCGTCCTCGGCGGCGTGGACGGTCGCACCCTCTTCCTCTCCTCCGCCGACACCGACCTCGAGCGCCTGCCCCACGGCGACACGACGGGCCGCATCGACACCCTCCGCGTCGAGGTGGCCGGCGCCGGCCGGCCGTGAGCGCCGCCGCTCGCCTAGGTCCGGGCCGGCTCGCCGTCCTCGTCCGGGAGGCCGGCCGAGACGCGGGAGACGGTGTTGCGCAGGTGGGCTTCGACGGCTTTCGCGGCCGCCTTCGGGTCGCGCTTGCGGCAGGCCGCGACGATCCGTTCGTGCTCCTTCTGGGTCTGGTCGGCGGTCGGCGCCAGGGTCGCGTAGAAGCGCAGGTAGGCGGCCGAGGATTCGCGCAGTTCGCCGATCAGTTTCTCCAGCCGCGGGCGCCTGGAGGCGCTGTAGATCCGCTGGTGAAATTTGGCGTTGAGGCGGTTGTACTGCGCCGGCTGGGTCGTCGAGGCACCCATCTGAAGGAGCAGGTCCTCGAGCGCGTCGAGGTCCGCGTCGGTCATGTTCTCGACCGCCTTTTCGGTCGCGACCGCCTCCAGCGGGATGCGGATGTCGTACGTTTCCTGCAGGTCCTCGACCGTCGGCCGGAAGACGACGACGCCGCGGTGGGGGGAGCTGACCAGGAGCCCCTCGCGCTCCAGCGCGGCGAAGGTTTCGCGCACCGGGGTGCTGCTGACGCCGAAGCGCTCGGCCACCTCCAACTGGCGCAGGCGACTACCGGGCTTGATCTTGCCGGAGCGGATTTCCTCCCGTAGCTCGTCGATCAGCGTGTCGGTGATCGTGCGACGGACGAGGCCGCGCGGTTTCTCCCTGGCCATAACGTCGTGCACTGTATCTGATACCAGAGACGGTGCCGCGCGTCTTGATGCATAATGCACAGCAGACTAACGAGGAGGGAACCTTGACCCAGGACCATGACGTCGCCATCGTCGGCGGTGGCCCGGTCGGCCTCGCCCTGGCCGGGCTGCTCGGCCAGAACGGACACAAGGTCGGCCTCTACGAGCGCTTCGCCCAGGTCTACCCGCTGCCGCGGGCGATCCGCTTCGACGGCGAGATCATGCGGATCTTCCAGAACCTCGGGATCACCGACGCGATCGCCGCGGACATCGTGCCGATGGAGGGCTATCGCTGGTTCGGCGCCGACGACGAGGAGATCGTCTACATCCACCAGGCGGAGATGGCGCCGTCCGGCTGGCCCGGCTCCTACAGCTTCTGGCAGCCGGCGATCGACCAGGCGCTGCAGCAGCGGGCGGCGGCGCTCCCCACGGTCGACATCTGGCGCGGCTGGTCGGCCGAGGGGTTGACGCAGGGGCCGGATGCGGTCGAGCTGGTCGTCCGCCAGGGCGGCGAGGCGACGCCGGGCGCCTGGGAGCCCGGGGAGGAGACCAAAGCGCTCACCGCCCGTTATGTCGTCGGCGCCGACGGCGCCAACTCGGTCGTCCGCGAGGCCGAGGGCATCGGGCAGGAGGACTTCGGCTTCAGCGAGCACTGGCTCGTCGTCGACACCCGCCCGGACGACATGTCGCGCTGGGAGCCGCGGATCTCCGAACAGCACTGCAACCCGGAGCGACCCCACGTCGAAGTCAACAACGGTCCCCGCCACCGCCGCTGGGAGTTCATGGTGATGCCCGGCGAGGACCCGGCCGAGTTCGCCACCGAGGAGCGGGTCTGGCAGCTGCTCGACGGGCACCTCGGCCGCGACGAGGGGGTCCTCGTCCGTCATGCCGTCTACGAGTTCCGCTCGAAGGTCGCCCGCACCGCCAACCGCGGCCGCGTCGCCCTGGTCGGCGACGCCGCGCACGTGATGCCCCCGTTCATGGGCGAGGGCCTCTGCTCCGGGCTGCGCGACGCGAACAACCTCGCCTGGCGCCTCGACCTCCTGCTGCGCGGCGAGGGGCACGCCGGCCTCCTCGACGCCTACACGGAGGAGCGCCGTCCCCACAACGAGGCGATGATCCGCGTCTCGCTCGAGATGGGGAAGGTCTCCTGCACGACCGACCACGAGGCCGCCGCCGCCCGCGACGCGGCCTTCCGCTCCGGCTCGACGCCGCCACCGCCGCCGGTGCCCCACCTGCTCGCGGGCACGCTGCGCGGCGCCGACGACCCGGTGTCGGGGCGGCTCACCCCGCAGGGCGTCGTGCGCCGGCCCGACGGCGAGGAGGGCCGCTTCGACGACATCGTCGGCAAGGGCTTCTCGCTGCTGACGCTGAGCGGCGATCCGGCCGCGCTCCTGCGCCCGGAGCAGCGCGACTTCCTCACCTCGATCGGCGCCTTCGTCATCACCCTCGACCCGGACGTGGAGGGGGCCCTGGCCGACGTGGACGGCGCCCTCGCCGAGTACCTGCGGGCGGCAGGGCGGGTGGCGATGATCTCCCGCCCCGACGGCTACGGCTTCGGCAGCGCCGCCACGGTCGAGGAGGTCGAGACCCTCGTCGACGACCTCCGCGAGCGCCTCGGCCCCGACCTCTGCTAGGCGGCGATCCCAGGCTCGCCGCCCGAGGCGCCCTTCCCGCCTCGTTCGTCGGCAGACATGGGCCGGCGCCCCGGGATACGGGGGCGCCGGCCGCTTGTTTCGGGAACCGAGCCAAGAGGAGTGCTTTGGCTCGGTCCACCATGTATAGTGCACAATGCATGAGTCGTGACGGGCTCTTGCGGGGAGAGACAGGCGAATTCCATGATTGGTTCGACAGACCAGGCAGCGCGCGCGGATCACCGCGCCCTGCTCGCGACCGAGGATCTGCGCGTCACCTACGGCCCGGTCGTCGCCGTGGAGGGGCTGAGCCTGGCCGTCCCGGAGGAAGGGATCGTCGGCCTGATCGGCCCCAACGGGGCGGGCAAGACCTCGGCGATCGACGCGATCAGCGGCTACCACCCGCCGAGCGGCGGCAGCGTCAGCTTCGAAGGCGAGGAGGTGACGAGGACGCGCCCCTACCGGCGGGCCCGCCGCGGCCTCGCCCGCACCTTCCAGTCGGTCGAGCTGTTCGACGACCTGACCGTCGAGGAGAACCTCCAGGTCGCCGCCGACCACCTCGGCATCGGCCGCGCCCTGCGCGACCTGCTGCTGCCGGTGCGCGAGACCTCGCGCGACGGCGTCGAGTGGGCGCTCGAGCTCTGCGGGCTGGAGGACGTGGCAGGACGGATGCCGACCGAGCTCTCGGCCGGCCGGCGCAAGCTGGTCGGGGTGGCGCGGGCGCTGGCCCAGCGGCCGAAGGTGGTGCTGATGGACGAGCCCGCGGCCGGGCTCGACACCGACGAGAGCCGGGAGCTGGGCGAGCGGCTGAAGACGATGCCGGCGGCGGGCGTCTCGGTGCTGATCGTCGACCACGACATGAGTCTCGTGCTCGGCATCTGCGACGAGATCCACGTCCTCGACTTCGGCCGCTCGATCGCCCACGGCACCCCCGCCGAGATCCGCGCCGACGAGAAGGTGATCGCCGCCTATCTCGGCGGCGAGGAGGTGGCGCATGCCGCCTGAGGAGGCCCCCCGCCTGCGCCTCGGCGGCTTCACCGGCGGCTACTTCGGCCAGCCGGTCGTCCGCGACCTCGATCTCGAGGTCCCCGCCGGAGGCGTCGTCGCCCTGCTCGGCGCCAACGGCGCGGGCAAGACGACGACGCTGGAGACGATCGCCGGGCTGCACGCGCCGATCGCCGGGACGATCGCGATCGACGGTGAGGAGGTCGCCGGCAGGCCGACCCACAAGCTCGCCCGCGACGGCGTCTCGCTGGTGCCGGAAAGCCGCGCCCTCTTCAACGGCCTGACCGTGCGCGAGCACCTCGTGCTCGCCCGCTCCGGCGACGCCGACCTGCCGACCGACGCGATCCTCGACATGCTGCCCGAGCTGGAGAAGTGCATGGGCCGCAAGGCCGGCGTCCTCTCCGGCGGCGAGCAGCAGATGCTGGCGGTCGGCCGGGCGCTGGTCGGCCGACCGCGCCTGCTGCTGGTCGACGAGATGAGCCTCGGCCTGGCGCCGATCATCGTCGAGCGCCTGCTGCCGATCCTGCGCCGGGTGGCGACCGAGATGGGGACCGGCGTCCTCTTCGTCGAGCAGCACGTGCCGCTGGCGCTCGAGGTCGCCGATCACGCCTACGTGCTCAGCCACGGGCGCCTGGTCGCCGAGGGCGCGGCGGAAGAGATGAGCAAGCAGCAAGAGCTTCTACAGAGCAGCTACCTCGGCGACGAGGCGGCTGACGACGGTGCGGTCACGCCGGCCCGATCGGGCGCGGCGAGGGATGTCAATCAGGAGGAGAGAGAACCAGATGCGATTCGATCCCAGAATGCTGGTCCTGCCGGCGTTGGTGGCGCTTCTCGCGCTGCTCGTCGTGGGTTGCGGCGGGGGCGGCAGTAGCAGCAGCAGTGAATCGACCAGCGCCTCGAGCGAATCCGAAGCGGGCGGCGAAACGGAAGCGGCCGGCGAAGAAGCCGGCGGCGAATCCGGCTCGGTCCTCGGCAAGGAAGACAAGGCGACCGGCAAGCCGATCGTGGTCGGGATGCTGAACCTCGAAAACGGACCGGTCACCTTCCCCCAGTACAAGGAAGCGACCGAAGCCGCGATCGAATACGTCAACACCTACAAAGGCGGCATCCACGGACGGCCGCTGGAACTGGTCGAGTGCGCGACCGACGGCCAGCCCGCCACCTCGACCCGCTGCGCGAACCAGATCGTCGAAAAGAACCCGCTGTTCATCTTCGGCGCGGCGGACACCGGCGCCTCCGGCGCCTTCCCGGTCTACGAACGGAAGGGCCTCGCCTACATCGGCGGCATGCCCCTGACCCCGACCGAGTCGAACGCCGAAAACGCGGCGACCTTCATCTCGATCGCGGTCGCCGACAACGCCGCCGCGGCGGCGTTCGCCAAGGAAACGCTCGGCGTCAAGAGCGCGGCTTCGATCAACACCTCGGACACCCAGGGCAAGTACACCGGCGAAATCATCCAGAAGTCACTTGAAGGAGCCGGCCTGAAGGTGAACTACATCAACGTCTCGCCGAGCGCGTCCGATCTGACCTCGCCGGCGGCCGAAGCGGTCACCGCCGGGGCCGAACTCGTCTACATCCAGGTGCCGAATGCGTGCGCCCCGATGATGAAGGCGCTCGAATCGGTCGGCAACACCGTTCCGGTGATCTCGGTCGGCACCTGCTCCGCACCCTCGGTGCTGGAAGCGGCGGGGCCGGCGGCCGAAGAAGTCTATTTCCCGGAACCGGTCGAATTGCTGAGCAACGGCTCCGAACAGGCGGAAATCACCAGCGCCGCCTTCGACGAATGGACCAGCTCGGAAATGCCGCGCGAAACGTTCTCGGTCGAGGGCTTCGCCTCGGTGATGAACGTCTGGGAAACGCTCAACGAAGCGCCGGAATCGGATCTGCAGGCTTCGAAGATCCTCGGCCTGTTCACCTCCGGCAGCGAACACGCGAACTGGCTGGCGCACCCCTACACCTGTAACCGCAAGCAGGTCCCTGCACAGGAAGCGGTCTGCAACGGCTACCAGAAAATGACCCAGGTCAAGGGCGGCGAAGTCGTCGAAGTGACCAAGGACTGGGTCAACGGCACCCAGTACTACAAGCCCTGATCGGCAGGCCACGACGGGCCGCTCCCCGCGGCCCGTCGTGGCCTCCTTGGAAACCACTCCATGAGCTCCTACATCCTCTTCCTGCTGCTCGGCCTCGGCTCGGGCGCGATCTACGCCATCCTCGCCCTCGGGCTGGTGCTGAAGTACCGCTCGGCGGGCGTCGTCGACTTCGGCCACTCGGCGGTGGCGATGTTCATCGCCTACGTCTACTTCGCCCTGCGCACCGAGGGGAAGCTCGAGCTCCCCTGGGCGGTCCTGCCGCACGAGATCACGATCACCGGCTCGGAAATGGGGAATGCCCCGGCCCTGATCGCCTCGCTTCTCTACGCCGCCGTCCTCGGCCTGGTCATGTACTTCGTCATCTACCGGCCGTTGCGCCACGCGACCCAGCTGGCGCGGATCTGCGCCTCGGTCGGCGTGATGCTCTTCCTCGAGGCGGTCGCCGTCCTCAACTTCTCCTCGAACCCGAAATCGATCCCGGCGATCCTGCCGAACTCGCCGCTCGAGTTCGGCGGCGTCACGGTGCCGGTCGATCGCCTCTGGTTCGCCGCGCTGGTGATCGCGATGGCCACCGCCCTCTGGGCGATCTACCGCTACACCCGCTTCGGCCTCGCCACCCGCGCCGCCTCGGAGAACGAGGAGGGCGCCGCCGTGATCGGCCTCTCGGCCGACCGCATCGCGGCGATCAACTGGGTGATGGCGACCGTGATCGGCGGCCTCGCCGGGATCCTGATCGCGCCGATCGCGACGATCCAACCCGCCTCCTACACGCTCTTCATCGTCCCGGCGCTGGCCGTCGCCCTGGTCGCCCGCTTCCAGAGCTTCGCGATCGCGGCGGCGGCCGGGTTGGTGCTCGGCATGCTCCAGTCCGAGGTCACCAAACTGATCTCGGTCATCCACTGGCTGCCGCAGGAAGGGCTGCCGGAAGCGATCCCCTTCATCGTGATCGTCGTCGGCATGACCCTGGTGGCGAAAGGGATGCGGGCGCGCGGCGAGGTCGTCGTCCAGCGCAACCCCTCGCTCGGAAATCCGAGCAGGCCTTATGCGACGACCGCCTTCTGCCTCGCGGTCGGCACCGTCGCCCTGGTCCTGCTCCAGGGGTCGTTGCGCTTCGCCTTGATCAGCTCCTTCATCTGGATCTGCCTGGCGCTCTCGCTGGTCGTCCTCACCGGCTACGTCGGCCAGGTCTCGCTGGCGCAGATGGCCTTCGCCGGGGTGAGCGCCTTCGGCCTCACCCACATCACCGGCCAGCTCGGCATCGGCTTCCCCTTCTCCTTCGTCCTCGCCAGCCTGGCGGCGGTGCCGCTCGGCCTGATCGTCGGCCTGCCGGCGCTGCGCCTGCGCGGGGTGAACCTCGCGGTGGTGACGCTCTCCGCCGCCCTGGTGCTCGACTCGATGGTCTTCAACTGGACCTGGTTCACCGGTGGGTTGGGGGGAACCGACGTCGGCAACCCGAGCCTGCTCGGCTGGAACCTCGGCATCTCCGCCGGCGACGCCTACCCGCGGGTGATCTTCGGGGTGTTCGTCCTCCTGGTGGTCTGCGGGATCGGCCTGCTGGTCGCCCGCCTGCGCCGTTCCCCGGCCGGGCGGATGATGATCGCGGTGCGCTCGAACGAGCGCGCGGCGGCGGCCGCCGGCATCGACGTCAACCGGACCAAGCTGCTGGCGTTCGCGTTGTCGTCGTGGATCGCCGGCGTCGGCGGCGTGCTCTTCGCCTACGCGCAGCAGACGGTGAGCCCGCCGACCTTCGAAGTGTTCAGCTCGCTGAACCTGGTGGCGATCGCCTTCGTCGCCGGGGTCGGGCGGATCGGCGGCGCCGTCTTCGCCGGGATCATGATGGCGAGCACCGGCCTCTTCGTCACCTTCCTCGACCGCGAATTCAACATCGGCAAGTACCAGTTGGTCGTCGCGGGCCTGCTGTTGATCATCACCGCGATCAAACAGCCCGACGGGGTCGCGGCGAGCCCGCCGCCGCCGTTGGTCCACGCCTGGCACCGGCTCGAGGGGCGGCTGTTCGGCGGACCGGGCACCGACGCCGAGCCGCCCGCCGGCCAGGAGGCGGGCGCGGTCACCGGCGCCTGAGTCGCTCAGCCGCGGACGATCCGTACCGGGACCGAGTCGAACGCCCGGATGATGCTGTTGGTGGCGAGCCGCGGCTCGCCCGCGGGCTCGAAGCGCTCGACCCGGCCGGCCAGCTCGGTCAAGAGCGCTCCCGCCTCCAACCGCGTCAGCCCCTGGCCGGCGCAGGCGTGGACGCCGTAGCCGAAGCCGACCTGGCGCGAGGCGTTGGCACGCTCGACCTCGAACTCCTCCGGCCTCTCCCAGAAGCGCTCGTCGCGATTGGCCGAGGCGAACATCACCACGGTCCGGGCTCCCGCCTCGATCGTCACGCCGCCGAGCTCGACCTCGCGCGTCGCCACCCGGGTGAAGAAGCGGACCGGCGACTGCCAGCGGACGATCTCGTTGATCGCGTTGGGGATCAGGCCGGGGTCGGCGCGCAGCTTCGCCCACTGCGCGGGCCGCGTGGCGAAGAGGTGGAAGGCGGCGCCGAGGGCGCTCGCGGTGGTGTCGAGCGAGGGGCCGAGGAAGTCGAGCATCAGCGCCGGGCAGCGCTCGCGGCCGACCTCGCCGCGCTCGGCCGCGGCGACCACGGCGGCGCCGAGGCCGCCCGGCGCCAGCCGCCCCTCGGCG
Source organism: Solirubrobacterales bacterium (assembly GCA_047601885.1). GTDB lineage: Bacteria > Actinomycetota > Thermoleophilia > Solirubrobacterales > 70-9 > VAYN01. The sequence continues at coordinate 1,272,573 of JASGIK010000002.1, forward strand.
GCGACGGTGGAGGCGTACTCGATCATCTCCCCGACCGAGCGCAGCTTCGGCTCGTTGCGCGGGTTGAACGGCCCGCTGGTGTCGAAGGCGGCCTCGGCCCACTCGAGCAGGCGCGGCCGCACGCTCTCCTCCCAGCCGAGCAGGTCGGGCACCACGGTCAGCGGCATCGCCTGGGCGAAGGCGGGCACGGCGTCGAACTCGTCGCGCTCCAGCACCCGGTCGACCAGCTCCCGCGCCAGCCCTTCGACGTAGCCGGTCTTCTCCCGCAGCGCGTGCGGGTTCAGGCCCTGGCCGAGGATCGTCCGCAGCTGCCGGTGCTCGGCGCCGTCGCTGGCCAGCGTCGTCCCCTGCTGGGCCTGGTTGGTGAAGTCGTTGAAGGAGACGCCGAGGGCGGAGGTGAAGGCCGCGTCGTCGCCGAGCGCCGCCCGCACCTCGGCGTAGCGCGGCAGCGCGTACATCCCCAGCTCCTCGACCCGGACGACCGGGCCGAGCTCGCGCATCTGGCGGTAGAGCTCGTGGGGCTCGTGGATCGCGTCCTCGCTGAAGAGGTCACCGGTGAAGCGGGGCGCGTCGGTGGCCGTCATCGTCGCCCGCCGTCAGTCCCGTCCGGCGAGTCGCGGGAAGAGCGCCAGCGCGTTCTCGCGCAGCATCAGCGGGCGGGTGCGCTCGTCGAGCGCCTCGCTCGCCAGCAGCCTGCCTGCCAGCATCTCGATCACCGGCGGCGGCGGGAAGGGGAAGTCGCTGCCGAAGAGGAGGCGCTCGGGGGCGGTCAGGGTGAGCAGGGCCTCGATCGCGCGCGGGGTGGCGTCGCCGGCGAGGTCGTAGTGGAGGTCGGCGAGCAGGCCGACGACGTCAACCGCCGGGCCGTCACCGGGGGCGATCGCCTTGGTGAAGCCCGCGACCCGGTCGACCAGCACCGGCAGGGCGCTGCCCGCGTGGGGGACGACCAGCTTCACCTCGGGGTTCCGCCCGAGCGTCCCGCCGAGCGCCAGGTCGACCACGCAGCGGGTGGTGTCGAAGGGGAACTCGATCATCGGCCGCGGCCGGCCGAGCGCCGTGCGCTCCCACCCGGGCGGCGAGGCGGGGTGGAGGACGACGACCGCGGCGCGGCGGTCGAGCTCGGCCCACAGCTCGGCGTAGTCGGGGTCGCCGGGATAGCGGCCGTCGACGTTGGTCATCAGCACGATGCCGTCGGCGCCGAGCTCGTCGAAGGCGTAGGTCAGCTCGGCGAGGGCGCCGTCGACGTCGGGCAGGGGGATGCCGGCGAGCAGACCGAACCGCGCGGGGGCCGCGGCGACGGCCTCGGCGCCCGCCTCGTTGACGGCGCGGGCAAGGTCGCGCGCCGCCGCGTCGTCGCCGAAGTGGACGCCGGGGGAGGAGATCGAGATCACCGAGGCGGCGATCCCGAGCGCGTCCATCCGCGCCAGGTGCTCGGCGACGCTCCACTCGGGGATCCGGGGGAAGCCGTCCGGCCGGTCGATCCCGGCCGCCAGCAAGGCATCTCGGTAGACCCCCGGCACGTAGTGCGCGTGGGCGTCGATCACTCCCTCCAGCATCTCCCATATAAAATACATCATGCATAATCTGTCGGGTATCATCGAGTGCCGATGGGAGAGGAGGAGACGTCGATGGACGAGCGCACCGCCGAGGTCCTGGCCGCCTACGAGGCGGCCCTGAACGAGGCCGACAAGGCCCGCCGCGAGGAGCTGGTCGCGAGCGCGATGAGCGAGGACGCGCGCGTCCTCGCCGCCCACCTGCCGGGCGCGCCGGCGCTGGACCGCCAGGCCTTCGCCGACGACTGCGGTGTCGTGCAGGGATGGCGGCCGCCGGGCGCGCGCCTGCGCCGCCGCGGCGAGGTCGACGGCCACCACGGCTGGATCCGCTTCGCCTGGGAGGTGAGCCTGCCGGGCGGTGAGGTGATCGAGGTGGGCGGGGCCCGGATCGAAGGGGTCGACGTGGTCGAGTTGGCGGCGGACGGCCGCTTCCGCACCGTGATCATGTTCCAAGGCCTCGCGCCCGCGGGCTCGGCGGCCGCGTAGGTCGCCGGCCGTGGCCGCCTCGCGCACCCAGGTCGGCATCGTCGGCGCCGGCCCGGCCGGGCTGACCCTGGCCCTGCTCCTGCAGGCGCGCGGGATCTCCACGGTGGTGCTCGAGCGCCGCGACCGCGCCTACGTCGAGGGACGGGTGCGGGCCGGCCTGCTGGAGCAGAACACGGTCGACCTGATGCACGAGCTCGACGTCGCGGCCGATCTCGACGAGAAGGGCCTCCCCCACGAGGGCATATACCTGCGCTGGCAGGGTCAGACCCTGCATGTCCCGATGACGGAGCTGACGGGACGGGGGATCACGATCTACGGCCAGCAGCAGGTCGTCCGCGACCTGATCGACGCCTGCCTCGGGCGCGGGGTGGAGGTGCGCTTCGAGGTCGAGGACGTCGCGCTGCACCACCTCGACTCCGACGCCCCCTCGCTCACCTTCCGCGACCCCGAAGGCGAGGGGCGGATCGACTGCGACCTGATCGCCGGCTGCGACGGCTTCCACGGCGTCTGCCGTCCCTCGATCCCCGCGGGCGTGTTGACCGAGTACGAGTACACCTATCCCTTCGGCTGGCTCGGCATCCTCGCCGAGGCCGCCCCCACCACCGAGGAGCTGATCTACGCCTGGCACGAGCGCGGCTTCGCCCTCTACACGATGCGCTCGCCCGAGATCAGCCGCCTCTACCTCCAGGTCCCCGCCGAGGAGGACGTGGAGAAGTGGCCCGACGGGCGGATCTGGGAGGAGCTGCAGCTCCGCCTCGGGGTCGACGGCGACTGGCGGGTCGGCGAAGGCCGGATCTTCGACAAGGGCGTCACCCCGATGCGGAGCTTCGTCTGCGAGCCGATGCGGTACGGCCGCCTCTTCCTCGCCGGCGACGCCGCCCACATCGTGCCGCCGACCGGGGCCAAGGGGCTGAACCTGGCGGTCAACGACGTGCGCCTGCTGGCGAGCGCGATGGACGCCCATTTCTCCGACGGCGAGGACTCCCTGCTCGACTCCTACTCCGACGACGCCCTGCGCCGGGTCTGGCGCGCCCAGGAGTTCTCGGACTTCATGACCCGGTTGCTCCACCGCCCGGGCGACGGCGAGCCCTTCCAGGCGCGCCTGCAGCTCTCGCGGCTGGAGCAGCTGCGGCGCTCGGAGGCGGCCCGCCGAAACCTCGCCGAGAACTACGTCGGGCTGCCGGCGACGGCGGACTTCTAGGCCGGGCGGCGAGGATCCGGGCCGCCGCCTCGCGGCCGGCGGGACCGGCGGTCCGGGGTCGTGTCTCATATCCGAGACACCTTTGTTCCCCCGCAGCCTTGGCAGGGATCGGCTTCGATCGCACAATGCGCCGATGACCGACGCACGGGAAGCCGACGACCTTCGTTGCCGCGGCTGGCAGCAGGAGGCCGCGCTGCGGATGCTCGAAAACAACCTCCACCCGGACGTCGCCGAGGACCCGGCCAACCTGGTCGTCTACGGCGGCATCGGCAAGGCGGCACGGAACCGGGAGTGCTACGAGGCGATCCGCCGCGAGCTGACCGAGCTCGGCGACGAGGAGACCCTGCTGGTGCAGTCGGGGAAACCGGTCGCGGTCTTCGCCACCCATGCCGATGCGCCGCGCGTCCTGATCGCCAACTCCAATCTGGTCGGCGACTGGGCGAACTGGGAGCACTTTCGCGAGCTCGACGCCGCCGGGTTGATGATGTACGGCCAGATGACCGCCGGCTCCTGGATCTACATCGGCAGCCAGGGAATCCTCCAGGGCACCTACGAAACCTTCGCCGCCGTGGCCAGGAAACGGTTCGGCGGCACCCTTGCCGGCCGCCTCGTCGTCACCGCCGGGCTCGGCGGCATGGGCGGGGCCCAGCCGCTGGCGATCACCATGTGCGGCGGCGCGGCCCTCTGCATCGAGGTCGACCTGCACCACATCGAGCGCCGCATCCAGACCGGCTACCTCGACGAGCGGGCCGCCGATCTCGACGACGCGCTCGCCCGCCTGCAGGCCGCGATGGCGGAAGGCAGGCCGCTCTCGGTCGGCCTGCTCGGCAACGCCGCCGAGGTCTTGCCGGAGCTGGTCGCCCGCGGCACGGCGGTCGACGTGGTCACCGACCAGACCTCGGCCCACGATCCCCTCAACGGCTACGTCCCCGCGGGCCTGACGATCGAGCAGGCCGACGCGATGCGGGCCGCCGACCCCGACGATTACCTGCGGCGCGTCGGTGCCTGCGCGGTCACCCACGTCGAGGCGATCCGCGCCCTCGCCGCCCGCGGCGCCGAGGCCTTCGACTACGGCAACGCGCTGCGCGGCCTGGCGGCCGAGAACGGGGACCGGGACGCCTTCTCGTATCCGGGCTTCGTCCCGGCCTACATCCGCCCGCTCTTCTGCGAGGGGAAGGGGCCGTTCCGGTGGGCCGCCCTGTCGGGTGATCCGGAGGACATCGCGCGCACCGACGAAGCGATCCTCGACCTCTTCGGCGACCAGGAGCACATCGCGAACTGGATCCGGCTCGCCCGCGAGAAGGTCAAGTTCCAGGGCCTGCCGGCGCGGATCTGCTGGCTCGGCTACGGCGAGCGCCACCGTGCCGGGCTGCGCTTCAACGAGCTGGTCGCCGACGGCGAGATCAGCGCCCCGATCGTGATCGGCCGCGACCACCTCGACGCCGGCTCGGTCGCCTCGCCCCAACGCGAGACCGAGGGGATGCTCGACGGCTCCGACGCGGTCGCCGACTGGCCGATCCTGAACGCGCTCCTCAACACCGCCTGCGGCGCCAGCTGGGTCTCGGTCCACCACGGCGGCGGGGTCGGGATGGGGAAGTCGATCCACGCCGGGCAGGTGGTGGTCGCCGACGGCACGCCCGCGGCCGCTCGCCGGATCGGCCGGGTGCTGCGCGCCGATCCCGGCATGGGGGTCGTGCGCCACGTCGACGCCGGCTACGAGCAGGCGATCGAGTTCGCCCGCCGCCAGGACGACCTGAAGCTGCCGATGCTGGGCGCCCGCGGCGGCGCCTCGGGCTGAGCCGATGAGGACCTCGATCGAGGGCGCCGCGCAGGTTCTGCGGCCGCCGGCCGAGGGGCTCCCGTTCCTGCGTCTCGACCGGGCGACGGAGCTGCGCGCCGATCCCGGCTCGGTGACGATCGACGGGGCCAGGATCGAGCGCTTCGAGAGCGACGCCGACGCCGGGCGAAGGGTGGACGCGCGCGGCTGCGCGATCGTCCCCGGGTGGGTCGACTGTCACACGCACCTGCCGTTCGCCGGCTGGCGGGCGGAGGAGTACGCGATGAAGGTCGCCGGGCGCGACTACGAGGAGATCGCCGCGGCCGGGGGCGGGATCCGGTCCTCGTCACGGGCGCTGGCCGAGGCGAGCGACGAGGCGGTGCTCGCCCAGGCCGGCGAGCTGGCCGCCGAGATGCTCGCCCACGGCACCACCACCTTCGAGACCAAGAGCGGTTACGGCCTCTCCGTCGATGCCGAGCTTCGCTCGCTGCGACTCGCCGCCGAAGCTCGGCTCGCTGGTCCCGCAGGAGACCGTCCACACGGCCCTGGTCGCCCACGCCGTTCCCGACGGGTTCGACGCCGACGGTTGGCTCGACGCGGTCGAGGCGGCGCTCGACCAGATGCTCGCCGCCGCGCCGCTGCGGGCGCTCGACGCCTTCGTCGAGTCGGTCGCCTTCTCCAACCGGCACCTGGAGCGCGTCGGCCGGCTGGCCGCCGCCCGCGGCCTCGACCTGAGGGCGCACGTCGAACAGTTCGCCTGCCATCGCTCGGTGGCGGTGGCGCTGGCGGCGGGGGCGCGGTCGGTCGACCACCTCGCCTGCCTGCACCCCGACGACCTGCGGGCGCTTGCCGCCGCCGAGTGCGCGGCGGTGCTCCTGCCGGGTGCCGAGCTGATGGGCGCCGAGTCGCTCGCCCCCGCCCGGGAGCTCGCCGACGCGGGAGCGATCGGGGTGCTGGCCACCGACGCCAATCCCGGCACCTCGCCGATCGTCTCGATGCCGCTGGTGATCGGCCTGGCGGTGCGGCGCTACGGATGGACGCCGTATGAGGCGCTGCTCGCGGCCACGCTGAACCCCGCCTGGGTTCTCGGCCGCTCCGCCGAGGTCGGCTCGCTCGAGGTCGGCAAGCAGGCCGACCTGCTGGTGCTCGACGGACCGCTCGAGCAGGTCCCGTACCGGCTCGGCCACGACCCCGTGGCGCTCGTCTTCAAGGCGGGCGAGCTGGTCCACGTGCGCGGCGACAGCGGCTGGCGGGTCGAGGGGTGATCGCGGCGGCCGAGATCGAGGCCCTGCTCGCCGGGCTCGACCAGGTCGGCCGCTCCCCGACCGGCTTCCGCCGCCTGGCCTGGACGCCCGAGGAAGCGACCGCGCGCGCCTGGTTCGAGCGCCAGGCCGGGCGGCTCGGGCTCGCGGTCGAGCGGGACCGGGCGGGCAACCTGTGGGCCTGCCCGCCCGCGCCGCCGCCGTGGCGGGGCGTCGGCTCCCACCTCGACACGGTCGCCGGGGGCGGTCGCTACGACGGCGCTCTCGGCGTCGCCTGCGCCTTCGCCGTCGCGGCCCGCTTCGACGGCCCGCTGGCGGTGGTCTCGTTCGCCGACGAGGAGGGCGCGCGCTTCAACACCCCGACCTTCGGCAGCCGCGCCCTGGTCGGGCGGCTCGACGCCGAGGAGGCGCTCGCGCGCAGCGACGCGGAGGGCACGACGATGGCCGCGGCCATGCGTGCCGCGGGACTGCGACCGGAGGAGCTCGCCGACGCCGGTGAGGCGCTGGCGCGACTGAGCTCGTTCGTCGAGGTGCACATCGATCAGAGCCGCGAGCTCGCCGAGGCCGGGCTGCCGGCCGGCGCGGTGACCGCGCTGGCGGGGCGCATGCGGGTCGCCGTGGTGATCGAGGGGGAGGCCGACCACGCGGGGACGACCAGGCGCTCGGAGCGGAGCGACGCGATGGCCGCCGCCGCCCGCCTGATCGTCGCCGCCGAGGAGCTTGCCGACGATCCGCGCTTCGTCGTCACTCCCACGCGCCTCCTGGTCGAGCCCAACGCGCTCAGCACGATCGCGGGCGAGGTGAGGCTCTGGCTCGACGCCCGCGCCGCCGAGATCGCGGCCGTCGACGCCTGGCGCGAGGCGCTGGCCGTCGCGGCGGTGGAGCTGGGGCGCGAGCGGCGCGTGCGGATCGAGCTCACGACCGCCTCGCGCAGCCCCGGCCGGCGCTTCGACGAGTCGCTCAAGCGGGCCCTGCTCGACGGCCTCGAGGCCTGCGGGGTCGAGCCGACCGAGACGGTCTGCTTCGCCGGCCACGACGCGGGCGTGCTCGCCGAGCGGATACCCGCGGGTATGGTCCTGGTGCGCAACCCGACCGGCGTCAGCCACAGTCCGGCGGAGGAGGTCGACGTCGCCGACGCGGCGGTCGCCGCCGACGTCGTGCTCGCCGCCCTACGGGAGCTCGGATGAGCGAGGTCGCCGCCATCCCGGCGATGGTCAACAGCCACTCGCACGCCTTCCAACGCGATCTGCGCGGCATCGCCGAGCGGCCCGCCCCCGCGGCGCACGCCCGCGACGACTTCTGGAGCTGGCGCCGCGAGATGTTCGCCGCCGCGGCGCGGCTCGATCCGGAGCGGATGCGGACGGTGGCCACGGCGGTCTACCGCGAGATGGCGGCGGCGGGCTACGGCGTGGTCGGCGAGTTCCACTACGTCCACCACCGGCCCGACGGCCGCCCCTACGACGAACCGAACGCGATGGCGATGGCGCTGGCGCAGGCGGCGCAGGACGCCGGGATCTCGATCGTGCTGATCCCGGCCGCCTACAACCGCGACGGTTGGGACGGCGGGCCGCGCCCGCCGGCCGCCGGCCAGCGCCGTTTCTGCGACCCCGATGTGGACGCCTTCCTGGCGCGGGTCGACGCCCTGCGGGCCTGGGCGGCCGGGCGGCCCGGCGTCGCGGTGGGGGTCGCCGCCCACAGCGTCCGGGCGGTGCCGGCGGCGTGGCTGGAGGCGATCGCCGCCTACGCCGACGCCCACGGCCTGCCCCGGCACGTCCACGCCCACGAGCAGCGCCGCGAGCTGGAGGAATGCGCCGCCGAGCACGGCTGCTCGCCGATCCGGCTGCTCGCCCGCACCGGCTTCCTCGGGCCGCGCACGACGATCGTCCACGGCATCCACGTCGACGCCGAGGACGTCCGCCTGGTCGCCGAGTCCGACTCGATCGTGGCGTCGTGCCCGACCACCGAGGGCAACCTCGGGGACGGCTACTTCCCGGCGATGGCCTACCGCGCGGCCGGCGTCCGCCTGGCGATCGGCTCCGACTCGCAGGTGCGGGTCGATCCCTTCGAGGAGGTGAGGGAGCTGGAGACCGGTTCGAGGCGGGAGCGGCAGCTGCGCTTCGGCCTGCTCTCGACCGCGCCCGGGGGAGATCTCTGGTCGGAGCTGGTCGAAAACGGTCGCGCCGGCCTCGGGATCGCGGACGACCCTTCGATGCGGCCCGAGGTCGGCGTCGACCTCGACCACCCGCAACTGCGCGGCGTCGCCCGCGAGGATCTCGCCCGGGCCCTGGCGACCTGCGCCTCCGCCGCCGTGGTCCGCCGGACGCCCAGCTAGAGCGTCGAGTCCCGGCGGGGGGTCGGGCGGCGTGCTTCGTGGCCGTGGCGACGGTGGTTCTTACGTCCCGGGCGTCCCGTGGCGGGTTCGGAGCGTGCTTCCCACGACTGGCGAGTTGACCCCCCTATAGCGTGGTCAACTCGCCAGTCGTCGGCGGCGGTGCCGAGAAAATCGCACGCCGCGACGAACGTCCATCTCCGGCCGTGGAAGTCGGGAGTACGCGCCTCTCCCCGACACCCGGCCTTCTCGGTGGCGGCCACAGCCTGCCCGGGCCGCCACCGAGAAGGCCGCGTCCCTTCCCCGTCCCTTTCAGCTCCAGGCGCCAGCTTCAACGGCCCAGCCCTCGCCCGGGCCTCAGGTGTCTTTGGATGCCGTGGATCAACCGTCTAGGCGAGGACGCCCCGGCGGGGAGCTCCGAGGGAGGGGCGCTTCCCTAGGTGGGCGCGGCGACGCGGCCGTGGATGTGCCGGGAGATCGTCCGGCCGGCCTCGGTCGCCCGGGCGGCGAGCTCGAGCCGGGCGGCGTCGTCCACCTCGGCGGCCTGGAAGGTCAGGGCGACGGAGGCCTGGGGAAAGCCGGTGTGGTCGAGGACGGCGGTGGCGACCGAGCAGAAGCCCACCGTGATGAAGCCGTCCTCGACCGCCCAGCCGCGGCGTCGGGTCTCGACCAGCTCCTGGCGCAGCTGGGTCAGCGTCGACGGTCCCTGGCCGTGGCGACGGGCCAGGTCCTCGCGGGAGGGCCAGAGGGCGCGCACCTGGCGCGGCGGCATCGCCGCCAGGATCGCCAGGCCGCTGGCGGTCAGCGTGGCGGGCAGGCGGATGCCCACCTCGGTGACCAGGCTCGGCTTGCCGGGGGCGCGCTCCTCGAGCAGGTACAGCGTGTCGCGGCCGTCGAGGACGGCGAAGTGCGCGTGTTGACCGGTCTCGGCGACGAGGCTGGTCAACACCGTCCGCGCCACCCAGCGGAGCGGCTCCTGGCGGGAGTAGGCCGAACCGAGCTCGAAGGCCGCGGTGCCGAGGCCGTACCGGCGCTCCTCGGCGAGGTGGACGACGAAGCCGCGCCGGCGGAGCACGCCGAGGAGGTGGTAGACGGTCGAGCGGGGCAGGCCGAGCTCGCGGGCGATCGCCGAGGCGGGCATCGGCGCGATCCGGGTCCCGAGGAGGACGAGGATGTCGAGCGCCTGGCCGGCGGCGGGGGCGGCGGTCACCCTCCCGATTGTCTCAGATCCCAGACGGTTTGCCCCGAGCCCCACGTGCAATCGGCCATGGCCTGCTCTTCAATGCAGCAATGAGCGATGCCGCGTCGGTGATCGTGGGAAGGGCTCCTCTGACGGTGGAGGAGGTGGTGAGCGTCGCCCGCGACGGGGCCCGGGTGACGATCGATCCGGCCGCCTGCGAGGCGATCGAGGCCGGCCGGGCGGTGGTCGAGGCGCTGGCCGACGACAGCCGTCCCCACTACGGCGTGTCGACCGGCTTCGGCGCGCTCGCCCAGCGGCACATCCCGCCCGACCGGCGCCGGCAGCTGCAGCGCAGCCTGATCCGCAGCCACGCCGCCGGCACCGGCCCCGAGGTCGAGCGTGAGGTCGTGCGCGCCCTGATGCTGAACCGCCTCGCCACGTTGGCGACCGGGCACACCGGGGTGCGGCGCGAGACGGCCGAGGCCTATGCGGCGATGCTCTCCGCCGGGATCACCCCGATCGTCCCCGAGTTCGGATCGCTCGGCTGCTCCGGCGATCTCGCGCCGTTGGCCCATTGCGCGCTCGCCCTGATCGGCGAAGGCCGGGTCCGCGACGCCGACGGAGAGGAGCTCGACGCCGCGGAGGCGTTGGCGCGCGCCGGCATCACCCCGATCGTCCTGGCCGAGAAGGAGGGGCTCGCCCTGATCAACGGCACCGACGGGATGCTCGGCATGCTGAGCCTGGCGATCGTCGACCTGCGACTGCTGCTGAGGACCGCCGACGTCACCGCCGCGATGAGCGTCGAGGGCCTGCTGGGGACCGACGCGGTCTTCGCCGCGGATCTGCAGGCGCTGCGTCCCCAGGCCGGCCAGGCCGACTCGGCGGCGAACATCCGCGCGCTGCTCGACGGCAGCCCGATGGTCGCCAGCCATCGCGGCCCCGAGGACACCCGGGTGCAGGATGCCTACTCGCTGCGCTGCGCCGCGGCCGTCGCCGGTGGCGTCCGCGACACCGTCGACCACGCCGCCGAGGTGGCGCGACGCGAGCTCGCCTCGGCGATCGACAACCCGGTCATCCTGTCCGACGGGCGGATCGAGTCGAACGGAAACTTCCACGGCGCGCCGCTCGGCTACGCGCTCGATTTCCTGGCGATCGTGGCGGCCGACCTGGCGAGCATCGCCGAGCGCCGCACCGATCGCTTCCTCGACCCGGCCCGAAGCCATGGCCTGCCTCCCTTCCTCGCCGACGACCCCGGCGTCGACTCGGGCTACATGATCGCCCAGTACACGCAGGCGTCCCTGGTCTCGGAGCTGAAGCGGTTGGCGACGCCGGCGTCGGTGGACTCGATCCCCAGCTCGGCGATGCAGGAGGACCACGTCTCGATGGGCTGGTCGGCGGCGCGCAAGCTGCGCCGCTCGATCGACGGACTGGGCCGCGTCCTCGCGATCGAGCTGTTGACCGCGAGCCGCGGCCTGGAGCTGCGGGCGCCCCTGCGGCCCGGCCGGGCGACCGGCGCGGTGATGGAGGAGCTGGCCGCGCAGGTGGCGCCGCCGGGGCCGGACGGCTTCCTCTCGACCGACGTCGAGACCGCGGTCCGCCTCGTGCGCGGCGGCCGCGTGGTGGAGCTCGCCGAGCAGGTGGTCGGCCGGCTTCGCTGACCCGCCTCCCCTCCAGGGTGACTTTCATCCTGTGAAACTTACATTCGCTCCTTGACAATGGCGAGCGAGGTCAATAGCCTCGCGCGCCTGACAGCTTTCGCCCACCACCCGAAGGGAGCCCGCCGTGCCGAGTAAGGCAGAGATCAGGACCCAGGTCGAGTCCGTCGACGCCGTCGTCGAGAAGCTCAACCGCGAATGCGACGCGATCTGGACGACGCCGCCGGAGGAGGTCAGGGCGATGGGAAGAGGCGACATCCCCCGCGGCACCGGCGCCAAGGGGACCTACCTGACGACGCTGATCTTCGCCGAGAACGAGCTTCGGACCTTGACCGACGAGACGCTCTGGTTCGCCTGGCAGCTCGCCGCGGTCGAGGGCGGCGCCGACCTCCACACTCTGCAGCGGTACATCGACGAGCTCGTCCAGTACAAGGCGAACATGTTCGACTTCGTCGGCCTGCCCCACGCCGCGAGCTTGGTCAAGGAGTACGTCGGCGCGGTGAACATCTGCGAGACGATCGACGACTTCTCGCGGGTGACCCAGGCCGTCATGACCTACGTGAATCGTCTTCACACGTGGGTCGACATGGTCATGCCGTGGGGGGTGTCGAGCGGCTTCCTGCGCCTCAACGGCCTCGAGGCATGGATCAAGCGCAACGGAGCGGCCCCGGTCGAGTCGGTCGCCTGACGGCCGAGTCTCCGACGACGACGGTCAAACCCCCCACGAAAGGCGAAATCAAAGTGAAGATGCAAGTCAACGTCGAAGGCGAAGACGTCGCGGTCATCGAGATCTGGGAGGACAAGGCTCCCCTGCTCAGCGAAAAGATCCGCGAGGCGCTCCCCTTCTCGTCGGTGATCGCGCACGGCAAGATCGTCGGCGATCTCCTCCAGATCCCGACGCGGATCATGGCCCCCTGGGAGAATATCTACTACCCGGAGGACTTCGGGCCCGAACGCGAAGAGGACAAAGGCGAGGTCCGCGGGGCGGTCTCCTTCTACAGCCCCCGCCAGCAGATGTCGATCGTCTACGGCAACGATCTCGCCTCGGAGCCGCTGCCTGTCTCCTCGATCGGCGAGGTGGTGTCCGGGCACGACAAGCTCGAGCTGATCGGGATGCGGTGCTGGCTGGAACCTGGCGCCAACATACATTTCGCCTTGCTCGAAGAGTAGGAAATCAGTACTCACTGTGTGATGACCGAGACTCCCATCGAGGTCACACACAGTGAGGGTCATATCTCTCACAGTATGAAATCGGCCGACCGTGAAGGTTGGCCATTTTCACATGCTCAACAAGTGTCACATCGCGGTTGTGACGTTTGTCCAACTGTGACTACGAACTGCTGTGCATATGGCCAATGAAGGGCACGCGCCGCGCCCCTACCGTGTGCTTGATGGACAGATGACCGACCGTAAGGATTAGGAGAAGCGGTGAACGAGATCAAGCAGCAGGCAGTTGGCCCTCCCGACGCAGCGATGAGCCGTCGTTCGTTCATGTTGAGAGGCGCCGCCGTCGGCGCCGGCACCTTGGCCCTGCCCGGGCTGCTCGAGGCGTGCGGGAGCGGTACCACGACCAATACCGACGCCAACAAGGTGAGCGGCGCCGCCGCGGGTCGGTTGACGCCGCGCACCGGCGGGACCCTGCGGGTGGCGATCCCCGGGATGAGCACCAGCGACACCCTCGACCCCGCGGAAGCGTCGACGACCTCCTCGGCGGCGATCTGCAGGCAGCTCTACGACACCTTGACCTCGTACGACACCCACGGGCTGCTGGTCAACCAGCTGGCGGAGGAGGTCACCTGCGAGGCGCCGGACCGCTGGGTCGTGCGCCTGCGCAAGGCGCACTGGCACGACGGCAAGCCGGTCACCGCCGACGACCTCATCTACACCTTCCAGCGCATCCTCAAGCCGCCGGGCCTCTACAACGTCGGCGAAATCGAATTCATCGACCCGAACAACATCAAGAAGCTCGACAGCCGCACGGTGCGGATGCAGTTCCGGCGGCCCGCGATGTACTTCCCGGACACGATGACCAGCTTCAACCAGTCGATCGTGCCGGTCGGCTTCGACGCCAAGAAGCCGATCGGGTCCGGCGCCTTCAAACTCGACTCCTACACCGCCGGCGAGCGGGCCACCTTCGTCAAATTCGACGACTACTGGGTCCCCCACCAGCCCTACGTCGACGAACTGTCGTTCATCAACTTCCCGACCGGCTCCGCCCAGGTGAACGGCCTGGTCGGGGGGCAGGTGGATGTCGCCCCCGACCTCGACGCGACGTTGATCCCGGTGGTCGAACAGGGCGGCAGCAAGTTCAACGTCTTCACCTACCCCTCGAGCGCGACGCTGACCTGGCCGATGGACTGCGCCAAGAAGCCGTTCGACGACGTGCGGGTGAGGCAGGCGCTGAGGCTTGCGGTCGACCGCAAGCAGATGATCTCGCAGGTCTACGCCGGCTACGCGCAGATCGGGAACGACTACTTCGGCCCCTTCGATCCCGAATACGACGATGCGCTCCCGCAGCGGGAACAGGACCTCGAACGGGCGAAGTCCCTGCTCAAGGCCGCCGGACAGGAGGAGATCGCGGTGCAGCTGACCGGGGCGCCGATCCTGCCGATGGCCAACCGCCAGAACGAAGTGCTGGTCGAGCAGGTCAAGTCGAGCGGTTTCGAAGTCGATTTTCGGCAGGTCGACGAGGCGACGTTCTACGGCCCCCAGTACGGCACCTATCCGCTCTCGCTCTCGCTCTGGGGAGCGCTCAGCATCCTCGACCAGGCGGCGTTGACGGAAGCGCCGACCGCGCCCTACAACAACACCAATTTCAAGGATGCCGAGTACGAAAAGCTCTTCGAAGAAGCGGCCGCACAGCGCGACGACGCGAAGCGGAAGCAGATCGTGCACCGGATGCAGGAGATCTCCTATGAACGCGGTCCCTACGTCGTCTCCCAGTTCCACGACTACGTGACCGGCTACTCGGACGCGGTGACCGGCTACCGGCCCTACCCGAACGGCGAGGCGGGCAGCGACTTCCGCTACCGCGAAATGGGGTTCAAGTCCTGAGCGGGCCGCGACCAGCCGAGAGCACCGCGTCGGCGGCCGGGGCGGGCCCGGATCTGGACGGCGGGCGGTCGCCCGCCGTCCGGCTCGCCTCGGTGCGCCGGGCGCTGACTGGCCCGCTGGCGCGCCTCGTCGCCGGCCGGGTGCTGAGCGGGATCGTGATGCTGTGGGTGATCTCGGTCGCGGTCTTCTTCTTCACCCAGGCGCTGCCGGGTGACGTGGCGAGCGCGATCCTCGGGCGCAACGCGACCCCGGAAGCGGTCGCCCACCTGCGCGATCAACTGGGGCTCGACCACTCGGTCGTGCACCAGTACCTGGCCTGGTTGGGAAACCTGTTCGAAGGCAACTTCGGCCAGTCGCTCGCGAACCACGACCTGACCGTCGGCAGCATCATCGGCGGCCGCGCCGAAAACTCGCTCGCCCTCGTCGTGCTGACCTCGGCGATCGCCTTCCCGGCCGCCTTCCTGCTCGGGCTGACCGCCGCCCGCAACCGCGGCGGCCTGGTCGACACCGTCATCTCCAGCAGCGTCCTCGTCCTGATGGCGCTGCCGGAGTTCGTCATCGCGGTCCTCGTGGTGGTGATCTTCGCCACCAGCGTGCTCCACGTCCTGCCCGCGGTCTCGACCCTCGACCCGAGCGAATCGCCCTGGTCGCAGCCGGAACTGCTGGCGCTGCCGGTGCTGGCGCTGGTCCTCGGCGCGCTTCCCTACCTGACGCAGATGGTGCGGGCGACGATGATCGACGTGCTCGACACCGAGTACGTCACCTGGGCCCGCCTCAACGGGGTCCCCGAGCGGCGGGTGGTCTGGCGCCACGCGCTGCGCAATTCGGCGGCGCCTGCGGTCCAGGTCGCGACGATCATCCTGATCTACCTGACCGGTGGCATCGTCGCGGTCGAGACCGTGTTCTCCTACCCCGGGCTCGGGCTGGCGCTGGTCGAAGCCGTCAGCCAGCGCGACCTGCCCGTCGTGCAGGCGATCACGATGCTGCTGGCGGCCACGGCGCTGCTCCTCTACCTGCTCTCCGACGTGATCGTGGTGCTGCTGACGCCGAAGCTGAGGACGCGGCTGTGAGCACGATGCCGACGGCGCTCGGCGAGGCCGAGCCGCTGGGCCTGACGCCCGCGCCGGAGGAGCCGGCGGCGAGCGGGCTGGTGCGGGTCGCGCTCGCGCGTTGGCGCACCCGGATCGGCCTCGCCCTCACCTTCGTGGTGCTGGCGATCGCGATCTTCGGCCCGCTGGTCGCGCCGCACGACCCGGACGCGTTCGTCGGCGCCCCCTACGCCGGGCCCTCGTCGGTGCCGCCGCTCGGCGCCGACTCGCTCGGCCACGACGTGCTCAGCGAGGTGCTCTGCGGCGGCAGGGCGATCCTGCTCGAGGCGCTGCTGGCGACGCTGATCGGCGTCGCCGTCGGCACGATCGTCGGCATGGCGACCGGCTACTCCTCCTCGCGCCTCGGCCGCTTCGTCGCCCGCGCCAACGACGCCGCCCTGGCGCTGCCGCAGATCGTCCTGATCCTCCTCGTCCTCACCCGCATCGGCCCGAGCCCGCTCGTCCTCACCCTCGTCGTCGCCGCCTTCCACGTGCCGCTCACCGCGCGGGTCGCCCGGGCGGCGACGCTGCGGGTGGTCGAGGAGAACTTCATCGCCTACGCGCAGGCGATCGGGACCTCGCCCACCCGGATGATGTTCGGCGAGATCCTGCCGAACATCACCACCCCCTGCTCGGTCGAGCTGGGCGTCCGCTTCGCGATCTCGACCGTGACGCTCGCCTCGCTCGGATACCTCGGCTTCGGCGGCACCGGCGTCAACTGGGGCCGGATGATCTACCTGAACCAAGGCGGGCTGACCCTGCAGCCGTGGGCCGTGCTCGCGCCCGCCATCGTGCTCGGGCTGTTCGTGATCGGGGTGAGCCTGGTCACCGACGGGTTCGCCGCGGCGGCGCGCCGCAGCGAGCGCGGGGGGCGGGCATGAGCGGCGCAGCCGGCGTCCGCGCCGCGGCGCCGGCGGCGGCGGTCGAGGGGCTGACGATCGAGGTCGGCGGGGCGACCGTGATCGCCGACGTCTCGCTCTCGATCGCGCCCGGGGAGATCCTCGGCCTGGTCGGCGAGACCGGCTCGGGGAAGACCACGCTGGGGCTCTCCCTGCTCGGACACTGCCGCGGCGCGATGCGCGTGGCGGCCGGCTCGGTGGCGGTCGGCGGCGCGGACATGCTGAGCGGGGACGAGCGCGCGCTGCGCGCCCGGCGGGGATCCTTGATCTCCTACGTGCCGCAGGATCCGGGGGCCTCGCTGGACCCCGGCCTGCGCCTCGGGGCCCAGCTCGACGAGCTGCTCCGGGTCCATGGCGGCGGCGATCGGGCGGCCCGGCGTGGCCGCATCGCGGCGCTGCTCGAGGAGGTCCGGCTGCCGACCGATCGACGCTTCCAGCGCCGCTATCCGCACGAGCTCTCGGGCGGCCAACAGCAGCGCTTCGCCCTCGCGATGGCCTTCGCCAACCATCCCGCGGTCGTCGTCCTGGACGAGCCGACCACCGGTCTCGACGTGGCCACCCAGGCGCGGATCCTGGAGACGATCAAGGCGCTGCGGGACGAGCACGACACCGCGATGGTCTTCGTCAGCCACGACCTCGAGATGCTGGTCGACGTCGCCGACCGGCTGGCGGTGATGTACGCCGGGCGCATCGTCGAGACCGGGTCGGTGGCCGACCTCGTCGAAGGCGCGCGCCACCCGTACTCGTTGGGGCTGCTGGCCGCGGTGCCGCGGGCCGACGGCGAGCATCGCCTGGTCGGCATCCCTGGCCAGAGCCCGGGCCCGGGCGCGAACCGGGTGGGCTGCGACTTCGCGCCGCGATGCCCTTACGCGGCCGATCGGTGCAGGGTGGGCGCCCCGCGGCCGGTCGCGGTGTCGCCCGGCCACAGCGCCCGCTGCGTCCGGGTCGAGGAGGTTGCCCGACTGCATCGGCCGGCGCCGCCGGTCAAGCTCGAGCGCCACCCGGGGACCGACGCCGCGCCGGTCGCGCGGGTGGAGATCGAGCGTGCGGGCCACGGTCGGACGGAGGTGCTGCACGACGTCTCGCTGTCCCTTCCGGCCGGCGCCTGCGTCGCGCTGGTGGGGGAGTCCGGCAGCGGCAAGACGACGCTGGCGCGGTGCCTGGCCGGCCTCCACACCGATTACGAGGGCGCCGTCGAATTCGACGGCGAGCCGATCGAGCGGGAGGCTCGCAGGCGCTCGGCGGAGGCGCGGCGGCGGATCCAGTACGTGTTCCAGAACCCCTACTCATCGCTGAACCCGCGCCGACGGATCGCCGACATCGTCTCCTGGCCGGGTCGCGTGCTGTCCGGGCTCGACCCGGAGGCGGCGCGGGACCGAGCGGTCCGGGCGCTGGCCTGGATGGACCTCGGGGAGCGGTACCTGACGCGCTATCCGCACGAGCTGTCCGGCGGCGAGCGCCAGCGGGTGGCGATCGCCCGCGCCTTGACCGTCGAGCCGCGGCTGCTGATCTGCGACGAGGTCACCTCGGCGCTGGACGTCTCGGTCCAGGCCTCGATCGTCAACCTGCTGGCCGACATGCAGAGCGAGCAGAAGATGGCGATGCTCTTCATCACCCACGACCTGCAGCTGGTCGGGACGATCGCCCAGTCGGTGGTCGTGCTCAGCGCCGGCCGCGTGGTCGAGGAAGGGTCGCGCGAGGCCGTCCTCCAGAGCCCGCGGGACCCCTACACGCGGTCGTTGCTGGCCGCCAAGGCCGGCGCGTGACCGCGGCGGTCGACCTGCCTACGGGATCACTCGAACAGGTCGAGCGAGGCACCGAGCGCCAGCGAGATCTCCTTCGCGTGGGCGGTCAGCGCGGCGCCGAAGGTGTGGGTCGCGCTCTCGCTGGTGCGGTAGACGGGCGCGTTGATGCTGATCGCGCCGACGATCTCGCCGGCGTGGTTGACGATCGGGGCGGACACCGCGGTGATGTCACTGTCATCACGGTGTGAAGTGACATATTCACCGGCCGCGACCTCGCCCGTCAGGGCTCGTCCCAAGGCGGTCGACTCAAGTGGAATGGTACGTCCGGTCCAGGTCGCCGTCTGTACCAATTGCCCACTGGAGACCTGACGTAGGTAGAGGACCTTGTCGTCGTCGGTTGCGACCCCGAGGTTCGCGGTCTCGCCGGTTTCCTCGGCCAGCGCGATCAGGTGCGGGCCGACCAACTCGTAGAGTGGCTCCTCGCGCAGGGTCGCCGCCGCGATCTGCTTCATGCGGGCGCCGGGTCCGTAGCGAGAGTCCTCGTCGCGGCGGACAAATCCCTGCTGAGCGAGAGTATTCAGGAGGCGCCCGGCAGTGCTCGGGGAGAGCTCGGCCGAGCGCGCCAGCTCGGTCAGGGTGCCACCGGTGGACCCTTCCGCGACTGCGGAGAGCAGGACCAGCGCCCGTTCCACGGTGCGCGTGGACGGCTGCTTCGCCTGGTATCCCTCTGAAGTGGGTGCTTTGCTGGTCGTCATCAGGTGAGTTACAGCGAAAAGATCGCTACGTCGGCACACTATATGCGGTGACAGGTGATCGATGCGAGTAATTAACCCTGGGAATATGTGACCTTGCGATCATGTCCGTAGAAGTGGTGTACTGCACGCCGCAGTTTCGCGGTCCGCGTCGGGTGGCGATCGACCCGAGCCCGGGGCGGTCGATCAGCCAGACTGACGGCGATAACCTAGGCGGAGGAGGGGTATGACCGAGACGAGAGGGATGGACGGGCGGTTCACCGACCAGGTGGCTATCGTCACCGGCGCCGCGCAGGGGATCGGCGCCGCGATCGCCGACCGGCTCGCGGCCGAGGGCGCGACGGTCGTCCTCGGCGATCGCGATCCGGCGGTGGAGGAGACCGCGGCGGCCTTGCGCGACGCCGGGCGGAGTGCCGACCCGTTCGTCGTCGACGTCACCGATGCCGACGCCGTGGACGGCTTCGTCGCCGACGTCGCCGCTCGCCACGGCCGCCTCGACGTCCTCGTCAACAACGCCGGCGTCACCCGTGACGACCTCCTCTTCAAGCTCAGCGAGGAGGATTGGGACACGGTCCTCGACGTCAACCTGAAGGGCACCTTCCTCTGCTCGCGCGCGGCCCAGCGGGCGATGGTCGAGGCGGGCCGAGGGGCGATCGTCAGCCTCTCCAGCCGCTCCGCCCTCGGCAGTCGCGGCCAGGCCAACTACAGCGCCGCCAAGGCCGGCATCCGCGGCCTGACCTCGACGATGGCGCTCGAGCTCGGGCCCTTCGGCATCCGCGCGAACGCGGTCGCCCCCGGCTTCATCGCCACCGAGATGACCGACGCGACCGCCCGCCGGCTCGGCCTCGACCCCGAGGAGCACCGCGCCAAGGCGGCGGCGGCGACGCCGCTGCGCCGGGTCGGGACGCCCGCCGACGTCGCCTCGGTGGTCGCCTTCCTCGCCTCCGATGACGCCGCCTACGTCAGCGGCCAGACGATCGAAATCAACGGCGGCGCGCGCTGACGGTCCCGACCACTTCGGTCGGGCCTTTGAAGCTTCCTCTCACCTTCTCGGACGGTGACCTAGCCGCACACCTTGGCGGTGAACTGGGCGGTCGCCTCGGCGATGAGTTCGGTCAGGATGTCGCGGTCGTAGCCCGGGCTCACCGCCGTCACTTCGACCCGGGCGGCGTTGACGCCCAGGTGGGCGGCGGTCGAGAGGCCGAGTTCGAGTGAATAGTGGAAGCCTTCGCCGGGGCTCTCCGGGGCCTGTGCCTCACCGACCCCGACGACCAGGTACTGAGGGTGGCGGGGGCGGTAGTCGAACGGCGGCGACGCGCGCCCGCTGTCGGCGAGCGCTTTCTCGGCCATGACGATCTTTTCGTTCTCGCCCGGCGCGGCGACGAAGAACATGCCGTGGTCGACGCAGGTGCGCAGGAGGTCGTTCAACACGTACGAGCCGAGGTTGAGCTCGGGACCTTCGGCGACTCGCCAGAGGACCCCTTCGATCGCCAGGATCGATCCCTTCGGGATCAGGCCCTTGGTTGCCGCGACGCGGGCAAGGGGTGACGATTCGAGCGTCGAGCTCACCCTCACCCGGCTGCTCTTCTTCACCTTCTTCGGCGGCGAGATGCTGGAGAAGGCCGCCGATTCGGTGGTGCCGCTGCCGGCCAGCACGTACGTTCCGGGTGGGACCTTGAGGTCGTAGCGGCCGGACGGGGAGGTGAGCGCCACGCCGCGGATCTCCCCTCGCGCGTCGATCGCTTCGACGGCCCCGAACTCGGCGCTCCGCGGGAGCCCGCCGAGCCGCCCGGCGATCGTGCCGGTGGCGGCGCTCGCGGTGGCGACCGAGACGACGAGGGTGAGGAACGTCGCCAGCGCCGCCGCGGCCACCTGACGGCGGCTGCCCGACCGGGTCGCCGGTCGGGACCTGACCCTATTTTTCGGAGGCCGCATCGCGAAGGCATCCTGTGTTTCACCGTGACCGGTGTCAATACGTAATTCCTGCGTGTGGAGCTTCCTCGGCGGCATAACATCTCGCTGTGGTCAACCTCGGGCAAGCGGAATTGCGGGGTGTGATCGAGGCCGCCGAGCGACTCGCCGGCGTGGCCGACCTGCCCGATCTGCGCCGCACCTCGGTCGCCGTCTGCGGCTCCTTGATCGGCGCCGACCTCACCTCCTACAACGAGGTCGCGGCGGATCGGCCGGCGCTCGTCGTCGCCGACCCCGGCGACGGGCCGTCGGCGACCGAAGCCGAGCTGATGGGCAAGTTGATCCACCAGAACCCGCTCGTCGCCCACTTCGTCGCCACCCAGGACGGGCGGGCGCGTCGCTTCTCCGACTTCCTCGGCGATCGCGAGCTGCGCCGCCTGCCCCTTCACCGCGAGATCTACCGTGACATCGGCGTCAACTTCCAGGTCGCGATCACGACGACCTCCCCCGAAGGACTGGTCGTCGGCGTCGCGCTCAGCCGCGCCGGCCGCGACTTCACCGACGCGGAGGTCACGGCCTTGGACCTGCTGCGACCGCACCTGTCCGCGGTCCACCGGCGGCTGACGGAGATCGACTGGCTGCGGCGGATGCTCGCCGCCGTCGACTCCGATGCCGCGGCGCCGGCGGTGGTGCTCGCAGGCCCCGACGGCTCGATCCTCCGCGCCAACCCGGCCGCCCTCGGCCTGCTCGGCGACGACCTGCCGCGTCTGCCGGCCCCACTGCGCGGCGCGATCGCGGCCCCGCGGGAGGCGCCGTCTTCCATCGTCTTCGCGCACCGCGGGGTCACGCTCCATGCCCGCCTCGGCTCCCGGGAAGAGTCGGAGGCGATCGTCGTCACCCTGTCCAGGTCGCTGCCCGTCACCGCTCGCCTCGCCGCGATCTCCCGCGGGCTCTCGGGGCGCGAGGCCGAGGTGCTGGCGCTGCTCGCGGCGGGCGGATCGAACGGCGCGGTCGCCCGCAGTCTCGGGGTCAGCCGGCGCACGATCGAGAAGCACCTCGAGAACGCCTATCGAAAGCTCGGCGTCGGCAGCCGCGCGGAAGCCATCGCCACCCTGCTGGCCGAGCCGCGGCTCGATTCAAGAGCCGTTGAACCAGATTGGCCGCACCATCCCTGACATGGCTGATCAACAATTGAAATTCGGTCAGGAAGCGTGGTCGATTGCCGGCGCCCTATCGTCTGAAAATGGCAGGTATCTCCGGCTCGGTCCTACTCGATGATCTTGCAGAGTTCGTCAGGGTGCCCAGTGTCACGCCGGAGGAGGGGAAGCTGGCCGGACTGGTCGCGGCCAGGATGCGGGCGATCGGCGCCGAGGTCGGGCAGGTGGAGTCGCTGCCGGGGCGTTTCAGTATCGGCGCCCGGATCACGGCTGGAAGGCCGGGGCCGCGACTGATCCTGAACGGCCATCTGGACACCGTTCCTCCTGGCGCCCACGGCTCTTGGCGTCATCCACCGTTCGCTGCCGTGGTCGAGGACGGCGCGCTCTACGGGCGGGGGGCCTGCGACATGAAGGCCGGGCTGGCGATCATGGTCGACGTCGCCCGCCGGATCGCGCCATGGCGGGCAGATCTCCACGGTGAGCTCGTCCTCCACTTCGCCATCGGTGAGGAGCGGGCCGAGCCCGGGACGCGCTCCTTGCTCGAGGCCGGGTTCGGTGGCGACGTCGGAATCGTGCTCGAGCCGACCCGACTGCAGGTCGCGACCGCCCAACGCGGCGGCGGGGCCCTGCGGATGCGTTGGCGCGGACGAGCGGCCCATGCGGGCGTCCGCGACGAGGGCATCAATCCGGTCGACGAGGTTCCGGGCGTGATCGCGGCGATCGCCGAGTACGACTCCGAGTTGGGGAGACGATCGCACCCCTTGCTCCTGCCGGCGACGTTGACGCCCACCGTGATCGCCGCGGGGGAGGTCCCGAACGTGCTGCCGGCCGACTGCGAGATCCTCGCCGACCGCCGGTTACTGCCCGGCGAAGACCTGGATCGGGACATCGCCGCGCTGCGCGGAAGGCTGCAGGGTCTGGCGGCGGCGACGGGCGGGGTGGAGGTGGTCGGACCCGAGCATCACTGGGTCGCCTCGACCACTCCCGAAGGGGAGTTCTCCGACCTCGTGGAAAAGCTGGTCGAGGCCGAGGGGTCCGACCCGGGCGAGCCGTTCGGCACGCCCTTCGCGAGCGACGTCGGCTGCCTGATCGAGAGCGGAGGCGTGGAGGCGATCACCTTCGGCCCCGGCGACATCGCCCACGCCCACCGGGTCGACGAGCGGGTCGACCTGGGGGAAGTGGAGACCGCCGCGAGGGTCGTCGCGGCGGTCGCGAGGACGCTCCTGCTGGCCGACGATGGTGCCAAGGGGACCGGTTGGACAGCTGGATAGAAACTCTTCGCCCTGCGTACAAAATCTGCGGAAAGGGTTGCCAGGAAGCGTTGTGCCTGAGACGATCAAATCGTCGACAATCGCCCGTCGACAAAAAGGCCGTCAGGCGGTGACAGACGGCTCGAAGGGTCCGATCTCAGCTCCTAAAGGAAGAAATTCGTGAAGAGACACCGAAGGAAGTCCCGGCACGCCGGTCTCGTCGTCGTCCTGCTCGCCTGCGCCGCACTGGCGGCATTGGTCCTCTCGGCCTGCGGCGGCGGTTCCAGCTCGAGCAGCTCCGGCAGCAGCGAAGGAGGGTCGACCAGCGCGAGCGCGGAAAGCTCCGGCGAAAGCCTGAAGCTCGGCTACCTGGTGACGGGCACCCTCGGCAACAAGGACTTCTTCGAAAGCGCCAACGAAGCGGTCGAAGAAGCGGAAGAAAAGCTCGGCGCCGAAGTCACCACCGTCCAGGGCGGCGCCGAAGATCCCACCGCCTGGGAACAGGATCTGGAAAAGATGTCGGCCCAGGGGTTCGACGCGATCATCACCACCACCGAAGACGACCCCGAAGGCCTGACCGCGGTGATGAAGAAATTCTCGGAACAGAAATACATCAGCTTCGGTGAATTCGTCGAACTCCCCAACGTCCACTCGCTGACCTACAAGTCGAACGAGGGCGGTTATCTCTCCGGTGTCCTGGCGGCGCTGATCACCGAAGACCCGGAAACCTACGAACACGCCACCGGCAGCCTCGAAGTCGGATTCCTCACCGGCCTGAAACTGCCCGCGACCGAAGAATTCGAAGTCGGCTTCAAGCAGGGTGCCGAAGCGACGAATCCGAAGGTCAGCGCGAAGGGCGCGGCGATCGGCAGCTTCAGCGACACGACCAAGGCGTACAACCTCGCCGCGGCGATGTACGACTCCGGGGCCGACGTGATCTACAGCGAGGCGGGTGGCGCCCAGACCGGCATCGCCAAGGCGGCCAAGGAAAAGGGCCGTTACATGATCGGCGGGACGGTCGACACCAACTCGCTGGAGCCGGGCTACACGATCGCGTCCGACCTCAAGAACGTGAAGGACTCGACGTACATCGCCATCGAACAGCTGAGCCAAGGGGTCTTCAAGGGCGGCGAAGCGCAAGAGTTCGGCGCCGGTGAAAAAGGCGGCATGGAACTGCTGATGGACCCGAAGTACGTCTCCGAAGAAGACATGGAAAAGGTCGAAAAAGTGGCCGAAGAAATCGCGGCAGGCAAGATCCAGGTCGAAAAGTAGGACCTTGGCGCCTTCCACGGTCAACCCCGCCGCCGGGCCCGGTCCACCAGGACCGGGCCCCTTGGCGGAGCTGAAGGGCATCACCAAGCGCTTCGGCGACCTGGTCGCCGTGGACGCGGTCGACCTTTCGATCCGATCGGGTGAGATCCACGCGCTGGTCGGCGAGAACGGCGCCGGCAAGAGCACGCTGATGAACGTCGCCTACGGCCTGCTGAAGCCCGACCGCGGCGAGGTCCTGGTCGAGGGCGACGCGATCGCCCTCGGCAGCGCCGCCGCCGCACTCGACGCCGGCATCGGCATGGTCCACCAGCACTTCAAGTTGGTCCCCTCGCTGACCGTCGCCGAGAACATCTACCTCGGGCGCGAGCCGATGCGGAGGATGGTCGTCGACCGCCGCGCCGCGGTCCGCGCCGCGGAAGAGCTCTCCGAGCGCTATGGCCTCCGGGTGTCCGCCACGGCCACCGTGGCGAGCCTCACCGTCGGCGAGCGCCAGCGGGCGGAGATCCTGCGGATCTTGAGCCACGGGCCGAAGCTGATCGTGCTCGACGAGCCGACCGCGGTGCTGGCGCCACAGGAGGTCGAGGACCTCTTCGCCGTGATCCGCAACCTGCGCTCCGGCGGTCGCAGCGCCGTGCTCGTCACCCACAAGCTCGACGAGGTGAGCGCGGTCGCCGACCGCATCTCGGTGATGCGGGCAGGGGCGATGGTGGTCACGGTGGAGGCGGACTCGGTGACCGAGCACCAGGTGGCGGAGATGATGGTGGGGCGCGAGGTCCGCACAGCCGAGCGCGGCGGCCGGCGCGCCCCCGGGCCGGTCGCGCTTTCCCTGCGCGACGTCTCCCTCGGCGATCCGGATGGCGCCCGGCTGCTCCGCGACGTGAGCTTCGACCTGCACGCGGGCGAGATCCTCGGCGTCGCCGGCGTCGACGGCAACGGCCAGACCGAGCTGGCGGAAGTCGTGGCCGGCCTGCGCGCGCCGACCGCCGGCGAGATCGAGCTCTTCGGCGAGCCCGTCGCCGCCCTCGACGCTGCCGAGAGGCGTCGCCGCGGCCTCGCCCACGTCCCCGAGGACCGTTTCGACCGCGGCTCGAGCCCGACCATGTCGATCGCCGACAACCTCGCCCTCGGCCAGGTCGAGACGAGCAGGTTTCAGGTCGGCCCCTTTCTCCGGCGCGGCCGGTTGAATGCCTGGGCTCGCGACGTCCTGGACGAATTCGACGTGCGCGGGGCGGCCGACCCGTCGGCCCAGCTGCTGTCGCTCTCCGGCGGCAACATGCAGAAGGTCATCCTCGCCCGCGAGCTGCAGTCCCGGCCGCGCCTCCTCGTCGCCGGCCAGCCCTGCCGCGGCGTCGACGTCGGCGCGATCGAGTCGATCCACCGGCTGCTCCTGCAGCGGCGCGACGAGGGGATGGCGATCCTGCTGATCTCGACCGAGCTCTCCGAGATCCTCACCCTGTCCGACCGGATCCTCGTCTTCCTGCGGGGCGGGGTGGCGGCCGAACTGGACGGGCGCGAGGCGAACCGTGAGGAGGTCGGCCGCTACATGGTGGGGACGGCCGAGGTGCTGGAGGCGACCGCGTGAGCACCGTCGCCGAGCCGATCGCCGTCGCCTCCGAGAGCACGCTGCCGTCCCGTCGATCGAGCGCTTGGCAGGCGATCCGGATGCCGATCGCCTCGATCCTCATCGCGATCGTCGCCAGCGGCCTGCTCCTGCTGGTCGCGGGCTACGACCCCCTCACCGCGCTGCGTTACTTCCTGCTCGAAAACTTCACCAGCGGCAAAGCCTTCGAGCAGGTGTTGGTCACGGCGACGCCCCTCTTGATCCTCGCGATCAGCGTGATCGTCGCCTTCCGGGCCGGGATCGTGAACATCGGCCAGGAAGGACAGATGTACGTCGGCGCCTGCGCGGGCGCGGTGATCGCGCTGCAGTTGACCTCGCTGCCGGGCCCGGCCATCATCATCGTCGCCATCGCCGCGGCGATGATCGCCGCGGCCGTCTGGGCGGGCGTGATGGGCGCGCTCCGCGCCTACCTCGGCGTGAACGAGATCGTCACCTCCTTGATGCTCGACTACGTCGCCGTGCTCCTCACCCAGTACGCGGTGCAGACCTGGTTCAAGGCGCCCGGCTTCAGCATCGCCACCGAAACGCTGCCCGAAAAGGTGTGGTGGCCGGTGTTGCCGGGGATGGAAAGCCTCACCTGGGCTGTCGCGCCCGCGATTCTCCTGTGCGCCGGCGCCTGGGTGCTCCTTTTCCGCACCCGGGTGGGGCTGCGAATGCGAGCCTCGGGAGTGAGCCCGCGGTTCGCCGAGGCGATCGGCACCTCGCCGCGGCGGGTGATGCTCGTCGCGGCCCTCGCCTCCGGCATGATCGCCGGGATCGCCGGGATCAACATCGTGCTCGGCGCGCAACACCAGTTCCTCCAGGGCTTCTCGCCGGGGTACGGCTGGGCCGGCCTCGCCGTCGCCCTGCTGGCGCGGCTGAACCCGATCGGCGCCGTGGTGATGGCGCTCCTCTACGCCGCGATGCTCAACGGCTCCGGCTCGCTGCAGATCTTCACCGAAGTGCCCGCCGAATTCGTCAACATCGTGATCGGCTTGGTGGTGCTGCTCGTCACCGCCCAGTGGAGCCGCGCCGGATCGCGGCGGACGGCGGACTGATGAACGCCTTCCTCAACGCCCTGCCTCTGGCCGCGACGCCGATCGTACTCGCGGCGTTGGGGGGGATGTTCACCCACCGCGCCGGGGTGTTGAACGTCGCCCTCGAGGGCATGATGTTGGTCGGCGCCTTCGCCGCGATCTCGGCGGGCGCCGCCGCCCACAGCGTCTGGGTCGGGTTGCTGGCGAGCGTCGGCGCCGCGCTTCTTGCCGGTGCCCTGTTCGGCCTGGGCTGCCTGGTCATCAGGGCGGACGTGTTCGTCGTCGGGATCGGCGTCAACCTGATCGCCGCCGGCCTCACCTCCTTCCTGCTGCTGCCGCTCTTCGGCCAGCACGGGAGCTACTCCCCGGAAAACTTCCCCGACCTGCCCGCCATCCACCTGGGCGCGTTGTCGAAGGTCCCGATCCTCGGGCCGCTGTTCGACGGGCAGTCGGTGATCGTCTACGCGACGATCGTCATCTCCGCCCTGGTCTACGCGACGATCCGCTGGACCCGGCTCGGCATGTACATCTCGATCGCCGGCGAGGCGCCCGAGGCCCTCGAGGCCGTCGGCATCGGCACGGCGCGGATGCAGTGGGTCTCGATCCTGCTCTGCTCGGCTCTCTGCGGGCTCGCCGGGGCACAGCTCTCGATGGCCGTGCTCGGATCCTTCACCACGAACATGACGGCCGGCCGCGGGTACATCGCCCTGGCCGCCGTCTTCTTCGCCGCCGGCAGGCCGCTCGGAACCGTGTTCGCGGGATGCCTGTTCGGCGCCGCCGAGGCGCTTTCCAACACCCTTCAGATCAACGGTTTCCCCTCCGAACTGATCCTCATGCTCCCTTACGTGCTGACTATCATCGCGCTTACTTCGAGTCGGCTCCTCGCCTTGGAGTCGGTCCGGCGGTGGGCGGCCGGCCAAGGACGATGGATCCGCTGGACCGGAATAAGCGGGCGGCCCGAACGGGTGTCGGCGCGATAGAGGCGGAGGAGTAGAGATGGCAGAGCTGGTTGTCGATCCGATCGAGCGTTCATCGCTCGTCGACGTGGTTCGCAGGCGCCTCATCGGGCTGATCCAGGCCGGCGAGCTGAAACCCGAGGACCGCATAGTCGAGAGCAAGCTCGCGCAGATGTTGGCGGTCAGCCGCTCACCGGTCCGCGAGGCCCTGCGCCAGCTCGAGCAGCAGGGTCTGGTCACGTCGTCGGTCAACCGCGGCTACTCGGTGGCGCTGCTCGACGCGACCGACTATCGCGAGCTGACGGCGATCAGGATCGCGCTGGAGAAGGTGGCCGTCGGCGAGCTGACCAAGGCGGGACTGGACGCCCGGGCGGAGGCCCGGCTGCGCGGGCTCGTCGCCAAGATGCAATCGGCCGCCGCCGAGCCGGTAGACCTACCGGGCCTGACCTCGCTCGACTCCGAATTCCACGAAGAGCTCTCCCGCCTCTCGGGGAACTCGAAGCTGTTGGCGATCTGGACCAGCATGGAGGGGCAGATCACCCTGGCGCTGGCCGCCAACAATCGCGCCTTCCCGGGCGCGGACCATTTCGCCGAGCGTCACCAGAAGCTGGTCGAGGCGATCCTGAGTGGCGATCAACGGCGCGCCGAAGCAGCGATCGAGGAGCACATCATGACCGGCCTCGAAGAACAGGACCTCTGAGCCGTGGGTTTGTCGCATCGAGTCGCCCCTATCTGTATGATCGTCGACAATCGACGAACGACGGGTCAGTAAGACTCGGGAAGGATCACCAATTTGACCCCCAGTAGCGAAGCCACCAGCGCAGAATTTCTGTTCGACGACGCCGCCGATCTGTCGCTGCTCGACGGGGCGACCGTCGCGGTGATCGGCTACGGCAACCAGGGCCGTTCGCAGGCGCTGAACCTGCGCGACGAAGGCATCGACGTGCTCGTCGGCGCGCCCCGCGACAGCACCGCCGCCGAAGCCGAGAAGGACGGCCTGCGGGTGGGCGGGATCGCCGAGGTGGTGGCGAAGGCGAAAGTCGTGATGCTGCTCGTCCCGGACGAGGTCCAGGCGGCGATCTTCGACGACCAGATCCGGCCGAGCCTGCAGTCGGACGCGATCCTCTGCTTCGCCCACGGCTTCAACGTCCACTACGGCGTGATCGTCCCGCCGCCGGACGTCGACGTGGTCCTGGTGGCGCCGCGCATGATCGGCAAGGGCGTCCGCGACACGTTCGTCGACGGTGAGGGCTTCCCCAGCCTCGTCGCTGTCGCCCAGGACCACTCGGGCAAGGCGCTCGATCACGCCCTCGCGATCGCCAAGGGGATCGGCTCGACCAAGGCCGGCGTCATCGTCTCGACCTTCAAAGAAGAGACCGAGCTCGATCTCTACATGGAGCAGATCGGAAACATCTACGCGATCCGCGCCAATTTCGAGGTCCTCACCGAAGCCGGCTACGCGCCGGAGGCGATCCTGCTCGAGCTGTTCGCCTCGGGCGAGACGGCGGAGATCTTCAAAGCCGCCCATGACATCGGCCTCTTTCACCAGTTGCGGCTGCACTCGCGGACCAGCCAGTACGGCCAGCAGGTCACCGCCGAGCGCTTCCAGGACCCGGAGGCGCGCAAGAGCCAGCTGCGCAAGGTGATCGGCCACATCCAGAGCGGTGAGTTCGCGAAGGAGTGGGAGGCCGAGCGCGAGGCCGGGCTGGTCAATCTGAAGGCGAAGACCGACGAAAACCTCCGCCACCCGATGCAGGTCGCCGAGAACCGGCTCTACCGCATCCTCAACCGGCGCGACCAGGACATCACCGAAGCGACCTGGCTCGACTGAGGCCCGATGACCGCCGCACACCGTCGATCCCTGCACGAGCTCGCCGCCGACGCGTCGAGCGCGCTGCTGCTCGGCTGCGGCGGCGGCGGCGACGTGATCCAGGGCCTGCCGATCGCCCGCTACCTGCAGGCGCTCGGGGTCGACCGTGTCGTCCTCGCCGGGCTCGGCGGCAAGTGGTGGGGCGACACCGGTCTTCGTTTCGGCTGCGAGGTCCTCGACCTCGCCTGGCTCACCGACACCGAGGAGGTGGGTCCCCACGCCCGCCTCGTCTCCCCCCTGACGACGGTGTCGGAGGGGCGCGGCCGTGGCCGCGCCCCGCATGAGTCGGTCTTGGCCCGCGAGTGCGGCCTGCCGGTGGCGATGCTCGATCTGCGGGCCGGCCTGCCGGGGCTGCGGGGCGGACTCGGGTCGCTGGCAGAACGCTTCGAGGTCGACCTCGTGATCGTCGTCGACATCGGCGCCGACTCGTTCTACACCGGCACCGAGACGACGGTGATGTCACCGCTGCTCGACGCGATGAGCATGGCGGCGGCCGTCTCGCTCGACCCCGATGCGGTGTTCGCGCTGACCGGCTATGGCTGCGATACCGAGCTGCCGATCTCGATGCTCCATCGCAACGTCGGCCTGGCGATGAGCCGCGGGGGGTTCCTCGGCGCCCACGGCCTCACCCAGGCCGACGCCGCCGAGCTCGAGGGCATCCTCGACAACTTCCCCCAGTCCGACATCGAGCGTCGCCCGTACCGGGCCGCCCGCGGCGAGCTCGGAGTCACGCCGATCAAGCGGTTCTTCTCGACCGAGGTCCTGCCGCTGGCGGCGATCTACATGCTGTTCGCGCTCGACGTGTTGGTCGGTGAGGTCAACCCGCTGCCGGCGGCGATCGCCGATACCGGGACGCTGGCCGCGGCGGAGCAGGTCGTGCTCGACGCCGGGCTCTTCCCGGAGACGCGGATGCCGGGGATGATCGAGGCACCGACGCCGCCCCAGGTCCCCGACGGGGGAGAGGGTTGAGCGCGCTCGGCACCGTCGCGCTCGGGTCGCAGGGCCTCGAGGTGTCGCGCCTCGGGCTCGGCTGCATGGGGATGTCGGATTTCTACGGCAAGCGCGACAAGGCCTCGGCGCTGGCCGCGATCGACCGTGCGCTCGAGCTCGGGGTGACGATGCTCGACACGGCTGACGCCTACGGACCTTTCACCAACGAGGAGTTGGTCGGGCAGGCGGTTCGCGGGCGGTCGGACGGGGTCGTCCTCGCCACCAAGTTCGGCATCGACCGACGCGAGGGCCAGGTTCTGAACGGCCGGCCCGAGTACGCGATCGCCTCTTGCGACGGCTCGCTGCGCCGGCTCGGCGTCGAGGCGATCGACCTTTACTACCTGCACCGGGTGGATCCCGAGGTACCGATCGAGGAGACGGTCGGTGCGATGGCGGAGCTGGTCGCGGCGGGCAAGGTGCGCTTCATCGGCGTCTCGGAGGCTTCGGCCGACGAGCTGCGTCGCGCCCACGCGGTCCACCCGCTCTCGGCGTTGCAGACCGAGTACTCGATCTGGGAGCGCGAAGTCGAGGAGGGGCCGTTGGCCACGGCGGCCGAGCTCGGCGTGGGCTTCGTCGCCTACAGTCCGATGGGCCGTGGATTGCTCAGCGGCGCGATCCGCTCCCGTGCGGACCTCGAGCCCGGCGACTACCGTCTCGGCAGCCCCCGCTTCGGCGCGGGGAGCATCGAGGCCAACCGCGACCTCGCCGAGCGTCTCACCGCGATCGCCGCCGAGCTCGATCTGACCGCGGCCCAGCTGGCGCTGGCCTGGCTCGTCAACCGGCCCGAGGTCGTCGTCCCGATCCCGGGGACGACCCAGGCGCGACATCTCGAGGAGAACGTCGTCGCCGCGACGACCGTCCTCGACCCCGCCGTCCTCGCCGAGATCGACCGCGTCGCCCCGCCCGGCGCCGTCGAAGGTGACCGCTACGCCGACATGAGCTTCGTCGGCAAGGGGTCCTCCGCGTGACCTTCGTCCTCGACTGCCAGACCCACTGGTACCCGCCCGCCTACCTCGAGTCGATCCTCGACGCGCCGGGCTATCCGACCGCGAAGCGCGCCGTCGACGGCTACCGCTTCTTCCCTCGCGCCGGTGAGGAGTGGCCGCTGAGCGCCGACTACATCGACCTCGACGTCCAGCTCGACGACGCGGCGGCGGCCGGGGTGGACGCGATCCTCACCAACCCGGCCGTCTTCGGCGACGTCGCCGAGTTGCCGTTGGCGGACGCGGTCGCCGCGACCCGCCTCCTCAACGACCAGCTGGCGTCGGCCGAGGAGCGCTATCCCGGACGCGTCTTCGGCGCCGCGGTGGTGCCGATGCAGGACGCCGTCGCCGCCGTCGCCGAGCTCGAGCGGGCGACCCAGGACCTCGGCCTGAAGGCCGTCACCCTGCACTCGAACATCGCCGGCCGGCGGATCGGCAAGCGCGAGAGCTGGCCGCTCTACGAGCGGATCGAGCAGCTCGGCGTGCCGGTGCTCCTCCACCCGACGCTCTCGATCGCGGCCGCGGCGCTCCAGGACGGCGGCCTCGAGGGGACGCTCGGCTTCATGCTCGACTCGAGCGTCGGGGCGCTCTCGCTCGTCTACGACGGCGTCCTCGACGCCTACCCGTCGCTGCAGGTGGTCCACCCGCACCTCGGCGGCATCCTGCCCTACCTGCGCGGTCGGATCGAAGAGGAGGACTCCAAGCACTGGTCCGCCGGCCGCCGGGCCGAGCTTCGCCTGGTCGAGTACTTGCGCCGCAACTTCTACACCGACACCGTCTCCCAGCTGCCTGAGGCGCTGGCGCTGGCCCGCGCGGCGTACGGCATCGAGCGGATCATCTTCTCCTCCGACTTTCCCTACTGGCCGCGGGCGAAGGGGGTCTCCTTCGTGCGCGACAACCTCGATCCCGCCGCGGCCGAGTCGGTCTTCTCCGGCAACGCCATGCGGCTCTTCGGGATCACGATCTGAAAGGAAGCGCGCCGGTGTCGGACCTTCACAAAGGGGCAGTCGTCGTCGACGGGTTGGTGATCTCCCAGTGGAGCCGACGGACCTTCGAGCAGATGCACGAAGCGGGCTATACGGCCGCCAGCTGCACCTGCAGCGTCTGGGAGAACCTGCCGGGAACGCTGAAGAACATCGCCGAGCTGAAGCGGTTGATCGACGAGTACGACGACATCCTGCGGCCCGTCCACACGACCGCCGACATCGCCGCGGCGAAGGAGGAGGGCCGGGTCGGGGTCATCCTCAGCTGGCAGAACACGAGCGCGATCGAGGACCAGCTTGACTACCTGCGCCTCTACAAGGACCTCGGCGTCGGGATCGTGCAGCTCACCTACAACACCCAGAACCTGATCGGTTCGGGCTGCTGGGAGACGACCGACTCGGGGCTGAGCGACTTCGGTCACGACGCGGTCGCCGAGATGAATCGGGTGGGGATCGTCATCGACCTCTCCCACGTCGGCCACAAGACCAGCCGCGAGACGATCGAAGCTTCGACCAAGCCGGTCATCTACTCCCACATCTGCCCGGCCGCGCTGCGTCCCGACCGCCGCAACCGCGACGACGAGGAGCTGCGCTTCATCGTCGACCACGGCGGCTTCGTCGGTGTGACCCCGTTCCCCTGGCTGATGGCCGCCGGGAGCGACGCGACGGTCGAGGACTTCGTCGACGCGCTCGAGTACATGATCGACGTCTGCGGCGAGGATCACGTCGGCATCGCCACCGACTTCGGCCAGGATCAGCCGCCGACCTTCACGCCTTGGCTGATGCGGGACAAGGGATACGGGCGGATCGTCGGCGGGCTCACCGTGGACACCTTCGAGTCGATCAAGATGCCGGAAGGGATCGCCTCGATCGCCGAATTCCCCAACATCACCGCAGTCATGGAACGGCGCTCGTGGCCCGAGGAGCGGATCCTCAAGGTCCTCGGGCAGAACTGGGTGGCGCTGCTGCGGGAGGTGTGGGGCGAGTGATCGAGCTCCGCGATCGTCACCACTACCGCTGGGACAGATCGCTGACCCCGGCCGCGCTGGTGGAGCCGGGGGAAACGGTCCGGGTCTGGTGCCGCGAGGCCTGCGACGGCCAGTTCACGCCCGACGCTCTCGACGACCAGATGCGCCACGTCGACCAGGCCCGCGTCCACAGCCTCTCCGGGCCGATCGCGGTGGCCGGTGCCGAGCCGGGCGACGCGCTCGTCGTCGACATCCTCGAGATCGAGCACGAGGGCTGGGCCTGGACCTCGATGGAGCCCGGCTTCGGCGTCTTGCACGAGGAGTTCGGCGACGACGAGTATCACGTGCAGATCTGGCGCGTCGACGAGCGGGGGCGGGCGGTGATGAAACCCGGCGTCGCGGTCGGGCTCGACCCGTTCTTCGGCGTCATCGGCGTCGCCCCCGCCGAGCCGGGCGAACACTCGACGATCCCGCCGCGCGACGTCGGCGGCAACATGGACTGCCGCCGGCTGCGGGTCGGCAGTCGCGCCTTCTTCCCGGTCAAGGTCGCCGGCGGCCTGCTCTCGCTCGGCGACGGCCACCTGGCCCAGGGTGACGGCGAGGTCTGCGGGACCGCGCTCGAGGCGCCGCTGGTGGCGACCCTGCGGATCGGGCTGGAGCGGGGCCTCGGGATCGAACGGGTGATGATCGATTCGCCGCCGCCGCCGGACGAGGGCAGCGGCGCCTACGTCACCACCTCGACCAACGGCGAGATGCGTGACCAGGTCCGCGAGGCGGTCGGCGACATGGTCTCCCTTCTCGTCGATCGTCACGACCTCGAGCGCCAC
This sequence comes from Solirubrobacterales bacterium, assembly GCA_047601885.1. GTDB lineage: Bacteria > Actinomycetota > Thermoleophilia > Solirubrobacterales > 70-9 > VAYN01. Next base: position 1,307,358 of record JASGIK010000002.1, read on the forward strand.
GAGGCCTACATGCTGTGCAGCGCGGCGGGGAACCTGGCGATCTCCGTGGCCCCGCTCGGACCGGGCCACGACGGGATGGTCAGCTTCGCCCTGCCGAAATCCGTGTTCGACGAGGAGGTCGGCCTGTGAACCGTTACCTGGTCGAGGCCGAATACCTCGATCCCGGGCCGCTCGCCGATCCCGAGCAGCAGACCCGGATCAGCAACGAGCGCGTCCTGCCGGGGCAGCAGGCGCTGGCCGACTGGGAGGCCGAAGGGCGGATCGTCGCCGGCGGGGTCGTCGCCGGGGTGCGCCGCGTCGTCTTCATCATCGAGGCGGAGTCGAACGACCAGCTGGGCGACCTGATCGGCCGGCTGCCGATCTGGGGCATCAACCGCTGGAAGGTCGAGCCGCTGCAGACCTTCGCCGCGCGGGCGGCGCAGACCGCACGTCACAACGCCGCCGCCGAGGCGGCGGCGCGGGGGGAGGGTCACGGTGCCTGAGGTGGGGCGGGGGGCGCTCGGTCTCGACCTGCTTCTCGGCGCGGCGGACATCGTCGACCTCTCACTGCCGCTGGATGTCGACCTGCCCGGCACGTGGCCCGGTCACATGCCCTACCGACACATCGTCGACCGCTGGTACGAGGAGGCCCACGAGGCGGATGCCCCCGGGCCGCCGGGCGGCCCCCAGGCGCGCGGCTATTACACCGCCTGGCTGACGATCGACGAGCACACCGGCACCCACGTCGACGCGCCGATCCACAATTCCCCGCCGACCGGCGCCGACGAGGTCGCCGCCGGCGCCGTCGACCGCATCCCGCTCGCGCAGCTGGTCGGCCCGGCCCGCGTGATCGACGCAACCGACCTCGGCCCGGCCGCCACGGGCGAGAGCCCGCTCGTCGGCGCGCCGGCGGTGCTGGAGCACGAGGAGCGGTGGGGGGAGATCGGCGCCGGCGAGATCGTCCTCCTGCGGACCGGCTGGGACTCCCGCTACCTACCCGGCGAGGAAGGGCGCGGCTACGTCGAGGACCCGAAGGTACGCGGCGAAGGTCCCGGCTGGGCGGCCCCCGGCGTCGACTGCGTCGAGCTCCTCGCCGCGCGCGGAGTGCGTTGCCTCGGGACCGACGCGCCGACCGTCGGTCCGTTGCAGGACCCGGTGCCGACCCACCGACGCGGCTTCGGGCTGGGGATGGTATTCGTCGAGGGCCTGGCCCGACTCGGTCGGCTGCCCGCCCGCGGCGCCGCCTTCGTCTGCCTGCCGCTGAAGGTCGTCGGCGGCAGCGGCGCGCCCGCCCGGGCCGCCGCCTTTCTGCCTGCGGGGGAGTCGTCGTGAGCGCCCCGGCCGCCTCGCTTGTCGACAAGGCAAGCCTCATCACCGGCGCCGCCAGCGGGATCGGGCGCGCCACCGCGCTCGAGTTCCTCGCCCGCGGCGCGCTCGTCGTGGCAAGCGACATCGACGCGGCGGGCCTCGACGAGCTCGAGCGCGAAGCCGGCGACGGCGAGCGCCTTCTCACGCTGACCGGCGACATCTCGGTCGCCGCCGACGCGCGCTCGATGGTCGACGCCTGCGTCGCCCGCTGGGACCGCATCGACGTGCTCGTCGCCAACGCGGGCACGGTCGCGCCGGGGACCATCGTCGAGACCGACGAGGAGACCTGGGACCGCTTGATGGACGTCGACGGCAAGGGGACCTTCCTCACCTGCAAGTACGCGATCGAGGCGATGGACGCCCGCGGCGGCGGCGCGATCGTCTGCCTCTCCTCGATCTCCGGCCTCGCCGGCCAGCCGCGCCAGGCGGCCTACGGCCCGGCCAAGTTCGCGGTCTCCGGCCTGACCAAGCACCTCGCGGTCGAGTGGGCGCACCGGGGCATCCGCGTCAACGCGGTGGCGCCGGGCACGATCCGGGTGCCGGGCGTGCGCCGCTGGCCCGCCGAGCGGACCGCGGAGATGGTCGCGTTGCACCCGATCGGCAGGCTCGGCGAGCCGGAGGAGGTGGCGCGGGCGATCGCCTTCCTCGCCTCCGACGACGCTTCCTTCATCACCGGCGCGATCCTCAGCGTCGACGGCGGCTACATGGCGCGGTGATCGGATGAGCGCCGACCGAGGAGAGATCGACCTGCGACGGGCCCGCATCCAGCCCGCCGGCCACTGGGACTGGCATGTCCCGACGCCGTTCTCGCAGGGGTGGCGGGTCGGCCCGTTGCTCTTCACCGGCGGCCAGCTCTCGGCCGACGCCGACGGAGAGGTGATCGGCCGCGGCGACATCGCCTTGCAGACCGCCAACGTCTTCGATGCCCTCTCGCGCGTGCTCGAGGAAGGGGGGGCGACCTGGCGCGACGTGGTGAAGATGAACACCTACTACGTCTTCGACGGCCGGCCGGAGCAGGTGCAGCCGTTCTGGGAGGCGATGACCGAGGTCCGCCTCCGCTACCTGCCCGACCCCGGCCCGGCGGCGACCGCCGTGCGGGTCGCGGGCCTGATGTACGACGGCTTCCTGATCGAGGTCGAGGCGATCGCGGTGGTCGGTTCCGGCGAGCGGATCGTCGACCTCACCTCCCTCGCCTTCCCCTCCCCTCAACCCCCCACAGCGAACGAGCACGACCAAGGAGATGAACGATGAGCGGTGACGCGAAGAATCTGGCGACGGCACGACGGGCGATGGTCGACACACTGCTCGGCGACGGCGGTGCCGACCTCGTCTTGCGTGGCGGCCAGGTGGTCAACGTGATCACCGCGGAGATCTATCCGGCCGAAGTCGCCGTCCAGGACGGGTTCATCGTCGAGGTCGGCGACTGTGAGGGCCTGGTCGGCGAGGGCACCAAGGTCGTCGAGCTCGACGGCGCCACCGTCATCCCCGGGCTGATCGACGCCCACATGCACTTCGAGAGCGCGATGCTGACGGCGACCGAGTTCACCCGGAAGTCGCTGCCGACCGGGACGACGACGATCGTCTCCGACCCGCACGAGATCGGCAACGTGCTCGGTCCGGAGGGGATGCGGCAGATGGCGATCGAGTCGGCGACGCTGCCGAACCGGATCCTCACCCGCGTGCCGTGCCGCGTCCCCGACGTTCCCGGCGTCGAGACGGCGGGCGAGGACATCGGCTTCGCCCAGATCCCGGAGATGCTCGAGTACCCCTCGGTCGACGGCATCGGTGAGATCCAGGGGGTCTCGGCGCCGCAGATCGTCTACAACGAGACGCCCGAGGTCTTCGACGATCTGATCGCCTCGACGATCTACGCCCGCGAGCACGGCAAGACCGTCGACGGCAACGCGGCGGCGATCTTCGGTCACGAGCTGGCCGCCCACGTGATCGCCGGCGGGACCGACGTCTCCTGCCACGAGACGGCGACCAAGGAGGAGTGCGTCGCCAAGCTGAGGGCGGGCGTCTACGTGCTGATGCGGGAGGGCTCGACCAACCGCAACATGCCGGAATGCATCCGCGCCTACACCGAGGACGGGATGGACCCGCGCCGGCTCTGCCTCTGCACCGACGACATGCTGCCGGAGGATCTCGGCACCACCGGCCACATGAACGAGGTGGTCCGGCGGACGATCGCCGCCGGCATCGAGCCGGCCGTCGCCGTCCAGATGGCGACGATCAACCCGGCGACCTGGATGGGCCTCGGCAGCGTCGGCTGGCTGGCGCCCGGCAAGGTCGCCGACCTCGTCGTCGTCGGCTCGCTCGAGCAGATGGACGTGCGCTCGGTCTACGTCGCCGGCGACCACGTCGCCGAGGACGGCGAGCTGCTGGTCGACATCCCCGCCTACACCTATCCGGAGTCGACCAAGCGCAGCGTCAAGCGCGGCCCGGTCGAGGTCGAGGAGCTCGCCGTCGCCGCCGACGGAGAGACGGCGACGGTCCGCCTGCTCGGGCTGATCGCCGACAAAGCTCTCTGCGACGGGCTCGAGGCCGAGCTGCCCGTCGTCGACGGCTTCATCCGCGCCGATCCCGTGCAGGACGCCGCCCACATCGCCGTGGTCGAGCGCCACGGCCGCACCGCCGGCTCGGTCGGGCGCGGCTTCATCCGCGGCTTCGGCGTCCGCCGCGGCGCGATCGCCCAGACCGTCTCGCACGACACCCACAACCTGATGGTGATGGGCGCCGACCTCGACGACATGGCGAAGGCCGCCAACGAGGTCATCGCGATGCAGGGCGGCCTCGCGGTCGTCGCCGACGGCGAGGTGATCGGCAGCCTGCACCTGCCGATAGCGGGCCTCGTCACCGACGCGCTCACCGCCGACGAGGTCGCCGAGGCGATGGCGAAGCTCACCGAGACGGTGCGCACCGAGCTCGGCATCGGCCTCACCGGGCCCTTCATGCAGCTCGGGTTCGTCAGTCTCGCGACCAGCCCGCGCTGGAAGATCACCGACCAGGGCCTGGTCGCCGGTGACACCTACGAGATCCAACCTCCGCTGATCGCGGCCTAGCGGTCGGACGCCGACAACACCACGACGGGAGACGCAAGATGAGCGAGTTGAAGGAGATGGCGAAGCCGACCGGTGGAGCCGAGCTGTTGAACCGCGACGGGATCGAGTTGATCGACCTGAGCCGTCGGCTCTACGAAGGGATGCCGCTCTGGCCCGGGCATCAGTTGCCGTTCAAGATGGTCAACCAGGACCACGAGGGCTTCAAGCGGCGCTGGAAGACCAACTTCGGCTTCCGCGCGCACAACTGGTTGATGAGCGAGCACACCGGGACCCACACCGATGCGATCTTCGAGTACGACCCGGAGGGGGCCGACCTCGACTCGATGCCGCTGGCCTACTACTACGGCGAGGCGATCTGCCTCGACCTCGCGGATACCCGCCACCCGGACTACTTCACCCCGGAGGTCCTGGCGGCGGCCGAGGAGAAGAATGCCCAGGAGATCAAGCCGGGCGACATCGTCCTTCTCTACACCGGCCACGGCGACCGCACCTATCCCGAGGCCGAGTACATCGAGACCTACGCAGGCCTCGACCGGGCCGGTGCGACCTGGCTGGCGGAGCGAGGAGTGGTGAACATCGGCGTGGACGCCGTCGCGATCGATCACAGCGACGATGTCGAGTTCTCCGGCCACGCCGTCTGCGCGGAGTACCAGATCGTCAACACCGAGAACCTCACGAACCTTGATCGCCTGGTCGACAGGCGCTTCGTCTACTACGGGCTCCCGCTCCCCTTCGGAGAAGGCACCGGATCGCCGGTACGGGCCGTTGCCCACCTTCTCGACTGAACGCCCGGCCGGAAGGAGCCTTCCTCTCAGACCCTCGTCGCCAGCCAGCGATCGACCCGGCGGGCGCAGCGGCGGCCGTCGTCGATCGCGGTGACCGTGAGCCGGGCGCCCATGCGGGCGTCGCCGGCGGCGAAGACGCCGGGGACCTCGGTCAGGTGGCCGCCGATCGTCGTCGTCGCCGGGTCCGGCGTGATGCCGAGCGCGCGCGGGAGCCCCGGCTCGGGTCCGGTGAAGCCGATCGCGACGAGGACGAGGTCGGCCGCGAGGGTGATCTCGCCGCCGGCGAGCGGGCTCGTGCGGTCCATCGGATCGACGCGGACCGCCTCGATCGCCGTCGCCCGCCCGTCGCGCCCGGCGATCGCCGTCACCGCGACCGCCGAACGGCGCACCCCGCCCTCGTCGAGCGCGTAGTGCGTGGGCAGGCGGCGCGGCGACTCGGGCCAGCCGGCGATCTCGCGGGGCCGCGTCCCCAGCGGCGCCGGATAGGTGTCGAGCTGGGTGACGCTGCGGGCGCCCTCGCGCAGGGCGTTCGACATGCAGTCGGCGCCGGTGTCGCCGCCGCCGATCACGACGACGTCCTTGCCCGCCGCGGTCGGCTCCTCGTGGTCTTCGGCGGCACCCGCGGCGACGGCGCGGTTGCGGGCGTAGAGGTAGGTCATCGCCGGCAGCACACCCGCCAGGTCGGCGCCCGGGACGTCGAGCGCCCGCGCCACCCGCGCCCCGGTCGCCAGCACCAACGCGTCGACCTCACCGAGCAGCTCCGCCGGGTCGACGCCGCCGCCGACGTCGACGCCGCAGCGGAACTCGATCCCCTCGGCCTCCATCAGCGCGATGCGGCGGTCGATGACCTCCTTCGGCAGCTTCGCGTCGGGCACGCCGAAGCGGTTGAGACCGCCCGGCGCCTCGTCGCGCTCGTAGACGACGACCGTGTGGCCCGCCCGGTTGAGGTCGGCGGCGACCGCCATGCCGGCCGGGCCGGAGCCGACCACGGCCACGCGCCGCCCGCTGCGGCTCGCCGGCGGCCGGGGCCGGATCCAGCCCTCGAGCCAGGCGCGCTCGACGATCCCCAGCTCGACCTGCTTGATCGTCACCGGCTCGGAGTTGATCTCCAGCACGCAGGCCGATTCGCAGGGAGCCGGACAGATCAGCCCGGTGAGCTCGGGGAACGGGTTGGTCGCGTGTAGCTGGTCGATCGCCCGTCGCCACTCGCCGTCGGCGACGAGGCCGTTCCAGTCCGGGATCAGGTTGCCGAGCGGACAGCCGTCGAGGCAGAAGGGGACGCCGCAGCCCATGCACCGCTCGCCCTGTCGAGAGAGCTCCGCCGCGCCCAGCCGCTCGTGCAGATCACGGTGGTCGGCGATTCGCCGGTGCGGCTCGCGCTCGGGCTGCTCGACCCGCTCGATCTGGAGGAAGCCGCGCGGGTTCGTCATCGGGCCGCCCCGCCCGCGCCCGCGGCCGCCAGCCGTTCGGCGGTTTCTTCCTCGAAGCGCACCTTGAGCGCGTGCCGATAGTCGCGCGGCATGACTTTGGTGATCTCGCCGAGCCGTTGCTCCCATTCCTCCACCAGGCGAGCGGCGCGCGGTGAACCGGTGCGACGCGCGTGCTCGGCGACCAGGCTCCGCACCTCGGCGCACTCGTCCGGATCGGTGAGCGGCTCGAGGTCGACCAGGGCCGGGTTGCAACGACCCTCGAAGTCGCCCGCCGGGTCGAGCACGTAGGCGATGCCGCCGCTCATCCCGGCGGCGAAGTTGCGGCCGGTCGGCCCGAGCACGACGACGCGGCCGCCGGTCATGTACTCGCAGCCGTGGTCGCCGACCCCCTCGACGACCGCTTCGGCGCCCGAGTTGCGGACGGCGAAGCGCTCTCCCGCCTGACCACGGAAGAAGGCGCGGCCGCCGGTCGCCCCGTAGAGGACGGTGTTGCCGACGATCACCTCGCCCGCGGCCGGCACGCTCGCGGTGGGGAACGGACGGACCGCGAGGATCCCGCCGCACAAGCCCTTCCCGGCGTAGTCGTTGGCCTCGCCGTGCAGGGTCAGGCTGATGCCGGGAGCGAGCCAGGCGCCGAAGGACTGGCCGGCCGAGCCGTCGAGCTCGACCTGGATCGTCTCCTCGACCAGCCCGACTTCGCCGTGGGCCGCCACCACCGCGTTCGAGAGCAGGCCGCCGACGGTCCGGTCGACGTTGCGGATCGTCCGCCGCAAGGCGACCGGCTCGCCGCGCTCCAGCGCCGGGCCGGCTTCTGCGATCAGCTCGTGGTCGAGCGTGCGCGGAGCTCCCGGGCCGGGTTCAAGTCTGCGGCGCGGCGCCTCTGACAGTGCGGCGGGAGCCCGCAACACCTCGGAGAGGTCGATCCGCGCCGCCTTGCCGCCGGGGACCGCCGGATCCCGCTCCAGCATCTCCACCTGCCCGACAAGATCTTCGAAGCGCCGCACGCCCAGCGAGGCCATCCAGCCGCGGACGTCCTCGGCGACGTGCATCAGGTAGGCGACGACGTGCTCGGGGGTGCCGGCGAAGCGGCGCCGCAGCTCGGGGTCCTGCGTGGCGATCCCGACCGGGCAGGTGTTGAGGTGGCAGACCCGCATCATGATGCAGCCGGTGGCGATCAGGGGGGCGGTCGAGAAGGCGACCTCTTCGGCCCCGAGCAGGCCGGCGACGACGACGTCGCGGCCGGTCCGCATGCCGCCGTCGGTCTGCAGGACGGTGCGGCCGCGCAGCCCCTGCTCGACCAGGACCCGCTGGGTCTCGGCGATACCCATCTCCCAGGGGATGCCGGCGGCCTGGATCGAGGAGAGCGCCGCGGCACCGGTGCCGCCGTCGTGGCCGACCACGGTGATGTGATCGGCGCCCGCCTTGGCGACGCCGGCGGCGACCGTGCCGACCCCGGCCTCGGCGCAGAGCTTCACCGAGATCTCGGCCTTCGGGTTGGCGCAGCGCAGGTCGTAGATCAGCTGCTTCAGGTCCTCGATCGAGTAGATGTCGTGGTGGGGCGGGGGCGAGATCAGTTCGACGCCGGGAGTGGAGAAGCGCAGCTCGCCGATGTATCTGTCCACCTTCGAGCCGGGGAGCTGGCCACCCTCGCCGGGCTTGGCGCCCTGCGCGACCTTGATCTGGATCTGGTCGGCCTCCATCAGGTAGCCGATCGTCACGCCGAAGCGACCGGAGGCGACCTGCTTGATCGCCGAGCGGCGGCTGTCGCCGTTCGGTCGCGGCACGTAGCGGCGCGGGTCCTCGCCACCCTCGCCGGTGTTGGAACGACCGCCGAGGCGGTTCATCGCGACCGCCAGCGTCTCGTGCGCCTCGGGTGAGAGCGAGCCGAGGCTCATCGCGCCGGTCGAGAAGCGCCTGACGATCTCCGCCGCGGGCTCGACCTCCTCCAGCGGGACCGGCTCGAGGTCGACCCGCGGCCGCAGCAGGCCGCGCAGGGTGAGCCCGCGCTGGTCGCCGTCGACCCGCTCCCGGAAGGTTTCGTAGGCCTGGTGGCCGTCGCCGTCCTCACCGCGCGCCGCCCGCTGCAGCGACGTCACCGTCTCCGGGTTCCAGCCGTGGCGCTCGCCGTCGCGGCGCCAGGCGTAGACGCCGCCGACCGGCAGCAGCGGCCATTCCGACCCCGGCCAGGCGCGCGCGTGGCGGGTCAGCGCCTCGCCCGCCAGGTCCTCGATCCCGACTCCGCCGAGGCGGGAATGCGTGCCGGCGAACCAGGTGTCGACCAGCCGGCGGTCGAGCCCGATCGCCTCGAACGCCTGGGCGCCGCGGTAGGAGGAGACGGTCGAGATCCCGAGCTTGGAGATCACCTTGAGCAGGCCCGCGTCGAGCGCCTTGACCAACGCCGGCTCGGGGTCCTCGTCGATGAGCGCCCGCGCCGACTCGAGCATCAGGTATGGGTTGACGGCGTCGGCGCCGAAGCCGACCAGGCAGGCGACGTGATGGGTCTCGCGCGCCTCGCCGGTCTCGACCACGATCCCCGTCCGCATCCTGCGCCCGGCCCGGGCCAGCCGGTGGTGGACGGCGGCGGTCGCCAGCAGCGCCGGGATCGGCACCCGGGCCGGCGAGCAGGCGCGGTCGGAGAGGACGAGGATCGTCGCGCCGTCGTCGACCGCGTCGACCGCCGTCGCGCAGAGCCGCTCGAGCGCCGCCGCCAGTCCGCTCGCGCCGTCCTCCCGAGGCCAGGTCGCGTCGAGCGTCTCGGCGCGGAGGACGGGATGCTCGAGGGCGCGGATCCGGGCCAGCTCGCCGTCGCCGAGGACCGGGCGCTCGAGCAGCAGGCAGAAGCTCTCGCCCGGCCCGTCGGTGAGCAGGCGGCCGTTTCGTCCCAGCGCCACCCGCAGGCTCATCACCACCTCCTCGCGGACCGGGTCGATCGCCGGGTTGGTCACCTGGGCGAAGAGCTGCTTGAAGTAGGAGAAGAGCGAGGGGGCGCGCTCGGAAAGCGCGGCGAGGGCGGCGTCGGCGCCCATCGAGCCGGTCGGCTCCTTGGCCGCCCTGACCAGCGGGCCGATCAGGACCCGCAGGTCCTCCTGGCTGTAGCCGAAGGCGAGCTGGCGCTCGCGCAGGGGCAGCTCGGGCGGGGGCGGGAGCGGCGCCTCGGGCAGCTCGTCGAAGCGCAGCGTCCGTTCCGCGTGCCAGGCGGCGTAGTCGCGGCGCGCCGCCAGGCGCCGCTCGACCTCGCGGTCGACGAGGAGCTCGCCGGCCTCGACGTCGGCGACCAGGATCGTCCCCGGTTCGAGGCGGCCGCGGCGGACGACCTCGGCGGGGTCGAGCGCCACCGTCCCCGCCTCGGAGGCGCAGACGACGAAGCCGTCGCGGGTCTGCGCCCAACGGCCCGGCCGCAGGCCGTTGCGGTCCAGCGTCGCGCCCACCGATCTGCCGTCGCAGAAGGCGATCGCCGCCGGTCCGTCCCAGGGCTCCATCAGCAGCGAGTGGAAGTCGACGAAGCCGCGTTCGGCGGCGGAGACGCCCTCGCGTCCCGGCAGCGCCTCCGGCGCCAGCAGCTTCAGCGCGTGGGGGGCGGAGCGCCCGGCGCGGACCAACAGCTCGACGACCGCGTCGATCGTCGCCGAGTCGGAGGCCTCGAAGTCGACCACCGGCAGTACCGCCGCCAGCTCGTCGCCGAGCAGCTCCGAGCGCATCGCGCCTTCGCGCGCCCGCATCCAGTTGCGGTTGCCGGTCAGCGTGTTGACCTCGCCGTTGTGGGCGACCATCCGGTAGGGGTGGGCGAGCTCCCAGGAGGGGAAGGTGTTGGTGGAGAAGCGCGAGTGCATCAGCGCCAGCGCCGACTCGGTGCGCTCGTCGCGGAGCTCGGGGAAGAAGTCCTCGAGCTGGGTGGCGCGCAGCATCCCCTTGTAGACGACGGTGCGGGCCGAGAAGGAGATGACGTGCAGCTCCGGGCCGGCGCTCTTCTCGGCGACCCGGCGGACCACGTAGAGGCGCCGCTCGAGCGCCTCCGCGTCGCCGTCGAAGCGGTCGGCGGCGACCGCCAGCCGGCGGATCTTCGGCATGCAGTCGCGGGCCATCGTGCCGAGGCATCCGGGGTCGACCGGCACGTCGTCCCAGCCGAGGATCCGCAGTCCCCGGCCCGCGCAGGCTTCCTCGACCACTCCTTCCAGGGCGGCCCGCCGCACCGGATCGGTGGGCAGGAAGCACATCGCGACGCCGTAGTGGCCGGGCTCGGGAAGCTCGGGCCAGACCGGGCGCAGCAGGCGATCGGGCAGCTGCAGCATGATCCCGGCGCCGTCGCCGGTCTTCTCGTCGGCCCCCTCGGCGCCGCGGTGGTCCATGTTGACGAGGCATTCGACCCCGCGGCGCACGGTCTCATGGGACGGGACGCCGGTGAGGTCGGCGACGAATCCGACCCCGCAGGAGGCGCGGCCGTGTGGAAATGGATCGGGCATCGTCGAATGGTCGCGATTCCGGGCGCTCGGTGCACTGTCCGCGGGTCGAGAAACTCGGTCGCGGATTTCTCCCTTTGGGCGATCGACCAGGCGTCCGCACGCGCCGTGGCGCGCTCTATCGTTCGTCGATGCCAGGTCTACCCGCCGATCCGGCCGCCTTCCTGCTCGATATCGACGGCGTCCTCCACGTCGGCCGCGAGCCCACTGCGGGCGCGGTCGAGGCGCTGGAGCGCCTGCGGGAGATCGCGCCGGTCCGCCTGCTCACCAACACGACCTCGCGCGCGCGGGCGAGCATCGTCGCCGAGCTGCGCGCGCAGGGCTTCGCGGTCGGCGACGAGGAGGTGCTGACGCCCGCGGCGCTGACCGTCGCCCACTGTCGTGAGCGTGGCTATCGCCGCGTCTCGCTGCTGGTCTCCGAGGACCTGCGGTCCGATCTCGCGGATCTCGAGGAGGTGTCCGGAGGCGAGCGCGCCGACGCGGTCGTCCTCGGTGACCTCGGCGATCGCCTGACCCCGGCGCTGATGAACGAGGCCTTCAACCGGCTGCTCGGCGGGGCCGCCCTGATCGCCCTCCAGCACAACCGCTACTGGCGCTCGGAGGAGGGCCTGGTGCTCGACGTCGGCGCCTGGGCGGCGGCGCTCGAGTACGGCGCCGGGGTCGAGTCGGTGGTGATCGGCAAGCCCTCGGCCGAGTTCTTCGCCGCCGCCCTCGAGGACGTCGCCGTCGCCGCCGGGTCCGCCCTGATGGTCGGCGACGACGTCGAGGCCGACGTCGGCGGCGGCCTCGCGGCCGGCATCGCCTCGGTCCTGGTCCGCACCGGCAAGTTCAGCGATGCCGCGCTGGCGGCCTCCGGCATCGATCCGACCGCAGTGATCGACCGCCTCGCCGAGCTTCCCGACCTCTTCCGAGGTTGAGCGCGGCAGAACCGTCGCCCCGGCTTCCCTTCACCCGCCCCAGACCGCGGCGAGGACGCGCAGCCAGTTCTCGCCGAGCACGCCCTGGACCTGGACGTCGCTCCAGCCGCGCTCGCCGAGCCAGTCGGCCACCTGGGGAATGACGTCAGGCCCCGCGAACGACGGTGTCTTGGACGTCAGGTAGCCGCCGACCGGGTACTTCTTGTCCTTGTCCACGGTCGCGAATCCGGACAAGAAGGCGGGCATGTCGTAGACCGAGTCCAACCCCAGCCCGACGTGCTGGGGCCCGACCAGCTCGGCGAAATGCTCTATGTGCCGACCGATGATGGCGGCCGACATGTCGAATCTCTCCTCGCTGAGAAACAAGCCGACGCCGTTTATGCCGATCATGCCGCCGGTGGAGGCGCACGCCCGGGCCTGCTCGTCGGTGATGTTCCTCTGGTGCCCCCAGATGGACTTGGAATTGGAATGGGTGAACACCACGGGGGCGGTGGATGTCTCGATCGCGTCGATCGAGGTGCGGACTCCACAATGCGTCACGTCCACCATCATTCGCTGGGCGTTCATCTCTTCGACCAGCGCCTTGCCGAAGCGGCTGAGCCCGACGTCGCTGTCCTCGTGGCATCCATCGCCCACCAGGTTGCGCGAGTTGTAGGCAAGCAGCATGTGGCCGATTCCGAGGCGCTTGTAGATCCCCACCAGGTTCACGTCCCCCAGCAGGCTGTTGGTGCCCTGGAAGTGGAAATTCAGCGCGATCTTCCCTTCCTGCTTGGCGCGGCGGATATCCCCGACCTGCTCGACGAGGACGTACTTGTCCGGGCGGGCCAACACCTGGTTGCGCGCCGATCCCAGCCAGTGGATCGCACCGTCGACGGTCAGCTCGTCACTCGCGATCGTCACCGAGGTGAAGGTGACACCGTGGTCGGCGCGATAGTCCATCGACTCGTGGAATCCGGAAATCGCCAAAGGCCCGGCCGGGGACTGCGGATAGGTGAGGTCACAGACGATGCTCTCGCGATAGACGTCCCGGTCGAACATCGCTCTCTTTCGATCCTTTCGATTTCGGCTTCCGTGGATGACGGACTACGCATCGTCCAGACGTGGATACTACATCGGTGAAAATGGATACAAAACCTGGGACGGCTGATGGCGTGCTTCGGTCGTGACGCTTCCTCCTGGATACGAGGCCGCCAGGGAGGCGCGGTCGACCTCGGTTAGCCATAGGCTTACTAAGGTCGACCGCGCCTCCGCAACTCCTGAGGAAGTGTGACCTTCGAGGACTCTTCGTCACGACTCAGGGCACCTTCCTCACGACTCACGCACGCCCTTGTGACGCCCCGGCCGGGGCGCCAGCTCTCCCCGGCCTGGAACCGATCACCTACCCACGTGGTGCTCTTGCACGCCGTCGGCCCTCGGGTCCATCTCGCCGCCCTCCAGCCGTGCCCGCAACCGCCGCAGTGAGCGCGAGAGGATCTGTTGCACGTTGGCAAGCGACAGCCCCGTCAGCTTGGCGATTTCAGGGCCGGTCAGATCGCCGCCGAAGCGGAGTGCCAAGATTTCGCGGTCGCGGGGGACGAGATCGGCGAGGGCCCGTGCAAGCTCCGGCTCGATCCCCAGGTCAGGCTCGGGCAGTTCGCTGCCGAGCTCGCCCTCCGGTACCTCCTCGATCGCCTGCTGTCGCCCCCAGACGTCTGCCCGGTAGTGGTCGATCAAGAGGTTGCGGGCGATCGCCAGGAGCCACGCTCGCACCGGTGCGCGTTCCGGGTCGAACCGCTCCCAGGCCCGCAGAGCCCGCTCGAAGGTCCGCTGGGTGAGTTCCTCGGCGTCGGCGACCGACGGAACCCGGTAGGCGAAGAAGCCGTAGACGCTCCAGACCTCATCGTCATAGACGCTGGAGAAGTCTCTCGGCATCGAGGCAGGCTATTTACCCGGTTGTGGCTTTTCCAATAGATGGACCAATAGATGGACGAAAAGCGGCCCGCACGTGGCGGGCCGCTCGAAACGGTCGATTCACTGCCGGGTCCGGGCGCCTCGGATTCAGTGCTTCGACTTGATCGTCACCTTCACCGTCTTCTTGATCGGCGTGCCGCCGGTCGGCGTATAGACGATCTTCACCTTCAGCGAGACCTTGCCCTTCTTCTTGAGCAGCTTCTTCTCTTTCGGCGTCAGCCGCACCTTGATCTTGACGGTGCCGGGGCTGACCTTGACGAGCTTCGCCTTGATGCCCTTGCCGTAGATCTTCACCGTGCCCGGCGCGTTGATCTTGAGGATCAGGGTCGAGGTGTTCGGCTTGATCTTGATGCCCTGGACCCCGATCGCGGGCGTCACGCAGTTCGGATAGGTGCCGACCTGGCCGGAGGCGCAGGTCTTGGGCGTTTCGGTGGTGCCACCGCCACCGGTCGTTTCTTCGTGGTGTTCTTCTTCACACGGCTTATACGGTTCGTACGGGCCGGGGCAGTACTGTCCGCTTGCCGCCGAGGAGGCGGTCGGGAGTGCGAGGGCCGCGAATCCGAGTGCCGAGACGACGATGAGGCTGATCGACCACTTCTTCATTGACCGGAGCTCCTTTCTAGGGCTTCGTCAAGTGGATACGGCGCGGCTCTCAGATTGCTGACAGGTTTCCCGCTCGGCTCCGCCGGCCTCAGCGTTGCGTCCAGATCAGGCTGGACGCGGAGCCGAGCCGGGCGCGCAGGTGGGCGAACCTCAGCAACTGGACTTCGGTCGTGAACGGGTGCCCGCGTCCCTTCGCCTTCACCGTCCCCAGCGTCTTCCAGCCACCCTTGCGCAGCGCCTGGACCTTGACCGTGCCCGCGTGCGGCGCGATTCCCCAGACGGCGACCTTGAACGGGCCGGTGCGATGGGCGACGAAGGGGAAGCGGAAGGCGGTCACCGAGGGCTTCGGCGAGCCGTCGAGGAAGTAGGCGCCGGACTGGTAGGTCGAGGCGTAGCTCTTGCCCTCCGGCGAGTCGCGCAGCTGCAGCGCGATCGCCACCTGGGCGCCCTGCTTCCAGAAGAGGTAAAGGTCCTGCGCGTACCAGCGTGCCTGCAGCGCCAGGGACAGGCCGGTCGGGTCGGGCGGGTCGGTGTCGTACCAGAACTCGGTCACCCAGAGCGACTTCTTGCCGGCGGGCAGCGCCCGCTTCGTCTTTTCCGCCTTTTCGAGGACCTTGGTCAGGCGGCCGAGGTCGGGCGTCGTCACGTCGAGCGGGCTGACCGCCGAGCGGGTCGGCGCCCCGACCGCGATCGGGTGGTCGGAGAGGATGTCGAAGCGGGCCGGTTCGGGGCAGGCGACCTTCCGCAGGAGCCCGCCTTCGAGGCAGAGCAGGTTGCGCAGGAAGAGCACCGGCCGGGTTCGCTCCCCGCCCGGTTCGTCGCCGAACGGCGCCAGCGATCCGGCCAGCACCTTGGCCTTCGGGGCACCCTGCTTGACTCCGGCATAGAAGCTGTTCAGGAGGCTGCGGTAGAGGACGGGGGCGCGGTTTTCGCCGCCGCTCCATTGGGGCGCCAGATATTCTTCGAGGTTCGGCTCGTTCCAGGCCTCGTAGAAGTTGACCGCGGGGAGCGTCGTGCTCGGGTCGTCCGGATCGGGGAAGGTGCCGTTGTAGCGGCGCGCCAGTGCCTGGGCGAATTCGCCGAAGGCGGCGGCCGACGGTTCCCAGCTCCCCGCCTCGGCCTTCTTCGGTCGTTCGGCGCCTTCGGCCCAGGTCGGTGCCTGGTAGACGGTGAAGAGGATCTTCAGGCCGTGCGCGGCCGCTTCGCCGACGGCCGCGTCGAGCGTCGTCCATTCGTAGCCCGGCGAGGCCGGATCGGTGGCTTCGAACCCGGCGGCGGGCTTCTTCGGGGCGATCTGCGACCAGCGCACGTTGATGCGGACGATCGAGGCCCCGGTGTCGACCGCCCGGCCGAGCCATTCACTCCGCACCTGGGCTTCGGAGCTCGCGAACAGGCTGTCGGCGAAGCCGACCTCGAGGCCGCTCGCGCCGGCGTTTGCGGGACCGCCGAGCGCGATCAGCGCCGACAGCGCGGCCAGGCCGACGAGGAGAACGGAGCGCCGACGGATACGCGGCCGGGACGGCGGCATATGACGGGTCCTATTCCGGCGTACCGGTGGGACGGCGCCGGCTGAGGACAAAGCCGAAAGCGACCATGGCCGTCGCCAGGATCAGCAGCGGCAGCAGCAGGCCCATGCCGCTCGAGCCGGAGGTGCCGGTGAGCTCGCCCGCCACCTGCTTGAGCGGGGAGGAGCCGCCGCTTCCGGCCGCGCCATCGCCGTGGTGTCCGGTGCCGCCCGACTTGTGCGCCGACGTCCCGCCGGCGGCGGCGAGCCGCGCCGCGGCCTTGCCTTCGGGGCCGAGCTTTTCGAGCCGCTTCGCGTTTTCGGCCCCGAGCACCAGCGTGGGCGAGGAGGTCGACCCGCCGCCGCCCTTGCCGTCACCACCGCCGCCGAGGGTGCCGCCGTGGACCGTGTTCGTCGTCTTTTCGCCGCCGGCGGTCGGCACCGTTTCGGTGTACTGGCTGGCGCCGGAGTGGCCAGGGGGGACCGTCTTCGACGCCGCCGTGGCGGCCGCCGGCGCGATCAGGAGCAGAAGGAACATCCCGACGGAGAGGCGGCGGATCGTGCTCACAAAGCTCCATACGTCCCCGGCCCCCGGTCACTGACAACCTCGCGGGTCAGTTTTCGCGTCGATCGTCCGTATCAGCGAGTGGATGGAATCCATCGATCGACTGTCCGGCTTCGCCCAGCTCCAGGCCCTGATCTCGAGGATCGACTTCCAGGCCGTCGCGGTCTGGCTCCTGGGCTTCCTGCTGGTCGTCTACCTCGGCCTCAACGGCGGTGGGTACGAACCGGTCGTCCGGGACCAGGTCGGGATCGCGGTCTGGTGGGGGGTCCTGCTCGGACTCGCCGTCGGGGCGCTGCCGCTGCGCAAGCTGCGTCGCAGCGCCTGGGTCGCGCTCGGCGCGTTCGCCGCCTACGTCGCCTGGCTGGCGCTCAGCGCCGGCTGGTCGAGCACAGGTCGACGGCACCTTCGCCGACCTCGGTCGGGTCGCCACCTACCTTGGCATCTTCGCCCTCGCGCTCGGGCTGCGCGGTTCGCGCGGCGCCCGCCGCATGATCGGCGCGCTGGGGGCCGGCATCTTCGTGCTCACCGCCGTCGGGCTGCTCTCCCGCCTGCATCCGGCCTGGTTCCCCGACGCTCGGGAAACGGTCAGCCTGCTGGCCGCCGACCGCAGCCGCCTTTCCTACCCGCTCGGTTACTGGAACGGGATGGGGGCGCTGGTCGCGATCGGCCTGCCGCTGATCCTCTACCTCGCCTGCTCGGCCCGCTATCTGGTCACCCGGGCGCTCGCCGCGGCGACGCTCCCGACGATGGCGTTGGCGCTCTACCTCACCTTCTCCCGCGGCGGCGTCGCCGCGGCCGCGGTCGGCCTGCTCGTCTTCGTCGCCTTCGCCGACGATCGCGTCGCCAAGGGGGCGACGATGCTGATCGCGGCGGTCGGCTCGGTGATCTTGATCGTCGGCGCCCACCAGCGCGACGCCCTCGACGAAGGTCTCTCCAACCAGCTCGCCCACCATCAAGGGAACGAGATGCTGGCGATGACGATCGTCGTCTGCGCCGGGGTCGGCCTGCTGCAGGCGGGCCTGATGCTCTACCTGCGCTACGGCTCCCGACCGGCCTGGACCCGCCCGTCGCGGCGTGCCTCGCTCGCCGGGGTGGGAATCGCCGCCACGATGGTCGTGGTCGCCGCCGTGGCGCTCGTCGCGAGCGGCAAGGTCTCCCACGCCTGGCACGAATTCAAGGAATCCGGCGGCACCGGGCAGGGGGCGGGGCGCCTGCAGAGCTTCAGCAGCAACGGCCGTGTCCCCTACTGGGAAGCCGCTTTGCACGAGTTCAGCGCCCATCCGCTGGTCGGCGGCGGCTCCGGGAGCTACGAAGTCTGGTGGGCCCAGCACCGGGGCAACAAAGGCGGTTTCGTCCGTGACGCCCACTCCCTCTACCTGGAAGCGCTGGCCGAGCTCGGCATCGTCGGGTTGGTCCTCCTCGTCTTCTTCATCGGCTGGGTCCTCTGGATCGGTGTGCGCACCTACCTGCACGCCGCGCGCGCCCGGCGCACCCAGTTGGCAGCGGCGCTGGCCGGGATGATCGCCTTCTGCTTCGGCGCCGCCTACGACTGGCTCTGGGAACTGCCGGTCCTCCCGATCGCCTTCCTGCTGCTGGCCTCGGTGGTGATCACCGCCGGTGCCCGCGGCCGCCGGCGGCCGATCCCGATCGGCCCGCGCGTGGTCGGCTGCGTCGTCGCGGTCGTGGCGATGGTCGGGATCGCGATCCCGCTCTCCGCCACCAGCTCGATCCAGCGGAGCCAGGCCGCGGTCCGCTCCGGTGACCTGTCGCAGGCCCTCACCGAGGCCGACGACGCGGTCCGCATCGAGCCCTTCGCGGCGCCGCCGCGGCTCCAGCGGGCCCTGGTGCTCGAGGAACAGGGCCGGCTCGCCGCGGCGGAAACGGCGGCCCTGGGCGCCGTCCACCGCGAACCGGCCGAATGGCGCTCCTGGGTGGTCCTCTCGCGGCTGCAGGCCGAGCGAGGGAAGGCGAGCCAGGCTCTCATCTCCTATCGAAAGGCGAAAACGTTGAACCCCCGATCCCCCCTCTTCGAATGAGCGACGAGCACGACTTCGAGCCCGGCGTCCCGCCGCAGGAGCGCGCTCGCCTCACCGAGGTCGCCGACCGGCTCGAGCGCACCCGTCCGGTCCCCCGCGCCGCCTTCCGCGGCGATCTTCGCCGGCACCTGCTGAACCCGCGGACGACCGCCGCGCCCGCGGAACGCTGGCGCCTGCTCGTCGCCACCTACTCCGCGCTCGGGGCCCTGCTGCTGGCGATCGCCGCGGTCGGGCTCGCGGGCGCCGGGCCGTTCGGGGCCTGAGCGCTCAACCCGGGGTCGGCGTCGATGCGGGGTTTCCCGCCAGGGACGGATCGGTGCTCGCGCGCGGTCGCCAGACGCGCAGCGCCTGTCCGGCGAGCAAGGCCAGATAGGCCGGATTGAGCAGGAGGTAGCGTCGCCAGAGTCGGCGCGGATCGCCCGCGAGTCGGTGCAGCCACTGCAGACCGTGGCGCTGCATCCAGGCGGGCGCCTGGCGGGCCAGGTCCGCGTTGAAATCGAAGGCGGCGCCGACCGCCAGCACGGGAACTCCGACCCGATCCCGCATCGCCCAGCAGAAGGTCTCCTGGCGCGGGCAGCCGAGACCGACGAAGCAGATCGCCGCGCCCGAGCTCCTGATCACCGCCGCCACCTCTTCCTTCGCTGTCTCGTCCAGCATCCCGAACCGCGAAGGACGGCACCCGGCGACCTGCAGGCCGGGGAAGCGCGCCGTCAGCTTCTTTTCGAGAACCGCCAGCGTCTCCGGCGTCGACCCGTACAGGTAGATCGGCAGACCTTCGGCCGCCGCCGCCGCGCACAGCTCCAACATCAGGATCGGCCCGAAGACCCGTTCCCCCAGCCCGCTCCGGTAGAGCAGGTTGAGCGCCCAGCGCACGGGCTGCCCGTCCGGGACCACCATGTCCAGCCGGTTGAGCCGCGCCCGATGCGTATCGCTCTCGACCCCGGTCATCACCCCGTGCACGGCGAGCGCGCTGACCGAATAGGGCGCCCGCGACCGCGCCCGCTCGAGCACCCGCGCGACCGCCTCGTCCATCTCGACGGTGTCGATCAACACTCCACAGACGCTGCGCTTGGTGATCGCGGTGTCAGTCGACAAATTCAAGCTGAGGACAAAATGGCACCTTGAAGGGGTGCGTTCCAAGTGGAAGCGGGCCGACTCGACGAAAGTAGGGGGTGGATCCACGCGTGTCCTACGATGGACCGCTTGGAGCGTCACGTCGATTCGCGACAAGCCGAATTTCAGTCCCGAGGTTGGCTGGTTCGAAAGATCAAGCGCGACCCGGCTCGGCTCACCCGTCTCCACACCGAGCGCCGAGAGCTGTTGCCGCTGCGGGAGTTCCGGCGACTTCCGGGCAACGTGGTCGCTCATCTGCGGCGATCGAGCTCGGAGGGTTCGGCGAATACTCCCTGGATGAGTGAACCTGTCGTCCGTTGGTTGGAAGGTGCGATCAGGTCAGACTGGTCGATCCTCGAGCTTGGGTCAGGCGCATCGTCGGTCTGGTTCGCGAGTTTGGGCGGCCGCTTACTCAGCCTCGAGCATGATCCGGATTGGTACCGCTCGAGCAAGGCGGACATCGAAGCGGCGGGAGTGACCAACGCCGACCTTTCGTTGTGTCCACGGCAGGAGTTCACGAAGCGCCTCGGCGAACTGGAGGGAGATTCCTTCGAGTTGGTGGTGGTCGATCACCTGGACGGCGAAGGACTCGATCGCGCCCGCTCGGTCGAATTGGTCCACAGCTTGGTCAAGCCAGGGGGCTACCTTCTCCTTGACGACTCTGACCGGCCCCGTTACGGCGGCGTGGACGCCGTGCTGAGCGGTTGGGAGCGGCGGCGGTTCGTCGGTCTGAAGGGCTATCCGCCCGCGTTCGCGGTCGAGTCGACGGTTTTCCGACGCCCCCAGTGAACGGGTCGGAGGAGTCAGAAGCTCCAGGAGTCGAACCGGAGTTCCGAGAACTCGCGCAGCGCCTCGATTTCCGCCGCGAAGAACTCACGCCAGCGAGCCTCGGCCTGCGGTCGGAGCTCAGGTGCCGGGATCGGTCGCGAGACGATTCGACGGCCGGTGGCCGTGACTCGGGCGCGAGCCGAGGTCGGCAGAAGACCGACCATCGAGCGGGCGATCGGCGAGCGGGCGATCTGGCGATATCTCTGGGGCAGGTGCCGCTTGGCGGCACTGATGTTCTGATCGACGAGATAGTCATCGCTCCAGAAGCTCGGGTCGGCGTCGAGAAACGCGAAGACCGCGGCCAGCGTCGCCCGTCGTCCGTGTCGCAGCTCGTCTTGGTCGACGACCATGATCTGCTCCCGCCGGAAGTGCTCGAGGTACTGGTCGAGCTGCCGCATGTATCGGCTGCCGCACGCGTATTCGTTGAGCGGATCCTCGACGTCGCCGATCGTCTCCTCGAAGCTGCCGAGCCGCTGCCAGGCGGCTCGCTGGCGGTACAGGGCTTCCATGCGCGCCAGTGGATCGCGCACCAGGTAGATGATCTTCGCCCCTGGGATGGCGGCCCGGAGGCGCTTCGGGACATCACGCTGGAGGGGATAGAGGCTGTAGCTGGGCGAGGTCTCACCGCGAATTGCGAGATTCGTCTCGAACTGGGCTTCGTACTCCGTTCGATCGCCGATCCGACCGAACGGAAAGTATCCGGAAGGGTCGGCGAAGTAGTGGGTCTCCTTGACCGCCGACATGTGGATTTCCGGATGGGCCGAAAGGTAGGAGTGGAGCGCGGTGGTGCCAGACTTCGCGGACCCGATGATCACGAAGGTGGGGAGCACCGACCGAGGTTAGCGGCGTGTCCGTCTCCTCGGTTGCGCAGCCGATGAGCTCGTCGACCAAGAGTCCAGCATCGGACGGATCGAGATCCGGAGCACGACTGGGATCGCTCGCGGCGAAGTCGGGAGCCTCCGGCCCTTTCCTGGTCAGGATTGGGGGAAGGGGTCTCAGCTTTGTCCTCGCCGTGCTCCTGACCCGGTTGCTCGGCGTCCACGGATACGGCGTGTACGCATATGCCATCGCCTGGACCACGCTACTGACGGTCCCGACCTCGATCGGTCTCGACCGCCTTCTGGTCCAGTACGTCGCGACCTACGACGCTCACGGCTCGCTTGGATTGCTTCGCGGCCTGGTCAGACGGGGGCGGGAGGCCACGCTCGGGATCTCATTGACGGTGATCATCGTGATGGGTGCCGTTGTCGCTCTCGCGATGGACAAGACCTATGCGGCGACGATGCTTCTGGCGCTGCCGCTGATTCCGCTCCAGGGGTTGGTCCAGGTCGATCAGTCCGTGATCCAAGGTCTCCGGCACCCCGAGCTCAGCCTCGTCCCGGTGTACGTGGTCGCTCCCGGGGCCCTGATCGTCCTCTTGCTGACAGCCGACCTCGCGGGGCTGGATCTCGACTCCGTCCTTGCGATGGGCCTCGGTATCGCGGCCGTCGCGGCGGCCCTGACGGTCGCGATTCTTCTACGGCGGCGCTATCTCGCCGAGATGACCGTTGCCGCGGAGGCTGAACATGACATGGCGACCTGGGTCCATGGTCTCGCGCCGCTTGCCTTCGTCGCGCTGGTCACCACTGCAAGCTCGCAGATCGACATCATCATGCTCGGGATCTTGGGCGACGCGTCTGACGTGGGGCGATTCCAAGTCACTCTACGCGTCGCGCAACTGGTGTCACTGGTGTTGGCGGGTGTGAACACCTCGCTGGCGCCGCGACTCGCGCGGTTTTACGCACTAGGCGAACGGGATCGCCTGCGAGCGGCGGCGGTGACGGCTTCGCAGCATTCGCTGTTCTACTCGCTCCCGGTCGCGACGATCCTCCTCGTCTTCCACTCTTGGTTCTTCAAGATTTTCGGCTCTGGCCTAAGTGGTCTCGGCACCCCGCTGGCGATCCTGATCGGGGCGGAGCTCCTCAATGCCGCCGCGGGCTCGGTCGGCACCGTCTTGACGATGACCGGACGGGGTGCGATGGCCGGATACGCCATGCTCGCCGCCTTGGTCCTCGACGGCATTCTCTGCGTGGCCCTGATCCCGCCGCTCGGGCTATCGGGTGCCGCGATCGCGAGCGGCGCCGATCTGATCCTCTGGAATCTGGCCCTCACCGTCGTGGTCAAGGTGCAGATGGGCTTCAACGCGACTGCTTTCGCGGTGAAAGAGTCCTGACGCGGGCTTCGGCTTCGGCGCGATCAGCCGCGCACGGCGATCGGAGAGTCGGTCGCGTCGTTTGCAAAAGCGGGGTGGCGGGAACTAGGCCGGGACATCCGCCATTCAGAGGAGCTCGCCAGTCTGTGCCTCAACGTTCGTCCAGTGAATCGTCGAGATGCTCCATGATCTTGGCGGGTGGCTCGACTTCAGTAGGACGCCATCTTGGTTCCGTTTTAACGATCGGTAGCATGACTCCGATGCTCCGCCCATCGGAGTTGGGCGCGACCCCCGACGAATGAGACCCGAGACAGGAGACGACGCGACTGGGGACGAGAGAGACCTGGAGCGTGCGCTCGCCGTCGCAAGGCGTCGTTGGCCCTTGGTTCTCCTCTGCCTCGTCGTCACGGCCGCCGCCGCCTTGGCTTATTCGCTGCTTCAGCAAAAGGAATACTCGTCAACTGCATCGCTGCTCTTTCGTCAGCAGCAATTCGCCCAAGATCTATTTGGCAGCAGCACCACCCCGGCCAACGCGAGTCCCGTCCGCGAAGCTGCCACCAACGAGAAGTTGGCCAGCCTCAAAGTCATCGCGTCCCGTACCTCGAAGGCACTCGGTGGCAGCCCCTCGGCGGCGACGATCAATGGGCAGACGACCGTCTCGTCCGCCGGCGAATCGGAAATAGTCACCATACGCGTCACGAACTCCGATGCGGTCGAAGCTGCCCACATAGCGAACACTTTCGCGCGGCAGTTCATCCAGTTCCGTCGGGAAGCCGACAAGCGAACCCTCACTCATGCTCGCTCTCTTGCGGAAGATGAGTATGAGCGTCTGAGCCCGGACGAACAACGTAGTGCCCGGGGGGAAGCATTGAGCCGCGCGGCAGAGAAACTAGGCGTACTCGCCTCCCTGCAGACCGGCGACGCGGAACTGGTGGAGATCGCGGAACCCGCTTCGTCCCCATCCGTGCCGCGGACCAAGCGAAATGTCTTGCTGGGAGCCGTCGTCGGGCTCCTGATCGGGTTGGTCGTCGCGTTTATCTTCGAGCGACTCAACCGGAAGATTCGAACTCCGGAGGAAGCGCGGGAGGCATTTGGGCTTCCGATCCTCGGGACGATTCCGGAGAGCAAGGCTATCGACGAGGTGAACCACTACGGCACTTCGGACACCCTGCCCCTTTTTGAGGGTGAGGCGTTCCGAACCCTCCATGCCTCACTCCGGTACTTCAATGTCGACAAAGACATCAGGACCGTCTTGATCACCTCGTTCGGTGCCGAAATGGGCAAGAGCACCGTCTCGTGGAATCTTGCGATGGCAGCGGCCGGAGGCTCAAAAGCCGTCGTACTGGAGACCGACCTGAGGAAGCCTGGGATGGTCGCACAGCACTCGCTGAGGCCCGGGCCGGGACTTTCCGAGGTCCTCACCCGTCAGGCCGATCTCGACGAGGTGATTCGCTCGAAGGCCGTTCCCGGTACGTCGAACGGATCTGGCGCTCCGGAGCGCGCCCTCAGCGTCATTCCGGCTGGTGCCACTCCTCCAAATCCCGCGGATCTCCTTGAGAGCAAAATGATGTCCGATGTCCTCGATCAGCTGGTCAATTCTTATGACCTGGTCGTGATTGACACCTCGCCGGTCGGCATAGTCGCGGATGCCTTCCCGCTCCTCAAGCAAGTAGACGGCGTCGTTGTGGTTGCCCGTATGGACATGATGTCGTACGACTTGGCGACGAAGCTTCGCGAGCAGCTGCAGCGGCTCGATGCGCCGCTGCTTGGCGTTGTCGCCAATGGAATAAAAATCCGCAAGCGGGACAAATATGGGTATGGCTACACCTACTATGCCGCCCGCGAGCAAGGTTCCGACAAATCGAGCGATTCCAAGGCCCGCAGTGCCGCCCTTTAGCTCCGGATCGACGCTGAGATGAACTCGGCGATACGCGGGGCGACGCTGTCCCATGATTCCTCGGGCGGAGGGGCAAGGTCGGAGGCGCTCCATCTGCGATCGATGTGGCGAAGGATCTGAGCCGGATCCGCGTCGCCCGGCGTGACGGTCAGATACCCGGGCTTATCGGCCACATAGCGTCCGAGCGAGTCGGTCGCCGACGCGCACGCGGCAAGCCGTGGGATCGGCAGGGTCAGGTACTGGATCGCCTTGCTTGGCAGCTTGCGTGGGTCCCTGTGCCCGACGACCACGGCCGCATCAAATTCACCGGTAGTCGCCAGTACCTCGACCCAGGGTCGTGGCCTGCGGAACTCGATACAGGCTGATTGGCCGAGGGCCTTGAGGGCACCCGTCCAGTCACGTCCGAAGACTGTGAGTTCGATTCGCTCACCGCTCTTCGAGAGATTGTCGACCAGCGTGATCAGTGCCTCGACCGCGTAGGTCTCGTAGAAGCCACCATAGTAGGCAAGCCGTACCTGTCCAGTTCTATCCCTCGGGTCAGGGATAGAAGCAGGGGCCGTGGCGTCATAACCGTTCGGCCTCACCAAGATCGGCAGGCGCGGAAAATTTTCAGCAAGTGCTTCAGCCTGTCCGGCCGTCGTCAGGATGGCCCCGGCAGCACCGGCGAAGCATGCCTTCTCGGCGCGACTCCGGCGACCGAAGAGGCTCAACGAGCGCGCCGCCGGATCTGCGGTAAGGGCCCATGGATCTCCTAGGTCGACCACATAAGGGATCCCCTTTTGTGTCAGCTTTTCCGCCGCGAGCGTGACCGGGGAAAACGGCGGGCCGATGAGCACTCCCGCGTCCACGTCGATCGGCAACAAGCTGAGCGTCCGGCGGGCTTCGGGCTCTTGGCGATCGAGCAGGACGGTCTCCACCGCTTTCCTCGCGAGGGAGCGACCGCGATGCGCCTTGGCACTCGCTCCGCCCGACACCTTGATCGACGTGCCTGCGGGGGGCCAGCGGACTATGGTCCAGTCTGACTCCAGCGCGCTTTCGATATGAAGAGCGCGCTGTGCCCGCGGACCGAGTGGGGCCAACGCGCGCTGGACGAGCGTAAGGCGGTTTGCATCGACGCTCACGACGCGGCGTGCCCGGGTTGCCCCCAGTTGGATTGCCCTGCGAACCGGGTTGGCGGAGGACGTCCGGCCGCCGAAGCACCCAGGAGTTCGGCGGCCGAGCTGTTCTCGAGGCTCACGTCGCCGCAACAGCCGATCAGCAGAATGTAGACGAGGAAGCCGTAGGTCATCGAGTCCATCGAGACGCTGGTGATCGACAGGGCGACGAGGGCGATCCAGAGGACGGCAGGGATGACCAGGCGCCTGCGCAATAGGTCGAATCCGGTTGCAAGTACTGCGACGAGGAGGAAGGCGGTCCCTAAGGTCCCGGTCCCCGCCAGCGCTTCGAACCAGGTCGAGTGGGCCTGGTTCAGTTCACCACCGGATGGCGCGATCACCTCGTAGCGGGTTGCGCTGGCGAGGCCATGTCCGACAATTGGTGACTCTTCCCATACTCGGACATCGCCTTCCCAAATCTGGAGGCGGCCGTTCGCCGAAGAGGTCTGCGATTGGTTCTGGCCCCGGGACAGCAGGCCTTCCTGGACGTGGCCGACATCAGGTCCGGCGATGAGTAACACGGCGACACCGACTCCGAGGGCGGCACCGGTAAAGATCAGTGCGGGCACCGGCCTGCGGGCCGCGGTGAGGGCGAAAAGGAGGAGGACGCCTACGGCGACTATCAGATAGCCGGTGCGATACTGGCTGATCAGGACCGTGAGCAGTCCGAATGCTGATAGGGCGAAGTATCGACGACGTCTGATCGATGACGAGTGGACCCCGAGCGAAAGGCTCCAGAGGCAGAGGAAGCTCCCATATATTCCGACCGTGTCGCTGTTGGTCGCCGGGAATACTCCGTGTAGGCGTACGTTTATCGGCGAGGCCACTCCACCCTGGAAGTCTTTGATCGGCTGAAACCCTTGGCCGGGATCGGCGAGTGCGCCCAGCCACACGACGACGACCAGCACAACCGTTGCCACGAACAGAAGGCGGGCAAGCCGTGGCACTGCGTCCGGGGCGGCCTTCAGTGCTGAGTAGAGCACGAAGAGCGATATGCCGACCTCGAACGCCTGATACGCGGCGAGATTCGATTTCTCCGCGAGCGGGGCCGCGATCAGGCCCACTGCGGCGAAGCCGGCCATGGCGAGCAAGGGTACGGTGGTACCGCTCCAGCGTCCCCGGTCTGAGAGGGTGAGGGACCAGGCCGCGAGGGCGAGTGCGCACGCCTGCAGCGCTGCGCCGATCAGGACGGTGGAGTCGATCGGCGAGCTGGTCGACGCGGCGAGCGTGCGAGTTCGCCACTGGACGATCGAGAGAATCAGCAAGGCAAACGGCGCCTCGACTCTGAGCAGATGCCGGTTTCGCGGCAAGCTGACCAGGTAGACAGCGGCTATCGCGACGGCGGTCAGTGCGATCAGGGGCGGCGAGACCAGTTCGGTCGCGACGCCGGCTCCTGCCGCACAGCAAAGGAATACAAGGGCCGAAACGCAGGCGACTTGTCCGGTCCGACTGCCGATCACCGAGCTTCCGATGCTTTCCATCGCGGCGGACATCCCAACACTGACTCCAGTTTGGCGGAGTCCGCGGCGTAGAGCCGCCTCAGCCGTTCTCGCGACCGCGGATCCATTCGCGGTTTGGCCACGTCGTGCATCAGCAGCTCGTAGGCTCGCTGCCTCACCCTTGATGGCACGATCCGCCGGCCGGCCGCGCGGATCAAAGGTGACCGCAGGGCTCGTCTGGCGAGTCGACCGCGAGGCATCCGATGGGCATTGGTTCCGTGGTCGGAGGAGGAGATAAGGCTGTCTCGGGTCAGGCCCAGGAACTCACTGATCGCTCGCATCTGGGCGTCCGCGTCAGCGAACAGATCGTCGGCAAAGAGCACCAGCAGGCGGTCGCCGAACGTCTCGCGGTATGCGGCGAGACGGTCGGCGTAGAAGCCGAGCTCGATGCGGATGTCTGGATCACCCCAACGGAGCGCGCCCTCGCCGGGGCGGCTGTCGGTCAGGGTCTCCCCGAATGGACGCGACTCGATCGACTCGCGCACGTCGTTCAGATAGTGGGAGAAAGCACGTTCGACCGGATCGCGCAGGATCACGATCACCCGTGAGCCTGGGGAGAACGCATCAATGCGTGCGGCCGTCTCCGGTCGCCACCAATTCGTAGTGCTCGACTCGCCGCGGATCGGCTCGACGGCATCGGCGAACAGGCTGATGTAGCTCGACTCGTCACGAATCACGTTCAGGGTGTGGGCGGCCTCTTGTGTCGTCTGCGGTGCGGCCAGGAAATGCGGCTCCTTGGGGGTCGACATGAACACCTGCGGGTGCCTGGCGAGGAGCGAATGGAGGTTGGTCGTGCCGGCCTTTGCGACTCCGACGATGAACAGATTGGGACGGCAGTCGGGGTTCAGGGCGCGACTCCGGGCTGATGTTCGCTGGTCGCTTCGGCGTAGGTTCGTTCAAGTGTCGCCTTGGCGCGACCTTTGCTGTGGTGGCGCTCGAAAGTTTGGCGGCATTCCTCTCCGCCGCGATCGATGAAAAGGTCGTCGCCGAGTCGGCCTAGGGCGGTTGCCCACGCTTCGACGTCACCGCTTCGCACCAGCCAGCCGGGGTCGACCGGTTTGACCGTCTCGCCGAGGCCGCCGATTTTCGCCGCCAGCACCGGCGTGCCCGCGGCAAAGGACTCGAGGACCGTAAGCGGTTGCGACTCGAACCAGATCGAAGGGGAGATGGTGGCCCGAGAGGTCAGGAGAAGGGCGTCCAGTTCGGCGCGCGGAAGGCGACCGAGGAATCGGACGCCCGATACGCGCATCGCTTCCAGCTCGGCACGCTGAGGACCGTCGCCGGCGATCAACAGTTCGAGGTTCCGCGGCTGCGCCCGCGCCCAGGCCGCAAGGGCTACTCGCAGACCCTTCTCTGGCGAGATCCGACCGGCGAAGACGATTTTGCGCGAGGTGCTCGGGCCGGCTTTACGCGGCCCGGGGTCGGCGACGAAGTTGGGTCGCACGACGATGCGGTCGCGGGGCAGGCCCCCCGCGACCAGTTTGTCCCTGGAGAACTCGGTAAGTGCGACGAAGCGATCGACTCCCTTGCGCCAGGTCCCCATGGTCCGGTGTGCCTGGATGCCGACCGCGGCGGCCGCGGAACGTCCGGCGCTCTCGTGGTAACAGCGATGAAGAACGCCGCGCCAGGGGGTGGTGCCGACGCAGAGCTCACAAGGTTTTCCGTCGCGCAGGAGCTCGGCGTTCACGCAGGAGAGGCGGTAGTTGTGAATCGTGACCACCGTCGGGAAGCCCTGGCGGCGGAGCGCTTTGAGCGCTGCCGGCGAGGTCGCGAACCAGGTGTTGTGGAAATGCACGACCTGGGGCCGGATTTTTCGCGCCAACTCCAACAGGCGATGATTCGATGCTGGATTCCAGGGGTACGTCGCCAGCTGCTTTGCCGCTTCAGCAGCGGAGTCCGAGTTGCGCCGGCGTATCGCCACCACCTCGTGGCCTGCTTCTCGCAGGAGCGCGACCTCCGCGTCGGCGACCCCGTCCTCGCCCCCCGCCTGCCGGTAACGGGTGTGGACTTGGAGCACGCGCATCAGTGTCGAACTTTTAGCAAAGAAACGTCGGATCCACGCGCGCTTGGCTAATCTGTGAGGCAACTCAGTCACTGGGCTGGCGAGCCGATTTGAGGAGGACCCAGCTGGCGCCGCAGGTAGAAGGGGATCGTCCAGGCCATGATCGCCCAGACACTTCGAGCGCAGGCGAACTCAAGGTGCCCAAGAGGTCGCTGGTCGAGGCCGCGAAAGTGGCCTTATGACGCTCCATCACGGATATGTCACGTTGCTTCCACTGTCGCCTTCTTGAGTTCGCCGTGTTCGACTGCTTCGCCGAACGCTTCGTTGGCGGTCGCGTTTCCGGAGTAGGTATTGGACATGACGCCGATAAACTTTCCGTTGTGGAAGAAGGCGCCATAGGTGATGAAGTCGTGGATGTGATTACCGCCACGTAGATAGGTCGCAGGTTCTTTTACACACTCAAAATAGAGGCCGCGGTTGGCGACACCCCCGCCATCGATGTCGTTCCCGTCGAGCGTCAGACGCATGGCGCTTCCCGTTCCGGTCGCCTGGAGCCAGACCGCCGCCTTTTCGGCTTCCACCGCCTCATGGTGGACCTGGTTGCCGCTGACTCCGATGGTGATCGGCCGGTAGATGCGGATCGCGTTCTGGCCACATCCCTTGATTACGTTCTCTGCCACGACCAACTGATCCGGCTGGCGATTACCGGAGTTGTCGTTCACCGCAATGCCGTTGAGAGCGACTTTTTCGAGGTGGTTCCCGATTGCACGTCCCCCCAGACTGCCCGACAGCTCAATTCCGATCGTGTTGACGCTACTGACCACGTTGCCGATTGCGAGATCCTTTTCGCCGCGAGCGAAGCTGATCCCGTAGCGGCCTCCATCCACCTTGCAGGATGAGACGGTGCAGGCAAGCGGAACTTCGAGCTCGAAGCCCATCCCCGTCGCCGCGCCTTCCGGCTGCTTCGAGGCGCAGTGGTGGAAGTGGGCGCCCTCCCATTGCCTATCGGTGCTGGAACGCGAGAGCTTGAAGGAGTCGTTTTCTCCGGTGTTCCCTGCGGTCGCGTCTACGATGCAGCGCTCGATCAGTACATTGGTGCCGTTCACCGTCGCCGAGGAGTTGAGTTCGCCTAGGACGCCGATCGAGCCAGGGTCCACCACCTGGACATCGTGGATGTAAACGTCGTGGGCGTTCGAGAACTTCACGCCTTTGCCCTTCGGACTCACGATCCAGATGTGGCCCAACTCGAATTCCGGGCACAGGGAGGCGTTGACCATGTCCCCGGTGCTCGATCCGGAGCCTTCCCGGTTCCCTTCGATCTTGATTCCTTCGATGCGGGAGCCGACCCCCATGTCGAAGAGGACGTTTTTTTCGGCGTCGAATTTGAAGATCGTCGATTCCCCGTCTCCGACCAGCGTTATCCCCGCGTTGTCGGGGATCACCAGCCCGGAGCCAAGATGCGTCCCCTTGGGTATATAAAGGGTGCGCCCTATCGCATCTTCGATCGCGGCTTCGAAGGCGGCCTTCATCGAAGCTTCGCCTTTCACGTTGGCGCCGTAGATCGAATCGTGGAGGTTGCGATAGGTCAGCTTGCGGGGCTTGTAGGCGGTGGAGTTTTTGTTCCAGACGGGGGCTTCTTCATCATCCGGATCTGGTGCGTCAACATCCGCAAGGCTCTCCAGCGTCTTGTCTTCCAGTTCTTCCTTGGTGGCGTATTCAGGCATCCCGGCCTGCTCCCTTGTTCTCGAAAATGTGCGGTGGCCCACTATCCCGATGCTCGACTTGGAGCTCCTCACGTCTAGAGCGCAGCCCCAGCCATGGTCCGACAATGTGCTGTTGAGCACTTGAAGAAGCTTTTCACGTAGAGACTTTCGATCCGAATTTCGATCGTCTTTTCGGCTACTGAAAAAAGCGGATTACCGAAGCCTGAGTCCCTCTGTTGCTCGGAATTCGGGTCGGGTGGAAAAGAAGCCTTGCGAGAAATCGATCTGCGCGCTACCTATTACTGGTACCCGGCAATAAGAGGAATTCGTCATCGCACTTTCCAGCGTTCAGGAAGTACCGAGGGAGATGGCACTCTGATGGAGTTCCGGGTCCTCGTGGGGTCGGTTGCCGGCCGCACGTCGCCCCGGAGCGTCGATCGACTTGTCTCGGGCCGCCACCGGGATCGCGACTACGGCCTCCGTCGCGTCCTCCTCGGCGCGGATTCGACCGCTGTCCTGCTGGCGCTGGGTGTGGCCTTCGGGGTGGCGGCGGATCGCAGTCGGCCGGAGGTCGACGTCTTGTGGATCATCCCGACCATCCCCGCCTGGTTCCTGCTCTTTCGCGCCTACGGCCTCTACCAGCGGCCGCTGCGCCAGTTCGAGCCGACCTATCTCGATGACCTCTCCTCGGTCTTCCATGCCCTGCTGATCGGCACGCTCGGGCTATGGGTCTGGTTTCGCGCCATGCCGGTGCAGCGGCTCGACCTCGAGGAGGTGATCCTCTTCGGGGTGACGGCGTCCGTGTTGATCACCTTGTTGCGGGCGACGGTGCGGATCAACAGCTTGCGCATCCGCGGTCCGGAGCGCGTCCTCGTCATCGCGCCGCTGGCCGATGTCGAGATCCTTCGGCGCAAGTTCGGAAACCACCCCGAGTACGAGATGGAGGTCGTCAGCGCGATGACGCTGGGCGGCGAGAACCACGACGGTCTCGACCTGCGCCTCTGCCACGACTTCGACGACGTCGGCCACGCGCTGCGAGCAGGTGAGGTCGACCACGTGATGGTGCAGTTGAACCAGGAACTGATCTCGCAGGAGGAAATCGCCGAATTGATGCGTACCTGCCATCAAGCGCGCATCCGGTTCGGCACCTTCCCGCGGGAGAAAAGCCTCCTGCCGCCCGGCGTCCAGGTGAACCACGTCGAGGGCACCGGGTTCCTCTCCTATCACCCGCCGGTCCTCTCGCGCAGCTCGCAGATCATCAAGCGGACGACGGATCTGCTGATCGCGATCCCGCTGCTGATCCTCTTCGCGATCCCGATGGCGATCATCGCCCTGGCGATCAAGCTCGACGACGGGGGCGAGGTGTTGTTCAGCCAGGCCAGGGTCGGCAGGGACGGGGAGCACTTCCAGCTTCTGAAGTTCCGGACGATGGTGCCGAACGCCGACGAGCTGGTCGCCGGCTTGATGGCACAGAGCCTCGACCCCGATTGGCTGGTGATGGAGGAGGACCCGCGGGTCACCCGGGTCGGCCATTTCCTCCGCCGCTCCAGCCTGGACGAGCTGCCGCAGCTCTGGAACGTGATCCGTGGCGAGATGAGCCTTGTCGGTCCGCGCCCGCTGCCTGTTCGCGACGACGAGGCGGTCCGCGGTTGGGGCAGGCATCGCCTCGATTTCGTCCCCGGGGTGACCGGCTGGTGGCAGGTGCTCGGTCGCAACAACATCCCCTTCAAGGAGATGGTCGAGATCGACTATGCCTACGTGACCAGCTGGACCTTCTGGGGAGACATCAAATTGCTTATCAGGACCATCCCGGTCGTCCTCAGCAAGCGAGGATCGAACTGAGAGTACGGCGAGCATGACGCTTATTCTGAACCTCGGCTGCGGAAGCAGGGTGAGTGCGAATCCGTGTGTGCAAAATGTGGACTGGTCCCCTTATTTACGCATTGCCCGTCGTGCGTGGTTGAGAAAAACGGTTCGCCCGCTTCTCGACCCTCCCAGGGTAAGAAAACTTGATGAGATACCCGACAACGTTCGCGTCCACAATCTGAGTCGAGGCGTTCCGTGGCCTGACGGTTCTGCCGATGCCGTTTATCACTCGCATCTGTTGGAGCATCTCGATCGTGAGGTTGCGCCAGTTTTTTGTTCTGAAATCAGGCGAGTTCTCAGGCCGAGGGGAGTTCATCGCGTGGTCGTGCCCGATCTTGAGGTGCTCTGCCGAGAGTTGATCGCGGACCTCGACACGCCAGATCCTCCGAGCGATGCCGAGCCTGATCACGACGACAAGGTAAGAGAGTTGCTTGAGCAATCGGTTCGCCGAGAGGCGTACGGTACGAGAACCAAGAGCCCGGTCCGGCGCAAACTCGAGAATGTACTTTTAGGCGATGCTCGGAAACGGGGAGAGACGCACCAGTGGATGTATGACGAAATGAACCTGAGGTCCATGCTCGAGGACTGCGGGTTCGTTCGGGTTGCTCGCGCGGCGCATGATTCGAGCCGCATCCCTAACTGGTCGACTTATGGTCTGGATCAAGAAAAAGACGGTTCGCCGTATAAGCCGGGGTCTCTCTACATGGAGGCTGAAGTGCCTTGATATCGATGGCAAACTCGGCATGACCGGGCGTGTCTGGTGAACGGAGGAACGATGCGCGTGATCCGGCGGCGACTCACCTACGCGAATGTGATCGCCACGCTCGCCCTCTTCTTGGCCATCGGCGGTGGCGCCTACGCGGCCACCCGGTTGCCGAAGAACTCGGTCGGCACCGCGCAGTTGAAGAAGGGGGCGGTCACGGCGGGCAAGATCGCGAAGAAGACCCGCAAGCAGTTGCAAGGAGAACGTGGTCCGCAGGGACCGCAGGGCAAGACCGGTGCGAAAGGAGCCACCGGCGCGAGGGGCGCGACGGGGGCGAAGGGTGAAGCGGGAGACGGTCCGGCATTTGAAGTTTATGGGACCGACAAGGCGGTTCCCGGCCAGATCGTGGCCCAGACGCTCGCCGCCGGCGCCTACGTGCTGAGCGCCGACGTGTCGCTCACCAACTCGCTCGGATCGAGCGCCGAAGTCTCCTGCGCGATCTCTGGCGGCGGCACGATGCGGACGACGATCGGCGAAGGCGACTCGAGCACGCTCTCGATGTCGATCGCGCGCACATTCGGCGCGGCGGCGGCGGTCGCGGTCACCTGCAGTGGGCCCAGCGGGGTGACCGCCACCTACGCCAACATGATCGCCACGCAGGTCAAGTCCTCGGCCCGGGCGGCGGGCTGAGCGAGCCGCGCGGGTCGATCGGCTCGGGTACGCCGAGCAGATGTCCCTGCGCCAGGTCGACGCCGGCGGAGAGCAGGTAGCGGCGGGCGGCCTCGTCTTCGACGCCCTCGGCGACAGTCCGCAGGCCGAAGTTCGCGGCGATGTCGACCATGGTGTCGACGATCCGCCGGTCGGCCTCGGCGACGCCGAGATCCCTGACGAATTCGCGGTCGATCTTCAACTCGCTGGCGGGCAGCCGGTTGAGGTAGGTGAAGGAGCCGAAGCCGGTGCCGAAGTCGTCGAGGGAGACGGCGCAGCCGAGCGCGACCAGGCGTTCGGCGAAGTCCACCGCCTGCTCGAGATCGCCGACGGTCGCGCTCTCGGTCACCTCGACCGTCAGATTGCCGGGCGCGACGGGCCCCTCTCGCAGCCCGCGGACGAAGAGCGCGAGGAGGTCCTCGTTGGTGAAGCTCGAGGCCGAGAGGTTGATCGCCACCGGGCGATGCCGCGCGAGCTCGATCCCGCGCCGGGCGACGAAGAGGTCGATCTCGGCGATCTGGCCGGAGGCCTCGGCGTGGGCGACGAACTCTCCCGGCATCGCCAGGCGGCCGCCGACGTCCATCCGCAGGAGGAGCTCATGGTGCTCGATCGTGCCTCGGCGGAGGTCGAAGACCGGCTGGGCGTGGAGCACGAGGCCACCCCCGACCAGGGCCTGGCGGATCTGCTTCCACCAGCGTGCCGACTCCGCCTCCTCCCCCGCGCGGGCGGAGAGGCGGTAACGATCGGTGATGTCGCGGGCGATCATCACCGAGCCGACGACGCTTCCCCCCGGGTCGCGGACCGGCACCATGCGCACCGAGACCCAGAGGGTGCTTCGGTCCTTGCGCAACCGCCGCGTCTCGAGCTCGACCGTCCTGCCCTCGGCGACTTCGGCCAGCCACTGGAGCGGCTCGTGCATCAGCTCCTCCGGCACGATCATCGTCGCGAGGCGGCGACCGATGGCCTCGGCGGCGGTGTAACCGTAGAGCTCCTCGGCGGCGGGGTTCCATTCGGTGACGAAGCCGTCGAGGGTGAGGGCGGTCATCGCGTCCTCGGAGCTCTCCAGCATGGTCTCCATCTGGCGCCTGGTCAGTTCATCGGAGCAGCTCACCTCCGTCTCCCGTAGGGAGACCGCGAAATTGGGCGGATCGGTGGCGGTCCTGGTGATCCGGACCGCGACGTCCAACCGCTCGCCGGTCGAGCGCATCACCCTGCTCGGAAACGGGCGGTCGAGCAGCGGGCAGGAATCGGTCCGGAGCAGCGACGCGAACCGTTCGCGATGCTCGGGCAGTCGCTCCGCCGGGATGATCATCGTGCCGAGGTCGTGGCCCAGGACCTCCCGGCGTTCGTAGCCCAGGAGCAGCGTCGCCGCCGTGTTCCACTCGACGACCCGCTCCCGCTCGTCGATGACGAGCAGCGCCTCCAGCATCCTGATCTCGTCGGCGAAAACCCTGCTGTGGCGCGTCTGGCCGAGTATCGCCATGTATTTGAGTCGGCAGATTGCGTGCTGATCACTACTTGCGTGGACGAATTTTGGAGCGCCCGCCGCTGCGAAGGGACCTCGCCCAGGTGTGACCGCGAGCCCCCGTTCGAGCGCTACGGAATTTTGCGTAGCGCGTAGTCTCTTGCGCGATCGAAGCTTGGTTGGAGCCACCAGACAGCGCCGTAGTTCCCGGTCACGGTTTCCGTTCATCGGATTCGGGCCCTGGCTCGGCATCCTGATCGGGGCGCTGTCGCTGATGTGGTGGGCCTCGCCGGCGCAGGCCGGCGAATACACGGTCTGGTCCTGCCGCGGCCCGGACGGGTCGGCGATCTCGGCGGCGGCATGGCGGACCCAGGCCATCGACGCGGCCTCCGGCGACGTCACGTTCACCGACGACTGCGCGAGCGGCGGCTCGCTGCGGATCGAAGCGACGCCCAGCGGCACGATCGAAAACCGCGAACCGGTCGGCGAAGCGGTGTTCGAACCGCCTCCCGGCACCGTCATCTCCAGCTACGAGATCTGGCGCTACGTCGCCGCCGCCGACGGTCCCAAATGGCCCGAACGCGTGGGCCAGGAAGACGAAGACGATTACGCCGCCTCACTCGAGGAATGGATCATCGGAGTGGGCAACATCAATTCCGACTGCGCCGCTCGCCGGAGCGAACCGGAATGCGCGATCGGCACACCCGACGTGCCGCTCGACGACTCGAACCTCGTCAGCAAAGACCCTGGGGCCGAAGAAGCCCCGCTGATCGAAAAGCTGGGCTTCTGGGTCCGCTGCGTGCGGCTCGGCTGTGAACCGCCCGCCACTTCGCCCCCCGCCATCTTCGAGCTGTTCCGGTCGGCGATCTCGATCGAAGACGATTCGGCACCGACGGTCGACCGGCTCGAAGGTCCGCTGGCCGAAGCGGCGCCGGTGGCCGGCGTCGCCCACCTGTTCGTCACCGCCACCGACGTCGGTGGCGGGATCGCCGGCTTCCGCTTCTCGGTCGACGGCGGCGCGCCGCAGGTGGTCACGATGGGCGACGGCCAGGGCGGCTGCGAAGAACCGTTCTCGATGCCGCAGCCATGCACGCCGACGGCGACGCGCGGATTCGCGGTCGACACCGCGAGCCTCGCCCCCGGCGGCCACGTCATCAGCGGCAGCGTGGTCGACGCGGCCGGCAATTCGACCTCGTTCGGGCCGATCTCGTTCACGGTCGCGAGCCCGCCCGCCTCGGTCGCAGGGCAGGGCGGAAGCTCCCCCGACAACGGCACCCCGGCGGTCGAGAAGCCGCGCCTGCGCCTGCAGCCGCAAGCGCGGCTGCTGCCCGCCGGCAAGCCCGTACGGCTGCGCGGCACCCTACGCACGTCGAGTGGGGTCCCGGTCGTCGGGGCGCGACTCGAGGTCGAACTCACCGAATTGGGGAGCAAGCGCCGTGGGCGGACCCGGGTGATCCGCACCGACGCCGAGGGGCGCTTCGAATTCAAGGTGAACGGCGGCGGCGCCCGCACCGTCGTCGTCTCCTACGCGCCGCGGCTCGGCGGCGCGGTCACGCGCAGCGCCAAGACCCTGGTCAGGACGCGGCTCGGACTGCGGTTGCGCAGCCGGCCGCGGCGGATCCGGGTGGGACAGGCGGTGCGCTTCTTCGGCCGCCTGCGCGGCGCCGGCCGCGCGGCCCGGGGTGCCACCGTCGAGATCCAGGCGATCTCCGGCGGCCGCTGGACCACGGTCGACACGGTCACCGCCGGCCGCGGCGGCGCCTTCAGCTGGACCCACCGCTTCCGCTACGTTGAACGCAACGCCATCTTCTCCTTCCGCGCGGTGGTCTTGCGAACTCCCGGTTGGCCCTGGTCGACCGTGCGCAGCCGGCGTCTCGAGCTGGTGATCAAGGGCCCGCCCCGGTGAGCCAGGCCGAGGCGTTCCTCGCCGGCGAGTACGAGCGGAGCAAGGCCGAGGTGCAGCGGACCGTCGCCGCGAAACTCGGCGCGCGACTCGCCGGGGTCGATCTCGACGCGGCGTACAACGAGGCCTGGCACGCGCTCTACCTGCGGCTGGCGGAGGGCGAGAGCGTCGACAACCACATCGGTTTTCTCGTCACCGTCACCTACCGTCGCGCCCTGAGCGAACACCGTGCCCACGGCCGCGAGCAGGCGACCGACATCTCGGAGCTCGACGAGGTCGGCGTCGACCAGGACATCGACGCGCGCCTCGACGCCGAGATGCAGCTGCGCCACTTCGCGCAGGGTCTGCGCGCGCAGCTCGACGGGCGCGAGCTGCGCGCCGCGACGCTCTGCTATCTCCACGGGCTGTCGCGGCCCGAGGCGGCGAAATTGCTCGGCATCGCGCCGCGTCGGATGGAGAAGCTGATGGACCGGGCGGCGCGACGGATCAACGCCGTGATCGGCGCGGTGCAGCCGGGCGAGCTCTGCGAGGAGTTCGACTCGCTGATCCGCGCCTTCGCGGTCGACCTGCTCGACGAGACGGGCGAGCGTTACCAGCTCGCCCGTGACCACCTCGCCGACTGCTCCGCCTGCCGCCGCAAGGTGATCGTCCTGCGCGGGCTCGGCGCGATCACGCCGCCGGACCCGCACCTGCTCCCCCTGCTCGCCGGGGCGGCCGGGGTCGCGGGGTCTGCCTCGAAGGGCGGCCGGACGGCCGTCGCGGCCCGCCGGCTTGTCCGCAAAGGCACCTCCGCCGGGCACGTGACCGTGATCGCGGGTGCCGCGGCGGCGACGGCGGTCGGCATCGCCGTCGCCGCGGCGGTCGTGCTGAGCGGTGGTGGCTCGTCGCCCCCGCAGCCGGCCGCGGCGCAGTCCGCCCAGGCCGCGGCACGTCAACGAGTCGCCGCGGAGGCGCGCGCCGCCGCCAAGGCCCGGGCGAGTCGCCGCGCCGCGAGCAAGCGCGCCGCGGCGAAGCGCCGGGCCGCCGCCAAGCGCCGCGCCGCGGCGAAGCACCGGGCGCGGGAAAAGCGCCGGGCGGAGGCGGCGGAACGCCGAGCGGCGGAAGCGTCGTCCGTCGCCGAAGCGACCGTGGAACCGACCACCGAAACGGTGACGCCGACCGAATCCGAATCGACGTCGACCGCGGAATCCACGGCGGAATCGGAAACCGCCAACTCAGAACCGCCGACCAGGGACGCGGGGACCGAGTTCGAACTTCGCTAGGCGGCCGTCCGGCCGCCGGCCACGGGAAACTCGGGGAGGGGAAACGGGGCCCGGCCGCTACGTCTAGGTAGATGCCCCCGCACGCCCGGATCGCCCGGATCGACCCCACCCACGTTCTCGTCGGCCTCGGCATCCTGATGACGGCGACGGCGGGGCCGTTCCTCGCCGGCCCGCTCGGGTCGGCCGTGGCCGCCGCGCTCGCCTTCTGCGTCACCGCCTACGCCTCCTTCTGCCAACCGCCTTCGGTCGCGCGCGCCCTGGTGTTGGCGGTGGTCGGGGCGCTTGCGGCCGGCCTCCTGCTCGGCGCCGCGGGGCGGCCGCTGGCCCAGTGGCTCGTCTATACGGCGGCGATCCTGACGGTCTCCGAGACGCTCGGCCTGGCGGCGCGCAGGCTGCGCGAGATCGCGATCACCGACCCGCTCACCGGCCTGTTCAACCGCGAGGGACTGTCGCTGGCGACGGGGCGGGCGATCGCGAGTTGTCGCCGCGACGAGCGGCCGCTGACCCTCGTCCACATCGACCTCGACGAGTTCAAGGCGGTCAACGACGGCTTCGGTCATCTCGAGGGCGACCGCGTCCTGCGGCAGTGCGCCGAGCGCTGGAGCACCGTGATCCGCGAGCAGGACACCCTGGCCCGCCTCGGCGGCGACGAGTTCCTGCTCGTCCTCCCCGGCGACGACCGGGGGGAGGCGGAGCGGCTGGTGGAGAGGCTGCGGTCCTGCTCGACCATCGCCTGGAGCCACGGCAGCGCCGAGCTCGGTCCCGGCGAGAGCTTCGACGACTGCCTGCGGCGGGCGGACGCCGTCCTCTACGCGGCCAAGGACCGTCGGCGTGAGCCGCGGCGTCGCCTGCCGGTCGACACCGATCCGCCCGCGGTCGAAGCCCGACCGGCGTTTTTCAAGGGGGGAATGAACCCTCGCTCACCGACGGTGGTCTGATGCCGCCGACAAGTCGAGCGCGGGGGTCGAGGATCGGCGCCCGATCCGGGCCGGTCGACGGCCATATGCCAGGCGGCGCGGGCCAGGCCGCAGGACGCCTTGATACCGAAAATTATCTATTTTGCGTACCTAATACTCCAAACAGGTGGAGTGGGGACGAAAACCTTGCGACTACCGCTAGAGACCTATACAACCGCTGGTCTGGTGACCCTCGACATCGCACGGAGCGAGGGCGCGACCTCCCGGGATGTCGACCGGGACGGTGCCCCGACGATCTCCGCCGAGTCCGTCGCCGACGCCGCCGTGGCCGCCGCTCTCGACTTGGTGGTGAGCGAGCTGGCTCCGCTGGCGGCCACCTTCGTCGCCATCGACGAGGGCCACGCGGCGCACTTCCGCACGGCGCGGGGCTCGCGCCTGCCGGCCGACGAGCTGGTCCGGGAAGCGCGCGGCTGGCACGAGCAGTTGGCGACGATCGGGCCCCTGGCGCCGGCCGCGCTGGCCGGCGTGGCGGCCTCGGTCGCGACCCTCGACGACGTCGGCGGCGCCCGGGCGGCGCTGGGGAACGCGACGCTGATGGCCGCCTATCGCCGGATCGGCGCGATCGACGACCTGCGGCTGCTGATCCGCGACGGCCGGCGCCTGCGCGCCGCGATCGCGATCTGGCGACCGCTGCGCAGCGAGCCGTGGAGCAGGGCGCAGCTGCGCCCGCTCGAGGCGCTGCAACCCCTGATCGAGATGGCCTACCTGGCGGCCCTGCGCTCCGCGTCGCCGCCCGTCGACCTGCTGTCGGCGCCGCTGACGCCGCGGCAACGCGAGGTCGCGCGCCTGCTGGTCGACGGCGCCGGCAGCCGCGAGGTGTCGCGCGCGCTGCGGATCAGCACGAACACGGTCAAGTCGCACACGCGGGCGATCCTGGTCAAGCTGGGCGTCGCCTCGCAGCGGGAGATGGTGCTCCTCCTTCGCCAGGGGCGCCTTGATCCGCCTCGGCGGCGATGAGGCGCCCCAGCGGCCCCTGGCGACGGTGCTCGAGTGGTCGGTCGAGAGGCTCGGCGCCGTCGTCGGCGGCTGCGTGCTGTTCTCCCGGCGCCACGAGCCGATCGCCTGGGCCTGGGGCTCGGTCGTCTCCGGGCCGCGGGAGCCCGACTCGGGCCCGGCGCGGCAACTGCAGCGCCACCTCTTCCCGCCCGAGCGGCCGTCGGTGCTCGCGCGTCGCCTCGATGCCGACCCGGCCCAGGCGACCGTCGTCGCCCTCGAGCCGAGCGAGGTAGGGCCGGACGCGGATCGGGTCGGTGACCTCCTTGCCGATCATGGCCTGGGTGCGCCGTACCTGGTCGTGCTGCGCGAGGAGGGCAGGGTGGCCGGTGTCGTCTGGCTCTGTTCGGGGCGCGACGAATCCGTGGCGCGCGCCGATCTGGTGCGGGCGCTGCGCCGGATCCAGCCGCTGCTGGAGCTGGCGGCGGTCGCGGCCGGAAGCCAGACGCCGTCCTCGCCGCAGCTCGAGCTCACCGAGCGCGGCCTGAGCCGACGTGAGCTCGCCGTCGCCCGGCTCGCCCTCACCGGTGCCGGCAACGCGGCGATGGCCGCGCGCCTCGGCATCGCCGAGCGCACGGTCAAGAACCACATGAGCCAGGTCCTGGCGAAGTGTGGGGTCCGCTCCCGCACACAGTTGATCGCGTTGTACGGATCGGGCGGCGAAAACGTGGACCCTTCGGGTGAGGTGACTGGTACTTCGGGGTGAGGCGGTTGGGACCTTGGGGTGATCTCGGCGCTCCACACTCAGGTTTTCCCATCGTGCGCCGAATTCACTGCTGCCCA
Organism: Solirubrobacterales bacterium; assembly: GCA_047601885.1. GTDB lineage: Bacteria > Actinomycetota > Thermoleophilia > Solirubrobacterales > 70-9 > VAYN01. Next base: position 1,349,061 of record JASGIK010000002.1, read on the forward strand.
CCTACCAAGGAGTGAGGATGTTCGGCATACCCAGTTCCAAGCACGAAGAACCAAGTCGTCGCGACCGACCGCGGCGTGACCGTCGTGGCGGCCTGCTGATGGCGCTCGCCGGAATCGCTGCCCTCGCGGCGATCGCGATCGGTGCGCCGATCGCCTCGGCCGCGGCCCCCGCGGCGCCGACCACGGTGTTTCAGGAGGGCTTCGAGAACGGGACCGGGTCGACGTCCCTGCCGTTGACGAGCTACGTCGGGGCGGAAGGCGAGGAATATACCGCCGATCCGGCCTGGCTCACCGGCTGCAACGGCGAAATCGTCGACTTCGAAACGCCGGTCGAAGAACTCGGCAACTGCGAAAACACCAACGACACGGGCCACACCAGGCAATTGGCCTACGGGCTCGGTGTCCTGAATGGGTCGGCGGATCCGGCCACCAACCACGCCGTCACCGCCTACACCGACGGCAACCCCGGTGCGAATCTGACCGAGTTCGAGACGGTCGAACCGATCGCGTTGCCGGCCAACGGCCGGTACCTCACCTTCAGCGTCAACGCCGCAGCGGTCAACTGCTCGGTGTCAGCGCCCCTGTACCAGTTCTACCTGACCAGCGGCAGCACCGAAATTCCGGTCGGCGGCCAGATCAATGCCTGCACCTCGGGCGAAACGGTCGAAGCGCCGGCGACCGGGTCGATCTCCGGTAGGGAAGTCTCCGTCGGCACCTATACCTCCGACGGCTCGGTGCTCTTCACCGGGTCCTCGCTGGGGATCCTGATGAGGAATGCAAATGGCTCGGGGATCGGCAACGACGCCGCGTTCGACGACGTCAAGGTCCTCGACGCGACCCCCGCGCTCGAAAAGTCGTTCTCGCCCGCGACGCTCGATGCCGGTGGGGTCTCGCAGCTGACCTTCACGATCACCAACACCAGCGAGCTGGCGGAAAAGAAGGGCTGGTCGTTCACCGACGACCTGCCGGAAGGCCTGACCATCGCCGATCCGGCGGGGGCCTCGACCACCTGCACCAACGGCGAAGTGACCGCGACCGCCGGTGGCGACTCGATCGCCGTCGCCGGCGACCTGAGCGCCGGGCAGGAATCCTGCACGGCGACGGTCTCGGTAACCGCGAGCGCAGCCGGCACCTACACGAACGGGCCGTCGAACGTGACCACCGTCGGGCTCGACGGGCCGCCGCCGACCACGATCCATTTCGTCGCCGCCGACCTGTCGATCGAAAAGTCGACCACCGCGGAAACCGTCGTCCCCGGCAAGGAAATCACCTACGACCTCGTGGTGAACAACAACGGCCCGGACGCGGCCGAAAGCGTCAAGGTCTCCGACGACCTGCCGGAAGGCCTGACCTTCGTCTCGGCCAGTGAAGGTTGCACGTCGGCGGCGGGCGCGGTGACGTGCACGGCACCTTCGTTGGCGGCCGGCTCCTCACTCACCTTCAAGGTGACCGCGAAGATCGCCAGCTCGGTGGACCACGCGATCGACAACACGGCAAAGGTCACTTCCGAAACCCCCGATCCCGAACCGGAAAACAACGAATCCGAAAGCCATACCCCGATCAAAGGCCAGGCCGACCTCTCGATCACCAAGGTGGCGGCCGCGGATACCGTCGAAGCAGGCGGCCAGATCATGTACACGCTGGTCGTCAAGAACAACGGCCCCAGCGACGCCACCGGCGTCACGGTCGACGACCCGATGGCGGAAGGCCTGACCTTGGTCTCGGCCGATCCGAGCCAGGGCTCCTGCTCGACCGCGGAAGGCAAGGTCTCCTGCTCGCTGGGCGGGATCTCGGCCGGCGGGTCGGCCCAGGTGCTGGTCACCGCGACCGCGGGCGACAGGTCCGGGAAGGTGACCAACAAAGCGAAGGTCCAAGGGGACCAGGAAGACCCCGAACCGAAGAACAACGAAGACGGCTCGACGGTCGAAATCTCCTCGGGTCCGGAACCGACGTTCGACCTCGCGGTGACGAAGACCTCGAACGTCAAGAACCCGACGGTCGGCCAGAAGGTCACCTACACGATCGCGGTCAAGAACAAGGGTCCGGAAGCGGCGCCCGAAGCCAAGGTGACCGATACCCTGAACAAGGGGGTCAAGGTCATCTCGGTGAAGCCGGAAACCGGGAAGTGCACGACCGGCAACCCGTTCCGGTGCGAACTGGGGACGATCCAGGCCGGCGAGACGGTGAAGATCAAGGCCGTCGTCGAGGTCACGAAGCTCGGCGGGCAGCGCAACGCCGCCGGCGCCACCGGTCACGGCAAGGACACCGACCCGAAGAACAACCTGGACGTGCTGAAGCAGAAGGTGACCAAGGTCAAGCTGAAGCTGACCAAGGTCGCGAGCCGCGCGAGCGCCCACCCGGGACAGCTGATCGACTACACGATCAAGCTGCGCAACCTGACCAAGGGCATCGCCACCAAGGTCGAGGTCTGCGACCGGATGCCGTCCGGGCTCGGCCTCGTCAGCTCGAAGCCGAAGGGCAAGCTGAGCAAGGGTCGGCTCTGCTGGACGGTCGGCAAGCTCGGCCCGAAGGCGACGAAGACGTTCGTCGTCGTCGCCCGGGCGCTGGACGCGAGCAGCGGGCGCAAGGTCAACCGGGTCACCGCGACCGGGCCCGACGCGCTCGCCGCGAAAGCGGCGAGCGCCGTGGCGATCAAGCCGGCTCCCTCCAAGCCGACCCCGGTCACCGGCTAGGCCGGGGTGAGCAGGGGCGGGGCGCTCCGCGGCGGGGTGGCGGTCTTCGTGGCCGCCACCCTCGCCCTCACCTCCGTCGCCGCGGCGGCACCGGGATCCTCCGGGATCGAGGCGCCGTCACGCGGCTCGGGGGGGACGGTGGCGCGGATCGTGGTGCCGGTCGAGGCGCGCTCGGCACCGGGGTCCGGCCGCGAGGTCTGGCACGTCGGCACGGCGACCGGTTGGACCGGGCAGCCGCAGGTGCTGCTCGTGCTCGGCTCCGCCGCGGTCGGCGGACGCGAATGGCTGCGGGTGCTGCTGCCGATCCGCCCGGTCGGCGCCTCCGGCTGGATCCCCCGGGACGACGTCGTGCTCGGCTCGACGCCCTACTGGGTGACGGTCGACCGCTCTGCCCGCACCGTCACCGTCTACCGCCGCGGTCGGCGCGTCCGCGTCGCCCGCGCGGTGGTCGGCAAGCACTCGACCCCCACCCCGGCGGGACTCGCCGCGATCTACGAACGGGACCGCCAGCCGAACCCGCGCGAATTCCTCGGCCCCTGGGCGCTGCCCCTCACCGCCCTCTCCAACGTGCTCTACAACTTCGGCGGCGGGCCGGGTCGGGTGGCGATCCACGGCCGCGGCGGTGCCAGCCTGCTCGACCCGCTCGGCTCCGCCCGCTCGCACGGCTGCATCCGCATCGACAACGGCCCGGTCACCTGGATGGCCCGTCACCTCCCGGTCGGCACCCCGGTGCAGATCGAGGGCTAGCGACGCGCGGCCGACCGCGGTCGGTGGTCGGGCTCGCCGCTTATCCAGGCGCGCCGAAGACCTCGTGCCAATGGGCCATCACCTCGCCCAGCGAGGTGAAGGCGAGCTGGTCATCGCCGTCTTCGACGGCGCTCCAATTGGCGGCGATCGAGTCCGGAGTGAAGGCCTCGCCCGAATCGACGTAGCCGCGCGTCTGGGCGAGCGAGACGCGGGCGACGCGGGGGCCGGCGATCGAGAGGACCTCGCCGGAGATCTGGCAGCGCGGGTCGGCCAGCCAGGCGACGAGCGCGGCGACGCGCTCGACCGGCAGGGTGGCGGCGAACCAGCGGTAGAAGTCGGAGTCCTCCGGCTCGCGGCGGGTGTCGGCGACGGGGAGGATCAGGTTGGTCGCGATCTCGTCGTCGGCGCCCTCGATCGCGAGCGTCCGGGCGAGGCCGATCAGCGCCCCCTTGGCGGCGGCGTAGTGGGCGAAGCCGGCCGAGCCGTAGAGGGAGAGCGGCGAGCCGCAGAGGACGATCCGGCCGGCGTCGGAGTCGGCCAGGTGGGGCCAGGCGGCGGCGGTGACGTCCCAGGCGGTGGTGAAGTTCTGGCGCAGCATCCCGTCGCGGGCGTCTGCCGTGGTCTCGGTGAAGGGGGCCGGCGGGATCTCGGCGCCGCCGGCGTTGTTGACGAGGATGTCGAGGCGCCCGAGGGCGTCGGTCGCGTCGGCCACCACCCGCCGGGCGGTCGCCGCGTCCTCGAGGTCGCCCGCGCAGGCGAGCGCCTCGCCGCCGCGCGCGACGATCTCGGCGACCACCTCCGCCGCCGGCTCCGGCGAGCGGTTGTTCACCGCCACCCGCGCGCCGCGCTCCGCGAGGGCCAACGCGTAGGCGCGGCCGAGCCCGCGGCCGGCCCCGGTCACAAGCGCCGTCCGCCGATCCAGAGGGCCCGTCACGATCGTCGAAATCTACCAGACAACCGTTCGAATTATCGACGGAAAATCCGGCCCGGACGAGCCCCTGCGTGACATACTGGGACGGTCCATGGGCAAGGACTCAGCGCGATCGGGGACCGTCGGCGAGGCACCCGCGGGGGAGCCGCGCGCGCCGCTGCGGCGCGACGCCGCGCGCAACCGCGACCGCCTGCTCGCCGCCGCCGCGGCGGTCTTCGCCGAGAACGGGCTCGAGGCCGGGGTCGACGACGTCGCCCGCGAGGCCGGGGTGGGGACGGGCACGCTCTACCGCCACTTCCCCAACAAGGAGGCGCTGATCGACGAGCTCGTGCGCGACCTCCTCACCGACCTGCTGGAGGTCGCCACCGAATCGCTGCGCGAGCCCGACGGGGCCGGCCTGGAGGCCTTCCTCTACGCGGTCGGGACCCAGCAGTCGGAGCGGCTCGGCTGCCTGCCGCGGCTCTGGAGCACGCCGCGGCACCGCGACCTGATGATCCCGATCCGCGAAGCGGCGACCGAGCTGCTGCGCGAGGCGCAGCGGGCAGGCCGGGTGCGCGAGGACCTCGCGCCGCCCGACCTCTTCGCCCTGCTCTGGTCGCTGCGCGGGGTGATCCAGACCTCGCACGCGGTCGACGCCGACGCCTGGCGCCGCCACCTGGAGATCCTCCTGATCGGGATCGCCCCGTCGGAGGTCGAGCTGCGCCACCCGCCGCTCTCCGACCGCGCGGTCAGCGAGCTCTTCCGCTCGCTGACCGTCTGAGCGCCCGGCTCAGCCGACCGGCGCCGGCTCGCGGCGCACGTGCTCGACCAGCGGCAGCGCCTTTTCCGCCAGCAGGCGCAGGCTCTTCTCCGCCTCCGCGCCGTTCATGCTGCCCGCGCCGGAGACGAAGACCAGCTCCTGCGGGTTCATCGATTCGTGGTGGAAGACGATCTTCTCGGCGCATTCCTCCGGCGTCCCGACCACGCCGACGTCGAGGAACTTGTCGGTCAGCGTCTGCACCGCGCTCTCCGACGAGCCGCTGCCGAAGTCGGAGCCTTTGGTCGTGTACTGCTCGTAGCCCTTCGCGTTGGCGAAGCGGTCGGTGCCGATCTCGTACATGTTGAGGATCGAGGTCACCCACTCGCGGAAGAACTTCTCCGCCCCCTCGCGCGCCTCGCTTGCCGATTCGGCGCAGTAGAGGGGGATCTGGAGGATCGGTCGCTCGGCCGGGCCGTAGCCGTTCGCGGCCCGGACCTCGTCCAGCACCACCAGGTCCTTGAGGTAGGACTCGAGCGTCGCGTTGGAGGAGGTGAGCGGGTGCAGCCCGCGTCGGCCCATGTTCTCGAGGCTGGCCTCGCTGGTCCAGGAGCCCCAGGCGTCGATCACGGTCTCGGCGTTCAGCGGCCGCGGCCGCACCGACACGTTCTCGTACTCGAAGAACTCGCCCCTGTAGGAGAACATCTCCTCGGTGAAGGCGAGCTGGAGGACGTCGAGGACCTCGTTGAAGCGCTCCCGCGCCTCGTCCATCGAGACGCCCATCGCTTCGAAGTTGCGCCGCGCCAGCCCACGGCCGACGCCGAGGTAGTACTTGCGGCCGCCGAGGAAGTGCTGCAGCATCGAGATCTGCTCGGCGAGGCGGATCGGGTTGTGCCAGGGGAGCACGGTGATCATCGAGCCGACGTTGATCGTGCTGGTGCGGCCGGCGAAGTAGGAGAGGTACTGGGTCGGGTCGGGCGTCATCAGGAACGGCGCCGCGTGCTGCTCGAAGGCCCAGAGGGTGTCGAAGCCGAGCGGCTCGGCGAGGTCGGCCAGCGCCAGCTGCTCGCCGATCACCTGGTCGTCGCCGATCGCCATCGGCCCGACCTCCTCGCCGCGCTCGAGCGCCAGGAAGCGGTCCCAGTCCGTGTAGTTGCAGAAGTTGAAGCCGATGCCGAAGCGCACAGTGATTCCTCCGATTCGTCGTCCCGATCCCAACCGGAGCGGAGCCTCCGCTCCGGTCTTGGCAAGAATAATCAGACGGTTGTTTGAAGTCAAGGGCGGGCGGCTGCTAGCTTGCGGCGCGGTGACCGACCGGGGACCAGCGCTCTCGCCCTTGATGGCGGCCGCCGCCGAGCCGCTGCTCTGCACGCTGCCGCTCGAGCATCCGGGCTCGCCGCTGATCGACGCGGGGATCGCCGACTCGATCGAGCTCGCCGCCGCGGCGGGGTTCGGCAGCGTCTCGGTCTGCCCGACCCACCCGGCCCACGGCCTCGCCGACGCCGAGGCCACCGCCCGCTTCCTTGACCGCCGCGGCCCCGACTCGCTGCCGATCCGCGTCGCCGACGTGCTGAACGTCGACCTCTGGCGGCGCGGCGACTTCGCCGTCGAGGACGCCGCGCAGGCGGAGCGGCTCGACCTCTGCGCCCGGGTCGGGGCGGGCTCGGTCAACACGATCGCCTACCAGCCGGAGCTGCCGCCGCTCGACCTGGCGGGGGCCAACCTCGCCCGCCTCTGCGACCTCGCCGCCGCGCGCGGCCTGGCGATCAACTTCGAGTTCCTGCCCTTCGCCGGGGTCTGCGGGATCCGCTCCGTCAGCCGCCTGCTGGAGGCGACCGACCGCGACAACCTCGGCATCTGCCTCGACCTCTGGCACTGGTTCCGCTCGCCCGAGGGGCAGGACCTCGAGGCGCTGCGGGCGCTGCCGCCGGAGCGCGTCCACGTCCTCCAGTTCAGCGACGCCCCGGCGGCGCCCGCCGCCGACCTGGCGCGGGAGACGGTCACCGCCCGCCGCCTGCCCGGCGAGGGTGACGTCGACATCGCCGCGGTCCTCGACGCGCTCGAGCAGATGGGGGCGGCCCCGGTCGTCGCCACCGAGGTGTTCTCCGACGAGCTGGTCGCCCTCGGCAAGGCCGAGAACGTGCGCCGCCAGTACGCCGGGGTCCGCCGCGCCCTCGCCGGGCGCGGCGCTCAGACCGAGGCGGTCTGAGCCTCCGGCGCCCGCGCCGGGACCGGCCCGAGGTCGAGCTGCAGCGCCGCCAGCCCGTCGATCCGCAGGTCTTTTTTGTGCTCGATCACCTGGTCGGCGACCACGGTGGCGTCGGGCGCCAGCTCCATGAAGGCTTCCAGCGTCACCTTCATCTCCAGCTTCGAGAGCGGCGCGCCGAGGCAGAAGTGCTTGCCGCGGCCGAAGGTGAGGTTGTCCATCTCGCGGGTGATGTCGAAGCGGTCGGCGTCCGGGAAGGCCGACTCGTCGCGGTTGGCGCAGCCGTTCATGATCGCGATCAGGGACCCCTCCGGGATCCGCACCCCGGCGACCTCGACGTCGCAGTTGGCGACGCGGAAGTTGCGCTTGATCACGGTGCGGTAGCGCACGCACTCCTCGACCGCCCGCGGCAGCAGCTCCGGCTCGGCCTTCAGCAGCTCCCACTGGTCGCGGTGTTCGAGGATCGCCTGCATGCCGAAGCTCATCATCTGGGCGCTGGTCTCGAAGCCGGCGCCGAGGATGGTGTTGATGTGGGCGGCGATTTCTTCGGTGCTCGGGGTCGAGCCGTCCTCGCCGCGGTACTCGGAGAGGACCGAGGAGAAGTCGTCCTTGGGGTTCCGCCGGCGGTCCTCGACCACCTGCTTCAGGTACTCCCAGTAGACGAGCTGGCCCTCCGCCGCGGCCTCGATCTCGGCGTCGGTGGCGACGCCGCTGGCGATCTGGAAGGCGCCTTCGATCGAGCGCTCGAGCAGCGGGAAGTCCTCCTCCGGCACGCCGATGATCTCGCCGATCACGACCAGCGCCAGCGGCACCGCGTAGTCGCGGACGAAGTCGATGCGGCGGTTCGGGTCGTCGAGCCGCAGGCGGCGCTCCGCCTCGGCGCGGATCAGCGGCTGCATCTGGCGCAGCTGCCGGGGGGTGAACGGCGCCTGCACCATCTTGCGGGCGGGCCGGTGCTCGGGGTCGTCGAGGAAGAGCAGCGCGGTGGCGAAGGGGTACTTGGGCATGCGGTCGCGCATGTGCTCGGGCGGATCCGGCATCGGGATCGCCATCCGGTTGGAGAACCGCTCGGTGTCGCGGATGATCGCCAGCACGTCCTCGCGCCGGGAGACGGACCAGAAGCCGAGCTCCTCGGAGAAGAAGACCGGGACCTCCTCGCGGGCGCGTCGGTAGCTGGGGAACGGGTCGTCGAGCTCCTTCTGCTCGAGCGGGTCGTATCCGTGCATCACCGGGCAGCCACTGCCGTGCGTCATCTCATCTCCGTTCGTCGCCATGAACCCGCCTCGCAGAATATCAACCAAACGTTCGAATACCTAGGTGATCAACTGCGGCAAGGGACGGGGAGAGGCGCGAGTCTCGTGACGAACTCCGAGGATCCGTTACTAGGAGCGGGGGAAGTTGACGGTTCCTTGCGTCTTCCTCATGCCCCTCATCCGCGCAGTCGACTTTCACCTTGCTATGGCAGGGTCAAAGTCGACTGCGTGATTTCGGCCCTCTGATCCTGTGACGGGGCGCATGAGGAAGGGTCACGTTCCCGGCATCTCACTCACGTCCGCGTGGACTTCCCTGCGAAACCCGCACGTCCCGGGCGGTGGCGCCGACCTCTAAGGGCTGCGGTAAACGAAGAAGCCGGTGCCGCTCTTGCGGCCGAGGCGGCCGGCGGCGACCATGTCGCGCAGCAGGGGTGGGACCGGGAGGTCGAGGCGGGCGGCGATGGCGATGGCTACGTCGAGGCCGATGAAGTCGAGGGTGCGGAGCGGGCCGAGGCGGTGGCCGAGGGCGAGTTGCATGGCGTCGTCGACGGAGGCGGCGGGCAGGCCGGTGAGGGTGAGGGTCTCGACCGCGGCGATCAGCATCGGGAAGACGACCCGGTTGACGACGAAGCCGGGGACCGGCGGCACCTCGATCACGGTCTTGCCGATCGTCGCGCAGAGGTTCGCGACGGCTTCCCGCGTCGCGGCGGTCGCCTCGTCGGGGTAGGCGAGCTCGACCAGCGGCACCACGTAGACGGGGCTGAAGACGTGGACGGCGGCGACCCGCTCGGGGGCGCCGCAGCCGGCCGCCAGCTCGGCCAGGGGGAGCGAGGAGGTGGTGGTGACGAGCGGCACCGTCGGCCCGAGCGCGGCGAGCGCGCGCAGGGTCTCGATCTTCACCCCGAGGTCCTCGGCCACCGCCTCGACCAGGACGTCGGCGCCGGCCAGGGAAGCGGGGTCGTTCGACACGGTGACGCTCGGCAGCGGCGCCTTCGCCATCCGCGCCAGCGTGCCCCGGGAGCGCTCGGCCGAGGCGGCGGAGCGGGCGAGGACGCGGACCTCGAACGAGGGCGCCAGGGCGACCGCGAGGCCGCAGGCGATGTTGCCGGAGCCGCTGATCCCTACCGTCCGCACCGCCGGCACCCTAGTAGAAAAACTGACGGTTGTTTGATAAACCTCCGGGCGTGTTCGGGCCCAGGGACCACTGCCGCGAGGAGGAGCGATGAGCGCCATCGAAGGGATCGACCTGGCCGTCTCGCCGCCCGCGATCATCGACGGCGAGCGGGTCCGGTTCGACCGCACGATCGATGTGCTCGACCCGGCGACGGGCGAGGTCTGCGGCGCGATCGGCGCCGGCGGGGAGGGCGAGATCGAGGCCGCCGTGAGCGCCGCTCGGGCGGCTTACGAGCGCGAGTGGCGGGCGACCACGACGCAGGAGCGCGGCGCCCTGATGCGGCGGCTGTCGGAGCTGGTCGCCGAGCACGCCGAGCAGCTGGCGGCGCTGGAGAGCCTCGACACCGGCAAGCCGCTGACCCAGGCGCGCGCCGACGTCGCCGTCGCGGTCCGTTACTTCGGCTTCTACGCCAGCGTGGTGGAGAGCCTCGAGGGGGCGACGATCGCCGCCGCCGCGGGCCGCCACGCCTACACCCGCCGCGAGCCCTACGGGGTGACCGGCCACATCATCCCCTGGAACTACCCGCTGCAGGTCGCCTGCCGGACCGCGGCGCCGTCGCTGGCGGCGGGCAACTGCTGCGTCGTGAAGCCGGCCGAGGAGGCCTCGCTGACCGCGCTGCGGCTCGGCGAGCTGGCCCTCCAGGCGGGCTTCCCGGCCGGTGTCTTCAACATCGTCCCCGGCCTCGGCCACGAGGCGGGCGCGGCGCTCAGCGCCCACCCGGGGATCAACTACATCTCCTTCACCGGCTCCCGCGAGGTCGGCACGATGGTCGCCCAGGCCGCCGCCGTCAACGTCGTCCCGGTGGCGCTGGAGCTCGGCGGCAAGAGCCCCAACATCGTCTTCGCCGACGCCGACCTGGAGGAGGCGGTGCCGACCATCGTCCTCTCGATCATCCAGAACGCCGGCCAGACCTGCACCGCCGGCTCGCGCCTGCTCGTCCACGAGTCCCGTCACGACGAGCTGATCGACCTGGTCGGCGAGCGCTTCCGTCGGCTCACCCTCGGCCGCGGCCTCGACGACCCCGACCTCGGGCCGCTGATCAGCGCCAAGCAGCGCGATCGCGTCAGCGCCCTGGTCGCCGACGGGGCCGGCGCCGCGGAGCTCGTCTTCGGCGGCCGCCCGGCGGCGCCGGAGGGGCTCGACGGCGGCTACTTCTTCGAGCCGACCCTCTTCGACGGCGCCGCGCCGGACGACCCGATCAGCCGCCAGGAGGTCTTCGGGCCGGTCGTCGTCGCCTCCACCTTCGGCTCCGACGAGGAGGCGCTGGCGCGGGCCAACGACTCCGACTACGGCCTGCTCGCGGCGGTCTGGTCCAAGGACGTCGGCCGCGCCCACCAGATGGCCGCCGACCTCGAGGTCGGCCAGGTCTTCGTCAACTCCTACGGCGCCGGTGGGGGCGTCGAGTTGCCGTTCGGCGGCTACAAGCGGTCGGGCTACGGCCGCGAGAAAGGCGTCGAGGCGATGCTCGAGCTGTGTCAGTTGAAGAGCGTCGTCGTGAAGTACTGAACCTGTAATGAGGCGAGCGAAGGAAAGGCGACGCTGATGCGTTTCGGAATTGGCTTCATGCACGCGAACTACACCGACTGGGACCGGTTCGAAGCGCTGGAGAAGGGTGAGCAGGTAGGCCCGATGGCGGTCGAGGACAGCTCGGTGATGAGCGAGGCGCTGGCTCTCGGCGAGCTGATCGAACCGCTCGGCTTCGACACGATCTGGGCCTTCGAGCAGCACGCGATGCCCTACCTGATGATCCCCGACCCGACCCAGTACCTCTCCTACTGGGCCGGTCGCGCGCCGCGGGTCGACCTCGGCTCGATGATCACCGTGCTGCCCTGGCACAACCCGATCCGGCTGGCCGAGCAGATCGCGATGCTGCAGCACTTCATGGGCCCGGAGCGGACCTACTACCTCGGCGTCGGCCGCGGCCTGGCGCGGCGCAACTTCGACGCGATGGGCGTCTCGATGGACGACTCGCGCGAGCGCTTCACCGAGGTCTTCGACATCGTCAAGCTCGCCCTGACCGAGGAGATGTTCTCCTACAAGGGCCAGTTCTTCGAGTACGAGAACGTGTCGGTGCGGCCGCGCCCGCTCGACCCGACGGTGATCACCGAGGCCTGGGGCTCGTGGACCAGCGAGGCGAGCATCCGCACGATGGGCGAGCGTGGCCTGCACCCGCTGACGACGCCGAACAAGACGATCGAGTCCTACCGGACCGAGATCAAGCTGCTGGACGAGATCCGGGCGGAGAACGGCTACGGCCCGGCCCGCCGGCCGATCCTCCAGGTGCCGCTGCTCTGCGCCGAATCGGAGCAGGAGGCGAAGGAGGGGGCGGAGCAGTACATCCGCGAGTACGTCGACTCGATCCTCCGCGCCTACGAGCTGGGGACCGACAACTTCGGCAAGGGGAAGGGCTACGAGCAGTACAAGAAAGGCTCCGACTTCGGCGACGGCTCGAAGCAGAACGCGCTCGACACCCTGACCACGAAGTTCCTCGCCGACGGCATCATCGGCACCCCCGAGCAGTGCGCCGAAAAAGTCGTCGCCCACCACGAGCTGATCGAACCCTCCGAGCTGGTCTGCGTCTGCGGGACGGGCAGCATCCCCGCCGACAAGACCGAGAAGAGCATGCGCCTCTACGCGGAGGACGTCCTGCCGCGCGTCGCCCACCTGCGCACGAGCTCAGATCGCGCCGGCGTCGCGTAGCTCTTCGAGGCGCGCCGGGCTGAGCCCCAGCCCGGCGCCCAGCACGTCGTCGTTGTCGCCGCCCAGCGGCCGCCCGGCATGTTGCACTGCGCCGGGCGTCTCGGAGAGCAGGGGGAAGACGTTGTGCATGCGCAGCGGGCCGAGCTCCTCGTCGTCGACCTCGACCAGCATCTGGCGCGCCGCCGCGTGCTCGTCGGCGAGGATGTCGCGGACGTCGTAGATCGGCGCCCCGGCGACCTCGTGCTCGCCCCAGATCCGCAGCACCTCGTCGAGGCTGTGGGCGGCGACCCACTCGGCGATCAGCGCGTCGAGCTCGTCGGCGTGCTCGATCCGCTTCTGGGTGTCGTCGAAGCGGCCTTCCTCGACCAGGTCGGCGCGGTCGATCGCGACGAAGAGGCGGTCGGCCGCCGACTGGGCGCTGGTCGAGATCGCGACGTAGCGGTCGTCGGCGGTGCGATAGGCGTTGCGCGGGGCGCTGAAGTAGGCGCGGCTGCCGTCGCGCTGCTCGACCACGCCGGTCTGGTCGTAGGCGGTGACCTGCGGCCCGAGGAAGGCGAACAGCGGCTCCCAGAGGCTGAGGTCGATGCACTGGCCGCGGCCGCCGCGGTCGCGGTGGCGCAGCGCGGCGAGGGTGGCGAAGGTGCCGAAGAGGGCGGCGACGCCGTCGGCCATCGCGAAGGGCGGCACGATCGGCGGCCGGTCGCGCTCGCCGAGCACCGAGGCCATGCCGCTCATCGCCTCGGCCAGGGTGCCGAAGCCGGGCCGGCTCGCGTAGGGCCCGGTCTGGCCGAAGCCGGTCGCCCGCACCATCACCAGGCCCGGGTTGCGCTCGGCGAGACGCTCGTAGCCGAGGTTCCAGCGCTCCATCGTCCCCGGGCGGAAGTTCTCGATCAGCACGTCGGCCTCGGCGACGAGGTCGAGCATCAGCTCCTGACCCTCGGGCCGGGAGAGGTTCAGCGTGCAGGTGCGCTTGTTGCGGGAGGCCGTCTTCCACCAGATCGAGACGCCGTCCTTCTGCCGGCCGAAGCTGCGCAGGGCGTCGCCGCGCGGATGCTCGACCTTGATCACGTCGGCGCCGAAGTCGCCCAGGTAGGTGGCGATCATCGGCCCCGCCAGCAGGGTCGCCGCGTCGATCACCCGCAGCCCCTCCAGGGCGCCGTCGCCGGGCTCGCGCCAGGGGCCGCTCACAGCGCCGCCCCGAGGCCGCCGGCGACGCGCTCGTAGCCTTCGACGATCCGTCGTGCCCGCATCATCACCGGGTAGTCGACGAGCCGGCCGTCGACGACGATCGCCGCGACCCCTTCGGCCTCGGCGGCGGCGAAGCGGTCGACCACCCGGCGCGCCTGCTCGGCCTCGTCGCGGGTGGGGGCGAAGCCGACGTGGGTCGGCTCGACCTGGGAGGGGTGGATCAGCATCTTCCCGGCGAAGCCGAGCCGGCGCGCCTGCCGACACTGGACGAGGAATTGCTCGCTCGCGCTGATGTCGATGAAGGGGCCGTCGAGCGGCGCCCGCCGGCCGGCGACCCGCGCCGCCAGCACCAGCGAGGAGCGGGCCAGCAGCAGCTCCTCGGTCGAGTCGGAGGTGTCGATCACGTCGATCCCGAGGTCGAGCATGAAGTCGACGAAGCCGAAGATGCCGGTCTCGACCCGCTCGTCGGCGGCGAGGATGTCGACCGCCCGGTGGATGCCGAGCGCCGACTCGATCAGCAGCAGCATCGACGTGCCGCCGACCTGGAGGCCGCGCTCGCGCTCGGCCGCCGCCAGCCAGCCCGCCGCCGCCTCGACCGTCTCCGGGCTCTCCACCTTGGGCAGCACGATGCCGTCGAGGTCGGGGTGGACGATGCCGTGGATGTCGCCCTCGGTGAGCCCGGTGCTCGGGTGGTTGACGCGCACGTAGGTGCGCACGTCGGCGAACTGGGGGAGCACGGCCCGCAGTTCCGCCCGGGCGTCGACCTTGCGGTCGTTGGTGACCGCGTCCTCGAGGTCGATGGCGACCGCGTCGGCGCCGATCGAGGGCAGCTTGGCCAGCGGCCGCGGCGCGGTGGCGGGGCAGAACAGCAGGGATCGCAGCGGGGGGTTCATCGGTCCTCCGTCTCGGTGATTGGGGGCAGGGCGGGGCCGCTCACAGCTCGATCACGACCTCGCCGTCGCGGACCGCGACCGGGTAGGTGCGGACCCGCCCGGGGGCGTCGTTGAGGGCCGGCCGGCCGCTCGCCAGGTCGATCTCCCAGCCGTGCCAGGGGCAGCGCAGGAGGCGGTTCTCGAGGCCGTAGCGGTAGACGTGCGGGTCGGAGGGGAGCATCGTGCCGCCGATCGTCCCCTCGCAGAGCGGGGCGCCCCGGTGGGGGCAGGAGTTGCGCAGCGCGTAGAGCTCGCCGTCGACGTTGAAGACGCCGATCGAGCGGCCCTCGACCTCGACGATCCGCCGGCTCCCCGGCGGCAGGTCGGCGATCGCGCAGACCACGTGTGAGGTCGCCATCTAGAGCAGCCGGTCGCCGTAGAGCTCGATCGCGTTGCCGCCGCGGACCCGCGCCCGCATCTCTTCCGGCAGCAGCTTCAGCGCCCGCGTCGGGTCGTCGAAGTCCCAGTGCGGGTAGTCGGAGCTGAAGAGCAGGGTGCGCTCCGCCTCGACGATGTCGAGCATCGCCAGCAGGTGCTCGGGCTTGTGCGGCTCGAGGAACGGCTGGGTGGTGAAGCGGACGTGCTCGACGATGTACTCGCTCGGGCGCCGTTTCACCCACGGCACCTCGTCGCGCAGCGCCTCCCAGTTCTTGTCCAGCCGCCACATCACGTCCGGCAGCCAGGCGACGCCGCCCTCGGCGATCACCAGCTTGAGGCCCGGGTAGCGCTCGAAGATGCCGTGGCAGGCGGCGCTGATCACGTTGGCCTGGAAGACCTGGGTGAGCGCCGCGTGCCACTCGACGTAGTAGGTCGGCACGCCGCCCGCCAGCGGCGCCGCCTTCGCGTAGATCGCGTCGACCGAGTTCGGGTGCAGGGCGATCGGCAGGCCGTGGCGCTCGGCGGCGGCGTAGATCGGGTAGTAGTGGCGCTCGCCCATCAGCGTGTTCATCAGCGGCAGGAAGACCTGCACGACGCCCTTGCGGTCGGCCATCCGCTCGATCTCCTCGGCGGCCAGCCGGGGGTCCTGGGGGGCGACGATCAGGGCGCCGCGGAAGCGCTCGTCGTGGTCGAGCCAGACCTCGCCGAGCCAGTCGTTGTAGGCGGAGGCGATCACCGCGGCGGCGTCGGGATCGGGCAGCGCGCCGAGGCCGAAGAGGTTGCCGCCCATCAGCACGGCGCGGTCGATGCCGCAGCCGTCGAGCAGCTGGCGGACGACCAGGTCGGGGTCGGAGCCGGGCACCGAGCCGTCCTCGGGGAAGGCGTCGCGGCGCATCGAGCCGACCGGGTTGATGTACATGTCGTTCTTCGGCAGCGCCAGCTGCGAGGCGTAGACCTCCTTCGCCCAGCTCAGCGAGACGCCGCCGAGCAGCCGCCGGCGCCACTCCTGCGGCAGGTGGTCGCCGAGGCTCTTGAGGCCGTCGCGAAGGTGCGGATGGACGTCACAGTCGATGGTCTCCATGCCGCCCAAAGTAACAGATAAATCTAACGGTTGGTTGATGTTGTATCGTGCGGCCGATGGGCGAACGGGAGCTGTTCGAGCGAGGCATGGAGATCCGTCGCGAGGTGCTCGGCGACGAGTACGTCGACCGGGCGATGGCGGGGGCCGACGACTTCGGCCGGCCGATGCAGGAGTTCGTCACCGCCTGGTGCTGGGGCGGCGCCTGGGACCGCGAGGGGCTCGACCGCCCCACCCGCAGCCTGCTGAACCTGGCGATGCTGACCGCGCTGAACCGCCCGCACGAGCTGCGCACCCACCTGCTCGGCGCCCTCCGCAACGGCTGCACGCCGGAGGAGATCCGCGAGGTCCTGATGCAGGCCGCCGTCTACTGCGGCGTCCCCGCCGGGGTCGACGCGATGCGGGTGGCGCGCGAGGTGCTCGCCGAGGCCGACGCGGTCGGCGACCGCTGAGCGGGAGGGACGATGGAGACCGGGTTCATCGGCCTCGGCAACATCGGCCTGCCGATGGCGCGCCGGCTCGCCGAGGCGGACACCGAGATGGTCGTCTTCGACCTCGACCGGGCGCGGATGGAGCCGCTGCTGGCGGCGGGCGCGCGGCCCGCGGACTCGGTCGCCGAGGTCGCTGCGCGGGCCGAGACGATCTTCACCAGCCTGCCCCACCCGGCCGCGCTGGAAGCGGTGGC
Organism: Solirubrobacterales bacterium; assembly: GCA_047601885.1. Classification (GTDB taxonomy): domain Bacteria; phylum Actinomycetota; class Thermoleophilia; order Solirubrobacterales; family 70-9; genus VAYN01. The sequence goes on from JASGIK010000002.1 coordinate 1,365,762, forward strand.
GCTCGGCCCTGACGGGATCGTCGCCGGCGAGCGCGCCCGCCGCCTCGTCGACCTCTCCACCGTCGGCCCGGCGGTCAGCCGGCGGGTCGCCGCGGGCCTGGCGGAGCGCTCGATCGCGCTCGTCGACGCGCCGGTCAGCGGCGGCGCCGCGGGGGCGGAAAAAGGCACGCTGGCGGTGATGGTCGCCGCCGCGCCGGCCGAGCGCGAGGCGGTCGAGCCGCTGCTCGCCCACCTCGGCCGGCCGATCGCGGTGGGCGAGGAACCGGGCCTCGGCCAGGTGACGAAGCTGCTCAACAACTACCTCGCGGCGACGGCGCTGGCGGCGACCTCGGAGGCCTTCGTCTACGGCGTCAAGTCGGGCCTCGACCCGGAGGTCATGGTCGACGTCGTCAACGCGGCGTCGGGACGCAACAGCGCGACCGAGGACAAGTTCCCCCGCTCGGTCCTGCCGGGCAGCTTCGACTACGGCTTCGCCACCGGCCTGATGGCGAAGGACATCGGCCTCTTCCTCGCCGACGCCGAAGGCCAGGGGGTGCCGCTCTGGGTCGGCTCGGCAGTGCGCGAGGTCTGGCGCTTCGCCGCCGACCAGCTCGGCCCGGACTCCGACTTCACCGAGGTGGTGCGCCCGTTCGAGCAGTGGGCCGGGGTCGAGGTCCGGGCGCGGCGCGGATGAGCGGCTCGGTCGCCCCGGCGCTGGCCGGCTGGGCGGCGGCGCTGCGGCCCGGCGAGGAGGACCTGGCGACCGCCCGGCGGGCGCTGCTGGACACGGTCATGGTCGCGGTCGCGGCGCGCGAGGAGCCGCTGAACGCGATCGCCGCCGGCCTCGGGCCGGGCGGCCGGATGGCGGTGGCGGCCCACCTGCACGACTACGACGACCTCCACCTGCCCTCGACCGCCCACGTCAGCGCGGTCTGCGTGCCCGCCACCGTGGCGGCGGGCGGCGACGCCCGCGCCTACCTCGCCGCCGCCGGGGTGATGGCCCGCCTCGGCGAGCTGCTCGGCTGGGGTCACTACACCGCCGGCTGGCACGCGACCTGCACGGCGGGCGCCCCGGCAGCGGCGGTCGCGGCGGGGATCGCCGCCGGCCTCGACGCCGAGGGGCTCGCCCGGGCGATGGCGCTGGCGGTGCCCGCGGCGGGCGGCAACCACCGGGCCTTCGGCAGCGCGGCGAAGTCCTTGCAGGTCGGCTTCGCCGTCGATGCGGGCCTGCGCGCCGCGGCCCTGGCGCGGGCGGGGGCGAGCGCCGACGCCTCGATCGTCGACGCCTGGATCGAGCTGCTCGAGGGCGTCGTCGGGGAGGGCGGCGCCGGGGTCGAGGCGGCGCCGGCGATCCCCGGCGGCCTCGCGATCAAGCTCCACCCCTGCTGCTATGCCCTGCAGCGGCCGATCGCGGCGACGCGAGAGGCGCTCGGCGGCCGCCGAGCGCTCGCCGCCGGCGAGGTCGGGGCGATCCGCGTGGCAGCGCCGGAGGGGTCGCTGCGGCCGCTGATCCACGACCGGCCGACGACCGGCCTCGAGGGCAAGTTCAGCCTCCAGTACGCGGTTGCCGCGACGCTCCTCGACGAGGCGCCCGGCCTCGATTCCTTCACCGACGAGGCGGTCGCCCGCGCCGACGCCCAGGAGCTGCTGCGCCGGGTCGAGGTGCGCCGGACGCCGGGCGACGGCGACCTGTTGGTCGGCGCGGTGACGGTGACGATCGAGCTGGTCGACGGCGAGCAGCCGGCCGCCACGGTCGAGCTGCCGCCGGGGGCGCCGGGACGGCCGCCGACCGAGGCCGAGCTGGGCGAGAAGCTCGCCGCCTGCGCCGGGCCCGACGCCGCGGCGGTCGCCGGCCTCACCTGGGAGGCGGCGCCGGACGCCGTGCCGCGGCTGCTGGGCTGGACGGCGGTCGCGTGAACTGGGCCCGCGACGTGGTCGAGGCCCGCGACCCCGCGGCGATCGCGCTGATCGAGCTCGCCCGCGACGGCTCCCGCCGCGCCTGGGGCTTCGGCGAGGTCGTGCGGGCGACCTGGGCGATGCAGGCGCGCCTCGAAGGCCTCGGGGTCGGCCGCGGCGACGTCGTCCTCACCCTGGTCGGCAACCGCCCCGAGTGGGTGATCGCGCTGCTCGCCTGCTTCCGCATGGGGGCGATGGTCCTGCCCTGCACCGAGCAGCTGCGCGAGAAGGACCTGCGGCTGCGGCTCGCGGTGACGGCGCCGAAGGCCGCCGTCGTCGACGCGCGGAACCTGGCCGAGCTGGAGGCCTGCGAGCCGGGCTGTCCCCTGGTGGTGATCCCCGACGCCGACCTCTTCGCGGCGGAGGTCGCGCCGCCGCCGGCGGCCGAGCTCGATCCCGAGGACGGCTGCCTGCTGACCTTCACCTCCGGCACCGAGGGATCGCCGAAGGCGGTCGTCCACGTGCAGCGCTACCTCACCGGCCAGGCGGTCCAGGCCGAGCACTGGTTCGGCCCGCGGCCCGGCGACGTCGCCTGGTGCACCGCCGCCGCCGGCTGGAGCAAGTCGGCCCGCAACGCCTTCATCGCACCCTGGCTGCGCGGCGCCACCGCGGTCCTCCACGACGGCCGCTTCGACCCGGCGGAGCGGCTGGAGATCCTCGCCGCGGAGCGGGTCAACGCGCTCTGCATGGCGCCGACCGAGTACCGGCTGATCGCCAAGCGGGCGACGATCGGCGAGCTGCCCCACCTGCGCCGGCTGGTCGCCGCGGGTGAGGCGCTGAACCCCGAGGTGCTCGACGTCTGGCGCGCCGCCACCGGGCTCGAGATCGCCGACGGCTTCGGCCAGACCGAGACCGGCCAGCTGACCGGCGTGCCGCTCGGCGAGCCCGCCCGCCCCGGCTCGATGGGCCGGCCGCTGCCCGGCATGCGGGTCTGGGTCGACGACGGCGAGCTGGTCGTCGACCCAGAGACGGTGCCCACCTTCTTCCGCGGCTACCTCGGCCACGAGCCGGCCCCGCGCGATCGGCCCTGGCGGACCGGCGACCGGGTGCGCGAAGAGGACGGCTGGCTCTACTTCGAGGGCCGCGCCGACGACGTGATCGTCTCCTCCGGCTATCGGATCGGCCCCTTCGAGGTCGAGTCGGCGCTGGTCTCGCATCCGGCCGTCACCGAGGCGGCGGTGGTCGGCCTGGCCGACGCGGAGCGAGGTGAGATCGTCCGCGCCGTGGTCGTCCTCGGCGACGGCGTCGAGGGCGACGCGGAGCTGCGCCGGGCGCTGCAGGAACACGTCAAGGCGACGACCGCGCCCTACAAGTATCCGCGCCGGGTCGAGTTCGTCGCCGAGCTGCCGAAGACGGCCAGCGGCAAGATCCAGCGCGCCCTCCTGCGCCGCCAGGGCGAGGCCGCCGGCGCCTCTTGAGATCATTCAGACGAACGTTTGTATTCAGACGGCCGTTTGGTAGTCTTCTCGACCGTCGGCGACCTGGGTAGCGCCGGCGCCCGCCAGTTCGAGCACGCCGAGGAGGAGAGCGTTGACCGATACCGCGCCGACCGTGGAGCTGGATCCGACCGATGTGGCCGGCTGGGCCGCGAGGCCCTTCGAGGAGCTGTTCGCGCTCGGCCTCGACCAGGTGGAAGGGCCGCAGCTGGCGGCCCTCGCGCGCCGCTTCGAGGCGCTGCGGCCCGCCGTGTCGGCGCTCGACAAGCTGGCCGACCGCGAGGGACTGGACGGCTTCGACGGCTTCGCCGCCGCGGCGCCGCTGCTCTTCGACCACCGCGTCTACAAGAGCTACCCGATCAGCATCGTCGAGCGCCGCCAGTTCGACCGCCTGACGGGCTGGCTGCAGCGGCTGACCACCCACGACCTCGGCGCGGTCCCGCTCGCCGGCGTCGACTCGGTCGACGCCTGGCTCGAGCGCCTCGACGACAACGGGATGATCATGCTGCACTCGACCGGGACCACCGGCAAGCTCAGCTTCATCCCCCGCTCGCGCAGCGAGTGGCCGGGCTGGCGGGACGCCTTCTTCGAGGCGACCCGGGCAGCCTCCGGCGTCGACCGCCGCACCGAAGCGGTGCCGACCTTCTATCCCGGCTACCGCACCGGCCACACCACCGGGACGAAGATGCAGCGGATCATGGGCGAGCAGTCGGCCGAGGGCGAGGCGGGCCGCCACGTGCTCTACGACTACGCGATCTCCTCCGACCTGCTCTCGCTGGCGGCGCGGCTGCGCACCGCCGAGGAGCGGGGCGAGGTCGAGAAGCTCGACATCGACCCGGAGCTGCTGAGGCAGCAGGCGCAGCTGATCGAGGCGGGGCGCCGCCGCGAGCAGGACCTGGAGCGCTGGTTCACCAAGCTGGCCGACGAATTCCGCGGCCGCCGGGTGCGGATCAACGGGGTCACCGGCGACCTCGTCCGCCTGGCGCTGAAAGGCCAGGCCGAAGGCCTCGACTGCGAGTTCGCCGCCGGCTCGGTGCTCTTCACCAGCGGCGGGCTGAAGGGGCTGCAGGATGCGCCCGAAGACTGGGAAGGGTTGCTGCGCGACTTCTTCGACATCGAGCGGATCTCGAGCGTCTACGGGATGTCGGAGTGCATGGGCCTGGCGCCGCTCTGTGCCGCCGGCCACTACCACTTCCTCCCGTACACGATCCCGCTGCTGCTCGACGCCGACGGGCGGGTGCTGCCGCGCGAGGGCGTGCAGAGCGGCCGCTACGCCTTCTTCGACCTGCTCGCCGAGACCTACTGGGGCGGCTTCATCACCGGCGACCGGATCACGATCCACTGGGACGAGGACTGCGCCTGCGGCTGGAAGGGGCCGCGGCTGGAGCGGGAGATCAAGCGGTTCTCGGAGCTGGAGGGGGGCGACGACAAGATCTCCTGCGCCGGCACCGAGGAGGCCTACAGCGAGTTCATGACCTACGTGAGCGAGATCTGATGGCGACCGCGACCGCCTCCGAGGCCGCCCTGATCGACGTCCCGATGCTGATCCGCGGCCGGGTGATCGACCCGGGCGAGGACGCGGTCGAGTTCGGCGGTCGGGTCGGCGCCCGCTTCCGCACCCCCGACCCGCGCCGGCACGCCGCCGAGCTGGTGCTCGCCGACGCCGGCGCCCTCGCCGACCTGGCGGCGACGCCGACCGACGAGGTGCTCGACTTCCTCGCGGCGCTCGGCGAGCGGCTCGCCTTCGACCGCAACCCGCTGATGCAGACCGCCTTCGAGCTGGCGCTGCGGGCGGGCGAGCTGACCGAGCCGGTCCTGCGGCCGATCTTCGAGACCTTCCCGCGCTGGTTCGACCGCGCGCTGCTGGCGGAGGCGGTCGACGTCAACCTCGGCGGCAAGGCCTACCTCGACGGCTGGGTCCCGCAGGGCTCGCCGGCGGCGCGGACGCGGATCCGCGCGGTCGGCACCCGCGGCATGCACGTGATCGCCGGCAACGTGCCGGTCGTCGCCGGCGTCACCGTGATCCGCTCGGCGCTGACCAAGTCGGACTGCCTGATCAAGGTGCCCTCCAACGACCCGTTCACGGCGATGGCGATCGTCCGCACGATGATCGAGCTCGATCCCGACCACCCGGTCACCCGCCACTGCGCCGTCGCCTACTGGAAAGGCGGCGACACCGCGGTCGAGCGCGAGATCTACCGGCCGACCCGGATCGACAAGCTGACCGCCTGGGGCGGGATGTCCTCGATGACCCACATCCAGCAGTACCTGGTGCCGGGGATCGAGCTGATCGGGATGAACCCGAAGCTCTCGATCGCGATCGTCGGCCACGAGGCGCTCGAGAGCGAGGGCGGGATGGACGAGGCGGCGGTCGGGATCGCGCTGATGGCGGGCCGGCTGAACCAGACGGCCTGCTCCAGCGCCCGCGTCGTCTACGTCGAGTGCGATCCCGACGAGGCCGCCGAGCTGGAGCGGCTGGAGCGGCTCGGCGAGGCGGTCCACGCCGCCTTCGGCCGGCTGCCCGCCTTCGAGTCGACGGCGCCGAAGGCGGCCGACGCGGAGCTCGAGGACGAGCTCGACGCGATCGGCCTCGACGAGGACTTCTACCGCGTGATCGGCGACGCCCACTCGGCCGGGGTCGTCGTCTCCCGCACCGAGGACGCGGTCGAGTTCGCCGACCGGCTCGGCAACCGGGTGGTGAACCTGGTCCCGGTCGGCGCGATCGAGAAGGTGCCGGGCTGGCTCAGCGAGGCGACGCAGACGGTCGGCATCCATCCCGCCGGCCTGCACGAGCGCCTCCGCGACGCCCTTGCCCTGCACGCGTGCAGCACGTCAAGGCGCTGCGGCCCTCGCTCGACGACCTCGCCGTCGACGACGGCAGCCACACCCTCGCCCTGCCGCACGACGGCATGGAGCCGATGCGGAGGATGGTCCGTTGGACCATCGACCAGGGGTGAGGCGATGAGCAAGGTCTGGCTGATCACCGGAACCTCGCGCGGCTTCGGCCGCGAGTGGGCGCTGGCCGCGCTGCGGCGCGGCGACCGGGTCGCCGCCACGGCGCGCGACCTCGCCACGCTCGAGCCGCTCGCCGAGGAGTTCGGCGACGCCGTCCTGCCGCTCGCCCTCGACGTGCGCGACCGCGCCGGCGCCTTCGCCACCGTGCGCCGCGCCCACGCCCACTTCGGCGCCCTCGACGTGGTCGTCAACAACGCCGGCTACGGCCAGTTCGGCATGGTCGAGGAGGTCACCGAGGCCGAGGCCCGCGACCAGCTCGAGACCAACGTCCTCGGCCCGCTCTGGATCACCCAGGCGGCGCTGCCGATCATGCGCGAGCAGGGCGGCGGCCGGCTCCTGCAGGTCTCCTCGGTCGGCGGCGTCTGCTCGTTCCCTTCGCTGGGGATCTACCACGCCTCGAAGTGGGCGCTGGAGGGGCTCAGCGACGCCTTGGCCCAGGAGGTGGCGGGCTTCGGCATCCGCGTGACGCTGATCGAGCCGGGCCCGTTCTCGACCGACTGGGGCGGCGCCTCGGCCCGCTTCTCCGCGCCGCTGGCGGCCTACGAGCCGGCGCACGAGGCGATGCGGGAGCGGCGGGCGAGCTCGCGCGGCATCCTCGGCGACCCGGCGGGCACCGCCGCGGCGGTGCTGCGGGTCGTCGACGCCGACGACCCGCCCCTGCGCCTCCTCCTCGGCAGCGTCGCCCTGGCGATGGCCGAGGACGCCTACGGGCGGCGGCTGGCGGGCTGGCGTGAGTGGCAGCCGGTGGCCGAGCTGGCCCAGGGCACCCCGAGTTCCACCTGACCCACGAAGAAAGGAAGAGAGATGGCCGAGCCGACCGTGGAGGATCGCGTGCTGATCCGCGAGCTGTACGACCGCGCCCTCTGGGCGCTCAACAACGGCGAACCGGACGTGGTCCTGGCGCTGCACGACCCGGAGATGGAGACCGATCGCTGGGACGGGGCCAAGAGCGGCGTCGACGGGGCGGCGAAAGCGGCCGCGGCCTGGCCCTCGGACCCGGTCAACCGGACCCGCCAGCACCACATCACCACCTTCATCGTCGATCCCGACCCGGAGGGGCGCGAGGATCACTGCGCCGTCCGCTTCTACTTCCTCGTCACCGAGGTGAAGGAGCCGCCGCGGATCGACATTCGCTGGAGCTGCTACTCGCGCGACATCGTCCGCAAGGTCGACGGCAGGTGGCTGATCTGGCGGCGCGACATCAAGTTGAACCACGACTCCACCGCCTGAGCCGGAGTCGTCTAAAAATCAAACCACTGGTTGACTTTTAAAACCATCGTTTGGTAGTCTGCGCGCCGATCGCTCACCGCCGTCTGGGTCGGCCGTGAGGGAAGCCCTGCGGAGGAAAGAGGAGAGATGTCAAGAACGCGTGGATTCCACGTAGTCGTCGCTTTGATCGCCGTCCTGATCTGCGCCGTCGTGCTCGGCGCCTGTGGCGGCGGTGGCAGCAGCAGTGGGGGGAGCACCGCGGAAGGCGGGAGCTCCTCGGAAGAAGGCAACTCGACGACTGCGTCCTCGCAGTCGGAAGGCGGCCAGATCGACGCCGGCAAGCCGCCGGTCCGTATCCCCGTGATCTCGATCAAGATCCCGGGCCTCGACCTGCTCACCCCGCAGGCGGCCGGCGCCAAGGCGGCGGCCGACAAGATCAACGCCGAAGGCGGCTTCGGTGGGCGTGAAGTCGTGGTCGAAGAATGCGCCACGCAGCTCACCCCGGCGACGGCCACGGTCTGCGCCAACCAGACCCTGGCCAAGGGGAACGTGATGGCCGAGGTCGGCTGCGAGGTCACCTGGTCGTCCAGCGGCCTGAAGATCTACGAAAAAGCCGGCGTGCCGAGCATGAACTGCGTCAACGGGACCTCGGACCCGGGCAACTTCAGCGGCCACCCCGGCGCCTTCGGGCTCCAGGCCGGCGAGGCCGCCTGGCTCTGCGAACGGCCGGAAATCAAGAACATCGTCCTGCTCGGACAGGACCTGGCCACGCAGAAGACGGAAGAGGAAGTCTCGACCGAACCGATCATCAAGGGATGCGGCAAGGAAATCCACTACGTCTTCGCGCCGATCGAAACGACGGATTTCACGCCCTTCGTGAACAAAGTCCTGGAATACGAACCGGACTTCGTGATCTCCCAGCAGTCGCCGGCGCCGACCGCGCAGATGTTCAAGACGTTCCAGCAGGCCGGCTACCCGGCTGACCAGGTCAGCGTGGTCGAGAGCTCCTGCGCCCTCGAAGAAACGCTGGAACCGGCCGGCTCGGCGATGGAAGGCGCCTACTGCGCCGACGGCTTCTATCCCTACACCGAAGAAAGCAACCCCGAAGTCGCCGCCTACGTCGAAGCGATGCAGGAAAACGACGTCGGCTACTCCTACAAGAGCCCGTCGCCTCCCTATGGCTACTCGAGCGTGATGTGGATCTACCAGGGGGCCAAGGAAATCGGCTTCGACAAGGTGACGCCGGAAAAGCTCGGCGAATGGATGGGGAGCGTCAAAGGCAAGACCTACCCGCTGTCCAACGAATGGGTGAACCCGGGCCCGACGATCTCGAGCTCGGTCCACCAGCCCTCGACCCTGATCACGCAGTGGAAGGGCGGCACCTTCTCGGTCGTCGAAGAAGGCACCGAAGAAGGCTGGATCGACGGCTTCCAGGCCCTCGAAGAAGCAGAAAAGGGAGGTGCGTGAGCCTCTCCGGACAGGCGCGTCCCGCCACCCCGGGTTCCGGGGTGGCGGGCGCACCCGCCGCCGACGGCGCGCGGGACGCCGTGCTGGCGACCTCCGGCCTGACGGTCCGGTTCGGCGGCGTGGTGGCGGTGAACGACGTCTCGCTCGCCGTCGAATCCGGCCGCCTGGTCGGCATCATCGGCCCCAACGGGGCGGGCAAGACCACCTTCATCGACGCGGTCAGCGGCCTCGTCCGCTCCGCCGGTGAGGTCAGCCTGGAAGGGCGTCGGGTGTCGCGCTGGAGCGCCCACCGGCGCGCCCTCGGCGGCATCGGCCGCACCTTCCAGAGCCTCGAGCTGTTCGACGAGTTCACGATCGAGGAGAACCTCCTGGTCACCGCCGAGGCGCGGCGCCGCTGGTCCTTCCTCGGTGACCTGGTCCGCCCGCGCGCCGACAAGGAGGCGATCCGGGCGGTAGGGGAGGCGCTCGCCCGCGTCGGCCTCACCGAGCGGGCCGGCGCCTACCCGCCGGAGCTCTCCCTGGGGGAGAACAAGCTCGTCTCGATCGCCCGCGCGCTGGCCGGCGGCGCCCGGCTGCTGCTGCTCGACGAGCCTGCCGCCGGGCTCAACTCCGACGACAGCCTGGAGCTCGGCAAGACCCTGCGCGAGCTGGTCGAGGGCGGCCTCACGATCGTCCTCGTCGACCACGACATGGGCTTGGTGCTCGGCGTCTGCGACCACATCCACGTACTGAACTTCGGCTCGCTGATCGCCTCCGGCACGCCCGCCGAGATCCGCAACGACGCGCAGGTGATCGACGCCTACCTCGGCGACGATGCCCAGGCCGCCGTCGGCGAGGGGAAGACGGCATGAGCACCGCCGCACTCGAGTGCACCGGCCTCTGCGTCGGCTACGACGGGGTGCAGGTCGTCCACGACCTCGACCTGCGGATCGAGCCCGGCGAGGTGACCGCGATCCTCGGCCCCAACGGGGCGGGCAAGACGACGACGTTGCTGGCGCTGTCGGGCCTGCTGCGGCCGATCGGCGGTACGGTCAGCCTCGGCGGCGCGCCGGTGCGGGCCGGCCGGCCCCACCTCGCCGCCCGCGGCGGCCTCGCCTTCGTCCCCGACGACCGCGGCCTCTTCTACGAGCTGACCTCGCGCCAGAACCTGCGCCTCGGGGTCCGCGGCGGCCCCACCAAGGCGACGATCGACGAGGTGCTCGAGTACTTCCCGCCGCTGACCAAGCTGCTCGGCCGGCGCGCCGGGTTGCTCTCCGGCGGCGAGCAGCAGATGCTGGCGATCGCCCGCGCCCTGGCGACCCGTCCCAAGGTGCTGATGGTCGACGAGATGAGCCTCGGCCTGGCGCCGGTGATCGTGCAGCGGCTGCTGGCGGTGGTGCGGCGGATCGCCGACGAGACCGGGACCGCGGTGCTGATGGTCGAGCAGCACGTCGACCTGGCGCTGAAGGTCGCCGACCGCGCCTACGTGCTCGACCGCGGCCGCATCGTGCTCGCCGCCGAGTCGGCGGAGCTGAGCGACCGCCGCGACCTGCTGCAGGCCAGCTACATGGGCGAGCTCGCCTACGAGAAGTTGGAGGAAGACCACGAGGAGGACGGATCGGTGACCACCGGAGGAGGCAGCCGTGCCTGAGTTCATCGTCTGGCTGCTGCTGAGCCTCGGCTCCGGCGCCGCCTACGCCCTGCTCGGCAACGGCATCGTCGCCATCTACAAGGGCTCGGGCGTGCTCAATTTCGCCCAGGGCGGCATCGCGATGTTCGCCACCTTCTGTTACCTGGCGCTGATCAAGGACGGGATGAACCATTGGGTGGCGGTCGTCGCGGTGATGCTCGGGGCGGCGATCGGCGGTGCCCTGGTCGCGATCCTGATCCTGCGGCCGCTGCGCAACGCGCCGACCCTGGCGAAGGTCCTGGTGACGCTCGGGATCCTCACCGCCCTGCAGGGGCTGGCGTCGATCATCTGGAGCAACCAGGCGCTGCTGGTGATCTCGCTGCTGCCGACGAACGGGATCTCGATCGGCCACAACTTCGTCGGCGAAGACCGGCTCTACATGGCCGGGATCGCGCTCTTCACCACCGCCGTCCTCTGGGTCCTCTACCGCTTCACCCGCCTCGGCCTGGCCACGCAGGCCGTCTCCCAGAGCGAACGCGGCGCCGCCTTGCTCGGCTACTCGCCGACCACGATCTCGGCGATCAACTGGGGCCTCGGCTCGGCCCTGGCCGCCCTCGCCGGCGTCTTCATCGCGCCGATCACGACGCTCGACGTGGCGACGCTGCCGCTGGTCGTCGTGCCGGCCCTGGCGGCGGCGCTGGTCGGGCGCTTCTCCTCCTTCTGGATCACCACCCTGGCCGCCTTCGGCATCGGCTGGGCGCAGACGGCGACCTTCTCGCTCTGGACCCTGACCGGGGTCCAGTCGGCGGTCCCCTTCGTGATCGTGATCCTGGTCATGGTGGTCGCCGGCCGGGCGCTGCCGAGCCGCGGGGCGCTGGCCGAAGGCCGACCGCCGCGCGCCCCGCTCGGGTTCCGGGTGCGGCTCTGGCCGACGCTCGGCTTCGCCGCCGCCGCGGTGATCCTCTTCGCCGTCCTCAGCAACACCTACGCCAACGCGCTGGCCTACTCGCTCACCGCCGCGATCATCGCCCTCTCGCTGGTGGTGCTGACCGGCTTCGTCGGCCAGATCTCGTTGATGCAGATGACCTTCGCCGGGATCGGCGGGCTCCTGACCGCCAAATTCGCCGTCAACTGGGGCATCCCGTTCCCGCTGCCGATCGTCCTGGCGGCGGTCGTCGCGGCGCCGATCGGAGCGGCGCTCGGCTCGCCGGCGCTGCGCGTGCGCGGCCTCAGCCTGGCGATCGTCACGCTCGGCGCGGCCGTCGCGATCGACGCGGTGATCTTCCAGAACGGCACCTTCTCGCACGGCAACGAAGGGCTCGAAGTGCCGACCCCGCACCTCTGGGGCTTCTCGCTCGAACCGTTCGCGCACCCGATGCGCTTCGGCGTCTTCACGCTCGTCGCGCTGGTGGTCGTCGCCCTGCTGGTCGGCAACGTGCGTCGCAGCGGCATCGGCAGGCGGATGCTGGCGGTGCGCAGCAACGAGCGCGCGGCGGCGGCCTCCGGCGTCAACGTGCCGATGGTGAAGCTGCAGGCCTTCGCCCTGTCGAGCGCGATCGCCGCGCTCGGCGGCGGCGTGCTCGCCTATGCCAACCCGTTCCTGCTGCTCGGCGAAGGGGCCTACGGCGCGACCCCGTCGATCGCCCTCCTGATCATGGCCTACATCGGCGGCATCGCCCTGGTCAGCGGCGGCGTGGTCGGCGGCCTGGTGATCGCCGGCGGCATCCTCTACGCGCTGCTGAACGGGATCTCCGGCTTCAGCGACTGGTACCCGCTGCTCTCCGGCGTCGGCCTGATCCAGGTCCTGCTGGTCCACCCCGACGGGGTCGCCGAGTATTTCGGCAAGCACCTCCGGCTGCTGGCGGGGAAGCTCCGAGGGCGGCGGGCGTCGCTGCCCGCGGAGCCGGTGCAGGCGCCCCTGCAGGGCTCCTGAGGCGAGTGCCGTGGGCCTGGTCGAGGGCAGGTCGGGGCTCGTCACCGGCGCCGCCGGAGGGATGGGGCGCGCCGCCGCGATCCGCTTCGCCCGCGAGGGCGCCGCGGTCCTGGTCACCGACCTCGAGGGCCAGCGGGCGAACGGCGAGGAGACGGTGGGGATGATCGAGGCCGAGGGCGGCCGGGCGGTCTTCGTCGCCGCCGACGTCACCCGCGAGGCCGATCACGAGATGCTGGTCGGTCGCTGCGTCGAGGCCTTCGGCGCGCTCGACTTCGCCCACAACAACGCCGGCACCTCCTTCGCGGGCGGCGTCGAGGACACCCCGGTCGAGGCCTGGGACCGGGTGATGGACGTCAACCTGAAGGGCGTCTGGCTGGGGATGAAGCACCAGCTGGCGCGGATGCGCCAGCAGGGCGGCGGCGCGATCGTCAACACCGCCTCGCTCGGGGCGACGATGGCGATCGAGAACCTGGCCGCCTACATCGCCGGCAAGCACGCGGTCCTCGGATTGACCAAGGCGGCGGCGCTGGAGGTGGCCGGGGCGGGGATCCGGGTGAACGCGATCTGCCCTTCGACCACGCGCACGCCGATGCTCGAGGGCCTGCCGCCGGAGCAGATCGAGCGGATCGTGCGGCCGCACGCGATCGAACGGCTCTGCGAGCCCGAGGAGGTCGCCGAGGCGGCCGTCTGGCTCGTCTCCGAGCGCTCCTCGCTGGTCACCGGGGCGCCGCTGCGGATCGACCTCGGCTCCTCGGCGGGCTTCAGCGGCTGAGGCTTACCAAACAACCAACTGGTTGATATCCTGAAGCGGAATGAAGGCTCCGTTTACGCCGATAGGGGAGGCGATCGCGGCGATCGGGCGCGGCGAGATCGTCGTCGTGGTCGACGACGAAGCGCGCGAGAACGAGGGCGACCTGGTGATGGCGGCGGAGTTCGCCACGCCCGCGGCCCTCGCCTTCTTCGTCCGCCACACCGCCGGCGTGATCTGCGCCCCGATCACGCCCGAGCGCTGCGAGGAGCTGCGCCTGCCGCCGATGGTCGAGGACAACACCGAGAGCCACGGCACCGCCTTCACCGCCTCCGTCGACGCGGTCGAGGGGACCTCGACCGGGATCTCCGCCGCCGATCGCGCGGCCACCCTGCGGGCGCTCGCCGATCCGGCGGCCGGGCCCGCCGACTTCGCCCGCCCGGGCCACGTCTTCCCCCTGCGCGCCCGCCCCGGCGGGGTGCTGAAGCGGGCCGGCCACACCGAGGCCGCGGTCGACCTCGCCCGCCTCGCCGGCTGCCGCCCGGCCGGGGTGATCTGCGAGATCGTCAACCCCGACGGCAGCATGGCGCGGCTGCCGGAGCTGATCCCGTTCGCCGCCGAGCACGGCCTGATGATCGTTTCGATCGCCGACCTGGTCCGCCACCGCCACCGCACCGAGCGGCTGGTCCGCCGCGTGGCGACGGCCGAGCTGCCGACCGAGTGGGCGACCTTCTCCTGCCACGTCTACGAAGACCTGCTGGGCGGCGCCGACAGCGTCGCCCTCGTCCTCGGCGACGTCGGCCGCGAACCGGCGACCCTGGTCCGCGTGCACTCGGAGTGCCTGACCGGTGACATCTTCGGTTCGCGCCGCTGCGACTGCGGCGCTCAGCTGCACGACGCCCTGGCCAAGATCGCCGCGGCGGGCAGCGGCGTCGTCGTCTACCTGCGCGGCCACGAGGGACGGGGGATCGGCCTCGCCCACAAGATCCGCGCCTACTCGCTGCAGGACGGGGTCGGCCTCGACACCCTCGACGCCAACCTGGTCCAGGGCCTGCCGGTCGACGACCGCGACTACGGGATCGGCGCCCAGATCCTCACCGACCTCGGCGTGCGCAGGCTGCGGCTGATGACCAACAACCCGGCCAAGTACTCGGGCCTCGAGGGCTACGACCTCGACATCGTCGAGCGGGTGCCGATGCCGACCGTGCCGACGCCGGAGAACCGCCGCTACCTTCAGACCAAGGTGGACCGGATGGGCCACCTGTTCGATGCCGACGTCGCCGCCAGGGCGGAGTCGACCGCGACCGAGCCGAAGGGAGAGGGTTTGTGAGTCAGATCACCGTCGAGGACCGGGTCTTGATCCGGGAGCTGTACGACCGCTTCTACATCGGCCTCAACGACGCCGACGCCGAGGCGATCCACGCCTGCTTCGCCCCCGGCGGGCACATCGCCCGCTACGACGGCGAACCGTCGACGCCGGAGTTCGCGATCGCGACCGGCGAGAAGTGGAACGCCGACCCGATCGGCGCCACCTACCAGCACCACGTCACCAACGTCGTCGTCGACCCTGACCCCGACGGCCGCGACGATTTCTGCCGCGCCCGCATGTACTTCATGGTGACCGGCGTCTACGAGCCGCCCCAGACGATCGTGCGCTGGAGCTGCAAGGCCGACGACGTCCTCCAGCGCGTCGACGGCGCCTGGCGCTTCCTCGAGCGCCGCATCTCCCTGAACCACGACGCCACCGGCCCCCACTGGGAGGGGGAGCCGCCGCACCCCGACTGGGATTTCGAGCGCAACGCCCCGGCCTAGGCCGGGGCGGGGTTCGAGACGGCGTGCTTCGGGGCGGGTGCGGCCGTCCGAGTTGCGTCCCGGGCGTCTCGTGGCGGCCCGGGCAGGCTGCCCGCTTGCCACGAGACGCCCGGGACGTGAGGCTTCCGCAGGGAAGTCCACACAGGCGTGAGGGAGATGTCGGGGACGTGACTCTTCCTCATGCCTCCCGTCACAGGATCGGGGTCGGCCCCTGGTGAGTTCGCACTTTCGCTCGCTATGCGAGCAGAACTGCGAACGCACCAGGGGGAGGCATGAGGAGGACGGGAGGAAGCGTGGACTTCCCCCGCTCCTCGTCACCGATCCTCGGAGTTCGTCACGAACCTCGCACCTCTCCCCGACACCCGGCCTTCTCGGTGGCGGCCACAGCCTGCCCGGGCCGCCACCGAGAAGGCCGCGTCCCTTGCAGCTTCGGGCGCCAGCTCCCCCGGGCGCCAGCTCAGTGCCAGGCCGGCACCGGCGTCTCGATGTCCAGCGGCCGGAGGTAGGACATGTCCTTGCGGCTCCAGAAGTCCTCTTCCTCGAGCTGGGTGCCGCGGAAGACGCCGAGGAAGGAGGCGTCGCCCTCGATGCAGGCGTCGATCACGGTGCGGCGGACGAGGATCCGCCACTCGCCGTCGCGCTTCTCGAGCTGGTCGAAGTAGCGGCCGCTGACCAGGGAGGCGCGCTGCTGGTCGGAGGCGAGGAAGGTGCCGAGGACGTAGGTCTCGCAGTAGGCGACCTCGCCGTCGATCTCGCAGTTGTGGGTCGTGAGGTGGTGGGCGTGGAGGCCGAAGCGGTCGCCGTGGGCCTCGTTCGACCACTCGCCGTACTCGGCGGCGGGGACGATCGCCGGGCCGAAGCGGGCGACGCCGTCGGCGTGGTAGCTCGACGTCATCAGCTCGACGTCGTGGCGGTCGACGCCGCGCGTCTGGCGGTTGATGCACGCGGCGATCGCGGCGCGGTCGGCGAGCGCCGCCGTCGTCTCGCGCAGCTCCGCCAGCTCGGCGCGCAGCTGCGCGAGCTCGGTCTCGTTGCTCATCTCCTGGCTCCTCTCATCCCTCGGTTCCCCACTGGTTCCAGTACGTCACGTCCTCCACCGGCCGGCGCGGCGGCGGCCTGAAGTCCTCGCCGATCGTGTAGGCGACCGGGATCAGGCAGACCTGCGTCGCCTCCGCCGGGATGCCGAGCAGGTCCGCCACCGCGGCCTCCTCCTTCAGGTGCATCGTGGTGAAGGTCGAGCCGAGGCCGCGGCTGCGCAGCGCCAGCTGGAAGCTCCAGACCGCCTGCAGGACCGAGCCGTAGAGCGAGGCCGGCCCGACGGCGCCGCGCTCCAGCGAGGGCCGTTCGAGGTAGCAGGGGATGACCAGGGCCGGGACCCGGGCGAGGTTGTCGACCAGGTGCCTGGAGGCGCCGTAGATGCGCCGCACGGCCGGGTCCGGCGAGGTCGCCGCCTGCTTCACGTCGCGGTAGAAGAGCTCGCCGACGATCGCCGCGATCCGCGCCCGCCGCTCGGCGTCGTCGACCACCAGCCAACGCCACTTCTGCGTGTTGCCGGCGCTCGGGGCGAAGGTCGCCAGGCGCAGGCATTCGGTGATCACGGCGGGCTCCACCGGCCGCTCCAGGTCGAGCCGCTTGCGTACCGCCCGCGTGGTCGAGAGCAGGCGGTCGACCTGCTCGAGGTCGAAGGGGGCCATCTAGCCCGCCGCCTTCGCGCCGGCCGGGTCGGCCTCGCCCTGGGCGAGCGCGGCGACCGGCTGCCACTCGCGCCAGAGCGCCAGCCGCTTCGCGTAGTCGGCCTCGGCGATCGCCAGCGGGGCGCTGCCGAAGAAGGTCCGCAGCGGCGCCTCCTCGGCCTCGACGACCCGCAGCAGGGCGGCCGCCGAGGCACGCGGGTCGCCGAGCACGGCGCGCCGTTCGCCCGCCCGCCGGCGCGCCTCGGCGCGGAACTCGTCGTAGGCGGCCAGCGGCTCGGTCTGGGCGGCGGCCGCCGAGGCGCCGGTGTCGAAGCCGCCCGGCTCGACCAGGGTCACGCGGATCCCGAACGGCGCCACCTCGGCGGCCAGCGACTCGACCATCCCCTCGACCGCCCACTTCGAGGCGTTGTAGAGGCCGAGCCCGGGGAAGGCGGCGATGCCGCCGATCGAGGAGACCTGGATCAGGTGGCCGGCGCCCTGCTCCCGCAGGAACGGCAGCGCCGCCTGGATCACCCAGAGCGAGCCGAGGAAGTTGGTCTCCAGCTGCGCCCGGAACTCCTCCTCGCCCGCCTCCTCGACCATTCCGCCCAGGCCGTAGCCGGCGTTGTTGACGACGACGTCGAGCCGGCCGAAGCGCTCGTGCGCGGCGCCCACCGCGGCCGTCACCGCGTCGCGCTCGGTGACGTCGAGACGCAGCGGCAGCACCGCCTCGCCGAACTCGGCCACCAGGTCCTCGAGCACCGCCGGGTTGCGGGCGGCGGCGGCGACGCGCTCGCCGCGGGCGAGGGCCGCCTCGCTCCAGGCGCGGCCGAAGCCGCCGCTCGCGCCGGTGATGAACCAGGTCCGCGGCGCCATCTCAGACACCGTGCCCGGCCGAGGTCCCGAGGTCGATCCGGAACGGCACCCCGGTGACCAGCGAGGAGCGGTCCGAGACCAGCCAGGCGACCGCCTGGGCGACCTCGGCCGGCTCGCTGAAGCGCTTGATCGCCTGCGGCGCGGTCAGGTGGGCCTCCTGGTCCGGGGCGAAGCGTTCGACCATCGGCGTGCGCACGATCGTCGGCACGATCGCGTTCACCCGGATGCCCGCCTCGGCGCCCTCCAGGGCGGCCGCCCGGGTCAGCCCGATCACCCCGTGCTTGGCGGCGATGTAGGCGGCGAAGCCGGGAAAGCCCATCACCCCGGCCAGCGAGGAGGTGCTGACGATCGAGCCGCCACCACCGGCCCGCATCGCCGCCATCTGGTGCTTCATCCCCAGCCAGACGCCCTTCAGGTTGACCGCCATCAGGGTGTCCCACTGCTCCTCGGTCGTCTCCTCGACGCTGCCGTGCAGCTCCACCCCGGCGTTGTTGTGGGCGAAGTCGAGGCTGCCGAAGGCGGCGATCGTCTCGGCGACCAGCCGGCGCTGGTCCTCCTCGGCGGTGACGTCGGCGGCGACGAAGGTCGCCCGGCCGCCGGCCGCCTCGATCTCCCGCACCGCCTCCTCGCCGCCCTCGCGTCGGCTCTCCAGGTCGGTGAGGACGACCGCGGCGCCCTCTTCGGCCAGCGTCGTCGCGACCGCCCGCCCGATGCCCCCGGCGGCGCCGGTGACGAGCCCGGCCTTACCGTCGACCAGCCCCATCAGGCGGCGCTCCAGGTCGCCTGCTGGGAGACGATCCCGCGGACGCTGAGGGCGGGGACGAAGGAGAGCTCCTGGTCGAGGTCGGCGACGATGTCGGGCAGCCGCCGGTAGAGCGTCCGCAGGGCCAGCTGCGCCTCCGGCGGCGCCAGCGGCGCGCCGAGGCAGAAGTGCCGGCCGCGGCCCAGCGCCAGGTGCTCGCCCGCGTTCTCGCGCCGCACGTCGAAGCGCAGCGGGTCGGGGAACTTGCGCGGGTCGGCGTTGGCCGCCGGGATCACGATGCCGACCGTGGCGCCCGCCGGGATGCCGACGCCGGCGATCTCGGTGTCATGTCTGGCGATGCGGAAGACCTGGTTGGAGATCGCCGCCCGCCGCAGCCCCTCGGCCATCGCGTTCTCCCACAGCGAGGGGTCGTCGAGCACCAGTCGCAGCTGGTCCGGCGACTCGGTGAAGAAGCGGACCATGTTCACGATCAGATTCGCCGTCGTGTCGGTGCCGGCGGCGGTGATGCCGACCATGTGGGCGAGCACGTCGTCGTTGCTCAGCGCCGGCTCGCCGCTCTCGTCGGTGATCGTCAGCATCGCCGAGCAGAGGTCGTCGCCCGGGTTCGCCCGCCGCTCTTCGACGAACTTCGAGTAGGTGACGTAGAAGTCGTGGACGCGCCCGTAGGTGGCGACCAGCTGCTCGTCGGGGGTGGTCACGTCCTCCGCCTTCAGGTCGAGCGGCGCGAGGATGCCGAAGATGTCGTTGATCCAGGCCTGGAACTGGGGCAGCATCTCGCGCGGCACGTCGAGCAGCGTCCCCACCACCCGCAGGGTGAGCCGCACGCCGTAGTCGAGCATCAGGTCGCAGCCGCCCTGGTCGGCGAAGCCGTCGATCAGCTCCTCGGCGATCGCCTCGATCCGCGGCTCCGCCGCGGCGACGCGCCGGTGGGTGAAGGTCCGCTGCGCGGCGCGGCGCTGGGCGGTGTGCTCGGGCGGGTCCTGGTTGAGGATCTGGCCGCCCTGGACGACCTGCCCGGCGCGCTCGTACTCGTGTGGGATGCGGTCGCGCAGCTCCTCCCGCACCGGGGTCGCCTTGTAGGCGTGGTTGGAGAAGGTCTCCCAGTCGCCGAACACCTGCCGCGCGTCCTCGTAGCGCAGCACGTAATAGGTGTCGAGCGGCTCGTGGTAGAAGACCGGCACCTCCGCGAGCAGCTCCTGCATCGCCGCGTGCGGGTCCTTCAGATACTGCGGCGAGCGCGGATCGAAATCGGCGATCGACGGTGCGAGTGCGGGCATCCTTCCCCTTCCCGCCCCACTCTTAATAGGAGCGGGGCAGACCCAGCGAGTGCTGGGCGATGTAGTTGAAGATCATCTCCTTGCTGACCGGTGCGGTTCGTTGCAGGCGCGCGGCGCCCCAGAGCGTGGCGAGGCCGTACTCGGTGGCGAGGCCGTTGCCGCCGTGGGTCTGGATCGCCTGGTCGAGCGCCTGCAGGCAGGCCTCGGCGGCGGCGTACTTGGCCATGTTCGAGGCCTCGCCCGCGGGCAGGCCGGCGTCGTGCTGCCAGGCCGCCTTCTGCGTCATCAGGCGGGCCAGCTCGACCTCGATCTTCGCTTTCGCCAGCGGGTGGGCGATGCCCTGGTGGGCGCCGATCGGCTGGCCGTCCCAGACGACCCGCTGGCAGGCGTACTCGGCCGCCTTCTCCAGCGCGTACACGCCGATCCCGTTCTCCAGCGCGGCGGCCATGATCCGCTCCGGGTTGAGCCCGGAGAAGAGCAGCCGCAGGCCCTCGCCCTCGGCGCCGATGCGGCGGCTCTCGGGCACGATCACGTCGTCGAAGAAGAGCGAGTACTGCCGCTCGGGGGCGGTCATCTCGACCTCGATCAGCTGCTTGGTCAGCCCCGGCGCGTCGGCGTTGACGAGGAAGAGCGAGAGTTCGCCGCGCCCGGTCCGCTCGTCGGTGCCGGTGCGGGCGACGACGACGATCGCCTCCGCCTCGTCGACGCCGGAGGCGTAGTACTTGCTGCCCCGCAGCTGGTAGGTGTCGCCGGTGCGGGCGGCGGTGGTCTTCAGCTTGTGGGTGTTGAGGCCGGCGTCGGGCTCGGTGATCGAGAAGGCGAGCTTGGTCTCGCCGGCGGCCATCCGCGGCAGCCACTCCGCCTTCTGCTCCTCGCTGCCGTGGTGGGTCAGCAGCTCGCCGCAGATCGCGCTGGAGACGATCAGCATGAAGGACGGCGTGCCCGCCGCCGCCAGCTCCTCGCAGACGATCGCCAGGTCGGCGATGCCGCCGCCCTGGCCGCCGTACTCCTCCGGCAGGTTGACGCTGGTGTAGCCGGCGCGGGAGAGGTCGGTCCAGAGCTCGGTGGCGTACCCCTGGCTGCGCGAGACCTCGAGGTAATAGGAGTGCCCGTAGCGCCGGGCGAGGTGGCGGACAGCTTCCCGGAGCTGCTTCTGCTCGTCGGTCTCGACGTACCGATCGAGCGCCTCCGCGCCTGGATCACTGGCTCCCACCGCTCCGTCCACACTCATCTTCCCTTAGCCGTCCTTCCCTCGATTCGGGTCCGAGGAGAGGCCCGGTAATCGACCCGGAGCCTAACCACCTCGCCACCCACAATTCAAGCAACCGTTTGATATTAATCTGCTCACGAGGGTAGCGAGAAACCGATCAACCGTTTGGCTGAACGGATCGCTGCGCGTCACTTACCGAAGGACAGGAGAGGCCATGCGGATCGGAGTCGTGCACGTCAACACCGAGGAAGCATCGGGGCCCTACACCGAGCTGATCACGGCCAACCTGGAGCGCGCCAAGCGCGACGACACCGAGATCGAGCACCGCTACGTCCGCCACCTGCGCCGCGCCACCGACACCGCGATCGGCTACCCGACCCTGCTCAACAAGGTCGACGTCGTCAACGAGATGCTGGAGCTCGAGCGGGGCGGCGCCGACGCCGTCCTCGTCGCCTGCTCCGGCGACCCCGGCGTCTCCGAGGCGCGCTCGCTGCTGCACGTCCCGGTGGTCGGGCCGATGGAGGCGGCAATGGGCCTGGTGCTCGGCTACGGCTGGCGCTTCGGCATCGTCACCGTCGCCGACCCGACCTGGTCGGCGCACATGGACCAGGTCGTCCACAACCACGGGCTGACCGCGCGCTACGCCGGCCAACGGGTGCTGGAGACGCCGACGGCGAAGATCTTCACCGAGGGCTTCGAACGCCCGGAGATCGTCCGCGACGACATCGCCGCCCGCTCGCGGGAGATGGTCGAAGCGGGTGCCGAGGCGATCCTGATCGGCAGCGCCGGGCTCAGCACCTTCGCCTCGCACTTCGGCATCGCCGGGATCGAGGAGCCGGCGACGCCGATCTTCGACGTGATCTCGACCGGCTTCAAGGTGGCCGAGCTGCGGGCCGAGCTGAAGGCGAAGCTGGGCGTGCCCGAGGTTGGCCGCGGCGGCTGGTACTCGGAGTTCGACGAGCGCAACCGCCAACGCGTGCACCGGCTCTTCGGCTGGGTCGACGAGCCCGCCGTCGCGGACAACTAGGGGACCGGGATGCTCGCCCAAGACACCGTCGCGATCGTCACCGGCGGCGCCTCCGGCCTCGGCGAGGGCGCCGTCCGCATGCTCGCCGGCGCCGGCGGCCGCGCCGCGATCCTCGACCTGCCCGGCTCGGCCGGCGCGGCGATCGCCGCCGAGCTCGGCGAGGGCGTCGTCTTCCTGCCCACCGACGTCGCCGACCCGGAGCAGGTGAGCGCCGCCGTCGACGGCGCCCGCGAGCGCTTCGGCCGCATCGACGCGGCGGTCTGCTGCGCCGGGATCAGCCCGGCGGGCCGCGCCCTCAACCGGCGCGCCGAGATGTTCTCGCTGGACACCTTCCGCAAGACGATCGAGATCAACCTGATCGGCCTCTACGACGTCGTCCGCAACGCCGCCCGCCACATGGCCGACAACGAGCCCGGCGTCGACGGCGAGCGCGGGGTGATCGTCAACGTCGCCTCGATCGCGGCGATGGAAGGCCAGATCGGCCAGACCGCCTACTCGGCCTCGAAGGGCGGCATCGTCGCGCTGACCCTGCCGCTGGCCCGCGACCTCGCCCCGCTCGGCATCCGCGTGATGGCGGTCGCCCCCGGGATCATGGACACGGCGATGGTCGCCGGGCTCGACGACGAGCGCCGCGAGCGCCTGCTCGACCTCTCGCCGTTCCCGAAACGGCTCGGCCGTCCCGACGACTTCGCGGCGCTGGTCCGCACCTTCCTCGAGACGACCTATTTCAACGGCGAGGTGGTGCGGCTCGACGCCGCCACGAGGCTGGGCTGAGCGGTGCGCCGCGAGCTGTTCGGGCCCGAGCACGCCGACTTCCGCGAGTCGGTGCGGGCCTTCCTCGCCCGCGAGGCGGTGCCCCACACGACGGAGTGGGAGGAGGCCGGGATGGTCGACCGGGCCTTCTGGCGCAAGGCCGCCGCGCAGGGCCTGGTCGGCTTCGAGGCGCCCGCCGAGCTCGGCGGCGCCGACATCGACGACTTCCGCTTCAACGCGATCGTCGACGAGGAGGTCGCCTACGCCGGCGTGGCGGGGGACGGCTTCACGATGGAGAACGACATCATCGCCCCCTACCTGGTCGAGCACGCCACCGACGCCCAGCGCGCCGCCTGGCTGCCCGGCTTCACCGCGGGCGAGCTGGTGGTGGCGATCGCGATGACCGAGCCGGGCGCCGGCTCCGACCTGCGGGGGATCGAATCGACGATCCGCCGCGACGGTGACACCTACGTCGTCAACGGCTCGAAGACCTTCGTCACCAGCGGCATCCAGGCCGACCTGGTGATCGTCGCCGGCCGCACCGGGGACAGCGACCGGCTCAGCCTGGTGATGGTCGAGGCCGACCGCGAGGGCTTCCAGCGCGGGCGCAAGCTGGAGAAGATCGGCCGCCGCGCCCAGGACACCGCCGAGCTCTTCTTCGACGACGTCCGCGTGCCGCTCGGCAACCTGCTCGGCAGCGAGGGCCGCGGGCTCGACCTGCTGAAGGCGAACCTGCCGCGGGAGCGCCTCTCGATGGCGGTCTCGGCGGTCGCCGTCGGCGAACGCGCCTTCGCGATGACGCTCGAGCACTGCCGCGACCGACGCACCTTCGGCAAGCCGCTCGGCAGCCACCAGGCGGTCCGCTTCATGCTTGCCGACATGCGGATCGAGCTCGACGTCGCCCGCACCTACATCGACCGCTGCATCGCCGCCCAGACGGTCGGCGAGCTGAGCGCCGAGGAGGCGGCCGGGGCGAAGGCCTGGGCGACCGACCTGCAGTTCTCGCTGCTCGACCGCTGCCTGCAGCTACACGGCGGCTACGGCTACATGGAGGAGTACCCGATCGCCCGCCTCTGGCGCGACGGCCGGGTGCAGCGCATCTACGGCGGGGCGAACGAGATCATGCGGGATATCGTCGGCCGCGGCCTCGGCGTCTGAGGAGGAGAGATGGGAGCACGCAACCGCCTGTTCGAGCCGATCACGATCGCCGGCATCGAGGCCCCGAACCGGGTGGTGATGCTGCCGATGGGCTCGGGGATGCCGGGCGAGGACGGCTTCGCCAACGACGAGACGATCGCCTACTACCGTCGCCGCGCCCGCGGCGGCGTCGGCCTGCTGACCGTCGAGGCGAGCCTGGTCGCGCCGGGCCCGTCGGCGATCGGCCCCGAGCTGCGCCTCCACGACGACCGCTTCGTCCCCGACCTGCGACGGCTGGTCGAGGCCGTCCACGCGGAGGGGGTGCCGATCGGGATCCAGCTCTGGCATCCCGGCCGGCAGACCAACCTGGGCGAACCGGTGGCGCCCTCGCCGGTGCCGCTGTCGCCGCGGACCCCGGTCCCGCGCGAGCTGACCAAGGCCGACATCGCCGAGCTGGTCGAGCAGTACGCGGCGGCGGCGGCGCGCTGCCGCGAGGCGGGGTTCGACTACGTCGAGGTCCACGCCGCGCACTGCTACCTGCCCTGCGAGTTCCTCTCGCCGCTGGTGAACCGGCGCACCGACGAGTACGGCGGCGCCCTCGCCGGCCGCGCCCGCTTCCTGCTCGAGATCGTCGCCGCGGTCCGCGCCGCCTGCGGCGAGGACTACCCGGTCTTCTGCCGGATCACCGGCAGTGACGGCGAAGCGGGCGGCTTCGAGGTCGAGGAAGCGGTGCAGGTCGCCCGCCTGCTGGAGGAGGCGGGGATCTGCTGCCTCAGCGTCACCGCCGGGACCTGGCACACGCTCTATATGTCGATGCCGCCGATGTCGGTCGAGCGCGGCAGCCTGCTGCCCTTCGCCGAGCGGATCCGGGCGGCGGTCGGGGTGCCGGTGATCGCCGCCGGCCGGCTCGACTCGGCGCCGCTGGCCGAGCGCGCCCTGGCCGACGGGCAGGCCGACCTGATCGGCATCGGCCGCGGGCTGATCGCCGATCCCGACTGGCCGCGCAAGGTGCGCGAGGGACGGGCCGAGGAGATCGTCCCCTGCATCGCCTGCAACGCCTGTCTCGACCTGATCTCGCGCGCCGACCAGGCCCGCTGCGCGGTCAACCCCGAGGTCGCCCGCGAGCTGGCGTGGGAGCTCGAGTCGGGCCCGGCGGCGCGCCGGCGGGTGATGGTGATCGGCGGCGGGCCCTCCGGCCTCGAGGCCGCCCGGGTCGCCCGCCTGCGCGGCCACGAGGTCTCGCTCTGGGAGCGGGGCGAGCGCCTCGGCGGCAAGCTCGACGTCGCCTCGCGGGCGCCGAGCAAGCACGAGGTGCTGCGCTTCCGCGACCACCAGGAGCGGCTGATGGACAGGCTCGGCGTCGACGTCCGCCTCGGCAGCGAGGTCACCGCGGCGACGGTCGCGGGCGAGGACCCCGACGTGATCCTGATCGCCACCGGGGCGGGGCCGTTGGTGCCGCCGATCCCCGGGGTGGACGGCGCGAACGTGGTCGACGCGCAGCGCTTCCTGCTCGGCGAGGAGGAGATCCGGCCGGGCGAGCGGGTGACCGTGATCGGCGGCAGCGCCACCGGCTGCGAGACCGCCGAGCTGCTCGCCGCGGCGGGCTGCCGGGTGACGATCGTCGAGATGCTGCCCTCGGTCGGCCGCGGGATCGAGCTGATCACGCGCAAAAAACTGCTGAAGGGCCTGCGCCAGGCGGGGGTCGAGATCCTCACCCGTTGCCGCGTGGTCGCGATCGAGCCCGACCGCATCCGGTTCGAGCGCGAGGATGGGACGGTGGACGAGATCGACTCGGACCGGGTGGCGCTGGCGATCGGCTGGGTCGCCCGCGGGGCCGAGCTCGCGGCGGCGCTCGACGGCCGCCGGCACCTCGTCGTCGGCGACGCCGAGAGGCCCGCCGACTTCGTCGCCGCGGTCAACGCCGGGGCCGATGCCGGGCTCGCCGTCGAGCGGCTCTGACCCGACTGGTTTATCGGCCAACGGTTTGTTTGATTCGCCAGTCGCTCTGATAGGGTCCGCGCGTGGCATCTCACGCATTCGGCGCGAAAAAACCCGCGAAGAGAAAACAGCAGCAGAAGGTCCCGCGTAAGCGTCGCGGCGAGGTTCTCGACATCGCCGCCCGCGTCTTCCACGAGCAGGGGTACGAGGCGACCTCGATCCAGGACATCGCCGACGAGCTCGGCGTCCTCAAGGGCAGCGTCTACTACTACATCAGCGGCAAGGAAGACGTGCTGTTCGAGCTGCTGCAGGAGGTCCACAAAGAAGCGCTGAAAGTCGTGACCGAGGCGGTCGAGCGCGACGGCGATCCGCTGGAGAAGATCTACTCCTTCGTCGAGACGCTGAGCCGCTTCAACGCCGACAACCAGGTCCGCATGGGGATCTTCCTGCACGACTTCCGCTCGCTGAGCGAAGACCGCCGGCGTGAGATCGTGCGTGAGCGCGACCGCTACGACCGCATCCTGCGCAAGCTGATCGGCGAAGGCCAGGAGCAGGGCGTCGTCTGCCCCGACCTCGATCCGAAACTCTCGGCGCTGGCGATCATGGGCATGATCAACACGATCTACCAGTGGTACCAGCCGGGCGGCAGGCTGCGCTCGGAGACGATCGGCTCCTCCTACGCGGTGCTGGTCACGCGGGCGCTCGGCTGCACGCCGGAGAGCCACGCGGCGGGGCACCCCGAGGCGCAGATCGCGCTTCTCACCGCCGACTGACCCGAGCCGACGCCGCCTTGATCCTCGCGGCCCCCGCACTGGTTCCCCACCGCGACCCGCTCGGCGCGGCGCGGATCCGCGGCCTGGTCGACGCGGCCGCCGACGCCGGCTTCGAGGGCATGTCGATCTGGACCGCGCACCACGACTGGGCGGTGGCCGACGGCGCCGGCGCGGAGGACTTCTTCGACTGGCACCGCGAGCGCGGCCTGACGATGCCGGCGGCCGAGGTGGTGCTCGACTGGGCGCCCGCCGACCCCGCCGCGGTGGCCGACTCCTGTGGCCACCTGCTCGACGTCGCCGCCCGCGCCGGGTCGCGGACGGTGATCGCGGTGACGCTCGACCCGAAGCCGCCGGAGATCGGGCGGGCGGTCGCCGGGCTGCGGGCGCTCTGCGAGTTGGCGGCCGACCGCGGCCTGGCGGTCAGCTTCGAGTTCCTGCCCTGGACCGGGGTGCCGACGATCGCCGCCGTGCGCGACCTGATCGAAGCCACCGACCGCGAGAACCTCGGGCTGGTGCTGGACGCCTGGCACTGGTTCCGCCAGCCGGGCGGCCCCGACCTGGCGACGCTGCTCGCCTTCCCGGCGGAGCGCATCCACGTGCTGCAGCTCGACGACGCGCCGGCGCGGGCCGCCGCCGACCTGCCGCTCGAGACCTCGACCGCCCGCCTGCTGCCGGGCGAGGGCGACGTCGATCTGCTCGGGCTGCTGGCCGCGGTCGCCGCCACCGGCGCCTCGCCGCTGGTCGTCTCCGAGGTCTTCTCGCTGCCGCTGGCGGAACTCGACCCGGGCGAGAACGCCCGCCGCCAGTACGCCGCCGCCGCGGCGCTCATGACCCGCCACCGGGAGGCCGCCGCGGCCGCCGGCGCGCGATCTCTTTAGCCAAACGTCTGGTAGAATTTTTACCCATGAGGTCCGGGTCCGACGGGGGCGGGGTGGCGCTGGTCACGGGGTCCGGTGGCGGCCTCGGGCGGGCCTGCTGCGCGGTGCTGGCGGCGGCCGGCGCCCATGTCGTCGCCGTCGACCTCGACGAGGCGGCGGCGGCCGAGGTCGCGGGCGAGCTGCGCGAGCGCGGCGGCAGCGCCTCCGCCGTCGGCCTCGACGTGCGCGATCCGGACGCGGTCGACGCCACCGTGGCGGGTGTGGTCGCCGAGCACGGCTCGGTCGACGTCCTCGTCAACCTGGCCGGGGCCCTGCGCAACCAGACGCTGGCGAAGATCGACGACGCCGACTTCGAGCTGGTCCTCGCCACCCACCTCAAGGGCACGCTGCACACGATGCGCGCCGTCGCCGGGCCGATGCGCGAGGGCGGCTACGGCCGCATCGTCAACACCAGCTCGGTCGCCGTCCGCGGCTCGGTCGCCGGCTCCAGCTACGGCGCCGCCAAGGGCGGCATCGAAGGGCTGACCCGCTCGGCGGCGATGGAGGTCGCCCGCCACGGGATCACCGTCAACTGCATCGCCCCGGGGCTGGTCAACGCGGGGATGTTCCTCAGCGTCGACAAGGACTACCAGGCCGAGGTCGCCGGGCGGATCCCGATGCGCAGGCTGGGGGAGGCCGAGGAGGTCGCCTCCTGCGTCGGCTTCCTCGCCTCGCCCGCGGCGAGCTACGTGACCGGCCAGACGCTGGTCGTCTGCGGAGGGCTGTCGCTTGGCTTTTGAGGTCCGACTGGAGCGCCGCGGCCGCACCGCGATCATCACGATCGACAACCCGCCGGTGAACGCCCTGCACCCCGACGTGGCGGCGGCGATCGGCGAACGGGTGGCGGAGGTCGGCGAGGACCGCGAGCTGCGCGCCCTGATCCTGACCGGCGCCGGCAGGCACTTCATGGCGGGCGGCGACATCGAGTTCTTCAAGACGCTCGACCGCTCGCGCGCCGAGCGCTACGTGCTCGGGGTGCAGCGGATGCAGGACGATCTGGCGACGCTGCCGCAGCCGGTGATCGCGGCGCTCAACGGGACCACCCTCGGCGGCGGCTGCGAGCTGGCGATGGCCTGCGACATCCGCGTCGCCGAGCAGCAGGTGAAGTTGGGCCAGCCCGAGGTCTCGCTCGGCCTGATCCCGGGCGCGGGGGGGACGCAGGCGCTGCCGCGCCTGGTCCCGCTCGGGCTCGCCAAGCGACTGCTCTTCACCGGCGAGCGGATCGACGCCGAGGAGGGCCTGCGGATCGGCCTGGTCGACGAGGTCGTGCCGACCGGCGGGGCGCTGGAGCGGGCGCTGGAGATCGCCGAGCTGATCGGCCGCAACGCGCCGCTGGCGGTGACGGCGGCGAAGCGGGCGGTGACCCTGGGCATGCAGATGAGCCTGCTCGACGGCAATCGGGTCGAGGCGGCGTTGTTCTCCTCGCTGGCCGAGACCCGCGATCTGGACGAGGGGGTGCGTGCCTTCTTCGAGAAGCGCGAGCCCCGATTCGGCGCCGACTGAGATGGCGCCCCGACCCCGTATCTGTCTACCGGTTGTTTGATAACGTGACCGCGTCCGCGCGACGTGGAGAAAGTGGGCGAGATGGACGACAGCAGGACCGTGGTCATCATCGACGCGGTGCGCACCCCGATCGGGCGCGGCCACAAGGAGAAGGGCTACTACAAGGACCTCCACCCGGCGGCGCTCCTCGCGACCGCCCTCGAGGCGATCGTCGAGCGCACCGGGGTCGACCCGGCGATGGTCGACGACGTGATCTCCGGCTGCGTCATGCAGTACGGCGAGCAGACCTACAACATCGCCCGCTCGGCGCTGCTGCTGGCCGGCTTCCCCTATGAGGTGCCCGGCACGACGATCGACCGCCAGTGCGGCTCCGCCCAGCAGGCGGTCAACTTCGGCGCCGCGATGATCGCCGCCGGCGCCCAGGACATCGTGATCGGCGCCGGGGTCGAGCACATGGGCCACAACCCGCTCACCGATCCCTTCGACAACCCGCTCGGGATCGCCTGGACGCAGGAGCTGCGCGAGAAGTCCGACATCCAGGTGCAGACCGTCGGCGCCGAGCTGATGGCGGACGAATGGGACGTCACCCGCGAGGACATGGACGAGGTCGGCCTGATGTCGCAGCAGCGCGCCGCCGCCGCCACCGCCGCGGGCCGCTTCGCCCGGGAGATCGTCCCGGTCGCCGTGAACGGCGACACCTACGAGACCGACCAGGGCATCCGCCCCGACACGACGCTGGAGGGGCTCGCCGCGCTGCGTCCCGCCTTCGACGAGAACGGCCGGCTTACGGCGGGCAACTCCTCGCAGATCTCCGACGGCGCCGCCGCGGTGCTGCTGATGTCGAAGGCGAAGGCCGACGAGCTGGGGATGAAGCCGCTGGCGAAGATCATCGACCACGTCTCGGTCGGGGTCAGCCCGCGGACGATGCTGACCGGCCCGATCCCGGCGACCCGCAAGATCCTCGCCCGCAACGGGATGAAGATCGACGACGTCGACCTGTTCGAGGTCAACGAGGCCTTCGCCTCGGTGATCGTCGCCTGGGAACGGGAGCTCGGCGCCGACCGCGAGAAGATCAACGTCAACGGCGGCGCGATCGCCCTCGGCCACCCGGTGGGTTGCACCGGGGCCCGCCTCTTCGCCACCATGGCGCACGAGCTCGAGCGCTCCGACAAGGAGACCGGGCTGATCACCATGTGTTGCGGCGGTGGCCTCGGGACGGGCACGCTGATCGAGAGGGTCTGACCGGGGCGGTCAAGAGGAGAGGAGAAGCAGTGAGCATCACCTATCGGGGGCTCAACGTCTACGAGCCCGACGTCACCACGCCGGAGGAGTTCGAGGCGTTCGCCGCCTTCGGCGACCAGCCCACCGGGAAGCCGCTGGCCTCCTACGCGCTCTGGGCCGACCTGCGGCCGGACGTGCTCAAGCGGCTGCTCGCCTACGTCCACCAGATCCACGAATCGGAGACGTTCTCCTGCCCGCTGCCCTACATGAACCTCTACGCGGTCGGCGGCTGGTCGGAGGGCGTCCGCTACATCATGCGGATCTGCCAGCCGAGCACCTTCCTCACCGGCTCCGGCTACAGCCGCGACGCGGTGCTGGAGACGCTGGCGGTCTCCTTCTACCTGGCCCCGACCTGGGGCACGGTGATCACCGCCGACGAAGTGCGCGACGCGCTGGCCGACTACCGCGAGCCCGACCCGGGGGCGCCGTCGCCCTACCCGGAGGGCTGGGAGATCGAGCCGGAGAAGCTGAAGGCCGGCCTCGACTACTCCTCCCCGGACCTGAGCAAGGAGGACCTGACCGCGCTGCGCGAGTGGTACCTGCGGGTCTGCGGCGAGGTGCCGAAGACGATCGAGATGTACGCCAAGTACCGGCCCAACCTGCTGAAGGCCGAGCGCAACCGCTGGGAGAACATCGTCCGCAAGGGCCTGCCGAACCAGATGTTCGCCTACCTCTTCGTCCACTACGAGGTCTGGCGCGGCAACGTCGAGGGCACCCGCGACGCGCTGCTCCTGGCCCGCGGCCTGGGGATGGCGAAGGAGCACGCGGTCGACGCGGTCTTCTACGGCGGCTGCTTCCTCGGCGGCACCGGCACGATCGCCGCGGTCGCCGAGCCGGTCGAGGAACTGCTGGAGAGCTGGTAGCGGCGATGGCCGAGACCCAGACCCCCGTCGTCCTGCCGGCCCCGGTGCAGGCCTACTTCGACGCGATCAACGCCGAGGACCTGGCGGCGCTGGAGCCGCTCTGGTCGCCGACCGCCGAGCTGCGCGCGGTCGGCTCGCGCCGGCGCCGCGGGCTCGCCGAGGTGATGGACTACTTCCGGCCGCTCTTCGACCCCTGGGCCGAGCACCTCGACCAGCCCACGCGGGTGATCGGCGAGGGCGACGCGGTGGTGGTCGAGATCCGCTTCGCGGGCCGCACCGTGCAGGGACGTGAGCTCAGCTTCGACGCCCTCGACGTCTTCGACCTGGCCGCGGGCAGGATCGAGCGGCTGACCACCTGGTACGACCTCGCCTGGCTGAGGAAGCAGCTGTGAGGAGCGACTACTCCTACCCGCTGCGGGTCGCCGCCGACCGCCATCCCCGGCGGGTCGCCTTCGCCTACGGCGAGGACCGCTGGACCTACCGCGACTTCGACCGCGCCACCGACCGGCTCGCCGGCGCCTTCGAGGCGCGCGGGCTCGGCGGCCGCTCGGTCCTGCTGCTGCTGCAGAACGAACCGCGCACGGTGATGGTCTACCTCGCCCTCGCCCGCGCGGGCGCGATCGCCGTCCCGGTCAACCCGAAGCTGCTCCCCCACGAGATCGCCTTCGTCGCCGACGACTGCGGCGCCGCGGCGGTCGTCGCCGACGCCCCCTTCCTGGAGACGGCGGCCGCGGTCGTCGCCGAGTGCCCGGGCGTCGAGCGGGTGCTCACCGTCAACGCCGCGCCGGGCGGCGCCGACGAGCGGATCGAGGACCTCGGCGAGGAAGGGGACCGGGTCGTCACCGCCACCGTCGATCCCGATTCAGTCGCGCTGATCGTCTACACCTCGGGGACCAGCGGGGTGCCGAAGGGCGTCGCCCGCACCCACGACGCGAACATCTGGGCGACGGTCAACTCGGGCCTGGGCCAGGCCCGCCACGCCGAGGACGTCGAGGTCTTCGTCCTGCCGCTGTTCGGCATCGCCTTCATCTTCCAGGTGATGCCGATGCTGTTGGCGGGCGGCACCGTCGTGCTCGACGGCGCCTTCGACCCGGCGCGCACCTGGGAGCTGCTCGAGGCGCACCGGGCGACGCGCGTCTTCCTGGCGCCGACGATGATCGACTCGATGCTGGCGATCGCGGGGCAGGAGCTCCGCGACGTCTCCTCGCTGCACACCTTGAACACCGCCTACGAGTTCCCCGAGCGGGTGCGGACGGCGGCGGCGCGGCGCTTCGGCGACATCATCGCCTACATGTACGGGCTGACCGAGGCGCAGCTCTGCTGTTCGACCGCGGCCGAGTTCGTCGCCGACCCGACCAACGCCGGGCTGCCGATGGGGATGATGCGGGTGCGGGTCGTCGACGAGGAGGGCCGGCCGGTCGATCCCGGCGTCGTCGGCGAGGTGATCCTCGACGGGCCCTCGGTGATGAGCGGCTACCACCAGCGGCCCGAGGCGACCGCCGAGGCGCTGCAGGACGGCTGGCTGCACACCGGCGACCTCGGCTACCTCGACGAGGCCGGTCGCGTCCACATCGTCGGCCGCAAGAAGGCGATGATCAAGAGCGGCGGCTTCAGCGTCGACCCGGTCGAGGTCGAGAACGCGATCCTCGACTTCGACGGCGTGCGGGAGGCGGCCGTGGTCGGCGTCGCCGACGAGCACTGGGGCGAGCAGGTGGTCGCCTTCGCCGCCCCGGCGGCGGGGCTGGACGGCGCCGAGGCCGAGGTGCTGGCCTTCGTCAAGTCGAAGGTCGCCTCCTACAAGTGCCCGAAGCGCCTCTTGCTGCTGCCGGAGCTGCCGAAGAACGCGATGGGCAAGATCGAGCGCGCCCGGCTGCGCGAGCTGGCCGAGAGCTCCGGGCAGCCGGCGTGAGCGCCGCGCCCGCCTCGATCCCCTCGGGCCCGCTGCTCGACCGCTTCCGGCTCGACGGCAAGGTGGCCCTGGTCACCGGCGCCTCCTCCGGCCTCGGCGCCGCCTTCGCGATCGGGCTCGCCGAGGCGGGCGCCGACGTGGCGATCGGCGCCCGCCGCGCCGACCGGCTCGCCGAGACCGGCCGCGAGGTAGAGGCGCGGGGCCGTCGTGTTCTCGCGGTCGAGGTCGACGTGACCCGGCCGGAGGACTGCGAGCGCTTCGTCGCCGGCGCGGTCGAGGCGCTCGGCAAGGTCGATATCCTGATCAACAACGCCGGGCTCGGCAGCTCGCGGCCGGCGACCAGGGAGCACCCGGACGAATTCCGCCGCGTCCTCGACGTCAACCTGATGGGCGTCTACTGGATGGCGCAGGCCTGCGGCCGGGTGATGGGGCCGGGCAGCGCGATCCTCAACATCAGCTCGATCCTCGGCCTCACCACCGCGGGCCTGCCGCAGGCCGCCTACGGCTCGAGCAAGGCCGCGGTCGTCGGCCTCACCCGCGACCTGGCGCAGCAGTGGTCGGGGCGCAAGGGGATCCGGGTGAACGCGCTGGCACCCGGCTTCTTCCCCAGCGAGATGGCCGACGTCCTCGACTCCGAGTACCTGGCCGGGCAGCTGCGCCGGGCGCCGCTGGGCCGGGCCGGCGATCCGCGCGAGCTGGTCGCCGCGGCGATCTTCCTCTGCAGCGACGCCGCCTCCTACGTGACCGGCGTGACCCTGCCGGTCGACGGCGGGCTGGTCACCGGATGAGCGGCGGGTCGACGCCGCGCGAGGTGGTCGTGGTCGGCGCCTCGGTGGCCGGGGTCGCCGCGGTCGAGGAGCTGCGCCGCCACGGCTTCGGCGGCCCGGTGACGCTCCTCGGCGAGGAGGCGCGGGCGCCCTACGACCGGCCGCCGCTGACCAAGGCGATCCTCGCCGGCGGCGATCCGACCGCCTGCGCGCTGCGCTCGGCGGAGTGGCCGGAGGAGCTCGAGGTCGAGATGCGGACCGGGACGCGCGCCGTGCGCCTCGACCTCGGCGCGCGTGAGCTGGAGCTCGACCAGGGCGAGCGGCTGCCGGTCGACGGCCTGATCCTCGCCACCGGGGCGGTCCCCCGTCGGCTCCCCGGACCGCCCCTCGCGGGCGTCTTCGTCGTCCGCACCCTGGACGACGCGCTGGCGCTGCGGGCGGCGCTCGCCCCCGGCGCCCGGCTGGTCGTCGTCGGCGGAGGTTTCATCGGCGCCGAGGTGGCGGCGACCGCGCGGCGGGCGGGGCTCACGGTGACGGTCGTCGAGGGCGAAGCGACGCCGCTGGCGCGCTCGCTCGGTCCCGAGATCGGCTCCCTGATCGCCGCGGTCCACGCCGAAGAGGGGGTCGAGGTGCGCTGCGGCCTGCCGGTCGCCGGGCTCGACGGGGAGGGCCGCGTGCGCCGCGTCCGGCTCGCCGACGGCAGCGCGATCGAGGCCGACCTCGTGGTCGTCGGCCTCGGCGCCCGGCCGCGCACCGACTGGCTCGAAAGCTCCGGCCTCAGCCTTGGCGACGGAGTCGTCTGTGACGCCTTCTGCCGCGCCTCCGCCGCCGGCGTGGTCGCCGCCGGGGACGTCGCCCGCTGGGACCACCCGCGGCTCGGGCAGGTGCGGATCGAGCACTGGGAGAACGCGGTCACGCAGGGCCGCTTCGCCGCCGGGGCGCTGCTCGGGCTGGAGCCCGAGCCCTACGCGCCGGTCCCCTACGTGTGGTCCGATCAGTACGAGCACAAGCTGCAGGTCGTCGGTCGCCCCGGCCCCGGTGACCAGCTGGTCGTGGTCGACGGCTCGATCGAGGAGCGCCGCTTCGTCGCCGTCCACGTCGCCGGCTCCAGGGTGACCGCGGCCGTCGCCCTGAACCGCCGCGCGAGCGCGATGCGGATCCGCGGCATGCTGCGCGAGGGCGTCGACCTGCCGAGCTTGATCGCCGATCTTGAAGGTGCCAATCGAAGGGGAGGAGTGATCGCATGAAGGTCAAGGTCGATTACGAGGAGTGCGACGGGCACGGCGTCTGCGTCGACACCTGTCCCGAGGTTTTCGCGCTCGGCGACGACGACGATGAGGTGACGGTGTTGGTCGAGGAACCGGACGAGGAGTTCCGTGACCAGGTCAGCCGCGCGGTCGGGCTCTGCCCGAAGGCCGCGATCAGCCTGGAGGGCTAGCCATCGACCAGCGGCACTTCCGCGAGGTGCTGGCGCACCTGCCGACCGGGGTGACCGTGATCACCGCCTTCGGTGCCGAGGGCGAGCCGATCGGGATGGCGGCGAACTCGGTCACCTCGCTCTCGCTCGACCCGCCGCTGATCCTCTTCTGCCCGGCCCGCTCCTCGACCACCTGGCCGCGGATCCGCGCCGCGGGCCGCTTCTGCGTCAACGTGATGGCCGGGCACCACGAGGAGACGACCCGCCGCTTCGCCCTCAAAGACGCCGAACGCTTCGCCGGCGTCGCCTACGGGCCCCGCCCGACCGGCCCCGGCCTCACCGACGCCGTGGCCTGGATCGAGTGCGAGCTGGCCGACGAGCACGACGGCGGCGACCACACCATCGTCATCGGCCGCGTGGTCGCCCTGGAGGGCGTCCCCGACGCCGAGCCGCTGGTCTTCTTCCGCGGCCGCTACGGCTCCTTCCGGGCGCCCGAGGGCGGCTGAGGGGTCCGCGGCGGCGTACTTCGGGCTCCGGCGGCGCGACCTGGGGCCGCCCCGCCCGTCCGAGGTGCGTCCCGGGCGTCTCGTGGCGGCCCGGGCAGGCTGTGGCCGCCACGAGACGCCCGGGACGTGGGGGTCTCGCAGGGAAGGTCACACGGACGTGAGGGAGATGTCGGGAGGTCACACGGACGTATGAGAGATGCCGGGGACATCACCCTTACCCATGCGTCCCGTCACAGGATCGGCGCCGGCCGCAGGTGAGTTCGCACTTAACCGCGCATAGCGCGGGTTTCTGCGAACTCATCCGGAGGGGGCATGAGGAAGACGGGAGGAAGCGTGGACTTCCCCCGCTCTTCGTCACCGATCACGCGCCTTCGTGCCCGGACATGCGCTTCTCTCTCCCGGGCACGCCGATCCCTCGCCCTCTCCCCGGACACCCGGCCTTCTCGGTGGCGGCCACAGCCTGCCCGGGCCGCCACCGAGAAGGCCGGGTCCCTTGGTCGTCCCTTACGGCTCCGGGCGCCAGCTTCCCCGCTCAGCCCCCCCGCTCCACATGGGCGCGGATGAAGCCCGCCTCGTCGACCCAGCCGTGCTCGGCGGCGAAGCCGATCATGCCTTCGAGCGAGGCGCTCCAGGCCGGGTCGGCGGCGCGGTCGCCGGCCAACTCGCGGAGCACCTGTGGATCGACGAAGACGTGCTCGCCGTCGTCGGCGACGCGGCCGAGCCGGGCCAGTGCCGCGGCGGCCGGCCCCTCGCCCTCGAGGAGGACCGAGAAGCCCTTGAAGTCGTCCGGTTCGTGCAGGGTCGGCGCGCCCGCTTCGGGGTCAGCCTTGAGGTCGATTCGCATCGTCGTCTCCTTTCGTCTGTAGGGACGGTCGGCGCCCGCCGATCGCGTCCGTCACCCGGCCCGCCGCCCGCAGGACCGCCCGCGAGAGCTCCGGCACGTCGCGGCCGTGGCGTCCCTCCGGCATCAGCGCGATGGCGAAGAGCAGGGCGCCGTCGGAGTCGAAGACCGGCGCCGCGACCGAGCCGAGCTCGGTGTCGGCGGCGATCTCGTCCTCGTCGGTGGGCAGATAGGCGTGGTCATGGGCGAGCGCCGCCATCGCCCGGCCGACGCGACGCCGGCCCTCGGGCGAGTGCAGGTCGGCGTCGGCGTAGATCTCCGAGAGGTCGCTGAGCCGCTCGACCCGGACCCCGATCGCATAGCCCTGGCGGCGGATGCGGGCGACCGCGGCGCGGTAGTGGTCGCGCTCGGCGGCGCTGAAGGCGGGGTCGAGCCGGTCGAGCCAGGCCTCGACCTCGGGATCCGGGGTCCAGGCGACCACGACCGAGCCCAGCGGCGGCGCGTGTGGATGGCGCTGGCCCTCGTGCGAGGTGATGCTCTGCGGCCCGGGCACCCCCGCGCGGGCCGCCAGCAGCAGCTCTTCTCCGGCGGCGATGACGACCACGCACTCGGCCTCGAACTCCTCCGCCAGCCGCTCCGCCTCGGCCCTGGCGTGGGTCAGCGCCGGCAACCCTCGTTCGGCGACCGAGCCCATCGCCACCAGCGCCGGCCCAAGGCGGAACT
The DNA here is from genome assembly GCA_047601885.1 of Solirubrobacterales bacterium. GTDB lineage: Bacteria > Actinomycetota > Thermoleophilia > Solirubrobacterales > 70-9 > VAYN01. The sequence goes on from JASGIK010000002.1 coordinate 1,403,080, forward strand.
CGGCGGTGTCGGGGTTGCGGGTCACCAGCGCCCGCTCGCTCAGCGTCGCCAGCACGCCGTGTGCGGTCGCCTTGCTGATCCCGAGCCGGCGCGAGAGCTCCGACAGGGAGAAGCCGCGCCCGGGATGGGTGGTGAGGAAGTCGAGGATCTGGATCGCGCGCTCGACGGCGGGGCTGCCCATGCGGGGGAACCTACTTGACCTGGGGCGACATCATGAATAGGTTTTCGAGATTCTGACTATCTGTTCGGAATTTCGAACACTGGGAGAGTGAGATGAGCACACCAGAGGGAGAGCTGCGCTTCGACGGGAGGGTGGCGGTCGTCACCGGGGCGGGCCGCGGCCTCGGCCGCGAGTACGCGCTGCTGCTGGCCGCCCGCGGCGCGGCAGTCGTCGTCGACAATCGCTCGCCGGAGCCCGCCGCCGCCGTCGTCGCCGAGATCGAGGCGGCCGGTGGGACCGCGGTCGCCTGTGTCGCCGACGTCGGCGAGAAGGCCGGCGCCCAGGCGCCGGTGGCGACGGCGATCGAGCGCTTCGGCCGCGTCGACATCCTCGTCAACAACGCCGGCATCTACCAGTTCGGCGCCTTCGCCGACTACCCCGACGAGGTCCTCCGGGCGACGATCGACAGCCACTTCTACGGCTCCTGGTGGGCGACCCAGGCGGCCTGGCCGCAGATGGTCGAGCAGGGCTTCGGGCGGGTGGTGATGATCGGCTCGCGGGTGCTGATCGGGATGGCGTCCAACGTCGCCTACGGCGCCGCCAAGGGCGCCCTGCTCGGGCTCAGCAACGGCCTCGCGGTCGAAGGCCGGCCGCACGGGATCCAGGTCAACACGCTGAGCGTCGGCGGCTACACCGAAGGCGTCGAGGCGAACCTGGCCGACCCGGCCTACCGCTCCTGGATGGCCGAAACGCTGCCCGCCTGGGCGGTGGCTCCGTCGCTGGCCTGGCTGGTGCACGAGGACTGCGAGGCGAGCGGCGAGTTCTTCTCCGCCTTCGGCCGCGGCCTCTCGCGGCTCTTCCTGGCCGAGACGCGCGGCCACATGTCGGCCTCCGACGAGGCCCACACGCCGGAGGCGATCCGCGACGACTTCGACGCCGTGGTCGAGGAGGCGGGCTACTTCGTCGCCGCCGACAACAAAGCCTCGGCGCAGTACGTCTCCGAACGGCTTCCCGGGCGCTCGCTGGAGGAACACGCGCGGGCGCTCGACCAGGCCTGATCCACGAACGAAAGGGCGGTATGAGTGAGCAAGCGGTAACGATCGACCCCGGCCTGACCGGGAAGGCGGCGCTGGTGATCGGCACCGGGCCCGGGATGGGGCAGGCGACGGTCGCCGCCCTGGCGGCGGCGGGCACGCGGGTCGCCTGCTTCGACATCGACGCGGCGGCCGTCGAGGCGGCGGCGGGGATCGCCGGCGCCGCCGGGGTCGAGACGCTGAGCGTCGCCGGCGACGCGACCGACCCGGAGCAGGTCGCCGCCGCGGTGGCGCAGGCCCGCGAGGCCTTCGGCGGCATCGACGTGATCGTCAACGTGGTCGGCGACGGCGGCGTCGGCGACCGCCTCCTGGACACCGACCAGGCGGCCTGGGACCGCGTCTTCGACATGTGCCTGCGGAGCGCCGTCAACGCGGTCAAAGGCGGCGCCCCGGCGATGATCGAGCAGGGGCGGGGCGGCTCCTTCGTCTTCATCTCCTCGATCGGCGGCCTCCAGGGGCTGCCCGGCCAGTCCCACTACTCGGCCGCCAAGTCGGCGCTGATGACGCTGGTGAAGACGCTGGCGCTGGAGTACGGGATGGAGGGGATCCGCTTCAACGCGGTCGCCCCGGGCTTCATCGTCACGCCGGAGATCGAGCGCATCTCGACGCCGGAGCACCGCGCCGAGCAGGAACGGCTGATCCCCCTGCGCCGCGCCGGCCGGCCGGAGGACGTCGCCCAGGCGATCCTCTTCCTCGCCTCCGACCTCAGCTCCTACGTCTCCGGGCAGACGCTCGTGGTCGACGGCGCGGTGACGGCGAAATACCAGCTGCCCGCCTTCTGGGCCGACTGGGAAGACGACTGAGGCGGCGACGCGACCCGCCGGCGAGCGCCGGCGGGCCCGCGGCCGCTCAGACGATCGAGAGCGGATCCGGCGCCGTCGACTGCGCCGACAGTTCGGCGAAGTCGATCTCGCCGGCGTCGTTGGTGGGGGTCCACTGGAGCTCGAAGATGAGCCCGGTCTGCAGCGTGCCGGTGGCGAGAATGTGGGTGAGGATGAAGGCCTGGTGCTGGGGCCCGACCGCACCGGGGTCGCCGGGGTTGAAGACGGAGAGGTCGAACCGCCCCTTCAGCTGCGGGTGGTTGGCGGCGGCGTCTTCGAGCCGCGCGACCCGCTCTTTCCAGTCCTCCAGCGTCGGCACCGAGGCGCCGAAGTGGAAGTTGTACTGCGGGTGGGCGACGCGCACGCCGCGGTAGTGCTCGAGCGCCGCGGTCGCGCCCTCGTGGGCGGCGAGGGCTTCCTGCAGCGCGTCCTCGAACTGCTGCTGGGCGGGCACCGGCTCGCTCGCGTACATCACGTTGTCGATCCCGTTGCCGGTCTCCGGGTCGACGTTGACGACGAGCCACGGCCCGAAGTCGGAGACGCCGAAGCCCATCAGCTCGAACAGGGCTTGCGCCGCCTCGCGTTCGCCGGGCTCGTAGATCATCTCGACGTGGTTGATGCCCAACGGGCGTACGGCCATCACGCACTCCTCTCTGTAAAGGGCTCCCCCCGGAGCCCCTGATCCCTATGTTCGGATAAATCTACCAAACGACCGATCAAACTATGGAGGAGGGATCGGGATAGGTGGCGGTCGAGGCCATCTTGCCCAGGTCCATCTGCCCCGGCGCCGGCGCGTTCGGTCGCCACTGCAGCTCGAAGATCAGGCCCGTCTGCAGGGTGCCGGTGCTGAGGATCTCGGTCAGCAGGAAGGTCTGGTGGATCGGCCCGACCGAGCCCGGGTCGCCGGGGTTGAAGACGGCGACGTCGACCCGGCCCTTCAGCAGCGGGTGGTCGGCCGCCGCCTCCCGCACCCGGCCGGTGCGCTCTTCCCAGATCTCCCGGGTCGGTAGCGAGGCGCCGAAGTGGAAGTTGAACTGCGGGTGGGCGACCCGCACCTCGCGGTAGTGCTCGAGCGCCGCGCTCGCCCCGTCGTGCGCGCCCAGCGCCTCGCGCAGTTCCTCCTCGAAGCGCTGCTGGGCGGGCACCGGCTCGCTCGCGTACATCACGTTGTCGATCCCGTTGGCGTTCTCGGGATCGACGTTGACGACCAGCCAGGGCCCGAAGTCCGACACCGCGAACCCCATGGTCTCGAAGAACGCCCGCGCCGCCTCGCGTTCACCGGGCCGGAAGATCATCTCGACATGGTTGATGCCCAACGGGCGCAACGCCATCGGTCCTCTCCTCTCTGTGGAGGGCTCCCCCCGGAGCCCCGAAGCGGCAAAGATATCGAATCAACCAATCGGTCGTTTTTACTTTTGCGAGGGGGCTGCTCCTGACGCCCGCGCGCCCAGGCTCGTTGACGAGGGGAAAAATAGGTGGTATTCCTACTATCTGTGAACCTCCTATGACCACCGCCACCGACAGACGCCCCCAGCCCACCGCCGCCCGCTCGGAGGAGCCGCCCCTGCGCTTCGTCACCGCGACCTCGCTCTTCGACGGCCACGACGCCGCGATCAACGTGATGCGCCGGCTGATCCAGGACCACGGCGCCGAGGTCGTCCACCTCGGTCACAACCGCAGCGTCCGCGACATCGTCCGGGCGGCGATCCAGGAGGACGCCGACGCGGTCGCGATCAGCTCCTACCAGGGCGGCCACACCGAGTACTTCCGTTATGCGGTCGAGATGCTGCGCGAGGAGGGCGCCGACCACATCCGCGTCTTCGGCGGCGGCGGCGGCACGATCACGCCGGCGGAGATCGAGGCGCTGCACGAGTTCGGGGTCGAGCGGATCTACCACCCCGCCGACGGCATGTCGCTCGGCCTGGTCGGGATGATCGACGACCTGGTCGCCCGGGCGAGCGCCAAGCGGGTCGCCGTGCCCGCGCCGCGGGCCGACCGCGTCGACGACCTCGGCGTCGCCCGCATGCTCTCGGCGCTGGAGGACGGCTCCCTCGCCGGCGAGGAGCTCGAGCGCCTGCGCGGCGAGTGGAACGTCAAGGGCGCCGGCATCCCGGTCGTCGGCGTCACCGGCACCGGCGGCGCGGGCAAGTCGACGGTCACCGACGAGCTGCTCTCCCGCTTCGTCCAACACCTGCCCGAGCTGCGGATCGCCGTGCTCGCCGTCGACCCGACCCGCCGGCGCACCGGCGGCGCCCTGCTCGGTGACCGGATCCGGATGAACAGCCTCCGCCACGAGCAGCTCTACATGCGCTCGATGGCGACGCGGCGGCAGAACCTCTCGACCAGCGCCGTGCTCGCCGACGCGGTCGCCTTCCTGCGCGCCGCCGCGTTCGACCTGGTGATCGTCGAGACCGCCGGCATCGGCCAGTCGGACTCGGCGATCGTCGACCTGGTCGACATCCCCGTCTACGTGATGACCAGCGAGTTCGGCGCCGCCAGCCAGCTGGAGAAGATCGACATGCTCGACCTGGCCGAGCTGGTGGTGATCAACAAGTCCGACAAACAGGGCGCCACCGACGCCCTGCGCGACGTCCGCAAACAGTGGCGCCGCAACCGCGCCGCCTTCGACCTCGCCGAGGACGAGGTGCCCGTCTACCCGACGATCGCCAGCCAGTTCGGCGATCCGGGCGTGACCTGGATGTTCGTCAACCTCTGCCGCATGCTCGGCTTCGACCCGGAGGTCGAACCGACCGCGCACGAGCCGCGCGGCCCGCTCATCCCGGGTTCCCGCGTCCGCTACCTCGCCGAGATCGCCGAGCAGGGCCGCGGCATCAACGCCAAGGTCGAGGAGCTGGCCCGGATCGCGACCAAGGCGCAGGCGTTGCTGGCGGCGCTCGAGGTCGATCCCGAGAGCGAGGTGCTGAAGCTCGCCTACGAGGAAGCGCGACTGGCGCTCGGGCCCGAGGCGACCGCCCTGCTCGACGGCTGGGACGAGCGGATCGCCGCGATCACCGCGGAGAGCTTCAGCTACGAGGTCCGCGGCCGTGAGATCACCGGCTCCAACTACCGCGAGACGCTCAGCCATCAGCGGGTGCCGAAGATCGCGCCGCCGCGCTTCGACGGCTGGGGCGAGCGGCTGCGCTTCCTGATGAAGGAGAACCTGCCCGGCTCCTATCCCTACACCGGCGGCGTCTTCCCTTATCGGCGCGAGGGCGAGGACCCGACCCGGATGTTCGCCGGCGAGGGCGCGCCGGAGCGCACCAACCGCCGCTTCCACTACCTCTCCCAGGGCCAGCCCGCGGCGCGCCTCTCGACCGCCTTCGACTCGGTCACCCTCTACGGCGAGGACCCCGACGAGCGGCCCGACATCTACGGCAAGGTCGGCAACTCGGGCGTCTCGATCGCCACCCTCGACGACGCCAAGAAGCTCTATTCGGGCTTCGACCTCTGCGCGCCGACGACCTCGGTCTCGATGACGATCAACGGCCCGGCGCCGATCATCCTCGCCTTCTTCATGAACGCGGCGATCGACCAGCAGGTGGAAAAGCACCTGAAAGCGGCCGGCGAGTGGGGGGCGACCGAACGCAAGCTCGACCAGATCTTCGGCGACCGCCCGCGGCCGCGTTACAAAGGCGAATTGCCCCCGGGCAACGACGGTCTCGGCCTCGGCCTGCTCGGGGTCAGCGGCGCCGACGTGCTCGACGCCGAGACCTACGCGCGGATCCGCGAGGACACCCTGCGCAAGGTCCGCGGCACCGTCCAGGCCGACATCCTCAAGGAGGATCAGGCGCAGAACACCTGCATCTTCAGCACCGAGTTCGCGCTGAAGATGATGGGCGACGTCCAGGAATTCTTCGTCGCCAACGGGGTGCGGAACTTCTACAGCGTCTCGATCAGCGGGTACCACATCGCCGAGGCCGGGGCGAACCCGATCTCCCAGCTGGCCTTCACCCTCGCCAACGGCTTCACGATCGTCGAGTACTACCTCGCCCGCGGCATGGAGATCGACTCCTTCGCCCCCAACCTGAGCTTCTTCTTCTCCAACGGGATGGACCCCGAGTACGCGGTGATCGGCCGGGTGGCGCGGCGGATCTGGGCGCGCGCGATGCGGGAGCGCTACGGCGCCTCGGAGCGCAGCCAGATGCTCAAGTACCACATCCAGACGAGCGGTCGCTCGCTGCACGCGCAGGAGATCAGCTTCAACGACATCCGCACCACCCTGCAGGCGCTCTACGCGATCTTCGACAACACCAACAGCCTCCACACCAACGCCTACGACGAGGCGATCACCACGCCGACCGAGGAGTCGGTGCGCCGCGCGGTGGCGATCCAGCTGATCATCAACCGCGAGCTGGGGCTGAACTTCACCGAGAACCCGTGGCAGGGCTCGTTCGCGATCGAGGCGCTGACCGACCTGGTCGAGGCCGCCGTCTACGAGGAGTTCGAGCGGATCTCCGAGCGCGGCGGCGTGCTCGGCGCGATGGACACGATGTACCAGCGGGGGAAGATCCAGGAAGAGTCGATGTACTACGAGCGGCGCAAGCACGACGGCACGCTGCCGCTGATCGGCGTCAACACCTTCCTGCCCGAGGAGGGCCAGGAGGAGCAGACCGACACGCTCGAGCTGATGCGCTCCTCGGACACCGAGAAGGACGACCAGATCGCCGCCACGCGGGCCTTCCAGGCGCTGGGCGAGGGGCGCCGCGGCGCCGCGCTGGAGAGCCTCCAACAGGTCGCGCGCGACCGCGACAACGTCTTCGCGGCGCTGATGGAGGCGGTCAAATTCGCCTCCCTCGGCCAGATCTCCGGCGCCCTCTACGGCGTCGGCGGCGAGTATCGGCGGAACATGTAGGTAGCGTCGAGTAGTCGTGCGTATCGTCTGCCTGGTCCCCAGCATCACCGAGCTGTTGTGCGACCTCGGCCTGGCCGAGGAGCTGGTCGGGCGGACCGGGTTCTGCATCCATCCCTGGGAGACGGTGAAGACGATCCCGAAGGTGGGCGGGACGAAGGACCTGAAGTTCGACCGGATCCGCGAGCTCGAACCGACCCACGTGGTGGTGAACGTCGACGAGAACCGCAAGGAGGATGCCGAGGCGCTCGCCGAGTTCGTCCCCAACGTGGTCGTGACGCACCCGCTGGCGCCGCGCGACAACCTCGACCTCTACCGCCAGATGGGGAGGGAGTTCGGCCGCGAGACCGAGGCGGAGGCGCTCTGCGGGCGTTTCGAGGCGGCGCTGGCGCGGGTCGGCGAGCGGCCGCCGCAGGCCGTCCTCTACCTGATCTGGCGCGACCCCTGGATGACGATCTCCCCCGAGACCTACGTCTCGCGGACGCTCGGCCTCTTCAACTGGCGGACGGTTCCCGCCGAGGTCGACGAGCGCTACCCGCCCGTCGACCTCGGCGCGGTCCAGGTCGACCGCGTCCTGCTCAGCTCGGAGCCCTTCCACTTCAAGGAGCACCACCTCGAGGAGGTCGCGGCGCTGGTCCCCGGCACGCCCCGGGTCTCGCTGATCGACGGTGAGATGACCTCCTGGTACGGCTCGCGGGCGATCGCCGGGCTCGACTACCTCGCCGAGTACACGCGATGAGCGACGGGGTGGCCCTTTCCTGGAGCGGCGGCAAGGACTCTTCGCTGGCCCTCTGGGTGATGCGCGAGGAGCTCGGCGTCGAGCCGGTCGCCCTGCTGACCACGATGACCGAGGACCACGGCCGGGTCAGCATGCACGGCGTGCGTCGCGAGCTGGTGCACGCACAGGCGGAGGCGGTCGGACTGCCCTTGGTCGAGGTCGCGATCCCGGCGGTCTGCACGAACGAGACCTACGAGGCGCGGATGGCCGCCACCCTGGCCGCGCCGCCCCTGGACGCGGTCGGGACCTTCGCCTTCGCCGATCTCTACCTGGCCGACATCCGCGCCTACCGCGAGGAGCGCCTGGCGGCGATCGGTCGGCGGGCGATCTTCCCGCTGTGGGGGCGCGACACCGCGGCGCTCGCGGCCCGCTTCGTCGCCGCCGGCTTCGAGGCCACACTGGCCTGCGTCGACCCGCGATCGCTCGACCGCTCCTTCGCCGGTCGCAGCTATGACGAGGCTCTTCTGCGTGACCTCCCCGAGGGCGTCGACCCGTGTGGAGAGGACGGCGAGTTCCACACCTTCGTCTCGGCCGGGCCGATCTTCTCCGCGCCGATCGCGATCGAGCGAGGGGAGACGGTCGAGCGCGACGGCTTCGTCTTCACCGACCTTCTGCCCGCCCAGCCGCGGGCCGCTGCCGCCGACCGATCGCCGAGACTGGCCTGATGCCGGAGCACCAACTGCCCTTCGATCCGATCGACGAGGCGCGCCGCCACTGGGAGTCCCGCTGGACGAAGCGCGCCGCGACCGAGATGGTCGCGGTCACCTCGATCATGCGCGTCCACCAGATCCTGATGGCCCGGCTGAACGAGGTGCTCGAGCCCTACGGGCTGACCTTCCCACGCTACGAGGCGCTGATGCTCCTCTACCTCTCGCGGCGCGGCTCGCTGCCGCTCGGGAAGATCGGCGAGCGCCTGCAGGTCCATCGGACCAGCGTCACCAACACCGTCGACGGGTTGGAAAAGAGCGGCCTGGTGCGTCGCGTCCCTCACGCGACCGATCGCCGCGCGGTCCTCGCCGAGATCCTGCCGGCGGGGCGGGAGGCCGCCGAGCGCGCCACGGAGGCGCTGAACGACGCCGGTTTCGCCACCACCCCGTTGAAGCGCGGCGACCTCGAGGAGCTCTCGCGCCTGCTTCGGGACCTGCGCATCGACGCGGGCGACTTCCCGGCCTGAACGGTCGCCTCGCCGATCGGGGGGAAGTCGTTGTGCTTCGCCAATATAGGTGGTATTCCTACTATCGGTAAGACGCTTAACTCGTGGGAGGAGAACCGATGGGCATCGATCGCGTGGCGGTCCTGGGTGGCGGACTGATGGGCTCGGGGATCGCGGAGTCGGTCGCGCGGGCCGGGATCGAGGTGACGGTCCGCGATCTCGACGAGGCGGCGATCGCCGGCGCCGGGACCCGGATCGCCGCGTCCCTGAACCGCGCCGTCGAGGGCGGCAAGCTCGACGGCGATCAGGCGGAGGAGATCCGCCGGCGGATCACCATGACCTCCGACCTGGACCGCATCGCCGACGCCGACCTGGTGATCGAGGCGGTGCCCGAGAACGCGGAGCTGAAGGCCGGCATCCTCGCCCAGGTGGCGGGCATCGTCTCGGCCGACGCGCTGATCGCCTCCAACACCTCCTCGATCCCGATCGCCCAGCTGGCGGCCGGGATCCCCGCCCCGGAGCGCGTCCTCGGCCTCCACTTCTTCAGCCCGGTGCCGGTGATGCGCCTGGTCGAGGTGGTGACCGCGCTCGACACCTCGGCGGAGACGCTGGAGGCGGCGAAGGACTTCGCCGAGCGGATCGGCAAGCGGGCGATCGTCACCAAGGACCGCTCCGGCTTCGTCGTCAACATGCTGCTGGTCCCCTACCTGATGGCCGCGGTGCGGATGTACGAAGAAGAATTCGCCAGCGCCGCCGACATCGACGAGGGGATGAAGCTCGGCTGCGGCCACCCGATGGGACCGCTCACCCTCGCCGACTTCATCGGACTCGACGTCCTGTACAGCGTCTGTGACTCGCTCTACGAGGAGTTCAAGCAGGCCGAGTACGCGCCGCCGCCGCTGCTCAAGCGGATGGTCGCCTCGGGTCGGATCGGCCGCAAGGCCAGCCGGGGGTTCTACGAGTACGGCAAGGTGCGAGAGGCGACCGCCGCATAAGCACCGACTTCGCCCCGGCCTCTACGAGATCCCGCAGGAGATAGTCGACTCGCAAGAACGTCAGCTCGCGGTCTCGACGTGGACCCGGATCCGCCCCGGCGTCCGCGCGCACCCAGCAGCGGGCACCCGTACCTCCGCGACGCCGATAGCCAGACCTCTCCGATTATCGGAGAGGTCTGGCCATCGCTTGACACGGTGATCCGACCCTTTTATGGTCACGATTCGTTATACGACCATCAGTATACGATTATCGGTCATACCGCTGGTGGATCACGGATCAGAAAGGCAACATGAGCAAGAAGATCGTTCTCCGACTGTGGGCGCCGCTGCTGTTGGTCGCGCTCATCGTTCTGGTGGTTGCGGGCTGCGGGTCCAGCAGCAGCTCGTCGAGCAGCTCGACGGCAAGCTCCGAATCGAGCTCGAGCGGTGAATCAGGCAGTTCCGAAGCGAGCGGCGAAGCCCCGAAGGCGGCGGTGCTCTACCACACGCTGACCGACTTCACGACGCCGCAGATCGCGGCCGAGAAGAAAGTCATCGAAGCGGCGGGCGGCACCATCCAGGACTTCAACGCCAACTTCGATCCTCAGAAGCAGCTGACCCAGTGTCAGGACGCGATCACCTCGCAGCGCTACAACGTGATCATCATCGCGGCGGCCGACAGCCCCTCGGCGGTGCCCTGTGCCGAACAGGCGAAGGCGGCCGGGATCCCGGTGATCGCCGTCAACAACCCGGTGGGCCCCTCGCGCACCGAAGTCGCGCCGCAGCTGGAAGCGGTCCTCGGTTCCTCGGTGATCTCGCCTCCGGACGACGCCAAGTACTCCTTCGAAATCGCCGAAAAGGCCTGCAAGGGGATCGCCCATTGCAAGTGGGCGATCGAGATGGGCGAAGGCTCGGCTCCGCTCGACAGCACCCGCACCAAGGAACTCGAAGAAGACGCGGAAAAGTCGTCGAACATCGAAATCGTCCAGGTGACGGAAGCGGGCTACGACCCGGGCAAAACCGCCGAATTGGTCCCCCAGGTCCTCAGCGCCAACCCGGAACTCGACGTCTACTCGTTCGAGAGCGACACCAACGCCCTGGCGGCGGTGCCGGCCGTGAAGGAAGCCGGCCTCACCTCGCAGGTCAAGCTGATCGGCGACGGCGCCTCGGTCGCCGGCATCGAAGGGGTGAAGAACGGCTCGCTCTTCGGCACCGTCGCCTCCTTCCCGGTGTCGATGGGCGAAGAAGCCGCGCGGATGGCGGTGGAAGCCGTCCAGAAGGGCGCGGTCGAAAACAACGCCGTGAACATGTTCGAACTCGGCGAACCGCTGACCATCTACAAGGACAACGCCGCCGGCTTCGAACCCCAGTGGGGCGAAGGCTGAGCGAAGCGCCGTTCCTCCCCGGCCTCGCGCCGGGGAGGAGCATCTCTCTCAAGCGGTGGAACGCAAGTGGTGGACCCTGCTGCTGGTCTCGATCGCGACGTTCATGCTCTTGCTGGACGTCACCGTCGTCAACGTCGCGCTGCCGGACATCCAGCGTGACCTGAAGGCGAGCATCTCGAGCCTGCAGTGGGTGGTGGACGCCTACTCCCTGGCCCTCGCCGCGGTGCTGCTCACCGCCGGGTCGATCGGCGACCGCTTCGGTCGCCGCCGCGTCTTCACCTGCGGCTTCGCGCTCTTCACCGCGGCCTCCCTCTGCTGCGCCCTGGCGGGCGACCCGACCGTCCTCGATCTCGCCCGCGGGGCGCAGGGCGTCGGCGCCTCGGGGATGTTGGCGACCTCGCTGGCCCTGATCGGCCAGGAGTTCGAGGGGCGCGAGCGGGCGACGGCGATCGGCGTCTGGGGCGCGACGATCGGCGGCGCGGTGGCGATCGGCCCGCTCGTCGGCGGCGCCCTCACCGAGGGCTTCGGCTGGCAGTCGATCTTCCTCGTCAACGTGCCGATCGGGATCGTCGCCATCGCCCTCGGCGAGGCGAAGATCGTCAACGCGCACGGTGACCGCCCCGAGCCGATCGACGTCCCCGGCCTGGTCGCCTTCACGCTCGGGCTCTTCCTCCTGGTGCTGGGCCTGATCCGCGCCGACGCGTCCGGCTGGGGCAGCGCCACGATCGTCGCCTGCTTCGCCGGCGCCGCCTGCCTGCTCGGCGCCTTCGTCCTGATCGAGCTGCGCTCGACGCACCCGATGCTCGACCTCGGCCTCTTCTCCAACCGCGCCTTCGTCGGCGCCTCGCTGGCGACCTTCGCCCTCTGCGCCGGGATGTTCGCGATGTACCTCTACCTCACCGTCTACCTGCAGAGCGTGCTCGGCTACTCGCCCTTGCAGGCCGGGCTGCGCTTCCTGCCGATGACCGTGCCGTCGTTCGTCATGGCCCCGGTCGCCGCCGCGCTCTCCCACCGGATCCACCTGCGCACCCTGCTCGGCCTGGGCCTGACCTTGGTCGGCGCCGGCCTCGCGCTGATGGGCGGGCTGACTGCGGAGTCCGGCTGGACCGACCTGCTCGCGGGCCTGATCGTCGCCGGGATCGGGCAGGGCATCAGCAACCCGGCGATCGGCCAGGCGGCGATCGCCGTGGTGCCGCCCGAGCGCGCCGGGATGGGCTCGGGGATCAGCAACACCTTCCGCCAGGTCGGGGTGGCGACGGGGATCGCGGCGCTCGGCGCGGTCTTCGAGTCGACCGCGGGCCATGAAGTGCTCGCGGCATCGACCCCGACCTTCGTCGTCGGGCTGAACCGCCTGCTGCTGATCGCCGCCTCCCTCTCCTTCCTCGGCGCCGCCGCGGCGCTGATGATGGGGCGACAGGTCGGTGTCGCGCGACCGCGGGCCGCGGTCAGCCGGCGAGCCGCAGGTTCGGCACCCGATTGACCCGGAGGACGCGGTGGACGAGCTCCTCGTCCCCGTCGGTCCGCATCAGGCCGAGGGTGCCCGGGCCGTTGACCCAAGGGTTGTCGGTGGCGAAGACGATGCGGTCCTCGCCGTAGGTGCGCGCCGCCATCTGCAGGGCGCCCGGGGTCTTGCCGGTGGAGTCGACGATGAAGTTGGTGCGCAGGTAGTGGTGCAGGTCGTGCTCGATCGGCGCGCCGGCGCCGATCGGCGCGACCCGCCCGGTCACATAAGGGAGCACGCCGCCGAGGTGCGGATGGACGACGGTCAGGGACGGGTTCTGGTCGAGGACGCCCTCGTAGACCAGGGCGAGCGCGGCGGCGGCGGTGTCGAACATCCAGCCGAGGCCGAGGTCGATCGTCTCGCCGATCCCGGCGGGGTGGGCCATCGAGCGGTGCGAGGGGTGGAGGAAGAGCGGCACGTCCAGCTCGGCGACCCGGGCGAAGACCGCGCGGGTGTCGTCGTTGACGATCGGGCGGCCGGCGATGTTGGAGAGGACGCAGACGCCGCGCAGGTCGAGCTCGCCGATCGCGCGGTCGAGGGCTCCCAGCGCCGCCTCGCCGTCCTGCATCGGCAGCATCGCCAGGCCGGTGAGGCGATCGGGATGCTCGCGCTGGGCGCGGGCGGTCTCCTCGTTGATCAGCTCGGTGACCGCGGTCGCCTCCTCGACCGGCATCCAGGTGACCTCGCCCAGGAGGTTGGGGCTGATGACGGCGTGGTCGATGTCGAACCCGTCCATCGCCGCCAGCTGGAGGTCGAGGTCGAAGAACCGCGGCGAAAGTCGCGACACCTCTCCGGGCGCCTCTTCATACAGGTAGCCGCCTTCTTCGTCGCGGCGCGCCCGCGGGAAGTCCTCCCGCCCCGTGACCTGATCGAGGCGGGCGGGCGTGTACCAGTGTGCCTGGTGGTCGATGACGCGCGGTCGGGGCATCTCGTGGACGGATTCTAGCTCCGGTGTCCTGAAAACGGAGCCTTTAACTCGATAGTCGGACGTGGTAACGTCGAGTGCGTGGTCACCACTGACGTGAAGGGGAGAAGGACATGATCGGAGCGCGTGATCAGATCACCGAGGCGTTGACCCAGTGGGCCGGCGTGAACGTCCGTCAGGGGATGCGCGGCGAGTGGTCCTTCCGCGTCTGGGGCGAGCACTTCGCCCACGTCCATGCCGAGCAGAAGGCGCACTTCATCTTCCCCGAGCCGCTCTACCGCGACCTGCGCGAGCGCGACTTCATCGGCATGCACGACATCTACTTCAACAAAATCGGCGGGCCCTGCGAGCGGTTGCTGGACACGCAGGAGGACGTCGACATCGCGATCCGCCTCTACCGCCTCAACTACGAGATGGTCTGCGAACGGTTCGGCCTGCCGCTGATCCCGGTCGAGAACCCGGCCCACCGGGCGGTCGGCCCGGACGAGCGGGCACCCTTCCCGGCCTCCTTCACCGACTACGCCTCCCGCGAAGCCGCATGACCTACGTCATCACCGAGCCGTGCCTCGAGATCATGGACCACTCGTGCACCACGGTGTGCCCGGTGGACTGCATCCACCGGATGGAGCGGATCTTGATCATCGACCCCGAGGCCTGCATCGACTGCGGCGCCTGCGTCTCGGTCTGCCCGGTCGAGGCGATCTACCCCGAGGCCGACGTGCCGGAGGAGTACGCCGCCTTCAAGGACTTCACCGCCGCCTATCCCGACCGCGAGAAGATCGACCAGATGGCGCGGGACTACATCGAGGCGGCGCCCTATATGCCGCCCCCGCCGGAGGGCAACCCGCCGCTGCCGCTGCCCGAGCGCCCTTCGCTCGAGGAGGTCACCGCGGCGATCGCCGCCGAGGCCGACCGGCGTCCGCGGCTCGTCTGAGGACTGGAGGCAAGAGATGTACGCGCTGTACTTCGCCCAGAAAATGCGGCCTGAGCAGTATCAGGCGATCGAGGACCGGTTGATCGCCGACGGTCACGCGCATCCCTCCGGGCGCCTCTACCACTTCGTCATCGACACCGACGAGGGCATCGACGTGTTCGACGTCTGGGACTCGCCGGGGTCCTTCGACGCCTTCCGCCCGGTCATCCGCCCGCTGCTGGAGGCGGGGGAGGTCGCGATGGGCGCCCCGCAGGGAGGCGACGTGCGCTCGCTGACCCTCCCGGCCGACGCATGACGAGCATCGATCCCAGCTCCGCCCCGATCCGGATCGCGGTGATCGGATCCGGGCCCGCCGGCGCCTTCACCGCCGGCCAGCTGCTCGGGCTGCTGCCGCCGGGCGGGTTCGCCCATGCGGCGCCGCCGGAGAACGTCCACGTCGACCTCTTCGAGCGGTTGCCCACGCCGTGGGGCCTGGTCCGGGCGGGCGTCGCCCCCGACCACGCGAAGATCAAGACCGTCACCGGCCTCTTCGAGGGGATGGCGGCCGACCCCCGGTTCCGCCTCTATGCCAACGTCGAGCTCGGCCGCGACATCTCGGTCGCGGACCTGCGCGAGCGCTACGGCGCGATCGTCTACGCGGTCGGCGCCCCGCTCGACCGACCGCTCGGCATCCCCGGCGAGGACCTCGAGCGCAGCTATGCCGCCACCGATTTCGTCGGCTGGTACAACGGCCACCCCGAGTACCGCGACCTCTCCTTCGACCTCGGCGGCAGGCGCGCGGTGATCGTCGGCGCCGGCAACGTCGCCTTCGACGTCGCCCGCATCCTGCTGCTTCCGCCGGAGGAGCTGCGCGCCACCGACATCGCCGATCACGCTCTCACGGCGCTCGCCGACAGCAAGATCGAGGAGGTCGTGATCACCGCCCGCCGCGGTGCCAAGGAGGCGACCTTCACGCCGCCGGAGCTGCGCGAGCTGGCCGAGGTCGACGGCGTCGACCTGATCGTCGACGCGGAGGAGATCGCCCGCGCCGGGGAGACCCTCGCCGAGCCCGTCCCCGACCCCAACAGCTGGCGCAACCTCGCCAAGCTGCAGGCCTACGCCGTCGCCGCGCCGACGGGCGCGCCGCGCCGCGCCGCCATCCGCTTCTTCCTCTCGCCGGAGGAGATCCTCGGCAAGGACGGCGCCGTCAGCGGCGTGCGTTTCGTCCGCACCTCGCTGGTGCGCGACGCCGCCGGCACCCTGCGCGCGGTCACGACCGGCGAGCGGGTGTCGCTGGACGCCGACCTGGTCCTGCACGCCGTCGGCTACCGGGGCCGGGAGATCGAGGGCGTCCCCTTCGACCCGGCGACGGGGATCGTCTCCAACGAGGACGGCCGCGTCGTCGATCGCGACGGCCCCCGCCTCGGCGAGTACGCCGTCGGCTGGGCCAAACGCGGCCCCAGCGGTGTGATCGGCACCAACAAGCTCGATGCCGCCGGCGTCGTCGACCACATCGTCGCCGACGTCGCGGCCGGCCGGGTGCTCTCGCCCGGCGCCTTCGACGACGCCGAGATCGACGCCTTCGTCCGCTCGCGCCACGGCCAGGTGGTCGATCACCCGGCCTGGACGCGCCTCGACGAGCACGAGCGTCGCCAGGGCCTGCCGCAGGGTCGCCCGCGGCGCAAGCTCACGGACGTCGACGAGATGCTCGGCGTCGCCGTCGGCGACGCCTGACTCCACCCACCCCCCTCGCCCACCCCGCCGACCGCGGCCGAACCGCCGGATCTCGCTTGACAGCGAGGTCCGGGAGACCTATGTTCGCCATTCGTTATCCGATCATCATATTTCGATAATCGGTCATCGGGAAATTCAGGGTTCAGAAAGGGCATATGAGCAAGAAGATCGTTCTCCGACTGTGGGCTCCGGCGGTGTTGGCGGCTCTCGCCGTGCTGGTGATCGCGGGCTGCGGGTCCAGCGGATCGTCGAGCAGCTCCACGGCAAGTTCCGAAACGACCTCGGGCGGCGGATCGACCAGCGGATCAGAAGCATCCGAAGGGAGCGGCGAAGCCCCCAAGGCGGCGGTGCTCTACCAGACGGTGACCGATTTCACGACGCCTCAGGTCGAAGGCATCGAAAAAGAAATCGACGCCGCCGGCGGCAGCATCCAGGAATTCAATTCCAACTTCAATCCGCAGAAGCAGCTGGAACAGTGCCAGGACGCGATCACCTCGGGGCGCTACAACGTGATCGTCATCTCCGCCGCCGACAGTCCCTCGGCCGTGCCCTGCGCGGAACAGGCGAAGGGGGCCGGCATCCCCGTGGTGGCGATCCAGAACCCGGTCGGCAAGGATCGCGACAAAGTCGCGCCGCAGATCGACTCGGTGCTCGGGTCGGCCGTGGTCCCGCAGCCGGAAAACGCCGAACTGACCTTCGAGATCGTCGAAAAAGCGTGCAAGGGCAACTCGCACTGCAAGCTGGTGATCGAGATGGGCGAAGGCTCGAACCCGCTCGACACGCCGGAGCTCGAAGAAGACGCGAAGAAGTCGTCGAACATCGAACTGGTCCAGGTCACGGAAGGTCACTACAACCCGGGCGCCACGGCCGAATCGGTGCCGCAGATCCTCAGCGCCAACCCGGATCTGGACGTCTACGTGTTCGAGAGCGACACCAACGCCCTGGCCGCGGTGGCTCCGATCAAGGAAGCGGGCCTGAGCGACCAGGTCAAGATCGTCTCCGACGGCGGCTCGACCGCCGGCGTCGAGGGGGTGAAGAAGGGCACGATCTACGGGACCGTCGCCTTCTTCCCGATCACGATGGGCGAAGAAGCCGGTCGCATGGCGGTGGAAGCCGTCCAGAAGGGGACGGTCGAAAACGACGCCGTGAGCATGTTCGAACTTGGCGAACCGCTGCTCATCTACAAGGAAAACGCCGCCGAATTCGAAGCCCAGTGGGGCGAAGGCTGACGAGTTCCCCGCCCCTCCCCGGCCGACGCGCCGGGGAGGGGCCTGCCATTGGCGATACGCTCCCCGCTTCGTGTCGGCGAGGAGAGCGTAAGTGGCGGAGACTTCGAAAACGGCGGACCTGGCTCTCGCGGTCCTGCTCGAGCTGGCCGACGCGGGCCCGCTCACGCCGGCCGATCTGGCGCGCCGGCTGAAACTGAACCGGACGGTCATCCACCGGCTGATCGCCACCCTCCACGGCCGCGGCTTCGTAGTCCGCACCGACTCGGGCTACGTGCCCGGGGCGATCCTCGTGCGCCTCGCCGAACGGGTGCAGCCGGAGTTGCGCGCCGCCGCGGTGTCGGTGATGGCGCGCCTCGGCGCCGAGATCGGTGAGACGGTGGTGCTGCACATCGCCGACGGTGATGACGCGATGGTGCTCGAGCAGTTCGTCCCGCGCGTCAACGTCGTCCGGGTCGAGCACGAAATCGGCTCCCGCCACCCGCTGCTCAAAGGGGCGAGCGGCCGCGCCCTGCTTGCCTATCTACCCGAGAACACGGTGTCGCGGGTGCTGCGCAAAGCGTCGTCCCCCGGCCACATCGAGCGTGAGCTGGAGGCGATCCGACAGCTCGGCTACGCGGTCTCCCACGATGAGCTTCAGGACGGCGTGCACGGCCTCGCCGTGCCGGTCCTCGGCGGGCCCGACCACGCGCTCGCCAGCCTCGCGGTGATCGTCCCGACCACCCGCGCGGCAGGGATCGGCGACTACCTCGACGACCTCACCGCCGCCGCCGCCGAGGTCGCGAACTCGCTCGGCGGCGGACTGTCGGAGGTCGTGCCGGAGGCCGTCCCGGGCTAGGCGGCCGCCGCGGCGCCCGCGTGGTCGGCGATCCGCGCGGCGATCTGCTCCGGCTGCTGGATGACCGCCAGGTGGGAGGCGGGCTCGCCGTCGGCACCCTCCAGCAGGGAGAGCTCGGCCCCCGGGATCAGCTCCGCGTAGCGCTCCGAGTGGGAGCGGGGGACGAGGCGATCGTCGGCCGCATGCAGCACCAGGGTCGGGGCCTTGACCCGCGGCAGGCGCCAGTCGAGGCGGATGTCGTAGCGCGGGTTCCAGGTCAGCCGGGCGAAGGTGATGCTCTCGGTGTACTCGTGCAGGGTCTGCTCGGTCGGGTCGCCCTGCTCGAGGATCTCCAGGTAGTTCTCCGCCGTACCGTTGAGCAGCTTCTCCGCGGCGACCTCGGGGGACCAGCGGAACGAATCGCCGAGCGGCTCGCCGGGGGCGCGGATGCCGATCGGGGTGATCAGGGTCAGGCTGCGGAAGCGCTCCGGGTAGAAGATCGCCAGGTTCGCGGCGATCTGGCCGCCGAGGCTGTGGCCGACCAGGTGGACGTCCTCCAGCTCCAGCTCGCGGAGCAGCGCGTCGTAGTGGAGGACGAGGTCGGAGAACCCTTTGAGGTGCGCGGGCATCGGCGTGTCGCCGAAGCCCGGGTGCTCGGGGACGACGGTGTCGAAGGACTTCGCCAGCTCGGCGTAGAGGGGCAGCCAGGAACGGGTGATGCCGGCGCCGTGCAGGTAGAGGAGCGGCGCCCCCTCGCCGTCGCGGCGGTAGGCGGTGTCGAGCCCGTCGACCTCGAGCCGACTGGGCTCGGTCCAGTATTTCCAGGTCCCGCCGTTGCCGTCCGGGGTCGCTTCAGCCATTCGCCGTCCTCCGCAGATTGGTGTTCTTGTGAACCGAGTATCGTGCTGCTATGTTCGTTAAACGGTACACGGTGACGGAATCGACCGTCAAGCAGATCGACGCGCGACGGGTCGACCAGCGGAAAGGAAAGACGTCTTGAGCCTTGAGTTTCACCTCTTCCTCTACGGGGCCTACCCGGACATCCCTCACGCCGACGAACTGCCGAACTCCGCGTACATCGATCTTCCCAACGACCACTTCGACCCGATCCGCGGCCAGTGGTACATGAACTCGTACCTCGACCTGCTCGTCTTCGGTGAGACGCTCGGCTACGACGGGATCCACACGACGACCCAGATGGGCGGGCCGATCGGGATGACGCCGTCGGCCAACCTGACCGCCGCCTACCTGGCGGCGAAGACCGAGCGGATCATGATCGGGACGCTCGGGCCGATCATGAACAACTTCTCCTCGCCGATGCGCCTGGCCGAGGAGGTGGCGATGCTCGACCAGTTCTCCGGCGGGCGGATCATCCTCGGCCTGCCGATGGGCCACGGCATGAACTACCACTCGGCCGCGATGATGAACCCGTCGACCGCGCGGGATCGCTACTGGGAGGGCCACGACCTGATGCGCAAGGCCTTCACCTCCGACGGCCCCTTCGAGTGGCAGGGCGAGTACTTCCACGTCCCCTACGCGAACCTCTGGCCGAAGCCGATCCAGCAGCCCTACCCCGAGGTCTGGATCCCGGCGGCGGGCTCGAAGATCACGCTCAGCAAGGCGGCCGAGTTCCGCTACACCTACCAGGCGCTGTTCTCGCCGCGCAAGGTCCTCGTCCGCAACGTCAACACCTTCCGCGAGGCGGCCCGCGAGCAGGGCTACGAGCCCGACGCCAAGCAGGTCGCGGCGGTCTCCTTCATCCACGTCGCCGAGAGCGACGAGCAGGCGCGGCGCGAGGCCGAGGCGCACCTGATGTTCCTCTTCCAGAACCTCAACCGCTCGCCCCTGCACGACGCCTTCCCGCCCGGCCACTTCAGCGTCGACTCGCTGCGCGGCTTCATGAAAGGCGGCGGCTACCGCTCCCGCGACATGGGGACGATGTCCTACGAAGAGCTGCTTGACGAGGACTGGGCGATCATCGGCTCGCCCGCGACGGTGCGCGAGAAACTCGAGGAGCTGGTCGCCGACCTCGGCGCCGGGCGCCTCGTCCACGCCGCCGACTTCGGCGCGATGCCGAACTGGATGGTCCGCAAGAGCCTGACGCTGATGGCCGAAGAGGTCATCCCGCACTTCCGCGGCCCCGGCGGCAAGCCGGTCTGGGCGGACGACCCGCGGCCCGCGCCGACGATCGCCCAGGCGGCCGACCTGGCGGGCGAGCGCAAGGCGATCCCGCAGGCGCGGATCGCCGAGACCGGCGTCGTCGACGTCCGCACCGCCCACGTCGCCGACCTCCGCGACCCGCTCCGCCCATGAGTGACCAGGCGCAGGCGACGGGGCGATCGAGTCGGTGATCTCGATCGAGGGCGCCCACATCGCCACCCGCTGAGCAGCACCCCGACCCCTGAATCCCGAAACGGAGTCCACGATGATCATCGACCACCAGTCCCATTGGTATCCACGCACCTTCATCGAATCGCTCGGCGGCGACGGCCCACTGCCGCGGGCGGCGATCACCGACGGCCTGGTCTCCTATGAAGCGGTCGAGGGCGACACCTGGCGGATGCCGGCCCATTTCTGCGACCTCGACGCTTTCCTCGAGGACATGGCCGCCAACGGGGTCGGCGGCTCCGTCGTCAGCCCCAACACGCCGGGTCAGGTGGACGGGGTCGAGGCGGCGCGGGCGCGGGGGGTCTGCGAAGAACTGAACGAGGCGATCGCCGCCGCGCAGCGCGAGCATCCCGACAAGCTGATCGGCCTGGCGATGCTGCCGATGCAGGATCCGGATGCGGCGATCGCGGTCCTCGACCGCGGCATCGGCGAGCTCGACCTGCGCGGCGTCTGCCTGCTCTCCAACATCGCCGGCGCGCCGGTCGTCAGCGCCGAGACCGAGCCGGTCTTCGCCCGCGTCGAGGAGCTGGGGGTGCCGCTCTTCCTGCACCCCTCGCACAACTCGATCGCCTACAAGGCGCTCACCCTGCGCGAGGTGGAGATCGGGCTCGCCTGGATGTTCGACACCGCGGCGGCGGCGGAGGCGATGATCTTCAGCGGCCTGCTCGACCGCCTGCCAGGCCTGACCGTGGTGCACCCGCACCTCGGCGGCGTCCTGCCCTACGTGGTCGGGCGCGCCGAAGAGATGCTCAACTTCAACAAATCGGCGATCGAGCTGCCGAT
Source organism: Solirubrobacterales bacterium (assembly GCA_047601885.1). GTDB lineage: Bacteria > Actinomycetota > Thermoleophilia > Solirubrobacterales > 70-9 > VAYN01. The sequence goes on from JASGIK010000002.1 coordinate 1,424,581, forward strand.
CCGCGACTACCTGAAGCGGAACTTCTACGTCGACTGCGTCGGCAGCACCCCGCAGGCGCTGCCGGTGGCGCTCGACATCTACGGGGAGGACCGGGTCCTGTTCGCCTCCGACTACCCCTGGATGCCCCGCAAGATGGCGCTCGACTTCGTCGCCGACAACCTCACCGAGGAGCTCGCCGACAAGGTCCTGCACCGCAACCGCGTCCCCGGGATCGAGCTTCCCGGAGCCTCTTGACGGGCCCGGGGGGGATCGAGATGGCACAGGCGACGGGAACCGAGCCGCGGCCGCGCGAGAGCGACTGGACCGAGCTGAGGGAGGCGGAGTCGGGTGACGCGATCGTCGCCGCGCTGGCGGCGGGCGGCGTGTCGAAGCTCTTCTTCTGCTCCGGCTCGGACGTCACCTTCCTGCAGGAGGCGGTGGCGAAAGCCCGCCACCTCGGCACACCGACGCCGTCGATCGTGACGGTGATGCACGAGAGCGTCGCCCTGCACGCGGCGATCGGCTTCACCCAGGTCAGCGGCATGCCCGCCGCGACCGCCGCCCACGTCGAGGCGGGCACGCTCGCCTACGGCGGCGCGATCCACACCGCCTACGCCGAGCACGCGCCGGTGATGATGATCTCCGGGGCGACCGCGCGGGCCTATCCGGGCAGCATGCGCGGCGGGCGCGACAACCCGATCAACTGGTCGCAGGAGCGCTTCGACCAGCGCGAGCTGCTGCAGGGCTACGCCAAATGGCGCTTCCGCCTGGAGATGCAGGACAACCCGGGGCTGACCGTCAGCCGCGGGCTGCAGGTGGCGCTCTCGGCGCCGCGCGGCCCGGCCTTCCTCAGCATCCCGCGTGAGGTGGGGCTGGCGAAGCGCGACCGGACGGTCTTTCCGACGGTCGAGCAGATGGGCCTGGCGCGCCGCCCGGCCGCCGATCCGGGGGCGATCGACCAGCTGGCCGGCTGGCTGCTGGAGGCCGAGCGGCCGCTGGTCATCGCCGGCACCAGCGGCCGCGACCCGGAGACGGTGCCCGAGCTGGTGCGGATCGCCGAGCTGGTCGGCATCCCGGTCACCGACAACGGCTTCACCTACCGGACCAACTTCCCCGGCAACCACCCGCTCGCCAACACCGGCCCGCTGCCGGTGGAGGCGGACGTGATCCTGGCGCTCGACCGCGAGCTGCCCTGGGTCCCGGCCGGCGAGCGGCCGATCGACTTCGCCGACGGAGTCGACGACGCCACCGACCTGCCGCTGACCGACCCGCGCCGGGCGCCGTCCGCCGACTGCCGGGTCGCGACGATCGCCGAAGACCCGGTCGCCAGCGACATGACGATCCTCGAGTTGACCGCCGACCTGCGTATCGCGGCCGATCCCCTGCAGGCGCTGCGGGCGCTGGCGGCGGCGCTCGAGGACCGCATCGACGCGGCGGGCCGCGAGCGCGCCGCCGCGCGCCTGGCCGCGGCCGAGGAGCGACAGCGCCGCCGCTTCGCCCGCTTCGAGGGGGAGGCCCTGGCGACGGTCGGCGACTCGCCGATCGATCCGCGCCTGGTCGGGCTGGAGCTCGCCCGGATCCTCGACCCCGAGGCGATCCTGCTCGACGACGCGCTGACCAACTCGCGCGTGGTCACCCGCTACTGCCGCATGGACCGGCCCGGCTCCTACTACTCGCCGTTCGGGACCGGTGGTGGGTGGGGCGCGGGCGCCGCGCTCGGGGCCAAGCTGGCGGAGCCGGGACGCGACGTGATCCTCGCCTCCGGCGACGGCTTCTACGCCTATGGCGTGCCCTCGGCGGCGCTCTGGAGCGCCCGGCACTACGGCGCCCCGTTCCTCTCGGTGATCTTCGTCAACCGGCGCTACAGCACCGGCGTCGAGCAGCTCCGTCCGTACTACCCCGAGTCCCATACCAGCGCCCAGAACTTCGAGGGCGCGACCTTCGACCCGCCGCCTGACTTTGCCGCCGAAGGGGCGGCGGCGGGGGCGCTCGGGATCACGGTCGAGGCCGCCGAGGAGCTGCGCCCGGCGCTGGAGCGAGGGGTCGCCGCGACCCGCGACGGCCAGTCCGCCGTCGTCGCGGTGCGGGTCCGATGAGCGCCGCCGACCACGAGAGCGTCCGCGCCGCGGAGGTCGAGAGGCGCGCCGGGATCTTCGCCGAGGGCCGCTGGGTGGAGACCTCCTCCGGCGCCTGGGGCGAGGTCGTCGACAGCGCCACCGGCAAGGTCTTCGCCGAGGTCGAGCTGGCCGGGCCGGCGGAGGTCGACCGGGCCGCCCGCGCCGCGCGCCGGGCGCTGCCCGCCTGGTCGCGGATGCCGCTCGCGGAGCGCTGCGAGCTGCTGCGACGGATCGCGGCGCGGCTGCGCGAGGAGGTCGAGGAGCTCGCCGTCCTCGAGGCCCGCGAGATCGGCACCTCGGTGACCGAGAACCGCTCCGACCACGTGCTGGCCGCCGCCACCTACCTCGACCTGCTCGGCGACCTGGCGGCGCGGGTCGAGTGGGAGGAGCGGATCGAGGGGGCCGTGCTCGTGCGTGAGCCCGCCGGGGTGATCGGCGTGATCATCCCCTGGAACAACCCGCTGGTGATGATCGCGATGAAGGTCGGCTCGGCCCTCGTCGCCGGCTGCACGGTCGTCCTCAAGGCGAGCGAGCTGGCGCCGCTGAGCGCCTACCGTTTCGCCGAGATCGCCGCCGCGGAGGGGCTGCCGCCGGGCGTGCTCAACGTGCTCACCGGGCTCGGTGCCGTCGCCGGCGAGGCCCTGGTCGCCAGTCCCTCGGTCGACAAGATCAGCTTCACCGGCTCGGCCGCGACCGCGCGCCGGATCGGCGTCGTCGCCGCCGGCCAGATCAAGCCGGTGGTCTACGAGCTGGGCGGCAAATCGGCCAGCCTCGTCCTCGACGACGGCGACCTCGAGGTCGCCGTCGGCTCGGCGATCTGGAGCTCCCTCCACCACAACGGCCAGTTCTGCCTGGCCACCACCCGCCTCCTGGTCCCGGCCTCGCGCCTCGCCGCGGCGGAGGAGGCGATCGCCCGCGCCGTCGGCGACGCCTGGCCCGTCGGCGATCCGCTCGACGATGAGACCCGGATCGGTCCGCTGATCAGCGCCGCGCAGAAGCAGCGCGTCCTCGCCTACATCGGTGAGGCGGAAGCGGTCGGCGCCCGGGCGGTGGTGGGCGGCGGCGTCGCGGCCGACGTCCCCGGTCCCGGTAACTACGTCGCGCCGACCGTCCTCTCCGACGTGACGCCGGACATGCGGATCGCCGCCGAGGAGGTCTTCGGCCCGGTCCTCTGCCTGATGGCCTATCCGGACGGCGACGAGGAAGCGGCGATCGCCGTGGCCAACGACTCGGTCTACGGGCTCGCCGCCGGGGTCTGGTCGGCGGACGAAGAGCGGGCGCGTCGCGTCGCCGCCGCGCTCGACGCCGGGACCGTCGCGATCAACGGCGGCCAGTGGTGCATGGCCGCGCCCTGCTGCGGTCGCAAGGACTCCGGATACGGCGACGAGGGCGGTCGCCAGGGGGTCGAGGAGTTCCTCGTCTGGAAGTCCGTCGTCCTTCCGGCCGGCGTGGTTTGACCCAACTTGTTCTGAACGGTAGTATCCGAAAGACGAACTAGGTCAGTCGATATTCGGACAATCAAGGTCCGAGCATCGACGAACGGCGAATGGAGGATCAGTGCTTCAACCGGTTAACCGGATCGGACACCTGGGGATCGCGGTGCGCGACCTGGACCGGTCCATCGAGTTCTACTGCGACGTCCTCGGCCTCTCGCTCACCGAGCGCTTCGAGTACCCCGAGGACGAGGTCGGCCACGGCGTCGCGGTCAAGGCGGGTGCCTTCGTCCGTTGTGATGCCACCCACCACTGCATCTCGATCTTCGCGCTGAAGGACGACGTCCCGGACCCCGGTCCCGGCGCCGTCGGCTTCGGCCTCCATCACATCGCCTTCGAGATCTCGACGCCGGAGCAGCTGATCGCCCGCTATCGCGACTTCAAGGCGCGCGGGATCGAGATCGTCAACGCCCGCGAGGGCGGCCCCGGCAACCAGCCGCGCTTCTACGCCCGCGACCCCGACGGCAACCTGCTCGAGTTCTACTGGGGCATCGACGAGATCGGCTGGGACGGACGCGCCCGCGAGTACGGGCCGATCACGGAGATCGACCTCGAGGACTTCGACTTCGAGGCCTTCGTCGCCGAGCGCGAACGGGCGGCGGGCGTCTCCGCCTGACCGGGCGGCGGCCGACCGTGCCCGACCACCGGCCCGAGCCCGCCGGCCACCGCGAGGCCGGGGCGGTCGCGCTCACCGAGCAGTTCGACAACCACGACGGTTTCCGTCCCGAGGCGGACGCGTCGCCGGCCGGGGTGGAGCTGACGATCGCGTCCGTCGACTCCGGGGCCGAGCTGACGGTGGAGCTCGGCGCCGACGGCCGGGCCCGCTGGTCGGGTGCGGCGAGCGGCGAGGCGCCCTTCGAGGCGTTCGCGGTGCGCGGGGCGACGGTCGCGTTGGCGAGCCGGCTCGGCGAGCGGGAGAGCGTCTTCGCCGTCGTCGACCGTGATCGCGCCCGCGTGATCGCGGTCCACACGGTGCTGGCCGGCGGCGACGAGGCGGAGCCGCGCGAGGTCTCGACCTACCTGCAGGGCGGCATCGACGGACCGCTCACCGAGCCCTTCGAGCCGACCGAGGAGCTGGTCGGCAAGCGGATCCGGTGGACCTACAGCGACACCCACGTCTTCGAGCACATCTACCTGAACCCGACCGCCTACTGCTGGCACTGCGTCGAGGGCCCGGAGCGCTGGATCGGCGATGTCGACCCCTGCCGGACTTTCCTCCTGGCCGACGACCTCTACCTCTTCTCCTGGTCGGAGACCGTGGTCCCCTTCAACGGCGCCGTGATCATCGACCTCCGCACCATGCGCTCCCTCGGCCGCTTCTTCGGCTGGGACACCGATCGGCGCCGGGCCGGCCAGATCGTCGTCGGCGCCCGCGGCCGGGTGCTCAACGAGACGGTCTACGGCGACTAGGGGGCGTTCGGGGATCGGGCCGCGTGCTTCGCGGCCGTGGCGCCCGTCCGAGGTGCGTCCCGGGCGTCTCGTGGCGGCCCGGGCAGGCTGTGGCCGCCACGAGACGCCCGGGACGTGAGGGTCTCGCAGGGAAGGTCACACGGACGTGAGGGAGATGCCGGGAACATCACAGATCCTCATGCGTCCCGTGACGGGATCTTGGCCGGCAGAAGGTGAGTTCGCACTTAACCGCGCATAGCGCGGGTTTCTGCGAACTCACCAGGAGGAGGCATGAAGAAGACGAGAGGAACCGTGGACTTCCCCCGCTCCTCGTCACCGATCACGCGCCTTCGTGCCCGGACATGCGCTTCTCTCTCCCGGGCACGCCGATCCCTCGGCCCTCTCCCCGACACCCGGCCTTCTCGGTGGCGGCCACAGCCTGCCCGGGCCGCCACCGAGAAGGCCGCGTCCCTTTCCCGTCCCTTCGGAGCTCCCCGGGCGCCGGCTAAGGGCCGTCAGCCCCCGCCCCCCTGCGCACCGCGGCGATGCCGAGGTCGCGCAGGACCTTGGCCAGGACGTGCGCCTGGCGGGTGCTCTCGACCGCGGTGGCGGAGTTGTGGCGGGGGGCGGCCAGGTAGACGAGCAGGCCGCTGTCCTCGGCCTCGAGGCGCGTGAGGGCGTCCCGCGGGCCGACGCCGCCGAAGACGTCCGTCGGGATGTCCTGGGTCGCGACCTGCAGCGGCACCGGCTCGGCCCCGGACACGTCGCCGCGGATCAGGGCGTGGTGGACGCGGCCGTCCTGGTCGTCGTAGGAGACGCAGCGGAGCGGGCCGATGGGGGAGTCGATCACGGTCTCGTCGCCCGCCCGCTCGATCAGCAGCGAGCGATCGAGGCGCAGGTCGAGGATGTCGATCGCCTCCACCGTCCGCAGGCCGAGCCGCTCGGCCGTCGCCGCGGCTCCGGCCTTGCCGGCGGGGCGGCCCTCCTCGTCCATCACCTGGCAGAGGGTGGCGCCGGCGGGGAAGCCGGCGAAGGTCGCCAGCTCCAGCGCGGCCTCGGCCGGCGACCAGCCGCGCGGCGGACCGTCGGCCTCGACCCGGTAGGGGATCACGTGCCCCGGGGTGACGATGTCGGCGGCGGTCGACCCGAGGTCGGCGGCGACCCGCATCGTCAACGCCCGGTCGGCGGCAGAGATCCCGGTGGTGACCCCGTTCCGGGCCTCGAAGGTGACCATCATGCGACTGCCGGCGGCGTCGTGGTCGTGGCCCATCGGCGTCAGCCCGAGGGCGTCGGAGCGCTCGGCGGCGAGCGCCAGCCAGGGCATCCCGGCGGCCTCGCGCAGCATCGTCGCCATCGTCTCCGCGGTGATCGTCTGGGCGACGGCCAGCAGGTATCCGCCGGGCGCCTCGCCGGTCCAGTCGGCGAGCAGGAGCATCCGCCCGGCGGTCAGATCCTCGGCCTCGTCGCGAAGGCGGGCCCGGATCGCGGTCGTGCTGATCAGCTCCATCTAGGTACAATATCGAACGCATGATCCCCATAATCGACCATGTCAACTGGCGAAGGACGAGATGACCACCTCCCCGCGTGACGCCGTGCGCCTCCCGGCGACCGACCTCTACATCAACGGCACATGGCGCGAGGCCGCCTCCGGCCGTCGCTTCCCTGTGATCGACCCGGCAACCGAAGGGACGATCGCCGAGGTCGCCCAGGCCGGGATCGAGGACATCGATCGGGCGGTCGCGGCGGCGCGTCGCCAGTTCGACGGCGGCGAGTGGTCGCGTCTCTCCGGCGTCGACCGCGGTCGGCTGCTCGTCCGGGTGGCGGAGCTGATCGAGCGGGAGGTGGACGACCTGGCCGCGATCGAGGCGCTCGAGGTGGGCAAGCCGGTCTTCGAGCCGCGCGAGGTCGACGTTCCCTACGCGGCGGAAACGTTCCGCCACTTCGCCGGCTGGGCCGACAAGCTGCAGGGGCAGGCGGTGCCGCTGCCGCGGTTCATGGGGCGCTCCCAGCTCGCCTACACGGTGCGCGAGCCGGTCGGCGTGGTCGGCGCGATCACGCCCTGGAACGCGCCGACGATGATCGCCTCCTGGAAGATCGCGCCGGCCCTCGCGGCCGGGTGCTGCGTCATCCTCAAGCCGCCGGAGGACGCGCCGCTGACCGCCTTGCGGTTGGCCGAGCTGATCGAGGAGGCCGGGGTGCCGGCGGGGGCCTTCAACGTCGTCCCGGGCCTCGGCGCCGAGGCGGGCGCGGCCCTGGTCGAGCACCCCGGCGTCGACAAGGTCTCCTTCACCGGCAGCCCCGGGGTCGGCGCCGAGATCGCCCGCGTCGCCGGCGCCGCCTTCAAGCGCCTGACCCTGGAGCTCGGCGGCAAGTCGCCGCAGCTGGTCTTCCCCGACGCCGACCTCGAGCGGCTCGCGCCGGTCGCCGCCGCGGCCCTCTTCGCCAACCAGGGCGAGGTCTGCGCGGCGGGCACCCGGGTGCTGGTCCACGAGGACGTCCGCGACGAGGTGGTCGAGGCATTGGCCGCCGCGGCCCGCGCGATCGTCGTCGGCGACCCCTTCGAGGAGGGGACCGAGATGGGCGCGTTGATCAACGAGCGCCAGCTGCAGCGCGTCCTCGGCTACGTCGAGAAGGGCAAGGGGGAAGGCGCCGAGCTGATCGCCGGCGGCGCCCGGCTCGACCGCCCCGGCTACTTCGTCGAGCCGACCATCTTCGCCGGCCACAACGGGATGACGATCGCCCGCGAGGAGATCTTCGGCCCGGTCGGCACCGTGATCGGCTTCCGCGACGAGGAGGAGGCGATCCGCCTCGCCAACGAGACCCACTACGGGTTGAACGCCGTCGTCTGGACCGAGGGCCTCACCCGCGCCCACCGGGTCGCCGCCGCGCTGCGGGTGGGCAAGGTCTGGGTCAACGGCTGGGGCCCGCCGGACCCGCGCCTGCCCTGGGGCGGTGTGAAGTCGAGCGGCATCGGCCGCGAGCTCGGCCGCGCCGGCATCGAGGGGAACAGCGAGGAGAAGGTGGTCACCGTTGTCCTCTGAGGCGCCCGCCGGCGCCGACTTCGTCGAGCGGCTCAAACAAGTCCACCGGCACTATCCGACCGGGGTGACGATCGTCACCACGCACAACCACGGTCGTCCCTACGGGCTCGCGGTCAACGCCTTCTCCAGCCTCTCGCTGGAGCCGCCGTTGGTGCTCGTCTGCGTCGCCTCCAGCTCCTCGACCTATCCGCGGCTCTTCGACGGCGAGGTGATCGGGATCAACATCCTCGCCCACGACCAGGTCGAGGTGGCGGCCAACTTCGCCCGCAGCGGCGGCGACAAGTTCGTCGACCTGGGGTGGAGCCAGGGCGAGAACGGGGCGCCGCTGCTGGACGGCGTCTGCGCCTGGCTCGAACTGCGCATCCGCACCCGCGTCCCGGCCGGCACCCACACGATCTTCATCGGCGACGTGCTTGCGGCGCAGGCCTACGGGTCGCCGCCGCTCCTCTATCTCGGAGGGGGCTTCTACGACGGCAGTCGGCTCGTCGCGGTCGACCGCGAAAAGAAGAAGGAGGACCAGTGAACGCTCCACAGGACTATGGCGCGCTGATGGCGGAGATCTGGAGGAGGCTCGACGACGAGCACCGACTGACCGAGATCGAGCGCTACTTCGCCGACGACTACGTCCGCCACTCCTCGGAGGGCGACTACGACCGCGAAGGCTTCGTCGCCGTCCTCGAGGCCCTGCACGGCGGCTTCCCCGACCTCACCTCGCGCGTCGTCGACGCGGTCGCCGAGGGCGACCGGCTCGCCTACCGCTGGATCTCCGAGGGCACCCACCGCGGCGAGTACATGGGCGTGCCGGCGACCGGTCGGACCGTCACCGCGACCGGCATCACGATCAGTCGCTTCGACGCCGACGGTCGCGTGGCGGAGGACTGGGCCTCCTGGAACAAGGTGAGCGTCCTGCACACGCTCGGGATCATCCCGATCGATTGAGGGAGGGCCACCGGCGTCCCCCCGGACACCGGTGGCCGACTTCGATCAGCCCTCTTCTTCGAGCTGCTCGAAGACCTGACGGGCGAGGCGGAAGGCCTCGACCCCGGCGGGGATGCCGGCGTAGATCGCGAGCTGGACCAGGGCGTCGCGGATCTCCTCCTTGGTCGCCCCGTTGCGGACCGCGCCGCGCAGGTGGAGCTGGAACTCCTGGCCGCGGTTCAGCGCGCCCAGCATCACCAGGTTGAGCAGGCTGCGGTCGCGCCGGGTCAGCACGCCTTTGCCCCAGCCGGCGCCCCAGCAGTACTCGGTCACCAGCTCCTGGAAGCCGCGGGAGAAATCGTCGGCCTGCTCGAGGGCGCGGTCGACGTACTCGGCGCCGACGACCTCGCGGCGGATCTCGAGGCCGGTTTCGTAAAGCTCCTGACTCATGGCTGCTCGTCCTTCTCGTCGATGATGGGATTGGTGAGAACGCCGACGCCCTCGACCTCGACCCGCACGGTCTGCCCGGGCTGCAGGAAGCGCGGCGGCTTGCGTTTGAAGCCGACGCCGGCGGGGGTGCCGGTCGGGATCACGTCGCCGGGCTCGAGCTCGATGAACTCGGAGAGGTGCGAGACGATCGTCGGGACGTCGAAGATCATGTCGCCGGTGTTGCCGCTCTGGACCTGCTCGTCGTCGACGTAGGTGGCGATGTCCAGCACGTGCGGGTCCGGCACCTCGTCCTTCAGCACCAGGTGGGGACCGAAGGGCCCGGAGGCGTGGAAGTTCTTCCCAGCGGTGTACTGGGTCGTGCGGAACTGGAAGTCGCGGACGGTCACGTCGTTGAAGACCGAGTAGCCGGCGACGTGGTCGAGGGCCGACTCGACCGGGAGGTGGCGGCCGCCCTCGCCGATCACGACCGCGAGCTCCCCCTCCCAGTCGAACTGGTCGGAGACCGTCGGCCGCACCACGGCGCCGCCGTCGGCGACCAGGGTGGCCGGGAAGCGGGCGAAGATGATCGGGATCTCGGAGAGGTCGAAGCCCGCCTCCTTGGCGTGCTCGGCGTAGTTGCGCCCGACGCAGATGATCTTCGGCGGCGTCGGGATCGGCGGCAGCAGCTCCACCGCTCCCAGGTCGACGCCGAGCACCGCGGTCGCGACCGCCGCGTCGTCGAGGTCCCGGGCGAAGGCGAGCGCCTTCTCACCCGCCGCGATCGCGGACGGGCCCGCCTGCAGGAAGGCGAGCGGATCGGCGGGCACGGTGGCGTCGGCGAGCACCGCGGGGAGCGCCTCGCCGCGGCTCGCGGCAAGCGCCGCGGCGGCGCGGTTGAGGTCGATCGCCGTGTCGGTGCCGGTGACGGCGGCGATGCGCGGCGCCCCGGCCAGGCTGTAGGTGGCTAGTCTCATTTCCTCATTCCGTTTATCGGGTCAGAGTGTCCGACTATATCGCCGTACCGCGATCAGCTGACGGCCGACGCGGCGTGATCGGGAAGGCGACTGAAGGAGGAGGTACATTCCGCGCGGTCGATTAACGGTCAATCGACCGTGTCTGCGTCCGATAAGTTGATGAACGATGGCTGAGACGTCAAAAACCGCCGATCAGGCGCTCACGGTCCTGATCGAGGTGACCGAGGCGGGGCCGCTCTCCCCGGCCGAACTGGCCCGGCGACTGGGGTTGAACCGCACCGTCGTCCACCGCCTGCTCGCCACGCTCCATCGACGCGGCTTCGTCACCCGCACCGACCAGGGGTACGCGCCGGGCGCGATCCTGCTGCGGATGGCGGAGAGGGTGCAGCCCGAGCTGCGGGCCGCCGCGGCGGGGACGATGTCGGTGCTCGGCGAGGAGGTGGGGGAGACCGTCGTCCTGCACATCGTCGACGGCGACGACGCGATGGTCCTCGAGCAGTACGTGCCGTCGCGCCACGTCGTCCGGGTCGAGCACGAGATCGGCTCGCGCCACCCGCTCATGGTCGGGGCCAGCGGCCGGGCGCTCGTCGCCTTCATGGATCCCTCGACGGTCGGGCGGCTGGTCCGCAAGCGCGGCGACTCCAACCATCTGCCGCGCCGGCTGGAGGGGGTCCGCCAGCTCGGCTACGCCGTCTCCCAGGACGAGCTTCAGCATGGGGTCCACGGCCTCGCCGTGCCGGTGCTCGACCGCCCCGACCACGCGATCGCCAGCCTCGCGATCATCGTCCCGACGACGCGGGCGACCGGCCTGACCGCCCACGTCGAACCGCTGATGGCGGCCGCCGCCGAGGTGGCGGCGAGCCTCTACGGCGAGCCGGGACCGGTCGGCGGATCGACCACGCGGGCCGCCTGAGCGGCGGCGATCGCCGCGTCCACGGCCTCGCGCTGATGCGGTGCCAGGTCCTGCCCCGCCATCGCCGCGACCGGCTCGTCCATCGGGTCGACCACCTCGGTCCGCCGGCCGCTCAGGGCTTCGAGGACGGCCAGGCCGCAGAAGGGCACGAAGCCGGCGTGATAGCCGCCCTCGTGGGTCATCACCAGCCGGCCGTCGCAGGTCTCGTCGGCGACCGCCAGCATCCGCTCGGCCAGCGTCCCGAAGGCGCTCGAGTTGAGCAGCTGCCGGCCCATCGGGTCGAAGGCGCCGGGGTCGAAGCCGCAGGCGACCAGGAGCAGCTCCGGGCGGTGTTCGCGCAGGCGCGGCTCGATCAGGCGCTCGAAGGCGTCGAAGTAGGCGCCGCGGCCGCACCCTGGCGGCAGCGGCAGGTTGACGTTCGCCCCCACGCCGGCCCCCGCCCCGCACTCGTCGAGTCGCCCCGAGTTCGGCGGGAAGACGCTGTCCTGGTGGATCGAGATCGTCAGCACGTCGGGGTCGTCGTAGAAGGCGGCCTGGGCGCCGTTGCCGTGATGGACGTCCCAGTCGACGATCGCGATGCGCCCGACGCCGGCGGCCCGGGCGTGAAGCGCGGCGAGGACGACGTTGTTGAAGATGCAGAAGCCGAGCCCGGCGTCGGCCTCGGCGTGGTGGCCGGGTGGGCGGACGAGGGCGTAGGCGTTGTCGACCTCGCCGGCGAGCACCGCCTCGACCGCGACGAGCGCCGCCCCGGCGGCCAGTCGGGCGACCTCGGAGGAGCCGCGCGGGACGAGCCCGTCGAGGCCGACCTCGCCGCCCTCGCCCGCCGACAGCCGCTCGACCTTCTCGAGGTAGGCGTCGGCGTGGAACCGCAGCAGCTCCGCGTCGGTGGCCGGCCGCGGCTCGAGCCGGGTCAGGTGCCCGAGCAGGCCCGACTCCTCGACCAGGACGTAGATGCGGCGCTTGGTCTCGGCGTTCTCCGCGTGCGGCCGGCCGGGCTGGACCCAGCCCCCCGCCCGCAGCGGCCCGGCGCCGGCGCCGAGGTCGTGCCAGCCGAACCGCTCGCGCCAGATGAAGCCGGTCCGGCGCCTCACCAGATCACCTCGGCCGCCTCGACCACGAGGCGGAGCGCCCGCTCCTGGTCGGCGGGAGTGAGCGGATTGCCCTCGGGGGCCGGGGCGAAGCCGGCGGCCGGCGAGATCGCCAGCCGCTCCAGCGGCACGTACCTGCTCGCCTCGCGCACCCGCGCCGCGACCTGCTCGGGCCCGAGACGGGGTGGTTCCTTGGTCGAGACCAGGCCGAGGACGACGGCCTGCTCGGGGAGGACGTGACGAAGCCCGACGAAGCTGCCGCAGCGGGGGCCGTCGAACTCGAGCAGGAGGCTGTCGAAGGCCGAGAGCCGGGGGAAGATCGTCGGCGCGATCGCCTCCCAGTCCCCGGCCGCCATGTGGAGGCCCTTGAAGTTGCCGCGACACATATGGAGGCCGGTCGGCGTCTCGATCCCGGCGACGAGATCGCCGAGCAGGTCCGCGCCCTCGGTCAGCAGCCGCTCCGGGTCGAGGCCGGAGGCCGCGTAGCGCTCGCGGACGGTCGGGTCGACGAGGACCCCGAGCTCGTCGGCGTCGATCTGGATCTCGGCGACGCCGAGCTCGGCCAGGCCCTCGACCTGGTGGCGCAGGATCGCGGCGGCGGCGGCGAACATCTCGAAGGGGTCGGGGTAGGCCTGGGCGCTCACCTCGGGCGACCAGAGCTGGCAGAAGAAGAATGGGCTCGGCAGGGCGACCTTGAGGCGCGGGGCCAGGCCCGCGGCGAAGTGGGCCTCGTCGAGGCTCGGTCGGACGCCGGAGTCGCCGAGCCGCGCGGCGACGCAGATCGGCAGCTCCTCGTCGAAGTCGTCCGCCGGGTCGGCGGCGAGCCAAGGGACCGCGGGCGCCCCGGGAGGCGCCAGCCCCTCCACCGCGGCCGCCAGCGGCTCGAAGAAGAAGCCGCGGCGGAGCTCGCCGTCGGTGACGACCTCGAAGCCGATCTTCTCTTGCAGCGCGATCGCCGCCCGTACGGCCGCGTCCACGTCGGCGGTCGCCGAGACGTCACCCGGCGGGTCGAGCAGCGAGCCGATCACTTGAGCACGAACGATGTCGCTCATCTTCTCCTCCTGTCGGCCTTCGATCTCATGCCCGAATGCCGTACGCAGTTATCCGACTAACGGTAAATTTTGCGGCCGAGAGGATCAACCCGGTGGCCACGACTTGACATTGCCCGCCGGGCACTCTAGCTTGCGGCAGATAATCGGACGCATAAGTCCGAAAAACGGTCATAGTGGAGAACGCGCTTTCCTTGTCTGAGCAGAGTCCCGGCAGCATCCACGTCGCGCTCCGCGACGTGAGCAAGAACTTCGGCGGTGTGCAGGCGGTCCGCGACGTGACGATGAGCGTCAAACGCGGCGACATCCATGCGCTCGTCGGTGAGAACGGGGCGGGCAAGTCGACCCTCGGCAAGATCATCGCCGGGGTCCACGCGCCCTCGGCGGGAGAGATGACCGTCGACGGTCGTCCGGTCCACTACCGGGTCCCGCGCCAGGCACTCGGCGACGGCATCGCGATGATCGAGCAGGAGCTGGCGCTGCTGCCGCGCAGCTCCGTCCTCGACAACGTCATCCTCGGCACCGAGGACGGCCGCGGCGGGATCGTCGAACGCCGTCGCTCCCGCCGCCGCTTCGAGCAGCTGGTCGAGGAGTCGGGCTTCGATCTCGATCCCAACGCCAAGGTCGGCGAGCTGCGGATCGCCGACCAGCAGAAGGTGGAGATCATGCGCGCGCTCGCCCGCGACGCCCGCCTGATCATCATGGACGAGCCGACCGCGCCGCTCACCCCGGTCGAGGCGGAGCGCCTCTACGAGGTGATGCGGAACCTGAAGGCGAAAGGGACGACGGTCGTCTTCGTCTCCCATTTCCTCAGCGAGGTCCTGGCCCTGGCGGACACCGTCACCGTGATGCGCGACGGCCGCCACGTCCGCACCGTGCCCGCCGCCGAGGAGACCGAGTCCTCGCTGGTCGAGGCGATGCTCGGGCGGCCGCTCGACACCGCCTACCCCGGCCTACCGGACTGCCCCGCGGAGGCACCCGCCCGGCTGATCGTCGAGGGACTCACCGCGAAGGGCCGCTTCGAGGACGTCTCCTTCTCCCTGCGCGGCGGCGAAGTGCTCGGCGTCGCCGGGCTGATCGGCAGCGGCCGCAGCGAGGTGGCGCGGGCGATCTTCGGCGCCGACCCTTATGACGACGGCCGCATCCTGGTCGACGGCGAGGAGGCCTCCTTCCGCTCGCCGACCGGCGCGATCGCGGCCGGCGTCGCCCTCCTGCCGGAGGATCGCAAGGGGGAGGGGTTGCTGATGCGGCGCTCGATCGCCGAGAACATGACCCTCCCTCATCTCGACGAGGTCAGCACCGCCGGCCTGCTGCGCACCGATCGTGAGCGCAAGCGGGTCAAGCTGTTGGCCGAGCAGCTGAACGTCCGCTCCGCCGGGATCGGCGCCGAGGTCGACACGCTCTCCGGCGGCAACCAGCAGAAGGTCCTCTTCGGCAAGTGGCTGCTCGACCGGCCGCGCGTCCTGATCGTCGACGAGCCGACCCGCGGGGTCGACGTCGGCGCCAAGCGCGCGATCTACGAGCTGATCGTGGAACTCGCCGAAGAAGGAACGGCCATCCTGGTCATCTCCAGTGATCTGGAGGAGGTGCTCGGGATCTCGCATCGGGTGATGGTGATGCGCCGCGGGCAGATGGTGGCCGAGTTCGCCCGAGACGACATCGACCGATCGCGGGTCCTTGCCTCCGCGTTCGGAACCGGAGGTAAGCCATGAGTGCTCCAGGCAACGTCAGCGCCGAAGGTGAAGTGGAGGTCCGTCGCCGATGGCGGCCGGCCGACCACCTCGACGCCGTACGTGACTACGGCATCGCCGGCGTCCTGGTCGCGATGTTCGTGGTGCTCTGCTTCGCCAGCAACGTCTTCCTCACCTCGACCAACCTGAAGAACGTCCTCGACCAGGCGGTCGCGGTCGGCCTGCTCGCCTGCGCCGGCTCGATGGTGATCATCGCCGGCGGCTTCGACCTCTCGGCCGGGGCGATCTTCGCCGTCACCGCCGTGATCGGGGCGAAGCTGGCAAACAGCATGGGGGTCCCCGAGGGGATCCTGATCGCCTTGCTGCTCGGCGCGACGATGGGCCTGATCAACGGCCTGCTCACCACCGTCGGCCGGATCAACCACTTCGTCGCCACCCTCGCCACCTCGATCGTCTATGCCGGGTTGGCGACCAAAATCAGCGGCGGCGCGCTGATCATCGTCTCCGACACGAGCTTCCAGAACCTCGCCAACACGGAGATCCTGGGGCTGCACAGCTCGACCATCATCTTCATCGCCTTCGCGCTGCTCTGCGCCTTCATCCTCAACCGGACGATCCTCGGCAGGCACATCTTCGCCACCGGCGGCAACCTCGTCGCCGCCCGGCTCTCCGGCGTGCGGACCAGCGTCACCCTCACCTTCACCTACGTCCTCTCGGGGACCGCGGCGGCGTTGGCCGGCCTGATCGTCGCCAGTCGCACTCTCTCGGTCAACGCGCAGACCGGCAGCGGGATCATCTACGAAGCGCTGGCCGCGATCCTGATCGGCGGCAACTCCGTGCTCGGCGGCGAGGGGGCGATCTGGCGCACGATCTGCGGCGTCCTGATCCTCGCCCTGATCAGCAACGGCTTCAACCTCCTCGGCATCGATCCGCTCTACCAGCAGATCGTCACCGGGCTGATCATCCTGCTGGCCGTCGGCCTCGACGTGTTCACGCGACGGGCCCGTCGCTGATCGGGAGGCCGAGGGTGGATCTCCGCAAGACGAAGGGCGCGACGGCGGCCGTCGTCGGGGCCGTCGCGCTGGTCGCCGCCGGCTGCGGGTCGAGTTCGTCGGGATCCTCGACCTCCGCGGAAGGCGGCGGTCAGGCGGTGAAGGCGGCCCTGCTGCTCTACACGATCAACGACTACACCTCGGTCGAGAAGGAAGGCGTCGAAAAGGGCCTGGGCGAGGTGGGAGGCGAAGTCGCCCAGACCCTGAGCGCCAACTTCAACCCGCAGGAAGAAAGCGCCCAGTGTCAGGACGCGATCACCTCGGAACGCTTCAACGTCCTGATCGTCGACCCGGTCGACTCCCCCTCGGCGGTGCCCTGCGCCCAGCAGGCGGGCGCGGCGGGGTTGAAGGTGATCGCCCTGGAGAACCCGATCGGGCCCTCGCGCACCGAGGTCGAACCGCAGCTGGCCGAAGTCCAGGGCTCGGCGATCATCGAGCCGCTGGAAGACGCGGAAAACACCTTCAAGCTGGTGAAGAGCGCCTGCGAAGGCGTCTCGAAGTGCCGGTGGGTGGCGGAGATCGGGACCAAGTCGAGCCCGCTCGACAGCACCAAGCTGAAGTACTTCGAAGAACACGTCGGCGAAGCGCCGAACATCGAACTGACCCAGGTGGTGGAAGGCAAGTACGACCCGGGCGAAACGGCGAAGGTGACCCCCGACGTGCTCGCGGCCGACCCGGATGTGGACGTCTACACCTTCGAGAGCGACACCAACGCGGTCGCGGCGATCCCGGCGGTCGAGGCGGCCGGCCTGCAGGGCCAGGTGAAGCTGATCGGCGACGGCGGCTCGCGCGCCGGGGTCAAGGCGATCGCGGCGGGCAAGATGTACGGCTCGGTCGCGGCCTTCCCGCTGACCAACGGCGAAGTCGTCGCCAAGATGGCGATCGAAGCCCTGGAAGGGAAGGCGATCGCGGAACCCGGCGTGAGCATGTTCAGCCTCGGCGGGCCGATCGACCTCACCAAGGCGAACGTCTCCCGTTACACCTCGCAATGGGGAGCCGAATAGCGATGAAGGTCGCGATCTTCGGCGCCACCGGCAGCATCGGCTCGCGCATCGTGGCCGAGGCCCGCTCGCGCGGCATCGAGGTCACCGCGGTCGTCCGCTCCGCGGAGCGGGCCGCCACGCTCCCGGCCGGCGTCGAGTGGGTCGTCGCCGACGTCGGCGACGTGGCCGGCGTCGCCGCGGCGGTGGCCGGGCAGGACGCCGTCATCTCGGCGGTCGGTGGCGGCGACGCCGACTCCGGGCCGGCGGCGCCGGCGGCGGCGCGCACGCTGCCGGCGGCGCTCGCCCAGGCGGGCGTCTTTCGCCTCCTCGTCGTCGGCGGCGCGGGCAGCCTGAGGAACGCCGACGGGGTCGAACTGGTGGAGACGCCAAGCTTCCCGGCGGCCTGGAAGCCCGCCTCGTTGCCCCAGCGCGAGGCGCTGGCGATCTACCGCGCCTACACCGGCCCGGTCCGTTGGACGTACCTGAGCCCGGCGGACGTGATCGAGCCGGGCGAGCGCACCGGCCGCTTCACCCTCGGTGGCGACGAGGTCGTGGTCGATGCCGCCGGCGAGAGCCGGATCTCGATCGAGGACTACGCCGTGGCACTCGTCGACGAGCTCGAGAAAGGCGAGTTCGTCAACCGTCGCTTCACGCTCGCTTACACCTGAGCGGGCGTCCCCAACTCCCGCCCTATACGACTTCACCAGGAAGGCATGCATTGACTCGCAAGGCAGCAGACATCTCCCATTGGTTCGCCCAGATCTACGGTGACGACGCCAAGGTCCCGCTGCGGCCCTGTCTCGAGGCCGATCGCGAAGCCGACGTCTGCATCGTCGGGGCCGGCTACACGGGGCTGTGGACCGCCTACGCGCTGAAGCGCGCCGCGCCGGAGCTCGACGTCGTCCTGGTCGAGGCGGCGACGGCCGGCTTCGGCGCCTCGGGGCGCAACGGCGGCGCCGTGATCGCCCAGATCAACGGCTCGCGGAACTACTGGGCGGAGCGCGGTGGCCGCGACGGCGCGATCGCCCTCGAGCGCGAGCTGCAGGCGACGGTCGACGAGGTCGGTGCGGCGGTCGCGCGGGAGAACATCGATTGCAGCTTCTCCAAGAACGGCGTCGTGATGGCGGCGCGGACGCCGCTCGAGCTGGAGCGGTTCCGTCGCTCGGTCGAGGTCGACCAGACCTGGGGCTTCGGCCCCAAGGACGTGCGCATGCTGGACGCGGCGGAGCTCGCCGAGCGGATGTCGATCGTCGGCGGCCTCGGCGCGCGGTTCACGCCGCACTGCGCCAGCATCCACCCGGGCCGCCTCGTGCGCGGTCTGGCCGACGCGGTCGAGCGCCTCGGCGCGACGATCTACGAGGACTCGCCGGTCCTGCGGATCGAGGCCGGGGCGGCGCACACCAGGAACGCGACCGTGCGGGCGAAGTACGTGATGCGTGCGACCGAGGCCTACACCGAGTCGGTGCGCGGGCAGGAGCGGCTGATCGTCCCGGTGCACACTTCGATGCTGGCGACCGAGAAGGTCCCGGACGAGATCTGGGCGGAGATCGGCTGGAGCGGGCGGGAGGCGCTGTTGGCCGAGCACCCGTTCCTGCACCTCCAGCACACCGCCGACGGGCGGATCACGATCGGCGGCGACGACAACCGGATCCCCTACCACTGGGCGTCGAAGGTGAAGGCGATCGGCGCGGCGCCGCAGAAGGTCGCCGAGATGTACCGCGCCGAGCTGGTCCGCCTGTTCCCGGCGCTGCAGGCGGTGAAGATCGAACACACCTGGCAGGGCGTCTTCGGCGCGCCGCGCAACTGGGCCCCGAGCGTCGGCCTCGACACCGCGACCGGCCTCTGCTGGGCGGGCGGCTACGTCGGCGAGGGCGTCGCCCCGGCCAACCTGGCGGGGCGGACGATGGCGGACCTGATCCTCGGCCGTGACACCAATCTGACCCGCCTGCCCTGGGTCGAGCGCGGCAAGCTGCGGCGCTGGGAGCCGGAGCCCTTGCGGGCGGCCGGCGCCGGGATCGTCTGGTCGATGCGGGCGCTCGGCGACGGCGTCGAGAAGCGCACCGGCAAGCGCTCGCGGGTGCTGGAGCTCGGCAACAAGTTGGCGGGATATGGCGGCCACCTAGGCTGAGTTCCCCTCACGGTTTCCGCGAGCGGGCGAGCTGGACCGACCCGGCCGGTGGTGTGGAATGGATCCCTGCCGAACGGGAGCCGAGATCCTCGTCACCAAGATCTCTCGACTGAGAGGGGGCCACTTCGGTGGTTCGACGCCCTGTCTCCGACAACCACATTCCAAGGAGAAGGGGAGTGCATGTAACAAGGCGGATTCGAACCGCCGACCTCCTGGGTGCGATGCCCGGGAGCCGGCATGAAGAAGTCGCCGGCACTTTCGGGCGGCGAGTGCCTGGGAGGACGGCCCTCGGATCCGACGATCCGGGGGCCTCGCCGGTCGGAAGTCATCTTAGGTTTAATGACCGGAACCGTGTTCAGCCAGATGAAGTCAGAGATAAGAGGGCCCGAATCGGCCGAAGTCCTTGGACGGGTCGATTCGACTGCCGTGGAGGACGTGCCACGGGTCGTGGCGGAGGCGGTGGCCGCGTGTTCGGACTGGGCGGAGCTTCCGGTCGCGGCGAGGGCCGGTGTGTTGGAGGCGGCGGCCGATCGGCTGATCGGGGAAGCGGAGGAGCTTGGACCGCTGCTGGCCGCCGAGTCCGGTAAGCCGCTCGCCCAGGCGGAATTCGAGGTCCGGGCATCGATCGCCCTGCTGCGCGGGAACGCGGCACAGGGTCGGCTCACGGGTGGCAGGGTGCTCCCGACGGAGGGCAACCCGGGGACGGAATGGGACCTCGCCTACACCCGCCGCGAACCGCTCGGCGTCGTCGCGGCGATCCTGCCGTTCAACTTTCCGGTCGAGCTGTTCGTCGAGAAGTGCGCCGCGGCGCTGATCGTCGGCAACGCGGTCGTGGCCAAGCTGCCGCTCGAGGACCCTCTGGTCGTCGAGCGCTTCCGGACCTCCTTGGTCGATGCGGGTGTCCCGCCCGCCGTCGTGCCCGCGATCCACGGCGACGCCGCGGTCGGAGCGGCTCTGGCCGCCGCCGACGGGATCGACGCGGTCTCGCTCACCGGATCGACCGGGGCCGGCATCGCCGTCGCCGAATCGACCGCGCCGCGGCTGCGCCGACTGCACCTCGAGCTGGGCGGCAACAACGCCTGCCTCGTGCGCGCCGATGCCGACCTGGACCTCACCGCGGCCGAGATCATCCGTGGACGCCTGATGATGAACGGGCAGGCATGCTCGGCGACCAAGCGCGTGCTCGTCCACGCCTCCCGGCACGACGAGCTCGCCGAGCGGCTCGACACGGCGCTGGCGGGCCAGCGGCTCGGCCCAGCCACCGACCCCGAGACGACCGTCGGGCCGTTGATCACACAGGGCGCGGCCGAACGGGTGGCGCGACAGGTCGGCGTGGCGCGAGAGCAAGGGGCCGAGCTGATCGCCGGGACCGGCCGGGCCGAAGGCGCCTACTTCGCGCCCTGCCTGCTCGCCGCGGTGCCCGCCGTTGCGGATGTCGCCCACGACGAGGAGATCTTCGGGCCGGTCGTCACCCTGGTGCCGGTCGCCGACGACGCCGAGGCGGTCGAAGTCGCGAACGCCTCATCCTTCGGGTTGATGGCGAGCGTGTTCTCCGCCGACACCAGGAAGGCGCTGGCCTTGGCGGAGAGGTTGGAGGCCGGCGGCGTCGTCATCAACGGCAGCGACAACTATCGACCCCCGGTGATCCCGTTCGGCGGCACGAAGCTTTCGGGCACCGGTCGCGAGGGCCTCGGCTACACGACCGAGGAGCTCTCGCGCGAGAAGACGATCGTCCTGCGGCGTTTCCGCGAACCCGGGTCGCCGGCATGAGCGAGTACCGAGTCCCCGCCGTCGTCAACGCCTTCAGCGTGCTGCGGGAGCTCTCGCAGGGGGACGACGGCGGCCAGACGGCTGCCGAGCTCTGTCGCGCGACCGGCGCCTCGAAGAGCTCGATGCACAACCTGCTCGCGACGCTCGTCGACGAGGGCGTCGTCGCCCGTGACTCGCGCACGCTGAGCTACCGGCTCGGCCCGGCGTTGATCTCCCTCGGCGCCGCCGCCTCCGGCCAGACCCGCCTGCTCGACATCGCGACCGAGGAGCTCAGTCGGCTCGCGGCCGAGAAGGAACTCTCGTTCGCGATCGGTCAGCCGATCGGTCCCTACGAGGTCGCGGTCATCGACCGTTTCTATCCGCGCGACGACGTCCACGTCGGGGTCCGCCTGGGCGCGACCTACGGGCTCTACGAGGGGGCGATCGGCAAGTGCCTGCTGGCCGAGCTGGACGAGAAGGAGGTCCGTCGCATCCTGCGCAAGCGCAAGGTCCCCGCCTACACCGAGCGGACCCTGACCAAGCCCGACGAGATCGTCGCCGAGCTCGCCCGGGTCCGCGCCCAAGGCTGGGCGGCGGCGCGCGGGGAGCTGAACGAGAACAACGCGGTCGCCACCAAGGTCCCCGACCGTGGCGGCGACCCGGCGCTCTTCCTCCTCGCCCTCGGTTTCCCGGAACGCTTCGACGATCCGGCGATCGAGGAGACGGGGAAGCTCCTCGTCGCGACCGCCGCGCGGATCCGCAGCGCCGCGGGCATCGACGTCTGATTGCGCGCCGACAGATTCTTGGCTACTCTGCCTTGGGTTCCGAGTGTGGGACGTAGTTCAAAATTCTGAACCCAGCTTTGGAGGCGTGGATGAGCGAGAACGCGACTGTCGACCTGACCATCACCGGGGGCACGCTCGTCTCGCCCAGCGGCCTCCGGCGGGTCGGCCTGGCGATCGACGACGGCCGTGTGGTCGCCGTCTGCGAGGACCACCTCCTGCCCGAGTCGCGCCGCAACTACGACGCCACGGGCCTCCACCTGATCCCCGGCCTGGTCGACTCCGAGGCGCACCCGGGCTGCTATTCCCCGCTGAAGGACGACCTCGCCACCGAGAGCCGCGCAGCCGTCGTCTCCGGGGTCACGACCTGGGGCATCCACGCCCCGTCGACGCGGATGGGTCACCCCGACTTCGTCGAGTTCGTCCAGCCCGAGGACGTGGTCAGCTTCCACGACGTGATCGGCAACTTCACCGATCTGGTCGAGAGCGACGCCGCGCTCGACATCTACCTGACCTACATGCTGGAGACCGACCAGCAGGCGCGTGAGATCCCCGAGTACGCCGCCGAACATGGGGTCACCTCCTACAAGCTCTACCTGCAGTCGATGAGCCCCGAGGCCGAGCCGAACTGGCCCGGCCGTCGCGCCGGCCTCGGCCACGGGTTCGACGACGGGACCTGCTGGCTGACGATGGAGGCGGTGTCGGCGCTCGGCGCTCCCGGGGTCGTCTGCATGCACTGCGAGAACTGGGAGATCGCGCGGATCTTCGACCAGCGGCTGAAAGCCGAAGGCCGCACCGACTGGGCCGCCTGGTCGGACCGCTCGCCGCACTTCCTCGAGGCCACCCACATCCGCACCTACGGGGACATGGCCGCCGAGCTCGATTGCCCGATCTACATCCAGCACGCGACGACGCCCGAGAGCTACCACGAGATCCTCGACCTCCGAGGCCGCGGCGTCACCTGCCACGCCCAGACCGGCCCCCACTGGCTGCAGTTCGGCAAGGGCGAGCCCAACGCCTGGCGGATCAACGTGCCGTTGCGCTCGCGCGAAAACAACCCGAACATCTGGGCCGCGCTGCGCAACGACGTGATCAACAGCGTCGGCTCCGATCACGTCGTCTCCTGGCTCCCCTCCGATTACGAGACGTCCTACAACGAGAACCTCTGGGAATTGAAGACCGGCTTCACCTCGCGGGTCGAGATGCTCCTGCCGGTCCTGCTCGAGGGCGTCCATGCGGGGAAACTGAGCCTCGAGCGGCTGGTCGAGGTGGCCTGCGCCAACCCGGCCCGGATCTTCGGCCTCTACCCGTCGAAGGGAACGCTCGATGTCGGCGCCGACGCCGACATCGTGCTCGTCGACCTCGACCGCACGGTCAAGGTCTCCAACGATCAGGTGCTCACCCGCTCCGGCTGGACCGTCCTCGACGGACACACGATCCACGGCTGGAACGTCGCCACCTTCCTGCGCGGCAAGCAGGTCTCCCGCTGGGAGGAAGGAGCGCCGAAGCCGGAATACATCGGCGACTCGGACGGCCGCTACCTGAAGCGCGTGCCGGGCCGCGACCTGGTGCCGATGGAGAGCGTGGGGGCGGTCTGATGGCGGTCTGGGACGACGTCCTGCCGGAGACCGACCGGGCCGTCTTCGAGCTCGCCGGTTGGGGACGCGATGCCGGTTTCGGGACGAAGCCGGCGTTGCTCGTGGTCGACGTCATCTACAACTTCGTCGGCGACAAGCCGGAGCCGATCCTCGAGTCGGTCAAACGCTGGCGCTACAGCTGTGGCGAGCGCGGCTGGGCCGGGGTCGAGGAACTTGCCCGCCTGATCGCCGTCGCCCGCGAGAAGCAGGTTCCGATCTTCTACACCGGCATGGACCGACGCCCTGACGGCTTCGACCAGGGCGCCTGGAACTGGAAGAGCTACCGCTCCGGCGAGGCCTCCGACGTCAAAGGGTCGCTGGGAAACGAGATCGTCGCCGAGATCGCGCCCCAGGATTCCGACGTCTACTTCGTCAAGGACAAGCCAAGCGCGTTCCATGGCACCCACCTGCTCGACTACCTGATCTACCTCGGTGCCGACACGGTGATCACCACCGGCACGACGACCAGTGGTTGCGTGCGGGCGAGCGCGGTCGACGCCGCCCAATACAACTTCCACTCGATCGTCCCGGAGGAGTGCGTCTGGGATCGCGGCGAGCTGACCCACAAGGTCAACCTCTTCGACATCCAGATGAAGTACGGCGACGTGAAGACCACCGACGAGGTGATCGCCTACCTGCGGTCGCTGCCGCAGCGCCCCTGCGGTGCGCTCACGCCGACCGGCGACTCGAACGCCGAGGGCGAGGTACCCAGCCGGAAGGCAACGGTCGGAGAGGCCGGATGAGCCTGGAGATCCGGCGCGTCGTCACCTGGGTCGACGAGATCCGCGAGGAAGGCGGTCGATCCGACGGCGAGCCGCTCCGCCGTGCCGCCGCCGGCGTGGTCTTCCGCAACCCCTTCGCGGGGCGTGGATTCGCCGAGGATCTCTCGCCGCTGGTGGAGGAGAGCGGGGCGCTCGGCACCCTGATCGGCGAGCGCTGCGTGACCGCCCTCGGCGCCCCGGTCGAGAGCCACGGCAAGGCGGTCATGGTCGGTACCGCGGGCGAGCAGGAGCACGGCAACGCGGTCAAGACCACCACCTTCGGCAACACCTTCCGCGAGGCCTTCGGCGGCGGCAAGGCCTGGCTGCCGTCGACCACCAAGCGCTGCGCACCCGGTGCCCAGATCGACGTTCCGCTCTGCTTCAAGGACGAGATCTGGGTCCGCTCCCACTACGACACGATCACCGTCTTCGTCCCCGACGCCCCCGCTCCTGACGAGATCGTCCTGATCGGCGCCGTCGCCTCGCGCGGCCGCCTCAACGCCCGCCTCGGCGGGATGACCAAGGCGGAGGTCGAAGGGCAAGGCGGAGGGGCATGAGCCGCGTCCTGATCCGCAACCTCGGCGGCCTCGTCGGCGGCCGGATCGGCGAGCCGGTGCTCGAGGTCGACTCGCTTCTTCTCGAGGATGGCCTCGTCGCCGGCTTCGCGCCCGACGACGCCGAGCGGACCATCGATGCCGCCGGTGCGGTCGCGGTTCCCGGCTTCATCGACTCCCACGCCCACGTCGTCTTCGGCGACTGGACGCCCCGACAGTCGACGATCGGCTGGATCGAGTCGAGCCTGCACGGCGGCGTGACGATGATGATGTCGGCCTCCGAGGTCCATCTGCCGGGGCGACCCCACGATCGGGAGGGGGTGAAGGCGCTGGCCCTCGCCGCCCAGCGCGCCTACTCCGACTACCGTCCCGGCGGGGTGAAGGTCCTCGGTGGCTCGGTCATCATCGAGCCCGTCCTCGAGCCCGCGGACTTCGAGCAGCTGGCCGCCGAGGACGTCTGGCTGGCCAAGGTCGGCTTCGGCGATTTCACCCCGCAGGCGGACGCGGCGCCGTTGGTCCGGGCCGCCCAGGAGAACGGCTTCGTCGTCATGAACCACACCGGCGGCGCCTCGATCCCCGACTCGAGCCCGGTCACGATCGAGGACGTCCTCGCCCTCGGTTGCGACATCGTCGGCCACGCCAACGGCGGCCCCACGGCGCTCCCCGACGGCGACCTCGACCGGCTCTTCGATGCCCCGGGTGCGATCCAGATCGTCCAGGCGGGAAACCTGCGCTCGGCGCTCCGCATCGTCGAGCTCGCCCGCGAGCGGGACATGCTCGACCGGCTCGTGCTCGCCACCGATACGCCGACCGGGACCGGGGTGATCCCGTTGGGGATGCTGCGGACGATCGCCGAGCTCTGCTCCCTCGGCGGCCTTGCGGCGGCCGACGGGGTCGCGATGGCGACCGGCAACAACGGCGCCGTCCTCGGTCGACCCGAGGGCGTGCTCGAGTCGGGCAGGCCCGCCGACGTCGTGCTCCTGCAGACGCCGCTCGGCAGCGCCGCCGCCGATCCGCTGGCGGCGCTCGAGCTCGGCGACCTCCCCTCGATCACCTCCGTGCTGGTCGACGGCGAGCCGCTGGTGATGCGCTCGCGCAACACGCCGGCCCCGCTCCGCCCCGCCGTCGAGGAGGTCGCCGGGTGACCCGCGAGTCATTGCTGGAAGTCGTCGTCCCGGCGCGCGAGGCGCGCCTGGTCGAGGTCGAGGCGGGCCAGGTCCTCGCCGTCGTCGACCTCGAGGGCCGCCAGGTCGGCGACCTCGCCGCCTGGGTCCGCGAGGACCCCGCCGAGTACCTCTCGCCCGGGCATACCCTCTCCTGTCTGACCAAGCTGGTGCCGGAGGCCGGCGACGAGGTCTTCTCCAACCGCCGCACGCCGCTGTTGCGGATCCTTCGCGACGATGTCGGCCGCCACGACCTGATCGTCCCCTGCTGCGACCCGGAGCGCTACTCGCGCGACTACGGCCTCGCCGACCACCCGTCCTGTCTCGCCTCGTTGCAGGCGGCGCTGGCGGCCGACGGTCGCCGCCTGCCGCTGCACGGCGAGCAGTGCTGGAACGTCTTCATGAACAACGTCCACGAGGACGGCCGGATCGTCACCCATGAGCCCGAGCACGCGGCGGGGGCGAGGATCGAGCTCGAGGCGCTCGTCGACCTTGTCGTCGCCCTCTCCGCCTGTCCCCAGGACCTCAGCCCATGCAACGCGTTCGACCCCACGCCGATGGCGTTGCGGGTCTACGGGGCGAACTGAGATGGCGACGGCGACTCGTGAGGCGGTGGCGGCGACCGCGCGCCTGCTCGCCCGGGCCGGATTGGTCGAGGCCTTCGGTCACGTCTCGGCGCGCGCCGGCGACGGATTCCTGCTCACCGCGACGACCCCGCTCGGCGCCGCCGCCGGCGCCGAGGTGCACGCGGTCGACGCCGCCGGCGCCGCCCCCGATGGAGCGACGGCGGTACCGCTCGAGGCGCCCCTGCACGCCTCCGTCTACGCCGCCCGCGCCGACATCGGTGCGATCTGCCGCACCCATTCCCCGGCCGCGGTGGTCTGGGGAACCCGGGCGACGTCGCCGCCGCTGCTCCACGGGCTCGGCGCGATCGCCGGAGCGGTGAACCGCTGCCCCCGCAGCGACCTGGTCGCCGACACGGCGGCCGGCGAGGAGGTCGCGGCGGCCCTCGGCGACGCGTCCTGTCTGATCCTTCGCGCCAACGGCTCCCTCGCGACCGGCACCGATCTCGCCCAGGCGGCGGTTCGCGCCTGGTACCTCGAGGAGCGCTGCCGGGTCGCGCTGGAAGCAGGTGAGAAGGGGCAGGAGATGTCTGGGGAGGAGCTGGGCGACCGGCTCCGCTGGACGGCCACCGAGGAGGAAAGGGCCTCGCGCTGGCTGGTGTGGAGGTTCGGCGACCACGGTGGTCGTCGGGCAACTGACTGGCAAGGCAAGCAAGAGGAGCCCGAAACATGAGTCAAGCAGTGAAGAAGCACCGGCGGGTCGCGCTCGCGGCCCTTCTCGCGATGGTCCTGGCCCTGACGATCGCCGCCTGCGGCGGTGGCTCTTCCTCGACGGTCGCCGAAAGCGGCGCCGGGGAACTGAGCGAAATGACCGAAGCGACCCTGGTCCTCGACTACATCCCGAACGCCGTCCACGCGGGCATCTACCAGGCGGTCGAAGCCGGCTATTACGAAGAAGAAGACATCAAGCTGAAGATCATCCAGCCGACCTCGACCTCCGACACGCTGAAACTGATCGACGCCGGAAAGGCACAGTTCGGGATCGCCGACGGCCTCGACGTCGCCACCCAGATCGTCGAAGGCCGCGAAGCGGAGGGGATCATGGCGCTGCTCGAGGAACCGCCTGCCGGCCTGATCACGTTGAAGAAGTCGGGGATCACCAGCCCGAAGGAACTGGAAGGCAAGACCGTGGGGATCACCGGGGTCCCCTCCGACACGGCGACGCTGAACACGATCGTCTCCAGCGCCGGCGGGAATCCTGAAAATGTGAAGGTGGTGACGATCGGCTACAACGGCGTCCAGGATCTGGAGAACGGGAAGGTGTCCGCGTTCACCGGGTTCGTGCAGGCCGACGGGGTGCAGGTCGAACATGACGGCTTCCCGATCGAACCGTTCCCGCTCGCCGAAAACGGCGGCCCCAGCTACCCCGGCCTGGTCGTCTTCTCGACCGGCAAGCGGGTGGAAGAAGAGCCGGCGCTGATGCAGGCCTTCGTCAACGCGACGATCAAGGGCTACGAAGACGTGCTCAAGGAACCCGAAGCCGGGATCGAAGCGCTGGTCAACCAGAACAAGGGCATCAACGAAAGCCTGGCCAAGGAAAGCCTCGCCGCCTACATGCCGCTGTTCACCGGCAAAGCCTCGTCGTTCGGGATGATCGAACCCTCGGCGATCGAAGAACTGTCGGAATTCATGGTCAAGAACGAACTCTCGGAAAAGTCGTTCACGCCGGCCGAATACGGGACCGACAAGTTCGTCGAAAACGCGGGCTGATCGAGGTCGCTGTGAAGGCACAGGCAAGGCAGACGCGGCTCGACCCCGGCGGGGCCGCCGGGGTCGAGCTGGAGGTGCGCGAAGGTGGCTGATGTGGCGAGCGCCAAGCTGCGGGCGGAGGGGATCTTCAAGGTCTACCGCTCCGGTGGCGGCGCGGTCGAGGCGCTCCACGACGTCGACCTGTCCGTCGGCGCCGGCGAATTCGTCTCGATCGTCGGCCCCTCGGGGTGCGGCAAGTCGACCCTCTTCAACATCCTCGCCGGGCTGATCTCCCCGAGTGGCGGCCAGGTGCTGCTCGACGGCACGCCGCCGGAGCGGCTGCTCGGCGAGATCGGCTACATGCTCCAGCGCGATCTGCTGATGCCGTGGCGGACGGTGCTCGACAACACCTGCGTCGGCCTCGAGCTGAACGGCGTCCGGCGGCGGGCCGCGCGCGAGCAGGCGCGGGCCGAGTTTCCGCGCTTCGGCCTGGCGGGCTTCGAGGACCAGTGGCCGGCGAAGCTCTCCGGTGGCATGCGGCAGCGGGCGGCGCTGCTGCGGACGTTCCTCGCCGGTCGTGAGGTGATGCTGCTCGACGAGCCCTTCGGCGCCCTCGACGCGCTTACGCGCCGCCAGATGCAGGAGTGGCTGCTCGACATCTGGGAGGTCGACGCGAAGACGATCGTCTTCGTCACCCATGACGTCGAGGAGGCGGTCTACCTCTCCGATCGCGTCTACGTGATGTCGGGCCGCCCCGGCGAGGTCGTCCTCTGCCTCGACATCGACCTGCCGCGGCCACGGAAACCCGAGATCACGATGTCGGAGAGCTTCCTCGCCCTCAAAGGCCGGCTGATGGAGCCGCTCGAAGAGGCCTTGCGGGTGGCGCACGGCGGGGCGATGGCATGAAGGCCGCCCGCCGCGTCGCCGTGGTCGCCGGGCCACCGCTCGTCTTCGCCCTGATCGTGCTCGGCGCCTGGCAGCTCTACGCCTCGATCGGGCCGGTCAGCTCGCTGACCCTGCCGAAGCCGACCGAAGTCGCCGACTCGTTGTGGGAAAACCGCTCGCTGCTGCTCGAAAACACCTGGATCACGGTCGAGGAGATCCTGCTCGGCTTCGCCGCCGCGGTGGTGCTCGGCTTCGTCCTCGCCGTCGCGATCCACTCCTCCCGCCTGATCGAGCGCGCTCTCTACCCCTGGCTCGTCGCCTCGCAGATGGTCCCGGTTCCGGCCGTCGCACCGCTGATCGTGATCTGGACCGGCTTCGACATCCGCCCGAAGGTGATCGTGATCGCCCTCGTCTGCTTCTTCCCGATCACGGTCAACACGATCGACGGCCTGCGCGCCGCCGACCCGGAGTTGCTCCGCCTCCTGCGCACGCTCCGCGCCAACCGCATCCAGCGCTTCGTCAAGGCGCAGCTGCCGGCGGCGCTGCCGTTCATCTTCTCGGGGCTGAAGGTGGCGGCGGCGTTCAGCGTGATCGGCGCGGTGTTCGCCGAGTGGGTCGGCTCCTCGGAAGGCCTCGGCTACCTCATCCTCACCCTCAACAACCAGACCGAAACGGCCGAGATGTTCGCCACGATCGCGATCCTCGGCGCGATCGGGATCGCCCTCTTCCTCGTCGTCAGGGCGCTCGAGCACTTCATGCTGCCCTGGTACTACGAGGCGCGCGAGGAGGAAGGCGACGGCGAGCTCGAGGGTCTCGCGATCGCGGCCGACGCATGAGCGCTCCGGTCGTCATCGTCCGTGGCGCCTGGGTCCTGAGCATGGACCCGGCCGTCGGGGCGCTTGCCGACGCCGCGGTGGCGATCGCCGCCGACGGCTCGATCGCCGCCGTGGGTTCGGCCGGCGAGTTGATCGCGGCCGCTCCGAGCGCCGAGGTGGTCGGCGACGGTCACGGGATCGTGATGCCGGGAATGGTCAACGCCCACACTCATCTGAGCGAGTGCCTGATCGCCGGCATGGGAGAGACCGCCAGCCTCTTCGAGTGGTTCGAACGCGTGGTCAACCCGGCGGGCCGGGTGATCGAGCGCGAGGAGATGCGGGTCGGGACCGAACTGAAGGCGGTCGAGATGCTCCGCTCGGGGATCACGACCGTCAACGACATGACCTGCCACCGCCACCTCGGCGCCTCCGTCGCGCTCGGCGCGGTCGACGGCCTCGCGGCGCTCGGGATGCGCGGCCTCGTCTCCTTCGGTGCCGAGGACGCCTACCCCGGCGCGCCCGCCACCGAGGCCTTCCTGGCCGAGCACTTCGAGCTGGCCGAGCGGATCCGGCCCGAGCCGCTGATCGACTTCCGCCTCGGTGTCGGGACCGTGCTCGGCATCGGCAGCGAGCTCTTCGAGCAGACCGTGGCGGCCGGGCGCGAGCACGGCTGGGGCGTCCATACCCACCTCGCCGAGGTTCGCGAGGAGATCACCGAAGCGCGCCTGCGCTTCGGCCACGGGACGATCGAGGAGTCGGCCCGCGTCGGGCTGCTCGACCTGCCGGTGATCGCGGGTCACTGCATATGGTGCACCGAGCGCGACATCGGCCTGCTCGCCCGGCACGGTGTCGGCGTCGCCCACAACCCGGTCGCGAACATGATCCTCGGCTCCGGCGTCTGCCCGGTGCCACGTCTGCGTCGCGAGGGGATCGACGTCGGGCTCGGTACCGACGGCGCGGCGTCGAACGACAACCAGGACATGTTCGGCGTGCTGAAGACCGCCGCCCTCCTGCAGAAGGTGCACGCCCTCGACCCCGCCGCGATCGACGCCGTGACGACGCTCGAGATGGCGACCCTGGGCGGGGCGCGGGCGCTCGGGATCGACGCGCTGGTCGGCTCGCTGACGGCCGGCAAGCGCGCCGACGTCGTCCTTCTCGACGGCTCGACCCCGGAGCTCGCGACCCTCCACGATCCCTACCAGCAGGTCGTCTACTGCGCCACCGCCCGCTGCGTCTCCGACGTCTGGGTCGACGGCGGCCGACGTGTGCGGGGCGGCCAGGTGGTCGACGTCGACCTCCCCGCTCTCGCCGGCGTGGCCCGCGACGCCGCGATCGGGCTCGCCCGCCGCGCCGGGCTCGGCGCCGAGTCGGTCTACGCCGGGCCAGGGCGGGTCCGGCGCGAGGACGGCGCGCTTGCCTGAGAGCGCCGACGTCTGCGTGATCGGCGCGGGCCACAACGGCCTCGCCTGCGCCTGCTACCTGGCCCGCGCCGGCCTCGAGGTCGCGGTGATCGAGGCGGCCGCCGATCCTGGTGGGTGCATCAATACGGTCGAGCTGCCCGACGGTCGCGGCAGGCTCGAGCTCGGCGCCTACGAGCACGGCGGGATCCGCGCCAGCGGGGTCGCCGCCGACCTCGAGCTGGAGAGCCGTTTCGGCCTGCGCTTCCGCGAGCGCGAGGAGCAGACTCTTTCGCCCTGCGACGACGGAACCCAGCTCGCCTTCTGGAGCTCGCTGGAGCAGACCGTCGACGGACTGGCGGCGGTCGTCGGCAGCGAGGACGGGGAGGCCTATCGGCGCTTCGCCGCCTGGGCCGCCGCGGCGGTCGGCGTCCTCGGCCAGGCAGACGCCGGCCCGCCGCCGAGCCTACGCGGGCTCGCCGCCCTCGCCGAGGCGGCGCTCGGTCGGGAGGGGAACCGTCTGATCCAGTCCTTTCTCGCGCCGGCGACCGCGCTCACCGAGGCTGCTTTCACCGACGAGCGCCTGCGCGGCGTCCTCGATCACTGGGCCGCCCACTCCCAGCTGCCGCCGCAGATGCCGGGGACCGGCGCCGGCGCCCTCTTCCTCGCCGCCTCCCACGGGTCGCCGGCGGTCCGCCCGGCAGGCGGCTCGCGGGGGACGGTCGATGCCTTGGTCCGTTGCCTCGAGGCGGCGGGGGGACGCCTCCGCTGCGGCGCGTCGGCCGAACGGATCGAGGTGGCCGGGGGGCGGGCCCGCGCCGTCGTCGCCGGCGGCGAGCGGATCGAGGTGCGTCGCGCGGTCGTCTCCGCGATCGACGCCCGCCGCGTCTTCCTCGGCCTCGTCGACCGCGACCAGGTTCCCCCCGGCCTGCTCGCCGAGGTGGAACGCATCCACGGGACCCAGCACAACGTCTCCGAGCTGAAGGTCGACGCGATCCTGGCTACGCCGCCCGCGGTGCCGGGCCCGGCGGGCTTCGAGCGGGCCTTCATGCTCTCCCCGCAGGGAGGCCGCGAGATCGCCGCCGCCTTCTCGAGGGTCTCGCTCGGCGAGCTCCCCGAGCGGCCGCCGTTGATGATCGCCTTTCCCTCCAGCCTCGAAGAGGGCTGGGCGCCGGACGGGGGCGCGGTGGCCTGGGTCTCGACCTTCGTCCCCTGGCGGCCGGCGGGGGGTGCCTGGGACGAGGAGCTCCTGCAGCGGGCGGCCGACCACGCCTGGGCCTGCGCCGAGCGCGCCCTGGGCACCGAGATGGCGGTGCGCGAGCGGGTCGTCACCGGCCCCGAGCAGTGGGTGGCGCGCCACGGCAACGCGGGTGCCAATCCCAACCACGTCGAGATGAGCATCGACCAGCTGCTCGCCCTCCGGCCCTCGCCGAGCCTCTCCGGCTACCGCACCCCGCTCGACGGGCTCTACCTGACCGGCGCCGGGACGCACCCCGGTGGCGGCGTCACCGGCATGCCGGGGCGGAACGCCGCCGCGGTCGTGCTCGAGCAGCTCGGGCTGCGCCGGCGCCCCCGCGGCGCGGAGATCCGCGCCAGGGCGGCGACGTTCCGCGATGCGGCGCGCGCCGCGCGGGCGCTGCGGGCGGGTTGAGAGGAAGCGTGGCGATGGGAGAGACCGGACTCGGCGACCTCCTCGGGCCGATCACCGCCTACCAGCAGTCAGCGCTGATCGGCACCGCGGTCGAGGTCGGCGTCGCCGACGCGATGGCCGCCGGGGCGACCGACGTGGCGGCGATCGCGGCTGCCTGCGGCGCCGATCCGCGCGGCGTGCAGGCCCTGCTCTCGGGACTGGCCGCGACCGGGCTGGTTGCCCGCGAGGAGGATGGCTACGTGCTCACCGATCGCGGCGCGCCGCTGGCGTCGTCGCATCCCCACAGCGTCGCCGCGGTGGTCCGCAAGGAGTGGTTCTTCTACCGGGCCTGGGCGGAGCTGCCCGCCGCGGTGCGCGACGGCCACGCCCGCATCGATCCCTGGCGGGCCCGCCTCACCGCCGACCCCGATACCTCGCTCGATTTCCTCCGTGCGCTCGACGATCTCGCCGCGCTCTTCGACACCGAGCTGGCCGAGGCGGCCGGCCCCCTCTCCGGGCGCCTTCTCGACGTCGGCGGCGGCGCCGGCTCGCACGGCGCGGCGCTGGCCGCGGTCAACCCACAGCTCGCCGCGACGGTGCTCGACCTCGAGCCGGTCGGCCCGCTGGTCGCCGAGCTCCACCCCGAGCTGGCGTTTCTCCCCGGAGATCTCGACGAGCCCCGCTTCGGCGTACCCGCCGGCGAGTCCTGGGACGTCGTCCTCCTCGCCAACATCCTCCACGACCATCCGGCCGCGCGCAGCCGCGAGCTGCTGGCCGAGGCGGTCGGCCTGCTCCGCCCCGGCGGCACGCTGCTCGTCTACGAGTGGGTGATCGACCCCGATCGCGCCGGACCGGCCGCGGTCGCGCTCTTCACGCCGATGATGCTGGTCGAGAACGAGGGCGGGTTCACCTGGACCGCGGCGGAGATCATCGGCTGGATGGAGGAGGCCGGTATCTCCGCCGCCGGCCTCCTCGGCGCCTCCGGTCCGATCTCGGCGATCGGCGGCGAGCGATGAGCGAGGAGACGCCCGCCCGCCGGCTGCGGCGCGAATCCGAGGACCACGTGATCAAGTGCATGGGCGATGTCGACCTGGCGCTGGTGGAGGGCGAGGGCACCCGCGTCCGCGATGCCGACGGCCGCGAGTACGTCGATGCGATCTCCGCCGAGTGGGTGCTGAACCTCGGCTTCCGCGACCCCGAGGTCAAGCGGGCGATCGTCGACCAGCTCGACACCATCGACTACGTCTCGCCGGTCTTCGACAGCGCCCCGCGGACCGAGCTCGCGCGCCGCCTGGCGGAGCTCGCCCCGGGCCGGCTTTCGAAGGTGCTCTACGCGCTCTCCGGGGCGGGGGCGGTGGAGGGCGCGCTTCACCTCGCGATGCGGGCGAGCGGCGGCACCGACTTCGTCTGCCTCGACGCCGCCTTCCACGGCCGCACCTTCGCGACGATCGGTCTGACCTACGTCGACCCCGGCATGGTCGAGGGCTCGAACAAGGGCCTCGACCGCTACCTGCCGCGACAGATGCGGGTGCCCAACTACAACTGCTACCGCTGCCCGCTCGGGCTCGAGCGCGAGACCTGCGACCTCGCCTGCGCCGACTACATCGACTTCGCCCTCCAGAAGGGCCACACGAACGGCCCCGCCGGGGTGATCGTCGAGCCGCTGCAGGCCAACGGCGGCATGGTTCCCGCCCCCGACGGATATCTCGAGCGCGCCCACGAGATCGCCCGCGCCCACGAGGTGCCGCTGATCGTCGACGAGGTCCAAGGCGCG
Source organism: Solirubrobacterales bacterium (assembly GCA_047601885.1). GTDB lineage: Bacteria > Actinomycetota > Thermoleophilia > Solirubrobacterales > 70-9 > VAYN01. Next base: position 1,459,285 of record JASGIK010000002.1, read on the forward strand.
TTCTGCCGTTGCGGGCCGATGTTCGCCGGCGAACGGGTCGGGCTCGAACCGGAGATGATCGTGCTCGGCAAGGCGCTCGGTGGGGGGCTGCCGCTCTCGGCGACGATCGCCACGGAGGAGTACGCCGAGCTCCTTCCCTGGGAGTTCGGCTTCACGCAGGCCGGCAACCCGGTCGCCTGCGCGGCGGCGCTGGCGATGCTGGAGGTGATGGTCCGCGACGATCTGCCCGCCAACTCCGAGCGGATGGGCTCTCTGTTGCTCGACCGCCTCGGCGAGGTAGGGACGGACTCGCGGCTGATCGGCGACATCCGCGGCCAGGGTCTGATGGTCGGGGTCGAGCTCGTGCGCGATCGCGATACCAAGGAGCCCGCCTTCGCCGAGACCGACGCCGTGGTCGCCGCCTGTCTGCGCAACGGCCTGATGGTGGGCAAGTCCGGGCCCGTCTTCGGCTCCAACGGGAACGTGATCAAGTTCAAGCCCGCCGTCAACGTGGGCGAGGACGAGATCGACGAGATCGTCGACATCTTCGGCCGCTCGCTCGCCGAGGTCGAGGCGACGCTTTGAGCCCGGCCCGCGCCCGGCCCCTTTCGTTCATCGCCGCGCTCGGGTACGAATCGATGCCGACGCCGCGGGTGGCGGCCTCGCTGGCCGATGCGGGCTACGACGCGGTCGAGTGGACGATGGCCCACGTCGATCGGATACTTGCGCCCGCCTCTGCCCTGGCCTGCCAGCAGGATCTGGTCAGCGGCGGCGAGGCCGCGGTCGACCGTAGCCTGGCCGCGGTCGAGGCGGCGGCCGCGGCCGGGGTGCCGGTGGTCGACGTGTTGACCGGGCCGAACCTCTGGGAGGAAGGTGCCGTACGCGGCGGAGACGAGGTGTCCTGGTCGACGGCGTTGCGTGGGCTCGAGCGGATCTGCGAGCGCGGCGAACAGCTCGGCGTGGCGATCGGCTTCGAGCCCTGCTGGGGCACCCTCGCGGAGGACGCCGAAGGCGCCGAACGGGTCCTCGCCACGGTCCCGGTCGGGGTCACCTTCGATCCCAGCCACTTCGTCATGAGTGGCGACGAGATCCCGGCGCTGGTCCGGCGCTGGGGAGCGAGGATCGTCAACGTCCATCTGAAGGACGCGTTCGGCCGCCGCGGGCTGGAGGGCGAGGACTTCCACTTCTGCCTGCTCGGCGAGGGGATGGTGCCGTGGGCGCAGTTCTTCGCCACCCTCGACGAGGTCGGCTACGCCGGGCCGATGGCGGTGGAGTTCGAGGCGTACCGCTACTACGAGCAGGTCCTCGGCGGCGACCCCGGGGCGGCGGCGCGGCTCGCGGCGACGCAGGTCGAGGCGCTGCTCGCCCCCGGCGGGGCGGGCGCATGAGGGTCGCCCTCTGCGGGCTGGGGGAGATCGGCGCCCATCACCTGGCGGCCATCCGCGACTGCGAGGCGGCGGAGCTCGCCGCCGTCTGCGACCTCGACCAGGCCCTCGCCCGCAGCCTGGCGGGCGGCGCCGCGGTCCACGCCGACTTCGCGCGCATGCTGGCGGAGGAGGAGCTGGACGTCGTCGACGTCTGCCTCCCGCACTCGCTGCACCGCGAGGTGGCGGTGGCGGCGCTCGAGTCCGGCTGCGACGTCCTGCTCGAGAAGCCGCTGGCGGTCGATATCGAGAGCTGCGACGCGATCCTCGGCGCTGCCGAGGTGGCCGGCCGCGCCGTCGCCGTCTCCCACAACCAGCTCTTCTACGGTCCCCACCGTCGCCTCCTCGAGCTGCTCGACTCCGGTCGCCTCGGGGAGCTCCGCTCGCTCTATGCCCGCCTCTGGATCGGCGGTCGCTACGGCGGCTGGCGGACCGACCCGACCGTGGTCGGCGGCGGGCTCCTGATGGACGCCGGCGTCCACCGCGTCTACATGCTGCGAGCGCTCGGCGGTCCGGTGCGAGCCGTCACCGCGACCATGGACCGTCCCCGCGCCGAGCGGGCCTTCACCGTCACGTTCGAGTTCGAGACCGGCGCCCTCGGGGTCGCCCAAGGCACCTACCACGGGCCGGCCGGAGTCTTCGACGACTCGCTTGGCTTGGTCGGCACCGCCGGCATGGCATCGGTGGCCGGCTGCGAGGCCTTCTCCGAGGGCGACATTCGCGACGTCCCGCCGCTCCGTACCCGCCTCGACGGCGTCTGGAGCGACGATCCCGCCGCCGGGACCTGGGAGGAATCTGTCCGCGCCTCCGTCCAAGAGTCCCTCACCGCCCTTGCCGCCGGAATCAAGCCCCCCGTCGACGGTGCCTCCGCCCAGGAGATCGTCGCCCTGATCGAGGCCGCCTACCGCGCCTCGGAGAGCGGCGCGACAGTGACCCTCTGACGCACTCCTCTGGAAACCGCACATGAGGCCTGCCTCCTGAACCCCGATCCCATGCGGTGCTCACGGCCAGACCCAGCCCCATGTCGCCGGCGGCCGCGAGCGCGCCGAGCGCCTGCTCGCCGATCGCACCCGCTTCCGGCTTTCTCCGGATGTCTGGGACAACCTGGTCGCGATCATGGATCGCGAGGCGAAGCCGAACCTGAAGCTCGCGAAGCTCTGCTTTACGGCTTCGAAGCGTCTTCGTCGGATCCGATGAACCTGCAGCTCCTGATCAAGGACATCCGGGCGACGATTGCGGGCGGATGACCTACCTACGGCCGGTGGGGAGCACCCGATTCCCTCGAGCGCGGTGTCGATGGCGCTTGCGCGCCGCCTTTAGTGGCTTGACGCAGTGGTAGCGGCCAGGAGGCGGCTGCCGATGCGGCGGAGGGGCCGCCACTCTGTTGCGGCCCGAGCCCGGGCCCGCCGGGCGATCTCGACCGGCTGCACCATCGACCGGCCGCCCGCGGTCAGCCGCAGGCGCAGGTGCAACGTCGACGAGCCCGGCGTGATCGCGACGCGGACGGTCCGCCGCGTGCGGCCCACCGCGAACTGCGCCGCGCCGATGCGCAGGATCGATGGCTGGGTCGCGGTGACGGTCAGCCTCACCGAGCGCGCGCGGCGGGAGAGCCGGTGGGGATACTCGAGCGACAGGAAGAACGGCGTCGTGGGCGCGACGACGACGCGGGCCGACGTCCAGGCCGCCCGACCCGCCGCATCGACCGCCTCGAGGCGCACGCGGCGGGTGCCCGCGGGCAGGATCGCGCTGAGCTTGGCGCCCGACCCGAGCTTGGTCTTGCCGGCGAACCAGCGCAAGTGCCGACCGGTCAGCGCGCGCCCGGCCGCGTCGACGGCGCCGCCGCTGAGGTAGATCGCCGCGCCCGCGGCGATGCGCTCACGGCCGGCGGGCATGAGGATCGTCGGCGTCGGCGGCCGCGGCGCCACGACGAACGTCTTCGACTCCACCGTCGTCACGTTGAACCCGTCGCTCACGCGCAGTCGCAGGCGGGCGTGCGTCGACGGCGCGAGCAGCGTGACCGGGACCTCGGCCACCCGCGCCGTGCCCGCGCCGTAGATCTCGTCGAACGTCCGGCCGCCGTCGGTGGAGTAGTCCAGTTCGGCGCTGACCGGGTCGTGGTCGGCGTCGCTCGCGCGCCAGCGAACTGTCACCGTCTTGGCCCCGCCGACCGCCTTGGGCGTCATCAGCGTCGCCTTCGGTGCGTGTGCGGAGGCGGTGCGGGTGGCGAGCACCGTCGTGCCGAGCACGACCTGCACGGTCCGGACGCGGGCGGCGGGCAGCGCCCCTTCGAGCGCGGTGAACGGGCCGCCGGGCTGATCGTCGACCTCGACGGCGGAGCCGGTCGTCGCCGCCGACGCGACCGTCCGTCCGTCCGCGTCGAGGCCGACCAGCCGGTAGGGCGTCGGCGATCCGTCGGCGGTGACGCCGCCGTGGTCGACCCGCTGGATCGCCGGCGCGCCCGGCCCCGTGGTCGCGAGGACGTGCAGCGTCGAGCCGGTGGGCGCCGCGGTCCGCGGCGCGGCGCGGCCGGCGGCCGGGGGCGAGTCGGCGGCCTTCTCGGCGACGCCCAGCACCTTGTCCCAGTTCTGCACCGAGACCCAGGAGTTCGGGTCGCCGTCGCCCTTGATGGCGCAGTAGCTCATGAAGTCATAGGCCGGGTGCGCTTCGGTGTCGCCGATCATCCGGTAGGGCGGTCCGTCGACCGAGCCGCCCGAGAGGAAGCTGATGTCTATCCCGACCGAGCCGAGGCGGCCCGTGGGATCGGTGAACGCGCCATCGCCACCGCCGCAGCCGCCCTTGGCGACGGTGGTGTCGGCGTGCAGCAGGCCGAAGGTGTGGAACATCTCGTGCGCGATCACGGTCAGCGGCCTGTCGATCCGGTCGTCGCTGGCACTCCGGGGGTTGGAGGTCCCGACCGAGACCCGCGGCCCGTCGCCCATCGTTACGCCGTTGCCGGAGGGCTCGTTGAAAACCCCGTACGTCGAGTGTCCGGGTCGGCCGATCGAGCTGTCGAAGGCGTCCGCGTCCTCCCAGATCCCGGTGCGCGGCGGCGTGCGGACCGCCCGATAGCGCGGGATCGGCGACGCGTCGCCGGCCGCGTCCAGGAAGGTGAACGGGACCGGCGAGACCTGGATCATCTGCGCGAAGGTGGTGGCCGCGTCCAGCGGCTTGTCGGTCCCGGTCTGGCGACCCTGGGCGTCGTCGACCGCCAGGTCCTGCTCGATCGCGCTGATCTGTGCGGCAGGCGGCGGTGGCGTGAAAGTGATCCCGGTGAGCTCGCGGGTGGGCGTCGCGCCGCAGCCGCGCTGGAGGCAGAGCGTCGCCCCGGAGGCGATCGGCTTATCGAACGGGCTGGGATCTTCGGGCGCGAGCACCGTGGCGCGCAGCGTGAGCGACCTCCGCCGCGTCCAGTTGTCAGGCAGGGTGAACACGAACGCCTGGCTCGGTGAGACGCGCTCGGCCGCGCCGATCCCGAGCTCGTTGACCGACAGCGCGTCGGCCGGCGGCGACCACTGCGGCAGGATCGTGGACTGCCCGGTGCTGTCGCCGGCGGTCAGCGAGAGGCCTATCTGTGGCCGCGCGCCGCCCCCGATGGTGCCCATGAACCCGACGTAGACGCGCACGACGGTCGGCTTGCCCTGCACCAGCCGCGCCCCCTGGTAAGTGGTGAAGTCCGGTTGCCCCTCGGTCTGCGTGCCCTGAGTGATCTCGATGCCCTTGACGTACGCGGCGAGATGACCCTGGACCACGATGTCGAGCCCGATCGAGTGCGCGACCGATCCGGCCGCGGGCGATCCCGGTGTCCCGGTGATCGTCAGGTGCGCGTCGCCGACGGCGGCTCCGGCCGCCGCGCTCAGGGTCATCGAGACCAGCCGCGGGCCGGCGCCGTCCGGGGCGGGATCGTCGAAGCCGGCGGTCACCCCGGCGGGCAGGCCGGCGACCGAGAGCGCGACCGGGCCGTCGGAGGTCTCGTTGCGGCCGACCACGATCTGGGCGGTCGCCGTGGCTCCCGGGGCGACCGCGAGGACTTCGGGAGTCGTCGGCCCGGTCCAGCGGTAAAGGGAGAAGTCGGGCGGGGTGGGCGCGGGCGGTCCGGGCGGGGGCGGTGGGGGCGACTGCGCCGGAGGACTGGTCTCGAAGGTGAGGTCGTCGAGGATCCAGCCCGGCCCGGGCGCCGCGCCGCCTCCGGTCGCGTAGACGTTGAGGTAGGTGATGTGTTCGGCGGTGACCGTCACCGGCACGAGCGCGCCGTCGGCCGTGCAGGCGACGTCCGTGACGTTGGCCACCACGTTGCCGTTGCTGTCGTAGGCCACCGCGTTGACGTTCGGGGTCGGACTGCCGCCGGTGCCGGTTCGGCAGGTCTTGAAGCTCACCGACCGTTGCTGCGTATCGAACCTGATCCACGACGAGCTGAAGTCGGTGTTCGGATCGTAGGCGAGCGCGGCGGCGTTGGGCGCCGAGGACGCCTGCGAGCGCCCGACGACGGTCAGCCCGCCCGTCTGCTCCGGGAACGGCGACGGGCCGACGTGGACCCCGAGCGATGCGTACTGCTCGCCGATCACCGTCCCGGGGGTCTGGTCGTCGAAGTTCACGACGGTCGTCGCGGCAGATCCGGACGGGGGAGCGATCGCCGCCCACACCATCCAGGTCGCGACCGCGGTCACGACGAGCGTCGCGCCGCGTCGCAGGATCGATCCGACCGGGTGTGCGCGACGGTCCACGGCCGCGACGGTGCCACAGCCGGGCCACCCGCACCACCGTAGGCCCGCGCGCGCCGACCACAGTCTTTGGCGAGCGGCCCCGGGCGGTCGCCGGCGGCGGAAAAGACTGTGGTCGGCGCAGCGAAGACTGGGGTCGGCAGCGCGGCCGGCACCTGCCACGATCGCCGTCCATGCGCAGGGCGATGACGAACAGCCGGTACGCGGTACGTGGCCGCCGGATGGCGGCGGTCGGCCTCGCAAGCCTCGCCGGCCTTGCGACGGCGCTGGCGGGCGCCCCGGCGCCGGCGGCCGCGACGACCTGGAAGCCGATCGGCACCAGTGGCCAGCTCGACATCTCCGACGAGATCGGGTTGGCCCGGACCGGGGACGGCACCCTTCACGTCGGCTGGTACCGACTCGACGGCCCGGCGGGTTACGACCTGCTGCAGACGCCGATCACCGCCGCCGGGGCGATCCGGCCGGCGGTCCCGATCGTCAGCGGCTGGACCATCATGGAGGGCCCGACGCTGCTGGCCCACGGCTCGACCCTGCAGGCCTTCTGGTCGGGCGTGCACACGACGGTCACCGGCGACCCGACCGAAGGCGTCGACCAGGCCACCAGCGGGGACGGCGGGGACACCTGGGCCGTCTCGCCCACCGCGATCGCCGCCGGCGACTTCGCTTACGGCCGCGACGCCGCCGTCGTCCAGTCGGGCTCGACGCTCCTGCAGTCCTGGTCCGGAACGTCGCAGACCGTCGTCCACGCGGGCAGCGACCCCGCCGTTCCCGGCCTGCAGGGCTACGGCGTCGGCGTCGACCAGTCGCTGGCCGCCTCGGCCTCCGGGCAGGTCGTCGTCGCGTGGTGCGCGAGCGTCGATGGCCCGACCGGCGTCTTCGCCCGTAGCGTCGACCCCGGGACGGGCGGGCCGCTCGGGCGCACCTCGACCGCGTCGCGCGCGTTCTGCCCGGCCAGTGGGCGCGTCCCGCTCGTCGCGCGCAGCAACGGCGGTTTCTATGTGCTCTCGACCGACGCCGACCGCCAGACGGTCGGGCTGTGGCGCGTCGGCGCGGCCCGCAAGACGAGGGTCTCCGGCGGCTCGGGCATCAAGGAGCAGCTCGCGTTGGCCGGCGACGCCGAGGGCCGCCTGTGGGCGGGCTGGATCGAGGGCGACCAACTCGTGCTGCGGCGCTCGTGCGACAAGCGCGGCTCGCTGCGCTTCGGCGCGGCGGTCCGCATCCCGCTGCCCGCGGGCCAGACGATCTACCAGCTCGACCTCGCCGCGCAGGCCGACCGGGTCGACGCGATCGCCCGAGGCAGCGACGGCACGACGGTCCGGCTGTTCCACACCCAGGCCTACCCGGGGCTCTCGCTGGCGGCGACCGGCGGCAAGCGGGCCTCGTTCACGGTGACCGACGCCTGCCGGCCCGTGGCCGGGGCGCGGATCGCGGTCGCGGGGAGCACCCTGACCACCGACGCGAGCGGCCGGGCGTCGGTCGACCTGCCTGCCGGCCGCTTCACCGCCAAGGCCTCCAAGCCGGACTACGTCCCCGCCACGGCGACGGTCCGGCTCACCTCATAGGGCCGGTCCCGATCACTCCTGCGCACTCGTCGGCGCGCCGTCGGCGAGCGCGCGGGACAGCGCCGCGCGCGAGCTGATCCCGAGCTTGCGGTAGCTGTTGGTCAGGTGCAGCTCGACGGTCCGGACCGTTACCACGAGCTGCTCGGCGATCGCGCGGTTGGTGAGCCCGTCGGCGGCGAGGGCGGTGACGCGGCGCTCGGCCGCCGTCAGCGCCGCCGGGCCGGTGCGGGCCGCGCGGCGCGGCCGCGCGCCGGCCCGGGAGAGCGCGCGGCGCGCCCGTCGCGCGAGCGGCTGCGCGCCGCACGCATCGGCGAGCTCGAGCGCCGCGGTCAGGTGCTCGCGCGCCTCGGCGCCACGGCCGAGCGCGATGCCGAGGTCGGCGTGGACCTGGGCGCCGACCAACCGGGCCGAGGAGCGCTCCAGAGCCGTGAGCGCGGTTCGCAGCAACGCATCGCGCTCGGCGGGCGGGCTCGCGGCGGCCAACGCGCGCAGCGCGATCGCGATCGGACGCGCGGCGCCGTACGTCCGGGCGCGGGCCAGCTCGTCGGTGGCGAGCGCGTGGGCACGGTCGGGCTCCCCGAGCGCGAGCAGCGCCCACGCCGCATCCGAGCGCCACTCGACCAGGGCCGGATTGGGCTCGGCGCAGGCCGCCAGCCGAGGCCCGCAGCTCTCGAAGTCGAGCAGCGCCCCGACGTGGTCGCCGGTCGCCAGGCGCCAGCGTCCGCGCGCCTGCAGGCCCATGATCACCGGGTAACGCTGCGACGGTGGCGCGCTCGCGCCGTCGAGGACAACCATCGTGATCAGCGCGCCGGCGTCGTCGACCTTGCCCTGCTCGAGCAGCGTCCTGGCCAGCACGGACAGCATCGCCGCGCGCCCGACCTCCCACCGCATGTCCGGCGCCAGCGCCTCGCGCATGAGTCGCTCGGCCTCCGGCAGCGCGCCGGCGCGATAGCGCGCCTCGGCGAGCATGGCCACCAGGAACCCGACGGTGAACCGCATGCCACGGCGCCGGCAGACCTCGATCTCATCGCGCAGCGCCGCGGTCGCCGCATCGAGGCGGTCGGCGGCGATCAGCGCCCGCGCGGCCTGTCCGAAGCTCAGCGTGTCGACGCCGGGCCGGCCGCCCATCCGCTCCAGCGCGCGTCGGCCGACGACGGCGGTCCGGTCGGCCGACGCGCCGGCCTGGGCCTCGGCCGCGGCGACCGTCGCGAGCTGCTCCGGCGTCGCGTCGCCGCCGTCGCGGACGAGCCGGCGCAGCCGTTCGGCACGCCGGGCGACAGTCGCGTTGGCGTCGGCGTCCATCCGCGCGACGTTGAGCAGGACGGTCTCGGCTCGGGCACGCAGGTCGTCGTCGACGGCGCCGGCCCGCTCGAGCTCGGCGTCGAGCAGCCGGACGCCCTCGGCGAGGCGATCTCCGGCCGACATCACCTGGCCGAGCCCCACGGCGGCGCGCAGACGCGTCTCAGGCTCAACCTCGCCGGCGTCCATCGCGCGACGCAGGTCGTCCTCGGCGGCGTCCATCGCGCCGACCGTCATCTCGGCATGGCCGAGCGCGAGCAGGAGATCGGCGCGCCCCGGACCGGGCCTCGGTGGCTCGGCGGCGGCGCGGCGCAGGTAGGTGACCGCGGCGTCGGTGGCGCCGCGGCTCATCGCCGCGCGCGCGGCGGCGACGAGCCGGTCGACGACGGCCGCGTCCGCGCGGGCCGGGGCCTGCAGGAGGTGCGCGGCGACGCTGTCGAGCTCGACACCGTCCTCCTGCAGCACCTCGGCGGCGGTCGCGTGCAGGTCGGCGCGGCGTGCGGGCGCGATCGCGTCGTGGACGGCGCTGCGGACCACGGGGTGCACGAAGACCAACGCGTCGTCGTGAGCGACGACCGCCGCCGCGACCAGCTCGTCGGCGGCGGCGACGGCCACCTGCCAGGTCAGACCCGCCAGCCGGGCACAGCGGGCGAGCGTCGCTCGCGGCTCGAAGATGGCGACCGCTTCCGCCAGGGTGCCGGCCGTATCCGACAGCGACGCGAGCCGGCGTTCGACGGCCGCGGCGATCGAGCGCGGGACGCGCTCCGGACCGGGCGACGACGCGGTGCGCAGGGCGCGGGCCAGCTCGCGCAGGAACAGGGGGTTGCCACGGCTGGCGGCCTGGCAGGCGGCGCACTCCTCGTCGGACGCGTCGACGGTGATCGAACGCACCAGGCGCGCGGCGGCCGGGTCGCTGAGCGGACCCGGCCGCAGGACGATCGCCCCAGGGGCGCGCCGCAGCCCGTCCGTGCCCGCCGCGGCTCCCGGGTCGCCCGGCGGACGCGTGGCGACGACCATCAGCAGGGGCATCGCATCCGCGCGGGCGGCGAGGCGCGCGAGCACGCGCAGCGACGGCTCGTCGCACCACTGCGCGTCGTCGACGACCAATGCGAGTGGCTCCGCGCGCGCCAGCTCCACCGCCAGCGCGAGGAGGGCATGCTCGGCGTCCCGCGGATCGGTCGGAGCGGTCCGCGCGATGGGCGAAAGGCCGAGCGGTCCGCGCGCGTCGTCGACCGCCGCCGCGATCGACGCGGGCAGGCCGGAGCCGTCGAGCACGTCACGCGCGAAACCGTCCAGCAGCTGACGCATCTGCCCGAAGCCGATCGGTTGCTCCAGTTGCGTGCCGCGCGCCCACAAGGTACGGAGCCCGTGACCGTCGGCCGATGTTTGGGCCTCGCGCAGCATGGTGGTCTTACCGATGCCGGCCGGGCCCTCGACGATGACCACCTGCCCCCGGCCCTCACTGCTCTGGCGGGCCGCCGCCGCGAGGACGTCGAGCTCCGCGGCGCGCTCCAGCGTGGACGACGGGGTGCAGGTCATCGCGGATCGTCGGGTACCAGGGGAGGGGGCGACGGTCGCCTGATCATACGGGTGCCCGCTCCCGACGATCGCTCGGCGTCAGGGAGCTTGTGGTGTGGCCTAAGGACGGATGGGACATGCTCTCGCGAGAAATGTCTGCAAGTAGCCGCCGGAAGTGCCGGGACGATCAGCAGCATCGGCGCGCATCCCACCTCTTCAGGCACTCGAGTGGCTGAAGAGGCCTCGATCATCGGCTGCGTGCGCCCCCCGGGGCGTCGAAAGAATGCGCTTTGCAGGGACTTAGCGAGGATGGAGCTAGGCGGGTGTCACGGGGAATCGAGAAATGCAGCGCCTCCGGGAACCGAAAAGTGCGCCGGGCGATGGTGGGCGTCATCAGGTGAAGTCGCGTGGCGACGGAGCTGATCAGCGGGAGCGACCGCCCTGGTGCGCCCACGCAGGTGGAGGGCCATGCTGACGTCGGCGCCTTGAGACAACCGTGCGGCGTCAGCTGGGGGCGGATGCCTATCTCCGCGAGGGGCGTGGCGGAGTTCGCCCCCTCAGCGCACTCCGGATCGTGGCGCGGAGGTCCCGTTGGTCATAGGGGATCACGGTCTTCCGCGCAGAGGCGAGGGAGGCGCCAGACACGAGACAGCTCAGGTGCCCCAGTTGTCGAAGGGCTCGATCCGGCCCGCGAACTCGTGCCAGTACTGGCGGTAGAACGTGCAGCCGCCCCTTGCCGGGTCGAGCCTCGCGAAGAAACAGCCGGAGAGGGTCGCATCCTGCTCGCCCCTGATCATCGTTACCCAGAACTCCGCGACGAGCTGGTCGCCTTCGACCATCGGTCGTCCCATCCTCACCGTTGCCTCGCCGCCTTCGCGCTGCTCCCTTCGAAAGTAGCGTCCGAGCTCCTCGCGCCCGACGAGGGTCTCGTCGACGGGATGCTCGAAGTAGACCGCGTCCTCGGTGAACAGGCCGAGGAATCCCTCGAGATCCCAGGCTTCCCAACAGGTGCGGTAGCGCTCGAGGAAGTCGAGCGCCTGCTCTCGATCGATACTCACTCTGGCTCCTTTCCTCGGGAACCCTTCATCCACTGGCCGACGGCGCGACGAGGTCGCGACCGCACGGTGCGCCCAAGCCTCCCACGGACCCCGAACGAGGTCCAGGTCGGGCTGATGCCGTGAAGTTCCCGCCGACGGTTTAGCTTTTCGATGTGGGCGGTCCCGTCTCCAGCCCGGTGTTCATCGGCCGTGAAGCTGAGTTGACGACGCTCGCCGCAGAACTGGACACCGTCGAGGCGGGGGAAGGCTCGGCGGTGCTGATCGCGGGCGAGTCCGGGATCGGCAAGAGCCGACTGGTCACCGAGCTCGGCACGGCGGCTCGTGAGCGAGGCTTCACCGTCCTGACCGGTGAGTGCCTCGAGCTGGCAGAGGGCGAACTTCCCTTCGCGGCATTGATCGGCGCACTGCGCTCGCTCCCCGACCTCGACGTGAGCGGGACGGTGCTGGCCGGACAGGGGGAGGAAGAAGGAGCACAGGCGCGGGTCTTCGAGCGGCTGCTCGAGGTACTGGTGGACCTCGCCCGAAGGGCACCGCTGCTCTTCGTCGTCGAGGACCTCCACTGGGCCGATCGCTCGACCCGCGACTTCATCGCCTTCCTGGTGCGCAACCTCCGTCGCGAGCGGTTGATGCTCCTCGCCACCTACCGCAGCGATGAGCTCCAACGTCGCCACCCGGCGCGACCCTTCGTCCTCGAGCTCGAGCGGAGCGGCCAGGCGAGGCGAATCGACCTCGGACCGTTCGGGGAGGCCGAGCTGGCCCTGCAGCTCGGCGCGATCACCGGCGCCACCCCCGATCCTGAGCTGGTGGGCCACCTCCTCGCCCGTTCTGAGGGCAACCCCTTCTTCGCCGAGGAGCTGGTCGCGGCCTCGCTCTCGCCCGGGGCGGCGCTGCCCGACTCGTTGCGGGACGCGATGCTGCTGCGCGTCGAGGCGCTACCGGAGCGGGCGCAGTCGCTGCTGCGGATCGCCGCCATCGGTGGTCGCACGGTCGAGCACTCCCTGCTCTCCGTCGTCTCCGGGCTCGACGAAGCGGAACTGGACGAAGGTCTCCGTGAGGCGATCTCGGGCAACACCCTGGTCCAGGCGCCGGGCGCAGCCGGCTACAGCTTCCGCCACGCCCTCCTCCGCGAGGCGGTCCATGAGGACCTTCTTCCCGGCGAGCGACGCACCCTGCACCTCGCTCTGGCCGAAGCCCTCTCCGAACGTCCCGAGCTCGGCAGCGGGCCCGCGGCGGTCGCCGCCGAGATCGCCCACCACTGGTATGAGGCCCACGAGCTGCCGGCGGCCCTCCGGTCCTCGATCGAGGCCGGGGTGGCCGCCGAGCGGATCCACGCGATCGCCGAGGCGGGGATCCACTTCCAGCGGGCACTGGCGATCTGGGAGGCGGGCGAGCCAGAGGCAGGGGAGCTGCCGCTGAGCCGGGTCGAGGTGATGCGACGGGCTGCCGAGGCGGAGAACCTGGCCGGGGACCCGGCGAGGGCGACGGCCCTGGCGAGGGCCGCGCTGGAGCTGATCGACGCCGACGGCGATCCGGTCACCGCGGGGCTGGTACAGGAGAGGATCGGGCGCTTCGTCTGGAGCGAGGGCCGCGGCGAGGACTCGCTGGCCGAATACCTCCGCGCGGCGGAGCTGATGCCGGAGGATCCGCCCTCGGCCGAGCGCGCCCTCGTTCTCGCCTCGGTAGGCCAGGTGCTGATGCTCCTGAACCGCTTCGAGGAGTCGACGGCTCCCTGCGAGGAGGCTCTGGCGATCGCGCGGCAGGTCGATGCGCCCGGGATCGAGGCGCACGCGCTGAACACGCTCACCGCCATCCACAGCAGCGGCGGCGAATACCAGCGTGGCGTCGAGGCGGCCGCCACGGCCCGGCGTATCGCCCTCGGCCTCGACCTCGTCGTCGAGGTCGGCCGCGGCTATGTCAACGGCAGCGACGCCCTCGACCAGGCTGGACGGATCGACGATGCGATCGCCCTGGCAGAGGAGGGAATCGAGGTCTGCGAGCGGCTCGGTGCCCGTCGCTCCTTCGGCGACTTTCTCGCGGCCGAGATCACCAACAGGCAGCTGCGTAGCGGCCGCTGGAGCGAGGCCGAGCGCGCGATGGCGGAGATCGAGGAGCGGCGGCCGTCGGGGATCGTCGAGGGACAGGTCAGCCTGCAGCTCGCCCAGCTCGCGGCCGATCGGGGCGACCTGGAGGAGGCCTCGCGGCAGGCGGCGCGCGCCCGCGACGTCGTCGTCCGCTCGGGTGGCGCGATGTGGCTGGCCCCCCTCTACGTGGCGGAGGCGACGATCAGTCTCTGGCGCGGCGAGCCCGAGGCCGCCGCGTCGGCTATCGACGAGTGCCTCGCCCTCGTCGAGGGGGCCGATCCCCCATTCTTCACCTCCGCGCTCTACGAGGTCGGAACCCGCGCCGCCGCCGACACCGCGGAGCGGACCACCGACGAGGCGGTTCGGGGCTCCTGTCTGGGTAGGGCTTCGGAGCTGCTGGCGCGGCTCGACGCCGGCCTGGCGGCGATCCCGGGGACGGCCCCACCGCAGGCGCTCGCCGCGCGCGCGAGCTGCCACGGGGAGCTCTGTCGGATCTCGGGAGATGACGCCGCCGGCGCCTGGCAGGAGGCGGGAGCGCTCTGGCGGGATCGGGGCGATGGATATCGCGCCGCCTACGCGGCCTGGCGGGAGGCCGAGGCCATCCTGCCCACCGGTGGTGAGCGGAGGCACCTCGCCGACCTGGTCGGCCGCGCGCTGGAGACCGCACGCACTCTGGGCGCCCGCCCCTTGGCGGCCGAGCTGGAGGCGCTTGCACGGCGCGGCAGGCTCGAGCCCGCCGTCGACGGCACGGCACCCGACGGGGGAGCGCCGGTGGACGCGCTCGCGGCCTTCGAGCTGACGGCACGCGAGGTCGAGGTCCTCGCCCTCCTCGCCGACGGCAGGACCAACCCCGAGATCGCCGCCGAGCTCTTCATCAGCCAGAAGACCGCGAGCGTCCACGTCTCCAACATCCTCAGGAAGCTCGACGTCAGGAATCGCGGCGAGGCCACCGCCCTTGCCCACCGGCTCGGCCTCGGCTGAGCCGGATCGGTCGGGAACTAAGCGCCAAGACCGGGCAACTGCCCGATGTGGGAGGTGGGGCTTAGACCTAGCTTGGACTCATCGCCACTTCGAACCCAAGGAGAGCACGATGAGCAGTTGCCTGCATCAATACCTCGCCCAGTCCCACATGGATGACCTGCGCCGTAGCGCCGAGCGCCGGCGCGTCCACGCCGCGGCCGCCCCCGCCGACGCGAGCCCCTTCCCGACGTTCCTGCGCTCGCGCCGCCTCGGGGACCTCCTCCGGATCGTGCCGCCGTCGCGGCGCACCGCCTAGGCCGGTCACGATGGATCAGACCGAGGCACGTCCGATGAACGCCAACAGGGAATTGTGGGAGAAGGGGGACTTCACGCGGATCGCGGCGACGATGCGCGGCAGCGGCGAAGCGCTGGTCGCGAACCTCGGGGTCCGCGGCCTCAAGGTCCTCGACCTCGGCTGCGGCGACGGCACCACCGCCGTGCCCGCCGCCCGGGGCGGAGCCGAGGTCCTAGGCGTCGACATCGCCGCGAACCTCGTCGCCGCCGGCAACGAGAGGGCCGCTGCGCTGGCCCTCGCCGACCTGCGATTCGAGCAGGGAGACGCCACCGACCTCGCCGGCATCGAGGACTCGAGCTTCGACCTGGTGATCAGCATGTTCGGGGCGATGTTCGCGCCCAGGCCGTCGGCGGTCGCCGCGGAGATGGTCCGGGTGACGCGGCCGGGTGGGCGGATCGTGATGGGCAACTGGATCCCGGGCGACCCGACGCTGGTCGCCCAGATCCTCCGGATCGCTTCGGCGTACTCGCCGCCGCCACCGGAGGGCTTCGTAAGTCCGATGACGTGGGGGATCGAGGACGAGGTGGTCGAGCGCTTCGGCTCCGCCGGGATCCCATCCGAGCGGATCGCCTGCGAGCGCGACACCTACGTCTTCGAAACGTCGCGTCCGCCCGCGGAGCTCGTCGCCGACTTCAGGGACTACTACGGGCCGACCATGAACGCCTTCGCCGCCGCCGCGAAGGACGGACGCCGAGGCGAGCTGCAGGCCGAGCTCGACGCGCTCTTCGCCGAACAGAACGTGAGCGAGGAGGGAACGTCGATCCCGGCGACCTTCCTGAGGGTGACGGTGGCGATCTGAGCCGCGGCCGAATCCCGTGCAGCACCTCGCACGCTCTGGCGGTGGAGTGCCGCGCTCGGCTCGAACCAGACGACCCAGCGGCGTCGAACGAGTCCCGTGACCAGCTTCCGCAGGGGCAGGTCGCGGAGGTCCGGCTCGGACGGCATCCGCTGCGGGAGGCGGATGTAGGGCTGGGTCGGGGAGGGTCTGGTCCGGTCCGAGTTCGAGTGGGCGCGCGAAGTCCCACAGGTGCGTATCGAGCTGGTCGACGGTAGATGTCGCGCTTGCCCCTCGTGCAACGCGGCTTCGTTGTCTGGGCCATCGCGGCCACCTCTCGAGGTTGACCTGCCGTTGACTTGGTGGGTCAGTCTGGCGTGAGGACGTCGCAGGCTCACCAGAAAGCCGACCTAAGCAGGGAGAAGGCGATGGAGCTAGGCGGATTCGAACCGCCGACCTCCTGGGTGCGATACAGGCGTTCTTGATCTCCCTTCCCCTAAGAATTTGGCTTTCTGATGCGGTGTCTGGCCCGACTGCGGAGCACTTGCGAGATCGCGGATAGGCGTGGATATGCGCCGATACGTGGGCATTCGGGCACTCAAACGCGTTAGTGCCCAATTTGTCGGGGGCGGTTTAAACCACAACCTTGCCAATGACATACAACGTGTGTACATTGGACCTATGGCTCGTACCACCGAAGAAACCCCGAGAGTCAAAGGCCAACGCCTCAGCCTTCGCGTCGAGGACAGGGACCGGGAGCTCTTTGATCGAGCTGCCGACGCCAACCGTGAGACGCTGACGCAATTCCTGGTCGCCGGTGGCCGTGAGCGCGCCGAGCGCCTGCTCGCCGACCGCACCCGCTTTCGGCTTGCCCCGGACGCCTGGGATGAGCTGGTCGCGATCATGGATCGGGAGGCGAAGCCGAACCCGAAGCTCGCAAAGCTCTTCTCGCGTCCTTCAAACGCCTAGGTCCTTATGACGACGCTTCGCGGTCCAAGACCGCTCGAGCGGAATGACATCCGCCATGGCTTCCGTTGTGGCGTCGCCTCACTGGACACCTGGCTGAACGAGCACGCGCCGAGCGCCGACGCCGCCGGCTCGGCTCGGACCTACGTGGTCATCGACGAGGAGCAGGGCCGCGTCGTCGGTTACTACGCGCTGACCGTCGCCTCGCTCGAGCGCGATGAAGCCACCGGTCGAGCCTCGCGAGGAATGCCCCGCCATCCGATCCCGGCGATGCTTCTGGCCCGGCTGGCGGTGGACGAGTCGGTTCGGGAAGAGGGGCTCGGCGCGACCCTTCTCGCCGACGCGATGCAGCGGACGCTGCTGGTCGCCGAGGAGACCGGGATCCGCCTCCTCCTCGTCCACGCCGTTAACCAGGACGCGAGGAGCTTCTATTTGCATTACGGCTTCGAAGCCTCCCCGTCCGATCCGATGAATCTGCAGCTGCTGATCAAGGACATCCGCGCGACGACTGAAGCCACGGACGAGCCGATTGCCTGAAGAGGCCCTGATTCGAATGCTCTACCGGCGCGCCGATAGCTGCCGGGACTTGCACTCAATCTGCGAGCCTGTGACCGACGCTGCGTCCGGTTTGATCCTCATCGTTTGAAGCGCCGCGCTTGACAGCGTTTGGGAGGCCCGCTCCGAGCTAGTCTGAGGTCGGTTCCGCGTTGGTCTCGACCCTTGACACTGTGTACTTATCGGACAGCGGCTTAATCTGTCCGTTGGTGTTTTTGTATTCGAGCTTTGGCAGCTCCTTCATTAACCAGTAGACATCGTGTCCGAGATCCGGCATGCCGGAACCGCTGTCGGGGACCTTGGTCGTCAGCTCGATGAGAATTCGTCCCTTCAATTTTCCTCCTCGTCTTGGGCCTCGGACCTGAGCGTCTTCGCAGTGCCTCGACTATCTATGCAGTCTCCCCCGAGACCCGGTCGTGTGGGCAGCTGGGTAGTTAGTCCGAAGCTGGCTATTGAGTATCTCGGGAAAGGACATGCCCAACGTGTCCGAGCAGTACTGTCGCGAGATTGAGTGCAAATCTGGCGTCAGCATGGGTCACGGGAAATTCGCCCTGCTGCTTCTCCTCCTTGACAACATGTCTCCCACGGTGGAAATAGTCGTTCGCCTTGCGCAGCAGTTCGTTGAGCGCTGTCGCCTCCGTCGAATCGGACAGGCCATCGAAGATCTGCTTCGTCGCCCCCGGTAGCGCCTCGGTTGCAGCTCGGCATCTCGCGAAGACGTTCGGATCGTCGCCTTCGATATAGGCTCGCTGTGCTTCGGCAAGGTGGTTTGCGGCCGGCTTCAGCGTGAGGTCCCTTGATGGGATCGCGATCTCCGTGGATATGTAGTTGGTCGCGCCGATCGGCTGCAGCACCTTCGAGAACCAATCGCTGCGCGCGACCTGAAACCGGAGCTCGGTCTGCCGGGCAGTCCCGAAGTTGGCATAGACCCACGTGCCGGGCGAGGGCGAGCTGACAGAGCGTTGGCGGTCTTCGTTGTCGTCCCGAGCACGAACCCAACCCGATAGCTTGAGCATCAGTTCCACCTGATCCCTGCTTGCCTGGGCGGCTAGAAAGTCGAGCGCCGTGCGCGACACCGGAACGTCGATGGTCGATTGGTACTCGCTGTGAACGACTTCGATGCCCGTGACGAACCCTTCTCCGAGCAGTTCGTTTCCGAAAAGTAGCTCGGCTCGCAACATCTGGATTTGGGCGAACGTCAACTCGCGCGGCGTCTCGGCGAAGAACTGGAATGCTAGGCGCGGTGCAATCTTGCCGTGGCCCGTCACGTTCCCCGGACGTAGCTTGACCAGGACAGTCGTGCCGTTGCTGTCGAGGATTGCATCCATGGGATAGGACGGTAGCGATCCTGGGGGGTGCTCGTCTACGCGCGTTGCGCGCGTTGGGTCACGCCACTATTCGTAGCGTCGACGCCTTCGGCCAACCCGGGCGACTATCGGAGCGGCATTCATCCTGACTCTGCCTTGATCAGTCACACGATGCAACTCGGCGAGGGCACCAGGATCTCCGCGCCGACCTAGTTCTAAGGTGCTCTGACGCCCAGTCGACCGAGAAGTCACAAAGCTAGACTTCTTGGCCCGATGACGCTCGTAGTTGCACGCCGCAGTATCGACGGCCGAATCCGCGTGATCGCGGATATGCGCCTGATGGACCATTGGAACATCAAGCGTGGCTACCCTCATGCTGTCCTGAAGAACATCATTCTCGATCGTGACTTGTTAGTCGCGTATGCCGGTAACGCCAGCTTCGCCGTAGATACCATTCGGGAATACCGTGACCAGCGGGGCGACACGCTTGCCAGCGGACTGCTGGATGCCGCCGAACGGGCAGGAGAGGGTAAGGATGGGGTCGAGTTCCTGGTTGCGGACGTTCAGCGGGGCCTGTTCCGCGTTCGCCATTCCGGCGTTGAGCCAGCAGGCCAGGCGACCTGGATCGGAGACCCCGACGCTTTCGAGTTCTACCAGCAGCTCTACCACGGGATGCCGAAGCCCCAGGTGATCACTCTAGAAACCGAGAACGGGCCACCGCCCGAGCCTTACCCGGACACCCCTGATACCGAGGCTTTCCTTCGGATGAGCGGCGCCATCGGCAACATCCAGTTCTTTAAGCACGGTCCTAGTGATATGGAAATACCGGCTCTTGACACTGTCGGCGAGGCGTTTATTTCCGCCTTTTCAGCTCCGGAAGGATTCCATTACGAGCCACAGGCCATGCTGTCGGCGAGCCATGATCAGGTCATTGAAGGCCCTGAGTGGACGACCTTGAATTGGGGGAATGTGGCCACCGGGGGTTTCGGCTTCGCCCAGCTCAGCCCGTCGGAAACGGGCGTCGGCCTCGTTGGGCTGTACTTCGCCCACGCCGGTCTCGGCTTGATCTACCACCCGCTCGCCTGGGACGGCCCAATCTTCTACCGCCATATCACACACGATGAATTCCTGCGGGCGGTAGAGGAAGACCACGCAGTTGCGATCGACGGCGCGCGCATCAGTTAGCCCAGACTGAATCGAGCCCGGCCTCACGCCAAGATCGGGCCTTACGCGCACGAGATCCCAACTTCACCTGGATAACACGAAGCTGACCAACTACGCTCCCGAGTCGGCGGGCCAGCCGCGCTTGCGCTGATGCCTGCAGTCGCTACAGAAAGACGGCGAGCGGCTGAATTTGGACCGCAGGCGCCTTGACGATTGGATGACCGATGGAAACGCTTCCAAGCTTGGTCGCTGATTCCACCAGCTCTTCCGCGACCTCCGGTCCCGTCAGGCCGAGCGCGGATCGTCGCATGAGATTCACGGTTTCAGAGCCTTGCAGGACGCGGGATACCTTGCCAATGACACGCAGCCGGGCTGAGACCATCTGCTGCTGCGTTTCTGCCGACAGGAAGTCTTGAGAAAGGGTCAAAACGGCTTGGGCGGCCGTTCCCTGTAGTACGACATCCTCGACCGGAGAATTGTCGAGGTCGTCATGGACTATGCGAAACATGCGCAGAACGGCACTTGGATCCTCATCGGTTTCTTGCCGCTGCTCGGCGGTCGCACGAACCGCGGGATTGCCTGATTTTTTTTGATTCTTCTTTTGCTTGTTCGCTTGCTCCTCGATGTCGGTGTAGGGGAGCAGTTTGAAGAACATGTCAACGATGTCCTGCAGCGCGTTTCCGATGTACTCGCCTTCAAATTCGATGAGGTCTCCTGGCCCGATCTTCTTGTCGCTCAAGTTGGATACCTGTTGCACACGCTCTTCCGAGAGCAGCCGGTAGCGAAGGAGATTGAATAGGGAAGCCTCCGTGTGACGTCTCAGTACTTTGGTCTCCCGACTCTCCTCCTCGGACCCGGCCGAGGACAATCGTCCCGTCAAGTCGATGCCGAACAGAGCGCCGATTGCGGGAAGCCCGATTCGGCCACCAGCCTCTTTGGTTCGCTCCGCTCCGGTTGCGGCTCGCGACATTTCCTCACCCTCGAACGCGACTCCACCGCCTTCAAGGGCCGCCAAGAAGCTGATCATCATGGGAACGTCGAGATAGAGAGGGTGGACGAGGTCCAAGGTTCCGCCGTCCTCCGTTACGTCTTTGTCGTCCATACCTGCACCATACCGGCGCAGTACACAAGTTGCTGTCGTAGACCGTCAGGTCTTTCCGGACAGCTCGAGGGCTCGGTCGAGCTTGCCGTAAGCTTTGAGAATCTTGTAGCTGTCCTTGCCATCAATGAGGCAGTAACGTCTCCGCATGGGTCCCGGTTGAATTGCAAAGGCGCGGAGCGTGTCGCGTACCGCCTGACCAATGTCGTGGCAGTGTTGGACAACGAGGAGGCTCGCTGGCTCCTTTGAAAGTCGCACAATCTGATCGTTGTTCTTCCCGAGGTTGTTGAGACGCATAGGCTCGAACCGGGCAGGCCCCTTCAGCAAGAAGGCCGCGCTCGTGCGCTTCCCCCCGAGGCTGAGGTCGGCCGTATAAAGATCCGACTGCTCTCCGCCCCAATCAGTGGGCGCGGAGACGGCCAAGATTTCCGCGAGGCATTCCTTGAAGGCCGCCTCCGTGATCTGGGCCATGACCTCCCAGTCCTCCAAGGAGGAAACTGTCGAAGCTTGCCGCAGCTCGTCGATGTCGTCTACGAAGACCTCGCCCATCGCGTAGCCCCACCACATGGCCTCGTTGTTTCCGAGCGAGGAACCCTTCGGGTAGAGCCACGGACCACCTATGACCAATGGGTGGAAGATGGCGAGATCTCCGCGCTGAGAGTGCAACTCGGCGACGATGCCCACCTCTCCACCGTTGTGGAGTTCGGTCTTGAGCGTGGTCGAGGCGACGTGCTCGGTGCTGTAGTGAAGCTCGGCCCGGAGGTCGAAGCCTTGCGTCGCCACGGCGCTGACGGCTCGGGCGGCGGAGTAGACCTCAGGAGCGGGTGCCAGAAGCTCGGTGGACGTGAAAAGTCGTTCTCGTCGCTCATTTAGAAGCTGTCCAAGAGGGGGAACGTCAATTGCCTCGCAGAGTCCGAGTAGCACCTTCGTGTAGATATGGTCGATGCGAACAGTTCGCTGCCAGTCTGGCAAGTCTGGAAGTTCGCCGATCAGGCTGTCAACGATCTCCATGCCGGTCGGCCCGATGATCGTCTCGATCTTTCGCTGATGGACGAACCCAGGATCGATCCCAAGGAAGTACTCGTCGGTCCTCTCCGCGGTGGATAGACGATGTTGAAGCTCGTGGCTCTGCTCTGCGTGGTCCATGAGGCTTGCAGCCTCTCATGGGGAAAGAGTCAGCGAGTCTGAATGACCTCGCCGCGACCTACTCCAAGTCCGCCGGGGGTAGCCAACCCCGTCGATCAGCTCCAGAGGTGCTTGAAGGAAGCTCAAACTCCCCACCCGAGATTGAGGCCTGGGCGTGGCCGACTTCTACTCGTCCTCGACGGCTAGCAAGTCCGGGATCAAGCGGGCTAATGGAGTCACCGGTAGCGGGCACTCATAAACGTAGGGACTGAGCAACTCGGTATCTACAACAAACCCGCCGATTACCCGCCATTCAGATGCGTCGCCTGGGAGGTCAATCCAGGCCAAGGTGTGCTTGAGATTCCGCTCGACCCATGCGATCCGATCCAGATGCTTGTCGGCCGCCGAACGTTTACTGCCGCCGACCGTGAACGTCCGCTCCAACTCGTTGTGCGTCTCGGCCGGCGTCCGCGCCGCCTCAAGGTCCTTGCACTCCCTGATGTGAAGAACCTTCTTGGCCGGATTGGCGGCGACCAGGTCGAGGTCGCCGGCGGGGTCGCCGTCCGGCTTGAGGATCTTCCTCCCCGCGATCTTGTTGACGTTGGTCCTGACCACGAAGCCTGCTTCTCGGCAGCGGCGGCCCACCTCCTCGACAAAGCCCGCGGTCTCCTTCTGGCGCAGCTCGGTCATCAGGTTGCGCATCTCCGTCGACCGGGCCTTGAGGCGCTCGCTGAGCACGAGCGTCAGGAGTTGTTTTCCAGAAGCGTCCACGTGCCGAGGACCCCACAAGATTTCATCGGCGTCGCGGGTGCCATTGAGGCTCGAGCGGATCAGCAGTGGGCGACGAAGGTACGAGAGCTCGCGGTTGAAACGCCATGGGTATACATCAGGGAGGGCGTAGCCCTTCGGAGGCTTCAGGAAGGCCTTCCGGGGCACGAGACTGAGCATCCCCAGGATCCGCTCAATTTTCCCGGGGTTCAGGTCCAAAGCCTCTGCCAGCTCGGCGACCAACTCCCCCCGGGTGGCGCTCGACACCGCCATCGATCGTCGCATCGCGGCGCTCACCAACTCACCATGGAACTCGGCGAGCTCGGTCATCGAAAACCCCCACTCAGCCCGTGCCGCGACATCGAGTTGGTCGGCGACCGGCGGGCGCCCGTCCGGGGACGCCTCCCATAGATCGACGTAGCTCTCCCGCGCCGCCGAAGCCTGGCTTGGAATCCTTGCTTCGAGGTAGGCCTGTTGCCCTCCCAGGTAGCCACCGTGATGGTTGATGCCAAGTCGTCCGGAGCCGAGGAGCTCCAGCTCCAGATCGCCGAGCTCGTAGGCGACGACGTCCGAAGCCAACCCGCGATTTGCGATCTGGACCGCAAGGGCCAGGATCTGGTCTAGGAAATCCTTGGAAAGCGGGCGCAGGCCGGTCGGTGGGCAAGTGACGACATACTCGATGGTGAATCGCATAGCGATGGCGGTCGACGCATACAGTGGTACCTCCTCGACGAGATCGTCGACCAGCCTGCTTTCACCGAAGCAGGCGGCTTTCGATGCGAACGTCATCCGCGAGACCGCTTCGTGATGTAGGGCGGACTCGTGGCTGGCGACGAGAGCCTCCAGCAGTCCCCTCGGCGAGAGACTCGCGATCATCCTCGAGAACTGCTCGAAGTGATCGGCGACGACCAGGTTCAGGACGTCACCGGCGAGGTCGGCTCCGATCGGGCCGATCTCAATCTCGGGTTTCGCCTTGATCAATTCGCCCGCGTGATCGAGTAGTCGCTCGGCGTCGGCATCCTGAATTGGTCGGTATGGAGGAAGAGGCCCACCAATCATGGCAACCTCCTTCACGTTGCTCACCAGGGTGATCTTCTTCTTCGGTCCCGGTGGCGCGTGCTGCTCCAGGGCTTTCGCGATCGCGCCGTCTTTCGGCTCGTCCCCGCCCCAGGCTTCGGAAAGCTTCCAGAAGCCTTTCAGGAGCAGTTCGGCCAACTCTCGATCGGCGATGTTGTCCGGACGATCGAGTCGGGCCATCATCACCGGGTGGACGGTCAGCTTCAGGCCTGCGCCCAGAGTCTCGACGGCGGCCACGGCGCCACCGTCGTCCGCCTCCGGTCCGCGTGACCAGGCCGCCGGATCCTCGACCTCGACGTTCAGCGTGATCCCGGCCTGGATCAGGGCAGACGGCATCTCGGGCAGGGACGGGGAGATTTGCCAGACCCAATAAGCCACCGCCTCCACCATCTGGAAGTACAGGCGCCATTCGTTCTCCGACTCAATTCGGCCGACGACCCAGATCGCCGCACCGTCGACCTCGACGAGTTGCCGCGGTCCGGGGGATTCCGGGTCGCCCAGATCCAGGACCCGGACGTAGATCGGGATCTCGGGATCGTTGTGCAGGCGCATCACCTCCGCGATCTGGCCGTCGAGACGAGCCGGATGAATGTCGCGTTCGGCCGCGACCTGCTCCCGAAGGGCGCGTCCGTGGGATGAGTCGAAGATGACGAACGTCGGACGTCCATCGTCCCCGAAATAGAACGAGCGCTTGTTGTCTCGCCACGCCGCATATTCATCGAGGAGATCGGAGGGCATTACCAGGGCACCCTCTCGGAGTCGCTCCGACGCCCGGGCGAACTTCCAGAGCTCGCATTCGTCAGTCCCTGCCAAGCTGATCGTCGAGAATGACTCCGAGCTGAGCAGCAGCCGTGGCGCCTTCAGCGGTGTGTTGCCGGTCTCGATGCCGAAGACGGTCGATCTCCCGCAGCCGGCCAAGAGCACGACGTGAAGAAGCTCGTTCGGGCGCCGCGGCGGTCCGAGCATCACTCGCTCGGCGCTGTTCATGGCGTCCTCGATTTCCTCGGTGCGGCCCGTGATGACCTGGATGCCATCCGGCGCTTGGTGATCGAAGGAGGCGAGATCGTCGCCGACGATCGTCACCGCGGCCGCCTTGTCGCTGTCGAATCCGAAGGTCGCCACGCCGACGAACGAACCGGAGCCCCACTCCGGCTTCCGTAAATCCAGCAGCTTCCAATTCATGCGCTCGGTCGCATAAACGCACTCTGCGAGATTGACCTCCCAGATCTGTTCGGCGAGGCGATCGCGATAGCCCTCGGAGATCAGGGTCGAGATCAGGTTGTGTCGGAGTGCCTTCGCCAAGTTGTTGGGGCCGGTCACCGCGTACCTCTCGCCTCGACGCGCCAGCGGGAAAAGATCGAGGAGCGGCTCCCCGGTCTCGGATGAGGTCGGTGGCGGCCCTTCGTCGTCGAGGTCCCTGGTCAGGGGGGCGAGGATGCTGGGATCCGATCCGATCACCTCTCCTAGGCGATCATCGGTCATATCCACAGCCGCTCTCAGTTCGGCGAATCGGGCGGGCTCTGGAAGGGTCGGCCCGTCCTCTGAACGGCGCTGGGCTTTCTCGTAGCGCTTGTGACCCGCCGCATGGATCAGGTGGTTTGACAGTCTGAGCATGGCACGGGTCAGGCGCTGCAGATCTGCTCGCAGCGGCCTCTCACCGACTCCGTCACCGAGGAAGATCGCCTGCAGGACGACTCGGAGGTAGAACACGTTCCTCGGATCGCCGTCGGTGAAGAGCAGGAACTGACCTCCGTAAAAGGCAAGCGGCTCGACCAGCGACGTCTCGACGGGGTCCCAGCGGGGGCGGTCGCGAAACTGACCAGCGATCTTTGCTAATTCCTCCCAGGGTGGATCCTCTCCGCCGTCGTGTCGCGCGCTTTCGAATCCGGCCGTCGCGAGAGAACCAATCAGGTCGGCGTCTTCAGCGTTGGGACCGTCAAGCAACATCGCCGCACAGCCTGCGGCGATATCAAGGTCATTGAATTTTTTGAGTTGATCCCTGGGCTCAGACATGGCTGATCAACGCTCCCGCTTCGAGCGCTAGCTCCTTGATTTGCTCCGTCGGACGAGCTCATCGGACGGCGACATTGACGGGAGTATTTAGGAATTTTGTAGTACAGGGATATCTAGGCGCTCTCAGCTTGAGGCGGGTGTGCTCGCGGCTGTCATTGAGCCCGGGTCAGCGTCCCGTCCAACCCGGGTGCCGGTCCGGCAGCCACAGGATCGTCGTCAACTTGGTCCTGCGGGTCACTGCGCTGACGACGAGACGGAGTGTTCGCCGAAGGGCGTTGGCGGATCAATAGCGGGAGCGACCGTAGCCTCGGGCCGCACGGAACCGCGGGAAGTCCCCGCCTATCGCCGCATATCTGCGGGATTTTGGGCACTACTGCCCAAAAGTCGTGTGAATCAGGGGGGTGGTTTAAACGGGAGCGCGGAAAGCGATTGTGCCCGTTTGCGGGAGGTTCGAGTCGATGGAGCTAGGCGGATTCGAACCGCCGACCTCCTGGGTGCGATTGGCGATCAGAAGGGGCCGAGCTTACGAGAAAGCCGCTATTTGCAGGTACTTTAGGGAGAGCAGGAAAGGCATCGAAATCGCGATCGGTGCCGATATGCGTCGATATGAGGTCGATTCTGGCACCAGCGGCGAAAAGTGACGGAAGCCGAGAGGGACGGTTCGACTCGGTTCTGTCAGTCCGGAGACCGCTTGGCGGTCGAGTGCCGGGATCACCGAGGCCAGTCCCCTCTCAGTTCCGTCAATTCGTTCGGACGATAGAGGCCAGTCAGTGTCCCAGCCGTCTCTTCGACCGCGAGTCGCCTCAAGGCGAAAGCCCGATTCTGTCGTCCTGCCGTTTTGCCGATCCCGGGGTCCGGAGTGGTGCCTTGTGCGCTCGCGGGGGCGCCTTTCGGGCAGCTCTCGTTGTTGTTAGGCATGGGGAGCGAGTCTTGCACCGTTCTGGCAGGACGTGAGTACGAGATAGAACAATGGTGGCTCGAGGCCGGGCCAGTCCCCTGGGAATGTTGTCTCTCGCGATCGGGGTTCAGGCCGTCGACATGTCGTCGATAGCGCTCGTGTAGTCACCCGTTACTCGCTCGGCGACCTCCTCCGTCGGCTCGTGCTCCCAGGCTCGGAGCACCCGCCAGCCCGAGGAGGTGAGGGCGGAATCGACGGCGCGATCCCTGGCGACGTTGCGGGCGAGCTTCGGCCGCCAATAGGAGGAGTTTGCGCGTGGGAGGTTGCCATGCTCGGGGCAGCAATGCCAGAAGCAGCCGTCTACGAATACCGCGAGCCTCGCCCTGGTGAAGACAATGTCCGGCCGAACGAGGCGGCCGGGGACACGTACCGGCAGATCGACGCGAAATCGCAACCCACGTCGGTGCAGCTCGCGGCGAAGCGCCAGCTCGGGGCGGCTGTCGCGACGCCGGTTGCGTCGCATCCTCTCGCTGACCTCGGCGGAGGTCGGCTTCGGATAGGGAAGGGGAGCCACCTTTCAAGCCAAGCAGTTCCGGGGCTCTCGTCGCAGGCGCCGCCCTTCAGCCGACATTGGGCTGCTCGCGAAGCTCCCGGGCCTGCGCACCGGGTCCCTTTCCCTCCCCTGGATGATCGTCATGGGGACCCGAAAGCTCTTTGAGGAGCCGCCTCGGGACGGCGGCCACGTCCTCGGGACCGGGCCGACCGCCCCTATGCGGTACCGCGAGGGAGGGCGGGTGCTCGAACACCTCACCCTCCAACGATTCGAGCAGCAGGCGACCAAGTCGCTCCGCGAGGGCCGAGGGCACCGCATTGCCGAGCTGTCGGTGGGCGGAGAGGTAGGAACCCCGTATCTCGACGTCCTCCGGGAACGTCTGCAGGCGCATCAGCTCATGCCGCGAGAGCCTTCGCGAGGACCAGTGGAATGGCCCGGTCGCCGGGCCCGGCGAGGCGGGGAGCGTCCAGGACGGGAGGTCCTTCGCGAGCTTAAGCAGGAAGCTCCAGAAGCGGGTCCGATATCCGAAGAGCTCCTCGCCTCCCCCGCGGGAGGTGTGCCACAGGTAGTTGTTGCCCTCAGGGATGGTCGGTAGCAGGTCCGCCCACTTGCCCCTCATCGTCAGGTCGTCAACGTCATCGGGCGCCTCGTCTCCCAGCGCGTCCCATGCGTCACGATGTGGATCTCCGCGGTCGGGACCATGAGTCGGCTCGGGCGCCTCGAGGGGACGTCCGTCCCTGGTGGCGCAGAGAAAGAGTCGCTCGCGCCTCTGGGCTACGCCGAAGTCGACCGCATTCAGTTTCAGGGAGTGCAGCACGTAGCCCGTCCCGAGGGCGGCGTTCATCGCATCGAGGCGCTCACGCATGAAGCCGACCACCTCCTCGCGACCGCGCATCGAAAGGGACGTGACGTTCTCGATCAATAGGACGTGGGGCTGAACCTCCTCGGCGACGTCCATCAGCATGGTGAGGGTCTCCGCCCGCGGGTCCGCGAGTCGCGCCGAGTCGCGATACCACCATCCCGCCTTCGAGAAGGGCTGGCAAGGTGGGCCGGCGGCGAGGACGCCCACCGATCCCTCCTCCAGGGAGAGCTCCGACAGCAGCTCGCTCGGTGCGTAGTCGGCGATGTCGCGGAGGCGCGCGAGCGGCCAGTCGGGGCGGCTCGCCTTGATCGTCAAGCGCGCGTCGACATCCTTCTCGACGCACCCGACGATCTCGAACCCAGCGGCCTCAAGGCCGTAGTCGAGGCCACCGGCGCCGGTGTAGAGCGAGAGGACCGTGCGCGGCATCGTGCCCGAGGGGGGGTCAGGAGGCGCGGTGCCCGGCATCGCGTCGCTCACTCCCCCGGCACGATCGGCTCTGCGTCCTCGCCCGTGATCTCGGCTGCCGCGGCCCTCGAGGGCACCAGCACCCGGACCGTCACGCCGTCCTCTAACTGCTCGTCGGCCACGAGCTCCTCGCAGGTGCTCCGCAGGGCCTTCCAGAGCATCGCGTTGTCGTAGTTCTCGAGCTCCGCCGGTATGTGGTCGAGGAGCGAGGAGGAGACGACGACGATCAGTCTCTCCTCGACCCGGGAGAACGCTACGTTCGAGCGGTTGAGGTCGAGGATGAAGGACTCATAGCCCGCGATTGCCGAAGGGTCTGATGCGGTGGCCGAGACGATGATCGCCTTGCGCTCCCCACCCTGGAGGCGCTCGACCGTGTCGACGACGTCGACCGAACCCTCCAGGGCGTCGGAGAGCAGCTGACGCTGCGCCCGATGCGGCGTGATCACCGCGATGTCGGCCGACGCCGGGCTGCCATCCGCCGCGACGATCCTGCGGATGATCTCGACCTCTGCCTGGTTCGCCTTCCGCGAGCTTCGCTCGTCGTGGACGACGAGGTAGATGCCGCCGTCCCCTCGCCAGGTGCCCTCCCAGGTGTCGGCGCCGTACTCCTCCGCGGGAGAGGCCTCGCGCTCGACACCCTGCAGGTCGATCTCGTCGGCCGCGTAGACGCGGCGGATGAGCCGGATCACGTCGGGTGGAAGTCGGAAGGACAGGTTGAGTGCGTTCCTCGATATCTGCTGATCTGTGATCGCCTCGATCGCGGCAAGATTCGCGATCGCGTCGAACGACGAGAGGTGGGGCTGATAGATCTCGACCGGCGGCCGGTCCTCCCTCTCCCAGTCGTGGGCGACGATCGGCGCGAGCTGGCGGTTGTCCCCCGCCAGCATCAGGAACCCGTCACCCGAGACCATCGTCGTGAGCGAGAGGAAGTGGGGGAAAACCAGCATAGAGGCCTCGTCCACGATTAGCTCCGCCACAGGATCGAAGGGGCTCTTCGCTTCGTCGATCGACTTCCGGAGTTTGAGCAGGCCCGCCGTCGTGCCGGCAAGGATGACCACGCCGCCGTCGAGATGGCCGCGCAGTTTCCTGATCACGCTCTTGCTGGCGATCCTCTCGCATTCATCCGGCGGATCGCGATCAATGCGAAGCAGGGAGATCGAAGGCAGCGTGAGTCCCTCCTCGGCGGCCCGTCGCTCGAATTCCTCCCGGAGCCCCGCGATCCGACCGAGGAGAATGTCGACGGCGGCGTGCGTGTTGGCGCCGATCGCGATCGTGTCCCCGACCCTCCTCCGCAAGAGGATCCGCGCCAGCACGGAGATGGCGGTGGTCACCGTCTTCCCGGTCCCCGGCGGGCCCTGCAGGAGCGCGACTCGTGCCTGGAGGCCGTCCATGATCGCCTCGACCTGCGCCTCGGCGAGGGAGCGGTCACGGGACGGTCGCATGGAGCGGATCACCCGCTCGATCCGCTCCAGGAGCTCCTGGTTGGCCTCGGGCGCGTCGGGCACCGCGGGGGCGATCGGGTCGAGCCAGGCGACGGTGGGCGCATCGGCATGGCCGACGAGGCGCGCCTCCACCGCCCCGGCGACGAAGTCCGACGGGCTCGAGTCCAGGGTGGCGAATTCTTTGTCCCCCAGGAAGTCGGCCCCGGCCGAGCCCAGCACGTAGCGCGTCGCGATAGGCCCACCGATGGCCTCGATCTCCACGGTGCCGCTCGTCCAGTCGATGTGATTGACCTGCCCGGTCATGCCGGCACGGGTCAGCTGACGGAGGGTTTGGCCCCTCTCCGGATCGGGGTCCCGGATCGTGACCCGCGACCAAGCGCCCTCGGGCCACGATGCCTGCAACGCGGGGAGGTCGGAGTCGAACCCCTCAAGGTCGATCGTTGCCCGAAGCGTCCTGTCGTCGGTCTTTTCGAGTTCCCGGAGGGGCAGGGACGTGCCGAGGGCGACCCGGTCGGTCACGGCCGCCAGATGCTCGCTCAGCCATCGGGTCATGCCGACATGGTGATCGAGCCGCAGGAAGTCGATCGAGGCCTGCGCGATGTCGTTGACGCCGAGGTCGAACCGCGGCAGGTCCACGAGCGGGATCGCCGGCTTCTGGATCTCGGGGTTCGGCGAGCCGACCTGCTCCTCGATCCAGCGGAGCGCCTCGGCCCGCGCCACGAGGTAGGCCCGGATCGAGGTCGCGTCGGCCCGCGAGTAGCGCTCGAGCGCGGCCTTCACCTGGTAGGAGTTCTGCTCCTTGGGATCAGGCAGGGTTCCCCACATCGCCCGCCAGTAGGGCGCCGGGAGGCTGTCGAAGTTGCGTGACCGGATCTCGAAGCGGTGCCGCAGGGCCGCGCCCTCGGGATCGTCCACCCAGTTGCCGTCGGTGTCGAGCCCGAGCGTGGTTTTGAAGTCGAAGAGGTCCTGCTCGAAGATCCGATCGAGGTCGCGCTCCTGCCCGAGCACTCGGCGGCGCCAGTGGTAGCGGTTGCCGAACCAGGTTAGGGACGTCGCCACGACCAGCCCGCGGCTCGTCCAGCCGAGCCCGTACCGGCGGTTGATCTCGGTGCCGACGTCGCTGTAGATCATCTGCTCGAGCGACTCGCGTGCGCCGAGGAGCTGGCGGAGATGGCCGAGGAGCCGGGTGTCGGCGCGGCTGCAGGCCTCGACCAGCTGGCTCATCTCGTTCGCCGACCAAACGTAGAAGTGCAGGCGACAGTCCTCTTCGGGCTGGACGATCTCGGCGATCGCCTCGACCAGGTCCGTGAGGAACCCCTGGATCAGGACCTTCTCCGCGCCGGTGTCCTCGTCGGGGTTTCCCCGCCATGCCGAGGGCATGACGCTGCAGATCGTCCTCGACTCGCCCGTATCGAGGTCCCGCTCGGCGGTCACCTGGCGCCTGCGGCGTCCGTCGACCTCGGTCCACTCCCGCTTCCGCTCGTGCAACGTCGCGGCCGGGCGCCACCGCTCCTCGACCTCCTCGAAGGGGGTGTGCAGCTCGTGGTCGGAGCGGGTCACGTGGGCGGTCAGGGCGCCGACCCGGTTCTCGGCGACGTCATAGTCGACCGTCAGGTAGATCCGGACCAGCCGCTGCCCGTCGATCTCATGGGCCGGTAGCTGACTCGAGCCCGAGCCGCGAAGGCTCGCCACCGGGAAGTCGTCGGGGTCCTCCTCGCCCCGCGGAAGGGTCGCGCGCCGTGCCCCCGCGCGTTCCTTCAGACGGCGCAGGCTTTCCGAGAAGCCCGGTCGTCGCCTGAGCTCGCGGGCCTCGGCGGACTCCAGGTCGAGGTCAGCCAGGGCGTCGATGTCGACGACGCCGTGCTCGCGGAGGGCCGATGCGACCGAGGGCTCGAGGCTCAGCAGCTCGAGTCGCCTTTCCCTCCCGGACTCAGAGAGGCAGTCGATGCTGAAGACGCATCCGTCGCACTTGCCACCGAGCTGGAACTGGAGCTCGGGGAGCGGGGTGGAGGTGATGCGGGCAAGCGGGCCGTCGGGCGCGAGGAGGCGCCTCAGGTCCGCTTCCTCGCGGTCGACGTCGATGAGCTCCGGCAGTTCCTGGACGACCTGCGGATGGCCGGTGTCCTCCTCGATCCGCGCCACCACGGCGCGCACCGATTCCGGCTCCACCACCTTGCCCGCGACCGCGAGGGGCGCGCTCCGGAGCAGGTCCTTAACGAGCATCATGTAGGCGACCACCTGGATTCGGTGATAGGTCCGGTCGCGGCGGCTCGCCTTTCCCTCGATGATCTTCAGGGTCGGTCGGTCGCCCTGCCATTCCAGGACGATGAAGTCGATGGCTCCGCGAACCTCGAAGGCGCCGATCCGCCCTTCGACTCCCACCTCACGGCCGAAGGCGAGCGAGCCCTCTGGCTGCTCGGCGAGCGCAGCCGCGAAATCCGCCCATTCGGATCGCCGTGGCCGCACGGTCCCGTCTTCGTCGGGCTCCGGCGGGAGAGGGGTCAGTTCCGTGTAGCCGGCCTCGGTGAGCTGCCCGGCCCATGCCTGCTCCCGGTCGGCTCCGGCCTGCGCCAGGACCGGGTCGAGGACGTTGAACAATCGCTCGTAGAAGGGAAGCCGCCTCGCCTCCTGGCGTTTGTTGGAGGAGAGCTTGAAGCGCCGTTCGCAGCTCTGGAAGCGGACGAACTCGCCGATGTCCGAGACCGACACCTGGAGTGTCTCAAGCGGCGTCTCTCCGTCGGTCACAGGCGGAGCCTATCGCCGTTCTCAATACGAACCGCCGAGATGAGTTGGTGGCCTTCGCAGCCCGTTAGAGGTTTAGTCCTGCTCGCCGATGAACTAAACGATGCACCTGGTCCGGGGCCGTCCGCTACGGCCGACGAGGGGAGGTCAGTCAGCTTCCCGCACCGTGGCGGGCCTGCGCTTGAGCATAATCCTCATAGCTCTTTAGTGCTACTGCACCCCTGCGGAGGAATGCTGGGCCCGATCGCTAGCCCCCTTCGGGTACGGATCGGAACCCAATGTGACCTCAGCTGACTAAAGGGTTTTACAGGGAAAACTTGCCGTTACGGCCCTTGTTTGAAGTATGCTTTTCGTCCTTCCGGCGGGGACGTGGGACCGGGAGCCAAAGTGTCCACTCTCATCGAGGGCATCCCGTGATCCTTGCCACCGCGAAGTCCACTCTCACCGCTAGCGACGCGCTGATTCTCCTCGCCACGGTGGAGAGCCTCCTCTTTGCCGCCCTCGCGGTCTCAGTGACCCTCGCGGGTCGCGAGGAGTTGGGGGGCGAGCCGTTCGTCCGAGGCCCGAAACTCGCCTGGAGCATCACCGCGGTAATCGGCGTCGTCTCCCTCGGGGCGTTCACCGCCTGGCTTGAACTATTCGCGGGCTCGGGATGGCCGTGTGGGTTTCGCGGCGCGATCACCGCGCTCGCCATCCTGGCCGGGATCGCTGCACAGCCACTCCTCGCGGCCCTGATAGCCAAGGGGATTGGGTAGCGCCATTGGCACGCAGGCCGAAGATCCTCAGCGAAGGTGACCGCCAGTGGTTCGAGGCGATGGGCGGCAAGTCGTGGATGAATACCTCGGCTTTCAAGACGAGGCAGGGACCCCGGTACGCGAAAACGCTCGATGTCTTCGTCGATGCGATCGCCGAGCTTGGCTTCTCCGATCCGCTGGACGGGGCACGGCTGACGGGGACTCCTCGAAGCAATGCTCAGTCGTGACAGCAGCTTCGGCTCCTACTTCCGCGAACGGAAGGCCGCGACGCTCGAGAAGGACGAGAGCTGGGAAAGGCTCTGGAGCGTCTGCGCCGGGGCATTGGTCGAGCGCTACCTCGCGGAGCGCGAGGTGCCACCGAAGGTGACGCCGGCCCTCCTCTTCGACGAGGACCTCCAGCAGGAGGTAGGCAAGCTGATCGACCTTGCGATCGCAGAAGGAGAGGCTTCCGCCAAAGAGGGCCTCGATGCCAAGGAAGAACTGATCACGCCAGGTGGCGCGCCCGATGTCGTGGAGGCGGCGCGCTCGCGTCTTGAGGAGCTCTTCTCGGCCGACCTGAACGTCGCCCACGAGAGCACCGCCGAAGGAATCCCCGAGGAGGAACGGGAGCTCGAGATTGCAAAGAGCGCGCTGCTCGACCTGCAGATGTCGAGGCTCCGAAAGATCGCCGAAGCCGAGGAACTACCGACCCTCGGTAAGCGCGAGGCGATCGCGACGTTGATCGCACGCAAGTACAAATCCGATCGCCGCGAGATTGCCGAGCTGATCCTCAAATACGCCGTCGATGATCCCGAGCACGGCTATACGACGAGACTTCTGCCGCTCGCCGACGAGCCCGACCTGCCGAAGGCGACCGAGCGACTCGGCGGACTCAAAGGTCGCTACATGCGAGTCGGTGTCGCCAACTGGGTCGTCTTCGACTCCATCCACGGCCAGAACGACCTCGCTTCATTCAGCGGTGAGGTTCGCTACTACAACGTCGCAACCCAGGAAGAGGGGAACGACCCAGAGATCACGGCCCGCCAGCGCAGCGGCCCGATCTCGGTGAGGCTTCGCCGCGACCAGACCTGGGGCGAGGTTGACACCCGGAACCTGACCGAGGTCCGGCGGATCCGCGCGGCCCTGTCTCATGCCACCGGCGCCGAAGTGGAGAACATCCTCCCGCTCAAATTACCTCCGCTCTCGGGCGAGGCCGCCGGCCTCGATCGCTATACGTTGATGGTGCTCCACCTGCTCGGGAACCTCCGCGACCCGCACCTCGACTTCGTCAGCTTCACGATGGCCAACTTTTCGGCGGGCACCGATCCCGGCGCGGAGGCCGACCCGTTGCGGCCACGGATCAGGCAGGTGCGCCTGAGCGGCCAGCATCTTCTCGCCTCTCGGGACGCCTGTCGTTTGATCGCGGCCGGCCGCCGACTCGTCGCGGTCGAGTTCCGTGCCAAATACAAACGAGACCTGACGGCGAAGGAGTCCCACTTTTCCACCGTCCAGATCGGGGTCGGGTCCGACCACGCCGCCATCCTCACCAGCTTCGGCGGCAATCCCGGCATAGCGAAATCGCTTCACTCCGATCTGGTCGGTCGGGTACGCAAGGGACTCGACCGTGGGGTCTCGGATGCCGCTGAACTGAAAGGAATCGTCTCCCAGGTCACCGCGCGGGCTTCCCAGGAGGGCGAGGCGGAGACGGCCGACATCCTCGGACCTGAAGAAGCGCCGGTGGACGGAGCCACTGACGCGAGCTCGGCTTCGAAGCATGAAGGCGCCCCCGGCGATGCCGGGAGCGCGGTCCCGGGCGCCGCGTCCTGAGTAGTCATCACGGAGCCGCGACCGCGATCTCCTGGTTGGCCGTCCTGCGGCGTGGCGCGACTGCCGAATCTGAGGAGAGGTCCCGGTCGGGCGTGAGTCGACATAACGGCTCTTCTCGGACGTTGCCGCACCTGGATTCGGCCGGACGCCGATGGCAACGCATTAGATGGAAGCGGAAAGGAAGCTGGAAGCCCGATAACTTCGTCACAACCAATAAACGGCCGGGGCGCTGCTCGAACAGCCCCCGGCCCGGCACCGAAAGGCAGGACCTTCCGATGCAGCCCAACCCTATTAAGGGGCAGACCAATGATGCCCTCGATCGCGCGGCCGAGCTCGCGGTCCTGTCGCGAGTGGTCTGGCTCCACCCGACCCATCTGACCGAGGGCGAACTGCTTCTCAACCTCTATGCCGACGGTGGCCGGAAAGACGAAAGGTTCGAGCGGGCGATCCGTGACCTCGTAGGCGTCGGTCTCCTGCGGATCGACGGTGATTCGCTCGTCCCGACCCTCGCTGCACTGCACTCCGAGGGGCTACCCCGATGACGGTCGCCGGGCAGCTAGGCCTGAACTTGACGGCAATGAGGCGCGGGAGCCGCCTGACCCAGGACCCCATGGTCAGACGGACTGGGCTCCGTCACACCGAGATCAGCAGTCTGGAATGCGGACAGGGAATCCCCTGCCTTGACACCGCCTTCAGGATCGTCCAGACGACGGACGCCGTTCCCGGCGATCTGTTCGAGGACGTCTCCTGGCGCGAACCGGCGCGTCCGGACGAAGAAGACCGGTTCACGATCGCAGGACTCGATGAGCCAGCCAACCTGAGACCAATCCGACGCGGGGAGGTGGAGGAGCTCGGCCTGACGATCGGCGGGCTTTCCGAGAGGAGTTGGATCGGCACCGTTGTCCGGGTGGCCGTCCTCCTCGGCCTGAAGGAGATGGGGGTCGTCGAATGGGCCGGGCTCTCCAAAGCGTTCGACGTCTCACTCGACTGGATGCTTGAGGGCATCCGCTTTGTCCCACGCTCCGAGGTGGCGGGGAAGGGCTTCCACAGGGTCGAGCCCGACCCGCGCGGCTCGGCCGGGGACGTCGACACTCCCGACAGGCCCAAGGATCGGGATGGGGGCGATCCTCGATGAGGAGGCCCGGCCTCGAGGACTGGCGATCGTCGTCGTCTGCTCGGCCGACGAGGGGGTGCGGGAAGCGACTTGCGAAGGCCTCGCCGACCGCCACTACCTACCGCTGCCCGCGGCAGGTGCCAGGGAGGCCTTGCGGATCTGTCGATACGCACGGGCGCACGCCCTGATCCTCGACATGGAGCTGCCCGAAGGATCGGCGTTCGACCTCCTGCGGGAAAGGGTCGATGACCCCCGCCTCCTCGACGAGCTCGGGGTCGTCGCCTTGATCGCCCCCGGCGAGGACCCCGACGTGCTGAGGGAAGATCCCGCTCTCGCGGTCGACGACCACCTCCGCAGGCCGTTCGCCTTCGAGGACCTTCGTCACTGCATCGAGGCGGTCCTACGCCGCCGCGGCGGTCGCGACGACTCCGTGATCCGGGCAGGCGACCTCCTGGTCGACTCTCCGCGCCGCCGGGTCCTCGTCGGAGATCGCGACGTCCACCTGGCGAGGAGGGAGTTCCTCCTGCTCCGCTTCCTCGCCTCCGACCCGTCACGCGTCTTCACCAAGGACGAGCTGATCCGGGCGGTCTGGGGCGTGAGGTATCCCGCCGGCCGCACCCGGACGCTCGACAGCCATGCGAGTCGACTGCGCACGAAGCTCGACCCCGAGCGTCGACGCTTCGTCCGGAACTGCTGGGGCGTCGGCTACCGCCTGCTCGACCCTGTCGATGATGTGGGAACCGCTTCAGGGGTCGAAGGAGAGAGGCGATGAGCAGGCGGGAGCGCGACACCCGCGTCCGCCTCGAGCGCATGTCGGAGGAGCAGATCGGAACCGTCCGCGACATGATTCACAGCGCCCTCATCGGGCAGGCATCCGACCTGCGGTTCCTCAACGCCGCCCCGGATCCCAGGCGGGCCGTCAGGGAGGTCGCCGCGCTGGGGCGACTCGCCTTCTGGCTCCACCACGGGGAGGTCCTCGTCCCCGACCGGACCGCGAGGGATCTGGTCGCCCGCATGGTCGCCGCGGACGGGGAGGCCGACCGACGCCTGCTGGAGAGCTACGAGGCCGCGGTCCTCGAGCACGAGGCGATGCGCTCCTTCCTCGCCCATCTCGACGCCGGGCGAGGAGATCGCCGATGAGCGCGCCGCCTCCACCGGACGACGTGCAGGCCTGGCGGCTGCTGAATGGGTTCGCAGAGAACTTGGTCGGCCTGCGACGACGGTCACGTCGCGGTCAGATCGAGGTGGCGATCCGGGCGGGTGTCCACCGGACCGAGGTCAGGCTGCTCGAGCGGCGGATGAGGATGCCGGGGCTCGACACCGTGCTTAAGGTGGCAGCTGGCGTCGACGCCGACCCGGGCGAGCTACTGGACGGGCTCTTCTGGACGCTCGACCCCCACCGCTTCCAGCCTCCGCCTCGGGGCCGATACAGCTTCGACGAGAGGGAGATCGAACTGTGAGCGACAGGAGAGGCTCACCCGTTGCGGTTCGCTTCGGTCGTCTCCTGGCGCGGAACCGGGTGCTCGCCGGGTATGGCCAGGACGAGTTCGCGCTGCTGGTCGGCAGACACCGCACGGAAGATCGGCCTGCTCGAGAGGGGCCTGCAGGTCCCACGCCTGGACACCGTGATCAGGATCGCCGCGGGGCTGGAGATCGAGCCCGACGATCTCTTCGAGGGGATCAGGTGGCGCTCCGGCGTCGGGCCGGTGAGCGCAGACGAAGGCGCCGATCCCCGCGAGTTCGCGGTCGAGGTCCGGAGCAGACTCTCCTCCAACCTCCACGAGCTGAGGACGCGCTGCGGGCACTCCGAGGACGCGCTCGCCCGGCTCGCAGGGCTCGACCCGGCCGGGTCGAGGGCGTATGAGCACGGGATCGCGATGCCGGGGATCGCCGATTTCATCCGGTTGTGCGGGGCGCTGGGGGTGACCCCCGACGAGCTGGTGGCCGGGATCCGGTGGGTGCCGAAGTTCAGCGGCCTGGCCCCGGGGTCCTTCGTGGTGGTCGGCGACGATGCGCTCGATGCCGAGATCTCGGCGCTGATGGCTGCCGTGGATCGCCGCAGGGGCGAGGAGCGGTGAGCGGGAAATCGATCACACGCGGACAGCTTGGAGAGCGGGAGCGTTCCCGGCTTGCCAGGAACGTCTCCTACCTGCGGGCGCGGAAGGGGATCTCGCGGGAAGAGCTGGCCTTCCTCGCCTCGCTGGCCGCCACGCGCATGGCGCAGATCGAGCGGGGCCGGCCTACCGATGCCGGCCTCGATGCCTGGGTCCGGATCGCCGGTTCGCTCGGCGTCGAGCTGAGCGAACTGGTGGCCGGGGTGTCCTGGGATCCGGCCTCGAGGCGCTTTCTCATCTTCGGCGACGAGGACTAGGTGTCAGGCGAGAGAGCTGGGCTGCCCAGGCCTTCGGCACCGGGCGTCACTTCTCCAGACAGTCGGCGACCACCTCCCCGGAGGCAGTCCCGCCGGCATCGCTCGAGAAGCGTCCGACGAAGCCCTGGAATTGGCGTTGGCCACAGGCATCGCCTGGAGCCAGGTCGTTTCGCCGTTGTTCGGGTTCGCGAAGGCGAAGCCGCCCCCGAGCAGCTTGCCGCCGGATCCACATGCGGCGTTTTCGGTGTTGGAGGCGGTCCATTCGCCGTTGTGGGCCACCTTGTCGTTGTCGGCGATCGACTTGGTCACAACTTCCACGTTGCCGAACTGGATCGCGCCCACCGAGCCGGGCGCGATCGCGGAGCCGGTGACGGCGTCTTCTGAGATCGCCCGCGAGGTCACGGGAGGCCTTCGCGAGCTTCGGCGCCGTGATGGCGTTCTTCTTGATCTTCGCCGCGCTGCATTGCTCGGCCAGCGCCTTCCCGGTCACGGCGCCGGGGGCGATGTCGCCCCGACGGACGATCACCTTCGGCGAGGCGGTCGCCATCCCCGAGGCCGCCACCACGAGCGCGGCGATCGCCACCACCAGGGCGGCCAAGGCGACCACGAAGGTCGGGTCGGCTGCCAGTCGTTCACCTTCGTCGACATCTCCTACCTCCGACCTCCGTCTGTGCTGGCCGGGGCCGGGCGTGGTCTTGTCGTCGGTTCTGGTCATGGGCGCACCGTGATCCGCAGCGCCCTGCTCGCCCCGGGGTCATATTCATAGCCCGCCTGCCGGGGCGCGACGACCCGGACCCGGTAGGTCGTCGTGGTGGCAGGACGGCTGAGCGGTAGCCGGCGCTGAAGCCGCCGTTCGGTCCCGTCGTCACCTTCCTGAAGGTCAGCCAGTCGTCGCCGTGGGCGCTCGATCCCTGGAAGACGAGGACGCGGCCGCCGGGGCTCGGCCTCGGCAGCCTGCCGGTGAAGGTGACCTTCGTGCCGCCGCGGATGTCGTGGGCGCTGAGCTTCAGGATCGGACGGGCGTGCGTGGAGACCGACAGCCTGCGACCGACCTGGAAGGAGTCGTGCCGGTAGC
The DNA here is from genome assembly GCA_047601885.1 of Solirubrobacterales bacterium. Taxonomy (GTDB): domain Bacteria; phylum Actinomycetota; class Thermoleophilia; order Solirubrobacterales; family 70-9; genus VAYN01. Next base: position 1,499,171 of record JASGIK010000002.1, read on the forward strand.
CGATCAGTAGCCCTCGGTGGTTCGCCCCCGGCCCGACCTTCAGGGTGAAGTCGCCGTGGGCGTCGGTGGTGGCGGTGGCGACGGTCTTCGACGCCTCCGACGTCGAGCTTCGCGGGCTGCGACTCCATGCAGATGGTCGCGCCGGAGACCGGTTCGCCGCCGTCGTCGGTGAGCGAGCCGTCGACCTCGGCGCCGTGCCCGTACCTCACGGTCGTTTCGTCGGATCCGTCCCTGGCGAACCCGGCGCTGATGTCCTGGCCGCCGGTGACGCCCGATTCGGTGCAGGTGTCGTCGACGTCGACCGTCTGGGGGGTCGAGCAGGTCGTGTTCGGCGAGCCGATCGTGGCGAAGTCCGAGGCGCAGACCTCGACCGTGTTGTCGCCGGTCCGGAACGGGGCCGCCCCGGTGTCGACGTCCCAGGTATTCGTAAGCGTCGTCGGGCAGGGTGGGCGAGTCTTTCTTGGCCAGCTCGAAGACGTAGGATGCGATCCGCAGCGGCCGGTATTCGTCGGCCGCCCGCTGGATCTCGTCCGGCAGTTGGGCGACGTGCTGGAGCAGCGTCAACTCCTCCGGTTGCAGCGCGCCGAAATTCAGCTCCGGCCGCTCCGGTCCCTGCTGCCAACCGGCCCGCTGGAGAATGCGGCAGGCCCGCGCGTGCGCGTACTGCATGTAGGGCGCGGCGTGGCCGTCGAACGAGAGCGCCTCCTCGATATCGAAGATGACGACCTTGTTGTTGTCGCGGGCGAGCATCGCGTACTTCAACGAGCCGAGCGCGACCTCGCGGGCGACCGGTCCTTCGTGGCCGGGGCCATCTCCGGGTTCTTCTCGTCGATGATCTCGCGCGCCCGGGCCAGGACCGCGTCGCGGACATCGTCGTAGACCGGTGCGTTGCCCTTCCGGGAGGAGATCACCCCCTCCGGCAGGGCGACGATCTCGTAGCTCAGGTGGTAGGCGTGCTTCGCCTGTCCGAAGCCCCAGAGCTCGAGAATCTTGAAGATCTGCTGGAAGTAGAGCGATTGGCGGACGTCGACTACCCAGATCGCGCGGTCGATCCCGAACTGCTCGTACTTCCGCTTGGTCAGTGAGAGATCCTTGGTCGAGTAGAGCGTGGTGCCGTCCGACCGCAGGATCGGCAGCGTCCGGTAGGTCTCGTGATCGAGGCCGAGCTTCTCGTCGATCTTGACGACCGGCACGCCGCCCTCGCCGATCTCGGCGATCCCCTTGGTGAGCAGCTCCTGGACGATCTGCCGCCCCTCCTGCTCGACCTCGCTCTCGAAGAACCAGACATCGATCTGGGCGCCGAGCTCGTCGAAGATGCGCCGGAAGTCGGCCAGGCTCCACTCCCGGGTCCGCTCCCAGAGCGCGACGAACTCCGGCTCCTGCCGCTCCCAAGCGCTGGAAGGTCGCCTTCACCTCGTCCTGCCAGGTCTGCGAATCGACCCACCAGTCGATGTGGCGGTTGAGGTCGGTCCAGGTCTCGAGCCGCTCCTCGGGGGTCGTGGTCGGTTCCGGGGCGCCCTCGACCGGGACGAGCGGTTTCGGGTTGTAGACTCGTCCTCCCAGCCTGCTCGCCGATGATCGGCCAGAACTTGACGATGACATCCTGCTCACGCAGCAGATCGGCCTTGATCTCCTGGGCGTGGGTGAAGCGTCCGAGCAGGTAGGCGATATCCTCGCCCTGGGTGTTGAGCCGCCAGAGGTATTTGAGCAGTTTGTTGATCGCGGCGACGAAGGCCACGTCCTCCCGGGCGAGCAGATAGAGGAAGTCGATGACCTCTTTCCGGTAGCTCAACCGGGCGTCGGACTCGGTGTAGACCTCGGCCAACCAGCGGCCCCGTAGCGCCGGATCGCGCGGCTCTTCTCCGTTGTGGTAGCGCTCGTAACACCAGAGGCATTTGATCACGTGCATCCCGATATCGCCGGGATAGCTCGCCTGGAGCACCGGGTAGCCGGCGGCCATCATGATGTTGCTGACCGCGATCCCGAGGCAGGTATTCCGCAGGCGCCCGACGTGGAAGACCTTGTGCGTGTTCGGCTGGGAGTGCTCGACCATCACGTGCTCGGTCTTCGGGGCGCCGTAACCGTAGGCGCTGCCGCGGGCGAGCACCTCGCCGATCAACCGCGAGGCGACCGCATTGGCATCGAACGAGATATTCACGTAGCCGTTGACTGCTTCGACCGCCGCAAACTGGGATTGGGGATTAGGGATTAGGGATTGGCTATCCGTTCCAATCCCCAATCCCCAATCCCCGTCCCCGAGAGAACCGTGGCGAGTTGCTCTGCCAACTCCGAAGCTTTTGCCCGGGTGGCGTCGGCGGCGAGCCGCTTGGCGTCTTTTTTGGAGAGGCCATCGAGCTTCCCGGCGGCCTCGAGCTCGGCCAGGACGAGCTCGCCGGCCAGCTGATGGCAGACCGAGGTGGCCACGCCCCAGGTCCCGGCGAAGGGAATCGGGCGGAGATCGATCGGACCGCGCGGCGTCACGCCAAGTCGGCCAGGGCCGCCTCGAGCCGTGTGCGGGCGGCCCGCTCTTCCCGTTCCAGAATGCCCTCGCCGGCGATGGGAAGCGTTTGCTCGGTCATCGATCAATCCTCACGCATGGCAGCCGGTCGCCGCCCCCTAGACACGACGACGCGCCCACCGAAAACGCGGCGGCGCGCCCGACTGACAAACCTCGAAATGGTCGCTATTCGAGGAAATCGTCGGGTTCTTCGCCCAGGATCGGACGGAGGAACCAGGCGACACCCGACAGGAGAATGACGAGTCCGACAATGGCCGCGATGAGCTGCTTCCAGCCGAATCCGGTGCCGCCGCCGCTCAGGCCGAGCGAATCGGCGAAGACCGCGCCGACCATCAGGATCGCGCCGATGGCGATCACCGCCAAGGGGGCGAGCCGGGATGACGTCGTGGGTGCTGTCGGCGATTGGGAGGACACGGACGGTGCTCCATTTGCCCCGGTGCGCCACCGGCGCTCAGAACGCGGCGCAAGGACCCGGCGAGACTCGATGCGATTCGTGCCGGGGAAGGCAACGAATCACCGCCTCGCGCGGGCTAAGTATAGCATGCGATTAACACCCGGACCGCCGTAACGAGCCGGTTTTGCCGCCTCGGTTGGTCGATCCGGCCAACTGGACGGAGGGGGCGTTGTCCGCTTGGAGGAAGTCACCGGCGGGCCGGTGGACGCGATGCCCCGCGGGGCCGCCGCCCGGCCGGGTCGTGCCGGAATGCAGGTATTCCGGCCGCACCCGCTTGACCGTCCGATCCTCGGTGTAGGATGCGGTGGTCACCAAGGGGCAGGTGTGCGGACCATCGAAGCAGCGCCCGCGGCGGAAATTTGCTACCATCCTGGGCGTTTGTGCATCGCCCAGAACCGTCGTCGATTCGCGGTAGACATTCGAGCCGTTCGCGGCGTGGCATTCCCATCGGGAATGCGCTACCACCGAGTCCATCGAGGTTGGGCGGTCGCCGCGTCCGGGGACAGCGGCTTTTTGACATGCGCGCGGCCGGCCGGCGAGAGAATCACGGGATAGCGGGTCTGGAGGCGGAATGAACGGAAAGGCCAATCGCGGCGACGGACGATGATGTTCCGAACCATCACCTTGCCCACTGGCCGGGAGAGCGCCCGATCCCGCCCCGCCCCGAGGAGGCCAGATTGCGCCGGCTCCGAGCCGCAAACCCGGGCCGGATGCAGCTCCCAAGCGCGCGCCCAAGGGAGAGCGGCCGATAGTGCCGCTCAAGGAGACCTCGTCCGAGCCATCCGTGGGGCGAACGGTGTTCAGCTGGGTGGCCGCGATCCTCGCCATCGCCGTGCTCGGCTACGTCGCCAACCTGGTGTTCAGCCGGCCGGATCCGCGCAAGAAGCGCGCGGGCACAGAGGCCGTACCAGCCGCTGAAACCGCGCCGGAAGCCAACGCTGAGGCGCCACAACCCTGAGCCTTTTGGAACCCCGGCCAGCCGGGGTGGGCGGGGGCGTGCGCAGAGCGAATCCTTGCGCTCGGCGGAGGACGGCTGCTACACCGGGGGCCGGGCTGGCCTGAACGACAGTGCAGGCCGACTGCGCTTTTCTTGCGCAAAATTGCGGCCCCGGAGAACCGTCGCCCATGGACGCCATTTTGGAAACGTCGCTGGCCCAGGAAACCCAGCGCCGCTACCTCAACTACGCGCTGAGCGTCATCACCTCGCGCGCGTTGCCTGATGTTCGAGACGGCCTGAAGCCGGTGCAGCGGCGCATCCTGTATGCGATGCAGAACGAGCTGCATCTGCGCTTCGACGCCAAGTACATCAAGTGCGCGCGCATCGTCGGCGATGTGATGGGTAAGTTCCATCCGCACGGCGATGCTTCCATTTACGACGCGCTCGTGCGCCAGGCGCAGGACTTCACGATGTCCGCGCCGCTCGTCGATGGACGCGGCAACTTCGGCTCGGCGGACGGCGATTCCGCGGCGGCCATGCGCTACACGGAGGCGCGCCTCTCCAAGCTCGCGAGCGAGCTGCTCAACGAGCTCGGCAAGAAGACCGTCGGCTTTCGGCCCAACTACGATGGCACGCGCTCCGAGCCCATCGTGCTCCCGGCGCGCTACCCGAACCTGCTCGTGAATGGCTGTCAGGGCATCGCCGTGGGCATGGCCACCAGCATCCCGCCCCACAACTTCAAGGAAGTCGTGGACGCGTGCGTGGCGCTCATCGACAACCCCGACGGCGGGCTCACGGAAGTGCTCAAGCACATGCGCGGCCCGGATTTCCCCACGGGCGGACAGCTCCTCTCCAGCAAGCGTGAGCTGCGCGAGGTCTACGAAAACGGCCAGGGCTCGCTCAAGCTGCGCGCCGAATACAAGGTCGAGGAGCCCAAGAAGAAGGGCAATCCTTCCCTGATCATCACGTCCATCCCGTACGCGGTGGAGCGCCGCAGCATCGTGGAGAAGATCGCGGAGGTGATCATCTCCAAGAAGCTTCCCGCGCTGCTGGACGTGCGCGACGAGAGCACGGACGTCTGCCGCATCGTCTGCGAGTTCAAGGCCGGCACGGACCCGCAGCTGGTGATGGCGTATCTGTACAAGCACACGCCGCTCGCTACCAACGTGCAGGTGAACCTCACGTGCTTGGTGCCCGTGGCGGACAGCGATGTAGCCACGCCGCAGCGCCTGGATCTGGTCAGCATCCTCAAGCACTTCCTCACGTTCCGCATGGACGTGGTGAAGAAGCGCATCGAGTTCGACCTCGAACAGCTGCGCCGCCGCATCCACATTCTCGAGGGCTTCGAGAGGATTTTCGATGTCCTGGACGAGACCATCGCCATCATCCGCAAGAGCGAGGGCAAGGAAGACGCTGCCCAGAAGCTGATGAAGCGCTTTGGGCTGGATGCCGAGCAGGTGGACGCCATCTTGGAGCTCAAGCTGTACCGCTTGGCCAAGCTGGAAATCCTGCTTGAAATCCAAGAAGGAGCTCGGCGAGAAGCGCTCCGAGGCGGACCGCCTGGAGAAGCTCTTGAAGAGCGAGAAGGCGCGCTGGGCGCTGATCCGCGCCGAGCTGCTGGAGCTCTCGAACGAATATGGCCAGCGCCGTCGTACGCGCGTGCTCTCCAACGTGGATGAGCCCGAGTTCCAGGCGGAAGACTTCATCATCGAAGAAGACGCGGTGGCGGTGTTGACGGCCCAGGGCTGGATCAAGCGCCAGCGCGAGGTGAAGGACCTTTCCACCACGCGTCTGCGCGAGGGTGACCGCGTGAGCGACGTGGTGGCCGGCTCCACCAAATGCTCGGTGGCGTTCTTCTCGAACCACGGCTCTTGCTACGTCTGCCGCATGGTGGACATCCCCAGGCTACCGGTTACGGCAACCCCGTTCAGACTCTGTTCAAGCTGGCCGACGGCGAGAATAGAGCTGCGGGAACAGCGACTTCAGGTTCTCGATCTTGGGCAGGTCGTTGTAGACGATATAGGGATAGGTCGGGTTCAGCGTCAGGAAGTCCTGGTGGTAGTCCTCGGCCGGATAGAAGGTCTTGCCGGTTTCCAGCGTCGTGACGATCGGCTTGCCGAACACCTTGGCCTTGTCGAGCTGGGCGATGTAGCTCTCGGCGACCTTCTTCTGCTGGTCGTTCTCGGCGAAGATCGTCGAGCGGTACTGCGTGCCCGAATCCGGACCCTGGTAGTTGAGCTGCGTCGGATTGTGCGCGACCGAGAAATAGACCTGCAAGAGCTGGCCGTAGGTGACCTTCGACGGATCATAGGTGATCTCGACGGATTCGGCGTGCCCCGTGCGGCCGGTGCCGACCACCTCGTAGACGGCGTTCTCGGCGCTGCCGCCGGTATAGCCGGACACGGCCTTGCTCACGCCCTTGACGTGCTGGAACACGCCCTGCACGCCCCAGAAGCAACCGCCGGCGAAGATCGCCTTCTCCGTGCCGCTCGCCACCTTCTCATCCATCGCCGGCGGCGGGATCACCACCGCGTCCTCGGCCGAGCGGGCAGGGCTCTGCCAGAAGACGGCCGCCGCCGCGCTGAGCGCCAGCGCCACCAGCGCGCCCTTGGCAAGGAACGGCCGCGCGGCTTTCTTTTCAATGCCGGTCATGTTGGGTCTCCTTGTTGTTGTTCCACTATATACGAACGAAGCCGCCACGGGGTTCTCACTTTGCCGTGCGGCGGTGTGTAACCGCAGATGGCGCTCCCCTCTCCGTCTCGGCTTCGCCGATCCACCTCTCCCCCGCCTTTGGCGGGGGCGAGGAACCCAGGCCTGAAGGCCGCGCCCCTGAGCGGTTTGCGTTTCCTCGCCCCCGCAAAGCGGGGGAGAGGTGGATCGGCGCGCAGCGCCGAGACGGAGCGGGGGCTGCGCTGCCCTATGCGGTTTGCCTGACTTACTGTGCCGGCTTCATCGCGTCGGTGGCCGGCTTCATGGCGTCCGTCGTCGCTGGCTTCATCGCATCCGTAGCCGGCTTCATAGCCTGAGTGCTCATCGCATCGGGCTTCATGGCATCGGCCGGCTTCATCGCATTGGCCGGCTTCATGGCGTCGGTCGCCATCGCGTTGGCGGGCTTCATCGCGTTGGTCGCGTCGTCGGCGCGGGCGCCGGCAACGAAGACGGCGGCCGAAAGCGCGAAGGCCAGCGCCGGCAGGGTCAGGTATCTGGTCATGGTCGTCTCCTTGGGTTTTGGCGCGCGGAAGCGGGCCGGGTTATGCGTTGCCGCCCATGCGGCCCCGCGCGAAGGGAAAAAAGATCAGTTGGCGGCGGCGGCCAGGATCGGTCCGCCGCCTGGCGCCTGCACCAACACCGCGGTGTTTAGGCCGCCGGTGGCCGCAGGCAGCGGCAGCGTGGTGGCCTCGCCGCTCCAGCTGCCGAGCTTCGTCAGCGCGTGCACGACATTGGCGTGCGGCAGGCGTTCGGCCGGTGTTCTCGCCGCGCGCCACGGGCACCTCGACGACGCCTCTGGTGTATCGCACCAGCCAGATGTCGGCGCCGCCGCCCGGCGCCTTGCCTGCGCCGATGCTGACCTTGGCCTTGTCGAGCGAAAGCTCCGGACCCTGGGTGTGGCCGCTATTGGCGATCAGGCCCTGGATCTCACCGGGCGCCGCGCCCACGGCGTCATGGCTGCCGTTCACCACCACTTGCGGCGTGAACGGCCCGTCACGGCCGAGCGACGGCTCGTAGGTCACCTGGCGGTCGGTGAACTCCTTGCGGCCGAAAGTGTCCTTCCAGCCGAGATAGTCCCAATAGGTGACGTTGAACGACAGCGCCAGCACGCCAGGCTGGTCCTTGACCTTGATCAAGTTGGCATTGGCCGGCGGGCAGGACGAGCAGCCCTGGCTGGTGAACAGCTCGACCACGGTCAACGGCTGCGCCGAAGCGGCGCCGAGCGTGGCGGCAAGCATCGCGCCGGCGAGCAGGCTTGTCTTCAATCCGGTCATGGGAAGCAATCTCCACTGTGGGGTCATGCTCCCATTTCGCCGGCGTGGAGGGCTTCGTTACAGCTTCACCGGTTTGTGATTGCGCACTTCCCTTCCCCCGCAAGGGGGGAAGGAGAGGCCGCGCCCCTACTGCGTCAGCACCGTGTTCGACGGGCGCTGGTTGTAGTCGCACTTGCCTTGCACAGTGTAGAAGAAATCGGCGTTGGAGACCGGGGCCGGCACCGCGTTGCCGCCGTCCTCCCAGGCCTGGTAGCCGGTCTGGCCGCAAGGCACGGCGGTGAAGATGTCGACGGTCTGGCCGGTCGCCACTTCCGGCATGTCGGTCGCGCTGGTGCCGATATAGAGCCGGTTCGAGGTGGCCGGATCGTTGGATTTCAGCACCTTCGGGTTGCCCGACGGCACGTCCATTTCGAGATAGAGCTGGTCCATCTGGCTGACGTCGATCACCGCGCCCGCGCCATTGGCCGGATAGAACGTATCGACGCAGTAATAGCTCGTGCCGTAAGTGTCGGTCTGGATGGTCGTCCCGGACGGCACGCTCTTCTGCAGGTTCTTCAGCGTGCCGGTGGTGCAGACCTGCTTTTGCACCGTCGTCGAGGTCGACCCGTTGACGGTGTTGACGGTCGTGGTGCCGTAACCCTTCGGGTCGCCATAGCCATTATAGCTGTAGCTGATCGTCATCAGCTTCTGGGCGGTGGTGTCGCCGAACTTGGTGCCCCACAGGATCATCGTCTTCGCCCAATAGCCCGACACTTTCGTCACCTTGAATGTGGTCTGCACCAGTGCCGGCGTCTTGCGCACCGAGGAGCCGACGCCGACCTGCACGCTGTTGATGCGCGCGACCTGCATGAAGGTGGTCGGCATCGGGTAGCTGGCCGTGGCGGTGAAGGTCGCCGTGCCGAACGTGTCGACATTGACCCCGGTCAGCGTCGCCGTGCCCGGCCCGGCATTTGCGGCATAGGCCTGCTGCAGCGCCGTCTGCCGGTCGCCGAGGCTTGTCGTGGTCGGCAGCGTGGTGATCGAGATGACCGCGGCGTCCAGCGCGTTCTGCATGTCGCTTCGGGTCGTCACCGCCGAGGTGTAGTCGACGGAAAAGCCGATTGCCGCCAGGATCGGGATCGTCAGGATGGCCATCATCGGCATGATCGAGCCGTCGCGGCGCGCGATGAATTGCCTCAACGCTCCGGCAAGCCGGAATTTTTGCGCAAAATTGAACATTTCGGGGCCTTCGTCGTCTCGGGCAGCCAGCCGGTCTGCCATCCGGGCGCCTAGCATCCGCCAAAGCGGTGCATGAATGTTTAAGCGGGTTTGAATATTTTGTGAGCGGGACGTGATCTTCCCGTCCCCCTGGGGGAAGGTGGATCGGCGCGCAGCGCCGAGACGGATGAGGGGTGTTCCAGCGGAGTGAGACGTCGGCGAATTCCGGCTGGATAGGCGGCGCCGCCAAGCTGGAACCCCCCTCATCCGTCGCCTTCGGCAACACCTTCTCCCACAAGGGGAGAAGGGAAAAAGGCGTCCCGCTTGCCCCTCAACCCCGCCCCTGCTAAAGCGCGCGCCATGACGACGCCCCTCGACCACATCCGCAATTTCTCCATCGTCGCCCATATCGACCATGGCAAATCCACGCTTGCCGACCGGCTGATCCAGCTCACCGGCACGCTGGCGGAGCGCGACATGAACGAGCAGGTGCTCGATTCGATGGATATCGAGCGCGAGCGCGGCATCACCATCAAGGCCCAGACGGTGCGGCTCGAACTACACGCGCCAAGGACGGCGAGGACTATGTCCTGAACCTGATCGACACGCCCGGACACGTCGACTTCGCCTATGAGGTGTCGCGCTCGCTCGCCGCCTGCGAGGGCTCGCTGCTGGTGGTCGACGCCCCCAGGGCGTCGAGGCGCAGACGCTGGCCAACGTCTACCAGGCGCATCGACAACAACCACGAGATCGTCGCTGGTGCTGAACAAGGTCGACCTGCCGGCGGCCGAGCCCGAGCGCATCCGGGAGCAGGTCGAGGAGGTGATCGGCCTCGACGCCTCCGAACGCGGTGATGATCTCGGCCAAGACCGGGTTCGGCGTGCCGGACGTGCTGGAGGCGATCGTCCACCAGCTGCCGCCGCCGCGCGAGGGCGATATCGACGCGCCGCTGAAGGCGATGCTGGTCGATAGCTGGTACGACGCCTATCTCGGCGTCGTCGTGCTGGTGCGCATCGTCGACGGCGTGATGAAGAAGGGCCAGACCATCCGCATGATGGGCACCGGCGCGAAATATCTCGGTCGAGCGCATCGGCGTGTTCAAGCCGAAGCACGCGTCAATGTCGACGAGCTCGGCCCCGGCGAGTTCGGCTTCTTCACCGGCTCGATCAAGGAAGTGGCCGACACCCGCGTCGGCGACACCATCACCGAGGACCGCCGCCCGACGCGAAAGGCGCTGCCCGGCTTCAAGCCGGCCCAGCCGGTGGTGTTCTGCGGCCTGTTCCCGGTCGACGCCGCCGATTTCGAGGACTTGCGCGCCGCCGTCGGCAAGCTGCGCCTGAACGACGCGAGCTTCTCCTACGAGATGGAAACCTCCGCCGCGCTCGGCTTCGGCTATCGCTGCGGCTTCCTCGGCCTGTTGCATCTGGAGATCATCCAGGAGCGGCTGGAGCGCGAGTTCAACCTCGACCTCATCGCCACCGCACCCTCCGTCGTCTACCAGCATGCATGTTGACCGACGGCACGGTGAAGGAGCTGCACAACCCGGCCGACATGCCCGACGTGGTGAAGATCCAGGCGATCGAGGAGCCGTGGATCCGCGCCACCATCCTCACCCCCGACGACTATCTCGGCGGCATCCTGAAGCTTTGCCAGGACAGGCGCGGCATCCAGGCCGACCTCTCCTATGTCGGCAAGCGCGCCATGCTGCACCTACGATTTGCCGCTCAACGAAGTCGTCTTCGATTTCTACGACCGGCTGAAGTCGATCTCCAAGGGCTACGCCTCCTTCGACTATCATCTGACCGACTATCGCGAGGGCGACCTGGTCAAGATGTCGATCCTGGTCAATGAAGAGCCGGTCGACGCTTTGTCCATGCTGGTGCACCGCACGGCGGCCGAAAAGCGCGGCCGCGCCATGTGCGAGAAGCTGAAGGAATTGATCCCGCACCACCTCTTCAAGATCCCGATCCAGGCCGCGATCGGCGGCAAGATCATCGCCCGCGAGACCATCTCGGCGCTGCGCAAGGACGTCACCGCCAAATGCTACGGCGGCGACGTGACCCGCAAGCGCAAGCTGCTCGACAAGCAGAAAGAGGGCAAGAAGCGGATGCGCGCAGTTCGGCAAGGTGGACATCCCGCAGGAGGCGTTCATCCAGGCGCTGAAGATGGGGGATTGAGGCGGGCGCAACCGACAAGGAGGGTACGGCATGGAAGCCTTCCATTGCCCAGCGGACAAAGCCTCCAGCGCGTTAACATGAGCTAGTCAGCCAGATAGCATTCTTCGGGCCCCTATATTGCGACTTAGCATACAAATGCTAAGTAAAGCGGTAGGGGGACAAAGATTGGCAAATTTCGCCATTTTTCCTATACGAAACCTCAGCGATTTTGAACGGTGGGCTTCCGACAAACCCATCGAGTGGTCGTCTATCATAGCATTTCGAAGTTCGCTTAGGACGTTACCTTTTATAGCCGAGTTTGAATCCTACCACGTCCTTTCCGAAACACAGCGATCGAGGATTTATTTAGCAACGTTTCGTTCGGCATATTTTTGTTGGGCGTCGCTGAGCTATCCCCGTTCTATCTCTGCCAGAGCGGCCCGCGTTGCGGCTCGTGCAGGTGATAGATTGGTTGGGCATGCTGCAGGCATTAGTGGCGCCGCAACCGCCGCAAAAGCGGCCTACGCAGTTGGCGATGCCGCTCGGGCCATCACAGCCAGCGAGACGAAGTACGCAATTCGCTCCATCGAAAATACTATAGCTCTCGGCCAGGCAGCCCTCACCTCAGCACCGGCGCTGTTGTGGGATGAAATCGAAGCCGACTCGTTCGAACTTGCCTCTAGAAGCCAAAGGGGTGATGGCACGGGCCAATTCGTACTCGGAAGACGACTTTGGAACGCTGGCAGAGATATATCTTGGCCGCGTACGGCGTTCACCAGATTTGAGCGCACGTTGCAAAGTCATCAAGATATATTCTGGGAGTTTTGGCTAAAATGGTACTCAGCTCGATCCAAAGGTACAAATGAATATGATCTTACCAGTCAGTGGTTGGAGGAAATTGCTTCCAGGATATCACACGAAGATGATAGACTATGGGATGATAATTATGAGAAGCTTGGCGCTCGAATATTGTCATGGGTTAACGAAGCGCTGCTGAGTCCGGACGGTAAACAGAAGACGACCTCTGAATTTATATTGGATTACCTTAAAAGTCGTGGCGCGCCGTCCAGCTCCAAGGAAATAGTGGACGAGTTATCCAAGGTAAGAAAAAATGTGATTGCGAAGTCAGTTAGAGGTGACTTAAGTCGCCTAGCATCGTCTGGTCAGATTGTAAGAATTTCACCGGGAGTGTATCAGTCAAGCGCGACTGAGGGGTTGCTGATAGACGAAATCGGTAGGGTAGAGCCTCAGCGCAAGGGTGCTATTCAATTCATAGCCAAAGAAAGTACCCCTATTACAGTTGCGTATCGAGCAAGTGTCGGAGAGTTGCGAGCTGATCCGAACACTCGGCGGCGTCACAATGAGGTGATAGACGAGCAGACGCACTTCTATCGCGTTACTCCCGGACAGAGAGAGGCGGAAATACGTCATCAGGAATAGCGGAAGAAGTCGAGTTATTTCGGGCGTCTCTCGGATCTTCAATTGAAGAGGTCGACCCGGATTTACTGATACCTCGTGGTGATGGCCTTCGCCGTGATCTTGTGGCGCATCAAAATAGAGATGACTTTTCGAACCTTTCCCCAATTCCCGACGACTTGTTATTATCTCTCGGAAAATTGGTGTCGGATTACAATAACTACGTCTCATTTGACCCAGAGCTGGCAAAGAGAGACGAAGCCTTGTTGTTGGGTCCTGACACCAAGCGACAGCTACGTGCCACCAAGCGTAGGTCAACAGATTTTGAAGGATGCTGTGTCATTTGGGGCAGCATCTCAGGAAGTAGTAACAGTATTGGGTGAGGAGGCCAAGGTTACTGCCCGAGGTACCAGACGCGGAAAGCCGGCAGATCTAGACGCTATTGCGGAGGGGGTTCAAGAACTTCGCTCGGGTTGCGGTAGAGAGGGCTCTAGGCTACGCAAAGGAGCTTGGCAGCACAAAGGAAAGGGAGCAACCGGAGCTATATTTACTTATGCGGCTGCGAAGTGGGTTCTTGCGAATGAAATATGGTTGCTAAAATATTTTGGAGCAAATCATATTATGCTTGATATAATAAATAAACTTCTGGCCGTGCTGCACACGCTTCCGCTTGGATGATGAGAATCACGAAGCGCGCTAGCTCGGCCTGCCGGTTCTGCGGCTCTTCAATATCCTGGTCTCTTGGCGTATCCTCTCCTCGGCTTGGGGAGACATCACATGCGCTCCACCTCAGACACCGTCGCCTCTCTCGGCCTCGCCATCGGCGGTGCACTTGGCCTAGCGGGCACGTTCGTTGCCAGCGATGCGCTGCGCGAGACGCTGTGGACCATCGACGGCGTGGGCATCGTCGTCGCGGCGGCTCTGCTCACCATGAGATACCAGCGGCTCGGCAATGATCTCGTCGCGGCCGGCTTCCTCACCTTCCTCGCCGGCGAAAGCCTGCTTCTGGCCGGCAACGCGGCGGGGTTGCAGGCCTCCGTGCCGTCTTATGCTGGCGGCATTGCGCTGTGGGCGGCGGGACTGGTCATGGTCAGCGCGCAGGCCACCTTCGCGCTTTGGATGCGGCTCACGGCTTTCGCCGCCGCTTTGCTCTTCACGGTTTCGGTCTTCATGATCCTGTGGGGTTCGCCGCTCTTGCCCACCTCCGCGCCGCTGCCGGCGCTCGGCTATCCGTTCCTGGTGCTGACCTTCATCGGCTGGATCTGGACTCTTCTGAAGGCGGAGCGTTGAGTGCCAGGGCAATGGCCGCGCCGCTCGAACTCCGCAACAGCCCGTCGGGAAAGATTTTCCCCGCGCTCGGGCCGTTCCTGCTCGGCGGCATTTTCGGCTTCGGCGCGCTGCAGGGCGTGGCTTCGGGGCGAACAGCGGGCATGTGCTGTGGATCGCGCTGCTCGCCGCCGCCTGCCTCGGGCTCGGCGCCTTCATCGCGCGCGGCGCCTTTGACACTTCGGTCAAAGTGGTGCTGAACAGCCAGGGTTTTCGCGATACCCGAGCCGGCGACGTGCTGGTGCCGTGGAGCAAGGTGCGCGGCGTGCGCCTCGCCGCCGGCGGCAAGGGTGCGGCCATGCTCAATTTCAGCTCACCGAGGAGCCGCCCGACGCAATCCGCTATTCCTCCGCCAACGCCTTCGGCCTGGTGCCCTTCGGCCGGAACATCGTACATATGGAGATCTCCTCGCTCGACGTGCGCGGTGACGACCTGGTGGATGCGGTGAAGAAATTCGCGCCGCATGTGGTGGTGAGAAGGAGGCAGACCCCCTCATCCGGCCGCTTCGCGTCCACCTTCTCCCCGAGGGGAGAAGAGGGCAGCGGAGGCGCCGGCGACCTCCTCTCCCCTTGGGGAGAGGTGGATCGCCCGAATTGCTCTTCGCAATTCGGTTGGCAATCCGGGTGAGGGTCTTCCAGATGCCACCCGTGCTCTACTCGCCCTCGGGGACCTCGCCATGATTCGCGCTCTGCTCGCCGCCCTTCTCCTCACCACGCCGGCCTTCGCCGCCGACATGTCGGTCTTCGTGCGCAACCAGCGTTCGGACGGCGTCGCGCTGGAATTGTTCAGCCGCGACAGCCAGAAAGTCTGGCCGGGCGACGACAAGGTCTTCCTCATCCGGCCGAAGGCGCGCAAATCCGTGCCGATCTCCTGCGAGCCGGGCGAGCACATCTGCTGGGGCGCCTGGGTGAACGGCAACGATTCCGTCACCGCCGGCGTCGGCCCCGACAACGACCAGCCCTGCGACACCTGCTGCTTCATCTGCACCGAGCACTCGACCGAGACGGTGGACCTGGCGGAGTAGCTCTCCCCTTCTCCCACAAGGGGAGAGGGGGAGGTCGCGCCAAGTCTTCCCAGATTCCCGCACTCATTTTCATCCCCACCCCTTGGCACCGCCTGGCTTCATGCCATCATCGCGCCATCGGCCGTGGGGGCCGAGTCTGTTCGTCGGGGGTTTTCATGTCCATCTCTTTCGCGCGCCGCGTCGCCGCCGCGCTTTCGCTTGCCGTTGTCGTCACGTCCGCCGCCAATGCCGGCGACGTCACTTTCCAGATCAGGAACGGCCATCCCAACGCCATGCGCGTCGGATCTCTACAGCCAGGACCGCGAGTATGTCTGGCCGGGCAATGGCAAGGATTTCTATCTCGACGACGGCGAGACCAAGAACTGCCCGATCTCCTGCAACGAGGGCGAGAAGATCTGCTACGGCGCCTGGGTCGACGGCGACGAGGAGACCTATTGGGGCGTCGGCCCCAACCAAACCAGCAAGAACTGCGAAGACTGTTGCTACACCTGCAGCGGCGGGCAAACGGAGGAGGTCGATCTGGAGGAGTGAGGGGGCGCCCTGTCCCGCCGGCATTTCAAAGCTGGGTTCCTCGCCCCCGCCAAGGCGGGGAGAGGTGGCCGCGAAGCGGACGGAGCGGGGGCTTCGTAGGGCGCTCCCCTCTCCGTCTCGGCTTTGCCGAGACACCTCTCCCCACTTCGTGGGGCGAGGAACTGCAAACTACCGGGACCGCGGATCCTTCGCGCCCCCCTCTGTCCTGCCGGACATCTCCCCCACGAGGCGGAAGATTTGCCGTCACGCGGGCCTTCGCCAATCTCCCGCGAACTTCCCACAAGGGAAGGGCTGCCCATCCTCCCAGCTTGACGCCCTTCGCGCCGCCGCCCTAGCCTTGCCTCCACCCACCAGAGGAGAGCCCCATGGCAGGCACGGTCGAAGGCGAGAAGATCGACGTTTCTTTCAGCGGCAAGCGCTGCATCCATTCGCGCAATTGCGTGCTCGGCAACCCGCATGTCTTCGTGCCCAACGCGCCGGGCGAGTGGATCCACCCGGAGGCGGCGAGCGTCGAGCAGGTCGTGGCGCTGGCGCAGAACTGCCCGTCGGGCGCCATCACCTACACCAGGAAGGATGGCGGGCCGCAGGAGAAGCCGCCGGTGGTCAATACCATCCGCGTCCGGGAAAACGGCCCGCTGGCGGTGCATGCCGAGATCGTGCTGGGCGACGACACCTTCCTGCGCGCCACGCTCTGCCGCTGCGGCGCCTCGCAGAACAAGCCGTTCTGCGACAACAGCCACATCAAGGCCGGCTTCACCGCCACCGGCGAGCCGCCGCTGAAGGAGGCGCAGGTGCTGGAGGCGCGGGACGGTCCGTTGCAGGTGACGCCCACCGTCAACGGCCCGCTCAAGGTCGAAGGCAATGCCGAGCTCGTCACCGGGACAGGGCATACGATCGCGCGCACCACCAAGGTGTTCCTGTGCCGTTGCGGGCACTCGGCCAACAAACCGTTTTGCGACGGGAGCCATAAAAGGGTGGGGTTTGAGGGGTAGTCTTCCTTCTCCCCGTTCACGGGGAGAAGGTGCCGGCAGGCGGATGAGGGGCAGCGCCGGCGTCTCAAGGGCCCGGGTTCCTCGCCCCCGCCAGAGGCGGGGGAGAGGTGGCCGCGGGTAGCGGACGGAGCGGGGGCCTTCGTAGGGCGCTCCCCTCTCCGTCTCGGCTCCGCCGAGCCACCTCTCCCCACTTCGTGGGGCGAGGAACTGCCTCCGCCCCCTGGCCCACCCCTCCCACCTTTATCCGCCAGCGCGTATCGGCTAAGGGCTTCGCAACAAAGCCCTCTGACTTCGGACTGCCGCCCAAAATGACCGCCAAATCCAAAACCTCTCTTCCTCGGCATCGACACCGGCGGCACCTACACCGACGCCGTGCTGTGGTCCGAGGACGGCGGCCCCAAAGGCAAGGTGCTGGCCAAGGCCAAGTCGCTGACAACGCGCCACGATCTCGCCGTCGGCATTTCCGGCGCGGTGGATGCGGTGCTTCGAGGAATCCGGCACCGACCCGGCCGCCATCAAGCTGGTCTCGATGTCGACGACTTTAGCCACCAACGCGCTGGTCGAGGGCCAGGGTGGGCGCGTGGCGCTGGTCATGATCGGCTTTTCCGAGGCCGACCTTGCCCGCGACGGGCTGAAGACGGCCTTGGGCACCGACCCGGTGGTGTTCTGCCCCGGCGGCCATGACGTGCATGGCAATGCCGCGAAACTCGACCTCTCCGGCCTCGAGGCGGCGCTTCCCGAGCTTGGCGGCTCGGTGTCGGGCTTCGCCGTCTGCGCCTATTTCGCCACGCGCAACCCGGCGCATGAACTGGCGGCCCGCGACCTGATCCGCGAGAGGACCGGCCTGCCGGTCACCGCCAGCCACGAGCTTTCGGCCAAGCTCGGCGGCCCGCGCCGCGCGCTCACCACCTTGCTCAACGCCCGCCTGATCTCGATGATCGACCGGCTGGTCGCGGCGACGGAAGGGTTCCTTGCCAAGCGCGGCATTGCCGCCCCCTTGATGGTGGTGCGTGGCGACGGCGCGCTGGTCTCGGCCGCCTTCGCCCGCCAGCGGCCGATCGAGACGATCCTGTCCGGCCCCGCCGCCAGCCTTGTCGGCGCCCGCCACATGACCGGGCTCGACGACGCCATGGTCTCGGATATCGGCGGCACCACCACCGACGTCGCCGTGCTCGACGGCGGCCGCCCGCGGCTCGATCCGGAAGGCGCCACCGTTGGCGGCTTCCGCACCATGGTCGAAGCGGTCGCCATGCGCACCTTCGGCCTTGGCGGCGACTCGGAAGTCGCGCTGGAAGACGGCGCGCTCGATCCGAAAATCCTGCTCGGGCCGCGCCGCCTGGTGCCGCTGGCGCTTTCGGGCATGGTGCATGGCGAGGCGGTGACCTCGGAGCTGGAGCGGCAGCTCCGCGCGCCGAACCCGGGCCGCATGGACGGGCGCTTTGCCCTGCGCACCGGCGTGCCGGACCGGCTCGCCGCCGGCCTCACCGGCCCGGAAGCCAAACTCTACGAGGCGATCGGCACTGTCCCTCTGGCGCTCGACAGGCTTTTGTCGTCGAATGCGCAGAACGCCACGCTGAACCGGCTGGTCGCGCGCGGGCTGGTCCATATCAGCGGTTTCACCCCGTCGGATGCCGCCCACGTTCTGGGCAAGCAGGCCAATTGGGACGCCGCCGCCGCCCGGCTTGGCGCCGAGCTGTTCGCCCGCCGCCGCGACGGCCGCGGCCAGACGATCGCGGCGACGCCGGAAGCCATCGCCGCGCGCGTGCTGGTCACGCTGACCCGCTGGTCGGCCGAGTACATCCTCGAAACCGCCTTCGCCGAGGACGGGCTCGACGGCGCCGCCACCGTCGCGCACGCGCTGGTGCAGCGCGCGGTCGACGCCCATCCCGGCATCGCCCGCTTCACCGTCGCGCTCGACCGTCCGGTCATTGGCCTCGGCGCGTCGGCACCGCTGCATTATGCCGGCCTGCCGCCGCTGATCGGCAATGGCTGCATCGTGCCGGAAGACACCGATGTCGCCAACGCGCTCGGCGCCGTGGTCGGCCAGGTGCGGGTCTCGGCCGAAGCCCGCGTCAGCCAGCCCAAGGAAGGCCTGTTCCGTCTCGCCTCAGGCCAGACCGTGCGAGACTTCATCGAGGAGGACAATGCGATCGCCGCAGCTGAAGCCGATGTGCGCGGCTTTGGCCGCCGAGCGCGCGAACGATGCCGGCACCGACAGCGCCGAGATCGACGTCGGCCACCGAATTCCAGGAGTTCTCGCACCGTCGAGGGCCAGCGCATGTTCATCGAGGCGCATGTGGTTGCGGTCGCCTCGGGAAGGCCGAGAATTGCGGTGTAGCGCGGCGCTGGGCCAAATTCGCCCGGGCCTTGTAGCGAAGTGGCCTCTCTAAGCGAGGTGAGGTGCCAGGAAACGCGTCTCGTCAGGGCACCACGCATCGTCTTGGCGCGCGCAAACGACCTTGTCGCACTTTGAAGGGGAGAATGGAAATCCTTTCCGAGAAGTCGGTTTCGATTTTACGGGTCATGCGCAACCACAAAATGCCGCAAAGGCCCGGCTAAGCCTACATTTGGAGAAGCGCTGATGACTGACCGCATCGAGATCGCCGGGTTGCAGATTGCCCGGGAGCTTCATGACTTCGTGGTCCGAGGCGCTGCAGGGCACCGGTGTCGACGCCGGAAAAGTTCTGGAACGGTTTTCGGCCATCGTCCACGACCTCGCGCCGAAGAACCGCGCGCTGCTCGCGAAGCGCGAGCGATCTGCAGGACGAAGATCGACGGCTGGCACAGAGCCAATGGCGAAGCCGATCGACCTGGACGCCTACAAATATTTCCTGCAGGAGATCGGCTACCTGCGTGCCGGAAGGTCCGGAGTTCGCGTTCGACGATCGCCAATGTCGATCCCGAGATCGCCGTCGCTCGCCGGCCCGCAGCTGGTCGTGCCGGTGATCAATGCGCGTTATGCGCTGAACGCCGCCAATGCGCGCTGGGGCAGCCTCTATGACGCGCTCTACGGCACCGACGCCATCCCCGAGACGGCGGCGCCAGCGCGGCAAGAGTTACAATCCGGCGCGCGGCGCCAGGGTGATCGCCTGGGCCAAGGATTTCCTCGACGAGGTCGGTGCCGCTGACCTGCGGCAGCATGGCGAGAGTCAACGGGCTATCGGTCGAGACGGCGCGCTGTCGCTCAGCGCCGGCGCCGGCAGCACGGCGCTCGCCGACCCGACGCAGTTCGTAGGTTATCACGGCGACACAGAGAACCCCGAGCCATCCTGCTGGTCAATAACGGCCTGCATGTCGAGATCGTGATCGATCGCACCAACCAGATCGGCAAGACCGATCCCGCCGGCGTCGCCGACGTCGATCCTGGAATCTGCCCTCACCACCATCATTGACTGTGAGGATTTCGGTCGCCGCGGTCGATGCCGAGGACAAGGTCGTCGTCTACCGCAACTGGCTCGGCCTGATGAAGGGCGACCTTGCCGAAGACGATCACCAAGGGCGGCAAGAGTTCACCCGCACCCTCAATCCGGACCGCCACTACACCGCACCCAATGGCGGCCAGCTTCCCTGCCGGGCCGCACCCTGATGCTGGTGCGCAATGTCGGTCACCTGATGACCAACCCGGCGATCCCGACCGCGACGGCCATGAGGTGCCGGAAGGCATCATGGATGCGGTGATCACTGCGCTGATCGCCCTGCATGACGTCGGCGAAAGTGGCCGTCGCGCGCAACTCCGCGCCGGGCTCGATGTATGTCGTGAAGCCGAAGATGCACGGGCCGGAAGAAGTCGCCTTCGCCGTCGAGATCTTCGACCGCGTCGAGAGACCTGCTCGGCATGCCGCGCAACACCATCAAGATGGGCATCATGGACGAGGAGCGGCGCACCACCGTCAACCTCAAGGAATGCGATCCGCGCCGCGAAGGATCGCGTGGTGTTCATCAACACCGGCTTCCTCGACCGCACCGGCGACGAGATACACACCTCGATGGAAGCCGGCCCGATGATCCGCAAGGGCGACATGAAGCAGGCCGCCTGGATCTCCGCCTATGAGGACTGGAATGTCGATATCGGCCTGGAATGCGGGCTCGCCGGCCATGCCCAGATCGGCAAGGGCATGTGGGCGATGCCCGATCTGATGGCGGAGATGCTGGAACAGAAGATCGCCCATCCGCAAGGCCGGCGCCAACACCGCCTGGGTGCCGTCGCCGACCGCCGCGACGCTGCACGCCACGCATTATCACAAGGTCGATGTTCACGCGCGTGCAGGCGGAGCTGAAGAACCGGCCGAGCGCCAGGCTCGACGACATCCTGTCGGTGCCGGTCGCGGTGCGGCCGAACTGGACGCCGGACGAGATCCAGCACGAGCTCGACAACAATTCGCAGGGCATCCTCGGCTATGTCGTGCGCTGGATCGACCAGGGCGTCGGCTGCTCGAAGGTGCCCGATATCAACGATGTCGGCCTGATGGAGGACCGCGCCACGCTGCGCATTTCCATCCAGCACATCGCCAACTGGCTGCGCCATGACGTCTGTACGCGAAACCAGGTGATTGACGACGCTGAAGCGCATGGCGCGCGATGGTCGACACGCCAGAATGTCGGCGACCCGCTCTACCAGCCGATGGCGCCGGACTTCGACAACTCCATCGCCTTCCAGGCCGCCTGCGACCTGGTGTTCAAGGGGACGAGAACAGCCCAACGGCTATACCGAGCCGGTGCTGCATAAGCGGCGGCTGGAGCTGAAGGCCGGCTAAGGGCTCGCCGCGACCGAACTTTATTGAGGCGATACTGCAAGCGCGCCGATCAGTCGGTGTGTTGCTGGCCGCATCGGCCTAGCTTGCTTCACGTGATTTTGATGAGGATTGCCGGTCCCGGCGGCCAGGCCGTATGCAAAAATCATATCACCGTTCGAAATCCCTTGATAATTCTGCGGGCAATGCTTCTGGTGGGGAAACAAGAATGGGCGGGATACTTGGCTCAAAGAGCATTCATTGGCTTGTTTCCATCCTTATATTATCAGCCTTTACATCTACGCCGGCGGCCGCGGATCGCATCAAGCGCACCTTTTTCCACAAAGACGTGAGGTCAGGCGTTAGTAGTTATATATACAAGAATGAAGAGCTCCATCAAGACTGTACGATTTCACACCTGAAGGCGAAAGTATCGACGTATCCGGAGCACGGTACATTGGAAATGTCGAACGGAACGGTGGCGAATACATACAATAAATTTCTGCTTCAATCCAAATGCTCCCGCACGGTGGCAAATGGGATCAAGGCGTTTTATCGGTCCAGCGCCGGCTACAAAGGCAAGGACGAAGCGGTTTTCTACGCGATCGATCCCGCCGGCAATCAAAGCTACACCACGATCTATCTGACGGTCAGGTAGCGAACTCTAACCCTGATCGGCGAGGCCAAAGCGGTCCGACGTTTAACGAAATCGCCGGACCGCTCTCGTCTTGGATTGCTCAGTTCAGCCCCAGCGTTCCCCTGAGCTTGGACAAATCCTCCGCCAGTGCCGTCACCGGGCCGGCCAGCGCCTTGCGGTCGGCGTCCGACAGTTTGTCGTAGGTCTCGATAACCGTCGGCCGTCTTGTACTTCGCCAGGATGGTGTCGACGGTGGCGAAATTCGTCGTTGACGTTCTTGATGAAGGCCGGTCTTCCTTCTAGACCAGCGGCTCGACCAGGCGACGATCTTCCGCGCGCCATCGATATTGGCCTGGAAATCCCACAGGTCGGTGTGGCTGTAGCGGTCCTCCTCGCCGGAGATCTTTGTCGAGGCGACTTCCTCGATCAGCACGGCGGCGCCGCCGACCACCTTCTCCGGCGGCAAGGTCAGGTCGGCGATCGCGCTTCTGGAGCTCGATGACGTCGGCACAGCTTGTCGGCCACGCGGCCCAGGTCTTCGTCGTGTTCTGCCGAAGAGCGCGTATTCGATCCGGTGGAAGCCGGTGAAGTCGGGATCCTTCTCCTTCTGCTCGTGATCGTCGGCGCGCGAGTCGATCGGCGCTGTCGAGGTCGCTGAACAGTTCGGCGATCGGCTCGATCGTCTCGTACTCGATGCGGGTCGGGCGTAGAGCGCCTTGGCCTTGTCGATGTCGCCGGCCTTGACGGCGTCGGTGAATGCATTGGTGTCCGTGACCAGCTTGTCGATCTTCTCGGACACATAGAGCTTGTAGTCGGCGATCGGCTGGACGAGGTCGAGCGGCGAGACGGCCGCGCTCGCCGGCGCGAGGGCTGCGCCGTAAGAGCAATCAGCGCTGCGGCGGTGGCAAGGTTAAGCTTCATGTCATCGTCCTCTTCTTTGTTGGAAGTTTGGTCAGTTGTTGAGGTCTTGGGATGACGCGGCGGCTTCGAGCAGCGGCGCGGCCGAGAAAATCGTCCTCGTCCGTGCACGCCCGGCAGAGCGAAGAAATAGCCGCCGCCGAAAGGCTTGATGTATTCCTCCAGCAGCTCGCCGTCAGCCGCTTCTGCACCGCGATGAATCCGCGTCTCGAGATCGGCCTGATAGACGATGAACAGCAGGCCCATATCGAGCTGGTCCGGCCTTGCGTGACGCCGTTCGAATAGTTGAAGGGGCGGCGCAGGATCAGGTTGCTTCTTCGCTTCCGCGTCGCGCGGATTGGCAAGGCGGATATGCGCGTCGAGCGGCGTCATCTTGCCGTCGCGGATCGCCGGCATAGTCGGGGACGTCGTTCTTCGGGGTGCGCCCCGAAGCGGCGCGCCGCTCGCCTTGTGCCGGCCGATGATGTGTTCCTGCTCGCCGCAACGGCGTGCGGTCCCAGCGCTCGACGAAATTGCGGATGAGCCGCACCGCCTGATAGGTGCCGTCGGCCGTCCAGTCCGGCTCGCTCGCGCTGGGCCGCACCCAGACGATCTCGTCCATCAGCGCGGCATTGTCGCGCATTCGGATTGGCCGAGCCGTCGCGGAAACCCGAGGAAGTTGCGCGCGCTCTCCTGCCGCTCGCGGGCTCGGCGGCGCGCACCGGCACCGAGCCCTCCTGCTTCCAGCGCAGCAGCAGCGAGGTCCGGCGTGTTCTTCACGATGTCGCGCAGCGCATGGATGTTGGTGTCGGGCGTGTTCGCGCAGAATTGCAGCGAGAGGTCGCCGTGGCAGAACTCCGGCCTCGAGCGCGTCGTTGGAGAAGCGACGTCATGCGCGACAGACGTCGCCGGCTTCTGCGGCCGCGAGGCCGAAGCGGTCGTCGAACAGCGAGGCGCCGAGCGAGATGGTGATCGTCAGATTGTCCGGCGTCACCACAGGGCCGAGGATGCCGGAATCGGCGGCGGAAATTTCGGATCGAGCGAAGGCGGCGTGCCGCCCTGCATCAGGAATGCGGTGCGCTCGGTGAGCGTCTTGAACAGTCGCTCGAGTCCGGCGCGGTGTCTGCGCCAGCACGTCGAAGGACGCGACCATGCCGGCCGCCGGGCGCGGCGTGACGATGCCCGGCTGATGCTCGCCATGGAAAGGGCTGCCGCTGATGGACGCTGTCGCTTTCCGGCGCGTCGGTCACGCCGGCGCTGCCGCCGGCAGGTGGCGCGTCGCCGGCGTTGGCGCCAGCGCGCCGGCCACCGCGCCGATCAGGATCGAGCGGCGTGTCGTATTCGGCAGCTTGGGCTTGTCCTTGGCCGTCATGGGCTGAGATCCATTGTCGTTGCGAAGTCTGGAAAGATCGGCGGCCAAAGCGGCCGCCGGCCTCGCCGAGCCTCGGCCTTGGCCGGATCGGCCAGCGCGTCGGTGCCTTTGGCGCTGCGCGCCGCGATCGCCTTGTCGAGGGTGGCGAAATCCGCGTCGATCGATGCGGCGATGGCGGGCGAGCCTTGGCCGCCACGGGACGCAAGAGATCGAAGATCTTGCGCACGCCCGCCACGGTCGCTTCGAACGAAGGCAAGGTCGGCATGCGCATAGAGGTTGTCACCGAAGCCGGGACCGGCCGCCGGCGACCCGTTGCAGGATCGCCGCCGCTCCGCCCGCCATTGTCTCGGGCGTGATGCGCAGATCGTGGACGCGCGCCTTGAGTGCAGACGCATCTGCGGCGAGTCTGTCGGCCACGGGCGCCAGGTCGTCGAGACTGCCCTTGGCGAACAGGCCGTATTCCAGGCGATGCAGCCCGACGAAGGCAGGATCGGCCTCGCGCTGCGTCGAAACGTCGGCGCGGGCATTGATTGCCGTCGTCGATATCGGCGAAAGCAGCGGCATCACCGGCGCGATATTGCCATAGGCGGCCTGTGCCTGGCAGATAGGCGCCTTCGCCGCTTGCAGGTCGCCCGATTTCATCGCGTTGGCGAAGGCATTGGCGGCTTCTGCGAAGCGCGCCCGCCTCGCAGCCGCGAGATACACCTTATATTCGGCAAGCGGCGCCGATGAAGGCCGTGAGGTTCGGCTTCGCGGCGCGGCCCGGCAGTGGCCGGGGGCAGTGACGTGCATTTTGCCGCGCGGATTGGTGAGGAGCCCGCAGGTGATCTGCATAGTTGCCGGGCTCGAGCGCGCGTGGTGAGTGTCTGCGTGAAGCCAGGCAGGATATTCTCGCGCTCCTCGAGCACCATCACCCCGTCGAGGATTTCCCATTCGACCGCGCGGTCGGAGCGGTTGGGGATCCGGAAGATGTTGCGCCCGGCTGGGACGGTTATCGTCGTTGGGTTCGCAGGCCTTGGCCGGTGATCGTCACCGGTCGATGCCGCTGCGTGCGGCGGCCTCTGCGCGGCGAGCGATGCGTAGTAGAAGGCTATCGCCGCGACGCGACCAGAAGCAGCAGCGACAACCCCGAGGCCGATACGCACGGCATCGGTGCGCGGCAGTGCCCGTGGTTCGCGTGGGCGGCTCGTCATGCCGCCGGCCGCTCGCGATGTCTTCGGGCACTGGCGGCC
Source organism: Solirubrobacterales bacterium (assembly GCA_047601885.1). Classification (GTDB taxonomy): domain Bacteria; phylum Actinomycetota; class Thermoleophilia; order Solirubrobacterales; family 70-9; genus VAYN01. The sequence goes on from JASGIK010000002.1 coordinate 1,524,573, forward strand.
GGCTGGCCGGTCCGCCAGGAACAGCTACAGCGTCACGGCACCAGGAAGACGAGATAGACGACGACTTCGCTCAACCGTCGGCGCATCGATATAGCCGAAGATGCCGCCGAGCACCGAGCCGAGCGGGCTGTCCGCTCGGCAGCACGCCGCTGATGTCGAAGACGGTCTGCTGCAAGTGGTTCCAGAGGCCCGCCTCGTGCAGCGCGTTGCACCGCGCTCGGCGAGCAGGCCGGCGGCGACGATCAGGATGAAGGCGCCGGTCCAGCGGAAGAAGCGCCGGAGGTCGATCCGCACGCTGCCGGCATAGATCGCCGTATCCGACGACGCCGGCGCAGCACGACGCCGCGCAAGTGCGCCGAGCGGCGCCGCATCCTCGCGCTCTGCTGGAAGGTCGGCGAGCAGGAAGAACACCAATTCCACGCCCTCGCGCGCCACGGCGAGGAACACCATGGCGATCAGCGCCGAACCCTCTGCGGCTCGGCGCGGCGAGCGGCGGCGTCGATCGATGCTGCAGCTCGCGCCTTGATCGAGCGCGCCGCCTTGCGCATCCAGAACACCATCGAGGTGAGCACGCGACCGCGACGAGGCCGATGATCGCCTCGAACAGTTCCTGCGCCTTCTGCGGAAATTCGATCGCCGGCGAGCTGCAGCGACGGCGCCGACGATGAGCGAAAGCGCGACAGCGAGAAAGATTCCGATCCACACCACGGGCATCCAGGCGCCGCGGCCGGTCGGCTGCAGATAGCTGGCGATGATGCCGACGATGAGCGCGGCCTCGACGCCCTCGCGCAACATGATCAGGAACGGTACCAGCATTTCAGTCCAGCGCGCAGCGAAGAGGGCCTTCGCAAAAAAGGCCTCTTGAAGCCGCCCTTCAAGGGTAGACAAAACCTGTCTAAAGAAGTCATCTTTTATGATCGGTAACCCGACCGGCGCAAGCGAGGCGCCGATCACATAACCGCGAGGTGATCGCCGATCGGGTCGCGAGGCATTGACGACCCTAAATCTACCTACTAGTTGGTAGGTAATTGAATTAAAGGAAATCGTCATGCCTGCACAAATGAACGGTCAGAGCCGCGCCCGGTCCTCGAACGGCTGGCTCAAAAACTATTACTATCTGCGGTTCGCCGTATCGGCGGCCTGGGTCCTGGCGGCCGTCACCGTCGCCAAGACAGTTCCGCCGCTCGCCGCCGTCATGCTGGTCGCCTACCCCGCCTGGGACGCGCTTGCGAACTATGTCGACGCGCAGCGCAGCGGAGGGCTTCGCGGCAACAGATCGCAGCTGCTCAACTTCGTCGTCAGCATCATCACCGCGATTGCGGTCGCCATCGCGCTCGGCCGCGGTATGAACGCGGTGCTTGCTGTCTATGGTGTCTGGGCCGTTTTTTCCGGCGCATTTCAACTCCTCACGGCGGTTCGCCGCTGGAAGACCAACGGCGCGCAGTGGGCGATGATCCTGAGCGGCGCCCAGTCGGCGCTGGCCGGTCTCTTCTTCGTCAAGATGGCGGGCGGCGCGGAGGCCATCGGCATTGCCAATGTCGCGCCCTATGCCGCTTTCGGCGCCTTCTATTTCTTGGTGTCCGCCATCTGGCTTTCGGTCAGCGATATGCTTCGCAAGTCGCCGCAGGCCGCGCGTTGAGATTTCCTCCGCTGGAGGTTAGGCATGGTCCCGAAAAGTGGGAACCGGGTTTCGGAGAACGATCATGCTCCAACAAAGAGCTGGATCGTGATGGCGATCAACGAAACGCCATCACAATCTAGGCATGTCCATGGATAAGCCCTCGAACACCGCCGATGACATCCTGGCCGCCGCGCGAAGCTTCATCGTCGCCGGCGGCTACAACGGATTCAGCTATGCCGATATCGCCGAGGTGGTCGGTATCCGCAAGGCGAGCATTCACCACCATTTCCCCAGCAAGGTCGACCTCGTGCAGACCCTGGTCAGGCGCTACCTCGAGGACACCGTCACGGGCATGACGGAGCTCGAGCGCAACGTGCCTGAGCCGCCTCAGTTGCTGCGAACCTATGCCGGCTTCTGGGCGCAGTGCATCGAGGACGCGAGCAGGTCGATCTGCGTCTGCGCGCTGCTCGCCAGCGAGCTTCCCGCCCTTCCGCCGGAGGTTGCAGCAGGGGTCCGGGCGTATTTTCAGTTTCTGTCGGGGTGGCTGACCGGCGTCATCGAGCGCGGCGCCGAGCAGGGCACATTGACGATCGCCGCGGCGCCACGCGTGGAGGCGGAGGCCTTCATGGCGACCGTGCACGGGGCGATGATTTCCGCGCGGGCCTATGGCGACGTCCTGACCTTCGGCATGATCCTGGCGCCTACGCTTAAGAAGCTGATCCCGGCGACCGATTGACGTGAGATCGCCGTCTCACGGAACCGGCGAAACGCCCTATCTATTTGTTTTGACGCAATTCCGGACGGCAAAACCGCTCACGCTTTTCCTGGAATTGCTTTACGCAGCCTGCGCCATCCGCTCGGCGCTCATCCGATAGGAAATCGCCTCGGCGAGATGGATGCGGCCGACCGTTTCGCTGGCGTCGAGGTCGGCCAGCGTGCGCGCCACTTTCAGCACGCGGTGATAGGCGCGCGCCGAAAAGCCGAGCTTTTCGCTGGCGTCCTTGAGCAGCGTCAGGCCAGCATTGTCGGGCCTGGCGATCTCCTCGATGATCGAAGGCGGGCAATGCGCGTTGGTGGTGGCGCCGGCGCCCAGCCTTTCCAGCCGTTCGCGCTGCATGGCGCGCGCACGCGCCACGCGTTGCGCGACCGCAGCGCTCGTCTCGGCCTTGTCGGGCCGGATCAGGTCGCTTGCCGAGACCGCCGGCACCTCGATCCGAAGGTCGATACGGTCGAGCATCGGGCCGGAAATCCGCGCCTGGTATTCGGTGCGGCAGCGGTCGCCCCGCAGGCAGCGATAGCCGGGCTCGCCCGACATGCCGCAGCGGCACGGGTTCATCGCCGCCACCAGTTGGATGCGCGCCGGATAGGTGACGCGGTGATTGGCGCGCGCGATCATGCAATCGCCTGTCTCCAACGGCTGGCGCAGTGCATCCAGCGTCTGCGGCGTGAACTCCGGCAACTCGTCGAGGAACAGCACGCCGTGATGGGCGAGTGAGACCTCGCCCGGCCGCGCGCGCAGGCCGCCGCCGATCATCGCCGCCATCGAGGCGGAGTGATGCGGGGCGCGGAACGGCCGCCGGTCGGTCAGCTTGCCCTCGCCAAGCTCGCCGGCGACGGAAGCGATCATCGAGACCTCCAGCAGCTCCTTCGGCGCCAGCGGCGGCAGGATCGAGGGCAGGCGCTGAGCCAGCATCGACTTGCCCGAACCCGGCGGCCCGACCATCAGGAGATTGTGGCCGCCGGCCGCCGCCACTTCCAGCGCGCGCTTGGCGCTTTCCTGGCCCTTGATGTCGGCGAGGTCGGGCAGGTCGCGCGCCGCGAGCGCGATGCCGGCTTCGGGCTGCGACAGCACCTGCGTGCCCCGGAAATGATTGGCGAGCTGCGATCAGCGATGCGCGGCGCCAGGATGTCCATATCCTGGCCGGCCCAGGCGGCCTCCGGGCCGCAGGCGGAGGGGCAGATCAGGCCCTTGCCCTCGGCATTGGCCGCGATGGCCGCGGGCAGCACGCCGGCGACCGGCCGCGATGGTGCCGTCGAGCGCCAGTTCGCCAAGCACGACATAGCCGGCGAGCATGTCGGCCGGGATGGCGCCGATCGCCGCCATCAGGCCCAGCGCGATCGGCAGGTCGTAATGGCTGCCCTCCTTCGGCAGGTCGGCGGGCGCGAGGTTCACCGTGACCTTCTTCGACGGCATCGGCGAGGCCCGAGGCGTTCAGCGCCGCCTGCACGCGCTCGCGGCTTTCGGCCACCGCCTTGTCGGGCAGGCCGACGATCTGCATGCCGACCTTGCCCGGCCCGACCATCACCTGGACATCGACCGGCACGGCCTCGATGCCCTGGAAAGCCACCGTGCGAACCCGCGCCACCATGTTTCCCACGCCCCGGATGCAGGCTCGCGCGACGCTGCCATCAACCCAGGTGCTGTTCGGATTCTATCGTGTTTCCCTATTAACCTTAGCAATA